>NZ_PYAS01000047.1 GCF_003014695.1 Dyadobacter jiangsuensis | reverse complement strand
GGATCAGTCCGAAAAGTTGGGGGGTGATAAAAAAAGTAGTTGTTTTGCGATGAATCAATATTAAATGCATTGCAAGAGTCTTATTTAGCCCTAGTCCGTTTCCTGTTACCTGAGGGTATCCTGGATTACTTCGAACTTTCTAAAATCGTTGAAGGCTTAACGGGCCTGCACATCTACCTGGAAGAAAAAAATCTCCCTCCATCCGAATACAAAGACCAAAAGTTAGAATCAAAAGGCTTCCTGCCCGAGATTTACATCCAAGATTTCCCCATTCGCAATCAAAAGGTTACACTTTGCATTAAGCGTCGGCGCTGGGAAGTCAAGGATATGGGTGAGATTATCAGCAGAGATTGGAATGTTGTGCAACAGGGGACTCGGATGACCAAAGAGTTCGCTGATTTTTTAAAAGGACTGTATTGATAATAATCCTGTTAGCTGTTCCCAATTAGGCAAATACTTTCACCTTGACGGAAAGCAACTCCAACAGCAGTATAAAGACCATATTAGTGATTACCGAGATTGGAACCAGTGTGAACATGCCGCAGAGTGGCTTTTGTATCCTAAAAATGCTGGCTCATATTTAAGCATTGATGAAACCTCTCTTTCCAATGGCGAACTTTATACGATCGTAACCAATAAGGCTGCAAAAGGCAGGCAAGGTTCTTTGTTAGCAATGGTGAAGGGGACACAAGCCGCGTCGGTGATAGAGATTTTACGAAAAATACCTAAGCGTATTCGCAGTAAAGTACGAGAAGTGACTTTGGACATGGCCGCTAATATGGGCATGATTGTAAGTCACTGCTTCCCAAAGGCGTCCAAGGTCATCGACAGATTCCACGTCCAAAAATTAGCATATGATGCAGTTCAGGAAATCAGGATACAACATCGTTGGCGGGCTTTGGATCAAGAAAACCAGGCTATTGAAGTTGCCAGGCAATCTGGTGTGGTTTACCAGCCCGAGATTCTTGCCAATGGGGATACATTGAAACAGCTGCTGGTCAGAAGCAGGTACTTGCTTTTCAAACACTATGATAAGTGGACTGCCTCCCAACATCACCGTTCCAGGCTGCTTTTCGAGCGCTATCCGCTTATCGAGCACGCTTACAAACTCGCAACAGGCTTAGGAACCGTTTTTCGGGCCTGTAAATCCAAAGAGCAAGCATTTAAAAAGCTGGCACTGTGGTACAATGCAGTGGAAGATTGCGGCCTGGATTCCTTCAAAACTGTCGCTAGGTCTATTCAGACGCATTATCTGGACATCTTAAATTTCTTCAATAACAGGAGTACTAACGCTTCGGCAGAATCATTTAACGCGAAAATCAAGGCTTTCAGGTCATCTTCCAGAGGTGTAAGGGATATTCCGTTCTTCCTATTCAGGCTCTCGAAACTTTATGCTTAATTTCCCCCCAGATTTTCTGCTTGATCCC
>NZ_PYAS01000046.1 GCF_003014695.1 Dyadobacter jiangsuensis | reverse complement strand
GAGGGTGACCCAAAAGCAAAAGCCCTTTTTCTACTATGTAGAACGAGGGCTTTTTTGTATTTTTAATTACGACATTAGAAATACATGGGCAAGATAAAAAAATCTGTTGTTTTTAAAGAATACAGTCCCGGGCAATTACTTCTGTTGCCCCCTTCATTGGAAGAACTGATCCCACAGGCACATTTGGTACGTGTAGTCAACCAGGTGGTTGACCAAATGGATATCAGCGGGCTGATCAACCTTTACGAAGGCGGCGGCACCAGCGCCTATCATCCGCGGATGTTGCTCAAAGTGTTGTTGTATGCGTATTGCATGAAAATATATACCGGCAGGAAGATAGCACGTGCCCTGGCGCAGGATATCCATTTTTTCTGGTTGAGTGGCATGTGTCGCCCCGACTTCCGGACGCTCAACCGGTTCCGCAGCGGTAAAGCGAAAGAATCCATCCAGGTTTTGTTCAGCTCGATGTTGGTGTTTTTGATGGAGCATGATTACATCAAAATGGAAAACTACTTCTGTGACGGCAGCACTTTTTCGGCTGATGCGAACAAGCATAAAATGGTCTGGAAGAAGAATGCGCAGCGTTACAAGGCTTCGGCAGAACAAAAATGCAGACAGTTGCTCAAAGAGATCGATGCGTTAAATGCGGTTGAAGATGCGGCTTATGGCAACAAAGACCTGGAAGAATATGGCTGTGATCCCCTCAGCCAACAAATTATAGCAGATCAGATCGATCAGCTCAATGAGAAAGTGAAGGGTATCACCAGTAAAAAGACGAAACGGAAAGCCCAGGGCCTTGGCAGGAAACTGGCCCGGACCGCAGACCGGGCCCGGCAGTATGATGCGCAGATCCAAACGGCAGGCGGCCGCAGCGGTTACAATGTGACCGATCCGGACGCGAGTGCGATGATGATGAAAAACAAGGTGGAGGTACTGCCGGCCTACAATGTGTTAGCAGGCTGTGAAGACCAGTTTATCACCGGCATAAGCCTGCACCAGAATACCAACGACGGCACTTGCTTCAAAGCCCATTTGGAACAGGTATCGGCTCAGCAGCCTGCCGCTGCTGAAAATATCATTGCAGACAGCATCTTTGGCACAGAAGAAAACTATGAATTGCTGGAAAACAAACGGATAAACAACTACCTGAAATTTCCCTGGTTCCACGGTGAGCAGAAGAAAAAGTATCAAAACAACCCTTTTCTAAAAGACAACTTTCGCTACGACCAGGCGCGAGACACCTATATTTGCCCTAATAACCAGACGCTCAGCCTGCAACGCAGCTACAAACAAACCCATAAACGGACGGGTTATCAATCACAGATCAAAGAATACGAATGCGTCAGTTGCGCGGGTTGCCCGTTTTATGAGCGCTGCTGCAAATCTGAACAGGGTGTTAACCGGATTATCAAAGTCAATGAAAAGCTTGACAATTACAAGCAGCAGGCCCGGACAAACCTTCACTCGCAAAAAGGCTTCCAGCTTCGAAAGCAGCGAAGTATAGAAATAGAAAGTTGCTTTGGAGACATTAAATGGAACATGGGCTTCCGCCGCTTCCACCTAAGGGGCCTCAAAAAGGTAACCGCAGAGTTTACCCTGGTTGCCATGGCCCATAACCTAAGAAAACTGCACCTCAAACAGCAAAAAACGGCTGCATAGCAATCAAAAAGGGGTCAAAAGCACTCCTAAGAGCAGCTTTTTGACCCCTTGTTAATTTAACCAGGCTTCTATCAGTCTCAAAAATCCAAAAAGCCTATTTACAGCCAAATTGACTCGGGCCTTTTTAGTCAGCCCC
>NZ_PYAS01000045.1 GCF_003014695.1 Dyadobacter jiangsuensis | reverse complement strand
GAAGTTGGGCTCTTCTTCACTTTTGATGGTGGGGCTATCTGTTTTTGGCCAGTAACATTTTTGTAAGCAGGTCAATTCCGGCCCTTCCATACATAGATCTCTTGATTGTTTTCAGCTTATTAATATGGCCTTCTACTTTCCCGCTTGAGATATCGGAATTAATTGCTTGCTCAACGGCCTGATGGTCATTCATGATGCCTTTTGCAAAGGTTTTCAAAAGGGAGTCGGGATGCGAGGCACTTTCCAGCCATTCGTCAAAACTGCCATGGTGCTGTTTACCCAGGAGTGCTTTGAATTGTTGGGCAAGCTCGGCGGCCTTCTGAATTGGAGCACTGTGTTGGCAGAGAAAAGTAAAGAATTCCAGATCCTTAGCTGGCAATAAGGATGTATCTGTTAGGGCAATGAAGGCCAGCTTAGTGCTTGACCAGGTTTGCTGTCTGGCAAGTGCTTGGGGTTTATCCAGGGGCTGCCCCACTAAATTTTGCGCTACAAGCCGGTTCATTCTTTCGCAAAAGCTGGTGTATTTGCCGTTAAAGCCTTGTGCTATCATGTCCGCAAGAAGCTGCTTATAAGTCGTCTGTGGCCCATAATTCTGTTGGATGTATGGAATGAAGCGATCGAAATTGGTCGAATGCTCGGAGATGGTTGGGGTATTCCGACCTGGCAAGACATCCAAATGGATATATCTCCTTATGGATTTCCTGTTTGATTTCAGGTGAGCAGCTATTGCGTTGATACTATGCCCCTGAGCATAGAGTTTCTTGGTTTGCTCAAATTTAAACTGCCTACGGGGACTAACATTTCCCGTAAATAATTCGGAATTTTCAGTTTGCATGCGCTTGCCGGTTGCAGTTTCATGGTTGACAGGAATGGATTGATTACGTGCATTTTGCTTGTCATGAAAGGCTACGAAACATTTTTTGATCGTTTCGCTTTGTCTTTGCATTGCTCTATCGAGTGCTTCTCTGAGGTTAACCAGCAAATGAAAGCGGTCGGCTACCTGCGTGGCTTGTGGGGCACCCTTGCGGATACCTAATGCATAGGCCGAGGCCCTGTCCCTGGCCACAGTATGCACCTCCGGGTGTTGTTTGAGCCAAGCTTCGAGCGCTTCCGCACTGCGGCCTTCCCATAAGTCGATAACCCTATTCTGATGTAGGTCCACCAGGATTGTACCATAGGTTCGGCCCTTTTTTAAAGCCCAATCATCTACCCCGATGATGCCGGAGCATATAATGCTATCGACAACCGGCAGCGATTTTATCATTCGGATCACTGTGGCTGCACTTACGGAGCTACCCACCCACCGGCTAATCATCGCCGTCTTGACACCTCCCAATTCCAAACCGATCTTTGTCAAAAGGTCCCGGCTGCGTTGCAAGCGGCGACTGTAAGTGCCTAATTCTGAACAGAACCGTTCAGTAAATATCTTGCGTGCACAGATGTGGTTTCGGCATATGAATCTTCTACTTCGGAGGTTGATCTTCACCTGATAGTTAGAAACAGGCAAATCAGCTAGCTGGCGATGGTAATAACTATGGATTGACTTGCTCTTCTTTTTACAAAGAGGGCATCTGGAGTACCTTTGCCGGGAACTTGCGTTGACCAATACTTTTCCTTGCCAAAGATTAATCTTAACCTCTCCAAGCTTCATGTCAGGGGGTAGTATAAGGCGAGTGTTGAACATAATTATATTTATTAAATACACATATAATATATACATTAGTGCTCAAATAATCCAGAGAGATGGGCAAGCCGGTACTAAAAATTAAAGGATATGCAGCCGAAGATATTCGGTCATTGTTACACAGCGACCCTGTGTTATCTGTTGCAACCCGACTGAATATGGTTTATCAAGTAGCCGCCGGACTATCGAGTCGGCAGGTTGCCAAAATCTATGGGGTCAGTTTTAAACAGGTCATTAATTGGGTGCACCGGTTCGAAAACGAAGGCATCGAAGGGTTATACGACCTTCCCGGACGTGGTAGAAAGTCAATTCTGTCATTATCTGACCTTGAAGATATTCGAGATGTTGTCTTGAATTGCCCCCCTGATGAGTTTGGGTATTCTCAAAAACGTTGGTCTGGCCCGCTATTGCTTGAATGGATCAATAAGAAATACAACACCCAATATAGAAGCTCCCAGATTTATAAGCTTTTAGACAGAATTGGAGTAGAATTCAAGAGGCAGGCTGGTTACGTAGCCAAATAATTGTGTAATTTTTAATTACGTTTTTATCATCAAAAGTGACGAAGACCC
>NZ_PYAS01000044.1 GCF_003014695.1 Dyadobacter jiangsuensis | reverse complement strand
ACAACTATCAGAAAGTACTCATTCACCGACCAGAGCCCTCTCACAGGAAGAAGTCTTTACCGCTTGAAGATGGTGGACCAAGACAACACTTTCGCGTATAGCGTCATCCGTCGGGTCAATACAGAGGGCAGAGGAATCGCCCTTTACCCCAATCCGGCCGCAGAATTCGTCAAACTCGACGGCATTGCACCAGCCTCGGTCAAAAACGTCGAAATCCTTAGTCACAACGGGATCTCTGTTTATCAATCCACCGCTGTTTCTACCGAGGGTATCGATGTCAAAAAGCTCGCACCAGGTGCCTACCTTTTGAAAATCACCGACCTGAACGGGGCACTAAACACACAAAAGCTGGTGATTGCAAGATAAGTTTTAGTTGATAATCAATGCCTTTTCAAGTATTACAAAAACCGATAGCCCGGCAGATTCCTGCCGGGCTATTTTGTTTTTAGCGCACCGCGAACCTGCCAATTATTCCCCCTATGACATCATAAGTCGCCGCAAATACACCTCGAAACGTCTTACATGCTACAAATTAGTTTTCAAGCGAGGCAGCATTTTTATTTAAATCAAAACTTCAATTTAGAATAGAGATTTATATTGATTGAACGAAATGTAACCAAATATTCAATAATTATATATTTCAAAACAATTAATTCAAATAACTACCAAAACTCGCCCTGAACCTACCGAAAATCGTCTGGTTTCATTTCGATTTTAGCACCAATATTTGTAAAAACGAGATATCATTGGCCTGGTCTAAGATATTAAAATAATCAAAATGCTATTTTTTACAGCAGCCATTCAGGACGCAAATAATTGTTCACGACCAACGTCTTACAGTTTAATTAAAAATAAAATAGTTTTTCAAACCAAATCTAAATTCGATGAACACATCTAGACTTTTCTCGAAACTCTTTCTGGGAGTATTGCTGACCAGCTCTTCTGCAATTTACGCACAAGTAAAAGTTGGAGATAATCCAGGCACAATTAATTCCAGTTCTGCCCTGGAAGTTGAGAGTGCAACAAAGGGTCTTTTGCCTCCGCGCGTAAGTATTCCTGATCTGACTCAGGCGGCACCTGTTACAAGTCCCACCGAAGGTCTGCTTGTATACAATACCAACACGTCATCCGGCAAAGGCTTTGTCTATTGGGACGGCACTATGTGGCGCCGCTTCCAGCAAACTGCGGGATCATTTAATCTGTCAATCTATGCGGCGGGTAGCCTTTACCTGGGCGATGTAACCGGAACTTCCGACGGTAACCACACAGTTTTACCTGGATCAAAAGGAGTTTCAGGTGTGGCATGGGGTGGAGGATGGAATACAACTACGGGTTCGGCATCGTGGAAAGTGACTTTCACGACCCCGGTACCAGCCGGTAAAACCTACTTTGTCATACTGACCCCGAGATCCAGCTCGAATCAGGCACAACCCGGAAACCAGGCAGATTTGGACAATGATATCACACCTCCGCTTATCGTAGGTAAAAACCCCACTGACTTCACCATATTTTGTCAGGAATATGCCGGAACATCACAGCAACTTTTCATGGACTTTGTAGTTCTGGTCGAAAACTAAGACACTTCGTTTGATCCTGGAAAACTCAACATGCAATGAGGCCAAATTCTAAAAAGCGTATTAAATGAACGAAGTATGAAAAAACTATATGTCCTACTTTTAATGGTGTGCGCCTGGACAGGCGCTTACAGCCAGGGAAGCGGTATGCATAGTACCAGCCAGGTCCATCCTGGCGGCCACTATGGAGTGTATGGATCGTTGTTATTCAACAGCGGATACCTGGTTACACCCCGGAGCTCACCAACTAATAACGTGTACTTTACCGATGGGTCGGCATACTCGGGAGCATCCGATGGCTCCCATATTGACGGGTATGCCGAGAAAGCCGGCAATACCGCCTTTACATTTCCCATAGGTAACGGCGCGAAACTCCGTACTGCCGGTATATCAGCCCCGGCAGCAGCGGCCAATTTTAAGGCAGCTTATTGGTTTGAGAATCCGAATGCGGCTACATTGCCGGCAGGCGCGCCGTTTCCGGTAAGCAATCTGGGGACAGGAGTTAGTGCAGTAAGCAGTCTTGAGTATTGGGATGTGGATGGAGCATCGTCGGTAAATCTCACACTTACCTGGGACGCAGCCAGCAACCTATCCGTTTTGACCTCAGGAACGATTGCCAATTTGGTAGTAGTAGGCTACAACACAACCACAGCTAAATGGGAAAGCCTGGGTAATGCAGGAGGAACAACCGGTGCGCTGGCTACGACTGGTACGATAACCGCAAACGGCGTTACACCTGATAATTATGCAGCATTCACATTTGGGACCAGCGCGGCAGCGACCACCCCTGATCTGCGTCCTTTTACCATCATGTCCAATGTGACCTTTTCAACAGCAGAGACCGTCAGGCCTTTCACTGTAAGGCTTCGTAACATGCGCACGGGGACTGTTGCCAGCGATCTGATCACTGTTCGTCTCTATAAGCCAACGCCTGGCTCGGTGATCGCTCTGACGGGAGCTTCGGCTGCCGAATGGACCATTAC
>NZ_PYAS01000043.1 GCF_003014695.1 Dyadobacter jiangsuensis | reverse complement strand
TGGAAAATTCGGTGAAATTGACCACCCCGTTTCAGTTTAAACTGACCACCTGTTCCGGGCGAAATTGACCACCCCGTTTCGGAGCAAATTGACCACCTGTTTCGGAGGAAACTGACCAGTGGATTCCGGAGCAAACTGACCACCCTGTCGAGCAGAAAATGCTGTAGAATCACCCATATTTTTGGCGGATACCAACCGTGGAAAGTATGGCAAATTCGACTATCAGCATGAGTAAAATAAGACAGATACTAAGGATGTACAGTCAGGGCCGCAGCAAGCTCTCTATTGCTGCTCAAACGGGTGTTTCCCGCAATACAGCCAAAAAATATATGGCCGCTTTTGATGCGAGCGGCCTGACCTTCGACCAAGTTAATGCCTTGAATGACAAGGAGCTGGATGAGTTCTTTGGGGCTGTCAAGCAAATGCCACCGCAGGACCGGTTAGTGTATCTACAACGCTGTTTTCCCCGCATAGATAAAGAGCTTAAAATGCCTGGTGAGACGCGTTTTTCGCTCTGGGAGAAGTATAAAAAGGAGTTTCCGGATGGGTTTGGCTATACCCAGTTTTGCTTCCACCTGGCCCAATGGAAGGCCCGGGTTAATCCTGTCATGCATCAGGATCACAAGGCAGGAGATAAACTCTACATCGATTTTGCCGGTGTAAAACAGAGTTTTATCAGTCGTGAGACTGGGGAAGTAATTAACGTTGAAGTCTTTATTGCCATCCTGGGTGCTAGCCAGCTTACCTATGTGGAAGCTGTTATGAGCCAGTCAAAAGAAGACTTGATCCTGGCTTGTGAGAACGCCTTTCATTACATCGGGGGCGTTCCTGCGGCGGTAGTTCCGGATAATCTCAGGGCTGCCGTCACCAAAAGCAACCGGTATGAACCTACCCTGAACGAGACTTTTGAGGACTTTGCCAATCATTACGGGACCACCATATTACCCACCAGGGCGTACCGGCCACGCGACAAGGCGTTGGTCGAAGGAGCTGTTAAAATAGTCTATAGCCGCATTTATGCCCCTTTGAGGAAGAAGGTTTACAACTCACTATCCGAGCTAAACGCAGCCATCTGGGCTGCCTTGGAAGTCCATAATAACCAGTTACTGCGTGGTCGCAATTACAGCCGCAGGCTTCAGTTCGAAGAGATCGAGCGTAACGCACTGTCGCCGCTGCCAATACTCAAATACGAGTTTAAAAAGCAATCACATGCTACGGTGATGAAAAACGGGCATGTCAACCTAAGCATCGATAAACACTATTACAGCGTCCCGTACCGATTCATCGGCAAGAAGGTCAAATTGCTGTTCTCGGGCACGTTGGTCGAGATTTATTACCGTTATGAGCGCATAGCCCTGCATCAGCGTGTCAAAAGCCCCTACAATTACTCCACCGATAAAGAGCACCTGGCCAGCACGCACCGCTTTTTGACCGAATGGACCCCGGATAAGTTCGTCGAATGGGCTTCTTCGATCCACGATGATGTAAGGCTTTATATCCTTAAAATACTGGACCGTAAGCAGCATCCCGAGCAGGCCTACCGCTCTTGCATCGGCATCTTGTCCTTCGCAAAAAAGGCCGGCGAACAACGACTGATCAGCGCATGCCAGCGCGCGTTGAGCTATGGTATTTACAACTACAAAATCATCCAGATGATATTGGAAAAGAAGATGGACCAGTACGAGGACAGCCTGTTCGCCGACGAGCTACCGATGCCTAACCACGACAATATCAGGGGTGAAGAATATTATCAGTAACCTTTTAAACAATCCATACAATGAACAATGACACCTTGGAGAAGCTGCGCAAGCTTAAATTTTATGGCATGTTCCATGCCTTCAAAACCAGCCTGGAAAGCGGGAAAACTAATGATTATACGGCCGATGAGCTATTAGGGTACCTTGTGGACGCCGAGTGGGACGATCGCAACAACCGCCGCGTAGAGCGGCAGATCTACCAGGCCCGGTTCCGTTATAAAGCCGTCGTCGAAAATATCCATTACCATGCCGATCGCAGTCTGGACCGCAACCAGGTCATGCGCCTGGCCGATTGCTCTTTTATCACCCGAAACGAGAACCTGCTGATCACCGGCAGCACCGGGATCGGCAAAAGCTATGTGGCAACCGCCATTGGCCATCAAGCCTGCATCCAGGGGTATCGCGTACTTTACGCGAATACCCCCAAACTGTTCGCCCGCTTGAAAATGGCCAAGGCCGATGGCTCTTATATCAAGGAAATCGCCAAAATCGAAAGGCAGCACCTGCTGGTACTAGACGACTTTGGTATCCAGCCCTTCGACGCACAAAGCAGAGCAGCCCTGATGGAGATCATCGAAGACCGGCACGGGAAAGCGTCACTGATTATCACTTCGCAGTTGCCCGTCAGTAAGTGGCACGAGGTGATCGGTGAAAAGACCATCGCTGATGCCATCCTGGACCGCATTGTCCACGATGCACACCGGATAGAACTGAGGGGGGAATCGATGAGAAGAAAGAAAAAAATGGAGCCCGAAAACAGCTACCAATAATACGACCTTAATTAACTATTTTTGAAACTGCTTCTGCAGCTTTTTTCTGCTACCGGCCGCCAGATAATTAGGTGGTCAATTTGCCACGGAATCAGGTGGTCAACTTCTCCGAAATACCCA
>NZ_PYAS01000042.1 GCF_003014695.1 Dyadobacter jiangsuensis | reverse complement strand
TGGGTATTTCGGAGAAGTTGACCACCTGATTCCGTGGCAAATTGACCACCTAATTGTCTGGCGGCCGGTGGCAGAAAAAAGCTGCAGAAGCAGTTTCAAAATTAGTTAATTAAGGCCGTATTATTGGTAGCTGTTTTCGGGCTCTATTTTTTTCTTTCTTCTCATTGATTCTCCTCTCAGTTCTATGCGGTGAGCGTCGTGGACTATACGGTCCAGGATGGCATCGGCAATGGTTTTTTCACCGATCACTTCGTGCCATTTGCTGACAGGCAGTTGGGAGGTAATGATCAGGGATGTTTTGCCGTGCCGATCTTCGATGATCTCCATCAAGGCGGCCCTGCTCTGTGCGTCGAAGGGCTGGATACCAAAGTCGTCGAGCACCAATAGGTGCTGCCGTTCGATCTTGGCGATTTCTTTGATATAAGAGCCATCGGCCTTGGCCATTTTCAAGCGGGCGAACAGCTTAGGAGTACTCGCGTAGAGTACGCGGTACCCCTGAATGCAGGCCTGATGGCCAATGGCTGTTGCCACATAGCTTTTACCGATCCCGGTGCTGCCTGTGATCAGTAGGTTCTCGTTTCGGGTGATAAAAGAGCAATCGGCTAGGCGCATGACCTGGTTGCGGTCCAGACTGCGATCGGCATGGTAATGGATATTTTCGACGACGGCTTTATAACGGAACCGGGCCTGGTAGATCTGCCGCTCTACGCGGCGGTTGTTGCGGTCGTCCCACTCGGCGTCCACAAGGTACCCTAATAGCTCATCGGCCGTATAATCATTGGTTTTCCCGCTTTCCAGACTGGTTTTGAAGGCATGGAACATGCCATAAAATTTAAGCTTACGCAGCTTCTCCAAGGTGTCATTGTTCATTGTATGGATTGTTTAAAAGGTTACTGATAATATTCTTCACCCCTGATATTGTCGTGGTTAGGCATCGGCAACTCGTCGGCGAACAGGCTGTCTTCGTACTGGTCCATCTTCTTTTCCAATATCATCTGGATGATTTTGTAGTTGTAAATGCCATAGCTCAACGCGCGCTGGCATGCGCTGATCAGCCGTTGTTCGCCAGCCTTTTTTGCGAAGGACAAGATGCCGATGCAAGAGCGGTAGGCTTGCTCGGGATGCTGCTTACGGTCCAGTATTTTCAGGATATAAAGCCTTACGTCGTCATGGATCGAAGAGGCCCATTCGACGAACTTATCCGGGGTCCATTCGGTCAAAAAGCGGTGCGTGCTGGCCAGGTGCTCTTTATCGGTGGAGTAATTGTAGGGGCTTTTGACACGCTGGTGCAGGGCTATGCGCTCATAACGGTAGTAAATCTCGACCACGGTGCCTGAGAACAGCAATTTGACCTTCTTGCCGATGAACCGGTACGGGACGCTGTAATAGTGTTTATCGATGCTCAGGTTGACATGCCCGTTTTTCATCACCGTAGCATGTGATTGCTTTTTAAACTCGTATTTGAGTATTGGCAGCGGCGACAGTGCGTTACGCTCGATCTCTTCGAACTGAAGCCTGCGGCTGTAATTGCGACCGCGCAGTAACTGGTTATTATGGACTTCCAAGGCAGCCCAGATGGCTGCGTTTAGCTCAGAGAGTGAGTTGTAAACCTTCTTCCTCAAAGGGGCATAAATGCGGCTATAGACTATTTTAACAGCCCCTTCGACTAATGCCTTGTCGCGTGGCCGGTACGCCCTGGTGGGTAATATGGTGGTCCCATAATGGTTGGCAAAGTCCTCAAAGGTCTCGTTCAGGGTAGGTTCGTACCGGTTGCTTTTGGTGACAGCTGCCTTAAGATTATCCGGGACAACAGCAGCCGGAACGCCTCCGATATAATGAAAAGCGTTCTCGCAGGCCAGGATCAGGTCTTCTTTTGATTGGCTGAGAACCGCTTCCACATACGTCAGCTGACTCGCACCCAGGATCGCAATAAAAACTTCAACCTCAGTTACTTCGCCAGTCTCCTTGCTGATAAAGCTCTGCTTTACACCGGCAAAATCGATGTAAAGTTTATCTCCTGCCTTGTGATCCTGATGCATGACCGGATTGACCCGGGACTTCCATTGGGCCAAATGGAAGCAGAATTGGGTATAGCTGAAGCCGTCCGGGAATTCCTTTTTGTAGCTCTCCCAGAGCGAATAACGCGTCTCGCCGGGCTTTTTAAGCTCTTTATCTATGCGGGGAAAACAACGCTGTAGATATACTAACCGGTCCTGCGGTGGCATCTGCTTGACAGCCCCAAAGAACTCGTCCAGCTCCTTATCATTCAAAGCATTAATCTGATCAAAGGTCAGGCCGCTCGACTCAAAAGTGGCCATATACTTTTTGGCCGTATTCCGGGAAACACCCGTTTGAGCAGCAATAGAGAGCTTGCTGCGGCCCTGACTGTACATCCTTAGTATCTGTCTTATTTTACTCATGCTGATAGTCGAATTTGCCATACTTCCCGCGGTTGGTATCCGCCAAAAATATGGGTGATTCTACAGCATTTTTCTGCTTGACAGGGTGGTCAGTTTGCTCCGGAATCCACTGGTCAGTTTCCTCCGAAACAGGTGGTCAATTTGCTCCGAAACAAGGCGGTCAATTTCAGCCGGAACAGGTGGTCAGTTTAAACCGTATTGAGGTGGTCAATTTCACCGAATTTTCCA
>NZ_PYAS01000041.1 GCF_003014695.1 Dyadobacter jiangsuensis | reverse complement strand
TAGATATTCCTGCGAAAGTACGCCAGTGTTCCTGAGCAAAGGTCGCCAAAAATTCCTGGGCAAAGTACGCCACCTGAAAGTGGCTTGACATCACTGAGCGAGAGTGATGATTAAACTTAGTGATTTTTTCTTTTTCTCAGCGATTTTCCAGTTAAAGCAATTCGGTGAGCGGATGCGGAGAGCCGGTCCATAATGGCGTCAGCCAGCGTAGGTTCGTCAATGAAGTTGTACCAACTGTCGACGGGTAGCTGCGATGTGATAATGGTCGAGCCGTTCCCATAGCGGTCTTCAAGTATGTCCAGTAATGCGATTCTGGCGTCATTGGTCAGTTGCTTTAACCCGAAGTCGTCCAGGATCAGCAGTTTGTTAGCCGACACAGCCCTGATCCATTTCAGGTATGTGCCGTCGAGCCGGGCCTGTGCCAGGGCGTCCAGGAATTTGTTCATACCAAAGTATTGAGTGCGTATTCCCAACAGACAAGCGCTCCGGCCTAAGGCGCAGGCTAAAAAGCTTTTACCACAGCCGGTAGCACCTGTTATTAAGATATTTTCCCCTTTTTCGATGAACATTCCGTCGGACAGCCTAAGCACCTGTTCCCTTGTAATGCCTCTTTCGGGGGTGCACAGGATATCCTCCGGCAGGGCGTGATACCGGAGTTTGCTGGCTTTAAGATACTTGGAGGTCTTTGCATGTTGCCGGTATTCTACTTCGGCCTGGGTGATCATCGCAACCAGGGAATGGACATCGACCAGTTCATGCACGGGCAGTGAGAGAACAGACTCATAGCGTCTGGCCATTCCAGACAGTTTAAGTGACCTTAAAAGGTCCAGGGTGTTTTCAGTATTCATTTTGAACAGGTTATTGTAAAACAATTATTCTTGATAAGCGGATGCGCCACGCACATTAGGGTGATCGGGAATGCGGTATTCTTTACTGTCGATATCTTCAAGTCGGTCCATGTTATGGTCCAGGATGTTTTTCACAGCGGTGTAACTGAACTTGTAGCCTGTCAAGGCACGCTTACAGGCATTTTCCACCCGGATGGCCCCGTAGGACTTGATCAATCTGAGCAGGCCCAGGCAAGACGTATATGATTGATCGATGATCAGTTTACTGTCCATGACTTTTTTGAAAAGCTCATAGGTGCACGGGCCGTTTTCACTGGCTTTTCTCAGATAGTATTCCGGGTCCCAGCCTTGTTGTTTGGACACTACCCGATGGGCTTGCGGCATATGCTCTTTCAGGGTGGTGTATCCATGACTCCGGTAATTCCTGCTGTGCAGGGCAATCCGCTGGTTATCATGATAGACCTCCACTGTGTCTTCGCAATAAGCGATCCTGACCTCCTTGCCGATATAGCGGAACGGGACGCTGTAAAAGTGCCAGTCTTCACCGATGACCACATGATAGTTCTTTTGGACTTTGGCTTTGGTGTAGTGCCGCACCCGGTAGGGTGATTCCGGCAAGGATTGAAGATGCGGGGCTTCCTGCTCTATGAACAGTTCCAGGCGACTGAACGCCTTTTTCTGGAAGTTCATCTGGTGATGCAGTGCCAGCTTCTCTTTAATGGCGGCATTTAGCGCAGCCAGACTATGGAAGGTGTCATTCCGTAATTGGGCGTAAACGCGCCGGTAAGTGATTTTTACGAAGTTTTCAACTGCTGCTTTGTCCTTGGGCTTGTGCGGCCGGGCAGCATACAAGGCGATATGGTTATGATTGGCCCACTGTTCGAGCATATCGGTAAATGCGGGTTCATAACGAGAACTTCGCGATACCCACTGTTTCATGTTGTCGGATTTAACCCCGAGCGGGACGCCTCCAAAGTAAGCTAGTGCATTGTTGAGCGCTTTTACGACTTGTGCCAGTTTCATATTTGGCAACGCTTCCACATAACCGTAACCGCTAAAAGGGAGCACCGCAACAAAGACAGGGCATGCGATCAGCTCACCGCTTGAAGGATCGACATAATAGAGCAGGTCGCCAGCAAAATCCACTTGCATCATCTTGGCCGGATGATGCTCAAAATGCATGGTTGCCTGGGCAATTTTGAGCTGATCCTGTAAAAGCTTACAGAACCTGGAGTATTGCAGGCCGTCGGGGTTCTCTTTGATATATTCTTCCCAGAGGACCAACCGGGTAACACCTGTACGATGCTTCAACTCATAGGTAAAATAGTCGATCTGACTGTAAAAATGAGCTTTCCTGGGATCAGCGTCCTCCGGCGGACCTACCTTTTTAAGGCTGACAAGGCGCTCCAAGTCCTGATCTTTCACCAGTAGAAGTTCCTGGAAGCTAAGGCCGGTGCGCAGCAGCTTTTGCTGATACAACCCGATGGTCTTCCTGGATATTTTTACTTGCTTTTCAATGTTGCGAATAGATACGCCTCGTTCAAGGAAAATAAGTATCTGACGTAATTTATGCATGCTCAGAGGTCTATTTGCCATTCCATGAAGGTTTAGGTGATACCTAAACATATGGTAATGGGCGGTTAAACCCTCTGCTCAGTGGCGTACTTTCAGCAGGAATAAGTGGCGTACTTTGGAGAGGAATCTTCCTTTTCCAGGGATCCGGAATTCCGAAAACTCACATTGAAGCACGCCAAAATCCGCTACTTTACCGCCAGCTTAGTGGCGTACTTTGCCCAGGAATAAATGGCGTACTTTCGGAGGAATCGTGGCGTACTTTGGAGAGGAATATCCA
>NZ_PYAS01000040.1 GCF_003014695.1 Dyadobacter jiangsuensis | reverse complement strand
GCCCTGAGCGAGTCGCAATTGAGGGGGTCCAGGGTAAGCACCGGCGGGCATGGCCTGGTGGTATCCGAAGAAGAAACACAGAGTATCTGCGAGAAATTGTAAAGTACCGATGGCTTGATCTGGCTGTTGTTGTAGGAGCCGACCGTTTCCACTTTATAACAATAGGTAGAGTCCTTGACAATGGTCACATTCACGGTTCCGTCGGCGGCATATTTATCGGTCCCATCATCGACGTAGGTAAATGTCTGCGGCCCGGTGACGGATACTTCGGCAATGCGGTTGAACGTGCCGGGTTTCGTTTTATCCTCGCGGTACACGCGGTGCACGCGGTTGCCATTGTCCCAGGGCACGAGCGCGGTCCATTTCAACCCTACCTGATTAGGCTGCGCAGCGGCTTGTTCGAGTCTTACCGAGCTGGCCGTTTCGGTTTCGTCGAACTTGGTGAGCTGTCCGTTTACGGTGGTATAATATTCGAGCTTGTAGTTGTAGGCATTGACCTGGGTGTTCAGCCCTTTATCGACGAACAGGGTGTCGGCAGCTCCTGGTGTGAGGTTTGTGTTGATGTCGGCAATTTTGGTGAAAGCGGTCCCATTCTGTCCGGTAGCCCTGTAAAGGCGGTACTGGGCGGGAAGGCCAGTTGCAGTGGCAGGTCTGATCCATTTCACGGTGATTTGTCCTCTTGTGGTGCTGGTAGAATCGACAGTCACGTTGGTGATGACCGGCATGGCCAATGGGAGGTTGAGGCAATACTCGGCGGAAGCAAGGCTTTCCCCGCCGCCGATCAGGTAACCCGGGTCGGTAGGGCTGGCACCTGGCCGTGGGAACATGGCCACGATGCGGTAGGAATAGGAAACACCCGCGCGTAGGCCTTCCCCGCCGTTATTGTCCAGGAATGTGGTCTGGTTAATATCGACTCTTCCGATTTCTTCATACCCCGATCCGGCAGGAATGCCCGGACTACACACATCTTCTTGAAGGTCGGTACATTTTTCCGCCCGATAAATAGCGATTTTGGCTCCTGCGATCTGGCATTTATAGGCATCCCAGTTGAGACGGTAAGCAGTGCCTGTGGGATCGGCAACGGCTGTGCCCCGCAATCCTGTCGGTTTTGGCCCGTAAACCTTAATATTCACCGTGGTCATATCCACGAGCTTCCGGAACAGCGACGGATTGGGGACGTTCGGCCCCGGTGCATCTTCGACTTTAAAAAGGACGTCGTAAGGCTCCAGACGAATATGGGCACAAGAAGTTTGCCACGTGAACAAACCATTGACAGTACCCTGGGCGCCCTGATTGGCGACCGTAAACTTCGCGACGGCAGGGGGGATCAGAGACGCGTCATAAACGCCGCCCGACGATGTGAGCGTGAGTTTGTCGCCATTCTTATCCGTGGCTGTCACAGGCTGATTGATCAGCGTACCGGCCTCGACGCAAATATCGTCCAGGGGCTTAATCACCGGTCGATCATTGCGGGCATCCTCGACGATAATCTGCATATCGCGGACGATCTCGCCTATGAGCACGCCATCGCGCCATTCTTCGACGACAAATGCGACGTTATAATAGCCTTTCGTGACGGGCGCGTCCCATATCAGGTCGCCGGTGATCCTGTTAATGCCGAAAGTAGCAGGTGATGCGCCGGCTTCCGTGGATCCGGGAGGCGTTACCATGTTGGGATCCTTGTATTGCAAGTTGATACCCGTGCCCTTTACACCGCTTCTTTGGGGAATAAACATCCGGTAGGCAAGGCTGTCGCCATCGGCATCGAATGCGCCAGGGTTGTGGATGTAGCGCTGTCCAACCGCTGCCACGTCGATGGGTGCATTGAGCAGGACAGGCGTTTGGTTTTTCCCGAAATTGGCATTGATTTCCAGGATCGTGCTTACGTAGAAGTTCAGGTTCTGCGTAGGCGGCGGGCCGATGTTGAGTACGTTGTTGTTCCGGTTGTCCTCTTCGAACGAAATGCGGTACTTTCCGGCAGTGGGGAAAGTGTAATTGATAATGTACGTGTTCTGCGTCGTGTTGTTACCAATGTTCGGGATTGGCTGAATACGCGGCGCTTCCAAAACAGCAACAGTGGAAGTTTGGGTGGCATTCGGCGGACCGATCGTAAAGAACACGGAATTTTGAGCGTTGGCAGCCCCTTCACCATTCTGCATATCAAAATAGGCCGTAAGCTTTATCTCGTAGGTATGGATTGCCGAGCCGGCGGGAGTAAGCCTCCGTGCTGTGATCTCGCCCGCGCGTATGTGCGTAGCCATGGCCTGAAAGCCACTACACAGCAGAGCCAGGAAGAACAAGTATAATGGGATTCGTAAAACAGAGCGCATAAATCTGTGTCGAGCTAATAATGATAGGGAGGTAATGGCAGGGGCCATTTCTCCTGTCAGGTACGTTAAATCAACGAAAATTCAGGTAAAAATGTGTGCTTTGGGAATGAATATAATGTGTCGGTTTGTAAACATACAAAACAACTTTATAAATCATATACGAATTGTAACAAAGTACCAAAGCAGCACAAACAGCGCTCTGATGTGATTTTGTATTGCTATCTCAGCAATTGTACCCAGCCTTTCATGCTGGTCTCTGTGCCTTGTTTTTGAGAAGATTCGAAATAGATGGTTACTTCATAATAATACTGACCCGCAGCAAGGTCTTTACCGCCATTGGTTTTACCGCCCCAATTGATGTTGACATCCTTGGTCGAGTACACCTGGGCACCCCATCGGTTGTAGGCTTTGAATTCCAGCGATTGTACAAATGCGGGGCATTCCAGCGGCTGGAAGGTGTCGTTTTTGTTGTCGCCATTGGGTGTAAATACGTTGGGTAGCACAAACATCGGGCAGTTATCGCGGCACACGGTATTGCTTGG
>NZ_PYAS01000039.1 GCF_003014695.1 Dyadobacter jiangsuensis | reverse complement strand
CTGTTTCACCGGACGGGATCGACGTGAGAAAGCTGATAGCAGGAAACTATGTGCTTAAAATCACTGACCGGAATGGAGCACTAAACACACAAAAGTTGGTTATCGTTAGATAGCAGAATTAATCAATGCCTAATTTATCGTAGTGTTTTTTTACAGCTCGGCAAATTATCGCCGAGCTGTTTCTTGGCAAATAATCCATTGCCTGACAGACTCGTCCACACCGTTATCAGACTGGTTAAAGGCTTTCAATCTCCCCGATCCGAAGAATATGGCGCAACGCTTGCCACTTTCCCTTTAGCACCCGCAAGAGCGGTAGTAAAGATTTTTTTCAACATAAACCCCCTTCACAATGTTGAACATATTAATTATCGATGATCAGACGATGTTACGCGCCGGCATGCGCGTGATGCTTGAAACAGTTTCCGAGCACTACTGCCTTTATGAAGCCAGTTGTGTCGAAACGGCCCTTTCTATCCTTGAAAGCAATGCGGACATTCAGGTAGTTATCAGCGAATTAAAAATTGGCAACCGGGTCGTTGCGGATATTGTAGAAACCATTAAAGCTGTTCGGAACGACGTTTCCATCCTGCTTTATTCGGGATTAGCGGAAAGGTTGTACGCACTTCCGGTTCTGCGAGCCGGCGCGGACGGGTTCATTATGAAAAATGCTAAGATTCCCGAGCTGCAAAAAGCAATCGAGCGAATCGCAGCAGGAGGAAAATATCTGAACCTGGAATTGCAAACTTCCCTGATCAAAAATAAACCGTCGCACCGCCTGGAAGACATCGAATCTGTCGAAAAGCTCTCGCCAAGAGAATTGATGGTGATGCGGGAAGTAGCCCAAGGCAAAAGCACCAAAGAAATCGCCTACACCCTCAAACTGAAATGCAATACTGTCAGCACCTATAAGAAGCGGATCTGCCTTAAAATGAACGTAGCAGACAGGATCGAACTTGCACAGAAAGCCGCTGTCCTTTAGGGCTCAGTGAGCGCACATTTTTCGGCAAGCAACTACAATTTTCATTCTCCCCTGCACCCCAAAAGTCACCTCAAAAATACAAAAAAGCGTCTCAAAACAATCCAATTAGGCAAACGACATTTGTGGTGAATTGTGTACAAGTATTCACCAGGCGAGAGCTCGTTTACAAATTGTGATACGCTGACTCTTCCCTGTAATGATGCACTGCCCGCTTGACCGACCTGCGCACTCGGACAGTGCATCGTCATTAATTATTTCTTTAATCAAAAACTTAAAATCCGAATGAAAAAGAAAATCTACTTGCTTGGAGTGATGATGGGCCTTACTGCCTCTGCGGCCATGGCGCAAAATGTAGGAATAGGCACTACCACTCCTGCGGCCAAATTGCACGTGGTGGGCAATGTAGCCATTCAGGATGGTACCCAGGGTGCCGGAAAAGTATTGACTTCTGACGCGGCGGGTATCGCCAGCTGGCAGGCCCCTGCGGGATCGGGCGCGAGTACCGCCACTCAAACGGCTTCATATGCAGTGCCCATTGGAAATGGTGCGCAGCCAAGCGCCTTTTTCGGAGTGACGGAAGGATCTTATACAACGGTTTCAAATACGACCAATGTAATCAATTTCCCCAGTCAAAAGGCCGCATTTATCAACTACGTACTTGGTGTCGACGACGTGTCTGCATGGACAGGTTACAGCCCGTTTAACCGCTTTGAGATATATATCGACGGAGTGGCAAGCGGCATCTTTATTATCATCCAGACCGAAGTGAGCGGTCACTTCGAATTGACTTTGTCCGGTGTTCGCACCGTTACCGCAGGAAACCACACATTCGATGTAAGAGCAACCAGATGGTATAACAACGGTGCTCCTGCCAGTGCCTACCAAATTTGTGGTACCATTTCGTCCAACCTGGATGTAACCTACTTGAACTAGTCGGGGAGTTGTAAGATACAGTCTTCATTTAAACAGCTTTCACGATGAAAAAAGAATACATCAGCCTCATGACAGGGATGGCATTGCTGTTGGGAAACCAGCTAGCCCATGCGCAGCTTGTCATTGACGGGGCTACTTTCAATAATTATGGGTCAGTTACCAACCGTGGTACATACACCGCCGTTACAGCCACCGCGCCCGCCGCTTATACGGCTTCATCGGGCGCTGTTTTCAACCACTATGAGACAGATGCCAACTCGTTGCGTGTTAATAACAGCTATAATGCCAATGGCACCGGCGGAAGCACTGACAATTTCAACGGCCCGGCAGGAATAGCAGGCGTGCAGGGAATCAGTGGCAGTGTTGCTCCTAATTTTTCCACACTGGCCTTGAAGAACGGATCGGCAAGCGCATTTAATATCACCAATACAGCAGGCGCCAACGTGTTTACCATTGCGTCGTTCGAAAACGGGATAACCAATACCGTGCGCGCCAACACGGCCAATGGCGCGCTCAGGTTTCAGGCAGGGGCGACTTACACGGGCGGGCTCACCGACGCACAGCACGTGGACGGATATGTTTCCAAGATCGGCAATTCCACTTTCATATTCCCGGTGGGAAACAATTCCGATCTGAGAACATTGCGGATCTCGGCACCCGCAAATACCGCCCATATCAGCGTGGCCTACGCCGCAGACCTCGGGGAGGCTTCCAACACCCCATCCCCTTCCATCAAACGTGTATACACCCTCGGTAGTTGGGACTGGGTTGCCGTCACACCTTCCACCAATGACCTGGATGTCACCGTATCGATCCCAAATGTCTCTGGTTTCGAATCCACAGCCGCAAACCTCAGGCTCGTTGGATGGGACGGCTCCCAATGGCTCGATTTGAGCGGGGCTGCAAATGCAACAGGCGTAGCCGAGAACAGTACATTGACCGGCGTCGTACCGGCTGGCGCGGCCATCACACAGATAGCCATCGGCTCTACACAGGAGCTAGCCACCACGCCCGATCTGCGGCCATTCATCATCATGGGCAATGTGACTTTCTCGAATACCGAAACAGTCAGGCCATTTACCGTACGCGTCAGAAACATGCGCGCAGGAACCATTGCCTCTGATCTAATCACCATACGCATCTATAAGCCAACCCCTACCTCGACCATTGCCCTCACCGGCGCTTCGGCCACCGAATGGACCATCACCAACTCAGGTACTTACTACACGCTGACCACCAACAGTGATATCGCCGCCTCGCCATTGGGGAATAGCATTACGGCCAACCTGACCATCCCCGCAGCGGCTGTTCCCGGAGGCTATCCATTTAGGGCTTTCATCCCCGACCTATCGGGCGGGGAAGTAGTGGCCGACAATGGCAACAACAATATAATCATTCAGGTATTCAAAAATTAACTGAAGCCATGACCAGCTTTTAAACTTAAAATCATGAAAAAAACAAACTACTACCTTGGATTAGCGCTTCTTGGACTTTCCCTGCTTGTCTCGGCAGAGAGCCACGCGCAGCAAATCGACATCAACGCCGGGTACGGAAACTATGAACCGGGAACCTTTCCCGGCTATGGAAACCAGCCGGCAGCCCGCGGGATATTTTACTC
>NZ_PYAS01000038.1:1807-4988 GCF_003014695.1 Dyadobacter jiangsuensis | reverse complement strand
TTGTGGCGGCTACCTACTTTACCGGGTTTGAACCAAGTATCATCGGCGGATCCGGGCTTAACTTCTCTGTTCGGGATGGGAAGAGGTGAACACCAGACCAATAGCCACCAACAAGATTGTAGTTGGTTTAATTGTTCGCTAAGGGAAGAGTTGAAGTCGAACGCGACTCCGAACCAGACCAATAGCCACCAACAAGATCTTTCGAGGGAGGAAGGGGAGGAAGGAGTATGGAGGAAGGGGATTCCCTTTTCCATTGTGCCTGCGCGGCCCGCCTTTTTTTCCATTTTCCTTTCATGTCATATTGGAAGTAGAAGAGATGAAGATAAAGATTAAATGTGCAAGCTGTTGGGTAATTAGTACTGCTCAGCTGAGTGTATTTCGACACGTATACCTGCAGCCTATCAACGTCGTAGTCTACAACGACCCTTATGTGGAAGATTCATCTTCGGGCTAGTTTCGCACTTAGATGCTTTCAGCGCTTATCTATTCCCCACATAGCTACCCGGCCATGCTACTGGCGTAACAACCGGCTCACCAGCGGTGGGTCCACCTCGGTCCTCTCGTACTAAAGGCAGCCCCCGTCAATCTTCCTACGCCCACCACAGATAGGGACCGAACTGTCTCACGACGTTCTGAACCCAGCTCGCGTGCCACTTTAATCGGCGAACAGCCGAACCCTTGGGACCTTCTCCAGCCCCAGGATGTGACGAGCCGACATCGAGGTGCCAAACCTCCCCGTCGATGTGAGCTCTTGGGGGAGATCAGCCTGTTATCCCCGGCGTACCTTTTATCCTTTGAGCGATGGCCCTTCCATACAGAACCACCGGATCACTATACCCTGGTTTCCCACCTGCTCGACCCGTCGGTCTCGCAGTCAAGCCTGCTTGTACTATTGCACTCCACACACGGTTACCAAGCGTGTTGAGCAGACCTTTGGAAGCCTCCGTTACACTTTTGGAGGCGACCACCCCAGTCAAACTACCCACCATGCACGGTCCTGCTCACAAGAGCAGTTAGATCCCAGGCCAGCGAAGGGTGGTATTTCAACGTTGGCTCCTGAACGCCTGGCGACGCCCACTCACAGCCTCCCACCTATCCTACACATCCCTGACCCGAAAACAATGCAAAGCTATAGTAAAGGTGCACGGGGTCTTTCCGTCCCGTGGCGGGTAAGCGGCATCTTCACCGCTACTACAATTTCACCGAGCTCACGGCCGAGACAGTGCCCAGATCGTTACACCATTCGTGCAGGTCGGAACTTACCCGACAAGGAATTTCGCTACCTTAGGACCGTTATAGTTACGGCCGCCGTTTACTGGGGCTTCGATTCAATGCTTCTCTTGCGATGACATCCCCTCTTAACCTTCCAGCACCGGGCAGGTGTCAGGCCCTATACGTCAACTTTCGTTTTGGCAGAGCCCTGTGTTTTTGCTAAACAGTCGCCTGGGCCATTTCTCTGCGGCCTCTCTTTGCAGAGGAGGCTCCCCTTCTCCCGAAGTTACAGGGTTAATTTGCCGAGTTCCTTAGCCGTGATTCACTCGAGCACCTTAGAATATTCTTCTCGACTACCTGTGTCGGTTTACGGTACGGGCTGCATACAGCTGGTGTTTCAAAAGCTTTTCTTGGAAGCGTCTTCGATGATTCGCATCGCCCGTAGGCTCCGCTCAACGCACTATTCCGTCAGTACGTACCATCCACGTCGCTCCGTCACTTTTTCACACTGCATGCAGGGGCAGGAATATTAACCTGCTGTCCATCGGGGGTCGCCTGTCGGCTATCCCTTAGGCCCCGCCTAACCCTCCGTTGATTAGCATAGCGGAGGAATCCTTAGTCTTTCGGTGTGCGGATTTCTCATCCGCATTATCGTTACTTATGCCTACATTTGCTTTTCTCACCAGTCCAGCCCAGCTCACGCCAAACCTTCACCCCTGTGAGAATGCTCCCCTACCGATCAGTATAAATACTATCGCATAGCTTCGGTAATATGCTTGATGCCCGTTTATTATCGATGCCCGCCCCGCTCGACCAGTGAGCTGTTACGCACTCTTTAAATGTATAGCTGCTTCCAAGCTAACATCCTGGCTGTCTCTGCAGTCGGACCCCCTTAGTTCAACTTAGCATATATTTTGGGACCTTAGCTGATGCTCTGGGTTGTTCCCCTCTCGGACTGGGACCTTAGCACCCCAGCCCTCACTGCCGTGTATATCATGCCCCATTCGGAGTTTGTCAGAATTTGGTAGGATTTGACTCCCCCTAGTCCTATCAGTAGCTCTACCTGAACATGACTCAACCACAACGCTGTTCCTAAAAACATTTCGGGGAGTACGAGCTATTTCTCAGTTTGATTGGCCTTTCACCCCTACCCTCAGTTCATCCGAAAACTTTTCAACGTTTACCGGTTCGGTCCTCCACGATGTGTTACCAGCGCTTCAACCTGACCAAGGGTAGATCACAAAGTTTCGCGTCTACGGCCACTGACTAATCGCCCTATTCAGACTCGCTTTCGCTTCGGCTCCTGTTCTTCAAACATTAACCTTGCCAGTAACCGTAACTCGTAGGCTCATTATGCAAAAGGCACGCCGTCACCCGAAGGCTCCGACCGCTTGTAAGCGCATGGTTTCAAGTTCTATTTCACCCCGTTGCTCACGGTACTTTTCACCTTTCCCTCACGGTACTCGTTCACTATCGGTCTCTCAGGAGTATTTAGCCTTGGCGGATGGTGCCGCCGGATTCAGAGGGGATTCCACCGGTCCCCACTTACTCAGGATACTCACTCAATTAAACTCGCTGCCTGTACGGGATTCTCACCCTCTACGATTGGCCTTCCCATGCCATTCCAGTTCGCTATTTAACCACTAGGTGAGTCCTACAACCCCAACCTGGCCGTAACCAGATTGGTTTGGGCTGGTCCGTGTTCGCTCGCCACTACTTACGGAATCACTATTGTTTTCTTCTCCTGCGGGTACTTAGATGTTTCAGTTCCCCGCGTTTGCCCCCCGTAGGGTAATCAGGCTTCACCTGATTGGGTTGCCCCATTCGGACATCTATGGATCAATGCATATGTGCTGCTCCCCATAGCTTTTCGCAGCTTATCACGTCCTTCATCGCCTCTGAGAGCCTAGGTATCCCCCATGCGCCCTTAATTCGCTTGCGCGACTTTATTCTTCTTCTCTTCTACTTT
>NZ_PYAS01000037.1 GCF_003014695.1 Dyadobacter jiangsuensis | reverse complement strand
TATGTATGGAAGGGCCGGAATTGACCTGCTTACAAAAATGTTACTGGCCAAAAACAGATAGCCCCACCATCAAAAGTGAAGAAGAGCCCAACTTCACCGAATTTTCCACCGTATTGGATACGCAGCCTGTGACCGTCCAATATAATCTGACCGAATACGGCTGGACATTACAGGATCTTATTCATGGTCTTGCCACGTGGGGTACAAAACATCGCCGGGTAATTATGGATGAGCAAAGCGCACTCGCTGATGTCTAGATAATATTGCCAGAATACAAATTCTCTAGGAGAATTTAAATAGCTGAACTGCTGGAACAGTTGTTTTAATCATACTCAACTAAGTCTCTGGAGTAGATTTATTCCGAATTGTCGCAGAGTTTGTCCCTAATTTCATTGCACTTTGTTATCTTACGTTTAGTAGGTAAAATGTGTAACGAAAACGAAGAGAAAGAGATGAACCTGCATTCCAATCTACAATATCCATTATTCAAATATCTATCAGAAGAATTCAATGGAAGCTTCTATCAGAGCGAATTAACATGTCTGAACAGGATGCTGATCCTGTATCATAACCGGCTGTCATTTTCGATAGACGACGATACATCAAGCTTTCTAGATGAGTTCGCTCAGCATTTGGAAAAGCCTATCGCCTACTGGTGGATTCCGGCCTATAAGCGCCAGCACATCAATGTGCTTCGGACCAGGATCAGGTTTGTGCTGAAAAACAACCCTCAAATATTTCGAAACCTTCTGTCCAGACCAGATTACAGTTCCTTTGAAGCCAAACGCCAAACGATCAAAGACATATACCAGTGGCTAGTTACTTTCAGCGGTGAAGCAGGTTCAGCAATTGAAGTTATTGATTGGAAGAACGATTTGCAAGCCGAATTCGACCAGTTTTTTCAGGAAACAAAGCAGGCCAAAGAAAAGATGGCACCCCAAAAGCCTGCTTTTGAACACTTTTATCAGATATTGAAGGGGAAAGATAAAGCTGAGAAACAGGACAAATTCCGGAGGCTCGTTGATATTCTTCTCAGGGAGCAATGGATTACAAGCTCAGAGAAACCAGGATTCTATCAATTCCGCAATAGCAGCACAGGCGGCCGGCTTCAACTAGCTGCGATCTATTATACCCTTGGCAAGCAGGGGCACATTGACAGGCAACTGCCTGCTCCACAGGTGGCAGGCCTGTTTAATAGCTGGCTCTCACATGACATCTCACAAAAATCCTTTATTAAGGCCTTTCAAACCGAACAACTTGACACGTTCAACTGCTCATCCAACCGGCCCCGCCACAAATATGTGACCGAATGCCGGCTCTTATTGCGAGATCTTTGAAGCCGGATTGTCTCTAAAATTTCGGTAAAAATTCTTTTTATTCCTGCCGGAATATCAGGAACGTTATTGCCGAAATCTGAGGTGAGATTTGCGATATGTTCAATAAAAACAGTTCGCAAATGAAAAATCTGCAATCCACTTTTTCAAGCCTTATGCTCTTAGGCCTGAAACCAGTCCATCCAAAATTGACCGGAGGAAAATCCGGTCAGTGTTTCGCAAACCAGGTTTCCTGCCCGAGGCATGCGCGGGTGAAACTTGGCCCGACACCGCCATGTAACAGATGCGCTCAAACTGGCAGGCTTTATATCTGTCATCGGATACCGGAAGATAGCTTCTTAATAGTAACCAAAACCGCATAACGATGGAGCCTGTATCACTAACAAAAGAGATGCTGCTGATGCTTTATGAGCGGAAGGACGTCAAGAGAAGAATGTTTCTTTACATGCATTATCAGCGGCTTTTCGCGCAGTACTATTCAATGGGCTTTCTGGTAGAGTTGATCAATCAAGATCTGGGCAAACCAGTGGTCTCAACCGGCGATATTAAGTACATCAGGGCTAATGCGCATAGATGGAGGTCGGAGCTGATACCCGAGGGTGTAAAGAATGCGGGCGGTGAACGTCAGATTCAAACAGACACAGGTGGTGATCTGGATTTGACGACGGCTTAGACCGGGTAATCTCATGGATAAAGAAACATTGGTCGATTTATTTGAGAGGCGGGATAAAAAAAGAAGGCGCTTGCTTTACCGGCTTTACCAAGATTTGATCCATTCGGATCTGACAGCTGCTTACATCGCGGATAAGATCAGTTGGGAGTTGAAGCGCGAAGGCCTGATAAAAAGTACAGACATTAAGTTCTGCCGCTACCACTTCAAAAAAAGGCCGCTCAAAAAACTTTCGCATTCTTCTGTTTCCGCGCCGGTTAGCCGGGCAAAGGATCAGAAACCTGAAACTGCTTCGGCAACGGGGCTGAATGGGACCTGGACCGATCCGGAAAAAATCAGCCTAATAGACAATCTGATAGTTGAATCGAAATTCACCAAAAAGAAAAAAACATGAAACGTAAATTTCATTTTATACTCCAAGCCAAAGGTGGCGTGGGCAAGAGTCTTTACACTTATCTGAGGGCATTGTCTGAAACGGACGGCTCCTCCTTATTTGTCGATGTCGACAGCTCCACCAAAACATCCAGCAGACAACTGTTGTTTTTGGGACAGGACAGGCTGGAAAGCGTGTCGCTGATTGACAAAAGGGATGTGTTGGTCAGGGACTTATTTGTGGGATACCTGGAAAGTCTGATAGATTGTCCTTTTGAGCAAATCTACATGGACTTTGGCGCGCCGGAAAGCGAACAATTCCCCGCTCTAATATCACGCGATCTGGACTTTAAGGCGTGGTGTGATGAGCTGGGCTTTGAGGTTACTTTCCACATTGTCATGGCAGCAGGCGGGGCATACCTTGCCTGCGCGGAATACCTTCGGAAGATGTTCGAAGTTCTGGATGGGCAGTTTGAGATTGTTGCCTGGGAAAACATGTATACCTTCAAACAGTATCCAACCTTGTCTAACGAGCTCGCAGAAAAGTGCCTGGCAACTGGCATCAAGCACCGGCAATTCGGGGATTTCGATGCCAACAGTCTTTTGGGTATCCAGATATTGGATGGCATTAGAAACGGGTACAGCCTGGAACAGTATCGGCCAGGTGCAAGGATACGTCTGACGAAGGAACTTAGAGACCATTTCGGCTATGAATGATCAGCTGAGGGAGCTTCTCAACCGGCTAAATGGGAAGTACGGACAAAAGTATGGGCACCTGATGGACGATTGGACTTCGATGCTGCTGGAAGAAATCCATGAAAATTTTGCCGGTCTCGCTGCCGAGATTAAAAGCTGTACGCAAGCCATCGGCCAAGCGCAGACCAAGATTAAAACAAGCCAAAGAGCGGTTCATTTTGGTTCGACCCGTGAAGCTTTGTTTTATGCTCTGGGGATCACAGCTCCGGCAGCCATAGCCGCAACGATAATCTCGATTCTGATTTTTTGGTATGCGTATACAGAAGAGCGTTTTCAGAAGCTAAGAAGCATTATCGATACCTATGAAAATGTTTCGGACTATGTGCTGCTCATGCAAGGTGGACAGGTTATTGAAAGGGGCGGGGTTAACTATTTGGTGCTCCGTCCTGCCCCCTCCAAAGGAAATATGATGGTTGGAGAGGACTATGTCTATGACCACAAAAATAAACGCGTGCTTGTGCCTTTAGGCCGAAAATAAGGCCAAAAACGGCCAAGTGGACTTTTATGAACTTTTGTTGCCAAACACGGCCATTTGTAAACTTTCGTATGCATTGCGGTGGTTTTCCTTCCTAGCCAGCTATCGCCGGTACGTCGCGAAATGCGACTCCCCGGCGGGAGCTGGCCATGGGAAAACCCCTGGACCCCTGCTATTCGCCTTCCGGCTCATAGCTAATCAAAAAAGACACATGGAAAATCAGAAACAAAAAGGCAGACCGCTGAAAGAGAAAGGCACGGCCAAACGGGAACACTTTTCAGTATGGGTAAGCGCTGATCAGAAAAGACAGATTAATGAGCTCATTGAAAAAAGCGGGCTTTCCGCCAGTCAATATTTTTTGACCTTGGCGCTTGATGTGCCTTTTAAAAGGCCACAGAAAAGGGCGCTCCCCAAGGCAACTGCTGAAATAGTTAGGGCGCTTCAACAACTCTCCGGCGTTTTATCACTAGCGGTCCTAAAAACCAAGGGGCACCAGATGCTTACAGACCAGTGGCAGCACAGTAGCCAGCGGGTGAGGCTGCTCGCCGATCTTATCACTCTTTGGGTGTTTGAAAGCTTTGAGATCCGCAGCATAAAGAAGGCGCTCGAAGAGCTGCTGAATTGGTCAAACGAGCTCAGCTCTTATCTTTCTCAAATGCTACCTGAAACCGAAGGCAAACATCAGCTACTGCTAAGATGCAGTTCGACCAGCCGCCTGATCGGTGATTTGAAGCAAAAATATGAGGCCTACTATTCACAGACTCTTGAAGAACTAACACCATTCTGGACATGGAGCCAAACTGATGCAACCTCCGTTCACGCTGAGATTGAAAAAGCTGTAAATGCAACCCTGAAAAAGATGAGATTATGATTGGAAAGGCGACACTCGGCAGCTACGCGAAAGGGTTAATTGAATACTGCTACTACGACAAGCATGTCTCCGCAAAGATGCGGCAAAGGCTAGACGAACAAGATGTTCGAGGGGAATTGGTTTATATCCAGAACCTGGGTATAAAAATGCATGCAGACGGGAAACTGGACCTAAACTATTTGATCAACCAGTTTAACAGTAATCACATGCAAAATACGAACCTGAAAAAGTTCATGTGGCACCAGTCATTTAGCTTCGCGCCGGGCGAGAAGCCCGGCAACGAAACGATCGCAGAGATCTCCAACGAGTTCGCCAAGGAGTTTGGGTTTGAACAGAACCAGATGCTGGTTTTCAAACACGAGGATAGCGCTAATTTGCACTTTCATATCGTTGCCAACCGCATTGATTTCAATGGTAAGAACACCTCAAAGCACTTTCATAACTGGGTATTTCGGAGAAGTTGACCACCTGATTCCGTGGCAAATTGACCACCTAATTATCTGGCGGCCGGTAGCAGAAAAAAGCTGCAGAAGCAGTT
>NZ_PYAS01000036.1 GCF_003014695.1 Dyadobacter jiangsuensis | reverse complement strand
TGGTCAATTTGCTCCGAAACGGGGTGGTCAATTTCGCCCGGAACAGGTGGTCAGTTTAAACTGAAACGGGGTGGTCAATTTCACCGAATTTTCCAGTTATACTGCCCGAGACCGCGTTTGTGGCCGTTTCCTTGTAAGTGATGTCAGCCTTGTAGAGCCATGAGTCCAAATCCAGATTAAACGTTATTCTCCGGTTCACTCTGTAAGCCAATGTGAGAGATGGGTGAAGTGAAAAGCAGTCTTTGGTTGCATATTGAGTATCCCAGCTGATGCTCAGTAACTCGTTGGTTCCCTTCTCTTTTAATCGAACACGCCCCCAGTCGGTAGTAATGGAAACGACGCCCACCATCATGCGTCCGACAAAAATCAACCGACTTCGCTCGACTTTATAGGAGGGACCCAAACTCCCCCGAACTATCGGATCGGAACTCTTCTCCAAATAGTCATCCCGGGCACTGGAATATATGTCCGTGTAATATCTATTTCCATATTCGAGATTGATGTCTTTAACAAATTGAGCGTGTCTGCTCCGTGGATTCCTGGCGGGGGACACCATAATCTGCCCTTCTAAGCCGATGTTCCGATAAAAAAAGCCGATAGCCAGAGGTTGGCAGTATATGTTCTGAAATTGGCTTCCTATCAAATTACCAGGGATATCGTTCGTCGAAAACGAGCGAGTAGGTAACACGGCTCCAACCGAAGGTCGATAGAAGAACCTGATAGGTTTGTATTCCGACTGGCCGAATAGAGAATTCTTCGAAACCAGCAGAAGTCCGAGTAAGACCAGTAACTTATTCATGTCATTGTAAGTTAACAGGCTTAGTAATGGCTACCAGATGGGTATCATTTGAAAGCGCCAAATCAACTTTGAAGCTATACTCCCCTGCTTGCTTCGGTGGCGTAAAAAGGTATAGTTCTATGAATTCCGTTGCAGTGCTTTTGAAATAGATAGAAGGTTGCTTGATGATACTATCGATGCTGACATAGTTTCCATGCCGCAACACTTTGAATAGGCCTGCGATATTACTCCCTTCCGGATGCGCATCGTCAAATCTGTTGGTGGTCGTAATTGTTAAAGAAGTAATTGTATCTCGCGGGGTAATTGTGGTATCGGGACCGCAGAAGCAGCACATTGCGTTGGCCTGGCTGAAAAGTGAGAAATGATTGCGATCTTCCAAGGACAATTCGCGCAAGCCTATTTGTAGCTTGATTCCATAGGCGCTTCTCGGAATGGGACTTTCCGAAATGACTGTATTTGCTTCGGAGTTATCCAGGTTAAACGCTGATAGATATTCAAATTTATACTGATACTTGTGAGGCTCGGGACAGTCGCAGCAGGCAATGATCAATTGCGTGGTAAATACGATTAGGAAGATAAGTGAAATTTTCTTCTTCATGGCTTTGAATTAAGAGATTGATCATGGATTGTGTAAAAATCATGGGTAATGAAGCGTGTTACGAGAGCTGTTGCCTCAATTAGTCAATATCAGAATCAACACCAGATTGACTCCCAAACCAATCCCCCAATTAGACCAAACCTTTCGCTGTTTTATTTTATTCGCCTTTTTTGTATATGCTTTATAGTATGCAGCTTGTTTAAACAACTCTTCGTTGGGATAACCCAGGTTTTCAATTTTGGGATTGGTAGCAGAGCATACGATGGCTGGGATAAGACCGATTACGGGTGATAAGAGGCTGGTTAATAAAGTCCCTGTTGCGGCCCCCTTGTATCTTTTATAGTTCCTTGTTGCGTCTATCTGGCCTTTGACGTTCAAATCTTCTGGTTTATTGATTGTGTACAGTTGCGGTATTTTTTGCTCGGTTGAAACAGAGTCGTAAGTGATTTGTCCGAAGCTTTGAAGGGCTGAAAAAATAACGAGAAGGAAGGGAAGTGTGCTTTTCATGGCGATAGTGGTATAGTGTTATTTATGGATGAACAATGAAAGGGAATTTGTTTTTCTAAAAATATTAAATCCCGAACATGAATTAGACTTGACAAAATTCAGATATTTCGTATTCGATTTCCAGAATTTATTACCAAAGTGACATGATGAATGTCCGAACGGAAAATTCACTGATTATTTTATGAAGTTAACCGGTATTGAATACCCCTTGTTATAATTTATTTTGAATCGATAAACCGGTAATATATTTATTTGCTTCGGCCCTCCGATGCGAATTGCCAGATCCCCGGACGGTGTCGTGCCGATTCTTCCAGTTGAATTGGTAAATTTTCGTGTGAAGATTACGGAATACTGAGAATTATTGTCAAGTAGAATTCCGTGATGACAATTGGGCCCCATTACGGTGACACGTGCCAGCAAACGAACCCACAATGAGAGCTATTGGAAATAGTTTGTATTTCATGGATATGCGGTAGCAGTTTTGCCTAAGGATATGACAATGTCCAGTCATTTTTATCTAGATAATCTATCGTGACTCCAAAGCGCTTTAAGACGAGATCTTTTCGCTTGTACAGTGCAGTACAAAGGGCATTGTCATAGTATTTGACCGCTGAGTCTGCATTATATACAACAAATAAAATACCTTGATAGGAAGTTCGTTCGATTTCCTTTTCCCAATTGACTCTGTGCAGGTATGTTCGATTGCTTTGCGCATGCCGCCCAAATTAGCTGCATCAATCAATGGCAATAGCAGGGTTAAGAGTCATGAGCGTTGGTAAAAACACGGTGGAACGAAAAATAGGATTCTGTTCACTTACCCAATTTTTAAAACGGATTAGCCAGGTATGTCTACTCGCATCCGTATACTTCAACGGATGATTCATTACATAAATATACCTTTTGTGACCCTGCGTACAATTGGGATTCTGCACATAATTATCCACGTTCAGGACCCTCTCCACCACTGAATCATGCGTCCGTCCATTCATATTGATCAAATTAAAATTCATCAAACGATATGGTCTGTAAATCCGAGATGTAACAGACTTTGTATTTTAAACAGTATCTATAAATTGTAACTCAATAGAAGAATCTAGGTATAGATTAATGAACTCCGAAAATGAATCTGCTATTTTTTTATATTTGTCACCGCATAGAATATATACTTCATTGGCTTCTTCTAAGCTTTTTGTCAGCTTGATAGCGTAGGCAAAAAGATTGAAATTCATGTTAGCAAAGACATATAGATCATTAATTTCTTTAATGGAAAGTAATTTTTGATAGTTCGGAATTCCTACCCAATCCTTGAACTCTTCCTTAATTTTTTTTATTTTTTTAATTGAATAGAATTCAAAGAGATCATCTGTACAGTCACCACCAGTTCCATTCAATGATTGAAGATAGTTGGCCAGATCGTCTGGTAAAGCGATATTGTACTTTTCTTGGAAAAGCTCCAAATCGGCCTTGTTGGCTGGCAGGGTACGGTTAACATTCTCATTGCGCCATTTTTTTTCTAGTTCCATTACGTATCTCATATTACTTTTTTTTTAGCGCTTGATTTATCATGTCCAATCTTAGGGTTTGATCTTGCAAAGATAATTCAGTTAACTTACTTGAAGGTGCACCACCGGTTCCATTAAGTATTCTTGTAGTTTTCTATTTTTTTAATAAACAGATAAACTTTTCTAACGCTTTTTCTTTTTCATTGTATTCGTGTGGCTCTAATAGTATATTTAACAATTGCTCGTCTCTTTCATAGTCGTATAGGTCAACACCCAGCCACCCAAATTCCCAGAAATCAATCCCACCCCCTTTTCTAGTTGAATTAATTACAACTTGATTTAAGGCGCCGAAATCTCCGTTTTCAAAAAATCTGTATTCTATATCATAACCGCGGAGTGTTGGTTCGATCTCAATTTTGAACCGAGTTTGGTCTTTCATAGTATCCATAATTATTTTATTCGTAGAATCTGTGTTAAGTTTGATATTTGAGGTAATATCCCTCCACCTTGTTTGCTTAATAAATGCAGTTGGTTCGGCCTAGCACTTGGTCCTAACGCTTTAAACCAATTTGCTTTGCCGCCCTGTAATAGGCTTTTTGTAGGAACTTGGAATTCTGCATAAATCGAGCCTTTCCCTGCTGCTCCAAATGCAGCCGGGCCGCCAGTTGATCCAAAAGTTTGTCGCCAGCGCCTTTAATCATACATCCAGCGTTTTTATCATTTCATATTCTGAGGAGTTATTTGTTATATTTTTAACAATGCTTGCAGTGTTTCCCACGCTTTACCTTTCTCGTGGTCTTGATCTGGCAATAGGAAGACATTAAGTAGCTCGATCCCTAAATCATAGTCAACAAAATGCATTCCTAGGCACCCACTGCTCCAAAAATCGATTTCGCCCCCATTTTTATCGGAGTTAAATGCTACTTGTTCCAAATTCCCAAAATCACCTTGTGGGAAAGATTTGTATTCGATTTCATATCCGAGTAAATGTGATTCAATGTTTTCTCTGAACCAATTGGGGCTTTTCATATTATTTGATTTTAAGTATTGGAGATAGATTTTGTGTTGTGGCGAGTATCATTATGCGTAACTTTCAGTATTTGAAATGTTAGTTAAGTGATAATTGTCCTTGTTAATCGCGCGTCGGAAAAATATTCGACTTTGGCATCAACAAGCTCATCTTTGACTTTTTTCGCGATCGCTTTTCCTTCACTGTCAAGATTATCTATAATTGAATCGTCAATGAATCCGTTGTAGTGCTCGACCCCATATCTCGCCAGCCAAGATTTAATGAGATTAATTAAATTAGTACTTAGTTGCAGGTCTGTTACCTCGATGAAGCCCCCGTTGTACTGATCTCTAATTCCTGTGCCAGTTAATGACGCATCAATTATTAAATATTTCATGATAACTATCTGTTGGGTCTAAAAAAACGATGATTAATTATTCTGTCTTTTGTAAGGCCAATCTCAAAAACTCCGCTTTTACCATTCATGGAACCATCAAGGCGAAATGTCGAATACCCATTAGATTGAACAATTGGTTTGGTGGATAATATCGCATCGTCAAAGCTATACGGGAAGTTGTGGCTAACTGGGTCTTGGACGCCTCGTAATCGCACTCTAGGATCGTATTTGAATCCGTGTGAATAAACACTTGTGCTAAATTTCCCCTTCGGCTGGTAGCAGCCATATCCAACAATATCTCCGGAATTAACTCCTCCAAACGAGTCAACAATCGCCCCATCCACTTCTGCGTTTATGAATGTCAAGTCTCCGCCCGACCCTCCAAACAGTTTCCATCCTTCAGGTGTCTTAACATATTTAGTACTTCCAAAGCCTGGAAATGCGCCACGGAAAGCCTTGTTGCTAGATCCATTCCAGGGATTTACTCCCTGCAAGTCAGCAGCGACTGCACCTGAAATACCGCCAACAGCTCCTCCAACCGCAATACCAATAGCCCAATCTTTGACGGAATAGGGGTCTCCGAAATAAGCCGCATTGCCAACTCCCTGAACAAGTCCTCCCACCGCTGAACCACCTGCGCCTGCCACCGCACCGCCTACGAATCCCGTCGATGCTGATGCGACAGCGGTAGAACTTAGCGCTCCTGCGAAAGATCCGGTAGATGCAAACACAGAAGCCGCGCCGCCCGTCGCGGCCGTTATAGCACCGGCTGCAGCGCCGATCCCGAAGGCAACTGCGCCGTCCTTAAAATTATGAATTTTGCCTTGAAGGGCTTTTACACCTAGATTTATCACGCCGCCAAGTGCGGCACCAATCACAATATGAATCCACTCTCCGTCAGGATCGTTATACACCAGTGGATTGTTTCTCGCATAGGAATACCGGTTAAAATCTTGCGTACTGAAAGGATTCTGCACATAATTATCCACACTCAGCACCCTCCCCACCACCGGGTCATACATCTGCCCATTCATATTGATCAAATTGAAATTCGTCAAATGCTCATGGCCGGTAAATCCACGGTAGAGGTAGCTGGTCGGTGCGGGTACACTGGTATAGTCCCAGTTGGCGGGGTGGCGCAGCCGGCCCCAGGCGTCGAAGTTCTGGTCGAGGACGACGGTACCGTTGAGGGCGGTTAATGTCAGCAGCGAGCCGAGGTGGTCGGTGTAGGTGTAGTAATATTGGTCTGCGCCGTTCTCACGGATCACGATGGCCGAGAGGCCTGCGGGCGTGTGGATGTAATGCAGGTGCTTGTCGGGAACGCCGGTGGTAATGTCCTTCTCGTAGTTTCCGAAATAGTAATGCGTATTGATCAGCGCACCGTTCTTTTTCATCACGCCTTTGATGCGCTGGTAACCGGCGTCGTAGGTGTAGGTAAGCTCGTAAGGCTGGCCTGAACCGTTTTCGGTAATCTTGTCAGGCTGGTTAAAAGCCGTGTAGGTAACGTCCTGCGTGAGCATGGGCAATGCGGTGGTAGGCGCAATGATGCCCGCGAGCGCATTGAGTTTGGCAGGATGGTAGCTGAACTGTTGCCCGGCGTCGGTTTTCGATACAATGTTGCCCGAAGGTTCGTAGGTGACCGTCTGTACGGGCTTGCCTGCCACTGTGGCTGTAAGCAGGCGACTGAGATTGTCGTAGGTAAAGCTCTCTTCCTTGTTTTTAATATAATCCTTGCGTTTGGTCAGGTTGCCTTTGGGATAGTCCCAGGTCAATTCCAGGTTTTGAACGCCCGCTGTGGAAAACAGCTTCGGAATGCCGTAGTCGTAGTTGATAACCGATGATTTGCCATTACCGAGCGTGTAAGCCGTATTTTGGCCCAGGCCGTTCATGGCGGTGTTGGTATAAAGGGTTATCGAGCTGTTCGTGTTCTTGATGGTCGTCGGGTAACCATTTGCGTCGTAGGCATGATTGATGCCGAACCCGGAAGGGTACACAGCGGAGGCAAGGTCCCCGTAGTTATTGTAAGTGTAGGTGGTGATGTAGGGGCTGCCATCTATGGTTTCCTTGCTGGTAAGCATCCGCCCATAAGCATCGTAGGTATATTCTTCCAGGTTTCCGGCAAAACCGGTTACTTTTTCAATTTGGTTGATCCCGCTTCCGGAAGTCCGGTACTGATAAGTCGTCGCCGGTTCCCCTGCTTTTGTCCTGCTGGTAACCCTTCCGGCGACATCGTAGGCTAATGTGTAGGTTGCTCCGTTGGCATTGGTTTGGCTTACCAGCTCACCTAATGCATTGTACTCGTATTGCGTGGTGCCGGCATTGGCATCGGTCAGTTGGGTTTGCCGGCCGTAGGCGTCATATTGATTGGCGGCAAGGGTAACGGCGCCGTTCTTGATATCCTTTACTCCTCCGTGGCTGAAATAGGTGTACGCCAACGTTCCGCCATCGTCCGTCGAGCTGATTACCTTTCCGCTGGCATCTGTTTTCCGGGAGGTTGTACCAGTCGGAGTGGTTGTGGTGGTAGTAAGGTCGCCGGCAGCATAGGTGTAACTGATCGTTTTCGTGCCGAGCGCGCCACTGTTGATATTATAAGGTCTGCTATATTCATCGAATTGCGTCGTAGTGGTGATAAATATCTCGCCCGCCTTGTACGGTTGGGTATTTGATATGACATTACCTCTTGCATCATAGGTTTGAACTTGTGTGATCGGTTGGTTGCCGAAGCCTTCGGTTTCTTTTCTGATCTCGCGGCCAAGCAAATCATACCAAGTTTTTACGTTTGGCTTGCCTGGATGTGAAACCAGGCTGTACCATACCGCGCCGTTGGCCAGGTCCCATCCATAGCTTTGGGTAATGTTGAATGCAGCTGGTGCAGGAATCGTCGTAATGCTGGGCCTTCCGAATACATCATATTGATAGGTTGTAACCAGCCCGTCGACGCCTGTGGAGGTTAATGGTTTGCCCCATTTGGGGTCATAAGTGGCGGTGGAACTCTGGCCGAGTTCGTTAATGCCGGATTCGGCGTAGCGGCCTTTCAGATCGTATATGGACGAGGTAAAGCGTGGAGGAGAAGCATTTGGCCCATTCGGAGTGATGGTTGTCTTTTTCAGGTTTCCTAATGGGAAATATTCGTAGGTAGTGACTACGTTTTTAGGCAGGCCAGAGAAATCAGTTTTAGAAGTAAGCTGCCCTACGGCGTTATACCCCAAAATAGTGGCAACAGTGTGTGCGGGCTGCCCGGATCGGGTGTTGGAAACCGTCACCGACGTAGGCTTATTCAGTATCCCGGCCGGATAGGCTCCGTAAACGGTGGTGGTAACGGTGGTCTCCACGCCATTGTTGACCGTGCTTTGCGTAACATTACCAAAGTTGTCATAAACATTAGCCGTGCTGGTGGTTCTGCCTTCCAGCACTTTGTTTTCAAGGATATTAGTTGTCTTTACCCAGAAACGTTTGGCAGCCGGAGAAACGACCACATTGGTGTTGGTTGTTTGGCTCAGCAGGGCACTTGTAGATGCCAGATAAATGGAGGTCCGGTAGGGAATTGCCGTGTAGTAGGTAGTATTGAATTCATTTTCAGCTACCGTTTTAATTCCCGTTGCCAGATTGTTGGCGGTTATTTTGCCAAATCCGAGAAAGCCCTTGCCCGCACGATGCAGCTTGCTGCCTTCATAAGTGTATTGAATGGTATTGTAGCCGCCAATGCCATTCTGTATTTTGAAATCGGAAACGGCATAAAGCGCGGGCTGAATCGCATTGAAGGGGTAGGCGGTGAGATTACCGCGGATGTGAAAGCCATTTTCGTCGGTCAGTTTTTTGTAAATCCATTCGGTTACGTGGTTATAGCCGTTCTTTACTTTTTCAAGCAAACTCTCCTTGCCTTCCTTTTTGAAATAGAAGACATCCATCAGGGTGAAGATGTTTTTGAAATTGATAATGTCTGCCCGGCGGTCACCGTTGAAATCGCCGATCATTGGGGGCGGGGCGCCCAGATTTACTGCGTAAGTGCTATTTACACGATAAAAATTAACCCCGGTACTTGAATAGCCCTTTCCGTAGTAGACATCGAAATTCGAAGGTGCCGCTGTCTGCCACCCGTGGTAAATGTCCGATTTGCCGTCCCCGTTGATGTCAGCAATACCCAGCTGGTCGCCCGTGAAAGGGTCGGTATCCGGGACAGTGTTAAAAGTAAAGGGTGATTCGTAGAAACCAATTCCATTAGAGATCACTACCTTCCACGCTCCGGAAGTAGTTAATTTGGCAAGAATATCCGTTTTGCCATCGCCATTGAAATCTCCGAAATAGCTGAGATGATCTTTGGTTAAATAGTTGGTCGAGTAATGAATGCGGCGCGCGGTCCAGCCATCGAATGTAAAGATCTCGCAATTTATGCCTTTGATCAGCATGATATCGCTTTTGCCGTCGCCGTTGAAATCTACGACGTGGATTTTGTCGGCTGTGGGCCAATCGCTTACTGCTAACGAGAATACGCCTGAAATAACGATCGATCCAAAATCAGGCTGGACTTTTCCATTATAGAGATGGCAATTGTAATTGCCCGCATTGCTTCCCAGCATGGTCAGTATGTCTTGAATACCATCTCCGTCGTAATCACCAGGAAAAATGAAATGCCCGCTGGGGTGAATTTTGGAATAGCCGGTATAAGGGGAAATGTTCAGCGGATCGAATTGGATAGCCCATTGTCCATTGGTTTGCCAATCGTAATTCTGAACGGCCCGATAAATACGGAGACTTGTCAGTGTGCGATTCTGGCCCGAACCGGCAATGTTGGTCATTAAAACATCATCCGCCCCGTCGCCGGTGAAATCATAGGCCGAAAAGTCAAACGAGTTGGGGATGCTTTGTTTCTTGACAACGCTATACGTGACGGGCGTATCAGTTAGATTGTCCATGAAAAAGCTATTGGGTTGTGCTATGTATGCAGGATATTTGATGTAAACCTTCATCCTGTACACAGCCGCATTCGAAAGGAGACTGGCTTCCAGAAAATCGGTCAACCCATCGGCATTGAAATCTCCCGTTATCGTCGTTGAAGAAGGGTATTGGTATCCCTCCGTGGTAACGGTGCTGAAATCCGCAGGCGGATCGCCGTATTTAAAAATGGTAGCATTAAGTTGCGTGCCGTCGCTGCCTGCCTCAATGACCTCTTTTAAATAGGAATTGATATTATCGTGTCCGTAGTTGAACTGGTAACTCCTGACGGTCGATCCCTCGGCTTTGGTGGTAATCTTGTCGAGTAAATACTTGCTTTCGATCTTTGTATCATTCTCAAACCCAGCATTTTCATCGATGGTGCGGATTTTATAATCGAATTTGAGCTGATTGTAGGGAGTTAGTCCCTGTGCCGCATTGCCTGTATAGTTGATCTCATCGATGAGCAAAGCGAAACTGGCGTTGGTGTTGTATTTGAAGGCGATGTAATTCCCATCAGGATACAGGATGCGGGAGAGTGCCCAGGTAAGCACGGTAGCAAACTGGCCGGTAAGCCTGGAATCCGGGGTGTTTCCATACTCCATTTTCACCCCGTCCTTTGTAGTCACTTCAAACCATTGCGGCCCGTTACCCTGCGTGCTCTTAGAGGTAATGGTTGCAAAGTTTTCATTTTCGGTGCCATAGGTGGTATTGGGTTCTCCGTAGTTGCCGGCTTTGGCTATTAACCTGGTGCCGTCCAGAACAAACCTGTCGCTGTTGGTCATCACAACCGGATTCGTCTCGTTGTCAAAATACATATTCCGGGTGGAGCGACTAATTTTTGACAGCCCTCCAATGGCCCAGCCTTGCCCCAGAACACCGTTTCCGGCCATCGAATGGTAGTCGATCGTGACAGTGGGACTGACGCCATTCGTCCCTGGTGGAATAACCAGTGCTATCGAGTACGCTGCTCCGCCCGACGCGACATTACCATTGCCGGAAATACTGCCAACCGGCAAACTTTGGTTAATGGCCCGGCCATCGAACGTCGCTCCCGTGTACAGGGCCTGATAAGACACATTCTGGGCCATTAAACCGAAATTTGAGAAGACTGCCAGGACCCATAGCAGTCTGACCATGCAATTGAATGCAGCTGGCCTTTGTCGTTTTTGAATGTAATGGTTGTTCATGCTGCTAAGGGTTTAAGACTTGGATAGTGGTGAATCACTGGACAGGTTTTAACTTAATCGAACGGGCATAGCAATTCCGGTCGCTCTTTTCAAGCGGTTAAATCACTTAGCGTTTATCGTAAATCTGAATGGATCGCTGGATAGCGATTCTTAACGATGATCCGGCTGAGGTGCGTAGACGGATCAGGATGATCAAACAGTAGCCAAAGAAGTTGAGTAGATGTGGTTGCCAAGCGTTAAGGATACGCTGTGTTACAACCGTAGCAAACGTATATATTTTATTTTGAGGTAATTGTAGAATTCAGCGGGCATTTATTTATCGGAGAGATAATAGTCTTATAATGAGTGTGTTATAAGATTATTGCCTTTGGATAAATGACGATTGCTTTAAATAGCATTTACAGGTAGGCTGATGAGCAGGGGAACGATGTGAAAAATGACGACCACCATTGATGGGCATGTTGTGACCAGAGTCGAATTTTAGTCTACTTTTGCCGGCGAAAGAACAAAGGATATCAACATAGAAACTCATAGAAGAAATAATTTCGATTTTCTCAGGCTGTTGTTTGCAGGGTGTGTTATCATCACGCATGCATATCCCCTGACAGGTTCCCTGGAATGCGATTGGTTGTGTCAGGTTACGAATGGGCAGTATACATTCTCATGGATTGCCGTGAGAGGCTTTTTTGTGATCAGCGGTTATCTCATTTTTCAAAGTATGGAGAGGTCGGGAGACCTGGCTGACTTTTACTGGAAGAGGATTTTAAGACTTTTTCCAGCTCTTGCCGTCGTGCTTATTCTGACAGTTGTTCTTGGTCCTTTCGTTTATGAGAACGACACGCCGTACTTGTTGAATAAAGCGGTCCGGACCTACATCCCGAACAACCTGCGCATATACAGACTTCAATACGACATTCCGGGTATATTCGACAACAATCCGCATAAGTCTGCAATCAATGGCTCGTTATGGACAATTCCGTTCGAATTCACGATGTATGTGGCGGTGTCCCTGCTATTCTTTATAAAGAGTAATCGCAAACTTGTCATGCTGGCCTTGTTGGTGGCTTACTTGCTTCTTGCGAAGCTGGATGTGTTCAATTTTACGGAGATTCAGAAATGGAATTTCAAGGTTCTCGATTGGTACCTGATTGAGCTTGGGGTTTATTTTGCAGCGGGCTCCCTTCTTGCCGCGGTCAGGATAGCCGATATTTCAAAACAGTATATAGGTGTATTATTGATTCTATCGTTGGCCATGTTCGTATTTTCAACCGGGCATCGATTTTTCTCCCTTGCCGGCGTTACGTTACTCCCCGTTATTATAATATGTATAGGACTACTTCCGGTTTATGGTATCAGCAATGTCACGAAGCATATCGGCGACCTTTCTTATGGTATCTATATATATGGATTTCCTGTGCAGCAAACGCTGGTGTATTATTTCGGGATGAGTCACCTAAATCTCATTTTTACGAGTTTGATGATCTCTGCAATGCTTGCCTACCTTTCCTGGCATCTCATAGAAGCGCCAGCGTTGAAATTGAAGAGTCTGAAACCGATTCCTATTCTTTTCCGGAAAGTGCGGGGGCTTATTAGTAGGAGTTAACCAGCCTTATCGTCGAAGGACCTACAATGGTAGCAGTAAACCCTACCTAGAAGGTGGATGGGTTTGAATGGTTTTGCGCTTGTTAAAACATTGCTTTACCGGCTACTCGAAAAAACTTCAAACTTTTTTCAAGGTTTAGTATTTTCTTTATCAACCGGTTATGTGTTTTTGTCGAAAAAGATTCAAAAATATTTGCGGTGTGCGCTTGCATGTTAAAATTAAACCTGCCACTTTTGCACTCCCAATCGGGAACAACGGCACTGAAAACGATCAGGGCCACGAGTTTCGGGAAGTCCGA
>NZ_PYAS01000035.1 GCF_003014695.1 Dyadobacter jiangsuensis | reverse complement strand
TGGTCAATTTGCTCCGAAACGGGGTGGTCAATTTCGCCCGGAACAGGTGGTCAGTTTAAACTGAAACGGGGTGGTCAATTTCACCGAATTTTCCAGTGATGTGTGACCAAACATTTCGTATCTATCGCTTAGAATATTTAAAAAACCAAAGGTGGACCTTCCGCTGTGGGTCCTCTCTGAATTGTAATAATGGATCCACTTGTCGATATCGTCCTGCAGAGCTACGAAGTTCTCATAGATTTTCTTCCGGAAGGCAATAGCGTAAAACTCCTCGGCACCGGCCGCCCGGCTGCATGGTCCGGTGGAACCGCTCGCAAATGCCATTGGTCTGCGGACTTTTTGCTTTCGTTCTGGTATGATCAATGTCCTCGATATTGAGGTAAAGTTGATATTCGTGTTGCTCTTTTGCTCCGCAATACCGCCGGGCGGCCCCGTCAGTGCCCCGGTCAGTGAGTATACGCAGAAGATCAATTTCTTGCTCCTGATAAAATGGGAGCACTTTATCGTTGAGCATATCTGCGGCAACAAGAGCATTTTTTACGATCATAGACCTTTGCAAACGCCACACGGCTATATGTGTCAATGAATGTTTGCTGGTAGATCTTGCCAACACCCTTTATGTGTCCCACGTAGTAAGTGTCCTGCGCGCCAAGATAACCGGGGTGGTGCGTTTCAATTTCACCTTTGCTTTGCTCTTCTTCCTTTTTTTGTTCAAGGGCTGCAACTTGTACATCCGTAAGGATCAATCCCTCTTGGGCAACTTTGGCATCCAATGCTTTCAACCGCTTTTGAAACGTTTCCAGATCATGTCTGACCACACACAGCGAATGGTTGATGGCGCGACAAAGATCCCGCGTTTTCTCAACTCATTGGACGCTCGATGCTGTCCAAAAGCTGGTGATTCGATTGCGTACGCCACAACCACATCCTCGATCTGCTTTTCAATGCGGTTTTTTAAAAGCGGCTTGCTCCTGCTAATCTCCTTCAAAGCTAGCTCTCCGTCCTCATCGTAGAGTTTTTGAAAGCGATAAAAACTGTCCCTGGAATAGCCCATCACTTTACAGGCGTCGGAGACATTGCCCAACTTCTCGACTAACTTTAACAAGCCAACTTTCGGTTGAATTAACTTCTGCGTTGTTGTCATACTTAACTGATTTTAAGGTTAGTGAATTTACTAACTGTCAGATTAAGTCTCGACTAATACAAGTGATGTCAGGCTTATGTCACTCAGCAAGGTCTCGAAATAGTTGCTCCTGCAAGGCCAACACTTCAATCGACTGGCGAATTCGAAGTTTTCGAGCGCCTGAGAGAGACAATGAATCGAAGTCTGAAAGATGCTTATTGGCCAGCGCGGCCCTTCTGCGTTCATATCTTGTCAATATGTCGAGCTTTTGGAGGTTGGTTTTCAATGAGTATCCTGATTAAGTTATCCATAAACAAAGCAATAATCGTTCCATACTGTAACACAGTCATACGTCTACCGATTGCCCCTGTACGGCGATCTCTGCACAACAGATCCAATCACGTGGTTGTTTTCCATTCAACAAGATACTTTTTGTAATCGGTATAACTAATTTTTACGGAGTAATATGAGTCGTACTTCATTTTTGTTATAGAAGTATTTACATTACATAATAACTTTCTAGGCTTAATTCTTTGGTCTTCACTTCTTCACCCAGCAATTGCCTTGTGTTGACTTCTATGTTTTTGGCGATATCCGTGATTGGAATATCACTTGGGCTATTTTTAAATGGGTCTTGTAAATGGTACGCGATCTTTTCGATGCAGAAAAACCCGGCGGAAATCAGCATCAGCAGCGGAATGACGAGCACGTTGTTAATGCTGCTCAGCGAAATTGTAAGTGTGATCACAAACAGATAAATGATCAAGTGCAGGATTAGCCGGTATGTCGAGGGAAACACCGTCCGGTTAATCCGCTCTGCGCCGCCCATCGAATCCGTTAGTCGGATAATTGTCTCCTGAAGGTGAATGTGCGCATGCACGTCCAATGCATCCATTGCGCGCATTGCACGGATGTCCTGCACCGTAAGCTGCAATATCGCCAAAGGTTTGTTAGTGTGTGCCAGGATCTTCCGTTGATCCTCAGCGTCGATTAGGTGATGCAGGTCAGCAAGCGGGTCGTTTCCTCTTAGGGAGCGCCCAAGCGTATATCCCCAGGCTGCCTGCCGGTAGGCGATCCGTTTTACGATTCCGTCATGATCGTGCGTCGCAAAAGCCAGCAGCTGCATAATCAGGCTTCGCGAATCGTTGGTAATAGCACCCCAGATTTTTCTTGCTTCCCACCATCTGTCGTAAGACTGGTTCATTTTGAATGACAAAAGGACCGAAATGGATGTTCCCAGAAAAGCCGGAATAGCCAGCGGCATGTCCGGCAGGAAGTTGGTAAGCCGGAAGGCTCCGAAATGAGTGATCAGACTCAATACCAGGACGGCAGTAAGCTCGTATTTTACAATGCCGATCAAGTATCGTAGTGGTAGTTTATTCTCTAGAATCATACTTAGTAGCTTTAAGTTATCGCTCGGATCTCACCATTATCAGACCACCTGCGCTAAAATTGAATGGATCAACACGTCCTCCTTGTTTCCATACAGATCCTGCTGCCAGTGCATATGGTGGCCGGCAGTAGGGTTTAAAGAAAAGGATTCGGGGACAATATGCGAATGAGCGTAGGGGCAAGCCTGATCAAATGCGGCGAAGAAAAGCCGGCCAGTCGTAGATGTCGGTGATCTGATGTGTCAATCGTACTTGCTTTTACTATCGCGTTTATCCTTTTTGTCAGCGCGCTTTTCTTTAAGGTTCTTGACTGGCTTTTTCTTGTCTCCTTTTGCGGCATTTTTATCGTTTGACATTTTTGCTTGATTTAATCTAATTGATTGCCTTGCTTTTGTATTTCGATCGCGTCCAACAGTTTCTGAAACGGCTGGTTAAACTTTTCAATCCCTTCCTCTTCAAGTTGCTTGGCTACTGCGACCATGTCGATTCCGGCCGCTTTCACGCGTGCCATGACCTCGATAGCTTTATCAAGATCAGCATTTAGCCTGCTAGCTGGATTGCCGTGGTCGCGATACGCTTCTAATGTTTCCATTGGAATGGTATTGACGGTCCTGTCACCGATAAGCGCTTCCACGTAGCGTGTGTCGGTAAACGCAGGATTTTTGTTGCTTGTACTTGCCCAGAGCAGCCGTTGCGGCACTGCACCTTTTGCTGCCAGGGCCTTCCAGCGGTCTGTGCTGAAAACGCGTTCATAAGTCTGATACGCCAATTTTGCCGAAGCAATTGCGACCTCACCCCTCAATTCGCCAAGTCCCTTATCGTCCAGAAATGGATCGACCAGAATGTCGATACGGCTCAAAAAGAAACTGGCGACAGAGGAAATGTGGTCAATTGATAAACCATCCGCAGCCCGTTTTTCAAGTCCAGAAATGTAGGCTTCTGTCGTGGCTTCGTACCGGTCAAGACCGAAAAGCAATGTCACATTTACGTTAATACCTTCGCTAATCGCCGCCTGGGTTGCAACCAGGCCCGACTCGGTTCCGGGAATCTTGACCATCACGTTATCCCTGCCTACCTCCTGCCATAGATGGCGGGCTTGGTCGATGGTCGCTAGGGTGTCAGTAGCTAGGAACGGGGAAACTTCCAGGCTGACATACCCATCGGCCCCAACAAGTCCCTTCTCGTTGTAGACCGGCCACAAAATGTCGCATGCCTGCCTTACATCGGATATGGCAAGCTTGAAGAAGATTTCCTCATTGGTTATATCGCCTTTCGAATGTTCCGCAATATCTGCGTTGTAATCTGAACTGTTACTGATTGCCTTTTCAAAAATGGCAGGATTGGACGTCACGCCTTTTACGCCGTCCGCATCGATCAGCTTCTGCAATCCACCCGAGACAATGAACTTGCGGTCTATAAAGTCTAGCCAGATGCTCTGACCAAACTCGTGTATCTGTTTTACTTTACTTACATTCATAACTAACGGTTATTTAAATTGACAGATCTGGTAGATCTGGATATGCAGCCCTGCTAACTTGGCCGTTCGGCTTTATAAATCTGTCCCCATTCTCAGGGCGGTCGCCAACGCCGTAAGCAAAGAAGGCATTTCGCCCTCCGCGCCTAATTCCGGAGCAATCGCGAAACTTTCGCAGCCACCTCCTTCATTTGTTCCACAATGGCGCCGGCATTTATGGGGACCGAAGCAAGCAGTGATTTTAAGTTGTCCAAGTCGTCGGCAATGGGCTGCGTACTCTCACTTACTGAAAGCGGAGTAAGCCATCGATCGATTACTTCGATACCCGTTTGTGGCGTAAGGGAGGCTTCGTTCCCCATCAGAAGACCGGTTGTAGTCTCGATCAGTTCGGTTGTGTCAGCTAACTTGTTCATTTGTTTTTAGTTTAAACAGACCAGGTGTTAGAGATCTGCTCGGGGATGCAGCTGTACAATTACTGTCCATACAAGGCAAATAGAGAATAATAGCCATTAACATCATCGCGTGTAGCTAAGGGGTGTTCTACGCCAGCCTCTTATGGGGTTGATTCTTCTGAAAATGCGCTCATGCTACATGGTCTAAAGGCCTGGGCTTGCCCACAACAGACTGGATCATATCGTCGATCCTTAAAGAGTCATACATCTCATAAGGAAACCGTGTCGGGTTTACCTTACGTAACGTATTATCGATGCATCAGGTGGTTGCTTGATTGTTGAAAGCACCGTTGGTGAAGGATGTGAATTCAGTTTTCATTTTAGTGATTAGCTATTAAACGTCTTCTCTCGGAAAGTGGCAATACAGCTGTTTACCACTTTCATAATCGGGCGAAATTTCCCTTTCAAAAAAGGCATACTCCTTCTCTGAGCCATCTACCGCCCGACAATAATAGATTCTCTTATAGTAACGTCTGATAACTAGCTTTTGACCGGGATTCTCATTAACATAGACACATTGTCCATCAAAGTACTTGTTATCAAATATGGGCTCGTTCATATTATTAGATCGATAGAAGTCATACAACCCTTGGATTTCAATACATCGGCTCCGGGTGTATATTAGGCTGCATGTCGGCCAGTTCCTTTTCATCCTTCTGAATACTCGCTTTCAGAGCATTAATATCGCTGTCGAGTTTTCCCAGACTATACCCGGCCTTCCGGGCTTTCTTCGCATCCGACTTGGCTGAGCCAGCGCTATTGTTAGCCCTACGGGCCAATTTGCGGTCTTGTGACTCGTCTTTAAGTTTATCTGCGGCCTGCTTATTAGCATCCGCCGATTTCTGTGCATTCTCGGATGTTTGCGATACTTCCATCATTTTTTCTTCTCGCTCATTTTCAAGTTTGGCCAGCTGCATCTTGTTTTCGTTTAACCTTTTGCTTATTTCGAGCATTTGCTTCTGCTCTCTCAGGTTTGAGAGAGAGTCTTTCGAGACCACTTGCGCGGTTAAGGGAAAAGCGAGCAAGACTAAGCCCAGGCAAAATATGATCTTGTTGGTTTTCATGATTGTTTCTCGTTTTAAATGAATGTTTTTCCCGCCAGGAACAGTCTACCTTGTTTTTGAGCCAGCGGGATAGTTTTCTACAATTAACTTGTTGCAAATGATCTCGACACCGGGGTGGCAGGCCTGCCGCGCCCAGATAAGCGTCATCCCGAATGACCATTTCCCTGGCTAGTTTGACGCTTGCCGTCTCTTGCGGTGACCTCAATCTTGTTTATGACCTCCCCTGGAAGGTCGTTGTTTTCTGCTCGTCCGGGTTTGCCAGCAGCTGGTCCTGCATCCCCAAGAGCTTTTTCGTTTTGTCAATTATTCGTCTTGCTTTGTAGGATTTCCCTTTCGGCAGAAACATAGTTCCCAAAGCCACAAAAATTGAAGCCATTGTTACCCATCCCCAAAATGCTTTTCCAGTTTTCATACGTTCTTTATTTTAATTGTGATCTTTAATCAATTTTGCAGGAATTGTATAGAATCAGTTCTTGTTCCACCCGGGCACCGCAGTGCTAACGAGCAACCCGAGCAGATGAAAGCCTAATGACTGTCCTGACTCCAAAAATTATCTGTGATACAACTCGCCGAAAATCTTTCAGCGTAAACATCACATTTGTCAGACGACCGGTTCACTGGATAAGATCGTTTCCGGACCGAAGAATTCAGTAATTGCTTTTGCTCTCGTTTCCTGGAAGTGGAGCTTACTTTTATGCCCATGTGTCTTTAAGGGAAGAGTTGCTAGGATTCTATTGACTTCACCCTTGAACCTGGTCACCCTGCGGTTGATCTCATCCAGCGTGCCATCTCTGCGGTCTGCTCTTTTTCTAACGCTACTACGTATACGAAATATGATGCCGGATGCAGAGCAGGCTGCCAGCGCAAACCCTAAGGTTGTGACATGCACGAACACAGGGGATACTTTCTCCATTTTCATCATAGTGAGTTTATTTAAGAATATGTCCGGATCATTCGTAGCCACTCTTTATAACCGTCGAAATCATCTTGAAAGGCTCTTTGGCGCAAAAAGAGTTTCTTTGATGCGCAGGAATCACAATCCCCTGGCCCAATGCAAGTCTGTGTTTTTTACCATCGATGACAATTTCAGCCGAACCGTCGATAATCTGAATATAGGTATCAAAGGCGGAAGATTTCTCGGCGATTTCCTCTCCGGCATCGAAAGCCGAAACTGTAACGTTACCAGTCATTTTTTTGATAATAGTTTTGCTCAGAACCGCATTGGGTACGTACTCGATAATCTCCACGATAATGTGCGCCTTTGCTTTTTCTATCTCCTCACGATCCGTATCCATATCCGCTATATTTTCTGATGTCATACATGAAGCCTATTTAACGTACTGCGACGCTTATGCAGAAGCATGCTATTCTTTAACGATGGGAATCACCCAGAATAAGCTGCCCTGGATAACGCTGTTTTTGAAGTCCGGATTGATTTCCTGTGAAGAGAAGTCGCCCACTTTTGATAGCCCTGCCACATATCGAACCCCGATTCCAAGTCCGATATTAGTCTGATAACCCAAACCCCCGCCCAGCGATATATCCAGATTTTTAGCGAAATGATCAATGGTCTGGTCGGGAACACTCTCAGATAACCGGAAGCCCGCTTGAGGTCCTGCTTCCAGATAAAAACCACTTCTGGTTCTGAATTTCAGCATGACGGGCACCGTCAGATAGTTGATCTTGAAGTCCGCTTCGCTGCCACTACTCTCTACCTTGGCCCCAAGGGTGGAGAAAAGGACTTCGGGCTGAATAGAAAAGACATTTCCAAAACCAAAATTAAGCATACCCCCAAAATGGTAGCCCGCCTTCGCCTCGGTTTGAATATTACCGCCTTGATAATTACTGAGGTTTACGCCAGCCTTCGGTCCGAAACCAAACGTTTGTGCGAACGACGTGATGGTCATTGCACATAGTATAAGTGTTATTGATAACTTTTTCATTGTTGAGCCCCGCAAGGTTTTTTAGATTTGAATCAACCTGTACAAAGGTCGACACCGGCGGGCCCTTATGCGTTACATAACTGAATTGAAAAGTTACATTGATCACTGATTGTCAGAAATGGAAATCAATACTTTTCAGAGGAAGGCCAATAAGCCTCAGATATTTTCCAGGTTATCGTCGCGCTTTCTCCGAAGTTTTTTATAAAAGGTAGGAGAAAGACCAGTGACCTTTTTGAACTGATTGGAAAGATGCGCCACGCTGCTGTAGTGTAGCTTGTAAGAGATTTCTGTGAGGTTCAAGTCTCCGTAGAGCAGCAGTTCTTTAACTTTTTCTATCTTGTGATGGATAATAAATTGCTGGATATTGATGCCCTTCACCTCGGAAAAGATGTTGGAAATATAAGTGTAGTCGTACCCCAGTTTTTCTGCGATGTAATCCGAATAGTTAGTTCTAGGAAGTTCATCCTGATAATGTATCATTTCCACGATGACATTTTTGATTTTCTCAATCAAAATACTCCTCTTATCGTCCAGTAGCTCCAGGCCCGATTTGAGCAGATTCCTTTTGAGTGCTTCGCGCTGCTCGAGTGTGATATCTTCAAGAATTTCGACGCTTCCCAGCTCCACAACCACATAGTGCAAGCCGATATTTTTCAGTTCCTGCTCGACCATCATTTTACATCTCAGGCTAACCATGTATTTGATATACAATATCATAATCGATAAGCGAAGTTACTGTAGCCGACAATGAATCCAAAGCCATCCTGTACAATATAGCTGATAATGTCGGGTTTACAACATCCTTCGGGTCGATTTTCCGGTGTTATGTTTCTTGTTGAATGTCAGGATGAAGCATGTTCCGGAGCCGGCCCGGGACTGCACACCTATATCCACATGACTAGATCTCAAAATTTTCAAGGTCGAGAACAGGCCGATTCCTATACCACCCGCTTTATCAGAGAAACCTCTTTTAAACAGATTTTTCATGCCCGCATCATTGATCCCGCATCCATTGTCTTCAATGCGGACCAGGTGCGTCGTGTCTGTCGACCTAGTAACCAGCTTCAACTCGCCTTGCCGTGGATTCATAGCTTCAATGGCATTGACCACGATATTCGTCAAAGCGATTTTTATTTTTTGCGCGTTAATCTTCATTACACAATCATTCGAATCATAATCCCGGGTAACCTTGATCTTTTTTAAGGCAATGCGGTCAGTATTCAACATGATCACTTCGTCCAATAGAGTATGTAAGGAATGGTCAGCATGGGCGTTGTCATTCAGTTTCTGATGACTGAGAAGGTTCTTCAGTATCTTTCCGATACGGTCCGAGCTTCTTTTTATGATGTCGAGATATGCGCGTAGATCATCATCGGTTATTTCATGGGATAGCGCCTGTAATGACAAATCTATGTTTGTCAGCGGGTTACGAATTTCGTGGACTAGCGAGAGGGCAAAGTCGGAAATTTCATCGCCGTCGGGTAAAGTGTCGGGTTTGTTCATCACAGAGAACTTTAACATTAATATACAAAGTTCATACTACCGAAGCCTAAGACGTTACATCCACCATTTTTACATTTACATATTTCACACATGCCTCTTGATCTTTGTAATTCGTTACCGCCTTTGGCCTTTCCGATTTGCTTGCGATGAGCATGCTGATTTTGATATGTGCATCTTTAACGTTCGTCGATAACCCAATAATTCGATCATAAACGTGAGCTGTCAACTTGGAATAGGCTATCATCCCGAGCATCATGCAATAGTCAATCTGACGCTGGGAGAGGCGTTTTGAATATAAAACACATGCGTTCTATTTCTTTTCGAGCCTCGATTCTTCCAGGTCTAGATTATGTTCCAGATCCCGTATCACTTCTTCATCGTACTTGTTCTCGTCATTGATCTCATGGAGATAAACCCTTTGCAATGCGATGAGCTCTAACATGATTTTCTTTTTTAACTCCTTGACTGAAGTACGGTCGTCCTGGGCCGGATCGCCCAAAGTTGTCGTTCTCTGAAGCTGTTCCATAATTCGCCTGACCGCCCCGTGGCTATGAATTTCTGAATGGTAGTGTTCATGCATGTAATCGGCCGAACGTCTGGCGAGGCGGAGCCGGATTGTTTCCATCTGGTCATCCACGGAGAGGTCTTCTTCGACTTGGGGTACCTGAAGAATCCGGAGGATAACCGGTAAGGTGAGGCCTTGAAAAACAAGTGTGACGAGTATCACGATGAAGGTGATGAACAGAATCAGGTTACGATGTGGGAAAGTGGAGCCTTCCGGCGTGGTGAGCGGAACGGTAAGCGCTGCAGCAAGCGATACCACTCCACGCATGCCAGCCCAGCCCATCACAAAAGTGAGTCTCCAACCCGGATCATTTTCCCGCTCTTTTTCGCTTCCGGTGAGCATACGCGGGATATAAGTCGTAAGAAACACCAAAATGATCCTGATCAAAATGGCGGTTGCACTGATAAGAAGACCGTAGCCGATCGCTTCCTTTAACGAATAACCAACAAGGCCATCGACGATCATCGGCAACTCCAACCCGATCAAAATGAAAACAAACCCATTCAGCAAGAATACTAGCATGAGCCATATCTCGCGATTTTGTAGCCTGGTCTGATAATTCAGAAAATTCTTTGCGTGGAATGACAGGTAGAGGCCGCCGCTTACTACCGCAAGCACACCGGACCAGTTGAATTTTTCGGCAGTTACGTACATCAGATAGGGAGCCATCAGGATAATGGGAGATGTAATGCGCGACGACCTTGCCCAATACCGAAGAACCAAGTACAGCAAATGTCCCATAACCAGCCCCACAGCGATCCCCATAAATGCGAGCACTGCGAAGTCGACTATTGCCTCCGTGAACGTGAAGTGCCCTGTCAGTACTGCAATCGTTGCGAACCTGAAAACAGTCAATGACGCGGCGTCGTTAACCAGGCTCTCTCCTTCCAGAATCGTGATCCCGCGCCGGGGTAATTTCAGATCTTTCAGGACGGAGGCGGCCGCTACCGCGTCAGGTGGTGAAATGATTCCGCCGAGCAGAAAGCCCAAAGCAAGCGTAAAGCCCGGGATGATGGCCACTGACAGGTGGGCTATGATCAGAGACGTTGAAAATACAAGACCGAAGCCCAGTGAGAAGATCGACTCTTTTCTGGCCCAGAAATCTTTCCAGGACGTGGTCCAGGCCGCTTCGAAAAGCAATGGAGGAAGAAAGATCAAAAAGATGATTTCGGGGTTCAAACCGACATTGGGCACTGTGGGAATTAACGGAATAGCCAGTCCTCCCAGTACCAATAGAATCGGGTAAGAAATTTTCAACCTTTCGCTCCACAGATATAGTAAGGCTATGAAAAAGAAAAGAATCAGTACGAGCAGCAAGTTTTGATGGACCATCTATAAAGATACGCATATGTTGCCGGGAAAGGCTAATGATAGAGATCAACGTATAGTTATGATGGTTGGATAAAAGGCCTTCTAGTACTGTGTTGGAATGGGCTAGAACATGAGCAGTTACGCGGCATTGGCGCGTCGATTTTAAAAATCCAGCTATCAGACATTATCAAATAAGCACCAGGTAACATCAACGTCCCGGCTTTTGAGGCCGGATAAGATCGTAGGAACTCTCCCGTTTTTGACGCTATTCAGCTGCGAAACTAATGGTGAATTTGCTTCCTTCACCAAGAGTACTCTCAACCACCAGACTTCCCCCAGACGCATCTATCATCCGTTTTGTTAGGTAAAGCCCCACCCCGTTGCCTTCTATGTCGTATCTCGCTCTTCCGTAGAGTTTGAAGACATGCTCCAGTTCGGGTGTAGGAATACCCATCCCGTTGTCTTCCACGGAGAGGACGACCTGGCCGTTGATCTTCTCCGTAATGATATGGATCGACGGTTGCAGGCTTTCGTTGAACTTAAGACTGTTGGAAATCAGATTGAAGACAATACTCCTGAGGTTCTTTTTGGAAAAGTAAATGGATCTTTCCCGCAGACTGACAATTATTTGAGTGTGGGATTGTTTGATCTTGGTTTCCAGCGGCCACAATACGCTCTGGATTATTTCTTCTATATCGACCTTTTCCTTTGATTTTAAATCATGTTCGGCCTTCGCCACGTTACCCATATCTTCCACCAGTGCGCGAAATCTCTTTGCGGATGCGTTGATGATACCGATCATCTCGGCTAGCTGGGTATCGGTCACGCCTATCTCGTTGATAAGGGCGATACTACCTTCAATATGAGCAAGCGGTGCCAACAGATCGTGTGACGCCAGGTGGACAAAGTTGTCTAGCTCTTCGTTAGCTTCGGTCAACTTTTTGTTTTTTGCGTCTAGCTGGTGATTTGCTGATCGCATTTCACTATTATCATGTCGTAGCCGCCCATTAGCCAGTCGCAACAACGCGTTTGCGACCTTCAAATTGTTCATCGATACATCTGATTTGTGCACTAGGGACAGTCTTGCTTTCAATTCATTAAGCTCTTTTTCAAGTTCCATCAATTGTTCTTCGTGGGTAACTTTATTTTCCAGTTTATCCCCATCCCGTTTGAATCCGAAAATTTCGGGCTCCGGATTCGTTCCCGGAGAATTTGGGGTGTTTTCATTGACCGGAGCGGCAATCCCGCCGGTAAGAAATTCCCTGGATAGTGAATGCATTTCTGTCGACGTGACTTTAAGAAAAGACAGGTAATCCGCCAGCGAATAGAAGTTTTGATCCAAAGCTCTTTTTCGGGTCTTGTGCGATAGAATGTCCAATCGGTAACCCGAAAAATCAAATGTGGTATTCTCGCGGATCGCATCTATTATCATTTCCATGGTCACTTCTTCATTCTGATCCAGCAATGTTTTGCGGCTTTGCATCACATAATCTTCTATGATTTGGGGTATAAGGGCGGGCTCAGTGACAAAGTCAACCTCATTGATGGCGGGAGCAAGGTGAATGGCGTCTTGCCGTCGCGCGATGACAATACCTCCCGCATCCCGGATCGCACTTATCCCTTCAAAGCTGTCTTCGCCAATTTCGAAAAGGACTACCCCTATGGCTTTCTCCCCCTGATCTGCTGCGAGGGAGGTGAAAAAACTGTCGGTACTGTTATGCAGCCGTGGATTATACGGTTTTTCGGTGATGTATAACCTTCCCTTCCGGATGCTCATCGATTTGCCTTCGGGAATGATGTAGACGTGGTCTGTTTCGACGAGCACTCCATTTTGCGCCTCACTGATCACCAGATATAAATCCTTGGCCAGTACTTCTGCCAGTCTAGCGCGGAAATCGGGCGGTAAATGCTGTATGATTACATAGGCGACTCCGGCGAGTGGTTTTTGATCGAAGAAGGTCGCGATGTCGTCAATGCCGGAATCGGAGGCGCCGATGGAGATGATATGATGGTGTGCATTCATACGGGCGGTGTCTGTATATGTTTTTTCTTTGAGTCGGTACTCCGGATGGATGTGCTTACGAATGTCACAGCAATCCGGTTGTGGGAACGGGAAGTGGAAAGATTGCTGCCACTCTGGTATTTCGCTCGGCATGCATTTCAGGGCGGACGAGAACTAGAAGTGTGCATTGAAGCTAAACAATTCCTTCATTAAAACCGGGTATTCCGAACTTTTTAAGTATCGCGATATGGGACCTCAGGGCAATTATAAAAGTTTGATGCTCCATATATTTCAGTCCGAATTCCTGGGCTGTTTTTTTGACGATGGGAGCGATGGCCGGATAATGTATGTGGCATATTTTCGGAAAGAGGTGGTGCTCGATCTGAAAGTTAAGTCCTCCGACATACCAGCTGAGCCATTTGTTTCGCGGAGAGAAATTGACGGTGGTTTCCATCTGATGCACAGCCCAGTCTTTTTCTATAATACCTTCCGGATTGGGCAATGGGTATTGGGTTCCTTCCACCGAATGGGCAAGCTGAAAGATCACCGTCAGCACGAGGCCGGCGGTAAAATGCATGAGTAAAAATCCGGTCAGGATCGCATTGAAGGGAATTTGAAAAACCAGTGTGGGAAGCACGAAAAATGTGCCCAAGTAAAGCAGTTTTATCACGATCATTCCTGTGAGCATTTGCAGGTTTTCGCGTTTTGTCTGTCGGTTCAATCCGGATTTAATGAAATGGGCGTACTGGATAAAATCTTTCAGAAGCACCCAGTATAATGTCAGAATCCCGTAAAAAAAGAATGCATACGTCCATTGAAACCGGTGAATGGATTTCACTGCCTCGTGCGGCGAAAGTTTCATAACGCCCCGGTCCCTGATGTCCTCGTCCAGGTTGGCGACGTTAGTGTAGGTATGGTGCAGGACATTGTGCTGCCATTTCCAATTCGATACGCCTGCGCCGGCCAGGTATATTGTAAAACCCAGCCATTTGTTTACCGCCGGCCTTCTGGAGAACGCGCCGTGATTGGCGTCATGCATGACGCTCATTCCGATCCCGGAAATGGCAGCACCCATTACCAGCCATAACAGCATACTAACCCATACTCCTGGCGTGAACGCCAGTATTGCGACAAAGGGCAATACGTAACACGCCAGCAGGATGATCGTTTTGAGCACCATCATTCCGTCGGCGTACCTTGATTTATGATTTTCTGTAAAATACTGCTCAACCCTTTTTTTAAGGGTGGGGAAGAAAAGGGTTTTGTCGATTGCGACAAACTTGATTTTTTTCTCTCTGCTCATATCTTCCTTTTTTAGTCCTTGTGGTAAAATGACTTTGGAAGATACAGAGATGCTAAATCTGCTCTGGCATGGGCCGTTTGATGTAAAACGCTGAAAGTCAATATTTATTGTAGAAAATTCTCAAAGAAATTCGAGAGTGATATCAATCGTTTTCGAGATGCTAAAAACTTTTTAATAAGCTGAAGAAAGGGTGATTGCTACGTTAATTGCAGCTACCTTTATCTATGAATATCCACCCGGCACCGCGCCGTCCGACGTTTGCAATTTTTGATACTCACCCGGTAATGCGCATGGGTCTGGCGATTCTTCTCAGGAAAAATTTTGAGGAAGCGGAGATTGTAGAATCAAACAATATCCGGGATTATGATCAAAATGCAGGGCGGCCGGAGCCTGATCTGGTTATTTATGTGTTGCATGCGGATTTTGAAGAGGAGGGGTATCCGTCCATCTCAGAAATCAGGCAGAAATATTCCGGTTCGCGGGTGATCGTGTATGGGCCTGAAATGCAACCCGAGGTGATCATCGATTACTTTAAGAAGGGGGTAAATGGTTACCTGTCCAAATATGCGGATATATCGGAAATGCTGATTTGCATTAGGTCTGTCATGGGCGGGAAGCGGTATCTGGGCGCTGAGCATATGGCGTTCATATTCGAGTACCTGATTGCCAGCCATACCCCGCAAAGACGAGGGGATCTGCTTACGCGAAGACAAAAAGAAGTTGCCGACTACCTCGTACAAGGAATGTCAACCTCGTCCATCGCTGAAAAAACGGGGCTGCGTCTCTCAACGATCAGCACATTTAAAGCTGCCATTTTTGCGAAACTAGGCATTGACAATGTTCTTGCACTTAAAGAGATTCTTGGACTGAACGAAAATTAAACGACATGAAACTGGCTCAACAAATTGCCGATAAGGTTTACCCCATCATGGAAGGTAACAGGCACCTTAGTTCGGAGAGACTTAATCTGGCATTGATGCAGCAGCTAGAAGTATTGACTGATAAGCCGATTGAACTTCTCAGGAAATTACTGGAGTGTAACGTTCCCAACGCGAGCAACAAGCATATTTTCGACGAAGTTAGGCGTTATCTGGATACCGTCGGCTAAGACAGGTTTCGCGGCACCAGAGGCGAGTGTTACAAGTATTTCGAAGATTCGACTTTAACTTGATAAGTAATTGAAGCCGAGCATTGCTCGGTCAATCCTCGACCGGTGCCACCTGCTCTGGACCGGGTCCAGTTGCAAGTGAGATATGGCCTTCACTGGTAACAGGGCTGAGGTCGTGTCCAAACCAATCCAGCTGGCCCCTGGTATGAAAACTTCGGCCCGGGCATGCAGTTCAACAGAGTCGCCCGATGTGGTACCTAATTGTATCAAATAGCCTGATACAAATCTACTTACCAGTCCTATTCGTCGCATCAACTGAACCATGAGCCATCCAGAATCGCGGCAAGAGCCAGTCCGGGTTTTCAGGGGCATCTCGCATGACTGCACGCCTGGCTCTACTCTCCGCACGTAACGGATATAATTACAAACGTGCTGGTTGAGCTGTACCAGGAAAGAGAGAGTTTCACCATGGAACTTTTCGGTGCAGCCAATGAATGCCGTGAGGGCAGAACTCCTGTCTACAATTTGTAAATATGGCAGCAAAGCATTTTACGATCGAAGGAGAATAGCTTGTTTTTCAAACAATTTCGAACAAAAGCGAACAACTTCAAACGCTATCGAACGGATTCAAACACTTTCAAGCAAATCCGAATTTTTTAAAACGTAAGCAAACGCTTTCGAACAGTTTTGAACATGAGCGGTGGTTTCCTCCACAGCCAGCTATCGCCGGTAGGTCGCAAAATGCGACTCCCCGGCGGGAGCTGGCCATGGGAAAACCCCTGGACCCCTGCTATTCGCCTTCTGGCTCATAGACATTGTTTCCGAGTAAGACCGGGCGATGTTGGTATTCAAAGATGCGAACAAGCTGAATTTTAAAATTCCTTAAAAGACGGATAGATTGAATTAACAGAGATAAGTGCCGTCTGTTGCATACATCTAAAATAAGTATTCCGAATTGAATATGAAGCAAGAAAAGGTCAGCAAGGTGCCGACCTTTTTTGAGCGTTGAACCATTTTCTTTTGATTTTTACCAAGAAATTGGCCTATCCCAAATGTTTACCTGATCATCTCCGTCAATGTAGTGCTTAACTGTACCGGAGCCTGTCAGATACCATTTGCTAGAACCTTGTTGATTGAAGTAGTCCACGTAAGTGTAGTTGGCCATTGAATATTCCCAGTCAGCTGTACCATATATTGGCCCCACGGGTGGCTGACCATTACAGCAATTTGGCCCGACTGTCCGAGCCGCAACCGTAACAGCAGTCGCTGGGTCAGTCCCAAACTTTAACGTGTACGAAAAACTAGGCGTTATTACACGATAGTTTGAGGCGGGTTGCCATGATCCACTACCTTTCCATTCTAATTTTGCTTTGTACTTTACCTCCATGCTGATTTGTGGGTAGTAATTTTGTGGATCCACTTGCCCGGGAACAAAAACTATTGCTGCAATTCTTGCGTCTATTTCATCTACCCATTTTCTCCAACCCGCTACGGGTGTAAATTGCCAAAATTGTGCCTGGTCTCCGCCTACGGCATATGCATCTGCGTTAAAATCTAGCCTCGCGTTGGAAGGGGACTCAAGAAGTATGTTCGAAGATCTACCATATTTGTAGGTTCTCACTTCGTTGCTGGTGATTGCATCCTCGTTTGCCCAGTCAATCTTGTCTTTTTTATTCTTATCAACAAAAAACTGCGCTTTTTTGCCAAATCGAACATACTGCCCGTTGATTATGTATGCGGCTTCCTTGTTAAGCAGATAGACATATGCAGTTGGGATATTTTCAATTAATTGTCTTTGAAAGTCGGAGATGTCTCCTTTCTTTAGATCTCCAATAAGTAGGAATTCTCCGTACTTTTGTTCTATATTTTCCTTGAAACCATCGCCGCTCTTTAACTTTTCACAGAATTCATTGAATGCGCTAATCGTCGTAAATTCTAAAATCCCTTCGCGCAAGAACACAGAACCATCATTGGATTGCAGAATCGACGAATCGTTTTTTTTAATTTGGCCTTCTGGAAATTTTTCTTCGTTGCACGAGAGCAGTGTTGCTACTAAAAGAGCCAATATGGCAAATAATTTGAACTTCATTTGATTCAAAATTTAGGATTTATACTATTTGGACAGAATTATTACCTATTGATTGGCAGAGCGCATCGCCAATCTCTACAAAAGCTATTTCTTTTGGGGTGGCAATGCCTATTTTAGGTGGCACGAATAAACTAAGTTGTTTCAAAGTGGGGCAATACTAGTTAGATGGTTGCATGAGTGCGATATTTTTTTTGCTCTCAATCATTTCCATTCTGATAGTTTGAAAATTTGTTACCAATTAGCTCGCGCCGATATTTTGAGATAGATTTATTTTTTACTGTATAACTTATTGGGTAAAAATGATTCGATCTGAATGAAGTCGCTTGCGTAAATCAGGACATCATCGAGTTGATGGACAACGGAAGGCCTGGTTGATGATTGTATCTGGTGGCTCATTACTTCGGAATATCAAAAGTATTTGCACAAATACCGGATATGTGGTTTCTGTTTTCTTCCTCTCGGATTAGCAAATTCACACATGGAAATAAATGAGCCGACCGTCAAAATTGGAGAGACGTGGTAGCTGAGAGGGCTCACGGCACGTCAATTCACCTAGATCGCAAAACCTATTCCAACTTTTGCAATTGCCTCGGCAGAGTTGATTTTCGTGAATCGCTTGTCCATACTGGTTCCTGAGTAACTAAGAGTCGCATCGAAGTAAATATTTCTAAAAAGACGTTGCTGGTAGCCGACGATACCGCCATAACTCACAGATTGTCTGTGGAAATTGATTCTTCGAGAGATATTTGTATAATTATAGTTGTAGGTAATGTGGGGCGCAAGATAAAAGCCTGAGAGATTATCCGATGCTCGCCCTTTCCTAATCTGTCGTCTTTGTAAGAAATAATAACGGAATTCTAGATTCCCCATCGTCGAGATATTTGTAGTTGAATACTGTCCTTGTGGGTAGTTATTGGTAACATTCGATATACTTGCTTCGATTGAGAGTGGGGCCTTTCCAAACTTTCGTTCGTAGGTGGAAAATTCGGTGAAATTGACCACCCCGTTTCAGTTTAAACTGACCACCTGTTCCGGGCGAAATTGACCACCCCGTTTCGGAGCAAATTGACCA
>NZ_PYAS01000034.1 GCF_003014695.1 Dyadobacter jiangsuensis | reverse complement strand
CGTACGACAGTGACATTGCTGCCCCTTCGCCTTGCATGTATTAAGCCTGCCGCTAGCGTTCATCCTGAGCCAGGATCAAACTCTCCATTGTAAATGTTTGTTTGCTACATTAAGTAGCTTAATTCTATTCAAACGAGTTTTTCTTACTCTTTTGGTCTATCTCATCATGTCAAAGAACAGTGCCAACCGCGCTTTCTTTTCTTCGTGTCAGTCGCTTCGTTTGCGATTGGGATTGCAAAGGTAGAAAACATTTTTTCAAGTCCAATACCTAGGCAAGAAAAAAGTCGAAAAATTTGAAAGTTCTTCGACTTTTTAAATTATTCAAAAGCATTGTACAATTATTCGCCGGAAAGGAACGGATATTTATAGTCTTTCGGCGAAACAAGCGTCTCTTTCAATGCACGCGGCGATACCCATCTCAGCAGGTTTAAAACCGATCCGGCCTTATCATTTGTACCCGACGCACGTGCCCCACCAAATGGCTGCTGCCCCACGACTGCCCCGGTCGGCTTATCGTTTATATAGAAGTTACCCGCGGCATTCACCAAATGCCTGGTCGCATATTCAATGGCATACCTGTCTTTTGAAAACACGGCACCTGTCAATGCATAAGGAGAAGTGGCGTCGATGACGGGAATGATCTGCTCGAATTCATTTTCATCATACACATATATAGTGAGCACCGGCCCGAAAATCTCTTCGCACAGGGTCACATAATCCGGCTTGAAGGCCTGAATGATGGTCGGCTCGACGAAATACCCTTTAGACTTGTCAAAATTGCCTCCTGCGACGATTTCCGTATCGGCACTGGCCTTTGCCCCATCTATATAAGAAGCGATCTTGTCGAACGATTTTTCGTCGATTACAGCATTGACGAAGTTAGAGAAATCCTCAACGCCGCCCATTTTGATCTCGGCCAAATCAGCCAGCATGAATCCTTTTACCTCTTCCCACAAATTGGAAGGAATATAAGCGCGGGAGGCTGCCGAGCATTTCTGCCCCTGGTATTCGAATGCACCTCTCACAAGGCCCGTAGCGACCGCCTTAGCGTCCGCAGACTTATGCGCGAGCACGAAGTCCTTACCGCCTGTTTCGCCTACTATTCTTGGAAAAGTCTTATAAGTAGCGATATTCTCGCCAATCGTTTTCCAGATCGTTTGAAAGACCTTAGTACTACCCGTGAAATGCACACCCGAGAAATCGGGATGCTTGAAGATCACATCACCGGCAATCGGACCGTCGGCCAAAACCATATTAATAACACCATCCGGCAACCCCGCTTCTTTGAATATTCTCATGATCACATTAGCCGCGTAGACCTGTGTAAAGGCCGGCTTCCAGATCACCACATTACCCATCAGGGCAGGTGCAGCAGGCAGGTTTCCAGCAATGGCCGTGAAGTTGAATGGTGTAATAGCGAAGATAAAACCTTCCAGCGGACGGTACTCCATGCGGTTCCAAACACCTTCCGAAGAAATAGGCTGTTCTTCATAAATATCCCGCATAAAATTCACATTAAGGCGCAGGAAATCAATGATTTCACATGCTGAATCAATCTCCGCCTGATAGGCGTTTTTAGACTGTCCCAGCATCGTCGCTGCATTCATTTCAGCGCGATACGGGCCGGCGATCAACTCCGCCGCTTTCAGGAAAATTGCAGCGCGTTGTTCCCACGTAAGCGTAGCCCAACCTTTTCTCGCTTCCAAGGCCGCATCGATGGCTTTCGCAACATCTTCTTTGGTTCCCTCGTGAAAATAGCCCAGAATGTGCTGATGATCATGCGGGGGCGACACCGCCTTTTTGTTTTGCGAATAGACTTCCTCACTACCTATATATTGAGGTATATCAATGACTTTGGCGCGAGCCGCCGCAAGTGCCTTTTTAAGCTCTGAGCGTTCCGGGCTGCCGGGTGCGTAGCTTTTCACCGGCTCATTCTTAAGTGCCGGCACATTGAAAATTCCTATCGACATGTTATTTGGTTTGTTATATTGATTTACTACTTATTAATACTGAACAAAATTATCCTGCTGCGCGATCCTCACAATGCTCCAATGCAAAGTACCATTCAGATATGTGAATTAAAAACGCATATAAAAGTGGTCAAACAACTGACCTGCCGGGATTTTAGTTAAATTTGCGCTCCCATTTTCCGGATCAATTTATATCAAAATGACATTCTACAGTACCAAAACTGCCGACTTAAAGGCATCGCTGGAAGAAGCCGTTTTCAACAGCCTTCCTCCCGATAACGGTCTCTACATGCCTGAATCCATCCCGACGATTTCGAAGGAATTTCTGGCCGATATTGAAAATAAGTCATTCAAAGAGATCGCCATCGAGGTGACCGCCACGCTTTTGGGCAGCGAAATTACAAGAAGCGAAATTGAATCCATCATCGGCCGTGCATATGATTTTGAGGCACCGGTGAAGAAAATCACGCCCAACGACTATGTTCTCGAGCTGTTCCATGGCCCATCCATGGCGTTTAAGGACTTTGGAGCCCGTTTTATGGCGGCGATCATGTCCTATTTTTTGCAGCGCTCTAACAAAGAAATACGCATTCTGGTTGCGACGTCCGGGGACACCGGTGGCGCCGTTGCGCAAGGTTTTTATAAGGTGCCTGGCATTTCCGTCACAATCCTTTACCCGAGCGGGAAAGTAAGCGACATTCAGGAAAAACAGCTCACCACCCTCGGCCATAATGTAACAGCCCTGGAAGTCGATGGTACATTCGACGACTGCCAGCGCCTGGTAAAAGAAGCATTCCTCGATCCTGAATTAAGTGCAAAATATAACCTGGCGTCGGCCAACTCCATTAACATTGCCCGGCTCATCCCACAATCATTCTATTACTTCGCGGCTTATGCGCAGCTGAAGAAGTTGGGTAAGCCTTTGGTGATCTCCGTACCAAGCGGAAATTTCGGAAACCTCAGCGCAGGCATCCTCGCCTATCGCATGGGTTTACCGGTTGAACATTTCATCGCGGCTACCAACGTAAATAATGCTGTACCGCGTTACCTCGAGTCCGGCAACTACGAACCACTTCCTTCCATTGAAACAATATCCAACGCTATGGACGTCGGCAGCCCGAGCAACTTTGTGCGGCTGACCCGATTTTTCAATGACGACTGGAATGCGATCAACGAAAAAGTTTCCGGCGCGTTCTTCAACGACGAGCAAACGCAAAAAGCCATGCGCGAAGTTTTTGGAAATGCCAACTACGTAATGTGCCCACACACCGCGGTCGCCTACCGGGGTCTTCAGGAGTACCGGAAAAAAACGAACAGCGATTTTACCGGCGTCTTCCTTTCGACCGCCCATCCGGCCAAATTTATTGACCTCGTTGAAGAAACGTTGGGAAAAAGTATCGATGTACCCGAAAGACTGAAATCGCTGCTTGATATTGAAAAAGTGTCGATCAAAATGAAACCTGAATTTTCAGAATTCAAATCACTATTAATGAGTGAGTTAAAATAGAAATACTGGCTTTTAATGCGCCCGAGATTTGAATATTTGACTGAATCCGGGTGGAAGCACGTGAATTTTGAAATGTAAAAGGCCCCGAAGTTCGTCACTTCGGGGCCTTTTTTTATTCTTCTCAGAAATTTCACTAGTTGATCACGTCACCTCTCAAAATCCGGAATCGCTTCCTCGACTCGGCAACAAAAATGCTGCCCGGATATTTTTCCATCAACTCCTGGTACAACTTCATCGCCTGGTCCTTGTCGTTGAGTTTCTCCTGGTAAAGTTTCGCCATCGCAAAGAGCGCGTCGTCGCCATACAGGTCGTGGCCAAATTTGGAATACAACAATTTCAGATCCGCCATTGCCTGCTGGTTGCTGTCGAGCTTAATGTAGGTCTTCGCGGTAAGCCAGAGGATCTCGTCGGCGAGACTGTGGTTCTCGTATCTTTTATAAAGTTGTTTCAAAGTGTCGATCGCCTCGAACTTCTTATTCTGGAACAATTGGAGTTCCACAGAGGAGTAGGCCTTCATCGCTGCCTCCGTGCTATCGAGCCCCGTGTTGTCCATGATTAATAGCGAAAGCTCGTTCGCGTCGTTTGCAATCTCGCGGCTGGTCGCCTTTTTCAGGATGTCCAGAACAGCCTTGGCCAGTTCAAACTCGCCTTTGAAATAATGCAGCTTCGCATTCCGCAGCTTCGCTTCGTAACCTAGCACATCGTCCTTCTGCGATTTTTCTACTTGCGAATACACCAAAGTCGCTTCCCAGGGCTCGCCTTGCAGCAGGTAAATGTCGCCCAAGTCCAGCTTGCATTTATCTACAAAACTCTTCTCTGCCTTACCCGCTTCGATAGCCATTTGCAGTATCTCGATGGCCTTTTTGAAATCATCCATATAGAATGCATTCAAAATAGCCATGTTTCGCAGCGCCTCAATTGTCCGGACATTCACGCCCAGTTCGTCCACCAGTTGCTGGTATTGACCGAGCAGCTTTTGCACCTCGCTCCGTTTAACAGGATAAGTATTTTTAACCTGCTCCTCACGAGCGAAAATCGCCATTCTTCGAGCCACAGGATAGAGCTGGCCTTTCGGATACTCCTTCACCAAATGATCGAAGATCGTGCCGGCATTCGTATAATCGTTGTTCTGCAGGGCCAGCATTCCCAGGTTATAAAGCCGAGATCCGTTGTGTTTGAAACGACGGTCCAGCGCCCGTTCCTGGATAAATGCTTTATAAAAATCCTTGCGCTGCACCTGGTACCAGATCAGCAGCTCATTATAAAAACCCTCTTGCGGAAATTTCTGGATCTTATCATATAGTACCTTTTCCAGCAATGCCTGCTCCTTCTCGTCCTTCGTAAAGTCCTGAAGCATATTCTGAACTACCTCGGTATTCTGGTAGCGCATTCCATAAGAAAGCAGCTCATCGATCATCTTCTCGGGTTGGTTCAAATCGCGGTAAACGCTCGCCAGTTCCAGCTGGAAAATGTCGTAGCGCTTCGCACTCTCGCGGGCCTCGAGCAGGATATTCTTCGCCCATTCCGACTGGTTTTGCGCCCTGAATTCCTCCGCCAGATCGCGTTTAAGCTCCGTTCTCACACCCGATGCGGTAATGACCTGCTCATACTTTTTGGACGCCTCCACGGCCTTCCCCTGATTCTCAAGCATAATGCCCCAGTTGAGATAATACCAGGCCGCATTATTGGCATCACCTTTAATCTGCTTTTTGAAAAACTGCTCGCCATCTCCCCAGGCCTTGCTCTTCACAATACAGCTGGTGTAGTTCTTAAGGGAGATTTTTTCGAAAGAACTTTTCAGGAATGAAGAATAATAACTGAGCGCCTTCGGACAATCCCCATTTTTGAAATATTCCTCGGCCAGCTCCCGCTCGCCCTGCCCGAACGCCGCCGCCGCCCCGGAAAGCAGAAATCCTATCATCAAACAGCTCGTAACCCTTTTCATAATAGATAAAAAAATCTTTTTCCTTTAGTTATTATCCTTCAGTGTGCCTGTGGATTTGTGAATAAAAGCCTTATCCACTGTAGATTAACATACTTATTCACATTTTGTGGATAAGTATATGCAGTTATCCACTGTAGAAATTTTGAAAATCAACATTTAAGTAGTTGAAATACAAGTTAGGAATTATTCTGTTCACATCGGAATGTGGGTAAACGCCTTTAGTTGACTACTTTTGTTATCCACAGTTTCTAAAGTGAATCAACGTACTGTTAACTCTGATTTAGATGTTGGTTATCCACTGGAGGCCTGAATTCACTTTTTTATCCACACATATTAGGGGTTATCCACAAGGTTGTTCACATTTTCACCCCTTTTACCAACAAAATTTCCGCGTTATTCACATAGTTATCCACAGACTGTAGACAAAAATGTCATTATTTTTCTTCAGGAATCGTGATATTGATGTCGTTCAACTCGAAATTTGCCTTCAAAAGGATCTTGTCCGGGAGGTAATAGACTGGTTCGGGCTGTAGGTCCTTGTCCATTTGGCCGGTGTCCCATCTTCTGTTCCGGTTTTTGTCGATTGTAATGCGTAAAAAATATTTTCCTTGAGGAATATTCTTGAAAGTGTAGGGCGATTGGTAAAGCGTTTCGACGATCTTATACTGTTCGTCGACCAGGTCAAGAATGAAATGCACGGAGGTATCCGCATTCGTCACGCGGCCGCGGATTACGCCATAGTCTTCTTCCTTTAAAATAGTATGCCGGAGCAGCGTTTTTGGAAGGGTGTCACCCTCGACGCTGATGATCGAGCCTTTCGGAATGTCCCACTTCACCGTGTCTTTAGCGAACGATTTAGCGTCGATTGTGAGGATATTGTGGTTTTTGTTCCAACTGTATTTAAATGCACTTAATGGCTCGTGCGTGAGACTGTCGGAGATCAATGCGATCTTCTGATCATCGATTGTGCGGATGGGTTTATTAAGGATAATCTTGTAGGTGAAGGTGTTGGTAAGGGGTTTGTTAGCTTCTGGAATGGTTGTAAAAGACATTGGATCGAGCTGGCGGTTTTTGCCGCGCTGCGCCTGAAATGCGATTTTTTGCTCGAATTCGCCCGAAATTCCCAAAGAATCCAAGGTTTTGAGTTTTACTAAAGTGGTATCGGAATGGGGCTCTACGTTGAAAAATTTGAGATTTGTGCCGTTCGGTTCGAGCAGGTAGGGGAGCGAATCTTTATTTACAAAAGTTACCTCGACGTTTTCAATCGGCTTGCTAAATACTACCGCGTAATTGTTCACCTTGGGTAAGGTGCGCTGTACTTTTAAGAGCGTGTTGTCGGAGAGATACATATTCAGCTGATAAGCGGCGGAATCGGTGCCGGCAGTGATGGTTTTGCCTAAAAATCCCATCCGTTCGTCCTTCGCGTTGTAAAGCATATTGCGGTTTTTGTCGTCGATCGCAATGAGTTTATACTGCCGTGTCTGGATATTTTCAATAGAGAAGACACCGCTGCTATCAGTGCGGGAGAAGTAGTAGGGCTTTTGTTTGGCGATATTGAGCGTATCACTGACGTTATACAGGCCCACAAGCGCGTCAAAAATAGGCTTGTTGGTGCGGATATCTTTCAAGGTCCCATACACACGCCCGGAGTCGAGCGAGTTGCCCGTACTGAAGACAATTTTGAGGTTTTTCGCCGGATTTTTTTCTGCAAAATCCTTGATGGCATCGCCGAAATTCAGCGTAAAAGTAGTGCTGTCCTTGAATTGATTTTTGAAGGAAAGCAGCACCGACATGCCATTTTGTTTGTAGGAATAGGGGTTATCAGCCTCGGGAGTGATGACCAGTTTCTGGTTGATATTGTCGACTACCACATATTCATCGAAGAACAGCTCGATCTTTTTACCTTTAAAATTGAGGGTTTTGTTCGCAGGATTACTCTCCACGAGCATAGGTGGAATGGAGTCCCTCTTGCCTCCGGTAGGGGGTACCTGTTGTGCGCAGCGTTCGAAGAAGAACAGTATGAGGATGGCAAATACAATCGTTCTAAGCATTTTCAGATGAATTTAAAAAGCCCCCAATACAGTGGGTATTGAGGGCCGTTTGATGTGTTGGTACTGGTCAGTTTTTCGAGATAATGTAGATCAGGCTGGAAGTATTGAGCTCCTTGTTGGTGCCGGCGCGGCCTTTCAAATTGGATTGCAGACCGGTGATCGCACTATCGACGAGATTGGTTTTACTGCTTTTATACTTCGTGCTAAGCATGCTTACATAGAATGAATCGAACCACATCGGAAGTATCTTTTTTACCGTTAATCCGTGCCTTTGGAGGAGATTTCTCATCGTAGCACGGGTGAAGTGATACAAATGGCGCGGAACGTCGTAGGCGGCCCAAAAACGGCCATATTTTAAGGCGTCGTAGGACTGCGGATTAGGCACCGCGATGATGATCCGTCCGTTCGGTTTTAAATGATCCTGGAGCCAGTCGATCGTTTCGTTCAATTTATGGACGTGTTCCAATACGTGCCACATGCTGATGATATCATACTGCTGCGCTCCGACGTTCTCTTCGAAGATGCTTTCAAATATGGTTGCTCCTACCCTTTTAGAGGCAACTTCACGAGCTCCTGAATCGGGTTCGGTTCCGAATGTTTTCCAGCCATTGAGCTTTACTGCACCCAGGAAATTGCCCGTTCCGCAGCCAATATCGAGCAAGGTTCCTTTCGGCTGGACGAGGCTGTTGATCAGTTTTACCTTCTCTTCAATCGTATGATTTCGCACAGAAGTATACACTTTGCTCATCAGATCTTTGGCTTCATCATGATGAGAAATGTAGTCCTGCGACTCATAATATGCGCCTATCTGCTCCTCCGACGGACGGGGATTCGTGAACAGAAAATAGCAGGAATTGCATTGCTGGATCGTGAATTCTTTGTGCGAAACAGTATAGTCCTCCACATTCAGGTAATTGCTGAAACTGGATTGCTGGCATACCGGGCATTTGTCGAGCGTTTCTAAAGACATTAGCGGCCTATGTAAAGCATTAAAACAGATATATCCGAAGGGCTGACACCGCTGATGCGCGACGCCTGCCCGATCGTGGAAGGACGTGTTCTTTTCAGTTTTTCACGGCCTTCAAAGGACAAGGAAGTGACGCCATCGTAGTTAAAATTTTCTACGATCGCGAGGTTTTCCAGCTTATTCATTTTCTCTACGAGCAGCATTTCCTTTTCAATGTAGCTGTCGTATTTCAGGTTGATCTCGGCTTGCTGTACGGAATCGATGCCATATTCGGCAAGCAATTCAGTTACCACAGGGCTGGCTTCAAGCAACTGGACGATTGAAATCTGAGGCCTTCTGAGTAATTGCGCAATGGCAATTTTCTCACGGATCGGTGCGGTGCCGATCGCTTCCAGAGCAGGATTGATCTCGTCGGGCGTCAATTTGGTCGCGTTCAGTTTGGCGATGATCTCCTCGGTTTCGCGTTTCTTTTTGCGTACTGCCTCTACCCTCTCGTCACTGGCCAAGCCGATCTCGTAGCCTTTTTCTGTAAGTCTTAAATCTGCATTGTCTTGGCGGAGTAATGTACGGTATTCGGCGCGGGATGTGAACATGCGGTAAGGCTCTTCGGTGCCTTTGTTAATGAGGTCGTCGATGAGCACGCCGATGTAAGCTTCCGATCTTTTCAAAACAAATGGATCGAGATCGTTCACATTCCGGTTGGCGTTTATACCAGCCATCAGTCCCTGGCAAGCGGCTTCTTCGTAGCCGGTCGTACCGTTGATTTGGCCCGCGAAAAACAGGTTCTTCACCAGGTGGGTTTCGAGCGTAGATTTGAGCTGTGTCGGCGGGAAGTAATCGTACTCGATCGCATAGCCGGGACGGAACATTTTAGCATTCTCAAATCCCGGGATTTTCCGGAGCGCGGCATATTGCACGTCTTCCGGTAGCGATGTGGAGAAGCCATTGACGTACACTTCCACAGTATCCCACCCTTCCGGCTCTACGAAGATCTGGTGACGGTCCTTGTCGGCGAAGCGGTTGATCTTATCCTCTACCGACGGGCAGTAGCGAGGACCAAGCCCCTTAATGCGTCCGGAAAACATAGGCGATTTTTCGAAGCCGGTTTTCAACACATCGTGTACTTCCTGGTTGGTGTAGGTGATCCAGCAGCTGCGTTGTTTGGCAAGCGGCTTGGTGTCGGTGTAGGAGAACTTGGCTGGGTTTTCGTCACCGGGTTGCTCTTCCATTTTCGAGTAGTCGAGCGAGCGCCCGTCTACGCGGGGAGGTGTTCCGGTTTTCATACGTCCTGCTTCGAATCCCAACGTCACCAGTTGCTCTGTCAAACCGGTAGCAGATTTCTCTCCGGTGCGTCCGCCGCCGAAGTTCTTTTCGCCGATATGGATAAGTCCATTCAGGAAGGTGCCGTTCGTTAGCACCACCGCTTTGGAGCGAATTTCGATGCCGAGACTCGTCACTACTCCGCAGGCTTTACCGTCCTCGACGATGATATTCTTGGCGGTGTCCTGCCAGAAGTCGACGTTCGGATTGTTCTCGAGAATGGACCGCCATTCCTCGGCGAATCTTACCCGATCGCTTTGGCAACGCGGGCTCCACATGGCTGGGCCTTTGGATAGGTTCAGCATCCGGAATTGGATCATCGTTTTGTCGGAGACGATCCCCGACTGTCCGCCGAGCGCGTCGATCTCCCGGACGATCTGTCCTTTCGCAACGCCTCCCATGGCGGGGTTGCACGACATCTGCGCGATGGTGTGCATGTTCATTGTGATCAGCAGCACCGACGAGCCCATCGTCGCTGCGGCAGCGGCGGCTTCGCATCCGGCATGGCCTGCGCCTACCACGATCACATCATATTCCTGAAACATATTATTACTCACTTGTTAAACCACTTTAATTAAAGTGTTCCACGTGGAAATTTAACTAGAACAGCCTAAGATACTCATCTTCTTTAGCCCTCATGGCCGTTTTAAGCGCTTCACTTGTGTCGTCGTACCCCGCGAGGTGTAGCAACCCGTGAATGAGAACACGGCGCATTTCTGAGTCAAAATCGGTGTGGAACGTTGCTGCATTTTCACGTACCCTGTCTACACTGATGTAAATATCTCCCTCTACTTGATTGTCTTCCTCACTATTGTCAAACGTAATGATGTCAGTGAAATAGTCGTGATCGAGATACTGCTTGTTGATTTCAAGAAGGTATTCATCCGAACAGAACACGTAATTCAATTGAGACAACTCATAACCTTCTGAAATTGAGGCGTTTTTGATCCATTTTTTTGTTTTTAACGGATTAACTACCTTAAAATCAATGTCTTCCGAGAAGAAACTTACCATGTTTGATAGCCATACACCATTGCCCGGTTAAGCGGCGCCGGGTGCATGATATTTAAATATTTGATCGTAAATAATTTACAAACTTACGAAGTCTGTCATTAAGAACATGAAAAACAAGGGATAGCGTCTGTAAACCCCTGTTAAAAAGAGTTAACGCTATCCCCTACCTTAGCCCAACAAAATGGGCGTGTGATCAGTTCTTGGCCTGGTATTTGCGGAAGTAGCTGTCTACCTCGCGTTTGTAGAATGGTGAGAATGTAGGCGGTATCGTGCGGAGCAGTTCGGTTTGCTTCTCTTTTTCGCGGATGTATTTTTCAAATGCCGCGGGTGGGTTTTTGGGTAGCTGCTTCGCGGCTTGTGCCTTGCGCTGCTCGTCTTCGTCCTGCTCTTTCATCGCTTTCTCGGATTCGAGCAGACGGGTCGTGATTTCCTGATTGCGCTTGATGAGCTCAGGCGTCACACGCTTGTTCACGAGGTCGGTTTCGGTCTCGTCCATTTTTTCGGCGATGTCCTGCAATTCCTTGCCCATTTGCTGGCCTTGCTTGGTGCCCTTTTGCTGTTCCATCAGGTCCTGGATCATCTTGCGGATCGCGGCTTGCTGTGCGGCCATTCTCGCGAGTTGTTCCGACTGGTTTCCCTGTCCTTCCTTACCCTGGCCGAGCTGTTTGATCTGTCCGTTCAGTTTCTCCTGCATTTCGCCCATGCCCGGCTGCTCGCCTTTTTGCTTGCCCTTCTTGCCTTTGCCGGCGCCTGGCATAGCCATCGCCATTTGCTGCTGCATTTGGTTGAATACGTCGCTCAGCATTAATGCTAGATTGTTCATGGAGGTCATGGCGAATTGCTGTTTCGAAGTAGCGACATTAATCTGCCGGTCCTTGATGCTTTTCACGCTTTCGTTCATGTACGACTTCATATCGTTCAGCTCGCGGGTAATGAACGACTGGATCTGTACGACACGGCCGGCTAATGCATAAAGGCTATCCTCCACAATCTTCGCGTCGTCTTTCAATTTCAACTGCTGCTGGCCGAGTTTCACGAAGCGCGGGTCTTGCAGGCTCACGCCGCGGAAATCTTTCATTAAGGTTTCCTGGTCGAAGGATAATGTGATCAGGTTTTCCAGAATGTCGCGCAATGCATCGAGGTTTTCCTGCATTTGCTCCATTTCGGCCGACTCCATTTGCTCCTGCATCGACTGCGCCATTTTCTTCATCGATTTTGCCGCATTTTTTTGCGACTGAGAAGCTTTCTGGTTCTGTTGCTTGTCGAGCTGCTGCTTGCTCTGTTCCATCTGCTCAGAGGCGTTTTTTTGCTCCTCTTTCTGCATATCGAGCTCCTGTTCCAGCTCTTTGCTCATCTCTTCAATTTCCTTGCTATTCTCCTGGGCTTTTTTGAAGTCGTCCTGGATTTTCTCTTGTTCTTTTTTCAGGTCTTGGTTTTTGCCCTGCTTCTCGTCGCCGTTCTTGTTTTTATCGTTCTGTTCCGATTTTTCAGCCAGGTTTTCTTCTTTATCGGCCAAATCGTTCAGTTTTTCGGCCAGGTTTTCCATTTTCTGCTCCATTTGCATTTGCTTGAAGAGTTTCATGGTCCGTTCGAGTTCTTTTTCGAGGTTATTTTCCTTGTTACGGAGTTTTTCGAGCATGCTCGACATCCGTTCGCTCTGTTTTTGTTCCAAAAGCTTCTTGAGCTCTTTATACAGCTTTTCGGTATCCTCGTCCATCAAATCGTTCATGAGCTTCTGTAACTGCTCGATCTTCGCTTGCAACTCGGGACTTTGCTGATTGAACTGACGCGCCTTTTCATTGGCATCCTGATGTTTTTCTTTCAATGCTTCCAATTCCTTCATCAACTCCTCCCGCTTGCGAAGTACTTCTTCGATTTGTTTCTGCTCTTTGAAATCGAGTTCCTTATTGCTTTTGAGACGATTGTCGAGGTTTTCGATATCTTTTTGCAGGCTCTGCGCCTTTTTCATCGCCGATTGCATCTGGTTCTCCGTTGCCTGCTCCGATTTCCGCACCTCGGCTTCCAGCTGGTCTTTGGACGGAACAGTGAACTGTATCGAGCGCGAGCGGGCGCTTTTCGCGCCATTTACGCCGTCATTGTCCCACACCTGGGCATAGTACTCGATCTTGTCGCCCGGCGCGAGTTTAAGGCTATCTACATACCACTGGAAGAAGAAGCTCTGGGTATTGACGGTTTTGTTAAACGGAATAGGAATGCTCTTTGGCGCCGCAGGCTTGTCCTCATTCGCTCTTTTGACGGAATAGAACATCCGAAGCTGTGAAAACCCGTAATCATCGCTGATCGACCCGCCCAGCACGAGGTAGTTGTATAATGTGGTATCCTGGAAATTTTCGAGGTTCATTACCGGATATTTGTCCGGAATGACATTGATGAAATAGCCGATCTTATCCGAATTGGTTGTCTGTTCATTTTTAAGGTTTACCTGGTATTGGGCAGATTTCCGGACGGTCCTACGAATTTCAAAATGATCGCCATTACTTTCCTTCGCCGTATATAATGCAGAGTCATTCTCGAATTTGATGGCCAATGCTTTGGTAGACGACGTATTGAAATTCCATTCGATGGTTGTGCCTTCCGGTACCGAGAGGTTTCCTACATTGTTCAACCCTTCGGACGGTTTGTTCAAATACGCAGGATAATGCAGGTTCACATCAAACGACAATAGCGACGGCCGTTCGTTCACTACAATGAGGTATTCGTCGGAAGCATAGCCGGCAGCGTCAAAAGAGAATGCAACATCGCGCTGGAGATTTTTAAATGTGTACGAAAAATCCTTTGCGCTTTCCTGCGTCAGTTTGAAGCGTGTACCGTTCTGCACGAGATAAACGGCGGATGGTAATGCTTCTCCCTGCAGTTTTAGTTTTAATGTAAAATCCTCGTTTCTAAATGCTTTCAGACTTTTGTTTTGCAGTTCAAAAGAGAACGGCGCATAAGTGTAATTCTTCTGGAAATGGATAATGCGCTCGGAACTGGAAGAGAAAAATGAAGGGTTGAAAAGCAAAATCACCGCAATCGCCGCCAATGGATACACGGCGTATTTCAGCCTCTTTTTGTTTTCATTGAAACGAATGGCATCCGAAAAGCGAACGATCAGCAATTGACTCGATTTCTGCCGGATACTCGCCTCGATCAGATCCGATTGCATGCCTGTCAGGTTTCGAAGCTGCAATGTATTGACAAGCTTATCCCCTACCTCCGGGAAATACTGCCCGATCTGCAATGCGGCCTGTTCATCCGAGAGTGGTTTTTTCAAACCGTACAAATGGATCAGCGGCTGCACGACCCATTGCACAAAAGAAAATACCAGTACCGCCAGGAAGCCGAAAAACAGCATCCCGCGAACCAGCGAACTGAACCGCCCGAAATATTCGATCGTATTGAAAAACAAAAAGACAGTCAGCAGCAGCCCGATCGAAAAGATCGCACCTTTGAGTAACTGGTTCTGATAATATTTCTGACGGTATTCCTGAATGCGTAGCAACAGGCCTTCCATTGAGGTAGTGAAAGGAGCCATAGTGGTCTAGGTATAACTGTGAAGTTTTTATAACGCCTGCGGCTCCTAAAAATTACGAATGCGCAGACACACAAAAAACAAAGAAATATAGCGAATTCCTGCCGCATTTGCCCATAAAGTATTGAAAAATCCGGGTATCGTAACACAATGTGCCGTGATGCGGGAAATGCAACTTCGTAGGCTCCACAACCGAAGTAGTTCGTAGGGTGAATGAGTCAGAACGAAATCAGCAAACCGGCCGAGGCGTAGTTGATCCAGTTGAAATTGTAAATTTTGTCATTGTCCGCGCCGCCTTCGAGCATACGGTACCCGAGCTTGATGCCGATCGTATTGTTGAAATTATAGGCGATGCCGCCGAAGATATCCTCAGCCCGTCCCTGCTTCGCTGCGAGCGCGTCGCCTTCGAGAATGAGGGTCCAGTGGTAGGCCGGCTTCCAGGAAGCGTAAAAATTAATGAGCGGCACAAAGCCGAGGTTGTCATAATGGGTGTCGGCATACTCGCTCTTGAACCGAATGTCGGCGTCGCGGATCTTGCCGGTGAGCCCCACCCCTACCCTCCACTTTCCGTTCGCCAGAAAATCGTAGCGATAGGTAAGCCGGTACGAGTTGAACCGGTAGTCGACGTTGAGCGGCTGGCCGGGTAGGAAGTTGTTATTATTAAAATTGGTGTTTTGTGAAAGGGCCCCACGGTAGTGGACTGTGAGCGGCGCGAAAAATGCGGAGATGTTGTGGCGGTTACCAATTCGGTAACCCGCACGAATGCGATAAAACGCACTCCGGTCAAGGTCGAGTTGCTCTGGAAGATTCACGCGCGTACCGTTCCCGCTCGGAATTTGTACTTTATTATAACTGGTGCCCAAAATGAGGCCGCCTTCGAGGTCGAAATTGAATTGCGCCAATGCGGGCGTATATACGCTGCATATGAGGACGATGAGAGAACAAATAGCGGTTTTCATAGGCAACGTTGGTATATAAAAAAACAAACAACCCGGGGACGGATTGTTTGTACAAAATTAATGCCTGAAGAAAATCAAAATCGGCCGCTCCGCGGCGATTTTAGGCCGGAATTGCCTCGGAAGAGTTTTTTACCTCCTTAACGAAGGCTTTGATGTCGTTTTCGAGATCGGTGCTTTGCTGCAACACGCGGATAAACGCGCTTCCGATGATCGCGCCGGCGGCATGACTCGAAGCCTTCACGAAAGTATCGTGATCTTTGATCCCAAAACCGATCAGTCGCGGATTGCGGAGGTTCAATGCGTCGAGTCTTTCGAAGTACGCTTCCATATCGCCGCTTACGCCCGACTTAGAGCCGGTAACGCTTGCGGAGGAAACGGTATAGATAAAACCTTCGCTCACCTCGTCGATCTGGCGAATGCGCGCTTCCGAAGTTTGCGGCGTTACCAGGAAGATGTTCAGCAGTCCATGCGCGTCGAATACGGATTTGTATTCATCCAAATACACGTCCATTGGCATATCCGGAAGAATAAGCCCGTCCACTCCTACTTCGGCGCATTTGGCGCAGAATGCTTCGATACCATATTGCAATACCGGATTGATATAACCCATGAGCAGCACCGGCACGGTTACTGTCTCACGCATGTTTTGCAGCTGATCGAAAAGAATCCGTACCGACATGCCGTTTTCTAGGGCCCGGTCGTTGCTCTGCTGGATCGTTTCGCCGTCCGCCACCGGGTCGGAATAAGGCATTCCAATCTCAACGAGGTCGGCGCCGCCTTCCTGCAAAGCCCGCAATACACGGGTGGTGTCGTTCAACTCGGGAAAGCCTGCCGTGAAATACACGTTTAGCAGTCCAGGGCTTTCCGCCGTTTTATTAAAATTCTGAAAAAGACTTACAATGCGGTTCATTCTTGTGTCCAGTAATCAACAACCAATACTTTGTCCAGGTGTGGTTCCAGGACTTTAACAAATGCTTTGTGCTCAGGATGAGGCAGGTACACTTCGCGTCCGGCTTCGCTGTCGAAGCTTACGAAAAACACGTGTGTGAATCCTTGTGCCAATCCTTCGGGGCTGTTGTTGGTACCCCATTCAAATCCTTTCACCTCTTTGATTTTAGAAGGGAGCTTGCGGAAAGCATCTTCCACTTCTTTCACTTGCGCAGGCGTTGCAGAATCCTTGAATTTGAAAAGAACAACGTGGCGCAACATTTTTTTAGGTGGATTTGAAGGTGAAACAAATGACATGGTGCTGAAAAGGACCATGGAAGCAAGCAAAAAGAGTTTAAATCTCTGCATATGGTGGTATGGATTAAAGTGATCCGTAACTAGGCTGAGCAGTTGAGGCATTCGCCTTCGTCGCTGAATTTCAGGCGGTCGAATTCGCCCAGTTTTTCTTTCATTTCAAGGATCTCGTCTTCCATGTCGCAACGTTCGAAGAGCGACAGTTCACCTGAGTTTACCTTTGCTTCCAGTTCCTGAATTTTCAATCGGAGATCGAAAACCTCTGGCAATGTCAATGTAGCCATGTGATGTTGTATTGAGGTGAGAATTAATCGATGTATTTCATATAAGTGCCCATATCCTTGTCGCCGCGGCCCGAGAGGTTCAATACCACCGTTTCATGCTCGGAAGCGCCCAGGCGGCCCAAAACGGCCAATGCGTGCGATGATTCCAGAGCGGGGATAATGCCTTCCAGGCGCGTGAGTTCGAATGCCGCTTGTACCGCTTCGTCGTCAGTAGCTGAGACGAACGTACCGCGACCGCTGGCAGCAAGCCAAGCGTGCTGAGGGCCGATGCCCGGGTAATCCAACCCCGCGGAGATAGAAAATGGTTCCACTACCTGGCCGTCTTCGGTTTGCATCAGGATCGTACGGCTTCCATGGAGCACACCGGGCTTACCCAATGCAACCGTAGCCGCCGAATGCCCTGAAGTAAGTCCTAAACCTGCGGCTTCCACAGCTACCAATTTGACGTTTTCTTCGTCGAGGAAGTGGTAAAATGCCCCTGCGGCATTGCTGCCGCCGCCTACGCAGGCAATCACATAGTCGGGTGTTTCTTTACCGATATGCTCATGGAGCTGAGAACGGATTTCCTGGGAAATAACCGACTGGAAGCGTGCTACCATGTCGGGATAAGGGTGTGGACCTACCACCGAGCCGATAATGTAATGCGTATCGACAGGATTGTTGATCCAGTGGCGCATGGCCTCATTGGTGGCATCTTTCAGCGTACGCGACCCGCATGTAGCCGGGCGTACTTCTGCGCCGAGCATCTTCATACGTGCTACGTTAGGCGCCTGGCGCTCGATGTCGAGCTCGCCCATGTACACGACGCATTCGAGGTTCATCAATGCGCAAACGGTGGCGGTTGCCACGCCATGTTGCCCGGCGCCGGTTTCGGCCACAATACGTTTTTTGCCCAGGCGCTGCGCCATCAGGATTTGCCCGATGGTGTTGTTCACCTTGTGCGCGCCGGTGTGGCAGAGGTCTTCCCTTTTGAGGAAAATATTGGTTTTATATTTTTCCGAAAGCCGGTGGGCTGGATAAAGTGGTGTAGGGCGGCCTACGTAATGGCGTAGTAAATCGTTGAATTCCTTTTGAAAAGAAGGGTCTGCGATTACTTGCAGGTAGTTTTCACGTAATTCTTCAACATTCGGGTACAGCATTTCAGGAATGAATGCGCCCCCGAAGGTGCCATAGTAACCGCGGTCATTTACCTGATACGACTTCTTTTCTGCAATTGATTCCATAAAAATTAAGCTTCCGCTTCTTCTTGTTCTTTTACGCGAACTAAACTAAATAACTCTTCCAGCTTGGCGATGTCCTTCACGCCCGGCTCGGTTTCAAACTTGCTGTTGACGTCGATGCCGTAAATGGGGAGTGTCTGGGATAATGTGATAATCTCTTCGATATTGTCGAGCCCGATACCGCCGCTGAGGAGGAAAGGCTTTTCGTTATCGTATTTGCTCAGCAGTTTCCAGTCGAATGCCGTGCCGTTACCGCCGGGGTTTTCGCCCTTTGTATCAAACAAAAACAGGTCACAAAACGACTTATAGTTGTTCAGCATCGCAAAGTTGAACTTTTCATCGATCGAGAATGCCTTGATCACGCTCACACCTTTCTGACGAATGCTGCGGCAGATGTCGGGCATTTCGTTGCCGTGCAGCTGCACATATTGCAGGTCGTACTTTTTGACCATATTCAGGATATGGCCGGGGTTTGTATTCACGAATACCCCAACTTTTTTGATACTTTGAGGAATGCTGCGGATGTATTCCTCATTCAGTTCCTCACCTACAAAACGCGGTGATTTTTCATAGAAAATAAACCCCAGAAAATTGGGCTGTAAGGCTACTACCTGCTCAATGTTGTCTTGCTGGCGCAATCCGCAAACTTTAATTTTCATAGAACCAGAGGATTTAAATTGCTATGTTGAGTTAAGTTTTGTTGCAAACCTGCAAGTGCGGCCCCGGGGTTTACAGTTTTCATAAACGTTTCTCCTATCAAAAAGCCTTTGTAGCCGTGTTGAAACAGCTTCACAATGGTTTCGGCGTCTTTCAAACCGCTCTCCGAAATCTTCACAAACTGTTCCGGGATCAGCTCGCTGAGCTCGACCGACGTTTCAATGGAAGTTTCAAATGTTTTCAAATTGCGGTTATTGACGCCGACGATGTCGATATGCTCGCCTACACTTGCAGCCAGTTCTTCCGCATTGTGGACTTCCAGCAGCACTTCCAGGCCCAGATCGTGTGCCTTGCGGCTCAAATGAGCGATTTCCGAAGGCGTAAGGCACGCTGCAATGAGCAGGATCACGTCCGCGCCGATCGATTTGGCTTCAAAAAGCTGGTATTCGTCCACGATAAAATCTTTCCGGAGCATCGGAATCTGCGGATTGGCTTCTCTGGCTGCCAGGAAATCGGCAAATGAACCGCCGAAAAAGTCGATGTCGGTCAACACGGAAAGTCCCACGGCACCAGAGTCCACATAATCCTTCGTCACGATTTCAGGCCGCACGTCGGCATTGATAACGCCTTTGGAAGGAGATTTTCGTTTGAATTCCGAGATAATGCGGGGTGAAGTAGATGACCTTAGCGCCGCCGAGAGTGAAGCCGTCGGGCGCGAGAACAATGGCTCCTTTTCCAGATCGGAAATGGACCGCTGCTTTTTCGATTCGCTGATTTCTTCCTGCTTGCGGGCGATAATTTTTTCTAAAATATTCATCTAAAAATGCTGTAACTGCAATTATAAAAAGGGAGAAATGCTTCCCCGCTAACTATTCTTCGATCAATTTTTTGAAAGCTGCCAACGCTTTCTTGCTTTCGAGCGACTCCCGGGCTGTTTCCACAGCGTCGGTCAGCGACAATGCCGGATTGGCACAATAGAGCGCCATCGCCGCATTGGCCAGCACCGCCTGTTTTTGGGAAGGCGTTGCCGTATCGTTCAAAACATTCATAAAAATGCGGGCGGACTCTTCCACTGTAACGCCACCAGATAAATCATCGGCGCGCAAGGTTTGAAGCCCTAGATGAGAGGGGGTAAGAACTTGCTCGGAATGAGCGGTGATAATCTTAAAAGCACCTGTCAATGACACTTCGTCGTAGCCGTCTAATGCGTGAAGAACCAGAAATTGCTTATCCGTTTGTTGGTAAAGATAAGCAAAAAGACGCGCTAATTCAAGACTAAATACGCCCACAAGCTGTTTTTTCGGCGATACCGGATTCACCATCGGACCGAGCATATTGAAGAACGTTTTCACGCCCAATTCCTTCCTTACCGGCGCTACATTCTTCATAGCCGGATGAAAAAGAGGAGCATGCAAAAAGCACACACCGGCCTGGTCGATCTTTCGTTCCAGGTAATCCTTTTCATTCGTAAACTTCGCTCCGAGATATTCCAGGACGGTCGACGATCCGCACATGGATGAAACGCCGTGGTTACCATGCTTGGCCACCCTTTGACCAGCCCCTGCCACCACAAAACACGACAATGTCGAAATATTGAAAGTATCCTTGCCATCGCCCCCGGTCCCGCAAACGTCGATCGGGTCATATGCCGACAAATCCACCGAAAGGCAGAGTTCGAGCAAGCCGTCACGGAAGCCTTCCAGCTCTTCGACGGTAATGCTGCGCATGGCATAAGTTGTTAAAAATGAAGCAATTTCGGAGTTGGAATATTTACCGGTTCCAATTCCCATCAAAACGTCTTTGGCTTGCGACTTATCGAGGACTTTGTATTCAAAAAGATGGCTAAGAATGTGTTTCATGACAGTTTTTAATTGCTAATATCGTCGGGTAAGGTGGTGTTAGTTCAAATGCGGAGGTCAGATTTGCAACCAGTTTTGCAGCATTTCCTTGCCATGCTCCGTTAAAACAGATTCAGGGTGGAATTGGAGCCCTTTCACGTCGTATTTTTTGTGTGAAAGCCCCATTACGCGGCCCTTTTCGTCCACGGCGGTGATGGTCAGGTCGTCGGTGAATGTTTCGGGAATAACAGTCCAGGAATGGTACCGGCCGACTTTGATATGCGTAGGCAGGCCCTTGAAAATGCGCTCGCTGGCGTCGGTAACAATGGCCGTGTCGGCAATACCGTGCAGCACGTCGGTCATATTTTCCAACTCGGCGCCGTACACCTCTCCTATTCCCTGGTGCCCCAGGCAAATGCCGAGAATGCTTTTGGAAGCTCCGTATTCGCGGATTACGTCGTGCATAATGCCGGCCTCGGAAGGAATACCGGGTCCGGGCGAAAGAAGGATCTTGTCGTAATTTCCGACGTCTTCCAGCGCGATTTTATCGTTCCGGTAAATGTCTACCTGGTCGTGCAGCTCGCGGAGGATGTACACGAGGTTGTAGGTAAAAGAATCGTAATTGTCGAGAACTAGTATTTTCATCTGATTTCAAATCGTTTTAAACGGCAATTTTATAATCCAGGACCAGCTCGTCCCCTGCTTTTCCACGAATGCCCCAATTGTGCGGCGGAGTCTCGGTAAGCGTGATTTCCACGTCGTTGGGCGTGATACCGAGCTCTTCCTCAAACTTTTGGAAGATCAGCCGGTACAAATGCTTCTTCGCTTCGATCGAACGGCCTTCAAACAGGGCTATTTCGATGATCGTATAGCGCTCGCTCCTGCCTTCGGGATAAAAGAAATCTCCTTCATCAAGGTAAAAGAACCTGTGTGCACGCTTGTTTTGCGGATATTGAAAGGCTTCTACAATGCAGCTATGCAATGTGTCGGACAATTGCTCCCAGATCGCGTACAGCGAAGATTTGAGGCCATATATTTTGATCTGTGACATGGCTGTTTTCCTTAGAGCTCTTCCGCGACCTTGATAGCCTGGCGTAATGCGGCCAGTTTGCTGTTGATTTCCTGTAATTCACTTTCCACATTCGATTTCGCCACCACGCCCATTCCTGCGCGGAAGAAAAGCGTATTGTCCTTGGCCAGGAACGTCCGGATCGCGATCGCGTGGTTGAAATCGCCATTGAAATCCATGAAACCGATGGCTCCGCCGTAAATGCTGCGGTTGCTGGTTTCCATCTGGTCAATGAGCTTCATCGCATTGTGCTTCGGCGCACCCGACAAGGTACCTGCGGGAAATGTGTCGGCCACGAGTTGGAGCGGGTTCACATCCTTGTTCATTTTGCCTACCACCTTCGAAACGAGGTGGATCACGTGCGAGTAGTATTGCACTTCCTTGTAATTCGTGACTTTTACGGCGTCGCAGCTCCGGCTGAGGTCATTACGTGCCAGATCGACCAACATCACGTGCTCAGCAGTCTCTTTGGGGTCATTAAGCAAGTCTTGTGCGGCTTCCGCGTCCGCCTGATCGTCACCGGTGCGGCGGAATGTGCCTGCAATCGGGTGGATTTCGGCCTGCCCGTTTTTAATAAATATCTGTTTTTCGGGAGATGATCCGAAGATCTTGTAATTGCCGTAGTCGAAGTAGAAGAGGTAAGGCGATGGGTTAATCGAGCGCAATGCGCGGTAAACGTTGAACTCGTCGCCCTGGAATTGGCGGCTGAACCTGCGCGAAGGAACGATCTGGAACACATCCCCGCGGAGGCAGTGGTCTATTCCTCTCTGAATCACTTTCCGCATCTCGTCGTCGGTGACGTTCGATGTTTCTTCGGCGGTAACATTGAAACCGTACTGCGGAAAATTCCGGTTCTTGATCAACACCTCGATCTGGTCGATACCGCCTTCTGCTGTTGTTTCGCCGTATTGATGTTCAAAAATGTAAAGCTCGTTTTTGAAATGGTTAATGGCGATTACGTACCGGTAAACCTGGTAGAATATCTGGTCAATTTCGGTCTCCGGGTTGGTCGGCTGTATTTCAATGTCCTCGAAATAGGTCACCACATCGTAAGTCATGTGCCCGAAGAGGCCGTTTGTGATGAAGGGAAACTTGCTCTTTTCGGATTTGAAGCTCTGGGCAAAGCCATATAAAGCTTGCACGGCATCTTTCCGGTTGGTCAGCTCGAAGTTGACTTCGGAACCGCCGGGAAACTTCTGGGTTACTGTGCTATTGTTCAGTTTGAAAGAAGCAATAGGATCACAGCAGATGTATGTAAATGAGTTTTCGTTGCCGTGGTAGTCGGAGCTTTCCAGGAGTATTGTATTGACGAAGCGGTCTCTAAGCTTCAAATAGATCGAAACGGGCGTCAATGTATCGGCCAGGAGCTTTTTGTGGCGTGTGGTAATCTGATAAGTCTTGTCCAGGGTTTTCATGTGCAAGTTGTAATGTAAAGTGTATAAAAAAACGGCTCGCTGTCAGATGAACAGCGAGCCGTTTGAATGTATATTTTGATTCTATACCATGCAATAGCATTACTTGTCCATCTTGGAAGGATAAGTACGCCACCACCAAATAGTATTGAATAATTTCATAGTTGATTGTTGCCTTGCGGCTGTTACAGGTGCAAATATAGGAAAAAGAATATTTGCTGCAGTGTTTTGCAAAATATTTCTGCAAGATTTTGCAAAGGTTCGTGCTTGAAATGCGTCAGAATGGAGGAGTCAACTAGGTTTAATCCTATTTAAAATCCTGTCATACTGACAGGAAACGCAAAAAAGCATCCTTTATGGGGATGCTTTTATTGTGATTAATAGTTGTGGCGGCTACCTACTTTACCGGGTTTGAACCAAGTATCATCGGCGGATCCGGGCTTAACTTCTCTGTTCGGGATGGGAAGAGGTGAACACCA
>NZ_PYAS01000033.1 GCF_003014695.1 Dyadobacter jiangsuensis | reverse complement strand
TATGTATGGAAGGGCCGGAATTGACCTGCTTACAAAAATGTTACTGGCCAAAAACAGATAGCCCCACCATCAAAAGTGAAGAAGAGCCCAACTTCTCCGAAATACCCACGTATACCACGCAATTTAATTGGGCTTACTTGGATCACGCCGATGCCCAGATCGGCCAGTTCGGCTGGGCGTATTCGATTTATCTGCTGCACCGGTATGGAGCCCAAGAAAAAGAGGCAGGTTTCTACGCTTCCAAAGTCATTCAGGCATTTCCCCATTTGCAGGAACCAGTTCCCTCAACACGGTTTGAAGGTTTTAACCTGGAACCAGCACTGATCTACAGATGGCGCTTTGTTGAGCATTTTGCTGGGTGGTTCGGACTTATAGAAATTCGCAAAGGTACCAATGATGTTTTTGACCGGCAGGCAATTATACAAAAAGCGGCCATCTTTAGTGAGCTTTTCCAAGTTGATGCCCAGAAAGGTTCAGTTAAATAAATTGGAATCATACTAACAGTTACTTTTGCGAGTGTGAGGAAATTTAAACCTCAAAAGAGGTAATGAAGTGTTAAACAAATCTCTTCAGCTGCTAAAAAAATAGGACATACAATACTTATTACCAGCGACATATAACTCAGTTTATGTTAGATGAGATAACATAGATCAAGGGGGAATATGTAAATTGGGGCACATTCTTTGAGAAATACAGACCGGAACGTATATGGGAAATATCAAAGCCTGGTATGCCCTACTAATAGTTACTTACTGTTGTTTAGCATTGACCTATGTTTGGCCGTACCTGATGCAGGTCAAGGGCGCATTCCAGAATGGAGTGCCAATCCGGCAGGTGCCCAGGCCGGCCACCAACAAGCTGATCGCCGGCGCGCTGGCATTGATAGGCGGGGTGATGTGGACTTGGCTGTATTTCAAGCAATAAAATGTATAGAGCATGGATCAGGCCCAAAAGGAAGAGCTATCACGGGACGCGTCGCGGTTTATGATTATCGGATACTTTTTGTATTCGATGTTTTACTCATCATTGGAGAGAATTATTTCAACCAATAGGCTGCCGTTCCGGTATTTTTTGCTGGCAGGTGCAGCAGGTTTCGCCGTGGAAGTAGCGCTTTATTTTTCGATCCGGCACTGGCCTGGGCGGTGGAAGACCGCTATGGTGTCGGTGATCGGAGTTCTATGGGCAGGGGTTTGTTTATTTGTTGGTCGCTAAATTAACAGGTATGAACTGGATATTGGCATCGGTAGGTATTTTGGTGATTTTGTTGGGTATCGCTATCTGGCGTTTCAGACAAGTCGGTTGGCTGAGCGATGTCCCCAAAGGAGGTGAAATCATTGATAAAGAGAAAGCAGCCAGACTTGGCGGGAGTTATTTAGGCTTGTTAGGGCTGTGCTTCATTGCTTTCGGATACGCAGTCGAAAATTTACAAGATCAAACGATCATGGTGATTGTAGCTTGCTATATCCCAGTCAACATGGTCGTCTTGGTTTCATACCTGGTGGCTCAAAGCAAGAATATGCGTAGATAAGGATCAGATTAAAATTGGACGAGCATGGATAAGGAAATTAGCGTTAAATCTGTTTGGTTTCAGGATGAGTGCATCTTTATCCAAACCACATCTGGAGAAGAGCGGAGTCAGCCGCTAAAATGGTTTCCTAAACTCTTCAATGGCTCTCTGGCAGAGCGTCAGAAATTTGAGCTATCCCCCTTTGGTATCCATTGGCCGGATCTGGATGAAGATTTGAGTTTTGAAGGTTTTTACACCTACTCGAAGCTCTGAGGCGATACGGTTATTTAAGTTCTATTGTTTTTTGAATCGGCAGTGATTGATTTATGAGCGCAGAACCAGCAGCAGATTATAAAAAGTACAGGTTGTTTTGGCTAATGCTGTCGCTGGGATTAGCTTTATTATTAATTTTCTTGACGTTTGGGATGTACCGGAATGCCGCCCGAAAGGATAAAATAGGAAGCAGGGGGAAATTGGTGTACATGAAAATTACACGTCGGGAAAGAGGTGCGGGGACATTGAAATTTCCAAATCACATATATGCTGAATATCAAGGAGTAGAACATGATTTCACTTGTGGGAGCAAGTTTTTTCGCAGCACAATGAAAGCCGATAGTATAGAGGTCAGGCTGGATTTAACGAGTGGGGCGGCTGCTCTTCCTGGGTCGGGTCGTGTCCGCCACGAGGCATTTTTGTATGTGATGATCATGGGGATATCACTAATAATGATTTGGAAGAGCATCCAGGAGTTCATTAAGTTTAGTTGATGCAGGACAAAATCAGAAATGGTTCTGGTCGCAATAAACGCCCGTTTGGTGTGACCCTGGACGCCGGGCCTCTTGGTCGGCCAAATCGTCGGGCCGCTGCCGATGAATTACGCTGAATTTACCTTACAGATATAGAGATAAGTTATGCTGACTTATAAATTGGTAAATTTTACATTTTTCCTGCTTTTCTTTTAGGTCGTCTCCATTTTTTTATCATTGGGCCGCTTCGTTCATGAGCCTGGTGGAAGGAAAGCTGCAAATCGAAGGCGAAGTGATCCACGTGGTCGTAAGGCGCTGCTATGATATGTCCCCGCTGCTGCGTCAGCTCAATCAGAAAGACGAAGATCCTGATGTGATGACGCTCTCACGCGCCGACGAAAAGATGAATATGTCTCACAATCTGTTAACCGTAAAACCCAGGTTAGAAAAAAGCCCGTGCAATTGGAAATATTTCCTTCCGGCCGTAACTTCCATTAACCTGTATTTCCAGCCATGGTAGCCGCTTATAACCCTTTCGAAATCCTGAACCTGCCCATGATCCGGCGTATCACCCAGCACGGCAACCATTTTATCGTGCTGCAACGCTTCAACTGGCCGGGAATCAAGGTAGGGTTTGGCTTTATGGCAACACCTTACAAAGATGAAAAATCAAGCAAAGCGCATGCCGCGCAACTCTCAGAAAAAGAAGGGAAGCTGCTTAGCCTTTCCGCTGATATTGAAAAGATCACAGCTCTCATCAACGATCCCAAATACAGCCTTTTCCTATGCACGTTCCGGGAAGAGTCCTGGAATAAGAAAATGATCAAATTATACCAGCGGAATATGATATCTTACATCAAAGCTCATATGCCGGTCACTTCCAACGATGCGATCGTTATCCAGATGGATTTAAAATTCGGCAGGCTCAAAGCCACGGTTACAGCCAACGGGCCCGCGCATGAGTTTGACCTGTATGAAATGATAAGATAAGCACCCTTTTTATATGTGATTGCCTATTTGCTTCGACGTCAGCTCTGTTACGACATATCCCTTCACAGCGATATTGAGCTGACGAAAGAGGTTTTTCCCAAAATCAAGGACAAACGGATTATTCAGGATTCACCTGTATATGACCACATCAGCTCGTTTGCCTTTCCAGAGTATCCGGTGATCGCCCGGCAGGGAACTGAGCGCGTGCTGGGCGACACCCGCTCCTACGCGCATCGGATCCGCCAGAACCGGTGTCTTATACCAGTAACTGGTACTTATGAGCATCGCGCGATCCAGGGCTGGGCAAAGAAAGTCCCCTACTACATCTGGCCGAAAGACCGTAAGATGCAGTTTCTGCCTGGGCTTTTTCAAATCATCGAAACGACCGGTCCGGCTGGTGAAAAAAGACAGAGTGCAAGCTTTGGGATGCTGACCCGGACAGCCAATGAACTGATGGCGAATATTCATAATGATGGGGAATTCCGTCACCGGATGCCTCTACATCTTACGCCGGAGCTGGAATCCTTCTGGGTTTCTGAGCATCTGACCGATGACGACTTACAGGTAGTATTCGATTATATGCTGCCGGCCGAAGCGTTGGACTGTCACCCTGTTTTTAGCATCCGCGATAAAAAGCCGCGGCCTGATGGAAAGCCAAAGTTTAAGTTTTGGAGGTATGAGAATTTGCCACCGCTCGGAGATGACAAGTCTTCTGAATCCCAGCTTTCAATATTTAACATTTAGTATACAGCATAGACTAAATCGCCCAATAAAAGGTTGAATACGATAAAATGATGGGAGTAGCATAATTAAATGAATGCATCATAACACTAATAAATGATCGTCGGAAAACCGAAAAGTCAAACAAATAAAAAAAAGTAACCGAAAATTACAAAAAAGTGAATTTGATTGCTTATTCTTGTGAAAGAAAATTAAGTACACGCACTGAATAACTTCTACCTTTATAGCACCCGCAAATAATTTAGTATAGACGTAGTATTGTAGACTCGATTACAACGATTACGCGTTGCCTATTGTGTTCAATTTTGGCTTCGAAACTTATTGTACACCTGGCAAAAACATCAATCTGGCACCTGTTAGTTACTGCACAAGATCAAATAGAATGAATTTTGTATTCTCGCTTCGAGTCAAATCGAAGAAAGAATTCTACACATCCTATTGCACCCTGTTGAAATTTCATCCAATGTCATAATCATTGGAAATAATATTTTATCAGAATATTAAGTTCACTTCTTTCATATTTAATCAAAAAACAATGAGCAATTCTACACGTGTCGTCGTGATGTCACTAGCTGTGGCAGCACTGGCGGTCGGGTGCAGTCAACCTGACGTCAAATCTACTTCAAACAAAACAACGCCTTCAAGTGAACAATTTGAAAGTGAAATTGCCCTTCTAGAAAAGGAAGCTGGCAAGACTTATTTTAAAAAAGATATAGTTATCTCTGATAAAGATGGAAAAAATCAAGTGACAATACAATTCGCTTCAGAAGATCAGACTGTCTTAAATAATTACTTAGACGAAGTGCAATATGAAGTAGTTCCCGTATACAAAGGCCAGTCACCCCAGGTTCCTTCACAAAATACTAGCCCTTCGAATTCAGCAAATACGAACCATCCATCTCTCGCAACGAACAAATTTCCCGTATTTACAGAAGAACGGTCGAGAAACTTACAGGCAGGCGTAGTTGGCTTCTTTCTAAGTGTAAAATCGAAATCACAGGCAGGCTCGAAAGTCCTTGCCCGTGAAGGGTACGCATATACGTCAAACCACATTTCCGGTGAAGACTGGTCTGAAAAATTACACTTCATCAGAAATCACAATGGGCCTAACAATAACATCCACTACTTCCTGAAATGCAAAGACGGCGGTCTTTTTGCAAGTTGGTACACGCCACCTACCTTACACAACATACTCAACGGCCCAGGCGGACAATTGCCGAATGACTTCTTCCTAACCTATCCAGGCGGCGTGTTTCCCGGCGTTGACGTTGTCTACGATATTGACGGCCCGAAAAAACATCAATTGGTAGTAGATCATAACGGGTATACCGACTACAGTTATTACTTCGAAAATTATTAAATATGCAGAATACGCCCTACCTTGGATACATCCACTAACAAAGAACGCTTTACATGAGAAAAATATTCACGTTAGCTATAATGTTCGCCGGTTTAATGGCCTGTGAAAAAGATAGCGCAGAAGAAAAAATGGTCAATGCGGAATTTTCGAAAATTCAAGCTAACTGGTCCTTCTCATCGTTCAAGCTGGCTGGAAAGGCTTCAGACACGTTAAAATTCAACTTTAACTCCGGAAGCTTTCGCTGGGCATCCTGCAAGTATACTGACGAAGGCAAGTACAGCCAGTTGTGTGGTGGAGATATTACCCTAAATGGCTTGGACGGCTATTTGACCTACTTGTATGATGTCGATCGCAAGCAATATCAGTTGGGGCTACTTGAAGGAGATAACACAAAGGACAAAATGCAGTATTCCCTTTACCGAAAAATTTTAACCGGCAAATGGACTATTGAGGTTGTGGGTGATGTATTAAATGCAACTCAGATTGAAAATGACAGTATTCCGGACTTGAAAGCTTCGTTTGTTGCCAATAAGAAATGACGAAGCTTTCTTTCTAAAAAATGTCACACTTCACACATTTACGATGATCAGAATATGTTGCATACTTTGCTTTTTAACAACGTCAATCTATGCACAGGTAACTACTATTAGTGGCTACGTGCGCGAACAAGGAAGTCTTGAAAAACTGCCGGGCGTTGTTGTTAGTGTAGAAGGCTACTCTCAACACACCGTTAGCAACACATACGGGTTCTACTCGCTTAGTTTGCCAAGGGACAAGAACTATACGATATTGTTTTCCTCCGTTGGTTACCAAAAAATTGAAAAGCGGGTTGATCTGAAGATAGAAACGTTTCTATCTGTTGAGCTGCCAACCAACGTCACACATCTAGACGAAGTCACAATCAAAGATCGAAAACTGACGGAACCAGGCGTGACAAGGCTGCCAATTCAGCAAATTAAACTAATTCCAGCATTACTTGGAGAAAAGGATGTAATTAAAGCACTCCAACTCTTACCGGGAGTCCAAAAAGCGACCGAAGGCTTTACCGCCTTGTACGTCCGCGGTGGTGGACCTGATCAAAACCTGATCCTGCTCGACGAAGCTCCGGTATATAACGCTAATCATCTATTCGGTCTCTTTTCAACGTTCAATGGCGACGCTATAGGTAATGTTTCATTTTGGAAGGGAGGATTTCCTGCAAGGTACGGCGGCCGACTATCATCCGTAATAGATTTAAAAATGAAGGAAGGAAATAAGGAGAAGTTTCACGGAGAAGGCGGGATCGGATTGCTTTCGTCTAGACTTACGGTTGAAGGACCAATAAGCAAAGGGAAGTCTTCATATCTAATTTCAGCCAGGAGAAGTTATTTTGATTTGATATCGAAACCGTTTATGCAAAAAAACACTGCTACACTATATAATTTTTTTGACATCAACGCGAAAAGTAATGTAGAGCTAAGTTCGAAAGACAACCTATATTTTAGTGGTTATTTCGGTCACGACAAATTAGTCAATAATGAAGAGTCAATCAACTCTGCTTCAATCGTTCAAACAAAATCAAAGTTGATATGGGGAAATGCCACCGGCACACTACGGTGGAACCATCAGTTAAACACAAAGCTATTTGCTAATACCACATTGTTTTTTACCAACTTCAATTTTGATTTAACAGAGGATTTCCATCGGCGACGCGATAGTATAAGCACAGGCATGAGCACCTCATTTCGGTCGTCGCTGCAAGATTGGGGGTTTAAAACCGATTTCGACTACTACCCAAATAATTTTCACACAATAAAGTCCGGATTTCAATTTATACGCCATAGGTTTAAGCCAAGAATATATGCATTCGAAGACTTATCTCAGAAAAGCTCAGAAGAAAACACGGAAAAGTATGTAAGTACCGAGTATTCGATATACGTCGAAGATGCCTTTAAGATATCAAATCAGTTTGACTTCAATGGTGGCATAAGGCTTACTGGTTTAAAATCTGATGGAAAAAATTATCTGTTTTTTGAACCGAGATTAACACTAAATTACCTGCTAGCGGAGAAATGGAGCATATCAGCCTCCTACTCTCGTGGTAATCAATTCATTCATCTTCTATCCAACACAGGTATTGGATTGTCTACCGACTTGTGGGTGCCGACCACCAGGCAAACTCCGCCTCAACAAGCTGATCAAATTACCGCTGGAATCAGCCGGAAATTTCCAAAGAATGGATTAGTGTTCACGGTAGAATCATTTAGAAAGTGGTTACGAAACATCATAGCATACCGTGAGGGGGCCTCATTTCTAGCTATTTCGGACGGCGTACAAGAACTTAAATGGAAAGATAATGTCACGAACGGAAAAGGTTGGGCATACGGCACTGAATTCCTATTACAGAAAAACACAGGTAAACTTACTGGATGGATAGGATATACATTGTCGTGGACGATTCATCAATTTGACGATCTCAACAACGGTAAACGTTTTTTTCCGCGATACGATCGCAGACATGACATTTCGATTGTCGGAAGTTACAAAATAAGTGAAAAAGTGAGGCTATCAGCTAATTGGCTGTATGCCACAGGAAACTCAATATCGGCTCCGCTAAGCTATTCATTTATCAACTACGACTTTTCCGCGAACCCAACTGGAGGGGTCATCAATACGATTGACTATCTAGGGAGTCGTAACAGCTTCAGGGCTGAAGCATACCACAGGCTAGACCTAAGCGTGCAACTTTTAAAGAAAAAACGATGGGGTGAGCGATCGTGGGAATTTGGTTTATACAATGCGTATTCGCGAAAGAATCCGTTTTACTATTACTTAAAGACACGCAATGATTTTGCAGAGAAGGGGCAAAGAACTGAACTTGTAAAAAAGTCTTTATTCCCGGTAATTCCATCAATTACCTATAATTTCAAATTTTAATGATGCGAGTACCGCACATATCTCTTTGGACCACAATCAGCGCTCTTATGCTCTGCGGATGCGACACTGGCGTTCAGGTCGAAGATATTCCACCGGAAAGGCTATTAGCGATCAGCAGTTTTGTGTCTCCCCAGGATTCATTGATCGCCGTTTATGTATACAAAGGACAAAAGGTAGGATCAGTTATTAAATCTGATTCTGCACGAATTCGCGACGCAACGGTAAAAGTATCAAATGGAAGTAAGCACGTTAATTTATCGTATAATCAATCCTCCAAAAGATATGAGGCAGAAAATCTGTTCCGCAATTCGGAGCCGGGTACGATTCTTTCACTAGAAGTGATTGCACCAGAGCAGTTGACAGCCTATGCGACAGCGGTTATTCCTCCAAAGCCGAATGATGTGTCCGTAAAAGGAACCCGCGTTGGAAAAGATTATCTATTCTCAGTCAATTGGGAGAACCCCGGCTCTTACAAGTTCTATAACGTTTGGGCTGAAGTAGAAGGTGAAATTCGTTCATCAATTGGGATTTTCCCGTTGATCACCTCGATTGATATTCCGGACAACAGCTTTTACTTTCCATCTGACAAACAGGCATCCGGGCGTAACTCAGAAAGTGGAATTGTTAATTCGGCTTATGACGCTACCAGCGAAAGGGTTGTATTGACCGTGACGGTGGCAAATGTTGATGACACATTCTTTAAATTCTATAAATCGTTCCGTGAATATCAGACCTGGCTTGCCAATACATCAGACAACCTACCGAATTTTAAAGAATCGGTCCCTATTTACTCAAATATCAGAAACGGAACCGGGTACTTTGCAGCGTACAATTCCAACAAAAAGACGGTCAGCATAAAATAATAATAATACAAACAAAAGAGTAGCCTTGTAACCCATCTCTGGCACCTAAGATAACCATCAAGTATGCACCCAAAGATCTATCCTGCCAACGGCTCGCATAGGTCTCACTAAAAAATGATTTCGTTGAAATGCTACCGAGCTATAAATGGCTTGGCTTGACTCGTACTGCCTATCAAAATCAATCTAGCGTGTCTCAAGTATTTGTTCATTTTTTAAATCTCCAAACTTTATTATTATGAAAAAGTTTACCTTGCTGTCCTCAGCACTGTTCTTCTGCGTTGCGTCATTTATTGGATGTAGCACGCCCGACGTATCATCTCCATCGGTTGACAAAAGTCCCGAAAGAGAAGAGCCATTTCAAAGTGAAATCTCGCTTCTAGAAAAAGAAATGGGCGTTTCATACTTCAAAAAGGATGTAGTGATCCATGACAAATCAGGAAAAAACAGTATAACCATGCGATTTGCATCCCTTTCCAACGAAGTACTAAACAACTACCTGACCAGCGTAAAATACGAAATTGTACCAGCTGACGGTAAGAAATCGACAATCAACAATCAACAGAGCAATTCTCCCGAAACGTCCGATGCGCCCGCGCCAACTACATTCAAGTCAGACATTATAACCGAGATTGTGTCGAAGAATCTGCAAAAGGGTATAGCTGGTTATTACGTTACAGTAATGCCAAGCAATCATCCGTCAGCACGAACAACAGACGACGGTCCGTATTCTACCAGCCACATGTCTGAAGACTGGCCTGAGCGGATGCATTTTACCTTAAATGCACCGACTAATTACATTAACGATAGGGCTGACTTTTATGTTAGGATTAAGAACGGCGGCCTATTTTCCACCTGGCAAAGTATCCCGCAATTGGATAGGATCTCCCCAGCCCCCGCAGGTATGGTCACTAATCATGTGTACCTCAATTATACTACCGCAAATATCGACTGGGTTTACAACGTTGATGGACCGAAGAAAGTAGAGTTATTCGTGAATTTTACGAGAATTGGAGGGTACAGCTACTGGTTTCAACAACTCTAGAGAGACAAGACGAGTAAGACAACTAGATTCACAATGCAAAGCCATTCTTACCGACGTCCCTGCATATCTGGATTTCGGTAAGAACAGGCTTAATTCTTCTAGGTCGGCTATTTCAGCAGCATCTAAATTAGGCACGTCAACTGACCAGCCCAGTCCTGTCGCCAGCGCTTATTTCGAACGGGCATTTGCTTTCATCAAAGACAACGTCATCGACTTGCGTGAAATAGAAGGCGGGATATATATTCCCTTCTTGACTGGCCTAGCGCCGCTGATAGACGCTGCACATTTGATCGGTTTTGTGGACCGCCATGGCAAAAAGGGCCACACGGTCCGCTATAAAAACGGCATATATTGTCAACAAGGCAGAAAGAAGGCTAGGCTTGGCAGCCTATCCCGCTATCAACGCCCCGGAATTGCAAATCAACCCATTGCCGTACTCTCAGGTCAATACACGGCCAGCTCAGGCGAAATGATCCTCTTATCGCTCAAAGGCCTTCCGCAGGTACGTACATTTGGGGCGGCCACATACGGCGTGCCCACCGGAAAAACCAACTTCTTCCTTTCGGACAGCCGTATGATCTCACTTACCAATCCTGTTTGTTTTGCCCGGCAAAAACAAATCCACTCAGGACCGGTGCGGCCAGATTTGGTCTGCGATGAGAAGGAAGCTATGCGCCTGGCGAAAGCCTGGAAAAATGGCTATTGACGATGTTGCCTGAAATGGCCAGGTGTAGGTTTTGAACCGAATCTCTCTCATGTTTTCGTCACTTAACATAGTAATCGTTATCAGAACAAAAGTGGATTTTCTTGATTTTGTGCAACTTCGCCGCTATGAAGAAAGTAGAATACTGCAAACTCGTCACAATAGCCAATATTTGAAAATAAATGGAGTATTAAATATCATCGATTGAATCCAGTATCTTATGCACCTCACTAATTTCAATTCTCAACATACTGGAAATCTCATGTGGCGAAAAGTCCCTGCGATTTAATTTAACAACATGATCGTAAGTTTCACTGCTTAACACGCTAGGAACGCTACCCTCAGTTTCATCAACGCGCAGATCCTGTTCAGAAGATAAAATATCAAAAAGACTTTTAATTTTATCCGCGTTTCTTATAGATAACAGCTTTACCAAGCTACAAACTTCCAAAAGCTCAGAGAAAGACTTTCTAATTAGCTTCTCTGCTTCGCTAGTATTCTCATATTTCAACACCATTCGTTCGATAAAATACGAGTAAATATTAAAACTGTCCGCCAGATTGCTTGTTGACGCTATATTTAACTGGTACAATAAATCTTTGGGGAAGAGCTCATCGTCGCCAATTCTAGACGCGTTTAATCTCGCCAATCGTTTGTCAATCAATTGATGGAAATATGTTGGATCCGCCTCTAATATTAATTTTTCATCCGTCCGTTCAGTCAAGCCCTGAGTAAGCTTTGCTTGGAAATCAAGAAACTTCATGTATCCACCAAGATATGAACCAGTATTTCTCCTCGCCGGATCATCATCAAATAGATTTATAAAAACCTTCGCAACCCCGGGGTCAGTGGAATATGCGGCATCCAAAATGTCTCTATATTGATGCCGCAGCTTAGGAGTCATTTCACGTTTCCTTTGAACATTGACGAATTCAGTAATTAATTCCTTTAGACTTAATCCATTTATCTTCCTCCTGATTAGGCCAGTAAAAACCATAGATAGCCTTCCAACCGTATCGAGGAATGATGGCAAATTATATGACTGCGTAATAGATTGTTCAGTCAATTCAAGTCGCAACGTATCAAACTCAGTCTTACTTGGAAGTAAAGCGGATATCTCAATCCACAAAAAGATACGGTCCGCCAAATTCGGAATTTTCTCAACCAACGAAAGTAAATCCATCCATTCTTCCTTGCGCGGTTGTTTTTGAATCGAAAGTGCATACGATCTCAGCAACAATTGATATCCACCATGCTTGATGTTGTTTACATCCGGCAAATTGTCGCTTGCTATTTCTTCAATAAGCCTCTTAACCTCGATTGACTGCTGGGAACTAATTAATGTCTTTGGAGATAATACGGACCGCCTTACCCGAGCAACTTCATATGCGATGAAGTAGTCTGTAGACATGAGCTTGATTACACCGAGAACTTTCTTGAGCGTTTCAAAATTGATCACAAAACCATCTCCATTATCTTCACAAAGATCATTTGGAAGGCATTTTGACAAAAGGTATTTACAAATTCGCGAAAGCGCAACGTCCTTTAATTTGAGGTAGGGTATTTCTTCTAAATGTCTTAGCCCTGGATCCGCAAGATACAAAACAGGGGAATTTTGAATAATAATTTCTATTCTCTCCGCGCGATTCTTAATCTTCGCCAACTTTGGTAAAATAAATGTATTTATTACTTTTTTTGGTAAAATATCGTCCGTGCGCGACACAACCCTAAGTACAAAAGTTGACCACAACTCAATCTGCTGATTATCTGACGGTAGAGAACTTATGATCACGTCAAGGCTCTCCAAGTCCTTATCTGTGAAAATCTGGCGACTCACAAGTCCGGCAGAGACCCTAATTGCTAACTCCACGGTCTGAAAGAAGACATTGGCAGTGTTTGGCGAATCAAGTAGCAAATCTGGTTTATCTTTCTCGCCTCGCGCAAGATCCAAAAATTTTCTCGCTAAGTCCTTTTTGTCAAGGAAAGACGCACGATATGCCAGTTCAAATCCAAGCTCGATTTTGTTAGCACTAGACTCAAGCTCGCACCATGTGTCAGACAACTTCTTCGAAATCTCATCATAGCTCCTGCCATCCTTTGCAAAAATCGAAATCAGATCAACGTACAAATTACATTTTGACTCAATACTGATCATCTCGTCAATCTGTTCAAAAAAGAAATGATAATTCCCCAAATCATCGATGTTCGCATCGCGGTTAGATAAGGATGAGACGATGTCGACCAGAGCAAGCCTTTGTATATCTAGATCCGCAATACGGGAATAAAATTTAAAGACCCAATCAAAATCAATCGAAATGAAGGGTTGATTGAGATAACTCGAAAGCGACTCTAGATAAGCATTATCTCGATCAATTGATTTATTTAGCTTCTCAGATATGCGGATCGCGGTATCAGGATATATAGCGACAATTTGAATTAAAATACTTCGAACAATTTCAAAGTGCAATGCAGTCTTCTCCAAAACGTTATCAATTCCAAGCTCGATCTCTTCCCGAGCTAAGTCTGAATAAACGTCAACATCGCTTTCCGGATAAACCGATTTAATTCGCTTTGCCGACTGACAGAATGTTGCTAAGCATGCAGACTTAGTCGAACGATCAACTATTTTGCCGATGTCATTATATGCATCAAGAAATTTCTTCTCACCAGCACTAAAATCGAAATTACAAATACACTCAGCGATTAGCAATCGGATTTGAACAAGGTCCAACGTGCTAGAGGTCGATTCCATTGAAACAATATATTTTTCTATTGTTTCAACCAGCCCGAGCGCTTTATATTTATCTTTGATATGAGGAAGGGGCTGGGCGAAGCTTTTGAAATCACTTGCCTTAGGGATATAGTGATCACTTTTGCTGACCACGGTACTAATACCAAGCTCTATTATATCCGCAACACTATCATCTGTGGAGTTGTTGCTAATCCAATTTCTAATAATAAAAAGCCTTTGAGCCGTACTCTCCGCGTCATTAATCTTTACAATTATCTCGTCGTACTTTTTGTTCTCCGTAAGATATACGATTGCATCTGCAAATTCCTTTATTTTTGGATTACGTATTTTAGAATAAACCTTCGAGTTCACATCCTCCTTAGACACATCTTCGGTGTACTCGTTATTCACATACGCATTTAAAGATATTTGTGCAAGCGCCCAATCAAACGCATTGTCATCGTCATTAATGGCGCCAGACAATTGCTCAATCAATCTAAACGCCAGCTTTGGGTTTGAATACATCAAAAGAGATGCCAGATCAAGTGACGAAGTCCCAAGTGTATTAAAATCAATCTCATCAAATAATTCACGAATTGTTCGCTGTATTACTGAAGGAATTTCTTTCTGTTTTTGGACATGAGTCTTCGCAATAGATGCAAATATCTTCAACCGATCTTCTTTAAGAAATGCAAGATGGGCTAAATTGAGTGCATTCAACTCATCTCCAAGGCTCAAATTTGCCGCAATTTCATGCTGCCATATGGAGATCCGGCTAAGCTCACGAAGGGATGACTTCAGAACTGAATATTTAAGAACAGTAGGGATATTTTTGTTACTTGCTTGCTCATGAACTGCCTGCAATGCCATTGTCGATACACGACTTACATCGCTTATGCTCTCGCTAGCCTGTAGAAGTTCCTTCCACGTGTCCGCACCAAGCAGTTTGATTAATTCGTCAACTTGCCCCGATTCCAGATAATGCTCTGGCAAATTGGTTAGCGATTCCTTGGATCCAAAGTTTTTAAGTAAATATTCAATCAATACAGTGTCAATAGTTTTCTTGAACCGTGCGAGTTTCTTCCTCGCGAAACTGGTAAATCCTTCAAATATAAATTCATACGTGTTTCTCGAATTTCTCCGAATAAAAGGGACTGCCCCAATCATTTCAATTAGCTTCTCCTCTGAAATTGGCTTTTCATATGAGGAAAGAATCTTGGAAATTTTTTCTATTGAATACTTTTTTCCCTCGAAAGCTATAATTGCGAGAACAAGACCCTGAATATTATCATTTGAGTTAACATACGAATTCCAGATATAGCTATACAAATCCTCAATATTTGCAACTATCTTACTAATAATTATATCGGCAGAAATTCCTGAGCTTGACATTAAGTCCCTTATGAACACTATCTTGCCAGCATTATTTCCACAAATTTTATTAATTTCCGCAAATTGGCTTTCTGTCACCTGGGTTCCAAATATCTTTTTCGATTCCTCATAAGATAACAGAGGAATTTCCCAAATCTCATGTTTGAATCTCGTCCAGTAAATGTGCCTAGGAAAGCTTCCCGTCAAAATAATTTTTATATTATTTTGACTTGTTGGTAACAAGTCAATAATTTGCTCCTTAATTTCAACGATACTTTCTTCAGGTATCTCACTAAGTCCATCAAGGATAATATACCATGATTGATTTCCCCTATTCTTTATTCGAGTCGAGTGGAAATATGAATGAAGTGTGGTCTCATCAAAGACGTCTTCCGGCCCACGATCCTCATTTAACTCTTGACCACTATTGTGGAAATGGAGCTGATTACTTAGATCTCGTAAAATGCTTCTAATCGAATACGTGTTTTTATCATTCCCATCTATAAAATAACTAAAACAATTATTCGGATGTTTTTCTATAAACTGCTTAATTATTGTTGTTTTTCCTATACCATTCGCTCCATCTAAAAATAACAGTTGATTATTGGCAAGCTTATTCTCAATAGTGTGGATCACTCCATCCCGCAACACTTGGTTGATAATTATGGGATTGTACGCACCACCACTAAGCGAAGCTAGATTCTTCACCACTAATTCCTCACTAACAATCAAATCGGCATCTGGTACTGCCGTGGTAAGTTCATTGTAGTACTTGGAAACAACGTACAAATATGAATTTATGGAGGAAACCAACATTTCCGTCAACTGCCTGGTTATTAGTGGTTTATCATTGTGAATATTGGAATTTCGCAAATGATAGGTCCTGTGAAGATGTTCTCCATGCGGCGTTCCATCTGTCAAAAAGCCAGTGCGAAAGTATGTTGCATCGTGTGAGGGCGATTGAATCGTACCGGTTGTACTTGTATCAAAAAACTCGTCGGTCTTAGATTTCGGAATTGGCGGAACTTGTTTGGCAAAGAGTTGATTGAAGCACCAGCCAAGCGCAGGGGTCGCCCCCGGCTTTGAAGGGACAAATACAGTGCCAATTATCACATGTAGTTTTTTGCAAAATGGCTCGAATTTTGATACTAGTTTTTCGAGCACATCCTTGTTTTGTATGCCTTCCGCATAGGAATTGATTGCTTCAATAACGCTTACTGTCTCATCATGGTCGATTAATTTTTTTGCGAGTATGTATTGAGTTAGATCGAGCACCTTGTCAAAGTCCACAGTATCGAATGTACTGTAACCTGTAAAATCGATATTTATAAAATTTTCCTTAAGTGAAGCTTTAACTTTCTTCCAATTAGTATGAATCATGTAAATTTGAAGGGTATACGTTTAACGGTCTAGAAAATATACTTTATAAAAGTTGCAGTGCTAACATCTGATACCACAGCTGTATTCGCAAAGAGCCAGCTTGCATCAATTCTACTCGCTTAAAATAGTTTTGGTGAACAACTTATTAGAATCTTAGACAAGAATCTTCTGCTTCTCGTTGCGCCAAATAAACATCGTATTGTAGCTGCTTTTCAACTGACGAGACTAACAGTAACTCACGTCGCCCACATTAGTGCTCTCCATCCTGACTCAAGTGCTAGTGTAGAATCAACCATTGGCAACATGAAAGGAAAGAGTTGAAGCGCGCCCGAAGTTGAAACCGGTCAGAACCAGGTTACTGTTTTACTAACTGTTAAATAACATATTGTCAGTTATTCTCGTTTTGATCCCCGAAACCAACCTTCAATTGGAATCCCCTCATGCCGAAGATAATTGTAAAGGGTAGCCTTACTTCCGATTTTAAGCTGCTCACAGATTTGCTTAGTCGTGTATTTTTTGCTTTGATATAATATGGCTGCGAGGCTGGCCAGTTCCTTAGACTTTTTTGTAAGTCCTTTCGGGCGCCCCCCTACCCTACCCCTTGCCCGAGCTGCTTCCAGACCGGCGATAGTCCGCTCCATAAGGATCTCCCTCTCATTCTCTGCAAACACAGAACTAAGCATATACCATAGACGCCCCATCTTGGTTGAAGTGTCAATCCCTTCTGAGATGCTCCGAAAATCCACGCCCATATCTTTCCATTCCACCATCAGCTTGATCAGCTCGTAAGTGGCACGGCCAAGACGATCAATCCTCCAAACAACCAGAACGTCACCCTTCCGAAGCTCCGAGATCATCTTCGCATACTCGGGCCGTTCCTTCGATGCACCCGAAACCTTTTCATGAAAAATCTTCTCGCACCCCGCTTTCCGAAGGGCATCGAATTGCAAGTCTTGGTTCTGCTCATTCTTAGAAACCCTTACGTAACCAAAAATCATCTTAAATTACATTTTAACCCCTATGGCCGCAATATACTGTAATTAGATTTCATGTACCACTATATTGAACTCTTTTGAGCCTATTTCTCATATGAAAAATGGCCCCGTCGATAAGAGTGCCGGAGTACATAAAAACGACCGAATGATTTGACTCATCAATGACATAGACAAAATCTATTTCATGGTTAGATGCTCGAAGATATTTCCGCGATTGCAACGGTTAGACCGCCAATTCTGTCTAAGAAACATTTACTACACCAACAGCATCATGGGTACGCCAACTTCCATCGTACGTCTTATATCGTTCTTCGCAATATTGCTATCTGGCTGCACGGACGATCAGCCCCAGCAAGGTGTGAATTGTACCGAAGAATTTCGGGCCGCGACGCTTTACGTGCCAGGAGCTCCGTTGACAGATTCGTTCACAATTCGGTTATCAAAATCAGATACGATTCGCATCAAAGGAAATGCCGATTTTCGCCAAGGATACTACGTCGTCCTGGATGACCATTACCAGGCCAAGCTAGAAAATCAACAAGATAATTTTCGGTTTATCGGCAAACGCGGAAATGAAGTCGTCGTCCAGGAAGACTTTGTTTTCAAAGCTGATCAATGCCATATCACCAAGGTTAGCGGTAAGAACAAGCTTTAATGAACCTCAGTAATTTCCTTCAAATAGCTATATTTTCAACCAGATCGAAGTTATGATAGCCCGATTCACACTAATCTTGATTGCTTGTTTCCTGAATTTTCAATGCAAAGACCCTGACAAACAGCCGAATCCGTGCGACTGCCAAAGTAAAGCGGGCAAAGAGCAGAAAAATGTAGAAGCGGTCGTTATTCGAATCAACTTTACCAATCCCGCTTATGGTACGACAGGACCGGACGAATATATATTAAGTATTGATCCAAGGGAATTTAATGATTCAACATTTGCCGGCGGCCCAAACATTCTGGTACCATGTGATTCGCTACCTGCGCAGTATCGGAAGCCACGTACAAACGTCATAATTTCATACAAACGTAAGGATTGTTACGGTGCCTTGACGACACCTGCGAGTCGCACGAGCTTCGGCTATTATATCGATCTGACCTCGATTTGGGTCAAAACTCCATAGATGCAATATAGTCACCCCCGCAGAAAGCAAATTTCAAGTACATTTAGGTAAGCAGGCAAATTCAGTAGGCTTGATTCCCTATGGCTCATAAATTAAACTGTTCAAATTCATACTCGCTCTTCATGCCATTCGATCATGTATATCAACTGGATCGTTCATCAACATAAATTAGCAATCACATAAGAGTCGCAGCCGAGCAGTCGCCGCAGTACGGAAAAACCACCGATTTTTTAGGGCCATCCAAGCGGTTACATATTGTCGTCACGATACGATATACTTCGTGCTAGTCGTTATATGTAATGGCTGCATGTACGCATAGGTAAAGGTCCACTTTGCTCCGAAACGAACTAGTGTGAGGGTTGAGCATTAAATTTTCTACACCAATCGAGCATTCTTGGATACAATTCATAAACGTTGGATGATGAATACTGGTCTTTTAAACTTGCCAGTGCTTTGTTGAAGGCGGGGAATTTGGTAAAACCCCGAGAAGATACCATTAGTGTTTCCCGTGCTGCAATTAGAAAGGCGGCCGCTTGTGGTTCGAAACGGCCCGATACGTACAAACAGAATAAAGCGTGGGTCATATATTCATTGAATATACTTAATGGGGAGCCATAATATCCGGCCTCCCGTTTGGGATCGACCCAAAATGCTCTTTGTGAAAATATACTGTCTATGGATTCTTGATAATCACCCGAACGCTCATTGACATAATTGTGGTCAATTTCTGTAAATACAATACCGCTTATAAAGCCTGATTTCTGCATTTCAGAAAGTTCTTTTCTTGTGTCGTAGATATCAGGGCCGGAAACAAACATTACGCATTCCTGAAAGCGCTGCTCCGCTTGAAAATCCCATATAGAGAAGCGCTGAGTGCTGTGGCTGGCCAGTATGAGCGGGGAAAATATGATTTTGTAGGACCTGAATTTTGGGCGGGGAAACTCTTTTTCGAGCCAAGCCCACATGTCTTCTGCGTCCATCATTTCCCGCTCCCTGTTGATCAGCTTTTCATAATATCCGATGTGCTTTTTGTAAAAACTGCGGAAGCCGGAGGCTTTCGCAAAATCAGCTATTTCTGAAAGGTTATTGCCGAACAAATTGGCATAGGTTGAGTCATCGGAACCATAAATAAAAAAGTAATTTTCTGATCCGACAAGCTTGTCTCCATCGAAATTAAAACAAATGCTGTTTTCACGAAACTCGTAATAGCTCTCCATATAAGCGTTACTTTCAAAATCCAACTTTTTGAACAGTGGATGATTCCGAAACGGCTCAAAATACCTCATGACCTCATTGTAGTAGTCGCCTTCCTTTCGAATATTCGTGGCCTTTTTCGCCGCAGGAGACAGTGCAAGAATCACGTTAGCGAGTTCAAACACCTCCGGGACGATTATCTGAACCTTCCCGTCGTGCTGTTTGACATAATCTTTCGTAAAATAGCCACGAACGTCATTGAAATGCCAGCGAAATGTATAGGGTTTTCCTGCAAGCACGATGGGGATATAATGGACCTGAAAATATGGAAATGACGAATTTTTTATGGTAATCGAATCTTTTCCAATCCATGCGGTAATAGAAACATCGGGCCTGCCGTCCATTCCGTAGTCAATCGTATCCCTGGTACCTCCGGATAATGTGTACCGCTTGTCAGACGTCGAAAATTTCACCGTAAAGGCCCGATCCTGACTACTCAGTGTATCCTTGTGGAATGTATACGCAGGCTGTGCATAAACGTGATTGAAAGCACAAAAAACCGAGACTACAAGTATGCATAGTCGCATGCCAATATGATTTTAAGCAATGAAGGATCAACAATATAACCGTTTCCGTGAAATGTATAACTATTGTTTGTTTTGTTAGTTAATGGAATGCCTCCCAATTATAGTCAGAAAAGAGTACACTTTAACCTACGGATTATTTGCAAGGGTTAGATCTTATAGTCGGAGGCAAGGTCAGCTTTGAACCTGGCTCGGATCTTTACTAAGCTTAAACTGCCTTCAAGCGGCAGAAAGCCAATTTTTGCTATAATCGCTAAATTGCACTCAAACCACCGGATGATCAGAAGAGGCAAGATTATAAGTAACGGTAGGAAATCCGTACAAAGATTTTAGGCCTCTATACTTTGCGAGTGAGGTGGGCCTGAAACATCTTGATCACTGATTCATTGCCTATTTTACTGCATTCGGTTGTGCAGGTTTGTACTGGGAAACAAGTAAAAACTCCTTGGCGTTTTCATCGGATAGGTCTAGTTCAATCATTTGTGCCAAGGCTTGCTTTTTATCCTTGGCTTTGTCGTAAAAACTCTTACAAATCTTGTAACCGACAAAGTAGCCTAGATCTCGGCAGTTCTTTCCAGCAATTTCCTTTTCGGCATAAAGCCATCCTTTCGAGTTGCCGATGTCTTGATACATATCTTTTTGGAATTCTTGCCATATTTCTGCTTCATACTTTTCACCAAAAGCGTTGTGTCCGTCGGGAAACCGATCGGCCAGGCGCTGACCTAGTACCAGCTCCGATACAAAATCGGCCATTCCTTCTACAAGACATTGGCTTAAGAGACTTTTATGAGATGCCATGTATGCCTGGGCGGCTTGCTTGTCTTTCATAAGATTGTTAATATTGCGCTGTACCCATTGCTGAGTATGAACAAATTCGTGTAGGACAAGTGGAACAGCCCAGTCCGAACTTTGGTTTGCCGCAATTTCTGTTCCGATGTAAACAGTGTTATCTTGGATTGTTCCACCAGAGTTATTAATGCCAACACAAAAGTAGATGTCACCGTCCCGAAAATTAGGATAGATAACTTTAAACTTTTCGATTTTTTCCAATATCCTGGATTCCTGATCAATAGCAGATAAAATAAACGGCCTTTTTTCTAATAAAGCGGATCTGTCGGTGGTCATAATTTTTACCCATTTCTGCGTGTTGCCACCCCGCAATTCCATAAATTCTCTTAATCCTTTACTGGCCTTATCGACATACAGATGTTGAACAAATGATGCCTGTTTTACTGTGTCAGATGTAGTCATGACGCTATCCATCGCCTGATAGAATCGGGGAAGGTCCTCTGTATGCAACTTAATCTGTGCATAAGTGTGGTGTGATGTAAAAAGAAGATATGAAAAATAAATCGACAGGATAATTTTTAAATTTTCTGATTTCATGATCACGGGTTTGGTTATGACTTTTTCGGAATGCCGACAATAGTACCCCACGTAAGAATGGCATACTTAACCATTTCGAGCGCATATCAATCAAAATTAATATTCATATTTAAAGAACTAACATTCTTTTTACGCAAAGCCCTATTAAATCAGAAGCACTCTATATCGAGTTCAATCTAGCGCTCGATATCAAAGATGCACAGTTTGAGAATGCCTACCAGTGCAGATATCTCAGTGCATGCAAGGCAATTCCAAATTCACACATAAAAGTGTTCATTTCATCACGGGCACTAAAATTACATAAAAATGACCTGGTAAATTAACTGCTTACATTCATCGATAGAATCTATCACATGTAAATCAAAGCAACTGGCAAGGAAGTATAATATGAAAGTAGACCGATATTGGGCTTGGCCCGGAAGCAGTCGACCGATCGCTGCTCTTCTGCCATTTAAAATGTCTTAGGCTGCTGAGTGGTACTTAAAGGTCTGAAATCCTGATTGAACCCTGACCTTCATAAAGCAGTCAGATTATTTGCCCTTACAACCCGTCAAACAATGGAGTACTTGAAGTTGGCTGCATACAGATGTAAGCTTTCCCGATTTTGAGCGAATGTAACGCCTAAGTAAACGGCCGTGCATCCGGACGGATAGCCTTTATAGCTTACCCCACTTGCATTTTTCTACGGCGATATGTAACTTATGGTTAAAAGACCATGCTGCACTCCTATTTTAAAATCCGTAATCCTTGGAATTTCAAACCGCATCGATTTGAGATCGGCACACCATTCATCAGGAGCTCTTTTCACGACAATCATTTCTTTTTAAAGCTTTACGAGCTCAGAAAAGACGATTTCTCTGACTTTTACGATTTCCATCTTTGCCACTACCTTCAAAATGCCTCAGGCATTGAGAGTGATTTTCACAGTTACGTTGCTGATATCGTTTCAACGCGGATTGCACAACTAAAACTCATCGATCCATTTTCCCGGAAAGCACTGCGCGCGAAACAACAGACTGAGCGACTAAGAACATTCCAGACCTTTCTCCACTCGATCGACAAGTGGAGCTCCTCACAAACCCTGGAAGTAGTTATTGCAGAAAACAACAGAGAAATCGTCGGACTTAAAGAGCAAATAATCAAGCTCCAAGATGAACTAGAAGTACTTCGTCGTTACGAGACAAAGACCAAGATCGATATTCGCGACAAGCACCTGCCCACTTTCGTTCACCTCATCCATCAACTACAAGAGTTGATGCTTCCTGACGAGCGCAGGCTTTTCAACTTTCAGGAACAGAGTGGGTGGTACAAGCTGGTAAGTAAATATTTCACGCACGACCACAAGCCCATCCCCATCGAAACAGCCCGCAATTATTTCCCAGTCCAGAAAGAAAAGACAAGCAAAGAAATTGAGGTCCCGGAGCATTTACGGCTCTTTAAAATTATCCTGACCAGTCCGGAGCCAGGCTGCTGATGACCAGCTGCCAAGTTTGGTCATTGAAATCAGCCATCTCTCGTTCACTTTTGCAAGCAGCCGGCGGCCTTCATGCCGGGATGTTTCACAATAAACTTGCAGAACAATGAATGTAGAGATGATCACCAGGGAGGATCTGCAAAACCTGAAAAATGAAATCATTGCAGAGCTCAAATCAATCCTTTCGCACGAGAAGCCCTCGGAGAGCACCTGGCTTCGAAGCGCCCAGGTCAGAAAGATGCTAAGCATCTCGCCGGGCACCTTGCAGAACCTTCGCATCCAGGGACACCTTCGGTTCACCAAGATCGGTGGATGCTTCTTTTACAGTCAGCGCGACATCGCTGCTATGCTTAACCAAAATGGTTCAAAGCGATGAAAAGGTCGAACGATGCAAGTGCTGCCATGGACATGGCCATACTTGAAGCCATCAAATCCGATGACCGGCTGAACTCTTATCACATCAGCCTTTACACAGCGCTTCTTTACTACGGCTGGGTATTTCGGAGAAGTTGACCACCTGATTCCGTGGCAAATTGACCACCTAATTATCTGGCGGCCGGTAGCAGAAAAAAGCTGCAGAAGCAGTT
>NZ_PYAS01000032.1 GCF_003014695.1 Dyadobacter jiangsuensis | reverse complement strand
GAGTAAAATATCCCGCGGGCTGCCGGCTGGTTTCCATAGCCGGGAAAGGTTCCCGGTTCATAGTTTCCGTACCCGGCGTTGATGTCGATTTGCTGACTGTATCCGATGCCCGGAGCGAACAGGGACAGCGCCAGTAAAATCAACCCTAGGTAATGATTAGTTCTTTTCATGATTGCAAAATTTTGGTATGAACTCGCGTCCGTCTACATGTTTTTGAAAACCTGTATGATCAGGTTATTGTTGACATTGTCGGCCACTACTTCTCCCCCTGACAGGTCAGGAATGAATACGCGCAGCGGATAAGTTCCACTAGGCGTCGCAGAGGCAATCGAGACAGTAGCAGTAATGCTGTTGCCCAACGGTGATGCAGGGATATCTGTGTTAGTTGTCAGCGTATAATAGGTCCCCGAGTTGGTAATGGTCCATTCGGCAGCCGAAGCTCCCGTCAGAGCGATCACCGAGCCAGGCGTTGGCTTATAGAGACGAACAGTGATCAGATCGCTGGCAACCGTTCCCGTGCGCATGTTACGAAGCCTTACGGTGAAAGGCCTGACGGTCTCTGCCGTTGAAAAGGTCACATTGGACATGATGGTAAAAGGACGCAGATCAGGGGTGGTCGCCAGGTCCTGAATAGAACCGATCCCGATCTGACTGATTGCAGCGCCAGCAGGAACTACGCCTGTAAGTGTACTGTTCTCGGCCACGCCTGACGCGTTGGCTGACCCGCTCAAATCGAGCCATTGGGAACCGTCCCAGCCGACCAGCCTCAGGTTAGAAGCCGTGGATTCGAAGGCTGCAACATTGGGGATCGATACGGTCACATCCAGATCGATCGTTGAAGCTGTAACAGCTACCCAGTCCCAACTCCCTGCCGTATATACGCGCTTGATCGATGGCGATGGCGTGTTTGGTGCTTCTCCCAGATCGGACGCGTATGCCACACTCAGATGGGCATCGGCATTGGCAGGAGCCGAAATCTCCAATGTTCTCAGATCCGCGCTGCTTCCGACCGGGAAGACAAAACCTGTGTTACCGATTTTGGATACGTACCCGTCTACGTGCTGCGCATCTGTGAGCCCGCCCGTGTAAGTCGCCCCTGGCTGGAACCTGAGCGCACCGGTTGCCGCGTTGGCTCGTACAGTGGTCGTGATCCCGTTTTCAAAGGTTGCCGTAGTAAACACATTAGCACCTGCGGTGTTGGTGAGATTGAATGCACTCGCCGCCCCGTTTTTCAATGCCAGTGTAGAAAAATTAGGAGCAACACTGCCGCTGATACCCTGCACACCGGCTGCCCCGGCCGGGCCGTTGAAATTGTCGGTGCTCCCGCCGGACCCATTGGCATTATAGCTGTTATTAACACGCAGCGAGTTGGCATCTGTCTCATAGTGCTCAAATACTGCTCCCGAGGAAGCTGTGTAGGCGCCTGAAGCGGTTGCCGTTACAGCCGTGTAGCTCTCGCGGTTGCTTACCGCGCCGTAGTTATTGAAAGTAGCCCCGTCTATGACAAGCTGCGCCTGGGCTAGTTGGTTCCCCAACAGTAACGCCATACCTGCCATCAGGCTGATGTATTCTTTTTTCATCGTGAAAGCTGTTTAAATGAAGACTGTATCTTAACAACTCTCCGACTAGTTCAAGTAGGTTACATCCAAGTTGGAAGAAATGGTACCACAAATTTGGTATGCGCTGGCAGGAGCACCGTTGTTATACCATCTGGTTGCCCTTACATCGAACGTGTGGTTTCCTGCGGTCAGGGTGCGAACACCGGATAAAGTCAATTCGAAGTGACCGCTCACTTCGGTCTGGATGATAATAAAGATGCCGCTGGCAACTCCGTCGATATATATTTCAAAGCGGTTAAACGGGCTGTAACCTGTCCATGCAGACACGTCGTCAACACCAAGTACGTAGTTGATAAATGCGGCTTTTTGACTGGGGAAATTGATGACATTGGTCGTATTTGAAACCGTTGTATAAGATCCTTCCGTCACACCGAAAAAAGCATCTGCCTGCGCGCCGTTTCCAATAGGTACTGCATAAGAGGCCGTTTGCGTCGCCGTGCTAGCACCCGATCCCGCAGGGGCTTGCCAGCTGGCGATACCCGCCGCGTCAGAAGTCAATACTTTTCCGGCACCCTGGGTACCATCCTGAATGGCTACATTGCCCACCACGTGCAATTTGGCCGCCGGAGTAGTAGTGCCGATCCCTACATTTTGCGCCATGGCAGCAGAAGCGGTAAGGCCCATCAATAGACTTAGGGAGTAGATTGTTTTTTTCATTTTAAATTAGATTAAGAAATAAATTGATAAAACTGTTGGAGTACAGGTAATTGTAAAAGCGATTTGGTGGAAACCAATGGTCGGCTAATACACTAATCACCGGAGATTGCCGGCAATACGCTGAAATTTTTCTTATCGTGGGAAGATCATGAGCTCAATGACCAGTGCGTGTTTGTATTACAAAGATGGGTGGTGAAATCGGTTCGGGTGAAGACACTTTGTGGTAGGTTTGAGACGAGTTTTGGTAGTATTGGTTTGCCGGCCGGACGGAAATCGGTTGCTTTTCTCCGGAAGTCATAGAGCAGATGCCATATTCTTGTCTGAATATGCAGGTCAGGTGTCGAATTAGTGTTTATCGAGGACAAAATTGTGTCCTGCTGTAACCTTATTTGCCTGCCTGGATCATGCTCGATACGCATTGTACCTGGTCAGTGTACACATCGTTTGAATCTGCAACCTTGTAGTGCTTGTCGGGATTTGTAGAAAAAAAGCTAAGCCATTCCTGCTCTCTTCGCCGAGCATGAATGGCTTTCATATCTTTAAGTTTGGTCGCTGCGTTACCTGGTTGTCTTTTGATTGATTGTTAGCCAGATACGGCTTCAGGCCGGGACCTTTCGAAGCGTTTCATTTTTCTCCTCAATGATTCTTTTTTGACTTTCAATGATGTCCATTAACTGCGCAATGATGTATTCGTAGTGATTTTTTTGAGGTTGATCCTTGCCTCTTTCCTCGGAAACAATTCTCTTTTCCAGACTTTGTTGTTGGGTTTGAAGAACCGGGGCTAATAGATTCAATAGGTCCATATCCATAGCACTTGCAACAGCAATCAGCAGGTGCAGGTCGAGCTGTTTACGTTCGCCTCTTTCGAGCCTTGCGTAACTTCTCTCGTCGATTCCAAGCTTAAAAGCTAGATCGGCTTGTGACATCCCGGCTGCTTCCCGGAGGCTTCGGATACGTTTTCGTATAAGGTCTTCTCTGGACATTTTTGTGGTGGTAAGATTTAAATTGGCTTCGCTGATAAAAATCAAGTTTTGTAGCCTTGACTATTGTTAGAGAGCTTATTAAGCTCAGCAATGATGTTGTGCTGCTTTTCGATAATTGACCGAAGCAAGCTGATCACCTCCTGGTAATGGTACTCCTCAGTGATGAAATCCATCGACTCGGTTAATGCAATGCCAGGTTGGGCTGGCCATGCACGATTTTGCGTTATTGGTACCAAGGTTTGTTCAGGCGCCGCTTTCAACGCATCCGCGATCACAAGCAACTGATGAAGGTCCAACCGTTTCCGCTTGCCGGCCTCCAATTTTCGGTAGTTGGTAACGTCCAGATTGATCTTTCCGGCCATTTCTTTTTGGGAAATGCCCGCTGCCTGGCGCAATATCTTAACTTGATCGACAATGGTTTGTACAGGGTGCATAGGCTATTGAGAGTGCTGATAAAACTAATTGTACAATATGGATTGAGAGTATCCCGACGACTTAGCTTGTTGCAAAAAAATTGAGTGTACTTCAATAATTGGCTTTCTAGCGCTCAGATGTTTGGTCTTGGAACATACTCAACCATCACGCAGGTCGACAAAGGTAAATTAATCCAGTGTCCGTATGTCTCGAACCTGTTCGAGGGATTAATAGAATTAGGACGATAAGACATCCCTGTTCTAATTCGATTTGCCTAGAAACAAGATGACCTCCTGCCAAGGGGAGGAGGTCATTCTAATGTGATACTCAACGTGCTCGTCTAGGCTAAGACAAGTTCTTTCATAGGCGACGATATGTCTTAACGTATATGTATATACGAAATTTGGTTTTTGTATTGCTGACCGGGGTTTTGATAGTGATTGCCTGATGTTCTTAAACAATCCCGTTTAAAACATGGCTTAGACGGGATTAAACACCAGTCGCGTATTATCTAGCTTTACCTTCCGAGTCCCTGTCGCCGATCAATACCTGAGCCATACGGCAGCAGGTGTACCAAGCTGGGAGTCGCGGCCCCGGATGATAACCTCGTCACGGCCTTGAAAAGGCCATCTGGATTTGGGCACAAAGCTATTGCGGAAATCGAGGAAAGAGAATAGCTATTATTCGAGAATCGTCTAGAATCAATTACCTGCGCATCGCCGCATTTCAGCGGCACATTTTTGGCTGGAGCCCATTTAACTTTGCTTCAATCGAGCAGGATTCAATCGCGAACAGAAAATCAGAAGATGAAAAAAGTTTTAATTGTAGACAACCAATTTTTAATGAGGTTAAGCCTAAGGGTAGTAATTAGAGAACTAAGTGGGGAAATTGACGTTACTGAGGCCGTGAATTTTAAGGAGGCACTTAAACTGCTGGTTTCTGATCAGTTTGATCTGGTCATTCTGGAAGTTTTGATGGATGAATACTCGGGAATAAAGATGATGGAAATGATTCGCAGCATTGCTCCTTCTACGGCGGTGCTGATCTGCTCGATGGGGGATGAGCTGCTATATGCCGAACATTATATTCTGCGGGGAGCCAGTGGCTTTGTCGTTAAGACAGCCGAAAAGGAAGAAATTTTAACTGCTATTTCGACGGTTATCAATGGAAACCGTTACCTCAGTGACAGGGTACATGATAGATTGCTGACAAGGACCGAGCTGAAAAGCAAAGTCAAAGAAGCACTCACCAAACGTGAAAGACAGATATTGCCGTTAATCCTGGAAGGCAGAACCACGAAGGAAATTTCGAAAATGCTGGAAATACATGTAAACAGTATCAATTTTTACAAGTCGAATATTTTTCGAAAAATGCAGGTGAATAACATTCTTGAATTAGCAGAAAAGGTCGACATCAGTAAGCTTTTTCCGCAATCTTACTCAGTCTCTGTCTGACTTTTGACCAGTGTGCCGGGCCTGGGCAGACGCAGATGGAAACGAATGTAATCAGTTTGGCTAACCCAAACGGCGATGTTGGCCAGGGTAGCTACTTCTTTAACAATTAACAATCCCAAGCCTTTTAGCTGGCTCGAATTAGAAAACTTTTCAATAGCCGCATCGTTGTCTTCTAACGTAAGAAGTTCAAATATTTCCTCGGGCAGATTTGTAGCTGTGTTGGCTATAATAATCTCTTTGGTGTCAGGTTGAGAATTGTTCAGATACACGCGAATCTCTCCCCGTAGGGTATATTTTGTAGCGTTATCGAGCAAATTGTGAATGATTATAGAAAGCAGCTGATAGCTTGCGTCAACATGTTTGTTTTCGGGAATTTCATTGTAAAACGCGCTTGCATTGGTGTGCACTGTTTCCCGGAAGAGTTCATACTTCTCCTGAATTAATTGATAGATGTTAACAGTTTCAAACGTCATTTTTTTGCCGTATAGCTGTGCTCTGGCGAAACTGACCAGTTGTTCGAGCATTGAACCCATCCGGTCGGACATATTTGAAACCATTAAACCGACTTTGGAAATTTCATCGATCTGGCCCGACCCGGCCAGGTCGGGAATTCTTTTGGAGGCAAACGAAACATATCTGAGTGGAGATTGTATGTCATGACTGATAGAGGCAACAATTCGGGAAAGTAAATAAATCTGTTGATCCATGTCTTTGCGTGAGGCCTCCAGATCTTCCAAGCTTCTGCTCAGTTTATCGGTCCTGACAGCTATCACTTCTTCCAATTCGGTATTCTTTTGTCTCATGGATCTTAGCCTATGCCGGTTATATGCAAAAGTAGCCAGGATGACTAACGCGATTATGGCAAGGCTGATAGCCAGGATAATCCAGATGTTTTCATACCATCTTTCGGAAAAATTCAGCCCGATGTGTTTAATCTCATAATTATCCAGGCCAAAACCGTTGTTTTTTCTAACAAAGAGCGAGTATTCACCCGAGTAATGGCCGGTCAGGTTGACAGTAAGCTCGTCGGTTTCCAAAGGTATCCAATCAGATGCAGCTACGGTCTCGGAGCGTTTGACGACAGCATAAGAAACATTCAGGTTGTCTTTATGACCCAAATAGGCCGTGGCGAAATATAGCCTGACATCTTCCGCATTCTGCGGGAAATCGATCGTCTCGCCGGAATAGCTAACCGGGATTCCGTTTGCTTCCACTGCACTCAGAATAATCCTTTCGTCAGGCAGGTGGCGACGAATTTCAGTTGGCTGAAACCAAATCAGGCCATTTAGTGAGGGTAGCGATATAAATCCGCTGGCCAACTTGACTCCGCAGGGTTGGCATTCCCCATTAAATTCATTGGTGTTAAATCCTTCATCTTTTGCGTGATAATGGTAGTAAAGCCCACCAGTGTAACGCCTTGTTGTGCCATAATTTGTATTATCGATTTTGCCAGGGTATTTCTGTGCATATACTAGCAGATCGTTTTTTTTGACCTGAAACAATCCCTTGTTGGTGGTAATCCATAGGTATCCCAACCCATCTTCAACTACGCAGTGGGAACTTGCCAGGTAGCGTTTCCGATCCAGGGGAAAGCGGGTTAGCTTTCCGTCAGCCGTCAAGAGCATCAATCCGGTTTCCAGCCCCGTTATCCATACCCGACCGTTATCTGACGGATGTATGCTTTTGATGTGAATTCCACGGGTGCCTTCTATGAGCGAGCTGGTTTCTGTGAGCGTGTTCACCCGGTAAAGTCCCTTCAAGGTGCCCGCAAGCACTTCACTTTCACCGCCAGGTTCCAGACAAGTGATTTCTTTCAGAGCCTGGTCTTTTATTAACCTGGGTCGAATCTTGTCCGCTACTGTATGACCTCTGTACAAGCCCTTGTTGATCACACCGATCCAGATATCATTATCCGCGCCCTCACACAGGGCAGTGATTTCATTTTCAAAAGTCCACACCTGATCGGGTCTTAGTGATTTTTGATCGATGCGAAGCAGTGTTTCATAGCGTTTGGTCCAGATGGTGCCATTTCGACTTTTTAGCATAATTCGCTTTTCGAAAGGATTGATTTTTGCGATCTGGCTGACAGATTTGTGACTGGTTTGGCCGGGAATCGGGCCCTTTCCGATAATAATGCCCGTTGGCGTGATCACACTGCTTGCGGAGTAGGGGACTTGCGCGTAAAACACATTCTCTCCCACCTCTCCTTTGACTACCACGGGAGTAAATTGTGTTTTGCTCAACACGAAAAGTCCATTTACCCGGCTGCCCAAAAACACTTTTTGAGAAACATTATCCAAATAGATTACATCGACACCCAACGCATGCAGGTCAAAATCCTCAACCAGCAATTTCGCGGAAAGATCGCCATTGCCCTGCTGGACCAGCATGTATAAGTTCTTGCCGGAGAAAAGAAAGGCTTGTTCGGAGTTGCCGTTCCAGTAGAATTTCTGTCGCTCGGTTTGCTGGTGGTTTTTCGACGGGTCTTCTACGGCTGGGGCAAGAGTAAAATGCGAGGTCTTGCTCTGAGATATTTGTATGTATTCCCCCTGACCGATTCGGTAATATAGTTTTTTGCCGATCGAAAAGTAGTTCCATAGTTGACTGCCAGCGCTCGGGCGTTGGTAGCGCTTTTTCCAATCCTGATAGTAGACGATTTTGTTTTTAGTAATCATGAAAAAATTACCTTCACCACTACCGGCCATGATCATGTGGTGGTCATTGCCGGTCGAATCCGAATACAGCAGATCGGGAAGGCCGACAACGTAGGTGATGTCGTTCAGATCATTGATATCCAGCCCTAGCGAAAGCATGCGCCGATCGCGGTTAGGGTAATAGTTTGAATCTGCGGTGGCATGGCCTGCTTCAATCTTCACCGAGTAGTGCGGCCAAAACCTGGCATAAGCTACCTTGACTCGTTCGGGGCGACCCAACGCCTTTAAAACGTGAGTTCGTACAGAACTGCGTATACTGGCGACACGGTTGCTGGCAATATTTAGATTAGAGCCATTGAAAACTTCGAAATGGTGACCATCGAAACGGACCAGACCATCTTCCGTCGCCAACCAGACAAAGCCGTCATCATCCGAGGAAATCCCTTTTACACTATTTTGTGGTAACCCGTTGTCTGCGGTATATTGACTGACAGAATATCCAACTTGCCCGTATAAAGTATTAGGGGAACCAGCACATAAGGCAAGCAAAAATATTAGTAGTTTTTTCATATGCAGTTTACTTCTTTTGGGGGTACATACCTGTGCCCAACTTAGACAGCGAAGGGTACTACATTGTTAGGATTTGGGCTTGACCTGAGTCGTACTTACATCAATCAGATCCGGATAGTCTTGCAAAATTTTCTTGTAAAGCTGAATTACGTTGGTGACTCCAAACTTTTCAAAGATGCTTAGCTTGTGGGTACTGACCGTGCTCCATTTGATGCCAAGCTGGGATGCAATTTCTTTGGTCCACTTTCCTTGCAAGAGCAATGTGATAATTTCAGCCTCCCGTGGCGTGATTGTCGATGCTTCTTTGGGTTTTGCCGGATTAGTGACTGATTTGAGGTAGCTGTTGGCAAGCAAATTTTGGGTTTTCGGACTCATGTATTTCTCTCCCCTGAGAACAGTCTGTATTGCCTCTGCGACGGTGGGTAGCGGAGAGGCCTTTGATAAAAAGCCGTCGGCACCCGCTGTGAGGTATTTGATAGAATAATCTTCTTCTTCCATCGCAGTGTGTATAAGTACCCGGATGTCGGCGCGGACACTTTTGAGTTTTTCTATCATCTTGGTGCTGTTGCCACCAGGCACATCAATATCCAGAATGATTAGATCCACGGGGGTATTTTTAATCGTCTCAAAACCCTGATCAAAACTGGACGCGGAAAGTACCTGGGTGTCCGGGAGCTTTTCTCTAATAATCGCTACGAGAGCCCATAGAACAAGTTCGTGATCGTCTACTAAAAGTATTCTAGTTAATTGATTCATAGGTAAATGTATTTGACCTGCTGGATGCTTCGCTACAAAACTATGGTATGTAGATTAAAATCTATACAAGCTATAATTCGATATTTGACTAGAATTCATTTCGACTTGAACTGGCATCTTAGCCAATCAGAAATGCGATGGCCACAATTAACTTTGCAAACCCATTTACAGCAGAAGCAGGAAAAGTGCTAGGTGGAGGTGATTTGACTTTTGGATAACGACTTGTTAGTCAGAGTTAAAATGCTTGAAAGGTTAGTTTAAAGCAAGATGTTAAATAAAGTTTGTTTGAAAGCATACAGCACTATTCGCACACACTAGCGGAGTGCGGAATAATGCAGGCCTATCCAGAGTTCTGGACAGGGCCTGCCCGAGCTCCATCCACCAGGACTATGCTTAAAATCACTGACTATTGAGAATAATGAGCAAGATTTTGATCATCGACGATGTGTTTCTGTACCAACTTAGTTTGGGTGAAATAATACGGGAATTAGATGGCAAATCTGAGATAACCCATGTTAGCAGCTTGCATGATGGAGAAGCGGCTTTAAAGGCTGTTAATTTTGATCTTGTCATCGTAGATATTCAGATTCAGGGCTACACAGTCATTGACATGATCGATTTCATTGGCAGATTTTCAAATTCGAGCCGTATTATGATTTTCTCGCTGGCCAATGAAAATGTTTACGCAGACCGGTGCCTGATTGCCGGTGCGAAAGGCTTTATATTGAAGTCATCGCAGCGTCAGCAGATCGAAACAGCAATTTTTACTGTTTTGAACGGCAAGCGTTACGTCAGTGAAAATGTGCACAGGATGTTATTGGCAGCCATCCCCGTTGCTTTGCCCTATGAGCCCAAACTGGTACCCAGGGAAAAAGAGGTTATGCATTTGGTTTTGCAGGGGTTGAATACCAAGGAAATATCACAGGTGATGAAAATCATGGAAAGTACTGTTTGCACTTACCGGGCAAACATCTTCAGGAAGTTGAAAGTGAAAAATGTGAAAGACCTTGCAGCGAAAGTAAGAGTATGAAATTATTTATCTATCTGGTCAATAGCAGGGTTCTAGGCCATTGCATCGGAATAAGGTAACCATTATGATTTTGCAGGCTTTTATTTTGTGTTACCTTCGATCGTTTCGCGAGTAGAATTACTGATATATTTTTCGTTATTCAACACGGTTTGGCACGCCTCAAGGACATCTTCAAATGCCGCGTGTTTTGAGACAAAGCCATTCGCTCCGGCAATCAGATATGCAGCTGCAAATTCTTTCTCGGGCAAACCGGTGTGAATCAATACTTTTACTTCTGCTTGCACATTTCTCAGATACTGAATTGTCTCGACAGTATTTCCTCCCGGCACACCAATATCCAAAATGACCAGGTCGACAGGGCTTTGCAACAGAATTTGCAGGCCCCTGTCAATATTTGGGGCTGATTTAATCACGGCGCCTTCGATCGCTTTTGTGAGCATTCTTTCCAGAGCCCAAACGACAATGTCGTGATCTTCAATGATTAAAATATTTATTGGGACGTTCACTCCTAATCTCTGATTTGCTCACCGTTTAATTGATCATCGCAAAATGATACCTAAGATAGGTATCATAGGGGAAGTACTAACCGTTAAAGGCATTCTTTTTTGCACTTTTTGCAAGGATTACTTGTAACCGCCTGGTACATGGATTCATACCTTGCCGAAGGCAGCGTTTCCCCACCTTGATCAGGAGTAGAAAGGCAATCCTGTTTCTAATCTACGACCAACCGGACAGAATTCGCCTTTAAAATACCTAGAAATGTCCTGTAACAGTCGATATCTGTCTGCGATGGATTCCCCGGAATAAGCAAGATTTGTATAAGTCAGGAAATAGAATTTGCATAACGTATATAGTACATAGTGATAGAGGTTTTACAGCCCGGCACGGTTGATCGCCGGGTTGTTTCTTTAACATTTCTTATCGTTTTGCGGCTATCTCCTGGGATGGGGTGTAGCGCATCCTTTTTTGTTATATTTTTCAAATTTTATATGAGAATTGCATTTGTGTTTTATGTGTTGCTGGCCCTACTGTCGTGTAGCGGGGTTTCAGCCCAGGTCGTTTCGCAGGATTCATTGAAGGCATTAAATGACCAAAAAAAGGTTCTGGCGCTAAACAAGCGGTTGAACGATAGCAAAATTGAACTCGCCAAACTTGAGAATCAAATCCCACATGCGGTCGATGAAACAGCCAGTACAGCCGAACGCGCCCAGCGATCAGCAGAGGAGAATAAGGTGGCCGCCGGCAATCTGAGTACCGACCCGCAAGACAAACAATTGGCTAGAAAGGCCAGCAAAGCTGCATCTGCTGCCAGTCGTGATGCCAAGCGGGCAAGAAAAGCGGCGGATAACCTCGCGAAGCTGCGTCGAAATGTGGACTCGCTCAGGGAGAAAATTAAGGAAGATGAAGATAAATTAGCCTTATTGGCTCCCAATTAATCCATTTGCTATCAGGTTTGCCGCGCCCCAAGTTTTCATTGTGAAAGTTTGGGGCATTCATTTTTAAGGTGCAATCCGATCGCTTAACGAAACTCGTCTGCAACTTTCTGTTGAAGTGCCTGAAGGCTCAGTGCTATCTCAAAGCATTCGGTGTCGGTCATATTTTGAATCGTATGTTTGATGTTGTTGATAATCACACGTCCCCCCGAATCAACCACGGGCCCGAGTCTGTTGACTTTTTCGCATAGTAAATTCCAGTCGGCGGATAGATAATCCGAGAATAGATTGGAGGGAATGATTTTGAAATAGGCGTGCTGGGCAATCAGCTCTGATTTAATTGAACTCACCTCAAGGGATAAATTCTGGGTAAACTTGGTGAGTTCCAGGTAGACGAAAATATTGGAGGATTTCATCTTGTATATTGATTATTACAGTAACAGGAATGATAAAATGCTATGAATTCAAACAACTACATTTGTGAAATGTGGTTGTTTGAATTCATAGCATTTTATAATCTTGGGATGCGTAGTACCTGGCCAGGATAAATCAGATCGGGACTAGAAAGCATGGGCCTGTTGGCTTCGAAGATGTGATTGTACTTTCTCATATCTCCATAAAAGCTAAGGGCGATCTCGGAAAGTGTGTCTCCTTTTACAACGGTATAGTATCGGGCTTCCGGTGCCGGAGCGGCTACAAGCAGGCGGTTGTCAACCAAATCAACCCCCTCTACGTTGCCAATTGCCAATGCAATTTTTTCTGAATCTTCTTGTTTGGCAACTTCCCCTTCAAGAGTTATCGTGTCATTGGACGTCTTAATAGTCAGATTGTGATAGGGGAGGCCCAGAGACTTGACACGTGCCATCAAAGCGCTTGCGCGTAGTGGTTCGGCGGTTTCGGGATGAACTATTTCATTGGTTTCATTTTTATTGAATACTTTGTCCCCAACACCTTTAATAAAAGATAACAGGCCCATGGCTTTGAATTTATAGTTGATTATTTTTTGCAATAATTAACTATATATTCTTCAAAAACAACGAGAAGTATGAATTTGAATTTAATTTTCTTTTAATTAAATGTTTTGTGTTTTGTATTTGATATATGTTGTCGAATATGTTTACTAAATGAATATCGACTATTGTCTATGTCATATCTAAAACTGACTGGATAACTAGATTTTTATCGTACCTATTTGTAGTGTATTGGCGTAATTTTATTTTAACTATTTAAGAAAAATGGGTGCTAATTTCAAAATGGGTGCTGTTAATGATCGGTTATTTTCTTCGCAACGAGTCTATCAGTGCTGCTGTAATCTGTTGATTATCCGGCTTGGATAGCTCTTGAATTAAATGGATTTGCCGCCGGATTTCTCTTATTATGCTCGTTGATTTCGTGGTATTTGGTCTTTGATTGTTACCATTTTTGGACCTGGCTCCGTCCTGTATTTGCTCGGATGTTTTGAACGCATCCCTGGCATAAGTTGCAACAGCGACAATGCTCTCTATATCATTGGTAATCATATATTCCAGACTGCTTAATGTGATGATGCAGGCATCTTTTGCCCGTTGACTGGTGGAGTCCGGGCATTGGTTGATGTCTGGCATTATCAACTCTACACAGTCCATTAACCCCACGATTTGAGCAGGCGAGCTGGAAATGTCGTCACTCAGTCGTAAATGGATCGCCTCTATTGCGAGGTACAGTATATGCGCATCACCCCATTCTGCCTTTTGCTGAAAAGCAACATAGTTTGGATACAGGTGCTCGCAGGTTAGTGCGCCAAAGAGCAGTCTTGCCTTGTCGGATAATACGTTTAGTCTTTTTCTTATTTTGGCCGGATACCTGGACATCTTTCGAAAGTGCTTTTTTGGTTTAGTATAGTTTGTTCGTGTTTTCTTGCAAATAGGTTTTCGAAATCATTTTGTGCGCATGATTGGCATTGGCATACAACGTTGTACTGTCTACGGTTGCTTTCTGGCCATTATACCGGGCCGTCCGGTAGCATTTTACTGGTCTGATCTTGCAAAGCTGTCACCTTTGCATCGAGTCTCTCTTTAAGGCGGAAAACGAATTAGGGTGCATATGAAGGAAATTAGCAATGTCCTTTTCCTTTGCCTGTCCTATAATCCGGGGGGTTTGACTTAAAAACTTATTAAAGCGAGAAGCTAGCGGAAGCCTGAGTACCAATTGGTTGTGCTCAAAATTCTTTTGATGATAGCTGGCCTGGAGCCTGAGACAGACGTTTCTGAACTCCGGATACGCGCCCGTGATCAGCTCAAAATTTTGCGTACTAATCCTATATGCTTTCGTTGGGCAAGTTGCCTGCATGCTCAGCTGTGAGGGTTGTTTGTAAAGCAGGCTGCTCTCAGAGAAAACCATATCCCCGTTGCCAAAGAACCAGCAAGTTGTTTCAGCCCCATCGGCCCGTTTAAAAAAGCTTCTAATACAACCCTGCACGATAAAATAGATATACTCCTGGTGGGTGTCCGCAACCAGAATGGTCTCATGCTCATTCAGGTAGGTTAATCGAGTTGACTTGGTTAGATCCTCCCATAGTTTTGAATCTTGTTCTACCTGACCGGAATTTGATAGGAGCGCGAAAAATTCAGTCATTTTACTGACGTACACTAAAGTAAAATGATATCAAAAAGCTAGGTAGTCAAGGTCCGTGTTTTGCTAGTGAGTGACCTAGAGTATTGCCAAAGAGTTAAGCACGGATGCGTGTTGTTTGTTATTTACAAATCTGATGGCCAGATTTGTTTACTACCTGGTTTTGACCGGAACTGACTTTCTTAAATGCACAGCCCGAAGACTCGCCGGATTGGAAACATACTGGCCTTGACTATTTACAATATACGGGCCGCGCGGCCCTGTCGTCTTGAATGCTTGATCGGGCAATTGGCCGCGATGATTAAGCTAGCCTGAATCCCCGTGGATTGGCTTGGCGCTGATTTCAAAAATAAGGCCGGTAGGCCAGTCCAGGATTTGAGCGGATCTGCTTGACTTGCAGGCAGAACCAGTTGCGGGAAACAAAGCAAACCTGTGTCGCTTGGATGTTGACATGGGCGGTTGGGTGGTGGATTTGTGATCAAGAAAGGGGATATATTGCAAACATACGGGCACCATCGGTTACTTGTCAATCACAAATCGTTAGGAAATCGCTCACAATTCATTAGGTCGTTGTATATTTTTAATATTATTTTTGAGAGCCTTCGATTTGTTTTGTATGGCCGGGACGAATGATTTGGATTTCGGGTAAGACGAATCATAATTGAATTTGAATATATAATGGTAGGGTAGTGCTTTTTGCAAACTCTTAGAGGGCGCCTTTGAGCGGTCCTACCCAAGCCAGCATTATAGCATGGTGGTGTCTTGTCTTTGTATTTTTCCAAGTTGTTGCGATCGTTGGCTGAACGCCCAATACCGGATAGGGTAGAAATATTTTTACGAATCGAGCTGTTTAAGGCAGTCATCTGCCACCAGACGTGATTTCGATTTGATTCGCTCCCGTTAACAACCTTACTGGCTTTGTATACTTGTCGGCCGTCTCAGGCAGAGCCTGGCTGCATGCGAACCGAAACATTGGCAATGGCATCATCTTAAATGGCAAACAAGCGCGTGGACCAAGCTTGGTGTCACAGGAATTCAAAAATGCCAGGTCCGATGCCGGGATTTTTGTGATTCGAACACAGATGTACTGGTAGGGGCAGTTAGTTTGCAAAGACGGCGACTTCATAGGTATGTCCGCTCTATACTGCCTTTTGATTTGAGGAGATGACCGGTAGGAATCTGTGCATAGTCAGGAGACGATTTTTGGTAAGTATTAAGACAGCAAAGCCGCTATTTAGCCATAATTTGTCTGGAATTGCTCTCGGAATATTGATGATGTTTGTAAAAGAATCCAGATTAATTGCTAACCTGAGATGCTGTCTTGAAAGCAGTGTATTGATGTATTTCATAGTGATTTTAATTGGTTGAAAGGGGGCGTGATGATTCTAGGTATGGTGCTGCTAATCATAGTGCGTTAAGTTAATATTCAGCTCTATACATTTTGGAGTAGAGTTGTTTTCCATGTGACTGCAACCCGGGCAGAATGTAGTATTGAAAGCGGAGCTGGAATTTTTCCGCTCCGCTTTTGCAATTCTGATTTGTAAGCTGCTTCCTAAGCGATGATCGCGCAAAGCCGGATATGTGTGACGGTGTTTTGCCCGTTTCGGCAATAGCTAAATGTCCGGATGAATATTTGTTCATATTTGAGAAGGCGAGAGGATACAAATGTTTCAAAAGTGGTGTCCGGATATCTGTCAGCCAAAAAGGATGTATGTGGCAAAAATAGCGATCCCAAGCCATGTGATTAATGGCGTTTATTCGCTCTTTGGATAGAAATAATTCGGTTCTAATTACTGCGGGCAATATTCGGGCAGCGGGCTTTTACCCCGATGCAGTTTGGGAAAAGCGGTTGCATGATTACCGGTTCTGTTATTGTCCGGTGACTGTTTCTGATTTGTTGAGTTGAAGCCGGAAATAAGTGAAGTTAGTTTGACTGATGTTGATTGAGATTTGGGCCAGTGCGGCCACCTCCTTGACAATCAGAAGCCCGAGCCCTTTGACTTTGCCAGTATCTACAAGCTCGTCCAGACTGCGCTCTTTGAAGGGTGAATTTACCATATCGACGATATAGTTGGGGATGTTGGCTCCACTGTTGGCAATAATCAACTCTTCACTATTCTGATCTATATCGCTCATATACACTCTTATCTGGCCATTTAGAGTGAATTTTGCAGCATTATCCAGCAGGTTATGCAAAATAATCGACAGCAGCAGGTGATCTGATTTTACTCGCTTTTCTACCGGCAGGTCATCAAAGAACAGACTGCCGTTCCGCTGAATTGTGCCAAGGAAAAGTTCCACTTTTTCCTCCACAAGATCCCTGATCGCAATGTCTTCGGGTGTTAGTTGTTTACCATACACCTGCACCTTTGAAAAATTAATCAATTGTTCCAGCATTGTACCCATCCGGTGCGACATGCCTGATGTCAAGGAGCCAATTCTGAGGATTTGATCAGTATCGCCCGATTCAACAAGTGGGGCAATCTTATCTAAGGCAAATGACATGTACTTTAGCGGGGATTGTACATCATGACTGATTGAAGCCACAATCCTGGATAGTACATGCAGCTGTTTGTCCTTTTCTCTTCTGGACAACTCAAGGCCATGCAGGGTCCGGTTTAGCTTCTCGGTGCGCTGCGCAACGATTTGTTCCAACTGGACATTCTTAGCAATGATTGACCTTAGCTTGTAGCTATCAAACGCAGCCGTTGAGCCAAAAATAATCAAACCGATCAACAAGACTGCGCCTGAAATAATCCACAGGTTTTCATACCACTTCTGAGGAAAATCAAGCAGAATACGCGTTGTCGTGTAATTGTCCGGGCCAAATCCGTTGAGCTTGCGGATTGTCAGTGTATACCTTCCTGAGTGTTTTTCTGAAATTTGGACTTTAAAATCGTCGTTTTGCAATGCGACCCAATCAGACTCTAAAATGGGTTTACCTTCTTTTACAAGTGAATAGAAAACCTTTAGATTGTCACTGTTGCCGAAATAGGCGGTAGAGAAAAACAGTCCGATATTGTCAGCCTTGTCGGGGATGTCCACTACTTCATTTGTGATCGGTATTTGATTACCATCAACTTCAAACCTGTCCAAGATGATGCGTCCTTCGGGCGTGTAACGCTGCACATTCTTGGGCTGAAACCAAACCATACCTTTAATGGACGGTATGGAAATGTACCCGTTGTCAAGTAAAAGGCCGCAAGGCTGGCATGAGCCGTTGAATTCATTGGTAGCCAGACCTTGTTCCATAGTATAGTAGCCATAATAGATCTCGGGGGGATTTTCTTGCCTTAACTGGCCACCCCGATTCCTTCTGGACACCTTCATTTTCAGTTGCGCGTAATGCAGAAGGTCATCTTTGCTTATCTGAAAAAGCCCACGGTTGGTGGGCACCCACAAATACCCCTCGCCGTCATCGACGGCGCAATGGGGGCTGGACAGGTAATTAGTCCGGTCAAGCGGAAAGCTGATGGCCTGGTCGTGGCCGTTCCAATACATAAGTCCTTTGTTCGCGGCTGTGATCCAGGCCTGGCTCTGTTTAAAAGGGTGTATGCTTTTGATGTAAAGCCCTGCCGTCCCTTTGATCAGGCGTGATCCTGCATTTTTTAAGGCAAAGCTAAAAAGACCCTCAGCGGTACCGATCAGCAGTTGGCCGGAGTTTTGTACCTGGATACATGTGATCTCTTGAAGTGAATCATTGGGAAAGAATTCAGGCTCCGGCTCGGCGCTTCCCGGCCGGAGCCTGTACAACCCCTGGTTAATGACACCAACCCAAATCTCGCCGCCAGGCCCTTCACTTAATGCTTTGATCTCATGCTCGAAGCTCCATTGCACTTTCACTCGCGTCATCCCGGAATCAACCTGAATCAATCGTTTATAGTTTTTGAGCCATATCGAGCCATCTTTACTTTTGATCATCACCCTTTTGTCTCCGGGATTCAGGCGCTCAATGGCGGGGACTTTCTCATGAATGGTCGGGCCGCCGCCTGGGTTGGCCCCGATCACCAGACCTGTTGGGGTCAGCACCTTGTCTTTCGAATAAGGTAGCTGCGCGTAGAAAACGTTATCGATGGCCTGTCCGGGCGTCATCAGAACTTTAAATTGAGTCTTTTTCAACACATAAAGACCATTAACATTGCTTCCTAGAAAAACTACCTCCGAGAGCGAATCATAGTAAATCACATCGATTCCCAGCGCAAACAAGTCAAAATCCCTGACCAATAGCCGGGCAGAAAGACTTCCGTTTTTTTGTTGGTCGAGAATGTACAGATCTTTGTCGACAAGCAGGAAAGCCTGTTCGGAATTGCCGTTCCAAAGTAACTTCTGTCGCTTGGGACTACGGTTTAAAGCGTTCTTGACCGAGTCGTTCAGCGTGAATTCGTAGCTTTTACCGCCATAGGTCTGGGTAAATGTCCCTTGCTGCTGGCTGTAATAGAGCCGTTTACCGATCGTGAAATAGTTCCAAAGGTCCGGTCCGGGGCTTGCGCATTGGTATTGCCTTTTCCAGTTTTCATAGTATTGGACGCGCCCCTTGTCTACCAGAAAGAAGTTGCCTTCTCCAGCCCCGGCCATGATCATGTGATGGTCGTTTCCCGATATGGCGTTGGTCACAAGATCGGGCAGGCCGACCACAAACGTGATATCATCCAGGGTTTTCACACCCAGGTCCGCAGACAATATCTTGCGGTCACGTTTTTGATAATACAACGAATCGATTTTGACGTGGCCGTCCTGTATTCGGGCGGCTTGCTGCGTCTCGAATCTGGCAAACGAGGCGTATGATACCTTTGCGCGCTCGGGCCGGCTTTTGGGACTTCCCGGATTCCCGGCCCTTTCTGATATTCTTATGGCCGACAACCGGCTGTTGATCACATTGAGGTTAGTGCTGTTGAAGACCTTGAAGTTTCTTCCGTCAAATCGCACCAGGCCATCTTCGGTAGCGAGCCAAATAAAGCCTTCCGCATCCGAAGAGATGCTTTTGACGCTATTTTGCGGCAGACCGTTTTCTGCCGTATACTGCCTGACGATATAACCGGTTTGCCCATAGGTACTCGTCTGGATTGTCAGCCACAATAGTTGTAATAGCAGTAAAGTTGTTTTCATTGATGTTAGGTAATACGCACGTCCTTTTACAGCGTGTGTGCCATCAGTAGCTAGTCGCACAACAGCTTACCCGACCGAAATAGCAGCGTTGCAAAATTTGCAGGGAGCTCTCGGATCTGCATCTGCCCCTGACCGGGTTAGTTACCCAAACCCGTGAGCTAAGCTGGCGTTGTTGATGTGGTAATGCGGTAAGCAGACTTGAAGTGATCCTTGATTGGTCTTGGTGGAAGTATTACCGCCAGCCCGTGCGCCTCTGATCTGGCCTTTCGCCATTTTAGTTGTCAAAGGTAGAAGTAATACTAGCAAAATCGATACAGAAAAAACGCTAAAGTGCTTGATCAGCATACCGTTAGTTCGCCGTAGTTAGGACAACAGGTTCGATGAGTGCGTGTTACAGTGAACTTTCACTGATGTGGATTTTTTAGTAAATAGTCGCTTGCCCAGATACCAAGTATATTACAAGTAACTGAGGAGGGCTAAACTGCCACATTTACAGGTGAATTTGGATGGCCTGGCGCTTGAATGCCAGCCAGGTTTACTTACCATTTATTTGTCTGTTAGGGACTCTTATCAAAAGGGCGAAAAGCGGATCCCCGCTGATAAATTCGGGCTTAGAAAAAAAGGCTTTCTGAGCACCTCGATGTAAGTGCCAGCTTCCAAGAATACGCTGATACGGTTGTCGGGTATAAAGTATTCGAATCCTCCAATCGCAGAACCGCCTAGTGTGACGGCTTTTTCATACTGGCCATTGAGCCGCTTAGGATAGGACCGGCGGTTATTGATCTGCCCACCAATTCCATAATAAACACGTAAGACCTCTGAATTAAATACCGGAGTGTGCCATAGATAGTGGATTTGCAGCGACACCCCGGTATTTTTATACCTGCCATTATCACCTCTGTAAGCACGTTCTCCGGAGAGAATCCCGCCATAGGTACCAACTGTAACATCCACGGCCTGGATATTATTAAAGTATTTGCGAATGGTGATCCCTGTTGGTTCGCCAAGCTTAACACCGACAGCCCAGTTGTTTTCCTGCCCTTGGGCAATTCCGCACAGCAGCGTTAAAATAAAAATGCTGACCAATTTTTTCATTGTTTCTAAAATACGTTTGTTGAAGTGAAGATTGTCGCTTGCGGGTGACGGGTAATAATAAGTAAGGCAGCCTCAAACTAGTAGCAAGAGGCTGCTCCATTTCGCTTAAACTGTTGTTTATCAAAATGCAGCCTTAGCGGGCTACATTTTAATAAACATTTTGCCTTCATACCCGCACAGCTAAAAATTGTTTACGATTTAAAACAGAAGCGTTATATGAAATGAATGCTGAAACGCATGACTTATGTAATTTGTCTTCCTCCGATTAGTTGGTCTTGCAGTTTTTTTAGCTGCTCCCATTCGCCGTCCTGGGCAAGCCTGGATTGAAGGGGCCAGCTAGTCGGGTCGTGCATCTGATAACCTTCGCCGGCTTTATTTAACAGATCGAGCAGCTTACTTAAATCGGTGGCGGCCAGATCTGCATAGGTGTCGATATTTTCCTTGTAGAGAAGTTCCTCAATTTTGGGTCCGATTCCTTCAATCACTTTCAGATTGTCTTTTTTGACTTTCACATCACGTCTGCTCAGTAAGCTTACTCGGCTCTTTTTTTGCTGGCATTCATCGAGCTCTTTGCGGATCGAGCGCAAGTCAGCCTGCAGACGCTTTGACCGTTGGTAAATCAGCCAGCTGGCTAGTAACCATCCCACCAGGGTACAAAGGATCAGTAAAACAATAATCTCTGCAATGGCGACAGGCCTGCTCATCGGGTCTATCAGTAGAAGTGAAAGTTTCATTTTAAAAGGTGGACTAGTTGAGTGGATAAGTGCGTATATGGGAATGCGTATAAGTCAGAGCCTCAGGCTCTTCCTCCATTAAGCCTGAGTTGCCATTCCAGCAGCTCATCCCATAAGCCCTGGTGGGCAAGCTGAGCCTGTTTGGGCCAGGTGGCGGGATCATGCATTTGAAAACCCGGGCCGGCCGTGTCAAGAATGTGTTGTATAGCTTCGACCGAGGTAAGGCTAAGCTCCTGGTAAGTCCATATATGCGCCTGTTGAAGTAGCTTTTCTATCTGTGGTCCAATGCCTTCGATCTTTTTAAGATCATCACCCGGGATCGGTACTGCGGTCGCTGGATCCTGATGCTGACATCTGGCAAGGCTCACCTGGGCGGCTTCTATGTGCTGGGTTAGCTTGAAAAGCCGCAGTTGCCCTTTCCGGTATGCGATGACAAAACCTAAAAAAGCCGAGGTAAATAGCATCAGTGTATGTTGCCACCAGGCGTCAGGCAGGTTTAACGGATTGAGTTGAAACATTTTTATACGTGTTAATGGTGACTCTACTGGACAACGATGGCGACACGGCGGTTTGCTGCCCTGCCATCAGCAGTACTATTGCTCTTTTTAGGAGCGTTTTGCCCTTTGGCATCTGTGAGTAGTTGCTGCGTCGGCAGGCCCGCCAGAGTTAACTGCCGTTTGAGATGTTCTGCGCGGTTTTGAGAAAGTCTCATATTGATCTGTTCAGAACCCGTGTTATCCGCATGCCCGGTCAGCAATAGTTTCTTTTCCGGGTTAGCTGCCAGATACTGGCGCGCAGTGGCGATGAACTCTTCATTTTCAGGCGTTTTGATGTATTCTACCCCGCCCGAGTTGTAGTGAAGGTCTATCGGTGTGAAAATATCCGTATGCGGTCGGGATGTTATCAGCGTCGAATCGGGGGCAGCTTCGATGGCTGAAAAAGTAGAATTCAGGGCCGGCGGCAGAGAATCCTGGCTGTCTGGACGCTGGTAGCGGACAGGCTCAGATAGAACCGGATCGCATAACAATTTGATCTTGCATACATGCCACCAGGTGGAGGCGGCCATCCAGCCACCAAGGACAAGCCACCAGAAAACGTTACTTTTTGACATAGGACAGATAAATTATGGGAATCCTGACTTTGATGAAGACCGTAACTACCGGTTTTGACCGGCCAACAATCTATGGACAAGCCCGGCTAGTATTGCGCCTGCGATAGGGGCGGCAATAAAAAGCCAAAGCTGCTGGATTGCCCAACCGCCGACAAAAACGGCCTGGCTTATGCTGCGGGCTGGGTTGACTGACGTATTGGTTACAGGGATGCTGATCAGGTGAATCAGTGTGAGCGTTAGACCAATAGCCATTCCGGCAAATCCGGATGGAGCCTCCACACGCGTTGCGCCCAGAATGATCAGCAGAAAAAAGAAAGTCAGGGTAAGCTCGGATACAAATGCGGAACGCATATTGTATCCGCCCGGAGAATGTGTGCCGTAACCATTGGCGGCAAAATCGCCAATGGAGCTGCCGTTACCTGTTACGATAACAAATAGTATTGCCGCGCCCAGCAATCCGCCGGCTATCTGGGAAATGATGTATCCGGGCAGCTGGTCGGCGTCGAGTCCGCCGCCGGCCCAAAGACCTATCGAAACAGCCGGGTTCAAATGTGCGCCTGAAACAGAGCCTACCGCATACGCCATGCTCACAACGGTGAGTCCAAATGCAAGCGAGACGCCTAAAAGACCGATGCCGACCGCAGGAAAGGCCGCTGATAGCATGGCGCTTCCGCATCCGCCGAATACCAGCCAAAATGTACCCAGGAACTCAGCTAAATACTTTTTTTTCATTGTAAAGCGGATAAGAATTAAAATTGGTTAAAAGAATATCGAATGAAATTAAAAGAGGGAGGCACCGGATCTTGTTTGCGCGCTGGTGGGTAGTTTTTTCCTGAGAATAGGTCTGTGAGCAAGCAGCAGGAGCAGAGAAACGATCCCAAATGCTACCCAGCGGTTAATGGAGGTGCCTGGCATCAAATCTGTCAGTATCAGGGCGAGGTATCCCCACAAGACGGAGAAAAATATGACCAATACCACACGGAAGAAATGATTGCCGTAGCAAAGCGTACTGGTGAGCACGCTGGCGAGTGCTGCTAAAAAGAATGCAGAGGGCCGATCCAGGCCTGCAGATTCATAGCACAGAAACGACACATACATCCATGATGAAACGATCTCAAGGATAAAAATTACAAAGTGTCCGGTTACATTGAAGCGTTGTGGACTGTCGGTAATAGAATTGTAATGTCGCTGCATAGGCATCTTCGCTATCGGATTGAACGGAGGCTGTTTTCAAACGATTGTGGGTTGATCAAATGGGCGACTAATAGATTTCTTATTTTATTGAGCAAACATATTTTAATCAGCGCGTAAGAAATGTAGATTTGTTAATGGTTGTTTGTAGATTTTTACGCACAGATGAAAATATATCTCCCGGTATTACCGGGAGACTATCGGCATTTCGTGTCCAAAAGTTATTCGAAAGAAATTTAATGTATTGAATGTATTTAATAGCCTGACAATAGCTAATTGCTAATTGATGTGTTGGCAACTTAAATTTTTTCGTGACAATAGTCGTCGTTGAATTTTTAAACAGGCTGCGACTGAATAATGGGTGCGATTAAGTTTACCAAAGATAAAATGTGCAAATATTATTTGTAATAGCAATTATTCTAGTATTACATAGAATTTATTTAGGTATATATTTCATATTGAATCAATACGCAAGTCGCTAATTAAAAACTAAATTTGTTTTTCAATTAAAGCTGCCGCTAGCAGCGACCTGTCCTCACAGGGCCTGGTTCCTGCGGAAAATGAGTGTAGTACCCTTGAAGTCCCCTCTAAACTGAATCGTAGACAGATAGTGAGAATTTTTTGTTTTAACCGATGAGTTGAGTAAATGATATGCAAAAGAGAAGACTTTCTCCGATCTGCTCCTGGGCTTTAACTTTATGCACGCTGATTTTAGCACTTAACCTGACGCTAGTCAAATTTGATCCTGTGACAGGAAGGGGCGTCGCTGAACTGCTACTTTCGCTGGTGCTTTCCGGTATTATCTTCAACGCGTATGTAGTTCTCAGTGAGAAGCTATCCGAATGGTATAAAAAGCATCTGATGCTTTTGCAGGGCTGGTTGATGATGGTTTGCCTGACGCTTGTTTTTTTGGGTACCTACTTTATTTGTCATCCCTGAACACACCAAGCTCGTGGGATCTGCACCCGGTTCATATGAATTGCAAAACCCAAATATCAATGAGATGACCAATGTAATGCACAAAAAGTTTATCGACTACTGCCGGATCTACGTCTATCCGGCCCGACTCGATGCAAGGCTGACCACCGGGGATCTGGTGGTACAGTTTCTGATCGGACTTGCCCTGTATATTGTCATAGATATTTCACTGACGTTGGTGCTGATCCTGTTGGCAAATATTTTCGATAACCACTTCGAAATTGGCCTTGTAGACAACTGTATGATCGCCGTTGATCTAGCCATCAAAGTCCTTTTGACAATTGTTTTTGGAAAACGGCTCTTACCTATTATTAAAAAGCTTTTCAACAATCAATGATTCACTTTGATCGCAGCGCAGTAGCTTCGCTCAGCATCTCATCATGATTCTTAGATCACTTCGCTGCTCGATCCATGCACAATCACCGGTAGTGTTGGCTTTTTTATTGTGGAGCTTCTCGTCCGCGACTTTTGTTTTGGCGCAAAGACCGGGTAATGTGCTTGAAAGGGACTCCGCGCGAGCAGATACAGGCAAAAAGCTCGATCTGATCGATATTGGAAAACGGCTGCTGCATATCAAACCTTCCAAGCCGCGTGCCGCTTCAAAAAAGGTATTTACTTTTCAGCGCTTCCTTTCTCGACTCAAGTGCCGGGTGGGGGAACTGCCATTATCACTTCGGCGACAGCCGGCTTTTACCTGGGAAATAGGGAGGATACCTACATGTCGAAGCTATCCTTTACTCCCTATACGAACTTTAAAAAGCGTTTCGGCCTACCCATCCGTTCGTACCTATGGCTGAAAGAAAACAGCTGGGTGATCAGCGGGGATTCCCGTCTGATGGTTTATCCTTCCTATACCTGGGGGTTAGGCCGCCAGTATAAAGCCTGGGTTGGGAAGAGCATAACCGGGCTGGTCGCGGTTTTGACCAGAGCCGTTACCGCGGGCGTACACTGCTGTATACGGAGGCCGAGTTCCGCAGGGATATTACAGACAACGGGTTTTTAGGCCTCGTTTTATTTGCCAATGCTACCACGGTAAGCGGTCCGCGAAGTATTTTGCTGATCCATTGGAACCCGGCCGTTGGCGGAGGAATCCGCATTAAAATGAATAAACGGTCGGCAACAAATATTGGATTGAATTACGCCAGGAGCTTGCATCATGCCGGGGTCAACTTAACGCTTGGAGAGGTCTTTTGATCGTGGGCTCTGCTGAGACTTAAAAATATTACAAACCGAAGTTTTTGGAGATACCGAAGCCCGCCCCGCTTCCAAAAGAAAGTGTAAAACTAGTCGCTGTCTTACCGGACTTGGGCTTGCTGCTGACTATACCAAGGGACCCAAAATTGAAATTCAGGGCAAATCCATTCTTTAAGTTTACGCCAATTGCAGGAAATAGGTGTCCTGAGAACCCGTTGCTCTTTAAGCCATCAGATTTTCCGGTTATGTAATTGGCATTGAGCTGCCCATAAACTGCAAAGATGTCAGAGAGGGGATAGGCGTAACGGATAAATGGACCGGCGCCAAATGTGGATGTTTTGATTTGTGGTTCCCCGGTCTTTGTGCTGCTCACCGCCAGGTTAGCTCCCGCCGTCCAATGGTCATTGAATTGATAACCAACTCCGGGGCTCAGCGAAAATGCATTAGACTTGACGCCCGTCGAAGCCTTCGAGGAGGCGATGTCAAGGTTGCCGTACACGAGCAGCGTACCGGTTTGAGCTAATGCTGCTTTTGAAAAAAGCAATCCCGAAAATAGCAGAGTAGTAACTTTCATGGTTTGAAGATATTAGTTGTTGAATATAATTCACGGCAAAGACGACTGCATGCGGCAGACCGGTAATCCAGGCCGCTGGCTCGCAGGGAAGCTTTACCTATATGGCTGTCCGTTCGTAGTTGATTTTCGAAATACAGTATTGTCCAATGCCGTGTATCGGAAACACACGCCATTGGAACTGTGATAACGCCTAAAAGCATACGTCGCTATTTAACGTCTGCTTACGAGGCTGATCAGAAAGAGCAATAGCCATCCACCAAGTGCGGCAATGATGATGTGCCCCAACAGGCCCTGTCCTCCAATGCCCAGTTTACCGGCAAGCCAGCCACCCAAAATAGATCCGGCAATACCAACAAGAATGTTGCCAATTAAGCCGAAACCCCATCCTTTGAACAGTACGCCGGCTAGCCAGCCTGAAATGGCTCCGATCAGGAGGAAGTACAGGAAATTCATAATAAATTCGATTTGTTTGGTTAAGAAATTGTCTGTTAAAGAAGTTTGGGTTTGCGGTGTTTTATCAAGCCTGCTGATAAGCAGTTGTGCAAACCTGAATTATATACCTGCCGGTACTTTGAGTCGATTTTTGATGATAGCTCTTGGCAAACGTAAAATTTTTATCTGTAAAAAAAATGGGGACTAGAATTGATTCTAGTAGTGTTAGCCGCAGTTCGGGAAGAAAAATAATTCATGATTTGCATTATGCATTGAAATAGCTGCCAATAGAAGTATAGGCGGATTTTTTACAGCAATAGTTATTCTCGATAAAGTTGTAAATGTTCAATAAACAGATTTAAATATCTGCGAAAGATAACTAATAAATGATCGTTGACCTGATTGATATTGCCGTTGCCAGGCGAAGCCCGTGTGACCTTTTCAACAAAAAGGTGCCCGTGCTCGAACTCAAAAAATAATAGCTTGATTTTTAGCTTCAAGTCAGAAATCTCGTCAGAAAGTTCCTGGTGTCCGGGCTTTTCGCGCACGGAACTTGCCGGGATATAGCTAGCGGTAAGGCGATCTATTTCAGCGATATATTCATTGGCCTTTTCGATAAAAAAAGATGACGATTTCATAAAGAAGGCTATTTTTATTTTGAGATACTGAACATTCAAGAAAGACTTGACATGAATAACATTTGCGCGTCAATCTGTCGCTTGCAAAAGATGCCGTCTTTTGCAAGCGACCACAACCTGGGACAAACCTAAAGGCTTTTTCTTAATGCGCCTATGACACTGAATCATTTCTGGACGAAGGTGCGATTAATTCTAGACCTACGACATTGTTGGAATTAGAAATGCTGTATAAATTCTAGCTACTACTCGAACAGCAGCTATTTTAGCTGACCTGATAGAAAGCTAGTTTTGCTACCATGTTCTTCCATGCGCATGCTATACATCTATCTAACTTATTTCAGCCTTTTTGTCCCCTTTCGCACCGCAGATATGCTCAATCAAAGCATGTCGACTGTTAGGGTTGATCAATTGCGCAGCAACCACGAGACAGGTTACTTTTTTGCGTTGCGGCAGGTCCCGTTGAGCCAAAAGGAATACATCTTTACCGCAGATGCATTAAAAAGGGCAGTTTACATCCATGCGGGTCAAACCGTTCCGTTGAGCTACACGATGACCGTAAAGAAGGCCCGGGGATTTGACATGTACTTCGCAGCGACGGATTATAGCGTCATTTTGTCTGTCAAAGAACAGAAGGTGGTTGATCAGCAGACAAGTGAATACCAGGGTACTTTGCTTGTTCGCCATGGAAGGGACAAGCAGAAATTTGCGGTACATGGCTTATATGTCAGATGACATGAACTTCATAAGGAAGGTTTACCTTGGGGACGTCCTCGTCCAATATTTTAGGTGTTTGCTTGGTGGAACGCAACTGGTAGCCAGAGTGGAAATTACGGCGAAACTGACCATCTGATTTCAGTTTGGACAGATTATGTCATTCCGGTCTGAATTGACTAGTTTTTGTCTTTTTTAATCAACGAGTTACACTAAAATCCAAAAAGCTGAATTGGTGGTCAATCTGACACGGATTGAGGTGGTCTGTGGTACCGTATTTTCTAATTGGGCATTAGAACCGTATTCACTTTTCATCTTGACGATATCACATCCAGAGAATTCGTCCAGAATAGGTACGGAACCGCACAAAAGCGTCTTTTTTATTCCGATGCGTTCGGGAAATCTACTGTCAACATTGTTCCTATGCGGGTAATTGAGGGTTGGGAAATTTCTACCTTGGAACCGGTATGGCGATTGTTGGACTGCCGGACGGCAATCCGTTCGTTTTCAGATTCGCAGCTCGAGGCTAGAGCGTTGGAACTTTAGGGTATGCGGAAAACAACACCGAATGTTGGCCCGCTTTGCGGCTAGGCGCATGAGTAAATCGCAGGGGCATTTCTCGAGAGAGGATTTGAAACCTGGTATTTAACGGGCTGTTAAGCAGTAAGTTATGGGGTTTCAAAAATTACTTCCACGATTCACGACATCAGCTCAAAATGCCTCGCAAAAACTTGATTAACTAGCTGATTATCAATACGTAACAAACCGTATTTTATACAAAGTTACGAAATCCCTGTTTAAGGGCAAAAACTGGGTTGATTTCTTCTTCGCTTTAGGTTCGAATCCCTCATCTCCGAGGGTTCGAATCCCCTTCGCAGCATTTAGAAGTTTCCTGGTCTTCTCGGGAACCAATATAGCAGGAAAAGCTACTATGTGTCAATTAGGTCAATGCGGGAGTATTGGTGCTTAAACCTTGATCCAGTCAGCTCTTCAGTGGAACGCACGGCTTGGTAGTGTTACCTGTTCGAGGTTTCGTCGGCTTGCTTAATGTTATAAAATGTCCAGTTTTTTAAATACAAAACTGGACATTTTGAGAATAAATGTATAATATTGAGATATGAAAGTGTCTGGTATCGTTGCAACTAGGATAAATAGACTTCCCAAAGGATATGTCTTCACATATGTGGATGTGTCCGATGATGTGGAAATGAAAGAGGCCGTGATCAAGGCGTTAAACCGTCTGGCGCAATCAGGAAAAATCACAAAACTGGCCAAAGGGAAATATTATAAGCCTGAAAGCACCGTCTTTGGAAGCCTGGCACCAGATAGGGCCCAGGTCGTAAAAGACCTGCTGGAAGACAATGGCAAGATCACGGGTTATCTTACAGGATACAGCATCTATAATCAGCTAGGATTGTCTACCCAATTGGGTATTTCGGAGAAGTTGACCACCTGATTCCGTGGCAAATTGACCACCTAATTATCTGGCGGCCGGTAGCAGAAAAAAGCTGCAGAAGCAGTT
>NZ_PYAS01000031.1 GCF_003014695.1 Dyadobacter jiangsuensis | reverse complement strand
ATCTTGCCCATGTATTTCTAATGTCGTAATTAAAAATACAAAAAAGCCCTCGTTCTACATAGTAGAAAAAGGGCTTTTGCTTTTGGGTCACCCTCACATTCTTTCTATTTTCCCGAAAGCTCCTCCACTTCCAGCATCAGGTTTTCCCAATCCTCCGTACTCTGTTCCAGCTTTTGCTTGATATCCGCATAAAAACGGTTCATTTCAGCTAATGCAATGGAGTCATTGTAAATTTTTGGATCCGATAATTTGCCTTCGGTTTCCGCTTTTCTTACTTCGAGATTGTTAATGGTGTCTTCCAGTTCCTCGATCTTTTTTCTTGCCTTTTTCAGCTTTTGAGCGTCCTCGTTGGATTGAGGTTTGCCATTGTTTTTACTCTGACTGGCAGCGGCAGCCTGGCTCTTCTGCGGAGGTGCGCTGCTTACTTGCACCTTTTCGCTCACCGCCGATTGCAATCCGCGCTCTTCCACCCAAATCTCATACTCCTCATAAGTACCAGGATATTCTTTAATTTGGTGGTCTTCAATGTACCAGATCTTGTTCGCAATGTTCTCTACGAAATAGCGGTCGTGGGAAACGACAATGTAGCTTCCCTCATATTGCTGCAATGCCTGGATCAGGATATTGACCGATTGCATATCCAAGTGGTTCGTAGGCTCATCGAGCAGGAGGAAGTTTGCCTGTGAAAGCAATACCTTAGCCAATGCCACCCGCGATTTCTCACCCCCGGAAAGCACTTTGATCTTTTTGAAAACATCATCTCCGGTAAAGAGGAAACAGCCCAACACAGTCCGCAATTCGGTTTCGGTCTTGGTAGGGTTGGCATATTTCAATTCCTCGATGAGGTTGTGTGCCACGTTGAGGGATTCGAGCTGGTGCTGGGCGTAGAATGTAAACGATACATTATGCCCCAGCCTTCTCTTGCCCTCAATAGGCTCGGTACCGGCCACAATGCGGAGTACCGTAGACTTACCGCGACCGTTAGCACCGATCAGCGCGATCTTGTCGCCGCGCTCCATGCTGATATTGGTAGCGTCAAGAATCACCTTGTCGCCGTAGGCCTTGGATGCATCTTCCAATTGGAATACGTGACGGCCCGGCTGAGTCGTAAACTGGAAGCGGAAATGCACTTTTGCATTTTCGTCCAGAACCTGATCAACGACGTCCATCCTGTCCAATGCCTTCACACGACTTTGTACCTGGCGTGATTTGGTTGCTTTGGCTTTAAAACGCTCGATGAAGCGTTCAGTCTGGCGGATCTTGGCTTGCTGGTTTTCGTAAGCGCCGCGCTGAATATCATTGCGGAGTGCTTTCTCTTCCAGGTAATATGAATAATTTCCGGCGTAGTAATTGAGTTTACCACCCGAAACTTCCACAGTTGTATCAATCGTATTGTCGAGGAACTGGCGGTCGTGGGAAACGACGATCACCGCTCCTTCATAACTCTGCGTATATTTCTCCACCCATTGGATCGATGGAAGGTCCAAGTGGTTGGTTGGCTCATCGAGCATGAGCAATGACGGTTTTTGCAAAAGCAGTTTTGCGAGCATTACGCGCATTCGCCATCCTCCCGAGAATTGGCGCAGCGGCAGATTGAGGTCCGCTGTGGAAAAACCAAGGCCTTCCAGTATCGCTTCCGCCTTGGATTGGACCGAATAGCCGTCCAGTGCCTCGAATTCTTCCTGCACGCGTGCAAGCTTATCCACGAGGTCATCTGTATAGTTATGCTCCATGTCATGCAGGATTTTATCCATTTGCACTTGAAGAACATTCTGTCTTTCAAATGCCTGCATGGCCACCGAAAGGATCGAATCTTCGGTTTGATACGAAAGCAAATCCTGGTTGAGGAAGCCGATGGTGCAATCGCCGGCTTTGGAGATCGAGCCGCCGTCGGGCTGGAATTCTCCGTTGATCATGCGCAGGAGGGTGGACTTGCCGGTACCGTTCAGTCCGATAAGCCCGATCTTTTGTTTTGGCTTTATATGTAGCGAGGCGCCGTCGTACAATGCACGGTCGCCCAGGAAATAGCTGAGGTTCGTAATCGCGATCATGGTGCAAAGGTACGGGGAAAGAAGCAGATAGAAAAAGCGCGATGTTGGAATAGTTATAAAGGCATTTACGGTGTCGTTATGAACGGGTTATTTATGTAAATTTGGTCAATGAACAATCTATTCCCGATATTCCTGAAACTCGAAAACCTGCACACGCTCATTGTGGGCGGCGGCTATGTGGGTTTGGAAAAAATTACTGCCGTTCTTGACAATTCTCCGCTCGCCCGGGTAACGCTCGTAGCCCCCGAAATCCGCGAGGAAATAAGAAGCATTGCCGAGGCCAATTCCCGAATAAATCTAATTGTGCGGAAATTCGAAGACGACGATCTGCTGGGAAAAGACCTGGTGATCGTCGCGACTAACGATAAGCCGGAGAACCAACGGATATGGGAAGCCGCCCGTGCCCGGCATATGCTGGCGAATGTGGCCGACACGCCTGATATCTGCGATTTCTACCTCTCCTCGGTTGTCAGGAAAGGCAATCTCAAAGTGGCCATTTCCACAAACGGAATGTCTCCCACATTGGCCAAACGACTCAAAGAAGTCCTGGGAGAAGCACTGCCCGATAATCTCGAAACGGCGATGGAGCAACTCAAAGCAGTGCGTGACATGCTGAAAGGTGATTTCGCCTCGAAAGTCGACGAACTGAACCGCATTACTTCGGTTTTGACAGAAAACAAAAAAGATGTCCGCTGAAACCGCTTAAATCGCATTTTCGGGACAATAAAATGCGATTTCGCAGTGTTTTTAGAGAGATAATTTGTCAAAATAACGCTACGCGCTTCAACGGTATCGGGTTTTTGTGCGTATTGAGTATATTCTGTTGTTTTTATTCAATTGGCATCGCTTTAATTTTTGTCACCGCAGTGGCAGATTGTTTTCGCTTTTCGTGTGATAATACGTATTATTGAATCTATTAATTTTTAAACCCGCTTTGGGCGGACGGACAGTTATTTGGGGTTAGACTTATACTTATTTTTATGAATCTTTTCTATCGGATCAGTGGCCTGAGTCGGCTTATTGCGTTGCTCCTGGGTGTCTTCTTTCTGTCCGTTTTCGCTTCTCCGTTTTCTTCCTTTGCATTTGCCGCAGATATCGACGTGAAAGGTGTCGTAAAAAGCAGCACCGGCGAGCCGCTGATAGGGTCGACCGTGCGGGTGAAAGGCTTGCAGAAAGGCACCGTCACGAATGAAAAAGGTGAGTTTCTGTTGCAGGGCGTTTCCGACAATGCCACACTTGTGGTTACCATGATCGGCTTCTTGCCCAAAGAGGTGAAAGCAGCCCGGAGCCTGACCATCGAACTTGTTGAGGACGCAGTAGGCTTGCAGGATGTGGTCGTCACTGGTTTTCAGCAGATTGATAAGGACAAATTCACCGGTTCGGCGGTAACGCTAAAAACTGACGACGTGAAAATCGACGGTTTGCCCGACGTCAGCAAGATGCTCGAAGGCCGTGCAGCGGGGGTTTCGATTCAGAACGTGTCCGGTACTTTCGGAGCAGCTCCCAAGATCCGTATTCGCGGTGCTACCTCCCTGAATGGAGCCAACAAACCACTTTGGGTAATCGATGGCGTTGTGCAGGAAGATATCGTCAATATCTCCAACGACCAGCTTTCCAGCGGTGACCCGACCACATTGCTAGGCTCCGCCGTGGCAGGGCTTAACCCGAACGACATCGAGACTTTCGACATATTGAAAGACGCAGCTGCGGCTGCATTGTACGGCGCCCGTGCGATGAACGGGGTGATTGTGATTACGACGAAAAAGGGTAAGAGCGGCAAGCCGGTAATCACCTATTCCGGGAATTTCAGTACGCAGCTTGTGCCTTCTTACCGCAATTTCAATATCATGAACTCGGCACAGCAAATGTCGGTGCTGGGGAATTTGGAGCGGGACGGCTATTTGGGTACGGGTATCCTTTCCAAACCTGACTACGGCGTTTATGGAAAGATGTACAATCTGATTCAGGTGGGCAATGATAATGGAGATTTTGATCTGATGAATAATCCGGAAAAGAGGCGTCAGTTTTTGCTAGGGTATGCGAAAGCCAATACCGACTGGTTCGATGTTCTTTTCAAGCAGAATTTCATCCATGAGCATTCCCTGAGTGTTTCGTTTGGAACGGAGAAATCTAGCTCGTACGCGTCGGTGAGTTACCTGGACGACAATGGCTGGACGATCGCCGATAAGGTAAAAAGGTATACCCTTAATTTTAACAATAACTACCAGCTTTCGGATCGCCTGAGTATTGGTTTGACGACGCTGGCTTCGGTTAGGCGGCAGCAAGCGCCGGGCTCATTAAGCAGAAGGAGCAACCCGGTAGAAGGTAAGTTTGACCGCGATTTCGATATCAACCCGTTCAGTTATGCATTGAATACCAGCCGGACGCTCACTGCCTACGATCAGAACGGCAATCTTGAATTCTTCAGAAGAAATTTTGCACCATTCAATATCGTTTCCGAGCTCGCCAACAACAGGCTTAACCTCACACTAGCAGATATTAAACTACAAGGAAATCTGTCCTACAAGCTCACGGACCATCTGAGCTACGATTTCCTTGGTGCCCTGCGGTACATTCAGACAGGCCGTGAGCACATTATCACCGAGCATAGCAATATGGCGAATGCCTATCGGGCAGCCGACAACGCTACCATTGCGGCGGCTAATAAATATCTCTACGTCGATCCCGACGACCCGAATGCGAATCCGGTAGTAGTTCTGCCGAGCGGCGGTTTCTATAACCGCAATGAGGACCAGATGCTTTTTTACAACGTCCGCAACAACCTTCGCTATAACCAGAAATTCGGGGAAAGGCATGAAGTCAATGCATTGGTGGGACAGGAAGTGAAATTCACCAATCGCCAAAATTCCAACAATACGGGTTACGGATTCCAGTACGATCAGGGAGGTACTCCTTTTGTGGATTACCGCATTTTGAAGCAAACAATTGAAACCAACTTCCAGTACTACGGAATGCAGATGGATTATGAGCGTTTCGCGGCGTTTTACGGAAGCCTTGGCTATACGCTGGATGGGAAGTACAACGTGACTGGCTACGTTCGTTACGACGGCTCCAACCGCTTTGGGAAGTCTGCGATTGCGCGGTGGTTGCCTACGTACACCATCGCCGGTTCCTGGAACTTCGACCGTGAGAATTTTTTCAAAAACCTGAGCTGGCTGAGCATGGGGCGCTTGCGGTTGAGCTACGGGCTCTCGGCAGATACCGGTCCGGCCACGAATGCGGCGGTATTGCTCCAAAGCATCATCACGCGCAGACCGTATGCGGATGAAAAGGAATCGGCGATCCAGCTTGCAGCGTTGCAGAATACGGAACTTACATGGGAAAAATTGTACAGCGGGAATGTCGGGTTGGATGTAGGTTTGTTCGCTAACCGCATCAATTTTACGTTGGATGGCTACGTTCGCAACAGCTTTGACCTGATCGACCAGATTAAGACATCCGGGATTGGCGGGCAAATCTATAAGGTTGCCAACTACGCGGATATGGAATCCTATGGTGCCGATTTTTCTGTTGATGGCGTATTACTCAAAACCCGCGACTGGGATTTTCGCTCCCGCATCACATTCGGCTACTCGCACACGCTCATTACGAACGTGGATAACAGCCCCGGGATATTCGATCTCGTGAAAGCGGAAGGGGCCAATGTGCAGGGTAAGCCGGTGCGCAGCCTTTACTCGATCGATTATAACGCATTGAACCCTAAAACCGGTGTTCCCATCTTTATCAACGAAAAAGGAGAAGTAAGCTCCGATGTGTATTTGCAGGATCAGAATGTCCAGTATCTCAAATATGAAGGACCGGTTGATCCCCCATTTACGGGAGGGTTTAATAATACCCTGACTTACAAGGGGCTAACACTCAATGTGTTCTTTACTTACCAGGCAGGTAATAAAATCAGGCTCAATCCCTTGTTTAAGGGCGCATTTAGCGATCTGGATGCGATGCCGAAAGAGTTTTACGACCGCTGGGTGATTCCTGGTGATGAAAGGTATCCTGCAAAACCTTCGATTTCGGATCAGCTGGAATTACTGTATCTCCAGGGTACCTATCCATACAATATTTATAACTATTCGACTGAACGCGTTGCTAAGGGGGATTTTGTGCGGTTGAAGTCGGTGTCGCTGGCGTACAAGTTACCATTGCAGGTGATTTCCCGTTATGGATTTAAGGCGGCGAGCATACAGCTGTCGTCGATCAACCCGTGGCTGATTTATTCGGATAAAAGACTGAAAGGTCAGGACCCAGAGTTTTTTAATTCGGGTGGGGTAGCGCAGCCGATTCAAAAGCAATTTACAGTTGCTTTAAAACTGACATTGTAAGGTTCGAGGATGATTCATAAGGAATGATATGACTACCATCAAAAAAATAAAAACAATCGTGCTGATCCTCCCACTGCTGGCGCTGGCCGGTTGTGAGGATTTTCTTTCGAAGGAGCCGGACAGTACCCGGGCGATTATCAACACGCCCAAGCAGGTATCCCAATTGCTTACGACGGCTTATCCGCAGGCTGGCTACATTGTATTCTCGGAAGGAATGAGTGACAATGTGGCCGACAAGGGGGCCGGGCAGGACGATAAGACAAACCGTGCCTCGTTCCTTTTCGAAGTCGTAGAAGCAACCGTGGATGAACAGGATTCGCCGGACCAGTACTGGGCGGAATGCTACCGGGCGATTTCGGTGGCGAACGAAGCGCTGGATATTATCAGCAAAGTTGCAGACCCCGAAAAATACAATGCGCAGAAAGGCGAGGCATTGCTGGCCCGGGCGTATGCGCATTTCATGCTGGTAAACTACTACTGCCGGTTTTTTGACCCGCAGCAAGCCAACGACAGCCCGGGCGTTCCGTACGTAACCGTGCCGGAAGATGTTGTGATCAAACAATACGAGCGAGGCACGGTAGCCGGTGTGTATCAGATGATAGAAAAGGACTTGCTGGAAGGACTTCCGCTCATCAGTGACGGCACTTATACCGTGCCCAAATACCATTTCAATATCGCTGCTGCCAATGCATTTGCGAGCCGCTTTTATCTGGTGAAAAAAGACTATCAAAAAGTGCTGCAATACACGACTGCCGCATTTCCGGGTAACAACTTCGCCGAAAACCTCCGCCCGTGGAACACCACTTATTCCAGTCTTTCGCCGGAAGAATTGTTCAGGCTCTATTCCCGTGCAAACCAGAATGCCAATTTGCTGCTGATAGAAACTTCATCGACTTACGGACGGTACGTAGCTAATTACAGATATGGTATGACATACCCGAAATGGCAGGAGATCTCGGACGGAGAGAGGATTATCACGGGAAGTGCCGGATGGGCGTACCCACTTTACTACCGGGGCGATAACAATTACTTTATACCCAAATTAACGGAGTATTTCGTCCGCGAGTCCGTCAATGCGGAGATAGGGCTTCCCTATGTGATGTTGCCGGCATTTACGGTCGAAGAGGTGCTCTTCAACAAAATCGAGGCCAATGCCTATCTCAATAATACAGCCGCCTGTCTCACCGACCTCAATACTTACATCAGTAAAAGGGTCGATAACTATGATGCGTCTCAGCATAAGGTGACTGCGGCGAGTATGCAGAGCTATTTCAGGACAAATAACCTGAGAAACAATATTGTGGAAACCGTATTGGCATTCAAGCGTGTCGAGTTCGTTCAGGAGGGAATGCGTTGGTTTGACATTCAGCGTTATAACAGGACGGTGACACACCAAACCCGGAGCGGATCGGTCATTTCAGTTCCTGCTGGGGATAATCGCAGGGTATTGCAGATCCCGCAGACAGCAGCAATTTCAGGTATTGCACAGAATCCCAGGTAAGAAAGCCATTCAACCATGAAAACGATATTCAGAAGTTTTACCCACTGCATTGTTGCTGCCCTGCTGGCGAGCACGACCATGACGTCCTGCAAGGAAGAAAGCCTGGGCAATGTAGAAGATATTCCCGGACTGGGCGGCGACGTATGGGCGGAGGGGCCGATTGACAAGTGGATTCAGGATAGCCTGGTGGTGCCTTACAATATTTCCGCAAAGTATAAGTGGGATCAGTTCGAATTCGGGAATCTGACGAAAACGCTGGTGCCGCCGGACGAGGCGCAGGTGGTACCGTTGCTTAGCACCATCAAGAAGGCGTGGACAACCCCTTACGTAGAGGAAGCGGGGAAGGTTTTTTACAATAAGTATTCGCCCAAATTCTTCATTCTCTCCGGCAGTAATGAATACAACACCGAGGGCTCGATTACCTTGGGAACCGCGGAAGGTGGCCGGAAAGTGATTTTGTATGGGGTAAATCTTTTCAAGATCAAAGGCATGGCAGGTTACGATCCCGGAAGGGATTCGTCTTTTGTCAAAGACTGGTTCCTGCACACGATTCACCACGAATTTGGTCATATTCTGCATCAGACGGTGTTCTATCCCGTTGAATACAAGAACATTTCAAAGTCATATTATCAGGGTGGGAACTGGATCAACTGGAGTGATGCCGATGCGCGCCGCGATGGGTTTATTACTGCTTATAGTTCCTCAGCCTTTGACGAGGATTTTGTGGAGATGATCGCCATGATGCTTACAGAAGGAAAGGCGGGTTTCGAGAAGATTGTGAACTCCATACCGGAAGGGACGAGCCCGAGCGGCGTAACAAAGGCGCAGGCACAGGCCGCGTTACGGCAAAAAGAGGCTATTATTGTAGCCTATTATAAGAATACCTGGAAAATTGATTTTTACAGTCTGCAAAAAAGAGTGCGGACTTCGATGAATAAACTTTTTTAATGGCAGATGAAGAGATCATTTTTATACCTGTTGTTCCTGACTACCGTTTTCTTCTCCTGCGAAAACAAAGACGATACGGTTTTTGAAGAATCTGCGGACGTGCGGTTGAATGCTGCATTGGCTTCCTATGAAAAGCAGCTGGTGGAGGCACCTTACGGCTGGAATGCGGTGATTTATCCGGGTGGAGGAGGTAGCTACGGGTTTTATTTCAAATTTGATGATAAAAACCGGGTAACCATGTACTCCGATTTTTCGGATGCCTCGGCTGCCAAATCGAAGGAGAGCAGCTATCGGTTAAAGGCCATGCAAACACCTTCATTGATATTTGATACTTACTCTTACCTGCACGTGCTGGCGGACCCGGATAAAGCGGTGAATGGCGGCGAACTTGGCGAAGGCCTTAAATCCGATTTCGAATTCAGCATTTTCGGCGATTCCCTGACAGCGGATAGGATGGCATTCGTTGGCCGTAAAAACCAGAGCCGTCTGGTGCTTACGAAAGCCACCCAGGCACAGGCGACCGCGTACACGAATGGCGACCTGGCCAAGGCGTTGCTGTTTAATAACATTGCCAAATACATACCTTACTTCAAGCGCGTCACGCTCGGAGCGAACACCTACGAAATCACGGTTGATCAAAATTCCAGAACAATTAAGCTTACCTGGCTGAATGGAAGCACGCCGAAAACGTTCACCACGAGTTACTATCTTACCCCCGCGGGCGTCGCGTTCGTATCTCCACTGGTGAATGGTTCACAGACGATCACAGGATTTACGAACATTACCTGGAATGCGAATACGACTCAGCTGGGTTTCGCAGGAGGAGGAGCAACGGGAGCAGTCGTAAGCGCCATAAAACCTATATCGGTAGATCTGGCAGCATCAAAAAGGTGGTGGCAGACCCCTATTGAATCGGGTGGCGATTGGCGGTCGGAGAAGGGATTCCACGTAAATGGAGTGGATGACGCATTCAAGGTGGCCGATCTGAAATCGGACGAATCGATATATGCGTTTTACGTTTATCAGCCCGGCGTAAGCGCCCGGAATGATTTGTTTGCACCTATTTTCTATGATGGTAAGAGTATATTCTTAGACTACGGACATGCTCCGGAACCACCGACATTTACGGCTGACGGGCGGGCAATATTTTCGCCAGCGGGCACGTACGGTACGATCCCGGCGGGCGGAGCAGCTGCTGAATCCGCGAAGTTGCTTTACGATCCCAGTGGTTTTTACCTGATTCAGACGTCGGATGAAACGTATGACATGGTAAGTGCCAAGGATGCGAAGTCGTGGATTACCTGGGAGTAACGGGTTTGCTTACCAGTATTTCCCGTTTTTCCGCGCAAACCAATATCCCCGCCAGAATATGCGCAGGTGATTGAACAGTGTTGGTATAAGACCGAAATGTTTTCTGAGCACTTTGTACCGGTCGGTGAGCGATCGGCGATGGTTTTTGACTGATAGACCGCCCAGCAGGTACCGACAGAGTGTGAACGGCAGCAATTGAACAGTTTCTGCCCGTTTCAGGCATTCGATTTCCCAATCGATGTCGGCACTGAGATTCTCATATTCGTAAAATGGAGCGATGTCCTTTCTGGCTATAAATGCCTGGTGGCAGACTTTCATGCCTAACGCGAAATCCTGCCAGCGCAGTTTTTCGGGCAAAGTGTGAGGGGTAAACTGGCTTCGCAAGCCGACTTCCGTACCGTCCTCACGGACCATCATGGCATCGCTGTAAAATACTGCCGCTCCTGATTTGAGCGCGGATAAAAGGCTGGGTAGGGTGTCACGATCAAAAGCCTCGTCGCCCGCGTTTAAAAACCAGACATATTTCCCCGAAGCAAGCTGTAAGCCTTTGTTCATGGCGTCATAAAGGCCCTTGTCTTTCTCGGATATGATTTTCGAGATGAAAGGGTACCTCTCCGTGATGGCGAGTGTCTGATCTTTGGAGCCACCATCTATGATCAGGTATTCCAACTGTGCCGGATTCTCCACGCCCGTAAGAGCCCTCTCCACACTATCCAGCGTGCGCCCGAGGAATTTTTCTGCCTGGAAAGTAACGGTAATGATGGTTAGCAGCGGGCTGTTATCCATGGAGCAGGGAGTCATAAAGTTGGGAGTATTGCCTGGCCACCACCGCTTCCGAATAGTTTTCCAGAACCTTCCGACGAGCGTCTGCCGAAAGGCTGCCATCGGCATCGCATTTCAATATCCATTGAATGCCTTCGGAAAGTGAAGCAGCAGATTTGGCCGTGGCTACGAAGCCGTTTTTCCAATGGTCTATCATTTCCGGGATACCGCCCGTATCAAATCCTACAACCGGCGTGCCGCATGCCATGGCCTCCATAATCGTGTTCGGGAGGTTATCTTCCAGGGAAGGGACTATGAGCATGTCCGCAGCATTATAGGCTTGCACCATTTGGCTCGTGTCTGAGATCTTGCCGAGAAAATGCGTTTTTACGGGCATATCCTTGAAATCATCCGCTTTCCCCTTACCAAGGACCATTACTTCGGCATCGGCCAGGTCGGGATGGTGCATGGCTTGCTGAAAATAGGTAAACCCTTTGCGCGGGTCCTGCGTGTTGGCTCCGGCGAAAAGGAGCAGCTTTTTGTCTTTGGGTAGTCCAAATGCTTTTCGCGCTTCGTCGCGGTTACCGGGTTTGAATAATTCGGTATCGATGCAATTCGGGATTGCTTGCGAGGGCATGCCGTTGGTCAATGCAGCATTTTGAACGAGGTTATCCAGCCACCGGCTCGGAGAAACGAATGTTACAGGAGCCCCTTGAAAGAGATTGCATTTCTTTTCGAATTGGGCAAATGCAATATCGTATTCGCCGGGTTTTCGGAGGTAGGGACAATAGCAGCAATGCGAAAGATAACGCTCGCAACCGCGGTTGTAATGGCAGCCGCCGGTAAATGCCCACATATCATGCAATGTCCAGACGATTGGCTTCCCGAGCGCAAACAGTTTTTCGAGCGATTTCAGGGAAAGGAATCCAAAATTGATCCAATGCAGATGAATGACGCTGGCTTGCCTTACGAGCGGGTGATCGGCAATGTCGACCCCAATTGCAGCCGGAGAAAAGGCGAAACGGACTGACTTGTCCTTTTCATAGGGAAGAAAACTTAGCCTTTCCATAACAAAATTTCCCCAGGCCATTTTCGATTTCCAGGCGCTATCCGCCCATGCGGTAGTTTGCGGGCCAGAGCCGGATATTTCCGAAACCATCAAGTGTGAATCGACGCCGGAATTGCGTAACGCCTGGTGCAACCTCGCCGCAGCGACCCCGGCTCCTCCTTCCCAATGAAAAGTACTTAGTTGAAGCACCATTTGATCGCAATCGATAATTCGTGTTTTGGCTGGATGTTCGTTTCAGGCAGCATTTCCATGCGGCATTCCGCCCGGGTAAAATTAATAGTTCTGCCTTTAAATACTTTTTTATTCGATGAAACTATCTTTATCGCGAAATCAGTAAACCGGAAAGATGTCAAGCGAAAAACGAAGCCACGAGGCGCATTCGGAATGGTATGAGTTGCAATTTGGGACTCAGGAGGCGAAGAACAAGGTCATCGAGCAGTGGGAGTACGATAATGCAAATCAGACTATTAACCATTGGATTCACAAGCGCATGCTGGATCTGACGGATCCGTTTGTGAACGAAAAGAAATCATGGCTGACGGTGGGGGACGGTTATGGTTTCGATGCGAATCATTTTTTCAAAAAAGGGCTGGATTCTACTGCGAGTGATATTGCCGGCACCTTTTTGCCCTTGTCGAAGGAAAGAGGGTTCATTGACAAGTATGCCGTCGAAAATGTGGAGCATTTGACGTTTGCCGACAATAGCTTCGATTATGTTTTTTGCAAAGAGGCATACCACCACTTCCCGCGCCCGTACCTGGGCGTGTACGAGATGCTGCGGGTTGCTCGCGAGGCGGTGATTTTGGTCGAGCCCCACGATCCGATCTCGAAAATGCCGTTTTTGTTAGCATTAAGGAATATTTTCGACCGCTTCGATACCAAAGCCTTGCAGAAGTATTGGAAAAACAGGTACTCATTCGAAACCGTGGGAAACTACGTTTTCAAGCTGTCGGAGCGTGAAATGGACAAGCTTGCGAATGGGATCGGCTTACCGGCAGTCGCTTTTAGGGGTATCAACAATAATTATTACCACCCATCCTATGGACGCGAAAAGGCTGACGATTCTTCGCCGGCGTTTCGGAAAATCAAGAGAAAACTTGCATTCCATAATTTCCTGGTGAAAGCTTCGCTAATGCCTTCGCAGGTCCTGTGCGCCGTTATTTTCAAGAAGCTGCCTTCCGAGCAGGTTATGAAAGCGATGCAGCAGGAGGGTTTTCAGGTGCATATCTTCCCACCGAATCCTTACGCACATTGAGTTTGGTATAACGGCTTCTGATTTTTCTCTAAGGTCACAATTTGTGACCTTAGAGAAGGAACACTTCACTTGGGAACATGCTATTTTGCTGACTTCTGTTTGAAACCAACCGATCTTCTTTCCTTCTGAGGCGGTGCAAGGAGGTAACTAAGTGCCTGATGGATGTCGTTGAATTTTACCTGCATTTCATCTTCCAGTTTCTCGATCCGATCTCTAAGTTCCTTTGAATCAAGATAGTGCTGACGGATGTTTACAAATGCCCGCATGATTGTGATGTATACCTGTATAGCCTTGTAGCTGTTCAATACACTTGACAGCATTGCGACACCCTGTTCTGTAAAAGCGAAAGGCAGATACTTTACGTGGCTACCTCTGCCTTTCTTTAAGATCACAATTTGTGATCTTAAAGATGCAAGTTCGTCCGAAGTTAGTTCAAACATGAAGTCGTCGGGGAAACGCTCAATGTTACGCCTGACGGCCTGTTTTAATGTTCTTGTTTCAATTTCATACAATTCTGCGAGATCAAAGTCCAGCATGACCTTGCATCCGCGAATGGTAAACACTTTGTTTTGAATAACCAGTAGATCCATTTTTCAAGACTATTTGGAGTGACCACTTTATTCCAATACGCTCACATTTCACTTTGGTCACGCATTCGGCGATAATTTTTTGGTGGGCTGAAATATGCCTAGTTTTATGGCCGAACATTCAATGAAGTACCTCCCATGTTACCCGGATCAGATGTCAGAATTGCCGTTATCGGACTTGGTTATGTCGGTTTGCCGCTGGCCGTGGCTTTTAGTAAAAAGTACCGAGTAACCGGCTTCGACATCAACAAGAGGCGAATTCAGGAGCTGAAAGATGCTTATGACACGACCAAGGAAATATCGCGTCAGGATTTACGGGAGGCTGTTAACCTCGCATTTTCGTGGGATGAAGCGGCTTTGAAAGAGTGTAACGTGTTTATAGTAACCGTCCCCACGCCCGTTGATCATTATAAAAAGCCTAACCTTATCCATCTGCTGAGAGCCAGCGGGATGATCGGGCAAATGCTGAAAAAGGGCGACGTGGTAATCTATGAATCGACGGTTTATCCTGGCTGTACCGAAGACGATTGCGTGCCGGTGCTGGAACGTGAAAGCGGCTTGAAATTCAACGAAGATTTTTTCTGCGGCTATTCGCCGGAGCGCATCAACCCGGGGGACAAGGTCAATACTTTCACAAAAATCAAAAAAGTAACGTCGGGCTCAACGCCGGAAACGGCTCGCTTCGTCGATAGTCTGTACGCATCGGTGATCGATGCGGGCACGCATCTGGCATCGAGCATTAAGGTAGCGGAGGCGTCGAAAGCCATTGAAAATGCGCAGCGGGACGTGAATATCTCGTTTGTAAATGAACTGGCATTGATTTTCGACCGGATGAATGTCGATACCACCGAAGTGCTGGAAGCGGCTGCTACGAAGTGGAATTTCCTGAAATACAAACCGGGGCTCGTCGGCGGGCATTGCATTGGCGTCGATCCCTATTACCTGGTCTATAAGGCGGAGTCGCTCGGGTATTATCCGCAGGTAATTCTCTCCGGCCGCAGGGTAAATGATATGATGGGTGTATTTGTGGCCAACAAGCTCGTGAAGCTCATGATCCGTAAAGGGCATAAGATCGAAGGAAGCCGCGTGCTGATACTCGGTATTACGTTCAAGGAAAATTGCCCCGATATCCGCAACACGCGGGTAATCGATGTGTACCGCGAGCTGACCGATTTTGGTATGCGCGTGGAAGTATACGATCCATGGGCATCGGGCGAACAGGTATTGGGAGAATACAATATTACACTGCTCGACAAACCTGCGGGTACCTACGAGGCGGTTATCCTGGCCGTGGCACATCAGGAGTTCAAAACAATGGAATTCAGCGAGTTTACTGCGCAAGATTCGGTGATATTCGATTTGAAATCGGTATTACCACAGGACATGGTCGATTCAAGGCTCTGACGGCTGCCTATTCCCGCCAGCCGAAGATGTTCAATTGCAAATCCATTACATCGTTACCGCGATAGCGATGGTTCACAAACGGCCGGAGCCGGTGTTGGTTCGTATCCACGTAATAGCGGAAACCGTTTTCTTCAAAAACTTTCACCACATCCGCCAAGCCTTGCGCATTGCCGATGTAGGAGTGGAATTCCACGAAAAGGTTCTGCACATGCGCAAGCGAGCCCCGGCAATCATGCAGTACATCTATTTCAGCTCCTTCAATGTCGATTTTCAGGAAGTCAATCCGGCTTTCTTTTTCCAGATAGTCTTTCAGGCGGATTGAATCGATTTTTCGCTTTTGTGCGGTTGAATAAATGGAAGAGGAATCCGCCGATTCGCTGCCGAACCAAATGCCGTTTTCATCAACCCAAACAGCCTTATCAACGATCTCGACATCGTTTACGCCATTGCTTTCAAGGTTCTGTCGCAGCAACGAGGCAATGGTCGGCTCTGCTTCGAATGCAAGTACCCTGGCTTTGGGAAACAGCTTTTTGAAATACAGAACGCTCATTCCAATATTCGCGCCGCAGTCGAAAATGACGGGCTGGGATTGCGTAGTTTCAAAGTAGTAGAACTCGTCTGCAAATATCTCCTTATGCTGCCAAAGGAACGACATGGTATCAGGCACTTTCAGTTTGAATCCGCCGAATGCCACATCCGTGAGCTTGTAACGGGCACGGTTGCCGTATTTGAGTAGCAACGCCATAAATTCCCGGTTCCGAGCCGAGCCGAGGGCATGATAAGGTTCTTTAAGCAGGTAGCGAAGCCAGTACATATGTATAATAGGTCAAATGCCGTATTTGACCCGGTTTTTAATTTTTAAAAGGAAAGATAACCGGTAATATTGCTGGAATGCCGCGGTAAGACCGGCATCGGGCTTCAAATCCGCGGGCATCGCCACAGGCCCTTCCGCCATTTCCTCTCCATACTCCCCGGATTTAAAAGTAAAATTAGTACCGCTGCCATCCGTTCCGATATTTTTGATTTTGGAATGGACCGGATAAAGTCCATACGCGTCATTAGCGAACTGCGAATAGGTCCAGCGGATCGCCCAGGAGTCGATCACACCTTTTTGTTGCTTGGCCAGCATCGGCCACAAGTCGTCACCACCCTGGTTAAATGCATCTTTCCGTTCCGTATCGTTTTTCAGGCTTTGGAAGTCACGCACCTGCCAATCGGCCTTCGCCCATTTGTGCGCCCAGGTTCCCCAGCCCCAGGAACTTGCCCGAGGGGCGAGGTACAGGTCGTGCTGGTAGTTTGCCGGAACTTCGATAGGCGGAGTGTAGCCGGTTACCGAAAAAATATCCGAACGGCCGGCGTAGACGTCGAGCGCCTGGTTCATGAATGACAAAAAATCTGTGGTGCTAAGCATATCGTCTTCCAGGACAATCGCGTCGGGATGCCTGGAAAGCACGTAACTTACTCCCTCGATGACGGAAGCGGCGAGGCCTTTGTTTTGCGGGGACTCGAAAATCGTCACATTTTTGAAGCCTGTAATACCGGCAATGTACTCGCGCACCTCGTTCACAGCTCCCGCCTCTTGTGCGTGCTTCGGCCCATCGGAATAAACGTACAACTCACTTTCGGAAGCGAGTGTATTCATTTGCAGGCTCTTGACGGTCTGCTGCAAATGCGAGGGGCGGTTATAGCAAAAAAGGACGATAGGGGCATGGGCGCGCATGAGCTCATTTGTCGGTTATCGTTGCAAAAGTAGGTCGAATCGTTTCTAAATCACAACAAATGCGAAAGTAGTAAAAAGTCAGAGCGACGAGTTTTGGTGGGCAAACTGTACTACCTTTGCAGGAAAACCGTCATCGAAGTCGTTGAAAATAATATGCGTGATGGGGGCGCGGCCCAATTTTGTGAAGGTAGCGGCCCTGTACAGAGCCTTCTCAAAATACCCGGAGTTCTCCGTCAGCCTGGTTCATACCGGTCAGCATCACGACGATGCGATGTATAAGGTATTCCTCACGCAGCTGGGCCTTCCCAAGCCGGATTTCTCGCTTTGTATCCACGGCGGTTCCCACACCGGGCAAACCGCCCAGATTATGCTGGCTTTCGAAAAGGTGCTTTCCAGCGAATCCCCCGAGCTCGTGATGGTCGTCGGCGACGTCAATTCAAGTCTGGCGTGTGCATTAGTAGCGGCAAAAGAAGGAGTCAGGCTGGCGCATGTAGAGGCCGGATTGCGGAGCGGCGACAAAAGTATGCCCGAAGAAATCAACCGTATTCTGATCGACCACATGTCCGACGAACTTTTTGTATCTGAGGAATCGGCCGTGAGCAATTTGCGAAATGAAGGTATAGCCGCAGACAAGATCCATTTCGTGGGCAATGTTATGATCGACTCGCTGGTTTATGGGCGCGAAAAGGCGTCGGAGATCCCTGTGCTGAAAGATCTGGGATTGGAAAAGGGTGGTTATGTGGTGATGACGATGCACCGGCCATCGAATGTGGATTCACCCGTGGAGCTGAAAATGCTGACGGATTTAATACAATCCCTATGCGAAATCAAACCGCTCGTTTTTCCGGTTCACCCGAGGACGAAATCGAGTCTGATCAGTTACGGTATCTGGGATCAGCTTGAACAATGCAGCGGGCTGCATTTGTTGCCGCCCCAGGGTTATCTTGAATTCATCAACCTGATTTCCAATGCAGCCCTGGTAGTTACCGATTCCGGGGGCGTGCAGGAGGAAACTACGTTTCTGGGTGTGGCATGCGTTACTTTCAGGAAATCCACCGAGCGCCCGTCGACCATCGGGGAGGGGACAAACCGCCTTGTGGGTGATTTAGATGTCGCTCATGCGATCAGTATTATAAGTGAAGTTATAAACGGGAAGAAGAAGCCGACTTCTTTGCCTGCACTATGGGACGGTCTTGCATCGGACCGCATTGTGCAAATAATTCAGAAGAAGTATTTAAAATAGATTAATGTGGGAATTGTTGTACGACAAAGCTTAAAGGCGGGGATTGGCTCTTATATCGGGGTTGGAATCGGGATAATTAATCAAATGTATGTTTCTACCAAGTTCCTTTCGGTAGAAGAATTGGCGCTCACCCGGTTGCTTTTCGAAAACAGTTTGCTTTTTGCAGCTTTCGCACATCTGGGTACGCCGCTTATTGCGGATAAGTTTTTTGCAAAATTCAGGGACGATGATGCTGGCCATAACGGCATATTGCCGCTCCTTTTAGGGTTACCATTTGTTGGAGGATTGTTGTTTACGATTCTTTACCTGCTATGTTCGGGATGGATACAGCAATATTATTCCGAGAACTCCCCGTTATTGATCAAATACCATATTCTGGTAATTCCCCTAACATTGTTTTGGCTTTATCTGGCCGTATTGGAATCCTATTGCCGGAACAATTCGCGCATTGCCGTTCCCAACTTTATCCGTGAGGTTTTTCTGCGACTGGCCAATGTGCTGGTCATTTTGATGTTCGGATTCGGGTGGGTGAGTTTTCAGTTAATGCTTTATCTGCTGATTGCTTCTTATGGTCTGGCCCTGATCTCGCTGATCTTTTACATTCGAAAGCTCGGAAAATGGTATTGGTTTAAACCCAATCCACAAATATTTACCGGATCATTATTCCGGAGTATGCTGGCTTATGGGAGCTTTTCGATTCTCGGGGGCATAGGCGTGAACCTGATGCTATTTATCGACCGCTCCATGCTCGCGGGAGAGCGGGGGCTTATTCAGACGGGGATATTTATCATAGCCGCATACATTGCCGGCGTAATTGAAATACCCAAGAAAGCCATTTCACAGATATCCATTCCGTTGTTATCTACTTCTTTGGGTAAAGAAGATTACGAATTTGTCCGTCAGATCAACGTCAAATCGGCATTGAACCAATTGATAGCAGGAGGTTTATTCTTTTTGCTGATATGGAGCAGTATCGATGACATTTTCCTGCTCATTCCCAAAGGAGAAACCTACCGCGAAGGTAAGCTCGTAGTGCTTTTCTTGGCATTGGTGAAAGTATTCGATACCGGAACCGGGCTCAACACGGAGATAATCCTTTATTCGAGGTTTTACAAATACGCGACATATCTTATTCTCGGATCGGCCATTTTGGGCTTTTTGCTGAACCTTTTGTTCATACCCATGTACGGCTTTATCGGGGCGGCGTTGGCTACCATGATCACGACCTTCCTCTATTCCATGTCCAGGCTATTTGTGGTCTGGCGTAAATTTGGCGTGCAGCCTTTCTCGCAGGGAACGGTGAAGGTAGTGCTGGTACTGGCAGTTTTATATCTGTCCACCTTTCTCGAACCGCATTATACCGTTTCCAAATTGTCGGCTATGATTGCCATCGTGCTCCGGTCGGCGTTTTTATGTGTGGCTTTCGCGGTTTTGATACTTAAACTCGATGTTTCCCCAGAGATACGGGCGCTTTTTGAAACTGCCAAAAAGCGGCTACCCTATGTGAATGGTAAATGACCTGAGCACGGAGCTGGTTAAATATCCATTTTCCGGAAGCGGATTCTCCGGGCGCTTTTAATGCGTTCCTGCACAAATTCCAGATCCCGCAAATAAATGGTATCGTGGGGGCCGGTAGTTTCCAGTTTTTGGAGTGATCTCTTAAATGGATCATAGCTGTACGGGGCAAATCCCAGGTCGAGCAGCTTGTTGTGGAGGTAATTTTGCCCGAATTCGTATTGATCCGAAAGACCGTTAGTCTCCATAATGATCACCCTCAAATTGGGATTGGCCAGGGTATCGGGTGCGCCGTTGATGACATTCGCCTCGAAACCTTCCACATCGATCTTCAAAAAGTTTGCCGTTTTATCCGCCAGCAAGCGGTCCAGCGTATCAACAGGCACTTGAATCGTGGCACCGGCTGACTCCTGGCTGTTGCTGATGACGTGGTTGGTAGCGTCGAGGTTGTTGGTGAAAACCAGTTTCTCCGCTTTATCGCCAACGCCCAGGTTCCGGAGGTCAACCCGGTCTTCCAGCTGGTTGTACGTTACATTTCGCTTTAATTTCGAAAAGGTCGTCGGGATCGGTTCAAATGCGACGGCATTGGCACCCGCTACGCCCGCGGCCAGAACCGTGTACACTCCCACATTGGCGCCCACGTCCACAAATGTGTCGCCCGGGCGCAGGTAATGCGTAAGGAAAAGCATCTCATACAGGTCATACAGCCCCGTGTAAATTTGAAGCTCCGCGCTGGACATGCCTTTTTCGACTACCAGAGAAGTGTTTTCGAGAAAAGGATACACCATCGGATGGTGGTGCAAACGAATGACAACTCCTCTTTTGAAGAACGTCATCAAGGCCGGGAGTTTGTTATTCTGATTTAAAGGGTGACTCAGTATGGTCTTGATTGTCTTTAACTTCATTAGGCTGTTCGAGGTTTGTGCCAGGCCGGGGAAAATTTGGCTGCTAATGTAGCTATTTGCGCCTTGTAAGCAAAACGTTTGGGGAGCGTCCGCCTATGTTCAGAAAGTCGCTTCATAAATAATTTTGGGGCATTCCTGGCCTCCAATGCGCCGTTTGAAACTGGCCAGCGATGTTTTTTCATGCCCGAGATGATCGAGCGAAATGCCAAGGTCCAGGATTTGTAAGCCGTTATCCAGGCAATACTGATAAGCCGCGTCAAAAAGCAGAAGTGAAGGACTGATTGCCCTGAATTCAGGAAAAAAGCCGGAAAGAAAATGGTACAGAACACGATCGCTTACGCGCACAAACAATGCGCCGGCGAGGATTTGTTCACCATTAGTGGCTGTCAAAGTGATGTAGCTTTCGGGTACCGCACGCATGATCCGGGCAATTTCTCCCGGTTTTATCCGCAACTGGCGGCCGTGTGCTCGGTCGCATGCACATAGCATTGCTTCTGTCGTTTCGTCGCAAATCCCCGGTTCGAGGGCGATGCGTAAACCGCTGTTTTTGCCTTTGGCTAATCGCCGACGCTCCGCTGGCTCAATAACCTGGTCAAAACGCTGGTCGGTAATAGGAATATAATGATTAGAATAGGTATGATTGGGTGAAAAACCGGCAGCGAGGTAACTGCGATGGCAAATTTCGTGTGTAAGCGGATGGTAGCATGCCGGCGCGGTTTTTATGGTGAGTACCTTGCCTCCCATTCGGATTGTCCATTCACGGATGCAGGAGAGTAGAAATGTCAGCTGACGTTCATGGCACCGGGCTATCGGCATAATACCGCCGAATGGGGCCAACGGTGGCGAGGCCCAACCCTGAGCGCCTGGCAGGCAGTGAAATACGGCCAAAATATGACCGGGATCTTTGGAAGTAAGAATAAATGAATAAATTAGGTCAGAAGTCTGAATGGCCAATTGTTCCCTCCTGAAGAAAAGCCATGGGGCGGTCGCAGGAAAAGGCGCTTTGGGCATCGGAAATACATCCACGACGCTGTCGTTGTTAGTCCAGGAGCAAAGAGAAGTGTGTGTAAAACTACTACTTAACGGGCCCAAAAGTTATAGTATGTGCGTTAAATGTGCTCAGATCAAGGATTTTGATAAATAATTGATATACTAATTTGATATTTTTTATGTTTAATACAATGCTGATTACTATTTTTGTTAATTCATCAAATCAGTTCAACCAGGATGTACAAAATAGTACTGGTTGGTAATCAGGATTTTCAGTTCAAGGGCAATCATCAGGCTGGAAATTGATTGTCCGGATTAATTTGACACCAGTAGTTTTTTACATCCATTGGACCCAACCCATCCATGAAACACATACTGATCGCCGAAGACCATGCTGTGGTAAGAATCGGTACCAAACACCTCCTCAAATCACTAATTCCGGATTCAACAATTTCGGACGTTGACGATTTTGATAAAATTCTTCAGGAACTTGAGACCAAAGCTTATGACCTCCTGATTCTGGATATCAATATTCCGGGTGGCAACACTACCAAAATGGTGGAAACCATCCGCGCAAAATCGCCTGGCGTCAGAATTCTAATGTTTTCGAGCTACGACGAACAACTCTACGGCCTGATGTACCTTCAAGCCGGTGCGGATGGTTATCTGTCGAAAGATGCACCGGAGGAAGAGTTCAAAACCGCCGTTATGAGCGTTCTGAACAATAAGAAATACATGAGCGAAGATATGCAGCAAATGAATATCAATCGTCTCATCAATCCAAAGGAATACATGCCGGATCCGATCGTGAGCCTTTCGCCGCGCGAGACCGACGTGATGAACCTTTTGAAGGAGGGCCTGGGAACCGCAAAAATCGCAGAAAAACTGAACTTGCAGCTCTCTACTGTCAGTACTTACAAAGCCCGTATTTTCGAAAAACTGGGCGTTAAGAACATCGTAGAGCTGATCACCAAGATTAAGTAGATTATTCTTACCATACCGAAAAAGGTTTCTGTACCAGGTGCAGAAACCTTTTTTTGTGAAAATAAACGAGTGAAATTCATGCGCAAGCTGAGTGTAGATGAAATGGACCGGATGTCGGTCGATGAGTTTAAGGAGTCGGAAAAATTTCCGTTTGTAATCGTGCTGGATAATATCAGGAGCCTGAATAACATCGGCTCGTTTTTCCGGACAGCCGATGCATTGCGGGCAGAGAAGATAATGCTCTGCGGCTACACGCAGGCGCCGCCGCATCGCGAGATCACGCGCAGTGCCCTTGGGGCGGAGGTATCGGTAGCGTGGGAGAAATGCCCAAGTGCGGCTGAGGCGGTTAAAGTTTTGAAATCGGAAGGGTATAAAGTATGGTGCGTGGAGCAGGCGGAAGGAAGTGTCCTGCTGCAAAATTTCGAGCCCGATAAAGGGGCTCCGCATGCCTTTGTATTTGGGAATGAGGTGGAAGGTGTGAGTGATGCGGCAATCGCGGAATCCGACGGCTGCCTGGAAATCCCGCAGTTCGGGACGAAGCATTCGTTCAACGTTTCGGTGTCGGCAGGAATCGTGTTGTGGGATTTTGTAAAGAGAAATATAACATAAAAATAATACAGAAAATTTGCTATTTATAAATTAATAATGGGTATTTGTAGGTTATTGCCTGACGGCAATTTTGACCTGGTATAGCTCCTCCGCGGGGCCGGGCTACATGTATTATTTATGAAATTCTTAATATCAGATTTATGAAATCCGCTACCAAAAAGTTATCGACAGAGATTGCTGAAACACTTGCCGGAAAGATTGAAGCAGTCACTGCCGGTTCGAAAAAAATAAAGAAATCGATTGAGAAAGCGGCCGCGAAACTGGCTAAGAAAGTAGCTAAGTTTGAAAAGGAAACTCTCAAGAAAAAAGCCAAGGAGGCTAAGAATGCGGAGAAAAAGGTAAAGGATAAAAAGGAAGGCAAGAAAAGCAAGGCGCAGAAAAAAGAAAAAGTAGCAGCATTGGTAGCAGCTGCCTCGTCTAAGGCGCCTGTGGCCGCTCCCGCGAAGCCAACTGTGGGTAAAGAAGCAAGCGCTCCGAAACCGGCTGCAAAACCAGCGGCAACTCCGAAAGCCGCACCCGCCAAGCCTGCTGCGAAACCGGCAGCTACCCCTAAGGCCGAAGCACCGGCACCGGCTCCTGAGAAAGCATAATGACAAGGTAAATTCCGAAAACGACCAGCAGCGGAATACCGTTGCTGGTCGTTTTGTTTAGGATCAGTTGGTACGGCCTATTGTCACGAGCAGACGGCCGGTAAGGCCTTTCTCGGCGCGGTGGGAGAAGTAATCCTGGTTGTGAAGCACCGTTGAATAAGGCGAAACTTCCACGTGCTCGGGCTTTATGCCGCTGCGGATCAGCTGGTCACGGTTAGAGGCTTTTAAATCCACGAAAAACTTACCGGCGGTTTCATCCCAGCGTTTATAGGTCGGGGTGAAATGCTGTGCCACATCTTCGCCAACTTCAAAGCTGCATTCATCAATACAGGTGCCCACATATCCGACACAATCTTCGGGCCGCGTGCCGTAGTTTTGCTGCATGGCGGCGACGGTCTTTTCGACAATTCCGCCTACGGTACCGCGCCATCCCGCGTGAATGGCGGCCACCGCACCTGTTACGGGGTCGTAAATAAGGATTGGAGTGCAATCGGCTACGGTTACGGCGAGCTGAATGCCGGCTACATTGGTCACAAGGGCATCGAATCCCTCGAAGCGGGCCGGTGAGGTAACAGTTACAATGTCGGTCCCATGCACCTGATGTGCTTTTGCGACGTTTTCGAATGGTATACCGAGTGCCCCGAAAAATATCAGGTTGTTTTGCATGATATTTTCAGGCGCGTCCTGAGAGCCGCCGAGGTTCAGTGAGGCGTAATGGCCGGTGCTTACGCCTCCGTGGCGTGTACTTTCTGCGGCTACCAACTCAGGGAACTGATTAAATATCTGTGGTTTGCGGAATATCGGTTGTTTGTCGGTGGTAGGGGAAGCGAGCATTCTTTTGGAATTAATGGAAAGCGGTACCAAAATTAAACGATCGTGCCGCCGGATTCATTTCGTGCCGAATTTATTTTGACGCATTGCCGTTATGTGCCCGGGAGTTGGCCGTTCAAGAACCGTAAAGTAGCGGGGCGCAGATTTTGAGGAGAATTCAGCTAAATTTGCGCCAAGCGACTCCGCTTATTCAATGAAACAGTGACTATGATAAAAGTGAGCGTGTGTGTAGTCACCTACAACCATGAAAAATTTGTAGCAAAAATGCTGGATTCGATCCTGATGCAGCAGACTACATTTGATTTCGAGATTATTGTAGGAGATGATTTTTCCAAAGACAACACCCGGGCGATATTAACCGAATACCAACAGCGTTTCCCCGACAAAATCAGGCTCTTGTTGCATCCGAAAAACATGGGCCAAAACGGGAAATTCAATGCGCTGGCTACTTTTGCCGCCGCCAAAGGCGAATATATCGCCCAGTTTGATGGCGACGATTATTTACTTGTCCCTGACAAGCTGCAAAAGCAGGTTGAAATGATGGACGCCAATCCGCATTATTCGGCCTCTTTTCACAATGCAAGGGTGATTTACGATGACAATGCGGCCCCACCGCACCTGGTCAACTGGATTAGTAAAAAGGAATTTACCGTTGACGACCTCATCGGTGAGGACGAGCTTTGCTTTATCGCGACGTCGAGCCTGATGTTCCGGACCGAGGACTTTGCCAAAAATCCGGATCCGGAGTGGACGAACCTGTCGACCAGCGGCGATATTCCCCGCAATATCATGCTCGCGACGCGCGGCCCGATCGGCTATATTGACGAGGTAATGTCGGTGTACCGGAAACAACGCGGAGGTGCGAGCTTTGCGGATAACCATTATGGGAAGGATTTCCTTTTCAACCGCATTGAGATGTATTCCAATATCGATAAGGAATTGAAATACAAATATCACGACCGGCTCACGAAGAATATCGCGACCTATTACTATAAAATGCTGTTTTCGAGAGAATACGGCGATACTTACTGGCCGCGCGTCAAATATGCGGTGAAGTACCTTTCGATGGCCGAGCCATCGCCGGAGCGGAAAAAGGAGGTGATCCGCGATTTCATCATTCCGCCGTTTTTTATGAAAGTATACAGCTTTTTCGCGCTGAACCTCTATAATCTGAAAAGCAAGCTGTCGGGGTAAAACTGATAGCAACAAAAACGGCCGGTTCGATTGAACCGGCCGTTTTTGTTTTAGAACAACTTCTCTTTCGGAGGCGTAGCACCCTTCATGCGAATGTAAGGGGTGGTTTGGCCGCGGTGGTGAGTCTGGTGTTCGAAAGCCTTTTCAAATGCGGTTCCGGCTTTCATATCCATCCCGAATACTTTTACGTCTTTCGCTAAATCGGCGTCGGTCATACCTTTCAATGCGGCAATCACGAAGTCGTAGCTTTCCATCACACCTTTGGTTACAGTTGCTTTTGATTGATCAGCTCTTTTTTCAAGAGAACCATCCGGTTTCGCCTTGCCGGATGCTGCCGAAATGAACGCGTAATTCGCATCGCCAAGGTGGTCCATTTGCGCAGCAAACGAACGGATTTCAGGGGTAGGTTTCAGCGCGTAGCCATCTTCGGGCATCGCATCCAGGTATTCTTTGGTGTATTCCTTTGCGCGCTCCCACTCCTTAATGTATTTGGCTGTCATGGTTTGCGCGGATGCCACTTTGCCCGCCACTAAAAGCATACAGATAATAGCAATTTTTTTCATTCGATTTTTGTGTTTGGTGGTTGATAAATTTTCGCGAAAGGTAATGGTATGGAATGCGATTGTCAACATGGGAATCAAATATTTAAGCAATGGTAATGTGTCAATCAGTGACATTCGGCTGAGGCTGAGCTTCAAGAAATCGTGGTCTGATCGTGGAGGTTAAGCGGGTTATTATTTTATTTACCATCCATACCCATTTACGCAAAGAACCGCTATGCCCGGAACTTCCGAAGAACGTGCGCAGAAATACCTCAATCTCGGCCATAGCGAGGCCGAGAATCACGCGAAAACCCAGCTTGAACTGTATGAAAAGCGGGTGGAACAGACGTCTTCGGTTACCAATGTTATTAGCGAATTTTTCAAAACCAACCTGATCGGCTTTGCCTGGCATTACTTGCGCAGCCGATTTGGGGCGAGGCATCCGTACCAGGCCTACCCGCGCAACGACGACACCGGTATTTATCCGTTGCAGTCCTCCATTGCGTCCAGGGATGAAATCAGCATCGCATTGCTTTCGGACTGGGCCAGTGATACGGCCGAATCCGATGCGGTAGCGAACCTTGTAGCGCGTCATGCGCCCGATTACACCGTCCATATGGGGGATATTTATTTTGTAGGAACACCCAAAGAAGTGGAGGAAAATTTTACAGCGCCTTATGCCTCCTGGTATTACGGCGCTTCGGGGAGTCTGGCGCTTTCGGGAAACCATGAAATGTATTCCAATGGCAATGCATTCTTTCAGCATCTGCTTCCCGCCATGTACGCGCAGGTAGGTGAGACGCGTAAGACGCAGCAGGCAGGTTTTTTCTGCCTGGAAAACGATTATTGGCGCATTATCGGCATTGATACGGGGTATACCTCCGTGGGCAGGCCTTTTGTTGAAATACTCTCTCCGCCGGATTGTCATTTACGGAAAGAACAGGTGGCATGGCTACGCGATGTAGTAAAGCTAGGTGACCCGTACGATAAACGGGGTATCGTGTTTCTGAGCCACCATCCTTATATGTCGGCATTCCGGGAGGAGTATGTGCGGCCCGGTGAACAGTTGCAGAAGCTCATGGGTGAGGCGCAACGGCCGGTTGTCTGGATCTGGGGACACGATCATCGCCTGGTAGCATACCGGTTCGGTCGGAATGGTAAGGGACCCCAGGCTTACGGGCGCTGCATCGGGCACGGCGGATTGCCGGTGGAGATCAAGCCGCCTGATGTGGGGGAATTATCCAAAATCAATTACTACGACACACGGGTAAGGAAGGAAATCAAGGGGCGTGCGTTGGGATATAACGGATTTGTGCGGTTACTGCTGCGGAATGAGCAGCTCGTTGCCCAGTACCGCGATCTGGAAGATACTTGTGTGATGGAAGAAAGCTGGACTGTAAACAAAGCGAACGGCCAACTCGAATGGGGGGTGGTTAATGTCCTTCCCGAGCTGGCCGTCCGTTGAATATGATCATGCCCCTGCGGGCTGGTTGTCAATGGTGATCGTCGTGGCTGTGGTCTTTGTAAAACGCTGCGAAAGTCACAACCAGACCGATTGTTCCGAGGATGAACACGAACAGGTCGCCAAATACTGCCAGGATGATAAAAAGGATAATAAACGCTGCGATGTAAGCGAAGGTTGGCAGCGAAGTAGACTCGGTATGTGATGTTTCAGACATATTCGGAATGTATTAATAGCTTTCGATGCTGCGAAAATAATAAATCAATCCCAAAATCCATACTTTTGTTTTAGTAATCACTTGCCGTGTTTCTCGCGTGCGGGAATGCGGGTTTTGCCTCTAAAACAATTGCCAATGCCCTATATTATCGGTTGTGATATCGGCACAACAAACGTCAAATCAGTCGCCTTCGATACCGTTTCGGGAACAATCCTTGCTTCGCACAGTGAAAGTTATGAAATGCAGCATCCACGCCCCGATTGGAGTGAGCAGGATCCGGAAGAGATTTTCCAGGCTGTCTGCAAGACGTTGAAAAAGGTGACCGCGAAATGCAAAGATCAGGGCGGGCCTGTCGGTATCTGTTTCAGTGCGGCCATGCACGGCGTGCTGGCGCTCGATAAGGACGGGAAACAACTCACCAACCTTATCATCTGGGCTGATAACCGCAGTGCCGACGTAGCCACGCGACTGCGGGCGTCGCAGGTAGGCAAGAAGATTTACCATAACAACGGAACACCCATTCATGCGATGGCTCCGGTGTGCAAGTTGCTGTGGATGAAAAAGAATGAGCCTGATGTTTACCGCAAGACGAGCAAGTTCGTAGGTGTGAAGGAATATATCGTATACAGGCTCACGGGTGAATTTGTGGTGGATTATTCCATTGCTTCTGCTACGGGGATGTTCAATATCCGGGAATTGCGATGGGATGATTACACATTGAAGAAGCTCGGATTGAAAGTGGAAAAGCTACCCGAGGCGGTATCCCCTTATCATATTGTAAAACTCCCCGGCGATAACCCTGCCAAATTACCCGAAGGTACTCCGTTGATCATGGGCGCAAGCGATGGCTGCCTGGCCAATCTCGGTAGCGGCGCTATCAGGAACGGCTCTATGGCCGTCACGATCGGCACCAGTGCAGCCGTGCGCATATGCTCCGCAAAACCATTCTCCGATCCGCTGATGCAGACTTTCTGCTATGTGCTCGATGAAAAAACTTATATCGTAGGAGGCCCCTCGAATAACGGGGCCGTCATTTTTGAATGGTTTATGAACACATTCTTCCCCAAGGAGTCGTACGACGCGGTTTTCAAGGAAGCACAGGGTGTTAAACCAGGCGCGGAGGGATTGCTTTTTTATCCATACCTGCTGGGCGAGCGTGCGCCGCTTTGGAGCTCCTCGGTGCGGGGCGGTTTCTCGGGGCTGGACATCACGCATACGCGAGCGCATTTCGCGCGGGCAGTGATGGAAGGTATTTTGCTGAATCTTTACAGCATTGCCAAAATACTGATGGAAATGCAGGAAATCGACACGATCTATGCCAATGGCGGCTTTGCCCGGAGTGCTACCTGGGTGCAAATGCTGTCGGATGTATTTGGCAAAACAGTGAAATTGAATGAAACCGTTGAAACCGGAGCGGTAGGCGCGGCGATGGTGGGGTTGAAGGCGTTGGGGGTAGTGAAAGACTTTTCGGAATTGACTGCTTTTACACAGGTGGGACAGGCATTTACACCGCATAAAGACATTCACGAGCAGTATGATGCACTGGCCGGGAAGTTTAGAAAGGGCGCTCGGCTGATGATGGCTCACGCGGTGTGAGCGGGCCGGAATACAAAAAAGGCCTCCCGACGGGAAGCCTCTTTGCATTGATCTAACTATCCTGTTAAAACTTGTAATTAACGCTCAAACGATAATTTCTTGGAGGGTCGGCTTGCCAGTAATAGGCCTTCAACCAATCATAATAGCCGCCGCTGTATAGGTATTTATCCAGAATGTTGAACACGTTCGCTGTCAGGCGGATGTTGTTTTTTTCCCAGAACAAACCACCATCCAATTTGAAATAATCAGGCTGGTTGAGGCTGCTGTTGGTGGTCGACCAGTTGGTAGTAGCGCGGCCTGCCAGATAGGTGAAACCCGCAGAAATACCAGCGTTTTTCAGCGAGCCGTGCTGTACTTTATAGCTCAACCAGGCATTGGTTGTGTGCTTGGCATACCCGGGAATCAAATCGCCTACTTTCATGTCCGTTACGCCCTCGGCAACTTTCGTCACTTCGGAAATGGTGTAAGCATAGTTTGCGGTCAGGTTAAGTCCGTTGATAATCGTACCGCGAAGGTCGAATTCAACACCCTGGGCTCTTTTTTGACCTAATACCATACTCAGGCCTGAGTTGGGATTCGTCGGATCGCCTGTCAGCTCGTTGTTTTTCAAAATGCGGTAGAATGCGAGGGTAGTATTCCAGCGGCCTTCTGCCCAGTCGCGCTTCACCCCGAACTCCGTATTGTTTCCGGTAACCGGTTTCACTTTGCCGCCACCGATCAAACGGCCCGATTGCGGGATAAATGCCTGATCGTACAATGCATATAATGAGGTATTCTTCGTGAGTGAAACGCTCAGGCCGACACGCGGCGTAAAGTGTTTTGCCTCGTCGTTAGGGCCACCGTATGCCGATTGTTTCACATAAGTGTAACGGCCTGCCAATGTCAGACGGATCCGGTTATCGAGGAAGCCTAGCTCGTCTTGCAGGTAAAGGCCTGTGTAGTTCTGATCCTGCAAGCCGCCGCCCGCCGCTGCGCGCGATTCAAGATCCATAGAGCGGTCAAATTTAGGATACCCCATTACCGGCGTGCCGTAATAAGGGTTTTTAGGGTCGAATTCAGCACCTACGGAGTCCAGCGCGATTGATTGCGACCAGTCGGCGAAGTAATGCTTGCTGCCAATATCAATACCGCCCAGAATGCGGTGCCTTACTGCTCCCGTCTTTACGTCGCCATTGACGAATACCTGTCCGAGCGTCATTTCGCTCTTGGCGTCCCAAAGACCTACGGCCCGGATCAGCGTACCATCAGGGTTTACCGCATTGGGCCACATGCTGCTGCCATTCTGGTTATAGTTGAAATAGCCAACCTGTGCCGTCAGTTTCCAATCTGAATTGAGCTGGTGCTGCAAATTTATAAACACGCTCTGGTCGTTGATCTTGGTAGGGGCAATGCCCGGAGCCATGGTCGTGAAATTGCGCGGCAAAGTAGCGTAGCCGTCGGGCGAGAATACATAGAATGATCCTACGTTCGACATTTTCGCATATTGCAGTGTGTATTCAGCCGTCAGTTTCGTCTTCTCGTCGATCTGGTAAGAAATGACCGGCGCAATGCTGTACCGGTTGTTGTATTCGTATGCGCGGAACGAGCCTTTGTTTTGCGCCGCTACATTGAGGCGGTACAGGAACTTGCTGTCTTTGCTCAGCTTGCCATCAAGGTCGAGCGTAGCGCGGTAAAGTCCGAAGCTGCCCACATTGAAGCCAACTTCGCCTTTGGTCTGGCCGGTAGGTTTTTTGGTCACTACATTGTATAACCCGCTCGGATCACCGTTTGCAAGCATAAAGCCGGCAGGCCCTTTGACGAACTCGATGTGATCCACGAAGCTCATATCCTCGGTCAACGGACCCCAGTAAGAGTTCACTACATTGAAGCCATTGCGGAATGCCTGGATCTGCGAGCCGCGCATGCTGATGTTGGCATACATATCACCCCAGTGTTCGAGGCGAACCGCTCCGCTGACGTTGCGGATCAGACCGTCGCTCATGCTGATAACCTGCTGGTCGGCCAGTACTTTGGATGTGACAACCTGCACGTTCTGAGGGGTTTCCAGAATCGGCGTGAGGAGTTTCATGCTGGATGAAAACTGGTCGGAGGTGTAGGTAGTGCCGCTTTTGACGATCACTTCCTGCAATTCGTTGGCGCTTTCGGACAGGGTGAAAGCGACGCTTACCGTTTCACCGGCCGCTACTTCCACGTCCTTTTCCTGGGTGGCAAGTCCCACGAAGCTTACGAGCAATGTGTAGCTTCCGGGTTTGACTCTTTCAATTGTGAATTTTCCTTGATTATCCGAAACGGCGCCGCGGGCAGATCCTTTAATTCCGACCGAAACTTGCTCGGCCGGTTGTCCATCCGAGCTGAGTATCTGTCCTGATATTCTGCCGTTTTGTGCAAATGCGGAAACGCTTGCCAGCAGTAATAGGAAGAAAATATAAAATCTTTTCATTTATCTAAAATTGGACTAAATAGTTAACGAGCCGCAAATATCAGTCGGGAATTTTTATGAGGCAAGATTTTATTTAGATTTATTTAAAATAGTATTCAACTGGCTGTTACATAAGAGTTTTGGTCATAAAAAAGCCGCATTAATCCAATGGATAATGCGGCTGCACGCGGCTTTGAAGGTCAGTATTACTTTTCCTCCGCCGGTTTTACGGCTTCCACCATTTTTACGGTGATCATCTTTTTCTCCGACGAATTGCCCCAGGAATTCATGATGTAGTTCATCACATCGGCAATCTGCTCGTTGGCCAGTCCCGGCTCCGGCATCATGTTGTCGTAAGACACCCCATTGACGGTAACCTTTCCGATCAGACCGAACTTGATCGCCTGGATCGCATTCTCGGGCGTTTTCATGAGGTAATCCGATTTGGCGAGCGGTGGGAAAGTGGCGGTAATGCCCTCGCCCGTGCCCATATGACAGGAAATGCAGTTTTCGGAATAAACCATTTTGCCGCGTTCGATGCTTTTTGCAAGCTCGTCGTCCTGGCGGGGTGATACCGCCGTGCAGAAAACCGCGGCTGAGAGTAATGTGAGTAATAGTTTCATGGTGATGTTTGGGTTGAGATAGAGGGTGACCCAAAAGCAAAAGCCCTTTTTCTACTATGTAGAACGAGGGCTTTTTTGTATTTTTAATTACGACATTAGAAATACATGGGCAAGAT
>NZ_PYAS01000030.1 GCF_003014695.1 Dyadobacter jiangsuensis | reverse complement strand
TGGTCAATTTGCTCCGAAACGGGGTGGTCAATTTCGCCCGGAACAGGTGGTCAGTTTAAACTGAAACGGGGTGGTCAATTTCACCGAATTTTCCAGTATCTGAGCCTGGACGAGCGGGCACCGGCTGCTTACCTTTCCCAAATCAAACGTGAGATGCTTGACAGGTTGGAGCTGCTCAGGCAAGAGCTGTTCGTCCGGGTTGACAACCGGACGCTTACCGATATCGTCTTGCAAAGTCTGAACTATTTCATTTATGATTCTGAAAAAAGGCCGGTCTCATTCCGCGAGGTATTCTACAAAAAAGAACTGCTTGCTGGTCTTGAGAAAATCAGCCATCAGCAGGATGAAACAACGCTGCACGGAGCTGTCGTAGAGCTACTGGTCTATTTGAATTTCAACAGCCGCAGCTTCATGAACTACTACACGCAAAAGCTGGCTCAAAAAATCAATGCTTTCGGTGCCGTGCACGAGAAGATGACAGAACTACTGTTGTCTTACAAGCAATTCAACCAGATGCACCGAAAACCGACGGTCAAACTTAATCCGCATCATGCAGACCTCAAAAAAGTATTGGGCAACTGGTTTGCGCAGGAGATCACCTACCTGGAAAAGAAACATCAGTGGGATGTCTTGCCCCTGCAAAACCAGCAGCAGCCCTCCAAAGCAAAAAGCGACCCTTTCAAAATCATGTGTTTTCTCTCTGTCGATCAGGTCGCATTGACACTACGCGCGATGGATGCAACCCGGGTAGTAAAGGCGAAATCCCTGAATGCAGTCATTCAGACCATCGCCCCCTACCTTTCTACCCCACGCAAGGAAGACCTTTCGCAGGAAAGTATGCGCAATAAGTCCTACGCGTTTGAGCAGGCAGATAAGGCAATCGTGATAAGGATGCTGGAGGGAATGATCAACTGGATCAAAGAATATTGACAATGGAAAGTCCCGCAACAGAGGTCCTGTTTGACAAGCTTAGGGAGTTTGGCAGAGTCCCGGACGAAATGCTTGTCGAGCTAAGTGAGCATATTCAAATAGAAACGTTCAAGAAAGATTCGGAAATCGGGCCAAAAAACATCCGTCAGAACGTGATCTATTTTGTCGCTGCCGGCATCGTAAAGGGCAACTATTTCAATCAATTCGGCAAGGAAGTTGTCACCGGATTTTGGTGGGAAAACATGTTTATTATCACAAAAGATCATGGGACGATTGCCGAACCGGAGCACCTGACGTTTATAGAGGATACTATTCTGCTATCGCTTTCAGCTACCTCGATCGATGTGTTAACTACCAAGTATAGCGAGGCAAGCCGGTTATCAAACAAACTAAACGCGATCGAGCGGAGAAGACTAAGGCAGCGTGCCGAAATCCTGTTACTTCCTGCCGCAGACGCTTACAAAGCATTTCAGCAGTCATATCCCTCGACCAGAATAAAATTACAGGACATTGCCCATTTTCTGGGAATCAGGCCTTTCACGCTCAGCCGGATCAGGGCCTGCCGCTAACAGGCATGGGAAGCGGTTGTCTGATTACCAATCTACCCGCGGACTATTTTGAAGATGGCAGGGCAGTGTTTTCCAGGCCCCACAGGACTTGATTGAGACTGGCTACAACCTGCTGGACTTCCATGCCGCGATCTTTGGCAATCAACCTAATGAATTGGCTTTTCTCGTCAGCAACAATTTCGCCAGACAATATTCTGACAAGCCGCTCATGCAGGGCCCGGTTGTCCTGAGCAATCAACGCCATTTCCCGCCCCAGGACAATCGCGCCAATATCGGTTAACTCCCACTGCTGATTTGAATCTATCTGATCATGATCGGCAAACAGGTCCAGATGGTTCTCATAAATCATTTCGGTATGCATGTCAAAATAATGCAAAAGGATATTGCCGATGTCTTTGGCATCCTTTTGCCTTGCTTCCGGGCGATCGTCGTATGCGATCAGTTTCAGTAATGCAATGCCGGCAATCGTAGCTGCTTTGAAAGTGTTGCCGGTTTGAAACTCGACCTTTTCTGTTCCGCGTTCATAAACCTCCTGCATTCCTGCTACGCTTATTTTTGTCATCCCCTGCCCTTCCAATAATATAGAGCCCGATGAAGCAATTTCTCCGAACGGTAGTAAATCGATCTGGTATTTTTCCGGCGAGATCAAAACGTAAGCGTTTCCCCGGAGCGGAACGTAATTTTTGTTTTCTATCAAGTGGTTTTTTACCGCCTCATACTCCTGCTCACTTCCCACCAGGACTGCAAAATCCACATCCCTGGTTGCTCTTGAGTTGATTTTTGAGCGCTGGTACCAAATGTCCCTGGCCAGCGCGCCAATCAGGTAATAGTCTACCCCTAGCGTACCCATTGCCTGCTCAATGGTATCCAAAACTGGTTTTAGTGCGCTGTAATCCATCAGATATCAAAGGTGTTGCTTAGCTTCTGTTGATAAATCAGGGTTGCGGTTTCTATACACCTTTGATCACCTGTTAGCAATAGGTCCGCATATGTGATCAGATCAGGTGTAGTGATGTGCTGCGTATCACTTGCAGCATCCGTCCAGAATTTTTTAAACAGTCTTAGATTGCCCCCCTGTTTAGGGATCAAATGCAAAGCCTTTGCGACCTCGCTTTTACCAACACCGATATAAATAGTCCATTGCTCGGGGGACAAATGACCTGTTACAAGATCTGCTGCAGGTTCACCGCCCCACAGGGCTCCCTGGGGAAGGCTCGCGCGTTTCCAGTTGATCGTATCCCGCATTTGGTAGTCACCCACTAGCAGAGATGGTTTAAGAACGTTGCCATATCCGACCAGCCAATGCTCCAGAAGCTGCTTTTTATTATCGAGCACCAAACGATTTTTATTCACCCGTAGCAGATATCCAGCCTCTTTGAGTGCGGTCATGGCTTCATTGATAGTCCCCAAAGCTACACCGGCAAGCGAAGCTAAGTCCCGGTAAGAGTAGTTGATGGCATCTGGATTTTGCAGTAACGCAAAGACTACCTTCAGACCAGCTTTTGTGAACGCCCGGTTCGTCCTGACTACCCCTATCCCATTGTAGACGCCCTTCTGCCCCTCTATCCATAGCAAGATGTCTCCATGGCTGATATAGCTGTTACCGGCTGCGTCCAGATAGGATATTCGATGCTCACGTAGTCCCGCCTTCTGAGCGGGGTACAACCTGTCGGATATCAGCAAGAGAGGGCTGTAACGAGCGGCCTGCTCCACCAAGCTATTCATCTGGTATTCGCGGAATTCACGCTTGACCTCCACTTTGAACCTTAGCTGGTTACCATTGAGGTGAAGCAGAACTTCCCCATCAATACCCTTGCCAAATTGAGAGTCCTCTTTAAGCCACTTACCTTCAATGCCGGTATGCGCCTTCAAATTCGCCAGGGCCTGTTCCGCAATTTCTTGTTCACGCAGCATGTTGTTCATTTTTCATTACTGTTCACGAGCAGTGAACAATCAAAAATAATGAACAAAAATTAAATTTACAAATGTACCGGCACCTGATTCATTCTGGATAGGCAGACACAGCTTCTTGTCATGCAGCCCCCGCTCAATTTATCCAGTTACTCGGCTCGGAGTCTTTTCCGCGCCCCACGTCTTCTTTTCCAAAAATAAGCCGCCCTTTACCCTTCAAAGCACTATCGCTCCGGTGACGATCCAACCTGCGAGTGCAATTCCAACTACCTTGGACCAGACGCTCCAAACTAACAACTGCAAACTTGCCGTCCACGGGTCAAATCAATACGCAGTTCGGAAGACTATGTAAATAAAGACTAACTACCCCTGTAACAAAGCACTAAGATCTTCTAAAGCCTCTCGCCAAAACAGAACACCTACCCTCAGATAACTCTTCCCTTACCCTATTCAATCACTTCTTGCCTTTTGTGCAGTAATCTCAGAGCCAGCCAATCCTAATTTAGCCAAGTAACTCACTGACAACGATATTCAATTTGGCCAAATGAATCAGGAGAAAGCCGAACCCTGCAAAAAGTAGGCACATCATTTCATACTTAATTCTTATACCAATGAAAATGAAGCGCATTTTTTTGTCGATCGTCGCCGCTGTCGCGATTTTTGGAGCATCTTTTGCTATCAATTCACCCAAGCCTGTACTGGCAGACTTCACTGTGACTGGTGAAACGGGCGCATCTAATGAGTATTACACTGTCTCGACTACGCCTGATCCTGATTGCCAGGAAACCGGTGCTCAGGTATGTAAAATCAGCACTTCGGCCACTCCTGACGCCCAGGGACGCATCCTGAAATCGCAAGCAACGGTGACTGGGCGCAAACCTTAATGCCTAAAATCGGGAAGTAAGCGTGCTACGGCGCACGATCCCGACAGACAATGAAGGAGAGGGATTCCATACGGAACCCCTCTTTTCCTTATTAACGGGTGCTCACTTTACTTAAAATACTGATCAGGTTGGCACTGTCTAAGAGGTGCAAATCCTGCGAATCAAAATCTGCTATTCTACCGTCTTTGTCGACGATAATCAACGTGGGAAAAACAGCAATTCCATACAAGCTTGAAATTTCATGCTTGAACCCCGCCCCGGCTGTGTACAAATTTGTGGCCAGTTCAGAGGTGTACTGATTGCTTCTGATACTCTTCATCCATCGCTCCCGACCTCGATCCATCGATATTGCGATGAACTCGATGCCCTTTCCATGCAACTGCTTTTCAACTTTGGAAAGTACCTTGCTGTAATACTGCTCGCAGCCTCCGCATCCAGTGTACCATAAATCAATTAGGACGGTTTTGCCTTTGAAGTCCGAAAGTTTGACAAGCTTACCAGTTGTATCCGGCAATTCAAAATCAAACATTGGTTTTCCCTTCGCCCTGACATCCATTGAATGTACGACCTGCCGGCAATCTTTATCGCGAATCTTGCTTAACACCTGCGGCAGATAATAGGTATGGTTTTTAACCCTACCCAGCACTAATGTATAAGTTATTCTCCGGTCATTGAGAAGGCTGGATGGTGCTGACAGCAATGTATCGAGCAACGCGTCAGCGTCGAACTTTTTGCCAACAGGCAGCACGCTCATTTTTTGCCGTTCAAACCAGTAGTAAATGTATGACCAGCTATTGGCAAGAATTTCCTGATCAAATCCCCAGTCGAAATAATTGTCTATTTCCCGAAGCGCATCATCCTTTTTTTCGGGCGTCATCTCAGCCATTTTTTCCTTCAAACCACGAAGCTTTGTCGTCGGGTGTTGGTAAATAATCTCGGCCTTCAACTGTTGATACTCCGGATCTGTCAATACACTCTTTTGCGAATCAAGGACGGCAATCCCGGCTTGTATTCTTTGGCATTGTGGCTCAAGGTAGTTTGCCCTTTCCGCATCGGTTGAGCCGGTAAGGGCAAAGGCCGAATCTGACAATGCCTTTGCCCTGTGCTGAGCAGCCCTGTAACCTTGAAAGTTGTAAGTAAAATCAAATGTTGGCTGGTTGTTCTGCGGAGCACTTCCAGGTCTTTTTGCAATATGAATCGTTAGCTGGCCATCTCCGTGCCAGTAATATTGATACAGCATTGTGTCGAAGCTAAACGAGACGCCTTTCAGATAGGGATTGATGCTTTGGTCGAGCCGCTTGAGAATACTAAATCGCACCGGACCGTCGACCTGCACATCGAACTTATAATCCCCCTGCTCACTCCGGGCTGCTGAAACCACTTTTGGCTTTATGGCGCTTGGGAAAAATGTAGTGTAGTATTCCAAAAACAAGGAATCGCCCGGCCTGGCTAAATCGTAGGTCACGCTTATTTGCATTCTCGACGCAAATACGCTCCCGTTCAGCCCAAGGAAAAGGACTGATAAAAAAAGATATTTCATAATCATTGGTTTGGTTACTATCGCAGGTTTTGCTCGACAGAGCTCAGGTGTATTTCCTGATCCGGAAATGGGAATACCCAACGGGGATCGCCGGATTTTAATTCGTAGCGGACACCTTGATAAAGGCGCGTCAAGGGCCGATCCAGTGGAAGACGTCTTAAATCCTCCCAGCGTAACTGTCCGGTAAAGGCGAGTTCTTTACGCCGTTCGGTCATAATAAAATCAAGGGAAGACTGTTCGCTCTGATGAATGTAGGGCTTAAAGCTGCCCGACTTAAACCTGTTTGACAGAAGTCTATTTGTTAGCTCTACACCTTCCGATGCACTGCCTGTTCTGGCCAGCGCTTCGGCTTGAATAAGTAGAATCTCGTTTGTTGCGATACCTCCGAAATTGTAATAAGTGCCGCTGTAAGATCCTGTGAAGGTTGGCTTGCCTGTCGGATCGAGACGAAAAAATAGTGTTTTTCTTAAATCGCCCTCCGAATACGAGTCATACAGTGTACTGTCAACATTGGCAACTCCGTAAACCGGCCATACTGATGCCCAGGACTGGGAGGTTGCATAAAAAACAATCTCAGGATTGGAATGTGGATTCGAATAGGCTGGAAAAACGAAGGATTCTGTGGACTTGATCAACTTACTATTAAAATCAAGCAGCTCGATTTTCCCCGTGAGCGCATCCTTTGCGTACTGCTTTGCATTTGCATAATCACCCATGGCCAGATAAACTTTCGCCAACATCCCCCGGCACGCACGTTTGCCAGGCCTGCTTGGATAGGCCGGGTTTTCAGGGAGCAACACCAGAGCCTGTTTCAGATCAGCGAGAATAAATTCGTAGGTCTGAGCAACGGTTGACCGCTTAACCCCGATATTAGGGTCCGGCAAAGTCCTCAATTGAAGTCCCGGATCACTTGAGGCAGTTTGTGGGTGAAAGGGTTTACAAAATAACTGAGCGAGCGAATAGTAGGCGTAAGCCCGGCAAAAACGTGCCTGCCCCTGGATTTGATCCGCTACCGTTTGCCTATCATTGGTAAGAGTCAATTTATCAAGACCCTCAAGGACTATGTTAACTGCCGAAATCTTGTTATAGGGAGACGAGAAATCGCTGGAAGGCGCCGTCTGAAATAGGTCTTTGGCCCACAAATACGCATTCCGTTCGATTTGCCGTGCGGCAGACAAGTTCTTGTCTGAGAAATACAGATTGTCCGTCCCTAAGAGCCCAAGCATCGGGTAATTGGCATTGAACGAGTTGGCATTGTCCAGGATTGCCTGCATGTCTGCCAGTGAGCCGGGAGCCACATCCGATAGGCTACGTTTGACATCCAACCATTCATTCTGCTTCTGGCAGGAAACTGAAAATGCTGCCATACAGGCAATGACTATCATAGATAAGATATTTTTCATTTGCAGAAATGATTAGAAACTTGTCCGAAACCCGATTGATATTGAGGAAGGCGCCACCAATGCATGCCTTGTTGTCACGCTGACATAATCTGGGTCGAGACCTTGATGGTTTGCACGCCATACGATGCCCAGATTATTAGCGTACAAATAGACCTGGGCGCTTGATAAGCGTTTGGAAACTGATGCGATATCGAAGGACAAGCGTATGTCCTGAAAACGGAAATGGTCTCCTTTCTCGACTAACGCTGATGCGTATTGGTAGAAAGTGTTTCGCGTGTCATTGGAAGGGTAAACCAGTGCGGGAACGTTTGTTATCTTCTCGTCACCCGGAGATTTCCAGCGGTCGTTATAATCCTTGTGCGCTTTACCCGCGAGAATATCGGCGTAGTTTAGACTGGTCGAAGTCCGCCGGAAAGAGTAGCCCATCTTATAGGTGATGTTAAAAGAAAGCGACCAGGGGCCGAGACTAAAGTCGTTGCGCACCGAGCCAAACCAGGTAGGTACTGCTGAGCCGTGAAATACGAGGCTATCGGGTTGGAAATTGGAAATGATCCTAGAATACTCTTTACTGGATTCCCCGCCATATCTGCCAAGAGGTTCTCCGTTGATATCTATCCCGTTCCAGTCATAGCTGTAGAGGGAATAAAGTGGCTTTCCTTTGACTGCGATTCTCGTGTCGCCTTGCGACTGAATACTGTTCGCCGTCAATGGTGCGCCATACCGGTCAACGCGGTCGGCAAGGTGGCTTAAAAGCCAAACCGTTTGCCAGCGGAGCCTACCGCGCATGTTATCACTACGAAGAGTCAGATCAAATCCCTTCGTTGTCGTTGCCGCTGAATTGCCGTACATCGAGCTGAAGCCTGCCGATGGCGCCAGCGTCAGCCTTTGGATCAGATCAGTGCCTTTTTTGACATAGAATTCCAAGCTTGCAGATATCCTTTCGGACCTGGTCGCAAATTCTACTGCGATATTGGTTGTTTTGACAGTTTCCCATCGAAGGTTTGGGTTGGGCGCCAGCAGTTCCGTTATTCCCGGCAGGCCTGTCAGGCTATTCGTAAAATATGTACCCGTAGCATAAACCGACCCTTGGTAAACATTTCCGGCAGAACCGTAAGAGCCTCTCAATTTCAGATACGGCAGCCACGGCACGTCGTAGAACCGCTCATTGGAAACAGACCACGCCCCTCCTACCGACCATAATGGCGTCACTTTGTCATTTGTCCTTGCGCCAAAGATATTAGCCCCGTCCCTGCGTGCACTGGCGGAAATGACATATCGCTTCGCATAAGCGTAAGAGCCGTTCGCGTAATAGGAGATGAACCGGTTCAGATATCCCTGCATGCTGCCTTCCGGCGCTGCAATGAGCGACATCCCCGAAGGCTGGGTAGCCAATGCTTTTGAAAAATCAAGATTGTTCGCACTCACGCCTGTTTCGGGATTGTAACCGTAGGAAACCCTGTCAAATCCCGTGGTGCGAAGCTGACGAACTTCTGCTCCGGCCAGGACATTGATACTGTGGGCCCCGTAGGTCTTGTCAGCATTCAGTTGTAGACGTGCGTTATGAGCGTAGTATTCGGCCTGGTTCAATTGCAAAACCCCGCCGGTTGGCACCTGGCGCGTGAGGGTCCAATCTGGATTGATCAGAGTAAACCTGTTGATAAGGTCGCGGCTATAATAGCTGTCAGCCGTGTTCAGGATTTGCGCTGCGATTGACTGTCTTTCAAAAGCGTATTGTGTCTGGGCACGAAGCCAACTCGCGAATGAATACGAAATTGCAGATTTTACCAGCAAATCGGTTGTTTTGCTCTTCTTGCTTCCCAGCGCTGCCTCCTGAAGCGGACGGTACTCCCAGTCTAAAAAGCCTGCTTCCGTTGCTGATGCTTTATAAGCCTGATCAAAATCCTTCGCGATCGGTAGCGGATTACCATTTTCGTCGGCTAACTGCGCATAGGGATAAAGATCGCCATACTTGCCCCCTGGTGTGATTGACCCGTACTGATTACGATGGTTCCGCTCACTATTCAGAAAGGAGCTGTAATGAAGGCCGAAGCTTACGTCCAGACCCTTGATAGGTGTCAGTGTGTTTTCCGAAGTCAGGGTCAACCTGTTGTCAAGGTTCCCGACGATCGTATGCCTGTTATAGTCGTAGCCACCAGAGATACGGTAAGTAGATTTGGATGCTCCTCCACTAAGCGCGATCGCGTATTGCTGGCGAGCTGCACTCTGATAGACGTAGCGGTCAAAATCTCGCCTTACGTCAAGTGTGGCAAGCCTATCTAACCGCTCTTGCGCCTGCTCGGGCGATAGCGTTCCACTTCGCTGCACTGCCAATATGGCTACGGCCGGGGAAATAATCGGCTTATTGCCGCTACCAGAGATATCAGAGTTGAAATATCCACGGTTGAAAAGCTCTGTTTCAACTTGAATATATCCTCGAGCTTCCAGGTAGTTAGGATCTTTATAAACGTCGGGCTTTGACACCAAACTGAGGTTGGCGGTAAGTTCGGTCTTCAGGGGCTGGTTTCTATTTCCTTTTTTCGTCACGATCACTATGACTCCGTTACCAGCACGCGCGCCCCAGATCGATGCTGCCGCAGCATCCCTCAAAATTGTCATCGATTCGACATCATTGGGATTGATATTAGCAAGACTGCCTTCAAAAGGGAAGTTATCGACCACGATCAGCGGATCCCTGCTCACAAACGTCGAACTGGCCAGCGTGCTTTCACCGCGAATGCGGATTCCCAGGCTCCGTGAAAGCGGATTTGCCCCGGTAGGATTGACGCCCTGTCCCTGCACGGCCAGGCCCGAGACATTTCCGACCAGCCGTTCCAGCAAGTTCGTAGACACGGACCGGTTGATCAAAGCGTTGTCAACGTGTACAAACGATCCGGTAGCGCGTTCTTTTGGGATTGTCTGGTAGCCTGTAACGGCAACCTCATTGAGCATGGCGGCGTCGGCAATCATGTCGATAACTAGAGCTGATCGTTGAGGCAGGTAGATCAGCGTATCAACCGAACTGTATCCTATATACGAAATAACAATTCTGGCAGTATCCGTCAGAACCTGCAATTTAAACCTGCCCTGCTCGTCCGTTGTTGTTCCAATGGCGGCCGCCTTAATCTGAACATTGGCACCAGGAAGCGGCGCCCCGGAAGCGGTAAGCTGCCCGGAAATCGTATGGGTCTGCTGCGCGAGCAGGCCAGCCGTTGAGTAAAAGATACAAAAAGGTGTCAGAAGAAGGACATAGCAAAGGCATAGTCCTCCCCTTCGGCAATAAAGATGTTTCATTGCTTAGTCGATAAGGAGTGATGGTAAATCCAGAAACGTTAGGCGGCACTTAGGCCCGTAAACCTACTGAGGCTTGCGAATAATAAGTTGGAAAATCAGGGAGCAGAACATAGGCAAGAAATTGGTTTTGCCGCGCTACGGCGGAATGGAACAAACTACTATGTCACTCGATTAGTTTGATTCCTAACCCATTTCCGGAAAAGGGCGTGGAGTCAAACCTAAAAGTAATCGTGGCCCTAGGAAAGCCTTTGCACAGATAAGTTTGCCCACGCCCGGGTCGTGAGCTAATCTACTTATCATCCCGTGCATATCAAAATTTCCTAGGTTTCGATTACGAGACTCAAAGCGATGCCTTCGGATAATTTGAAGTGTCGCGTGTGCAGGTCATCAGAGATAAAACCCGCCAAAATGTCTAGCAGCAAATATAAGAAATAATAATACATAGCCATAGCTATGTATAAAATTTATTTACCAGCTATTCCTTCGCTGAATGGCAAAGATAACCGAATTGGAGCAGTATGTGATCGATCGAGTTAAGGCTCGAAGGTTAGAACTTGGGATTTCCCAGAAGGAATTAGCTCACCTATTGAATGCTTCCGAAGGTTGGGTGGGTCTTGTTGAAAGCACGAAAACAGATGACAAATACAGCCTTCGTCGGATCAATGATTTGGCAAAAATTCTGAATTGCTCCCCAAAGGATTTTCTTCCGGACTCACCTTTCTGACATATTTTGTCAGAAAATTTTGGCTTTACTTTGGTTAACCATACCGGTTAAACCTAGCAATTGATTTCAGCATCAATTGATCGTTTACTAAACCCTAGAAATATCCCTACTTGAAAAAGCGAGACCATATCGAGTTCGGCGTCATCCTCGGTTTGGACCGAGCAATGATCCTTCAGCAATCGGAACTGATTTCCGCTGACTTGACTTACTTTCCAGAGAACTCTCAACCACATATCTATTTAATTTGCAAAAGGCCACGAATCTCATTTGATCCGGAACGGATTGAGATTAAAGAGGGGCTTTTAACGTTGGGCATAAACGTACAAAGGCAATCGAGTTTTGAGAAACACACATATTCAATGTTCCATAATTGGAAATCGGAAAACATTGAATGGGATTGCCCCTATCCCTATACCTTCTTGACTCTTAAACCAATTGGTCGAAAACCATTCAGAATCAAAGCCGCTGCGATGGCTCAAATTGCGGCAAACTACACCGTTCAGGACGATTACTTGGACTTAGAGGTTTTGTATGTTGGACAAGCATATGGTAAGGATGGGGCCAGAACGGCGCCAGCGAGGATTCTTAATCACTCTACTCTGCAATCGATTTATGCCGACGTTCCACAAAAAAATCCTGATTATGAAGTATGGCTCATTTTATGTTCATTCTTTCAAACAATAGTTACTTCTCTAGATGGAATTTCAGAGTCGAAAAATGATTTTGGGGAAGGTCAAAAAGACAAATTGTTTGAAAAATTAACACGAGAAGGAATTGGTCGTCGCCAAGAAGTAAATATAGCAGAGGCAGCCTTAATCAGATATTTTCAGCCCACTTATAATGTGGTCTATAAGTGGTCATTTCCGAAATTTGGGCATCAAGGATATTTGGAATGCTATGAGCTAGGCATAAACTCGATAACGATTGAATTGGCAACGGTTGAACAGTTGAACTGCCAACTATACAGTTCACATACTGAGCGAAAGCATGACCATATCTTTCACTACACTCTACATACCGAAGAGGACAAACAAAATATGTACCAGTTTTTTCCTGACTTCCAAGTTCCAGGCCTCCAAAATTAGGTTGATCGAGATTCCTGTTATCCTTTTCTTCAGCCGAACGAACCAGCGCAACACCCACTAAACGAGTCCTCTACTCGCTTTTTTGCAACCGCTTGATTTAGGGTTGCAAAAGGGTTGCAACAAAAGTTGTACTTTTTTGCAACCCCAAATCGCCGGTTACTTTGTAGCACAACATCGGCAGAAAGGCGTGAGCAAAGCTTCCGATGGCAAGTATCATCATCACAAAAAACTGTCGTCATGATCATTGAGCATCCATGGAAATCCTATGCGACTATCGCCGGTTTATCAACGGCCATCTATTATGCCGTTATCGGCTGGCAATACTACCTGCCTGAAATTAAATCCTGGTTGGGGCAGAGACACAAGCCTGTCCAGCTTCGAGAAATCAACAGTCCATCGAGCGACACTACAGAAGAATCAGTCCAGCAAGAGATCGACGAAAGCGAACTGGTGGATGATCTGAGCGAAGCTCCGGAGTGGCAAAGCGAGGAAATGTTCGAAACTGCTGAAAAACTGTCCACCCACCTGATCTCGGAAATTGAAGAGGCGCACAGCAAGGAATACAGCAAACCTGATCTGATCCTGATGATGCAAATGATTCTCAAAAATTATTCAGTGCTCAAAGGCACGCCGTTCCAGAAGGTGATCAACAACCGAATTGAATCGGAATGCGCAAAATACGGCTCCATACACCTCAGCGAGGGTGAAATGATTGAGGTTTGGAGGAAGGTGTGATGGAAGCCCGCCCCTGAATTTGGCCCTTCCGCGTCTGCGGAAGGTGCCATCCAGGGGGTCTTGACTGGAATGTTCAACTAAAACGGATAGAGGGGTATGAAAAAGTGGAGAAAGAATCCAGGGCCGAGGTATGCCCTGGCGTTGACAGTATTCGGTATGGCTGCTTCCATCAAGGCATTTGCACAGGACGGTGCTGCCGGGATCCAGGAAGCAGATTCACAGGTTAGGTCCTACTTTGAGCCGGGCACAAATCTGATGTACGCGATCGGTGCAGTACTTGGTCTGGTGGGTGCAGTCAAGGTATTTCAAAAATGGAACGCCGGGGATCAAGACACTGGCAAAGTTGCGGCAGCCTGGTTTGGAAGCTGTATTTTCCTGGTGGTTGTAGCAACGGTTTTACAATCGTTTTTCGGCCTGTAACGCCTCACGTATAGCAGGTTACGTTACAAAAATTTGATTGATTATGTCCAGAACAAGCTATCCCATTAACAAGGGAATAAATCGCAGCATCGTGTTTAAAGGCCTGAAAGGGCAATACATCTGGTACATGGGCGGTGCAATGTTCGCAGTGATGGTTATATATGCACTCATGTATATCCTTGGAGTAAATACCTACCTAAGCCTTTTAATTGCTATAGTGGCGGCAGGTGCTGCAATCACAACGGTATATCACCTGAGTGAAACCTACGGTGAGCACGGCCTAACCAAGGCCTTAGCCGCACATCGCCTACCGATTGCGATTAAATCCAGGACCAGAATACGCTTCATTAAACCGCGAAATGCACATGGAAAGATTGTTGGATGAGATATTGCCTGTTCTGGACATTGAACATGATTTAATACTTTCGAAAGAAGGGGATGTGACGATTGTTTTCAATGTCGAACTACCTGAAATATTCACGCTTTCGGACGCTCAGTATGAAGTCTTCCACCAGACTTGGGTGAAAGCGATCAAGGTGTTACCATTTAAAACGGTGCTGCAAAAGCAAGACTGGTTTTTATCGAAGACGACCCGGTTTGCCGCCAATGAAGACAACAGCTTTCTAAGTCAAAGCAGCGACATTTTCTTTTCCGGAAGGCCTTACCTTGCCCATCAGTGTTTTCTGATGTTGACCAAGTCAGCAAACGAACGCAGACTCTCAAGTTCGCTGGTTTCAAACCTGGTCAAGCCGACGATTGTGCCCAAACAAACCATTTCAAAAGTTGCTATTGACGAGTTTCTTGACAGCTGCGGCCAGTTTAGGCGGATTCTCGAAGACAGCGGATTTGCCAGGCTGAGGCAGCTCACTGACTTGGAACTGCTCAGCCAAAGGCGAAAAGTCGGATTGGTAGAACAGTACGCATATCTAGTCACCGAGCCTGGTCATCGGGTTTTACGCGATTATCTTTTCAAAAACAGCGTCCAGGTTGGAGACCGGCATTGTAGCCTGTACACGCTGGCCGACGCTGCTGATCTGCCATCTCAATGTGCTTCACAGACCATTTTTGAAAAATATTCAACAGACCGGACCAAATTCAGTATCGGCTTTGCAAGCCTGTTGGGTGAATTGCTGCACTGCAATCATATTTACAATCAATACGTGTTCATTGGCGACACTGAGAAAACACTCAAGAGGCTCGAAAGCAAACGCCTCAGGTTGCAGTCCTTGTCTTTGTACGCCCGAGAGAACAGCCTGGCGTTGGATGCAACCAACGAATTTTTAAACGAAGCGATCCGAGAGCAGCGCCTGCCGGTTAAGGCCCATTTCAATGTGCTTGCCTGGACGGAGGACATCGCTGCCGTAAAGGAATTGAAGAGCATGATCTCATCGGCACTTGCCCAACTGGATACATCAGCAAAACTGGAGACCGCCGGAGCCCCCCAGATATTCTGGGCGGGCATACCGGGAAACGCAGCGGATTTTCCCATGAACGACACCTTCGATACGTTCGCAGAGCAGGCAGCATGCTTTTTCAATATAGAAGCTCCTTACAGATCTTCGAAGGGTACGTTCGGCATCCGTTTGGGGGACCGGCTTACCGGAAAACCGGTCTTGGTCGATATTTCGGACGAACCGATTAAAAAGGGGATTTGTACGAACCGAAATAAATTTATTCTCGGCCCGTCCGGCAGTGGAAAAAGCTTTTTCACCAATCACATGGTCAGAAGCTATTACGAGTCCGGTGCGCATATTGTACTGGTTGACGTCGGGCATAGCTACAAAGGCTTATGTGACATGGTATCGGGTTACTATTTCACCTACGACGAAAAAAATCCTATCAGGTTCAACCCCTTTTACATCTCAGGCAGTGATGTCCTTGATACCGAAAAGAAGGAAAGCATTAAAACGCTTCTATTAGCGCTATGGAAAAAAGATGATGAAACCTTCAAAAGGTCAGAGTATGTCGCGCTATCTAATGCTTTGACGCTGTATTATCAGAAGCTCTCAACCACGGGCGTTTTCCCTTGCTTTGACACTTTCTATGAATTTTTAGTCAGCGACTTCAAGCCGGTCCTCAAAACTGAGCAGGTTAAAGAACAGGATTTCGACATGGGAAATTTTCTTTATGTGCTCAGGCCGTATTATCGTGGTGGTGAATTCGACTACCTGCTCAATGCACGAGAAAATTTGGATCTTCTCAGCGAACGTTTCATCGTATTTGAGCTAGACAATATCAAAGAACACCCAATCCTTTTTCCAATCGTGACGATCATTATTATGGAGGTGTTCATCTCCAAAATGCGAAAGTTAACCGGGGTCCGGAAAGTAATCCTGATCGAAGAGGCCTGGAAAGCAATCGCGAAAGAAGGAATGGCTGAATACATCAAGTACCTTTTTAAAACGGTGCGTAAATTTTTTGGAGAAGCGATCGTGGTCACTCAAGAGGTAGAGGATATCATTTCCTCCCCGATCGTCAAACAGGCAATCATCAATAATTCAGACTGCAAAATCCTGCTTGATCAATCCAAGTACCAGAACAAATTCGATCAAATACAGGAGCTGCTCGGGCTAACCGAGAAAGAGAAATCCCTCGTGCTGTCGGTCAACAAAGCGAACGATCCGCTGCGAAGATATAAAGAGGTGTTCATAAGCCTTGGCGGGACGCTATCAAAGGTGTACCGTACCGAGGTGAGCCTGGAAGAGTACCTGACCTATACCACCGAACAGACTGAAAAGATCAAGGTCGCAGAATATTCCGCGCGTCTTGGAAGTATTCAGGCGGGTATCCAGCAGCTGGCAAGTGAAATGCGATCAAAATCATAACCAGACCCAAAGAAGTTATGGCAAAAAAAATCATGTTTGTCCTGGTACTTGTATTTGCAAGCGCAACACCGGTCAAACAGGCGGAAGCTGCAATTCCATGGGCTGAGATCATCAAGCAAGCCATCAAACGGGTCGTGCGAGCCATGGACCTGTTAGTGCAACGGCGCCAGAACCGCCAAATCCGGCTTCAAAATGCGCAGAAGGCGCTGGAAAACACGATGTCAAAATTGAAGCTCGATGAAATCGAGGACTGGGTAAAAAAACAGCGGGACCTTTACAAAGAATATTATCAGGAGCTTAAAAAAGTCAAAGCTGTCATTTCCTACTACTTCCGAATTAAAGCGATTGCCGATAAACAGGCCGCTATCTTAAAGCAGTATCAGACCGCCTGGTCGCTGTTTCGAAATGACAAACATTTTACTGCACAGGAACTTGGGCACATGCAGAAGATCTACGAGGGTATCCTGGCGGAAACCGGGCGCTGCGTTGAACTATTAGAGCTGGTTGTCAAATCGTTCACACTGCAAATGACTGATGTGAAGCGACTTGAAATCATCGAGCGCGCGGCAGGTGCCACCGATCAAATTCTTGACGAGCTTAATAGTTTCAATCAGGAAAACAAACTGCTGAGCCTTTCCAGGGCTAAGAATGAATTCGATGCAAAAGTTGTCAAATCACTTTATGGCCTGCAATAACATGAAGCATACCAAAACGATAGTCACCGCGCTGGCCTTCTTGCTTTTGTGCTACGAATCGTCCGGCCAACTTTTCAAAGAATGGTTTCGTCAGAACAGAACGCAGCGCGAATACCTGAAAGAGCAGATTGCACAGCTTAAGATTTACCTGGAGCTGACAAAAAAGGGCTATAAGATCGCCAAAGAAGGTTTAGGCGCAATCCATCAGATCAAAAGCGGTGAGTTTAAACTTCATAAAAACAGGTTTGACAGCCTGTTGATTGTGAAATCGGAGATTACATCCCTGACCCGTTTGCAGCACATTTCGGACCTGCATGGGGCAATCAACGAAATCTGCGAAAAGCTCCCCGAGGAGATCCGCGCATGTCAGGGGCTGAGTCAGCCACAGAAAAAACAATTTGAAGCCGCCCTCGAACATCTCTACGATGATAGTCAGGTATTGGTTTATGGTTTTTTTGCGGTGATCCGTGACAAGCAGCTTACGATGACTGATGACGAGCGTGTCAACAGGATTGAATTCTATTGCTCGGAATTTGAGAAAAACTACCTGTTTGCAACTGATCTGCGGCGACAAATCGGTTTAGTCTGCCAGCAGGTAAAAAATGAATTGGACGATATTGAAAACCGCCGCGCGTTGCACGGAACCAACTGAAAACAAATGAAACAGATCTTGATAATGCTGCTGTTGCTTGTGACAGCACCGTCGGTTTCGCATGCCCAAACGCAGGAAGTCGCCCAGCTCATATTGAATCTGGAGAAACTCAGAGAACTGCGAAAAATCCTGCAAGAACTAAAAAAGGGATATGATATCCTTTTTGAAGGCTATACCAAAATCCGGGACATCGCACGTGGCAACTTTAAACTTCATGACGCGTTTCTGGATGCGCTGCTTCAAGTCAGCCCGGGCGTCAAAAGCTACGGACGTATAAAGGATATCGTTCAGACCCAGCTTGCGATTCTGAAAGAAAGCAAGCAAGCACTGGACATGCTGTCCTCCTCGGGCCAATTCAGTGCTCAGGAGCTTGACTACCTTGGAAAAGTGTATGAGCAGCTACTGTCGGGAAGTATCAAAAACCTGGACGCACTTACAGATGTGGTAACGGCGAAAAAACTGCGTGCTTCTGACGACGAGAGGCTTTCAATGATTGATAACATTCATCATCAAATGCTAGAGAAGCTTATTTTTTTAAGGCACTTCACCAGCAACAACAGCCTGCTGGTAGCACAACGTAAAGACGAATCGGCATCGAATAGAACTGTACAAGAAGTCTACGGTATTACCCCATAAGAAAAATATCATGCGAGCAAAAATAGGTTTTTTGATTCTGGCACTAGTTACGGTGTTACTGGGCAACGATGCCCAAGCGCAAGGTTATGAGGCACAAATTAGAGGTCTTAACGGGGTGCTCGATGAGCTTTATACCGAAATGCTTCCCCTTTGCGAAAAGCTCATCAGTGTTGGGCGGGGTATTGCGGCGTTTGCCGCGATCTTTTACATCGGTCACCGGGTTTGGCGCCACATTTCCAACGCAGAACCAATCGACTTCTACCCACTACTCCGGCCTTTCGCCCTAGGTTTTGCCATTCTCATGTTCCCGACCGTGATCAGCCTGATAAATGGTGTATTGTCCCCTGCGGTGAGGGGCACATCAGGTATGGTGAAAGATTCGGACGCTGCAATTAGTTTACTGCTCAAGAAAAAGGAGGATGCTATCAAAAGCTCCCAGTTCTGGGAAATGTATGTCGGCGATGACAGCAAGGGCAATCGTGAAAAATGGCTCAAATACATGTATGGCGACAGCTATTCCGAAGGCTTCACCGACGGGATTGCCAATGATATCAAGTTTTATATGGCCAAACAATCGTATAACTTCCGGAACTCGATCAAAGCAGCACTGAGCGAAATACTACGTGTTGTATTTGAATCCGCTGCCCTGTGCATCAATACGATCCGCACATTTCATTTGATCGTGCTGGCTATTGTAGGACCTCTCGCCTTCGGAATTGCTGTCTTCGACGGCCTGCAGCATACACTGACTGCATGGATTGCCAGGTACATTAATATTTACCTCTGGCTCCCTGTTGCCAATATTTTCGGAGCGATCATTGGGAAAATCCAGGAAAAAATGATCGCGATGGATATTCGTCAGATCGAGGGCTCGGGAGATACTTTTTTTAATGCCCATGATATGGCCTATCTGATTTTCCTGATCATCGGGATCGTGGGCTATTTCGCAGTGCCATCCGTGGCAGGTTACATCATCCATGCAGGCGGGCCCAACGGGCTGCTTCATAAGACGACCAGCATTTTTGGAAGCGTTGCCGGCTCGATTGGAAATATGGCTACTCCCTCCTATCCCATTTTCGGCAACCGACAACATCACCGATCAAAATCCTAACAACTATGTTTAGCAAAACAAAAGACATCGACCGGTCTTTCCGCCACATCCGGCTGTTCTCTTTCACAATGGTATTGGCTTGCGCGATGATCTCGACAGCCGCCATCTATCTGGGCCTTGACGCGGCTTCCCGCTCCGGTCAGAAAGTCTACCTGCTGGCTTCCGGCAAAGTGCTTGAAGCTTACGCATCGGATCGGAAGGATAACATATCCGTTGAGGCCAAGGATCACGTTGCGACCTTTCACCGGCTATTCTTCACGCTCGCCCCGGATGACAAGGTCATAACAGCCAATATATCAAAGGCCTTGTACCTGGCCGATGGGTCGGCAAAAAAGCAGTACGAGGACCTACGCGAGTCGGGCTTTTTTACAGGGGTAATCTCAGGCAACATTTCGCAGGATATCCAGATCGACAGCATCCATATCGATATCACTGCCCATCCGTATCAGTTTCAGTGCAGGGCCGTGCAGCGCATTGTCCGCCCGACCAGCGTGGTTTCTCGCAGCCTGGTGACCGAAGGCTATTTACGCTCCGTCACCCGGAGCGATAACAACCCTCACGGGTTTCTCATCGAAAGGTGGCATACCACCGAAAACAAAGACATCCAAATTCAAACCAGATAACTGCTATGTTCTATCCATTTAAACCAAGCAAATTCGCCGCACCAGCAGGGGAACAACCGGTCAACAAAACCGGCCGGTTTCGAAACATTGGCTCACGGCTCCGACGCACGCTTTGGGGGGCGATTAAGCGGCATCCCAACTTACCCCATTTGCTATTCATTGTACTTCTAGGACTGTTTGGTTCACTGATCGCAGGTACATTGTTCTACCAGGGACTATCTTCAAGGGGGCCCACAGTGTTCAAATTTAACCTGGACGAACGGCTTTTCTCAGACCAGATCCTCATTCCGGAAGGACTGTCTAAACAACAAATATTGGACGAGTATTTGGATAGCCTAGACAAAGCTATTACCGCCGACAGCATCAACAACTTACAACTACCAAACCTAAACGACTATGCAAACGATGAATTATAGCGAGCAATATCTGCAACGCAGAAAATTCTATTTGTTTCTTCCTTTGCTCGCTTTGCCATTTTTGACCTTTATCTACTGGGTTCTTGTCGTCAAAAACTTGGATAGTTCCCAAACCCCATCGGAAAGTGCTGGCCTGCTGTTGGCTTTGCCTGGTGCGTCAATAAAAGACGAAAGCAAGATGGACAAGTGGCAATACTACCGCAAAGCCGATCAAGATTCGGCACTACGACTACAGCAGATCAAGCGCGATCCTTACCGAAACGATGGCTTGTATACAGCCAGCGATACCATCGGATCAAGATTACTTGGCCTTGAAGGGCCAAATGCGAAAAACAGGGGCCGCAGTATAAGCGCATCGGAAGACCACACATCCGGGCATCTGAACACCGAATCCCAGGTGCAAATGAAGTTGCAAAACCTTGAAAAGGTGTTAGCGGCTGCTCAATCGCCATCATTTGACGAAAAGAAGCGCTATGCTATTAAAGACGTGGATGAAGAAATGGCAGAAGCCAACAAGCAGGCGATGCTCAATTCGCCTGATTCGCCCGAAAATCGGTACGAAGTTGACCCCGAGCTCGCCCAGCTCAACGGTATGCTTGACAAAATTCTTGAAATACAAAAGCCTGCGACGTTTGGGACGGATCAGCAGGCAAACCAAAACCCAGATAATGCAGGCGCACTCGAGGTGAGCGCAGCTTCCGGCGGTGACTTTATTTCGAGCTTTACCGGGATGCAATCCAGCGATTCGGTCAAATCGGCCACGGTCATTTCCACAACAGGATTTTATGGACTTGACGAGCCGGAACCTACTACTGCGCCATCCGGATTGACAGCAGTCATCGAAGGAAACCAGCAGGTACTGTCGGGGTCTACGGTCCAATTACGACTAGCACAAACAATAACGATCAAGGGACTGATCGTGCCAACCAACGCCTTGGTTTATGGTCTTGCGTCGCTTTCCGGCGAACGTCTAAAAATCAAAATCAGCTCCATCCGTTCAGGTGAGCATATCCTGCCCGTTAATCTTCAAGTTTACGATCTGGATGGTGTGGAAGGAATTTTCATACCAGGCTCAATTTCGCGTAACGTGACAAAACAGGCACTGGGTAGCCAGGTCCAAGGCTTAGACATGGATTTAGGGGGGATTTCTCTCGGGGCTCAGGCTGCCAATGCAGGTATGCAGATCGGCAGAACACTTTTCGGTCGGAAGACCCGGCTCACCCAGGTTACCTTGCAGACCGGGTACAAAGTCATACTGCGCGACACCAGCAATTCAAATCAAAAAAATGATCAAGATTATGAGCAATAGCATCTTTCAAGGCCTGACGCGGCTTTTACTGCTGGCTTGGATTCTGCTGCCGTCGCTCTCTACGGCACAAAATGGCGAGCTTTTCGCCAATGAAACGCTTCCGATTGAAATTAGTGCGGAGCGCACCGTGTCGATAGCGTTTCCATCGACGATTAAAAGCGTTGACCGCGGTAGCTCCGACCTGTTGGTTGAGAAAGCTAGGGGGACCGAGAACGTCCTGCTGGTAAAATGGGCCCGAAAAGGTGCACAACCCACCAGTTTGATCGTTGTCACAGGCGACGGCGCGGTGCATAGTTTCGAAACTATTTACCAGGATTCTCCCGGCTCAATCAGCTTACGAATGGTAAGGCCATCTGGCCAATTAATGCCCAACTTCATTGCGCAGATTGACGCAACGCTGGATGAAAGGATGGTTGAAGAAACCATGCATCTGGCTGAAATGGCCCAGCCTAATTTGGACAAGCGCGACTCAAACGGCGATTTTTTGCTGGACCTGCAAGGCCTGTTTGTTCAGGGCCCGGTTATGCTCATTAAGTTAAGCCTTTCAAATCAGTCGCCGATCGACTATGATATCGAAAGTCTCAGGCTATTTATTTCGGACAAGAAGCAAGTAAAACGTACCGCTTCGCAGCGTGAGGAGATTGTTCTGATCAGGTCAGCGCCTTCAATTTCGAAGGTAAGTGCCTCAGAAGAGAAAACATTGATTATTGCATTTCCAAAACTGACATTGCCCAACTCAAAGCACCTCCATGTTGAGCTCACCGAGAAGGGCGGTGCCAGGCATGTCCAAATCCAGCTCAAATCACGCCACCTGTACAAGGTTCAATCGCTTTAATTCATAAGCAATAAACATAAAACGTCATGAACGAGAAAAACCACGACTATCTAAAAGACCAGATCAAATATACCGGCTTTGGTGAAGAAGCTCAGGCTCAACTGCGCGAACAGCTTATGAAAGCCCAAAATGAGTTCAGCATTAAACAGGTCACTTCATACGGCAAGGACGCGCTGGCTGTGTCGCTTAATTTCAAAAAATCAACCAATTCAGATATGTATTTTTTTAACAGCTACCGAGCCGAACTTCAAAAGCCCGGCTCGTCGACTAGCGTCGGCCAGACGTTTTACATTAACAATGAAGCAAGGAACATCACTCAAAAGGAGGCGTACAATCTGCTGGATGGCAGATCTGTCAACAAAGACCTTGCAAATAAAGACGGGCAGATGCACAACGCATGGCTAAAGCTCGACTTTAAAGAAACTACCTCCAACGGCAATTTCAAAGTTCGCCAATTCAGCCCCCAGTATGGATTTGAACTTGAAAAAGCGATAGAAAAACACCCGATTAAGGAGCTTGCAGATCCACAGGAAAGGGTCAGGCTGTTGGAATCCTTGGAACGCGGGAATCGCCAGGCTGTAACTTTCGTCGGCGACGGTGACCAAAAACGGTTCATCGAAGCAAATCCCCAGTTCAAATCTATTACCGTCTACGACGAGAATCAAAAAAGAATCCGTCAGTCAGGTGCTGACGAGACGCAAAAAAGTATAGAGCAGACTGAGAAAAAGAACCATCAGCAGGGAAACAAGGAATTGCCGGGAGAGGAAGAGAAAAGTGAAGGTAACAGCAAGAAACGCAGCGTTAAGGTATGATCAATTCTGATTCCCAAAATTCCGCACTCGAATTTCTAACTTCTTTCTTTAAGCGGATACAAAAAGACCCTAAAATCGGCCCGTCGCACATCGCGCTTTACCTGACGATATGGAAGGAAGCGATTTCATCGAAGAACCCCGGTCACCTTGCGATTTATAGCCGGCCACTGATGAAAGGAGCAAAAATTAACAGCAGCTCGACATATTCCAGGATTCTCAAGGACCTGTGTAACGGAGGCTACATTCGTTTTGAACCTTCGTACTTTCACAACCAACCTAGTAAGTACCGATTAGTCCCGCCATAACAGGGTCGAATTTGATCTGACAAACATGGCGCAGAAATGTTCGTTACATTTGGGAGAGCTCTCCACTATTTTATATAGTCAGCTTGAGAAGATTTTGGCATCTCTTTCCTTATGGCTGAATGTTCAATCAACTGATCAACATATTTGGTAAGGCTACAGTGGCGAGCGGCATAAACTCTGTTATAAAAGCCTCCCAACGAATGTCCGACCAGCAGTAACTTCTCATTTGAGAAACCAAACTTTTGCAAAGCCGATTCAAGACTTTTGATTTCCTGAAGAATTGTATAGTCCAGAGTGTCAAGGCTACTTTGGCCAAAACCTGCCCGGTCATACGTAATAACAGTTGCTTTGAGACGCTGATGCACTATTGTAGCTATCGAATCCCATTGTGACGCATCTTGTCCACCCCCAGATTCAAAAAGTATAGGGGTTCTCTCCCCTTTTATCATTTTAAAGTGCAGCTTGTACGGGTTAGGAAAAACTACAAAGCAAATTAAGCTTTTGTAGTTTTTCTCTTCGTTATTCAATTCTAGCTTATTCCCAAGCTCTTTCCTTTATCTTCCCCAGTATCAAGCCTTTTGGTGCGCAGCTGCTGCCGGTACCGGGCCAGCTCCATGGCAGTTTCAGAACAAAGTATAAAAAGCACTACCTACAAGTTGGATACTTTTTGCAGGCAGTGCTTTTTAATAAATGCTTTCCTTGGTAAGGCAACTTACTTAGGATATGTTTTTTCAATCATCTAAGTAAAATTCTGGTCTTTTCTATTTGTTGATTTTGGCCTTTACCAGGTATCACATGTAAATAATATGTTCCTCGAGGTAAATTACTTACATCTAACTCAACCTTGTTTCCGTCTTTAAATGCTTTGTTCTTGTAAATATCTTGAATTAGAATCGTTTTTATTGATTTTGACGAACCTTCGCTATATAACTCAACTTTTTCTGGTAAGGATTCAGAAATCTCCGCATTTACAAATTCTAGAGTTAGTAGGTCAGTTGCAGGATTAGGATAGGCCATCATAGAGCCACCCATAAGGTAGAATACGAAGTCTTCATAATAGCTTCCGCAAGTATTTGTTACAGTTACTCTTACATGGCGAGAACCACTAGTTGATGTAGAGTATACATACATTTGGGTAGCTGGGCTGTTTGGGGAATAAAGGTCAATCGTCATGTTCCCAGTACCATAGTAATTATCATAATTGAAAGTAGTTGATACTGTACTATTTGATGTGGCATTGAGATTATACATATTTCCCGCAGTAACAGGTGTGGTTCCCGCTACTGTGCCATTGATAGTTTTAACTAAATTGGGAATCCCTACTGTTAAAGTTTTTGTCAATACAATGTTAGTACATCCGCCATTAATAGTGGCGGTAATTGTCACCGAGCCATTATAGCTTCCAACTCTTGTAGCTACACCACCACTTGTTATAGTAACTGCGCTGGTATTACTACTTGACCACGCCACTGTAAAACCAGCCGGTAAGTTACTGACAGAAAATGTCGCACTTGGGCAAATATGGTTTGGTCCAGCAACGGCTGCATTGTTAATAGCTGCCTTAACAGCAGTGAAAGCATTAACTCTTCCAAATCCAAAAGTATTGTCAAAACCACCTGACCCCATATCCGTTGCTGTTTGTTGAAGAATTGTTCTTACCTGGGCTTCCGTTAACCTAGGATTAGCTGAGATCATCAGTGCTGCAACTCCTGAAACCTGTGGTGCTGCGGCAGAAGTGCCGTTAAATCCATCAAAAAAATCTCCTACTGCATATCCATTTGCTCCGGCTCTATCAATTGTTCGTACATTCCCGGTTGGAATTTGACATCCACCAAGGTCTGCCACCCCATTAGCGCCTCCAGATGGGGCTACCACATCCATTTCAGATCCACGGCTGCTATATCCATGTATATTTCCAACATTGTCAATTGCGCCTACCGTAATTACTCCGTTAACGTTTCCAGGAAACGCAACACCGTTAAAGCAATCTAAGCAACCTGCTACGGGATTCGAGTTACCAGACGAGAAGATAACTATACAACCCAACGTAACCCCGTTTCTTACTCTTCCTAATGTGCGGGCATCTGTTATCTCCTGAGCTATACCTGCTGGGCCTGTTGTTGCTCTAAAACCCCACGAATTACTAATTATATCAGCATTTCCAAAGGCAGGATTCCACGCTCTATTTATGGAAGTAATCAAATCAGCAACGGTTTCTCCTCCTACAAAAATATTTACCGGGTAAATCAGTGAGTTTGGTGCAATCCCCGCAACTCCAAGATTATTATGCGATGCAGCTATAATGCCTGTACAAGCCATGCCATGCCCAACTCGTAACAAAGGATTGTTAGGATCATTGGGATCAGCGTCAAAACAGACATTATTTGGAGCTCCATTGCCATTCGGTATTAGAGCAGTAAATCCAGGTAATACTCGTCCTGTTAGGTCAGGGTGAGTTTCTACACCATCGTCGATTACTGCAATTCTGACAGTATTGCAACCTCGTGTTATATCCCATGCTTCTGGGGCATTAATATCTATTCCTGCTGTTCCTCCAAACTGCCCTGTATTATTTAAATAGTACTGATGATCGTAATTAGGATCTGCTGGTGTAAGATGTTTGACTATTTGTGCCAAAAAATCTGGGTGGCAAAATTCAACTAAGCCGCTTTCGCTTATTTTATTTGAGATATTTAGAATATCATCGCCCCTCTTTGCTTTATAAAAGAAAGTACCACTTGATGTACTATCCATAGCGATCATTTCATTATTGACTAACCACTTAATTTTATCAAGGTTTATGCCTTTTTTTGGACGTAGAATAACGTTTCCATTGAAGTAGTAAGGGGTATTTTCGTTGTAAAAAACCGGTATTTGATAATCAATTTCTTCCTTGCTGATGTTTTGCTTTTTTTTATCGAATTTCTTTGCCAATATAAATACCTGTCCTCCAATTGATATTTCTTTGACTTCAGTCCTATTATCCGATTGGTTTATTTTGTTGATAAGTTTGTTTACATCATCTCGCTCTTTAACCTTAATTAGTACTTCTGTGGAATCAACTTTTAGATCTACTTTGTCTTTTCCGTTCCAAAAATATGTGTTTTGAGCATAGCATAATGAAGTAGAAATCAGTAAACTGACTAACATTTGGAGGAAATACTTTCTCACAATTAATTACAGTTTAAAGTGGAGATTGATTTTATACAGACAGATGGCACATCAGTAATTTGAGGTATATACTGCGGGCAAAGCTGGTCGTTAATGAGACAGTTATCTTTATTCTTGGTACCGTCAACATCGATCGTGAAAAAAATCTTCTCTTTTGATTTCACAAGGCTATCCGGGTAGTTTTTTATAACCAAGACATTTTGATATACTGTATCCCGATCAGTCCAGTTCGTGCCTAAATCGGAATTGATTAACTGTACGAATGCGATACTGGGGCAATCTCCCCGTATAAATGTCCCTTCGTAACACTTATCACGCTCATAAATTTCCGGTTCTGTGTTCGATTCAACGCATCCAACAGACAGCAGTAGCATTGTCAACATCAGTCGGTTGATGACTAATAGATGAGTTAAGAATAACTTGATCATTGTTGCTAAATTTAAATTGTGCTAAATTATCTATGCCTGGGGTGTAGACAGGACGCACTTTTGATCCGAATGGTTGTAATATTCGACTAAAAAATTACAACTATCATATAACAGATTGGTCAACGTAGGAGCAAGAATCTTACTGGCTTTCATTAATATGATTTCAGGCAACAGGATTAATCATCGCTGCATCTTGGTATGCTCGTTTGTCGAATTAATAACTTATGTTATGATAGCAGATACAGAATAGATGCTTGTAAAATCTTCATTGATATTGAAATATTCATTCATTGTAAGAATAACACAAGGTGACCAGACAACCGGGTCGCAGATTAGTTTCGTCAAAAATGGCATGAATGAACCCAATAGGATTTACGATGCGTTCAGACACTCGAGGGCAAGTGCTCGATGCTTGGCATGTAAACTGGGTTGTTGTGGGTGCTCGATTGCTTCAGTAATGAAACCCGAGGTTACTTCAAAGATAGTTAATATAACTATTTGTACAAATTTTATGATAATTATTTTACATTTTCGCCGTTTTCTGAGAAAATAGCTCTGTTTTCTTGGCTTTAAGGAATTCTTCAAACTTTTTCTTCGAGGATAAAATTTGCGGGTCTGATTCAACTGATAAGGTAAAAGCGCCTCGCTGATCAGGGTTATTCAGGTTGTAAAAGCCAAAATGGTACACGGCCTTCTCCCCTTTTCCTTCGGGCTCATAATAGGATAGATTTATACCCGCTTCTAGGAATAAGTCGGGTCGGAAGGGGCTAGGCAACTGATCAGAAGGAGTAAATTTCAAAAAGAAAGCCTTGGCTTTAATTGGTCACATATTTGCTTAGTTGTATACTTATTGCTCAGATACAAGGTAGCAGCCAAGCTGGCAAGTTCCTTTGATTTTTCGTAAGCCCCTTCGGCCTTCCTCCTACCCTACCCCTCGCCCGAGCTGCTTCCATTCCAGCCAATGTCCGCTCCATCAGAATCTCCCGTTCGTTTTCTGCAAACACTGAACTCAACATATACCATAGCCTACCCATCTTAGTTGACGTATCGATCCCTTCCGAAATACTGCGAAAGTCCACTCCCATTTCCTTCCACTCTACCATAAGTTTGATCAACTCATAAGTGGCCCGGCCTAGACGGTCAATACGCCAGACAACAATGACATCTCCCTTTCGAAGTTCTGAAACCATCCTCGCGTACTCGGGGCGTTCCTTCGATGCACCGGACACTTTCTCATGAAAAATCTTCTCGCACCCCGCCTTTCGGAGGGCATCGAATTGCAGATCATGATTCTGTTCATTCTTAGAAACCCGTACCTATCCAAATATCATCTTCAATTACAGTTTAACCCCTATTCTCGAATTATACTGTAATTAGATTTCATGTACCACTAAAATGAACTCTTAATAGGCTGTTTTTGGCATAAAAATGAACACTTCAAACAAAGTTGTTACAGTACAGAAAAACGACCGTAAAAATTTACGGCTAATTCTTATAGAAGAAATCTATTGGAGATTAAACCCTAAGATTACGAACAGTTTTGGGAATGAAGGCCCCGGATAAGTGAAAGCCGAGATATTGACTTACGAACACTCGGCTGTATCAACATACCTGATTTTGACCGTCTACAAAGCTGTCGCGCCCCCGTCGATTACAAACTCTGCTCCGGTCGTGAATGTCGATTCGTCAGAAGCGAGGTAAAGTACAGCATATGCGATTTCATTCAAGTATCCGCCTCGTCCTAGCGGCGTGGCGCCGATGGCCATTTTTGCAAAATCACCGGCCCCTTTCATCTGGGTCGTCATCGGCGTTTCCACGTAACCCGGGTGAACCGAGTTAACACGTATATTGTATTTCGCAAGCTCTACTGCGGCCCCTTTTGTGAACGCACGCGATCCGCCTTTTGAAGCCGTGTAGGCCGTTGCACCGGCTGAGCCGATGATGCCACCGATCGAGGAAATATTTATAATCGAACCGCCGCCATTATTTTTTAGGTACGGCAAAACCGCCTTTGTTCCCAGGAACTGACTGACCAGGTTCACAGATAAAACCTTGTTGAACTCTTCCAGCGTCCGCTCCTCGAACGGGGCCAGCAAATTTCCGGTTACCCCGGCGTTGTTTACTAACACATCAATTTTGCCGAAAAGCTCACTGGCCCGAGCTGTAACCTCTGCCCAACCGCTTTCAGAAGATACATCCTGGATCATAGATGCTGCCGTCTGCCCTTGCGAGGTGATTTGCTCCACAACGGCCTTCAAAGCTTTTTCGTCGATATCTGTAAGCAATACCTTCGCGCCTTCCGCAGCGAATAACCTTGCCTCTGCTTCTCCCATTCCACCGGCAGCCCCGGTGATGATTGCTACTTTGTTTTCTAATCTTGCCATCACTCTTTTGTTTTAGTTCGAGGGCAAAATTAGATTGGCCTATTCCGTTAAAAATTGATGCAGATCAATGAATCCGCTTGTCCTAAATCAAACAGACCGTTGGCTTACAAGCCCGATTTCGAAGAAAGTACTAACTTCGGCTACCTAACAGACCAGATTCCGGCTGAACTCGCCGGTTTAACCAACATGCTCGACAAGCTGCGCAAGTATATTGACCGGGTCACGTCGGCCGTGATTACCGACGAAGAATTCGTTTTCATAGAAAAAGCATTCGAGGTCAGGCGCCTCCGGAAGCGGCAATTTCTTTTACACCAGGAGACGGTTTGCCGGTATATGGCGTTCGTGGCGTCAGGCGCACTCCGACAATATAGTATCGACAGCAACGGCTTTGAGCATATCACAAACTTTGCCATCGAAGATTGGTGGATCAGCGACCGTGGCAGCCTTATCAGCCAGACTCCGTCCAGGTATAACATCGACGCGGTAGAAGATTCAGTGCTGCTGGTGACGACACTCGACAAGCTGAATGTCCTCAAAGAACAGTCGCTTTCGTTTCTTAAAATGGCGCACATCCTGGATCAAAACCATTCGGTAGCCTCCCAAAAACGCATCGAGGCCGGTATTACGATGACAGCGGAAGAGAAATACCGGTACCTGATGACGGCCAACCCCGAGTTTATACAACGGTTTCCCCAAAACATGCTCGCCTCCTACCTCGGCCTCACCCCTGAAACGATGAGCAGGGTCCGAAAACAGATATTGGCTAAGTAGTTACCAAAACCAATAAAGACCGCCTCACCACCATGTGGGGCGGTCTTTTGTTTGTTGCCTTGCACCTCCATTAGTCAAAAAAGCGGTATTTGAATTGATCTATATCAACTGCATTTCTTAATCCAGGTCAAAAATCCCGGAGCCACCATGCCCCAACTTTGCATCATCGAAAGCGGCTAACGAAAAACACCGGCCAACATTCGTCAATGATCAAATTCTTAACGATTAAACAAAAACATCATGGAGACTACCGCCACATTGAACCCAAAAGCAGGACTTGGAGCACTTTTGACCCCGGATAACTGTGCATTGATACTGATCGATCACCAACCATTCCAGTTTGCCGGACTGAGAAGCCACGATACCCAAACCATCATCAACAATGTGGTAGGGCTTACCAAATCGGCCAAAGCGTTTGGCGTGCCTACCCTGTTTACGACGGTGGTAGAGCACCGGGGTGGATTTCTGATCAAACAGCTTCAAGACATCTTCCCGGACCAAAAGCCGATCGATCGCACCTTTATCAACACCTGGGAAGACACCAGGGTGACCGACTGGGTAAAAGCGACCGGTAAAAAGAAAATCGTAATGGCCGCCTTATGGACTGAAATATGCCTTGCAATGCCGGTGATCCAGGCATTGGGCGAAGGATATGAGGTATACATTGTTACCGACGCATCGGGTGGCGTAAGCCTTGAAGCGCACGAAATGGCCGTGACGCGCATGGTCCAGGCTGGCGCTGTGCCGCTGACATGGACGGTTTTTGCCTCCGAGCTGCAACGAGACTGGGCCCGCACCGAAACCGTGCCGGCGCTGGCGGAAATGCTCATAGACCACATGGGCAACGTGGGCACAAGCCTGAGCTGGGAACTGCAACTACTGGCGACACCTCCAGCCGTTTCGTCATCCGCACCGGAAGGTATTTGATCACCCCGGACTTCACTACAATCATTTCGAAAACGGCCGGCTCCCTGGTGGGGCCGGCCTAACCCATCAAAAACATGCAGCAAACAATCGGAATTATTGGCGCCGGCCACATCGGCCAGACCGTCGCCCGTCACCTGGTAAAGGCAGGGCATCAGGTGATACTTAGTAACCAGCGCGGGGGGGATGCGCTTCAAAGCCTGGTAGCCGAGCTCGGCCAGAACGCGCGGGCAGGATCAGTCCAGGATGCTGCCCAGGCAGAGATCGTTTTGCTTTCATTGCCTTGGTCGCAAATACCATCCCTTACCGGCATTGCCGACTGGAACGGAAAGGTCGTGATTGACGCGACAAACCATTTCATTTCCTATGCACCCGATTTCAAAGTGGAAGACCTTGGAACAAAAGCATCCAGCGAAGTGGTAGCAGCGCTTCTTCCCGGAGCAAAAGTGGTGAAGGCATTTAACACCATCTTTTACAAAACACTCGCCGAAGATCCCCGCGTGGCGGGTGGCAACCGGGTACTTTTCGTTTCCGGCAACGATGCAGCAGCCAAAGCGCAGGTAAGCCAGCTCATCGAATCGATCGGCTTTTCGCCGGTAGACCTGGGTGATCTGGCAACGGGCAGCAAGCTCCAACAGGCGAAAGGGCCGCTGGCGACCCTTAACCTGGTCAAGTTGTAACAAAAAAAGCCGTAGCCCTCTCAGGACTACGGCTTTTTGCCGGCTGGCCGGAATTACCATCCCTGCTCGGTAGGTAATACAAATACTTCCGAGACGTTCACGTGGGCGGGTTGCGAGACCGCGTACAGGATGCTGTTACCAATGTCTTCACCTGTCAGGAAGGTCATCTGTTTGGCCAGCTGCTCCATATCGTCACGGTATTTCGGATCGGAGATGTGGTCGTACAGTTCTGTGGCGACCGCACCGGGCTGGATATTGGTGACACGGATCTTGAATTTGGGCGCAAGCTCCATTCTCAGGCCATCAGAAAAGGCGGCGATGGCGAATTTGGTCGCACAATAGATCGAAAGCCCTTTGAAAACCTTGCGGCCGGCGATCGACGACATATTGATGATGTGTCCCGAGTTTTGTTCTTTCAGGTAGGGCAGCACAGCAGCTGTCGAATTGAGCACGCCTTTGATGTTGACATCGATCATCTGGTTCCACTCGTCCACTTTCAGGCTCTCGATGTCCGACAGCGGCATCAGTCCCGCATTATTGACCAGAACATCAATAGAGCCATAAGCAGCAACAAGCTTTTCAACACCGCGCTTAACGGAGTCAGGATCTGTAACGTCCATTTGAATGGGCAGGGCTTCTCCGCCGGATAAAGTGATCTCATTTTTCAGCTCGTTTAATTTGTCTATTCTACGGGCGGCAATGCCGACTTTGAATCCGTTTGCTGCCAGCACTTTGGCAGTACCAGCGCCAATCCCACTTGAGGCGCCGGTAATCAGGGCTATTTTTGATTGCGTTTCCATTGCTTGAATCGTTTAAATCTGTGATTGCTAATTGATTACTTGTTCAGATCTGACATTACAAAGGTATACTGCGAACCTGGCCCGGCAGATGCAAGCTTCAAACCGATAATTGCGAAAAACAAACAATCTAACGTTCCCTTCGGATACAAAGGAAAAGGCCGGGTTTCACATCCGTCTAGGAGGTAAAATCCGGCCTTCGGCCTGCTATGGGGAGTGTGTACCTACAAGTTTTCGGGCCTGAACCGCTCAGGAAATGAGATATGCTCACCCGAAACCATAAATGTGCCCCCACCCCGGTAATGCACCGTTCGAGGAAATTCGGGTGTAGTAGCTACATGTGCTTTCACCACTTCCAGGATAAAGAAACTGTACTTGTCCAAAAGGCTCGCATCTTTCACCTTGCATTCGAAACTGGCGTAACATTCGTTGATCAGTGGAGCATGCACGAATTCCCCTTTGCCTTTTGTCAGCCCAAATTCAGCAAATTTGTCGATCTGCCGGCCCGTGCTGTTGCCGATGCCGATCACCGTATCGATCATATGCAGCTCCGGGATATTGATTACGCATTCCCCGCTTTTCCGGATCATATCGAAACTGTGATTGTAGCCAACAATGTAACAGCCAATCAGGGACGGGCTAAAATCCATGACGGTATACCACCCCATTGTCATGATATTGTCCTCTCCGTCGCAGCTTGAACTTACCAGCACGATCGGGCCCGGTTCCAGATACCGACGGATACCGTCGACTGGAAAATCGCTTTTTTGATAGCTCGTTTTCATGATTTTTGATTTTTGGTTGTACTAGCAAAGTTCGTACTAACCCGCTGTGCAGCCATTGCAAGAAACGATCAGATCCTTGCGAATATCAAACAACAAAAAGGGGCGCCTCGCAGCGCCCCCTTCCCAATGGTAAAAATGCCTTTACAAAGACCTGAATGCGGACGGAGAGACCTCGGTATGCTTGCGGAAAAAGTTGTTGAAGTGTGCAGGCTCTTCGAAGCCCAGCGCATAACCGATTTCGGCGATGCTCCAATTGGTATGTTTGAGCAGCGCCTTTGCCTCGCTGACCAGCCGGGTGGCAATCAGAGCTGATGTGGTTTTGCCGGTTGTTTCCTTGACTGCGCGGTTCAAGTGGTTGATGTGCACGTAGAGCTGGTCGGCAAAATCCTTCGGAGAGCGCATCGTAAACCGCTGATCGGTCGAGTCGATCGGGAACTGCCTTTCCAGCAGCTCCGAGAAAATCGAGGTGATCCTCGCATTGGCGTTGACCTGGTGGTGAAGCGTTTCGGTAGCGTCCATTTTCAATGCATAATGGATCAGCTCGGTGACGTAGCTGACCAGCAGGTCCTGTTTGAAACGGTAATCCGAGCCTATTTCGTCGATCATCTTCTGAAAAATCCCGCTGACAAAATCCTTCTGCTGCTCGTCCAGAATATAAGAAGGTTTGCCGCCAATGGCAAACATGGGCAGCTCCCCGAGGTTGCTTCGGAGCTTTTCCATGAAAAACGCCTCTTTGAAAATACAGAAGTAGCCCGTGTTCCCCTCGGCAAGCGTCTCCCACCGGTAAGGGACGTTCGGGTTAAAGAATATCAGCGACGTACCCTTTACATGCAAGGTTTTGTCGGCATAATGGAACAGGTTGTCGCCGGTGATCAGGCTGATTTTATAAAAATCCCTTCGCGCATAGGGCACAGTGACATGCCCTTGCGGGTTGACACTGTCTTCCACCACAAAAACATTGAAATCACCGATCTCCCGTTGAATGTTTGCCGGCGTTCCTGAAAATTTGTGCTGGTAAAACTCTTCAAGTGTTTCTGTACTAGCCATAGTGTTTGGATACCTTTGAAAATATGTAAAGATACACAATGCAGCCGGCCGTTCAGGAGCCGCCACCTGCGTTTTTTAGCCCAAAATGGATCATCTGGACCACATAATTGCGCATCAGGTCCAGCTTGTGGGCATATTCGGAAGTTAGCTCTTCAACAAGCAGTTCGAAGATCCGGCTTACCGCAGCCGCCTGCCCCTCGCTCAGCTCGACTACCCATTTGGGTTTAGCCGTAAATATGGAAAGCCGCTCGATGCGGCGGGCCAGCTTTTCGGGCATGAACAGCGGCATGAATGCGCAGTAAAATCCCTGCCGCCCCGCGAGTGGCCAGCTGCCGGCCAGCAGGGATTGTCCGCTGGTAAACAGCAGCTGACCGGAATCTTCCAGGTGCAGGATCACCCAGCAACCAGGCAATTGCCCCGCCGCCAAAGGGCCTTTGGCAGCGAGACAATCGATCCGCCCGGCGTGGATAGTGGTGGCGGTAGGTTCCATAGCAATGAGCCGGTATTATTTCTGTTTGTAGAGCACCATCCCGGCATGGTACAAAATGCCGTCCCGAAACTCGCCATCGGCGGTAAAGCCGGTGTCGTCCTTATAATCAATATGGTTACCTGTCACTTTGTAAGAGCCCTGGTAAGCGCTTTCACGTTTGCCCCTGGCTTCGTCGTAACGGTTGTCCGGGAGCAGGTTATGGCGTATATAGCCGTCTGCTGTCACCCACATACCGATATATTCTTTACTTTCCTGCATTGTTTGCTTGGTTTCCATAGCGTTTGGTTGGTTGAATTTACATTGGATGATCAGGGTCGCCAGGGCGGCCAGTATGCCTGCCCTGACAAGTTGCTTGGTTTTCATAGCGCCGCTACATATTAGATTGCCTGCGCTGCACCTACTTTCTCGGGGGCCAGTTGGCGGAGCAATCCGTAAAAATCAAAGTAGGAATCCGCGCGCTCGATCTTGCCCTGGGACAGTTTGTAGACATCGCAGAAATTGACCTGCATGCTTACACCGGAAGGCTGTAATGTTCCTGCCGGTGAATGGAATACGCCTTTGTGGGTACCCCGGCCGATGCCCTGCGCAATTACGTAATCACCAAATGCCACCAGGCTTCTGACTTCACAGGTTGCATCAGGGAAAATACCGAACCAGCTCACCCAGGGATCGATAATCGCATCCTTTCCGGTGGTAGTGTAGTCGAATGGCACGTCGAGCCATTCACTAAAATCCGCCCCAAGGCTTTGGATGTATTCCAGGTCCTTGGCATTGACAGCCTGATAGAGCTTTTCAATGACCTGCTTATTGTCGAAAGGCTCCACTTTTTGCAGCATTGTGGCCTGCATGGGACTGGATAGCCAATCGTTGATATCAGCAGTGAATGCTTTCAGGTGAGGGGTATTCAAATGCGCCTCAAAGGCATTATCATCGCTCCAGGACTCTCTGACGTGGAACTGGTTTTCGTCAGATTCGGCGGTGAACACTTCGTAAGCCACTTTGCCAGGCTCTGAGCCTGACAGTGCAAGCAGGTTCAGAAGTGAATCCTTCAAGTTTTGTGTGGATTCGAAATCTTTTGCGTCGAGTGTAATCCATGCAGTTTTCATCTTTGCTATTCGTTTAAGTGGTTAAATTTTCGATATAGCAAAGGTATATTGGCCCTGCCGGGCCGGGTTAGCAGCAAAGAAACAGCTTCTTGCGTAAATCAAACATTGATGGTGATTGGGGCAGTCCTACCAGTAATTCTCCTCTCACATTCTACTCTATCGCGGTCTTACAATAGCCGACGCACAAAGCTAAATTACATTTTAACACCTACTTGACGTTGTTTATGGAACCGGATATGCGCCCAGAATTCTTCTAAGCAAGAATATCAAAAATTCACAGAAGTACACTTTAACCACCGATTGATTTGACTGAGGGTGACCCAAAAGCAAAAGCCCTTTTTCTACTATGTAGAACGAGGGCTTTTTTGTATTTTTAATTACGACATTAGAAATACATGGGCAAGAT
>NZ_PYAS01000029.1 GCF_003014695.1 Dyadobacter jiangsuensis | reverse complement strand
AACTGCTTCTGCAGCTTTTTTCTGCTACCGGCCGCCAGATAATTAGGTGGTCAATTTGCCACGGAATCAGGTGGTCAACTTCTCCGAAATACCCATTCAGTGCTATGATTGAGGCTTTTTTGCCAAATACGGATATGCAGATGACCGGATGCGGATAGATTACGCATTGCACGCCCACGAGCAATGGTACAAGGGGACGGCGTTTACGGCGACGGGCCGGACTTTCATTGGGATTATTACAACAGCTATGTGATACAGCCGTTTCTTTTCGACATTCTTCTGATAGTCTCGCCCAAAGATGGATACCAGCGGCTTTCTGAACAGGCTTTGGGCAGAGCGGTCAGATATGCTGCCATTCAGGAGCGACTGATCAATACCGACGGCACCTTTCCGGTTATCGGACGATCAATATACTATCGTGCCGGAGCATTCCAGCACCTGGCCAATATGGCATTACAATAAAAACTTCCTGTAAACGTTACACCCGAATAAGTGCGTTGCGCACTCACTGCCGTAACTCGTAAAACAACCGAAAACCCCGACACATTTGGTGATCGGGGGGACTGGACTGTACGGCCATCAGGGCGACCTGGGAGAGTATTACATCTCGACTGGTAGCTATTCTCTGCTCACAGGTTTTACTGCCGCTTGGATTGTCGGAAAGCAATAGGTTTTGGTCTGGGGCACCAGCGGACTGAATAGCCAAAAAAGTTTGGAGTGGAAAAGATCTGGATACAGATAAGGCGTTTGAAGGTAAGGGTTAATAAGCGTTGAATAGCCTGCAACTTATGGAAGTATGTCGTGTCAATTCGGTGCACCCCGCACTTTATAATGTAACAAAGGATCGCAGCCCCAAGAAAACAGCCGTGAGTTATTTTTGACCACCGGGTCACTAATATGTACGTCAGAACCTATGCTCAGCCAGTTTTTCACCCAAAAGTCGTAAAAAAGCTTCGATTTCCAACTACGGGATTAATTATCCATTCTAAGGATACGGGACAGGTAATTTATGACAACGGTTGTCGAAGATTGTAGTAACTTTGTGATCGCAAGCACGCAATATGACTATGAAGACGGTAATCATTCTTGATGACCAGCAGAGCAGTATAGAAAGAGTGAAATCAATACTGGAACAGAACTTTACCGACTTGCAAATTCAAGTGGCGAGTTTTGACAACATTGAGGCTAAAATCCTTGATTTAGTGCCGGATATCATTTTTGTCGATCCATTGTTCCCTGATCCGCATGAGGCGATGCGCCTTTTTATGTTTTGCAGAAATGTGATGCCTGATTGCAGGACCATACTACACAGTAAAGCAACTCATCGAAAATTCGACTTGCTGCAATACCTCCGGGAAGGCGCGAATGCCTATATTTCGAAGCTGGCCTCAAAGAAAGACTATCTAAGGGCATTTCTCTCCGTGTCTGGTGGTGAAATTTATCTTCCTGATATTGTTAGACGCGATTTGACGTTCGCTTTGTGGGAGGATTTTGCTCACCAAAGTAATACACATAAATATTCAAGCCTGCTTTTCAGAGCTTCACGCCGCAAAAATACAGCAGCCAGGATTATTGGCTTCAAGCGTTAGCTTGTGGCAGAAGAATTATTGCAGATAAGGTTACTTTCAACTGTGGCTGATTGCCGGTTCGGTTACATCCTGTTTAGTGGAAGACCAACAGTTTTTAGAGGCAAGAATTTCGATTCGTGTTGCCTGGCCTGAACTAAGCTCTTTAAAAGCAAAGGTCACCGCTGAAGTAAGTTTAATTACTAAGCCAAACCGTAAGACTTTCGGATAGCCATAGATGTTTAATGATGTGTAAGACAGGGATAGTTGTCCGTCTGCTAGAATGCGTTGTTTGTCGATAAATCAGGCGTCTCTAGTTCGTGTCTCCGAAATTGCATCTTTAATTAAGATCAATATTATGACGGAATCTTTTGAAGCTTATACAAACCGCATACTAAGTTATGTAAAAGGTAGGAACCCCCTGGAGTTGCAGGCCAAGATGCCAGCCACACTTGAATTCCTAGTAAGGGGCGCTCATCCTGAAGTACTACTGAAGAGTCCTTCGGCAGGAAAATGGTCCATTACGGAAATTGTCGCACATCTTGCCGATGACGAATTAGTTGGTGCATATCGAATCCGCACAATTCTGAGCAAACCTGGAACCGAAATACAGGCGTTCGACCAAGCAGAATGGGCTCTCAGAGGAAAATATAAGAATATATCAGTAGCCGACTCTTTGGCATTGTTTAAGTGTTTACGGCAAGCCAATATCCAGTTGTTTGATTTGTTGGAACCCAACCAATGGAATTATTATGGTATCCACGCGGAACGCGGTGTAGAAAGCATACGTGATATTGTCATGTACTATGCAGGCCATGATATCAATCATTTGATGCAAATCGAGGAAATTCTCAAAACTGCATAGGTATTTTTTGTATCTACTGACATACGGCTGTCAACCGGCGGGTATTTCTTTGGGAATCCAAAAACTGAACGATTCCTTTTATGACATTTGTTTCGACCCGTATTATCACCGCCAATATCGCCCGCCTTGTCGATTTTTACGAGCGGGTTACCGGCTACCCTGCTGTCCGCTACACGGATGATTTTGCAGAGCTCCGCACTCCGCTGGCCGTACTTGCGATTGGAAGCACGCGAACTCTGCAGCTGTTTGGTGGCGACAGCGTGGCGTCACCTGCCGCAAACCGTTCGCTCATCCTTGAATTTCGCGTCGACGATGTGGATTCTCATTTCAAACGACTTGCAGACTACCTTGGACCAGCGCTAGTGCAGGAACCGACCACAATGCCATGGGGCAACCGGTCGCTGCTTTTTCGCGATCCTGATGGTAACCTGGTCAACTTCTTTACCCCGGTTACCCCCGAAGCGAAAGAACGCCAGTAGATGGTTGAGATGGCTGGCGTTGAAACAACGCCGCCAATTTCCTCAAATCATCCAGCAAATGATTCGACTTTTGTACCGTGGGGTTGCACAAATAAGGCTGTAAATCAGTGAGCTATGAAAAATGCACACTTTTTTACACACAATTAAGGGCTTTTGACTCACAGTCGAATGCCCTTTTTCGTTTGCGGTAAGATCTTGCCGTAAGACAACCTCTCACCTCGTCGAAACGTCTGCTTTCCTTGGGTAATTCGCTCAAAATCATTATTATTGTGATAAGTTATTTACACACACTTAGTCATTACCACAATGACAAATTATCAATCCTGGTTCGAACAGATCCAGAGGAGCGAGAACTACGCAAGGCTCGTAAGACGTCTATTCGACGATGCGATCAAGGAATTGATCAGGATGGGTTACTCGGTAGATCATGGCCGAATTGGCCCACTTTCATACAACCCAGACAGGCCATTCTCGCTTGCGGACTATCCCCAGCTCAACGCGAGGCTGAATAAGCTGCTCAAAGACTTTCACGACAAAGTCACCGCTACGATTCTGAATGGTGTTGCCAAGTCCTGGGAATCGGCCAATGTTCAGAACGATAAGCTCGTTAACAGTGGGTACCAAACCTCCGGGATTGGGAGGATTTTGGATGTATAACATGTCTGTCGAAGGGTCGATGTCTTAGAGGGTCGTGCCTGCGCCCGCGGGGGCAGAGGTAACGCCCGCGCGGCTGTTGGTATAAGCCACCGCACCGATCATTGGATTGGCATAGCCATTCAATGGTGAATCGCCCGGAACAATTGCGCCGGTTTCAGGATGCAGGCGCAGGTTTTGAGTCGAGCTGGTCACGACCCGGATGCGGTCGACGGTGGGATTGAAGTCAAAACCGATATGGCCGTTCAGAGTGGCGGCAATCGGCGCTGAGCCAATGCGGGTAGCCTTTCCCTGCTGATCGCCGGATTTAACATTCACTTGATAGAGATTATTCATCGAACTGATCGCGTAAAGTTGTCCGGTGGCAGGGCGGAAATCGATGCCTTTAATTATATCGCCCTGTTCAAGACCAACCACTGCAAAAGTGCGTAACGGCGCGCTTGTATTTCGGATATTGATCCCATGCTGTTGGTTGTCATCCGACAATGCATAGAAAATCCTGTCGGGAAGTGACGGCCCGGTTGGCGGCACGCGGTGATCGTGGCAAGAAAACATAAAGAACGAAAGGATGAAACTAAGGGCAGCAGTCGCCAGCCTCAGGCGAAAGTTGAGTGATTTCATGGGAACGTGATCGAGTTACGTAGTTTTAATAGCCCATTTACGCCGCCAGTTGGACTTTGGATTTATTAGTAATATAAAATTACGTTTGGTTTTTATCCCAAATCGCCTTGATGCACGAAGAAGCCTCAAGCGGCTCTTGGTCTGCTTGATTAGACTGGAAAAAAACCGTTGTGATAGCACAACGGTTTTTAAATTGACAATCAATTGCTTTACTATCAACTCAATCAACCTTTTATGAATGGACCGGCAATCGCCAGTACCGCATCTTTCGTCAGCGGCTCGTCGAATGCTTCCGTGACAGCCGCATCCGTTTTTGAAGCCAGGCCTTTGATATTCACTCCGCCCTGAGTCATATTTTCTTCACCTGCGTAAATAGCAGGTACTGCACCCTCCTTGCCGGTGATCCAACCTTTCATCGCAGGCATACCAAGCAATGAAGCCGCTAACCTGCGAGCAACCGCCGCGTGGCGGGCTTCAACGGAGTGAACCTGCAAAGCGTATTCCAGAATTTGCGGGTCCGCGATCAAAACCCCCGCCTGACCTTTGTAAGCTCGCACACCTGTATCTTCAAGCGCACTCGAAACGGTTACGAACGTTTTGTAATTGGTGAATACATCGCCAAATGCACCTTTGTAGGTAAAATCAAACATCGGTTTGGCAATGGCTTTCGCGCCTAGTGCTTTTACCAGAAATGCCACGTGTTGCGACTCGTGCTTCCCAATCTGCATGAATATCGATTTGTCCGACGCAGGAATAAGATTTGCAGCTACAAGCCCTCCTTTGTAAAACTCATCTTCCAGGTATTCGAGCGTCAGTGCGTAGTTAAGCACGTCGACGGCTGCCGCGGATTGTGCGAAGGCCTTGTTGACAATCGCTGCAAATGCAGTCGGAATAGCTGCCGAAGCCAATTTACTCCCCACCTTATTCATAAAATAACGTCGTGAAGCATATTCGAGTCTTCCCGTTGCATCGCCGTCGATTTGCTGAAACTGATCTATAATTTTGAAAATATCCATTGTTTCTGATCCTCTTAGTGTGAATGATTATTTACCTACGTTGGCGCCAGTAATCGTGTCTTTCACGTAGCCCTTAACTGCAGCAAGAATGTCGGCCGGCGCAACGGCCTTGTCCATTCCGTTCAGATCGATAATGTCGTCACCGGCAAAATCAGCAGATTTGGGGTTGATCAAGTCACGGATAACAGCCGCGTGACGCGCTTCCACAGAAACAATTTTTCCTGCCAGGAGCAGGTAGTTCGGATCCTTAATGAGCTTTCCCGCGCCGTTGTATGCGGCTACACCGGTGTCTTCAAACAATTTGGCGGCGCCGAGTACAGCGGTTCTGCTGCCAAAGTCGATTCCGTCAAAATTTGGAGTCAGCCCTTTGATAGCCTTGTCTGCCAATGCGGCCTTGAAAAATTCGCGGTGAACGATCTCGTGGTCACGGATGTCTGTCAGGATCGTTTTCTCCACGTCGGTCATGCCGGAAAAAGGCGAATCGATCACCTTCGCGTAAAATGCCGCTTCGAGTTGTTCGAGTGCGTATGCATAGTTGAGCACGCCAATGTCGCCCGAGCCAAGGTCTACCGCGTCGCCCATGCCAGGTATCTGGTGGTCTTCCTTGGTACAACCCGTTACGATCAAAATCGTCCCGAAGGCGGTGGTCAATCCCGCCGAACTTAAAAACAGTCGTCTGTTGACATGTAATGCTCTTTCATCCTCTGCTTTGTTGGAGCTGTACTTCTTGCTTGTGTGCATGATCTTCGTAAGTAAAAGTTAATGAGCTTATTTCCCTTTCATTTTGAATGAGTTTCGGGGAGACTTACGCGGGCTTTACAGAATAAGATCGAAGACCCCCAAAAAATATTTTTTCCAAGTGAATCTTGATTTTGTCCATATGTACTATACGTTATTGACGTATGAGTATACGATTTGATGAGATTTAACTGTCTAATAATTAGTTATTTGTGTGTAAAATCTGGCTGCGTTTAGCCTCAATATTGTTGCAGAATGATCCAGGAGCAGATTGGCGGACGTAGATTGGTCGTGTTGATCGATCACACACACACTTAACTGTTCACTTTTCAAGCTGACTTACACAATGAAAAAGCTAAATTTCTTTCTCGCAATGATCACTTTATTAGTGATTGGAAATCATTCGTTCGCACAAGAGAAAACCGTAACCGTCGGTGGAGCGCCTATGTATCCATCCAAAAACATCATTGAAAATGCCGTAAATTCAAAAGATCACACAACACTGGTTGCAGCTGTAAAAGCCGCCGGACTGGTCGAAACCTTATCGAGTCCAGGTCCATTCACGGTATTCGCTCCGACCAATATGGCATTTGATAAACTGCCGAAGGGAACTGTTGATATGCTGGTAAAGCCGGAAAACAAAGCAATGCTAACAGGCATTCTGACCTACCACGTTGTTTCCGGCAATATGAGCGCTGCCGACCTGATGAAGGCTATTAAGGACGGGGGTGGCAAGGCCATGTTAAAAACCGTGGCAGGTGGAGATCTTACAGCAATGCAAAAGGGTAAGAAAATCATTCTGACCGACGCCAAAGGCAACAAAGCAATGGTCACCATTGCTGATGTTTTTCAGTCAAACGGGGTGATTCACGTAATTGACACGGTTCTGATGCCAAAATAGGAAAATTCAAATCCATCGTCTTGGTTCCAGCCAAGGCGGTGGGTTTGTCAATATTAGAACGAAAAGGTGTCCGATGTAGGCGTGCCGCTCCTACGATCTGATAGACTTTGCTATACTTGTCACGAGCTTTCGCCATCGATAGTAGAATGATATATACTTAGACTAGGCTTCGAAATGCCATATGCGCAAATTCCTGAGTCATCGTAAAGAAAGATCGATTTGTTTCAGTTGCAAGGAAAATTCTGAGCTAAGGGTAAGGCTTCAATGAGAAAGTATTGTGCTCAACAAGCTTGATCTACTGTATTATTCGATGAAAGGGTTCAGCGAGAATGCGCTACTCGCACAAGCAGTACTGCCTGATGTTTCGTAAGCAATTTGTGAAAGGCAAACTACTACGTCCTCAGAAGACAGAATTTCTGGGTCAGAATTTTCGAAAAGCGGAGTACAAGGCTGTGGTGAAGAAATTAAAGCATCGTCTCAGAGCGATCAAGGCAGAGTCGGGGGATGGCGTTGAAACGAACCCTACCATTGAAAAAATAATAAAACTTAGAATAGTTCGGGATATTTTTCTTTTTTGCTGTTATAACGGGTTATCTTATGCCGACGTCAAGAATTTATCGAATTCCCATATTTTCAGTGGCTTTGATGGGAGAAGGTGGATAACAATAAAGCGTCAAAAGACAGATGTTCCGTCCAGGATTCCGCTTTTACCCGTACCAGAAGCGATTCTCAAGAAATATTTGGGGCACGTCAAGTGTCAAAACGATCGCGTTCTCTCAGTTCTGAGCAACCAAAAAATGAACGCCTACCTAAAAGAGATTGGTGATGTTTGTGGGATAAATAAGGAAATTACCTTTCACCTCGCCCAGCATACCTTTGCCACTACGGTCACGTTAGCTAACGATGTGGCCATTGAAAGTATCTCGAAAATGCTGGGGCATAAGAACATTAAAACTACCCAGTATTATGCAAAAATCGTTGACAAGAAAATTAGTATAGTCATGATCTCGCTGACGGAAAAATTGCACGTTATGAGGTGAGACCGAGATTTGGTTGCTAAGGCTCAGGGCAAGAACAAGAATTGACCAAGATTTATTGATATTTTTGAGCCCCTCAGGTTACAAGTTTCTGGCGGCTCATCAATGTCTGGGCTTGAAATTCTTCCGTAGTTCGAGAGAGAAAGAGGGGACAAGAAATTTCTTGGTTGATTCCACCTGATTTCTATGAGAAATTGGTTGCTAGATTGAGCCTTTCATGGTCGGAAGAAATTCCGGCCATTTTTATGTCTTGAAAGTAGATCTGGATTTCCTCCACGATACACGAGAATAGGATGAATGCAATCTAGCTTATATATTTCATCGGTAACCAGCTGATGTTTCATCGTTATACAAAGTTCTGACTTATATTTGGCTTTCATTACCAAATAAAAGCATGATTGATGGTTGCAGCGACGAAGATTTATTATGCCTTTTGAAAAAAGGTGATAACCAGGCATTTGGTGAAATATTCAATCGCTACTGGAAACCACTACTGTACGTTGCTGCAAAAAAACTAGGAAATATAGATGAGGCGGAGGACGTAGTACAGGAGATTTTCGTTTCGATCTGGTCGCGGCGGGAAGTGCTTGAAATCTCTACATCGCTAAACCACTATCTGGCAGTCGCGGTTAAATACAGGGTGTCCAGGCTGCTCGCTGCCCGCCTGAAAAAGGATACGCTCGACGACAACCTCGCCGCCTCGGGAAGCGGGTACTTTTCTGCGCATGACGGACTTGAATTCGAGCAGCTGGAAACCCGCCTGGCACACATTGTTGCCAGCCTTCCCGAAAAATGTCAGCTCGTTTACCAACTCAGCAGAGAGTCGGGCTACTCGCACAGGAAAATTTCCCAAACATTGAATATTTCCGAAAAGACGGTAGAAGCGCATATCAGCAAGGCGCTCAAAGCCATTAAACGGGGAATCAACGGACTGCTGTTGTCGCTCTTCTGACAGCGTTCAAAAAAATCTAAAAAAAGTATAGGTCGACTAAGGGGTAGCGGTGGGTTTTGACACATGTTTAAAAAAGGCATGTAATGGAAGATCCCGAAGTTCCCGAAAAGTACGCTGAACTGGCCCGAAAGTGGCTGGAAGGCACCGCCACGCCCGCGGAGCAGCGCGAGTATGATGAATGGTTCGCAGAAACCGGCGGAGACGGCGTGATGATACCCGGCGACCGGGGAGATAGCGATGAGGCGTACCGCAACAGATTATTCGCGCAGATATCCGGCCGGCTCCGTAATGAAGGCCGCCATAGGCCGTTGTGGTTCAGGGCCGCGGTTGCTGCTTCGGTGAGCATTGTACTGCTGTCGGCAGGAGGGTATTTTTATTGGAAGAAACAGCAAGGTACCAGCAAGGGAACAATTGCCGCGACAAGTCCCGGCGAGATTTACTTTGCCGGCAACAGGGCTACCCTGGAACTGGCCGATGGGAGCGAGCTGGCGCTGCAAGAGATAGCCGACGGCACCCGCACGGAGCAGGACGGGGCCGTTTTCTCGAAAGAAGAGGATAAGGTCGTGTACCAAAACAAAGGAACCGGTGCGGAGACGTCTGCGTATAATGTACTCCGTGTGCCTCGGGGAGGGCAGTTTCACGTGGTGTTAGCGGATGGTACCAGAGCCTGGCTCAATTCGGAATCTTCTTTGAGATTCCCGGTTGCCTTTACGGGCGCGGCGCGCGAGGTGGAGCTTTCAGGGGAAGCGTATTTTGAGGTCGCCAAAAGCAGGAACGGCAATGCTTCGGTGCCGTTTAGGGTCAGGGTAGGCGGGAGAGAAACGGTGGAGGTACTGGGTACGCATTTCAACATCATGGCATATGCCGCCGAAAAGGCAATCCGTACGACGCTGATCGAAGGCAGCGTGAGCGTGAGCCGCCCGGGATCAGCTCGGGGGGTGATATTGAAGCCGTTACAGGAATCGATTTACTCCGATGGTAGCTATCATGTCAGGTCGGATGTGGACCCCGGGGAGGCCGTTTCGTGGAAGGAAGGAATCATCCGCTACCAGGGAGCCGACATCCCGACGATCATGCGGCAGATCGAGCGCTGGTACAACGTCGAGGTGGCCTACGAAGGCCCGGTGCCGCAGCGCAGCTTCAACGGCGGGATCTCGAGAAGTTCATCCCTTTCTCAAATTTTAAAAATATTGGAAATCAATGATATACACGTCCGCGCGGAAGGCCGGCGACTTGTAGTGTTGCCTTAATATCCACCTAACCCCAGCCTATGAACTAAACCCTTACTTTAATTCCAAAAAAGGCCGAAAGTGCTACCAACACTGACGGCCTCCAACATCCGAAGCGGATGTTATGGAGCCAGACCGGTGTAAACACCAAGTATCGAGAACTTATTATCCAACCCCAATCCGACAAAATTATGAAATTTTGCAGGTATTCTCTGTGCTTCCGGCGAGGGAGGCAGGGCCTTTTTCGCAATTTGAAACTTACTCCCGAATTTGAAAGACAACTACTTATGAGGGTAAAACCAATGCTTTTTTTAATGTTTTTTTCCTGCGTGTACGCCTTCGCGGGGGTGAATGCCCAAAAGGTCACCCTCTCGCAGCGTAACGTGCCGATCAAGGAAGTACTGAATTCCATCGCCCGGGAAACCGGCATTATTTTCTGGTATGACAACGGCCTGACCGAGCTGGACAGAAATGTCAGCATTTCGGTCAAAGAGGCGCCGATAACACAGGTGCTCGACCGGCTGCTCAATCGCACCAGGCTCACTTACACCCAGATAGACAAAACGATCGTGATCAAACGGAAAGCTGAGCCCGGCCCTACCGGGGCTGCGATTCCGAAACGCAGCCCTGTGAAGAGCGCCGCTGCGAGCGTGATGCTCCGCGAGGTTTCGGGAAAGGTGACAGACGAAAAAGGCGAGGGCCTCCCGGGCGTCAACGTGGTTTTGAAGGGAACAACAACGGGTACCTCGACAGACATTAACGGCAAGTACACCATTTCATTTGAAGAAGGCGGAGCACCGGTCGTGTTGTCGTTTTCGTTTGTAGGGTACGTCTCGCAGGAGGTAACGGTAGGCGCGCAAACGTCGATCAATATTCAGCTGGTGACCGATAGCAAATCGCTCGACGAGCTGGTGGTGGTCGGCTACGGGGTTCAGAAGAAGCGTGATGTCACCGGGGCGATCGTATCGGTGAGTGAAGGCAATTTCACGCAGGGGCCCAATCAGAATGCGGCGCAGCTGATCAACGGCCGGGCGCCCGGTGTGAATGTCAGCCAGGCCAGCTCAGCACCCGGGGGCGCCACGCGCGTGCGGGTACGCGGGGCCAATTCCATCAACGGGAACAACGATGTACTTTATGTGATCGACGGCCTGCCTTCGGTGTCCATCGCCGACCTCAGCCCGGAGGATATTACATCCATTGAAGTACTGAAAGATGCCTCTGCATCGGCGATCTACGGCACAAGGGCTGCGAACGGGGTAATCCTCATTACGACCAAAACCGGCGGCAAAGACAAGTCGGAATTGCGTTACAGCGGGTATTACGGCATTCAGTCGGTGGCCAAACGGATCGATGTCCTCAATGGTAATCAGTATATGAACCTGCTGAACGACCTTCGTGCGGCTGCTGGACGGGAGCCGGTTTACTCAGCCGACGAAATCGCGCGGGTAGGGGCCGGTACCAATTGGCAGGATGAGATTTTCAGGAATTCCGCACCGGTGCAAAATCACCAGTTATCGATGTCGGGCGGCACCGAGAAAGGTAATTACTATGTCGGTTTGAACTATTTCAATCAGCAAGGGCTGGTGAAGGAATCCCAGTTCAAGAAGTTCAATCTCAGGACCAATGTCAGCTTTAAGCCCAAGTCTTTCATTGATTTTAAACTGAATGCGAACTTCACGCGGGGTGTCAACAACCAGATTCTCGTCAGCAATGCCGCCAACGAAGCGGCCGGGCCGATCAATACGGCTATTCAGTTCGACCCCACCTTGCCCGCCGGCCTGGATCAGTCGGGAAAATACTACCTCAACAACTTTATCGCACTAGATAACCCCCTGGCGCTGATCGATGGCGTGGATATGGTGGATGTCAGAAATGCGTTTTACGGGACGCTTTCCACCGATATTCATTTTTCGAAAGATCTCACCGGGACGATCCGGGTGGGCGGAGATGTGCTTAGTACACAAGGGTCGTACTACAATAACCGCATGACGATCAACGGGAAATCGTCGGGAGGGATCGGTTCGAAGAGCGGCTCGGAGCAAAACCACTGGCTTTCGGAATTTTTATTGAATTACAACAAAAAACTGGGCAAGGCGCACCAGCTCGGACTCATGGCCGGGACGACGTTCGAGCAGTTCGGAACGGCAGGGCTATCGGCCTCCAACCGCGGGTTCCTGTCGGATGTGACGGGCTCGGACCTGCTGCAAAGCGGGGATAACCTGAATGGCGACGCGGTCAGTTCGGACCGCAGCAGAAACCGGCTGCACAGTATCCTGGGACGTGCCAATTACAGCATCAACGACCGGTACCTGCTAACGGCCTCGGTGCGGGTAGACGGCACTTCGCGGTTTGCAGAAAATCATAAATATGCAGTTTTCCCTTCCCTCGCGCTCGCGTGGCGCGTGTCCGACGAAGCATTTTTCCGGGGGCTTTCACGAACAGTCAGCGACTTGAAACTGCGTGCAGGCTACGGAAAGCTTGGTAACCAGGGTATTCAGAATTACGAAACCCTGCAAACGCTTGTATCGGGAGGCTCGGCGATATTCGGTAATTCGATCAGCCAGGGAGTGATCCCCGCGCGCCTGCCTAATGCAAACCTGCGTTGGGAAACTACTTCCGAATACAACATCGGGCTGGATTACGGCCTGTTCGGAAACCGGATATACGGCAGCATCGAGTATTATGTGCGCAAAACCAACGACCAGCTCTTCAACAAGCCGCTCCCGGCCGTGGTGGGGTATTCCAGCATCCGCGTCAACTTCGGGCAGGTGCGCAATTCCGGGTTCGACTTTGGGTTGAACAGCGTCAATATTCGCCGGAAGGGCCTGGAATGGACTTCGATGCTCAGCGTTTCCACGTTGAAAAACGAAGTGACCCAGCTCCCCGACTTCATTCCGCAAGTGCTGACCGGCACGCTGGGCAGCTTTATCAGCAACTATATGATTGTTCAGAAAGGAAGCGCCATGCAGTCGTATTACGGATACCAGATCGACGGCATTTTCCAGAATGAAGCCGAAATAAAAGAGTCGGCGCAACCCGGTGCGAAACCGGGCGAGCCGCGTTTCCGTGACCAGAATGGCGACAATGTGATCAATACCAACGATCAGGTAGTGCTGGGCAACCCGTTTCCGAAACTGACGTTCGGCCTCAACAACCATGTTGCCTACAAAGGCTTTACCCTCGATGTTTTCGTCCAGGCGGTGAGCGGTATCCATACCCTGAACGGAAATATGGCCGAGACGCTGCTGCCGACTAACGAATATCGAAACCGCCTGGCGGAAGTAGCCCTGAATCGCTGGACACCCGAAAACCCGTCGACGAAATATCCTTCCGGGGTAAATGCCGCCAACTATTTTTCCGGGCGTATAGTTAATTCGCTTACTGTTCAGAACGCATCGTTTTTCAGGCTTAAAAATGTAGTACTGGGGTACAATGTGCCGCTCAAATCCAACCCGGCTATTTCGAAAGTGAATGTGTATGCGGCTATGGACAACATTTTTACCGCCACGAAAATGATCGGCTTCGATCCGGACGCTAATGCTACGGGAGGCGTCACCAAAGCGAATTACAACGACTATCCGCTCAACCGAACGCTCAGGCTGGGTGTGAATGTAACCTTCTAACGATCCGAAACGATGACACGAATTATAAAAAATACCCTGTTCGCCATTGCCCTGCTGACCGGTGCGACGTCGTGCGAAGATTTTCTCAAAGAGAAAGTTTACACCGAATATGACCCGTCGGCTTTTTTGAAAGACAAATCCGGCCTCGATGCGCTGCTCACCGGCGCTTATGCGCGTTCCCGTATCATCGCGTACGACAGCCGGAACTATACCTTCCTGTTCAATGAATTCAATACGGATGTTTCCTGGGAAACCGGAGGAGGGCTGGAAGCGCAAGCGGTGCCTTTCATCCAGTTCAACTGGCCGGCGAATGAAACATTGCTGAACTCTTTTTGGGTGAAAATGTACCAGGCGATCGCCAGCGCCAATTCCGTACTAGATGTTGCGAGTGACTTACAGGGCGTTGACCCGGCGACAGTCGACCTCGCCCGGGCGGAGGCGCGTTTCATTCGTGCGTCGTCCTACTATTTCCTGCTGAACCTCTTCGGGCCGACACCGATCATCGAGATCCCCCGGAATGCCGCACCGGAGGAAATCGAGCGGATCGGAAAAGAGACCCCGCGGCCGGCGAATGACGTGTTTGTCAATTACCTGATCGCCGACCTGGAATTTGCTGCCGACAAACTGCCGGTGGCTGAGGAGCCGATCGGCCGGGCCAGCAAAGGCGCCGCGCTGGGGGTTCTTACAAAACTTTACCTGCATGAAAAGAACTGGCAAAAGGTAGCGGAAACCGCGCAGAAGGTTATCGACCTGAACTATTACAGCCTTTACGCCGACTATCCGGCCATGTTCTCGGTCCAGGGAGAAGCAAACAAGGAATATATTTACCGGGCACCCTGCATTGCACAGTCGGGCTACCAGAACAACTACATGCCCCATGCATTTCCCCCCAACTATCCGATTCAATCGAATTGGGTAAATTTCGGAGCACAGTTCAGGACCTATACGTCATTTTACAAAACCTTCGAAGAAGGCGATTTGAGACGTAAACTATTGGTAACCAATTATACCGATCTGAGTGGCAAGCAGGTAGAGCTGTTGCAGGACGCAACGGGAAAGGCACTCGATAATGTGCGCAGTTTCAAATACGTCCCCGATCCGCATGCAGTAGGCGAAAACAACGGCAACGATATCGTGTATGTACGGTACGCGGATATTTTGCTGAGTCTTGCCGAAGCGCTGAACGAAATCGATGGCCCGACCCAGAAGGCATTGGACCTGGTCAACCAGGTGCGGAAAAGGGCTGCCGCGACCGAAGTAAAATTGGCCGACTTTACCGGTAAAGCCGCGCTGCGGGATTTTCTGCTGGCCGAAAGGGGCCGCGAATTTTACAGCGAAGGCTTGCGGCGCGAAGACCTGATCAGGCATGAGAAATTCATTTCGGGCGGTAAGGCGCGCGGATGGAATGCACAGCCGCACCAGGTATTGTACCCTATTCCGCAGCAGCAGCGGGATGCCAACAAGAACCTGGAACAGAACCCGGGTTACCAGTAACATTCATTCTTTCCTATTTAGCTTAACAGGTGTGGGCAGCACTGCCTGCACCTGCTTTCCTTTGACTGATCCCGTAATATGATCCGATTATTGTACAAAATAGGCCTGCCGGCATTCGCGGCAGTCGTGACGTATTGCCCGCTCTCGGCGCAGCCCCGTCAGAAAACGAAGCCCAATATCATTGTTTTCATGGTCGACGACATGGGCTGGCAGGATACCTCCGTCCCGTTCCATACCGAGGTGACGCCCCTTAACAAGCGTTACCGCACCCCCAACATGGAGCGCATGGCGCGCGAAGGGGTCAAATTCACGAACGCCTACGCGGCTCCCGTATGCACGCCCACCCGCGTGAGCCTGATCACGGGTATGAGCCCGGCCAGGCACAGGGTGACCAACTGGACGCAGATCATGCGCGGCAACAACGCGGATGCCGCCGACGATACTTTTGCACGGGTCGACTGGAATATCAATGGGTTCAGCCCAGAGCCCGGTGTGCCGGCGACCATCCATGCAACGCCGCTTCCACAGCTGCTCAGGGATGCCGGTTATTACACGATCCACGCCGGGAAAGCGCATTGGGGAGCCATGGGCACGCCAGGCGCCAATCCGGCCAACGTGGGTTTTATGGTCAATATCGGCGGCCATGCGGCAGGGCATCCCCAAAGCTACCTTGGGACGGAAAATTACGGGAACAAGCTCGGTAAGATTACTTATCACGCCGTTCCCGGCCTGGAAGAATACTATGGGTCCGAGACATTCCTCAGCGATGCGGTCACGAAGAATGCGCTGAAAGCCCTGGCACAGCCGGTACGGGAAAAGCGCCCGTTCTTCCTGTATATGGCGCATTATGCCTTGCACGTGCCATTGCAGGCCGACAATAGGTATTTTGGCCGCTACCTCGCTGCCGGCCTCGATTCCACAGAAGCCAAGTACGCCTCGCTTGTGGAAGGGATGGATGCTAGCCTGGGCGACATTATGGAGTATCTCGATAAAAACGGCCTGGCGCGTAACACCGTCATCATATTTATGTCGGACAACGGAGGGCTGAGCCTGACGCCACCCCGCAGCGGGCAGCCGCATACACAGAACCTCCCGCTGAAAGCAGGCAAAGGGTCCCTTCACGAAGGGGGTATCCGCGAGCCTATGCTGGTACGCTGGCCGGGTGTTGCGAGGCCGGGATCTGTTTCGGACCAGTATCTGATCATCGAAGACTTTTTTCCGACGCTGTTGGAAATAGCCAAAGTGAAGCCTGGAAAGCTGATCCAGCAAACCGACGGCGTGAGCTTTATGCCGTACCTGCTCCAACCCGGCCGGAAAGACGACCAACGGAGCCTGATATGGCATTACCCTAACCGTTGGGGAGGTACGGGGCCGGGAATCAACCACGCGAGTGCGATCCGTAAGGGCGATTGGAAGCTGATTTACAGTATGAAAGACCGGAAAGTGTCACTGTATAATCTGCGGCTGGATATTGGCGAGCTCACCGATGTGTCGAAAAGTAACCCCGAAATAACCAGGCAGCTGGCCGACGAACTGACAGCCAGGCTGAAAGCGGTCAACGCTCAGATGCCCCGCTATTTAAAAGGAAATGATCAGGTAAAATGGCCCAACGAACTTTGAGTGTATGAAATCCGACCGACGTAAATTCATTAAAAATATCGCCTTGCAAACCGCCGGAGTCACGACCGGCCTGCATTTGTCTTCTTTTGCCGGTGCGCCGCGGTATGCGCGCGTTGCCTCCGAAACCGGCACCCAGCCCCGTCCTACGAAGGGACAGCAGGTATGGCAGGAAGCAGAAATCGGGTTAATTTATCATTTTGACCTGTCGGTGGCCGCTGCCGATTTTACGCATCACAATAACCTGTACGAGGGGAAGTTCGATCCCGTCCGGTATAATCCGGCGAAGCTGGATACCGATCAATGGATGGAGGCTGCCAAGGCTGCGGGCGCAAAATATGCGGTATTCACGGCCACGCATTTCAATGGCTTTCTTCAATGGCAGAGCGACGCCTACCCCTACGGATTGAAACAAAGCCCGTGGCGGAACGGAAAAGGGGATGTACTCGGCGATTTTGTAAAGTCCTGCCATAAGGCGGGTATCCTGCCGGGCGTGTACATCAGCACGCACCGTAACGGCTATTGGGATTTATGGGATTATTATGTCGATCACGGAAAGGGGCGCGGCAGCGACAAGCAAAGGGCGTTTAACCGGGCGGCCGAAAAAATGGTGGAGGAGATTTGTTCCCGATACGGGCCATTGGTGCAAATATGGTTCGATGCTGGAACCAAGCTGCCCGATGAAGGAGGCCCCGACGTTCTGCCCATTTTTAACCGTTATCAGCCCGATTCCGTCTTTTATAATTCATCAAAAAGGTCGGATCACCGCTGGATCGGTAACGAACAGGGATATGCGGGCTATCCGTGCTGGTCGACGATGCCCGACAATCCGGTTCTGTCCCACAACTCGCCCGTTTGGAGGCCTCTGCTGAGTACGGGCGAGAAAAACGGGGCAATCTGGTCGCCGGGTATGGTGGACGTGCCGCTGAGGGGAGAGGGAAACGTTCATAACTGGTTTTGGGCACCGGACCAGGACAATGCCGCTTTTTCAAAAGACAAACTCGTGGACATGTATTACCAGTCGGTGGGCAGGAATTGCAATCTGGTGATCGGCGAAGTGATTACACCCGAAGGACTAGTGCCGGAATCGGATATCAGGCGCCTCAAAGCGTTCGGCGATGAAATCCGGCGCCGGTTTGAGAAGCCGGTAGGCCGGACGAAAGGTTCGGGGCCGGAGCTGACGCTGGACTTCGGCGGGAATAAGAAAATCAACCACGTAGTAATCCAGGAAGATATTTCGCAAGGCGAGCGCATCAGAAAATACAACCTGGAAGCGCTCTGCGACGGTCAATGGCGGCCTGTCGCGGCCGGGGAATCGGTAGGACAGAAGCGGATCGAACAGTTCGGCGATGTAATTTGCCGCGCGATCCGGGTCGACGTAACCGACCAGACAGCCCGTGTCGTTTTCAGGAATCTGGCTGCTTATCACGCCTGACGGCAATGCTTTTTACGATCTCGGTTTAGATTTGCGGGAAGGAGAGGCAATGCATTTTTGGAATTGGAAGAAATTAATATATCGATGTATCAGAAAATCAAGCTATTAATCGGCGTTCTGGTCGCCTTTGGTTCACAAGGGGCGGAAGCGCAATCGACCGGTGCGCGGGCCGGGCGACCCAATATCGTGGTCATTATTTCGGACGACCATGCTTTTCAGGCGATCAGCGCTTACGGAAACAAGCTGGTTAAAACGCCGAACATCGACCGGATTGCCCGAAACGGCGTCCGGTTCGATAAGGCTTACGTGACCAATTCCATTTGCGGGCCGAGCCGCGCGGTTATCCTCACGGGGAAGTACAGTCATAAGAACGGGTTCAAGGATAACGAAACTTCGAAGTTCGATCACGGACAGGACAATTTTGCCAAACACCTTCGCGCGGGCGGGTACCAGACGGCCTGGATCGGAAAGATGCATTTGGCCGGGCAGCCGCAGGGTTTCGATTTTTACAATATCCTGCCCGACCAGGGTTCCTATTATAACCCGGAGTTTATCGGAATGGACGGCCGTTTGATCAAAAAGGAAGGGTATGTGACCAACCTTATCGAGGATATTTCCGAAGAATGGCTCGATGCCCGCGATCCGGACAAGCCTTTTTGCCTGGTGATCGGGCACAAGGCTACGCACAGAACCTGGCTGCCCGATACGGCGGATTTTGGGCGCTATGATTCCGTCGATTTCCCGTTACCGCCGAACTTTTACGACGAGTACCGCACGCGGGCCGCGGCTGCGGTTCAGGATATGAGTATCGATAAAACCATGCAAATGGGTTACGACCTGAAAATGCTGAGTTACAGTAAAAAGGGCGAACCTTCGGTGAACAGGATGAATGCTGCGCAGCGGGCGCGGTTCGATGCCTACTACGGTGCGATCGAAGCGGACCTGCAATCGAAGAAGCTGACCGGCAAGGCGCTGGTGGAGTGGAAATACCAGCGCTACCTGAAAGACTATTACAGCACCGCCGCATCGCTCGATCGCAACATTGGCCGCACGCTGGATTACCTCGAAAGACACAAGCTCCGCGATAATACCATTGTCATCTACCTTTCGGATCAGGGGTTTTACCTGGGAGAGCATGGCTGGTTTGATAAGCGGTTTATGTATGAGGAATCCTTCCGCACGCCGTTGGTAATGAGTTATCCTGGCGTCATTAAGCCGGGTACTGTCAGCAAGCAGCTGGTGATGAACCTGGATATTGCGCCTACGCTCCTGGACGCGGCGGGTATTGCGGCTCCTGCCGAGATGCAGGGGAAATCGATGCTGCCGCTATTCAAAAGCGAAGCTGCGGAAATCAGGGACGCGGTGTATTACCATTATTATGAAAATGGCGAGCACTCGGTTTCACCGCATCTGGGCGTCAGTACGAAGGATTACAAGCTCATCAGGTTTTACAACCGGGTAGATTCATGGGAGCTTTTTGATCTGAAAAGAGATCCCTCCGAGCAAGTTAACGTGTATGGGCAGACTGGATATGAAACGATTTCGGCAAGAATGAAGCTAATACTTCGCACATTAATCCGGCAATTTGACGATAAGGATGCTGAAAGAAACATCAATAGCGATGATAAATGACATTTTGACTAATGTAAATTCAGTTGTGATTTCGTGTGTGAATATATCTAGGTCTTAATGTCTGCTCGAAGTAAGTTTACCTTCTGGTAGTCTTAACCAGCTGCCAGATACTCCCTGCGGTCAACAAGGCCCCGATAGCGCCGATCCAAATATATAAAGGAGCGAAGTGGCGAACTTCTCCGGAAGTCGGCAGAATTGCCCTGTCACTGGCTTCGTCGTAGTAAACTGCAATTGTATCTACGCCAAGCAGGCTCCGATAATATTTTCTGCCCATTGCAAAGTGGTAGGTTTTGCCTTTGTACTCGGCATAAATCTCGTCAGGATTTTTTACTGTTCCTGCGCCCCTTGTACCGTACTGGATCTTCATACAGACAACTGGCGCGCGCGCCGACATTTCATCTTTCCACCTGGCGTCCAAATACATCATGTATGTCGTTAGAATTATCACTACTCCAAGTAACCCAGGCAAGGCAAAACCCATCCAGCCATATGCATTGTCTTCCTTGATAATTTCCTCATTCATCGTATGCAGATCTCTTAGAGCAAAGAAAGGACCTAAAAGTTCATATCTCCTTCAATAACGATTAGCCATTGGTGAATGAGAACTGAAAAAAAATTACTTGCTTCTTTATAAATCATTAGTCATTTGCAACAGCCCTGGGATCGGATTGAGCAGCATAGCAGGCACTTAGAACATTTAGGATTAACGACCATTTCCGCAAGGGACTTCACTTATTTGCTTTTGCAGCGGCAGGAAGGGGCGGTGTTTGAAGACATTGTGGCGTGCTTTCAGGTAAATAAAAGTGCAGCTTCGAATGCGCTTTTAATGTTGACGACGACTGGTATGGCAGTTACCGGACATGGGAGTGAAAAGGCGGTGATTTTTCTTTGTAACATGCGCAGCCTGTTCAACGAGCGTGAAATGACCTGTTGATATCAGCAGTTTTTTTCGATTTTTGACGATCTCAGAAACGCCGGGGATACTAATGATCAATTCAATTAGGAATGGCAGTAGCAAAAAGGTGTTTGCGTATTTAAAAAGCTGACCGCTGGATTCTTCACATGGCGGATGGGGCAATTTATGATTCGCAACTGATTTAGCGATATTTCCGCGCAGTGACTGCCGCATCGGCAATCGTCATCACAGCGGCTCCGGCAATCATCACCACAAGAAATGTGTAGTGTGGGAAATTAAGGACAGGTAAAACGGCCCGATCTTTCAAGGCATCAAAGTGGACCTGAATGCTATCTACACCAAGGGTGCTTCTGAAATATTTGCGCCCGCACTCGAAAGTATAGTTTCGCCCTTGATAGCTAGCATGGATAACGTCGGGTAGTTTGGAAATACCTGCGCTACGCTCTCGCGCGGTAACCTGCATGCACACCAGCGGTGAATTTTTGACAATCTCGTCTTCTTCTTTCATTTTAGCCCACATCATGTATGTGGCAAACAGCATGAATAGCCCCATTCCAGTTTGCAGGTAAAACCAGAACCAGCGATATTTTTTATATCCTTCTGCCGGTGTCGCGCTCATGTCGCGGATTCCATTGGGTAGATTCTGATAAGCGGTACCAGCCGATCAAAGTACTCAACAGGTAGCCCTTTGAAATATTCCTGAATTACCCACATGCCTTCTGTTTTGAAAGGTAGAATGAAGTGGTCTCGGCTGGTTAAATAGAATACAGCGAAGCCGAGTTGAAGTTTGCCGTTGTTATGAAAAACCTGTATCCGGGAAATGTCTCCCTCCTTCAAAACAAGCACCGCATCTGAAAGCTCAATTTTCAGTTGATGCACTTCGGGGAAGCTTGTAATCACAACGCCTCTTGAATATGGCCAGTGGTTAAGATCGACGCTAACGATCATGGCCGGCACGGCTAGCGAAGCCAAAGAGAGTAAAAAGACCACAACCCTGCCAATTTCTGGATATGGGGTAGAGAAGCGCGCAAAAAATACGGCGTGCATGGTCACGCCAAACATGATGAGCCCCATCAGGACAAACAAATACTCAGACCTGACGAAAAATGACTGCATGGTCGTCCGGTAAATCCGCTGAACTTTCATCGGAGAATTGCTCCCGATCGTATCTCGCGTATGTCGGACCATGCGCCAGATTAGCCAACCCATTGGAAGGAAAATGATTAAAAAAATGATCAGTGTTTCCATTTTACAAAGCCCGTGACGTCCGAACGATTGACGATGTCAGCGAAAAATGCAGATCGCTCCCGTTATCGGTAAGCTTTTGTGGCCGAAAAGCCTTTGATGGATAGCCAGCAAAGAGCGGCTGATAGAATGATCAGTACAAAGGCATTACTTGTAATATACTTGGCTGTAAGGGCAGCTATGATCGCTACGATCCAGAAGCTAAAAATATATTTTGCCCAGTGAAATTTATCCATGAGTCCGCTGTTTTACCGGTTGTAAATATAATAATATAAAGGTTAGATGATGCAGTATAGTCGGCCGGTTAAGGGCCAGGGCGGCCGCTTAAAGTTCAATTTTGTCCCCTTCATGTTTATCGGCGCCCAGTGGTTGTCTAATTTTCAATTCCTTTGATTTATTTTAAATGATGAAAAAATTCAATCTTTGGCCAGGGCTTATCATTTCGATATTCATAGCGTTGATCGTTTTGATATCGAGCGCGATACGATTGGACCAGGTGGATAAGAGCGACATCGTATTAAGGAATGCCGGCATCACATTTCTGATAGCTATTTCCTGCTGGATCACAAATCATTACATACTTGGTGCCACCTGGATCAGGGGAAAGGCGCAGAAAACGGGCCTCGCCCTCGTTGCCTGCGCGTCGGTCGCCATTGTTATTCTTTATCCTCTGCGGGAAATGCATACGGAAAACTTCCCAATGATGAGTCTTCGCGGCCTTCCTCAGGACCGGAAACTGATGATGATGGCGTTCAGAGGGCTCATGGTAGGAGGACTTGAATATTTTGTATCCTTTTATCTCCAGCTGGTCACAGACAGTCAGAATTCCAGAATCGAGAACGAACGACTTAAACAGGAAAATCTGGAAGCGCGGCTCAGTCTGCTCAAACAACAGGTAAATCCTCATTTTCTTTTTAATTCGCTGAGCACACTCAGAACGATTGCCGCAGATGCTCCGACCAAACAATACGTCATGCAACTGGCCAATGTATACCGTTATTTGCTTGGCAACGAGCAGGAACACCTGACCTCGCTGGAAAAGGAGCTGGAATTTGCCCGGTCTTATATTTACATTTTGCAGGAACGGTTTGAACGCGCCCTCTGTGTAGCCATCGAACTCCCGGAAACCAGCCTCAGCCACAGAATACCTCCCTTTTGCTTACAGATCCTGGTAGAAAATGCGGTAAAGCATAACATTGTATCTGTGGAAGCGCCACTCAGCATCCGTATTTATATTGAATCGGAAATGCTTTGTGTAGAAAACAATGTTCTACCCAGAATGTCTGTGGAAGAAAGTACGGGAAAAGGGCTGAATAACATTAAGGAACGTTACCAGCTACTTTCCAACCAGGAGATTGAAATCATTAGTACGAGCGCCTGTTTTATCGTCAAATTGCCCCTATTGAAATGAGAGTATTGATTATTGAAGATGAAATAAAAACGGGAAGGGAGCTTAAAGCTCAGCTGGAAATGCTTGATGATAGCATTGAAATAGCCGCAATACTACCGTCGATAAAGAGTGTCGTAAAATGGTTTTCGGAAAACAGCGCACCTGACCTGATATTTTCCGACATCCAGCTGGCGGATGGCCTGAGTTTCGAGATCTTTAAACAGATCAAACCCAGCGCACTGGTCATCTTTTGTACGGCTTACGATACCTATGCCGTCCGCGCTTTCGAGACGAACAGCGTCGATTATCTGCTCAAACCCATCGACGAAAAAAAACTGGAAGCCAGTCTGAGGAAATATCAACACATGAGGGCTGTATTTGGGGGCCAGCCTGACAATGGCGGCTATGAGCAGACGCTGACCAGGAAAATGGAGTTGATGCTTCAAAAGCTAGGTCCGGGTTCTTACAAATCGACCCTTTTGATCCACTACCAGGATAAGATCATCCCGCTGAAAATAGCGGAGGTTGCCTACTTCCACTTCGAAAACAGCGTGGTAAGGGCCCATTCGTTTTCAGGTCAGAAATATGTACTTAACCAAACCCTCGACGAGCTGGAAACCCTGGTAGATGGTTCCCTGTTTTTCCGGGCCAACAGGCAGTTTATCGTTAACCGCAACAGCATTGTCAACGCCGAACATTATTTTACAAGACGGCTTGTTGTGAAGCTGACCATTCCGGCCTCCGAGCCGGTGATCGTGTCCAAAGTCAAGTCTTCGGAATTTTTGCGTTGGCTGGAAGTCCATTGATCCTGGCCTGTTCAGCCGCATTTTTGTCCCTTTCATGTCGATTGTCCGGAAGTGGCCTTGTGACTGGTTTTAAATTTGAAAAGAAATCAACGCTTTATCAGCCCGTTGGTTTTAGTCATTTCAAATGAAAATAACATTCCATGAAAACGCTCAACAGGCTATTGGTCATGACCATGATGGCCCTTTCATTGCATGCAAATGCCCAATCCTCAGTTACGGTGATCCGCAGGCCGCCTCGCGAATCGAAAATCGTCGTGCACGCCGGTGTTCGGTATCACTACTACGGCGGCGTTTATTATAAACCGTATGGTCGCCAGTATGTAGTGGTCAGGCCACCTGTTGGCCTTCGTGTAACCGTTCTGCCCGTGGGTTACGCCAGCGTCACAATCGGCAGAATGCCTTATTTCTATGCCGGTGGCGTATATTATGTACAGTATTCGCCGGGCCGGTACGAGGTTGTAGAGCCTCCCAAGGAATTGGCGGTAAATAGCAATCCGTCCCAACTATCCGCATTGCCCGAAGGCGCCCAAAGTGTTTACATCGCAGGCCGGAAATATTACAAAATCAACGACACTTACTATGAAAAATCCGTTTCCGAAAATGGGGGCGAAAGTTATGTGGTGGTCGGCAAGGTGGAGTAATTGTTACAATGTCCCGACTAACGGGCATTTTCCGCACTAAACATCATTTCAATTTATGATCCGGTTCATCAAGCTGACGCTCTGCCTGCTCCTGCTGGTGGCAGGCGGTTCGTTGGCACAACAAAAACAAGCTACTCTTGTCGGCACTGTGAAGGATGCGGCTACCGGCGAAACGCTGATTGGCGCTACGGTGAGGGTAAAGCAATTACCCGCTACCGGTACTGTAACCAACGAATACGGCTTTTACTCGCTGAGCCTTCCGCCCGGTAGCTACACTTTGATTTACTCGCTGGTTGGTTTCAGCGAAAAGGCGTTTGAAATATCGCTGGACAAGGACGAGAAACTGGACATTGCTTTATCGGACCAGGCCACCACCCTGAACGAGGTGGTCGTTACGGCCGACAAAAACGACAAGGTGTCCAGCACGCAGATGGGTGCAGAAAAATTGAATATCAGGGAGATAAGTACTGTTCCCGTTCTGTTCGGAGAACGGGACCCGCTGAAAGTTTTGCAGTTGCTGCCGGGGATCAAGTCGTCGGGGGATGGCGGGAGCGGCTTTTACGTTCGCGGCGGGGCCACCGACCAGAACCTGATCCTGCTGGATGAAGCACCCGTTTACAATGCGTCTCACCTGCTCGGTTTTTTCTCTACCTTCAACGCCGATGCCATCAAAGACATGACTGTTTACAAAGGCGGAATGCCCGCCCAGTACGGCGGCAGGCTTTCCTCGGTGCTGGATATCAAAATGAACGAAGGGGACAACCAGGACTATGAGGTGAGTGGCGGGATCGGGCTTATTTCGGCTAAGCTGAATGTGGAGGGACCCATTCAAAAAGACAAATCCTCGTTCCTGTTTTCCGCCAGGCGAACCTACGCGGACGCGTTTCTAAAGGCTTCGAGTGAGTACAGGGATTATCGTCTCTATTTCTATGACCTGAATGCCAAACTCAATTTCAGTCTTGGCGAAAGAGACCGCCTATACGTTTCGGGCTACTTTGGAAAGGATGATATGGGCATGGGGGAAACCTTCGGGTTGCAATGGGGGAATGCAACGGCAACCGTGCGCTGGAACCACATCTTCAATAGCAAACTGTTTTCGAATACTTCCTTGATTTTCAGTAACTACGATTACAATGTCGCCATTCAGAATGGTGGAAACCAGTTCGATATCTTTTCGCAAATCCGCGACTACAACCTCAAAGAGGAATTCCAGTGGTTTCCCAATAACAGAAATACAGTGCGCTTCGGGGTGAATGCAATTCACCATACGATCACGCCGGGCGAGGTGACGCCCACCGGTTCATCGAGTATCAATGCTTCGGAACTGCAAAAACGGTTTTCCTGGGAGAATGCTGCGTTTGCGTCGAACAGCTGGCAGGTCTCTTCCAAACTGAACCTGACCTATGGGCTCAGGCTCACGGCATTCAGCGCTATTGGCGGGGGTGATTATTATACCGTGACCCCGGCCGGGATGGTAACCGACACCCTGCATTACAATAAGGGGCAGATCGCCAAAACATACCTCAACCTGGAACCGAGGCTGTCTGCCAGCTATCAACTGGGCGAGCTCGCTTCTGTGAAGGCGTCTTACGCGCGGAACGTGCAGAACCTGCACCTGATATCCAATTCCACCGCTTCCAACCCGACAGACAAGTGGATCGCGAGCAACAACAATATCAAACCGGAAATATCCGACCAGGTCTCACTGGGTTATTACAGAAACCTCGCCGAGAACCGGTATGAGCTTAGTACGGAGATTTATTACAAAACCATGCAAAATCAGATCGATTACCGCAACGGGGCCAATATATTCAGCAATTTCGATGCGATTGAAACCCAGCTGTTATTCGGCAAGGGGCGCGCTTACGGGTCCGAATGGCAGCTCAAAAAGAAGTCGGGCAAACTGACCGGCTGGATCAGCTACACTTTGTCCAAAACGGAACGGAAAATAGATGGTATCAACGACAACCTTTGGTACAACGCCCGTCAGGACCGTACGCATGATGTTGCGCTGGTAGGGATTTACCAGCTGAACAACAAATGGACGCTGTCTGCGAACTGGGTCTACTACACCGGCAACGCCATCACTTTTCCGGCCGGCAAATATCAGGTGGATGGCCAGACGGCCTACTATTATTATACCGAACGGAACGGTTACCGGATGCCGGATTATCACCGGCTTGACCTGGGCGCAACGATGAAACTGCGCGACCGCAAACAGCTGAAACAGGAACTGGCATTCAGCCTCTATAATGCTTATGGAAGGGAAAATACGTACACGATCGAATTCCGGGACAGCGAGTCGGTTCCGCGCAGAACGGAGGCAGTCCAAACGGCGCTTTTTAAATTCATTCCATCGATCAGCTACAATTTCAAATTTTAACCGAAGATATGTCAACCAGAAAATATACAGCCGCGTTGCTGCTGCTCACATGCTTTCTTTTTTCCTGTGAAAAGGTGATTGATGTCGAACTGAGCCCGGCCGATCAGCCGTATGTGATTGAAGGACAGATCACCAATCAAAAGAAAGGCGCGCTGGTAGTGATTTCCCAAACGACTGATTTTGAAAACCCAGGCACCTATCCGGGCGTTTCCGGCGCGATTGTCACAATTTCAGACGCCCAGGGAAATGTCTATCCATTAACGGAAACGCAGCAGGGATTTTATCAGGACTCCCTTTTGCTGGGAAAGCCCGGAATGACCTATCGCCTGCATGTTACACTAAACGGAAGCGAATATACGGCAACTTCGATCATGCCTGAATGGGTCAAAATGGACTCGTTATTTGTTAAACCGGACGGTTCCAATCTTTCTAACAGGGAGCGCTATCTTGCTAATGTCACCTACACAGACCCGGCGGGCAAGACCAACTTTTACCGTTTTGTTCAATTTAGAAACGGGGTGAAGGAAAAAACGATTTTTATCCGTAATGACGAACGGACGGATGGTAACCAGGTGACTGCCCCGTTGCGTTACCCGGCAGACGATGATAATGACATACTGCCTGGCGACAAGATCAAAGTGGAAATGCAATGCATCGATCAGGCCGGGTATCAGTACTGGTACAGTCTCGACCGCGGCGCGCTGGGCGATGGCAGCGCGGCGTCCCCAGCCAACCCGGTCAGCAATATGCAAGGCGGCGCGCTGGGATATTTTAGCGCGCACACAAGCGAGACACGGGAAATAACGGCACCCTGAACAAATGTATTCCCGCATGAAAAACATAGCGCTGATCCGTGCTGCCGGATCTTACTGGCCGTTAGTTTACCTGCTTTTTTTTGTCCATTCGGGTCCAATGGCCCAAACTGGCGACAAGAAGATCGCCGGAAAACGTGCTGCGATCCTGATCGTCTCCTTAAAAAGTCAGTTTCCGATTCAGCAAGCCATTGGCCTTGAAGTGATGGTGAAACCGAAACTTTCAGGCTACCTGGGCTTTGGACAATTTTCCCGGTTTTACACGACTGTTGCATTAAATGCCCTACCGAACAAAAAAGTGGAACAGCAGATGCGGCGAAAGTTTATCAAGGACAATCTCAGGGATGGCACCGTCTTTGAAACCGGCCTTGCTTATCATTTCGCGAAGCGTAATAGGTTTTACGCGGGATTGAATTTCCAGAACCAGAAGTTTACGCTCCCGTCTACAACACAGCAGTTAGTTGAAAACTATGACTTCCTGGATGCTCAGGGCCGAAAAGACAAAATACTGGACCTGATAGAAAAAAATGCCCGGCTCAGGGAATTTTATGAAACCACCCGGATCATATCCAAAGTCACCCTGCAACGATTGGGTATTACCCTCGGCAGACGCTTTGGTTTCAGCAAAATACCACGTTTTGGATTTCATACCGAGTTGTCGGCGCAGTGGAATATAGGTAGCGGTACCGCAATCGAATCCAGTTCGCCCATTGGCAACATACTCATTAAACAATTCGCAGAACCGATATTGCAGGAAAGGACCCAGGAAAGTTTCAGCTCTTTCTTTTTGCCATCGCTGACGCTGAGGGTGAGCTATGCCCTGGTCATGCGGTAGCAGACCAGGGATCCGTCAGCACAACATTCCGGCATCTATTCGGTCCCTTTTAACCGGCAATATGTCCTCTTCATTCCATTTTGGCAAAACTGGCGTCAGGCCAGATGCTTATTTTAAAAAATCAAACAAACACGCTGCGATGAGTTTATTCGGCAAATCGAGATACCTAATCACGGGCGTCCTTATTTCTTGGTGTAGCGTTGGCTATGGCCAGAGCGCAATTACCGGAAAATGGCTCAGCCCGGACGGCGACCGTAAAATCGAAATCTATGACAGCAATGGAAGTTATTCGGGAAAGATTATCTGGCTGAAAAATACCGCCGCGAGCGTAAAGGTTGGAGATGTCGTGCTAATAAACATCACCTACCAAAAGGACCGCTGGACCGGCAAGGCGTATATGCCAGCACGTGACCGACATGTTAGTGTCAGCATTGCAATGCCAAGCAATGACGAACTCGAAATTACCGGAAAGGTTGGTGTGATCAGCCAGAAGAGGCTTTGGAAAAGATGCAAATGATGTGATATCGATTGTTTAGTTTTTTGGCATATAGCCAAGAGTTGGTGAATATGATTCATTTAAAGTCAATACTTGGGTTGCTTCCTTTCGTTTGCCTGGTTGGTTTTCCCGGCCAGGCACAGATCAGGTTCGGTTCGCTCGACGATGTGTTCGGCTATGCGGATCAGAACGCGTTGAGCATACAAAGCGCAAGAAATCAGGAGCAAGTTGCAGAATCAAAAATCAGGGCGGCGAAAGGCGCTTTGCTTCCGGTGGTGAATGCATCGGCGGGATTTAACGATAACATCACGCTTCAGCCCACGCTGGTCCCTGCCAGCCTGTTCAATCCAGCGGCCCCGGAGGGGACTTTCCAAGAGTATACTTTTGGCAGGAAATACCTGTACAGCACAGGCGTGCAGGCCAGTTGGAAAGCGATCCATTTTCAAAAACGGTTTGAGGTAAAGACAGCGCAGGCAGCGCAAACGCTCAGCCAGGCCAATACCCGCTATGCCCGGTTTCAGCTATATAACCAGCTTGCCGAGACCTATTATTCCATTTTGCTTACCGAAAAATACATCGGCATTGCCGAGGGCAACATTGCAGCATCTGACAGCATTTACCGCATTGCGAAGGACAAATACGAAGCTGGGATATTTACCGAGGAAAATCTGAATCGCAGCAAAATACAGCACCTTCAATCCGTCCAGCAGGCAGGAAACCTCTCGGCGTCCCTGGCGCAGCTGTACAACCAGTTCCAGTCTCAGCTGAATACCTCCGAGCAGATTATACTCTCTGGCGGCCTTTCTACGCCGAAGCTCATCGGCAAAGAAGAGGAAAGGGCTAACCTTATGCACCCGCTTTGGCAGGTCCACAAGGCGCAGCTGCAATTGAATGAGCGGCAGCTCACGGAAAGCAGGGCGCTGCCATATCCCTCTCTTTCTGTGGGTTACCAATACAACCGCAACTGGGCGACCGATCAAATGTTTAACTTGGCCTCGGCCAATAGCTTACCCCAGCAATTCTGGGGTATAAAGCTCGCCATACCCATTTTCAACGGGCTGTCTGCCAGGGAAAAAATCACCCAGGCGCAAATACAGCTCCGTCAGCAGCAGCAGGTGCTGGACAATCAGGCCCTCGTGACCCAAAAGGAAGACGAAAACCTGGAAATCCAGTACCGGCAAAATACGGAGGACTTAAAACAACAGGAAGCGATCATGAGCCTGCAAAGCAGCAGCGACAGCCACACCAACGACCGGTATGAGAGCGGGATCATTGGCCTGGACGAACGCTTGGAGAAATTCCAGGACCTGCTGGTCGTGCAAAACCAGTACATGCAAAGCCTTGGCAACTATTACATCAGCTATTACCAGCGGTATCTGCGGAAAAAACTATAACATCAGAATCAATGAAGTCAAATTGCACGGCAGTAATTACAGTGGTTCTGTTGACGTGCCTCGGGGCATGCAGTAGCCCGCAGGAAACCCGGCCGGTCAGGAAAAGTTTGCGCCAGGCTGTTTTTGCCAGCGGACATCTGGAACAGGAAAATGAATACGTGATCGCCGCTACGGCGGAGGGTACGATAACCGAGCTCCATACGCGTGAAGGGGATCAAATTGGCGTCGGGCAGGTCCTGGTCCGTATCAAAAGCGATGTTCCCAGCACCCAGTTGCGCGATGCGCGGATTGTATACAACGATGCCCGGAAAAACGCTGCCCCTGGTGCGCCACAGCTGGCACAGTTGGAATCACAAATCGCTGTGGCGCGGGCACAACTCGATCAGGACCGGATCAACTATGAGCGCTATACAGAATTACGAACCAAAAATTCAGCCTCGCAGCTGGAATTGGAAAAAGCCCTGCTAGCTTACAAAACTTCACGCGGTAACCTTGTGGCGCTGGAAGAAAATTACAGCCAGGTTCAGGATGCACTGCGCCTGAATGCCGCCCGAAGTCTGCAACAGGTAAAAACCCAGCAGGCCATATTGAGTGAGTACGCAACCATTACCGAGCGTCCGGGCATTGTGTTAGACGTACTCAAAAAGAAGGGTGAGCTGGTGCGAAAGGGCGAGGTCATTGCCAGGATTGGCAGCGGCCGCCACATTATAAGGCTTTTTATCGCCGAAGATGATATCACTCGGCTCGGCTTGGGTCAGCGCGCTATCATACAGATGAACAATTATCCCGATACGACTTTCACGGCTACCGTCACGCGCATATTGCCTGCATTCGACCAGACGGCACAATCGTATTCGGTAGAAGCAGAGTTTGTAAGCCCGCCGCCGCTACTATTGTCGGGTACCCAGTTGCAGGCCAATATCACGCAGGATGAGATCAGGTCTGTGCTGGTGATCCCGTCTGCGGCTTTGGTCAGAGGGCAGTTTGTACAAATGCGGGACGGAAAGGAAAGGGCGATCAGAACGGGGCAGAAAGTTGGGAGCTGGGTGGAAGTGAAAGCCGGCCTGACAGAAAAAGACATCATCCTTTTACCTGAGAATGATAAAGACGCGAAGCAAGGCGTTGAACTACCCGGCACCTGACACAACCGAACACCATGTACGCCGATGTTTTCATGGCGCCTGTTCGCAGCATGAACCGGTACACGCTCAACAGCAAGATTAAGTGGCTTTGGATTGCCGGATTTTATAAAACAACAAATGGCAAACGTAAATACGAAAATATCATGGGTCCATCTGACTTCCAAAATAAGGCAGCTGATCGTAGCGGTGCTCAGCGTAACCTTCGGGATATCGATGTACATTTTCATGAACAGCTTTATGAATGGCGTGAACGGCGCGCAAACCGAGATCACCTTTACCACCATGGCTCACATCAGGGTGTATAATGAACAGGGCGGAGAGCCAACGATACTTATCCCCCAGGACAGCGGTGGAGATACCCTGCGCAGCGTAAGCAATGCCAGGCACATTAGTTATACCGAGGGCATAAGGAATGCTCAGGAGGTCGTACAGGCATTGCAAAACAACAAAGAGGTAGTGAACATTACCGAGCAGGTCAACCAGAACGTGTTTTTCCGGAACGGGGTGACCAAAGTAAGCGGGACCCTGTCGGGCATTGATGTAACCAACGAGATAAGGATGTTCAATACCGTTCAATACATGACCGAGGGGGACCTGAACGAGCTGGAAAGGCGTTCCGACGCCATCGTCTTAGGGACGGGGCTGGCGGCCAAGCTCAGCGTGTCAGTGAGGGATAATGTTACGCTTACCACATCGGACGGAGTCAGCAAAATCCTTAAAGTGGCCGGTCTGATGCAGACAGGAACGGGCAATGTGGACAAGACCCGTGCTTTGATCTCGATCAACACGGCCAGGCAGTTGCTTTCTAAAAACAAAAGTTATGCAACAGAAGTGCTTGCCAATATCGGCGATTATAACAAAGCAAAAGCGGTTGCCGGTGCCGTTCGCCCCGATATCAGATATACGACAGAGGCCTGGCAGGAAGGCAACGGGCAGCTGGAGTCGGCTAATACGCTCCGCGATATTATCGCGATCGCGGTTTCACTTACCATACTGATCGTAGCCGGGTTCGGTATCTACAACATTATGAACATGACCGTCAACGAGAAAATGCGGGAAATAGCGATCCTGAAAGCAATGGGTTTCGAGGGCAGGGACATCGTACAAATTTTCCTGGTGCAATCCGTCATCATTGGTCTGATCGGCGGCTTTGTCGGACTGTTGCTCGGGTTTATCATTGCATCCATTGTAGACCGGATTCCTTTCAAAATCGCATCTTTTGATACGCTCCCGATCTCTTACCTGCCAGCCGACTATATTCTGGCAATGGTCTTTGGACTGATCATCACATTCGTGGCAGGATACCTGCCGGCCCGCAAAGCGTCCAAAGTCGATCCGGTGGAAATACTGAGAGGTTAATCAATGATAAACAAATGAACGCAGCATTATCGGTAAAAGGCCTGAACAAATATTTTCATGAGCCGGATACCTTCCAGGTACTCAGGGACGTGGGCTTTGAAGTGAAAAAAGGAGAGTTTGTGGCCATTGTCGGCAAATCAGGTTCCGGTAAATCGACACTGCTTTACCTGCTCTCGACGATGGATACCGACTATGAGGGAAGCATCACCATCGATGGAACCACCGTTACCGGGCTTAGCCAAAACGAATTGTCGCGGTTCCGCAATGCACACATCGGGTTCGTGTTTCAGTTTCATTACCTGTTGCCTGAATTTTCGGTGTTGGACAATGTGATGCTGCCTGCACTCAAACTAGGGAAAAAGCCCAAGGAGTTGATAGAAGCAAGTGCCATGGAGCTACTGACGATGTTGGATATCAAAGGGCATGAAATGAAGAAGGCATCGAAAATATCGGGAGGACAACAGCAACGGGTGGCCATAGCAAGGGCGCTGATCAACGAACCGGCAATCATCATGGGGGACGAACCTACCGGAAATCTCGATTCGAAAAATACCAAAGTTGTGTTTGATGTCTTCCGTCAGTTAGCCAAAGAGAAGGGGCAAACCATCATCGCCGTCACCCACGACGATGAATTTGCTGCGAATTGCGACCGGATCATCGAGATGGTGGATGGGAAAATTATGTCTTGACCATGTCAAAAACGGTAATTGAGTATAAGATTGGCATGAACCATGTTGACTTTGTTGAAGATATACCGGCTGTCATCATAGGTGCTGCCCATCTTGTCTTTGCGGACCACCAGCAGAAAAGCGCTGAGTCCTTTTAGATATTGGTCAAATTGGTAGGTGAGCCCCAAATTGATTTGTGAATAGCCGGGCATCCCATATTTGTTTTGTCGGAAATTCTTGACATCAGGCAAATGGAAGTATCCTCCACTTAGTGTTAGCTCAATGTGCTTTTTGGGTTTAAAGCGGGTATTCACGGTAGCGGCCGTTAAGTTACCGAACCCATCGTTACGCTCACGGGGCATAAAGGTGTAAAATGGTTCTTTACCCCATTCTCTTGGCATCAGGTACCGCTGCTGAGACCAGATGTGCGTTGCATTCAGATACCAGTCAAATATTTCAGATTCTTTCCCTATGCGTCCTGAGGTTACTACCGCGCTGCCGGGCTGCGCATAGGCTAACATGGCGTTAGGGTTTCCTCCGTTCCCTGTGATTTTCTGGATAGTAAGCTGGGCTCCTGTCATCCAGTTTGTTCCGCCTTTGGCCAGCGACCTCCACTCTGCTTTTACAAAAAAAGTATTCAGCACATTGTCCACGTAAGTGTCCCAAAGCTGTATCTCCCATTTCGACTTTTTGTAAGTAGCGCCAAAAATTGCAATGAAATCCGACTCCGTTTGTCCCTTGTACTGAGAAGGTCGCCCATCGAGACCAACCCCCACGGGGTACATTCCCATACTTTCGCCGATTTCCAGCCAGCGCATTGTTGAGCGGGGCGAAATTCGCCATAGGTACTGGCTGCGTAATTTCAAATGTGGCCATTCATTAACGTCCAGCACTGCACCCTCAGTTAAGGTCGGGCTCATACGTCCATCCTGTGGGTTGATAAAGGGGGATTCAGGAACCTGGCGGCCGAGGGTCAGTATCGACTTTTTACCAAAATGAGCTTTGAGGTAAAATTCCTCCAGGCGACCAAGATCCCGGCGATAATTCGGGCGTTCGATGTCAAAAAGACCGATTTCATAGCGGTTTACCATAGAGGTGGCCGGATCAGGACGAGCAAGATCGGATGAGGCCAGGTTAAATATGAAAAAGCCGCTGATTCCCAGCTGAAATCGCTTGGCCAGCTTTGGCGTTTGATAACCAATTCCACCACCCACCGCCCACGCATAGTAATCGGTAAGCCGATTTTGGTTTAGGGTTGCCGACCGGTAAGATCTTGCATGACCGTAAAATTTCCCCGTTTTCAGAAAATGGCGAAGTGTATTCGTATCCCTGATTGCCTCCTGCGACTTTGGAACTTCCTGTGCGAGAAGTGGGAAACTTGTCTGTATCCACCAGAGGACGAAAAGAAAAAAGCGCTTTTTCATAAATTTAGGTTTTACCTGCTCCCGGCGCTTCCCCGAAAGCTATCTGGCATCTAGATTCTTGTGCCGCTTTTGCCAGTCTTTTATGGGATTGAATGGGCCATACTTATGCTGCTTTTCGGAAAATGGATCCGCATAGGGGCCAAAGGGGTGGTCGAAGGGCTTATCTGCCGGATTGGGCCAGTCTTTACTTAGATCCTTCCGGGGGCGGGGCATGGAATTTATAAAAGCGGCCACATCCCAGGCCTGCCCATCAATGAGCTGCGGCGCATCGTAGGAAGCCCCGAGCGGCATGTTCGCCTTCACATAGCCAGCCAAATTGGATATCCTGTAAAGCCCCGCACCGGTATTGTAGCTGTGCTTGCCCCAAAGAGGCGGAAATAAATAATGTATTTCATCGGAGGCGAGCATACCTTCTCCGGCGGGCTGATGACAGCTCTGACATTTTTGTTCATATACCGCTTTGCCCGCTACCGGATCGGCGGCTCGGTCAAGATCATTCATTTTATAGATCCCAATGCCATCAGGTGCTTGTTTCGGCGGAACACCTGTCCCCAGCCACTTCATATAGGCCAGCAAGGCCCGCATTTCATTGCTTTGCTCATCCAGGCCCTTTCCGTTCAGGCTTCGCTCAAAACAGTCGTTGATCCGTTTGGCCTGGCTTTCTATTTTCCCAGACCGTGCCCTGAACTTGGGATAAGTGGCCTCTACGGCAAAATAGTTGTTTCCCCAAGGTTTGGTGCCGGCATCCAGATGGCAGTTCTGGCAATTCATTCCATTGGAGAGGTGTTTTACACTGCCTTTGGGGCCGAGATAATCCGATGTATGGACAATCAGCTCTTTCCCGTATCTGACCATTTGCTGCTCGGCTGGCGTAAGCTTTGAAAGATCGCTTTCAGACGGACCCTTCCACGGCATAAGGCGGGCTATGTCGGCCGTCTTGGTTTCGGTTAATTTCTCACCGGCAGCTTGATCCGGACCAGGCTCGGGCTTGCCGAACAGTACAACAAGCAAAAACACGGAAAACAACCCGAAAACAACGGCTAAAAGACCCGTAAGCAGCTTCAATGAGCGGATTAATTTAACAACGGAATCATCGGGAGACATCATTGGAGAATAGGCTGTTTTTAATTTTGATAATCCTGATTATTTTGTTGCATTGAGCTTCAATGAGCAATTAAGCAAAGCTTGTACCGAATGTAACTCTTTGGTATATACGTATATCAAGCTTGCTTTGGCCTTTTCATGGCTTCCTATTTGCTGCATCGGAAAGTGCTGCGCTTGCGACATTGCTTGTGCCGACTACGATTTGAAAAGAATTTCCTTTGAAATGATATAGATGCCCATCACGAGCACAAACCAACCGAAAGATTTTTTGAGCTTTTCACCTGAAATAAATTTGCCGAGAAAGGATCCAAGAAAGATACCTGCTATGGAAAGCGATGTAAATTCCAAAAGGAAAGTCCAGTCAATGGTCGTATTTGAAATATCGCCCGCAAAACCAATCAGTGATTTGGCTGCAATGACCAGTAGCGAGGTTCCAACGGCCATCTTCATAGGTAATTTTGCCAATAAGACCAGCGCCGGGATGATCAGAAACCCGCCTCCCGCGCCAACAATGCCGGTGAGTATCCCCAAAACACCTCCTTCGAGTCCGATCAGCGGGTAGTTGAATTGCAGCTCACCGCGGGCGTCTTCGGACTCTGTCTTGTCTTCCTTGACCATCGAATAAGACGCGGCCAGCATCACCACGGCAAAAAAGAGCATGATCCCCGTATTTTTAGTTACCTCAAAGCCGCCGAGCGTAAACAGCGAATCCGGTATCATCGGAACCAGGTATTTCCGCGTGAGAAATACAGCTACAAATGACGGAACGGCAAAAACAAGGGCGGCTTTGTAGTTGACAAGCCCTTTGCGCATAAAATTGAATGACCCTGCCAGTGAAGTCGTACCCACAACAAAAAGGGAATATGCCGTTGAAAGTACCGGATTGATCCCCATTATGTAAACGAGCACCGGCAAAGTAAGTATGCTGCCTCCCCCTCCGATCAGCCCGAGGCTTATCCCGATTAATATGGAAGCTGAAAATCCCAAAACTTCTGAGCTTTGCATTTCTGAGTAGTTGTTGAATTAAGTACTCTGCAAAAGTACCTGCCGCAAAACCCCTGGTCAGTGATAAATGTTACATACGATCATTTGCATCGGTGTTTTCTAGGTTTGTTTTTCCTCAAATCGCTATACTGCGTTTAGTGTGATTATTTTGTTTAGTATAACCCTTTGATGAGTAGGTATTTGCTGTCCAGTACTGTGGTTTGCTTTCTGAGATTCTCACTTTTGCTAAGCATCAAAACGGTCGTCCAGAGCCTTGAGTTGAATGATCAAAAAGCCATTGGTGGACTTGCCGGGGAGCAACAAAATAGATGGAACCTTGTTCTACATCGTACTGCTCAAAATCAATGACATGGCGCCCCGCACCGGACGAAATATATAACAGCTGATAAAACGAATGCCGGTGAGGGAAAATCATATCCGGATGCCCAGAAAATATTGAAGGTCATAAACGGTGATGTCCTTGACTGTGTCCTGCTGGCCATTTAGGTTGCAAATATTATAAGTGGGGATATGATTTGTCTTTCTTATCATCGTTGGCAAAATTAACCATGTTATCCCCGCTGTTATGTAACAATTGTCACAAAGCGTGATACAGCTTTTGTATAAGTTGGCGGCTTTAAACCAATCAGACAAAATGAAAGTATTCAGACTCGCATGCCTGGCCACGCTGATGGCGTTCTCGTATAAAACTATCGCACAAAAGGCCGATCCTTTGACATTCAACGGTGCCCAGGCGACAGAAAAGATGTACAGAGCGATTTATCAGCTTAATTCCGAGGAGGAGAAGAAAATAAAGTCGACGCTGAAAAACATCCAGAACGCGCTGGATGATCCGCGCCTGAAAGGGAAGTTACAGATAGAGTTGATCGTGCATGGAAGCGGGGTGGCGCTTTACATGAACAACGGCCCTTATCAGGCCGAACTTAGGGCATTACTGGATAATGGGGTAATACTGGCCCAATGCGAAAATACTTTGCGGGAAAGAAAGATTGGCAAAGACCAGCTGTGGCCGTTTGTTTCATTTGCGCCCAGCGCCAACGGTGAGCTGATCATACGCCAGGCCGAGGGGTGGGCTTACATACATCCCTGATCTTTTTTCGAAAATGTGTAAAGCAATCATCCAGCATTTCACCCTTTGAATTTCTGTAAAACGTCCCAGTTTTTTTGAGGATCGATGTAGTTGCTGTACCGAATCCGTCAGTAAAGCCTGTTTTAGTCCTGGAAGGGCATCGGAGTTTACCTGTAGCCCTGGGGCGATAATAAGGTAATCATAGGTTGTAGAGCCCGAATGTCTGGTTTGTACCTGATTATTGTCCGGCAATACCCTCGTGATCCGATCCTGAATCCAGTCTGCGCCATCGGGAATCAAAGATGCTTCATTTCTTCTCGTTTCCTCAAAGTCATAGCTTCCCGCCCCGACCAACGTCCAGGCAGGTTGGTGCCAGTGAGGCGCGGACGGTTCTATGATGGCCACTTCCAGCGAACGCCTGCTGGCTTTTAACTGTGCGGCGGTCATAATGCCTGCCGTGCCGCCGATTATTAATATTTGACAATGGCTTTTCATTTCAGATTCAGCTGGCGTTTTAACCAGGCGTTGGGCCTGGTCCCGTATACGTATTCTTCACGGGAATACCTTTCCTTCCAGAAACCTTCCATGACGCTACGGACTATTTTCTGGCTATTGAACCGATCAACAATCCGCCCATTACAGCGCCATACACGGTTGAGCTGGCAGGGTTTGAAGCAATGGGGCATGTACCCGAGGAGCAGCCAATGAAGTGGTAGTATAAATACCCCAGGACTGCCCCGATCGCTACGCCCGCAAAAGAATATAAGATTGAGGCTTTTTTCATCACTGAATGAAGTTTTCGTCACAAGATTACCAAATGGATTGAAAATGTCAGGGGAGACGGGTTTATTTAATTTGATATCCCATCCCCTCAGTGTTAATGTCAGTGGGGCAACTGCTCCCGGAAACGCCCGTATACCCATGTCCCGGCGATGGCGCTCAGTAGGGTCACGATTACCACCGTGGCTCCTACACCAATTTGGGCGAATAAGGGTCCAGGACAAGCGCCGGTAAGTCCCCAGCCCAGTCCAAATGTCAGCCCGCCATAAATTTGTCCTCTGTTGAATTTTTTATCAGAGAAAGTAATTTCTTCTCCATGTATGGTCTTGATTTTGAAGGTCTTGATGAGCCAAACAGAGAGCGCTCCTATCAGCACTGCGCTGCCGATGATCCCGTACATGTGGAAAGACTGAATGCGGAACATCTCCTGGATCCTGAACCAGCTGATTACTTCGGCTTTGACAAACACAATGCCGAACAACACACCTACAAGCAGATATTTGAAGTTGTAATACCATTGGTGACTTTGCTTGCTTTCATTGATGCACATCGCATCAGTTGCGCGGACCTGGTGTTCCTTTTCTTTGGTTATTTCAGATGTCGAATTGCTCATTTATTACGGCTTTTTTTTGAGATTTGAAAATATAAAGCTCTGACTGGTACCGAATGGAGTTATGTGATCTACGTGAGCGCTTGTGGTCAACCGGAAACTTTGGCCGAAAACTTGCTGAATCGAGCTCCGATCGTATTGTTTAACGGGCAATCCACTGCATTTTGCCGGACCGTCCATCGAAAAAGTACCCAGTATCACGTCTCCTTTAATGACGGATTTTTCAACGATTCCGACATACTTTTCGATCTCGTGCTTACCAGTCAAAAAATGAAAAGTAGCCCTGTCATGCCAAACCCGGTAGGCTCGCGACGGAATAAAATCCAGAACGTTGTTGGCAATCCAGGTTACCCGGTCTGATAACGAGCCTAGTCGGGCCTTTGCACGATCGATTGCCGTTTGTGAGATATCCAGAACGGTAATATCTGTAAAGCCCTCTTGTAACAAGTAGTCAACCAGCCTGCTTTCTCCGCCACCAACGTCAATGATGGGCTCGTTTTTATCGAGTTGCAAGGCGTCTATCAAGGTCAGGGAAGTGTCTGGTCTGGGCTGAGTCCAGCTCAGCTGGTCGGACTGTTTGGTGGGTATTTCGGAGAAGTTGACCACCTGATTCCGTGGCAAATTGACCACCTAATTATCTGGCGGCCGGTAGCAGAAAAAAGCTGCAGAAGCAGTT
>NZ_PYAS01000028.1 GCF_003014695.1 Dyadobacter jiangsuensis | reverse complement strand
TGGTGTTCACCTCTTCCCATCCCGAACAGAGAAGTTAAGCCCGGATCCGCCGATGATACTTGGTTCAAACCCGGTAAAGTAGGTAGCCGCCACAATTATTAAAACAATAAAAGCATCCCCATAAAGGATGCTTTTTTGCGTTTACACGGGTGTTGTTTATTATTCAACTTTCGAGGATCAGTCCGAAAAGTTGGGGGGCTTTGAAAAAAGTAGTTGCTTTGCAATGAATCAACATTGAATGCATTGCAAGAGTCCTATTTAGCCCTAGTGCGCTTCCTGTTACCTGAGGGTATCCTTGATTATTTCGAACTTTCGAAAATCGTTGAAGGCCTCACTGGTCTGCATATCTACCTGGAAGAAAAGAATCTTCCTCCTTCCGAGTGCAAAGATCGAAAATTAGAGTCGAAGGGCTTCCTGCCCGAGATTTACATCCAAGATTTTCCCATTCGCAATCAGAAGGTTACACTTTGCATTAAGCGTCGGCGCTGGGAAGTCAAGGATACGGGTGAGATTATCAGCAGAGATTGGAATGTTGTGCAACAGGGGACTCGGATGACCAAAGAGTTCGCTGACTTTTTAAAAACAATGTATTGATAATAATCCTGTTAGTTGTTCTCAGTTAGGCAAATACTTTCATCTTGACAGCAAGCAGCTTCAACAGCAGTATAAAGACCATATAAGCGACTACAAAGACTGGGATCAACGCGAGCATGCTGCTGACTGGCTGTTGTACCCTGAGAACACCGGTCCGTATTTAAGCATTGACGAAATCTCTCTTTCCAACGGAGAGCTTTACACTATTGTGACCAATAAAGCCACCAAAGGGCGAAAAGGCTCATTGGTGGCTATGGTAAAAGGCACACAAGCCAGCTCGGTCATTGAAGTTTTGAGAAAAATCCCCAAGCGCATTCGCGGTAAGGGGCGAGAAGTTACGCTGGATATGGCTGCTAACATGGGCGGCCGCCGCTGCGGAATGATAGTTAGCCGATGTTTCCCGAAGGCGTCAAAGGTTATCGACCGTTTTCACGTCCAAAAATTAGCATATGATGCTGTCCAGGAAATCAGGATACAACATCGTTGGCAGGCGCTGGATCAAGAGAATCAGGCTATTGAAACCGCCAGGCAGTCCGACTTGGTTTACCAGCCCGAAATTCTGGCCAACGGTGATACATTAAAACAGTTGCTTGTCAGAAGCAGGTACTTACTTTTCAAGCACCATGATAAGTGGACCGTCTCGCAGGTTCAGCGTTCCAGACTGCTTTTCGAGCGTTACCCCGTTATCGAGCAGGCATACAAGCTCGCAACAGGTTTAGGAGCCGTTTTTCGGGTTTGCAAGTCCAAAGAACAAGCATTTAAAAGGCTCGCACTATGGTACAATACAGTCGAAGATTGCGGTCTGGACTCCTTCAAAACCGTCGCCAAGTCGATCCATACGCATTATCTGGATATTCTAAACCGCGGCGGCGGACCGCTTCTTTCATAACAGAAGCACGAATGCTTCGGCTGAGTCATTCAATGCCAAGATAAAGGCATTTAGGTCGTCGTCCAGAGGTGTGAGAGATACTCCATTCTTCCTATTCAGGCTTACCAAACTTTATGCTTAATTGCCCCCAGAAATTTAGCTTGATCCAAATTCTGATAAGTTCAACTCCTCGATAATGCATTGCTCGGAATGGGTGACGCTAAGTTGCCATAGCTGGAGCGAAGTTATATCGAGAGATATCGATCCTATGCCATTTTTTGCGTTTTGAGCCTATATTGAATATTAGGATGTATTCGGCTTCATTCGTGGACATTGGTGCTCTTAAATCAAAATTTTGATAAAAGTCTTCTAATTATGGGCAAACAAAAAAGCCGATCTCCGGACCGGCTTTTTCCACGATATAAATGTCTATTCTTAATGCAAAACAGAAGCGACCTTGGATTGGCGCTGGATGAATTCTATTGAAGCAGCAATGATGCCGACAGTGTCTATACCGCATTCCTGATACAGCTCTGCTGGTTCGCCATGCTCAACAATTGCGTCCGGTATTCCGAGGCGTTTAACTTGACTTGTGTATCCGTTGTCAATCATAAATTCCAGCACAGCACTGCCAAATCCGCCCTGTAAGCAGCCATCCTCCAATGTCATGACTCTGTCATAGGAAGAGAAAATTTCGTGCAGCAGAGCTTCATCCAGTGGCTTTGCAAAACGCATGTCGAAAAGGCCCGCGCTGATACCCTGCTTTTCCAGCTCTTCGCAAGCCTTCAACGCAAAGTTGCCGAGTGGCCCGAATGAAAGTATCGCCAGGTCAGATCCGCCTCTAACTTTTCTTCCCTTACCAATCTGAATTTCTTCGAATGTTGTTTTCCAATCCGGCATAACCCCATTGCCTCTCGGGTAACGGATGGTAAATGCATTCTTACCCGATTGAAAAGATTCGAGCTGGGCAGTGTACATCATATTCCGGAGTTCCTGCTCATTCATGGGAGAAGCAACAACCATATTTGGAATACAGCGCATGAAAGCGATGTCATACACGCCATGGTGCGTTGGACCATCCGCACCAACCAAGCCTGCCCTGTCGAGACAGAAAATGACCGGAAGCTCCTGTATGCAGACATCATGCACGACCTGATCGTATGCGCGCTGCATAAATGTGGAGTAGATGTTGCAGTAGACCACGTCGCCACGTGTTGCCATACCGGCAGAGAAAGTAACGGCGTGCTGTTCGGCAATGCCTACGTCGAACGCCCTTTCAGGAATGGCTTCCATCATAATGTTCAGAGATGAACCGGATGGCATTGCGGGTGTGATACCTACGATTTTCGGATTTTGTCTGGCTAGTTCCACAATGGTATGGCCAAACACATCCTGATATTTCGGTGCCTGAGGCGTATTATAGACTTTCTTCTGAATCTCACCAGTGATCTTGTCAAAGACGCCGGGAGCGTGCCATTTCGTCTGGTCCTTTTCAGCCGGGCCGTAGCCTTTTCCTTTTACAGTAAGGCAGTGCAAAAGCTTGGGACCAGGAATGTTTTTGAGGTCTTTCAATACCTCAGTCAGATGGCTGATATCATTTCCGTCGATAGGACCGAAATAGCGCAATCCGAGGGATTCGAACAGGTTGCTCTGGCGAAGAATAGCCGTTTTCATGGCCGTTTCGACTTTGGAAACGATTTCCTGGGCACTTTTACCAAAGTTGCTCATTTTACCGAGCAGGTTCCATACTTCGTCTTTGAACTTGTTGTAAGTCTGCGAAGTAGTAATGTCGGTCAGGTATTCTTTCAGCGCACCAACGTTCGGGTCGATGGCCATGCAGTTGTCATTGAGGATAATCAGCAGGTTGGAGTCCGTTGCGCCTGCGTGGTTCATGCCCTCGAAGGCCAGACCGGCCGTCATAGCACCGTCTCCGATGATGGCAATGTGCTGGCGTTCGAAATTCTTTTCCAATGCGGATGCTACCGCCATGCCGAGTGCCGATGAAATGGACGTAGACGAGTGGCCTACCCCAAATGCATCATAAATGCTCTCTTTTCTTTTCGGAAAACCGGAAAGTCCGCCGTAAACGCGGTTGGAATGGAATTCATCGCGCCGACCGGTGAGTATCTTATGTCCGTAAGCCTGGTGACCCACGTCCCATACGAGCTGATCGTCGGGCGTATTGAACACATAATGCAGGGCCACACTCAATTCCACAACACCCAGGCTTGCGCCGAAGTGCCCGCCGTATACCGACACATTATCAATGATAAATTGCCTTAACTCGTTGCAAACCTGCGGAAGCTGAGAACTATCCAGTTTTCGGAGATCTTCGGGAGAATTAATTGTTGCTAATAATTTTCCTGGCGTTATAAGCATACCGTAGGGCTATTGAATCAAATTTACTAGCTGTCCGCTTTATTAAATAGTCACAAAATTAAGCAAATACGCATTAAGTCTGACTATTATTTTTGCTGGCTCGCCTTGAACAACTTCTGCTTCTCCTCACGCGTCAGGCTTTCGTAGCCTGATTTCGAGATCTTGTCCAGAATCGAATCGATCTCCATCTGATCTGGCATTTCGATAGTACCTGATGATGACGACGAATATACACTTGTGCTGCGGTACACCTGCCGCTCACGGTAGGTTACCTGCATGGATGGACGTTTACGGAAAATGCGTGACCATATCGACAGCAGTCCGTAAATAGGTTTGCCCAGATCTGTCCCGTTTTGCAGCAGTTTGATGAATATATAACCTGTGAACGCCCCACCCAAATGGGCGAGGTTTCCGCCGGCATTAGGACCAACGGTTTGTGCAAGCGACAGAATGATGTAGAACAGCGCGATAAATTTAATGCGTACAGGCCCGAGAAAGATCAGATTGAAGGTGTAGTTAGGCAACAGTGTAGAAGCACCTACTGCCACTGAAAATGCGGCCGCAGATGCGCCCAGCATTCTCGAACCTTCAATGTGTGCCTGGAAATAAGGCAATAGATTATATAAAACAATATAAATCAGCCCGCCGGCGATCCCGCCCAGCATATACAGCGCCACGACTCTCTTTGCGCCCAGGTATTCGTCTACCAGTTTCCCGAACCAGTAGAGAAAGAGCATATTGAAGAGAATGTGAAAGATATCATCGTGTGTGAAGAAATACGTGATGAGCGTCCAGGGCTTGTATATGAATTCTTCCGTAGCGGCCGGAAGTTGTAACATATTGATCACCAATGCGTATACGTTCGAAGATTGAGAGAGGGTAAGCACAATCTTCATGAGCAGCAGAATCAGAAATACTGCCGTGTTTATCAGAATAATCTTTACAAGTGCATTCTCGGATTTCGCGAATTCCCTTTTAACGTCGTCAACAATATTGCTCATCTTCTTCTTCTAATAGAAATTTGACTTTTGCGTACCCCAGTAACGCAACAATATATATGCAAATAGCATTCCTCCAATGTGCGCGAAGTGGGCAACATTATCGGACTGAGCATTTTGTATTCCTGAGTACAATTCAAAAAGCCCATAAAAAGCAACGAAATACTTTGCTTTTATAGGGAACGGTACGAACAGGAGAAAAAGCTCCGTATTCGGAAACAACAAACCAAAAGCCATCAGGATCCCGAAAATGGCTCCCGAAGCGCCGACCATCGGTATGCTGAGCGCGTTCGCGTAAACATCTCCTACATCCTTAATACTCTGTTGAATATACATGGAATTAGTCGGATTTGCTTCAAAATCATTGACAAATTGGAGACGGTATTCATAATACGCCTCGGCATGCTTGCTCAGGAAGTCGGCGAACCCGTCGGGTGTGGGATTTTGGGTATATATCTCAACAGCCTTTGCCAATTGCCAGTTTTCGTAGAAGCCTATTCCCGAGAACAAAAGGCCTGCGCCAATGCCTGTTACGAAGTAAAATATCAGAAAACGCTTCTGCCCCCAGATCCTTTCCAGCAGTGGTCCGAACATGATCAAACCAAACATGTTACTGAAAAGGTGGCCGATGCCGCCATGCAGGAACATGTAAGAGACAAACTGGAAAATATGGAAATCCGGCGACATCACCGGCCTGAGCGCAAAGTCGGCTTTCAGACTGAAAACAGAGGAATCTATAAAATAGAATAGAATGTTCAGAATGAGTAAATTCCTTACCGTGGGGGTTATGGCTAACATATTTGATTCAAATTCAAAGATTTATCTCCAATTAACTTCACAAATCCGGTTTTTGTTTCTCAACCCCGGAATATGTTGGCCAGCTTATCCATCGTCAATAAAACGATGATCGGATCCCCGCCCGGCGTCCGGTTCGGGTCCGAGGACGAAAACAGCTGGTTCATCAATGTGTGTATCTCCATATGCGAAAGCTTGACGGCGTAACGCACCGAAAAACGCTTCGCCAGTGATCTTGACAGGCTTTCCGGCTTGTTCAGTTTAAGGTCGGAATAACTCTGTTTAAGTTGCTCGATCAACTCTTCGAACAAATCCTGCTCGCTTTCCTCCGGTAAATCGGCCGGAATACCCCGTATGATCAGTTCGTTCGATCCAAACTCATCAAATTCAAATCCCAGGCTGCGTATCTCCTTTTTCGTCTCATGCACGAGCTGCATGTCCGAATGCGTCAGCCGGATGGTTTTCGGGAAAAGCAATTGCTGACAGGCGCCATTGCGGTTAATCAGCATTTTACGATACCGTTCGTAGAGAATGCGCTCGTAGGCGGCCTTCTGGTCGATGAGCATGATGCCGTCCTTCACCTGCGACAATATGTAGCGGTTATGGAGCTGGAATAGCAGCGCATCGGCCTCGGGAGCGGCAACTACCTCGGATGCCATCCGGTTCACCTTGCTGGCCACGGTCTTGGCTTGTTCCTGGTACACGGGCCGGGAAGGAGTGGTAGTCCCCATTTCAAATGCGGCCAGCTCACGGTGCCGGTCTTCGGTATTTTGCAATCCCTCAAATAGCTTGTTCCAGTTGGTCAGATTCGATTTGGACGCACTACCCTCGCTCTTGCGCGGCTGCGCAGCCCAATCGGGCATGACCGTGCGTGGGATCAGGTTATTGTTGGGTTCGGCAGACGTCGGATTGAGAAAATTGATGTTTTCCTCGAAATCGATCGATTGCGACAGATTGTAAACTCCTACCGCCTTTTTCACTGCCGCCATGATGATCGCATACACCGAGCGCTCGTCGTCGAATTTGATTTCCGTTTTAGTGGGGTGGATATTGATATCGATATGCGACGGGTCGATTTCAATAAACAAAACATAAAACGGGTGACTGCCCTCGGGAATGGTGCCGTCGAATGCGCTGATTACCGCGTGGTGCATGTAGTTATGCTTGATGAAGCGGTCGTTCACGAAAAAGAACTGCTCCCCACGCGTTTTGCGGGCAAACTCGGGCTTGCCGATGTAGCCGCGCACATTGATGTATGAAGTGTCTTCCTGGCAATAAGCCAGCTGCTCGCGGTAGCTTTTGCCGTAAATATCGATGATCCTTCTCACCAGCTTCACCGGTTGCAGGTTGAACACCTCGGTATCATTGTGATGGAGCGTAAAGCCGACTTCCGGATGCGCCAATGCTACCCGCTGGAACTCGTCGAGCACGTGACGCATTTCTACTGAATTGGATTTCAGGAAGTTACGGCGGGCTGGTACATTGAAAAACAGGTTGCGGATCGAAAAGTTGGTGCCTTTCGGACAAGCCACCGCCTCCTGCGTTTTGATTTCCGAGCCGTCGATACGGATCAGCGTGCCCAGCTCATCCGATTCCTGGCGCGTCCGCATTTCGACCTGCGCCACCGCCGCGATCGACGCCAGCGCCTCCCCGCGGAAACCCATCGTCTTGATCCTGAACAAATCTTCCGATTGGCGGATCTTCGAAGTCGCATGCCTTTCGAAACTCATGCGTGCGTCGGTTTCGGACATGCCCGTACCATTGTCGATCACCTGGATGAGCGTCCGGCCGGCTTCACGAAGTATCACCTGCACCTGAGTCGCCTTCGCATCAATCGCATTTTCCATCAGCTCCTTTACCACCGAAGCGGGTCGCTGAACGACCTCTCCCGCGGCAATCTGGTTGGCTATGGAATCGGGTAATAGTTGGATGATGTCGGATGAAGGCATGTCGGAGCTGGCAGTTAACTTTACTATAACAAATAAACAAAAATTTTTTTTACTGCCCGGCGAATATCGGCGGGTAACAAATAGGGTGATTTTGCTTTATCAAGAATCCCAATTGAAATAATTACATTAATAATTCAAATTTTACAGAAATTAGAAGCGTTAGTATCGTAAAAAGTTGTTGACTATTAATTAATTGTATAACTTGGGATACTAAACCTATGTTATTTAGCACCTGATCCTGTTATGAAAACGCCAATTATCAAGAGATTTAACTTTACCATGGCATTGCAATGGCTCATTTTTTTACCAGTCATTCTGCCTCTTTGTATCATTTTTGGCGCCGTGCAAGGCGTTATGAATATGGTTGAAAAAATGGCGCACAGGATGTGGGTTGACATGGAATTGTAACACCCAGGACCGACGCATTTAGTCAGCGTATCAGGTAGATATAAAATGAAAAGAGCCCGGAATTTTCCGGGCTCTTTTCATTTACAGTTATTGCTTAGAACTTCCAGCGTACGAATGCTTCCATTGCTTCGTATTCGGCCAGGCCGAGTGAATCGTAGAGCTGCGCGGTTCCCGCATTGCGCTCTTCGGCACGTTGCCAGAACTCGCGGGAATCTTCGCCCTGGAACACCACCCCGTCTTTCTGCGACTGGTGTTTGAAGATTCCCTGGCGTTTTTTCAGCACCTGGTCAGGGCTCATCGGTACCGCCATTTCGATTTCATAAATATCCCACTCAGCCCATGCGCCGCGGTACAACCATACCCAGCAGTCTTTCATGAAATTCTTATGTTTCGAACGCTGCAATGCAGCTTCGATAGCATCCCAGCACACTTTGTGCGTTCCGTGCGGATCGGCGAAGTCGCCGGCAGCGTAGATCTGATGCGGCTTGATCTCCTCGATCAGGTTTTCGATGATCTTGATGTCTTCTTCTCCGATCGGCTTTTTCTGAACAGTACCGGTTTCGTAGAAAGGCATATCGAGGAAGTGCGCCTGGCTGGTAGGGATACCTACGAAACGGCAGGTAGCCTTTGCTTCGCCGCGACGGATCAGACCTTTCACCTTACGAACCTCAGGGCTGTCGATTTCGCTGTTTTTGGTATGTCTCAAAAATTCTTTTGCATCCAGGAACAATTTGTTGGCATCCGGGCTGTCGATATCGAAGCCATTGTTGAAGTCGACCACGAAATCGATGAAACGCAATGCTTCGTCGTCAGCAACCGCGATGTTACCAGAGGTCTGGTAAGCAACGTGTACTTCGTGGCCCTGATCAACCAGGCGCTGGAAAGTACCACCCATTGAAATGATGTCGTCATCCGGGTGCGGGCTGAAAATGAGTACGCGTTTTTTCGCAGGCTGAGCGCGCTCCGGACGGTGCGTGTCATCTGCATTGGGCTTACCACCCGGCCAACCGGTGATGGTATGCTGCAATTGGTTGAATACATTGATATTGATCTCGTAGCAAGCACCATATTGTGCCAGCAAATCGCTCATACCATTGTCGTTGTAATCCTTGTCGATCAGTTTCAGGATTGGTTTTTTCAAGGTTTGCGACAAATGCGTTACCGCTTTCTTGATCATTTTGTTATCCCAAATCACTGAATCAACCGCCCAAGGCGTTTTGATGCGGGTCAGTTCGGAAGCGGCGCTTTCGTCGACAACGAAAGTAACGTCTGCATGTGCTTGCAGGTATGAAGCCGGATTAAGCTCGGTTACCGGGCCTTCCACGGCGTTTTTGATGACCGAAGCTTTTCTTTCACCCCAGGCCAGCAGCACCACGCGGCGTGCATTCAGGATAGGAGCAACACCCAATGTGATCGCTTTGCGCGGTACATTGTGCAATCCACCGAACTCCATGCTCGCAGCTGCGCGTGTGGAGTGGTCGAGTGTAATGAGGCGTGTATGCGAGTTGATAAGTGAGCCCGGTTCGTTGAAACCAATGTGGCCGTTACCCCCGATACCCAGCAACTGGAAATCCAGCCCGCCTACCGCATTGATTTTATTCTCGTAAGACGTGCAGTAGTCGCGCAGCAATGCAGCGGGTACTGTTCCGTCCGGCAGGAAATAGTTTTCTTTTGGAATATCTACATGGTCGAACAGTTGCTCTTTCATGAACCGGTGGTAACTGTAGATGGAGTCAGGCTCCATTTGGTAGTACTCATCCAGGTTGAAAGAAATCACATTCTTGAAGCTCAAACCTTCTTCACGGTGCATACGCACGAGGATCGCGTAAACGGTCTTCGGCGAAGAACCGGTTGCAAGTCCCAAAACGCAAGGTTTACCTTCCTTTTGTTTCTGACGGATCAGGTCCGCGATCTCTTTTGCAACTGCATAGGACGCTTCTTTGGAATCGGCAAAAATCTGCGTCGGGATTTTTTCATAGGTGATGGGTTGCCCTATGGTGCCGGTAGTGCCTTTTCCATTGCTGGAAGCTTGCATCAGGATTGTTTGTGGACTTACCGTTTGTTGGCTCATAACTAAATGTTAAATTATTTAAGAGTTTCGTGAATAGACTTCGAATTAAACTGCAAGTTACTCATGTGTTCGATCACGCACGAACGATTTGACCACAAAAGTACAACGGAAAACAATTATTCTTAAAATAATTTAAGAAATAACTTATACTTAAAATTACGCTTGCCGCCTCAGTACGGGCTATCCGGTCCCATTCGTTGCTCCGGCCGCTTCGCACTTTAAATATAAAGTAAGTGTTAATATTTTATTCCAAAATAATTGCTTGTATTTTTGCGGCTTATTCCACGAGTATCACACCATTTTTTCTGACAAATCCCATGTCTACACTCACCAGCGTTGAACGCGACACCGCCATTTTTGATCTGATCAACAGAGAAAAACATCGCCAGGAGTCTGGTATCGAACTGATCGCATCTGAAAACTTCACGTCACGCCAGGTGATGGAGGCGTCAGGCAGTGTGTTGACCAACAAATATGCGGAAGGTCTTCCGGGCAAGCGTTACTACGGCGGTTGCGAGGTCGTTGACGAAATCGAACAGATTGCGATCGACCGTTTGAAAGAGCTTTTCGGTGCTACCTGGGCTAACGTACAGCCACATTCGGGAGCACAAGCCAATACGGCTGTTTTCCTTGCTTGTTTGAACCCCGGCGACAAGATCATGGGCTTCAACCTGGCGCACGGCGGCCACCTTACACACGGTTCGCCTGTGAACATTTCAGGTAAATATTTCCAGCCTGTATTTTATGGTGTGGAGGCAGAAACTGGTCTGATCGACTGGGATAAAGTAGAAGAAACTGCATTGAAAGAGCGTCCGAAGCTTTTGATCTGCGGAGCATCTGCATATAGCCGCGACTGGGATTACGAGCGCCTGCGTGCAGTGGCCGACAAAATCGGTGCATTGCTGATGGCGGATATCTCCCACCCTGCCGGTTTGATCGCGAAAGGTCTTTTGAAAGATCCGTTCGATCACTGCCACATTGTTACTACTACAACTCATAAGACACTTCGAGGCCCACGCGGCGGTGTGATCATGATGCGCAACGATTTCGAAAATCCTTTCGGCATCAAAACTCCGAAAGGCGCACTGCGTACCATGTCGTCGCTTTTGGATTCGGGCGTATTCCCGGGCACACAAGGCGGACCGTTGGAGCACATTATCGCTGCCAAAGCCGTTGCATTCGGTGAAGCATTGAGCGAAGGATACTATAACTACGCTACCCAGGTTGCGAAAAACGCCCAGGCAATGGCTAAGGCATTCGTTGACAAAGGTTACCGCATTATCTCAGGTGGTACCGACAACCACCTGATGCTGATCGACCTCCGCACTAAAAATGGTGTAGAATCAGGTTTGACTGGTAAATTGGCTGAGAACACATTGATCAAAGCGGACATCACCATCAACAAAAACATGGTGCCTTTCGACGACAAATCACCGATGGTAACCTCGGGTATGCGCGTAGGTACTGCCGCGATGACCACCCGCGGATTGGTTGAGGCGGATATGGAACGTATCGTTGACCTCGTTGATACCGTTCTGGTAAACAACGACAACGACGCGAAAATCGCCGCTGTGAAAACAGAAGTGAACGAATGGATGAAACAATACCCATTGTATTAATATAAAATAGTAATAAAAAAATGCCGCGCGGTGACACTGTTACCGCGCAGTTTTTGTTTTTGGGGTGGCATAATATATTGACTTACAAATCGAAGGGCCTGAAATGCATTTGTCACCGTAAGCCTTTCGTTAACTAACGGTTGGCGGGAAATATATAACTTAAAGAATTGTGACCTAACTTGTTTTGACTTAACAAGTTTTTCATAACTTTGCACTCCAAAATCGAATTATTTGATATGAGCAAGAAAAATACGGGCGAATCCGGGATTGAAATCATTGAATCTCCGGAGGCATTAGCAGGCCAGATCAATAAAGCTGAGGTTTTTTTCCTTAAAAACCGTAAGGTTGTTCTTGGAATCGGGGTGGCGGTTGTGGTTGCTATTGCTGGTTTCGCGGGTTACCGTTTTTATATAGATGGTCAGGAAGGCACTGCCCAGAATGCACTTGCCAGTGTCGTGTACGATTTTGAAGCGGATTCATTGCAAAAAGCATTGAACGGAGCCGGTGGTAACGAAGGCCTTTTGTCTATCGCTGACAATTACAAAGGAACCGACGCCAGCAACCTTGCAAGCTTCTACGCAGGTGTGGCTTTGCTGAAACAAGGCAAATATGACGAGGCTATCAGCCGTCTGCAATCATTCAGCTCTTCCGATCTGTTGATCCACGCACGTGCTCAGTCATTGATCGGTGACGCCTATCTTGAAAAAAATCAAGCCGCTGAGGCTATCTCATACTATCAAAAAGCTGCTGATTATGAGAAGAACGAATATTTTACACCCGTTTATCTGATGAAACTCGCACTCGCGCAGGAGAAGGCTAACCAGCCTGCTGACGCTGTGGCTACGTATAAACGTGTTGTTGACGAGTTCCCACTTTCCTCGGAAGTGGTGAATGCCAAGAAATATATGGGATTATTAGAGGGACAGGTCGGCAAATAATGGTTAACCATTCTGTTTCTGAAAAAGGATAAAGCCGACTACGGTTTTATCCTTTTTTTATTCATTTAATCCAAAACCTTAAATCATACCTGTTTTTCATAAACCCATTGAAAATCAATGTCAAGTGCCGATAAAAATCTAAGCGTATTCACAACGGAAGGACTTCCGGATATCAGTAATAAAAAATTCGCGATCGCGGTAGCCGAATGGAACAGCGAAGTGACCGAAAAGCTGTTCGAGGGAGCTTATCAAACCCTGATCACCTACGGGGCACTGCCTGCGAATATCGTCAGAGGCAATGTGCCGGGCAGCTTCGAGCTGACCATGGCCTCGCAGTGGTTCGCTCAACGCGCTGATATCGATGCGGTGATCGCATTGGGTGTAGTAATCCAGGGCGAAACCAAGCACAACGATTACATCAACCACGCGGTAGCGCAAGGCATTACCAATGTGAGCCTTAAATACGACAAACCAGTAATCTTCGGGGTTCTGACGCCTAACAATATGGAACAAGCACTGGAACGTTCAGGTGGCGTGCACGGCAACAAAGGCGACGAGGCGGCCATTACGGCGATCAAGATGATCGGGCTTAAGGCACAAGCTGTTAACGGTCAGGCGTAGTCAGGTGTCGTCAGGAATTGTCAAGTGTGGTCAAGAATTGTCAGGTGTGGTTATTGGGTCATTAGAATGTAGTTTTATTAAAACAATCAATGACAACTAATGACCATCCATGACAACCTCTTGACCATTCCTGACCACACCTGACAAAAATCATTCAATCATTCAAAATTCAACCATTCAAAATTAGTTATGCAAGTCTGGAAATTTGGCGGTACTTCGGTAGGGAAGCCTGAGCGTATGCACTCAATCCGCGAACTCCTCAACAATGATCCTAATCGTAAAATTGTGGTATTGTCGGCTTTGTCCGGTTCTACCAATGCGCTGATCGCTATCGGAGAAGCGGCCAAATCGTATGACGATGCCAAGGCTGCGGCTTTGATTGAAGAGTTGAAAAATCATTATGATCTGTTTATCAAGGAACTGTACTCGACACCTGAGGGTCTTGCGGCTGGTCAGCAGATCGTGGATTCTGAATTCGGGTTTATCAAATCCGTGGTAAGCGTGAAGCCATTCACTATCAAGCAGGAGAAAGAACTTGTTGCGGAAGGTGAGATATTGAGTACTAAAATGTTCCAGGCTTATCTGGAAGAAAAAGGTGAAAGCTCGGTATTGTTGCCTGCATTGGATTTCATGCGCATCGACGCCGACGGCGAGCCCGAACTGGCGACGATCGAGGAGAAATTGGTAACGATTCTGAACCAATATACCGATAAGCAGACGATTGTAACGCAAGGTTTCATTTGCCGCAACCCGCGCGAAGAAGTGGATAACCTGAAAAGAGGTGGTTCGGACTACACGGCTTCATTGATCGGCGGTGCCATCCGTGCGGACGAAATCCAGATCTGGACCGATATCGACGGAATGCATAACAACGACCCACGCATTGTGAAGCGTACCTTCCCGATCCGCGAGCTGACGTTCGAAGAGGCGGCTGAACTGGCGTACTTCGGTGCGAAAATTTTGCACCCAAGCACCATTACCCCTGCCAAATTGCGCGGTGTACCGGTTCGCTTGAAAAACACCATGCAGCCCGAAGCGCCCGGAACGCTTATCGCGACCCAAACTTCCGATCGCGACATCAAGGCTATTGCCGCGAAAGACAATATCACGGCGATCTACATCCACTCGACCCGTATGCTGAATGCTTACGGCTTCCTTCGGAGAGTGTTTGAGATCTTCGAAAAATATAAAACTCCGGTGGATATGATCACGACTTCCGAAGTATCGGTGTCGGTAACGATCGATAACTCCGAAAACCTGGAACAGATCAGTGCCGAATTGCGCGAATTCGCTGATTTGGAGGAGCATGACCGCGATCAGAACATCATTTGTATCGTAGGTAATTTCAGCGCCGACAAAGAGGGTATCGCCCTGAAAGTGCTCGATGCGATGAAAAACATTCCAATACGAATGATTTCGTACGGTGCTTCGGAACACAACCTGTCGTTGCTGATCCATTCAAAATACAAAGCGGAAGCGTTGAATGTCCTCAACGAGCGCCTGTTCTTTTACGAGGATGCGATGAAGGACATTTTCACTGCTCCCTGATCACACAGCATTATGTTACAAACCAATTTTATCCGCGAAAACCGGGAACTGACCATCGCGGGATTGACCAAAAAGCATTTCAAAGATGCCGAGCAGGCGGTAGACCGCATTATTGAGCTCGATGGCAAGCGCCGCCAGATCCAGCAGGACCTGGACGATGTGCTGGCTGCATCCAACAACAAGGCCAAGGAAATTGGCGCTTTGATGAAAGCCGGCCAGAAAGCCGAGGCGGAAGCCGCCAAGGCCGACACCGCCGTGTTGAAAGAGCGTTCCAAAGCATTGGAAGAGGAACACAAGGCGTTTGAAGAGACGTTGCTGCAAGAGCTCGTGAAGCTGCCGAACCTTCCGCACGAAAGCGTTCCGGAAGGCCGCACCGCCGACGACAACGTAACTGTTCTCGAAGCTGGTGCCAAACCGGAATTGCACGAGGGCGCATTACCGCATTGGGACCTGATCAAGAAACTGGGTGGTAACCTGGCCCCGATCATCGATTTTGAACTCGGCAACAAAATTACCGGCGCTGGTTTTCCCATATACAAAGGCAAAGCCGCCCGTTTGCAGCGCGCTATGATCGCATTCTTCCTCAATGAGGCAGGCAATGCAGGTTATAACGAAGTGCAGCCGCCGATCGTGGTGAATGCGGATTCTGGTTTTGCGACAGGCCAGTTGCCGGATAAGGAAGGCCAGATGTACCACGCTACGGTGGATGATCTGTACCTGATCCCGACCGCCGAAGTGCCGGTTACCAACCTCTACCGCGATGTGATCGTGGCTGAAAGCGAGCTGCCTGTGAAAAACGTAGCATTCACGCCGTGCTTCCGTCGTGAGGCGGGTAGCTGGGGCGCGCACGTACGCGGGCTGAACCGGTTGCATCAGTTTGATAAGGTGGAAATTGTACAGATCAACAAGCCGGAGGAATCGTACAAAGCGCTAGACGAAATGGTGGAGCATGTGAAAAGCCTGCTCGAAAAGCTGGAATTGCCTTACCGCATTCTGCGCTTGTGCGGCGGCGATATGGGTTTCACGTCCGCATTGACCTACGATTTTGAAGTATGGTCGGCCGGGCAGCAGCGTTGGCTCGAATGTAGTTCTGTTTCCAACTTTGAAACCTACCAGGCCAACCGTCTGAAACTCCGCTACAAGAATGCGGATAAGAAAACACAGCTCCTTCATACATTGAACGGATCTGCATTGGCATTGCCGCGTATTCTGGCCGCATTGCTGGAAAACAACCAGCAAGCCGATGGGACCGTGAAAGTACCTGCCGTACTCGTGCCGTTCTGCGGTTTCGATGTGATCGAATAATGCATTTGAAATGCTGACGCAAAAAGGGCTCTCATTTCGATGAGGGCCTTTTTGCTTTTTGAAGCAATGCAGTTACGCCGGTTTGATCCATGATCAGCCTGCCTACTTTTTCAAATGCGGCGCCTTCTTCGATCTTAAATGTGTTTTGAAACTGATTGTCGGTAATATGAGTCCGGAAGCAGCGGAAGCTGAGCTTGGAATGGCCGGAGTAATGCGTGATCAACTCATGAATGTGGGTCGATACCAGAAAACCGGAGCCGTCGAAGTTTGCAAAACCATCGAGCACCGTTTTGGAACAATGCAAAGCATCTTCCTGATTAGTCCCGCGGAATAATTCATCCACGATCACAAAGCATTGTTCTCCGTTGCTCAATGCTTCGGAAATCTGTTTGATACGCATCATTTCATTGTAAAAATGGCTGAAACCCTGGTCAAGATCGTCGGATAGGTGAATGGAGGTGAAGAGCCGGTCGATAAATGGTAAATGCAGTGATTTCGCAGGTACCGGCCAGCCCAGATGAGCGAGATAGACAAGAATGCCGCAGGTTTTGAGAAATGTCGTCTTGCCGCTGGTATTCGCGCCGGTGAGGATGCACACGGGATTATTACCGGCCAGGCTCAGATCGTTGGCGATTGCGCCGGTAATGAGCGGGTGCCAGGCTTCACGGGCATCGAAATCTTTGGAATGTGAATCAAAAACCGGAAAGGTAAGCTGATGACGTTTGGCTGCCTTGACGATCGCCAGGCAGGCATCCAGCTTGTAAAGTGTGTCGAGCATTTGCCGGAATTCCTTCCTGTGACTGATCCGCAAATGGTAGTCAAGGTAAAAGATCGATCTGTCGGATAGTCGCTGATCATTTTTCCTCAAAAACATAGACAGAATGGGGGAGAAGATAAACTTTCTGAGTTCGCAGATGTCTTCGGAAATTTCCTCGGGAATAGCAGTCTCCGCGAGATGATCCAAAGTAGATTGAACCGCCCTGACCAGCCGCAGCGTTGCCAGCACGCCGCTTTGAATGCGGTAATATTCCCCCTTGTTTTTAACCGAATACAACCAGGTATCAAACCAATGCTTGATCACATCCTGCGACATCGAATGCGCTACGCTCAATGCATAGTAGCTTTCGGCTGCGGCGGCATATGCTTTGGCAATATTAACCTGCCAGGCCGTCGGGCGCCGCGCAATGGCTTTTAGCAAGTCCTGAAAACGAATGACGTCTTCGGGCGTTTCCTTGGGCCTGGTGATAATGCTTTTGAGATAATCGCCGCCGCCGAGCGTTTCGGTGCGGTTGTAGAAGGCGAAAATACTGGCTGTCCGGCTGTTTTCGGGCAGGAGTTGTAGTTCGTGTAGGGTATGCCGGTCTACGGGCTGCATTCGGGCGATTTTGGGTATGCCCAAATGTAGAAACCCGTGCCGAATGCAGCCCGTTAAAGAAAGTTAAACTTCGTGCTTTTTCGGGAATGCGAGCCAGATGAAATAGCCCGTGAGGATAACGATCGCGGTTTGCATGCTGTAATCGATGAGCAGTTCTGTAGATGCCGCGGTGTCCGAAGGCGTCATGTAGCAAGGCATCCCGAGCCGCCACCAGTACGAAGGATGCACGACGCAAAGCAGATTGAATACGAAAAGGATCGTAATTTGTGTTTTATTCTTCCAGTCAATCACATAGAATACCAGTGGGAGCAAGAAGAGGAAGATATAGTTGCTGTAAGCGCTCTGCTGTACGATCATCATCGTAGCGTACAAAACCACCCATACTTTCGAGAGCATTACCCGGAAATCGGCATTGCGGAGGCGCCACGCCGAAATGCAGGCCAGCCCTACCGATGCCACTAGCCCTATCCAGTTCCAGATCTTTTCACCAACGCCTATTGAATTGTTGAACCACGGATTCAGTACCGACGGGATGTTCGGGGCGCGCAATGTCTTAGCCTCATCGAGCGGTTGCATGAATTCCAGCCCGACGAGCGGATAGAGGACAGCGAGCGAGATGATGCCGATAATAGCAATGGGAATGACGAAGCGGATCTTTTGTTTTTCCAGTAGAAACAACGGCACCATGATGAGCACGAAAATCGCCTTGGTCATCAGCAAACCAATAGCCAGAATGATCGCATACCATTCCACGCGCAACGTGCGCTCACGCACCAGGTAGGCGAGCGTAACGAACAGCCACATCCAGACATCCTCCTGTGCGCCTATCACGCATAGCACGAGTGAGCCGGGCAACAGCAGGTAGATGAGTGCCCGGAACAGAAACGTACCCCGGGATTGGAATGGCCTGAAAAAATGGTAGGACACCAGCAATGCAATACCGTCCATCGCAGCCATTGTAAGCACGATCATTTTCGGGCTATACCAAAGTTTCAGCCAAATGCCGAGGAAGTAGGCGTAAAGCGGTGAATACGGCGACCAGAAATCACGGTACACTACTTGCCCCAATGAAGCCTTGCTACCCTCGTCCCAGAAGCCGTTTACGTCCGAGGTTGGTTCCATATTCGCGACGAGGTACACGGCAATGAATGGCAGCAGGCGGAGGAATACCCACGCGACGGCCATTACCGCATTGGCGGATTTCTTTTCCAGCCAGTCGGTCAGCTCGTCCTTTTTGAATAGTAATGCAGCAGTAACCAGCAATGCGGCTACGCTGATGGCGGTTTTGGCAAGGACTATATTCATGCCGTTGCCAAAGTTTGGGTATGAACCACCTTGCGATAGGTTTCCCGGAGAACCCACAGGAAGCAGAGCACATTCAGGATTTGCAGCACGTACTCGAACAGGTAGGAAGCATTGGCAAACAGGCTCAGCGATGTATACGCGGGCTGTTTGATATACACCCATACAAACGGCTGCACGACCGTAAGCCAGTTCAATGCGAGCAGCACCACCACATGGACGGTCTTGCGGATATCGATAATTTCAAACAAAACGGCCATCAGGTATGCGATCACATAAGCACCCATGGCGCTGGCCTGGAAGAGCATCATGCACACGAAAACGGCGATGAAAAGGCCGGGTAATACTTCGCTGATATGCCTGTGCCTCGCTTTGAATGCCATGTAAACCGGGATGAAAACGGTAAACAGCAAGCCGAACCAGTTGATCAGGGTCGATTTCTTTTCATCGACATGGAAGAGGATTTCTACAAACGGCCTTAGTACCGAGAAGAGGTTGGGCGTCATGAGCTGCTCGGTGTGCCGGATAGGCATCAGGAACAGGTCGCCGATTTGCCAGTAGAGGAAACCTACGGCAGGGAGACCGATAGCCGCCATGACCAACAACATTTTAATAGGCTTTTTCACCATCACCAGCATTGCGGGCAACAGAAATATGAACGTGACTTTGATGGTCAGCAATGTCATGGCATACAAAAGGCCAATACCGACCTCGTAGTTGCTCCTGTTCTTAATGGTATAGCGCCAGATCAGCAGCGCCGCGCCCCAGAACCACACTTCCTCCTGCCCGTCCACGAGAATGTACATGAATGCGGCTGGCAGCATATAATAAATCGAAGCCAGTTGCAGGGCTTTCGGGCTTTTGCTTTTGTAAGTGTCGTAAGTAAGCCAGAGAATAGCCGTTTCCATCAAAACCATGAAAAGGACGATCGCCCGGGCATTATGCCAGATCCAGACCGGAATGCTGATAATGTAAGCATACAGTGGTGCGTGGTACGACCAGAAATCACGGTAAACGAAACCGCCGGCCTTGGCCCCCTCGGCTTTATAAAAAAAGAAAGGAATATCGCCTCGCGGTTCCTCGTTGATGATGAGGAAAATGCCGATCCAGGGAATGAGCCGGAAAAGCACGAAACCCAATGTGAAGATCAGTTTATCGTTTTCCCGCTGCCATTTTGAAAACAGATCCGAACGGCTGATGGTCCAGATGATTCCGATTGTCAATGCAAGGTTGATGAGCAGCTTAATGTAAAAAACGGTAAGAATGGGCATGTGTAATCTGTCGTGATCAGGGCGCAAACTTAAGACAACTTTTCTTCAAAACGGCCTTCAAAACCCAAAGTTTTAATCGGTTAGGAAATTGTATGCTTGCATACTGTTTTGGTAAATCCTATTTTTGAAAATCTTCATCCTCAAAAATCAACGTCTTCTATGTCAGCTTCCCAACCACTAACCGGAATGGATTTCAACCTCAGTGAGGAGCACCTGGCGGTGCAAGCCGCTGCACGCGATTTTGCGCAATCCGAATTACTACCCGGTGTGATCGAACGAGATACAGCCCAGCATTTTGACCCAACATTATTACGAAAAATGGCAGAAATGGGGTTCCTGGGCATGATGGTGGCGCCCGAATACGGCGGCGGGGGCATGGATACGCTTGCATATGTGATTGCGATGGAAGAAATATCGAAGGTGGATGCCTCGGCCGGAGTAATCATGTCGGTGAATAATTCGCTGGTATGCTGGGGGCTCGAAAAGTATGGTACGGAGGAGCAAAAGCAGCAATATCTGACACGGCTCGCGTCGGGAGAAATCGTCGGCGCGTTCTGCCTGTCGGAGCCGGAGGCCGGCTCGGATGCCACCTCACAGCACACGACAGCCTTTCTGAACGGCGACCATTATTTATTGAACGGTACGAAGAACTGGATCACCAGTGGGAATACTTCGTCGGTTTGCCTGGTGATTGCGCAGACGCACCCCGAGGCGAAGCATAAGGGCATTAACGTATTCATCGTCGAGAAAGGCTGGCATGGCTTTTCCGTAGGCCGTAAGGAAGATAAAATGGGTATAAGAGCCTCAGATACACACACTTTGATGTTCTCGGATGTGAAGGTGCCGGCTGTGAACCGGATCGGTGACGATGGCTTTGGGTTCAAGTTCGCGATGAATGTGCTGAATGGCGGCCGGATTGGTATTGCGGCGCAGGCATTGGGAATCGCCACGGGGGCTTTCGAGCTTTCCTTAAAATATTCCAAGGAGCGAAAGACATTCGGCAAACCGATTGCCGACCACCAGGCGATCCAGTTCAAATTGTCGGAAATGGCGACTAAAATTGAGGCGGCGAGGTTACTTGTTTACAAGGCTGCCCGGTTAAAAGATGAGGGTAAGGACTACATCCAGGCCGCGGCTATGGCAAAATTGTATGCATCCGAAGTGGCCATGTGGGTGACAACGGAAGCCGTCCAGGTGCACGGGGGCTACGGTTATGTGAAAGAATACCACGTGGAGCGCCTCATGCGGGATGCAAAAATCACACAGATTTATGAAGGTACCTCCGAAATCCAAAAACTTGTAATCGCCCGGGAGCTTCTTAAATAATTAGTAATTCTCCCAAAAGTCGATTTTATTCTGAATGTTGGATTAAAATAATATCAAAATATCACTTTTTTTTAAATTTTTGTGAAACTATACTTGTATTAGTTTTGTACAATTTATTAGATTTGTACAAAATTTGAAAAATCGGTCAAAACGGCCCTTAAATAGATCAAGTATGGAAGACTATAATAAGATTATTGAGTCGTTGGGGGTGAAATTTGTGAAGGCCCGTCATATCAGGATTTTACAGCCCATCACAATCAAAAACTTTTATGACGTACAGAACTCTTTGACCATTCTGTACGACGGTGAAGTTTCTTTCGGATCCGACGAGCCTCAGAGAGTTGAGGAAGGGGATATGCTCTTCATTCCGGGAGGTAAGCATGCAACCGTGACATACGGAAACGGCGCGTCAGCCAAAACCGTGTCGAACGAGGAGTTCATGACCAACCGTGACAATTATATCGAAGCAGGCCACGATCCGGCATTGATCGGAAAGCTGCCTAACTCTTTTGGTTTGATCTCTTTCGAAGCGAAAGTATTTGATACCGTAAACTTCTTCACGTCCCTGGACGTGCCTCCGTTCCTGATCAAGCGTGACGACCAGATTGCCGCGACGATCAACCAGATCCTGACGGAAGATATGCTCGATACCCCTGGAAAAGGCCGTATCATCAAGATCAAAACCGAAGAGGTAGTGATCGAGATCATCCGTTATATTTTGAAAAACAAACTGTTCGTAGAGCAGCTTGTTACCAACAGTACTTATTTCAAAGATCCTCGTCTGATCGATATTTTCGCTTACATCAAAGACAACCTGGGCGGCGACCTGTCGAACAAGGTGCTCGCGAACGTAGCGAACGTTTCAGAGGATTATGTAGGCCAGTATTTCAAAATGCTGACCGGTATTAACCCGCAGGATTATATCGAATACCAGCGCATGGAAAAGGCTGTGGATCTGCTCCGCACGTCGAAGAAAAGCATTCGCGCGATCGGTTCAGATGTGGGTTACAAAGACACCGCTTATTTCTGCCGCCGCTTCAAGATGATGTTCGGTATCCCGGCTGGAAAAATGCGTCGTCGCGAATCGCTGATGAATGTTTAGAATGTAATGTTAGACTATAATTGAAAAAGAGAACTGGTTCCGGTTCTCTTTTTTTATGTCCATACCTAATGTTTTAATGCATTACTTCATTGTGCGGGTGTCAGCTGCACGGTGGTAACCTTCCATTTCCCGCCCGAACGCACGCATACGCTCGTATACGCGACGTTGCCGTTGAAGCCGTTGTTCTGAATCCGCGCGCTCACATTCCAGAAGCCTTGTACCACGGCCACGTCCCCGTACGTACGCGTGCGCGTGCCTGCGAGCATGCCCGAGTCGACGATAATGTAGCCTTGGCCGATTGCCTGCTGCAAGGCACGGCCATCGATGGTCTGACCATTGTAATTGGTGACGGTGAAATCATTTGCAATTAGATTGCTTACGGCATTCGCATCTTCGTCGAGCAATGCTTTGAAAAACAGGTTGGAGCAGTCGGTTCCGTCCATTGGCTCCTGAGCGGATGCAACCAGAGGGACGAAAGTCAGGAGGAAGATAGTCAAGAGTTGTTTCATGTTGTAGTCAGGAATTGTCAGGTGTGGTCAGGTGTTGTTTTGGAATGGTGATCTGTTGTTTCATATTGTCGTGTTGTGTGGGTAGATTCGCCCTGATTTTGAATGAACGAATGAGTACAATGAAATTATCTATAAAAATCCTTTTGACAGCGTTGATCGGCTTTATTGTTGGCTGTTCGAGCGCACCTGATAAATTAGGTAACCTGGACCTTAAAAAATGGCGTGGTGATCGGGGAGGTTGCAACGACGTCCGTAAAGGCCTGGAAGGCGATTTTAAAAGCGCTGAAAAAGAATTGAAGGGGAAGTTTGCCGATACGATCGGGGAGTTGCTGGGCAGGCCGGATATTCACCAGCTCGGCGAGCGCAATACGAAGTTCTACGTTTACTACCTGAGCAAGGGTCCTCAATGCGAGAATATGCAAGCCAAATCGGCGTCCCGGAAGGTAATACTGAAATTCAATGCAGTAGGGTTGCTGTCGGAGATCACGTACCAGGACAGGCCGCTCTAATATCAGAACCGGCCATTCAGGCTATTGATAAAACTTCTTGATTTTGATCAGCTGCTCCACCGGCTCGGGCACCATGTAGCGGATTGATTGGCCCTTTTTAATGCACGCGCGGAGGAATGTGGCTGAAATATCCAGTAGTGGTGCTTCCACGAATTTTACATCCGGATGGTTGGCAAATATGTGCGGCTTTGCATTGGGGCGTGGGTAAACATAGAGCCCGGTGTATTCAAGGATCTTGTCGTAATTTTTCCAGTTCGGGAATTGCGCCAGGTTGTCTTCCCCCATAATCAGCTTGAACTGGTGCTGAGGAAATTTCTCCTGCAAGCGCACGAGCGTGTCGATCGTGTAGCTGGGCTTGGGCATGTGGAATTCGATGTCGTTGGCCCGTAGCAGCGTGTTATCCGAAATGGCACGCTGTACGAGGTCGAAGCGGTCGAATTCGTGCAGGAGACTGCTGTTTTTCTTGAACGGATTTTGCGGGCTCACGATAAACCAGACCTGTTCGAGGTCGGTAGTGGTGGCCATCGTGTTGGCAATGATCAAATGACCGACATGAATAGGATTGAACGATCCGAAAAACAGGCCGATCTTCATTGCTCAGATTAAATTTTAGGATTGGATGAATGCCTGAACGAGGTCTTCCGCTTTGGCCAGCGTTTCATTCAGTTCATCATTGACAAGGACCACGTCGAACTCGTGCTCGAAACTCTGCTCGTAACGCACTTTGGCTAGGCGTGTGGCCAGTGTTTCTTCCGTTTCCGTACCGCGGCCCGACAGGCGGCGTTTAATTTCTTCATCGGAGGTGACCTTCACGAATACGGCGAGTGCGGCGTCGCCATATGCTTCTTTCAGCTTCAATCCTCCTTTCACATCCACATCAAAGAGGACGTGCTTGCCTTCATCCCAAAGGCGCTGTATTTCTGATTTGAGCGTGCCGTAGTAATTGCCGGCGTAAACTTCCTCCCATTCCGCAAACTGCTGATCCGCTATCTTCTGACGAAAGTCCTGTAAGGTCAGGAAGTAGTAATCTTTGCCGTCTATCTCATAATCGCGGCGCGGGCGCGTACATGCAGAGACAGAAAATGCCAGTTGCTGTGTGTATTTATCTAAAAGATGCCTTACAATGGTGGTCTTTCCGGATCCGGAAGGGGCAGAAAATATGATAAGCTTACCTTTCACTCGAACAGATTAACTGTTAATTTTTGAAATAATCGTATTGAGAATGCTATCCGGGCAAGGTTTCTTGACAATTTTCATGTTGAGGGAATCCTTGATGCACTTTTCCAGGCGGTACGCCTCGATACAAGGGATGCATTTATCCATGTTTTCGCGGAAGTGGTCCTTCTCTGCTTCACTCGCCTCGTCATCCAGGATTGCCTGAATAATTTTCATACACTCAGCATGGTGCTCACAGGTATGCTTCATTTGTTTTTGCGCAACTTCTGTTACAGAAGGCGTCGTGGAAGATGCATTCATTAGTTAAAATGAAAATAAGAATAATGGAATATATGTACAGTTGTACCCTATAACCGAAGAGGTTGCAAAAAAAGTTTCACAACCTATGAATCATATCCCATTGAGCTCGCGTAGCTTCTGAGTTTTTCTTTCAGGAGGTTACGTGCGCGGTGCAATCTGGACCTCACTGTTCCGATAGGGATGTCCAGGATTTTGGCCATCTCTTCGTAGGTGAAACCCTCGATGTCGCAGAGAATGATGACCGTTCTGAAGTCGACAGGCAGGGCGTTGAGCGCGTTCGCAACTTCATCGCCGATCAGTTCCTGTACAGCATCGGCACGGAGGTCTACGGTATAAGTGGTATCAGATGCTTCCTCGGAATTATAGGTCGTTTCAACTTCCTGATAATCAACTTTGGAAGGTTCTTTACTTTTTTTACGGTAGTCGTTGATGAAGCTGTTTTTGAGGATCCTGAAAAGCCAGGCTTTTGCGTTGGTTCCCTGTTCGAATGAAGATATAAAACGGAACGCCTTCAGATATGTATCTTGAACCAGGTCATTTGCATCGTCCTCGTCCATGGTGAGTCGGAAGGCGAAGTTGTACATGGAGTCAATGTGTGGCATGAACTCGCGGTTAAATACTTCATAACGAAGATCGTCCGTGTATTCATTAGTCGTGAGCGTTTCTGACATGGCAACTAACATAGGAATGCTGAATTTACAAAGATTAATAACAGCTCCAATTCGTACAAATTAAAATTTGATAAATGGCTGAATGGAGCGTCCTAACTGCCCTTATTTTACGATAAAATTAAAAAGAGCCGGGATGAACAACTAGCCTCCCAAACGGTGTCGCCTCGTATCGTTAATTTAATGTTATTACATCAAATTCCGAGCCAAAAACGAGGCTCCGCCAAAATGTCATGCTAGCGTTTGGAGAAGAGTTCCAGCAGGATAATGAGGATAGTAGTGAAGAGGGTGCTGGCACCGATGCGGATCAATGTGTAAAGGATCATTCCAAAGTTGTTCATCTCCATCAGGAACAGCATGGAATGGTGGATCAGGATCAGCGGGAAAATGTAGGAAACAAATGCCCCGAGCCCCTGCGCACGTATGCCTACCTCCGCGCGCTCGGCCCCGCGCGATTTCATCTGGTAATGGATCAGGAATGGCCTCAGGTAGGCGATCAGCACCGTCGCCGAAGCGTGCATACCGAATGTATTCGAGAAGACATCCACGATAAAGCCTACCGCGAAGGCAATGAGCAGCGTATACATGCGGTCCATATCTGCGGGCAGCAGCAGGATAGCCGCGATGTAAATGAAACAGAACGCGTAGTTGAACAGCACGATATTCCGCATGAAGAAGATCTGCAAAAACAGGTAAAGCAGGATCATCAGGGAATATTGTATCGCCTCGCGTAAGCTCATTTTTTCAGTTCTATGGTTCTTGCTTTAAGATTTTCCTGTTCTACAAGTTGGTGATTTTGTACCACATACACGTACGACAGGTTCCGGAAGTCGGTCGCCAGCTTCAACACAATGTTGTAAAACGTCTGGTTCGGGTTCACGGCTACGCTCTGTACTTTTCCGACCATAATGTTGGGAGGAAAAACAGAGTTTTGGTCGGAAGTTACCGCCGAGTCTCCCTTGAAGACTTTGGTATACTTCGAAACATCGATCATGTCGATCAGGTTAGGATCTTTGCCGTCCCATTTGGCATAACCGATTTCCTTGCTGCGCACGAGTTTGGACGAAACCATGAAATTCGAATGTAGGATCGAGGTAATTACCGAGTAATGTTCGGAACAGAACCGCACCTTGCCCACTACACCCGTCGCAGAAATGACGCCCATGCCGGGTTTGATGCCGTGCGCAGTGCCTTTGTCGATCGTGATGACGTTGTTTGCCTTGTTGGTTTCGTTGTCCACCACTTTCGCCACGGTGTACGAAAATCTTGCAGCAAACGCCGAATCCGGCACATAACCTGCCGGCAGCTGGCTGGGGTTTGTTTGGCTCAGCTTCGCCACCAGCGCGTGTAAATGCGCGTTCTCGCTGGCGAGGTCTGCATTGATCTCGTCGAGCTTGGTATAATCCCGCACCGAGTTCGAAAACGCGAGCGTTTTGGCGACGTAGTAATTGGAAGTATTGAAATAGGTAGCCCCCCAGTAGGTATTGTTGCGCACGATCATCCACGCACTGAGCACTTCCAGCAACACAAATACCAAAAAGAAACGATTCCGGACAACGAAATCAACGAGTTGGAGCATGGGGCTAAATGTTCACGCGCAGTTCATTGCCGGCGCACTTCGCGCAAAAATAGAAAATTTTTACGCTCGGCGCATCGAACGACGAACTGCGCGCTCCGATCCTACGAAATCAGTACAGGCTTGTATAGTTCGAGGTTTTTGAGGACTTCCCCGGTACCTTTCACTACTGCCTTCAACGGATCGTCGGCGATATGTACGGGCAACTTGGTTTTCTGGGCGATACGTCTGTCGAGGCCGTGGATCAATGCGCCGCCGCCTGTGAGGTAAATACCGTTTTTGAAAATATCCGCAGAAAGCTCAGGAGGAGAAATTTCAAGGGCTTTCATCACGCCCTCTTCAATTTTGGAGATCGATTTATCGAGAGAATAAGCGATTTCGCTGTAAGTAACGCGGATTTCCTTTGGAATACCGGTCATCAGGTCACGGCCACGGATCTGGTAATCATCCAATGGGATTTCCAGCTCAGGTGAAGCAGAACCGATCGCCATTTTGATCAACTCCGCAGAACGCTCTCCGATCAAAAGGTTGTGCTCGCGGCGCATGTAATCGACGATATCCCGCGTGAAAACGTCGCCTGCAATGCGTACCGACTGCTCGCAGACGATACCCGACAACGCGATAACCGCAATTTCCGTCGTACCGCCGCCGATATCGACGATCATTACCCCGTTTGGCTGCGTAATGTCGATACCGATACCGATTGCCGCCGCGATGGGCTCGTGCACCATGTATACTTCCTTCGCGCCAGCGTGCTCGCAGGAGTCTTTTACCGCACGTTTCTCAACCTCGGTAATTCCCGAAGGAATACAAACCACCATGCGGTGAGAAGGAGTGAAGAAACGGCTGCCGGTATCGATCATTTTGATCATCCCCCGGATCATCATTTCCGCCGCGGTAAAGTCGGCAATCACCCCGTCTTTCAATGGACGGATCGTCTTTATATTCTCGTTCGTCTTCTCATGCATTTGCATTGCCGTATGGCCAATCGCCAGCACTTTGCCGGTGGTTTTGTCCATGGCAATGATCGACGGCTCATCAACAACAACAGTATCTTTATGGATGATCAAAGTATTGGCAGTACCTAAATCAATCGCTATATCGCTCGTCAAAAAATCAAACAATCCCATATATATTTTTAAAAACTTTTGCTCCCTTTGATTTCAGGATGGCAAAATTACAGATTATTAACCACAAACAAAGGCATTTAAAAAATTTCGGTAGGCGGTATCCGAAGGGCGTAAAATTAGTTGCAAAGGGCTTTCCGACAGGCGTTCCAAGCAGCTTTCCTACGGGCTTTCAAACCGGGTTTCCAACCGGTCTAAAATCATGGAATTTGTAATTCCTGCGTACATTTGTTTTCACTATGGGAATCAGATCAGTTTTAAGCAGGCCGCTGGCCCGTTACATTGTCAAACAGCAACAGGAATGGATCGCGCGAAGTGTTGAGGTCCAGGAAAAATGGAGGTCGGAGCTGGTAAAGAAGGCGGCTGACACGCAATTTGGGAAAGACCATTTCTTCAAAGACATTCATAGCTATTCCGATTTCAGGGAAGCTGTTTCCGTACATGATTATGAGGATCTGAAACCTTATATTGAGAAAATAAAATCCGGGGAAAGTGATATTTTGTGGCCGGGCAAGCCACTCTATTTTGCCAAAACATCCGGAACTACTTCGGGGACCAAATACATCCCGATTTCCCGGGACTCTATCTCCAATCACATCGACTCGGCACGTAATGCCATTTTGACGTATATTGAAGAGACTCAAAAGGCTGACTTTCTGGATAATAAACTGATTTTCCTTTCTGGCAGTCCGATACTGACAGACACCGGCGGGGTACTGACAGGCCGCCTGTCAGGGATTTCCAACCACCACGTGCCGGGTTACCTGCGCTCCAACCAGCTGCCGAGCTACGAAACCAACTGTATTGAAGACTGGGAAACCAAGCTCGACAAGATCATCGACGAGACGCTCGACCAGCGAATGTCGCTCATTTCGGGCATTCCTCCGTGGGTGCAAATGTACTTCGATCGCATTATCGAACGGACAGGCAAGAAGATCAAGGATGTTTTCCCGGATTTTTCGCTTTTTATCTACGGCGGCGTGAATTTCGAACCTTACCGTGCCAAATTGTTTGAATCCATTGGCAAGCGCATTGATTCCATTGAGCTGTACCCGGCCTCCGAAGGCTTCCTCGCTTATCAGGATAAGCAGGATGACGAAGGCTTGCTGCTGTTGCTCGATACCGGTATTTTCTTCGAATTCATTCCGGTTGAAAACTACTTCGATGAAAACCCGCGCCGATTATCGATCGGAGAAGTGGAAGTGGGCAAAAATTACGCGGTGATTGTCAATAATAATGCAGGACTTTGGGGCTACTCGCTCGGGGATACCGTTAAGTTTGTCTCTACGGATCCTTACAAAGTACTGGTAACAGGCCGCATCACGCATTTCATTTCCGCATTCGGTGAGCACGTGATCGGCGAGGAGATCGAAAAAGCATTGAAATACGCATTGGAAAGGCATCCTGAAACGGAAGTTATCGAACTGACCGTCGCGCCTATGGTAAATTCGACGGATGGAGGCCTTCCTTATCACGAATGGCTGGTAGAGTTCGCGACCCGACCGAACAATATGGAGCAGTTTGCGAACGACCTCGACCGTAGGCTAACCGAATTGAATATTTATTATAAAGACCTGATCACCGGAAGCATCCTGCGTCGCCTCGAACTCACGCCGCTGCGCAAGAACTCATTCATCGACTATATGCGTGCGAATGGCAAACTGGGCGGCCAAAACAAGGTGCCGCGCCTGTCCAACGACCGCAAGATCGCCGACGAACTGACCCGGCTGAACCAAAATTGACCGAACCTAACAGTGAGAATGCAATGAAAAAAAGAGTAGCCATTTTAGGTTCGACCGGGTCGATCGGTACCCAGGCCCTCGAAGTGATCGCGGCTAATCCCGAAATCTTCTCGGTTTCGGTGCTTACGGCCGGCGGCAATGCGGATCTGCTCATCGAGCAAGCCGTGAAATTCAAGCCGCAGGAGGTTGTTATTTGCAATGAAGCGCATTACGAAAGGGTCAAAGCAGCCCTTTTTCCTTTCAATATCAAAGTGTACAGCAGTGCCTCCGCATTGGTTTCGGTGGTGGAGTCGGATCACGTGGATGTGGTATTGACGGCCATGGTCGGATATGCGGGTCTTCTGCCGACCATTCATGCGATCAAAGCGGGAAAAGACATTGCACTAGCCAATAAGGAGACACTCGTGGTCGCCGGTGAGGTGATCACCGCGCTGGCAAAACAGCACGATGTCAGCATTTACCCTGTCGATTCGGAGCATTCGGCCATTTTCCAGTGCCTTGCGGGAGAGCAGGAGAATGCCATTGAAAAGATCATACTAACTGCCTCGGGCGGGCCGTTTCGGGGAAAAGACCGTGAATTCCTCGCGCACGTAACGAAGGCGCAAGCGCTCAAACACCCGAACTGGAGCATGGGCGCGAAAATCACGATCGATTCTGCGACGCTGATGAACAAGGGCCTGGAAGTGATCGAGGCGAAATGGTTGTTTGACCTGAATGCTTCGCAAATAGACGTGATTGTGCATCCGCAGAGCATCGTGCATTCGCTGGTACAGTTCGAGGATGGAAGCATTAAGGCGCAAATGGGCCTGCCGGATATGAAATTGCCGATTCAATACGCGCTGTACTATCCGCAGCGACTGAAATCGGATTTCCCTCGGTTCAATTTCATGGATTACCCGTCACTCACTTTCGAAAAGCCCGATCTGGAAACATTCCGCAACCTGGCGATCGCCTATGAGGCGCTGGAAAAGGGCGGAAATGCGGCTTGTATTGTCAATGCAGCCAATGAAATTGCCGTTGACGCATTCCTCCATGATAAGATAGGTTTTCTGGATATTTCGGACGTTATTGTCGAAAGCCTTGCCAAAATCGCGTTTGTGGGGAATCCTTCGATAGAGGATTACGTTCAGACGAACGAGGCAACAAGGCGTTTTGCTTCTGAAATGATACAGGTAAAAGTGTAAATGAAAACCACCTTGCTAAAATACTTGTCCGTTGCGCTTGCCAGTACATTGAAATTCTTCGGAGGGCCGATTGCGGGGGTCGTGCTTAAACTGACCTGGATCGAAACCGCCCTGTGCTCGGCTGTGGGCATGATGTTCACGGTGTTCGTGCTCACGTATCTGGGAGGAGCGATCCGCAACCTCATTCAGAAGAACCGCAAAACGCCGCCCAAAAAGTTCACCAAAACCAACCGAATTGCTGTCAATATCTGGCGCAAGTTCGGGATCGTAGGTATTGCATTCCTTACGCCGCCATTATTCACGCCGCTTTTCGGGCCCATTCTCGCGGTAGCCTTCCGGGTTCCGAAGGGATCGATATTCCTTTGGATGTCGGCCAGCGCGCTCGTGTGGGGCTTGGCGATCTCCTACATCGCCCACAAAATGACGTTTATCCAGGAGTGGATTAAATAGAAAGAACTACCTGCTGACTTCCTTCTTCGGTGCAGTGGTTTTCTTCATGAAATCGCCTTGCGAGAAGTACTTTTCGATGAGGCAATACATCAATATAAAGAAGTACCGGCTACCCATTTCCTTGATTTTCAGCTTTGACTCTCCGTATTTCCGGTTGGTCCAGCTATTAGGTACCACGGCGTAGTTGTAGCCGCGCACCATTGCTTTCAATGGAAGTTCGATCGTTAAATTGAAGTGAGGGGCCAAGAAAGGCTTGATACCTTCAATCGTTTCGCGCTTGTAGAGCTTGAATGCATTGGTTGTATCATTGTATTTAATGCCCATTACCGTGCGTACGATGGCGTTCGCCACGCGGTTGATCACCTTTTTCAATGCAGGGTAGTCGATCACCTTGCCGCCTTTTTCCCAGCGTGAGCCGAAAACGCAGTCGTAATCGCCTTCCAGCATTTTGTAATAGAACTTCACGAGGTCCTCGGGATCGTCGGACATATCGGCCATGAAAACGGCCACGCAATCGCCTTTGAAGCGTTCCAAACCGTAGCGTACCGCATAACCGAAGCCATTGGGGCCCGGATTGGTGTAATAAACCAGTGTAGGAATTTGAAGTGAAAGTTCGTCCAGCACACGCAATGTCCCGTCCTTCGAATTGTCGTTGGTGACGCAAATTTCGTGGGGGATATTGTACTTATTTAATGTATTGTGTAAAGATACAAGCGTGTGAGTGATCGATTCTTCTTCGTTATAGGCTGGTATTACGACGCTTAGCTTCATAAAGGTGTTATGTGTTAAACAGTACAAATTAAAGATTATTAATTCGAACTGCCAATTTTTTCAAGGCTGGTAAGGAGCTCGTCATAGCGTTGCAGGGTCTTGTTGACAGTCGCATCGTAGCGCCCATCAAGCCATTTACCTACATTTTGGAACATCTCCCTTCTGTTGTGTAAAAATTTAAAATTCGTGTGTGCGTGTACATTACTCAGGCCCGCGCTATGCTTGCGGTACACACCCATGACCTCATTTAGATAACCGATTTTTCCTTTTGCAGCCAACTGAAACATAATGGCCCAGTCACCTGCCGCGGCCGTGGCATGCCATTCGGCGAAATCTTCGGTCAGGAAATGGTTGCGGTAAACCCAGCTGGCGGTAGCCATAAACCATTTGTCTTCCAGCAGATCTTCCATCGTAGAAACCGCCTTCTGGTCGGCCGCATTGAAGAAATGCGATGGCGAGCCGTCTTCGTAAATGACTTCCATGTTGTGGTGGCAAACGGCGAAATCACGGTTTTGATCCAGGAAATCGACCTGCTTTTGCAGTTTTAACGGGTCGGTCCAGTAATCGTCGCCCTCGCACATGGCTACGTACTCGCCTTTGCAGGCTTTCAGCAATTGCAGCACATTATTTCTCCCGGCAAACTCGCGCGGCTCCTTGGGCCCCTGGTTTTCGGAATGCAGAAAGGCCCGGATAATGCCGGGCCTTTCTTGCGAATATTTGCGAATAATGTCCGGCGTAGCGTCGGTCGAAGCATCATCCCCGATGACAATTTCAAAGTCAAAGCTGGTTTGCTGCATGAATGCGCCTTCCAGCATCTGACCTATGTATTGCTCGTGGTTGTATGTCGGTACGCAAACGGAAAGTTTCATTCGAATTTTAGCTAAAAACCTCTTTCAGCTGCTCTACCGTTGGGAAGTTCGGCGTTACGAGCTCTGTTTCGGGTTTGTAAATGTACGCCATCGGGTAGCCGCGCTCGATGAAGGTTGGTTCGTCGAGGTTGTTGTAGCGGAGCTGCACCGACCAGCGGATGTTATTGGTAATGTTGTTGCCCGACTGGTGGATCAGGAATGCCGAGAAGATCAGGATATCACCGACTTTGAATTCCGTCTGAACAAAATCTTCATCTTTCAATTCAACAGTAATGCCTCCCTGATAACCGGAAGTCGACGAAGCCTGCAAGCCGACCTTGTGGCTGCCCGGGATCACCTGCAATGCGCCGATATCCGCGCCTGCATCCACCATCGGGAACCAGATCACCGCGCTGTCGAGCGAGCCCTGGCCGGTACGCCAGTCCTGGTGTGCATCCAGTTTCCAGTGTTTGCTGCCGTCTTTCGACAAAAAGCGGCTGTTGAACTGCATAGCGGCACGCGCACCGATAATCGGAGCCGAAAGGCCGACGTCTTTCAACAGATTTTCGATTACCGGATCGACGCCCAGGCGGTGCAGCGAGAATGAATGCTGAACCGTTTTACCCGTGCTGACAAAGCCTTCAAAATCCTTTTCGAAAAACTCGAACATCGCATTTTCGAAGGTATCACGGTCGTCGATATCGACGGTTTTGCCGGTTACACGCTTGATCTGCGTCGCGAAAATCTTGCGGGCTTCGCTGTATATTTCATTAATGACGCCCTTGTCGAGGTAATTTCTCAAAAGGACATAACCATCGCGGTTGAACTGCTCCTGAAGTGTACTCATTGTGCGATCACATTTGTGACATTTAATGGTGATTTCTTCAAAATTATCTCGCCATTGTTGCTGAGGTTATGACTAGCCTCAGTTTGATTCAGAATATTAATCTTCCCAAACCGCGTAGCCAAAGCCCGCCGCACCGAAGCCATTACCATTATAAAGCAGGTAACGCTTGCCGTTGTGCTGGTAGAAATTGGCATAATCGATCATTTCGTAGTCGAAATCCTCCGGGTTGTCGGATTTCGCGATGCCTACCAAATGGTCTTTGCGTTCCCAGGTGGTACCGTCGGCCGATTCGGCGTAACCCAGGCGGTAGCTCTGGTTGCGGTCGGTGCGGTAATCGCGGGAGTGGCGGTAGGAGTAGTACATTTTGTAAATACCGTCTTCCTTAAATACGCTCGGGCGGCCTACTGCATGCAGGAAATCGTCGAAATCCAATGTCGGAATGTCGCTGATTTCCCAGTGGATACCGTCTTTTGACGTTGCTGATTGAGCGCGGTAGTAAGGCTCCGGATAGTCATGGATCATCTCGCATTTGTGGCCCGAAATGTACCACATACGCCAGGTACCGTCGTCGTCGATCAGTACGGAAGGCTGCGCAGCCCAAAGCGGGTTTTGAATGCTGCGATCCATGATAGGGCCGCGGAACATCTTTTTGAACGTGAGACCACCATCCTGACTTACCGAAAGACCCATCGAAAGTCGGTAGGAATTCCAGGTGCGGTTCCAGCCGGTGTAGTAGAGCCAGATGTCGCCGTTTGGGCGGTCGACAAACCAGGCAGGCATAGCGCCGGTTTCGTCGTATTCACCCGGGCCGCCGAGTTCGAGCACGGGCTTGTCGTGTATGTAGAGGATCTTTTTGGGATCGTCGTAATCCACGTCGATGAACGTCGGCCGCGATTGCGTGCTGTTGTCCCTCGTCGAAAAGTAGATCCTTAGAAAATCCTTGTGTTTATAGGCAAATGGCACCTGCGCATGGCTCTGACTGTGCGCCAGACTGCCGTCAGGTTTATAAATAACTCCTTTTTTAACCCACATTGGAACGTTGAATTTTTGGTATTGAGTAATGGCGTAATGCTTAGTCGACTGCTTTTTCAGCACGCAGGCGCCAGTTATCAACGAAATCTTTGCCCGGGATCGGCAGATCGATATCCACTTCCGGAGCCTTCGCGGTTACGCGGTATTCCATCACATAAAACGCATTACCGAACACATAATGCAGCTTGAAGTTCTCGATATTGGCCGGAACATCTTCCAACGGCACTTCGGCGCGGAACAGCGGGTTAGCTTTCAGCAAAGTAGCGTAAGTAGGGGTATTCCGAAGCCACGGGGCTACGCTTTCATCACCTACTACCACTTTTCCACCCGGTTTCACGACGCGGGTCAGCTCATCGAATGCGCGTTTGCGCTCAGAGAAAGTGTTAATGCCGCCGAAATGGAACACAGCGTCGAAAGTATCGTCCGGGAAAGGCAGGTAAGAGCCGTTTCCGAGGAAATAATGCACGTTCAGGTCGTCGGTAACGAGCTTTTCCTGCGCCAGTTTCAGCATGTTAGGCGAAAGATCGGAGAGAACAGCGGTTCCGCCGGGTCTTACCTTGTCCAGAATCAATGCAGAATCCTTACCGGTTCCGGCACCTACTTCGAGAGCCTTCATACCGGGTTTCAGCTCCATCAGATCAATGAAAAAGCGGCGGGTAGCAGCCTCGTCGGAATGGTTCAGGGTTTCGAAAACCCAGGAAACGCCGCGGTCATAGCGAAGGAAAGCCTGGTCGTACAAATATTGTTCGCGGGCATCTTCGGGTAGCAATTCTTTGGGATACAGCATGTTGACGATGCCTGTATCGCCTACTTCATAAACTGTGCCGTCTTCGCTTTTGAGAGATTTGCCGTCTTCGGCTATGGTTAAAGGGGTTCCTGTGCGTGGACAAACCAATGATTCTAAAAACTCCTGTTGATTCATTTTTGCGTGTCTGATTGATTCATATCTGGTCAAAATTACCCTTTTTCTTTGGAACACCAGCCAAAGGCCGCCGCGTTCTTAGCAAATGGGCGATGTGTTTTTGGTTGTATGGTAACGATACCACGCCATTTTTTTATTATTACCTTTGAATGTTTTGTAAAGACAACCCGTAGTACTTCAATATCATGTCCCAGCTTCAGGAAAAAATCAAAGCGCTTGCCAAGGATCAGTCGCAAGACATCATTGCCCACCGCCATCATTTGCACAGCAACCCCGAGTTATCATTTGAAGAGTTCAAAACGGCGAAATACGTTGCATCGGAACTCACAGCAATTGGTCTTCAACCCGAAGAAGGCGTTGCCGGAACGGGCGTGGTCGCGATCATCGAAGGACGCAACCCGGGCAAAAAAATCGTCGGCCTGCGCGCCGATATGGATGCATTGCCGATCCTCGAAGCGAATGATGTTCCTTATAAATCGAAGGTTCCGGGCGTGATGCACGCTTGCGGGCACGACGTACACACGTCGTCGCTCCTGGGCACGGCGCGTATCCTGCACACGTTGCGCGAGGAATTCGAAGGGACAATCAAACTGGTGTTTCAACCGGCGGAGGAAAAAGCACCGGGCGGAGCTTCGTTGATGATCAAGGAAGGGGTATTGGAAAACCCGCGCCCTGCGAGTATGGTAGGCCAGCACGTGGCACCGAATATTCCGGTGGGCAAAATCGGCTTCCGCGAGGGCATGTATATGGCGAGCACAGATGAGCTGTATTTAACAGTGAAAGGTAAAGGGGGCCACGCGGCAGCACCACATCAGCTGGTAGACCCAGTGCTGATGGCATCGCATATTATCGTGGCATTGCAGCAGATCATCAGCCGCAACCGCAACCCGGCGAACCCTTCGGTACTGTCATTCGGTCGTTTTATTGCCGATGGCGTTACCAATGTGATTCCAAACGAGGTAACCATTCAGGGAACCTGGCGTTGCATGGACGAGGAATGGCGTGAGGACGGCCTGCGCCGCATGAAGAAAATGGCTGAAAGCATTGCTGAAGGCATGGGCGGAAGCTGCGAATTCGAGATCGTGAAAGGTTATCCATTCCTGAAAAACCATCCGGAACTTACACGCCGTACCAGAACAGCCGCCGTAGGCTACATGGGTGCCGAAAACGTCATCGACCTCGACCTCTGGATGGCCGGCGAAGATTTCGCATTCTACTCACAGGTAGTCGACTCTTGCTTCTACCGCCTGGGAACGCGCAATGAGGCACGCGGCATTATCTCCGGCGTGCACACACCTACATTCGATATCGACGAAAGCGCACTCGAAATTTCGACCGGCCTTATGAGTTGGCTGGCAATTTCTGAGCTGAATGCTTAGGAATATACCTTTTGAAATAACTGTTGAGTTTCAACGTGATCACACCAAAGATGGCTTCCTTGAAAATGCCTTTCGACATTTTTGAGGCGCCTTTGGTGCGGTCGGTGAAGATGATAGGCACCTCGGTAATGCTGAAACCGTATTTCCAGGAGTTGAACTTCATCTCGATCTGGAATGCGTAACCGATGAAACGGATATTGTCGAGGTTAATCGTGTTCAGCACTTTGGCGGTGTAGCAAATGAAGCCGGCCGTAGGGTCCATGATCGGCATTCCGGTGATCATCCGCACATAGTACCCCGCGAAATAGGACATCAGTACACGGTTGATCGGCCAGTTCACCACATTTACCCCAGTAATATACCGTGAGCCGATCGCTACATCGTGGCCTTCGTTCGCACACGCATTGTACAAGCGCACCAGGTCCTCGGGCGGATGCGAGAAGTCGGCATCCATTTCAAAAATATAATTATATCCTTTTTCGAGCGCCCATTTGAAGCCGTGGATGTAAGCCGTACCCAGGCCCAGTTTTCCCTTTCTTTCTACAAGGTGAAGGCCCGAAAATTCCTTCATTAACTCCTTGACAACCCCTGCGGTGCCATCCGGCGACCCGTCGTCTATGATCAACAGATCAAACGGATGATTGAGGCTAAAAACCTTCCGGATGATGGCTTCAACATTTTCAAGTTCGTTGTAGGTAGGGATAACTACAATGCAATCGTTCACAGAAATTGTCCAGTTTAGAAGTTAAATGCGTAGTATAGAGCGCGATACGAAATTTTCAGAGCTTAATATTGTTATTTTTCTCCCGATCCTCAATTTTCTTATTCACTTTTTCGTAAATGGTCGTCATGCGTTCGGGATGGCTCATGTAGTAAGAGTAGCTTTCACGGTACGCTGTCGTATCAACCTGGTGTTTTTTCCAGATATCACTTTTCAAACGGTTGAAAATCATGAGCGACGAATCGAGCGATTTCAGCTGCAAGCGGTTCACGCGCGACTCAGCCAGGTGGATGTCGGTCAGAATCGTGGCCATTTTCTCCTCGGATAATGTCCCTTTAGGTGGCGTCTCGTCTTCGGAACAGGCCGAAAACAGAAGCATAAAAAGGGCCAGGAGGCTTATACCGGTCGTGAATTTCATCGCAGGGCGTAGCTTACTATCAAAATACCTATCTTTGTTTTAGGTACACCAGACGACAAAGGTGGTGATTTTTTTGCAAAACTTATGTTTGAGCAGTTCCTGGGAAAGTTAAGGAAGTATGAAATCCGGATGCGAAAAGCGGTGACGAGTGAACGTCACGGCAATTTCCATTCGGTGTTCAAAGGGTCCGGCCTGGAATTCGATGACCTGCGCCTGTACCAGTACGGTGACGACGTGCGCGCCATCGACTGGAACACTTCTGCGAAAGGCCACGGTACGTTTGTCAAGATTTTCAAAGAGGATAAGGAGCAGACGGCCTTCTTCATGCTCGACGTGAGCGCGTCGCAGCAGGTAGGGGAGATCAAGAAGCTCAAAATCGATATTGCGAAGGAAATATGCGGAGTGCTCACGCTTTCTGCCATTCAGGAAGCTAGTCGTGTGGGTTTGCTCTGTTTTTCGGATAAAAACGAGCGCTACATTCGCCCGTCGGACGGTATGAAGCACGGCTACGGCCTCATTTCGGAGCTTTACAAGCTCGTTCCCGAATCCACCAAAACCAATATTGCCGAGGCTATTCTGGTAGCGTTGAACGTGCTCCGCCGCCGCAGCCTGATATTCCTGATCTCCGATTTTATCGACAACAACTACCAGCATAACCTCAAAGCCCTCGCCCGCAAGCACGATCTGATCGTGATCCATTTGTACGATTCGAGGGAGGTGAATCTGCCCGGATTAGGCATTATCCCGCTTTACGATGCCGAGAAGAAAACTACCGTGTGGGTCAATACTTCGTCGCGCCAGTACCGAGAGGAAATGGCCAATCGCTTCGGAAAAAGAAGTGCCGAGCTCCAACGGCTGTGCCACCAGAACCGCGCCGACTATATTTCCATCAATACCCAGGAGGATTATGTGCCGGCATTGATCCATTTGTTTAAGGTGAGGCGTTACACCAAAAGTTCGGCACCATCCAATGGCTAGGGTTTTTCAGGTAATCTTTTCGGTAGCAATAGGGTTTTTGCTGTGTTTTTCGGGCATCGCAAGAGACGCGCGCAAACAGCGGATCGCTCCCAAAGGCATTTTCCAGACGGACAGCGTGGAAGTAGGCAAGCCCGTTTATTTCTCTCTCAGCGTGCGCCACAGCCCCGAATCCGAGATTTTCTTCCCGGATAGCACCTACGATTTCTCACCTTTTGAACTGGTATCTCAAAGAACCTTCGTGTCGAGTACCGATAGCCGGGGCACGCTCGATAGCGCGGTTTACCACCTCATTTCTTTCGACGTATCCAAGGTGCAGAAGCTGCGGTTGCCTGTTTTTGTATTCCAAAAAAAGGATTGCACGGCCGTTTTCACTACGCCCGACTCCGTTTTACTTATTAAGAGCAATAATATAGATCTGAGTAAAAAGCCCGTCTTGAAGGAAGAAACGACGCTGGCCGCGCTGAGCCGTGAGTTCAATTTTTCCATGCTGATCGGGTCTGTCGCTTTGATTATCGGCGTGGTGGGAAGCATTTACTGGGTTTTCGGGCGTGATATTTACAAGCAATGGCAGCTGCTCAAATTGCAGCGCCGGCATTTGGAATACGTGCGGTCCTTCAACCGTCTCATGCGCAGCGCACGGGAGAAAGGGAATATCAAGGATGCCGAAAAGGCGATTATTATTTGGAAAAACTATCTCGAAAGATTGGAGAAAAAGCCGTTTGCGACTTACACCACAAGAGAAATTATTGATAATATGCCCGACGACGAACTGGCTGATGCATTGAAAAACATGGACAGTATCGTGTACGGACAAGGCCGTTCGGGGAATATGGAGACATACCTGGAAGTGCTCAAAACGGGCGCCACGCGTTTGTACCGGGCCAAAAGAAAGTTTGTATTGGACAGCCCCGTCGCATAACCCGGACATTGAATGGAAAACTGGTTTTCACTGGAATGGTTTGGGTACAGCACGCTGAGGTCGTATGAGTGGGTATATCCCTATTTCCTCTATTTGCTGCCGCTGGTACCTTTCCTGTTTTGGCTGAGGAACGCATTGCACCGCAAGCATAAGCAGCGATTGACGATTACGTACACGTCGGTCACAGGTTTTCGCAGCTGGCTCACATTGCTGCGGTTTGTACAGCCTATCTGCGTGGGCCTGGCGATTTGCCTTATTCTGGTCGCTTTGGCAAGGCCGCAAGTGGTTTCGGAGCGGAAAGACCAGTATTCCGAAGGCATCGACATTGTGCTGCTGCTGGATATTTCGGATTCGATGATTGAAAAGGACCTGAGCCCTAACCGCCTCGAAGCGGCCAAGCGAATGGCACGGCAGTTTATCAAAGGCAGGTTGCAGGACCGTATTGGGCTGATCGTGTTCGCAGGGGAAGCCGTATCGCTCTGCCCGCTCACGACTGACTACGAACTATTATATGGTTTTCTCGACGAGGTTAACCCAAGCCTCATTCCCACGCCCGGAACGGCGATTGGCAGTGCATTGGCGGTGGCCGTGAACCGCATGCGCGATACGCCCGGCGAGAGCAAAGTGGCGATTCTGATTAGCGATGGAGATAATACATCCGGTAACCTCGGCCCGACGACCTCCGCGCAGCTCGCGAATGCATTCGGGGTGAAGGTTTACACGATTTCAGTGGGAAGGCCGAAAAAAATATCGAAAGCAGATACCACAGCCAATGCAGGAGCATTAATGGATGAAGGCGAACTGCAAAATATTGCGGGAATCGGTAACGGGAAGTATTTTCGTGCTACCGATAACACGACGCTGGAAACGGTTTTCAAACAGATCGACCAGCTCGAAAAAGTAAAATCGCGTGATGTACTGTCGCGTGATGTGAAGGATTACTACCGCGTTTATCTCTACTGGGCGGTTACCTTGCTGCTTGTGGCGATCGGGACGAAGAGTACATTTATGGCCAATATTCTGGAAGATTAATGCTGAAAGCTTATTACAATATCGACGCCATCGAGGCAGGGCTGGATGAAGTGGGGAGAGGCTGCCTGGCCGGGCCGGTAGTAGCCGCGGCGGTGATTCTGCCGCGCGATTACAAGCATTCATTCCTCAATGACTCCAAGCAGCTTACCAAAACGCAGCGCCTGGAACTGGAAAAGGAAATCATCCGCGAATCTGTTTCCTGGGCGGTGGCTGAGGTAGATAATATTGAAATTGATAAAATCAATATCCTGAAAGCGAGTTTTCTGGCCATGCACCGGGCGGTGGACAAGCTGAGGGTGCGCCCCGAGCATTTGCTCGTCGACGGAAACCGCTTCACGCCTTACCCGATGATCCCGCATACCTGCATTATCAAAGGCGATGCGCATTACCTGTCGATTGCAGCAGCTTCGGTTTTGGCTAAAAATTACCGGGATGAGCTGATGTCTAACCTGTCCCGGCAATTCCCGCATTATGGCTGGGAACAAAATGTTGGCTATCCTACGATCCACCACCGTAAAGCAATAGTGCTCCACGGCCCGTGTTCGTATCATCGGATGTCCTTCAAATTAATTAAGGAAGAGCAGGATCAGTCGGTAGAGGAAACCGAAGATTTAGGCTTTTTGTAAAGCGGCACCGTACTGCAAGGCTCGCCGAACATCAGGCTTTGCACAACGGGTTTCAGCAATTTGCTCACTGCCACGTAAGCAGATACCGGTACATCTACCTTACTGCAACCTTTTACGACCACCCGTTTACCAGCAAATTCTTCTGCATTGAGCTTGCCGATCGCGTCGGCGAAGAGTTTGTCCTCCAATGCATTCAAATCACCGAAAACAAATGCATTCGCATACGGTTCTAGCTGCACGGCGAGCAGCATGTAGGCCCAGGTGGGTACAATGGCGTCCTCTGAGCAGATAATCGCCACATTTTTGCCCTGGTACTGTGCCCAGTCGTGGCTTTTGAGAAAGTCGCGGAAATCCTTTTCACGCAGGATCATTCCCTGCCAGAGGTTGTCTTTGATATCGTAAACAATGCGTTCGCCGGGGTGGTAAAGCTCTTCCAGATCCAGTGAGATAATGCCGCTGGTAGCAACCCGGTTTACTATTTCGTCAGTTTCCATTGTAAAAATGCTGTTACAAATAGGCTAACACCAAAATGCGGCCGATTGTTTGACTAACCTGTTAAAATCCGCCCGTTATTGCACGAGGGTGCTGGCCTTCCGCGGCGCCGGCGACATGAAATCTTTCAGGTAATAGGGCTCAAAAGAAGCCACATCCTCGAATTGACCTTTTTCGAATGCGATAGCACCTAGCTGGCCGACCGTACGTGCGGAGGGCTTAATATCAATCGCGGGAAAAACAGCGTTCGAATGCTTTTCCAATATCGGCTTGCATTTAGCCGCGCCATCGCCGAAGAATACCACTTTATGATGGGCGAGCAGATCTTCAAACGAATGCTCATTCATAATCACGGCCTGTGTTTCCTGAACGAATGCATTGTTTTCATCCAAAACCGCGGCGTAAACCTCCATTCGGCGCGCGTCGATCATCGGGCAAAACAAATGCCCCGGAAAGAACGGCGCCAGCTGTAATGCCATTGCCTGCAGGGTATTGATGGCAACCAGCGGCTTGTCGAGCGCGTAGCACAGGCCCTTGGCCGTGGACACGCCTACGCGTAAGCCCGTATACGAGCCCGGGCCTTTGGCGACCGCAATCGCGTCGATGTCCGAAAGTTCGAATCCCGCGTGCGTGATGCTATCCCGCATGAGCGTGGTGAGCATGGCAGACGAAGATTTGTCCGTGAAAAGATCATAAGCTGCCAGCAGGCCGGTCTCATTGTGAACGGCTACGGAACATCCGCGGATCGAGGTGTCGATACTGAGTAAGAGCATATAAAACAAAAAGCCCGCCGCGAGCGACGGGCCGGATGATATTATTTCTTTTTCAAAATCTGGCTGTAACGGGCCGGGTCTTTGAAGAGCGCCAGCGCCGCTTTTACTTCGGGATCTTCGTTGAAAGAAGCTTCCCGCATGCCTTTTTCCAGATAGTAATGCTTGATGATCTCTTCTTCCAGGATCTTTTTGATCTCCGGCTTGAAGATTTGGAGGTCATTGTCCTTGCTATGCGACAGCTTGGATTTCAATGCTTTCAGTTGATCTTCAATTACTTCCAGTGATTTTTCCTTTTTGGCAGAAGCTTCCAGATCTTTCAGGTCACGTTCCACCTGGGTAGTATAGTCGTATTCCTTATCGCCCAGCCATTTGGTGAATGCGGCATAGTCAGCGTCGGTCAGGTGAAACTCTCTGGCAGGCTTGATAGTCGGGTGCTCGAAATGGAATTTCACCGCGTAGTCGAAGAACAACCGGTTGCGACCCAGCGAAACGGCTAATGGCGAATAGTTTTCTTTTTCAGTAATAATATCAGGTAAAATACCGCCGCCGTCGAAAACAATACGGCCGTTTTTCGTCTTGAACTCGGTCATCAGCGAATCGGGGATCTTGCCTACGCTGCCGTCGTCGTTGCGATGGCTGTAATCGATCGCCTGGATACACCGGCCGCTTGGAATGTAGTATTTGGCAGTGGTGATCTTCATTTTGGTATTGAATGAAAGGTCACGTGTGGTTTGCACGAGGCCCTTTCCATAAGTCCGCTGGCCGATCAGCACGCCGCGGTCATAGTCTTGAATGACTCCTGAAACAATTTCAGCGGCGGAAGCGCTGCGGTTATTGGTCAGCACCACAACGGGTATTTCGGTATCGAGTGCCGGGTTGTAAGCGGTGTAGGTTTTGTTCCATTCGCTCACTTTTCCTTTGGTCGAAACTACTTCTTCGCCCTTCGGAATGAATATGTTCGAGATTTCGATCGCCATATTCAGCAATCCGCCCGGATTATCGCGCAGGTCGAGCACGACGGATTTCATGCCTTTGCCTTTCAGTTCCTGGAATGCATTGCGGACTTCCCTGGACGCGGTGGCTGTGAAATCTTTCAAATCAATATAGCCCACCTCCTCGTTCAGCATGCCGTAGTAAGGCACGTTGGTCACCTTCACAATGTCGCGGTTCAATGTAATTTCGAGTGGCTTGGTAATGCCGTAGCGTTTTACAGTGAGTTTAACAGCGGTTTGAGTCTGGCCTTTAAGCAATTTGCCGGTGTCGAAATCCTCGCGGGTGGAAAGGTCGATATCGTTGATTTTCGTGATCTCGTCACCGAGCTGCAAGCCTGCTTTCTGCGCCGGCGTGTCTTCATACACCATCATTACCGTATGCTTGCCGTCGGCAGAGTTCACCATAGCCCCGATACCGTTGTACTTGCCCGTGGTCATGGTCATGTAATCCTCAATGTCGTCCTCGGCATAATATACGGTGTACGGGTCGAGCGACCGGAGCATATTATCGATGCTGGTCTTGATCAGCTGATTGGGATTGATCTCATCGACATAATACGCGTTCAATTCCTTGAAAAGCGTGGCATAGATGTCCAGATTTCGCGCGATTTCGAAAAGGCGGTCGTCCTGACGGAACGAAACGAATGCCAGTCCGCCTACGACAGGAGCGGCCAGCAAAATGGAACGAAGATACTTTTTCATCTATGTTCAGGAATTGGATTGTTCTTTGAGAAAGGCGGGCGGCAGCTTTTCAAGCTTTTTGAGCGACTGCTTCATGGCCGTTTCAATAACGTCGTACGAGGTTATTTCTTTTGCAAGATACAAAAAAGCAATGTAGGAAGGGCGTGTTTCGGCGGGTAATGCCAGGAGCGCGGACTTGTGCAGCCGGTAAGTTTCACGGCAGCGGCGGCGGATCAGATTGCGGTCAACCGCTTTCTTGAAATTCCTTTTGGAAATAGAGAAAAGTACTTGCGGAAGCGGAGAGGGTGCTTCGGGGGTGCAAATGTACAGCACCCTGAATGGATAAAGGTAGAACGTTTGAACCTCCGGATTGCCCTTTTTGAAGAGCCTGCCGATGATACGGAGGTTACACAACCGCTCGTTCTTACCAAATGTCTGTTTCAAGTTCTTGTAGAAAAAAATGTCTGATAAGTTTGTGATTTTCAAACTTATCAGACTATGGAAGACTAAGGCGTCCTCTACTCAAACCTTCAAGCACTAATTATTGCTTGTGACGTTTTTCGTCAGAAACAGTCAGTTTCCAACGGCCTTTTTTACGACGGCCAGCAACTACTTTGCGTCCGTTTGCCGTTGACATTCTCTCACGGAATCCGTGCTTGTTTCTCCTCTTGCGATTCGATGGTTGAAAGGTACGTTTCATCTCAGTATCAAATTATTGCGATATAAATCTCTGTCTACCCGTAATTTTGGCTTGCAAAGGTAGATAAAAAAATTAATCAAGTCAAAATTTCTGTATTTTTTTCAGAAATAGTCGGTTAGCAAGACTATTTTCAGCTGAACTTCTTTCCCAAAAAGGTCTGGAAAACCGGTATTTGCAACGGCGGAACCCCGGCGTCTGTTATTCATCGTTCATGCAAAGACACGACTATGCGTATTTTTCAATGTGCTCGGCATGTCGCCGGTGGCAGGAACGCGAAAAAGGAAAATGTTAGGAATGAGAAGGGTGAGGCAACAAATGCCTGAATGTGGAATTGTCTGCAAAGTTTGCTGGCTCAGGCCGACATCAGGTTATAGGCGGAATAATTTTTGGTAAACGATTCGCGCACGTCTTCAATCTGATGTGTCAGAAGCCAGGTTCTGAAACGAATGGCATCTTCCGCCTCGTGGTGAACGATACTTCCTCCCGACAGCAGAAGGGTAAAGGTTTTGTGTGTTTGCAGAAAGCGACGAATTTGCGCTGCACTGTGTTCGAAGCCGGAGAAATAAGGGTTGGTCATAATCATATTCGCATGGCATCATGAGTAAATCAACGGCAAGATACAAAAGTGTAGGTATTGTTGTATGAAAATGTAGAATAAATTTAGATTTTGTCCTTAATTCCTTCAAAAATAGTGGAAATACTGTAAAATAATATGTCACCGATGATAAATAATTTTTCATCTGAAATATTTGCTGCTGGTGTTGAAGGAGTTGATAATGATAGCGATACAGCCTAATCCGGTACATCGGTTATTGTAACTGCTCGCCCTGGTGAAGCGTGTCGAACACCAGGTGAAATTCGCAGCCGTTGTAGTTGTCTACAAAAACGGAAAGGTTGATCAGCCGCGCCACTTCCTTGACGATCACAAGGCCGAAGCCTTTTGGGGATGCATTGCCGTATGATTCGGAATGCGCCGAATCCGGATTGTTGAACCATTCGCGGATTTCCTCATCGATACCCTTGCCCGAATCGGCTATGACCAGATGCACCGCATGGCCGGTTACATTCGAAAATATGCGAATCTGTCCATTGCGGGCATATTTGCTGGCATTGTCGATGAGGTTATGAATCACGACCGACAGAAGCTCCGGGTTGGAGCGGACGATAAGGCCAGGCGGTACGTCGTTTGAAACATGGTTGTTGTATAGCTGAAATACTTTTTCAAACAATTCGAGTTTCTGTGAGATCAACTCCGAAAGTTCTGTTTCCGACATTTCAACTTTATTGTGGTAAAGGGTCGTCCGCACATAGCTTAGCAGGTTGTCGAGGAAGTTGGTCATTTGCACAAGGCTTTGTTCCAATGCATTGCCCACCTGGTTGAGCATTTCGCGCTGGCCCATTTCGTTGAGTTTCGGAATTTGCCGTGATGCCTGGGTAACGTATTTCAGCGGCGCGCGTACATCGTGCGTAATGGATGCGATCAGGTGCGCCTGAATGTTCAGCTGGCGACTCAGCTCATTCTGCGACGCTTTCAGGGCGGAGGTGCGCTCGGTAACAGCGCGTTCGAGATCTTCATTCTGCCGCTGGATCGTTTCAGTACGCCATTTGGAAAAAGCGTAAGTCCCTAGCAAGAGCAGGCCCAGAAGCACTACCCGGAACCACCACGTTTCGTACCATTTCGGGGCAACCACGAGGATCAGCCCCTTCGTGACATAGTTGTTCCTGCCGAACCCATTGGGTTTCCTTATGGAAAGCACATACCTCCCGCTGCTGAGGCCATTGAATGCGACCTCTCCTGTCTCGGCGACCGGCAGCCAGGAACCGGTTTGATGGCTGCTCGATAGCTGATAATCGATCTGCACATTATCCGAAGTGCCGAAATAGGGCGTTGATGTCGAAAGTTTGATGAACTCGAAATCTCCGTCGAGCCTGAGTGTATCCGAATAGTCGAGCCGTTTTCCATTGTACTCTACCCGGTCGATCAGCAGTGTTTTGTTGGGCAGCTCGGGCCGGATGGCGGAAGGGTCGAAATACACCAGCCCATTGATGGAGGGAAGCGAAAATAATCCGTTGGGTAATGTCAGCGAGCAGGGAATACACCCTCCGTTGAATTCATTGGTGTGGAAGCCGTTTTTGTAATCATAATACATATAATACGGGCTTTCGGAGGTGTGCGGCGAATAGGCACGCAGGTCACTCATGCGAATCTGAAACAACCCTTTATTGGTTGGTACCCAGAAAAAACCGTTCTTATCCTCTGTAATGCAGTGGGCCGATGCCAGGTGCTCTTTCCGGTCGAGCGGGAAAATGGTGACGTGGTTGTCTTTAAGCAGGAAAAGACCTTTCTTCCAGATCGTTCCCCAAATTTCCGTTGCGCCGGACACCCTTCTTATCATGAGTGAGCGAATATGACGGCCAGCAAAATTTCTGATCTTTTCGACGCGGTAGCCCGGGAGAGAAAGGCGAAACAGGCCGTTGTGTGTTCCGATCCAAAAAATCTTTTCACTGGATCCGGGTAATTTTTCCTGCTGGATGTAGGAAATGGCAGAGGAAAGCCCCTCGATCCGGATTGCCGTCCATTTGAATGTCCTGATGTCGAACTTGCGCAGTTCCCCGTGGCGGTACCCCGACCAGAGGTTTCCATCCAGGTCGGTATAAGAAATGGAGACCTCTTTCCCGACATGCCATTTTCCCAGATTCCTTGTCCCCTCTCTGTCGAACAGGTAGCGCATTCCGTGCGAGCTGGTCCAGATATAACCGTTTTTCGTCAGGAATGGGCCCAGGTTGCTAATCTTTTGGATGGACGGAAGTGTTACAGCTGCTTTTGAGGAAATGTCGAAAGTGCCGAAAGTGGTGAACACGTAACGGTCCTTGTACAGGCTTTGTTCGTGAAAGGAAAAGCCCTCGCTTCCTTTGAAAGCGGCAAACTGCTTTTTTGTAAAAACGAATAGCCCTTTGGTGTGGCTGCCCAGAAGCATTAGTCCGGTGTTTTTGTCATAAAACGAACTGATGATATTCTGCTCGCCGGTATCAAACCCTTCGATCAGCATCCGGGTGGTGAAAAGATCTTTTGCAGATACGGATACGTCGTAAATCTTATCTCCGAGCGCGATCAGGGGTGTTTGGGCAAAGGTATTCCACAAGACCTCCATACCGGGATAAGGCAGCCCGTTGCCGCCGATTCCGGTGATGATGACGGGGTGGGCGCCGTCTCCGTCGATACGCGAAATACGGCTGTTCAAACGGTCAAACAAGTAAAGGTCGCGGCCAATGGTGAAGTAATCGGCTACCTTTTGAGACGGGTTTCGAACCCGGTATGCTTGTTTTCCATTTTGAAAATAAGCCACCGTACCCGTATCGCAGCGGAAATAGGAATTCGGGCCGACCGTCAGAAGGGCATTCTTCCAATGGTCGTTGTAAATATGCCGGTTGGATAATTCAAATGCCAGGAGCGTACCTTTCTCCGGAGCATTGTACATGTCCATGGCACCGAATTTCTTTTCGTATGGGACGGTTTCGGTTATTTTTCCGTTCGCTATCCGGTGCGCTGTTTTCGCGTCGTCAAGAAAGTAGAGTTTAAAATCTGCCGGCCCCCGAAAGCTTTGGTGGAGGTGGTTGGATGTGAGGTTTGAGTTGGAATTGGTAAAAGTGTGGAAGTGCCGGCCGTCGAAGCGTACCAGCCCGTCTTCGGTCGCGAGCCAGAAAAACCCTGCCTCGTCGCGCGCAATGGATTTAATGCTGTTTTGTGGTAAGCCGGTTTCGGCTGTATAATGTGTAAGCCAGTAATTGTCGGATTTGAAAGCGATTTCCTGTGCCTTGGCAGTGGGGAGGAGGTAGCTTAATGAAAGAGCCATGCACAGCAACAGCTGCGCAAAGAGGGTGCCGTTGAGAAATTTCAGGCGGAAATTGCGGCTCATCAATTCTTTATTGTGCAGGGATGGTGCAAAATAGGGATCAAGCAGAAAATCTGGGGGGAAATTAAGCATAAAGTTTCGAGAGCCTGAATAGGAAGAACGGAATATCCCTTACACCTCTGGAAGATGAC
>NZ_PYAS01000027.1 GCF_003014695.1 Dyadobacter jiangsuensis | reverse complement strand
CCAAGCAATACCGTGTGCCGCGATAACTGCCCGATGTTTGTGCTACCCAACGTATTTACACCCAATGGCGACAACAAAAACGACACCTTCCAGCCCCTGGAATGCCCCGCATTTGTACAATCGCTGGAATTCAAAGCCTACAACCGATGGGGTGCGCAGGTGTATTCCACCAAGGATGTCAACATCAATTGGGACGGTAAAACCAATGGCGGTAAAGACCTTGCTGCGGGTCAGTATTATTATGAAGTAAAAATCTATTTCGAATCTTCGCAAAAACAAAGTGTGCCTGTGACCCTGAAAGGATGGGTGCAGCTGCTGCGATAGATTCTTTTTTCTTTCACATTCAAGTATTTCCTTTGTAGCCCGGTTTTTTGCCGGGCTTTTTGTTTCATCATGAATAACCATAAATCATCCATATGAAAACGGCATATGTTTTCCCTGGTCAGGGCTCGCAGTTCAAAGGAATGGGTCTGGATCTTTACCAAAGCTCCGATTCCGCCAAGGCATTGTTTGAAAAAGCGAACGAAATCCTCGGTTTCGAAATCACGAAAATCATGTTCGAAGGCACCGACGAGGAGTTGAAACAAACCAACGTGACCCAACCGGCGATATTTATCCATTCCGTGATCCTGGCGAAAATCACCCCCGATTTCGCACCGAACATGGTAGCGGGTCACTCGCTTGGCGAATTTTCGGCCTTGGTTGCAGCCGGAGCCCTTTCTTTCGAAGACGGTCTCTCACTCGTGGCAAAACGTGCGGCGGCGATGCAGAAAGCCTGCGAAATCCGCCCGTCGACAATGGCCGCGATCCTCGGCCTCGCCGACAACGTGATCGAAGAAATCTGCGCAGGCATTACGGATGAAATCGTCGTACCGGCGAACTATAACTGCCCGGGACAAGTGGTCATTTCAGGAACCATCGAAGGCGTTGAGCGCGCCAATGAGCTTCTGAAAGCCGCCGGTGCAAAACGCGCTTTGGTACTTCCTGTCGGAGGCGCATTCCACTCTCCATTGATGGAACCAGCCCGCGAAGAACTCGCAGCGGCTATCAACGCGGCGCAGTTTGAGCAGCCGATTTGCCCGGTTTACCAGAATGTGAATGCAAAACCAGCCACGGAAGTATCCGTTATTAAAGAAAATCTGATCTCGCAGCTCACGGCTCCGGTAAGATGGACGCAGTCTGTGGAGCAAATGGTAGCCGACGGTGCAGAAATCTTCATCGAATCAGGACCGGGCAAAGTTTTGCAAGGCCTTGTAAAAAAGATCGCTAGCAATGTTGAGCTAAAAAGTATTTAATTTTTTTTCCAAAAAGCTTGACACGTGACCTCGCTACCATTACTTTTGCACCACTGTTTACGGTTTTGGCCGATGGTGTAATGGTAACACAGGACATTTTGGTTGTCTTATTCAGGGTTCGAGTCCTTGTCGGCCAACAGTAATCGAAGAGCTCATTTTTCAATGAGCTCTTTTTTATTTCCATCCAATTCCCGCTCCTAACCTTAGAATACTTCCAAATTTCGGAGGGTAAAAGGCCATTTAATAGCATTTCCAACTTTTTGCGACCTCACGGTGACATTAAGGAAACCTTTTTAAAAATTTGGTTACTTAATGTAACTTTTCTGCTATAAAATTTGGATATGAAATGTTACATTTACTATGTTTTAACCTAAACAGCACCCATATGAAAGTAGAAAAAGTAAAAAAGCGTGATCGCGAGCGCACGAAGAGTAAAATACTCAAGGCGGTCGGCGAAGTAATTGAACAACATGGCACCGAAAAAGTGGGCGTAAACCTGATCGCCCGCACTGCCGGAGTCAACAAAGTACTGATTTACAGGTACTTTGAAAGCGTAGACGGCCTGATGGAACAGTATGTCAGGTCGGGAGAGTACACGTCAACCCTCAGCACAGATTACATTGACAACATCCCGGAGCTAACACCGGACGAACGGAACAAAGCTCTCACGTCCCTCATGCACACTTTCACCAACGATCTGCGCCAGCGCAAAGCTACGCGTGACCTGCTCCGCTGGGAGATCGGAACCGGAAAGTCGATGCTTTCAGACGCCCGCAACCAGATTGCGACGCGTATCCTCAACAAAATAGGCGACCTGCCCTATTACAATGACACCAGCGCGTTAATCGCATTCATTTCAGCAGGCATTTATTTTTTGACCATCTCCTCTGATTATCGTGAAAAAATGCTTGACGTGGACCTTCAAACCGATGAAGGCTGGAAGCGTATCGAGCGCGTAGTTGACAGTATTATCTCGGATGTCCGGGGTTGACGATAAAAAAACCGCAGGCCCTTCCCCTCAAACGGGAAGGGCCTTTTCCTTTTATTGGCAGTTACTCTTCTATATTTGCGAAGGAAAATCCCGCATTGAATGAGCGTACTGAAAAAACTGGCCAGTGAAACCGCCACCTATGGCATCAGCACCATGCTGGGCCGCTTTTTGAACTACCTGCTGGTGGCCCTGCATACCGATCTTTTTGAACCTCAGCAAATCGCCGCACAAGGGCAGCTATTTGCTTATGCCGGCCTGGCGCTCGTGCTTTATACATTTGGTATGGAAACCGCGTTTTTCCGCTTTGCACGCGATGAAAAAGACCGGAAACAATACTACGACCTGATATTAAGTGCGGTGATCCTGGTCAGCCTGATCTGCTCCACGCTGATGTTCGTCTTCGCAAGGCCTATTGCCGAGCTCATCAAATATCCTGATTCTACGCCGATTGTCAGGATGTTCGCGATCATCATGGCCACCGACGGTATCGTTTCGATCCCGTTCGCGAGGCTGAGACTGGAAGGCAAGGGTAAAAAGTTCGTGATCATCCGGGTTACCAACATTTTGATCAACATTTTCCTGAACTTGTTCTTCCTGCTCGTCTGCCGCGATATCCATGCAGGCGAATACCTGGCATTCCTGCAACCAGCCGTTGATCTGTTCTACAACCCGCTGCATGCCCCGGATTATATAGTACTGGCCAACCTCATCGCCAACCTCGCATTTTTCTGGATGCTCAGGAAAGAGTTCGCCGATTTCCGGTTTGTGTTCAGCAGTGCGCTTTTCAAACCCGTCTGGGTGTATGCATTTCCCGTGATGATCATGAATGTCGGCGGTGTGCTGAATATGCTTTTCGACCGGGCCTTCATCCAGTTTTTGCTCCCCGCGAACTTCTACCCGGGCCGCAGCAACGAAACCGCCATCGGTATTTACGTGCAATGTTACAAGTTGTCGATCTTCATGAACCTGGCCATACAGGCATTCAAATACGCCGCGGAGCCATTTTTCTTTTCCAAAGGCGAGGACAAGAATGCACCGCCCGTTTTCGCGAAGGTTACCAAGTATTTTATCATCATATGCGTGCTTATGTGGGTGGGCATATGCCTGAACCTCGACCTATTTGCCGAGTTGTTCCTGAAAAAGAAGATTTACCACGAAGGCCTGGGCGTGGTGCCCTGGCTGCTGGCGGGTTATTTGTTCCTGGGCGTATATTACAACCTGGCGACCTGGTTTAAACTGACCGACAAAACCGAATACGGAACCTGGCTCACGCTCACAGGCGCGGGCATTACCATCGCGACGAGCTTCGTGCTCGTACCTCAGATCGGCTACCACGGATTCGCGATCGCATTCGCATTGTCGGGCTTTGTGATGCTGGCGCTCTGCTATTATTTCGGGCAGAAGTATTACCCCGTACCGTACGACCTCACTTCCGCGATCGGTTACATTGGCGGGGGCGCATTGCTGATTTACACCTCTTCGATGTTTAAAATACCAAATCTGTGGATTTCCGTTCCGGTACACATGGCTGTGTTCGCGATGTGCGTGGCGGCGGTGTTTTTGCTGGAAAGGAAAAATATCCCAGCTCTCCGAAAGCGATAATGCAGGCTATTCCTGCATTTCGCGCAGCAGTTTATTGGAGAAAAGGAATTCTTTCAATTCCGGCACATCGGTTTTGGTAATATCGGTGTTCACGCCTTCCCAAAGTTTATGGCCTTGATACAGGAACATAATATTCTGGCCAATCTCCATGACGGAATTCATATCATGCGTAATAATAATGGTCGTGATCTGATATTCCTCCGTGATTTCTTTGATCAGCTCGTCGATCTTCACCGACGTGAGCGGATCGAGGCCGGAGTTGGGTTCGTCACAGAACAAGTAGGCAGGGTTCATCACAATGGCCCGTGCAATGCCGACGCGCTTCTTCATCCCCCCGCTGATCTCCGATGGCATCCGTTTCGCCGCCTGTTCCAGCCCTACCCTTTGCAAACAAAACGCTACCCGCTCCCGTTTTTCCTCCGTTGATTGCGTGGTAAGCATGTCCAGTGGAAACCGCACATTCTCTTCCACTGTTTTGGAATCAAACAATGCTCCACCCTGGAAGAGTACGCCCATCTCGCGGCGGATAGACTGTTGGGTGTCTTTATCGCAATGGTAAAAATCGCGGCCGTTGTATAGGACGTTGCCCTCGTCGGGCTTCACGAGGCCGATCATGCATTTGAGCAACACACTTTTCCCCGTACCGCTGCCGCCGATGATCAGGTTCGTTTCTCCTTTCTGAAACTGGGCCGAAATCCCTTTTAAAACTTCCTTACCGTTGAATGCCTTCGAGATATTATTGATTTCAATCATTTTGTGTCCGGTTGAGAACGCTTACAAAAGCAGTTGCGCGAGCAGGTAATCTGCGACAAGAATGGAAATACAGCTGTTGGTTACCGCCTGTGTGCTTGCCTTACCCACCTCCAACGCGCCACCCGAAGTAAAAAATCCCTTGAAAGAGGAAATCGAGGCGATCAGGAAGCCGAAAACAAAAGGTTTCACACACATGAAAAAGATATTGTAGGGCACGAAGGAATCGCGGATACCGTATAAATAATCCCGTTCGGTGATTACGCCCGTGAGTGTCCCTGCCAGGTAACCGCCCAAAATGCCCAGGAATGCAGAAAAAATAACGAGCATCGGGAATGTGAGCATCGCTGCAACCACTTTCGGAAGCACCAGGTACGACGAGGAGTTGATCCCCATTACTTCCAAAGCGTCGATCTGCTCGGTAATGCGCATCGTACCCAATTCGCTGGCGATATTGGACCCTACCTTTCCTGCGAGCACAATACAGGTAATGGTCGGCGCGAGTTCGAGGATTTCCATATCGCGGACGATCAATGCCACGGTGGAAATAGGGATAATGGGGCTAACGAGGTTATAGGCCGTCTGAATACAAGACACCGCGCCGATGAAGGTGGAAACGATCGCGACGATGAAGATCGAACTCACGCCGATGCCCACGCATTCCTCCATCAGCCTCCGCCAATAAACCGATAATTTCTCGCCCTTCCCGAACAGCGTCCCTAAAAAAATGAAGTATTTACCGATTACAGACATGATATCTTAATTGTATTCAATATTTTCGGGAAAATTAGGCAAAAAAAGAAGTAATCAGAAAAATGAATCCATTAGCGGTTGTAACCGGTGGAACAAAAGGGATCGGAAGGGCAGCGATAGAAAAATTTTTAGCACAAGGCTTCGATGTAATTACCTGCGCAAGAAACGAGAGCGACCTGCTCGCACTGCAACAAACATTCAGCGAAAGTTTTCCCCAATCAAAACTGACTTATTTAACGGCCGACCTGTCGGTACGCGCCGATGTGGACGCTTTCATTGCATTTATCCACAAGCATAACCCGGCGGTGGAGGTACTTATCAACAATACCGGCGTATTTATCCCGGGACAGGTCCATAATGAAACGGAGGGCACGCTGGAAAAAACGATGGAAACCAACCTGTACAGCGCTTACCATCTCACGCGGGGGCTTTTGCCCGGCATGATGGAGCAGAAAAAGGGTCATATCTTCACCATTTGCTCCACCGCCAGCATTATCGCCTACCCAAACGGCGGCTCCTATTGCATTTCGAAGTTCGCATTGTACGGGATGACCAAGGTACTGCGCGAAGAAATGAAGCCGCATAAAGTACGTGTAACCGCCATTCTACCCGGTGCGACTTACACCGACAGCTGGAAGGGCACCGAGCTGCCTGAGGACCGCTTTATGGATTCCGGCGACGTGGCCGAGTCGATCTGGGCCGCCTATGCATTGTCTCCCAGGGCAGTTGTGGAAGAGATTTTGATCCGCCCGCAGCTGGGAGATTTGGATTAATGAGTGAACAATAGAGCAATTTTACTAAATTGCCGCATTTTTAAAATTATTTATTAAACCCATATTTTCATTTCATGGAACAATACCTCGGTATAGACGTGGGCGGTACCAACGTAAAAATGGGGATCGTTGACGCTACGGATGGAAGAATCTCGAATTTTTACAGTCACGATACTGCCAGCTGGCGTAGCTCCGGGCATTTTATAGACAGATTAGGTGATGCAATTGCGCTCCAACTCGTTGAATATCCCGAAGTCAAAAAAGTAGGAATCGGTGTTCCGGGGCTCATTTCCCGCGACAGGACCACGCTGATCGAAATCACGGCAATCCCCGAAATCGACGGGATCACCATTGTTCCGGATTTGAAAGCACGGTTTCCGCAGCATGATTTTTACCTCGAAAACGACGCCAACGCGGCTGCTTTGGGTGAATATTATTTTGGGGAGGACAAACTTCCGGAAGATTACATTTTCGTAACCCTTGGCACCGGTATCGGCGGCGCGGCGATTATCGACAAGAAGGTATTCAAAGGCGGCGGGGGTAATGCGATGGAGCCAGGTCACGTTCCTTCCAAAAACGGAAAGGTTCTCGAACGCAACATCGGTAAAAAAGAACTGCTCGACATGGCTAATGCGATGCGCGCGGCTTACACCGGCACGACCCAACTTCCTGCCGACGGCACGATTTCAACCACCGGCCTCGTAGCGGCTGCTTCCGCTGGCGACGAGCTTGCAAAAGCGGTTTTCCATGAGATGGGTTACCTGCTGGGCGAAGGCCTCGTTTCGATGATCCGGATACTCGATATCACAACAATTTTGATCGGTGGTGGTATTTCTGCCTCATTTGAGTTTATTTTGCCGGCTATTAACGATCGTTTCAAGTACTGGCTGACGCCTTACTACCTGAAAACAATCAATATCAAACGCGCAACGCTTGCTAACGACGCCGGACTGCTTGGAGCAGCTTCATTGTGTTTTGAATAACGAATAACCCCGAAACAATAACGATTCACTCTTAAACAGTCTCACTATATCTTTCCCTGATGAAATTATCGGTTATCGTTCCTGCCTACAATGAAGAAAAAACAATCCGAAATGTGCTGGATAAACTCAAATCCGTTGAACTGGTAGGTAATTTTCAGAAGGAGATTGTAATTGTAAATGACTGTTCTGCCGACAATACGGAGGCAGTTGCTAAAAAATTCATAGAAGAGAATCCTGAGCTGGAAGTAGCTTACTTCCGGCATGAATACAACCAGGGGAAAGGGGCGGCATTGCACACAGGCATCCGCCGCGCGACGGGCGACTACATTATCGTCCAGGACGCAGACCTTGAATACGATCCCCAGGAATTCAATATATTGCTAAAACCGGTTATCGAAGGATATGCGGATGTGGTGTATGGCTCCCGCTTCATGGGCGGAAGACCACACCGCATCCTTTTTTTCTGGCACACGATCGGGAACAAGTTCCTGACGTTCCTGAGCAACATGTTTACCAACCTCAACCTGACGGACATGGAAACATGCTACAAACTCTTCCGGGCCGATCTGCTGAAGGGTCTGAAACTGGTCGAAAACCGCTTCGGCTTCGAGCCGGAAGTAACGGCCAAAATCTCCAAAATTCCCAAAATCCGCATTTACGAAGTAGGCGTGTCTTACTACGGCCGTACATATGATGAGGGCAAGAAAATCAACTGGAAAGATGGTTTCCGTGCGCTGTATTGCATTGTAAGATACGGCCTGGGAAGCTAAGCCTACCCCGCAAAGAACCGGGATACCGAATCCTTAAACATCCAGCATCACCACGTGGATACCACTTCCACAGACCGTACCAGTATAACTTTTAGCCGGGTTGGTCGGGTGCTTGACCTCGATAATGTGCCGGAGGTTATCCGCATACATATTGAAATAATACAACACCATCTTGTTGCCCGAAATGCGGCACCTCGCAATACCTCTTTTGGCAAAATACGCACTCACGATGTCGCACCCTGACGCCTTCCGATCGATCCACGCATTGCCGTCGAGGCGATAGGAACAATAATACGGCGTGCCGCCTGCAACGGTTCCGCCCGTTTGCATCCACAACAAATTCCCGAAATAACTGTAATCGCTGCTGACGGCGAGCGGTGAATAAAAATCCTGTGGCGGCAATCCCACCCCCAATTGGTAATAGTAGGGAAATGTGGCCGGACCGCCCGCATTGGGTCGCCAGTAATCCATGCTCTGGTGCACCGGCTGATAGTACCCGATGGGTTTCTTGCTTGCCGGTTGTTTCAGGAAGGTGCCCCAATCGACGAAAACATTGCCGTATTCGTGTGCCAGAAAACCCATCAGGATTTGAAATGCCGGGTCGTGTACAGGCTTGTCGGCACGAAAAAATGTGCCCTCGGGAAATGTAACTTTATCCGTAAAAGACTCGGGTGCCCATTCGTGGTGGTTATAGAAGAACATCCCGGTGTATTTGCCGAGTTTTTGCCAAAGCTCCATGCAAAAAAGCGAATTCATCGCCTGGCCCGGATTGAGGTCGAATGCTCCGAAGTAAATGCCCTCCATCACGGTGTTGGTGCGTGACAATGTCCCGCCAGGATGAAACCAGGTTTTCATCTGCCATTGCGAAGGATCCTGCGTGTACATCACCTCCCAGTCGGCCTGGGTTTTGGAGGTGTTTCCCAGGTAATAGGGGCCTGTCGCAAAATAGTTATGGCAGAGGAAAAACGGCTTCTGGTCCTGTGCCTTCTTCGCTTCGTAAAGCCCCGCCAGCTCATCATAGAATGAGTTCCACATGGGCTTGTCGGCAGGCATAAATGGGAAGTTTTCCATCGTCTCCCCGATCCAGAGATTGGACGCATTGCCGCTATTCCATACCTCATGCGCCTTCGCGCGGGCCTCCGCATCGGTGAACGGGCCATTAGGCCAGCATTTCTTGTTGTATCCATCCACCCATTCTTCCGGTCCGATGCACGGCAATCCAAAAATCGTCGGGATAGTCGGGACGCCATTGTATTCCTTATCGGGATAAGAACTCCTGAATGCGGCCAGGGAGCCTTCATTGCCTAGTTCATTTCGGTTATAGTGCGTACCACCCTTCGCGAACGTCTGCGCCCAGGTATACGACTGCTTGGTAGGCGGCTTTACGAGTACATGGCCCGCGGGCATTGCGATATTCGGGCTCACTTCCATGAAACCGGGTACCTGCGAAGTCGGGTCGTAGCCGGAAGGAATCGTGTTCTTGAAAGTGACTGGTATAGTTTGGGCATGGAGGGGCAGGGTGCTCAGGAGCACCCAAAACAGGATCAGCTTTTTCATGGTCAGTTAAAGATAAAAGTGGTGAGACCTCCCCGCGCGCCGGGCGCGAGCTGTGCGACGGCGTCGTTTTGATAATAGTAGTTGCAGCCCTCCGGCGGACACGGCCAGCGGTTGAGCGTATCAAGCCCGATCTTCGTAGCCATTTTGACAACCCTTCCCGGGCTGCTCGATTGCCACGGTTCGTTGGTCAGATTAGCCCCGGTCCGCAGCCATTTGCTGCCGATGAAATAGGACCATTCATAACCGGCTGGTAAACTCACTGTTCCGACATCGCTCAGCAACCAGCCTCCGGGATTGGCGGGGTCCGCGACAATTGATAATGTGAGGATCTCGGGAAAACCGCTGGAAGAAATCTTCGGTACTAATGCGGTAGCCGCACAATTGGCTGCCTGCGTCACCGTGAATACCTGGGATTGTCCGCTCGTACAGGCCCCGTTGCTGCTGGAAGCGGTGTAGGAACCCGCATTAGCTGTTGCGAGGGAAGTACCGCTGCCAGCCGATACTCCATTCAGCATCCAGCTCACATTGCCCGAGTAGCCCGAGGCCGTCAATGTTACCTGCTGGTTGGTCGACGGACATACATTTGTCCCGGCCGTTTGCACAATGGCAGGTTTGATACAAGTTGTCGCACATCCGGTAATCGATATACCCACGAAGTTGCTCGGGCCTGCATGGGCGCCAATACCCACGTACTGCCCATGCCACGATGCATTTACTATTCCGTCAACGGCATATTGCCAGCCCATAGCAGCCACATTCGGATCGGAACCAAAGGTTGCTCCCGAAAGTTTGGTAGCCCCGCTGTAAAATTCAATCTCCCGCAACTCGCCGTAACCGGTCGGGCTGGCGGCATATCGCACATGTTGGTAGGGCGTGGCATTCGGAAAAGTAAACTCCTGCCAGCTGCCGGTAGCGTTGACTCCGATCGTGTAAATATCCGTCCAGACAGAACCGTCGTTCGAGCCCTGAATCTTTGCTCCGTTCAGGCGGTTGAAATCTGCTGTGCGCCAATGCAGTCTCACCTTACTCAAAACGGGGCACGTCTGACCATCCCCTGTGACACAAATCTTGTCCTGACGGCAGCTTCCACCGCCCGTACCGGCAATTTTCAACGTCGATGCACCCGCATTCAGGTTTACAGAGAAGGTATAATCGGTGTAGGCAATGTTCCAGGAGCCGGAGTTCGGCAGCGAAATCGTCTGTACATTGGCTCCATTGACCGTCACACTCAGCACTGGCACCGCAGAAGAATAATACCGCAACGTGACCTGATAAGCCCCCGCGGAAGGGACATTCACCATGTAATCGACAAAGTGGTTGTACTGGTTTTCCGCACCGCGCGTCTGGCCGTTTGAAGCATTGGGGTCACTGGTCACAGGGCCATTGGCTCCGGACATCAATTCTGCCTCGAGACATTGACTGAAAGCAGCCGTAGCCGTCTGCCGCGCAGCCGCCTCAGCTATTTCCGCGTCATCAACCGCTAGGGCCAGCTCACCGCGGTAAAGAAACCGGCCAACTTCGACCGATTGCTTTGTTCCTCGCAGCAGCATAAACTTTCCGGAAGGCGGTTTCGATACAAACTTGCCCGTAATTCTGTACACAATCTTCTCACCCGGCCTCAGCAATTTCCCAGAAACCGTATGATAATAATTACCCCCCGTTTGCACAAAGCCATCCGGAAATACGACTTTCAAAACAAACTCGCCATTCAGCGACACCGGAAACAGCCGGAGATCCGAAAAGTCACGCAGCGTACACTGAATGTCGATCGAAAACGCTTCTCCGATTTTCACCACGGATTTATCCGCAGACATTGAAAACAAAACCGGATCAATATCCGCTTCATTTTCCAGGCCATTTGCAAACAAGTCATTTGCATTTAGCAAAAGCAACCAGGCCAGAAAGTATCCGGCGAATTTAATATTAGTGTGCATAACGAAATATGTAAAGTAGTTTCCGTAAAACTATGTCTACTATTTTTCTTCACCTATTTCATTTACCCATCAAAACTTTGCACCAAACACCTCAATTATTGAGGGGTTTTTATTTTTAATAAAACAAATAACTTTGCCGTTCGTCCAAGCTATACCGACGATCAAAACCCTTTTCGGATTACCATTATCAACACGCTATTCATGACCCCTGTATCAGAAAATGCTTCCATACTACTGGTCGATGATTACCAGTCGATCAACCAGAGGCTCCTCCAACTCACCGACCGCGAATGGGACGTTCTTTCCTTCATAACAGATGGCCTCACCACAGCCGAAATAGCGGCCTGCCTCGTCATTGAGCCTAAAAGCATTGAAAACTACAAGCGAAGGATCAGCAAAAAACTGAAAATCGGAGGCCGGAGCAACCTCATCAGGTTCTGCATCGTGAACCGGGATTATTTGCGAAAACTTTACATCCTGGCCAGGAAATAGAAATGGAGTTTTAAACCGCTATTTACCGGTTGATAATTCAAATAAGTTATACACACATTATTTTATTTAAATGCGAAACAAAACGCTTTACCTCGTTTCAATTATTTATTTATTAATACCCAATATTATATTCTATTTATATTGGGCCAAAGCCGCACTTTCACTAGCAGGAATAGCACTTCTTATCCATCTTCTTCATAAAAGTATATTGCAGGAAATCGCATTTCCCAAATGCATTATACATTTAAAAGATATCTGCATTGCAGCAGGTCTTGCCTTGTTGCTGACACTCGCTTCCGGCGTTACCGGTTTCGCATTTCAAACCATGGATCACTGGTGCCACAATGCGAAGTTTCAGGACCTTCTGCAAAACGACTGGCCGCTTCGTTTCCCGGCAAACCGTCCGGTAATGGCCTACTATTTCGGGTACTATCTCGTGCCGGCCGCCATTTTCAGGCTGGCCGGCGATATTTCCCTGATCGCGATCCTGATCTGGACCAGCCTCGGTATTGCATTAGGACTTCTCTGGATTTGCATATCGCTCGATCGGAAATGGTGGGCGGCGCTGCTCGTGTTGTGCGTAGGAGACTTTCCGAGGATATTCAAGGGCGTAGCATCGCACGGATCTATTCAATTATACAGATACGAGCAGATTGGCGTCGAACATTGGTCGAATATTGAGAATCTGTTCTGGGCACCGAACCAGTTTATTCCCTCACTCATGCTGGGGGGAATGCTTTTTCATATGATCCGTCACCGGCTGGATTATGCATTGCTTTGTTTCCCAACGGTGCTGGCGCTTTGGTGGGCCGCCTTTCCTGCATTGGTTGTCGGCCTGATCACGGGGCTCCTATTGATTTTCCAATGGGTTCGTTGGGGCATTACTTTTCGTAAGCTGATCGCACAGATTGTGTTGCCTTCCATCGCAGCGGTGCCTGTGCTATTATTATTTCAGTCGCACCCGCACCCGCCCGAGAATGGGCTGATATGGGAGTTTCGTGGTGATATAGACAATCTGCTGAGAGAATACCTGGTCAACACGGTCGCGGACACGTTGCTTTTTGCCTTTGCATACCTGATAGCACGCCGTGCCGGACTACCCGGCATTTCTGCAGTGCCGTTCTGGACGCTGATCTGCATTACATTACTGTTTCCGCTGGTCCGGGTCGGGAAGGTGAATGATATGCTGCTGCGCGGTATGATGCCGGTACTGATATTAATCGGCTGCTGCTTGCTGTATCCGCTCGCGAGCCAGCCGCTGCCCAAAGTGCTTACCATATTGCGGGGCAATACCAATTGCATCATCATCATGCTCGCGCTGGTGCTTCCCGCAGCGGTGGGGATCGGGCGGCTTTACCGCGCTGCGAGGCTTAACTACATCACCGCACTGTGGAGTCCGCCGAATACGGGGTTCGTGGCGATTCCATATGATGCCTACCCTAGCCTGTATGAAACATTACGGCAACGCTGGTCAAAGCAGGAGGCGGAACAGTATCTCGGAAAACCTGACTCGTTTTACGAAAAATACATTGCCCCGCCTCCCGCGAAAGACCCTTAAATATGCCTAACGTTTGATAAACTGCTGCGCAGTCCTTACACCGTCCTGGTTTTCGAAATTCAACAAATAGGTACCCGTTGGCCAGTCGGCTACATTGATTTCCTCGCTTTTCGACGCTTTCAGCGCTTTCCGGTGCAGAACTTGACCTTTTGCATTGAAAATCGCCATCGCGCCCGTGGCCGCATTTTTAAACTCTACGCGCAATACCCGGTCGGTCGGGTTAGGGAAAAGCTGCCAGAGCATGTTTTTGGCACCGATCTCGTTGCCGAGGATTGGACTCAAATCAACTGCGACGGTCGAATATCCCGACTGTGAAATCTCGCTGAATGCCTGGATTCGGTAAGTAAATTTCGCGTTGAGCTCGATGTCTTTGTCTTCGAAGGATAAAGTCTGCCCATTGAGTGTTTTCAATGTCTCGTAAGGAGCCGAGTCAGATTTTTTGCGTTGCAAAACATAGCTGGTAGCCGTCTCTATCGCGGGCCAGGTCAGTATCACCGAATTGTAGGTACGGTTGGCCGAAAGCGCAACATTAGGCAACAGCACGCCAATCGCCACGTTGTCAAAAGAAAATGCGCCCAGGCCCCGCTTATTCAATAGATATGGACCTGTGTAAATGCCTATATTAAATGAATACGGCACCTGCAACGGCAGGTTATCCGGGTAGAATGAGGGCAGGTAACTCAATTTCGTCGCGTTGGACGCTTCTTTGAGTGTCAACGTCACCTGGTTTCCTGCTGCCTTTCCAGCTGAAAACACGGCTTTCTTTTCATCTCCATCCAGAAAAAAGAAGTTTTTCAGGCTCAATACCAGCGGCTTGCCGTCCTGCCCTTTGAGGGTAGTATCCGCGGGCCATTTCAGTTCCTGGCCTTCGTCGAAGATCAGGTTAATCTCCTTTTTCTCCGCGTTAGTATAGAATGCCTTTTTAATATCCGGGCTCCGCACATTGTCCGAATCTTTCGAGCCGTAGATGCCGGGAGCGAAAAAGCGGTACATCCGGCGGCCAAATTCTTCATACCCCGACCTGTGGTAATGCACACCGTCATAATCAGGTGTTCCAACGGCCGCGAAATGATCTGTTTTGGGGTAAATGTATTTAGTCCGTCTCAGGAAATCGCGTATGGAACCACCCATCGGATTGGGCGTGTCATTTCTCAGGACAATGATGTTCGACTGAACAACCACAAACTGGTCGACCTGCGGATAATCCCGTACCCAATATTTACGCAACTGATCGAACTCAGTGGCATAATTGGGGATGTTTTCGAATACCTCCTGCTCGCCGTGCATCCATATAAACGCCCTGATACGGGCAGGATTAGCAACATTTACCCTTTTTCGCAAACTGCCGTAAAGTGAGCTGATACTCATAGAGTCGTTGGAACTCCGGTTACCCAGAAAATCGGTGAGTTTTGCACCGGGCAATGATCCGTTGATCACGCAGGTAGGAATGCTGTCGCGCTCTAAAATCTCCTTCTGCATTTCGAGACCCCACGCGCCTACATACGTCCACGACCACGCGGCGGCGGTCCAAAGCGTGTCGCCGGGTAAAATAGCCGGCGTCTGATCGGGTGTACGGGCGACGGTACGCGCGTATTTGCTCGACCAGGCTCCAAAAACCGTCGCGGCTGCATTGGATTGCCCGCTGATCACATAGAAATCACCTGCCACCACCTCATTACGCCGCACGATCAGCGCCGAGTCGGCCTGATGACAAGCGTATACTTCAAAGGAGTAATCAGCCATTTCCGCCTTGATTTTCGGCGTCATGCTGAATGTGCCGGTCGTACCAGTGCCATAAGTGATCGCCGATTTCTGGTAGCCTATCCGCACATTGTTCCGGTACGTTACCACCGACATATGGTCCCATCCTGCCAGTTCGATAACACCGGAAATGGGCACATCGGCCAGGTTGTCGTCTGCACGTGCGTACACTTGCATATCACGCGGCAACTTATTGAAAACCACCGAATAAAAACGCTGGGCGCTGGCGCTGCCTAATGTGCAGCAGAAAAGGAAGGAAAGCAGGAAAAGTTTGAAGTGTGTAAAGTTCATTTCATTAAAGAAGCTGTTTCTGATGGCTTGAAAATTCTCCGGGCCCGGCCGGGCACAGGTACACAAATGGCAGATCAATGCCCGGTTATAAATATATCTTTAATATTTTACATTTAATGCCTCCGGTTTGTTACCGGCACGGGTTTCGGAAGGAAGCCAATGCTCGTCGTACATCGCCAGGAACCACAAAACCATGATCATCGGCAGGGAGTATTTGTCCCAGGACAGCTGTGCCTTACCCAGCAAGAGGATATTCAGCAAGAAAACCCAGGTGGCGAGGTTAAAACGCGGAGATACAAAACGAACCAACGTGACCAGCATAAGCACCCCGAAAACCAGCTGTTTCAGCAATCCGCCAATGCCGATTTTCATCAACAATTCATCTACATAACCTAAATACGGCCAGGTGAAATAAGGGTTATAGGCCTGTTTGGCAGGAAAAAAGGCAATAATTACCGCAATGACCACCAGAAAGCCGCCGAACATCACCGGATGTTCTCGCGGATATTCGAGAAAGTGCGAAATGCGGCGCGTTACCAAGGTTTCCGGAATAATGTAATACACCGCTACAACTACCGATGCGTACATCAAATAGCCGAAATTGTAGTTCACCAGCTTATCCGAATCATAATGCTGATCGGCCATAACCGACGCAGGTGCCGGCCCATGCCAGATAACCACCCATGGAACAATTGTGAGCACAGCCAGCGCATACCAGATCCAGGCTGGATCCGCCAATACGCTTTTTACCAGAATCACCGGATTGGCGCTCCATTTTATGTTTTTAAACACTTCATAGGCCAGGATCGCCGCCGGAAAAGCCAGCATGTACTGGCGGCAGCAAACCGCCGCGGCCAAAGACAGGAATCCGACCCAATGCCATTTGCGTAAATAGGCGATTACCCCTCCGAGCGTGAACACCATCGCGAAAATATCGGTGTAGTAATAGACGCTGACCAGGTAGTAGTTGGGGAAAACCAGCAAACCACCCAGGCAAAGCCAAAATCGCTTCGTGCGTTCGGGACTGTACCAGACGAAAAGCATCAGCAGCGCAAAACTCGTAAATGCCGTAAGCAGGCGGAGATTCTGGATATCTTCCCCGAAAACCCGCAGCACCCATCCGCCGAGAATGAAGGGGATCGGGGTGTTCAGCTCATTGTAAGTTTGGAGCAGGTTCAGCGAGGGAACCGGCTCTTTGCTGAACAACACCGCCGTGGGGAGGTAGTGGTGTTCGTCCTGGTACGGATCGACGGTAAACCGGTCTTTCAGGAAGAAAACAAGGATGAATATTGCGAGCAGGGCAAATGAGGTATATAACTTTTTGCGATGCATAGGATACTATATAAAATTGACTTCTGCGTTGAGCCGTACGCCGAACTTATCAGCTACAGACGCCTGAATTTTTTCTGATAATGCCTTGATTTGCGCTCCCGTACCGCCGCCGTAGTTGACTAGTACCAGCGCCTGACGCGCATGAACACCGATTTCACCCTCCCGATAACCCTTCCAACCGGCCCGTTCAATCAGCCAGCCGGCAGGTACTTTCACCGTTTCGGCATCTACCGGATAACCGGGCACCTCCGGAAAGGTTTCCCGTAATTGTGCAAACTGAGCAACCGGTATCTCGGGATTTTTGAAAAAGCTCCCCGCATTCCCGATTTCGGCCGGATCGGGCAGCTTGCTGCGGCGAATTTGCATAATAGCCTCGCTGATGTCCCGGATCGTCGGGTTTTCAGCGCCCATTTCCTGCAATGTTTTTTGCACATCACCGTAAGCTGCATTCAAAACAGGCTTCTTACTGAGCCTGAAAGTGGCTCCGGTGATCACATACTGATGCTTCAACGCTTTCTTGAATACACTTTCACGATATCCGAACTCGCATTCCGCATTACTGAAAATGCGTTTTTCACCACTTTCGATGTCCACCGCTTCGACGGACTCTATCACACTTTTAATTTCCACACCATACGCCCCGATGTTCTGCATTGGAGCTGCTCCCACGGTTCCGGGTATGAGCGAGAGGTTTTCCACACCGCCATAGCCATTATCCACACAATACATCACGAAATCGTGCCAAACCTCGCCTGCGCCTACTGCGAGCACGACCGTTTCCTCAGTTTCTTCCAGTACCGTAATGCCCTTGATGCCGGGATGGATCACGAGCGCATCGATATCTTGTGTAAGCAAAATGTTGCTTCCTCCGCCGAGGATGAATTTCGGTGTTCCCTTCCACTCGGGATCACGCAAAACGGCCGTTAATTCATCGACGGACTGCACATTTATAAAATATCTGGCATCGGCATCGAGCCCGAATGTATTGAGATGACGAAGCGAAACGTTGGATTGTACTAGCATTGAAATCGGGGATAAACCGGGTAAAGTTAGGTATTACATTCAAAATTAAGTGGTATGGTGATTCATCCAATTTTGATTAAGTTTGTGGGCTCAGTTACAATGGTTCAGGATATGACGCTAAAAAAGAAATTTTTATGGGCTCTGCATCTTGGTATCATTCTGATTTCGGGTTGTGCTAAAAAGTCGGTTGTAAGCTCCGGTTCCGAGTACAGGGAAGATCTTTCCGCGGTCCGGCCACGCTATGAATACGTAGAACCCGCTGTCGTGAGCCGTACAGAACCGGTGACACCCGCCAAGAGCAATAATGTGCCGAAGGCCGATGTAGACAAACCGCTGTATGTCAACAAGAAACTGGAATCGGTACTGGACACGCTGGCAAAGCAGAACAAGGCGATCCGCTACATCAATGGTTTCAGGATCCAGATTTACGTAGGAAATGTGCGGCAGGAAGCGGATGGTGCGAAGTCCTACATTTACCAGGCCTTTCCGGATTTGAACCCTTACGTTTCGTACACTCAGCCGACCTACCGCGTGAAGGTGGGCGATTTTATGTACCGGAGCGACGCAGAGCAATACCTTGATCTGATCCGTGAGCAATATGCTTCCGCTGTAATCCTCGCCGACAGGGTGGATATTAAGCGGAGCCTGATGGTCAACCCGGCTTCCGACCACAATTAATGTAATTACTTATTAACCGGATAACTTTATCCACATATACATACTACCAACAGAATGAAGAAAGCGCTAATTACAGGGATCACCGGCCAGGATGGCTCCTATTTGGCCGAGCTCCTTTTGAGCAAGGGATACGAAGTACATGGTATCAAACGCCGCAGCTCGCTGTTCAACACCCAGCGGATCGACCACATTTATGAAGATCCGCATGAGAAAAATGTACGCTTTCACCTTCATTACGGAGATCTGAGCGATTCCACGAACATAATCCGCATCATCCAGGAAGTTCAGCCGGATGAAATATACAACCTGGGCGCAATGTCGCACGTGCAGGTAAGTTTTGAAGAACCTGAATACACCGCCAACGTCGACGGTATCGGAACACTCCGCATCCTCGAAGCGGTTCGTCTGCTGGGGTTGACCCAAAAAACCAAAATTTACCAGGCTTCCACTTCCGAATTGTACGGTTTGGTACAGGAAGTACCGCAGTCGGAGCGCACGCCGTTCTACCCGCGCTCGCCTTACGCGGTTGCGAAACTCTACGGCTACTGGATCACCGTCAACTACCGCGAAGCCTATAATATGTTTGCGGTGAATGGTATCCTGTTCAACCACGAATCACCCCTGCGTGGCGAAACTTTCGTAACCCGCAAAATCACCCGCGCGGTGGCACGCATCGCATTGGGCTTGCAGGACAAGGTGTACCTCGGTAATCTCGACGCACAGCGCGACTGGGGGCATGCCAAAGACTTCGTGGAAGCCATGTGGCTCATCCTGCAACAGGACACGCCAGAGGATTTCGTGATCGCAACCGGTGTTACTACCCGCATCCGCGAGTTTGTGAGAATGGCATTTGCGGAAGTTGGCATCGAGGTGGAATTCAGCGGCGAAGGTGTGGATGAGATCGCGAAAGTGGTTAAATGCAACAACCCTGAGTTCCAGATCGAAGTCGGTAAGGAAGTAGTAGCGGTTGATCCGCGTTATTTCCGTCCTACGGAAGTGGAATTGCTGATCGGCGATCCTACCAAATCAATGGAAAAGCTTGGCTGGAAACCGAAATACGACCTGAAAGCGCTGGTAAACGACATGGTTGCCGCCGACGTTCAGTTGTTCCGCAAGGACCGTTTGCTGGAAAGTAGCGGCCACCGCGTTCCGAACTACTACGAATAAGAACAATAGCCCATATAAAAGCCCCGCAGTTCAACACTGCGGGGCTTTCTTTTGATACCTCAAATAAGTACACTCATAATTTAGATAGCAGGTCCTTTTTGTACGGATTTAGCTGCTTTGATCAAATCCTGAGGCTGCTGATAGCCGAGAAGCTGCTTCACTACCTTGCCCTTTCCATTGATAAAGAATAGGGTCGGATAGCCTTCGATGGGGTATCTTTTTGCCAGTGAAGGTCCTTCGCCAGCTTCCATATCGATCTTCACGTTAATGAAATTTCCATTGAAAGTCGCCGCTACGTCGTCACGTGTGAAAACATTCTTTTGCAGCATTTTACACGGGCCGCACCAGGTGGTGTACGCGTCCAGGAAGATCAGTTTATTCTCTTTCTTCGCCTGTTTCAGGAGTTCCGACCATTTACCTTCCGTAAACTGGATTCCCTTGTCAGCATTTTTTGCTGCTTTTTTATCTCCTTCCCCGGCCACTGCCACCGACATGGCCAGCATCAGCGCCACGATCGCGAAACCGAGATTTTTAAGATTTTTCATTTGAATAATAAGATTTTTGATTTGTGTATTCCATAACGAAAATACGCCTTTGTTTTATTTTACACAATTATGGACTACGAGCCTATCCCGCACCTTTTGCGGATAAGAAGCTCAAAAAGGGTAACTTCGCAACTTCATTAACACCAGAATACCATGAAAGTTCAGGAAGCTAAGTATGTGATGAGCAACTCCGATTACCAGAAATGCCCGGAGCCCGTCCTTCCCGAATACGCATTTATCGGACGCTCCAATGTGGGTAAATCGTCGCTTATCAACATGCTGACAGGCAAAAAAGCATTGGCCAAAACCTCCCAGCAACCAGGAAAAACGCAGATGATCAACCATTTTATCATCGACGACACCTGGTACCTGGTCGATTTACCCGGTTATGGTTATGCCAAAGTGAGCAAAGTGGAGCGCGACAAGTGGGAGAAAATGATCCACGATTACCTGCATTACCGCGAAAACCTCATTTGTACGTTCGTGCTGGTGGACGTCCGCCACAGCGCTATGGCCGTCGATCTCGAATTTATGGCCGCGCTGGGCGAAGCCGGCATTCCGTTTGAAATCATATTTACCAAAGCCGACAAACTCAAACCGGGCCAGGTAGCCGCCCAGGTGGAAGCCTATAAACGTAAAATGAGCGAAATGTGGGAAGAAGTTCCTGAAATGTACGTGACCTCGGCGGAAAAAAATGAGGGCCGGGAGCCTATCCTGGCGACAATAGAAACTTATAATCAGTCGTTTGTGAAGACAAAATAGGATATCGGTTGTTTCCCGGGCAATCTTTCCGTTATTTTGCGCAAAAATTCAATTGCCGCATCCAACATTAACATCAAGATATAACCATAGTAAGAAAGGATGAGTGAAAAAGTAGAGTCAACAGGAATGGATTTGTTGAAAGAAGTAGCCAATGTATCCGGCAAGCCAGGGTTGTTCCGCATTCTGAAACCAAGCCGTGCGGGCGTAATCGTTGAAAGCCTGGACGAGAAACGTGAAAAAACGCTGATCGGGCCAACTGCGCGCGTATCCGTTTTGAAAGATGTTTCGATCTTTACAGACGGTGCAGAAGAATCTGTTGCCCTGTCGGACGTGTTCCTCAAAATCCGTGAAATCCACGGCGAAGAGGTTACATTGTCGGTTAAAACTTCATCGGACAAAGAGCTCATCGAGTTTCTTGCTGAGGTACTTCCGGAGTTCGACCGCACGAAAGTGTATGTATCGGACATCAAGAAAGTCATTACCTGGTACAACCTGCTTTCGAAACATATCCCCGAAGCATTTGTAGCAACCGAAGGCGACGCAGAAGTGGCTGCTGAACCGGCAGCGGAAGTTGCAACGGAGGAAGAAGTGAAAGAAGCGCCTGCGAAAAAAGCGGCTAAAAAAGAAAAAAGCAAAGCTTAAAAAGCAACTCATATCATTTGGAACCCTGCCTTTCCGGCGGGGTTTTTCCTTTTTATGGATAATCTCTCTTCCTACATCGACCACACGCTGCTCACAGCGACCGCCAGCGAAACCAACATCCGCAAGCTTTGTGAAGAAGCCTGGATACACCAGTTCAAAGCGGTGTGCGTGGCGCCCATTTACGTACCATATGTCGTCGAAATGCTGGAATTTTGTCCGATAAAAATTGACATTGCGACGGTAGTGGGCTTTCCCATGGGCTATTCTACCACGGCTACGAAGGTAGCGGAAGCGAAAGAAGCATTAGACAATGGCGCTACCGAGCTGGATGTGGTAATGAACCTCTCCCAGTTCAAATCGATGGCGTACCTGAGCATTCGTGAGGAATTGAAACAGCTCGCCGATCTCGCACACGCGCAGAATGCACTGCTGAAAGTGATTATCGAAACCGCCGCCCTCGATTCGTTCGACCTGTATACTGCTTGTGAAATCTGTGCGGAAGCAAAGGCTGACTTTGTCAAAACCTCGACGGGTTTTGGTCCCGGCGGTGCGGATGCGGAAACCGTGCGCAAAATGCGGTCGATTTTACCGGCTGAGGTGAAAATCAAGGCTTCCGGCGGTATCAAGACTTACGAACAGGCCATTGCCATGATCGAAGCTGGTGCGGAACGGATCGGTACCTCGTCGGGCGTTGCAATCATAACCCGCGCATGAAACGCGTGCTGCTGCTTAGTACGGTGCACCCGTCGGCAGACTCGCGCATTATGTACAAGATCGCGCCTTCGCTTCAAGGCTATTATGAAGTGTTTTGTGCATTACCCGGTCTTGAAAATGGCTGGAAGGAAAAGCTGCATTTGATCAATCTGCCGAAATTCGGGCGGCTATTACCCCGAATCCTGTTTGCACATCCTGTTGTGTTGTTCAAATGCCTGCGGCTGAGGCCCGATATCGTCCACATTTTTGTGCCGGAGCTGATTCCCCTGGCATTTCTTTTCCAATGGACAGGAGCGAAAGTGGTGTATGAGGTACAGGAAAACCTGTTCAAGAAGTTTGCGATCAAACGGTACAACAATGGTCCGGTTTTCAAACGGCTGTTTCGGTTTTTCGACAACCTGGCCCGTAGGAAGTTTCATTGCGTCTTTACGGACGATGCTTACCTGGAAGAATACCGCCGCCTGGCAAAGCCATTCGTGGTGATCCACAATTATGTGTCGCTGCCCGTAATGGATTCGCTCACGCACGAAGGTACGCCTGGGCACAGGCCCGAAGTCTTTTATCTGGGCGTCGTGTCCATGGAGCGTAGCCTCGATACGATGATCAGCGCCTTAGCCATGTTGAAAAACAACCATCCGGACTGCCATTTGCATCTTTTCGGCCCCGTGCGGGTGGCGAAAGCGGAGCTGGAAGCGATTGCCGGTTACCAGGAAGTAAGTAACAATATCACCTTCCATGGCTACACCGATCAGAAACTGGCGCTACGATATGCGCGGCGGTCGGCGGCAGGCATTGCCCTGCTGAAACCCGTGGCCGATTACCCGGAATCGTTCCCGACAAAGCTGTTCGAATACATGGCGCTGCAATTGCCCGTCATTGCTTCGGACTTTCCCGCTTACAGGCAAATTGTCGAAGGTGCACAATGCGGATTCTGCATTTCACCGTACAATGCGAAAATGCTGCGCGACGCATTGGAATGCTGCATCAGCGACAGCGCTCTCAGGCAACAGATGGGCGGGAATGGCAGAAAAGCGGCGGAGGCGCATTACAACTGGTCATCGGAGGAAGCAAAACTTTTGTCGTTTTATCGCGACATTTTTAATTCCTAACAATCTAATTTACAGACGCAGGCATTATAATTTTATAAATTTATTATTGAATTGTTCAAATATGGAGTGCTACGATTTCTACGAAATATTTAACTTTCGGAATCGAAAAGAATTGTAGCTTGCGAAGTCAACTTCTCAATCATGTATATTAATACGGTTAGTCATTATCTGCCAAGCGAAGTTATTGGTAATGAATATTTTACAAATCTCAACAACCTATCTAACGAGTGGATAACGGAAAGAACAGGAATTTCAGAAAGACGTAAAGCATCAGCAGACGAAAATACATCGACCATGGCCATGAAGGCGGTCGAAACATTGCTTGAAAATATCCCATATAGTAAAAACGAGATCGACCTGATCGTAGGAGCCACTTACACGCCTTACGACACGATCGTCACGCTGGCCCACGCCGTCCAACACCAGCTTCAAATTCCCGACATTCCGGTCGTAAGTATTTCATCCGCCTGCTCGTCGTTGCTCAATGCGATCGAGATCGTAGAAGGCTACTTTGCTATGGGCAAGGCTTCCAAGGCATTGGTAGTCGTTTCCGACCATAATACGGCCTATTACAATGAAATGGATACGGTTTCAGGTCATTTGTGGGGCGATGGCGCTTCGGCACTGCTGATTTCCAAAGAACGGCAGACCGAAGGCGATATGCAGATCAAAAAGCTCATCACCGGCGGCGCAGCCACCAGCGGGAAAGCCACGGAGGCAGTAGTACTCCGGCCTAACGACCGGGGCGTAGTGATGCCTTTCGGGCGCGATGTGTTCCAGAATGCGTGTGTATATATGCCCAAAGTGAGCCAGCAGGTATTGCAGGAATGCGGGCTGACGATCAACGACCTCGACTATCTGATCCCGCACCAGGCCAACCACCGCATTAGCCTGAACGTGATCAATACGCTGGGTATTCCCGCCGAAAAACTGATTTCGAATATCCAGTACCTCGGTAATACAGGCTGCGCGGGTTGTGCGATTGCACTTTCGGAGAATAAGGATAAATTTAAGAAGGGTGAAAATATCGTGATCACGGTATTTGGCGGCGGTTATTCGTACGGAGCCATGCTGCTGACGATCTGATCCCCACCCATCACGGCATAAAAAAGCCTTCCAATCGCAACGGTTGGAAGGCTTTTTATATAAGTCTGAATGCTTAGTTCACATCCGGTTCGGCATTGTAGGAGGCCGGTTTCCAGACATTGTTCTCAGGATTGATATCCGGGAGGTTATGCTCGGGATCGATCGTTACAGACCGGATAGGCCCTTGCGTAGCCGCTTTAAATGTCCACGCTCCGCCACGCTGCCAGATCTCAACCGGCAGTTCAACCCGTGTTTTCTTGCCGCTTACTTCTTCGATATCCACTTTCACCGGCATTGCCAGCTGATCGAGGTTTTCGATCGTGATGTAAGAGCCTTTTTGCGGGTTTTGCTCCACATAAGCCACTTCTTTTACCGACTGGTCGAGCTTATAATTCTCAAAGAACCAGCCTTTCCAGAACCAGCCCAGATCTTCCCCCGCCGCATCTTCGATGGTACGGAAGAAATCGTAAGGCGTAGGATGCTTGAATGCCCAACGCTGTACATAGATTTTGAATGCATAATCAAAGCGCTCCTTACCGAGGATTTGCTCGCGGAGCATTTTGAGGCCTAATGCAGGCTTGTAATACGCTTCCCAGCCCAGGTTCACGGCTTGAACCACGTCCGGAATAGTCATGATCGGATCGGCCTTTGGACGGAAAATCATCGGTGCCAGACGGTGCATATCATTCATCTGGGTCGTTTTGTACTCGCCATTGTTGAAGTTATCACCTGAAAGGAAGTTGATAAAAGTGTTGAAACCTTCATCCATCCACGCATATTTACGCTCGTTGTTACCTACGATCATCGGGAACCAGTTGTGGCCGAACTCGTGATCGGTTACGCCCCACAAATCGTCCTTACGGCTTTTGCTGCTGCAAAACACGATTCCGGGATATTCCATACCGCCTACGATACCGGCCACATTGGTCGCCACAGGGTAGGTATATTCATGTACATAATTGGAATAGAACTCGATACAGCCCTTCACATACTCGGTAGAACGGCCCCAGCCATCCAGCCCGCCGTCCTCGGCCGGGTATACCGACTGCGCCAATGCGGTTTTACCCTTCGGCAGGTTCATACGGGCCGCGTCCCAAACAAATGCCTTGGAAGTAGCCCACGCAATGTCGCGCGCCTGCACGCAACGGAAGCGCCAGGTCAATGTACCCGATTGCTTGGGTCTTGTATTCGGGTTGGTAACTTCTTCCGCGCTACGGATCACGACGGTCTGGTCGCTTTTCGCAGCATCCGCCAGTCTTTTACGCTGCTCGGCAGTGAGTACTTCATTCGGGTTGAGCAACTCACCCGAGCCAACCACGATATGGTCCCAGGGAACAGTCACATTGTATTCAAAATCGCCATATTCCAAGTAAAACTCGCCCGCGCCCAGGTAAGGCAGCAGGTTCCAGCCTTCGATGTCGTCGAAAACCGCCACGCGCGGGTACCACTGTGCCATTTCGTACACGATCCCATTCTTCGTTTCCAGCGTTCCCATGCGGTCGGAGCCGTACTCGGGGATCTTGAATGAATAGGCCAGCTTGATCTTAATCACGTCGCCATTCGCTTTCACGGGCGTTGTCAGACGGATCTGCATGCGGGTGTCGGTCACTTTGTATTCCGCATCCACAAATGCGCCCTTGCCTTGCTGTACAGTTACAGATTTAATGGAATCTCCGCCATCAAACCCCATATTGCCGAAACGGCCGCCGGTAACAGGCGTCGTTTGCGCTCCTCTCGAATGGCTGCCGAATGCATTCTGATCGAGTTGCAGCCAAAGGAATTCCAGATTCTCAGGACTGTTATTTTTATAGGTAAGCTCCACCTCTCCGCTCACAGTCCCTTTCTCCTCGTCGAGCGCTACATTGATCTTGTAATCCGCACGGTTCTGCCAGTATTTGGGGCCGGGGGCGCCGCTTCCCGTCCGATACTCATTGCCGGGCTGGAAGTTGAAAAGCGGGTGAAAAAGGACATGCGCATCATATTTCACCTTCTCCGCCTCCTGTGCGATAGTGTTGTTGAAGAAGCCCAGACTGCTCATTGCAATGACGCCCAGACGAAATATTGAAATTTTCATTATAATGGTTAAAAATTGGAAATATTGGGTTGTAAACGAGCAATATACACCTTTTCACCTGTTTTAGGACAAAAAGTTTCATTTTAGCGACGGACAACGCCGTTTGTCTACCGACGTCAAATTTTCATTCCAATGCGCCAGCGACTGTCTGTTGAAACCTATGCCAAAGGCGTCCTCTCGGGCGACCGCACCACGCTCAGCCGCGCGATCACGATCATCGAAAGCAGCCTGGCCGAGGACCGGACATTGGCCTCACAAATCCTCCAAAATATCTTGCCGCATACCGGCAATTCCATTCGCATTGGCATTACCGGAGTGCCCGGCGTGGGTAAAAGCACATTCATCGAGGCATTCGGTAGCTACCTCACTTCGTTGGGTAAGCGCGTGGCCGTGCTGGCCGTCGATCCGAGCAGCAAGCAGTCCGGTGGAAGTATTTTGGGAGATAAAACGCGCATGGAGAAACTCGCACGTGACCCGAATGCCTACATCCGCCCCTCCCCCACGAACCTCTCACTCGGGGGCGTCGCGCGGCATACGCGTGAGGCGATCCTGCTCTGCGAGGCGGCGGGTTACGATATTATATTGGTCGAAACGGTGGGTGTAGGCCAGTCGGAAACCCTGGTGAAAGGCATGACCGACTTTTTTCTGCTGCTCATGCTCGCGGGCGCGGGCGATGAGTTGCAGGGCATTAAGAAGGGCATTATGGAAATGGTGGACGCCGTAGCTGTCAACAAAGCCGATAGCGGCAATGAAGGTGCCGTTGCACAGGCGGTTTCTGAATACCGGCAGGCACTGCACCTCTTTCCTGAAACCGCTTCCAAAGTGCCCGTTCAGGTGGTGGCGTGTTCGGCATTGGAAGGGACCGGAATGCAGCCGATCTGGAAACTGATTTCAGATTACCATGCGCAAACTTCCGAAGGCGGTTTCTTGCAGCATAACAGGCAATTTCAGCGCGTGGATTGGCTTCGCGAACAGATCCGGCAGTCGCTGGAAGACCGGTTTTATGAAAATGCAGAGGTAAAGAAATATATTGCCTCTGCGGACCAAGCCGTACGAAGCGGGGAAAAGCTACCCGATGAAGCGGCCGCCGATCTGATCAATCTGTTTCTTTCCTCCGAACAACCTTCAAAATTTTCCGCTAAGTCATAAAACTTCCCTGCAAAAGGCATTTTTCACTAAGTTTGAGCGTTAAAACTAACGCGAATCAATTCTATTGATCTTAACTTTTTTACGCTCTCAACTATGAAAAAAGCCTACACCCTCAGCAAAACCTCCTTGCTAGCCATGCTGTTGATCCTTTCGGTCGTTTTTGCTTGTAAAGATGATGATAAGGACGAACCGACTCCGACCAACAATGATCCGATTGTAGCGACTTGGCAACTTACTGCCGTTGCAGCAGCCCCAGGTTCTACACTACCCGTAGACCCCGCTGCACTTGTACCGTGTCTATACAGCTTGAAATTGACCTTTAAGGCCGACAATTCCATTGCAACTGCCGATTGCGATAATGCGGTCTCACTCATTAATGCGGTGATCCCAATTAATGGAGCTAAATGGGAGGTTAAGGACGGCAATTTGATACTGAAAGACGCTTCGAATAATTCTAAATCTTTCAAATACACGCTGAGCGGCTCAGATTTGCAGGTTTCCGTTGACGATGCCGCTGTTATTCCTGGGTCGGCAGCGATTGACGTCGTACTGAAATTCAAAAAAGTATAGTATTCTTGAAACTCATGAAAAAGCCGGGCTTCTCAGTCCGGCTTTTTTGCTACCCGCTCGTGTGATCGCAGACAATGAGCCATTTGCCTTTGATTTTCTTAAACAAAAGCGTGTAATGCCCTTCCAGATCACCTTTTTCAGGTCGCGTTAAATGAAATTTCCCTACTACAAAAGCCACATCGCGGCCGGGGAATGAGAAATTGAGAAAGCTGAATTTCAATGTACCCATCGTCGCACGATCAGGGTAACGTTTGAGATACCCTTCATAAGTAGGCTTGTAGCCGTAGGTAATGCCCGCCTTTCCGACGAACATCAGCGAATCGGATTCCCAGTAGCCGTTCATGAATGATCGGATATCTCCCTTGTTCCAATCCGCTTCCTGTCGTTTCAGAATGCCGAGGATCTCATCCTTGTCGCGCGGCGACTGCGCCCGGGCCGTCAGGGCAACGCCGATCAGAATGAGGGTAAAAAGCCAGTTTCTCATATTTTTTATGGATTTTTGTAATGCAATTGACGATTCTAAATATAACGGAAAGATCGGCGCCTCAGAAAGGCATATGGCCGAAATATCATTGATCCAGCAGGTATGAGCAAGTTCGACAGCATTTTCAAAAAAATCGACCGCCAGAAATACCCCTTCGTGGATGGCCTTTATTACCTGTTCATCATTGTTTTTATCCTCATTCTGTTCTTATTCTTTGCCTGACCAGTGACCCATCCCTATTTATTTATACTGAATCCCAACTCGGGCACTTCGATCGGCAAGAACAGCGCGGCTGTGCGGGAGCAAATCCACTCCGTCGCGAAAAAGAATGCCGGCTCTGCCCAAATCCTGTTCACAGAGGAACCCGCCCACGCGACCGAGCTCGTACGCGAGCACATGCACGCGGAGAAATGGAAGGCTATCGTGGCGGTCGGCGGCGATGGTACTGTGAATGAAATCGCAAAGCCATTAGTGGACACCAACATTCCGATCGGTATCCTGCCGCTTGGATCCGGAAATGGCCTTGCGAGGCACCTGGGCCTTCCGCTCACGCTGGATGCAGCCCTGAAAAGGCTCTTCGAAGGCAACCCAACCATGATCGACAGTGCCGAATTGAATGGGATACCCTTCTTCTGTACCGCCGGAATGGGTTTCGACGCCTACGTGGGGCATTTGTTCAGCCAGCAAAAAGCGCGCGGGCTGATGACCTATGTGAATGTGTCTTTCAAAGCCTACTGGTCGTATAAACCGCAATCGTTCCGGCTCAATGGCGTGGAAAAGCAGGCGTTCTCGCTTTCGTTTGCCAATGCGGGTCAATTTGGGAACAATGCCTGGGTAGCTCCGCAAGCCAGCTTGCAGGATGGCCTGCTCGATGTGTGTACGATCAGACCGTTCCCGCAATGGTACGGCACCGCGCTCGCTTACGGGTTGTTTACGAAGCAGTTGAAGCAATCGACCTACATCGACTACCAGCGTGCCACACAAGCCGTGGTGGAAACCGACGCGCCGCCGATGATCCACTATGATGGAGAACCTTTGCAGCTGGATACCACGCGAATAGAGGTTAAAATAAAGCCTGGAAGCCTGAATGTGATCATCTGACTTCCCTTAATGTTTGAAAATATGTCAAAGAAAAACCGCTCGGGCATTGTGTACTCCACCAACCCGGAGTTTGAATACAACGATCAGGAAGACGAACCCGAAACCCTGGCTCCGCAGCAGCAGGACCTCCGCATCTGGCTCGACCGCAAAGGCGGCGGCAAGGTGATTACCGTTGTAAAAGGGTTTATCGGAACGAATGCAGATCTGGAAACGCTCGGCAAGCAGCTGAAAGGCCTCTGCGGCAGCGGCGGTACGGTAAAGGATGGCGAAGTGCAAATCCAGGGCGACCACCGCGACAAAGTGATTACCTGGCTCACCAGCAAAAGCTATAAAGCCAAAAAAGCCGGAGGGTAGCTCCGGCTTTGGTTATAATGTCTTGGTCGTATCGATTTCCGTTGGTGCGGGTACCGATGATGCCGGGGGCGTTACTGCTTTCGTGGGCCCGAGTACTTCCACGTCGGTTACGAAAAACTTGGTATCGCCATTCCACGGCAATTTGAAAAACTTCTCTTCGTAGGTCAGCGAAACCCGGTGGCCGTTTTTAATCGCCTCTTCCAGTTTTGAGATCGCGTCTTTGTTCTTGCCGCTTACCGAGAACACCCATTGCGAGGAATTCATCGTACCATCGCCTTCGAACAGCCCGCCCATTCTCAGCTCGCCTTCGTAGGTTTTGAACAAATAGCCCCTGTTGCTAAGCCTCGTCACATATCCTCCCCGCTTTCCTTCGCTGTAATACCCAAAAGTGATATAATATAGAATCCCGAATACGATTGCCAGAAATACGGCGAAAATGACCCATTTACGCATAACAGTCGATCAGTGTGATGGTGATAGAAGCGAACTTCGCAAAACGGTTTGATTTTTCCTAGTTATTATTTGGCCCGGATGGCGATCACCGGGTCCATGCGCGCGGCGAGCATAGCCGGTACGATGCCTGAAAGGACGCCGATAATGCTCGACACACCCAATCCCAAAAGCACGTTACGCGGCAGCAGCAGGATTTCCAGCGAACCCAGTTTCATGAACGACAGCAGGTACACCAGGAATATCCCCACCAGCCCTCCGACCAGGCTCAGCATTACCGCTTCGAACAGGAATTGGAACAATATCGAATAGTTTTTGGCCCCCAACGATTTCTGGATTCCGATCAGGTTGGTTCTCTCTTTGACCGACACAAACATGATATTCGCAATCCCGAAGCCGCCCACGAGGATCGAAAAGCTTCCGATTACCCACCCCGCCACGGTGAGTACCGCGAAAAGCCCGGAAATCGCAACAGCTGCCGCTTCGGGCCGGTTTAATGAGAAGTTGTTGCCGTCGCGCGGCTTGATACCCCGTTTGGTCCGCATCAGCCCTACGATCTCCGCCTCTACTTCCTTCATGCCTTCGTCATTCGGGAAACCTTTTACGACAATATCGGCACTGCGCCGCCCGGATTGGAACAATTTGGAGAACGATGCGAACGGAATAAGACAAATTTTGTCAGGACTACCGCCGAAGTCGACCAGACTTTCCCCCTTTTTCTCACGCACACCTATGATGGTAAACTTGTGCCCAGCCAGCTTGAATGGTTTTCCGACCGGATCCTGGCCTGGAAAAAGCGATTCGGCAATATCCGCGCCAACAATAGCGACATTGCGGGCATTATTGGTTTCCAGTGGAATGAAGTACCGGCCGTTCTGGACCGGAATATCGGAAATAAGGTTGTATTCGTAAGAAATCCCCTGAATTGCCGCGTTGATGCTGTTCGAGCCGTTTTTAAGGACAGTATTACCCCTGAAATCCATTACGGCCACCGCACTGGCGCTTTCGAGGTTATCGTAGAGATACTTATATTCGGCATAGTTCGGCTCCGGCCACTGGAAGTATTTCCACCATTGGTATTCACCACCAAAGCCCCAGGGCCATTTTTGTACATAAATCACTTTGTCGCCGATGAAGCTCAGGCTGTCGCGGATGCTTTTTTCAAGCGAATCCACAATCGTAAAAACGGCCACGATGGCGAATATGCCGACCGTTACGCCAAGAAGCGATAGAATAGTGCGGGTAACATTGGTTTTGAGCGCTCCCCAGGCAAAGCGGAAACTCTCCCAGACCTGTCGTAAAAACTTCATCATGACGTTACGGACAATTTGAATTCAAAAGTTAGCGCATCGCCCCAATGCATCGAAATAAATTGGTATAAAAGGTAAGAAAAAGGGTTCGATTTAATAAATTACAACATTAACCTGACACTCCTATATGAAATTACGCTATACCCTAATGCTGCTCGCCGGCTCGCTTTCCGGCATTTCTTACGCCCAGAAACCCGTTCAGGAATCTACCGGCTTCTATCAATTCCTTTCCGACGACCCCAATCAGAAACCATTTTTCAGCGATCGCAAAGGCGTCGTCGCACAAAACGGCATGGTCGCCTCGGCGCATCCGGTGGCTTCACAAGTGGGCGTGGATATTCTGAAAGCAGGAGGTAATGCAGTGGACGCTGCGGTAGCCGTGCAATTTGCGCTGGCGGTGGTACACCCATCGGCGGGCAATATCGGCGGCGGCGGATTTCTGGTTTTACGGGATAAAAACGGCAAAAGTTATAGCATCGATTTTCGCGAGAAAGCACCCGGAAAAGGCCATGCCGACATGTACCTTGATAAGGACGGCAATATCATTCCCAAATCCAGCACGCTGGGCCGGCTGGCGTCGGGTGTGCCGGGATCCGTAGATGGAATGGCGCAAGCCCACGCAAAATATGGCAAACTGAGCTGGAAACAGGTGTTGCAACCTGCCATCGATATTGCCCGAAACGGCGTGGTACTGACCGAGCGGGAGGCAAGGAGCCTTAATTCGATCAAAAGCGATTTGTTGGCTGTCAATCCGGGCTCGTCCTACTTTCTCAACCCTACCGGCAAGGATTGGGCCGCGGGCGATTTGCTGGTTCAGAAAGACCTTGCGAAGGTATTGAAACGCATTCAGAAAAAAGGCCGCGAAGGGTTCTACGCCGGCAAAGTGGCGAAGCAGCTCGTAAAGGATATTAACAAGAATGGCGAAGGTATTATCAGCAAGCAGGACCTGGCCGACTACCATGCACAATGGCGCGAAACCATAACCGAAGGCTACAAAGGTTATAAAGTGATCACCATGGCCCCGCCTTCCAGCGGTGGCGTGGCATTGCTGCAACTCATGCGGCTCACCGAGCAGCACCCGCTGCGCAAATGGGGCTGGCACAGCGATTCGACCATTCAGGTTATGATTGAAGCTGAACGCCGGGTGTACGCCGACCGCGCCAAGTTCCTCGGCGACCCCGATTTCGTGAAAGTGCCGGTGAATGACCTCATTAGTAAGGATTACCTGCAAAAACGTTGGAGCGATTTCTCCTGGGACAGAGCTACCGACAGCAAAAATATCCATGGCGGTGTGCTCCCGGGCTACGAAAGCCTCGAAACGACTCACTTCTCGGTGGTAGACAAGGAGGGTAATGCGGTGTCGGTCACCACTACCCTGAACGGCGGATACGGCAGCCGCGTAATCGTGAAGGGCGGCGGTTATTTCATGAATAATGAAATGGATGATTTCAGCATTAAAGCCGGTGCCCCGAATATGTATGGGCTGATCGGCAATAAAGCCAATGCAATCGCGCCGGGCAAACGGATGCTTTCTTCCATGACACCGACGATCATCGAAAAAGACGGAAAACTGCTGATGGTCGTGGGAACGCCGGGGGGCTCCACCATCATAACCTCGGTTTACCAAACCATCCTGAATGTACTGGAACACGGCATGACCATGCAGCAGGCGGTGAATGCGTTGAAATTCCACCACCAGTGGCTGCCCGACAAAACGACTTTCGAGGCTAATGCATTCTCTGCCGAAGCCATTAAAAAGTTGCAGGACAAAGGCTACATCCTCGAACAGCAACGTAATTCCATCGGCCGGATGGACTGCATACTCGTGCTGCCCGACGGCTCCCTCGAAGGCGGCTCCGATCCTCGCGGTGATGATACAAGCGTAGGCTACTGACGCTCTCCCGGACTGGTCAGCATCGCGTAAGTTCGGCGATCAGTCCGGCATGCTGCGGGTAGGCCTGGGATAATGCCTCGCACCCTGCCATCTCAAAATCAGCGAAATCGAACCCGGGCGCAACTGTGCAGCCCACGAGCGCGTAGGTACTCCCGCTCGCGGGGCGTGACGCAAACCACGCACCAGCCGGTACCACTGCCTGGAAAGTTTCACCATTGTCAGGATCATTACCCAGCCTGATAGTGCTCAAATCTCCTGTTTTTTCATCAATCACAAACACTTCCAAAGCTTCACCGGCATAGAAATGCCACATTTCATCGGCTTGGATACGGTGGAATGCGGAGAAATTGTGTGATTCGAGCAGAAAATAAATACCGGTGGAAAATGCCCTGTCACCCCCAAATCTCGCGGGTAACGCCTGGTGCGGAATGCTTTTGGATGCCCGATAAGTTTCCGCATAATAGCCGCCTTCCGGGTGCGGCAGGAGATTGTACTTTTCAATCCAATAAGGTACAGGTTTCATGGAACGTCGGTTGAGATACAACCGCAAAGTAATCCGCATTGCTAAATATTCACCACAGGCTCATTCTTTTTTGCCAACAGAAAAGTTTTGATTAATTTTGATCATTATTAATCACAAATAATCATTTTTGATCAATGGCTAATCCGCGTGTCAAAATTGCCTCCGAAGAAGTGCTTTCCAATAATTGGTATACGCTTCGCAAATACACATTCGACTACCAGCGTGCTGACGGCTCGTGGGAGCGCCAGGCGCGCGAAGCTTACGACCGCGGGAATGGCGCGGTGATATTGCTGTACAACAAAGAGAAGCAAACCGTCGTGCTTACAAGGCAATTTCGCCTCCCTACCTATACCAACGGCAATGAAACCGGCATGATGATTGAGGCTTGCGCCGGCCTGCTTGACAAAGACAATCCGGAAGCGTGTATCAAGCGGGAAACCGAAGAGGAAACCGGCTACAAGGTGAGCTCGGTAAAGAAAATATTCCAGGCTTATATGTCGCCCGGCTCCGTTACCGAGATCCTCTATTTCTTCGTCGCCGAATATTCCGACGATATGAAAGTAAGCGACGGCGGAGGCTGCGCGACGGAGCAGGAGAACATCGAGGTGATGGAAATTCCTTTCAAAGAAGCTATTCAAATGGTCGCCGACGGAGCGATCAACGACGCCAAAACCATCATGCTCATTCAATATGCGCAGATTAACGGATTGGTAGGGCAATAAAAATGCCGTAGAACATTCAAAGCGTTCTACGGCAGGGATTGAGTGCTGTGATATCAGGAAATAGGATCCGGCGTTGGTGTGACATCCGTTTCGGTGGAAGCGGTGCCTTTCGTACCCTTAAACTTTTCGAACAAATCTTTGAAAAATGCCTCCGCATCGGGAAAATTACCTTTCAGCGTCTCCGCACCCTTCGTTTTAAGTTCCTCGAAATACTCAGGAGCTTTATCGATGGCCCCTTCCGCTTCGGCTTTCAGGTTGTTAGCCTTTGTTTTAAGGTCTTCCAGAAGCTTCTCTCCCTCCTCGGTCTGAAGGTATTTGTGGGCAGCCACTCCCGCAGCGGCGCCCAAAATAAATGTGGCCAGGTGTTTCGCGTTAATGCTCATGATTTCCAGTTACTTAGTTTGAGATTGAACATTCAATTTAAAGAAACTAATATTCTCAACAAAAGAACGGACTGACAAATCCGGATACATCACACCGAAAAAATTGTGCCCGGTAAGCTATTTACCGGGCACCTGATAGAGAGTTTATGCGTGAAACAGCCTATTTGATTTCAAATGCAGCCTGCATACGGTAACTGATCTTGATTTTCTGATACTGCACATCGCTGTCCTGAACGGTATCCGCGGCTTCTGCTGCAAATGCACGTACGTTAGCTTTGGCAAATACAGGTTGCGGGAAATAAAGGTTTTCGTCCAATTCTTTGATAGACATTACCTTACCCAGCTTTTGATCGAGCGACGCCACGAGGTATTCCGCTTTCACTTTGGCAGCTTTCAATGCATCGATTTTCACCTGCTTCTTGAACTCCTCGCGTTTCGAGTGGTCTACCCGCGCAACGTTCGCATACTGAACGCCACGGCTTTCAACCTTCGACAAAATGCCATCCAGTTTTTCCGCGCTCGAAACTTTCAGTTCATATTGCTTCGCTTCGAGGAATGTAGCGGGCTTTTTCTTCTTGTCCACGTAATTCTGGTAGCCTCCTACTCCGCTGATCGACAATGCTTCCTTCGGCAAACCGGCATCGGCCACAGCCTTGATCAGCTGTTTTTCGAGCGTGGAGATATTGACCTTGTCTTTCTGGTTTTTCTCATCCTGGAAATATTCCCGAAGCGAGATGTTGAAATAAATCTCGTCGGGCACGACCTCCATTTCGGCGAAGCCCGCCACTTCTATATTCGGTACCTGAACTAGCTGTTCTGTTTTAACTTGTGAAAACGCAGGAGTAATAAGTGATGAAGTGATGAGAGCGCCGAGCAAAAAATACTTTTTCATGGCCTTAAAAATGGATATAAATGAAACTGATATTAACCTGAACAGCCCCTTCAAACCTGTTGGTTTCGGAACCGTTCTATGGTTTAGATACAAAAACATGCCGAAAGGTTTAACCGGATGCTCATGCAAATGCTCCGATCACACTCCGCTTTTGCACAAAAAAAGTGGAAGGACGACGTAAAAAGCTGTCATTCTTCCACTTAATGGCTTGGTAAAAATTTTGTCAAATCAGGTAAAATTTTGGTAAATAGAATCCATGATCCGCACGAAATGCTGGTAATCGGAGTCACTCAGGCTGCCCCAGCCTTTGCGACGGATGTCGGCCACGATCGGGAATGCCTGGTTGTAGATAGCCTCTCCGTTTTTAGTCAGAAACAGGTTGAATTTGCGTCGGTCGCCAGCGGCCGGGCCGCGTTCTACCAAACCTTTCTTTTCCAGCAAATCGATAATCCTCGTCACTGTCGGAGGATCCTTGAAAGTCATTTCCGCCAGCTCATTCTGGCTGATCCCCTGCTTCCTGAAAATGTGGTCGATAAGCACCCATTGATCGACCGTGAGGTCAAAACCCGCCTCCGTCAGCTGCTTTTGCAGGGCATTACGAATCTTTTTGATAGTCGTATCTATCTTAAAAAAATAGGCACGATGATCCGACTGATGTGTCATGATGTGGAAGTAAAATAGGATTGGAATGATGAGTATTATCAAATATAAGCCTTCGCAACAATTCGTCTACTAATAGTTGTGGGAAAAAGTTTGGAGAAAAAATGTTGTTGATAATTGGTTCTGGCCATTGATCCGGATTGAGCAGCCGAAAGATGGTTCATCGCCAAAACGCTTTTCATGCAGCGGGAATAGTGCAACATTTCGGTCAAAAAATTACATCGACAAGCTCTATCTAAACTATTTCTGCTATGCGAAAATTACTTTACACTTTCATCCAAACAGGCATATTCGCGGTCATCTCGTGCGTGGGCCTCTCCCTCCAAGCGCAGGACACGCCGTTTATTCAATCCGTATCTGCGGACCAGGTTCCCGATTCGCCGGAAATGGCTGCATACCGCGAACGTCTGCGCAAGAATCCCGACATTACGGGCTATCATTTTATCACGCTCAATGCATTAGCCACTTCGCAAAAGGATGGGATCCTGCCGCTCCACATTCCCGACGGCCCCACCATTACCGCCGTCGCCAGCCATGTGCAATACGAATCAGCTAATGAATACGAATGGATCGGCAAAACGGACGACGACCGGGGAACAGTGATCGTCATATCGAAAGCGGGTCGTGTATGCGCACACATATCCACACCCGCGGGCGTATACGAGATATTTCCGGCACCGTCGGGTCTATATTGTTTGCAAATCATTGATCCGAAGAAGGCTTGGGATGTTGGTTGCATGACGACTTCTTCTACGTCAAAACCCGACAACCTGCGAACATCAGCAATGGAGCCGGTTGTAAAACAAGGCGGCGATGCCAATGCAAAAATGCAGCCTTGCCAGGCATTGGTTTATCCGCGGGTACTGGTGCTCTACACGCCAAAAGCACTTACATTAGCAGGCAATATCACGACGCTTACAGATCACGTAAACCTGTCCATTTCGCAGTTTAACAGTTGTATTTATAATAGTGGGATTACGAGCGCTGCGGCTTTGGTACTAGCGGGGATAGCGCCTTTGAACTTCACTGAACACTCTAACGCAATGGGCGGTGATAGGGATGATCTAATCAAAAACGCCACCGCCAAAAATCTCAGGAATCAGTATCAGGCTGATGTCGTAGTATTGTTGACCGATGGTAACTACGGTGGGGGGGACGTAAGAGGAATCTCTGGAACTGTGACTCTCGAGATCGACAAGGCCTATTCAATTGTTGAACTGTGGTGCGCAACCTCTCGTAAAACCTTCGCTCATGAGGTGGGACACCTTTATGGATGCCGCCACGACGACGACAATACGGCTGTACCATCCTATGCCAAAGGATATAAGATAAAGTTCCTGGGATTTACAGTAGACAGGACGGTAATGGTCGGGAACGGGATTACCGATGAACATGCTAAAAATAGGCTATTGAACTTTTCAAATCCTAATATTCAGGTTGGCGGGCGGGCCACTGGTACAGCAGATGAAAATAATGCCCAAAGAATTACTGAATCGCATCCGGTCGTGGGCGCATTCAGGCCAGACCCTGCTAATCCATTGAATGCTTTTGTGGATGGCCCTACATGGGTAAGCAGCCCGGGTGGGAAAAACTATGAGTTGTATTATAGCTGCGGCTCTGCGCCCTACACTTTTAGCTGGCAATACAGCTACGACGGAGTCAACTACACGCTATCCAATACTACGTCGGACATATTTACGTGGTATTTCTCCCAAAGTCAAAAGATCTACCTGAAAGGAACGGTTACTTCGAACGGCCAATCTGCAACAGCTTACATTACGGTAACGGCCCAGCTGCCTGCTAATCCGTACAAGGTTTCAGCAGCAGGACATGACACAATTGCACTGCAAGGCGAGCTGCCCAGTTTAATTGCAACTCCTAATCCGGCAGATGATCGGATTAACATTTCCTACAAGCTTCAATCTGATACGCACGTCAAACTAGATATGCTGGATCAGTCAGGAAAGGTCATTGAGATACTGAAAGACGACAAGACAATAAGTCGTAGAGGGCGCTATTCAGCCAGCGTTAAAAGTAAAAATCTGCCAGTTGGTACCTATTTCATTCGCCTCCTCACTAGCCAGGGGATCGAAACTTGCCGAGTAATCATCACAAAATAACCTCCTAAATGACACGTTCACGGACTGTTTATATATATCTTGGAATCGTCATGCTGCTAGCTGGTTGTAAAATAGTCGACGCAATAATTGATACCGCCGGACCTCTCCCACGCTTGCCAAACTGGGGCTACCTAACAGCTGAAATGAATGGCGTATATTGGAGCACAACCTATAAAAATGCCTACCAGGTTACGCATGGATCCACTACTTATGCTGATGAACCCAAAGGCGTTTTCTACGCGTTAACTTCGATACTTTATACGTCCGCTGGTGCCAATCGCCAGGAGTTGTTATTTCAACACATCCCATTTTCTCCGCAGACAGGCCGGCATAAACTTGTATCATGCAACTCCTACGCGGGCTGCGAATCCAGCGACAAACCCAGGGCCGCATTGTTTGAACTACTTAGCGACGGCGACGTTGCAGGGGACTCCTTCTATCTCGTCGACTCAGAGGATAACTACATTCAAATCGACAGCTATAACAGCGGGACGAAGGAAATAAAAGGAAGCTTTCAACTCACATTGGCTAACGCCCGGATACCCCGATCGTCCAATGCATTACCAGATACACTGCGCTTTCGAAACGGCCGGTTTCATACCAAGATTATCGAATACAAAGGTAGGGGCGGATGATAGACGTACGGACTTGTCAGAACCAAACTTTCAAAGAGAATGAACCGTCTACTAACTGTATACATATCGCTTGGAATTGCCACATTACTATCTGGTTGTAAAATCATGGATGCAATCATTGACAATTCCGGGCCTCTCCCACGACTTCCAAATTGGGGTTACCTTACCGCCGAGACGAATGGGGCGGATTGGAGCAAAACATATAGTAATGCCTACCAGGTTACGCATGGTGTCGTCAGTTATCTCGACGAACCGCAAGGTGTATTCTACGGCTTAGTTTCAGTACTCTATAACGAGGCTGGTGCCAATCGCCAGGAGTTGTTATTTCAAAACATTCCGTTTTCTCCGCAAACCGGTCGGCATAAACTTATATCCTGTAACCCATTTGTCGGCTGTGAATCAAGCCAAGAACCCCAGGTCGGCTTGCATACTTCGCTTAGTGATGGTGATGTTTTAGGGGATAGTTACTATACCGTCGACTCCGAGGATAACTATATCCAAATCGACAGTTACAATGCCAAAACGCAAGAAATAAAGGGAAGCTTTCAACTCACATTGGCTAACGCCCGGATACCCCGATCGTCCAACGCATTACCAGATACTCTGCGCTTTCGAAACGGCCGGTTTCACACCAAGATTATCAGGTATAAGGGAAGAGGTGAGTAAAGCGAGTGGCCAGAAAACAACAGGAGCTGGGTTTTACCCGGCTCCTGAATATTAAATTACTCAATAAATCTTCTTACGCCGAATTCCGCGCCGCATTAATAATCCCGAACATCGCCCGGATAATCAGCTGGTTATAGGTCTCCACATCCAGCTGCAAGTTCTTCGGATCGCCGGCGAGCATTTGTAATGCGTATTGCTGGATGGTGATCAACGGCAATACGATGCGCTCACGGGTTTTGATCGAAACTTTGGTGACGTTGTTACTATCGAGCAGTTCTTTCTGACTCGATACTTCGAGTAGCAACTCGCGAGTAAGGAGGAATTCTTCGTACATTTTGTCCCAGAACTCGCGGTACTCTTCCTCATCGCGGAGGTATTTGGTCGCAGGGAAAAACGCTTTGGAAAGCGACTGCATCGAGTTTTCTATCAATGTGCGGAAGAAAAGCGATTTCTGATAGAGCTTTTTGATATCCTCCACCTTGTTTTCTTTCGCCAATGCCTGGATTGCAGTCCCGAAACCATAAAAGCCCGGCACGTTCTGTTTCATCTGCGCCCATGAACCCACGAACGGGATCGCACGAAGATCTTCAAACTTCAATCCTTCGTCGTCGTTACCACGTTTGGTCGGACGACTACCGATGTTGGTTTGCCCGTAAAAGCGCAACGGCGTCTTTTTATCCAGGTATTTGACAAACATCGGATGGTTTTTCAGATCCAGATAGGAGTTATAGGCGATTTCAGCCATTTCCTCGATCAGGTCTTTGTCGGCGTCCGTCAGTTCATCGTCGCGATGTCCTTTGAAAAGGTGGTTTTCGAGACCGGCGGTGAATAGCCTTTCAAGGTTATACATGGCCGTTGTGACGGTACCATAGTTGGAACTGATGGTCTGTCCCTGAACGGTAAGCTGGATTTCCTTGTCCTCGATATCCTTACCGAGTGACGAATAGAAGTTATGGTTGTTACCGCCGCCACGTGCAGGAGGTCCTCCACGACCGTCGAAGAACGTCACTTTGATGCCAAACTCGCGAGATACCTTGGTCAATTCTTCCTTAGCACGGTAAATAGACCAGTTAGCACGCAGATAGCCGCCATCTTTGGTACCATCCGAGAAGCCCACCATAATCGTCTGGTGATTCTCGCGGTTGCTCAGGTGGTTGCGGTAATATTCATTTTCGTAGAGCGTCCGCATAATGCCCGGCGCATTGGCCAGGTCATCCACGGTTTCAAAAAGCGGCACGACGTCGAGCGCCAGCTTGCCTTCTTCGTCTGCGATCAGGTTTTTGGCCAGCGACACTACCTGCATTACATTCAATGCAGAAGTGTTGTTACTGATCACATACCGGTGCGCACCTTTTTCGCCATTTTTCTCCTGGATCGTTTTGATTGCACGGATTGAACCGAGAATGTCCTTCGTCAATTCATCCTCATAATCTTCATCACGAAGTGGTATATTCAATGACAGCAGCAGATCGATCTTTTTCGCCTCGTCCCAGCTTTGGTAGTCGCTGTATTTCAGCAGCGGGATTTTCTTTTCGAGTCTTTTCAGGATATCCTCCCAGGCTTTGCCGTGTTTGCGGCTATCCTGACGAACATCAAGGCTCGCGAAGAAGAATCCGAACAGATTGAGTTTCAGGATAAAATTATCCAGTAACTCCACGAAAAGACCCTGGTGCTTGTTCACCAGCACTTCACGTGCTTTTAATAACTCATCGATCAGCTCCTGCGCACTTTCGTAACCTTCCTCAAATGGCCCGAAAATGGTGCTGTTCATTTTTTTCTCCGCCAGCGAAACCGCGTCGTCGACACCTTTGAATGTCAGGCGGCGTTTCAATTGACGGATATCGCGGTAATAGCCACGCAAAAGCGTCTCGCGCAGGCGATCGGCTACTTTCAGTGTAATTTCGGGGTTCACAAATGGGTTACCGTCGCGGTCGCCACCCGGCCAGAAGCCCAGGCGGAACACATTCGGGTAAGGCCAGTCATGTACACTCATTCCCAGGCCATTAATGAGTTTTTCAAGAATGGACGGGATGGCATCATAATATACGTTTTCGAGGAACCAGCACAGGCTCACCGCCTCATCGAACGGCGTCGGCTTTTCATGGTTAATGAAAGCCGTTTTCCCGAGTTGTAACAGCAGCTGGTTTACTTCTGTAAAGTCGTTGGCCTTGATCGCATCTTCGAGGTCGTTGATAATGCCCAACACTTTGCCCGAATAGAATTGGGTCGGGTGGGCAGTCAGTACGATGCGTACGCTGAAATCTTCCAGTTTGGCGAGCAGTTTCTTTTTCAGCTCGTCGTTTTCCAGCCGTTCGGTCAGGTAGGTTACCGAGCCTTTGCCGGTCAGGTCGTGGGTCTCGTCGAAGGCCGCATCTTCCACCGAGTCGAAAAGTACTACCTGGCGTTCGATATATTGGATAAATGCAAAAAGCAGATCCGCACGTTCCTTGGGAGTAGCCGTTTCCAGGAGCTCTGAAAAAAAATGCTCGATGATTTCTTTGGGAGATTTGCCTTCCTGAAAGCCAATCTCACTTTGCTGAGTCAGTATCGGAAGCAGGGAGCCTGTTTGGAATATACCGCGGTAGGGTAAGCTCAGAAACAGGCTATTAAAAATATTATACTTCGTTACAACTGCGTCCTGGAAACTATTATTCATAATGGAGTGACGAAATTATATTTTGAAATTTGCACTGAAGGCAAATATAACCTTAAAAAATGGGTTTCAGGCTTTGGGGTGCGCTTGTTGATGCGATTTTTTAAGCTTTTCGATGGAGTTATGCGTGTAAATCTGCGTTGCGGCGAGGTTGGCATGGCCTAGTAACTCCTTGATCGCGTTCAGATCGGCGCCGCGGTTGAGCAAATGCGTCGCGTACGTGTGCCTGAGTACGTGCGGGCTCTTTTGCGACAGTGTCGTAACGGCCGAAAGGTATTGTTTCACCTTCCGCTGCACAAAAACAGGGTAAATAGCTTTATTTGAATCGGTTAACAGCAGAACGTCCGTATTTTCCTCCGGCGCACGCTGTGCTATATATTTTTGAAGTAACTGCACCAGAGAAGTGGAAACCGGCACGATCCGCTCCTTCGATCGCTTTCCAAAGACGCGAATGGTACGGGCAGGCAAGTTTAAATCCTTCAATTCCAGCTCCACCAGCTCCGAAAGGCGGATCCCGCTCCCGTAGAGCAGTTCCATAATCACCCGGTCGCGCAGGCCCTCGAAATCGTCGGCGAATGTGCCTTCTTCAAAAAGCATTTCCATCGATTTCTCCTCCACAAATGCCGGCAGCTTCTTGCGGGCTTTCAATGCCGACAGAATCTTCGTCGGATCACTGTCAATATGCTTTTTCTTTCTTAAATATCCATAGAACGTCCGGAGCGCAGCAATTTTCCGGTTAATCGACGATGGGTTGAGCCCCTCCTCCATCAAACTCACGATCCAGGACCGTAGCATCGGCGCCTTGGCCGTTTCGGGTTCGGCGCAATCGTATTGAAAAAGCAAGTATTTCTGAAACTGTTCGAGATCAGTCTGGTACGATTTGATCGTGTGCGCACTGGAGCGCTTTTCGAATTGGAGGAATTCCAGAAACGGCGTTATCATAATCCGAACATACAAAAAGGAGCCATCTTATTCAAGACAGCTCCTCTCGTATGATATGGATACAATAATCCTATAGAAGTCTTTCAGAGAACCATTCCGTTAGGAACTAGTCTTCTAAGTGACCGTAAGTTTTCTCTTTGTAAACGGCACGCAAAACTTCGAAACGACGCTTAACAGATGGTTTTTCGAAAGCTGTGCGGGCACGAAGCTCACGCATTGTACCAGTTCTTTCAAATTTCTTCTTGTAACGCTTAAGAGCGCGATCAATCGATTCGTTGTCTTTAATGTTAATAATAAGCATGCTTATAATTTCTAATGTTCTTTGAATTGGTTTCTGAAATCGGACTGCAAAGAAAAACTATATCCAACAGAAAATCAAGAAATAAGTCGTTAAAATTCGTTTATTTTTGTATCCATTGCATTGAAACACTAGTCATTAACAGATTAAACAGCCCAATATGAGTTCCAGACTGGGAATAATTGATTTAGGCACCAACACATTTCACCTGCTGATCGCGGAGCCTAACGGCGCTCATTTTAAGACTGTTTTCCACGAAAGCAGGCCTGCCCGGATCGGTTTAGGTGGTATCAACAAACGTGTGATCACGCCCGAAGCACAGGACCGCGCGCTTGCTGTCCTCTCCTATTTCCGCGAGAAGCTCGATTCTTTCGAAGTAATGCCCGAAAAGACGTTCGCATTCGGTACCAGCGCCGTACGCAATGCGGAAAACCGGCAAGAGTTCTGCTCCGAAATTCTGGAAAAGACCAATATCGAGGTGACGGTCATCGACGGCAACCGCGAGGCGGAGTACATATATTACGGTGTTCGCCGCGGAGCCGACATTGGTGACGCTCCTTCGCTGATTATGGATATCGGCGGCGGAAGCGTGGAATTCATCATCGGTAACCGCTCGCAGATTTTCTGGAAACAGAGCTTCGAAATCGGCGGACAGCGCCTAATGGAGAAGTTCATGCGGAACGACCCGCTTTCCCAAGCCGACCGCCGCAGCCTTTACAATCATTTCGACGAAAACCTGATCCCGCTCGCAAATGCGGTCCACCAATATGCCCCGGAAAAGCTCGTGGGCTCGTCGGGAACGTTCGATACCCTGGTAGATATCGACTTCCACCACCGAACCAACGACTGGCCGCCCGCATTAGAAACCGACTTCAATATACCCTTGGAAGAGTTTTACCGTGCATATGCCCTCATCCTGTCTGGCAACCATGACGAGCGCATGGCGATCCCCGGTATGATTGAGCTGCGTGTGGACATGATCGTGGTGGCCGTCTGCCTGATCGACTATGTGCTCAAAACGCACGGTATCCGGCAAATCCAGGTTTCCAAATATGCCCTTAAAGAAGGCGTCCTGGCAGAGTTGATGGCCAAATAGTCCCTAACCTTTCATTTAATCACACCTTTATACTTTATCCCAAAAACCAAACTCTATGAGATTAATGCGTTACCTTCTCCTCGCGGCGCTGGCATTCGTGTATATGCACGACGCGCACGCGCAACGAAAGAAAAAGAAAGACAAACAGGAGGATGTCAAAATCGACAAGGCCGTCGACGCCGTGGCTTCCGCAGTGAAAGACAAGCTGAAAGACGACAAAAAGAAAGGCCCAAAGGCATTCAAAGACCTCATTGACAGTACCAATGCCATTAGCCAGAAAGGCATGATTTCGGTGCACAAGGTGGACGACAAATGGTATTTCGAAATCCCCGATTCGCTCCTGAACCGCGATATCATGGCGGTGACCCGCTATTCCAAAACCGCAGCGGGCGGCGGAATCTTCGGAGGCGAGGAAGTGAACCGGCAAATGATCCGCTGGGAGCGGGGAATGGATAACAACCTGTTATTGCGGTCGGTGACGATCGTGGTAACAAGCCCTGACAGCACCAAACCCATTTTCCAGGCCGTCAAAAACTCCAACTCCGACCCTATTATCGGTGTTTTTGACATTAAAGCAGTCAAAAAAGAGCCTGAGAAATCATCGGTAGTCGATGTGACCGAATTCTTCAACGCCGATAACCAGGTATTTTCGCTGAGTTCGGTGAGCAAACAGCTCCTGAAACTCGCCGCGTTCAAGAAAGAGGCCTCTTTTATTTCCAAAATCAGCACTTACCCGATCAATACGGAGATCAGGACAATCAAGACGTTCAATGTAACGCCTCAGCTGCTGACCCCTACACCAGTGCCTTCGATCGGTCAATACCTGCCATCGGGCCTGGACGCGGGTGTCGTGACGTTTGAAATGAACTCCTCACTCATTCTGCTGCCGAAAGCGCCGATGAAAAAACGCATTTTCGATAGCCGGGTGGGCTATTTCGCGAATCAATATGCCACATTCGGTGAAGAATCGCAGCGCTCCGATACCGAGGTATTTGCCGTAAGATGGCGCCTGGAACCTAAGAATGCCGAAGATGCCCGCAAGCAGAAAAACGGCGAGCTGATCGAACCTAAAAAGCCGATCGTTTATTACATCGACCCGGCTACGCCTGAAAAATGGCGCAAATACCTCAAAGCAGGTGTCGACGACTGGCAGGTTGCATTTGAAAAAGCAGGCTGGAAAAATGCGATCCGCGGCGAATACTGGCCCGAAGGCGATACAACTATGAGTCTCGAAGACGCCCGCTACTCGGTGATCCGCTATTTCGCTGCCGACATTCAGAATGCTTATGGGCCTAATGTACACGACCCGCGCAGCGGCGAAATCCTCGAAAGCCACATCGGCTGGTACCATAATGTGATGCGCCTGCTCCGTAACTGGTACATTATTCAGGCGGCGGCGGTGGATCCGAAAGCACGTACCAAGAAATTTGATGATGAACTGATGGGCCAACTGGTTCGCTTCGTGTCTTCTCACGAGATCGGCCACACCCTGGGCCTACGCCATAATATGGGCGCCAGCTCGGCTACACCTGTTGAAAAACTACGGGACAAAGCCTGGATCGCGGAACACGGACACACTTCGTCCATTATGGATTATGCGCGTTTCAACTACGTAGCACAGCCCGAGGACGGCATTACCGACCTCTTCCCGCGCATCGGCGACTACGATAAGTGGGCCATTCAATGGGGTTACAGCAATTTCCCTGATGCCAAAGATGCCCAGACTGAAAAATTGGCATTGAATACCCTTACCAAAGAGGCTTACAAAGACAATCGCCTGCATTTCGGAACGGAAATCAGCCCGTATGATCCTCGTTATCAGACCGAAGATTTGAGCGACAATGCCATGAAGGCTTCGGAATATGGTATCAAAAACCTGAAACGCATTCTTCCGAACCTGATCGAATGGAGCAAGGAAGACGGCGAGAGCTATAAGGAACTGGATGAAATTTACGGCAACGTGGTAACGCAATACCGCCGCTATCTGGGCCATGTGATCAAAAATGTGGGCGGTATTTACGATACTCCGACTACCTACGATATGGAAGGGCCCACTTTTACCACCGTTCCAAAGGCAACTCAAAAAGAAGCCATCGACTTCCTGAATGCACAACTTTTCAAAACGCCAACCTGGCTTTTGGACCAGAATATCCTCAACAAAGTGAAACCTGAAACCGGCATGGAGGCCGTCAAGGCATTGCAGGATTTTGCATTGACCTCCCTTTTCGCCGGCGACCGTGCGGTACGGCTTATGGAAACAGGTATCTCTGCCAAAGACTACACGCTCGACGACCTGTTTACCGACCTTGAAGCGGGAATATGGTCGGAAACCAAAACCGGCAAGCCGATCGATGTGTACCGCCGGAATCTCCAAAAAGTATATGCGGAGAAACTGATTTCATTACTAAAACCTGGCAGAGCGAATGTCCAGTCTATCCCGGTGGGCATCACCTATGGATTCTCGACACGCTCGGTGGAACTCGAAAAAACCGACTTACCGTCGATCGCCCGGGCGCATTTGGAGCAATTGAAATCCACTGTAAATGCAGCTATCGCAAAGAGCACTGACAAAAACACCCGGTACCATTTGCAGGATGTGTCCCAAAGAATCAAGCAGGCACTTGATCCGAAATAATGTAAATTGAACTCAGGCAAGTCAGCAACGACTTGCCTGAGTTGCTTAAAACCAAATGAATATGTCAGAACTCGCCCAGGCCCTTCGTGAATATCCTACGTTCCATGCTATCGTGCAGAACGGCAAACCTTACCGAAAGCTGGATTTTACGGCTGGCAATAGCGATCTGCTGACGCATGATCTCTCGGAAACCGTTGATTTCTCCAACTACGTTTTCGATGAAATGCTTTCAGGAAGTGCATTCAACGGCATTGGCGGCTACGGCGAAGACCGCGTCATTTACCGGCATCGGAAACATTTCACTGCCGACAGTGAAAAGCCCCGCAGTATTCATTTGGGTGTGGATATCTGGGCGGAAGCAGGAACGCCGCTTTACGCCCCGCTCGACGCAACTGTTCATAGTTTTGCATTCAACGACCACTACGGTGATTATGGCCCTACTATTATTCTTGTGCACGAAATAGGCGAAACGACCTTCTTCACACTTTACGGGCATTTGTCGCTAAGCTCGTTAGAAGGCTTGCACGAAGGCAAAACCATCAATGCAGGAGAATGCTTCGCCGCCATTGGCCCCTACCCCGAGAACGGCGACTGGCCACCGCATTTGCATTTCCAGGTTATCCGAGATATGGGAAATTATAGAGGAGATTTTCCGGGCGTCTGCAATGCATCAGATCAGGATTACTATTTCAATTTATGCCCTGATTCTGAGCTGATTTTGAGAATCAATGTTTGAAATATATGCGCATATCTTAAAATTTATGCGCATATTTATCATATGAAAACTCGCCTGAACATTACGATTGAAGAGACGGTGCTGGCATATATTAAAAGCTATGCAGCTGCGCGGCAAACGAGTGTGTCTCAAATCGTCGAAGATCATCTGAAATCTATCGTGCAGGTGGCGGAACAAAAGCGCAACATTCTTGAAGTAATTGATGAAATGGACGCTCCCACGGGTGTTAGTGCCGATCAAGACCTTGTAAAAGCCTATTACGAAGCACGGGGAGAGAAATATGGCAACTAGCGTTTTCCTTGATGCCAACATTATCCTTGATTTTCTTCTGAAAAGGAAAGACTATGAAGACGCCAGGAAAATCATGGTTCTGGTGCTGCAAAAGAGAATCAGAGCCTTTATTTCCCCTTCCATTGTACATATTGTAAGCTATTGGCTAACCAAAGCCTACGGAAGCGCTAAATCCAAAGATCTTCTATTGTTACTTCTTTCGGATGTAAAGATTATTGATGCCAATCAGGACGTGGTCAACCTTGCCCTAACTTCTCAAATAGACGATATTGAAGATGCATTGCAATACTATACGGCCATTCATCACAAAATAGATTTCTTTCTCAGCAGGGATAAAAAACTAAAAAAGGATGCCCTAACGCTTTTACCCGTTTGCGACATCCCTGATTTTCTAAATCTGCTGGATAAGCGACACGCCTAAACCCCTCAGGACTTCTTCTCCAAGTTCGGCAAGAATCCGGTGAGCAACCCGATCAGCGGCAGGAACGAGCAAATCCAAAAAACGTATTCAATGCTCGTCTTATCGGCTAATGTGCCGAGAATAGCCGAGCCGATACCAGCAATACCGAAGGCAAAACCGAAGAACAAACCGGCGATCATCCCCACTTTCCCCGGGATCAGCTCCTGCGCATATACAAGGATGGCAGAGAATGCCGACGATAAGATCAAACCGATAATGCAGCTCAATACGCCCGTCCAGAACAAATCGACGTAAGGCAATAGCAATGCAAATGGCGCCGCGCCGAGAATCGAAATCCAGATCACATATTTCCGACCAATCCGGTCCCCTACCGGCCCGCCGATGAACGTACCAGCCGCTACTGCAAAGAGGAATGCAAACAAGTAAATCTGCGAGCTCTGGATTGAAACGCCGAATTTATCGATCAGGTAAAATGTGAAATAGCTCGAAATGCTGGCCATATAAATGTATTTCGAGAAAATCAGCAGGAGCAAAATGCCTATTGAAATGATTACTTTGGATTTGGACAAAGTAGCTTCCTGCTTTACGGCGCTGGCAGATTTCTTCACAACAGTGGTCAAGTTTTGCTTATACCAGCCGCCTACCCACGAAAGGATAACAATCGCCAGCAATGCCACCAGCGAAAACCAGATGACCTGAAAGCGCCCGTAAGGCAATAATATCAATGCCGCCAGCAACGGCCCGAGCGAGCTGCCCGCATTGCCACCCACCTGGAAAAGCGATTGCGCCATCCCGTGCTTGCCACCGGACGCCATGCGCGCTACGCGTGAAGCTTCCGGATGGAACACCGCCGAACCGATGCCGATCAACCCCACAGAAAGTAATACAATATGAAAACTGTTCGCCATCGAGAGGCATATAAGCCCCAGCAACGTAAAGCACATCCCGACCGCCAACGCATATGGTTGCGGCCTTTTGTCCGTAAATGAACCTACAAGTGGCTGAAAAACAGACGCACTCACCTGGAAAGTAAATGTAATGAGCCCGATCTGCGAAAAGCTCAGATGAAACGATTCCTTCACCATCGGGTAAATCGATGGAATGAGGGACTGCATCGTGTCGTTCAGCAAATGGGAGAAACTCAGCGCCAGAAGGATAGGAAATACGGTCTGGGAAGCGGGAACTGCGGCAGCGGCTGTGTCTGCGGAGGAATTCTGGTCGAAACTTTTCATAGGTATTCAAAAATCTCCCCGACTTCCTGTTTATAGAAGTCGGGGCCTAAAAAAGAATGACAAAGGTATCGATTACCAGCCTAATTGCGGCCAGAAACCAAATAAAATTCTATTTGCGATGGATCACCGTAGCCGCAGACTGGGCGCCGGCGAGAATGGTAATGTCTGCAATGGTAACACGGTCAGGCGCATTGACGGCGTAAAGGATCGCGTCGGCGATGTCACCGGCCTGTAATGGATCGAATCCCTGGTACACCTTTTCGGCCCGGGTTTCATCGCCTTTGAAGCGGACAAGCGAGAATTCCGTCTCCACCGCACCCGGCGCTACATTGGTTGTTTTGATGCCGTGTTGGGTCAGTTCGAGGCGCATTCCCTCGCTGATTACCTCGACGGCAGCCTTGGAAGCACAATACACGGCACCATTCGCATAAGTCTGCTTGCCGGCAATCGAGCTGATATTGACGATATGCCCTTTGCCGCGTTCGAGCAGCAACGGGATAACGGCTTTCGAAACGTAGAGGAGTCCTTTCACATTACCGTCGATCATCGCGTCCCAGTCGTCGGTATCGCCTTCGTCGAGCGTACCCAGGCCGTGCGCATTACCGGCATTGTTGACGAGAATATCGATGTTTTTCCAATTGTCGGGCAACGACCCGACTGCCGCGATCACCGCCCCTTTGTCACGGACGTCGAATACGAGCGTGGTTACTTTTACTTTGGACGACAATTCTGCGGCTACTTCGTCGAGGCGCTCCTGGCGGCGGCCGCACAAAATAAGGTCTATTCCGACCCCGGCGAATGCTTCCGCCGTGGCCTTACCGATACCGGATGTGGCTCCGGTAATAAATGCAATACGGGACATTGAGTGAATGGTGTGGAGTGAATTTTACTTTTTGGTTTTTGGAATATTCAAACTGCTGAACTCGCCTTTTTCCAGCTGTGCCGCCTGTGAGAAAAGCTGTACAGCATGTTGATAAACATTATCGCTCGGGTTGAGGACCTGGAATACCTCGTTGTTCAACCCATTCTTTTGCTTTCTTCCCCACACATAGCGACCGATAATCGCCTTGGTTTGCGAGGTAATGAGCGATTTGGACAAATTCAGTTCCTTTTCATTGGGTTTGATACCCGCCCTGGAAGCGTCTTTTACCAGCTCGGCCAGCATCGCATCCGATACCTGGAATGATTTCAGATATTCCTTGAATGGTTGTTTTTCCAGTCTTTTTTGGTTTTCATTCGCATAGCGCAGCGCATATTCGCGGATAATATTTTTGGAATACAGCTCAAACAGGTACTTGCTGTTCATCAAAGTATCTTTTGCCACGAAAATATCCGGTGTAATTCCACCTCCGCCATACACAACACGGCCGCCATCGGTCTTATACACCTTGCTCTTATCGAACTTGATACTGTCTGCGCTGAATAGCTCCCCGCTTTCGTACCGATGCGCCAGATCCTGGCTGTAATCTTCGCCCTTGCCGAGCTCATAAGGTTTCTGAATGCTCCTGCCGCTTGGCGTGTAATAGCGCGAGATAGTCAGGCGCAACTCCGAACCGTCCGACAGTTTGATCGGCATTTGAACCAATCCTTTTCCATAAGACCTTCTTCCTACCACCAGCGCACGGTCATGATCCTGCAATGCACCTGCGAGGATTTCAGAAGCCGATGCACTACCTTCGTCTACAAGCACGATCAACGGGCCTTGCTCAAAAAGACCATCCACATGCGAGCGGGTCTTGCGATCGAAACGGCTGTCTTTTCCTTCGGTATAAACCAGTAGTTTATCGCCTGCAATAAATTCGTCGGCCATGCTCGTGGCCCGTTCCATATAACCACCCGGATTTCCGCGAAGGTCGAGGATAAGGTTTTTCAACCCTTCGGCTTTCAATGTTTTCAATGCGGATTTAAACTCGTCGAAAGTGGTTTCCGAGAAACGGCTCACTTTGATATATCCAATTTCCTGGTCCACCATGTAGGAAGCATCCACCGAATAGGTCGGAATGCGGTCGCGCACCACGGCGAAATTCATTTTATCCTTTAACCCTACCCTTTCAATCGACAGATCCACCTTCGTACCGCGCTTACCGCGCAACAGCTTGTACACCTGCGCATTGGTAACACCGGGACCCGACAAGTTTTCTTTATTGACTGAAATAATGCGGTCGCCGCTCTGAATACCGGCCGCTTCCGACGGGCCCCCGCTCAACGGAGTTACCACATAAACCGTGTCATTATAAATATTGAACTCGACGCCAATGCCGTCGAAACCCGATTCCAGCTGCGACCGTGCCGCGGTAGCTTCCTCGGCGTTGAAATAGGCCGTATGCGGGTCAAGCTTTTCAAGCATTTTGGAGATCGAGAAATCCACCAGTTCCTCGGTATTCACCGAATCGACATAGTTGTTTTCCACCAGCATCAGTACCTCTCTGAACTTGCCGTAACCTTTCGCCACGTCAGACAATTTCTTCCCACCGCTGAAAAACGTACTTCCCAGCAGCACTCCCGCCGCCAGCGTGATCGCGATGATGATAGGCAAACGAACTACGGATTTCGAGTTCTGGATCGGCGGCTGAGGTCTTTCTGAGTTCATACCTGTAAATATTAGGAGTATGGGCTGGCGTCACGGGAATTGGATATTTCCCCAACGTGAATTAAACGATTTTGGTTGCCTAATGCAAATGAATGCAGGGCGTTAACATGCCAACGACGCGTATTGCTAGATGAATGCCTTCAACGATTCAGGATTGCGCATGGTATCGATATTAATACACTTTGCCGGATCCTGTCCCATCAATATCCGCTTCATCGGCGCTTCCATCTTTTTCCCATTGATCGTGTAAGGAATATCGCTTACCTGTTCGATCGTGTCGGGCACGTGCCGTGGGCTATATTGAGTCCGCAAAGTGTCCTTAATCTGCTTCTTCAAATCTTCCGTAAGCTCCTTACCCATGGTAAGGACGACAAATAGCGATATCGTCCCCTCTCCGTTCGACTTTTCCAGGTAAACTGCCAGACTATCCTTCACTTCCGGGATACTTTCCACCGCCCGGTAAATCTCGGCCGTGCCGATCCTGACACCACCGCGGTTCAAAGTAGCATCGGACCGGCCATAGATCACGACGGATTTCCGGTCGGTGATTTTGATCCAGTCGCCATGCCGCCAAACATGCGGGTACATTTCGAAATAGCTCGAAAGGTATTTCTCGTCATGCTCGTCATTCCAGAAATAAATAGGCATCGAAGGCATCGGCTGTGTGATTACCATTTCGCCCAGCTCATTCAAAACCAGCCTTCCATCCTCATCAAATGCCTCTATTCTCGCCCCGAGCATCCGGCACTGGATCTCGCCTGCGTATACGGGCAGGAGCGGGCACCCGCCTACGAATGCGCTGCATACGTCGGTACCTCCGCTCAGGGAGATCAGCCACACATCCTTTTTAACCTGCTTATAAATCCATTCAAATGCCTCCGGCGGCAACGGGGAGCCGGTAGAACCGATCGTTTCCAGATGGTTCAACCGCTCGGAAGTAATGCTGACTCCACTTTTCATAGAAGCGATAAAAAATGCCGCCCCGCTGCCGAAATGCGTGATTTTAGCCTTTTCAGCCAAAGTCCAGAGTACTTGCGACGACGGATAGGCCGGCGCGCCGTCGTACATCACCAATGTAGCTCCGCAAAGCAGCGCGCTCAATGCGTAGTTCCACATCATCCAGCCGGTGGTAGAATACCAGAAATACCGGTCGCCCGGCTTCACGTTCTGATGCAGCACGAGCGCTTTCAAATGCTCGATCAGACAGCCGCCTACGCTGTGCGTAATGGCTTTCGGTTTCGCTGTTGTTCCCGAGGAATAGAGAATCCAGATCGGATGATCGAATGGCACGGGCTCGAAATCGATCCCGAAGTGCTCAAAATGCAGGATGTCGTCCCAGGCTGTAAACCGTTCGGGCCGGGTTTCCGAGAAGATATTGTTGATAAGCACCGTGTCTTTAACACTCGGCAACGCAGCGGAAAGCTCGCTTGCGAAAGACGTAATGTCGTAGGTTTTGCCATTATAAACATAACCATCCACGGTAAACAATACTTTTGGCTCAATCTGCGAAAACCGTTCGGTAATGGCTGGCTTGCCAAAATCAGGCGAGCATGACGACCACACCGCACCTACTGCATTGGCCGCCAGGAATGCTACCACGGCTTCGGGGATGTTGGGCAGCACTGCCGCCACCCTGTCTCCGGGCTTCACGCCACGCTGTTTCAGCCAGGTCGATACGGCCGCAACCTGCGCTTCCAACGTTTCCCAGGAGATCTCAACGGATTCCGATCTTTCCGACTGGAAAATAATCGCCGGACGTTCTTTGGTTTTATTTCTGAAAATATGTTCGGCGTAATTCAGCTTCGAGCGGGTAAACCAGCGCGTGCCGATCATGCCGCTCAATGGCTTTTGCAGCACTTCGAGGTATAAATCGTGTGATTTGATATTGAAGTAATTCCAAAGACTTTCCCAGAAATCTTCCAGGTCGGTCACCGACCATTCCCACAGATCGTGATAGGAGCGGAAATAGAGGCCTTTTTTGACAAACAGCCAGTCCATATATTTTTTAAGATTGGACTGCTCCAACAGGTTCCTGCCCGGTTTCCACAACGGTTGCGCCTCAGCTGACATAATTCACTTGTTAATGAAGGTTTAGTTAGGTAAAAATGGCCATTTCCGGCCGCATTTCTCCGATAGTACTTATAAACGTTTTCATATCATTTTTGACATAAACACATTCAAATATTTTTACCCGGAAAAATTCCCGTATCTTTGCAGGCTAATTTTTTTCAACACTAGTACTCTGACCATCAGATACGTTGGCTAACCAGTTTTAGTGGCAATTCATACCATTTTGTGCGAATTAAAGCACTAATCGGTTACAAGGTAAATTTGTAAGAGGAAATAAATCCAGTAGTGATACTGCATTCCTGATGAGAAACAGAAACAATTCCAAAGGCTCCCAAGGAGGAGGCGGCTTCTTCAAGCGCGCAAAGCCTGAAACCGAAAGCCGGTTCAGCAAACCCAGCATCAAAAAATCCAGTCTGCGTTTTTCAGCCCCTGCCGAAAACAAGGGTCAGAAAGCACGTCCAAGCTTTGATCACGAGAAGCCAAGAGAAGATCGTGCATTCGACAAGCCGGGCTTCGACAAGCCACGTTTTGGTAAGCCCGATTTCAAGAAATGGGACAAAGGCGGTAACGATCGCCCATTCCGTCGCGAAGGTGATTCTGCCGACCGCGGTTTTAAAAAGGATTTTGGTAAAAAAGATTTTCGCGGCGGCGATCGTCCCGGCGACAGAAAGCCATTCGGCGACCGTCCTGAAAGATCGGGATTTGGTGGCGGAGACCGCAATCGTGAGTTCAAGCCACGTTTCGACCGCGATAATGACGAGCGCGAGTTCAGGCCACGTCCGGACAGGGATTCACGCGATTTCAAATCTCGCCCTGAAAGAGGTAGTGGTGACCGTGAGTTTAAGCCACGTTTCGAAAGAAACAACGGTGATCGTGAGTTTAAACCGGGTTTCGACAAGCCACGTTTCGAAAGAGATAATGGCGATCGCGAATTCAAGCCTCGTTTCGACAGGGACAACGGCGACCGTGAGTTTAAGCCGGGCTTCGATAAGCCGCGTGGTGATCGCAGCGAGCGTCCGGCCCGCTCATTCAACCGTAGCGAAGGTTCTTTTAAAAAAAAAGAAGATAGGGACGACAAACCCTACCGCTCCCGCTTCCAGGACGACGAAGAGCAGGACCGCAGCGGGTTGGAGAGACGAGTAGGCCGGTACGAAACCGCACCGCGCTATAATCTTGACAATTACGAGCATAAAAAGAAGCCTTCGGCAAGACATAAGGACAAGGAAGAAACCGACGAGATCCGTCTGAATCGCTACATCGCGAATGCGGGCATTTGTTCCCGTCGCGAGGCCGACGACCTGATCTCTTCGGGCCAGATTTCTGTGAACGGCAAGATCATCACCGAAATGGGTTACAAAGTACGCCCTACCGACGTCGTGAAATACGGCAAGAAGGCATTGAACCCGGAGAAAATGGTGTACATCCTGATCAACAAACCGAAGGATTACATTACCACTACCGACGATCCCGAAGAGCGCAAAACCGTGCTTGACCTGATCGCCGGCGCATGCTCCGAGCGCGTGTACCCCGTAGGCCGCCTCGACCGCAATACAACAGGGCTTCTGTTGCTGACCAATGATGGTGAACTGGCCGAAAAGCTGACCCACCCGTCAAGCGGTATCAAGAAGATCTACCAGGCAGAACTTGACAAGCCTATTGCAACAGAGGATTTCGAGCAACTGCAAGCCGGTGTCGAACTGGAAGACGGTTTCATTCGCCCCGACGAAGTAGGTTTGGTGACGCCTGACGCACAAGTTGTGGGCCTTGAAATCCACAGCGGACGCAACCGCATTGTCCGCAGGATGTTCGAGCATTTGGGTTACGAAGTGCAGAAACTTGACCGCACCGTTTTCGCTGGCTTGAACAAGAAAGACCTGCCCCGCGGCAAATGGCGCTTTTTGACGGAGAAAGAGGTGATTAAATTGAAGTTTTTGCTTTAATAATCTATTTCAGTAGGGGCTGACTAAAAAGGCCCGAGTCAATTTGGCTGTAAATAGGCTTTTTGGATTTTTGAGACTGATAGAAGCCTGGTTAAATTAACAAGGGGTCA
>NZ_PYAS01000026.1 GCF_003014695.1 Dyadobacter jiangsuensis | reverse complement strand
TGGTCAATTTGCTCCGAAACGGGGTGGTCAATTTCGCCCGGAACAGGTGGTCAGTTTAAACTGAAACGGGGTGGTCAATTTCACCGAATTTTCCATGTTTGGTTCTATATACTTCCTCCCAATGTGTTCTTAATTGCTCATCTATCATAATTATAGCTCATCTATCATATTATAAACTGAGAATGATCGGCAATATCCAGTTAGCCATCAAAAATCCTCCAATCATAAAACAGATTGTGGCTACCAGAGACGGCCATTGTAATGTCGACAGCCCCATAATGGCATGCCCGCTCGTACATCCTCCGGCGTAGCGAGCCCCAAATCCTACCAGAAAGCCTCCGCCAACCATCATGATCAGGCCGGAAACCGTGAATAGTTTTTCCCAGCTCACAATGTCAAGGGGCATCATTGCCGAAAAGTCTGTTATCCCGTAAGCTGCCAGCTCTTTTGCCAGGGTTTCATTTACCTTGATTGGTGCGGGATTGTCCAGAAAGTGGGAAGCAACCATTCCTCCCAAAAATATCCCCAGCACGAATACCAAGTTCCAGGTTTCTTTTTTCCATTCATATTGAAAAAAGGGAATTTTGGCCGGCATGCACGCGGCGCAGGCATGCCTCAATGAAGACGATATCCCAAATGACTTGTTGCCGAGAATGAGCAGGGCGGGCACAGTCAGGCCGATAAGTGGCCCTGCAACATACCAGGGCCACGGTTGCTTGATTATTTCCAGCATGTCAGTGTTTCGTAGTTCAGATTTTCTGTTTAAGGCTCTCCCATGGGCCTCCATTGTAGGCGTCTATGCCGGCAGATCTCAACATGCCTTCGGCCATGCCGCTCCTTGCGCCACTCCGGCAGCATGTAATTACCGGTTTGCCTTTTTTGAGCAGCATATCCGCCTTTGCATTGATCTGATCCAGGGGAATATTAATACTCCCTGGAATATGCCCTGCCACAAATTCCTGAGTGGAGCGAACATCGACAACAAGCGCCCCTTGCTGAACAAGGGTTTTGTAATCCAAACTCTTTGATCCGAATAATGATGACAAGAATCCCATAAGTTTATTTTTTTCTTTTAGTAGAGATACCCAGAATGGAATATAATGGGCAATAATTCAGCAATGAGGTCAGCAGCAGCACCGCCCCGATCACGATCAGCGTGATTCCGAAAACTCCCGATGTTACTTCCATGAAGTATAGCACCAAGGCTCCAAGGAAGACTAGCACGCGGACTATTTTGTCCGTGTTTCCTAAGTTTGGTTTCATCAAATGGTTGGTTTAACTGGTTAAAGATTAGATTCAATATCAGAAGCAGACGGTGGTTTCCGCAAAACTGTTTTGATCTGTTTTTACTGACAGGTAGGTATCCCGGCTGACTTCTACAACATGGTACTCGGGCATACGTAGTTGCTTACCGGCAGAAGTCCTGATTCCTTAATGGCTTTAAAGCCTCCCTGAACGTCAATCAGATTGTCGTATCCCCTTGATTTGAGGATGGAGTTAAAAATCATCGAACGGTACCCTCCGGCGCAATGGACTAGATACGCTTTATCTTTTCCGATCTCACCCAGGTGGTCATTCAGGTAATCCAGCGGTATATTTTCCGAGCCGATCACGTGCTCAGAAAAGTGCTCACTTGCCTTGCGTACATCAAGCACGATCAGGGAAGGGTCCTTTTGGAGAAGCTCGGCCATTTCGATGGCCGTTACCGATTCTATACGATCTGTTTCCTTTCCTGCCTTTTTCCAGGCCTGAAAACCGCCTTTGAGATGACCGATTGTGTAATCGTAGCCGACCCTTGCCAGCCTGGTTACGACCTCTTCTTCTCTGCCCTGGTCGGCAATGAACAGTATTTTCTGTTTGATATCGGGAATCATCGCGCCAACCCAAGGGGCAAAACTGCCATCAATTCCTATATTGATCGAATTGGGTATAAATCCCTGGGCAAAGACGCCGGCATCACGGGTATCCAGCAGTAGCGCGCCGGTTTCATTGGCGGCGGCTTCAAAGGCATCGGGATCGAGCGCTGCGTTTCCACGTTCGAGTACCGTATCGATGCTTTCGTACCCCTTGATGTTCATCATTACGTTTTCGGGGAAGTATGCAGGCGGAGGCATCAGTCCGTCAGTTACTTCTTTCACAAACTCCTGCTCGGTCATATCCGCGCGCAGCGCATAATTGAACAGTTTCTGATTGCCTAGTGTATCGGTTGTCTCTTTGCTCATATTTTTACCACAGGCGCTGCCTGCGCCGTGGGCCGGATAGACAATGATATCATCGGAAAGCGGCATGATCTTGTTGCGCAGTGAATGGTACAGATGCCGGGCCAGTTTATCCTGGGTAAGGTCTGCCACGACCTTTTGCGCCAGATCCGGACGGCCGACATCCCCGATAAATAGAGTATCGCCGGTAAAAAGCCCGATATCCTTTCCATTTTCATCGGAAAGAAGAAAGCAGGTGCTCTCCATCGTATGCCCTGGGGTGTGCAGCACTTTGATTGTAGCACTACCTACTTTCAGCACTTCACCATCCTGTGCAACATGGGCTGGGAATCCCGGCTTGGCGGTAGGGCCAAATATGATTTGCGCGCCCGTTTTTTCAGCCAAGTCAATGTGGCCGGAGACAAAATCAGCGTGAAAGTGCGTTTCAAGAACATACCTGATTTTTGCCCCGTCTTTTTGGGCCCGTTTGATATACGGTTCGACCTCGCGAAGGGGGTCGATAACTACTGCCTCACCGTTGCTTTCAATGTAATAGGCGCCCTGTGCCAGACAGCCTGTATAGATTTGTTCGATTCGCATAACCTTCCTTGTTTGTTTTTCTTAAAGAATGATACAAATTTCGGAATGGGAGGCGAGCCCGTCAGTGATATTTGTCACGTAAGGGGGAATTTCCAGGTAAAGTAAATCGGATAGATCTTGGGATTTGGAACGTGCTGTTAATCAGCTTGCTATTCTAGCGTTTGTATAGGGCTTTGGACATGTCGCTGGACACACGTGATTGCACATCGGCCCGCTTTTGCCGTCACCCAAATAGGGCCGATCCGGTGCTGGTATTTCCCGTTGCGGTTACAGATGCGAATTGTCCTCACTTGATTATTTTGATCGTGTTTCTGCCAAGCCGGAGCATTCCTCTTTGTTCCATCTTTTTTAGCAGGCGGGATACAACCTCCCTGGATGAATTCAGATCGGTTGCAATTTGTTGGTGGGTGATTGCTATCTCATCATTGTTCAGGAGTTTCTGCTGGTTTTTAAGGTAAAATTCCAGCCTTTCGTCCATGCTTCTAAAAGCAATACTGTCTACAACCAACAGAAGTTCTTCAAACCGGGACCGGTAGGTTTCCAATACGAAATAGTACCAGCTTTTATAGCCTGTCATCAGCTCATCCATCAATGCGATCGGGACCAGTATTGCTCTGGTGGGCTCTACTGCCCTGGCCGAGATCTGGCTCTGTTCTTTTTTTGTCGCGCAGATCATTGATAATGCGCAGGCATTGCCGGGGCCTAGCTGGTAAATAAAAAACTCATTGCCATCATGGTCTTCCCGGTATAGCTTTACACCTCCCTCCACGATCAGCATCGTGGATTTAAAATATTGCCCCGGTCGCATTAACTGTTCATCACTTTCAAATTCCCGCAAGATGCTGTGTTGGGCAAGCTTTTTGGCCAGCTCCGGGTCAAATTGGCTAAAATGGGTTTGCAGGAATTGACTTATTGCAGCTTGCTCGGTTTGTAGGTTCATGTTTATGAGATCATTGGGAATGCAGCAAATTAACAAAATTGCTAGTGCAGCTATGTGACCAGAGTCACATAGCTGCACAAAGGCTCCGAGGCGGACTTGTTTTCTATGCAAGCAGGTGTAAACGGTTAGCAACAAGCGTTCATTCCACAATATCCCTGATCATTTTGCGGATTTCCAGGCTGGTACTAGTACTCTGTCTGGGCGTAGTCTGGGTGAAAATAATACCTGCGATTTGATGCTTTGAATCCTGCCAGGGGTGCGTGCCAAACAGCCCGGGACTGCTGCTTTCCAATACACGGCCGTCGACATCGACTACATCGAGCCAGTTGCCGACTCCGTAACGGACCGGTCTCTGGGGCGTTGGTGAGAAAGGATTGGTAGGATAGGGTGTCCCGGTGATTTTTGCATTTTCTGTCTGGTCACTAAACATGGCCTCGATCGCGTTTTCACTGAGCACCCGATGCCCGTTACTAGTACCATGGTTAACCAGCATTTCCAGGAATTTCAGGTAGTCGGCAGCGGTGGTGTGCACACCGCCTGCGATGATCGGATTGCGAACGGAACGATATTCGGCCGTCATCCCGCAAGGCTGGGCAACGCGCTGCTCAAACAAATCCTGCCATTTTTTGCCTGACACGATTTCAGCAACCCTTCCGCCGATCTGCATTCCGGCGCTGCCATAGTCGAATTGGGTGCCGGCGATGCTTACCAGCGGCGTATACAGGGCAATGGAATCCACCGCCTCGGCGAGCGACATCAGCCGCTTGTACTCGTACTTTTGAGGCGAGTCGCCTCCGAATCCTGCTGTATGCGCAAACAGCTGCCGGATGGTCACATGTCCTTTTTGGTGGGCAGTGAATATCGGCAGGAACTTGCCGATACTGTCGGAAAGGGACAGTTTGCCTTCATCGACAAGGCTCAGTATGACGGCCGCGGAAAGCCATTTGGTGGCCGATGCGATCGGTTTACTGGTGTGTTCGTCCAGGCCAAACCCCTTTTTGTAAATCAGCTTACCATTTTGAGAAACCAGCACGATCACCTGATCGTTGTAGTCGGCAAGGTGTGCTTCCAGGAATTGGTCTACTGTGTCAAAATTGTAAGCTGGGCGTGTCTCCGGGGAGACTTGATCGGTGTGACAGGAGCAGAATAGGAGAGTGCAAGCCGTCAGAAACCTGAATACGTTCTTCATGTCATCTTTATGATTTGCGTTTTTTTAATTCCTGCTTCATTTCCTGTTGTTGCTGTTTGAATTGCCTGAACTGCTGCTGGCTCAGCACCATTTGCAGTTCTTTTTCCTTGGCAGCGTTTACCTGCTGAAACGCTCTCAGTTTAGAGAGTTTACTACCGCTGCCCGCAATAATTGGATCCATTTTACGGGCGTAACTCAAATTGATCGCAGACACTTTTTCGGCCTGCGCCGAATCCAGATGGAGTGTTTCTTTCATCCGTTGGGTCTGTAATTGTGCCCGCTGTTCGGCAGGTATGTCGGCGAGCCGGTTTTGCTGAGCGAGTGCATTGTCGGCAAATAGTAGCATTGTGAAAATAATGCAGACGCCGGTGGTCAGGTTTTTCATGAGACAGTTTGTTTTGTTTCCGGTCAAAACAAACGAATGGCGGGTTGACAAAAAAAGTAAATCAACCAGGGGCAGCAAATTTGACATGGAATGCAGGAGATTGCCGACGAATGGGTATTGTCTTGGGAAATACATTTCGTTGGAAAATACCGGACGCTCATAAGATAAACCAGGCCATTCGATGAAGTTTGTTTTGCTTTCAGTAGATATCGCTTACCATTGCAAGGCAATACGGTTGTAAATGAAAAACACTGCTTTGAAGAAGGTCCCGACGATCACTTTGTTTGCCTGGCTAGGCTACTGGCTCATTTGGGTTCTCATGTTTTCAAACGCGCAACAACCACAGGCGGCTGTTTGGGGCGCAACCATCCATGTGGGCTTACAGGCCATTATCGTTTATTTGAATACATTGGTTCTGATCCCGTCTTTCCTGGAAAAACGGCGCTACCTGTTTTATGGGCTGCTGTGCTTTGCTGTGCTAGTGCTGTTGTCAAAATTGCAGTTGACGCTGGTGCCGGCGGATGTAAAAGTGATCCTGAAACGAAACATCCAATACCCAAGAGCCTTTCAGTTTGCACGGACTTACCTGCTTTTTATGGTGGTGCTGATCATCAGCACGGCCTGGAAATTCGCTGTTGACCGCTTCCATGCATTGCAAACCCAAAATGAGATGGCCAGGAAGCAACTGGAAAGCGAGCTGCAATTCCTGAAAAATCAGATCAACCCGCATTTTTTGTTTAATACGCTCAACAACATTTACACACTCGCATACCTGAAAGAAGATAACGCCGCGCCGATGATCATGAGGCTCTCCGAACTGCTTCGGTATATGCTTTACCAGTGCCGGGCGCAATGGGTACCGCTACAAGACGAGGTGACCTTCCTGCGTAATATCCTGGAAATGCAAAAGCTCAAATCCGAGATTTACGAGCAGCGAATGACATTTGAAGTAACAGGCGTCAGCTCTGGCCAGTTAATTGCCCCGCTGCTGCTGTTGACCTTTTTAGAGAACAGCTTCAAACATTCGGACCTGGACATGAATCCGCAGGGCTATATTTTCGTTAGTCTGCAAGTGGATGACCGGAATACACTATCCTTCATATGCATTAACTCAAAAGGGGGAGCAGCTTCTCAGCGAAGCGAGCCTCACGGCATCGGCCTGGCGAATGTAAAAAAGCGGTTGGAACTGACTTATCCAGGTCGGCACATCCTGAAAGTTATAGACAATACCAGTACATTTGAAATCCGCTTGATAGTGAACCTATGAAAATCACTTGCATGATCGTCGACGACGAGGCGCTGGGCAGGAAGTTGCTTGCTGACTACGTATCGAAGATCCCTTCGCTCGATCTGGTAGCTTCGTGCGCGAACGCGATTGAAGCCGCGGCCGTGCTGAAAAGCCGGCCGGTCGAATTGCTTTTCCTGGATATTCAAATGCCTGATATCAATGGCATCAACTTCGTGGAGACGCTCGCCAGCAAGCCATTGATCGTGTTTACGACTGCGTACACCGAGTATGCGGTAAAAAGTTATGAACTTAATGCACTTGACTACCTGGTCAAACCGGTCGCATTCGAACGTTTTTTTCAGGCTGTCGGTAAAGCCATGGATATCATCGGAAGCCGTAGTGCCTATCCGAAAGCCGATGTTGCGACTCAGGAAGCACAAGACTATATTTTTATCAAATCGGACGCAACAACATACAGGGTAGCTTTCGATGACATCAGCTACATCGAAGCTTATGGCGAGTATGTGGTTATTCACCGCGGCTCGGACCGCCTGATGCCGCTCTTACAACTTGGTAAAATGGAAGAAATTTTACCTGCTTCCCGGTTTATGCGTGTACACCGCTCTTTTATCGTTCAATTTTCAAAGATCGAGGCCATCCAGGGCAATACTGTCTGGATTGGCAAAAAGGAAATTCCTGTTAGCAGGACATACCGCAATGCGCTCACAGAGCGTGTTCAACGGCAGAATTTTCTTGCAAATTCTTATTTGTAGTGCTCGACAAGCAAAGTTAAAATCACTTGCCACCTGTTTGGCCAGCAAGTTCACGCTTACCTGTTTTCCTGGTTTGTAGTTTTATAGAGCTGCTCCAACAATTCATCAATCAAAAGGTTGCTCTTTTTTTCAAACTCTTCTTCATTGAGCATACCATTATTAAATGCATGCGAAAGTTCATCCAGATCGGATTTTATCCTTGCTAAGTTCTCCCGCTTGCGCCTGGCAAAGGATTTACCACGAGCTAGCCGGGAGGCAAAAGCAACAAGAACAGGGAAGAAAATTCCAACAGCCAGGACAACCAGTAGCAAAATTAACATCTGAATCAACCTTCACGTGATGAGCATGGTCTTCGGCAATCAATAGCGATCTCCTCGCTCTAATCGGTATTTTTCACTTCCCGTGATGACGGGCATTTTGTGCTCGCCAATGGTTGTCCCAACATTTAACTATTCAGCCTTGTAGACTTTCACTAAACCGGTATTGTACTTGCTGGAAGCCTGATGGCGACAGAAGTCTGATTACTTTTGGAAGTGACCTCAAGGGTGCCTTGATGGATGTCGATGATTTTTTTAGCTATGGTAAGCCCTAGTCCGTAGCCGGGAATCTTACCCACGTTGTTGGCCCGCATCATGGGCATGAAAATGTCCGATATCTGTTTGTCCGGAATCCCCATTCCTTGGTCGGTGACAGTGATAGTCATTTGATTACCAGTTTATAACCACGCTTAATTCGCTGGAAGAACGGGTGGCAGATTTTGGCCGGATTCCGGTCAGTACTCAAGGGCGCCGGACGGTGTTTTTAAGGGATATAGCCAATGTGGCCGATGGTTCGGATGTTACCGCGGGCTATGCACTTGTCAATGGTAGCCGTTCTTCCTATATCCCCGTGGTGAAGACGGCTGATGCATCGACCTGGGATGTGGTGACGGCTCTGAAAGCGAAGCTACCTGAAATGCGCAGCCTTCTGCCAGACGACATCGAAGTGAATTACGAGTTTGACCAGTCCATATTTGTAATCAATTCCGTCAAAAGCCTGCTTTTTGAGGGTGGGCTAGGGGCGCTTTTAACAGGGCTTATGGTACTGCTGTTTTTGGGAGATTGGCGCTCATCGCTCATTGTAATTATCACGATCCCAGTTTCAGTGATTTCGGCCGTACTTTGCCTGAACCTTGCAGGGCAGACGATCAATATCATGACGCTGTCCGGTCTTGCGCTGGCGATCGGGGTACTGGTCGATCAGGCTACGGTGACAATCGAGAATATCCACCAGCACCTTGAAATGGGTAAGCCCAAAAGACTCGCGATCTATGATGCGTGCCGGGAAGTTGCCCTGCCGCTGTTGCTGATCTTGCTTTGTATTCTCGCGGTATTTGCACCGTCATTTATCATGTCCGGTGTGCCTAGGGCCATGTTCTTGCCGCTTTCGGTTTCGATAGGGTTCGCTATGACGGTGTCCTACCTGCTTGCCCAAAGCCTGGTTCCGATTTTGGCCAACTGGATGCTTAAAGAGCACCAAGGCCATGGGCACACGCCAGAAGCAGTAAAAGCGCCGGGCCTTTTTGATAGGGTGCGTTCTGTGTTTATGTCCCATAACTGCAAATTGCTTGCATCTAACAAACTTGTGGTAGGCGTCTATGCTGTACTGATCGTTGGGTTAGCCGCATGGGGTTTTGCAGTGATTGGCAAGGATATGCTCCCGCAGATCAATTCGGGGCAGATGGTAATCCGCATGAAAACCCCGGACGGTACGCGCTTGGAACGTACGGAAGAAGAGGTGAGTAAACTTCTGACATTGGTAAACGATGCCGCCGACGGGCACCTTGAAGTTTCATCTGCCTATGTAGGGGTGGTGCCTACCAACTACGCGACCTCCAACCTCTATGTGAGCACTAGCGGCCCAAACGATGCGGTAATCAAAGTAGGTCTTGCGGAGGGCTACAAAACCAACATCCAGGATCTTAAAGAGCGCATCCGCACAATGGTGCATCAGGAAATGCCTGATATTACCCTCTCATTTGAACCGGCAGATCTGACCGAAAAACTTATGAGTGGCGGAGCTTTCACGCCTATTGAGGTGCAGGTCGCGGGCCGGGACATGAAAGAAATTGAAGGCTATGCGTCCAAATTGGTTGGAAAACTGTCCCAAGATGATCACCTGCGTGACGTCCGGATTGTGCAGCCGCTCAAATTTCCGGTCATTAATATCAAGCTTGACCGTCAGAAGCTAGCGGTGATGGGACTGAGCCTGCAAGCTGCTGCCCGCTCTATTACCGCTTCGACGTCATCGAGCCGGTACACTGAAAAAAACCAATGGCTCGACCCAAACTCTGCATATACCTACCAGGTGCAGGTTCAAATCCCCGAATTTGCTATGCGTAACCTGGCCCAATTGCAGGAGGTGCCTCTGGTAGCGGGCCAGGCCCGCCCAGTATTAGCGGATGTTGCCACTTTTTCTGTGGATACTTTGCCGGGAGAGTATTCCAGGATTGGACCCAGACGTTTCGTAACAGTCTCTGCCAACATGCACCACCAGGACCTTGGCTCGGCAACCACCTCAGTCGAAAATGCCATCGCCTCGCTTGGTCAGCCGCCGAAAGGCATTTTGACCGAGGTAAAGGGAATGTCTTCACTTTTGACCGAGACACTTAACAGTCTTCAAATCGGTTTAAGTATCGCCATTTTGGTGATCTTCCTGCTGCTTGCGGCCAACTACCAATCCTTTAAATTGTCACTGGTGATTTTGTCGACGATCCCGGCTGTAATTGCCGGCTCGATTGCCGCTTTGCTTCTGACTGGAAGCACGTTGAACCTGAAATCTTACATGGGTATCATCATGTCTACAGGTATTTCGGTGGCCAACGCGATCCTGATCGTAACAAACGCCGAGCGCTTGCGCTGGGAATACCGCGATGCCGGTAAAGCTGCGCTTGACAGCGCAGCGCTTCGCTTGCGGCCGGTTCTGATGACAAGCTTTGCGATGGTGGCCGGTATGGTGCCCATGGCGCTTGGAACTGGCGAGGCGGGCGAACAAGTAGCGCCACTGGGAAGGGCCGTAATCGGCGGACTGGTAGCGTCTACATTGGCAGCATTGTATATTGTTCCGCAAGTGTATGCGCTTTTGCAAAAGAAAACTCCGCTCCAAGATCCTTCACTGCTTCCAGATCACCCGGTAGCGGTGCATCCATCCCTTTCAACAAACGGCTCATATAAACCTGAACAACCATTAAGAAATGAGAACTAATCCATATAACTGTTTAATACTACTCGCAGGACTGGGTGCTTTTTCAGCCTGTTCTTCCTCTGAATCATCGACTCCCAAGGAGTTAAAAGAGCAAAAAAACAAGAGCGAAGTTGCCTTTAAAATCGGCGAAGTATCAGAAGGCGCAGTAGGCCAAGAGATCCAGTTACCGGGCGAGTTTCTTGCCTTTCAGGAGGTCAGTATTTACCTTAAGGCCGATGGTTTTGTACAGAAAGTGCTTGTAGACCGCGGCTCCTCGGTGCGGAAAGGAGAGGTGTTGATGGTGCTGGAGGCACCCGAAACCGAGCAGCAACTGGTCGCGGCGCGTTCCAATTTTTTGAAAGCCCAGGCTATGCTTGTAGCTAGCAAGGAGCACTACCGCCGGCTCAAAGCCAGTACACGCATAACCGGCTCGGTATCGGCGCTCGATCTGGAAAGCGCACATGCCAAGATGATGGCCGACAGCGCCTCGGCGATGGGGGAAAAAGCGAATTTCGATGCATTGACTGAAATTAAAAGCTACCTGACCGTTAGGGCACCGTTCGATGGGATTATCACAGAGCGTAATGTCCACCCCGGGGCACTAGTGGGATCAGGGCTTCGGCAGGTGGGACCCATGCTTAATTTACAGCAGCAGGACCGGTTAAGGCTCGTGGTGGATGTCCCCGAGAATTACAGCCTTGGCCTGAAAAAGGGCAAGCCGGTAAGCTATCATATCAACGCGGTGCCTGGTGAAACTTTCAAGGGAACCATAAGCCGCCGTTCAGGCAATATGAACCTGAAATTCAGATCTGAAACTGTGGAAATCGATGTCAACAATGCAAGCCGGATGATTAAGCCAGGCATGTTTGCAGAGGTGACGCTCACGCCCGAAGGAACCGAAGGCGCGCTTACTGTGCCCGGCACTGCCGTTGTGGTTTCAACCGAGCGTCAGTACGTGATCAAAGTGAACCGTGAGGGTAACGCCGAGTTTGTCGATGTACGCCTGGGGCAGCAGGCTAAAATGACAGAGGTATTCGGAAACCTCAAAAAAGGAGATAGGATAATTGTGAACCCGCGAAATGACCTTAGGCAGGGAACGAAAGTGGTAGCAAGCCGGTAACTTGTCGCCAAGAGTGGCATAAACTTACACAATATGGTGCATTCAAATAGTGAATTTATGCATTTGTGCTTGTCGCTACTGGAAAAGCTGGCGATGAAAAGCTTCGGAATGTACAGATTGATGAGGCCATCGGGTTTGTGACCAGGCCGGTCAAAGGCAGAATGTCCGTTGACGTGTATAGCCGCTATTTGTTTTACAAGGTCCTTGGGGAGGTAACTATGCGGGCATGAAAGCAGGTCATGCCGCTGTTGGTGACGGCGGCAACAGGCAGTCAAATGACAAGAAAGGCAGAAAGTTTAAGTGCAGCCAGAAGCTTGCTTTGGAGGTAGCCCCTTTCATCAAAGCGCTGAGGGAAACGGGATACAATTCACTGAATGAAACTGCAAATAGGCTAAATGAGCTTGACAGACCAGCGCCAAACGGGATAGAATGGAATGCACAAGTAGTCGAGAGAGCGGAAAGTTTAATTTTTGAAATCAAAAAAGAAAGGCAAGGGAATCTGTGAGTATTTTGATTAAAACAGGGACCTGCAAGTTGACGACTGTCAAAATTTTGACGCACCCATTTTTGAATATTTGAGATAGTATGGCGTAAATCGCTATGCATGAGCAGATGATGCCTAATCCACTGCGATCGTTTCGCAGTGGATTTTTGAGCGTGTAACCGGATTTATTTGCCAGGAAAATGCCTGGAAACTGTATTTTGCTACCGCAAGAAAATCTTAATTTAGTAATCATTTTTGGTGTGATAATATCGCACTATGTTCGTTTGGAATAAAGCCAGTATTCGTTGAACGCTGGCTTTTTAGTTTTAGAAAACCGATACAGCTTTGATAAATATGGCAAAAAATACAATTCGCGATATTAAAGAATACAAGCCCAATGACCATCTGGCCAATGAGCGGACTTACCTTGCCTGGGTCCGGACTGGTGTCGGGATTATGGCGTTTGGCTTTGTTGTCGTCAAATTTTCCCTATTTATCGCCCAGATTGGTTTTGTACTGGATAAACCGGTCAAAATTCACTCGCACGGCTATTCCAAGATCATCGGAATTGTGCTGGTGCTACTAGGCATCGGAGCGATATTGTTGGGGTTCATCCAGTACCGTCTGACAGAGGAAGAGCTGAAAAGGGGGACGTACCATCCCAGGAGCTGGCTGACGAATCTGCTGACTGCTGTCCTGATGCTGATAAGTGTCCTGCTTGTGGTGTATCTGGTGCAAAGCGTAAACTTCCAAGATTACTTAACTCAGTAAAATCCGAGCTATGGCAAAAACCTTAAAATCATACCATACATTCCTGGCGAGTTTGTTCGTAATTGCGGCAGCATTTTTCTTATTTGATCGTAGGCCAGAGCCCGCCGCTAATGAACTCTTTATGGAGACAGGCCATATGACAGCCGATATCGAAGGAACTGTCAGAAATGAGGATGGTACATTGTTACCGGAGGTCCATGTACTCATTAAAGGAACGCAGCGTAGTACACTTACCAATGCTGTCGGTCGATTTCTGATCTCAGTCAATGCAGGTGAAGAAGCGACATTGGTTTTCTCCTTAACCGGCTATCAGTCACAGGAAATTCATTTGGGTACTAAGACATCCCTGGATGTCATGTTGAAAGCAGAATCAGGTCAAGCCAGATAGTGATGATGTTTCATCGTCAGTGCTGGCAGCGCGGCCTCACTGGTAAATTCCGGTTCACTCTCCGCAATTACAGACGTCGCTGAGTAACCGACGTATGAGGCGTGCCATGGTAGTATTCGCTAATTGTGGGTTGAAAATCTGGCACAGGATTGGAAGAAACTCCATGAGTGGCCAATTTAGATTTCGAAGATATCGTTATAAATACCCTACCTGATTCACCTAAAAAGGCGAGGATCCGATTAGGGAAGATATCTTGAATAGATTATATAGTGGATTGTATGTTTATGAGTTGTACGCGGATAATTAAACGGTGTGCCTGGGTAGTTTTGGTATTTTTGGGCAACTGTCATCAACGTCAAGCAAATAGCGGAAAGGTGGTCGATTTGACGTACCGAGACGGTGTTACCCTATTTTCTGTCAAATTTACTGGTAGTGACACTATCTGGCTAAAAAACAACTATCAAGATGAAGGACTTGGCAAAGCCTATCATAAAGCCAATTATTTTCTTTTAAACAAAATTCAGGTTAATCAACTCGATAGCCTCTTAGACGAATATGATACAGAAGCGATGGATTCGAGCTGGGCGGGGGCATCTGCTGTCGGCTGGCAGTATATACTCGCCATACAAACTTGTTCCGACAGGCCAATTTACCTGCATAATAGTGTTAACTCTGAGCGTGTTGATCCCCTTGCGCAGTTGTTAATGGACATCAGCCAGAAATCTGATTGGCTCCCTTCTGCACATGGGCATAAATTCTACTCCGAAATGTATTTCGCAACACATCGTTCGCCGTGGCAGCTAAGTAAGCCGGCAAAGTTGGTTCCCGACCGAACCGATAGATAAAACCCATCTTAGCCTGAGGCGGTTCCGAAAAATCGGCACACATTTTTGCATAATATGATGCAAAATGAAAGACCCTCAATCGGTAAAAACTCGCAAAAGCTACGATGCTGTGTTCAAACAGGAAATGATCACAACGCTCGCTTGCGGCAGAAGTGCGAAGGAAATATCGGAGGCATTTGGAATTGCCGAGAAGCGGTCCAGCGCCGCGGGTTCTCTATCGTAGGAAGAGAATGACAATAAACAAGACAAAATCGTATAACGAAGCAGATCGCAGCGACAAAGCAGCGAACCTTCAATTTCTTTGTCTCACAGTGCAATTTGGTCTTTGACAAATTGTACATGATGTAACACTGATATAGCAGGAAAAGATGCTCTGTTGCCATTTTCGCAGTAATGATTTACAGATCGTCTCTGGGGCTGCTTTAACGCGGGTACCGAGAATAGGTTCTGAAAGCGTTCAAGGCCGTTCATGAATAGATCAAAGCTTGCTTTGAAAACTTTGTAAAAGAAATCTGTAAGCGAAGTCTGCCAATAACTGCGCTCCCGCGGCACACCACAAGAAACTCGGATTCCTCGACCGGTACTTAACGCTGTGGATTTTTCTTGCGATGGCCTTCGGCGGCATCCTTGGAAATGCTATGGCAACATGGGCGAAGTGTTTAGATTCTATGCCTATTTCTTCATTACAGTTTTGCCGCTTCTGATCGGTTTGAGAGGGGCGGCTGTTAATATCTCTGTTCCTGAAATTGGAATAAGCGTTGCATCGTACCTTGGCATTCCCTTCGTGGCTGGATCGCAAGGTTAAACGGAAAATCCGCTATTACAATCTGGATATGATCATTTCCGTGGGTGTCTCGATTCAAGTTGACTCCCGAAAACGGCTGCATGGTCCCTTGCACAGCCACCTCACATTCTAGGGCATGTTGATCGACTACAATGCTCTATCAGCGGATTTAATTGAACTTGAAGATGCTGAGCACGTAGATGATCAAAAAAAATAGCATTTGAATGAGCTGCACGAGCATGAAATTCCTGTTGGTCGCGCGCCAATGAGTCGTTAAAGAGCCATCACTCAACGCCTGGCTAAGACTTTTACCGATAGCCCGCCGGAAACCCAGGCCATTGATGATGATCAGCAGCAACACGGCCATCTTCACCCTGAACCAAAGCTGGACGCCCCAAACCTGGTGTAATTCGACCATCATCGCAACGCCCGATGCCAGTATCACAAGCATGCCTATCCCCAGGAACCTTTGAAGACTATGGAGATAACCTGCCATTGCCAATTGCCGGCCATCATTTGCGAGGAAGGCTGCGCGAAATACGCGAAACGTGAAGAAGTCCAGGAAAGTAGTTCCGGCCATAACGGTAATACCGACAATGTGGATCACCAAAGCTGCATTATAGACTGTTGGGTTCATGAGCTGTCTGTTTTAACAAATTTTTTGTGATTTCCCAGTTTGACACATACCTGATGCAGATAAACACCAGGGCAAGATCCAGACAGACGAAGATGATCTTACTCGCCGGATCACCGCTGCATATATGCGCGGTGAGTGCAGAGACCATGGTAATCATGAACCCGGCATAAACCCATTCTCTCATTCGCAACGTGCTGAATGGCATGACCAGCACAAGCGCGCCAGCGATTTTGGCAATTACCAGTTCAATTCTGAAATAATCAGGAAAACCCAGTTTTCTCAGGTCATCGGCATGTGTGTAGGAGTAGTAAGCGCTGAACAGAATGAAGAAAATAACGAAACCCTTGGCGACCCAGTAAAGCCGTACTTTGCTGATTGAAGTTTTCATGTTTTTATTTCGTTTACGCAATATTTTTATCAAAAGTAATACGAAACCGTATTAAAACAAATGATACCGAAATTATTTGCTTTAATTTGCTGCGATAACGAAGTATATTAGGATGAATAAGACGGTCGAGCTGGTAAATCACTGGGCAGAATTTGAAAAGAAACATCCCGAAGGGACCATTGATGACTTTTGTCGTTACCATCTGGCTCATCAACAGCACCGGGTGGCTGACGGGCCACTGGTTGGTGGCGTTGTTCCGTCTTTCAATGACGGACTCTTGATGAAAATTATTGGCCGGATAAGCAAGCTTAATATGGCATATGCCAATATAGCGTTGAGGGATACGGGCCTTAACCAAATCGAGGAGTTCGGAATGCTGATGACGATCCGCAAGCAGGGAAATCCCAGAAAGACAGACGTGATCAATGCAAACCTTTTCGAGCTGTCGAGCGGCACGGACATGCTGAATCGAATGAAAAAGCGCGGCCTGATCAGAGAGTATGGGGACCAGGAGGATAAGCGCTCAAAACGGATTGAATTAACAGCGCAGGGCGAGCAGGTTGCTACCGAGTGCTCGGGTCTGATCGGCAAGAATGCAAGAATGCTCATGGCTCAGCTTCATGAAGAGGACAAAGCGCTCTGCATACAGATTCTCAAAGATGTCGAGATAAAACTGTCGGCCTCCTGGCAGAAACATAGAGGTAAGGAATTCAAGGAAATCTATGATGAGCTAATGGGAGGGTAGCTCATTTCACCATGCAATGAATACCCCAGCCAAGTAAAAAATGCTCCCACCAAAGGCGGGAGCATTTAACTAACACTATGTATGAGTTGACTCCATTATAAGCTTACGTTGATCCGGTAAAAGAAAGGCGAGCTATAAAATGCTCCCCCGGTAATGTCGATGGTCGTATTGGAGGCGGTAAATGATTTGCCGTCCGTTAGCAGCATCGTGCCGGTTACCTCGAAACGGTCGCCCGCACTCACGAGTTTGGGGTCGATACCGGTGGCTTTCAACGCCTCTTCGCCGGTAATGGTCATGGTCGCGCGGGGGTATCCGGTAGTAGGATCTTTGGTGTAGGAGGACGCCGCTATTTTCCGAAAAGCAACCTCCGCGATATTGTTGGTGCCGTTGGCAGGCGTGTTGTCCACAAAACGGATCGCCAGGTCATAAGAAGCAAATAGCCTCCCTTTGTCTTTGGTGATTGCCTCATGCAGGCATTCCAGCTTCGTCCCCGGCATATTAGCCAGGCTGACGGTAAATGTGTTGGCCAGGAGCGGGTAAGGCGTTACCACGCGCATGTACCCTCCCGATTCTAGCGAAAACTCGTCGATCCGCTCGTTTTCGAGCGGAGAGTCGCATCCGCAACAGGCCAGAATGAGCAGACAGATCAGCCGGATACTTTGTATATGTTTCATTTTCTGCATTTTGAGTGTTGAATTAATTTCCATTAAAACCAGGGCCCTACCTGAAAAGCGTTGCCGGGTTATTATCCCAGAACACCGGTTGTGTCACATCCGCCTTCTGTTTCGCGTTGGCATTGCGGGTAATGAAGGAGGCCGGGTAGTAATACGACCTGGCGAAGCCGCCGGGATTCGCTTCCAGCGCGGGCTGCATATTGAGCGGCATGCCCGTCCGACGGTATAGGTTATACGCTTCCACGCCGTTCCCGTAAAGGGCCAGCCAGTATTCAGTCGCGATGATGTTCAGTCTGGCCGCGTCTGTGGTTGCTGCATCGTAAGCTTTAAGCACCGTGCCCAAGTATGTCTCGACATCTTTGGCCCAAACGATCGCCTTGGCCTCTTCGAAAGCGGAGATTTTGCTGCTTTCAATGGTCGCGAGCCCGAAGCTCCTTACATCGGCCATCGACTTTTCGATCCCGCTTTTCAGCAATTCGCGCGGACTGCCGGCAGTACCGAGTGTCAGGGCCGCTTCGGCCAGCATGAAATCTACAAACGACCGCATCATGATCGGGTGTATGCCTGCGCCACCGGCCCCTGCACCCAGGGAAACCGCCCTTCCTGCATCATTGTCATACAATCCTCCTGCCGGATACACTCCCCACGCTGTTCTAAGCAAACCATCCGGCGGAATACCCTCGTTGCTCAGATGGTCGCGGCCCCAGTAACCCACCGATGTCGGTAAGCAATAAACATCTGTGGGGGAGTAATGGGCCGGTTTTTGATTGTTAATGCATCTAAGGGTATTGACATCGGTAGGATTAACAATGGTCTGGCGGTAAAAGTAGTACCGGATGCGGGGATCGGGAAATCCTTTTGATGCATATAATGCAGCCATGTAGTGATTGGCCTGATAATCGCCGCCGCCGGTAGGGGAGTACTGCCCTGCATATCGGGGATGGCGCGTGTCGGGGTTGGTCAGGTTCGAGCCGAACTTAAACTGAAAGTTCTCGCTGGCCGAGGTAATGAGCCGGCCGCCGGTAATCAGTGCCGAGATGCCGGAAGTGGCTTTCGCTTTGTCGGTCAATCTCAGGTTTAGTAATGCTTTCAATTTCAGCGTATTGGCTGCCTTGTTCCAGCTGTCGACGTTGCCGGCATAGTACAGGTCTCCTGCTGCCGCCGAGCGTGAAGTGGCCGCAAAATTGGCAATAGCCTGGTCCAGGATCGTCAGTGCGGCAGTATAAATGGAAGCCCCACCGTCGGTTTTCGGATTGAAATTGTTGATATCCAGCGCCTCGCTGTAAGGCACATCCCCGAAGCCGTCGACCAGGTTGAGCAGCACCGACGCCTGAATCGTGCGGGCAATTCCCGCGTGGACAAAGAACTCGCTGGATTCCGCTATCGGGATCAGGGTTTTGACGTCGGTCATGATATTGGCGTAGGCATTCGTCCAGGCACCGTCGAAACCACCGGGCGAAACGGCATTGTCATAAATGGCCGATCCCTGGTTGAGCATGCGCGTCAGGCGCATGCCGGAGTTGCCCATTTGATTGAAATGGTCGGCGTAATCCAGTTCGATACGGCTGAGCAGGTAATTGACATCGGTATTATTGGTCGTAACCGCATTGGGGTTGTCGAGCAGGTCCAGCGAACAGGCGCTGACCAGCAGGGAAAGAAGCGCCAGCAGGCATATTTTTAATTTTGGTAATATATCCTTCTTCATAATCTGGATGGATTAATGTCAAATAAATGGTTTGAGGGGCTGCTAGAATGTAAGTTTCAGCGTCGCGCCATACCGCTTCGAGCTGGGCCCGGTCAGAAACTCGAAGCCAAGGCCGTTGCCGACCCCCAGTCCGAGATTGTCCGTGTCGAAATTTAAACCTTTGGGAAAGTGAAGGGCTTTATACCAGAGGTTGTTGCCGGTGAATGCAATGGATGCCCTTTTGATTTTTAACTTGCTCAAAAGGCCGGTCGGAAGCCGATAGGAAAGCGAAACCTCTTGAAGACGAACGGTGCTGCCATCGTAGATCCTGCCTTCATCTCCAAAGAAGTAAATGTTGTTGAACCCGATATCCGAAGCGGTCACCTGGTAGTTGTTGGGAGTGCCATCGGCTTTCACACCATCAAAAATGTAGGTTTGGGCACGGTCGTAACCGTTCTTTAAACCAGTGTCTTCCGTCATACCCCGACCCATCAGGGCCCCTGCGGTAGACGAATACATCGCGCCGCCGTGACGGTAGGAGATCATTACGTCCAAAGTAATACTCTTGTAGCTAAATGTATTGGAAAGACTGCTGGTAAATGCAGGGTTAGGGTTGCCCAGGATTACCGGCGACGTGGTGGCTTGCAGGTACCCGTTGCTGCCGACCAATAGCCGGCCCTGATCGTCCCGGCGGAACCCCGATCCCTTGATGATATTGAAAGGCTGCCCGACAATGGCGTAGTTACCCAGTGACGCCCCGAAGCCACTGATCTGGACTTCCTGCAATGTGCCGCCCAGGTCGAGCACCTTAGGCAGGATTCTCGAATATACCAAATTCAGGTCCCAGGAAAATGCGCTGGTCTTGACAGCGGTTGCATTCACGCTGAGCTCGATTCCCTCATTGCGGATTTTGCCGATGTTGATCGTCGTTGCGGTGTAGCCCGCCGATGCATCCAGGGGCGAATTGGTGATCAGGTTCCGGGTATTTCTTCGGAACAGCGTCAGGTCGAAGCCCACTCTGTTATCGAGAAGCTTTCCTTCCATACCCAATTCGTACTCGGTATGCAGTTCGGGTTTCAGGTTGGGGTTGCCCAGGTTGTTGTTGACCGAATGCGTCTGGATCGTCGCGCCGGCGCTGTTCAGAAATGCCCTGGCGTTCTGGTCCAGGATGTTTCGCGTGCTGTAAGGCGACGGGAAACCCGCGGAAGTTCCTACGCCAAGGCGCAGTTTCAGGAAATTCAACAAGTCGGACTGCATCCCTTGGAATGCGCTGGTCGGTACAAATGAAAGACTGGCCGAAGGGTAAAAGATCCTGCGATTGGCTATTTCCACAGTCGAGGTCCAATCGTTACGTCCTGCCACGTTCAGAAACAATGCATTGTCGAAATCGGCCGTAATTTCCCCGAAAACCCCGATGCGGGTTTGCTCGGTTTCGAAATCGGCGGCTGAATTGTCAATGAAATTGTCGTGACGGAAAAGCCCTCGGGCCAATTGGTTCTGGCTGGTGATTACTTTTCCTTCAAACAAATCATTGCGCATATTTCCCCCGATTTTGGCGGAAAACGACAATTTTTCAGAGAGCGTTTTGCTGTATGAGAGGATCAGGCTGTTATCCCAGATCCTGTTGTTGATGTCAAAAGTGTTGTAAAATCCGTTTACAAAGCTCACGCCTCCCTTGTTAAGCATGTACCGCTGGTTTTCGGTATAGGTATCCATCCCCACCTTGTAAATCAGGTTAAAATCCGAGGTCAGCTGGTAGTTGACCAGGGTGGAGGTAAACAGCCTGTTGACGATCCCGGTGGTCTTATAGTTTTTCAAAATCCACCTGGGGTTAGGAATGTCATTGCCGCTTCGGAAATACACCGTTCCGCCGGTAATGGGGTTTTCATACGGCCAGCCCATCAAGTCGACCTGCCGGGGCGTGTACATCACGTTGGCGAGCACCGACGGGAAGTCGAGCGCGTTGTTACCCGTTCCGCCACTGAGCGGCGGGGAGTACTGGTCGGTATTGACGAAATTGAACGAGGTGATGATATTGAGCTTTTTACTGAGCTGAGCATTTAGTCCCAGGCCCAGATTAAGCCTTTTCAACCCATTCTCGGGAATGTAACCCTGCTCGGCATTGTATCCTGCCGATATATTGTAGCTCACCTTTTCGCCGCCACCGGACACGTTCAAAGACGTTGTGGAGATTTTTCCGGTACGAAAGAAGTCCTTAACGTTGTTGGGGTAAACCTGCATTTTGTACGGGCTCACCGAAGCTACATAATCAGCCATGGCTGCCCGAAGTCCCCCGGATGTGGTTAAGTTGGCATAAGGATGGGTGGTAAGGGCCGCGTTGGCGTTTTGGGACGGGTAGGTCTGGGCTTCGTCCAAAGTGGGTCCCCAGTTACTGAAGAAATAGCCCAGGTTCTGCTGGAAGCCGCCCACATAGTCATTTTGATACCGGGGCAAATGGGCCTGGTTGGCAAACACCGACTGGCTTAGGGAATATTCCGTCGCGCGGGCTTTTTTGCTTCCGTTCTTGGTCGTCACCAGGATAACCCCGTTCCGGCCCTGGTCGCCATAGGTGACCGTCGCGGCAAGGCCTTTGAGCACGGTGATATTTTCGATATTGTTCGGGTCGATGTCCAGGAAGCGGCTCGAGGCGGATTGCCCGCCGCCGGTGAAGCCACCGCGGGAGTTGGTATTGGAATTGAAGGGGATGCCATCGACAACGAATAGGGGCTGGTTGGAGCCGGTAATGGAAGAATATCCCCTGATCGTAATGTTGGTGCCCGTACCCGAAACCCCGGATGTGGAAGTGATATTAACCCCGGCGATCTTGCCTTGCAGTACCCGGCCTACATCGGCCTGAGGGCGGTCCTCGATCGATTTTTTCTCGATGGTTGTTACCGCATAACCCAGCGCGCGCTTTTCGCGTGCAATGCCCTGGGCGGTTACCACGATCTCCTGAAGATTCTTGGTGTCGACCACAAGCTGTACATCGATAGTGGATTGGTTGCCGATCAGGATTTCCTGGGTTGTGGTACCCACAAAACTGTACACGAGCGTCGTAGCGCCGTCGGGCAACGAAATAGCATATGTTCCATCGGTGCCGGTGTTGGTGCCTATCGGCGTACCTTTCACCACAATCGCTACGCCCGGGAGCTCGCTCCCGTCATCGGAAGACGTCACCTTGCCGGTGACCTTTCGTTGCTGGGCAGAGACAATCTGCCAGCATGAGCATCCCAGCAGGATGCCCAGCAGTAAAAATTTTCCCATAAATCGTTCAGTAAGTTAGGTTTTGGCAGTAGGCTACAAGTAACCTTTCCGTAATGATAGAAAACTTGAATAGGTGGTATTTGCCGGATATTAACCGATTTTTACCGAAAATTAACATGACGGAATTTTATTCTATCTTTGTATAATTTTACGTTGATTTAATATTGAAAAATTCAACTATCGTAAAATATAATTTGTAATTATTTGACACTTATGACATTGTCTGTCTTGAATATGCCACCGGCAAATTATTTTTCAACTGGGGATAGGGTGCCACTACTAGACGGGTACGCTATGGGTGATGTTCCTCATATTCTGTTGGGCTCGTGTGAGCCGAGGCGAATCGTCAGTGCGGAAATAGAGCTGATCGGGCTCTACCTCACTCAGGCCTGGCAGGCGGTTGTGTACTGCCGTTGCGTAAGGCATTTCTGAGCCTTAGCCTTGATAATATCAGTACGGTTGGGTCCACCCGCAGACTCTACCTGCGGCAGTTTGGAATGTTTTTCCTGGTAGACTCGTTACAGTACATTTCAACCTGTCTATTCCGTTTTTGAATGTGGTAAAGTGGTAAAACCAGCGCCCCTCCGCACGCACTTATTTGAAATTGCGCAGGGGACAAATACTTTATTTTGTCCGAAGTGATTGCAGGAGTTTCACGACGTGATTCTATCAGAATCAAAATTGATAGCAAGCCACGGGGGGATTTTAAAGATCTATTCAAAAGTATCACCCCATTCATCATCAGTCAATGAACGGGGTGATAAGATTACTTATTACTTAATACTTAATATGACGCGTGATTGTGCGTCTAGTGATGGGCTGAAAGCGGCGGGTCCCCTGGACTTTGGGTCATATCAGTTTACCTTGCCGGAAAACCCTACAGTCTGAATGCCAGCGATCGCCTGTTACCCTTTGAGTTGTGTTTGACCACGATTTCAGCCGAAGATCGTCTTAACTAGCTCGGTATCCATGTACTCACGGACTTGGGTGATCTTTCCGTCTTTCAAACGGAGCACGATGCCGTAAAGGTTGTTGTAATCGAGCCCGTCCTTGGTTTTGGATTCGCCCTGTGCCTCGACGAAAACCTGATCACCCTCCGCAATCGCGTTAGTGACCGTAATTTTGATGGGGCCTTCCAGGCGATTGAGCAGCACCGGCACATAGTTGTCCAGAATATCCTTCTTGCCGCGATATGTTCCTGTGAACAGGTGATTGCCGAAGTAGGTGAGCGTGATGTTATCGGCCATGGCGTCGAAGTAACCCGCGACATTCCCAGCCTTCAAAGAGGCATAGGCCTGCAACACGATTTGCTTGTTTAATTCAGCTGAATTAGTCGGAATGTCATTGTTTGATTGCGTCATAATTTTCTGATTTTTAAATTAATAATTGTTCAACAAAACTATATCCTCGCAGTACCGTCGGGCGATGACAAATCATAAAAAAGAACGTTGATAAATATCAACGGATGAGTATATTCGTTGATGGTTGGTGGTACCCAACTTGGCTTACAGGCCGCCTCGGTAGGTGCTGGATGTAAGCTTATGGAAGGTGGTCGCGTGCTGTACGACCACGAAGGATAGTGCAGCTCAAAACCTAAATTTTCGCATCATGCATGATTCACTGATCTCATATATTAACAGGTACTCTGGAGTCCCCTTGAACGCGCAGGAAGAGGATCTTGTCCGAAGGATGTTTTCTTTCAAGAGACTTAAAAAGCGGCAGTATTTCCTTCAGCAGGGCGAAGTCTGCAAGTATTTTTGTTTTATTGTCAGTGGAGCAATGAGGCAATACAGCACTGATGAGAAGGGAGCCGAGCATGTCATACAGCTGGGCATCGAGACTTGGTGGATGGGTGATAGGGAAAGCATCGTCAGGCAGACGCCGTCAAAATACGATATAGATGCCTGGGAGAATTGCGAGCTGCTTACCATTAACCACGCAGATACCGTCTACCTACTAGACCAAATACCCTCAGTGAGGAAGATGCTTCAATTAATGGAAGAGAAGAATTCGATCGCCAACCAGAAGCGCTTGAATTCTACGATCAGCCTTGCAGCGGACTCTCGCTATGCTGAATTTGTAAAGGAGTATCCCAATTTCGTGCAGCGATTTCCACAACACATCATTGCCTCCTATCTTGGAATTACCAAAGAAACACTGAGCAGGGTTCGCAGGGGCGCCATGCTTTGATCTTTACCTGCGAAGTTGCGATTAGGGCGTTAATAGGGTTGTGTTTGTAGCTCCATTTCTCGTTGTTGACCCAATACTTAAAAAAAATCCTGAGCAGGCGTGGGAGTTTTTCAAATTTGGCGGTCTATCTTCATAACAAGCCTTCCCGCACTTATGGGTAGGGTTAAAGGGTGAGAGAATTATTGCACGTATATAAATCCACGTAAGCCGAAGGCAACCGCTGATGATCCGGAACTTAAATCAAGATAACTCCGACGACCAGGTTCTGTTAAACAGGATGAGACTAGGGGATTATCTAGCTTTCGGATCCATTTACGAGCGGTACTGGGCCAGACTTTTCAATGCGGCCTATAAGCGCACAGGCGACGAGGATTCGGCCAAAGACATTACGCAAGATATTTTTCTACAGCTTTGGCAACGCAGGCAGGAGTTAGAAATCGATAATTTGCCGGCTTACCTGCTGACCTCTGTGAGAAACAATGTTTTTAAGTACATGGAAAAACAGCAGCGCTACATCCCTATTTCGGAGCTGGTTGAGCAATTATTGTCCTCGGGCGAGTATACCGATGGTCAATTGGCGACAACCGAACTGATGGCGCGTTTCACAACGTTGTTGGAGCGGCTCACCCCGTCACAGCAGGAGATTTTCAGGCTGCGTTTTGAGGAGGAAATGGGCACTATGGATATTGCAAGGCGACTGAACATTGCCCAGAAAACGGTCCAAAATCAACTGACCAGAAGCGTGGCGCAGATCAGGCAGGCAATCGGACTGATCGCTATTATGATCGCGGGCTGCCCATGAAAGTGCCCCGAATGGTCAGAAGATGGTAAAAAACACACAAGCATATCAACAAATGAGCAAGGAAGAGTTTTTACAAATACTGGAAAAGTACAGAAAAGGGTGTGCCACCGAAGAAGAGGAGGCCTTTTTGTTGGCATATTATGAGCTGTTTGAACCTGGTCAAGAGCGTACCGATCTGAAAGATGCGGACCAGGTCCGACAACTGAAAGAAAGTATCAAATCAGAAATTGACCTGCGAGCTGCTGCTCTCACGGAAGTCGGCTCGGGAGGCTCAAAACAAAGAATGCTGTATCGCTATGCGGCCGGGCTTGCAGCTGCTACATTTTTGATTGTCAGTAGTCTGTACTTTTTTGAAAGCCGTAAACCTGATCAGGTAGCGAAGATATCTCCAAGGGCCCGGGTTCAAGAGAGCGGCCGGATCGTGCCTGGAAGCTACCAGGCGACCCTCACGCTCGGAAATGGTGAAATAGTTAGGTTAAACGACCAGCAGACAGGATTGATTCGCCAGCAAGACGGGGTTTCGGTGCAAAAGCCCGAAAACGGGCACTTGGTTTACAAGGCCGGTAAAATTACAAACGTAGCTAATCATACTGTTTCGACGCCGAAAGGCGGCCAGTATCAGCTCACGTTATCGGACGGTACCCGCATATGGTTGAATGCGGCCACGTCGATCCGATTTCCAGCAGTATTCTCAGATACGATCCGAAGCGTTGAGCTGTGTGGAGAAGCTTATTTCGAAGTGGCGCATGATGCCGGCAGGCCGTTTCAGGTGCGGTCAGACGGACAGTTGATCACAGTCCTGGGCACGCGATTTAATTTAGCCGCTTATTCGGACGAACCTTCGACACGGACTACGCTGCTTGAGGGAAAGGTAAAAGTGACGGCAACGAGTCCGCATGGCCAGGAGCGTACAGGTGAGGGCAAGATTTTAAAGCCCGGGCAGCAATCGCTGCTGACGGGTGGCCTAATGCAGATAGCCAATGTCGATCCTGAAAATTCTGTTGCCTGGAAAAATGGCTATTTCAGGTTTGATAAGGCAGATATCCGCAGTGTAATGAGGCAGATAGTCCGTTGGTATGATGTGGAAGTGGAGTATCGGGGGAAAGTGGGAGCGGATCTTTTTGCCGGCGAAATAAAACGTGACGAGGACATTGCAAACGTGCTGCGCATCATTCAACTCAATAATGTGGATGTACAGGTAACCGGGCGCAAGATCATTGTTAACAATTAGTGCGCTGCTTTTCAATGTATACTTACTGAATTTTACTACTTAAATCCTCATAATCTATGCTCCTTACTACCTCCCAAAGGTTGGGTAGGCGAGAATGGTCTGCCCGTGCGCAAAGTTCGTTTGCCGCGCGGGTTGCGCTGCTCGCTTCCCTGGCCCTGCTGCTGAACGTTAGTGCGAATGCATTCGCACAGAAGATTACGATTAAAGGTGATAACATCTCGCTTGAAAATGCGCTAATCTCTATCGGTAAGCAGAGCGGACATTATTTTTTCTATAAATACAGTGAGATCAAAGACGCCCACCCCGTATCGTTGGATTTGAAAAATGCAACGCTTGAAAGTGCCCTGACCGAGAGTTTCCGGGGACAACCTTTTGAGTACAAGATTGATCGGAAAACGATTATCGTCAATAAAACAAAAGCAGAGTCCGCGGTCAAGCCAGCAAAAAGGGAAACTTCGGGACGCGTCGTAGACCAGAAGGGCCAGCCGCTGCCCGGGGCATCGGTGCGCGTGCAAAATTCAGATGTGGCCATGGTCACTGATGAGGCCGGGATATTCACTTTTGCGGATTTGCCAGCTGATGCGACGCTGCTTGTGACCTATACTGGTTTCGCCAGCCAGTATGTTCGTATCGCCGGGCAGAGCTCCGTAACGGTGGTAATGCAGGAGGACCCTCAGAACCTGAATGCGCTGGTGGTGGTCGGGTACGGAGTCCAGCAGCGGAAGGATATCACAGGTTCTGTCAGTTCGATCAATGCAGAAAAGATGAAAGACCAGGCGGTTTTTACCCTGGATAATGCAATGGCCGGACAAATGCCGGGCGTACAAATTACCCAGGCGACAGGCGCTCCCGGGGGCGGCTCGTCGGTGCGCATACGCGGTGCAGGTTCTCTGAGCGCGGGCAATGATCCATTGTATGTGATCGATGGCTTTCCGGTCAGCGGGGATTTTAACCAGACCAATAACCCGCTCAATACGATCAATCCGTCGGACATTGCCGATATCCAGGTGTTGAAAGATGCGTCGGCTACGGCGATTTACGGTTCGCGCGGTTCAAATGGGGTTGTAATCATCACGACCAAATCGGGAAAAAGCGGTACGTCCAAAATTGATTTCAACATGAGCACCGGAATCCAGCAGGTTGAGCGCGTTCTGGACGTGCTGAATGCCAGCGAGTACGCTGTTTACCTGAATGAAGCCCGTAATAATGCCTGGGTTAATTCAGGTCCGGGCAGAAGCGCCTCGGATCCCAATAGTGCTAGAACAAACAATGTGATGTACCGCCTACCTGAGATCACGGCGAACCCTGCCGCGCTGGGCAAGGGTACAGACTGGCAGAGGGAGATTTTCCGCACAGCCAGCGTAAACGACTACCAGCTCAACTTCTCAGGGGGTAATGAGCGGACGCGCTTTTTTGTATCGGGAGGGTATCTCAACCAAAAGGGTATCATCCTGAACTCGGGAATGAAGCGCTATTCATTCAGAATCAATGTAGACTCCCAGGTACATAAGCGCGTAAGGATAGGCGCGAACCTTACGCCTTCCTATGTGACCAACGACCTGGTAAACGCTGAGGGTAATTGGCAGGCGGGCGGCATCGTGCAGTCTGCAATTACGGCCGCACCCTTTATGAAGCCTTACGATTCTGAGGGGAACTATACGAAGATTACCGGTTTGGGCATTGGTACCAGCGAGGTCGATAACCCGGTAAAGCTCGCCAGGGAATCGTATTACAAGCAAGGTACTTTGAGATTGTTGGGAACCGCATTTGCAGAAATGACAATTCTGGACGGGCTTACCTTTAAAACATTGTTGGGGACTGATTTGCGTAATTTCAAGGAAAATATATTTAGCCCCTCTATTGTCAACCCCAATAGCGTCAATGCTACAAAAGTGCCGACCGCTAATGCAGTCATTACGGAGAGCAAAAGCTGGCTGGCAGAATATACATTGAGCTACACTAAACAGTTTGGCAAACACGCACTGAGCGCGCTTGCAGGCTACACGGTTCAAAAAGATTACCTGGACAATAGTAGCATTGCTGCAACAAATTTTGCAAATGACCAGATTAAGACCATTAACGCGGCAGGACTGATTACCAGCGCAGCCACTATGCAGGAAGAATGGGCGCTGCTGTCGTATCTGGCCAGGGTCAACTATGGCTACAACGACAAATACCTGTTGACCGCAACAGTGAGAAGGGATGGTTCTTCGCGTTTTGGAGCCGATAATAAATGGGGCTTTTTTCCGTCATTGTCGCTGGGTTGGCGTCTGTCTGAGGAGCATTTTCTGAAAAATCTTAAATGGCTTAGTGAGCTTCGACTTCGGGCCAGCTATGGGCTTACGGGCAATAATTTTATCAGTAACTATGGTCACATTGGGCTGACGGGGGTTGAAAATTATATTTTTGGTGGCAGCGGCGGATCGATCGCCAATGGTATCAGGCTGTCCAACATTCCCAACAGCCTGCTCGGCTGGGAGAAAAATAATCAGCTTGATATCGGCCTCGAAGTAGGATTGGCCCAAAACCGTTTTTCACTTACGCTTGACTATTATCTCAAAAACACTTCCGACCTTCTGCTCAATGTGCCTGTTCCCACACTCACGGGTTATGCGACAGCACTTCAGAACATCGGCGAAATCCGCAACCGTGGTCTGGAGTTTTCGGCCACGAGCCGAAATCTGGTGAATAGGCTCAAATGGACGACGGACTTTAACATCTCGACAAACAAGGTCAAGGTTTTAGGGCTGGGACCCGACGGTTCGCCCATTATTTCCCGTCAAGCGACTTCTGCCAATGCATCGACGCATATCACGGCCGTCGGCGGCGAGCCGGGCACTTTCTATGGTTACCGTGTCGCGGGCGTTTATCAAAATCAGCAGGAGGTTGAAAACATGCCGAGTATTGTTGGAGAGTCTAAGCCCGGGCAGCTTCGGTTTGCGGATATCGATGGCGACGGCCGGATTACCAGCAACGACAGAACAGGGCTGGGCAGTCCGTTCCCGAATTTTACTTATGGGATGACCAACAAGCTTTCATTCAAAAACCTGGATTTCTCGGTGACCATTCAGGGTGTCCAGGGTTTTGAGGTGCTGAATATGGCGCGCAGATATTACGGAAACTATGCAGGCTCCTACAATGTGCTCAAGAGCGCCTCCCAGGGATGGCGGTCGGAGCAGGAGCCGGGCAACGGCACTTCACCGATGGTCGACCGCAACTTCGGGGCAATGCCTGGAAGCAACCTGGTCAATAACGTAACATCCTTGTTTGTGGAGGACGGCTCATTCCTACGAGTACGGAATATTACCCTGGGCTACACGATACCTAGGGCATTGCTAAACAGGCTCCGGCTGGTGAATGCGCGGGTGAATTTCAGCGTACAGAATGCCTTCACTTTTACCCGTTACGAAGGGTATAACCCAGAGGTGAGCATCCAGGGCGGTAGTACACTGGTGCCCGGCGTAGATGCGGGCGGCTACCCGTTGGCGCGCACGTTTATGTTGGGAATAAGTCTTGGTCTTTAAATCAGAAAAGCGATGATAAATAACATTAAAATGAGGCTTTCGGTAGTTCTGCTGCTGTTTGTTGTCTCGGGGTGTAGCGACAATTTTCTTGATCTGGCACCTGTTTCGCAGGTCAATGGAAACAATTTCTACAAAACCGAAGAGGATATTAAAAATGCCCTGACCGCCACGTATGGCGCATTGCAGGCCCCTGGCATTTACTATTCTTCCATGCATGTGATTGGCGATCTGCGTTCGGACGATACCTGGATCCCCGATCCGAATGCAGGCGCTAACTTGCAGGAGGTAGACCAATTCAAAAATAATGCCTTCAATACCATTAGCAGCTCTACCTGGAGCGCGCACTATCAAGGCATCCAGTCGGCAAATATTGTCATTGCCAAAATTCCGGATGTGCAAATGGAAACTTCGGCAAAAGCTCGGTACATTGGAGAGGCGAAGTTTTTAAGGGCGCTCATGTATTTCAACCTTGTCCGCACTTTCGGCGACGTTCCACTGGTGTTGGAAGTGATTAACAACCCATCAGAAGGCTATGCCTACGGGCGGGAAGCTGCCGGAAAGGTCTATGAGCAGATTATCAGCGACTTAAAAGAAGCCGGAGTGGTATTGCCTGAGCAGGTCGCCAGCGCGGAGATTGGACGAGCTACCAGGGGGGCAGCGACGGCGCTACTGGGCAAAGTCTACCTGACCCGGGCGCAATGGGACCTTGCTGCGCAAACATTGAAAGCGCTCATCGACAGGGGGACCTACCAGCTCCTGCCCAATTACGCGAACCTGTTTGGTGCTGCGAACGAGAATAGCAGGGAGTCTATTTTTGAAGTACAATTCAAGAAGGGCTCCTCGGGCGAAGGAAGTCCCTACACAAACCAGTTTGCTCCGATCGGGTCGGGCACCGCGGTGACAGGGCTTGGTAATCCTTTGGGGCAAAACATCCCTACCGACGCGATTGCGGCCGCTTACGAAACCGGGGACTTGCGAAAAAATGCGTCGATGCAAACCACCTACACGCTCAACGGCAATACCGTTACGCACAACTATGTGGCCAAATACCTTGGGCAGCCGGCCGCGAATCTGGATAGCGATAACAACTGGATCGTGCTCCGGTACGCGGATGTAATGCTGATGTACGCGGAGGCCTTGAATGAGCTTGGCTTTGAGGCAAACGGGGAAGCATTTCTTTACCTTAACCAGGTGCGTAACCGTGCCGGACTTGCCTCCAAAACGAGCAATAATTCGGATCCATCACTTCAAATCGCCTCGCAGGCGGCGTTCAGACTCGCGATCGAACAGGAGCGGCGGATAGAGCTGGCATTCGAGGGGCATCGTTGGTTCGACCTGATTAGGACCAACCGTGCGCTAGCTGTGCTGGCACCGCTGGGAATGAAGGCGCACCATGTTTTGCTACCGATACCCCAAAGCCAGATCGATATTAATCCAGGCGTAGTGACCCAAAACCCGGGTTATAACTAATAAACGAGGCAGCGCGCACCGTAAACAAGTGCACGCTGTGTCCTTTTTTTCCTTTAGCAATGAGAACCTACTTTTTCTTTTGGTTGATCCTGATTTTGGAGTCGATGGGAGGCTTGGCGCAACCAGCCGTGACCCTTAATGTTAAGGCCGATGGCTACCGCGGGATTTGGTACAGCAATCAGCCGTCTCGCGATGAATTTGCATATAAGTACAGCGGGGGACTGGGCACCTATCCTGCAAACCACTATCCGTTTTCAGTGTACGCGCAGACGGTAGGCAAGACCTTTTTTTGCTATGGCGGCACGGACGAAACGGGAAAGACGCTACTGCACATGGTATCCTACTTCGATCACAAAACAGGGAAAGTTCCGCGGCCCACCATCGTCCTTGATAAGCAGACGGACAATGCGCACGACAATCCGGTGATCAATATCGACGAGCAGGGTTACATCTGGATTTTCTCTACCGCCCACGGCACCAGTACACCCTCGTTTATCCACAAAAGTACTAAGCCGTACGATATCGACACTTTTGAGCAGATCTTTGCGACCAAAAAAGTAACTGGTGGTAACGCGCCACTGAATAATTTTTCTTACCTGCAAAGCTGGTATGTGGGGAAGAAAGGGTTTATAAATCTGTTTACCCACTACGACAGAAATGTGATTCCGGGCCAACCCCAAAAGCCGAGGCGAACTATCTCGTACATGACAAGTCAAGACGGGATCCATTATTCGGAATGGAAAGATGTTGCCGCGATCGGAGAAGGGCACTACCAGACTAGCGGGAAGTTCGTGGATGAGAAAATCGGCACTGCATTTAATTATCATCCAGTCAAAGAGCGAGAAAACGGGTTGAACTACCGGACGAACCTGTATTATGTGGAGACTGACGATTTCGGAGAAACTTGGCAGGACGCGGCGGCGAGGAAACTAACGGTACCCCTCACCGAAATTGTTAACCCTTCATTGGTGTACGACTATGAATCCGAAGGTCTGAATGTGTACATTAATGACCTCACATTTGACAGCAATGGTAACCCGGTCATACTTTTTCTTACCAGCAAAGGGTTCGAGCCCGGGCCGGCCGTTGGCCCAAGGCAATGGCGCACTGCCCGTTTTGATGGCACGTCCTGGGTCATCCTGCCTGTAACCGCATCCGATCATAACTATGACATGGGTTCGCTTTACATTGATGAAAAGGGGAAATGGCTGATCGTCGGGCCGACAGCAGCTGGCCCTGAGCCTTACGCAACGGGTGGGGAAATGATACTTTGGACAAGTACCGATCAAGGCCGGTCCTGGACATCAAAACAACTGACCAGTGCAAGTAGTCTAAACCATTCTTACGCCCGCAGGCCAGTGTCTTCGCATGATGATTTTTTTGCTTTCTGGGCGGATGGAAGCAGCCTTTCGAAGTCAATCTCGCATCTTTACTTCTGTAATAAAAAGGGAGATGTGTTCAGATTGCCGTCAAAAATGAGCAGCCGAAATCAAAAGCCTGAACGAGTATATAGGTAAGTATGTGTTAAAATATTATTTGCTTATCCGGGCCAAGCTCAGCTCAAAACGCTCAAACCTCGATGCTGGAAAGAAACGCCGTGTAAGGGCTCAAAACACCTCCCGTCCGATTTAAGTAATCGGGAACTTAGCTACCGGGCGTCAGCCTTCCATGATTTGACCGTCGGCCATATAGATTCTGCGGTCGGCCCGGCGTGCGAAGTCTTCGTCGTGCGTGACGACCAGGACCGTTTGCTGCCTTTCTTTAGCCAGCTCTTTGAAAAGGCCAAAAACGGTAGCACTATTGGCACTGTCCAGGTTACCGGTAGGCTCGTCGCCCATCACAATCGACGGGTCGTTGATCAGCGCCCTGGCAATGGCGATACGCTGCTGCTGTCCGCCCGACAGCAATGCGGCGCGCTTGGCGGCCTGGCTCTCCACGTCCAGCAGTTTTAATAAATCCATAGCCCGCTGCTCGATCTGGTCCTTGGGATACAAGCCCAGCTTACGGGCCGGCAGCATCACATTTTCCAGGGAAGTGAATTCGGGGAGCAGGTAGTGAAATTGAAACACAAAGCCAATATGCTGGTTCCGGAATGCGGCGAGCCACCTGTTCGTCTTGCCTTTCATCTGTTCTCCGTTGATCATGATACTGCCTTCAAAGTCGGTATCCATCGTGGAGAGCAGGTATAGTAAGGTTGATTTCCCGCTGCCCGACTTACCCGTAATAGCAACGAATTCACCTGCCTCCACCTGGAAGCCGACACCTTTGAGTACCTGGTTGCGGACAGGTTCTGTAAAATACTTGTTCAGGTTTGCAACTTCGAGTACGTTCATAGGGCTATCCTCTTAAAATGGAAATGGGGTCCATCTTCGCGGCTTTTCTGGATGGCAAATATCCCGACAGGGCCGTGGTCAATATCCCGAATGTGAAGCCGGTGATGTAGTAAACAGGTTTGAAGCTGACCGGCAAATGATCGAGCGTGATCATTACGTCGCTGTTAAACGGGACTTTGGATACCGCATAGGAGATCAAAAAACCAAACACCAGGCCCATCACCGCGCCAGCAGCTCCGATCACCAGCGCCTGCGTTAGGAAGATGCCCCTGACATCCGAATCGGAAAAGCCGGTTGCTTTCAGGATGGCGATCTCCTTCATTTTTTCATAGATCATCATCGTCAGAATATTGAAGATGCCAAAACCGGCGACCAGCAGAATCGTACCCGCCACACCGTAAACGATCATTCTTCTGAGCACATCCCCTTCCAAAAGAGAGGCGTTGTCCTTTTTCCAGTCCGAGCCTTGATAATGATACCTTGCCTGCCACTGCCCGGACATTTCCGGGGCCAATTCTTTGTCGAAAAGTTTGACTTTAATCTCTGTCAGATAGGATGCGGGCACACCCAGCAACTTCTGGACCGTTTTGATGCTGGCATAGCATTGCTGCTTATCAATGTCGGTGAGGCCGGTTTTAAAAATCCCGACTACTATCACCGCGAAATTCCCCCCTTTTTCAGTCGTAATAATAATCTGATCGCCCGTTGTCACGTTCAGCCGTTTGGCCAGGCCGACACCCATCAGAATGCTATTGGTTTTGACATTGACTTCCTCGTAGCTGCCTTCGATGACTTTACCGGACAGATTAAATAGCTGGTCTTCCCTTTCCAGGTCTACTCCATTGATTTTGCCGTTTAGCGAAGAAGAGCCAAGCCGGAAAAATACCTGGGTGGTGATCGCTCCCGAGGCGGCCTGAACACGCGGATCGGCCCGCAGCTCGTCCAGCACCTGGTTGACGTCTTTTAAATTAAGCAGTATGTCTTTGGGTTTCTGATGATGCACCTGGTTGATAACGCCCGGGAAGCGCCTGTCCAGCAACGACTGATCTGCGATCTGCACTTCATTATACATTCGAAGATGGGGCGATTGCTGGAACACGACATCCTGGGTATACTCGTTGGTACCCTGGATAAAGCTGACCATAAAAATGAACACGGTAATACCGAACGCTACGCCTGCGGTGGCAACCAGCGTCTGCCGCAGCTTGGCCTTCATATAAGTGGCGGTGATAGATGCCGACAAAGCGATATTGGTGAGCCGCTTCTTCATATTCGTTATGGGGCTTTTTCATAAACGAAGTCACCGGCTTTCAGCCCGCTTTTAACCTCGGTCCATTGACCGCTCCTTAAGCCGGTATTCAAATTCTGTTTGACAACCTTGCCACCAGGCCCGGCCGTCCATACCGAGTCGCCCGGCAGCAGAAATGTGCTGGGTATGGCCAGCGCATTGCCCTGGCGTATGAGGATATTGGCCTCGACGGAAGACTGGGGGAAGAAACCAGCGGTACCTGCTACACTGGCTTCTACTTTGAAACTGCGGTTTTCCTTTTGGATTACCGGCACAATTTTGCTTACCGTTGCGGTGAATTGTTTGCCTGCAAAGGCATCGGTTTCAAAAAAGACCTTTTGCCCCAGCTTCACCTGGGCAATATCCCTTTCATCGACCAGCAGTTCCAGTTTGAACCGGCCGGCGCTGCCCGCCAGCATGATCGGCTCGCCGGCCGTCACTGTGCCGCCTTCGGTGTGATAAATGCTGAACACTTTGCCGTCAATGCTGCTGGTAAGCATGTGGGTTTCCCTGAGCTCGCGCAGCTGCGCGAGCTGGCTGCTCACGGAAAGCACATTTTCCTTTTGGTCGTCGAGCAGCGCCTGATACTGGTATTGCAGATTATTGTATTCGGTCAGGCTTGCCCGGGCCTTGATGGTCCGATGCTCTGCTTCCTGAGCGGGAACGGCCTTTTCCGCGGCAAGCTCCCGGTAATTTTGGGCTTCTATCGAATCCTGCTGGTACTGCTTTCTGGCCAGAACTGCTTTTTGCCGCAGCTCGCGCGCCCTTGCCGAGCTGTCGGATGCACTTTGGCGCGCGAGCCGGAGCTGTTTGCCGAGTATGTCCAGCTGAGCATTTTGACTGGGCTGGCCCAGCACCGCCAATACCTGGCCTTTTTGAACCTGATCTCCCTGTGCAACCAGGATTTTCAGGATACGCTCGCTGGTGATGGCCTTCATCACCTCATATTCTGCGGGCATAATCTCCCCGGAGGCGTAAACGGCTTCATTGATGGCCTGGGTAGTCACCTTAAAACTTGCTGGGTCCTTTTTGCATGAAGACAGGGCTCCCAAGCCTGCCAGCACCAGTATACAAAACTTTTTCATACACTTAATTGCCTTGTAAGTATTCGAGTTCAACGATTTGGATCAGGCATTGCAGTTTGGCCGCCAGGCGCTTGCGTCTCACGACGGTTAATTCGTCCTGTAACTGTTTCATTTGTATCATATCCATAATGCCCTTTTGTAACTTCTTGGTCGAGAGCCCGATATTCTCCCGGGCGAGCGCTTCCTTTGTTTGCAGGCTCGCGAGCTCCTGCCGGGCACGGTCATAACCGATTTTTGCGGCCTGGAATGCCTTGTTGCCGCTGCTGATACCGGTCTGTCGTTCGGCCTCGGCCAGTAGCACACTTTCCTTGTCCTTTTTGAGCTGGTAATGCATTTGGGGCATATCAAAGATGGGCATTGAAAGCCGGAGCCCTACATACCCGGAAGAAAACCATTTCGAGCGTGTAATAAAGCTGGCCTCGCTGCCAAAGCCGAGCCGGCTATAACCGCTGACGACAGATAGCTTCGGATACAGAGCGGCCGTTGATTGCCTGACCGAGGCCCTGGCTATGTCAACCGTCAGGCTGTCTTGTGTAAAATCGGGTAAGCGTTGCGCATTGAGATCAGTTTGTGGAGCGGCTTCCGGAAACGAAATGCCGCCCGTATCGATCAGAATTGAATCGGCGAGGGGGAAGCCCATCCAGAATTTGAGGTCCAGCAGTGATTGCTGGTACGAAGCCCGGATGCCGTCCGCTTCGTCACCCAAGTCTTCAAGCAATGTAAGTGATTGGTTTACCGCGATCTGATCCGTAATACCCTTCTCAAAGTTCAACGCGATTAATCGGTGGCTTTCCTGAAAATCCCGCACTCTGACCTCCGCTGTACGGTAATCCTGCTGGTGCAGGACGGCAGCATAGTAGGCCATGCGGACATTTTTGGCCACCAGTTTTTGTTCTGAATAGTTTTCACTGGCTTTTAACTGCTGTTCAAGTATGGAAGTTTTGATCTGCTTCCATGCCTCCGGATCGACCAAGCCAAGATTCGCTTGCAACCCGGCGTTTCCCATCCAGGGCGTTCCCAGACGGACTGGAACAAATGTGCCCTGCGGCTGACCAAGCAACTCGCCCGGGAAAACCTGGACGGGGATTTGCCAGTAGTGGTCCAGCGAGGCTGAGCCGGTGACAGTCGGCAGCAATCTGGCCTTCGACTGACCGGCAACTGTTGCGGCAACCGCCAGTCGTTGGCGACCTGCCAGTAGTTCCTGGTTATGGGCAGCTGCATATTCCAGACATCTATCCAAAGTCCAAACAGATTGGGCCGCGCAAATCTGCATTGCCACCGCCATAAGCAGCAAACCTAGACCTATCGCCAATAACTTGTTCTTTAAGTTCATCATAAAAAGAACCAAAACGTTAAAATTTTAACTATCAAGCTCAATCGTCCGCTTCCAACGCTCAAGAATGATGGGAAATTCGACCAGCAACATCTTGTAAAGAATAGCAACTTCACCCAGTTCCTTATCGAACTGATCCTGAATGCCGCGCGCCTTACGTACATCGTCCAGGATAGTAAAAAACTGCTGGTAACGGGAGGTCATCTCTTTTTCATTAAAAAGGCTCCGCATATTCACAAAGAAAAAGCGCCTGCGCTTTCCCCCCACAGTCCGAAAGCTGGCCATGCCGGACGCCGTCAGCATTTTAAGTGCATTGGACACGGCACTTTTACTCACTTTAAAATATTCGACCAAATCCTCGAAAACAGCGCCCTCTTTGCCTGCTAGCAACAGGTAGGTAAAAACTCTCGCCGCTACCGGTGTAAGGCCCATATGCTCCAAATGACCGCTATGCTGTTCGATCCGTTCTCTATGTTGTTCCAAAATAGTTGATTATCTGACTGACGGTCAAAATAATACCATTTAGTTCTCAAAAGCAAGAACTAAATGATAAATATCTGCCAATTCCGAAAACCATTATTGGCAGCGTAGACAGGAGGAAAATTTTAGCTGGGCTTTCTCTCACCTCATTAGTTAATAAAATGTAAAACAAACTTGTCTTTTTGACAAGCATAAACTACATTTAGGCAGGAAATTAATCACATACAGGGATGGTCACATCATTTAAGCTTCTGGGTTGGGTTTTGGTGTTGTCGGGTATTTTTGTGCTGATCTTCGATCGCTCCGCTGGTGCTGAATTGCCGCTATTGGCTGGGCTTTTTATCGCCTTCGTCACCAGGGAAAAAACAGAGGACGAGCGGTCGCTTTATCTGAAATCTTCCTCCGCTTACATTGCCTTGATTTTGGGTTATGGTGTAAAGCTGGTTAGTACCAATCTGTATGAGCATCAAATTATAGGTGGCAGGCTATACGACATTAACCACTTCCTTATCCTGGTTTTTGGCATAGCAATCATTCTGTTTTATTCGCGGCTATATCTGTCTGCCCGGTAATTTCTCAAAGCATGAAGAACTTTTTGAAAGTCGAACGAGCGAAACAAAATATCACCCAGGCAGAACTGGCAGTCAGGGTCGGAGTCTCCCGGCAAACCATTAATTCGATTGAAATCGGGAAATATGTACCTTCAACCTTACTCGCGCTTAAAATAGCATCAGTCTTTGAGGTCAGTCTCGATCATATTTTTATGCTGGAAGAAAGTGACTGGAGTTAAAGCAACACGCCAGGTAATGTGAATATGGTAGCAAAAGACTGAGCATCAATTACAAGCTTCTCAACTTCCAAGGACGGATTATATAAAGGTAGGAGCCCAGATAGCTTAGACGAACTTTCTCTTGCTAACTAGCGGTATATCGCAACTTCTTTCTTGGATATCTAGAAAGAAGTAGTACCATCGGAAAACCTGTCATTGTCCGGTTAAATCTCAAGCCTATCAAAGTGAAGCTTTGCAATCGTGTTGACTTTCACAATGGTTGGAGTTAAATGCTAACTAATTGTTTTTTGAGATAAGCTCCTTTGGGGAAATTGCAAAAACATGCCCCGCGTTTTGCGAGGCACGATGAAGTAAACTGTCCGCTGCCAGCGAACCTAACGTTGAGAATAACCAAAGTTGTTGAACTGCCGTTAATGCTGGCAATTCTATAAAGCAACTTTGACGAATCTAGAGAAGGTCTTATGGAAGGATGTTGTGGAGTATAAGTGCTACAAAGGTATAGAATTTATTTTGATACAAATGCTGTTTTTTCAAATATCCTGTGGCAGGCTGATTCCTAATACAGTGCGGACGCATTTTATCAGCTCAGCGAGGTCTTTTGTTTTAGATATCAAGGCTTCGACTCCTTTATCAACGTATACGGCAGCCGAATCGGCATTTTCATAATAGATGATCACTTTCGTTGCCGGACACTGTTTCCGGAAGTTGGTATACTCCTGTTGTTCATTGGATCCAGGAGCCGCGTTTACTCCGAGAATCATCAGATCTGCACACTTTTTTGGAATTAAAATATCGGGTGTACTAAGCGAGCCGAAGATCCTTACATTGAAATCCGTTGAAGCCTGTTTTAGTAGCTTTTCAAGCATGTTTAGAAATATGGGATGCGAATCAACCAGATCAATGATCATTTTGTGAACTACAGGTCTACCGGTCTTGATTGGGGATTTGCTAGCAAAGAAGTTTTCGAAGCAGCCTCTTGTCAATATTTGTAAAATTAATTCGCGTAGCCGAATTCAGCTGTAAGAAAATTGCGATACTGTCACAATTTTCTTACAAGTTGGTCGATAGGCAACTCATTTGGATCTTTCCAGGAAAACCTTCAGGGAGTCCGTTTTGAGGCGTACTTTCATCCAGGCGGTCAAGCGCCTCAATTCCCTTGTGGTTTGTCTTGGGTTATCCGTGCCAATGACAACGACGGTATAGTTGCTTGTTTTGTTGTTGGCCGAAAAGAATTGCTGCCGTTTAGCTGAACAGTAATTTACCGATGGGAATAAGGGGCGAAGCTCTCTTAAAAGTGATCCGCCAAGTTTTTCCTGCTGCGAGAGGCTGTCACGTTTTTGAAGTGCAATGCTCAACTCATTCTTAAGTTGGTTGATCTGTGCCCTGTAAAGCTCGTCTTGCGTTAAATTTGAAGAGACATCAGAGATGGAGAAGCCTTGCTCTATAACAAGTTTGGCATCAGCGAGCCCATAAATGGATTTTCTTTTGTCCAGTCGGGCCTTCTCATCCTGACTGATTGTTTTACCGCCATAAGTCAGCTTGATCTCTCTTTTCTGCGGGATAAGCTCATTCTTTAGCAAGAAATCCCCCTCGATATAGCTTTCATTGGCAATAAAATTATTCGCATTCTGGATGAAGTTTTCCTTTTTGACAAGCAGGTAGCCGTAGTAAAGACTCGGAATGACAGTAACCACGACAATAATGCTTACCCACCGGTTGGCAAATCGCCTTTGCTCCTGATCCGCATAGTTGCGGATAGGGTACCTGAGCAGCCTTACAGTCAGTAGTGTGGCGCTTCCTATAAAAACAGTATTAATTGTCAGAAGGTACAGCGCTCCAAACATGAAAGGCCATTGGGCCGTTGCCAGACCGTACCCAGCCGTACATAACGGGGGCATCAACGCGGTGGCGATCGCCACCCCGGGGATCACATTTCCTTTATTACGACTTGAAAGGGCAACAATGCCGGCAAGCCCTCCGACCAGTGCTATGATCACATCGTAGATATTAGGCTGGGTCCTGGCCAGAAGCTCTGAATGTGCCTGATAGATTGGAGTGATCAAAAAGTAAGCCGCTGAGGTTAACAAACCCGCTAGCACCGCGAAGAAATAATTGACAAATGCCTTTTTGAACAATGGAAAGTCATAGGTGGCAATGCTGTAACCCATTCCCAGGATCGGGCCCATCAACGGCGATATGAGCATCGCGCCGATAATGACCGCAGTCGAATTGACATTTAGTCCGACCGATGCGATAAATATCGCAAATATCAGGATCCATAGATTGGTCCCTTTGAATTCAATTCCACTCTCCACCGTGTCGTGAATCGTGGTGTACTCTTCCCGCTCAGAGGTGATATCAAAACGCCTGAGCAGCTTCTGAATTCTCATCTGCATATTTAAACTCGGTTAGGAATTTACGCTATTGCTTGGCTTGCAAACGAAGATAAACAATTCCCGCTACACCCGAGATCAACGATGCCAGCAGGATGCCGTATTTGGCTTGGTCGATATGAGTCGCATCCGCAAAAGCCAGGTTTGTAACAAACAGGGACATGGTGAACCCTACTCCGGCGAGCATGGAAATGCCAAAAATATGTCGCCAGTTAACCCGCTGCGGAAGCTCAGCCAATCCCGTTTTTACCATCAGCCATGTAAACCCGAAGACCCCACACAGCTTGCCTACGACCAGCCCGATCATAACGCCCAGACTAACAGGGTTAAGTAGCGAGAAAAAAAAGTTTCCAGCGATGTGCATACCCGAATTAGCCAGTGCAAAAAGGGGCATGATTGCAAACGCGACCCACGGATGCAGGCTATGCTCGATTTTTTGAAGAGGCGTTTGCGCATCCAGGCTTAGGCTCTTCACTTCTTCGATGATGTGGTGCTGATCGGCGGTCATCAAAGGCCCATGCAAGGGAATTGCCTTCTCAAATTGCTGGGCATGTCCGCGGATTTGCTCGATGTATTCTTTTTCGTCAATCTTTGTTCTGGCCGGGATGGTGAAAGCGACTAAAACGCCGGCGATCGTTGCGTGAACGCCGGAAAACAGAAAGCACGCCCAGACAGCGATGCCAATCAAAAGGTAAAATAATGTATGCCTGACACCGAGCAGGTTGCCGCCGGCAAGCAGAACAAGAAACCCCCCGGCAAACAGCAAATATGCATATTCAATGTGGGCTGTGTAAAAAAAGGCGATCACCAGTACCGCTCCCAAATCGTCGGCGACAGCGAGTGCAGAAAGAAACACTTTAACCGAGCCCGGTATATGTCTACCTGATAGTGAAAGCAGGCCCAGCGCAAATGCGATGTCGGTCGCCATTGGAATGCCCCACCCGGATTGAGAAGATAGTCCTAAGTTAAGGGCTGTGTAAATCCCGGCCGGGACGAGCATCCCGCCCAACGCGGCCACCATAGGCAGCGACGCCTTTTTTAACGTGGATAATTCGCCGGCCATGAATTCTCTTTTCAGCTCAAGGCCAATTACAAAAAAGAACATAGCCATCAGCCCGTCGTTGATCCAGACGTGGAGCTCATGGTCGAATGAGCGGTTGTCAAAACTAACAGCCAGCCTAGTTTGCCATACATGGTGGTAGGAATCTGATGCTGGTGAATTTGCCCACATCAGCGCTGCGATCACACTAAGAAAAAGGACAATACCTGAGGTGTATTCCTGGTGAATGAATTTGCTGACAGGACGAACGACGATATCGATAGGGGCTTTTGCCATCTGAATTGCCTTCAAAGCGAGTTGGTTTGAAGGCAAATATAACCGCATTCACTTAACAGAGCGGGGAATTTTGTGTCCAGGGCGTAACTAAACATGGTCGCAAATAGTCTGTCTGCCGGTGAAGTTGAATGATAGCACAGCAATTATTTACAATGCAATGACCTATTTTTGTCGAAAGCCGCTTTTGATTTCACGCAATCCTATTACAACCAAAGAACATGGAGCAAATTGTCAATTCTATCAATGATCTTATCTGGAGTAAGGCTCTTATCGGTTTGTGCCTGGCCACGGGTATCTACTTCTCTTTCGTAACCCGTTTTTTGCAGGTACGTTTTATTAAGGACATGGTTAAGCTGCTTTTTGGCGGAAAATCTTCTCAGGTCGGAGTATCCTCATTTCAGGCTTTCGCGATCGCGATCTCAGGCAGGGTTGGTACGGGAAACATTGCCGGCGTGGCAACAGCCATCGGAATGGGAGGTCCAGGCGCTGTGTTCTGGATGTGGGCGATAGCATTCCTTGGCGCCGCCTCCGCCTATGTGGAGGCTACCCTAGGGCAAATTTACAAGACGGTCCAGGACGGGCAATACCGCGGAGGGCCTGCATATTATATTGAGAAAGGTTTGGGAGTTAAATGGTACGCCAACTTGTTTGCCTTCGCAACCATACTTAGTACCGCGTTGTTTTTGCCTGGCGTACAAAGTAACAGTATTGCCACAAGCGCATCAACCGCATTTGCGATCCCGGTCGAGTTGAGTGGTGCACTTGTTTCGGCCTTACTTGCTCTAATCATTTTTGGCGGGGTAAAGAGAATTGGTAAAGTTGCTGAGTTTGTTGTGCCCTTCATGGCTGGGGCGTACATTCTGATGGCGCTCATTGTCATCGGACTCAATATTGATCAGATTCCTTCGGTGTTTGCGCTCATATTTCGGTCTGCATTTGATTTAGAACCAGCCTTTGGCGGTGTTTTCGGTATGGCTGTATTATGGGGCATCAAACGGGGTGTTTATTCCAACGAAGCCGGCCAGGGAACGGCGCCACATGCCGCCGCTGCCGCAGAAACGACTCATCCTGCCAAGCAGGGATTGGTGCAAGCGTTTTCGGTCTATGTCGATACGCTTTTCGTTTGTACCGCCACTGCGCTGATGATACTTTTCACTGGCCAGTACAACGTAGCCAACCCCTCAGGAGGTTTGCTGGTAGAAAACATCCCGGGTGCGGCAATGGGCGCTGAATTTACCCAATCGGCTATCAACGTCCATTTCCAAGGGCTGGGTGGCGGGTTTGTGGCTGTGGCGCTGCTTTTTTTTGCATTTACCACTATCATGGCTTATTACTACATTGCGGAAACCAACCTGAGCTATCTGCTTTCCGGGCGGAATAAAACCATCTACGTTTGGGGCTTAAGACTCTTGATACTGGGCGCTACGTTTTACGGTTCGGTCAAGACTGCGGAGCTGGCCTGGACGCTGGGAGATATTGGCGTGGGGTTGATGGCCTGGCTAAATATCATCGCGATACTACTATTGCGTAAGCCGGCACTGCTCGCCTTGAAGGATTACCAGCGCCAGAAGCGGATCGGGAAAGATCCGGTTTTCATACCCTCTCAGCTTGGAATCAGCAATGCCGGGCAATGGGCAGGGCAGACAGAGGTTGAGTTAACGACAGGCAGCCAGCAGTGATTTCCCAAGTTCAATGGCTTTCTTTCGGTTGAACTGACTGTCGCTGCTTAAATCTACGGTTACCGACAGCTCTATGCCTTTTTCAAAGATGTATAATCGGTTTTCGAAGGAATTCCAGCTGGCCGCCTGTCCAATGCCAGTAACATCAGTGTAGCTTTTAGCTGCCTGGGCAAAAACGGAGCTCAATTCGGACGCCGTAGATTTTTGGGTTTGTTTATCGACATGCATTTGATCCAGCTTTTGAAGATGCTCGTTGATTTGTTGGTTATCGCTTTGACCGTCGATAGCCTGATCAATCTCTTTTTTAGCTGCTGCAAGCTGCTCGTCAGTAGCAGGCCTATGTGACTTCTTGAAACTTTCCAGCGTAACCGTCCTGAGCCCATGAAGCTCGATAACCGCATCGGCAGGCACAGTCATTGTCCGGCCCATGAGTTGGACTTGTTTTTGCCTGTCGGTTTTCCAGCTGTATTGCATGCTGTGATACGAGGCATTTTTCATTACCTGGTTGTATTTCTGCCGGGCCTGTTCCTTGGGTTTACCCGCAAGGTCGGCGGCTATGGCAGGTGTAAGCAGCTGATTAAGACGATTCTGATAGGTAATCAGACAGCCGGCAGGGGAACCGGATTTAACATTGTTCCTGGCATGTTCAGCCCTACCAGAGCCTTCCGAAGAGCAACAAATTGCCAGAATGCACAAGCATCCGATTAAAGGTGGAGAAAGCCAATTCATAGAATATATACGTTATAATTTGGTGAATTCAACGCGCCGGTTGTTGGCGCGGCCTTCCGAGCTTTGATTATCTGCTACCGGCAGTGTTTGACCCTTTCCTTCGGTTAGTAATCTGCTGGCAGAAATGCCCCAGGTTTTGATTAAGGCCTCTTTGACGGCTTCTGCCCTTCGGGTTGAGAGGGTAAGATTGCTTTGCGCGTTGCCCTGGTTATCTGTATGCCCTGTGATTCGTACATTCAATGTTGGAGTGTCATTTAGTGTCTTGGCAATTTCTTCGAGCACACCATAAGAGACACGCTTGATCACCTCTGAGCCCGTGTCAAACAGAATGCCGGTGGTGACCAGTTTGCCTTCTGTCAATAGTTTGCTACGCATGTCAGGCAGACCTTCGGCGACCCTTAGATCCGAAAGGAGCAACTGGCGGTTTTCCACAAAGAAGGTACTTGTTTCAAAAACAAGCCGATAGTCAGCCTCAGCCTGAAATGCGCGAGGGATGTCCCAAACTTTGACTTGGTCCATGTATACGCGCAGGCGATGCTTTTGACGCCATATGGAAATTCTCACAAAGGGTTTGTTTGGGACTTTCCATAGATCGATTTCCCTGTGATTTTGTAATACCTGGCTTTCATCGCTTGCGCGCACCTCAACGTCAGTGCTACCAAGTGGGCTTAATGAGACGGTTACCTGATTGGCAAACCGGCGGTTTAGAATTCTAGCGTTCGATTTGACATCAACAAAGCGGACCATTGTCAGTACCTGATGGGCCTGATCAGTCCCTAGCTCGAACTCGATGGTCGTGTTTTCAGAAAGCACCGGGACAAACTCAGGATAAAACGAACCCTCACCCGAAAACCGTAGCCAATGTCCTGATTTTCCACTTAGTGAGACAACCTCTCCGCTGCCGTCGGTATCCCACCTTGCAGGGAAGTCTCCGATCGCATCCTGGCTGAAATCTTCAATAGCGATAATTTTTTCGCCCGGCAGAAAATCGAACTTCGAGTAGGTGGCAAATGGGGCTTTTGCGTCACGGATGTTTTCGGTTTCTTGCCAGGTAGCTTTTTCTTTCTCGGGCGGTAGTGAGGGCGGCTCGCCAGCGCTTTTATTCTTTTCTTTCTTGCGGAAAAGATTGCCAATGCCTTCCTCCGCTTTGTCAAAGCCCTGATCAATCGATTGGTCTATGCGGCCGTTGGCGCGGTCAGTTGCCTTCCTTTTAACAGTACCGGCAGGATCGATAATCTGCGCCTGACCAAACGGGACAAAGCATGTTGTTACTAAGAGCGAAATGATCAGATATTTCATAGGATGAAAGTAGCAGTGCAGCACAAAGGTCGTCGCGCTTGCCTGTGGATTCAAGAGCTATTGAGCAGCTGGGCATTCTGCTGTAGCCATCTGCACAATCAACTGAGTCAGTGACTAACTCGGCGGATTGTTCTGCTCAGTGGCTTGGTAATTTTTTTGAAACAGAAGTTAACTTTACCTAAGTTGAACAGCCCTATGCGAATCGCCGTTTATATTTTCTGCCTTTTATGTGCCGTCTCTACCTCATTTGCTCAGGACCGTATCCCGCTTAGCAGTGTGGAAATATTTGGCGAGCTCCGCCTTGAGAGCATTGCCGAAGCCCGTGCGAACAAGCAGGGTACGACAGCTAATTTGCGGTGGATCATTGTTAATGATTTGGACAGTGCCGAAGATGTTTATTTAAGAGTGCCCTCCGCTGACAGCGTCGTGGTGCACGCAGCCTTTTTATCGACCGATACTACTTTCGTAACAGGACCGTACGTTCGCGCGAACAGTTGGCTTTTCCCGGAAGATCCGGCGATTGTGCCGCTCCGCATACAGGCAGGACAACAGGTGAAGCTAAATGCCCGGCTTTGGAGTGCCAGTGGAAGGCCATTTTCCGTCAAGAATGTAAGTTTGCAAAGCCGTGAGTTTACGCTGGGGCAGTCACTGAGCGCTTACCGGCAGTTTGCCGGCAGGACAGAGTTTAACGGTTTTTTTCTGGGGGCAGTGGTGTTCGCGATGCTTTTTTCCCTTTTGATTTGGGCCAGAACACGTCAGTTGGTTTTCCTTTACTATGGTTTGTATCTGCTCGGGGCGGGTATATATTCCCTGGTGGTCAAATCGCTGCCTTATTCTTACCTTGCCAGGGCCGCTTATATGGATCTGCCATTGACCTATAAGCTCGGAGAGCCGGTCCAATATTTGTTTTTTGGAGCCTACATTGCCTTTGCGTTCGAATTGCTCGATATTGACCATCGCTATTTGACCTTGAGCCGGTTTGCACGCCTGTTTACGTATCTATTGCTGGTTTGCGGGGGCTGTTTGCTAATTTATAACCTGTTTCGATTCGACTACCTTTTGCAGCAAAAGGCATTTCTGATTTCGAGAATGGTAATCCTTCCAGTCGCGCTAATCCTTTTATCTTACATTGTGTGGCAGGTGCAAAGCCCGGTAAAATGGTTTTTTGTGGTGGGAAGTTCTTTATTTTTCCTGGGAGGACTTCTTGCTGTGGTGGTCGATCCTAAAAGCCGTCACTTGTTTTTTGGGGTAACCACACTAAACCCGGTCAATTTTTTCAAGACGGGGATTCTTTTAGAATGCCTGTGTTTTGCACTCGCTCTGGGAGTCAAAATCCGCATACAGCAAAAGCAACGCGACTATGCAACCAGCGCATACATTGACCAGCTGGAACTGAATCGGCAGATGACCCAAAGCGAAAACGAGCGGCTGGAAAATATGGTCAGGCAGCGCTCAGAGGAAATCCTGGAAAAAAACCTCTTAATCGAAAAGCAAAAACAATCGCAGATGCGATCGGAACTGCAAAAGCAAATCGCCGAGATGGAAATGCGCGCGCTCAGAAGCCAGATGAACCCGCATTTTATCTTCAACAGTTTGAATTCGATTCGCTATCAAATCATGAAGAAAGATTACGATCAGGCAGTATTGTATCTGACACGCTTCTCGAAACTTCTCAGATATATTCTTCAAAATTCACGAGAGCATGTGATTGCTCTCAGCGAGGAGATTGAGATGAACCGACTTTATGTGCAGTTGGAAAGTCTGAGATTTTCCCAGGGATTCGAATTTATCCTGCAAATCCCTGAATCCATCGATACCAGCCAGATTCTAATCCCTCCCATGCTTTTACAGCCGTATATTGAAAATGCGGTCAAGCATGGCCTGGTGCCAAGCGCTAGGCAGTTGAAGACGCTTCGCATCGAGATCAAGGAAATAGAGGGCGGCTGCCGGATCATAGTTGAAGACAACGGGGTTGGGCGGAAGGCTTCCAGCCTGTCCTCTAAGTTTGACGGTAAGCAAAGTCTTGGTATTAAGATTGCCTGTGAACGTATCGAGCTTTTTAATGCGGGATATCATCCGGTCATCCAGGTGCTGATTGAAGACCTCTTTGAAGACCGCGAGCCGAGCGGCACGCGGGTTATGTTCAATTACAAATACACGTGATATGATTTATTCGGTCGTATTGATTGACGATGAACCTCATTGCACAGAAAGCTTAGCTATTCAACTCGCCGCAACCGGACTGCCAGTGCAGGTGGTTGGCAAGTTTAACGATGCCAAGCTGGCCGTAAGCTACCTGGCCAGCCACCAGGTAGACCTGGTTTTCCTTGACGTAGAGATGCCTGCCATGACCGGCTTTGAGCTTCTTGAAAAGGTTTCAAGCCCCGAGTTTGACGTCATATTCGTTACGGCTTATGATCAGTACGCGATCAAGGCCTTTACATATAGTGCCATAAATTACCTTTTAAAACCTGTCGATGACCAGGAATTGGGCGATACGCTGCAAAAATGGCTCGTGCGTCGTGAGAAAGTTGTGCTCCCGCAACAAATGCAATTGTTGAAAAACTATCTTGCTAACCCTGCAAAACCCCGCACTAGGGTCGCTGTTCCTACGTCAGACGGATTAGAATTTCTGGAAATCAGCGACATCATCCGTTGTGAGAGTGAAAGTAACTATACTTGGCTGCATATCAACGATGGCGCGCCATTACTGGTCTGCCGTACGCTCAAAGAGGTCGAGCAGGTTCTGCAAGACAGCGGTTTTATCCGCATCCACCACTCGCACCTGATTAACCCGCAGTACATTCGAAAATTTATCCGCCACGACGGCGGTGTGATCGTGATGGGCGACGGCAGTCAACTACCCGTGGCAAGAACGCGCAAAGATCGACTCTTTGAGCTATTTACTTATGTGCAGCGCCTGTAAGCAAGGCTGTTAGCAATGCGGCCACCTGCCCCTGATCAGCAATTCTGCTCCTGGCTGCTGTCTGACCTGCCCCCACCGTGATGGTGAAGCTGGATTCAGGCAGTGCCAAAAACATATCTTCATCGAGTGGTATCGTCTCCGATGGCCAGCACGAAGTCATAGTCGCCGGTTTCAATGTACTGTTCCGCAGCAGTTCCCTTATTGTAGGCTGCCTTTTTTACCTCGATTACCTTATTACCATCGATAGTCTGCAGACCGAGTTCTGAGACGATCGGGCTTTGTGCTAATTGTTCGAGCAATCTCTTTGCCAGTTTCATGGCTTCGTCCTGATTTTTGGCCGTGCGATAATGCCAGGCAAGGGAGCTTTATTGGCGTGAATCCTGACAACCAGAACAAAGGTGTTGGAAAAGGAATGATGGCAGAGTTGTTGGCAGAGTCCCGGCGGATGGGACGAGATGTCTACCTTGAGACATCGACACTTAAAAATTTGCCCGGGTACCGCAAATTCGGTCTGGAAGTGTACCGGCAACTTAGCTTTGGATATGATCTTTTTCTTATTCGGAGTAATGGCAGCAAGGATTAGGAGTGAACAGTCGGCAAGGGTAAGATCGGCACCGGATTGAGCTTTCAATACCGGTGACTAAAGTGGGGACTTTCAAATGGCCTCGGATAAATGTGTAAGCTGCTATATATACTGTTGTTCTCCTGGTTACAGAGCTGGATTCAGGAGAAGATTGGTATCCAGGTCGACAAGGATCACGTGGGAACTAACTTGCTTTTTTATGGAGATCTCCGATGTCCGACGGCGTTCGCCTGTCAGCAACATCAAGAGGATATTTGGGTGACGGAAATGAAGTCAGATCCGGTAATCCAGGTGATACGATCATTAAATTAAATAATGATCTACATTATAAATTGCTTGGATTGTTGGCGCTTGCAGTTTGTCTTTGCGGCTCAAAATCCGTTTGCGATTTTTCAATAGTGCGATTTGTCAAGAAAAGTTATTCCTCGGGCAATACGTAAACAGCAGATCTTGGCGATAAATAAAAGTTCGCTGTTTCGAAACTGGAAATCAGGTGAAGAGGATGACCGTCGGGCGACCCTGCTGACCTTAATTCGCGACAATCAATTCTTTCTGATTTAGCAAATGCGCGGAAGCCGACAGATGCGCAGTAAAACGTCAGCCGGTTCAACTGATCTCACAGTCATGACAGTGGCAATTCCCGGAAGGTCAAGCAGTGAATACGCCTTCGACAGAGAGGCTAGCCGGTGTTTTCTGTGCTCCCTCTGATAGCAGCAGTTTTACCATGCACATGTCAAAAAGGGCAAGTAATGTATAAATGATAGTTATTCAGGTTTAATGTATACCTTCGGCGGAATTTGATTTGCTGAAAACGAAAATCTCCCTATGCCATCCTGTACATGGCATTCTTTTTTTGAACCTGACAAAGAATAATTGCCTAAGAGCAGCTCTGGTCGAATGATTGTAGACAAATCTGATATCGAACTGTGGGAGCTTTTTACCTCCGGAAGCCAGACCGCATTCGGCCGGCTATACGATAAATATGCAGATCTGTTGTATGCATTTGGACTGCGTTACACATCAGACAAGGATATGGTGAAGGATTGTATTCAGGATCTTTTCATTGATCTTCTTCACTACAGAGACGAACTGGCTAAGGATGTGAATGTGCGCTTCTACCTTCTGAAAAGTTTTAAAAGAAAATTACACACGGCGAGTAAGAAGGCTGCCATTTTTAGTCTGAACGAATGGGATCTGGACGACAAGGTGGTATCCGGGTTTTCGTTCAGCGCTGAACAGGATACAGTCAGTGATGAAAGACAGCGCGAAATGCTGCAAGCCCTGGCAGTGGAAATCAACAAGCTTCCCGAAAGACAGAAGGAGATACTTTACCTGAAATTTACACACAATCTGGATTACGAAGAGATAGCTTCTATGATGCAAATCTCGGTCCCCACTTGCAGAACCTTTGTGTATCGTGCGATTAAGGAACTTCGCGGTAAGCTTGAAATAAGTACTATATTGTTGATTTTATGGGCTTTATAAAATCAACATATTCTTTTTGTTAAAAAAAATCATTTTAGAAGTCTATATTTCGCAGTCTTGTTTCTCTTTCAGTAAATTTTAGTTTCCATGGAAGAGGAAGATTACGGCTCCTTACAAAATCATCTAGAAAATGATCCCGATCTGACAGGTCCGGAACGCGTAATTGCGGATAATACGAGAATGCTGTTCGAATCGGTTCCCCAGGAAAAACTACCTGAAGGCGAAAAAGACCGGATCTGGAACCGAATAATAGGGTATGCTCAGATACCGAAAGCGGATACCAGGAAAAGGCTTTTCAGGCTTGCAAGCTGGTATCGCGTAGCTGCCGTCGTTACCCTAATTTCGTTAGCAGGAGTGGGGTATAAGCTATTGAAACGTCCGGATAGTGATGTGATGAAACAAGCCGCATCATCGGTATCTATCGAATCCACAGAAACTCGTCTCATGCTGGCAGATTCCAGAACCATTCATTTAAAGGGTGAGAATTCTGATGTTGTATATCAAAATGACCTGATCAGAATCGACTCATCCGGTGTCGAAAAAAATGTAAATCCTGCGCAAAAAGACGGTTTGAACACACTGGTTGTTCCTTACGGGAAGAGATCTAGAATTACATTGTCTGACGGAACAAAGATCTGGCTCAACTCCGGCTCCCGACTTGTATACCCATCTGAATTTGCAGAAGGAAAACGCGCGGTATACCTGGATGGTCAGGCCTATTTTGCGGTAGCTCATGATACCGATCGCCCGTTTTATGTTCAGACCGACCGCATGGACATCAAGGTATTAGGGACAGAGTTTGACGTCAGCTCTTACGGAGATGATCAAAAGGTATCCGCCGTATTGGCGAAAGGAAGCATAGAATTACTTACTCAAAAGGATTCATTCTGGGGTGGCCAAAGATCTAAGATGGTGCCTGGTACCCGCGCTGTTTATGACGGAATTTCCAAACGGGCGCAAATTGACAAAGTGAATGTCGACGAATATATCTCCTGGAAAGACGGGTACCTGATCGCCCGTCATCAAACGTTGAACGAGGTCTTCAAGAAATTATCCCGCTACTACAAATACGATTTCACCATTCAGGATGAGGAAGTTGGAATGGAAACATTTTCAGGCTCTCTGGACCTTCATGAGGATATAGACCAGATGGTCATCGGCCTGGCGGACGCTACATCATTGAAATATCACAAATCAGAAAGGAGGTTCATATTCGAAAAGAAAGATACACCATCCGAATAAAAACGGAAGACGCGGCTACGTCTCCCGTTAGAATGCACTTGCAGGCAAGCAAGTGATTTTTAAACAATTGTGTTCAACAAATGTCCATTCAAATTTATGAAAAAATTTGACCAGTCAGGGTATTGCCCTTTGGGAGAATTCTACCCACAAAAATTACTCAGATTTATGAAGCTGACAGTGTTGCTGTTATGGATCGGAATGATGGGTGTGCACGCTACCGGATATTCCCAAAAAGGAAAGATAAGCGTCAAAATAAAAAATGGCGATTTAACAACTCTTTTTAACAAAATTCAGAAAGACACCGATTACAGAATTTTTTACAAGGATAATCTTCTCAATAAGGCTGGTGAGCTGAAAGTAAATCTGGATATGGAGAATGTGGAAGTGACCACGGCACTTGACCAGGCATTAAAAGGCAGTCGGCTGGATTACAAAGTAAACGGCAGACAAATATCGATTGTCGAAAGAGAACCTGAAAAGGAAAAGTTCCGAGTCTTGCCGGAGAAGACCGGGTTGGTTGAACAAAAAAGCATCCTGCTTTTTGAGATCACAGGCGTAGTCAGAGATCAAAAAGGAACTGCACTGGCTGGCGCTACAATAACGATCAAAGGATCGACGAAAGGGACGACAACAGATGCGAATGGGGTATTTAAACTCAATGCGGAGAAAGGGGAAATTCTGGTTTTTTCATTCATCGGTTATCTGGGCAAGGAGGAAATCGTAGGGGATAAAACTTCCTACGAAATAGAACTGGCCGAAGATGCGGCGGGATTGGAGGAAGTGGTCGTAGTTGGTTTTGGGACGCAAAGAAAAATCACAACGATCGGTGCCCAGTCCACGATCTCCGTTGCAGATTTGAAGCAGCCCGTCCGCAACTTGACGACGGTACTGGCTGGACGCATTTCCGGTGTTATTTCCGTCCAGCGAAGCGGGGAGCCCGGATACGACAACGCATCCCTTTGGGTTCGCGGCGTTTCAACTTTTACCGGTACAAGTCCGCTCGTATTGGTTGACGGTGTCCAACGTGATTTCGCCAATATCAATCCTGAGGATATCGAGAGTTTTTCAATATTGAAAGATGCATCCGCGACTGCGGTGTATGGTGTCAGGGGCGCCAATGGAGTCATTCTTATCAACACAAAAAAAGGAAAGGCAGGCCGGCCGCAAATCAATGTCGGTTTGAGTCAGGGTGTAACCTCTTTTACAAAGCTGCCCAAGTTTGTTGATGGTGCAACGTATATGGAGATGGTTAACGAAGCCAAGTCTACCAGAGGGAATCCGGTTTCCTATTCACAGGATGCAATCGATAAAACCAGGAGCGGTGAAGATCCCTATCTGTATCCGAATGTCAATTGGTTTGATGAAATTTTTAAAAAATATGGCAAGAACAGCCGGGTGAATTTCAACATCACCGGAGGCTCTGAGAATGCCGACTACTATATCTCAACATCCTATTTCAGCGAGGCGGGCTTGTTTAAAACCGATGGATTGTCCAGCTACAACTCGGCTATCAAAACAGACAGGTATAATTTCACCTCCAATGTAAACCTGAATCTGACTAAAACTACAAAGCTGAGTCTGGGGATACAGGGGTATGTCATGAATGGTAATTTTCCGGGAACAGGTACCAATGACATATTCGGGTCAGCCATGCAGGCACCACCGGTCATTTACCCGGTCAAATATCCTGTTGGAAAAATTGCAGGTCTTCAAGCCGGTTCTTCCGTCCAGAATCCTTACGATCAACTGACGCAATCCGGATATGTAACTGAATGGCGCAATCAGCTTTTGTCCAACATCCGGGTTAATCAGGATTTAGGGTTCTGGCTGAAAGGATTGAGTTTTACATCCATGTTTTCGTTTGACGCCTATAATCAGCATACACTCCGGCGGACAAAAACTTCCGATAACTGGCTGGCGACAGGAAGAAATGAGGCAGGGGATCTCGTTTACAATCAGACGAGAATTGGAAGCGAATACTTGGGTTATTCCAGAACTAATAGCGGTGACCGGCAATTCTACACGGAAAGTTCTCTGAATTATAACAAAAATTGGGAGAAGCACGGATTGGGCCTGATGTTGCTTTATAATCAGACAGACAAGGTGCCAGGCTTCGCAGACGATTTTATTCTATCTCTTCCGTTCCGAAACAGAGGTATAGCGGGTCGCGGTACCTATTCCTTCGCAGACAGGTATCTGATGGAATTCAATTTCGGTTACAATGGATCCGAGAATTTTGAGCCTTCCAGAAGATATGGATTCTTCCCTTCAATAGGGTTTGGATGGGTGGCTTCTGAGGAGAAGTTTTTTAAACCGCTTGCTAACGCATTCCAGCTCTTCAAATTCAGGTTCTCTCACGGACAGTCGGGAAACAGCAATATCGATCCCGACAATACAAGGCGATTTGGCTTTATTTCTACGGTGAATAATAACAGCTCGTATACGTTTGGTAAAGCCTATGATGATAAATTGGACGGTTTGGATATCGCTGAATACGCAGCAAGTGTGACCTGGGAGGTTTCAACCAAAACAAATTTTGGCTTAGACTTACGCATGTTGAATAATGCATTGTATCTGCAATTGGATTACTTCAAAGAGCATAGAGATGGTATATTTCTTCGGAGGTCGTCATTGCCAGCCACGCTAGGTTTGAGAAATAACCCCTATGGGAATTTAGGAGTGACAGAAAATAAAGGATTCGACGGCACGATTGAGTATAACAAGCGAATCGGTAAAGTGGATTTTGGATTGAGAGGCACATTTACCTACGCAAAAAACAAGGTGATTCAGGACGACCTGCCACCATGGAAGTACCCGTGGCTGGAACGTAAAGGCCAGAAGATAGGTCAGCGATTCGGTCTTATTGCGGACGGACTGTTTGAGACGGAAGATGAGATTAAAGCGCATGCCACACAGGTAGGGAAGGTATTGCCCGGCGACGTTAAATTCAAGGATATCAACGGCGATGGGAAGATAGATGCATTCGATGAGATGCCGATCGGATTTGGTTCAATTCCCGAAATTGTCTACGGATTTGGACTAACATTGGGTTATAAAAATTTCTCTCTTGCTGGCTTTTTCCAAGGCATCGGTAATGTGGATATTCTGTTAAGCGGAGAAGGATTCGTTCCTTTTCAGCAAGGTGGTAACCGCGGTAATCTTCTGTCTGAAATTACCGACAGGTGGACACCTGAAAATCCAAACCCCGATGCTTTTTATCCCCGACTCACTTTTGGAGACGAGAATATGAATTATAGAACAAGCTCTCGCTGGGTACAAAACGGTCGTTATTTGAGACTGAAAAACCTGGAATTGGCTTACAAATTTCCGTCAAAATGGTTTAAAGCAATAGGCGTGAAAAATTCGAGAATTTACTTGCTTGGATATAATGTGATGACGTTCAGCAAATTCAAATTGTGGGATGTTGAGTTAGGTGATGGAAGAGGGGCTGGATATCCTAACCTCGTAAGCTACAATGTGGGTATCGATTTCAATTTCTGACATTAAAAGAGATCTAAGATGAAAAAAATAATATACAGTCTGATGTTTGTAACATGGTTTTCTTCTTGTAGCGAAGATTTCCTTAACCAGGTCCCCGACGATAGACTATCAATTGACCAGGTTTTTCAGCGCCGTACTGAAACTGAGCGTTATCTGTACGGTGCATACTCCTATGTAAGGGACGAAGCAAATCAGTGGGGAAATAACCCATGGACAGGTATGTCTGACGAAGCTGATATGACTTGGGCACGAAGTGGTTATAACACCTATTTTGCGAATATCGGCAGTTGGGATGCTACCTCTAATTTCTTTAATTTCTGGACTCATTATTATCAGGGAATACGCACTGCAACCTATTTCATGCAGCGGGTGGGAGAAAATGCAGAAATTCTCCGCTTGCCGGAGGGTAAGCAGTTGATTACACAATATACAGCGGAAGCCAGAGCATTAAGGGCTTACTATTATTTTTGTTTGCTGCGGCAATACGGTCCGATAGTGATTTTGAATAGTGACGAAGTTATTCCTCCTGATCAGCCTTTGGACGACTTACAGATTGCAAGAAGTTCATTCGATGAGTGTGTTAGCTTTATTGTTTCGGAGTTGGATAAAGCAGCAAATGATTTGCCTGAATGGTATGGACAGGATCGTGAGTATGGCAGGGTAACAAAAACTTTTACCAACGCAGTGAAGGCAAGGTTACTTTTGTGCGCTGCCAGCCCGTTGTATAATGGTAACACGGAACTGGCCGGTATGAAGAATATTGATGGAAAACAGTTGATAAGTCAGCAGTACGATGCTACAAAATGGAAGCTGGCTGCTGACGCTTCAAGGGCAATTATAGACCTGAATCGTTTTACGCTCTTCAAGCAAAATAATGAGTCCGGGGTTTTTGATCCTTATTTATCTTGTCAAAATGTCTTGCTTACACCTTGGAACAGTGAAATCATATTTGCCAGAGTTGACAACGGCCTGCAGGATTGGGAACGACATGCGGCTCCTCGTTTTGGAGGAGGATGGAGCGGTATCGGGGTGACGCAAAATATGGTAGATGCCTACCATATGGCTAACGGTAAAAACATTAAGGAAGCGGGATCCGGATATGTTGAGGACGGATTTTCAACGGCAGATGACAAATACACCAAAGCAGGTACATACAACATGTGGACAAAGCGGGAGCCAAGATTCTATGTATCGGTGGTTTACAATGGTAGTCAATGGATGAATACATCTGATGGTATCAAAGTAGTGGAGATGTTCAATACCGGCAATACGGGCAAGGCTGGTTCCTATGATCATTCGGCCACGGGCTATCTGGTTCGCAAGAATGTGGATCCGAATTCCAATCCGCGTATCAACCGCTATTCTCGCCGCCCTTTGGTTATGTTCAGGTTGGGGGAGTTTTATCTAAATTATGCGGAAGCATTGAATGAAATCGAGCCCTCAAACCCTGACATTGCAAAATATGTAAATCTAATCAGGGAAAGAGCAGGCATTCCCAAACTGGCCACCGGACTTACGCAGGCTCAAATGAGAGAAGAGATCCGAAATGAACGCCAGGTTGAACTTGCCTTCGAAAATCAACGGTACTTTGATACGCGTCGTTGGAAAATTGCTGAGCAGACTGACGCCGGTCCGTTTTATGGTATGAATGTGGATGGAGGAAAAAGTGTAAATGATCCGGAATTCTATCAAAGAAAGGTTTTTGAAACCCGTATTTTCAAAAAAGCTTATTACTTTTTTCCGTTGCCTCAATCGGAGATAGACAGAAATAAAAATCTGATCCAGAATCCCGGCTGGTAGTTACCTTAAATCAAAATCCCCAACACCAAATTAACGGAGGTTGGGCATTTTGATTCGTGACGTTAAGATTTACTATCTAATCGTCCGATATCCTTGGAGACTTATTGGTTGTTAAACAACGCCGCCAGCTTCCTCAAATCATCCAGTAAATGGTTCGACTTTTGTACCGTAGGGTGCACTACATGATTGAATAGCTGTTTTCAAAGACTGGCCGACAGCACTTCCCAACCTTCCGATTTCCTCGGGAGGTTTTTTGTTAGGTAATATTCTCGGTACACTTGTGTATGTGACGGCACTTAAAAATTTACAAGAGTTTCTTCGCTATAAACACAAAGCGTCAGATATCAGGATTGACGAACTTGACTAGATATTCCTGCGAAAGTACGCCAGTGTTCCTGAGCAAAGGTCGCCAAAAATTCCTGGGCAAAGTACGCCACCTGAAAGTGGCTTGACATCACT
>NZ_PYAS01000025.1 GCF_003014695.1 Dyadobacter jiangsuensis | reverse complement strand
GAATTGGAGTAGAATTCAAGAGGCAGGCTGGTTACGTAGCCAAATAATTGTGTAATTTTTAATTACGTTTTTATCATCAAAAGTGACGAAGACCCCAACTTCTCCGAAATACCCACTTAGGTCAACATCCATCATCTGCAAAAATTGCAATAACGAAGTTGTAGGCAACTTTTGCGGTAGCTGCGGGCAATCCGCCAAAACGGACAGAATAAACATGCATGTTGTGTTGCACGACTTGCAACATGGCCTGTTCCACTTTGATAAGGGGATTTTCTATACTACAAAGCAGCTGCTAACCAAGCCCGGTCACACAATCCGAGAATATCTTGAAGGTAAAAGAGTAAGGCATTTGCAACCATTTTCTTTCGTTATCGTTCTTGCGACATTTTATGGTTTGCTGTATCACTATCTAATTTTTAAACATTCCGGTTCCTGGCTACCGAAGCCAAGCGATGACATCACAAGGGCATCGGGGAAAATTATTACTTGGATCACTGAGCATTTTGCTTTTAACATCCTTATTTTTACCCTGACAACCACCGTGGTCTCGTACGTTGTCTTCAAAAAGCAAAAATATAATCTTGCAGAACACTTTACATTAAACACTTTTTCGCTAGGATTATTTACAGTTATTAGCCTATTTCTCTTCCCCATTGCTTACATCTTTGACCGTGCCGCAACACTTCAGTATGGCATAATTCAACAAGCAATACTGTTAGTCATCATGTGCTGGTCTTATGCCCAGTTTTTCAACAATTGCTCGCGATCAAAAATCATTGGCCTTACCATCGTAGCCTTTTTTGCTGTTTCAATTGTCAATTTGAGTATTGGTTTTTTTGCAGTATGGGTGCTTAGTCGTCTGACTGGAGGGTTATAAATGATAGGTGGTATGTCGTCTGAGCGGCTGTCTGGGGATACATTACCGCTCTTTTTTGCGATAGATTTTAATAGGTTTGATAATGATTTGCACTGTTTTCAGTCCGTTTAGCCGAGGCCACAGGTGCAGCGACTCCACACACGCCTCATTTTCAATTAGTTAATTGTGACATTAATTTCAAGTCATCAAGGAACTGGTTCGACATTTGTTCCGTCGCGGGTACGAAAGCCCTTCAGTGAAAGCTGAAGGGCTTTTTACGTTTAAAATCATAAGATAGATTACAAGTCAGCGACATATTTACGGTTCGACATTGCTTGTGTTAACAGAGCCTCCTTGTTCACAGATTACATCTATTACCTGCGATACAAGCCCCATCTTAATTCACATTATAACCTACTCATTGGCAGTTAATCACTGCGTTCGACGCTTCGATACTTCACCGTAAAGCTTGATAGCTCTAATATCTGGCCTATACGGATAAATATTTTCACGGAAACTTTTTTTATTGAAATAATTTCCTGAATCTTTGCTGGAAATTATTTTAGTAATAATAATTTCCAGCAAAGGTGCTCAAAGGGTGTCTTTACCAATTCCGATTATCTCTACTTCAAACATAATATATCATGAGAATTACCACTATCGCTTTTTTCTTCTTGTTAAGTTCCAGTATCACGTGTTTTTCGCAGACCTCCGATTTCTTTGCAGGGAAATGGGAAATTACAGTGTTCAATTCACCCAAAGGTGATGTTACGTTTCTGACCGAGCTAATTCGAAAAGATGGAAAACTGACCGGAGAGCTCGTTGAAAAGGCGGATCCTGCCAACAGTAGCCGCAAAATATTAAGAGTTGAAGAAAGTCATGAAAAGCTGGTGGTCTACTTCGAGTCCTCACAAGGGGGTGAAACTATTCTGGATCTGGCAAAAGTTGATCAGGATAACTTAAAAGGTACAGTGCACGACTTTGAGGCTACTGCCAAAAGATTGAAATAATCAGGTTATTAGCAACTTGACATTGAAATCTGCAATACGATCTAGCATAAAACAGATGTCATGAAGGAAGAGATATTACAAAAATCGCTAACCCTGTTTTTGAAACATGGTATTAAAGAAATGTCCAACCAGAAGCTCGTTGACTGGTTGGGTATCTCTACTAAAACCATTTATAAATACTTCCAAAGTAAAGAAGGGCTGCTGGAAGAATCCTTGTATCTATATCACAATACACAATATGAAAAGCTTTTAAATCTTTCAAGTGAGCAAAATGCTGCGTGTCATTTTTTAGACATTTGGCAGATCGCCGTTGAAATGGAGTATCATATCAACCAATCGTTTTACAAAGATCTTGGATATTATTATCCAGACCTGGCAAGGAAAGTTGAGAAGGTCATTGCCCCAAAGTTCGAACAGCATTTTTTGTCCGTCATAAACCGGGCAGTGGCGCAAGGCGCTTTCCGTAGCGACGTCCTGCCAGAAGTTGCCTTACGAAGCGTATTGGCGCTGCACCGCGCGTCAGTGGCAAGCGAAGCTTTTACACGGCTCGGCTTATCCACCAAGGATCTGTTACTGCAAACAACGGCCAATTATATCCGGGGCCTATGTACTACAGAAGGCCTGAAAGCACTGGAAAAGCACATCCAAACCCTTACATTATCCGAGTCGGCGGAAAACCTGATCGTTACCGATTAACACTAAACATACAAAAATATGCCAGCCAATACTTTTCGTAACTTATGGGTGTGTTTCTTGCTTACCCATGCCTTGATTACGCATGCACAAATTAGTTTACTGCCAATGAGCGGCAAGCTTGCTCAAAAATTTACTACCCAGGACACTTTGTTTGCAAGGCCGTATATAGACCTTGATGAGTGGCGCGACAAACCTGTTCGCCACCGCTATGTACATGGCGGTTTCGAAGGTACAGGCGCACGTTTCTCATTGTATTTCCCGCCGAAAGAGCGTTATCAGGGACGCTTTTTCCAGTACATTACTCCTTTTCCCGATAACGAAAACCTGTCACAGGGAGCTTCGGGAGAGGAAGATAAATTAGGCTTTGCCATCACGCACGGCTCCTATTTCATTGAAACAAATGGTGGTGGGCGCGTCGACTTTGCTAAACCCGAGTCGAACGATCCAACCTTGGCTGCTTTTCGCGTCAACGCCGCTACTGCGCAATTTTCCAGAGTAGTAGCCACCCAAATATACGGCGGCAAACGGCCGTATGGCTACGCGTTTGGAGGAAGTGGTGGTGCATACCGCACCGTGGGCAGCATAGAAAATACGAACGGCGTTTGGGATGGCGTGGTACCATACGTGCTGGGTTCACCTATGGCTATCCCCAATGTATTCACTGTCCGCATGCACGCAATGCGCGTGCTCAAAGATAAGTTTCCACAAATTATTGATGCATTGGAACCTGGTGGAAGTGGGAATATATACGCAGGCTTAAATGAGGAAGAAAAAGCGGCACTTAGCGAGGTCACAAAGATGGGATTCCCGCCAAAAGCCTGGTTTGGTTATCAAAGGATGGGTATCCATGGTTTTTTAGTGCTGTACCAGGGCGTGGTTAGGGCAGATAAAAGCTATTTTGAAAGGGACTTTTGGAATACGCCCGGGTATTTGGGGGCTAATCCACCCGCTTCCTTGGCCAAAGCCCGTATTCAGCAACCAAGCCTAATTAAATCAGGAATTACGATTGATGAAGCTGTAAACATGGGCCTGACTCAGGCAATGTCTCCTACTGAGCGCGGAACAGCAGATGCAGCCTGGAAAGCCATTGGTGGTGTAGATAAGGCAATGCCGGTTGCTTTTCAGTTGACAGATGTACTACCTGATATTGATTTTCTGGGAGGTGATTTGCTAATATTAAGTGGCGCAGGTGCTGGCAAAACTTTACAGATCACCAAAATCGCAGGAGACAAAGTAGTACTAGGCCCTGCCGAAGCGTCAGTGCTTGCCCAGGTAAAGCCCGGCGACCGGGTTCAGGTTGACAATTCCAATTTCCTGGCCGTTCAGACTTACCACCGTCATCAAATTCCTGGTAAAGAATACTATGTCTATGACCAATTCCTTGACAAAGAGGGCAAACCGCTTTATCCGCAGCGGTCAATGCTTCTTGGGCCACTGTTTACGCGTGGAGCTGCCGGCGTGCTGCCAACAGGTAAGTTTACAGGCAAAATGATATTATTAGAGTCACTTTGGGACCGGGAAGCTTTCCCATGGCAGGCAGACTGGTATCGCTCGAAGGTATATGCCAATCTCGGTGACAAATTGGATGATAATTTTAGGCTCTGGTATACCGACCACGCGCTTCACGGAGATGTGTCTGTTGAAGACGATCCAACCAGGACAGTGGGTTATCTGGGTGTATTGCAGCAGGCCCTGCTCGATCTGAGTGCCTGGGTTGAAAAAGACATTGCTCCCGCTGCGACCACACAATATAAAATTGATGAAGGTCAGGTAATTGTACCCAAAACGGCAAATGAACGCAAAGGTATTCAGCCCGTCGTGATGTTAATGGCCAACGGAGGCAAGCGAGCTGAGATAAAGGCTGGCCAATCGGTCACTTTTACGGCGGAAGTTGAAGTCCCTGAAAATATGGGAAAGATCGTTGCCGCCGCCTGGAATTTCGAAGGTTTGCCAAAAGAAGTCGAAAAGCAGTCCGGATGGAGCTTTGAAAACGCTGATGCCTTCCCCGTTGCAGGTAAGATCGTCCCAGCAGGCAAGACCGGTTCTCGTGTTACCATCGAGACTACCTATAAGTTTTCAAAACCCGGCAGCTATTTCCCAACGCTCAGGGTTGCCTCCCAGCGGGATGGAAACGCCAAGACACCATACACCCGCATCCAAAATCTGGACCGGGTGCGGGTAGTAGTGAAATAGGCGTTTAATTCAACCCTTTGAAGGCGTTACTAATTCATACTTTGCTCCCGAAAAACATGTGGTGTAAGCCCAACCGTTCGCTTAAACAAACGAGAGAAATAGTTGGGATTTTCAAAACCAAGTTCGGAAGAAATTTCATTGATGTTCAGGGCCGTTCCTTTTAGTAAATTTTTAGCTTCTGCTATTAAATAAAGATGAATTAGCTCCAATGCCGTTTTACCCGTCTCCTGTTTGAGCAGATCACTTAGATATCTTGGCGACAAATTCAGCTTCTCAGCAAGTGCGCTCACGGTCGGAAGACCTGATTTATGAGCTTCATCTCCTGCAAAATAGGCTGTCAGCATTTCATTGAACCTGGTAGCAATTGCTCCCGTAATCTCCGCCCGGTTGATAAATTGTCTTTTGTAAAAACGCTCTGCATATTTCAAGAGCGTATCCAAATGACTCAGAATAATGGTTTTACTATATGCATCTGTGTTATTGTGAAGCTCCTTATTCATGGTTTGCATCAGCGTCCAGATCGTCTCCTCCTCACTTGGCGAAAGGTGCAGCGCCTCATTAATATCATAATCGAAGTAATGATATTTTTTTATTTCATTGTGCAGCGCCGAGCCTGATAAATAATCCTCATGAACAAGAATAAGAAAACAAGCTTCTTCTAAGTATATATCTCTAAACATAACTTTTTGACGCGGCTTGATGAATGACATCGTTCCAAGGTCGTGGTCATATTTTGTTTTTCCGTAAAGCACGCTTCCCGAGGTCAGTCTTTTAAAACCAATTATGTAAAAATCAGCAATAAACTCAAAGTCACCGGCCCAGTGGTCATCTTTATTGGCAGACAAAATACTGAACATAGGATGCTCCGGTGGTTTCACCCCGGTAGCCTGGTTGAACGCGCTGATACTTTCGAAATGGTTCATTTTTAGGATCAGTTAAGTAGCCCCTTTTGAGGGCTACCAATTAAAGTTTTATTTACCGTGTGCTGCAATGGAAACATCCTGCCATTCTTCCCACGTTTTCATACGTTCTGCATAAGTGTATTTAATCCACTGTAAACCGGCCTTGCCTAATATTAATCTCAAAGGCGGGTTTTCCGAATTAACAAGTTTGAGCATGGCTTCGGCGGTGGCTTCCGGCACGCCCCAGTCTTCCAGATGGTTTGATTCATTCAGCGCAGTCCTCACCCCATCGTACAAACTTATTGGCTCGCTTTGTACACCGGAAGAAGTGTTGAACTCTGTCAGATAACCGTTTGGCTCGACAATAGTTACCTTTATTCCAAAGCCGCTCACTTCACTTGAAAGGCTTTCACTGATCGCCTCGACCGCAAACTTGGATGCGCTGTAAATGCCAAGCGTTGGAAACGCTACTAACCCTAATGCGCTTGAAACCTGAATAATATGACCTGAGTTTTGCTCACGCATAATGGGAATTACTGCCTGAGTCAGCCATAATAAGCCAAAAACATTGGTTTCAAACTGCTCTCTGATCTCCTGCTCATTCAACTCCTCGATTGCACCAAAATGCCCGTATCCGGCATTGTTTATCAGAACATCGATCTTTCCAAAATGTGCTTTTGCAGTTTTGATGGCTTCAAACGCAGCTTTTTTATCAGTTACATCTAATTTTAAAACCAACAAATGAGATGGATACTTTTCAACCAGTGCCTGCAATGAATCCGTATTTCTTACTGCTACGATTACCTGATCACCTTCACTTAAAAATGCCTCTGCCCAAATGCGCCCCAATCCGCGGGATGCCCCTGTAATAAAAATTGTTTTTGCCATTGCTTTAAACTATGTTAAATAATAAGGCAAATCTCAGCAGAAACTGATTGACTCTTAGGATACAAAAGTCGGCAAAAAGGAGACGTTTTTACGAAAAGTAAAAGTCATTAACTTGTCTTCTGGAAGGGTGGGAAACATATTTTCACCGAGTAATAGTAGTTAGCTTTCGAAAGGCTACCTCACCCTAAGGCTTCAAGCTGTCCTTATCCACTTTTTGTATACCCCCGTTTAAAGGTCGTTTACCTTTTGTGTACCCCCTGAAATTGTTGTCGGCATTTGTACGCCTTAGGTTTGCATTGCCTTCGGGAACAGACATTCTGGTCTGTTTTCTAGAAGAGCAGTTCAGCCATTATTTCAAATTACTATCAGTCATGAAAAGAATCATTACCACCAGACCATTCCATTATTTCATTCACACACTGACATTTGTTTTTTTATTATTAAAAATCCTCACTGCGGATGCTCAAATTCAATGGACAGGCTTGACGCTGAGCCCGGAGCAACAGCTTCATGACGTAGCCTTTGGAGCGGGCAGATATGTTGCAGTGGGTGAAAATAATATCGTCCGCACTTCGACAGACGGCGAAACCTGGAAAACGCTGCAGCTAGGCCTGGCCAACGGTGGCACATTATACAGTGTTATTTTTGCCAATAACCAGTTTGTTGCGGTCGGCAGTTCGGGCTTGATCGTCACTTCTACGGACGGGATTTCGTGGATCCCAAAATCGATGGTCACCACACAGAAATTCAAGAGTATCGCTTACGGTTACGGAACATTCGTAATCGTAGGCTCAGCAGGCGCATTACTGACGTCGACAGACGGACAAAACTGGACAAAACTGCCCAATGGCCTGGATGACCTGAATGACGTTGCCTATGTGGATTACGGTTTTATTGCTGTGGGGCCGAACGGATTGATCAAAACATCTTCTGAAACGGGAATAGACTGGTCCGTAAAAAGCTCGGGAACTGTTAACGAGTTGCGGGCTGTAAAGGGTGGCTTTAACGGAAGTTCTGTGATCGTAGGTGACAAGGGAACCATCTTGCATTCAAAGAATAGTAAATACTGGACGTCTATTCCAAACCAGGACAAAACATTATCCCTCAGTGGTATCGAATGCAATCCGTCGAACGGCCGTTTTGTGGCCGTTTGCTCAAATAAAAATATAGCACTAGTTTCTGGCAATGGTGAAGGCTGGGGTGACGCACCCGTCCCAACCGGATCGGCCTGGTATTTTAACCGAGTCCGATTTGTAGGAAATTCATTTCTAGCCGTTGGAGGCAAGGGAACGTTCCGTTCATCGTATAACAACGGCTATTCCTGGTCTTCACCAACCACCAATTTCAGGACTATGCAGCTGAATGGCGCGGCCTATGGAAACGGGACTTTTGTAGCGGTAGGAAGTGCGCCGCTGGACAATGGAGCGACAGGGCTGGGTCAAACAAACCTCGCCATTACCTCCACAGACGGGGTGAATTATACGGTCGGGCAAACGGTCAAGCTGGTCGGTGGCGCAAAATCCATTCATGATGTTGCTTTCGGAAACAATTTATTTGTAGCCGTCGGGGCCGATGCATTGATCCAGACTTCGCCGGATGGGAAAGACTGGACCTATCGCCAGGTCGAGTTTGGACAACAACTTAACGGCGTCACATTTGGCAATGGAAGGTTTGTGGCAGTCGGGCTCCATGGCCTTATTATGTGGTCTTACGATGGAATGGTTTGGAAGAAATCGACTAATAAGGTCCTTTACTCCATTAAGACCGTGGCTTATGGAAACGGAATGTTCGTGCTCGTCGGACCCTACGGTCTTATTGGAACATCGCCGGATGGCAGTAACTGGTCGTACCGTTACAGTGGCACCACTAACCACCTCAACGGTGTCGCGTTTGGACATAACCAATGGATTGTGGTTGGACAAAACAATACCATCCTCACCTCCCCCAATGGAGATAAATGGACACCGTTAACCCCCAATGTCGCGATAGGAAATAGTGACTATACGGATATCATTTATGAAAGCCATTTTTTGATCACAGGTACTAACGGTAAGATCGTAAGATTTATACCCAATACATGGTGGTCAAATCCATCCTCATCCACCTATAAGCACCTCAATACCGTCACTTACGGCAACGGCCGGTATATTGCAGGAGGAAATTCCGGAGCTTTGCAGATGTCGATTAACCCCTATTATTATCCTGATACTCCGGGTTCGCCAGCCGAGGAAGCTGCACGCACTGTCAGCAGTAACGCCATGGACGAAAATGCGGTCGAAGAAGAAACCCCGGAAGTTGCATTCAGCGCTACCACTTATCCTAATCCTGTGAATGATCAGTTTTCCGTTAATATAGAAGGTGCAGGGGGAGAAAAAGTGAGGCTCCAGCTGCTGGACATCTCTGGTCGTACGATCCTGGATAAAGTGGTGACTGCTGGATCAGGCACTTACCAGGAGACTATATCGATGGCTCAAAAACAAGCCGGAATGTACCTCCTGCGGGTCAGCACCGCCACGCACACTCAAAGTTTGAAAATACTGAAAAGATAGGTGCGGGGGGCAGTAAGTTGATTACGAACGACCTAACTTCGATAACTTCTGTAAATCAACCAAAATCTGGTTCGACATTTGTTCCGCTGCGGGCACAAAACGCTGTTTCTGTTATCAGGAACGGCGTTTTTGCTTTTCGGGACAAATAGCGGGACAAAATTCACCCGTTTATTAACCGATTGACTGCTCAACCCCGCACGCAAGAAAGCGTTCCCATAAAAACTCATCCGAAATATCATTCCAAAACCACCCTCATTTTCTCCACTTTCTGCCGGGTACTATCGATTTTAATGACATGGAAATAGTACGTTCCCCGCGGCAAATTGTGAGTGTCAATCTGCACTTTCCGACCTATGAGCGAATTTGCCGTAATATCTGTCGACAATTTCAACTCTGCTGATTTTTCTTCAAATACCTGAATCTGGTCTGGCAGATCGCTATCGTTAAAATTCGAAAAATCAAACGTCACCATATCTTTCGCGGGATTCGGATAGGCAATAAGCCCTCCGAAACAGCTGTTCACACAGATTGTCGTTCCATCAATAACGGATCCACAGGCATTGGAAACACTAATTTGTAACCCATAACAGTCCTGCACGAAGCTATTGAAATAAGCTATCCCATTTCCGTTGTCCATGAGCGTAGCGTTGAAGGCATTACCGCTCGTGATTGCCCAGCTCGCGCTCGTCGCTCCGGTAAGGTTAGCGACAACATCCTGCCCTTCTCCCGTACAAACATCGGAATCGACATTGATACTGCCGACAAGCGGCTTGCCTACGTGCACCGTCTTGGCTCTTGTGAAGTTACCACACCCGTTATTCAATGTAGCCGTAATGGTTACCTGTCCATTCGCACTTCCAACACGACTCGCGGTTCCCGCTGCATTTATCGTAAGTATCGAATTGTTACTGGAACTCCACGAGACGACCGACGTGCCCGGCTGCAAATTGGCAACAGAATACGATGACGTTGTGCAAACAAAGCCGCTCCCCGCAATATGTGAAAGGTTAATGCTCGGAGTAGTGGTGTTGCCGAAATTTGATGGGTCGAGCCAGTTACTTAGTCTTGTAGCATTAGTCCCCAAACCTGTCCATGAATTATCAAAGCGACCGAAGGCATCTTTCATAAGTCCGGCAGGAGCGTTGCAATATGACGGGCCGCCAGACAATTGGCCAACGATTTTCTTGGATTGGTTGAGAAGTGGTGCACCTGATGAACCATCTTCTGTGACACCATTATTCCATGAAACGATCCAATGTAATGATCCGGCAGGCTTTTTTCCATTGACAAACAAGTAGTTGTCCTGCCTTTGAGGGGCGCTGTTAAACGTGGATATCTTCATTACATCGCATTTAGGGTGGTGAATGGTTGCACCGCTGCTTGCGGCATTGACCGTCCTATCCCAGCCCAGGTAGGTGATTCCGGAGTTCGGATCCGGCATTTGATTCAATTGCAACAACACAAAATCGGATGGGTCTGCATTTGCACGTAGCGTTGAACCATAAAACTGGATATAATTTGGATCATCCTGCGAAGGGTTGCAAACAGGGCTCCAATACTGAAACATGAACCGCCATTGGCTAACAGGGCCTGCGCCCGGCAAGCAATGATTGGCTGACAGTATATATGGGACATTATTATTACACGAATTATTGATCATCGAACCTGAACAAAATCGCTCCCCATTCGCATCTAAAAGCAGGCAAACCGCATTACGCTCAACTTCCCATACATTTCCAAAGCACACCACATTGTTGCTCGCTAGGCAACTGCCGGAAGCACCAAATCCGCCGACCTTGCTAAGATCAAAATCACGGTATCCATAGGCAAGTGCCGAGATTCCAAGTTTAAGAGCTCCTTTCTGTTTTGTCAGCAACTTTGCCTCGATCCAGATCGAATCCCCATTGAAAACCGGACTGGCCCAGGTCTTGCTATCGTTATTTTCTTTGGAAGTAATCGGGCCCGCTATGGTACCGCTCGCATTATAAATTGTCAGCTCGCCGAAGTCGGGGATCGCAAATGCACTAAAATTCAGACTTAGCGACTTTGCATCGGGCGCTACGATCAATAGCCTGCCGTAGGTCAATGCGCCTCTCGTTACCCAATGAGCCGATGCTACAAAGTCCACATTTATTTTCGTTGCTGTTGCAAAGCGATAAGTTTTGGACCCCATATCCAAAGAATCTTCCCGCAAAAGCGCATCGATTTTCCGTCGGTCCGGAACTTCTGATTGATAGACCGCTGCAAAGTGGTCGTTAATGTAAAATCCCTGTTTCGAATTTAGCGAAATGCTTCTACTATTCTCAATGCCTATCTGGCCCCAGCATTGTTGTACTATCAAAATAGAAAGGGTAATGATGGCTAAAACATTTTTCATAATGTTTGATTTTAATGTGTGTACATTATTTAACTCTGTCAAAAACCAATTCTCCGTCTTGATGAATCAATCTCAATTCTTTGTACTTCAAATTGATCGCATTTTTCCTGAGCGAAAATCTGTTAACGGAGCGAATGACACCATCAAGTAAATAGGCCCACTCGCTATCTCCTACTTTGTTGCTTGGCCAATAAGTGAATGCAATCGAATCCTCAACCGTTTTGTAGTCACCCGTGAATGTGTCGTACGACAAGGTGCCCTCGATATTCCCATCCGCCATAAACTCGATTTCGACATCTTTATACCGCCAATTCTTTGAATCTGGTTTCGAATACGTCTTTCCTTTATCAATTACCTTCTCCATTCGCCATCGGCCAATCAGGTTTTTGGGGTTGGTATCGACGTCGTCCATACAACTCATCGTAATAAATACGAGCTGCAATAACAACAGCAAAATGGAAGTTTTGAGATGTATACATTTCATAGTTTCGCGCATTTTGAATTGAAACATGGCGAAATGTATAAAACAAAAAACCATTCATTTGTAGTAACAGACCGGTGAATGTCCGAACGGTACCGATGAATTATCATATGTTAAAAAACCCCTCAATTTTTGAGGGGTTTTAACGAAACAAATTCGTTAGTTTTATTAAACTTTGTCATTAATAAGTGAATTACATTTTTATTCGAATTTGCTTTGATCAATTTTATTAAGAATATTCACATTCCTTATAATTCACAACAACTATGAAAAACCTTAAAAGAAATGCCCTGTTATGGTGCGGGAGTAGCGAAAGCCCCCGGAATGCTTGTTGTGAGCATTAAGGACACCTTAGACAGGGCTCTTTAATCCTTAAAAATTCACAACTATTATGCACACATCTATTGCCGACGATTCTGCGGATTCGTCTCGTCTGGCCCGCTACGGCCAGCTAGTTCAAGATTTACTATCTCAAACCAGTCCGGATGAGTGGATTGGAGACCTTTGGTCGATTTATAGCGGCTATATGGTTTTTGAGAAGGAGGCGGGATATAATCCGCGATGTACAGAGATTTTCGAGACTTTCAGGGAATTGGTTTTCTTTTTTCAAAAGGCCCAGAAACTGAGAGCATAGCAATGAAAGGAGGCAATTCATTTCAGTATGGATTGCCTCTTTCAATAAATCGGGTTTTTGTCCTGATTCCACATCAAATTCGTCGCTAATACCCCCTCCTGTTCCGACAAAGCTCTTTTATTTTTACATAAAACAGACCGGGGATTCCACACAGAATCGAAAGGATCAATTTCATCGAAAAGCGACTTGAAATCATGGAGACCATCAAACAAATCAGCCTGAATAGTGAATGCGTGGTGATTACTGCCCGGCAGGTCATGCTTTCCAACTCCACATTCAATGATGTCAATATGAGCAACGTATCCATTTCGGATGCCAATCTGAGCGACTTGAAGATCGAAGGGGCGCAGCTGGGCGGAGCGGTGTTCGAAAATATCGGTATGTGCCCGCCCGACCACCCGATGTACGATCCGAATGCCGAGCAACGCCCTTTGCATTTCGAGCATTGCGATTTGCACAACAGCAAATTTGTAAACTGTGACCTCCGTGGCGTGGAGTTTTCGGGCTGCAATATCGAAGGGCTACGGATCGATGGCGTGTTGGTTTCGGAATTGCTGGCTGGCAGGAAGTAAAATGATTGACCTTTGGAACAAATCCGTCCTTGACAGCGGTTGCGGGAGTGCGTATTTTGCATAAAGTTTGCATTCACAACGTCCCCAAAACCTACCGCCATGGCCGATTATTCCGTCAAACTGCTCGCCAAAAAGCCTGTTACCCATAATGTAAATGCCTATACGGTGGAGAAACCGGCGGGTTTCTCCTACACACCGGGACAGGCAACGGATTTCTCGATTCAGAAAGACCCATGGACGGCAGAGAAACGGCCGTTCACTTTTACATCGCTGCCCACGGCGGATACGCTTGAATTCACGATCAAATCCTATACCGATCACGATGGGGTAACCAACGCATTGACAAAAGTCCAGCCGGGCGACCATTTCGAAATCAGCGACGCCTGGGGTGCCATCGAATACAAAGGCGAAGGTGTGTTTCTCGCGGGAGGGGCCGGTATTACGCCATTCCTGGCCATTTTCAGGGATTTGTATTCCAAAGGAGAGGTCGGGGCGAACCAGCTCTTCTTCTCCAACCGCACCACGGCCGACATCATCCTCAAAGAAGAACTTGAACAGATCCTCGGCGACCGCTTCTTTAACCTTATCTCCGATGAAAATGCAGAAGGTTACTATCACGGCCGCATCGACAAGGATTTCCTGCAAGCGCACATTACCCATTTCGACCAGCCATTCTATGTCTGCGGGCCGGATGCATTCACGGAATCGATCTTGAAAGCACTCGAAGAGCTCGGTGCGAAGGCGGAAACGTTGGTATTTGAGAAGTAAACTGCTTTTTAAGACATGCACGGGACTTGATTCATATATAGCCAAACTGTTCAAGCTCCAAATGCACGTTTTTGAGCAGAACGCTTCGTCCAACCGGCACAATCAGGTACGTTTCATCGGCGAGGTTCAGCACTTCCTCATAGAAATGGTCAGAAACCAGAATGCCTTTCCTGGCCTTTTGTTCTGAAATTGCCTTTCCCATTTGCTCGACATTAATGGGTGAGAGTGCGGCAAACGGCTCATCCAGCAGCGTAAAAGCGACTGGCATCAGCAACACGAGCAGTGTCGCGACGAGCCGGCGGTTACCTGTCGACAAATCCCCTATTCGTGTGCGTCCATATTGTTCAAGACCTTCAAAGTGGTGGCATAAAGCCGTAAAATCGACATCATACAACCTGCATGCATCGCTCACGCGCAGGCCCGCAGGTAAAAACGGCTGCTGAGGCAAGTAGCTGATCAGCCCGCGATGTTGGTAAGGATGCGAAAAATAGTCTCCATCCACCCGCACGGACTGGCTCTGGCCCCGGAGCGTACCGAAAATCATTTGCATCAAGCTGGATTTCCCAGTCCCGTTACGGCCCAGCAACCCGGTAACATGGCCTGTTTGCAGCTTAATGTAAATATTCTGAAGAATTTTCTGTCCTTCATATTCCAGCCACATACTGTCCGCTTCGAGAATGCGACTGCTTATTTCATCCATTCGGCAGATAATTGGATAGTGACAATTGATAAAGAGAAGAGGACAAAATCAGTAATGAAAGCCGAGGTGAAAAGCTGCCGTCGGGAAAGATTTGCATTCGCATAGAAGAAAAATAAATGCGCATACCGCCGACGCAAAATGTAAACGGTAATGCCTTGCAAGAAGCATTTGAAAAGGATCAGCGCGGGTATTAATACGTACAGATCACGGCCTGTCGGTCGGCCTAACGCGAACCACGCAGTCATTGGAATAGCCCATAGGTAAAATCCGATTGAACGATAAAATATGGCTAAGAGATGCAGTTTTGTCTTCATTCAGAGCACCTTAACGATTGATATTCGCTAAAATAATAGCCTACGTTCCAATTAATTCGGGTTTAAGAATTTTTAACAAATCTCCGAAACCAGCAATTTTCAACGGCATCGCCAGGCTTTCTCCCGGGCTTACATAATGATCGGCAAGCCGCTCCCCTCCATGTTCACTTACATTTCAAAGATTTTAACGAAATATAAGTTTGATAACTAAATTTTAGTTATACCTTTGGATCATGGAACCGATTACTCATTCTGAGGAAAACATCATGCGCATTCTCTGGGAGCTTGGAGAGGGGGTTGTGCATGACATTATCGAAAAATTGCCTGAGCCTAAGCCGCCTTACACCACGGTGTCGTCCATCGTGCGGCTGCTGGAAAAAAAAGGCTTTATTGATCACAAGGCCTATGGGAAAACCTATGTGTACTACCCTGCCATTACCCGCGAGCAATATGCACGGCGCTCGTTTTCCGATTTGATGAAGCATTATTTCCAGGGCTCCCCGAAGAATATCGTGTCGTTCTTGATGGAGGAAAATACCCTCAAACCGGACGAAATCGATGATTTAAAGCAACTGATAGACTCCTATTATCCCAAATCCTGATCGCTATGGCCGGTATCTATCTGTTGGAAGTGAACGTCTGCCTTGCAGTTGCAATCCTGCTTTACAGAACCGCATTTCAAGGCCTGACCTTCTTTGCAGCCAACCGGTTATACCTTCTCTTCGCGATGGTATTCAGCATTGCTGCACCCATGCTGAAACTACCGCTCTTGCCCGACCGGTGGGAAGCATCTTCGGGCGTAGCCATGCGTTTTATTACCCAACCTGCATTGCCCGAAGCCATAGCAGGTCATTCTCCTCAATGGCACTTGTCCGACTTTTTGTACATCCTTTGGATAATTTATGGCTGCATTACCGCCTGGCATTTGTACAAATTGTTTGCAGACATTTTCGCGACCGTCCGACTGATCCGCAAACACACTTCCAGAAAACTGGGAAACGTGCGCCTCGTGTTGGTCAATGATGAAATACCGGCTTCATCCTTTTTCAATTACATATTTATCAACCCAAAACTACTCAACAGCGAGTCCCTACGCACGTGCCTCGCGCACGAACTCGTGCATTGCAAGCAAGGGCACACGGGCGATTGGCTGCTCGTCCGCTTCCTCAGCGCGTGTTGCTGGTTCAATCCGCTGATGCGTTTCTGGCGGGAGGCAATCACGGTCAATCATGAGTTTATCGCCGACCAACGGGCCGCCCTGCGGGCCGGGAGATTTCGCTACACGCATTTACTCCTGGACCTTTCATCATCCACGCAAATCTCAACCCCGCATTACTTTTCATATTATGGTCAAATCAAATCACGGATTATCATGTTACATCAAACTCCATCCAGGGCCGTGAACGGGCTCCGCTTCCTGGCAACAGTGCCAGTAGCCGCATTAATACTATTCCTTTTCGCCTGCGAAAGACCAGACGGAGAAGCAAGCAGTATTTCAGAATATCTCAATAAAGATCTCGTCGGCATTTGGGAAAATATGAACCGCATGACGATCAACGACAACGACGGCAAAACACCCCGCGATTTCCCCGAACGTTCGGGCGACGTGAAAGTATGCCTGTCCAAACTGGAACTTCGTGCCGACGGCCATTTCGAAATGCAGGATGCCGCGAATACCAACAAACTCACCGGCACCTGGCAAAGTAACAGCGCAGGCAATGAAGTTCAGCTTTTCTGCAACAATGAAACGTCGGGCACGTCTGTCATTTCTTTGCAGCTTGAAGGCGACGGAAATGGAAACATGGAAGCCTGGCAGCATTATTCTGCGGATGAAAAGCTTTCAGCAGGCCGCGTGTTTTATGAGTACAGAAAGCTCTAAAAATTTTTAATCTTTATAACTAAATTTTAGTTATAAAACGAAACACAAGTAATGTAGACTGAGATTAGTAAAATAAAAAGCCCTTCGGACGATAACTCCCAGGGCTTCTTCTATTTATATTATAACAGACTGCTAAGCGCCTGCCTTTTTCTCCCGCATTCGCTTCACGATCCGCACCGCAGTCATAATCACGATCGCAAACGCAATCAATCCGAGCACGCCCCATAGCCAGTCGACCGTATTTTTTAACACGACCAGAAACACGATGGAGAACAGGAATATCGTCGCTACCTCATTAAAAAGCCGCAATTGGAATGAGCTGTACCGAAACTTACCGGCACGCAGTTCGAGTAATATCTTGCGGGTAATGGAATGATACGCCAATAACCCTAATACAAATACGAGTTTCAGCTTCATCCAACCCTGATCGAGCCATGCGGGTGTGATATAAAGCATGGCGGTACCGCACAGCAATGCGAGCCAGCATGCGGGCGTCATAATCGCATTGAAAAGCAATTTCTCCATTTTTGTAAATTGCGCAAGGAGGATTTCGCGCTCGGGGCTGGGCTTGTCGTTGGCCTCGGTATGGTACACAAACAGCCTGGGCATATAGAAAAGCCCTGCAAACCAGCTCACTACGAATATAATATGAAGCGCTTTGAAATGAAGATAGGTCATAAACTACCACAGATTTGGTGCCGGCGGGATTTCACTCTTCCCGATCTTTTGGCCCTCAAATTTCGTAAATATTATAGGATTACGGTGATAAAACTTTATTGACGCCGTAATCGTTACCGAAACAGTGATAACCCGTATTTGAAGATGAGAACCACCATCCCGATTTTCACGTTTATATTTTTGTGCTGCGCGGCCCTTGTATCGTGCGCACAGACAGACAAAAAACACAAGAGCAAAATGGACAAAGAAACAGCCTCAAGCGCACTCGACGAAAGCAACGTTGATACCGCGAACACACAAGTCGCAACATTTGGTACGGGATGTTTCTGGTGCACCGAGGCCGTGATGGAATCACTGGAAGGCGTTAAGAAAGTGGTTTCGGGCTATTCGGGCGGGCATGACCCCAATCCCAACTATAAAGCCGTATGCACGGGCACAACCGGCCACGCGGAGTGTGTGGAAGTGACCTATGATCCCAAGGTGATCAGCTACGCTGACCTGCTGGAAGCTTTCTTCCGCAGCCACGACCCCACTACGCTGAACCGCCAGGGAAATGATGTAGGCACGCAATACCGTTCAGTCATTTTTTACCATACCGACGAGCAGAAGCAGCTTGCGGAAACAGCCAAGGCTGAGCTGGACAAATCGGGCGCATATGCGAATCCGATTGTAACCGAAATCACCAAATTTCAGAAGTTTTACCCGGCCGAAGACTACCACCAGAATTATTTTGCCAACAATCCCGAGCAGGGCTACTGCGCCTTCGTGATTGCACCAAAACTGGACAAATTCAAAAAGGTATTTAAGGATAAGCTCCGGAAGCACATCTGATTTTGGATTAAATAAAGAAGCCGGAACCACTTATAAAGTAACCTTCTCCGGTTAATAACTATAAATGGCACAAGTTTTGAAGCATTGAAATAAAGGCTTTAATTTGTGCCATTATTCTTTAACAATAAATAATCTATTACGATGAAAAAGACTCTATTCATGCTGGTAGTTGCCGCTCTTTTCAGCGCAGCTTCCGAGAAGGCGTTCGCCCAATTCGAGAAAGGAGATAAATTATTGAATGCGGGTATCAACCTTGGTGGTACGTACGGCGGCGGTGGCGTCGGTGTTGGTGCTTCGTTCGAAGGAGGTATCCACGACTTCATCAGCGTTGGTGGCCAGGCTGACTTTACAACCTGGAACTACGGTTATGTTGGTTACAAATGGAGATACAACTTCTTCACAATCGCAGCAAGAGGTTCTTACCACTATGGCAAGCACTTCCTGAAACTGGATAACCTTGATTTGTACGCAGGTCCTTCGTTGGGTTACCGTGTTTCATCTTTCAGCGATCCTGATGGCTGGTCAGGCGTTTACGATGACGGCTACGGCAGCGGTGTTTTCTTCGGTGTTTTCGCAGGAGCACGTTACTACTTCAAGCCTAACATGGGCGTATTTGCAGAAGTTGGTTACAATGCTTCTCCATTGAAAGCAGGTATCGCCTTCAAATTCTAAGAAATTCAAAATCATAAAAAATCGGGCTCCGAGGTATTCGGAGCCCGATTTTTTTGTTTTCGGTATTTCAGAAATTCAATGCTAATGTTAGGCTCCCGGCACGCTGTGTTGGGCTGAACGACGGCCTGATACTGATCGTCAAAGGCTCTCCGCGACGGATCAGCTCCCGACGGATGCGGCTGGCTTTGGCGCCATTCTTACCGCCTTTCACAAACCCGACAGTACCGAATGTGATCGCGCCAGCGAAGCCGCCTAGCATCATGTATGCGCCCTTACGCGCGCGCAGCTCGTCCTGGTAGCTCTTATAATTGCCATTATCGTCCATAGCACTGGCCACAATGCCGGTGCCGATAGCCGCCACAATTACGCCTACCGAAGTACCCGCAATGCCCATGACCATTCCCGCTTTTGAACGCGTCTTGTAATAGGTATACATGCTCCGCAAATGCTCGGGCGAAGAGTTCCTGACATCCTCTGCGAACTGAACCGCCGGTTTTACCGGTCCGGTGGCAGGCTTGCGAGCCGCCGGGCGCGGCTCCTGCGGTTTTGAAGCCGGAGCTGGATTGGTAGGAGAATAGTAATTCTGCACTTCCAGTGTCGCTTCAAACGTTTCTTCTTCACCGTTCCCATAAAGGATAGAGGCGATTTCGGACTTTTTAACGGAAAAAAGCGGCCCTTCCGGGTCGCTTATCTTCTTGTATTTCACAACCTGATCGTCCACTTCCTGGATATACACTTCCAGTTTGGACTCGTCGCGCAGCCTGATCACATCGGCCTTTCGCGGCGTTTGTGCATTAGCCTGAACGATAAATAGCAACATTAACATGGCTAGAAGCTGATTTTTCAGCTTGGGTAAAATTACTTTCATGTGGGAAGGACTTTTTGTAACTGATTTCACCCTATGAAAGTAATCAATTTACCGGAATCAGAACGTCAACCTCAGTCCGAGTTGCGCCGATTTATTGAACGGGTCGACGCGCGGCGTAATGCTGAAAGTCGTCAGCGGCTGGTTCCGTCGTTGCAGTTCGTTCTTGATCTTTTCGGCCTTCTTGCTATGAATCTTATAGTTCTTAAAACCGATCAACCCGAAAACGACCCCTACCGCGGGACCTGCAATCGCGAGTGAGGCACCGATCGTCTTGTTATCAGGGCTGTCGCCTGTACTGGCCACGATAATGCCGGATACCAATGTCGCCACGGCCACCGAAGTAAACACAATGGCACCTTGTTTGCCATCCATCGCCCGGTTATGGTGGTACTCATATTTATCCCGTAGCTGATCTGAATTAGCCATCACCACACTTTTCTCAAACGGATCGGTCGGCAGATTATTCATATCCGCATACTGCCCGACGCTATCTGGCGGGATCCGGCCCGGCGGAATAGAGTCCTTTACATTGATAATCTTGCCGCTTTTTAGCAAAACGCGCGCTACTTGGTCCAAATAAATGTAGGTAGCTGCGCTATCGGCCTTGCCCAGGTCGCGATAGTTGATCTTCTCGTAGCTCATTTGCGTGATGAGCGCCTGAATGCGCGAACTATCGCGCTTGATGATCACGTCATTTTTCCGGCCGGTTTGCGCCATGGCAGCGAAACTCACCAATGCAAACAGCAGGGTAAGCGGCAGGAAAGAGGTAGGTCGTAACGTGTGTGCCCGCATAGTTTTAGGTTTTTTGAATGGAAAAAGATGGTTTAAACGTACACAACTTTTAAGATTCAACAAAAACCGTGCTATTACACCCCGAATTTATTGAGCTGCTTCACCAGCACTTCAAAATCCTTGGGATAAGGCGCCTCCACACGTATATCCTCGCCGTTCATAACCGCAAATGAAAGCGACCGCGCATGCAACGCAACACGCTGAATAAGAGGCTGTTCTTCCGTGTCTTTTTTGAGATTGAACTTCCTTTTCAGACCTGAAAGGAAAATAGGCTCGCCGCCATATTGGGGATCGTTGACGATCGGCGCTTTGAGGCACGACAAATGTACCCGGATCTGGTGCATACGCCCTGTAATGGGGATACATTCCACTAAAGTATAGCCGCGGTATACCTGCAAAGTATTGAATATCGTCTCTGCTTCCTTCCCTTCCGCCCGGTCGATCTTCACCGCCGTTCCGTTTTTCAAAGGCAGGATCGGAAGGTATACCGAAACCCCTTCCAGGTCGTGGATACCGTTGACTACTGCGTGATAGCGTTTGGTAACTTCACGGTGCTCAAACTGCATCGCCAAATGCCGGTAAGCAGCCGGGTTCTTGGCAAATGCCAGGGCACCGGATGTCTCCTTATCGAGGCGGTGGGCCGCTTGCAATTCGGGGTTATATTCTTTGGCGAGTCTCAGCACGCTTCCGCCGCGGTCGGCCGTGCGTTCATCCAGCGTTGCCAGATGCGGCGGCTTATTCACCACCAAAAAATCCTCGTCCTCGAATATGATAATGTCTTTGAAATTGATCTTCATGATATTGTTATAAAAATAATCCGGATGATGCGCCTCATCGGGCCATTCATCCGGATTCTCTCGGCCACTGGCCTTTATCCGCTACAAAGATAATTATACTATTTGTTTCTGTAAACTTCTTTGCGGTTCCCTACTTTGATAACCTCAACTACGAGCTGCCTGTCTTCTATCTCGTAAACAATGCGGTATTGCCCCACTCTCACCCGGTAACTATTTCTAAAATTTTCCAGCTTCTTGACTCCGCCAGGCCTGGGATTATTCGCCAAGGAATCAATTGTTTCTATTATTTTAATTCTGAAGTCCTTCGGAATCTGCTGAATCTCTTTTAAAGCAGAGTTTTTAATCGAGACCTTATACATGGGTCAATCCATTGACAAAAGGCCCTTACGTGCTTCGTCCCAGCTAACCGACTCTTCGTCCTTTCTGGTCTCGATGGCAACCGCATCTTCAATATCTTCGAGTATATCAGCCAGATTTTCCCGGTGTTTCAGTAATTCCAGGTCTATAACGACAGCCTTTTTTTGACCAACCTCATCTGTCAGATAGCTAACTCCTTTCATAACACAATCCCTTTTGAATTTTATTCAAGTTAGCCAAATTTAGACTTCAAACCAACGCACTCACCTTCGTAGGGTTCGGGTTGATCGTGTCCGATTCGACAAGTCCATCGCGAAGGCGCACGATGCGGTGCGCGTAGTGCGCGATGTCCTCTTCGTGGGTTACCATCACGATCGTATTGCCTTTGCTGTAAAGCTGGTCGAACAGGTCCATGATTTCGTAGGAAGTTTTAGTGTCGAGGTTACCGGTCGGCTCATCGGCAAGCAGAATGCTGGGATCGTTCACGAGCGCGCGGGCGATCGCGACGCGCTGGCGCTGGCCACCCGAGAGCTCGTTCGGCTTATGCCCTGCCCGGTTTTCTAATCCGACATTTTTGAGCGATTGCATCGCTTTCTCCGTTCTGTCGGCCTTACTCAATCCTGCATAAATAAGCGGCAAAGCCACATTATCCAGCGACGACATCCTCGGAAGCAGGTTAAATGTCTGGAATACGAAACCAATTTCCTTGTTCCGGATCTCGGCGAGCTCGTTCTCCGTCATATCCGAAACATCCTTATTATTGAGGATGTATTTCCCGGTCGTCGGTGTGTCCAGACAACCGATAATGTTCATCAAGGTTGATTTCCCCGAGCCCGACGGTCCCATAAACGCCACATATTCCCCTCTATTAACCGAAATTGTAACGGATTTAAGCGCCTGGATGATCTCGCTGCCCATTACGTAACGTTTGGCGATCTCGCTGGTTTCTATGATTTTCATGAAGACGATTTTTCAGTAGGAATATAGCTGTTATGAGTCAGGATGCGGATGAAATTTTATGAAAAAACCCATGCACAAAAAATGAAGCCAGGATCACCGGCGGCGGAATATCTTCATTAGTCACCTGTCCCTCCCGCTTCCAGAACCCCGCAGACTCAAACTGCGCTTCGGATTCGCCATCGCTCACTGCCCATTTGCCCCGCAGCCACGAATCAAGCCGCCAGTAATATTGTACGCCGTCATAGGTGATCTGCGCCTTGCTCCGAAAAACGTTGTAATCGATGCTGCCCAGCACATTTTTCCCTTCGATGTCACATATTTCGGTGCGCGATTGGAAAAACCCTTTGCTTTTGAATGTGAGCATGTGACCGTCGAGCTCGCCCCGACCGTCGTATTTCCAGGGGGATGTTTTCAGGATCCCGGCAATGACTTTACCCCGGAAAATCCGGCATTCCGTTTCAGTGAAATTGGATTTCCAGGACAAAGCCGCCATTGATGAAGAGTAATTTTGAGATGGCTAAAATATTAAATCATCAAAATTCTGCTCTTTGTTTTTCGATAAGTGCCCGCATCGGCTGATAGCGCGTCAGAAAACGCTGATAACCGGCAGGCAATGCATATTGTTTTACCTTCGCTTCTCCCTCTGCAGCCTGTCCGAGCAAGCCCTGTTCGAGACTCAGCAATGCATATTGTTCCCAAAGTTCGGGAGCGTATTCATTGTATCGCAATGCGTCCAGCACCAATTGATATGCCTGTTTCACCTGCTTCTTGCCACGATAATATTCCGATGCTGCCGATACAATACGCGCATCGAACGGATTAGCGCGCACGGCGCGTTGAATATTTTGCGCAGTAGGCGATTTCGAAACCACCGCAAACAGCGAGTCCGTTATCGATTTCGGCCTGGCGCCCGAGAACAACGACTGTTTCAATTGTTCAACCGCGGCATTCGGCTCCTTATCCTGAATTTTGTCGAGCAATACCACGGCGACCTCCTTTTTATCCGACAATGCATTCGCTACCGCCATCCCGATCGTCCCTTCAATGCCTTCCACGGGAGACAACGCTTCGATGGCCTTATCGTACAACCCGAGTTGGAGCAGCCAATGTCCCAGTATTTTGTGGTACAAATCACTCTTTTCCCCCTCCTCTGCCGTCCACGCGGTGAGCGTTTCCAGCGCTTTCAATTTGTTTCCGCTATAAAACTGCGGGTAAAGAGCTGCCAGCGACAAATCCTGCGACAGAACCGGATTTTTCACCGCCAATTTCGGCAAGAATGTGGCTGGTAAGGAGTCAAATGCGGCTTGGTTTGTGGCGTAGTTGAGCAAATAGGCCAGGGATGAAACACTTAAAAGCGAATCTTTCGGGACCGCATTCTTGTTAAAATCTTCTTTCTGAAACTGCTGTCTCAAATTCTGAACCGCCAGCCAGTTGGCCTGCCAGGAAATGTAATCATGCTTGTCGGAACTCGCTGCGAGGGAATCGAGCAGGCCGGCATCGGTGCTTTTGGCGAGAATTGCGAGCAAGTTCGTGGCCGGAATTTCCGGACGGGCCGCATTCGCTTTTGCCAAATCCAGGTAATAGTAAGCCGAATCGGCCACATTGGTTTTGGAATAAAGCATCCCGAGGTTATTCAGCAACTCTCCATTGGCCGGAAAGCGGCGAAGGCCTTCCTGTAAGCTGTATACGGCATCAAAAAACAGGCTTTCCTGACTCAGGATACCGCTTAGCCCCGCGTAAGCCTGCGGGGAAGGGTTTTTCAGCAATGCCTGCCTGAAATAGTAAGCTGCTGCATTGCGGTCACCCTGTTTCAATGCAATGGATGCCAGCGCATAGTTCGATTTATGGTTCTGAAATTCCTGCTGCAGCGCGAGTTTGTAATACTGCTCGGCAAGGGGAAACTCCTCCGTAGTGGCATGCAGATCGCCCAGCCCATTGAAATACCCGGCAATTGCCTGGTTAACAGGCAGCAGTCGTTGCATGGAAAACAATATGACCACCCCTGCAAAACCAAAAAGCCGTGTCTGCGTCAAACCGAAGCGGAGTGGTTTGTATAAAACCTTGTAAACAGCTAGCTTTTGCTGAAATAGCTCGTAGAAATTGATCAACACATAAAACAGGAAAAGCAAGCCCATAGCCAACTGCCCCTGAACAATCGTATCTTCCAGCGTTTCTAACACAGGATCGTTTGCGGTGCCGGCCATCAAGCCTCCAAAGGAAGCTGCAACAATAAACAATCCGATATAAAGCCAAAAGCCGGTACTCCTGAACGGAATAACACCCTGGGTAGAATCGGCGCGGCGCCTGAATCCCCAGATTCCGAGCACGCCCGATACCAACGCCAGGTAAAATGGATTGATCAAGGTCACATTCCAGTCTATCTGCCGGGTATTTTGGAGGTATATCAATAATAATAGCAGCAAATACAGCACGCTGATTACGATGAACTGTACCAGACCCGAGCGGCCCTTCCCAGCCTGCCCGCTCGTGCTGAGCCAAACGAGGCCCGCCATGATTTCAGTCGCTGAAACCAGCAAAAATAATATTGTAACAACGAGCCATAGCGGAAAAGAATAAACCGCAGCCGTAAGCGCCGGAACCGGTGATACCGACCCGAATGCAACCAGCCCCGCTAACATTAATGAAACACCAGCAATACCCGCAACGCGGCTGCCAATGCCGAGATCGGGCCGAAACGCATGAAAGTAGTAGGAAACACCGCCGTACAGCGCAGTAGCCAGCAGGAACAACAGACGGCTCTCAGCTCCGAAGACACGTAATGTCTCCAATCTCGCAAATGCGAGGAATAAAATAAAAAGGATCGTTCCGGCCAGGTACCAAAACCGCGACAGGGTGGTCAGCCCGGCCAGCACGAGCGAAAGGCCGATGAGGGCCCCTATCCAGAACAAGTAAATCGTCATCGCATTGACCTCCATCACCGACGCCATAAAACTTTCCGTCACCAGGTGCGTCGGCGTCGAAATGCCGTACTGCCATGGGCCGAGTTGGAGCACATCCACCACCGCCGTCGTTTCCGACAACTCGCTCACCACATTCCATCGCACCACATTCCCCAGCGGATCAATGCATTGCCAAACCAGAAAAGCCAGCCCCAAAATCAAAATCAGGAAAGCACCAACAGCCATCCGTCGCTCGGACGGCGACCATACCTTCCAAAAAAGTAACTCGTTCATATCATGTATTTTATATTGGAAATCGGTCAGAGACCGGTTATCTCCACCAAATCGTTCGTTTCGAGCAAAGCCAATGCCGACGCCAAATTTGCCCCAAAATTTCTTTCAATCTATTTTTAGATGTATTTCCGCAAGTCAACCAAATGACCTTCGGCGGACTGCCGAAGCGATTGAGTAAGGAGACAAAATCGTCGTCCTTCGTTATGACAATCGCATTTTTTGTTTTGGAAAAGGCGAATATCTCTTCGTCTTCGGAATGACGAAGATTAAGAAATTGGGCCGAAAAACATGGGATTTCAAAATTCCCGGTGATCCAGACAGCGAGCGCCGGAGGCAGTTGGGCGTCGAGTATGATCATCAGGCCGCTTGCAAAACGGGGCGGTTCAGTTTGGCCGCTGCATAAAGCAGACACGCGGTGATATCCTCCGGTTCGAGGTCCGGCAGCTCTTCTGTAACAATTTGTTCCGGCGTAAGACCTGCCGCCAGTAATTCAATCACATCGGTCACGCGGATACGCATATTCCTGATGCAAGGTTTTCCCCCGCATTGCTTGGGATTAAATGTAATTCGTTCCAGAAGTTGCGTGTTCATCTGCATTTTCATCGGTGTTCAATTCAAATTTAGGCGATTTTAATAACTATCTCAACCCCCGAAGTTGTTGGGAACCCACCTAAAAAGTTCCCGCTTCACCTCTCTCAAACCCACTTTCCGGAAATATTAAACACAGTTTTCGGGAAAAACGGGTGATTTTCTAAAAAATATCCAAATTTTCGCCTCGTCTGCTATTGGTACTGACCAAATTATCTCCTACTTTTGCGGTCTGAAAAAAACCTCATCCGAGATAATCAAAATTATATAATGGCAAACGCAGCAAACGTAGGAAAAATTACGCAGGTAATTGGCCCGGTTGTAGACGTATCATTTGAGGACAGCGGACGTATCCCTGCGATCCTTGATGCGTTGGAAGTCATCAAACCAAACGGTCAGAAAGTAGTTCTCGAGTGCCAGCAGCACCTTGGCGAAGACCGTATCCGTACTATCGCGATGGACAGTACTGAAGGTATGCAACGCGGCATGGAGGTTACTCCGCTCGGGGCACCTATCAAGATGCCTATCGGCGAAGGTATCAAAGGACGTCTGTTCAACGTAATCGGTGAAGCGATCGACGGTCTTACTCCGCTTGATTCTTCAACCGGTATCTCTATCCACCGCGCGGCTCCGAAATTCGAAGAGCTGGCAACCGCTACCGAGGTACTTTTCACAGGTATCAAGGTGATCGACCTTCTTGCTCCTTACGTAAAAGGTGGTAAGATCGGTTTGTTCGGTGGTGCGGGTGTAGGTAAAACCGTATTGATCCAGGAGCTGATCAACAACATCGCGAAAGCATATTCCGGTCTTTCGGTATTCGCTGGTGTGGGTGAGCGTACACGTGAAGGTAATGACCTGATGCGTGAGATGATCGAAGCGGGTATCATCAAATACGGCGAGGATTTCAAGCACAGCATGGAAGAAGGCGGCTGGGATATCTCCAAAGTTGATTACAATACACTGAAAGATTCGCAGGCAACATTCGTGTTCGGCCAGATGAACGAGCCTCCTGGCGCACGTGCTCGTGTTGCTTTGTCAGGTTTGACAATGGCTGAGTATTTCCGCGACGGAGATGGCGAAGGACAAGGCCGCGATATCCTTTTCTTTATTGATAACATTTTCCGTTTTACACAAGCTGGTTCAGAGGTATCCGCTCTTTTGGGACGTATGCCATCTGCGGTAGGTTACCAGCCTACGCTTGCTACTGAAATGGGCCAGATGCAGGAGCGTATCACATCTACAAAACGTGGATCAATCACTTCCGTACAGGCGGTTTACGTACCTGCGGATGACTTGACTGACCCGGCTCCGGCAACAACATTTGCTCACTTGGATGCAACAACGGTATTGAGCCGTAAAGTATCTGAGAAAGGTATCTACCCTGCTGTGGATCCACTTGACTCCGCTTCACGTATTTTGAATGCTGAAACCTTGGGTGCAGCTCACTACGACTGCGCGCAGCGTGTGAAAAACATTCTTCAGCGTTACAAAGAATTGCAGGATATCATCGCGATCCTTGGTATGGAAGAACTTTCAGAAGAGGACAAACTGGTTGTATCACGTGCACGTCGCGTAGAGCGCTTCCTTTCCCAGCCGTTCTTCGTAGCAGAGCAGTTCACAGGTCTGAAAGGAACTTTGGTTGATATCAACGATACCATCAAAGGCTTCAACCTGATCATGGACGGTGCTTACGATCACCTTCCTGAAATGGCTTTCAACCTCGTTGGAACCATCGAAGACGCTCAGGCGAAAGGAGAAAAAATGCTGGCGGAAGCAGGCAGATAAGCAAAAACTTTTGACTCATGCATTTAGAAATCATTACCCCAGATAAAAAGGTATTTGCCGGCGAGGCAACTGCCGTTACATTACCGGGTACCGAAGGACAGTTTCAGGTTCTGAACCGTCACGCGCCGCTGGTCAGCACGCTGGGCAAAGGTGATGTGGTAGTCGATACCGGCGCTGCAAAGCAAAACTTCGTCATCGACGGTGGTGTTGTGGAAGTGCTGAATAACAAAGTATTGGTTCTCGCCGAAGCCGTTCTTTAAGGAATATACATTGAATACAAAAACGCGGATGCTGTGAAAACGGCATCCGCGTTTTTGTTTACAGAACATTTTATATCAAATGGCGCGCACGACCGGTGGATAATCCATCCCACCACCTAGCTCATTTGTCCAATCGCACTCCGATTTTCATGGTAACCTTGCCGCAACAAACCCGCAAGAACCATGACGTTTACATTAAAAACAGGACAGACACTGGCAGACATCTTCCCGCGCAACAAATGGAAGGTACTTTTCCCCGCTTCACAATATCCGGAGACCCGCAAGCGGCTTAATGCCGAACAATATGTTGGAATATTGAAAATCCACGGAGCACCGACTACACGCTCAAAACCAGCTAAGGGATGAAAGGCGCTAAATTGTTGCTCGATACCAACATCGTCGTCTCCCTGTTTGAAGGCGATGCCAACCTTGGATCTCTACTGCAAAATGTCGAGGCTTACCTTTCATTTGCTTCGGAGATCGAATTGCTGGGGTCCAAACATGTCAATCCTGAGGATCAAAACTGGGTTGATACGTTTCTGGAAGAATGCTACGTTGTGGAAGTCGATTTCGGCGTCAAAGAGTTGGCTGCCTACATTCAATGGCATTACAATCTGAACTTGCAGGAAGCGCTCGTCGCAGCAACTTCCATGTCGCTGGCGATCCCACTCCTTTCACAGAATGCTCATTTTCAGAAAATCCGTGAGTTGGTTTTTGTTCACTATCAACCTTCAATCGAAACTTCTCTTCCTGAGGGTTATTATGATATTTAAGAACAGGTTACGGCAAATTGCCCTCAACAATATCTAAGAATGCCTGTAAGCGAACAATCGGAATGCTTTCAAAAGATTCGAGGTTCAGTAGACCGGGTTTATCACCCGTGACTATGAAATCAGCCTGCCCATCCTTGGCCAATGCGAGGATAAAATTATCATCAGGGTCAGGACTCGCCTCGACATGGGAAGTAACGATGATTGGCTTTAACCGCCGTTTTAGAGAACCAATAAACAGGTCTGCCTCCTCTATTGTAATATATTTTCGGAATTTATCACGATAAGCGACATCTCGGATCTCTTCCAGAAGAATAATATCAGCCAATATCTGGACGCTTTCATTTAACAGAACACGCTCCAACTTAGCCCTATGTGTTTTTCCAATGAGGGCGCTTATGTAATCTGTTGTGTCAATAACAACTTTCACTTCTTCGTGCTCCTGGCCGCCCGAACTGCTTTTATTTCGGCAAGAATCTCCTCCTCGGTGATGTCGGGATCCGTCTGTGGCAATCGGCCTGATAGCTCAGCCCATTCATTGCGGAAATCGACGAAAGAAGCCTGTGGCTCAGGCTGTCTGATTTTTAGAAATTTCAGGCTTTTCAACAACTCCAATACGAATGGAGCTTTTTTTTCAGGGATATCGATTATTATTTCCATAGTAATGCGCACGTTATTGCATTACCAATATAACATGGAAACATCAACTTTGGTTACCTTCCAAGGCTAACCCCGAGATAATCAGCAAAATCGCCCCATTCGACAACGCCTCGAATTCTACTGCTTCTGCATTCCCCAAGGCCAGACCATCCCGCCGTTCGAGCAACCGGTTCTGCACTTCGAAAGCCCCTTCAATCACGAAAATAAATGCGCTGTGATCGGGGCTCCAACTGGTGAAAATGCCTTCTTCCCGGCCGTCGTATTGGCCGATAAACAGATGGGCGGAGCTTCCGTTATGGCCCCTGACCGGGAGAAGGACATTTTTTTCACTTAAATCAAACTGAACAGTGACGCCTGATAATGGCATCGGGGTGCTTAAAGACGTATTGTCATTGATCCTGATCTGCAAATAGTTGATCGCTTCATCAGGGTACGGATTGGTAATCATGTATACTTCATCGGGAGACGCGAGTAAGAACAGCGCCTCACCGGAATTGACAAATCTGGGCTCCCCACCCTTTTCCCCGACCTCGATCGCCCCAACCACGGGCAACAAAATGACCTGGCAAACCCGCTCTACCCGTAATGTATGGCTGCATTCAGGCATCAAAGTCTCGTCGTTCATTGCTTCCAGCGTGCCAAAGGGCTCGCGATCGGCAGCATGGTATTCCTCAAAATTGAAGGTCCTGAAACTCCGGTAACCCTCCGTCTGAAACCGTCCGCGAAGGCTTTCCAGATATATTTGAGCATCAGTTTGGGTCAGCATCGTATCGAATTTTAGGGGTATATCATTGTCCACGGTCGGCAATCCGTTGCCTCGCTCGACATCGGCGGTGGGCCGTCAGTCGGCGACGTTCATCAGGCACTCACCACAATCGCATGAGTCAGCACATACCCGGCAGAAACGCTCCCCGTAACAGTCGAGAGCTCAGTACTGACGCCGTCGCCGAAGACGTTATCTTTCGCATTTGTGGTATCGGCCTGGCCGTGGCTCGCGTACACACCCTGCGCAAATACGACCTTGCTGATGTCTTCCGGAAATGCGATTTGGGTCACCAGTAACGACTTCCCGCTCGCATTATAGACATGCACGTGAATATGCACCGCGCGACCCGAATACCAGCCCGGATAAATGCTGGTAAACGTCACAAGTCCGTTAGCATCGGTCGTTTGGCGACCGCGGAGGAAATGCACACTGGTGTAGTTGGTCGATTGCATACCTGTACCGCCATACTCCGAGTAATTACCAGCCGCATCGCAATGCCAGATATCCACCAATGCACCCGCCAGGCCCTCGCAGCTATTGTTTTTATCCTGAATGGTGATGTTGACCGTTAACTTGGTTCCCGTGCGATCTGAGGTAATGTCGTTGGAAACGAGGCTCGCCGGCGATTTTGTCGGGAATGGGCCCTCTGTTTCAGAGGCTGTCGCGGTACAGGTTCCGGAAGTCGAGCCCGACGTGCTCCCGGACGTAGAGCCGCTCGTATCAGTTGAGGTTTCTACCGGGTCCACGGAGTCATTGGAGCAGCTGATCACGGGTATGATAGCCGCGAATCCCAATGCCGAAAAACCTCTTTTCAAAAATTCTTTGCGTTCCATAATTGCAGCAGTTCTGTGAGTTTAAATACATTATCGTATTCGTTTCACCCTTTGTTGCGGAACAGGCGGAATGTGTCGGTCAACGGCCCGATTTTGCCGGTGAATCGGCAAGTTTTCTGAAATCAGGCCTGCTGGTTCTTCCACTTTTCAATAAAGTCCACATAGCTGTCGCTTACCGGTAACTCCACACCCGACAAAAGCTTAACTTTCTTATTCTGAATGGATTTTACCTGAAAATTGGGCACAATATAGCTGCGATGAATTCTGCTGAACCCGTTTTCAGGTAAATTTTCAAGAATCCCTTTCAACGACATGAGCGTCATGACCGGATGCCGCGAACTCAGCAAATGGATTTTAATATAATCCTCCATTCCTTCGATATACGCTATATCATGCAATGCAATCTTGATCGCCTTGTACTCCGAACGGACCACAATAGACTCTTCCTTTTCCCTCGGCTTTTTCAGCTCAAAACGCTCGGAGGCCTTTTGCACAGCCTTTTCGAACCGTTCGATCGTAATAGGCTTCAGAAGGTAATCCACCGCCTCGAGCTCAAATCCTTCGTAGGCAAATTTCTTATGAGCGGTCGTAAATATGACCATCGGTCTGTTTTCCAGCCTGGCAACCAGCTCCAATCCCGACAAGTCGGGCATATTGATATCGATAAAAAGCAAATCCACTGCATTGGATTTCAGGAACCGCCCGCCTTCAATCGCGTCGTCGTATGTTCCGATTAATTCCAGTACCGGAAATGCTGCAATGTATTTTTCGAGTACGCTCAAGGCCAGCGGCTCATCGTCTATAACCACGCATTTCATCGTCCCGAAAGTTTTAAATTCACCGTAAACACTTCCCCGTCGTTACGTATATCGAGGTCGTACGACCCACCGTAAAGCAAATCCAGCCGCTTTTGAGTATTCAAAATTCCTACACCGGTACGTTCCTCATCTTTGCTCCGCTCGATAATCCGGTTTTGGCAAAAGAATTGAATGGAGTCCCCGATTATTTCTACTGCAATGCGTATCATCGACTCTCGGTGATTGCTTACACCATACTTAAATGCATTCTCCACGAAAGTCATCAGGATCAAAGGTGCAATTTTGATGCCTCCCGGCTGCCCTTGCACACCGAAATCCAGGCTGGTTTTGGCACTCAACCGCAACTTCTGGAGCTCCACATAGTTTTCGAGACAGACAAGCTCATCTTCCAGCGGAACATAGTTTTCGGTCGCCTCCTCGGTAATATACCGCATCATTTGCGATAATTTGAGAATACTCGGCGCCGTATGCGCGCTGCTGCTAATGGCCAGAGCATAAATGTTGTTAAGGGTATTGAAAAGAAAATGCGGGTTGATCTGCGCTTTGAAGAACGAAAGTTCGGCATGTGCCTTCTCTGCTTCGGAAAGGATCGCCCTCCGCTCCGATTGCCGCCATTCCCGCGAAATACGGATCGCCATGGCTATTGCCCAAACAACTATGAAAAGCGTCAAACTCACGAAATCGACCGCCCTTTCCTGCGCGGGCCGCGGCATCCGGCGAGGTTCAGGACCGGGCGGCAGGCCCGGCGGGCGACCCTCTCTGAATCCTTCCCGCGGTGGCCCGGGCATCACTTCCCTACCCTGCTGTTCCTGCTGAAACTTCCTGAATATGAGCTTCTCAAAGGGCTGTGAGAAATAAATCAGCACGAATAGCCCCACAAATACGCCACCGTAGGCCACATAATGCTGTTTCAGGTACAATTTAGGGATCAAAACCAGCAAGTTGCCGTAAAACAACGCCGCATATACCAGAAAAAAAAGCCAGAACCAACCCGATTGCAGCACCTGCACCGGAAAGTCGGCACGGGGCGCACGCGAAACGATCGTGAGCGGCAGGCTCATGAACAGTACCCATCCCAGCAAATGAATGATCCAAAGGTTCTTAACCTTAAACATGGCGGTACGATGGAGATTGGCGGTTACGCCTGTATTTGATGACGAAGATAGGAGTTACATTCAGAAAAAGTTTCCTATTTTCGAAAAGCACATTTTCACTCCCGCAATGCAGCAACCTTCTACCCGAAACGAACTTTTCAAGATACTTGGCGTCGGATTCGGCGTTGCCGTGACAGTCGGCGGCACCATCGGCACCGGCATTCTACGGAAGCCCGGCCCCATTGCGGCGCAATTGGGCGATCCGGGGCTGATCATGGCTTTGTGGGTCGGGGTGAGCCTGTACGCATTTCTCGGGACGTTATGTACGATCGAACTCGGCACGTCGGTCCCGCGGGCGGGTGCGTGGTACGTGTATGCACAGCGTGCGTTCGGAAACTACGCGGGCTTTGTAGTGGGGATCAACAGCTGGCTCGGCACTTGCTCGGCGCTCGGTTTCGGGGTGTATACCATGAGCGAATACCTCGCGCTGCTAATCCCCTCGCTTGCCGGCTACGAATCGTACGTCGCGGCGGCTATCCTGCTTGCACTCACGGTCATTCACTGGATCGGCCTGGCATTGGCGAGTAGTTTTCAGAACATCATGAGCTTGCTGAAAGGTATCGGGCTTTTTGCATTCGTGGCGGTTTGTTATTTGTATGGAGATGCGGTTACGGTAGCAGAAGCGCAGGTAACAACGAGCAAAATCATCGAAACCGGCTCCTGGCTAGCACCCGTGGTTTTCTCCTTACAAGCCATATTCTACACCTACGACGGTTGGCATACCGCGGCCTATTTTTCCGAGGAAGACCGTGATCCCTCCAAAAACCTGCCCAAATCGATGATCGGTGGCGTTTTGGTAATCATTGCGATTTACCTGCTCTGCAACCTGGCGATCCTCCATGTATTGCCGATGGATAGGCTTGCCCAGTCAAAACTGGCCGCCGCGGATGCGATTACCTTGATTTTCGGCGCAGGTTCAGGCAAAATTGTGACGCTGTTCCTCATGATTTCAATCCTGGGCATTGTCAACGCGCAGCTATTGTTCAATCCCCGCGTGCTTTACTCTATGAGCCGCGACGGGCTGTTTCTCAAATCGGGGGTTACCGTCAACCAGGGCGGCACGCCGGCGGTAGCAATGCTCATTACCTCCGCTGTCGCTATCACATTGATTCTCATTGGAAAAGATGCGACGGAAAAGTTATCCGACATCGCCACGTTCTTTTTTGTACTAGGCTATACCTCGGGATTCGCATCGCTGCTGGCATTGCGAAAAAAGGAACCCGACCTGCCCAGACCGTGGAAGGTCCCCGCCTACCCTTTTCTGCCTATATTAATGCTGATTCTGTCCATTGCTTTCCTGGTCGGCGCCATCGTTCAGGACCTTCCCAGCAGTCAGTACGCACTGCTGTTCCTTATGGTAAGCTATCCGGTTTATTTGCTGGTTAGTAAGCTGAATCAATAGAATTATTTTGCAAGTTTATTTTAGGTAAATTGCATATATAACAAATCTTGATCAACAACATGCCGTGGAAAAAACCCTTCATCAACAGTGCGCTATTAGCCGCCATTGCATTACTACTTGCTGCATTCCAATGGTCGGAAGAAGATTTTACACAATTCATTTCCAACAAATTAATTAAATACCGTAGCGCGCGGCCCGTCGAAAAAGCCTACCTCCACCTCGACAAGCCCTATTATGTTACCGGCGATACGCTCTGGTTCAAGGCCTACCTTACCGAAGGATCGCTGCACCTCGCGGATAGCGCCAGCAACCTCCTTTACGTGGACCTGATCGAGCAGCGGTCGGGCAGGAATGCGGCCTTGAAACGTGTACAATTGACCGGAGGCGTGGGCCACGGCGAGTTCGTCCTCACCGACTCGCTCGCACCCGGAGCTTACATGATACGCGCATACACCAACTGGATGCGCAATTCTTCCGAAGATTTCTTCTTCCAAAAGAATTTATATGTATTTGATTATGAAGAAAATAACTCGTCCAATACCAATACCGGAAAGACAGACCTGCAATTTTTCCCGGAGGGTGGACAGCTGGTTGCGGACATCAACACGCGCATTGCATTCAAAGCTGTGAATGAAGCCGGGCTGGCCCAGGAGGTGGCGGGCTTCGTACTAGGCCAAAGCGGCGATACCGTTGCCTCATTCAAAAGCGAGCATTTGGGAATGGGCCGGTTTCAGTTTGCACCCAAAACAGGGGAGTCGTACCGGGCATTTTTAAAAGAAAACGACGGGAAAGTCACTCCGTTTGCATTTCCGAAAATACACGATTCGGGTTTTACGATGCTGGTCGACAACCTATCGAGTCCACTCAAAATGAGGGTAATAGCTTATGCAAAAATCCCCGGAAAAACAGAAATACCGGTTCACGTCGTGGGACATTCGCGCGGCATTGTCGCGTTTGTGGCGAAAGGAAAGGTCACCAACCGCGGGTTAATGATGCAGCTACCGACCACCGAATTGCCCGACGGCATTACACATCTCACGCTTTTCGACGACGCGGGCAAGCCCGTTTGCGAAAGGCTGGTTTTCGTGGATCATTCGAGGAGCCTGCGTGTCAATATCAAGCCATCGAAGGCCGAGTACAAGCCGCGTGAAAAAGTCGATGTGGAGGTAACCGTCACCGACTCTGCGGGAAAACCTGTGGAGGCGAATCTTTCGCTGGCCGTAACCGACGCCGGCCAGATTTTGCAGCAGCCATTGGACCAAAACATCGCCTCCTATTTGCTATTATCATCTGATTTAAAAGGATTTATAGAACAACCCGCCTATTACCTCGACCCGACAAAACCGCAGCGTAAAATCCATCTCGATTACCTCATGATGACGCAAGGGTGGACGCGCTTCAAATGGGAAGATGTGCTGGCCGACTCCATTCCGCCGACGAAAAGATATGTGGAACAAGGCATTACGCTCGAAGGCGATACGAAACGCAATAATAAAAAACTGACCGAAAAAACGGTGCTGTCGCTCTTTGTCAGCAATGATAGCCTCAGCAACTTCCTGACGGCAGAAACCGATGAAAACGGTCATTTTACCGTCTACAACCTGGCATTCAGTGATTCTCTGCAGCTTCGTCTGCAAGGGATGAATAAAAAGGGCAATCAAAACCTGTCCTTTACTCTTAATCCGTTCGATCCGCCGCGCGCTTCGGTGGTGAAAATTCCTTTCAAACCTGTAACCGTGGACGCGCAACGGCTCGCCGATTTCCTAAAAAATGCGGCCAGAGATCAGGAGATTTCCACTAAAATCCGGGAAAACCGGGAGCGGCTCCTGCGGGAAGTCACTATCAAGGCCAAAAAGGAAGTACCCCGCGACTCGCGAAAGCTATATAGTTCAGCTGATGCTACCTTGAAAGTGACGCCTCAGATGTCTGCCGGCTATACGAGCATTCTGGATATGCTCCAAGGGCGCGTTGCGGGCGTATCGGTGATGGGCTCGGGGATGAATGCGGTGGTGTCGATACGAGGCAACAGAGGGGAGCCACTTTTCGTACTGGATGGTATGCCGGTGGATAAGCAACTGATCACGTCGCTGAGCGTGTTTGATGTAGAGTCGATCGATGTGCTGAAAGGTGCCTCGGCGGCGATATACGGCAGCAGGGGAGGAAACGGGGTCATTTCGGTGCTAACCAAACGCGGAAATGAGAACTACGACTATTCACAAGACATTGTTCCGGGTGTATTGGTGACCAAAATCGCCGGTTTTCATACCCCGCGCGAGTTTTATAAACCTCAATACGGGCCAACCAATCCTCCCGCCCCGAATCCCGATTTCCGGTCGACGGTTTTCTGGGCACCTATGCTCAAAACCGGTAGCGACGGCAAGGCCCGGGTAAGCTATTACCATTCCGATGCCACCGGCTCGGCCGACATCCACGTGGAGGCGCTAACCCCGACCGGACTGCCAGGTTTTGGAAAATCGGCCTATCCGGTGCGATAACCAAGCAATGGAGGCTGATTCCGGCATAAGATTATCCGTATTTCCACGTTAGTATACTTATTTGCAAAGACATTTGGGCAGAGCATACTGACAAAATTTGGTAACTTTGTTATTTACACTGAAATAGCCGGTCATGACCCACGATCTGATGGCGCACGATTCATATATGAGGACCGAATATTTGAAAATAACCCTTCTTATTTGCCTCGTATCGGCCTCCTGGCTGATGACGCCGGCCCATGCCCAGCGTCGCAAGGATCGTGACAAACAGGAAGTTAAAGAGGAGGGCGTGCTCACAAGGCTGGAAGGGGAGTCGATGGCGACCGAGGGGATGAAATTCATGATGAAAGACGAGCCCGACCGCGCGTTACCGGTGTTTGAAAAGCTCGCACTTCTCAGCCCGCAGGACGCTGCCGCGCATTACCTGGTGGCTACGGCGCTCATCAAACTCGAAAAATACGACGACGCGATCAATGCCTCCAAAAAGGCGCATGATCTCGATAAGGAGAATATCTTCTATTCCCAGCAGCTCGCAGAACTCTACGCGAAACGCCGGAAATACTCCGAAGCAGCCCAGATTTACGAAACGCTCGTGGCCAAAAACCCGGAAAATATCGAGTACGGAATAGAACTGGCAGCCGTGTACGTTTTTGCCGACCAGTTCGACAAAGCGATCGAAACTTACAACAAGCTGGAAAAATCGATGGGTGTGACCGAGGAAATCACGCACCAGAAGCAACAGCTGTATCTCCGCCAGAATAATCTTGAAAAAGCATTAGAGGAAGGTAAAAAACTGATTGCATCGGAACCCGGCGAGGTTAGCTACCGCGTGGAACTGGCCGAAATGCTGATCGCCAACGACCGCATTGTGGAAGCGGTGGCACCGTTGGAAGAAGCATTAAAAATTAACCCGGACGAAGCGCAGGCGCACGTGTTGCTGGCGGATATCTACCGCAGGAATGGCGACGTGCAGAAATGTAACCAGGAGTTGAAACAGGTTTTTGCTAACCCGAACCTCGACGCTGACCCTAAAATTCGCGTGCTTTCGGGCTACCTGACGATGCTGAAAACCGAAAATGAGGTGAACGAAGCCGTTTCACTCGCCCGCCAGCTCTCGGAAACACACCCGAACGAGTCCAAAGCGACTGTGATTTACGCCGATTTGCTCACACGCCAGGGCAAATATCCCGAAGCCCGGCAGCTATACCTCAGAGCAGCAGCGGCCGATCCCAATGTATTTCAAGTATGGATTGCCATTATGCAGCTCGACGGCCAGCTCAATCAGCCCGACAGCATGCTGGTGCATTCCGAAAAAGCACTGGAATTGTTCCCGAACCAAGGCATGTTCTGGTATTTCAATGGCACGGCGAATTTGATGAAGAAAAATTATAAGGAAGCTACTTCGTCTCTCGAGGAAAGCCTGAAAATGATCGGCGAAAATCCCCAGTTGCTGCCTTTGATCCACGCACAACTCGGCGACGCGTTCAACGGGATTGGCGACCACGATAAATCCGATGCCGCCTATGAGCTCGCATTGAAAGCCGACCCGGACAACGATCACGTCCTGAACAATTACAGCTATTTTCTTTCCCTGAGAAAAGAAAAGCTCGATTTGGCACTCAAAATGTCGGAAAGACTCGTACAGCAGCATCAGAACAACCCCACTTACCTGGACACCTATGCCTGGGTATTATACATTCGTAAAGACTACAAAAAAGCCAAGGAGTTCCTCGAAAAGGCAATGCTCGACAGCAGTGGTGTGAGTGGCACAATTGTTGAGCACTACGGGGACGTCCTGTTCAAACTAGGAGAACGGGACAATGCGGTGGCCCAATGGAAAAAAGCCAAGAGAATGGGAGAGACCACCGAACTTCTTGACAAAAAAATAGCAACAGGTGCATTACATGAGCAGTAAAATTACGGTCGGGCTGGTAGCCATATCTCTGATGTGGTTCACGGCTTGTCACAAACCACGTACTTCCAAAAGTGTTTCTCAAAAACCGGATAGCGATACAACCCTGATTACCAGGGGGCCGGAACCCAAAGATACCATAGCGGCAGACACCGCCGCAGCCGATACGGTAGCGGTAGTACCCGATGCCGGCGAGCCCATGCCGGTTGTGAAAGTCGCCGAAGTTGATTTCGATTACCTGACGGCCAAATCCAAGTTTTCTTTCAAAAGCGCCAAGCAGGATTTTGATAATACCAATGTCAATATCCGAATGAAAAAGGATAGCATTATCTGGCTGTCGGTGACGGGTGTGGGCCTGGAAGTGGCGCGGGGCATCATTACGCGGGATTCCATTGTGTTTATGGACAAAATCCACCGCGATTACTTCGTTTTCAATTACGACCAGCTGAGCAAGCAATATAATTTCGACCTGAATTTCGACCTTCTGCAATCGGTCATCATCGGTAATATGCCTTTTGAAATGCAGGAAAACGGCCGTTTTGTAAAGGAAAATGACTTCTACATCCTCAAACAGGCCGTCGACAGGCTGGAAGTGGACAACTATATTGCCGAAAAGAACCAGAAGCTTTCTCGCCTGAAAGCAACGGAAGTGCCTACGCAGAACACTTTTACACTGGATTATGAGGATTTCAGGGCGGTGGGTAGCTTTCTGTTCCCGTTCATGAGTCATATCAACCTGAACGTGCTTTCCAAAGAACAACAAAAACTCGAAACAACCATGCGCCTCAAACACAGCAAGGTGGAATTGGTAAACCAAAGCCCCGGTTTTCCGTTTAATGTTCCTTCGAGCTACAAGCGTAAAAGGTAAAATACAGAAAGTCTGCTTAACTTTGCCCGCCGTGAGATGTATTTTTGGCCGCAAGAATCAATATTATGCCCTTTCGTACCCCTGGTAGCCGTCGTTTTTGGTTAGTGCTTACATTCGTGCTTTGTGCGTGCGCAGGTGCATTTGCGCAGAAGACCCGTGAGCAATTGGAGCGCGAAAAGGCTGAAAACCAGGGCAAGATCAGGGAAATTCAGAGCATCTTGAAGCAGACTTCTTCCCAAAAGAACGTCAACCTGGGCCAGCTGAAAGCCCTGAACCAGCAAATCAATACCTACAAAAAGCAAATAGACCTCCTTACCGACGACCTGGAAATCCTCGACCGCGAATTAAGAGTACTTGAAAAGCGGCGCCAGTCGCTGGACAGCAGCCTCGCGGTGCTGAAACAGGAGTATGGCCATATGATTTATGAGGCATCGAAACGGAACGCCTATTTCAATCAACTTGTTTTCCTTTTCTCGGCGGGCACTTTCAACCAGTTTGTGCTCCGGTACAAGTATTTGAAACAATATACGGAAGCACGTCAGGGTCGTGCCAAGGAGATTGATGCTTTGCAAAAACAGGTAATGGCTGAACGCCAACGCATTACGTCCAAAAAGAATCAGCAGAAAAACGTTCTCGACACACGTGTAACCGAGAATACCAAACTGGAAGGCCTGAAAGTGAAACAGAACGAGGTGATCCAGGAACTTTCGCTGAAAGAAGTGGAGCTGAGGAAGCAAATTGCTGAAAATAAACGCGCTACCGACCTTTTGGAAGCCAGTATCCGCCGCATTGCCGAGCGGGAACGTAAGGAACGCCTCGAAAGGGAGCGTCGCGAGCGTGAGGAGCGTGAAGCGCGCCGGAAGGCAGAACGCGAAAGAATTGCCCGGGAAAATGCCGAACGGGAGAAAAAAGGCGAGGCAGCCGTAGAAGCGCCGAAAGAAGTGGAGGAGGAGCCGGTCGTTTCGAGCGGTATGAGCGAAGAAGAAACCACCCTGGCTTCGTCGTTCACTGCTTCGCAGAATCGCCTGCCCTGGCCGGTAAAAGGTTTTGTATCCAGCCATTTCGGCCAGCGCCCGCACGCCGTTTTGAAGGGTGTGATGGTGGATAACCTGGGGATTGACATTCAAACGACCGCCGGGGAGTCGGTGAGGTCGGTTTACGACGGAACGGTGCTCGACGTAACCGAGCTGCCCGGAATGGGGAGCGTGGTGGCGATCCAGCACGGGAACTATATGACGATTTACGCCAAAATGACCGGTGTGGCTGTACGTGCCGGACAAAAGGTAAAAGCACGTGAAAATATCGGCCGGGTAGCCACCGACAGCGACGGCACCTCGGAATTGCAATTCCAGATTTGGAAAAATACCTCCCGACTAAACCCCGAAAACTGGCTGTTGCACCGGTAGCGTTTCTACTTGGCTGTGACGTCTTGGGGAGGAGAGTCAAGAATAGTCAGACGTTGTCAAGAGTAGTCAAGAATTGTCATTTATGGTCAGAGGGTGTAATGTACCATAAAACAAGTTCTCCTCCTGACAAAACTTAACCACACCTAACTACTCGTGACAATACCTGACCACAAATGACCACACATGACAATACCTGACCATTTAGACGGTCGGATTTTTAGTTACCATTACCGATAACCACCATGTCTGTACATACTGCTGATATCAAGCGCATTACGACCCACGTGATTCAGGAAATGAAGAACCGTGGCGAAAAAATAACCTGTCTTACCGCCTATGATTACTCTATGGCGGGAATCGTGGATGCAGCCGGCGTCGAGCTGATCCTGGTGGGCGATTCTGCTTCCAATGTCATGGCCGGCCACGAAACGACCCTGCCGATCACGATCGATCAGATGATCTACCACGCGTCATCGGTGGTGCGGGCTGTGAAACGTGCACTGGTGGTCGTGGATTTGCCGTTCGGCTCCTACCAGGGCAACTCCCGCGAGGCGTTGAACTCCGCGATCCGCATTATGAAAGAATCCGGCGCACACGCCGTGAAGCTCGAAGGCGGTCTCGAGATTAAAGATTCCGTTACGCGGATATTGAGCGCAGGAGTACCTGTAATGGGGCATTTAGGGCTCACGCCGCAGTCTATTTACAAATTCGGGACCTACACCGTTCGTGCCAAGCAAGAGGCCGAAGCGCAGAAACTGATCGAAGACGCCAAAATGCTCGAAGAAGTAGGCTGCTTTTCGGTAGTACTCGAAAAAATCCCGGCCAAACTGACCAAACAAGTCTCGGAAAGCATTCAAATCCCGACGATCGGGATCGGTGCCGGGCCTCATGCCGATGGCCAGGTGCTTGTGATCCACGATTTGCTGGGTATCAACAAGGAGTTTAAACCGCGCTTTTTGCGCCATTATGCCGATTTGAATGGCGTTATGACCAACGCCATCACCAATTATATTTCAGATGTAAAAGGAAGGTCATTCCCGAACGAATCGGAATCATACTGACCTTTTAAAAAGTATTAAACTAATAATATGGCTAAAAAACCTTTTCGGGTTGTTTACGAGGATAATCACCTGATCATCGTCAATAAGGAGCCGGGCATTCTGGTTCAGGCAGATGTTACCGGCGATACGTGCCTGCTCGATATGGTCAAAGACTATATTAAGGAGGAATATAACAAGCCGGGAGCCGTGTTTCTCGGCACTGTACACCGCCTCGACCGCCCCGTGAGCGGGCTCGTGGTGTTCGCACGCACCTCCAAGGCGCTCGAACGCATGAACGAGATTTTCCGCAAACGCGACGTTCAGAAAACCTACTGGGCAGTTGTAAAAAACAAACCGGCCGAGAAAAAAGGCAAGCTGGTGCATTGGCTTACAAAAAACGAGGCCCGCAATGTGACCACCGCGCACGATGAGGAAGTTCCTGGCTCTCAGCGTGCGGAACTCTCGTACCGTTGGGTGGGGGAGATCAACAAATTCCATTTGTTGGAAGTAATGCCGGTAACGGGCAGGCCGCACCAGATCCGCGTGCAGCTGGCGTCGATGAATTGTCCTATCCGCGGAGATGTCAAATATGGCTACCCCAAAGGCAATCCGGATGGCAGCATCAATTTGCACGCACGGAGGTTGTATTTCGAGCATCCCGTTAAAAAAGAGCCGGTTATCTGCCGCGCCGGCGTTCCGAACGATGCCTTTTGGGAAGAATTCTTAACTTTGGATAAAGAGGTGATCAAACCTGAGCACCTGGATTTCTTTCACGAATAATATCGCATGATCGAAAAACTGAAACAACGCTGGAACGTCCGGAATGGGTGGGATGTACTCATTATTCTGGTCGTTTTTGCGTGTACCGGTTTTTCGGTCCTCTACGTAAAACGCTGGCTCTTCGAGCTGATCGGGCTTACTGAAAGCTCCCCGGGCTGGCTTCGCTGGTCGGTGAATATTCTCATCATTCTTCCGCTGTATCAGGTCATATTACTGGCCTGGGGCTGGATATGGGGTAAATTCACGTTCTTCTGGGAGTTTGAAAAACGGATGTTCAGCCGGATAGGAGGGTTATTCCGCTCCAAAAAGGCCGAAACAACGCCTGAATAACGCCTATTTGCTTCCGGTGGCGATCAGCCCGCGATATACTTTCCGCGCTTTCTCGTAAGCCTCTGCGGCTGCCTTTCGCTCCCCGGCACGAATATTCGGCTCCTTCATTTTCCAGCATTGCTCCAAAGCCGCCAGGCACCACTCCGCGCTCTGTCTTTCGACAATAGCCTGGTTATTGATTTTTACAAAAACCGGATTTGAATGCGCACTGGGATAAATACGCACAGCCAGCCATCCTGATCTGGTTATTTTGGGTGAAAAACGAATGTCTGTCAATTTTCCATCTGCCTGTACCTCAACGGTATCGATAGGTACTCCATTGAAAATCAGTTCAGCCCGTACAGCCCGCGATTGCCCGATCCTCGACCGTTCAATATCCCAATACGGCTTGTCAGTAATGGGCGACTTTGCTATTTTTCCTCCTATGCTGTCTTGCTTTTCCGGCAGGTAAGCGGCAATTCGGGCCGTCACCTTCACGTTACCCGGCGATTTCAAGAGTATTTCGCTTTCGCCAATGCCTGCCTCGACGCCTTCCACTTTGAAATCCATAATATGCGATTTCCCGTCTGAAACGTAACTTCTCCCCAGTTGCAAAGCTTCCACGTATCCGTCATAATCCATGGCATTCTTAGGTTTGAAATAGCTTCGCGCCTGGCCCACGCGCGCATCCGTAATGCACGGGAAGTCGGTTTCCCCGCTGAGTCTCGTTTTAAAGCCGCAATTGAGCGTGTGGTAATACATATTGAGCTCCCAGGGTGCGGGAGTATCGCCGGCACTGAAAAAGTCGATCAGGCCGTCGGTAACCGTCACAATGTATTCATTCGCGCCGATTCCATCCATTTTGGGTGTGATGTAGTTCGGAAGCTTGCTCGTCGATTCCATCGGTTCCAATCCCCAGCCCGAATGCGCATAACCGACGACACCGCCTTGCGATTTGGCCCAGGAAAGTACCGGCGCCGTCCAGCTGGGCCATTGCTCGATGGTGGTAGTACCCGGGTAATCGTCTTCTTTGATCCTCAGCAAAACAATGTGCCCCGCGTGTGAGGAGGGAAAACCCGAAACCTCCACGTCATTGCGCATGACCGCCTTTTGAACTGACAGCGGGTGATCTTTACCCGTAAAAAAGGTCTTTTGATGGTACCAGCTCGGCCCCCAGGCCAGATTGGCCGCCATATTCAAATCTTCACCCAGCACCTGCCGGAAAATATCTTTCGGGTCAACACCTTCCGTGGGGCTATCATAATGGCTGCAACCTGCCGCATGAATGTGGTGGTCCGCACTGAACCAGCCGAGTTTCGCCAGCTGAATCCACCTTTTCAGCTGAAATGCGACATTAACCGAGGCTTTTCCTTCGGGAACAATGATTTCCTTCGTTTGAGGAATGTACTCAGGCCCACGCGTGTAGGTGACCTTATATTTGCCGGGCGGCAATGTCACATGCTCACCGCTTTTGCGGTAAATCTGCGGCTGGAAGAAGAAATCGGGATATTCGTCGAATGCCGCCACGCGCCGTGACGGGAGCGGGTAAATGCCTTTGAATCTGCCCGATGCGTGCTCCTGACTGTCAGTAATCAGAAAAGAGGCCATAGTGGGCGTCCCGTCGTCGTCCTTGACATCGAAAACGACTTTTACGGCAGGTTCTACATCAAATAAAATATGGGTGGAATTTCTAAAACCAATATCCTGCGAACCCTGGCCGGCATTGTAAGCGATTTCCGCCTCACGTTTGCCTGCATCTTTGGAATAGATCTGAACCACCGCATATTCGAGCTTCAAGCCCGATAGATTCGCTTGCAAAGGTCGCCCGGCATAAATCTGAATGTCGAGAAAGCGATTGGCAACCTGGCCTTCGGTGAGTTTATGCTCCTCTTTTACCCTGTGCTCGAAGGAAGGCGAATGGTATGGCTTCAAAGCGTTCGGGCTCGTGGCTTCGAATTTGGCCGTAATACCCGCCTCATTATGGATTTTAACCAGAAATGCCGTCCAACCACCTTGCACCAACACCGCCTTCGCTGCACCGCGATCCACTTTTACGCGTCCTTCGGGGTTAATATGCACCTCATTCAGGCAATAGGGGTCGAGAATAGCCTGGATTTGCGTGACGGCTTCTTTCGACAACGGGCCGCGTTCTAATGCTTTCAGTTTCGCGGCATCGGCAGCTTGCAACGCATTGCCCGAAAACGAAAGCGCTTCCTGCAAACGCATTGTCTGCGCCAGCAAAGGCTGCGGCTCCACATCGGCCGCAACGGGGTGATTGGCGTGCTGATCGTGCTGCCCGAGCAGCATCAGTGGGAAGAAAACTGCTAAAAGGAGTAGGGCAGACGATGTTTTCATATCAATCCTTGTCTTTTTTACGAGATGCCTTCCACGCGGTGAAGCCGATGTACATCATGCTCCCGCGCGCTCCGCCGCTTTTCATCAGGCCATTTACATTGCTGAAACCGAGGAAAACCGGCCCGAAATGCCCGGCGAGGCCAATCGACGGCCTGTTGTTTCCCTGTATGAAAGAGATCGGGAAAGAAAGGCCGGAGTCTTCATCCTCGAAACGCGGCGTAATGATAAAAGTAACAGGCACATACATATCTAATGAAGAGCTCCCGTTCGATTGCTTGCCGCCGCCGCTCAGTCGGCTTGTGTGCGAAAGATTCAGGAAGAAACCGTGGAAAACCTGCAAATCAGCTTCGAGATTAAGCGCTTGAGGCAGTTTTGCCTTCTGGGCCAACACGGAGCTCGTGTCACTCGGGAACAGGGTCATAAAACCTTCCGGGCCACGGTCACTGATCGTTTCCAGTTCCGTTTGGCCTACTACCGCATGGCTATGCGTCCCTTTCACGACCCTCGAATCAGCCGTTTTGTATTTGACTGAGCCAATATCCGTCAGTGAGCCCGCTAGGCGGATCAGGTAATCGGGGCTGTCGTTGTAAACTTCCTTACGGTCCTTCCAAACCGAGCCGATTTCATATGAAAAACCGAGGTCGTATCCCCAACCAGAGCCATATTTACCTGAATCGAACAGGTTTCCTATACTCATTTTACGGTTAGGCGTGCTATATCCGCTTTCATAGGTCAAGTTGTCGATTTCCAGCTCATTCACATCCGGGTTGCTGCTGCTGACCGGATTAATGCTATACCGGTCCGCATTGCCTTTCAGATAAGCCACACGTGCCCCGAAGACCCGCTTTACCGTCACACCGACGCGGAATTTATGTCCTTCAATATCCAGAAGCTGCGCGCCATAGGAAAAGCTGAGATCGGAAAAGCTCTGCTGAACGAGGCTGAAATCGCCCCATGCCTCATCGGAAACTGGCGGCGTACTGCCTGTATCGAGCCTTTTCATGTACAAATTATCGATGGCCGAGGGGATGTTTCGCCCCAGCACAAACCCACGCGTGCGCAGCTGTACGGCCACGCCATGGTATTTACCCAATGCAAAAGATACCGACGGCCAGCGGATCTCACCGGCCAGGAAAATAGGGTCCTTAGAAGTAAGCGAGCCCATCGTACGCGAGCGCCCGTAAAGCTCCTTCGTGGAATGCGGCGCGAGGATGGGATATAGAAATGAGTTTTCCCCGATGAAACGGAAATAGCGGTATTTGATACTGCCGCCGAGCGAAAGCACATTGATCTGAAACTTATGCTTCGGCCCGCCGAGCACCGACGGATTGTAGGTCGACCGGTATAAACCGCCGTAATTACTGAATTGCAGGCCGGGAATCTGTTGGGCAACGGCGCATCGCAACGCCGTCAAAGCGAATAGTGCTGTGGTAAGTAATGAGGTTTTCAAGGTTGAGTTTTGTTAGTCGGGGTCAGCATTCCCTGTTCGTTGTAATGGATCGCCTCCTCCTGGATTAGTTCTTGCAATGCTTTCAGGAACACATCGTCGGGCAAATTTTCGAATGCCTGGCTGAGTTCCGCGGGCAGCATAGGGCCCTCACGGTACAAAAAATCTATGATCTGCTCCGCCAGACCGGCATCACGGATCGTCTCATTCTTTCGGTTTTGGATGCATATGTCGCACACACCGCATTCCTCCGCATCGTATTCGTGAAAATATTCCAGCAAAAGCAACGTCCGGCACCGTTTGGTATGCGACGCGTAGCGGATCACCGCCTGCGCCTTTTGCAGGTCGCGGTCTTTTTTCTTTTGTATTTCAAAAACATTCAGCGGCAGTAAAGAAGAATCATAGCGCGGTGTCAGAAATGTGAGCTGGGGCTTATCTCTCCTCGGCTCGTAATCGATGATTTCACGTTCGGCCAGGAATTTCAGCTTCCTCAGAACCTCGGGGACATTGGCGAAATGAATCTGCGCCAGCTCCGTTTCGGAAATGCGCACATACTCGGTAAAAAGCTCCCCGCCGTACATCCGCAAGATCAGTTTGATAAACGAATCCATCTCCTGATAGCGTATCTGGAAGTCGTATAATTGCCGGTTATCGACCAGGAAATGGATTTTGGAAGAATCGCCGAAACTTTCACTGAGCTGCACAAAACCCTCTTCTTCAAGCAGTTTCAATGCATAATGCGTTTCATTTACCGGTAATCCGAATATTCCCGCGAATTCCTGAATATCAAAATCAAAGCCCGACAACTCGCCGGCACCGATCGCTATCTTATAGTAATTCGCCAGGGCCTGGTATACCCGCCGGAGCATTTCTACGGGCGGATATTTCCGTTCGATGCTGTCAATGAGTTCTTCCAGGTCAATTTTATTGAAAAGCGCCACGGCATAAGCCTTCTTTTCGTCTCTTCCGGCACGGCCCGCTTCCTGGTAATAGGCCTCGAGGTTGTCGGGCAAATCGAAATGGATCACAGCCCGCACGTCCGGCTTATCAATCCCCATACCGAATGCATTCGTCGCCACCACAATGCGAATACGGTTCTGTATCCAGGCCGTTTGCCGCTCGGACCGGTCCTTGAAAAGCAGTCCGGCGTGGTAGCTGGTAGCCGAAACGCCCTGCCTGCTCAGCCAGTCGGCGAGCTCTTTTGTGCGCTTGCGCGTGCGAACGTATACGATCCCCGTTCCCTGCACATTGCGTAAAATCTGTAATAATTTTCGCTCTTTACTTTCCTCCGGGAATGCCGAATAGGATAGGTTGGCCCGCGCGAACGACTGTTTGAATACCCGCGCGTTGCGCATTTCGAGCTTGTCGAGAATGTCGGCTCTCACTTCCTCGGTGGCGGTGGCCGTAAGCGCCATCACCGGCACTTTGGGCAAAAGCTTCCGAAAATCGGCGATAAGCAGGTAGGAGGGGCGGAAGTCGTAGCCCCAGGCCGAAATACAGTGCGCCTCGTCGATCGCGAGCAAGCACACCTTCATACGCTTCGTGCGCGCGATCATAATGTCCGTACGCAGGCGCTCAGGCGACACGTACAGAAACTTCGTACTGCCGTGAACGCAATTATCCAGCGTAATATCAATCTCCGTCTTGCTCATACCCGAGTGGATCGCTGCGGCAGGTATATGCCTGCGTTTGAGCTGCTCCACCTGGTCTTTCATCAGGGCGATGAGCGGTGTTACCACAATGCAAACACCTTCGGAAGCCATAACCGGCACCTGGAAACAAATGGATTTTCCGCCCCCGGTAGGAAGCAGTACCAGCGCGTCCATACCGCCCAGGACCGCCTGAATGGCATCCTCCTGAAACGGCCTGAAAGCGTCGTAACCCCAATATTGTTTCAGGACAGACCGGATATCAGCCATTAGAATGCATTTTGCGGTGTGGTGATCAGATTTTGCAAAGTAATTGCATTAACTGCGTTATCGGAAGCGGGAAACTGCACGTTTGATAAAAAGAAATGTCGATAGACTATTCTCCCACGCGTAAAAGCCGTTATTTAACGGTAAAGTTTCACTCCGCATCATGAGTTCGAATCCCAAAAATTACCCGTGGTGGCTACCCTGGCTGTTTACGCTGAGCTTCATCCTGATCACATTCTTGCCGCGGTCGGTAGACGATACGATGTTTATGGACGGCGTCACTTATGCTGCCATTGCCCGCAATATGTCGGAGGGCATCGGTTCATTCTGGCGGCCATTTTTCGCGCATTCATTCTGGCTTCCCTATGATAACGGTCCTTACTTTTCAGGGCACCCGCCGCTGCAATTCGGGCTGCAGTCCCTTCTTTTCCGGATTTTTGGAGACACGTCTGCCGTGGAAAACGGCTATAACCTGCTGATTTTAACCGGCTACATCTTTCTCATCGTCAAAATATGGCAAAAACTGCTCGGCCCGGCAAGCTCATTCCGTGCATTTGGATGGTTACCTGTATTATGCTGGTATGCCATCGTGATTGTCTATTACAGTATTCCAAACAACTTTCTGGACAGTACCATGGGGCTATTCTGCCTTGCCTCCTGCTATTTTCAATTGATGTATTTGAAAGAAGAATCTACCCAAAAGCAGCGGGTGTTGTGGCTACTCCTGGCCGGTATTTGCATTATCCTGGCGTTTTTAACCAAGGGCCCGGTAGGGCTTTATCCACTCGCATTCTCGGCCATCTATGCTATTTCTACGCCTTATTACAGCCTCTCAAAGATGTTCCGGCCGACCTTTATGATGCTTGCAATGATCGCAGTTGGCATTGCCTGCATCCTCGCGTATACGCCCGCCCGCGAGTTCATGACGACCTATTTCAATGGTCAGGTGGTGCAGGCATTGTTACAGAAGCGTGAAAAAGCCGGCACGGGTTGGGCAGCCCATTTTACACTCATATCGGAACTCTTTCGAAATTTGTTGCCGCATTTGGCAACATGTGCCGCATTGTACGGATTATCCTTCGGTTTGAAATGGAAAATTACCCGGGAAAGAGCAATATCCGAAAATATTATCCTGACCGCGCTGGTTGCCGCTTCGGGCATTGTGCCTATGCTGGTGAGTATCAAGCAATATCCGCATTATCTTTTGCCTGCGCTGCCTTTTGTGGCACTGCTCTTCGCACTGCTACTGGTGCAGCGAATCGCATTCATTATGGCATTCAAAAGGCAGCTGACTATCATCGCATTAAGTATCGGAACATTGGTTTGCTGGGGCGCTACATTCCGAAAGCTGACCACTATTCCGCCCGATGTCCATTCGGCTAATGCAAAACAGCTACGTACACTGGTACCGTCAGCGGCTATGATCGGAATTTGCCATGATTTATTCCAGCGAGCCGATATTCACGCCAATTTTCAGCGCTACCATCATTTATCGCTTTCCACGGGAACTGATTCCCTGAAATATGTTCTGGCCGATTCAGCATGCCTGCCGCAATTTGATATGAAAGGAGATAGCATTGTCACATTACATGGCGGCTACTTCCTGGTCATTCAAAACCCCTGACATCCGGATTTGCCAATACACCGAAAATATTATCTTTGTTTAAAGTTCATTTTAAACCATTTCCATGCGCACGCTGCTCTTCTTCATCAGTATTATTGCTCTGTCGGGCTGTTCGGCCTCCCACTATCTGAAACGTGAAATTGACCGCTCGGCGGTCCTCAGCCAGCAACACACGGGCGTTTCCATCGCGCGCATCGGCGATCAGAAGTCGCTGGCTTCGTATCAGGACAATAAATATTTCGTGCCGGCATCCAACACCAAACTGTTCAGCTTTTATGCAGGCCTATCGGCCCTCGGCGATTCCGTTCCCGGCCTCGAATACCTCGAATGGGGCGAACTGTTGATCATTCGCGGCACCGGCGACCCTTCGCTATTACATCCCGATTTGCCGCACAGCAAGGTTTTCGACTTTCTCAAAGGCCGCAAAGACCAGATATTCTTTACCCCATACCATTTTGAAAATAAACGTTTCGGCCCAGGCTGGGCTTGGAGCGACTATAACGAATACTACCAGCCCGAAGTGACGGCTATGCCGATTTACGGCAATATTGCCCGTTTCAAAAGCACACCGGCAGGCCAATACCGGGCCAATCCGCGCTTCTGGCAAAAAGCACTGGTAATGGATACGGCGGTTTCCGGAATTGAAAGAGAAGAATTGCAGAATGTATTTCACCATTCAAAACTATCAGGTTCACAGGCTGTTACCAAGGATGTCCCCGTTCACATGACCGACCAGGTGATGTTGCAGCTTTTGAGTGATACTCTGAAAAAAGAAATCAAACTGATCAATATCCCGCTCGAAATCGAATTGCAGACCGTCAACAGCATTCCTTCCGACTCGTTGTACACGCGTATGATGCAGGTAAGCGACAATATGCTCGCCGAGCAGCTTATGCTGCTTTACGCGACGGCAAACAAGCTGCCGTTGAGCACCGAAAAAGCCATTACCCATGCCTTGGAGCACCATTTGGCCGATTTGCCCGATAAGCCGGTCTGGAAAGATGGCTCGGGATTGAGCCGCTATAATCTTTTCACGCCGCGCACCATGGTGGCCTTGCTGCAAAAGATCTACGCGAAAGTGCCGCAGGAAAGATTGTTCCACATATTGCCCGCGGGCGGGAAGAGCGGGACTTTAAAGAACCTGTTCAAAGAGGAACCTCCTTTTATCTTCGCTAAAACAGGCAGTTTAAGCAATGTTTATAACCTGAGTGGCTATTTGATTACAAAAAAAGGTAAGATACTGGCTTTCAGTTTTATGAATAACAATTTCACCAAACCTACCGCCGATGTGCGCAAGGAAGTGGAACGCATTCTGACCAGCGTCCGCAACAAATATTAATTACTCTTTTTCTTCCCAGGTTTTGCCGGTGCAATAGATGGTATTGCGTCCATTTTTGCGAACAAGCAGGTAAATCTGATACAGCCCGGGCTCTACATTAGCCTTATGGAAGCTCGCATTTACGCCTTTGTTAAAATACATTCCGCGGCGGATCGTCGTTTTCAACGGCACGGAGGCCTGGTTGGGCTGTGCTGCGTATACATGCTCCGTTGATTTCAGAATCACATATGCACCATCGGAATAGTCTTTTTCGGGTGGGAAGAATTCCTGGTGGAAACCAACCACAATGTGATCTCCAAGCTGCCCGACTTCGTCAGGAGGATATGTGCTGGCGCATGATACCGAATCTGCCCGCGGGTTCCAATCCTCAGCCAGCGGATCCGCCGAGCGGTAATAGGAGCGGATTTTCTCGAAATGCTGCTGATCCATCGAAAACATGCGGATCCCCAGCCAATCGGCATTGTAACGTGCATTAAACTCCTGCGCAATAGCTGCGCGACGGCCGTTGACAGCTTCGGCGAAGTTGCTGTGCAGTAATACGAGGTTTATGATAATGGCAGCCACCAGCATTCCAGGGGCCAACTTTCTCCTGATTGCATTCTGTACAATTGCCAGAAATCCAAAATACAAGGCAATGCACCAGAGCGCCGAGTACATCCGGTAACGCCCTTTAAACATCCCTTCGAATGTATCCGTAGGTATGCGCTTATACGTGAGCGCGAGAGCTGTAATACCCGTAAAAATGGCTATTCCGAGTGCAAAAAGAGCCGTTTGATTGGAATAGCGTCCTTTCAACCAGGTCGAATTCCAGAGCGAAATGTATTGGTTTCGGTATAAGAAAAGTAATGCGGCGATCATCAGCATTCCCATCGCCACGGCAATGTACAAGCCCGACGCAGGCGTACCGTAGGCGGAAAGCGTTGCCCATGAGCCGATAAACCCGAAGAAGCCGAAGAAACCTTCTTTTACCTGCTGCGGATTCGAGAAGTCAAGATTTTGCGTAATAGGGGTGAAGTCGATGAAATAAATGCCCGCAATAATAAGTGTTGTCGCCAGGGTAATAAAGAATTGCTTGCGGTAGCCACTCAGCAAAAACAGCAGCCCGATCACCGGAAAAACCATCAATCCATTACCATATGTAAATGTAGCTGCGACGGCGAAAAGCAGCGAAATGGCAATCCGCTCCGGCTTGTAAACCGCAAAATAGAGCGCGGAAAGTACAAAAAGGATCACACCGAAATTGCAAAGCGAGCTTACGCCCCAGAAGATATTTTCAAATGACTGTATATTGAACCACAGCCACATAACCGGCACAAAATACCAAATCGAAAACCGTAAATGCCTGAACGCGCGGTAGAAAACCCATGCGCAAAGCGCCCAGCATGTGTTGGCGATGATCATGGGCCAAACCAGGTTGACCGTGCCGAATGTCTTTTCAAGCAAAAGGATTACCGAGCGGGAGAATACCAGCCGGTGTTCGGGAAAAAGGGTAGTCAGCAGTTTCCATTTACCTGCCAGATCGGCCTTCGAAAATTCGGGGATGATACCGAGGATAAGGATGTCATCGAATGCCACATAGTTGACATTCAATGCAATGACTTTAAATACCCAAATATAAATCAGAACGGGTACCAGGCCCAACAAGCATGCCAGCCAGCTTTTTTCTCTGACAAAACGGAGGAAAGATGAAAACATGCGTGCTAATTAAGCAGGTGAGCCGTGATTTTCAACCATGCGCTGCCTAATTTTCAGTTTCCTCCTCTTCAGCGGAGGCACGGGGATCTTTGGTATGATCGTAGACGAGTTTGCCTTTGTCGTCCCATTCTCTCAGGATGAATGGCTCGAAATCTTCGTCCCAAGCGGTTTTCGGATATTGGGTTTCTTTCTTGCGTTGACGTCGGAACTGGTAATATTCCACCCAGCGGCCTACCTTTTTCCCTGAATCATATTTACCATCGACGGCCAGCTGGCCTTCCTTATAAAATTGCAGGTACTCGCCCTCCACTTCTCCGAATGCGACCGGCATTACTTCTTTTACCTGTGTATGCGCGGAGTCGTAGTAGGTAATACGCGATTCGGCGGGGAATCCGCGGTTCCAAACCGACTTATCGATCAGATTGTACTTGGTATCATATTTCACCCAGCGGCCGTCCTTCACACCCATATAATAGTAGCCTTCCTCGATCAGGTTTTCGCCGCTGTACTTTTTATATGAGCCATGGAGCGGTAGCGCCTGTGCCTTGTCCTTGATCACCGAAGAACTCAATTTCCTGGATTTCTTGTCGTACCAGCGCGTTTCAGTAGCCCGTACGTACTCGTTCATGGGCTTATACTCCTTCAATACATGGAAATTCTCCACCGTGGCACGGTCGCCGCTGCCGTATTTGACGGACATGCTCTGCATTGGAATGCCATCATATTGTACTTTGGCGAGACGCGCCTTTTCCTTTTTAGCTTTGCGGTCTTTTTTCTGGCTTTTGTATTCTTTTACACGAAGCCCGAGATCAGGGATCGTTTCGCCGAATAGTGTAGAGAGGTTGGTAGACTTGCCTTTACCCCCCGGCACAGAAGCTCCCACCACCGGATCCAGGCCCGAAACGAACGATTTCAGGTCATTGGAACGCGTTGCCGTATCCTTTTTCACCTGTTCCTTGGGCAGCCAGGATGGGGTAGAGGTATCCTTCTGGCCATTCTGGGCCGAAACGGAAACCGTCAGACAGATCGAAAAAAAGCCGCAGAACAGTGCTACTCTTTGCATGTATATAGGATTTTTCTTCAGGGCAAGATTGTTACTTTTGTAACGAATTGGTTTTTTCTATATTGATTTCCAAGACAAATTTAAAAAAACACCGTGGAAAAAAGCGCTAAAATTTATATTGCCGGGCACAGGGGAATGGTTGGATCCGCTATTCTCAGAAAATTGGAAAAAGAAGGTTTCCACAATATCATCACCAGAACTTCATCCGAGCTCGATCTCCGCAACCAGGCCGATGTAAGGGCATTTTTTGAAGCGGAACGTCCCGAATATATCTTTTTGGCCGCTGCCAAAGTGGGCGGCATCATGGCAAACAATATTTACCGAGCAGAGTTCCTGAACGACAACCTGCTCATCCAGAACAACGTAATCGATAGTGCTTACCGCACCGATGCCAAAAAACTGATGTTCCTCGGATCGAGCTGCATTTATCCGAAACTCGCACCGCAGCCTTTGCAGGAAGATTCGCTCCTGACAGGTCTTTTGGAACCTACCAACGAACCTTACGCGATTGCGAAAATTGCAGGCATTAAAATGTGCGAGGCATATCGGTCACAGTATGGCAGTAACTTCATTTCCGTGATGCCTACCAATTTGTATGGACCGAATGATAATTACGATCTGAACAATTCGCACGTTTTGCCGGCGATGATCCGCAAGTTTCACGAGGCAAAAGAGGATGGTAAGCCGTTTGTGGAGCTCTGGGGTACGGGATCGCCGCTCCGCGAGTTCCTGCACGCCGACGACCTGGCTGCTGCTTGCTACTACTTAATGCAGAATTACAACGAGGCCGGCTTCCTGAACGTCGGGGTAGGCGCGGACGTAACCATTAAGCATCTGGCAGAAATGATCCAGCAAGTGGTCGGATATGAAGGTGAAATCAAATGGAATACCGATAAACCCGACGGTACGCCACGGAAACTGATGGACGTGAGTAAGCTGCACGCATTGGGTTGGAAGCACACCATCGACCTGGAAGAAGGTATTACGCGGACATACCAGGATTTTCTCGAAAAAATAGAAACATATGCCGTGTAACCAGTATGCAAAGACAGGTTACATTTGGTATAGCCTAATATTTCAATACTAAAATCCTATTTCACCCACGATAATTCTATTTTTAGACAAAATTTCAGTATAATATTACAAGAATCTTCGGGAAACTAATTAGTTTTGCGCCGTACCCTAAATGGGCACGTCATATAAACCTTAGTCATAGAGAAATGTCGGCCATTATTAAGTTAGATCAGATAGACCGCAAAGTACTGGAGATTTTACAAACGAACGCGAAGATAACCAACGCTCAACTTTCCAAAGAAATAGGACTTTCACCCGCTCCCACGCTGGAACGTGTGAAAAAACTGGAACAGTCGGGGATCATCAAAAGCTACCACGCGCAGCTGGAACCTGAGAAGGTAGGATTGGGCGTAAGCACTTTTGTTCAGATTTCGCTGGTAGGGCACCGTAAAGCAGTTACGGAGTCATTTGTTGAGAAAATTCACGCAATTCCAGAAGTCATTGAGTGTCACCACATTACAGGAACGGGCGATTTTCTCCTTCGTGTAATTTCCAAAGACATCAGCACTTATCAGAAGCTGATGCTCGAAAAAATCAATGAAATCGAAGAGGTTGCCAGCACACAAACGATGGTAATCCTGTCGACTTTCAAAGAAAGCAAAGTATTACCGATACCTTGATTTGATAAAGTCATTTGAAATAAAAAATGGTCGGAAGCAGTTCCGACCATTTTTTATTTGGTATGCATTGAAACCTATTGGTGTTGCTCGCGAAGCAGATCATTCACCGTTTTCACGGGGTTGAAAGTGATCAGTGGTACTTCTACGAAAAGCGTGTTCCAGTCGGCCATCGAGCCATTCCACAAACCTGGGAGCTCTTGGGCTTTCAGTTCTTTACCATCCTTGGATTTGCCTGTAATAAAGCCGGTTAGCGGATCGCGGAATTTTTTCAGGTCGTACAATTCGCCTTTTTTATTCTTCACCGCACACACCAGGTCCACCGGGTTGAAGTGCGTCGAGTTCTTGAAAATGCTGTTCTGATCCGCATTATCGACATCCACCTGCGCCGATTCCACGATTTGCAGCGACGATGATCCGTCGGCATTCTCGGCCCAGAACGGCCCGCCGCCCGGTTCGCCCTGGTTTTTCACCATTCCGCACGCACGCAATGGGCGATCGAGCTTTCCTACAAAATATTCTTTCTTCTTTTCGTCACTCCACGATTCAAAACCGGCCGGCGGAATCACGCAAAGTTCGTCGCGGAAAAAGCTGTCGAGTTCCGCGAGCAACGCTGAATCAGCATTTCCGGCGAGCTTGTCAAGGTACCCGAAAACTCTCTTCTGATATCTCAAAACGATCCCTGCCAATGCCTTTTTATAGGTAATGGTATCACCCTTAATGCGGTCAGGAACGACGTTATCGATGTTTTTAATGAAAATAATGTCCGCATCGAGCTGCCCGAGGTTTTCCAGCAATGCGCCGTGGCCAGCCGGGCGAAACAATAGTGAATCGTCCTTTTCGCGGAAAGGCGTGTTATCGAGATTCACCGCGATGGTGTCCGTAGAGCTTTTTTGCTCTGAAAAAGAAACAATGTAGCGAACGCCGTATTGCGTCTGGTAGCTTGGCAGCACTTCCACGACGAGCTTTTCAAACTTGTCGCGGTGCTCGGGCGAAACCGTGAAATGGATCTGCACATTACTGCCCGCATTCGCATATTTCGCACCTTCCACCAAATGCTCTTCCAGCGGCGTGCGCGAGCGCTCGGTATAATTATGGAATTTCAACAAACCCTTCGGCAGCTCTCCGTAGCCTAGCCCCTTGGCGGTGAGGAAGTACGAAGCAATCGTTTTCTCATCGGCAGAGTCGATTTCGTAGCCATCTGCGGCCAGTGAGGTTTTCAGATCCTCGTAGAATGCGAAATCTTTCAGCTTTGCGAAGAACTCGTCTACCGATTTGTCCTTCTTATCTTCCTGCAAGAAGCCGAACAGCGATTTGAACATGCGCGTAGCCGCACCCGAAGCCGGTACAAATTTCAAAAGTGCAATTTCCCCATCGGCGGCACTTTTGTCGAACTCACTGATTACCTGTGCGATCTCTTCGTCCGTAAGCCTGATAATGCCGTCACCCACCGTAGCGGCTTTCGACAACTGCAAAAACGGAAAGCCCTTTTCAAAATAACGGACTTGTTCTTCCACGACGCTTAAATCGCTTCCTCTTTCCTTTATCTGTTGAATATCGTTTTCAATAAACATAATGTATGGTTTTAATCAGTGAAGTTTAGGGTAAGATTTATTACAAAAAAAGCTTGGAATTTTAACAACTTCATCAATTTTTACCGCATTTATTTCAGCACCCGCAACTTGGCGAAGCTGAGAAGCAGCGTTTTTTCACCCACCAGGTCAAACTTGACCGTCGCTTTTCTATCGGTACCATTGACGTCCATTTTTGTCACCACCCCGAAACCGAATTTCAAATGCTCCACCTTGTCGCCTTCGGCCAGGTCGAACGTATCGGTCGGTACGAAATCCGCGGACGGAACGTGGCTGGTGGCGGCCGTAGCAACCGGCCTTGCCTCCGTTTTCCGTTGCACCAGGCTACGTGCAAAAGTCGTTACAGGGGGCGTAGTATCGCGTTCCAACGCGCTCTGCACCATTCTGTTGACATTCAAATACTTCTGATCGACTTCCAGCAGGAAACGGCTCGGTTCGCACATTTTCAGGCGGCCCCACTGGTAGCGGCTTTCGGCGTAGGAGAATGACAATTTCTTTTCCGCGCGCGTGATCGCCACGTAGAAAAGCCTTCTTTCTTCCTCCAAATCCTGCCGGCTTTCGAGCATCATCTGGCTTGGGAAAAGGTCTTCTTCCAGCCCAACAATGAATACATTCCTGAATTCCAGACCCTTAGCCGAGTGGATCGTCATCATCGTCACTCGGTCGTGGTCGTTGTTATCGTCCGGCTCGTCGGCATTCGTCAACAGGGAAACCGATTGCAGGAATGCGCTGAGCGTTTTGTCCTCCGTTTCGTCGCTATCGACAAACTCCTTGATACCATTCAGCAATTCCTGCACGTTTTCGTAACGCGAAAGGCCTTCAACGGTCTTGTCTTCATACAACTCCCGCAGGATTCCAGAGGCTTTGGCAATATGCGATGATATTTCGTAAGCATCCTTACCTTCTTCGACCAGAATTTTGAAACTCTTGATCAGCGTGGCAAACCCTTCGATTGGGGCAATAGAACGTCCGGAACCGAATTGGTTGATATTGGCCACCACATCCCAGATCGCCACGTTATTTTCCGAAGCGGTCACCGCGATTTTGGCGACGGTCGTATCGCCAATTCCTCTTTTGGGTAAATTAATAATCCGTTTGAAAGCTTCTTCGTCACGCTGGTTCACTGTAAATCGCAGGTAAGCCAGCAAATCCTTGATTTCTTTCCTTTGATAGAATGACTGCCCGCCGACGATACGGTACTTGATGCCCAGTTTTCGCAAAGCTTCTTCAAACGAGCGGGACTGCGCATTGGTACGGTACAAAATCGCAAAGTTTTCGTTACGAAGCGATTTCTGCATTTTCTCCTCAAAAATCGCAGTTGCTACCAACCGGCCTTCCTCATTATCCGAACCCGCCTTGATCACGTCGATCAGTGAGCCTTCCTCATTGGAAGTGAAAGTATGCTTTTCAAGCTGTGATTTGTTACGCGCAATCACCGAGTTCGCCGCATTCACGATCGTGCTTGTCGAGCGGTAGTTCTGTTCCAGCTTGATCACACGCACATCCGGGAAGTCTTTTTCGAAATTGAGGATGTTCTCGATGTTCGCGCCGCGGAATGCATAAATACTCTGCGCATCGTCACCTACTACCACAATGTTGCGGTGCACTGCCGATAATTTCCTGGTAATGAGGTATTGGGAAACGTTCGTATCCTGAAACTCATCCACCATCACATGCTGGAACTTGTGCTGGTACTTATATAATACGTCGGGGAAATCGCGGAAAAGGACGTTGGTATTGAAAAGCAGGTCGTCGAAATCCATGGCATTGGCCTGGAAACAACGCGTTGCATAGGTTTTATAAATCCTGCCGATCTCCTTCATCTTGGCTGCATCGTCATCAGCCTGGATTACCGCATTATTCTTGTAGTCGTCCGCGGAAATGAGACGGTTTTTTGCGCCCGATATCCGGTTAAACACCACATTGGCCTTATAAACCTTGTCGTCGAGGTTAAATTCCTTAATGATACTTCTTAATAATGACTTTGAATCGTCGGTATCATAGATAGAGAAATCGCTGGTATAGCCCAGGTATCGGGCCTCGATGCGGAGTATTTTAGCAAAAACGGAGTGGAAAGTACCCATCCAGATATTCCTCGCCTCCGTACCCACTGCACCTTCGATCCGGCTGCGCATTTCGCCGGAAGCTTTATTGGTAAATGTGAGGGACAAAATGCGAAACGGGTCGACACCCGTCTCGATCAGCCGCGCAATGCGGTAGGTAAGTACCCTGGTTTTCCCTGAACCCGCGCCCGCAATGATCATCAAAGGGCCATTTCCATGCAGCACAGCCTCCCGTTGGGGCTCATTCAAGGTCGAGAGATAATCGTTGTGGTTCAAAGTTGTATGCTTTTCCAATTACTTATAATATATAGCAAAAGCCAAAGTTAGGAAAAACCGTCAAAAGCATCCTGAAACTCCGCGCCTGTAAGAGCGACCTCTCCCAGAAATATTATTCCGGGATCAGAACATAAGGTGTGCATTGTTGGTTAACTAACAACAATTTCAAGTTTCATCATATATATAGGGCATCGCCCGCACGCGAACAGAGCACATGAGTACAATGAATATAGAAGACCAACCGCTGGAAGTACAATGGGAGCACCTGCTCGGGCAGCTGGAAGAAATGGTAGGCAAGCGCCCCGGCGATCTGAACGGCGTGCTTTTCTTAATAGGTGTGCAGGAATTGGGGCAAGGCGCAAAGCGATTTAGCAAAGAGCAGAAACAGGATCTCATGCATATTGGAATATGCAAAGTACTAAGCCTGTCGTCTTATTATAGTCTTGAATACACCGACAAAGATGGCTGGCCGCATTACAAACTTGAACGGGCCCTGCCTCCGGGCGATCTTTTGAAGCAGGAAGCGCTTTTGAAGATGCACGTGATCGAGTACTTCAAAAATTTGTGAAAGAATTACGGATCGGTAATTTCTGGTTATCAATCGGTTGCGAAAAAGTGAAAAAGTTTTTTTACAATTTTTGCATTCGGCGCTTGCTTCTTAAAAATTAACCCCCCACTTTTGCACTCCCAATCGGGGAACAACGGCACTGAAAACGATCAGGGCCACGAGTTTCGGGAAGTCCGAAGCAACGTTCTTTGACATGATGAAGAGAGCAAAAAGATAGGTTC
>NZ_PYAS01000024.1 GCF_003014695.1 Dyadobacter jiangsuensis | reverse complement strand
ATCTTGCCCATGTATTTCTAATGTCGTAATTAAAAATACAAAAAAGCCCTCGTTCTACATAGTAGAAAAAGGGCTTTTGCTTTTGGGTCACCCTCAGTTTAGGTGAGCCGCTAGAAAACTCTCTTCTTTCTGGCCAAAAAAAGATTCTGATTTTCCTCAATCTTTTTTCGCACACACGGTCACGTTAAACTTTCAGATTACCGGGGCCGCCAGAAACTCACCTGCATCATGGCCCATCCAAAGAACATTCTCATTTTTCACCGCTCATTTTTCGAAATCAGCGAGACATTCGTTTATGAGCAGATAACATCACTCTCCCGCTCCCATAAAGTTTCACTATTGGCATACTACTATCTCAACAGCGACAAATTTCCCCTCTCAAACGACAAGCATCAAATTAAGGTTTACAAAAACTTTGCAGACAAACTACTGTCCAGAATTGCCGAACGTTTTTCATTTGGAAATACGCTAATGAGCCTGTTTAATAAATCGATCACCAAGTCTCTGATACGGAAAGAGAAATATGAAGTAATACACGCCCATTTCGGTACTAATGCTGTTGCAATCTTGCCGGTGGCCAAAGCGCTAAACATTCCACTCATCCCAACATTTCATGGGGTAGACGCGTCTCCTGCGATGCTAAAAAATATCCAATACAGCAAGCATTTGTCTGAACTGTTCGAGTATGCACGAAAAATCGTGATTGTGAGCCCGCACATGATCGACACATTGGATCTGGAAACATACATAGACAAAGTCGAGCTCATTGCCTGTGGCGTCGACTTCAATTTATTCACCAGGAACGGGCAGCGACCGTCAACTAGCGACGGGATAATCAGAATTTTACATTCAGGACGACTGGTTGAAAAAAAAGGAGTACCTGACCTGATCAGGGTTTTCACTTCACTTTGTCAGAAGTATGATAATATTCGGCTAATCATCATTGGTGGTGGCGATGAAACATCTATCTGTGAGCAACTAATAGAAACATCGGGTTTGCAGGCTAAAATTTTTCTGCTTGGTACCATGCCGCATGCTGACGTTATCAAATACATGAACGACTCCGATATTTTCGTGCTCAATGCCAAGACCAGCAAGCACGGGGATATGGAGGGAACTCCTGTTTCCATTCAGGAGGCTATGAGTATGGAACTCCCCGTAATTTCTACTTACCATGCAGGTATACCACAGGTTATTGTCGATCAAGAATGCGGATTGCTAGTTGAAGAAAATGATAGTAGAGGTCTTTCGGCAGCTCTCGAAACGCTAATCAACAATGAAACTCTACGCTTCTCACTAGGGCAGCGTGCTCGCGAGAGAATTATTTCCAATTTTAGTATTGACATCTACCGCCAACGAATCGCAAAATTGTTTGACTAATTGTTTATCAAACCAAAATAAAGAGGCATTCTTGACTCGAATTTTTAATTCCGAACCGAGAATGCCTCTTTATTGGATCAACAAACTATTACAATCTAAACCCGAATGAGTAAACATCGTAAGGCGCATCAGGATAAAGCCCTTCAAACTGCACCATCGATTCCTCTTTGCCGGCAATGGCCGCTTCGAATTCTTTTACAGTCTTAACAGCCTTACCATTCACTTTGGTGATGATGAAGCCTTCTTCCACCTGCGAGCGGGCGAACTTGCCGCCATCGATAGAGAGCACTTTCACTCCGCCATCGATTTTGTAGCGCGATAGTCTTTGTTTTTCCTGATCGCTCAGGTTACCGAACTGTGCACCCAATGAGCTCATTACCGCAGCGGATTCATCACGCTTGATAATCTCGGAACCGCCTGTGCGGTTACGCAGCGTAATGTTCAGGTCTTTTTCTTTACCATCGCGGTTGACGGTCAGATTAACTTTATCGCCAGGCTTGTGCAAACCGATCGATTGCTGCAATTCAGGGATCGAGTGGATATTCACGCCGTCAACTTTTACGATCACGTCGCCTTTATTCACACCACCTGCTTTGGCAGCGCTGTTTTCGGTGAAATCACGCACGTACACACCATCGCTTACTTTCACACCGTACTCTTCTGCTTTTCTGCTATCGAGGTCATCGAGCGCGATACCCAGGTAACCGCGCTGTACATTACCGAATTTGATCAGGTCGCTCGATACTTTTTTCACAATGCTCGAAGGCACCGCGAATGCGTAACCTGCAAAGCTACCAGTCGGGCTGGCGATGGCGGTGTTGATACCGATCAGCTCGCCTTTCAGGTTTACCAATGCACCACCACTGTTACCAGGGTTCACCACGGCGTCGGTCTGGATGAATGATTCAAGCGGTGAATCACCAGCAGCATTAGAAGCAGGCGTCATATTGTTACGACGGCTCGATTGGCCGATAATGCCTAATCCACGGCCCTTCGCACTTACAATACCGGCAGTTACGGTAGATTCCAGGTTGAAAGGGTTACCTACGGCAACCACCCACTCCCCTACTTTCACCGCGTCGGAATTACCTATCGTTACGGCAGGCAGGTCTTTACCTTCAATTTTAATCACCGCAATATCCGTAGAAGGGTCGGTGCCGATCACTTTCGCACGGAATTTGCTTTTGTTATGCAAAGTCACTTCCAGTTCCTGTGCACCTTCCACCACGTGGTTGTTGGTAACAATGTATCCATCATTTGAAATGATTACGCCCGAACCTGTTGCTTCCGATTGCTGCGGGCCGCGTTGGCCGCCTCCGAAATCATCACCGAAGAAGTCGCGGAAAATATCGGGGATCTGCTGGCCGCGGTAGGCCTGGCGGGTAACGGTCGATTTGATGTGCACCACTGTTGGGGTAGTAGCCTCTGCCGCATAAACGAAATCGCCCGGAGCACCGGCCGGAGCTCCTGCCGACGTAAAACGTGCTATATTTTCAGAAGCCGCTTCTTTAAAAATTACATCTCTATCACTATCAGGACCAAGTAGTTTGAGGCCAGCTATGGTTGACGCACTTGAAATCAACCCAACCAACACCAAACCTTTCCAATTTGTTTTCATATACATATGTTGGGGTTATATTTTTATGGACAAATAACGCAAATCGATGAACAAATTATTCCCGTCGTAGATTCGTTTAACATCTTTTAACAAAGATATTTCATTTGGGAATTTACTAAAATCCTGCCAGACGATTATCCGTCGGCTCTCACAAAAATGGGCGTTATCCTTTCGAATAACGCCCATTATGTAAGTCCGGCCAATTAAGCGATGTCGATCAGGCGGGCTGGTTTTTCTTTCGCTTCCTCACGTTTCGGCAATGCGATGTTCAGGATGCCATCGGCATAAGTAGCCTCGATCCTGTCGCCATCCACGGTGTTGGGCAAGGTGAAGGTTCGTTGGAAAGAAGAGTATTTGAATTCCTTCCTGGTGTACTTCTCGGTTTTGTTCTCTTCTTTCTGCTCTTTCTCAGCAGAAATGGTCAGTTGATTTTTTTCGAGGTTCAGTTTGAAGTCTGACTTTTGGAGACCTGGCGCCGCTACTTCGATGCGGAAACCTTCTTCGTTTTCAACCACGTTCACAGCTGGTACGGTGCCCGCAAATGCAGGAGTGTTGTATTCGTTAAAAAGATCCTTACCAAAAAATCCGTTCAAATAAGATGGACCTGCGAAATGTTTAACTAATGTGCTCATTGTTATAAGGTTTTTGTTTTTCGTTTTTCAGTTTCTGCTAACCTCGCGGTTATGCCCTCTATTGAACAACTTTTGTTCCGGGCTTGAAAAACAGAAAAAATAGCGACAAAATGACCGATTTTAGCAAATTTGCGTTTTAAATGCAGACAAAATGACTGATTTACAAGTTTTAAAATGACAAAAACGCAAATAGCCCATTGGAAAACCAATGAGCAGATATTCAGAAGTAAGTAAGGTTATTTCAATTCAAGGATCGCGCAGGCTTGCTCCGATGCGGATTGCTCGGCTTTTTTCTTGGTAAAGCCATTACCTGTTGCGAAAGGCTCGTCGTTGACGAGGATCTGTGAAATGAATTCGCGATGATGGCGGGTGCCCCGTTCTTCAAGTATTTCGAAACGGATTTCCTTGCCTTCGCGCTGCGCCCATTCGATGATGAGGCTTTTGAAATTCACATTGTTCTGGATAATGCTGTCCAGATCGTAATGCGTGATGAGCTTGCTGATAATGAAGGTCCGTGTGAAACGGAAGCCCTTATCGAGGTAAATAGCACCTACGAATGCTTCGAGCGCGTCCCCGTACATGGACGAGCGTGGCGACATACCGCGGCGGTTGCCGTCATATTCGATCAGCCGGTCGAGACCGAGCTTACGCGAAATCTGGTTCAGCGACTCGCGATTCACGATCCGGGAACGGATTTCGGTCAGGAAGCCTTCGTCTTTGTAGGGATATTTGGTAAAAAGAAATTCTGCTACCACCATGCCCAGCACCGCGTCGCCCAGGTATTCCAAACGCTCGTTCGATTCCCTGAAACCTTTGATAGCGGTTTCGCGGGAAGCGGAAGTATGCCTGAAAGCCAGCTGATAAACGCCGAGATTGGAAGGCTTGTCGCCTATAACATGCGCAATCGATTCCTTAAATTTTTTGTCCTCAGCAGTTCCACTCCTGAACAGGGAAAGTATCGGTATAAGAATTCGCTTTGCCAATGGTAGAGAATTAATCAGTCTTCGTATTTCTTGAAAACGACTGACGCATTATGACCTCCGAAACCGAAAGTATTGCTCAAAGCGATATTTACGCGACGTTTTTCAGCTTTATTGAATGTAAGCTTCAACCGCGGATTGATTTCCGGATCGTCGGTAAAATGGTTAATGGTAGGCGGCACGACCTGGTCTTTGATCGCCATGATACAGGCGGCAGCTTCAATCGCTCCTGCTCCTCCCAATAAATGCCCTGTCATCGATTTCGTTGAGCTGATATTCAGATCATATGCATGCTCGCCGAAGAATTTTTCTATGGCTTTGATCTCCTGCGGATCACCGATCGGGGTAGATGTACCGTGGGTATTGATGTAGTCAATTTCCTCAGGCTTGATACCTGCGTTTTCGACTGCATTTTTCATTACAATGTACGCTCCGAGTCCTTCCGGGTGCGGAGCGGTGATGTGATAGGCGTCGGACGACATACCGGCACCGATCATTTCGGCGTAAATTTTTGCTCCCCGTGCTTTCGCATGTTCGAGTTCTTCCAAAATAATGGCCGCTCCTCCTTCTCCAAGCACGAAACCGTCACGGTCCTTATCGTAAGGACGCGAAGCAGTTTCAGGCGAATCGTTTCTTTCGGACAATGCCTTTAATGCATTGAACCCCCCCACACCGGCAATCGTAACCGCCGCTTCCGAACCACCGGAGATACACACATTCATCAAACCAAGTTTGATATAATTGAATGCGTCGATCAATGCGTTGGTTGCCGAAGCACAGGCCGATACCGTGATAAAGTTAGGTCCCCGGAAACCATACCGGATCGACAGTACGCCCGAAGCGCTGTCGACGATCATTTTCGGGATAAAGAAAGGATTGAAGCGGGGAGTTCTGCCGTTCTCGGAATAGTTCATCACTTCTTCCTCGAAAGTTTTGAGACCACCGATACCGGAGCCCCAAATTACACCGGCTTTGTCGAGATCAAGCGTATCTGCGTCAAAGCCGGCGTCCTTCATCGCTTCATCAGCTGCAATGACGGCGTATTGTGTAAAGGGGTCCATTTTACGGGCTTCTTGCCGCGGTATGTAATTCGTGACGTCCAATCCCTTCACCTCACAGGCGAAGCGCGTACGAAACTTTTCAGCATCGAACCGCGTGATGGGGGCTGCACCGCTTACGCCGGCAACCAAATTTGACCAAAAGGTAGGAACATCATTGCCAACGGGCGTCAATGCGCCCATACCTGTAATTACAACTCGCTTAAAACTCATAAAATTGGGACAGAAATAGAAGATTGTACTGGTAAAAACCGGATTACTTCACGTTTTCTTCCAGATATGCAACAGCCTGACCAACTGTACCGATGTTCTCTGCCTGATCGTCAGGGATAGAAAGATTGAATTCTTTTTCGAATTCCATAATCAACTCAACGGTGTCTAGAGAGTCCGCTCCCAAGTCGTTCTGGAAGTTTGCTTCCGGTGTAACCTCCGACTCTTCTACGCCGAGTTTTTCGACGATAATTTGCTTAACTCTTTCTGCAATTGCTGACATTTTATAATCACTTTTTGGTTAAAATCGCCACAAAGAAAGATATTTCAGTTCACTTTTTCAAAAATTTTTTAAACATGGCTTTTTATTGCACAATCCTGGTTTAAAATAAAAAAAAGCAGGAAATCAGCCGATTATAAGGGATCTGTTTTAAGAATTCGGCCGAGTGCAAAGAGAACGTTAAGGATAGCCGTACATTCGCGAAACATTTATCAATATCTATACCAACACCAGTATGATCTCGATACCGAAGTTGAAAAATACCGATTCGACCAACTTTTTCCTCATGGCCGGCCCCTGCGCCATCGAAGGAAGGGATATGGCCCTGCGAATCGCCGAACATATCGTGACGGTCACCGACCGCCTTCGCATTCCTTATATATTCAAAGGTTCTTACCGCAAGGCCAACCGCACCAAAATCGATTCTTTTACCGGGATCGGTGATGAAAAAGCGCTGAAAATCTTGCAGGAAGTAAGTCAGACTTTCGGCATTCCTACTGTGACGGACATCCACGAATCACACGAAGCGGCATTCGCCGCCGAATATGTGGATGTGCTGCAAATCCCCGCATTCCTCTGCCGCCAGACGGAGCTCCTCGCAGCGGCGGCACGCACGGGTAAGGCTGTGAATGTGAAAAAAGGTCAGTTTCTTTCGGGCGCATCGATGAAATTCGCGGCTGAAAAAATCAATGAAGTAAATCCGGAAGCGCAGGTAATCCTTACCGACCGGGGTAACAGCTTCGGCTACGGTGACCTCGTGGTGGACTACCGTAATCTTCCCGAAATGGCTGCATTCGGTGTGCCCGTGGTAATGGACTGCACGCATTCCTTGCAACAGCCCAACCAAAGCTCCGGCGTAACCGGCGGCAAGCCGAAATTGATAGAAACTATTGCCAAAGCGGCCATTGCCGTGGGCACCGATGGTCTTTTTATTGAAACCCATTTCAACCCCGCGGAAGCCAAATCTGACGGCGCCAACATGCTCCCGCTCGATCAGCTGGAAGGGCTCCTGGAAAGACTTGTACGCGTGAGAGCAGCTATTTTATGATTCCAAAAACTATGAAGGCATATTTAATATGCCTTTTTCTTTGCATTCAAATTCTCCCGCAGGCTGCATTTGCCCAGCAGGATTCTACCAAACTTTGGAAAGTCACAGCCGGGGACGTGATCCCGCCTGTCACGCTTGGAATTGCGAGCCTCATCGTTCAGGGCAAAATCAGCCGGCATTTGCAGGAGCGTGTAGTTTCCAATTATCCCAATTACCGGACGAAGGTGGATGAGTTCCTGCCTTACGCGCCAGGCGTGGTCAGCCTCGGGCTGGCGTCTGCGGGGGTGAAAGGGAAACACAAGCTGGGAGATCAGGTCATTTTGGCCATACTGTCCAATGTGATCGCGCAGGGCGTTACGCAAAGCCTGAAACGCATTGTGAAATACCCTCGCCCCAACGAGGAAGACAACCATTCATTCCCCTCCGGCCATGCGACAACTGCATTCACAAATGCGACGATCCTGCACGAGGAATACGGCCAGCGCAGCATATTATATAGTATAGGCGGCTATGGCACCGCAACCACCGTAGGAGCCATGCGCGTGCTGGGCAATCACCATTGGCTCGCAGACGTGCTCATGGGTGCGGGTATAGGTATAGGGGCGACGAAGGCCGTGTATATCAGCTATCCCTGGATGCAGCAGCAGGTACGAAGAATGAAAGCCAGACGACATGCTGAAAAAAATTGAAATGCTCCTGACATAGGGTTGTCACTCGCAGGTTTGTCTTTTGCATAAACATCTGTTAGCCATGCAAACGAAAACCATCCAGCCCATTCACGTTCTGTACTTCGAAACCCGGACTTCGTTCCGGGATATTTTGCAGTATGTGCGTGTTGAAGCCCGGAAACTGTATCAGGATGCGGTCCGCAACGACCTCGAAATCACCGGCCCGATTTACTGGGTCTATGAGGGGGCTGACGGCCGTCCCGATACAGTTTTTACATTAACGATCGCATTGCCGGTCACTCCGCCACCACATCCTATCGATTCGGCCTACCAGTTGAAGCAGCTCGAAACGTTTGAATGCATCAGCGAAACGCTTTATGGAAACTGGGATGGGCTGATTAACACCTACGGCGCACTATTCGGCGAGATTATGGCGCAGAAGCTGGTTATGTCCGGGCAGAGCCGGGAAATTTATCTGAATATGGATTTCGAAAACCCCGACCGGAATATCACCGAAGTTCAGGTCGGAATTTTGAAATAAGGTTTTTAAAGGACAAGATCCTAACCAATCAACGCGATGTCATATTGCACTTACATCATCAACAATCCCTCGGAGCAGACCGACTACCTGCTCCACAAACATTACCACGATAACCAGTACGGCTTCCCGATCGACGACGACGACGAGCTTTTCGGGCGGCTTTTGCTGGAAATTAATCAGGCTGGCCTTAGCTGGACGCTTATGCTGCGCAAGCAGGATAGTTTCCGGGCTGCCTATGATAATTTCTCCATTGAAAAAGTAGCTGCTTACGACGAAGCCGACCGTGAGCGGCTACTGGCAGATCCGGGCATTGTCCGGAACCGGTTGAAAGTGAATGCAGCCATTGTGAATGCACAGAAAATCCTCGAATTGAAACAAGAATACGGCTCATTCAAAGGCTGGATCGACGCGCATCACCCGTTAACCAAAGAACAATGGGTCAAGCTTTTCAAGAAGACTTTTAAATTCACGGGCGGTGAGATTGTAAATGAATTTTTGATGAGTACGGGCTACTTGCCTGGCGCTCATGATGCAGATTGCCCCATTTATCAAACTATTCCCCAAGCATCACATTAATATTCAATTTGATCGGGGGATAGCTTTTCAACCTCGTCCTTAATCTGTTGAAACGCTGAGACGCTCATTTCGCCCTCATCAACGGCCTTTTCCATCACATCAAAATGGCGGCAAAGCACGCTTCGCTTGCCGCGGTGATGCCAGATGACAAGCCAGGCAGTCTGCGCGGCTTCCTCTCCTAAGACGCTTTTGTACGGCCATCCATGTTTTTGGATGATATTATCCAGGATTTTCAGATTCGCTTCATCATTGGCTTGCATTTTTTTCGAGAAAAAGGCCTCATTTTCTTTCCGACCATTGTACAAACTATCGCGGTACTGCTGGTCGGCGTGATGCATTTTTGAGAAAAGCAGAATCAACTCGTTCTTAGTCAGGTCCTCCACCTGAACAAACGGATCGATGTCGGCATACATCAAATTGGAAGGAACCTTTAAGGCGGCGGGAGATTCCGTAGCAGCCGTCGGGGTATGCGTTGGCTTTGGAGCATTGCAGCTTGCCAGTAAGAACATCGTACTTATAACCAGAACCTGTCTCATAACTGGCTCGCTTTGATACTATTGAACGTTCTTCATTAAATACGACACCATTTCGGCCGGCTTGTCTGTCTGCAAACCCTGCACGCCTTTATGTAATGCCTCATTCCACGAAGCGGGGCCTTCGGTCGGGCTCTGCACATCGAGCCAGACCGAAATTCCGTGGTCGTGCGCAGCTTTCAGCATTTCAGGATTGGTAATGTTATCCACCACTTGGATTTGCATTTGCCCCAAAAATGCGACCAATTGCTCTTTATTAGTTATTTCTTTCGGAAGGCTGGTCATGAGCGGCACCTCAGGCGCTACTTCTTTCCATTGTTTGTACTGTTCTTCCTTATTTAAATAGACTACCACCTGGTATTCCATCCCGGCAGCCTTAATCTGTTTCCAGGTTTCGGCCACGTCGGCGTCTTTGAAATCGAGGTAAATATTGATTTTGCCTTTGCAAAGCGCGAGGAGTTCTTTGAACTCGGGAATACGGTGGGTCTTTTTATTGCGGTTGAAAACCTGCAATTCTTCCACTTCCTGCCAGGTCATATCGGCTACTTTGCCCTTGCCGTTGGTTGTCCGGTCAACTTTGGCGTCGTGCATCGCTACGAGATGGCCATCTTTGGTGGTCCTTAAATCGACCTCCACGTAATCGGCGCCGCAATTAATTGCTTCGCGTGTGGATGCGAGCGTATTCTCAGGCGCATTCACATGGTTGCCGCGGTGCGCGATCACAACGGTCTTGTGTTTGGAATGCGGTAATGCCGGGTGTGCATGATGCTGCGCGAATGCGGGTGCAGCGAGCGCGGCGCACGCTAAAAGGGAGGAGATTTTGTGAAAGAACAATTTCATCGTGAATTTCAGGTTATCAGCGGGGTTACCGTTTTTTCAAATAAACAGGCTAATGGGCCTGCCAAAAAAATGAGTCTACAAGCAGAAATACAATTCCAACTTATAGACTCATCTACTCTGAATTTTAAACTTTTATTGTATTTCGAAGCTCGCCAGTTTCACAAATTCCTGAACGCGGGCATTGATTTCTTCTTTTGAAAGATTCACCAAACGCTCGGTACCGAATTTTTCCACGCAGAAAGAAGCCATCGCCGAACCATAGATGATTGCACGCTTCATGTTTTCGAAAGAAATATCATTGGTAGCAGCGAGGTAACCGATAAAACCACCTGCAAACGAGTCGCCCGCTCCGGTTGGATCGAAAACCTCTTCCAGTGGCAAAGCAGGTGCGAAGAAGATCCGATCTTCCTGGAATAACAATGCGCCATGCTCACCTTTCTTGATGATCAGCGTTTTTGGCCCCATCGCCATGATTTTCTTGGCAGCTTTGCGCAACGAATATTCGCCTGAAAGCAAACGGGCCTCTTCATCATTGATCGTAAGCAAGTCGACCAGTTTGAGAACGGATTTCAGATCGTCCAGCGCGATGTTCATCCACAGGTTCATGGTATCAAGCATGATCAGCTTCGGGCGTTCTGCCAGGCGCTCGATCACCAGTTTCTGAGTGGCCGGAACGGTGTTGCCCAACATCAGGAACTCGGTACCCTGATAAGAATCCGGAATGATAGGATCGAAATGCTCCATCACGTTCAGCTCGGTGATCAGCGTATCGCGGGTGTTCATATCCTCATGGTACTTACCCGACCAGAAGAATGTCTTACCATCCTGCACGATTTCCAAACCTTTGGTATCCACGCCGTGTTCTTCAAGCAGGCCGATCATTTCTTTTGGGAAATCGCCGCCTACAACCGCAACGAGGTTATTCTGCTGGGTAAAATAGGAAGCAGCTAGTGTGATGTAAGTGGCTGCACCACCGATAATTTTGTCTGTTTTTCCAAACGGAGTTTCGAGCGCATCGAATGCAACAGATCCTACGGTAAGTAAACTCATAAGTGATTACTGTGTTGATTTTAAGTTAGTTTCAAACTGGATTTTAAATGCAAAAACGCTGCGAAGATAAACAAAACGGCCGAATAGCCTCTCGCCGCCTGCTCATTCTCAGTTATACCTACAAATCAATCTTGGGTTATTTGCTATTTTTGTCTGAATTAAATTATACACCACTCTAAATCACATACTATCATGGAAGTAATCTCAGAAGCAAGACGCCACATCGACAATGCAAAGGATTTTCTCAGCAACAATGCAAGGAAGGAGGATGGACTCTATCAGGACAAAAAGTACGTTAAGATCGCAGGTCATACAGCCTACACGGGTATATTGCTGGTGTTGAATGAATTGTTAGGAGAAAAAAACAGGAAGACTCCCAAAAGCGTGGAGTGGTATCAATACGAATTAAGCCGGGTTGACAAAACATTGCTATCGAATTTCACCACAGCTTATGAAATTCTGCACATTCATATGGGTTATCAGGGCAGCAAAAGTGCTGATTTGGCCTCGCTGGGTTTGAAAAAAGCAGAAAAAATCATCGATTGGGTCGAGACCCGGCTAGAAAAGAAAAATTAGTAATCAAGAAAGTACAACATATAAATGACCGCACAAACTTTCCAGCCACTTAAAATATTCAATACGCTTACCCGTAAAAAGGATGTTTTCGTTCCCATTGCCCCTCCCTATGTCGGCATGTATGTGTGCGGGCCGACGGTCTACAACAATGTGCATTTGGGCAACATCCGCACGTTTCTTTCATTCGATATCCTGTTCCGCTACCTGACGCATATCGGTTACAAGGTACGCTACGTCCGCAACATTACCGACGTTGGTCACCTCGTAGGCGATGGCGACGCGGGCGAGGACAAGATCGGGAAGATGGCAAAGCTCCAAAAGTTGGAACCAATGGAAATCGTGCAGCGATATACCAATGATTTCCACGAAGTTACCGCCATATTCAACCTGCTTTCTCCCAGCATCGAACCCACTGCAACGGGGCATTTGATCGAGCAGATCGAAGCGGTGCAAACGCTGATCGATAAAGGCGTGGCGTACGAATCCAATGGTTCGGTTTATTTTGATATCAATAAATACCAGGCGGGCGGCAACGAGTACGGCAAGCTTTCGGGCCGTATTATCGAAGACTTGCTAAATGAAACCCGCGAGCTCGACGGGCAAGCCGAAAAACGTAACCCGCTCGATTTTGCATTGTGGAAAAAAGCCAATCCGGAGCACATTATGCAATGGGAATCTCCGTGGGGCAAGGGCTTTCCGGGCTGGCATTTGGAATGTACCTGCATGAGTGCCAAATACTTAGGCAAGCAGTTCGACATTCACGGCGGCGGAATGGACCTGAAATTCCCTCACCATGAATGCGAGATAGCGCAAGGCAAATCGCTGACGGACGAAGAGCCCGTCCGCTACTGGATGCATACGAATATGCTCACCGTCAACGGCCAGAAAATGTCGAAGTCGCTGGGTAACTCATTCCTGCCGTCGGAGCTGTTTTCAGGTAATCACGAATTGCTCGATCAGGCTTACAGCCCTATGACCGTGCGGTTCTTCATGCTGCAAAGCCAATACCGCAGCACGCTCGATTTCTCAAACGACGCATTGAAAGCGGCACAAAAAGGGTATAAAAAGCTCGCAAACGGCCTGCGCATCGCCAAAATGCTCACCTATACGCACGAGGATGGTGTTAATCCAGACGAAGCGAAAAAAGCGGACATCGAAAAGTCGATTGAAGGTTTTTACAATGCGATGAACGACGACCTCAATACGGCGGTGGCATTTGCGAATCTTTTCAACATGCTGAAATACATCAACATGCTGAACATGGGTCAATTGAAATCGGCTGCATTGGGCGAGGCGGTATTTACCTCGCTGAAAGAGCAGTTTGTTATTTTCTTCGAAGATGTGCTCGGTTTGAAGGAAGAACTGGCCGAAGGCCACGCGATCCTCGACGGAATGCTGAAACTCTACCGGGAATTTAAGCTTTCCCAGAACTACGAAAAAGTGGACGAAATCCGTTCTTACTTCAAAAACCAGGGTTTAGTGATCCGCGACACCAAGACCCGGATCGATTGGGCCTACGAGGAGTAATATGAAAAGTCGGCAGTCAGTTTTTGCGTACATCCTTTTGGGCGTGTTTCTGCTCGGTGGCCTGGGCTATCTTGTGGCCTCGTTTTCGGACGGAAACACACCCGTCACTTCGTCTCCGCCGGCCGTACCCAACCCGGTTTTCAACAAGGAAGGTGAAGTGACGTTCGTAAAGAAAGGTCAGCCATTTAAGAAAATCGAAGTGGAGATCGCCGAAAACGAGGCCGAACGCAATAAGGGCCTGATGTTTCGTTCATACCTTCCCGATTCGGTGGGTATGCTTTTCATTTTTGAACAACCCGACGAATACAAGTTCTGGATGAAGAACACATCGATCCCGCTGGACATTATATATGTAGGCCCGGACAAGAAAATCGTTTCCATCGCCCAAAACACACAACCCTATTCGGAAGAGAGCATTCTTCCGTATGGTTTGGTTCAATACGTCGTAGAAGTCAATGCAGGTTTTACCAAGCAAAATAATATTCAATCAGGAGATGCCATTTCTTTCTAATAGCTTGTTTTTTAAAAGATTACCCATCGCATTAGCGATCATCATCGGCATTTACGGATGCAATAGCAACACCAGTTCCGAGCAAACCGCGGAACAGGCTCCGGTTGCATTGGTTAAAAGTGCCGATTTCAATGCAGACAGCGCACTTCAATTTGTACAAAAGCAGGTCGATTTCGGCCCACGTGTGCCGAATACTGCCCAACACAGAGCTTGTGGCGATTACCTGGCGGCTACTTTGAAAAAATACGGCTGGCAGGTGATTGAGCAGCCATTTACCACCACTACCTACGACGGTACCAAGCTCAATGCGCGGAACATTATCGGGAGTTTCAATCCCCAGGCAGCCAAGCGTATTCTGCTGGCATCGCACTGGGATTCCCGGCCGTTTTCGGACCAGGACTCTCTCGTAAAAAACAAACCCGTATTGGCCGCTAATGACGGCGCAAGCGGTGTGGGTGTGTTGCTGGAAATTGCAAGAGTACTTTCCAAAGAAGCCACCAAACCGGACATCGGCGTCGACATTATCTTTTTTGATGCGGAAGACTGGGGTTCATCGGGTTCGGAAGATACCGGAATGGAACATGGCGGTTTCTGCCTCGGCTCCCAGCATTGGGCGGCGAACAAGCATAACCCCAACTATACAGCCTATTTCGGCGTTCTGCTCGACATGGTCGGCGCAAAAGGTGCTACTTTTTTCAAGGAAGGCTATTCGGTTCAACTGGCGAATGACACGGTGAGGCAGATATGGGCAACCGCAAGCCGCCTCGGTTATAGCAACTATTTCATCGATGAAACCGGCGCGGCCATTACCGACGACCACGTCCCGGTCAACAAAGTGGCACACATTCCGATGATCGATATCATCCACACGCGCCAGAACAATATGAGCAAAACGTTCTTCGACCAGTGGCACACTGCACACGATACGATGGAGAACATCGATCCGAAAACGTTAAAGGCTGTGGGTCAGACGCTCGTTCAGGTATTGTACCAGGAAGCGAAGGATCAGCCGTTGTAATGTGGTCAGGTGTTGTCAGGAGTAGTCATGTTTAGTCAGGAATAGTCAGGAGTGGGCATTTACGGTCATGTTTAGTCAGGAGTGAGTATTTACGTTAAGGAATGCGTATGTGTTGTCAGAAATTGTTAAGTGTGGAGAATAGAAGCGGGTCGCTTGAAATCGCGTAGCGATGTAGTATAGGTAGCAATCGAGCCCCGGGATGTATTCCGAAAAATGCCGTCAGGCATGCGACAACAGAGCATTGTTGTTACATGCCTGACGGCATTTTTGACGGAACAGGCCCCGATATGTTTGCTACCAATATTACATGCCTAACGGCATTTGCCTCCGGGCCACATTTTGACTACATCAGACGATCCATAGTGGTCAGGTCTGGTCAGGTGTTGTCAGGAGTAGTCATGTTTAGTCAGAAATAGTCAGGAGTGAGTATTTACGTTCAGGAATGGGTATGTGTTGTCAGAAATTGTTAAGTGTGGAGAATAGAAGCGGGTCGCTTAAAATCGCGTAGCGATGTAATATAGGTAGCAATCGAGCCCCGGGATGTATTCCGAAAAATGCCGTCAGGCATGCGACAACAGAGCATTGTTGTTACATGCCTGACGGCATTTTTGACGTAACAGGCCCTGATGCGTCTGCTACCAATATTACATGCCTAACGGCATTTGCCTCCGGACTAGATTTTTGACTACGTCAGACTATCCCACGGCTATACCTGACCATACATGGCTACTCCTGACCACACTTGACAATTCCTGACCACAAATGAACCCTACATCCGCTTCACCACAATCCAGACATCCGCATTACGCCCCTTATCGTCGCTGCAAGAAATCTTGACACGCCCCAGCGGCGGGCTTAGAAAGACGCTTTCCTGCGGTGGCGATTTTTGGTATAACTTGTCATTGACATACCAATACACCTCCTGCACATCGTTCGCCGCCTGGCATGCGAGCTGGATTTGCTGCGGCTCGTCCTTGCGGATGTAGTATTCACTTCCCTCATTCGGACTCACGATCAATGGCGCGCCTTCGTGGAAAACGCGCTCGCATTGTGGATTATGGGGCGGAATTTTCAGGTAAGGCAACTTTTGCAACTCATAAAACGCGATCAGCTCCGGCGCCAGGTTAGGATAGGCCTTTTTCTCGAAACCCTTTTCAGGAAGACAATACGTACAATACGACATTTTCCCGGCCACATCCGTAAAAACCCAGCGCATATGCTGGCATTTACGGTACGCCGAAACACCCACAATGTACTGGTCGGGTACCTGATGATCGCAGAAATCAGAAGGGATGTCGCCGCTCACCGGGCACACATTGCGAAGCGAGATGTTGGCCGGGGATTTATACCAACCTTTCGGCGAGTTATAATCCAGTGCATTGAAAATCGAAAAAAGCAGCGGCGTGGCGGTATTGGCACCGCTCAGCTCGGGTACACCTTCGCCTGAGAAGTTGCCCACCCACACTCCCACCGTATACCGCCTGTTATACCCGATACTCCATGCGTCCCTTTTTCCGTAAGACGTCCCGGTTTTCCAGGCAATGCGGGGTAAATGATAGGTATTATCAAAATTGGTGGGTAAATCGGGGCGGGTGATCTGCGTGAGAATGCCCGTCGTGAGGAATGCGGCTTCTTCCGATAATACCGGCGTTCCTTTTTTATCAGGAGCGTCCGCGCCGCTCAGCCGGAGATTCCGCAGCTTTCCTTCGTTGGCAAATGCCGCAAAAAGCCTCGTCAGTTCTTCCAGGGTCACGCCGCAGCCGCCCAGTATCATCGAAAGGCCCAGGTCTTTTGCCTGCTTATCCACCGTTTTGAAACCTGCTTTCCGCAATTTCGCGATCAACGCAGGCGTACCAATGTCCTTCAAAACCTTCACAGCCGGGATATTCAGCGAGTTGGCCAATGCAAATTCAGTGGTAACCGCGCCGTTGAAATGCTTATCGAAGTTCTCTGGTTCATAACCATTGAAATTCCCCGGAACATCATTCAAAACCGATTTCGGTGTGATAATACCCGCGTCGAAGGCAGTAGCATATAATAGTGGTTTCAACGTACTCCCCGGCGAACGCACGGCCCGCACGCCATCAACCTGCCCGCCATCGAATGGATTGTTGAAGTCGGCGGAGCCTACGTAAGCTTCCACTTCCATGGTTTCGTTGTTCACCACGAGCACCGCTGCATTGTGGATATTCATTAGTTGCCTGCGGTTGATGTAATTCCTCACCTGCTCTTCGATCTGGCTTTGCGCTTGCAGATTGAGGTTCGTGCGGATCACCGGCTCATCGGGATATTGCTGCCGCAGACGTATCGAAAGATGCGGCGCCAGGCGCGGGGTTTGGAGGCGGCGGATATTCATAGGCTCATCCAATGCATCGCGAATCACGTTTGTGTCGAAAAGGCCGTCTTCTTCGAAACGTTTCAGCCAGCTGTTCCTGGCCTCGCGCAGCGCGTCGTTGCGTGTACCCGGGCGCAGGCCCGAGGGGCGGTTGGGCACGATGGTGAGCGCGGTGATCTCCGCAAGGCTCAGAAGTTGCGGCGCTTTGCCGAAATAAAGCAATGAAGCAGCCTTGATCCCTTCGATATTACCACCATAAGGCACCAGATTTACGTAGAATTGAAGAATCTCGTCTTTGGAATAATGCATTTCCAGCTGAACCGCATGCCACATTTCGACTACCTTATTCCAATAGGTCCGTGGGCGCGGGTCCATCAGCCTCACCACCTGCATGGTGATGGTCGACGCCCCCGAAGTTCTTCTTCCTGAAAACACATTCCTGACAGCCGCTCGCACCACCGCGAATGGGTTCACTCCCGGATGGTAATAAAAGTATTGGTCCTCCTTATGAACGAGCGTTTTCCGGAGTAGCGGAGTGATTTCGTTCACATTCGAATAGAGCCGCCATTTATCTTCCTTACTTAAAAAGGCATGGATTACCCGCCCCCTCTGATCCGTGATCTGCGTCGCATAATGGATTTCAGGGCGGAAGGGAAAGGCCAGATCAAGCACAAAAAGCAGGAGTATGAGGCCGATCAATGCCAATAACCCTTTTCTGACCTTACTGTTTTTCATGGGGGATGTGCTGTAACCCGATTATGCTGCAATATAATACAGCCAACGCCGCCAGACGGTTTTACTGTGCCCCGTTCAATAAAATTGCCCGCGCATTTGTCCTGATCGGTTAATTTTCCCTATTTACTTGCTTTACTACAAATAAAATCAATCATAATACCATTATGTCCAAATACATTGCCGCCATTGACCAGGGTACTACCAGCACGCGCTGCATACTTTTCAACCAACAGGGGAATATCGTTTCAGTAGGACAAAAAGAACACGAACAGATTTACCCGAAACCGGGCTGGGTGGAACATAACCCCACCGAAATCTGGAAAAATACCCTGGAAGTGATCGCTTTGGCGCGCATTCACGTGTCGGCACACGCTTCGGACATCGCGGCTGTGGGCATCACCAATCAACGCGAAACGACGGTGGTCTGGAACAAGCGCACCGGCAAGCCCTATTACAATGCATTGGTTTGGCAAGATACCCGCACGACCGATCTGGTCGCTAAATATGAAAAAGAAGGAGGCCTCAACCAGTTCCGAGACATTACCGGTCTGCCCGTTTCGACCTATTTCAGTGGTTTGAAACTCAAATGGCTGCTGGACAATGTTGAAGGTATCCGCGAAGACGCCGAAAAAGGCGAGGCGATTTTCGGAAACATGGATACATTCCTTATCTGGCACCTCACCGGCGGCACGCAGGGTGGCATTCACGTGACCGACGTTACCAATGCGAGCCGCACGCAGCTGATGAACCTACGCACGCTGCAATGGGACAAATCGATGCTGGCTGCTTACAATATCCCTGAAATTATGCTGCCCGCCATTAAAAGCAGCAGCGAAATATATGGTTATTCCGATCACGAAGTGCTTCCGGGCGTGCCGGTTGCAGGCGACCTGGGCGACCAGCACGCCGCATTGGTTGGCCAAACCTGCTTCGAACCCGGCATGGCCAAGAATACCTACGGCACCGGCTGCTTCCTGGTGATGAACACGGGTACCGAGCTGAAAACCTCCGAAAACGGCTTGCTAACCACAATTTCTTACAAATTCGGCGACCAGCCCGTGCAATATGCATTGGAGGGAAGTGTGGCCGTCACCGGCGCGCTCGTGCAATGGCTCCGCGATAACCTCGGCCTGATCCAGAACAGCAGCGACATCGAGCCACTGGCCCAAACCGTGGAAGACAATGGCGGCGCCTATTTCGTGCCCGCATTCTCGGGACTCTACGCACCTTACTGGCGCAACGACGCGCGCGGCGTGGTCGCAGGCCTTACGCGCTACGTGAACAAGGGACATATTGCACGTGCCGTACTCGAAGCCACCGCCTATCAAACGGCAGATGTGGTTAAAGCCATGGAGCAGGATTCCGGAATCAAACTCGCCAGCCTCCGTGTGGATGGTGGTATGGTACACAATCAGCTATTAATGCAATTCCAATCCGATATTCTCAATACACAAGTTGTATCTCCGGCAGTCGCGGAAACTACCGCGTTGGGTGCCGCTTATGCAGCAGGGTTGGCGGTCGGCTATTGGAAAAGCACCGACGATTTGAAGAAAAACTGGGCCATCGCCCACACCTGGAACCCCGATATGCCAGAAGAAAAGCGAGATGCGTACTATAAGGGTTGGAAGAAGGCGGTCACGAAATCTTATGAATGGATTGATTGATGCCAGGAATGGTCAGGTGTAGTCAGGAATGGTCAAGTGTGGTCATTGGTAGTCAGCAGTGGTCAGGTGTAGTCAAGAATAGTCAGGTATGGTCATTGTAGCCAGGTATGGTCATTGTAGTCAGGTATTGTCATTTGTGGTCACTCAAAGTCAGGAGAGGAGAAAATCGTCTTGATGAGTCATCTATACCAGGCATTTTTGATCGGGAAGCAAATGCCGTCAGGCATTTCCAGAATCGCGTAGCGATGTAATATTGGTAGCAGCTGTACCCGAATAAGGTATTTCGAAAATGCCGTCAGGCATGTAACAGCAATGCATTGTTGTTGCATGCCTCACGGCATTTGTGACGCAAGATCCGATCCGATGTTCTACCAATGTTATATGCCTGGCGGCATTTATCTCTCAACCAATCCCTCCTCGGCCGCACGTTAACCATACATCACAACTCCTGACTACATATGACCATACATAACACCCCCTGACAACACATGACAACAACTCGCACTCTTGACAACCCTTTTTTATACTGTGTCTAAACAAGCGCGATTGTTGCGGCGTCACGCCGTTCACCTTAACTTCGCGGTGCCAAATCAACCTCAGTAACCCATGCATACCCTCCATCTCAAAAAGCCCCTTGCTTTTTTTGATCTTGAGACAACAGGTGTAAATATTGTCCGCGACCGCATTGTAGAAATTTCCGTTGTCAAAGCATTGGTGAATGGCGAAACCGAGATCCGCACGCGGAGGATCAATCCCGAAATGCCTATCCCGCTGGAAAGCAGCCTCATACACGGCATTTACGACGAGGATGTAAAGGATGCCCCCACATTTAAAAGCATTGCCAAAAACCTGGCGTCCTTCCTCGAAGGATGCGACCTGGCGGGTTTCAACAGCAACCGCTTCGATATCCCGATGCTCGTGGAGGAGTTCCTGCGTGTGGGCGTGGATTTCGATATCAAAAACCGCCGGATGGTGGATGTGCAACGCATTTACCATATGATGGAGCCCCGAAATCTGGGCGCCGCCTACAAGTTCTATTGCGGAAAAACGCTCGACAATGCGCACAGCGCCGAGGCGGATACCATCGCGACATTCGAAGTACTGCAAGGACAAATCGAAAAGTATCAGGGCGTTACGCTTACCGATTCACACGGCAAGGTTTCCGAGCCGGTGAAAAATGACGTCGCAGCATTGCACGAACTCACGGCCTCCAAAATCGTGGATTTCGCGGGACGGATGGTGTTCAACGACAAGGGCGAGGAAGTATTCAACTTTGGTAAGCACAATGGCAAGCGCGTCACCGACATCCTGAAAAACGAACCGTCGTTCTTCGACTGGATGATGAAAGGCGAGTTTCCGCTCGACACCAAACGCAAATTGACAGAGATTAAATTAAGGGGATTAACCCAACGTTGACATAATCTTACCTCAGGTTTGAGTAAGTAGTAATTATGTCTATTTTTGCCAGAAATCTATTTTTGACTATTTTAACCGGATATCCCATTAGGTAAACCTGCTATGATCCCAAACCCAATGATGCCAGAGGTTAACATACCAGCGGTTATTCAACATATCCCACTTCAAAGCTACCTAATTCTCAGCACCTTACTATTTGTGATCGGCATTATCGGCGTGCTTACACGCAGGAACGCCATTATCATATTTATGTCGATCGAATTGATGCTGAACGCCGCTAACCTGCTGCTGATCGCATTCTCTTCCTACCGGTCTGATCCTTCCGCACAGGTTTTCGTATTCTTCATTATGGCCGTAGCCGCTGCCGAAGTGGCCGTCGGGTTGGCCATTATCGTAATGATTTACCGCAACACCAGAAATACGGACATCGGATTCCTGAACAAGCTGAAATGGTAACTATCGGCGCGTAACCGGTACACAATCAAGAGATTAAAGATTAATAAATAGACATGTCTGCATCATTACTCATCCTGATTCCGCTGCTGCCGCTCGCCGGCTTTCTGATCAACGGAATCGGATTTCCCAATATTCCCAAAGGCGCAGTCGGCATTATCGGAACGTTGGCGGTTGTAGCCAGCTTCGTGCTGTCGGTCATGACGTTCAATGCATTCGTTGCTTCCGGCAGTCAGCCGTTCATCGTACCGCTTTTCGACTGGATTTCCGTCGGCGACCTCAACATCCCATTCTCATTCCAGGTTGATCAGCTTTCGCTGCTCATGCTGATGATCATCACCGGTGTAGGCTCGCTGATCCACATTTATTCGATCGGCTACATGCACCACGATTCGGGTTTCGGCAAGTTTTTCGCTTACCTGAACCTGTTTTTGTTCTTCATGCTCCTGCTGGTGCTGGGTTCCAACTACGTGATCATGTTTATCGGCTGGGAAGGTGTGGGGCTTTGCTCTTACCTGCTCATCGGTTTCTGGAACAAGAACACCAACTACAACAATGCAGCCCGTAAGGCATTTATTATGAACCGCGTGGGTGACCTTGGCTTCCTGCTGGGTATCTTCACGATCATCGCTACATTTGGTTCGGTAGAATATTCGGAGGTTTTCAGCAAGGCTGCTGCCGGTTTCCAGGTAGGCGATCCGGTGATCATTACCATTACCTTGTTCCTGTTTGTAGGTGCCATGGGTAAATCGGCTCAGATTCCGTTGTACACCTGGCTGCCTGATGCGATGGCTGGTCCTACCCCGGTTTCGGCCCTGATCCACGCCGCTACGATGGTTACGGCGGGTATCTACATGGTAATCCGCTCCAACGTGCTCTATTCCCTGGCGCCCTCGACGCTCGAAATCGTCGGCATTATCGGTGGTGCTACCGCCTTGTTTGCCGCTTCAATCGCCCTTTTGCAAAACGATATCAAGAAGGTACTCGCTTACTCTACGGTGAGTCAGCTCGGTTATATGTTCATGGGTCTGGGGGCGATGGCCTATTCGGCATCGATGTTCCACGTCATTACCCATGCATTCTTCAAAGCATTGCTCTTCCTCGGCGCCGGTAGCGTGATCCACGCGATGTCCGATGAGCAGGATATTCGTTCAATGGGTGGTTTAAGAAAGAAATTGCCTGTTACGTTCATCACATTTGCTATTGGAACGTGGGCAATATCCGGTTTACCGTTTTTTGCAGGTTTCTTCTCAAAAGATGAGATTCTTGCGCATGTTTTTGAACACAACAAACTGCTTTGGGTAATTGGTCTGCTGGGTTCAATCATGACTTCCTTCTACATGTTCCGCCTGTTGTTCCTCACATTCTTCGGAACATTCCGCGGTACGCACGAGCAGGAGCACCATTTACACGAATCGCCTGCTTCGATGACCATTCCGTTGATCATCCTCGCCATTCTCTCGGCAGTAGGTGGTTTCATCGGCGTTCCCGAGGCATTGCACGGCTCGCACCAGTTGGCGCAGTTTATGAGCCCGTTGTATGATCTGGCTAAAACAGCGAACCCTGCTGCATTTGAGCATACTTCCCTCTCGCATTCAGAAGAATATATGCTGATGGCCATTTCAGTAGCCGCAGCGTTGATCTCCGCCATTGCAGCTTACGTGATGTATGTGCAGAAAGGCGCCGTACCGGCACCGGATTCGGAAGAAAAATCAGGCTTGCAGCGTGCGGTTTATAACAAATACTATGTCGACGAACTGTACGACGCCGTATTCGTAAAACCGATTAAAACGCTGTCCAACGTCCTGTACAGCTTTGGCGAGATCTTCATCGACCTGATTATCGATGCATTCGTGAAAATCGTGTCCCTGGGTGCCAAACTGTTGAGAAAAACACAAACCGGCTCTACCGGCGAATACGTTTTCGCGATGGTAATCGGCATTGTGGTCATATTATTCTGGAAGCTGTTACTCTGATCCGATCATCCATAAATCCGTTGCCTATTAGTTTCGGACCGTCGACTTGAAAATATGCTTACTCTTCTTTTAATACTTTTACCGATAGCGGCAGGCGTTATCACCCTCCTGGCCGGCGAACGCATGGCGAAGCAGCTCGCGCTGGTTGGTGGGCTCGCATCATTGGGCGTCGCTGTTTTCACCTGGCTGCAATTTGACCCAGCCGCGGGTTCCCAGTTTGGTTTCAAATATGCCTGGGTAGCATCCGGAGGCATTTCCTTCGCCGCTGGTATCGATGGCATCAGCATGCTTCTGGTCCTGCTGACTACCTTCCTGACTCCGCTGATCATCCTTTCGGCATTTAAAAACGAGTACAAAAATCCCGCAGCATTCTATTCGCTGATCCTTTTCATGGAAGCGGCGCTGATCGGCGTTTTTACGGCTACCGATGCATTCCTTTTCTACTTGTTCTTTGAAGCTGCATTGATTCCCGTTTACTTCCTTGCGGCGATCTGGGGCGGAGAGAACCGCATTAAGGTTACATTCAAATTCTTCATTTATACGATTTTCGGAAGCTTGTTCATGTTCGTGGCGCTGGTTTATCTTTATTACCAGACACCGGGCACGCATACTTCTGAAATAGCAGCATTCTACCAACTGCAACTGAGCCCCGCAGCACAAGGCTACGTGTTCTGGGCATTCTTCATTGCATTCGCCATCAAAATGCCGCTTTTTCCTTTCCATACCTGGCAGCCTGACACCTACACCGAGTCGCCTACCGCGGCTACGATGCTCTTGTCGGGTATTATGCTTAAAATGGGGGTTTACGGTCTGATCCGCCTGCTGCTGCCGATCGTACCGCTGGGCATGGAGCAATGGGGTTTCCTCGCGATGATCCTTTCGGTAATCGGCATCATTTACGGTTCCATCATCGCGATCCAGCAGAGCGACATGAAGACGCTCATCGCGTACTCATCCTTCGCACACGTGGGGCTGATGGCCGCCGGCGTATTCTCGTCTTCACTGAATGGCTTGCAAGGCGCATTGATCCAGATGCTCGCGCACGGTATCAACGTGATCGGCCTCTTCTTCATCGTCGACATTATTTATTCGAGAACCAAAACCCGCTACCTCGACCAGCTCGGCGGTATTACTCAAAGCACACCGCATTTGAGCGTGTACTTTATGGTATTGCTCCTCGGAAGTGTGGCATTGCCGCTTACCAACGGTTTTGTGGGTGAATTCCTGTTGCTTTCAAGTGTATTCCAATACAAAGGCTGGCTCGGTGCCGTAGCTGGTCTGACGATCATTCTCGGCTCGGTATACATGCTCCGTCTTTTCCAGAAATCCATGTTCGGGCCAAAATCGAAATGGGTGGAAGGCTTCCAGGATTTGACTGCCAGCGAGCGCGCGGTACTGCTGCCATTGGTAATCATGGTATTCTGGATCGGTATTTATCCAAGCACATTCCTGAAAATAACAGAGCCTGCTGTAAGCCAACTGTTGCAACTGGTCAATAACTAAGTTAAGAATATGTATCCCATTATATTGTTGTCGGTTTTTGGAGTAGTAACGCTATTTCTGGGCTTTTCGAAATCCAAGAACATCCTCCTGCCCTCTACCCTGCTTTTCCTGGCCCTCGCGCTGGGGACCAACTTCGTCGAATGGGGTAAAGGGCCTTTCCTGTACTTCTACGACATGCTCCGCGTCGATAATCTGACACTCGCCTTCAACGGGATCGTGCTGATTTCGGCATTCATGATCGTCGCGATTTCGGGTGGTTTTCAGGATAATGCGGATGCCGAGCCTGCTGAATATTATGGGTTGATGCTTTTCTCGCTCGTGGGAGCCATTATGATGATCGGTTTCGATCACCTGATCATGCTCTTCATTGGTGTAGAAATCCTTTCCGTAGCCATGTACGTGCTTACCGGGAGTAACAAGCGCAACCTGCGATCGAACGAAGCTGCATTGAAATACTTCCTGATGGGTGCATTCGCGACCGGCTTCATGCTTTTCGGTATGACGTTGCTGTACGGTGCAACCGGCTCGTTCCAGCTCGTCGCTATCCAGGGTTTCACATCAAATATGTCTGCCGCATCGCAATCCTACATTTTCTACGCAGGTTTGCTGCTGCTGCTGATTGGTATGCTTTTCAAAGTGTCGGCCGCACCGTTCCATTTCTGGACGCCGGATGTTTACGAAGGCGCGCCCACGATCTTCACCACTTTCATGTCGACGATCGTAAAAACGGCCGGATTTGCGGCATTGTTCCGTCTGTTGAACCATACCTTCGCTATCTACAATTTCTGGTGGATCGTGATCGCGGCCATTGCGGTGCTTACATTGCTTGTGGGCAATATCGGCGCCACCAGCCAGAACAGCTTTAAAAGAATGCTTGCCTACTCGGGTATCTCGCACGCAGGTTACCTGCTGATCGCCCTCACAGCCCTGAGCAAGCCTACTCAAAACGCTATTATCTTTTACTCACTCGCCTATTCCTTGTCGACCATCGCAGCATTTGGTGTGCTGATGCTCGTTTCTAAGGAAAAAACAATCGAAGGACAGCCCAACGAACGCTACGAAGCATTCAATGGTTTGGCAAAGCAAAACCCGTTGCTGGCTTTCGTGCTGGCGGTATCGATGCTTTCACTGGCCGGTATCCCGCTCACAGCCGGGTTCTGGGGTAAGTTCTTCATCTTTACCAGCGCCGCCGAGCGTGGTATTATGTGGATCACCGTCATCGCTGTTCTGATGTCGACCGTCGGTATTTACTACTATTTCCGTGTGATTATCTCTTCTTACTTCAAGGAAGGGGACACCGTTAAGATCCGCGTCGCGCCATTTTACCAGATTATCCTCGTACTGGCCACATTCCTGACGATCCTGTTCGGTCTCGCGCCGGGTATCTTTGAGAAATTGATTTAAGAAAACTTACCAATAATACCTTATGAAAATCGCCGTATATCCTACGGCGATTTTTTTGTTACCAACTCTCTAAACACACGTATCAAGGGTATCTGTAACAGAAAAGATATCCGTATGCAAACCAAACGACACACCTATCTGCCATTTACATTCCGGCCGGAAGACCTCCTCGGCCGCGAGCCCATCGTCCCCGACCTGCAAAATGCATTTCACCGGATTCGCCACCGCAATATCCTAATCACCGGCGCCTCGGGGACGATCGGCGGCGAGCTCGCTGCACAAGTATGCGCCTTTGCTCCGGCACGAGTGATTTTAGTTGACCAGGCTGAAACCGCTCTTTACGAACGCGATTATCAGCTGAAACAACAATTTCCCGCAACGCACATTACCTGCCTCATCGCCAATATTACCGACGCTCGGCGCATGGCTGATCTGTTTTCCAAAAATAAGATCGATATCATTTTCCATGCCGCGGCCTACAAACACGTGCCGTTCATGGAGCGACATCCCTATGAGGCCATCCAGACCAACGTCTTCGGCACCGCCATCCTTGCGGACCTGGCGGTTTCGCGAGGCGTCAGCCAATTCGTATACATTTCTACCGACAAGGCCGTTAGGCCCGCGGGCATCATGGGGGCTACGAAACGTTTCGGAGAGCTCTATTTACAATATCTCAGCCGCCAACATCAGGCCCGTACGCAATTTACTATCACCCGCTTCGGCAATGTACTAGGCTCCAATGGCTCCTTCCTGATCCGCTTTGCCCAGCAAATCCGGGAAGGCGGGCCTGTTACCGTCACCCATCCGGAAGCCGAGCGGTTCCTGATGACCGTCACGGAAGCTTGTCAGCTGGTTCTGCTGGCTGCGGCGCAAAGCAACGGAAGCGAAGTGCTGTCCTTCGACATGGGAAAACCGGTACGCATTGCCAGCGTCGCCCGGGACATGATCCGGCTTGCCGGAATGGAGCCCGACAGAGACATTCCCATTGTTTTCACAGGGCTACGAGCAGGCGAAAAGCTGACGGAAGAGTTACACACCGGTGAAAATGGATCCTCCACATTCGGGCAGCTCCGCACTGCGCCCTTTGCAAGCCCGGCGCACCGGTGCATGCGCGCATCGCTGGAAGCGCTGCAAAAAGCGCTCGACTCCGGCGAGCCTCAGCAAATGGTGAGTGTGTTAAAAATGGTGATTCCGGAATACATCAGCGCTAATTCACCTTACGAGGCCTTGGATGTTGGGCCTGGCGGAAAAGTATATTGACTGCAGACCGCGGACCACCGATGTTTGTTGGGGTTTGTCATCAATTCGCGGGGATGAGGCCGGTTGTCCGCATCCAATGCAGGCATCGGCCAAACCACTCGTCGAACGACGGTGTTTTGGGATAACCATGCTTTCCCTCCGAGTAAATATGCATATCGGCAGAAATGCCTTTTGCAAGTAAAGCCTCGTAAAAACGAATGCTATTCGACACCGGCACCACTGTGTCGTCGCCCGCGTGCGTGAGGTACGTGGGCGGTGTCGAGGCCGTTACCTGCATGTCGTTGGAAAAATAGCTGACACGCTCGGGGGAAGGCGTCATCCCCAGCAGGTTGGCCGACGAGCCTTTATGCCCGATTTTACCGTCGAAACTGATCACCGGGTAAACCAGTATCATAAAATCCGGGCGAAGGCTGGTTTTCTGAGGGTTGTCGACAAAACTGCTGTCATAATGTGTACCGGCCGTAGAAGCAAGGTGCCCCCCCGCCGAAAAACCCATAATGCCGATCTTCGCCGGGTCTATCTGCCATTCCTTTGCCTTTTCACGTACGGTTTTAATCGCTTGCTGGGCGTCCTGCAACGGACCAATGGCCTTGTCCTTCATGATCCGGTCGCTGGGTAACCGGTATTTCAGCACGAATGCCGCGATTCCCGACTTATTCAGCTCCCTGGCAACCTGGTAGCCTTCCCGATCGATTACCAGTCCGCCGTAACCGCCGCCAGGGCAAACAATGACCGCGGCACCATTACCCGTGCCAGCCGGAGGAAGGAACGCCGTCAGCGTAGGCTTCGATACGTTCCTGACAGACCCTTTCTCATTAGTTTCCTGGTTTTCTGCTTCGATGGCGTTGGGAATACGGCCCGGGTAAAGTGCTATTTCTGTCTGGGCGCTGACGGGCATCGCCAATAGCTGAGCAAGGCCTGCGGCGGCCAGGAGGCGGGATATTTTTATCATTTAATTTTTTTCTAATTCCTATTAAATATAATTTCTAGCTAAATTTCGGTTACACTGTTGACCGCCCGGCCCAGCAGAACCCTCCGCTGCGGCTAGTGCCCGGTAAACAATGGGTTAAGACGCGTTCTGGCAAAATATACCTGCGCAACGCACTCGGAAAAACCTCCCGAATGGAGCGAACAGAATTGCACCATTCTGTGTTATTCGACTAATTCTTTTAATATTAATATAATATTTACAAGAAATTCGAAACCCGTTTGTTACTTTGCCCCATTGAACAATCAAAAAAATAACTAGTTTTGTAGAGTATCCTAATCATGCACTAGTTTCTTTGATAAGTTATAAATCGTCTTAAATCCACAAAAGAATGAAATATACAGTACATGCAGAGGACAGGTTTCAGTTTATCGACGAGGGAAAGGGCGAAACATTACTGCTTTTGCATGGCCTTTTCGGTGCATTAAGTAACTGGGACGGTATTATCGACCATTTTTCAGACCGTTACAGGGTCGTTATCCCATTGCTTCCGATTTACTCGCTTCCACCGCGTGAAGCCGGGCTGGAAGCATTGCTTGCCTTTCTGGAAGACTTTGTTTCGTTTAAAAACCTCACCAACGTTACGGCCATCGGCAATTCGCTGGGCGGCCACATCGGTTTGCTTTATACCCTGAAAAACCAGGAGAATGTGCAGCGACTGGTATTGACCGGCAGCTCGGGCCTCTTCGAAAACTCGATGGGCGGCTCGTTCCCGAAACGTGGAAGTTATGATTATATCAAGGAACGGGTAGCTTATACTTTCTACGACCCGGAAGTGGCGACCAAGGAGCTGATCGACGAGGTGTTCGAAACAACCTCGAGCATTCCGAAATGTATGAGCATCGTGGGAATTGCGAAATCCGCTCAGCGGCACAATCTCGCCAAGGATCTGCACCAGATCACGGTTCCTACCCTGCTCGTTTGGGGCCTCAACGATACCATCACGCCTCCACATGTAGGTTACGAGTTCAATCGCCTGATAGCCAATTCTGAATTGTACTTTATCGATAAATGCTGCCATGCACCGATGATGGAGCATCCGCACGAATTCAACGTGATCCTGGAAAGCTTCCTCGAAAAAGATGTGTCGGTTCCAATGGCATAAAACCCGGGAATTCCGGGAAAATTTCTTTTGTTACGATAGTTGATCCATATATTGTTTTTTTATAGCTTCGGAAAATGACGTTCTGACCCATGCTCGCAGCCAATCTGATAAATCCAATGATCCCCGTACTGAAACCGAACGATTCGGTGGGTACGGCTTTGGACTGGATGGATGAGTTTGGCGTAAAGCAACTGGTCATCGCCGATTCCGGCATCTATCAGGGGATCGTTTCCGAAGATATCCTCTTCGATATTACGGACATTTCCGAACAGCTTTCGAAAGTCATTATCCAGCATAAAGACATTTTCGCTACGGAGGATCAGCATCCTTACGAGCTGTTCCGGCTGGTCAACCAATTTGGCCTTCTCATCATCCCTGTCCTGCATGAAGACCGGACGTTTGCCGGCAGCATTCTGGTAAACGACCTCGTAGAGCATTTTGTGAATGAGCTGGGCGTGCAGGAAAAAGGCGCGGTGATTGTCCTGAAAATTGCAGAAAGAAGCTACTCGCTTTCGGAAATAAGCCGGTTGATAGAATCCAATGGCGTCAAGATTCTGAGCAGCTATTATTCCTCGGGAGAGGTTTACAATCCTACCAACGAGGCCCGGTTGACATTGAAGCTGAACCGGACCCATATTACCTCCATTATTGCCACGCTGGAACGCTTCGGCTACGAAATCGAAGAAGCGCATGCCAACGATCCGATCGAAAGCCTCGATCAGGAGCGTCTTGATATGCTTTTACGCTATCTGGCAACCTAGCATCCTACGCCTTCAAATGTGCATGCGGCTTTTGAATCGCACCATTTGTCGTGTATCTTTCGGCTGAAACCACAAGTTTTATTTTTCCTTCATGAAAATCGCCATTCACGGACGCAACTTTAATGAGTCCGCAAGGCCGTTCATTGAAAATATGTTCGATGAACTGGCGCGCAGAAAAGTTGAAGTCCAGCTTTCAAAGTCTTTCAGGACATTTTTGGACCAGGCCGGCATTTCGCATTATTCCGAACTGGTTTATGAGAAGCCTGAAGAACTTTTCGACCCACGCCTGATCGTAAGCATGGGTGGCGACGGCACACTGCTTGAAACCATTTCACACGTAGGCAAGCGCCAGACGCCGGCAATCGGTATCAACGTGGGCCGCCTCGGTTTCCTGGCAACGGTATCGCCGGAACGCATTACCGACATGATCGCCGCGCTCGAAAACAGCCAGTTTCGCATCGACGAGCGTACGCTGGTGGAAGTAGAGTCCAACATCGATCTTTTCGACGGCCTGAACTTCGGTTTGAACGATTTCACGATCACCAAGACCGATACGTCGTCGATGATCACCGTGCATACTTACCTGAACGACGAGTTTCTGAACTCCTACTGGGCCGACGGACTCATTGTATCAACGCCGACCGGTTCTACCGGCTATTCGCTAAGTTGCGGCGGTCCGGTACTCATGCCGCATTCACAGAATTTCATCGTTACCCCCATCAGCCCGCATAACCTGAACGTGCGCCCATTGGTGGTGGAAGACACTGCCGTAATCCGCCTCGAAGTAAAAAGCCGCAGCAGCAACTTTCTCGTCTCGCTCGACGCCCGATCACGCATTGTGGATGAGAACACGCAGCTGCTCGTGCGCAAGGCCGGGTTCATCGCGCGGCTGATCAAGATGAAAGACGACAGTTTTTTGAATACATTGAGAAGCAAACTATCGTGGGGGCTCGATATGCGAAACTAGGCCCCATAAATTTTCATTTCTGACACCCTATGCGCCTTACGTACCACACTTTTGACCTTCAACTCAAACATACCTTCACGATCGCGCACGACTCGCGCGATGTCCAGCAAACGCTGATCGTCCAGCTCAGCGACGGCACCCATTCCGGCTTTGGTGAAGCGACTTCCAACCCGTATTACGGTATAACGATCGGCAATATGATCGGGACGCTGGATATGGTGAAAGATATTGTTGAAAAAGGAAAATATGCATCGGCAGAAGAACTCTGGACAATGGTGCACCCGCTTCTTCGGGACAATTCTTTCGCACAATGTGCATTGGACGAAGCTGCACAGGATTATTTTGCCAAAAAGAAAGGCCAGAAACTTTACGAAAGCTGGGGTTTGTCGCCTGATCACATCCCGATGACCAACTTTACGATCGGTATCGATACCGTGGAGAAAATGGTCGCTAAAATGAGGGAGCTACCCTGGCCGATTTACAAGATCAAGCTCGGTACCAATGAAGACCTGCGCATTGTACAGGAATTAAGGAAAAACACCGACGCACTTTTCCGCGTCGATGCCAACTGTGGCTGGACAGCAGAAAAAACCATTGAAATAGCCCCTCAATTGGCCGCGCTAGGCGTCGAATTCATCGAGCAACCGCTACCTGCGGACGATATCGAAGGAATGAAAAAGGTATTTGCTTCAAATGCATTGCCCGTCATCGCGGACGAAAGCTGTATTGTCGAGGAGGATGTCCAGCAATGTCATGGCCTGTTTCACGGTATTAACGTAAAACTGACCAAATGCGGCGGGCCTACCGCTGCATTACGGATGATCGCGGAAGCACGGTCGTTAGGGATGAAAACGATGGTCGGCTGCATGACCGAGACGAGCGTAGGCATTTCGGCCATAGCGCATTTGCTTCCGCTGCTCGATTACGTAGATATGGACGGCTCCCTGCTTATCCGCAACGACCCCGCAACCGGCGTTACCTTCGATTTCGGCAAGGTGATTTATGCCGGGGGCAATGGTACCGGCGCCGCATTGAAACCCGAATTCTTATAGGTTAGGCTGTGAGCATCTACCACACCAGCAAACTTCCCGGCAGGACCGTCACAACTACCGACGGGCGAGAATTCTTATGGTTCAGCGGTACGGATTACCTAGGCATGGGACACAACGAAGACCTTCGTAGGTATATCCATTCAGCTACGGAAACTTTCGGAACGCATTATGGGAGTTCCAGAAACAATAGTCTGAGGCTCGGTATTTATGACGAAGCGGAACTGCAACTATGTGACTTTCTGCAAACTGAATCCGCACTAGTTGTGTCGTCAGGCATGTGGGCCGGGCAATTACTGATGAAAGTGATTGAAAACATCTCCCAACGAGATCCCGATATTACCAGGATCATTTACCATTACGCTCCCGGCGTACATCCGGCGCTTTGGGGCAATGCATTTCATCGAAACAATGGCGATTGGAGCGAATGGGCCATGCAAACCGTTCGAAAAATTAACGCGACCGAGCCGGACGTTGCTCATATCATCTGCACCGATGCCGTAGGCTCACCAATCGTACGCGCATTTGATTTTACACTTTTCAATGCCATTCAAAATCCCGTTAACGCCTGGTTTGTGATCGACGAATCGCATTCACTGGGCGTCATCGGAGCAAATGGAAATGGCGTTGTTGAATGCATCGATTCCGGACTTTTAGATAACACCATTTTCGTTTCATCCCTGAACAAGGCGCTGGGTATACCCGCAGGTGCCATTTGGGGTTCGGAAAGCGTGGTTGAAACAGTGCGAAAATCACCCTGGTACGCGGGCGCGTCCCCGCCTGCCCCTGCGTACATGCATGCGATGAAAATGCTTTTGGAACAAGATAAATACGAAATCGCACGCGTGGCGCTATTGGATAATATCGCTTATTTCAATCGTATTGTCGAAAGCATCGGATTGTTCGACTTCATTCCAGGTTACCCGGTATTCTGCTCTTCCAACCCCGCACTGTTTAATCATTTGCTGGCAAACGGCATTATGGCCTCCTGCTTCCCGTACCCTTCGCCAGCCGACGCGCCCGTTACCCGCATTGCAATCAGTAGCTTGCACCAAAAAGAAGACCTCGACCGGTTGGCCGAGGTCTGTAAGCAGTTTATCGCTTAATATCTTTGTTTAAATCAATCTTCGGTTGTCGTTCCGCCCAGTTTCGCGAGACGTTTTTCTTCTGCCAACTTTTCACGCTCCACCTTCGCAGAAACCATAATACTAAGCTCATAAAGCAGGAACAATGGAATCGCAACGAGTACCTGGCTGTAAATATCAGGCGAAGGCGTAATAATCGCCGCTACGATCAGAATCACGATCATCGAGTGCTTGCGATATTCCCTCATAAAAGAAGGTGTAAGTACTCCTATTTTTGACAAAACATATACCACAATCGGCAACTGGAACGCCACACCGCAAGCCAGTGTAAGCGTCGCTACAAGCGAAATGTAGGACGCGAGACTGAATTCGTTGATGATTGAAGGATCAAGTGTATAATTCGCAAGGAAGTTGATCGCTAGCGGGCTTACCACGTAGTAACCAAAAAGGACTCCGGAGAAGAACAGGAATGTCACATAAAACACCGCGCCCCGTGCCGATTTGCGCTCGGATGGCTTCAATCCAGGTTTTATGAAGCGCCAGATCTCCCAAAATGCGTAAGGAAACGCGAATACCAAACCTGCGATCACAGACGAAGTCATACTCATCGTGAATGCATCGCCCATTCCAATGAGTTGCAATTTGAAATTCAGCGACTTTACACACAAATCTTCGTAACCCGTAATTTCAGAAAGCTTACATAACATTCGGTAAGTCCAGAACTCAGGCCTAGAAGGCGCTACAATCACATAATGGTAGATTTCCTGAATATAAATGAAGGCAATAATGGCAAATACCAGAATCGAAGCACCCGCGCGGATAACATGCCATCTTAGTTCTTCGAGATGCGATAGAAACGACATCTCTTTGCCTTCTCCTTCCTCTTCTTCGTTATCAAAATCCTGATCCAGGGACATATTTTAAATTATTACTAGAACTCAATCTAAGTGAAAAGCTGAAATTACTTAAAAAACCCGTCGAAGTGATCCGACGGGTTTTTTATTCATGCGTTCTGGATCAAATTAATCCATTACAAAAGGATAATCGCTTTCAACGTACACGTCGGTGTAAGCCTCTTTCGGATCCGGCCACTCCGATTCCTCGGCGAATTGCACGGATTCCGCAACGATTTCTTTTACTTTTTTATCGATGTTTTCGAGATCCTCTTCGGTAGCAATCTTGTTTTCGAGGATCACCGCGCGGATCTGCTCGATCGGGTCACGGTGTTTGTATTCTTCTACCTCCTCTTTCGAACGGTATTTCTGAGGATCGGACATGGAGTGTCCCCGGTAGCGGTAAGTACGGAATTCAAGGAAAGTAGGTCCGTCGCCTTTACGTGCACGCTCCGCAGCGCGGGAAACCGCTTCGTGGATCGCCTCAACACTCATACCGTCAACTGGCTCGGAAGGAATATCATATGCCTCGCCAAGGGTGTAAAGCTCAGTAACGTTGGAAGTACGCGCTACGGAAGTTCCCATTGCATAGCCGTTGTTTTCAACGACGAAAATCACAGGCAATTTCCAGCTCATCGCCATGTTCAGCGTTTCGTGGAATGAACCCTGGCGAATCGCTCCGTCACCGAAGTAGCAGATACACAGGTTATCGGTTTTATTGTATTTCTCAGCGAATGCGATACCTGCGCCGAGAGGAATCTGGCCGCCTACGATACCATGGCCTCCGATGAAACCCACTTCTTTGTCAAAAATGTGCATAGAACCACCCTTACCTTTGGTAGTACCGGTTTTTTTGCCGTAAAGCTCAGCCATGATCGCATTTGGACTGGTACCCAATGCGAGTGGAATACCGTGGTCACGATAGGCGGTAATGTACTTGTCGCCTTTTTTCAGGGCACTCACCGCGCCGGAAGAACAAGCTTCCTGGCCGATATACAGGTGACAAAAACCACGAATCTTCTGTTGACCGTACAACTGGCCCGATTTTTCTTCAAAACGGCGTTGTAAAAGCATATTCTCGAACCAGAACATGTATTGCTCCTTCGGATGCTGTAACTTTTTGGGGGCTGATGCTTTCTTTTTCTCAGTAACGGTGGCCATGTATTTGGTTCTCGTTTATAAAGACAGAACTTTGTCTTAAAGTTATGGTATGAACAGAGTCTGTTTTGCCGTACTCACGCAATGATGTGCGAAAATAAGCATAAACTAAATAACAAAGAAGTTCATGTGGCTAGAAAAGCTCCGTCTTACCTACTTTAAAAGCTATGAGGAGAAGGCCTTCACTTTTGGAAAACATGTGAACTGTATCGTGGGAGAGAACGGCAGCGGCAAAACCAACCTGCTCGACGCAATCTATTTCCTGACCCTTACGAAGAGCGCATTTCATAATCAGGACGCCCTCGGCATTCGTCATACCGCCGACTTTTTCCTGATCGACGGCGTTTTCAACGAGTACGACAAGCACATCCAGATCACTTGCAGCCTGCAACGCGGCCAGCGGAAGGTATTCATGGCCGATAAGAAGCATTACGAGCGCCTGAGCGACCATATCGGCCTCTTTCCGGTGGTACTCATCGCCCCGGACGACACCGATCTTATCCGCGACGGCAGCGAGGAACGCCGTCGCTTTTTTGATGGCGTACTGGGCCAGGCCGTTCCCGGTTACCTCGGCGATTTCCTGCATTACAACAAGATCCTCACCCAGCGCAACGGTCTTTTAAAACTGTTCGCAGAAAGAAATTACCTCGACGAAGACCTGCTCGAAACCTACAATGAACCGCTGATCGTCCTCTCGCAACGCATTCACGAGCACCGCGCGACCTTCATGCAAAAGTTCATCCCGCTGTTCTGCAAATACTACGAGTTCCTCAGCAGCGGGCACGAAAAAGTGGATGTAATCTACGAAAGCGAAGTCGCCACCCCCGATTTCCCGGCCGAATTCCGCCGTAACCGCAGCCGCGACCTGCATGCGCAGCGTACGGGCAAAGGCGTGCATAAGGATGAATATGTATTCGAAATCGATGGGGTCACGCTCAAAAAATTCGGCTCGCAAGGTCAGCAAAAGTCGTTTCTCATCGCGTTGAAACTCGCGCAATTCGAACTACTAAAAGAAGAAAAAGGCAAAACGCCCATTTTGCTCCTGGACGATATTTTCGACAAGCTCGACGACCGGCGCATTCACAAACTTATTGAGCTGATCGATACCGGCTTTCTGGCCCAGGTGTTCATTACCGACGCGCGGCCGGAACGTTCGCAAAGGATTCTAGAGCATGTGAAGGCAGATGTGCGGTTTTTTGAGATTGAGAAGGTGTTGAAGGGCTAACCGCTAGCGACGCTTCGACGAATGCGTTATATTCATAATCAGGACGGTATTTTCAAACACCGTGTAAGCCAAACGGTACTTATTATGAAGTAGCAGTTTCCTCATAGAAGGGATCATTTCGTCCGCCGTGCCGATGAAGGGGTAACGCTCCAACCTTTGCAAGCTGGCTTGAAGACTGTCTGTAAACCTTTCGGCACTTCGATCACCGCCGACATCATAAAGATAACTTATAATATCAGTGTAATCTTTCTTTGCGAGCGGACTCCATTTTATCTCGTATACCACGCCTGATTTCGTTAAACACCTCTTCATTCGAGTAAAGAGGACCTGTTTCGGCTGAGCGTAGAGATTCGTTGAGTTTTTCTAAAAATTCAGGAGAATGCGTATCTCCTGCATATGCTTCCTGCTCGGCAAATGCACGGATAGTAAGCAGCAAGTCATGCAAGCGATCGTCACTGACCTCGTTCACAAGCTGCATTAATTCTGCTTTTATTTCTCGACGATTAGACATGAGCTGTTACGATTGACATGTAACCTTTCTGTGAATTTACAAATTCAAAACAAAAAATCCAGGCCAAACAGACCTGGATTTTCAAGCGGTATGCATTAATAATCAACCGCATTAAACATATTTAGGATCCAGCTCCTTGGCTTGCGCCACGAATTCCTTCACTTTCTGTTCATCATCTTTTTTGCAGATCAGCAACACTCCGTCGAATTCCGCAACGATGAAACCATCGAGGCCGTTAACGACTACCAGCTTGTCTTTCGGCGTTTTGATGATCGAATTCGTGGTATTATGCAGGATCATATTCCCGTCTGTTACGTTCAGATTTTCATCCTTCTCCGAAACTTCATACATCGACTTCCACGTTCCCAGGTCCGACCAGCCGAAACTTGCTAACACGACGTGTACGTTTTCGGCCTTTTCCATAATACCATTGTCGATAGAAATACTGCCGCAATGCTGGTAAGCACGCTGAATGAACGAATCCTCCGAATCGAGGTAATAATGCTCGACTCCGCCCTGGAAAATTTCAGCAATATCAGGCTGAAACTGGGCCAGCGCCTTTTTGAATGCATTGACGTTCCAGACAAAAATACCTGCATTCCACACAAAATCACCGCTATCCAGGAACTGCAACGCCAATTCCAGATGGGGTTTTTCGGTAAATGACTTTACTTTTTTGACTGTCAGCTTATCCGGTATATACTGGATGTAGCCATAACCCGTGTCGGGGCGAGTGGGCTGGATACCAAGTGTGATCAGAATATCTTCATTGCGGGTAGCGCCCAATGCCACCTTGATCGTATCCTTGAAAACCTCTTCTTTCAGGATAATATGGTCTGCAGGTGCTACCACAACATTCGCGTTCGGGTTGCGGGCCGCGATTTTGTAGCATGCATAAGCGATGCAAGGTGCGGTGTTCCGGCGATGCGGTTCCAGGAGGATCTGGTCGTCGGTCAGTTCGGGAATCTGCTGTTTGATCAGTTCCTTGTATTCCTGACTCGTTACTATATAAATGTTTTCAATAGGGCAAACGCCGTCGAACCGGTCGACAGTTTGCTGCAACAGCGTCCTTCCTGTGCCAAGCACATCATGGAATTGCTTCGGGAAATCCGTCCGGCTGAACGGCCAAAAACGGGTTCCTACGCCGCCTGCCATGATTATCACATAAGTGTCCTGCATCTGTGTTGTGTAAGGTATGTTTGTTATAACGTTAAATAAAATCCCTCAAAACTAATGATAAAGAGTCAGTATGCTTAATCCGGGCATCGGAAAAGTCCTGGAAAGTTAGTTCATGGCTCAGATAGCTGTCTTTCGTCACTACATTAAATTTTCTTTCACAGCGTCGAACTATTTGGCTTTCGATGCTACGTATTTTTGCTTTATAAATACCCAAAGAAAAAATTGGATATTATGTAAACAAAATCTATTTCTTAGTAACTTGTTACAGACATCAACCCACTAATCAACCATGATCCGAACTTCTGCATCCCTCAGAAATCTGCTTTTCTTGCTTCTCGCATTGTTGTTTTGCCAACAATCTTTCGCACAGATTAGTTTGACCGGCAAGGTCACCGAATCGGTTACCCAGGAACCTCTGGCCGGCGTCAGCATTCGTATACAGGGTAAAGTGGCTGGTACGATCACCGACACGAAAGGTGAATTTTCGCTCAGTACCACATCAAATCCGCCATTTTTCATCATTGTCAGTTCAGTAGGTTTTCAAACCCAGGAAATTGCGGTCACCGCGAGCATGTCCAACCTGGACATCAAAATGGTAGAGCAACCCGTGCTGGGGAAAGAAATCGTAGTTTCCGCCTCCCGTGTGGAGGAAAGTGTGATGAAATCGCCGGTAGCCGTTGAAAAACTCGATATCCGGGGCATTCGCGATACGCCGGCCACCAATTTTTACGACGCGTTGGCGAATTTGAAAGGTATCGACATGACGACGCAGGGTGTTTTGTTCAAATCCATCAACATGCGCGGCTTCGGTGCGACGGGCAACCCGCGTACCGTTCAGATGATCGACGGTATGGACAACCAGGCACCCGGGCTCAATTTTCCGCTCGATAATATCATTGGTATGTCGGAGCTCGATGTCGAGAGCGTGGAGGTGCTTCCCGGCGCGGCATCGGCGCTGTACGGACCCAATGCGGTAAACGGCTTGGTATTAATGAACAGCAAAAGTCCATTCCTCTACCAGGGACTGAGTGCAAACCTCAAAGGCGGTATTATGCACGAAAAGAACCGCTCCAAAGCGACTACACCATTTGCCGAGGCCACCATACGTTATGCAAAGGCATTCAATAACAAGTTCGCATTCAAGGTAAATCTATCCTACATCCAGGCGAAGGACTGGGAGGCTACCAATTATACGAACCTGAACGTAGGCGGTAATGCCGATCCGGGTCGCGGAAAAGGCACCGACCTGGACTATGACGGGACTAATGTATATGGCGATGAAATCCAGACCAATATCAACGCGGTAGCGAAAGCAATGGTCGCAGCCGGGCAATTACCCGAGGCAGGTGCAGCCTTCGTTCCAAACGCGTTTGTAAGCCGCACAGGATTCCGTGAAAAAGACCTTGTAGATTATAATACAAAGAGTTTTAAGGCCAATGCCGCACTACATTATCGACTAAATGAAAAAATAGAAGCCATCGCGCAGGTTAATTACGGCTATGGAACAACCGTTTATACCGGTACAGGCCGCTATTCGCTGCGGGATTTCAATCTGACACAAGCCAAGCTGGAACTACGAGCCGACAATTTCACGGTAAGAGCCTACACCACGCAGGAACGTTCCGGCAAATCGTACCTTACAGGACTTGCAGCCGTTTCCATGCTGGGTGAGATTAAACCCAACAATGTCTGGTTCGGCGAGTACGTGGGTGCATTCGTAGGCGCACGTGCACGGGGTACAACGGAGGAAGAAGCGCATTTGATCGGCAGACAGGCCGCCGACCGCGATATGCCGCAGCCGGGCAGCGCAACTTTTAACCAATTGTTGGATAAATACCGGAATATGCCGATCGTAAACGGTGGGGGCGGTTTTGCGGACAAAACCAATATGTACCACGCCGAAGGTTTTTATAATTTCAAAAACCAGATCCGCTTCCTGGAACTGATCGCGGGGGCCAACTATCGCCTTTACACGCTCCGCTCGGCCGGGACGTTATTTGCCGATACCAAAGAGGGCCGCGACGGCACGATACCTATTAATGAATGGGGTGCATTTGTACAGGCCGGTAAAAACCTGCTTTCCGACCATTTAAAACTGACCGGCTCGATCCGCTATGATAAAAACGAGAACTTCGACGGCCAGTTCACACCCCGGGTGTCGGCGGTTACCACATTTGGCGAGCATAATATACGCCTCTCCTACCAAACCGGCTTCCGCATTCCCACCACCCAGAACCAGTACATCGACCTTCGTACGCCATCCGGAACGCTGGTAGGCGGCCTGCCTGAGTTTGATTCACGCTACAACCTGTCGAGCGGCATTCTCCGGCAAAACCTTTCCGAAGCTGCGGTGACCGCGGTAGTACAAAGTGACCCATCGGTGGTACAGAGCGCCCAGCAATATGCTACGGTGGTCGTGACCCAGCAGGCTACCGCTGCCATTACGCAGCAGGTCACCACGGCGGTGACCGCGCAGGTTAATGCGGGAGTTGCGGCAGGAACCATTCCCAATGACCCGGCAGTGATCCAGGCGGCCATTAAGACGGGCGTCAATCAGACGCTTCCGGGCGTACTTTCGGCACAGTTGCCGGGTATTCTCGCAACGCAGGTACCGGCATTGGTACCCGACCTGGCGAAGGCCTATGCGCTGGGAAAATTGCCTAAGTACCAGCCGGTGAAACTGAAACCCGAACGCATTGCTTCTTACGAGATTGGTTACAAAGGCATTATCGCGAAAAAGCTCTTCATAGATGCCTATTACTATATCAGCAAATATAAAAACCTCATTGGCGGAACGGTGATCGTGGTACCGACGGCCGCCGCCGCGCCGGGCCTGCCGATTGAATCAGGCATTGGGGTGGGTAGCTACCAGGGGTACGCGCGGACCGTTAATACAACCGAGACGATTACCACGCGCGGCTTCGCGATCGGGCTGAATTATGCATTGCCGAAAGGGTTCAATATCGGCGGGAATGTCGCGAACAATGAGTTGAAAGATTTTACACCGTCGCCGGAAGTGCAGTATTCGCAATTCAATACACCCAAATACCGGTATAATGTGAGCCTCGGCCGCCGCATTACGAGCTCCAACACGTGGGGATTCAATGTCGTTTACCGCTACCAGCAGGCATTTACTTGGGAATCGAGCTTTGTGGTCCCTACCACCACCGATGTACCGGTATTCTCGAACACGAGGGTTCCGGCGATCAGCAACCTCGATGCGCAGGTTAGCTGGAAGGTGCCGGCGATCAAATCGATTATCAAGCTGGGTGGTACGAACCTGTTCGGGAAATCGTACTTCCAGTCATACGGCAGCCCGAACGTGGGTAGCACGTACTATGTGTCCATTATGTTTGATGAATTACTGAACTGAGGATCGGAGAAGCTATTTCTCCCCAAAAGCCAGGTCGCCGGCATCGCCGAGGCCTGGCACTATATAATATTGTTCGTTCAGCTTCTGATCCACGGCGCCCAGCCAGAGGCGGCATTGCGGGATCCTCTGTTGCAGGTACTGAACGCCTTCGGGGCTGGCGATAACGGAGGCAATATGGGTTTGCGCAGGAATGCCGAAGCGAAGCAATGCATGGTAAACTTTTTCCATGGAACGGCCGGTTGCCAGCATCGGGTCGATCATCACGAGGATTTTACCCGTCAGATCGGGGCTGGTGATGTAATCCATTTCAACCGTAAACTCCTCCTCTGCATTAATGTGGTGCCCCCTGTAAGCCCCGATGAATGCATTATCGGCCTTATCGAAAATATTCAGGAAGCCCTGGTGGAATGGCAACCCGGCTCGCAGAATGGTAGCCAGCACGATGGGCTGCAACATCGACCGGCACGGTGCGGTACCGAGCGGCGTTTCTACTTTCTCCGTTTTGAAAGTGAGCGTTTTGGACATTTCATAAGCCAGCAACTCACCTACCCGTTCCATATTCCGGCGAAACCGCATCCGGTCTTTCTGACAATTTACGTCACGCAATTCGGCCAGATAATGATCTGCTATGGAAGGTTTTTGGGAAAGTAAAAACATGGGAGTGACAGTTTTTTAGACTACTCCATGCAAGATAATACAAATTCATTGACGTAATTTGGAACACCATTTCTAAAAATTACGTGCAAAAGCTCCAATTGCGGTCGTAGTAGATTTTTGTTGCCTATGTATCAAGGAATTATCCGGCATTTTAAATTACTGTTTTTAACACTGGTATCCTCGGCTTACGTACACGCACAAAGTGCTTTCGTTCCGCTAAACGACGACTATTATCATCTCATCGATCGTCTGGAAATCAAAAGGGGTAAATTTTCCGAAGGTTTTCACTTCAATGCCAAGCCGTTCGAACGCAAAGCGGTAGTGGCGCTTACCGACTCCATATTAAAAGAAGGAACCGTTGACCTCACCGACCGCGACTGGGAAACGATCGATTACATGCGCGAAGACAGTTGGGAATGGACGAAGGGAATGATCTCCACCGATTCGGCCAAATACAATAAGCTCGCCCGGCTGGGCTGGTTTAAATCGCCGCCGCCGGGGCAGAAACGCAAGTTTTTCAACCACCCTGCCGATCTGTACAGCATTCACAACAAAGACTTCGACCTGCATTTCAATTTTACTACCACCAATTTCATCGGAAAAGACAACAGCTACGACACCACGTCGCATCAGACGCTATGGTTTACCGGCCGGGGCGTGGAGATTCGCGGGATGATCAATGATAAGCTGGGTTTTTACACATTCGTTTCCGACAACCAGGGCAGGTTCCCACGCTATGTGAATGCATTTGCGCCCAAATACAGCTTTCCAGGCGAAGGTTTGGCGAAGGCAACGCGCAACCACGGCAACGACTTCCTTTCGGCCCGCGGCTACATTACTTTCCGCCCGCTGAAAGCCGTCAATGTGAAATTCGGTCACGACTACAACACATTTGGCAGCGGTTACCGCTCACTGATCCTTTCCGACAACAGCAGTCCGTATTTGTTTTTAAGATTAGACACCCAGCTGGGCCGGTTCCATTATACCAACCTCTGGACCAGCATGATCGACGGTGCGGAAGATGGTTTCTCGGAGTTTTTGAGAAAAAAGAAATTCGCGGCTATTCACCATTTGAGTGTTAACCTGACCGACAAAATCAATTTCGGGGTATTCGAAGCCGAAGTTTTCAACCGCGATTCCGTAGGCGGCGGTTACGACCTCAATTATCTCAACCCGATTATCTTCTACCGTTATGTGGAATCCTACATCGGTAGCCAGGATAATGCATTGCTCGGTTTCGATTTCCGCTGGCTCGTAGGCAAAACCGCTTCCATTTACAGCCAGTTTGTGCTCGACGAGTTTCTGACCAAATACCTTTTCAACGGCAGCGGATCCTGGACCAACAAGTACAGCTTCCAGCTCGGCGCCAAATATGTGGATGCATTTGGTATACCCAATCTCGACTTGCAGGCAGAATACAACGTCGTACGCCCCTACACGTACTCACACAAGGACGGCGGGCGCAATTACATGCATTACGGGCAGGCGCTCGCACACCCGCTGGGAGCGAACTTCCGGGAGTATTTAGGCATTGTACGCTACAAAGCCACGCCGAGGCTGTCGATTTACGGTACCGTGATGTCGGCCATGCAGGGTAAAGATCCTTCTGACAAGCCTTTGATGAACTACGGAGGCGATATTTCGAAAAGTTACGAAACCCGGCACATAGACCGAGAAGGGGAAAGCGAAGTGAATCAAAAAATAGGTCAGGGCATCAAAGCAACTACATTGTTTACAGACTTGCGCCTGTCGTACTCGCTGGCCCACAACCTGTTCCTCGACGGCCGCTACCTGATGCGAAAAGTGACCTCGCAGGACGCGAAGGTGGCTACCAACTCCAACATTTTTTCGATTGCCATCCGCTATAATATGGCGTACCGGCAACAAACCTACTGATTTTAATTTCTACTAAAATGGAAACTGACCCTCACGAACTCCGGAATCTTCTCAGGCTTGCATTGCTGGAAGATATCGGTGATGGAGATCATTCATCCCTCGCCAGCGTTCCCGAAAATGCGACCAAACGCGCCAAGCTATTGGTGAAGCAGGACGGCGTGCTCGCGGGTGTGGAAGTGGCGCAGATTATATTCGATGAGACCGCAAAATATTACGGTTACCCCCTTCCGAAAATTGATGTGTTACTTTTTGACGGTTCCGTCGTATCAACAGGAGACATTGTTTTTACGGTAGAAGGAAACGCACGTCTGATCCTGAAAGCCGAGCGGCTGGTGCTGAACATTATGCAGCGCATGAGCGGTATCGCCACTTATGCCCGGCAGATGTCGGATCTGATCAAGGATTTGCCTGTAAAACTGCTCGATACCCGCAAAACGACCCCGAATTTCAGGCTGTTTGAGAAAATGGCGGTGAAAATCGGCGGCGCGGTGAACCACCGGATGGGCCTTTACGACATGATTATGTTGAAGGACAACCACGTGGATTACGCAGGCGGCATTGAAGCGGCGATTACCGGGGCCAACAAATACCTGAAAGAAACCGGCCGGAAGCTGAAAATCGAGATCGAAACGCGAAACCTTGCCGAGGTGGACGAAGTGCTGCGCGTCGGCCAGGTCGATATTATCATGCTTGATAACTTCTCGCTGGACGACCTCCGGGAAGCGGTGAAGCGGATCGGCGATCGATACGAGACGGAGGCTTCGGGCAACATTACCGAAAAAACATTACGCGCAGTGGCCGAAACCGGTGTGGATGGAATTTCCAGCGGTGCGCTCACGCACCAGGCGCGAAGTCTGGATTTAAGTCTGAAAGCCTTCTAACCTTTTCATTCATATCAAAAGCGTATGCTGAGATCGATGAAAACCACATACGCTTTTGATCTTCAAGGGTTTCCTGCCGGCTACTCCTGTGGGTAACCGCATTGCTCGGCATTTGCATTCCATTCCTTTCCGTTGCCCAGGGGCCTCCCCGGCCTGATATCGACATCAACCAGTTTATCTCGGAGCTTTTCCCCATACCTCCCGACGATTCGGAAGACCTTTACGAGGCACTTTTGCAGCTCTATGCGAATCCGCTCGACCTCAACGTCGCCACACCCGACGACCTTGCTGCTACATCTATTTTAAGTGAAGAACAGCTCCGTGCATTCTTTGACTATCGCGCAAAAGCCGGCGCGCTGCTCTCACTTTATGAATTACAGGCTATTCCCGGCTTCGATATCTACACCATTCGCAGGCTATTGCCTTTTGTGACGATCACCACCAAATCCGTTTCGATGAAGGATGCATTGAAAAACCCCGGACAGCATTTTCTGATGTTTCGTTCAGCTAAGTTAATGGAGCGACAGAAGGGTTTTGCACCGCTGGATTCGACCTCAAACTCCACTGCCCGCTACCAGGGGCCACCATTCAATGGTTACCTTCGTTACCGCAATGCACGAAGCGGCGCTTACAGCTTCGGGATCACACTGGAAAAAGATGCAGGCGAAGAATTATGGCTCTGGAATCCGCGCAGGCAGATTTTTGGTATTGATTACACTTCATTTCACGCTCAAATCCTCAACCGGGGAAGGCTTAAAAACCTGACCATCGGCGACTTTCAAATGCAGGCCGGGCAAGGCATGATTACCGGTGCAGGGTTTTCGCTGGGTAAAGGCTCGGAGGTAATCCGAACGGTTTACAGAAGCACAACCGGCCTCAAACCTTACACTTCCGCTACCGAAGCCAACTTTTTCCGGGGCGTTGCAGCGACGTGGAGCATTACCACACACACCGACGTGACCATTTTAATCTCCAAAACAAAACGCGACGCGACCCAGGAACCGGACAGCATTCATTCCGGCATCACCACCTCGCTACCCGTTACCGGCTACCACCGCACGCCTTCGGAAATTGAAAAGCACAATATCCTGCGCGAACAGAATATCGGCATGCATTTACTGCACAAGTTGCCTTCACAAAAAGGTCAAATCGGGCTGACGGTGCTTCATACCGGCTATGATTCTTTTATCCAAAAGCGCGATTTGCCTTATAACCGGTATGAATTTTCTGGCAAGCACAATCTGGTCGCGGGTTTGCACGGCGATTACCGCTGGCATAACATGCATTTTTTCACTGAAACCGCTATTTCAAAAAGTGGCGGAACGGGTGCTATCGGCGGAATGATCGTAAGCGTTGGCAAAAAGCTCGATGTTTCGGTCATGGCCCGGCATTATGCACGTAACTTTCACACGTTTTACGGAAACCCTATCGGCGAGGCTACACGGCCTATTAATGAGCGGGGGGCTTACACTGGCATCCGCTGGTCGCCGTCACGAAAGTGGCAATGGAGCGCCTATTTCGACTATTTCCGGTTTCCGTGGCTGAAATATCAGATCGATAAACCTTCCAGCGGATTCGACTATTTCCTGCATTTGCTATGGAAACCTTCGAAGCGGTCAAATGCCTATCTTCTATTTCATGAGAAGCATAAACAGGTTAATGATCCTGTGGCAGAAGACAATAATCCATCGTTGATCCGATCTATTAAACGGACAGCTATGTTCAATATCGATTACGAAATTCCGCTCAAATGTGCGTTCCGGACGCGGCTGCAATATGGTGGTTTAAAAAATCAGCATTCCAAAGGCTCCAACGGCTTCACAATCGTACAGGACGTGACCTGGCATTTTTCAAAACTGGAAATCAGCGGCCGCGCAGCATTTTTCAAAACCGACGATTACGACAGCCGGCAATATGTGTATGAGAAAGATATGCTCTACGCATTCTCGATTCCGGCCTATTACAACACCGGTACGCGGCATTATTTAATGCTGCGCTATACCATTTCAAAACAGCTCAAAATATGGCTCCGATGGTCGCAAACGCGGTATTCGGACATTGAAAAAATCAGTTCAGGACTCAACGAAATTAACGGTAACAAGCGAAGCGAGGCCAAAGTACAGGTGATGTATCAGTTTTGAAGCCGTACTTTTGCAGCGCGAAAGGAAATTCTTTTGAAGTAAATACCATTAATCAGTACATCATGTCCATTAACAAACTTGAAGCATTAAAGAAATATTTCGGATACGACTCCTTTCGCCCTCAGCAATCCGAAATCATCGACACCATCATGGCCAACCGCGATTGCATGGTGCTGATGCCCACGGGCGGTGGCAAATCTGTTTGTTTCCAGATTCCGGCTGTGCTCCGGGAGGGGCTTACTGTTGTAATCTCCCCGCTGATCGCCCTCATGAAAGACCAGGTAGAGGCGTTGCGCGGGAACGGCATTACCGCTGCTTTCCTCAACTCCACCATCTCAGGCGCCGAGCAGGACCAGATCATGTGGCAAATCAAGCTGGGTGAACTGAAACTGCTCTACATCGCTCCGGAACGGCTTTTTGCAGGAAATACATTCGATTTGCTGCGCGAATGGAACGTGCAGCTTTTCGCCATCGATGAGTCGCACTGTATTTCGTCCTGGGGACACGATTTCCGACCGGAATACCGCCAGCTGAACCTGCTGAAACTACGCTTCCCCGACGTCCCGATCGTAGCACTCACCGCTACCGCTGATCGCGTCACGCGCCGGGATATTTTGAAACAGCTCAATATCGAGCACGCCGAAACATTCATTTCCAGCTTCGACAGGCCCAATCTGAGCCTCAATGTATTGCCCGGAAGAAAGCGCATCGAACAGATCCAGCGCTTTATCAACAAGCACGACGGCCAGCCGGGCATTATTTATTGCCTCAGCCGGAAAGGTACCGAAACCGTTGCGGCCAGTCTGCAAAAAGCAGGTTTCCGCGTCGCGTACTACCACGCAGGCATGACGGGCGACAAGCGCTCGCAGGTGCAGGAGAATTTTTTGAGGGATGATATTCAAGTCATCGTCGCCACCATCGCATTCGGGATGGGGATCGACAAATCAAATGTGCGCTGGGTAATCCACTACAACTTACCTTCCAACGTAGAGAGCTTTTACCAGGAAATCGGGCGGGCAGGCCGTGATGGCGCGAGTGCGGATACGGTCCTTTTTTACAGCTATATGGACATTATCACCCGGCAGGATATGATCAACAATTCGGACCAGTCGGCTGAGCAAAAAGAATTGCTCCATGCCAAGCTGAACCGCATGAAGCAATACGCCGAAGCCGATATTTGCCGCCGCCGCATTCTTCTGAGCTACTTTAATGAGCCGGTGGACCACGACTGCGGCAATTGCGACGTGTGCCGTAATCCGCGTACCCGCTTCGACGCGACCATTATCGCACAAAAAGCGCTTTCGGGCATCGCACGCACGGAGCAAAAGGTGGCTATGGGTATGCTCATCGACATTCTGCGGGGCAGCCGCAACCGGAATATCCTGCAACACGGCTACGAAAGGCTTCCTACGTTCGGTGTTGGCCACGAGCTGCGCGGCGACGAATGGTCGGAATACCTGGGCCAAATGCTCAATTCCGGTGTGATGGATATCGCTTATGATGAGGCACATTCATTCAAACTAAACCCGGTAAGCTGGCAGGTTCTGAAAGGCGAGCGGCAAATCGAACTCGTGAAATTCATCCCGCTCGCAGAACGGAAAGCGAAGGAAGAAGAACTCGTACCAAAGGAAAAACCCAAGCAGGAAATCATCCGCGACGCCCTTTTCGAACGCCTCCGTCAGCTTCGCAAACAGCTGGCCGACACCCTCGGTGTGCCACCCTACGTTGTTTTCAGCGACGCCTCCCTTTCTGAAATGGCGCAGAAAAAGCCTATTTCCGAAGCGCAAATGAAAGCCGTATCCGGCGTGGGCGCCGAGAAGTTCCGTCGCTATGGCGAAGCATTCATCAACGAAATCCTCAACTTCGCCCGCGAGAACAATGCACCCGGCACGCGCATCGTGAAAGGAATGACGTTCGTCGAGACCTATGATCTTTACAAGGAGGGTTACTCCGTCAAAGTGATTGCGGAAAAGCGTAACCTTAACCCCGTGACTATCATTTCGCATTTGGTAAAACTGAAAGAAGACGGTCATGGCGTAGATCTGAAATCACTCATCGAACCGGCAGCATACCAAACCATCGTCGCGGCAGCAGAAGAAATTCACATCGGAAAAAATGATCCGTTGAAGCCGCTGTTCGAATTGCTGAACGAGCGGTACGATTACGGGCAGATCCGGCTGGCGTTGGCGATTTGGGAGGAGGAGCGTCAATTTCAGTGAACGAGGTTTTTGGGTAATCTGTTTAGTTAGTGTAATTTAGCCAATACTGTTTCATGAATTACATGCTTCACCCCTTTTCAAATTCAGAGATTGACAAGCTAGGCAATGCGGTTGTTTACCTTGCCGAACGGATTAGGCCGTTGTCGAAAACCAAGCTCTTGAAATTGATTTACCTCATTGAAGAATATGCTGTGCGGACTTACGGTCTGCCGTTTTTCAATCTCGACTTTTCCGTCTGGAAGCTCGGGCCGGTGTCGCGCGATGTTTTTGTTGACTTATCTTCCGACGAACCTATTTTGCTGGCCGACTATATTACGCGGATTACTGCCGACGGCTCTGTCTTCATCGCGCCTAAAAAGGAATTTTCCGATGACGAATTTTCTGACAACGAAATGAAATTGTTGGAACATATTGTTGAAACGTTTCAGGCCTCATCCGCTGCGGATCTTATTCAGCTAACGCACCGTAAGCATTCGCTTTGGTATATTACCGCACAGGAAAATGGTGTGTTGGAACACCTTGAAACCGGTCATTTGAACTCTACCGAGATTCCTATCGATTTTTCAAGATTACTGGAAAGTATGCCATTGAAAAAGGAAATCTATCAGGATCAATTGAGCTATTTAAGAAATACAAAGTCGCTTAAAATCTGAACAGGATGGGCGGAGAAGGCGATATTCTATACTTTGAGCTGTTCTATTTTAAGAACAGTAACCCTCCCAAAGCTAAGTATTTCATCGTCCTGAAAATGATCGGCGCCAGCACAATACTTGCAAGCCTGCCGTCGAGTCGCGATTTCAGGCCAACAGCTTCTTCTGAAGCCTACGGTTGTATTGAAGTTCCCGAAGCGTGTTTTAACTGCTTCGTTTTCAAAGCCGGCTTACCCGTGGCAACTAACAACTGGGCGTTCCCGCTTGATACGTTTGTTTATGGACAACAAATAGATGAGTATGAGATCGCAAACTTGAAGGATATTTATCCGGTGGAAGGACTCGATTACCAAGTTGTCGGCCGGCTGAAAGATACCGAATTCAAGGATTTGAAAGATTGCTTTTGTCATTCAGCAAGTGTAAAACGCCGGTTCAGGAGGCTTCTTGCAAGCGATTGATCCTTAACTTTGGGTAATTTCTATTTTTAACAACTTAATATGTCAAGACAAAATATACTCTCAGGATCCCCTTGGGAAGACAAAATGGGGTATTGCCGGGCGGTTCGGATCGGAAATATCATTGAGGTGGCCGGGACGGTTGCTATCGTGGATGGCGACAAAGTGAAAGCTGACGACGCTTACGCACAGACGAACAATATCATTGAGCGCATCGAGAAGGTGTTGCAGGATGCGGGCGCCAGCCTGGCAGATGTGGTCCGCACGCGCATTTTTACCACGGATATTACCCTTTTTGAGGATATCGCGCGCGCACATGGTGCGTATTTTGGCACCATTAAACCCACGACAGGTATCTACGAAATCAGCAAATTGGTATCGGCCGACTACCTTGTCGAGATTGAATTCACAGCAATAGTGCAGTAGCACATTGGAATATTTCAAAAAAGGCCTGTTTCTCAGCGGAAACGGGCTTTTTTTGTCACCATTTGAAACTGTGTTCCAACCTTCTGGCGCGAAATTTGCTCTTTGTGAAAGTGTTGTCTGATTTAGAACCCTGAACAATAGACATCTCTGGACATGAAAAATAAAATTACTCTTCTAACTGCCTCATTTTTACTGGTTCTGTGTGTAATACAAAAAGAAGCCCGGTATGGAACCGCCCAACCCACAGGTGTAGAAAAAATGTACAATCCTTCACCACTTGCTCCAAAGGATGGAGGCACCTCGGCGCCGGAATATGCCGAACTGACCGACTCGCAGACGTTCGAATTCGCCTCCGCGGATTCGCTGAAATCAGAGCCTACGGCCCGATTGGTTAACCAAAGATTACTGCACATTTCTGCCGGCAGCAAGTTGCTAAATTACTGAACCTACATTCGATTCAGTAATTTAGCATTCATCCGATATTAGCTGAAAAGCCCCATAATATCTTCCTGGCTCAGTTTCTTGATAAAGCCGGACTCCCCGCCCACCAAATCTTCCGCCAAGTCCTGCTTACGTTGCTGCAACAGCAGAATTTTCTCTTCGATCGTATCCTTACAGATCATTTTATAGGCAAATACCTTGCGCGTCTGCCCGATGCGGTGCGTACGGTCGATCGCCTGGCGCTCCACGGCCGGGTTCCACCAAGGATCGACGAGGTAAACGTAATCCGCTTCGGTAAGGTTAAGCCCTACCCCGCCCGCTTTGAGGCTCATCAGGAATACGCGGCAGGTCGAGTCGTTCTGGAAGCGGTTCACGCGTCCCGCCCGGTCGACGGTCTGGCCATCGAGGTATTCGTAGGGGATATTCATTTTTTCCAAATGCTTGCGGATCAGGTCCAGCATACCCAGGAATTGACTGAATATCAATATTTTGTGATTCGAAGCATTCTCTTCGATTTCACGGGTAATTTCTTCGAGCTTCGCCGATTCATTTCCAAAATCTTCGTCGCCCGACAATATAGACGGCGAATCGCAAATCTGGCGCAGCTTCAATAGGGCTTCCAGAATGAGGAAACTGCTCTTGTTGAGGCCCTCGGTTGCCAGTTTTTCGGCAATTTCCTGCCGGTAACGCTCGCGGAATGTATCGTAAACCTTCCGCTGCTTGTTGCCCATTTCACAGAATAGGATCGTCTCGGTTTTATCCGGCAAATCCGTCGCTACCTCTTCTTTCGTGCGTTTGAGCATAAATGGATACACGAGTTTCCGCAGTTCGGCGGCCTTTTCCTTATCCTGGTACTTATCAATCGGCGTGGCATATTCCGTCCGGAAGAAGTCGGCGTGGCCAAGCATTCCGGGGTTCAGGAATTCGAATTGCGAGTACAGATCAAATGTATTGTTTTCCACAGGCGTACCCGTCATCGTCAGGCGGTTGCGTGCGCGCAGCAGGCGCGAGGCCTTGGACGTGAGCGAATCGGGGTTTTTAATGGCCTGTGCCTCGTCGAGAATAATGTAGTTGAAATCGAACTCCCGCAGCAGTTCGACATCGCTGCGCATCGTTCCGTATGTCGTGAGGATAATGTCGTATTCGCGGAAAAACTCGATGTCCTTCCTTCTGGCCATACCCCGGTGAACGTACAATTTCAGATCCGGCGTGAATTTCGCCGCTTCCGCCTGCCAGTTGAAAATCAAGGTGGTAGGAACTACGACAAGATTCGTATATTCCGGATCCAGGTTTTTCTGGTTTTGCAGGAAGGTCAGCATTTGCAGGGTTTTTCCCAAACCCATATCGTCCGCCAGGCAGCCGCCCCATTGGAATTCATCGAGGAAATGAAGCCATTTGTAACCCTCCTCCTGGTATTGGCGAAGCGTCGCCTCGATGTTCTGCGGAAGTGGTACCGACGGAATCTGCTTAAAATTGAGGAGTTTCTGCTTCTTCTCCCAAAGCTCCCGGAACACATCCTCGTTATCGATTTCCGAAACCAGTTCGTCGATGAGCGAGAAATGGATTTTGGACAAATGAAGCTGGTCGTCGTTCACGCGGCCGAACTGCATAAGCGGTTCCAGCTTCGCGATCCATTCGTCGGGTAGCACACCCAACGAGCCGTCCTGCAACTGAATATAGTTCTGCTTTTTGAGCAATGCTTTCTTCGCATCGGCCAGGGATACCGTTTGGTCGCCGAAACTGATCTCGATTTTCATATCGAACCAGTCGATACCCGATGAAGTATGCACCTTCACCGTACCCCGGTTGGGATTAAACTTCATTTTTTTCAGGTCCTTGAACCCGAAAATCTCGTAGTGTTTCTTCTTGGCGGCGTCCACAAAATTGAAGAGCCATCCATCTTTCATTACCTGCTCGAAAGGCACGTAGAAGAACGGCTGACCCGTTTGATGCTCAAAGCTCGGATGCAATGCCTTTGACCAATCCCAGATCGCATTCTCAGCCTGAACGTCACGTTCCAGCATGGTGATCTGGTTGTTGTCGAAACTCGTTCTGGTTCGGCGTTGGTCGTGCAGCAGTTCCAGCTCTTCTTCGCTGTTTTCTTCCAAATACACATAGGAAGGTACGATGAGCAGATTCGCCTCGTCTTCTTTCAGGTAAAACTTCGGTTTCTGGAATGCCAGCGGCGAAGTTTGTATTTCGTGGCGGGTCTGGAAAATGACATCGAACTTTTCGGAAACCGGAATGATCCAGTTTTTCAGGAAATCGTCGCCAAAGTCTTTCTTAACCCGTATTTTAAATCCGTTCTGGCCCAGGTAAGCGACCATTTCGGCCTCGCTGATGCCCGCCCAGCGGAATAATGTCTTTTCGTTGTAAAGCCCCAGCCAGAAACTGTCGAGCGACACCACTTTCTGCAATTCCAGCGGCGTGCCCGGTTTGATTTCAACGTAGGGATTGAGCGTAATGAATTCCTTGTCTTCGGTAAGCACAAAGAACAGTTTGACCGGCTCGCGGTGCAGTTCCAGCTGTGTGAGCTGGTGGTTGCTGGTGACGTAATCGCCATCTGCCAGGAAAAGCCGGTCGCCGTCGAGGTCGTTGAAAACGCGGGTAAGCTGCTTGCCCACGTAGTTGCGCGCCTCATAACGCTGGTCGGCCTCCACATCATCGAAATGCAGGTAGGCATTGTAAGCCCAGCCTTGCTTACGGATGAATTTTTGCAAACCTTCCTCCCAATGCTTCGCCATGCGCACCAGACGCGCGTCCGACTCGGTGAGTACCGGAATTTCATCCGCATTATAATAGTGGCTCGAACCTCCGGCAATATTGCGGATGTTGGTAACCTTCTCGGATTTCGAACTGAATTTGACCGAGAAAACCCCGAAACCAATATCCAGCAGGTGATTTTTCCCTTTTGGCCAGAACACAAAAATGGAAACGCGGTCCTCGTCGTCCTGACCATTATCAGTCAGCGTGACCGCAAATGACGATTCCTGTACGGGCAATATGCGCTCGCGCAGCGACTGCCAGTCCTGGTAGGCGCCCACTTTCTGAATCGCCGGATCGAGCTTGATCAAATGCAGCCCGCCGTCCTCATCCAGCCGGAATTCGAATTTATCTTTAAACTGATCTTCGAGGGAATAGCCGTATTCGGCCAGCAGGTTGCTTTTCTCGACGGTCAGGTCGCGCATTACCTCAAATGCTTTTTCACCCAACTCCTCACGGAGTTTGAGCAATGCGGCGAGCTTATGTTCGCAGAGCGGTACCCACAGTTTCTGGCTACAAGTACAGGAAGTCTGAACCTGCCGGGTGCCTTTCACACGCCGGAAAGTGGTCATATAATCCTGCCCTTTGTCCGTCACCCGGCATTCGGCCTCTCCTTCTTTCGCCGATACGATCTCCACCGGGCCTACGTTTTCACGATTTTGCCAGGTTTCATCGAGTACCATGCCGCGCAACTGCATTTCACGAATTTCTTGCAGCTCGATCACCGTGTTGCCCATTTCGTGGACAACCTGCTTGATCGTCGGCATTTTATCGAGAATGTACAAAATACTGGCCACGCGGTGCTTGCACAACCCGGCTTTGTCGGGGCATGAACATTCGGTGGTTATCTGCGGTGTGAGAAAATCGCGGATGAAAATCTGGTAATACTGGATCGAATAGTCGCTTTTGACTTTGAACTCAGCATTACCGGGGCCATTATAATCGAGTTTGGAAACCTTTAAGCCGCCACTGCTATAAATGGAACGCCCTCTTGACAATACATCCCGCTCCGCCCGTCTTAGTAAGAAGTTGGATAATTTCTCCTTCTTTTCGTTTTCCATTTACCCTGCTGCCTGTTAAAAACGCAAAAGTACGGTATGTTTCTCTCTTATAGAAACGAAGGAAGAAGTATTGCCGCCAACTAACCGGTTTATGAGCGCACGTAGGGCTGGTCGATCACCCCGATATGCCCCGAATGCAGTGAATCATTGCAGAATGCAGCGATTTGAGGGCCGACATTGGGATACAAATGCCTGGAAGCAAGCGATGCCACCGGTAACCACACGATTTCCAGCGCCGTGGTATGCGCCGGATCGAGCGCCGGGGTGCCCTTTGTTATATTTGCGTTAAATACCATATGCAGCGTCTCTTTCCGCACTTCCTGCCAGATTACTTCCCCGCAGGAGACCATTTTACCAACTGCTACCTCCACGCCCAGCTCTTCCATCAGCTCCCGCGCGAGCGCATCCGAGAGCGATTCGCCGGGATCGGGATTACCGCCGGGCAATGCAAATACTTCCCTTTCGCCGTATTGATAACGCAGCGTGAGGATCTTGTCGTGGTCGAGAATGATAGCGGATGGACGGACGTTCACGGTGGTACGGGTGTGTTGGATGGTATCGTTGGATTTTAGTCAGGAGGTGGTCAGGTATTGTCAGGATTTGTCATTTATAGTCAGGTGTGGTCATTTGTTGAAAATTATTTTTCTCAATAAACAAACTTCCACCGACAAATAACAATACTTGACAACAAATGACTATTCCTGACCAAAAATGACCATCCTTGACAACACATTGCTACTTCGTGACAACACCTGACTATAAATGACCATGTCTGACAACACATTACTACTTCCTGACAACAAATGACCATTACATGACGTGCCCCAAACCGGCACCGCGTCAATCCCGCAGCACCATTTTTTCGATCAGCAGCATGAAAATGTGGATGACCTTGATATGGATTTCCTGAATGCGGTCGGCGTAGCCGAAATGCGGCACGCGGATCTCGACGTCGGCAATACCCGCGAGCTTGCCGCCATCCTTGCCTGACAGGATGATGATCTTCATTCCTTTCGCTTTCGCAGCCTCGGTCGCGCGGATGATGTTAGCGGAATTCCCGCTCGTACTCAGCCCAAGCAACACGTCGCCGGGCTGGCCTAATGCTTCAATATATCTTGAAAACACATATTCATAGCCGAAATCGTTGCTGACACAGCTCAAATGGCTCACATCTGAGATCGCGATGGCCGGTAATGCGCGGCGGTTGTCGCGGTAGCGGCCGGTAAGTTCTTCCGCGAAATGCATAGCGTCGCAATGCGAGCCGCCGTTGCCGCACGAAAGGATTTTACCGTTATGGATAATCGCGTCGGCCATCAGACCTGCCGCCTTTTCGATCTTTTCAATTTGTTCCGGATCGCTCAGGAAATTGTCGAGAACGGATTGTGCTTCTTTCAGTTCCTGGCTAATAATGCTTTGGTAATTCATATTGGTATTAGATGCTAAAGAATGTCAGAGTTTTATGGCTTTGAGTATATGCGCCTTGCGGCCGGGGCCTTTGTGCCGCTCTACCTGGAAACCTGCGGCCGCCAATGCTCTTTTAACGATGCCTTTCGACGAATATGTCACTAATACGCCGCCAGGTTTGGTTTGGGCCGCTATTTTGGTAAAAATTTCTTTGGTCCAGAGCTCAGGCTGTGCCTGAGGGTCAAATGCGTCGTAGAAAATGACGTCAAAAAACCGGTCCGGCGCGAAGTCTTGTAAAGTGGCTTTTTCTTTTCGCAGAATGAAATAGGGAGAGATAGCCCTCTCTTCGCCCCAAGGCGCCTGGTGCAGCTGCATAAAACCTTTTTCACCTGTGGCTTCCTCGTAATTGAGCTGCGATGCTTCCAGCAGGGAAACGGGATAAGCCTCCACGGAAGTGTAGAAAACCTGCTTTTGAAGGTGATCGGCCAGTTTCCATGCGAGAAAGGCATTCAGTCCCGTGCCGAAACCCATTTCAAAAACAGAAACCGGCCCGTTTTCAAGGGCCGGCCTCAAACCAAGGTTGATATAAATATGCTCCGATTCATTCAGGGCACCCTGCAAGGAATGGTATTGCTGGTTAAACTGGGCACTGAACAGTGAATGCGAGCCGTCTTCCGTGATGATAAAGCGTTCCAAATGGCCGGATATTAGTTTGGCCAAAAGTACTAAATCATTCTGCGCAGTGTGATTTGGGTAAAGAAAATATCGCCTTTGCGTTTCACGAGCAGATCGATGTTTTTCCCGTCGCCGCGTTGCATCAGCTTATATACCTCACTCACATTCAGCTCGGCAGCGGAGTGGTCGTCGATAAACAATAGCTGGTCGCCCTCCATCAGGCCCGCATGCGCCGCTGGGGAGTCATCTACAATATGGTTGACGATGTAATCGCGCAAATCCCTTCCTTCCGCACGGATCTCCATGCCGCTCATATCATGCTCGAATTTCTCGCGCAGGCGGCTTCTGATCGGTTTGAGTACCATGTAGCGCTCGCCGTAGTTGAATGTAACCTTGAAACGGCGGAGCAGCTCGCAACCGATATTTCCCTGCCGCTCGGCCCCGGCCCGAATTTTTGAACCGAATGCAATGCTATCGGGAAAGGATGCTACCACATTATTCAGTTCAAAACGGCCCAGTTTCATCTTGTCGACCCGGCCCAGGTTTCCGTTGATAACCCCGTTAAGCCCCCTGCCCAATTGCGCCCGGATCACTTTTTCGGGCAAGCGGAATGTTTCTTTGGGTGTGTTATTCAAGAGCAATGCATGCCCGGCACCGGTGTCTATCAGCACGCGGATCGGATGTTCGCGGCCATCGGCAAAAAGCGTCACGGCGTCGGTAAATGGCTTGGTATCCTCGATAATGAGCGGGTGTTTGTCGCCTTTGCTGGTTTTGTATTTGTACCTGTCCGGCCGCATCAGCAATATTTCTTTTTTGGCAAAGTCGATGGTTACCACAAAGTTGTTGAAGATTTCATACCCGAAAATCCCGTGTACAGGCACGCCCACATACTCGGATAGCCGCAGGAAATCCTGTTCGAGGATCACGATATTCTGGTGATTAGCCCGGAGCCTGCCCATCGAAAACTTGTTGTCTATCGCCACATGCGCGGAAATGGATGCGCCTTCGCCCGCTCCCGTGAGGTTAACCTTTCTGGTTAAACGCAGCTTGTCGGCCTTGAGAATGTTGGGATCAGTGATAATGATCGAACTAACGCCCGTGTCGAGGATAAAACGCAGCGAATCATTGTCATTAATCTTCGCGTAGAGCAATATCAGGTTGGAATGCAGCTCGAACGGGATGCGTGCTGTTTTATGGTTTTTATCCAAAAAGTAACCATACTTCTCCTCTGATACGGGGGGAACGTCGCTGGAATGGCCGAATGTCAGGGTGTGAGTAAAAAGTATGATCGCTGCTATAAACCACTTAGACGTTTTCATCGTGGCCTCCTTTCTTTTAATGGCTAATGTTCTAATCCCGGGGTGACATTTTTCAACACGTTGATTATAAATGATTTGAAACTCTATTTATATTCCTCGGTGTACGCTAAGTATCGAATTCAGTCCAATCGGTTAATTCAAGTAAAAATAGTTGTTTTCGCATTAATAAAACACAAAAAAATCTCGATATGTGCAAATTTTCCGACATTTTTTTGATCACATATATATAATCATGTAAATGAGGAAAATATGGTACTTTTGTTGCGTAAAATGACTTTTTCCCACAATAAAAATTTTCTCATGCGAAAAAAAATTGTTGCCGGTAACTGGAAGATGAACAAGGTTCTGGATGAAGCAGTTGCGCTTACTTCGGAGCTCGTTAATATGGCCAAAGATGAGGTCCGTAATGACGCAAAAATCATCCTTTGCCCTCCTGCGATTTACCTTACTACGATTCAAAAATATATCGAGGACGCGCCCAACTTCGCATTGGCCGCTCAAAACTGCTCCGATAAAGTTTCGGGTGCATTTACCGGCGAGATTTCCGCACAAATGCTGCAATCGATCGGTGTACAATATGTGCTGATCGGCCACAGCGAGCGCCGCCAGTATTTCAATGAAACCAATGCATTGCTGGCTGAAAAAGTAAATACAGCCCTTTCTTTCGGAGTTTCCCCGATTTTCTGCTGCGGCGAATCGCTCGAACAGCGCCAGAATGAGGATTACATCGGTTTCGTGAAAAACCAGCTGACCGAAAGCCTTTTCCACCTTTCGGAAGAGCAGTTGAAATCAGTGGTAATTGCTTACGAACCCATCTGGGCCATCGGAACAGGCCTTACGGCTTCCGCTGAGCAGGCACAGGAAATGCACGCGGCATTGCGTGCTCACATCGCATCGAAATATGGAGCGGAAGTAGCCGACGAAATTTCGATCCTTTACGGCGGAAGCGTTACGGCTGCCAGCGCACCCGAACTATTCGCCTCACCCGATATCGACGGCGGCCTTGTTGGCGGTGCTTCGTTGAAATCACGTGAGTTCACGAATATTATCAAGGCGCGGTAGGCTTCGCCGTCAGGTGTGGTCATTTGTGGTCAGGTATTGTCATTGATAGTCAAGTGTAGTCATTAATTGGAAAATTCTCCTCCTGACTATATCTGACAACACTTGACTATACCTGACTACTCCTGACCACAAATGACAAAAACCACCGTCGCCATACTACATTTCCGTAATCACAAACTCCACCCGGCGGTTCTTTTTCCGCTCTTCTTCGCTGCCTTTCGTCAGCGGCCGCGTGCCGCCGTAGCCTTTTGCTTCAATACGGCTGCTTTCAATGCCTTTTTCGATCAGATAGTTCTTCACCGACTCCGCGCGCTGGCGGGATAGTTCGAGATTTTTGTCAAAATCGCCCACATTGTCGGTATGGCCTTCGACGCGGATTTTCACGGTCGGGCTGTCGCGCATCACATCCACAAGGCGGTTCAGTTCTTCGAAGGACTCGGGAAGCAGCGTATATTTGGAGGTTTCGAAATAGATATTCGGGAGCAAAATCGTTTCCCCGACGATCAGCGGCGTGAGGTAAACATCCTGGTCGAACGATTTTCCGGACGAATCGCCCGGCGCGAGACCGAACGACGAACCGTAGTAACCGCGCGCCATCACCCTGAACTTGTATTGCTCACCCGCATCCACACCCACCCGGTATTTTCCCGACGACGACCGGACTTGCAGCGTGTCGCCGTTTTCGATGTAGGAGAGCTGTGCCGCGATCGGCTCCTTGGTTTTCGCATTGTATACGGTGCCTTTCAAAACAGCTATTTCGGCCTCTTTCTTTGCCGCGGGCGCCGGAGCCGGCTTTTGAGGCGCCTTCGCCGCTGGCTTGGCTGCGGGCTTTTTCGCTGGCGGTACCGTCGCTTTCGCTATGGGTTTTGATGGCTTTTCGGGTTGCTTTTTGAGCGGGTTTTTAACGTGAATCCCGTAAAAATTCCACGACTGATTGCCATTCGAACTGCGGCCTTCATAGAAATCAAACTCCTCGATTCCTGGTGTAAGTCTTTCAAAATAGGCCACAAAATCGACGGTATCGCCATTTGCGACGCTTGTTTTGGTGGTAGTGGTAATATTCTCAGCCCTGATGAACTTGAATTTCTTGTCGATTTCACCGGGCTTGTAAAGTCGTGTCTCAGGGTCCAGCCAGATCTGACTCTGGCTTATGCCTTGCTGCGGAAATTGCGGAATGCGCGAGTCGGGCAAAGGCGACATCCTTGGCTGCGAGCGGAACTGCGGCTGTTGTTTCGATTGACGCTCGACAAACTGGAGATAAATAATCGTATTCACGTCCGTCAGTTCCACCTTCTTGATTTTCACATAAGGAACCGACGATTCTTCTACTTTGGGGTTTTCAGTAATTTGCCCGAAGCTGGTATGGATAGTTAGTAAAATGGCTCCAAAACTGGCCGAAAGCAATTTAAAATTCATGGTGATATTGGGGTTTTACCTAAATATCAGCAAGAACGTCCGAAAACCGATGATAGTTTGTTAAAAATTGTTAAACGCAGGAAGTCACTGGTTTACAGTAATAAATGGAGCCCAGAATGCCGCATCGTAACGCTCCCAGGCGTGACAGGCGAAGGGTAGCTGATGGCCTGTCAGCTCATAGCTCGCCACCGGACTCTTCTCGAACGCAAAACGCAGCGCCTCCCGCCATTCGGGCAGTTTCATGAAAAGTTTCATGGGTTTGAGGCGCGTCGCCTCCTGGCAGAAAAGCATGTCTTCATTGCCTTTCCAGGCAGGATAAAAGATATTGTAAATCTTTAAATAGCGTAAAAAAGAAGGGATCTTCCGCAGCGAAAGCCCTCCGTTGAGCACGACACGCTGCGTCGATAACGCATGCGCAAAATCCTGAGCGGATTCTGCCGGAATGGTGTCGAACTCAGGCTGATGCAACGACGGCGCTCCGATATAGTCATAACCCTTCGCACACCACTCTTTCAATTCATCCCGAAAAACAAATGCATCTAGCTGGTAAATAAGGATGTATTCGTAGGCGATGAAAGTCTTGTAAAAATCAATGGACACCATCAGCCGGTTGTAGGCGTCGACATTTGTGAAAAAACTATTGTCGAACGACTGGAATTTAAGCGAGGGATATTGCTGCTGGAATGCGGAGAGGTCCAGCGCAGCGGGTTTCACGATAATTACCGGGTAATTGCCCAATACATGCATGCATTGCCGCAACGACATCTGTTCAGCCTCCGTCAGGTTTGCCTGATACACCGGTATTACCACCGCCACCAACGACTTATTTTCAGCCATTTTCAATAATCATCCAGTTCTTTATTCCAATAAATCCCCTACCGCCGGTAACCACCAGTCTTTGCTGCTAAACCGGTAATAGCCGCGCAACAGCTGGCCCAACACCGGGGTAAGTCGTTTGAAACGGCTTTCCGGCAACGCCGCACGGGTGTAAAAATGCTTTTGCGAAAGATACAATTTGAGCAGCTTCTCGCGCGGGACGAACGGAAGCGCACGGAGAAGCAAATACAGCTCGTGCAACTTGTTGGCCTTTTCTTCCAGCGGGATCAACTTCAATCTCCGGTCGCGTTTGAAACGATCGGCCAGCTGCACTTTCTCCACCTTATTACCAAACCCAACCTGCTGGCTGGAATGAATGCGGTAGGAAATCAGCGGTTCGGCTATAAATTCGATCTTTCCTTCGAGACTCAGTACCATCGCAATCCAGGCATCGTGGATCAGGTCCTGCACGTGGGTTGGAAATGGCATCAGCCGTTCGAGCGCGGATTTCCGGATCGCCAGTGTGGCGCCAGTAACCACGAAGCCATTGAAAAGTATCTCGTGTGATTTGCCGCTATGCCATAGTTGCTGACGCGCATGATTGAACTCGATTTCCTCCCAAATGGTACCTCCGGTCGGCTGCGAATCGTCGTCGATCTTATCGGCGTCGCTGAAAACCGCGTCCAGATTGGGATGCGCATTCAGGAAAGCAAGTTGTTTTTGAACTTTGTCCTTCCGCCACCGGTCGTCCTGATCGGAGAGAAAGATCACATCCCCATTACACAGGGAAAGGCATTTCTCGAAATTCCTGGTCGAGCCGAGATTATGCTCGTTCACATAAATGCGCACAGGAAATTTGCTGGTAGCAGCAAAAGATTTTATGATTTCAATAGTGTCGTCCTTCGATCTGTCGTCGCAAACAACCAATTCGTCCACCGAAACCGTCTGATCAGCAATGCTCTTCAACTGTTCGGGCAGGAACTTTGCCCCGTTGTAAGTACACATAGCCACTGAAATCATAATGTGTATCTGTATTTTATATTTTTGTAAAAGCTTCCCGGCCCGTTTTTGAGCCACAAAGTTACGTGGTTGTGCCGGGAATTAAACGAAAAGTTATTAAAAGCACCCGAATGGCGTTACCAGAACAGCTCAAAAAGGCGATTATCCAAATGCCTGCCAAAGAAAAGGATAAACTGCTCCTGAGACTGATCACGAAAGACAAAACCCTGAGCGACCGACTGCATTTCGAGCTTATCGAAGATAGTTCTACCATTCCCGAGCGGCGGGAAGAGCTCATGGGTCGGATTGTACGGACATCGAAATTCAACCAGAATACGCCCGGTTGGGTCCTGATGGATATGCGGAGCCTCAGTGCAGACATTGCTTACCATGTAAAAGTCACGAAAGACAAGATCGGCGGCATCGAGCTCAATCTTTTCCTGCTTAATACCTTTCTGGAAAGTTATTCGGATATTCTGCGGACTTACTCTTCCCGCGCCGACACTTGTGCATTGTACATCGCCAAAAAGGCGCAGGTAATCCTTAACGGGCTGAATAAACTCGACGAAGATTATCGCACCGATTACATCAAAGACGCGAACCGGATGCTGCAACTGGTTTTCAGCCTATGTTCCAAAATGTACGCGCGGCAAATGGAGCTGCCGCATGAACTCGAATTTTAAACACACCATGAAAAAGACCGCATTGCTGATCATCGACGCCCAGTACGATTTCTGTGATCCTAACGGCACCCTGTATGTGCCCGGCGCCGAAAAGGACGTGGAGCGCATTGCCAACCTCATCGCACTGGAAGGCACCCGAATAGACGCGATATTCCTGACGCTCGATACGCACAAGGTCCTGGATATTGCACATCCGCTTTTCTGGGAGGATCAGAACGGCAATACGGTCGCGCCGTTCACATTGATATCGGCGCAATCGGTGAAAGCGGGCAAATGGGTACCGCGTTACCAGCCCGAATATGTACTGGAATACCTGCAAACCCTCGAAAAGGAAGGCGAATTCCAGCATTTCATCTGGCCGGAGCATTGCCTGATCGGCTCCAAAGGTGCCACCATCGACGATACGCTCATGCGCGCCGTACTCGCATGGACGCACCGCACCCGCCGCGACTATCGCACGGTTTCAAAGGGCGTTAACCCGCTTACCGAGCATTTCGGGGTTTTCAAAGCGCAAGTGCCGGTAGCGAATGCCCCGGAAACCGAACTGGATGAACGTTTTTTAGCAGAATTAAATAAGTTTGATCAGGTACTCGTGGCTGGCGAGGCCCGCTCGCATTGTGTTGCGACGAGCATCCGGCAAATCGTGAAATATGCCCCGGAACTAGCCGCAAAGGTTATTGCGCTGACGGACTGCATGTCCGACGTGCCCAACTTCGGTCATTTCGCCGATCCGATATTTGAAGAAGCCGCCCAAAACGGCATGAAATTTGCCAAAGCGAACCAGGTTTTTAAAGAAAACTAAATGCGCAGGCTTTTGGTTATAATAGTATCACATCATCATTCAAACTAATATCAATCATCCATCGATAACCCCGCTATGATGCAACTAGCAGTGCCCCGGATCGAGGCCGACCAGTTCGATGAACTGGATCCGAGACAATACATTCTGATCAAAGGTGCCCGTGTAAATAATCTGAAAAATGTGGATGTGGCGATCCCGCGCAACAAGCTGGTCGTCATTACCGGCCTTTCCGGCTCCGGGAAGTCGTCGCTGGCATTCGATACGCTTTTTGCGGAAGGTCAGCGGATGTACGTGGAGAGCCTCAGCAGTTATGCGCGGCAATTCCTGGGCAGAATGGAGAAGCCGGAAGTGGAATATATTAAGGGTATTTCGCCGGCTATTGCCATTGAGCAAAAAGTGAATACCCGTAACCCACGGTCGACTGTTGGTACTTCCACGGAGATTTATGATTATCTCAAACTGCTTTTTGCGAGAATCGGGCATACGTATTCACCGGTTTCGGGAGAAATTGTCCGAAAAGACTCCGTTACGGATGTCGTAAACTACATGCTCGCGCACGACGAGGGCACGCGTGTGATGATCCTCGCGCCGTTGCTTATCCGCGACGGCCGTTCGCAAATCGAAGAGCTTACTATTCTCCTTTCCAAGGGCTATAACCGCATTGTGCTGAATGAGGAAGTGGTTTCGATTGAAGATATTCTAGAAAAACCGGATCATTTTCCGCAAGCCGGCAACCAGGTTTTCATCCTCATCGACCGTGCCGCGGTCAGGCATAACGACGAAGACACACAATATCGCCTCTCCGATTCCGTACAAACTGCGTTTTTCGAGGGAGAAGGCACTTGCACCGTGCATGTTGTTGGGGGTGAGAAGAGGGTTTTCTCTGATAAATTTGAGCTGGACGGTATCACGTTCGAAGAGCCGACCGTCAATCTTTTCAGCTTCAATAACCCTTATGGTGCCTGTAAACGGTGTGAGGGTTTTGGAAAAATATTGGGCATTGACCCCGACCTGGTCATTCCCGACAAAAACCTTTCGATATACGACGGTGCCATTGCGCCCTGGCGTACCGAAAAGATGGGTGAATGGCTGGTGCCGCTCGTCCGCAATGGCGTGAAATTCGATTTCCCGATTCACAGGCCTTATAAAGACCTGACACGCGAGCAAAAAGAGCTGCTCTGGACCGGCAACCAATATTTCCAGGGTATCAACGATTTTATTTCCGAACTCGAGTCCCAGACTCATAAAATCCAGTACCGGGTTATGCTCTCGCGTTTCCGCGGGCGTACAACCTGCCCCGATTGCCGCGGATCCCGTCTTCGTAAGGATGCCTCGTATGTCAAAATCGGCGGCAAATCCATTACCGACCTGGTGCTGATGCCGATTCAGGATGTTTCGGCTTTTTTCAAACAGCTCGAACTCAGTGACCATGACCGGCAGATTGCCCGGCGCGTTCTGACAGAAATCGAATCGCGTCTCGACTACATGAACCGCGTCGGACTCGGCTATCTCACCTTGAACCGGCTTACGAGTACATTATCGGGCGGAGAATTTCAGCGCATTAAGCTCGCCACTTCATTGGGAAGCGCATTGGTAGGCTCCATGTACATTCTCGACGAGCCGAGCATTGGCTTACACCCGCGTGATACGCAACGGCTCGTGGGCGTGCTCGAATCGCTCCGCGACCTGGGCAATACCGTGATTGTGGTGGAACACGAGGAAGAAGTCATGCATGCGGCGGATCAGATCATCGATATCGGTCCCGAAGCCGGAACGGGCGGCGGCCATGTGGTTTTTCAGGGTAACCAGGGAGATATTGAGGCGTTGAAAGTCAATGGTCAGGAGGTCATTGGTAGTCAAGTTGTCAGGAATAGTCAGGAAGTCAGGGGTAGTCAGGAGGTCATTAATAGTGAGGGAGGCAATGTGCAGTCGCATACTTTGGATTTCTTGCTGGGGAATGACTCTATTCCAGTGCCTTCCGTGCGTAGGAAATCCTTGCATTTCCTGGAAATTAAAGGCGCACGGGAGAATAACTTGAAAGAACTCGATGTCAAAATCCCTTTGAATAATCTTACTGTCGTGACCGGCGTGAGTGGTTCGGGGAAATCGACATTGATCCGGAAGATTCTTTATCCAGCATTAATGCGCCTCAAAGGTGAATTCAGCGAGGATGTGGGACGTTTCGATGCACTCACGGGCAGTATCGACCGTATCGAGGCCGTTGAAATGATCGACCAGAACCCGATCGGGAAATCGTCACGCTCGAACCCTGTTACTTACATTAAAGCTTACGATTATATCCGGCAAATGATGTCGGAGCAACCGCTTTCGAAGGCGCGGGGCTATAAACCTTCGCACTTCTCCTTCAATGTCGACGGCGGCCGCTGCGAGATTTGCCAGGGCGAAGGTCAGGTGAAGATCGAAATGCAGTTTATGGCTGATATTTACCTTACCTGTGAGGGCTGCAATGGCAAGCGTTTCAAACAAGAAGTGCAGGAGGTGAAATATCAGGACAAAGACGTGGCCGAAATCCTGGATATGACGGTGGATGAAGCCATCGAGTTTTTCAGGGAATCGGAGCCGAAACTGGCCGATAAATTGCTGCCATTGCAAGAAGTAGGACTGGGATATGTAGGGTTAGGTCAATCTTCAAACACATTGTCAGGCGGAGAAGCGCAACGTGTAAAACTCGCTTCGTTCCTCGGCAAGGGTTCTTCAAATAAAGGCAAAACCCTCTTTATTTTCGACGAACCAACCACAGGCCTGCATTTCCACGATATTAAAAAGCTCCTCAAAGCCATCAATGCATTGGTAGAACAAGGCGACAGCGTGATCATCATTGAACACAACATGGAAGTCATTAAAAGCGCCGACTGGATCATCGATCTCGGCCCTGAAGGCGGCGAAAATGGCGGCCAGCTCACCTTCACCGGCACGCCCGAAGAAATGGTGAAGCTCGAAGGGAATTACACCGCGGAGTTTTTGAAGGAAAAGATTTGAAAATTCGAAGTATGTCACTTATCTTAGTGACATACTTCACTTGAAAGGATATGTCAACACCCATCCGTTTTTTCGAAGAAGAATTCGTTCCATACGGCAGGCAGCCCGCTTCCGAGTATGCAGTTGTGAAAACATCACGGGAGGGTATCTTGCGGTCGGTTGCCGATGACGTCTCTGAACTCGTGGGGCTAACTGACAATGAAATTGCCTACGTATTGGGTATGACGCCCCGTAACCTGCATCGCATTCAGGGCGAAAAACGGCTTGGTACCGATGCTTCCGAACGGCTTTTGCTGCTCCGTAATGTGCTTATTCACGCGCTGGATACATTTGAAGGCAAGGAAAATGTGGTGAGGCATTGGTTACGGACGCCAATCGTGGAGTTAAATGAACAGTCGCCGTTGCAGATGATGGACACGGTAACGGGCTTCGGGCTGGTGGATAATGTGCTCGGTCGGCTGGATTATGGCTTACCTGCCTGACAGCGCCGCCTATGCCATTGGTATACAGGATTACGCGCGAGAAATTCAGGCACGACGCCCTTTCCAGCGAGGGAGCACGGCTTTTTGGAGCACGCTGGAACCCCAAAGGTATTGGTGTACTTTATACTACTTCCACTCCCGAACTCGGGCTGGTAGAAACCCTCGCACACGCACCCGGCGTACGCTATGAGGATCTTCCCAAATACTGGCTATCGTCAATCGAAATCCCGGACAACATCAGGCATTATACTCGCAAGGATCTACCCGACTTTTGGCAGGACAAAACCTACGGCCGAACGCAATTCTGGCTTAAAGACTGGCTCATCAAACCCGATGTGCTGGCGATCGCCATTCCCTCGGTCATTGTGCCTTTTTCCTCGAATATCATTCTTCATCCCGACCATCCGCTATTTGGTGACATCAAACTCCTGGCTCAGGAGCCAATCCCCATCGACCGACGCCTTTGGCGCAACTGATACCGCTATATTCAGGCAAAATCCAGTGGCCTGAAACACTTTCCTACCCGTATTCATCAGTAAAGACGCCCCGCGGGGGACTTATTCAGGCAAAACCAAAATCTGCATTTCATGAAATTATATAAGACCGAAAATGGCATCCTCCTTGAAAACGAGGACATTTTCTACCGCCTCCACGAAACGGATTGGGACGTGGTTGTGAACAGGAACAACCTGTACGAATGGCTGGAAGGCCAGACGCAAAGCCTTATCGCCCTGACATTCAGCGATGATTTTCCAATGCCCGAAGCATTGGCGCCTATCGGTACCCAGGAAGTGTGGGCATCGGGCGTAACGTACTTCAAAAGCCGTACAGCACGGATGGAAGAGTCGGAAAAAGCTGGCGGCGGCAGTTTCTACGACCGCGTGTATGAAGCGGAACGTCCTGAATTATTCTTTAAATCGACTGCATGGCGCGTGGTAGGTCATCACGGGACCGTTCGCATTCGTAAAGATTCGACCTGGGACGTTCCTGAGCCGGAGCTAACCCTGTTCGCTACTTCCGAAGGCGCATTGGTAGGTTATACCATCGGAAACGATATGAGTTCCAGAAGCATTGAAGGCGAAAACCCACTGTATTTGCCGCAGGCCAAGTCCTATACCGGCAGCGCGGCATTAGGACCTTGTCTTTATGTGTTTAAGGAAAAACTCGGTGCGGATACCGTGATCGACCTGTCGATCGTGCGCGGGGGCGAGGAGGTTTTCAACGGGGAAGTTACATTGTCGCAAATGAAGCGCAAGCCCGAGGAACTGCTGCATTTCCTTTACCGCGAAATGTCATTTCCGCAAGGCGCATATCTCATGACCGGAACGGGCATCGTACCGTCATCCGATTTTACGTTACAAGCCGGCGACGTGGTCCACATTACCATCGAGCCGATTGGCACACTGACCAACACGGTAGGCTGATAAAACAAAAAGCTGCGGGATCGACTCCCGCAGCTTTTTTGCTTAAATAATAACAGTATCGCCTACGAATGGCCCAACTTGGGAATGAAGGTGAAGATCACACATTTCACCGCGCCCACCAGCTTGCTTACCATCGATTCGCCTTCATTTTCTTCGGATTCATTTTCAAAGAATGCCGCCGGCCCTGCTTCCAGGATACGGGCATTCAATGTCATGATTTCAGAACCTGGTGCGCTCGCGCTGGTATTTTTGATCACCCCGGCGTGCTTCACCTGCACGGGTGCTTTCGCTTTCAAAGCAGGCTTGGCCTTTCTTGCAATCGCCTTTTCAGTTACACATTCCTTGCCTGATTGCAACTTTCTGTGTGCTACAAACATGTTGTGCACGTAGCCTGTTGCGCTGGCTTGCAGGCTGATTATTGTGAGTAATATTAAGATTCTGAGTGTTTTCATGGCTTGTATGCAATCGTTAAGAATTCTGCGGAATCATGTGTAACTAATTGACCTTACAAATATATATGTTTCATTAGGTATCTTGCAATACATAGTACCTTGTTTTTAACATTTTTTTCGAAAATTTTTCAGGATTCTCTCAAAGTACCGTGGCTGGCCGGATAACAGATGTAAAAGTAATATAAAAGGTTGCTCGAGATTTTCTAAAAAAGACGAACCGTCAAATTTTCCCGCTGAACAGTAGCTGGTTACGGATAAATTGCAAAAGCGCCGACAGGAAAAATCCTGCCGGCGCTTTCTTGCTCCTGTTACTTTCTTCCTATTTCTCGCGGAAGAATATCGTGATCGGTACACCCGAAAAATCGAAGTTTTCGCGCAAACGGTTTTCCAGGTAGCGCAAATACGGCTCTTTCACGTGTTTCGGATGGCTGCTGAAAAACACGAACGTCGGTGACGGCGTCGGCAGCTGGATCATGTATTTGATATTGATATACTTTCCGCGGTGTGCCGGCGGCGGATATTTTTCGATCTCGGCCTGCATTACCTCGTTCAGTTTCGAAGTCGAAATTTTCTTGGTTTTGTTCTGATACACCTCCATTGCCTTCTCCATTACCTGGTGAATGCGTTGTTTTTCAACCACCGACGCGAAGATGATCGGCATGTAGTTCATCGGCGCCAGTCTTTCCAGCAGCGCTTTTTTGTATTGATCGGCCGTTTTGGAATCCTTTTCAACCAAATCCCACTTGTTGACCATGATCACAATGCCTTTCTTGGCTTTATCAGCCTGGCCAATGATGTTCAGGTCCTGGCCTTCAAGTCCCAACGTAGCATCCAACAGAACGATACAAACGTCGGATTCTTCCATTGCTTTTACCGAGCGAAGCGTCGAGTAAAACTCGATATCCTCCTTCACACGCGATTTCCTGCGGATTCCGGCGGTGTCGGTGAGGATAAAATTCATTCCGAACGCATTGTAGTGCGTGTGGATCGCGTCGCGCGTAGTACCCGCGATGTCGGTCACAATGCTGCGGTCAGTGCCGGTGAGTACATTCAGGAACGAAGATTTACCGACATTCGGGCGACCCATGATGGCAATGCGCGGGATACCTTCTTCCGGGTTTTCAACGCCCGCGGTTTCAAAATGCGTCACTACTTTATCGAGCAGCTCGCCTGTCCCGAAGCCGGTTTGCGCAGAAATCGCGAAAATTTCATCTCCCAAGCCTAATTCATAAAATTCACCTGCCGACTGGTAACGCTCCGTAGTTTCTGCTTTATTGGCTACCAGGTACACCGGCTTATGGAAGCGGCGAAGCACATTCGCGAAGTCTTTGTCAAGGTCGGTGAGGCCGGTCATGGTGTCGACCATAAAAAGAACCACGGTCGATTCCTCGATCGCAAGCTCCACCTGGTCGCGGATAGCACCTTCGAAAATATCTTCCGAACCCACTACATAACCGCCTGTGTCAATCACTGTGAAATATTGGTCGGTCCATTCGCCGTAACCGTAGTGCCTGTCGCGGGTTACGCCGCTCTGGTTGTCCATAATGGCCTTCCGGCTCTCGGTAAGGCGGTTGAACAAAGTGGATTTGCCCACGTTCGGACGACCAACAATCGATATTACATTTGCCATTTTCTTACTATTAATATGATCCGAGCCGGTCTGGCACCTGCTCTTCATTCGTTTTATTTAAAATTTATTCCTGGTACCCGAGCTGGCGCAGCTTGTTCTCCTTGCTTCTCCAATCCGGTTCTACTTTTACGTGCTGTTCGAGGAAAACTTTTTTGCCAAAGAAATCTTCCAGGTCCTGACGGGCCTGCGTCCCGACTTTTTTCAGCATTTCTCCTTTTTCACCAATAATGATCCCCTTCTGGCTTTTACGTTCGACCAGAATTTCTGCACGGATCACAATGATGTCGTCCTTGTCCTTAAATTCAGTGATTACTACTTCGGAGCTGTATGGAATTTCCTGGCGGTAATTCAAGAAGATCTTTTCGCGGATGATTTCCGAAGCAAAGAAACGCTCCGGCTTGTCGGTTAGTTCATCCTCATCAAAATAAGGCGGGTGGAACGGCAAACGTGTCACCACAGCATCGAATAACGTACCGATATTCGCCTTTTCCAATGCGGAAATCGGTATAATGGCTGCGGGATGGATCTCATTCTCCCACTCGGCCATCTTCGCTTTCACTTCCTCATCGTTCGACAGGTCGATTTTGTTCAATACCAAAACCACCGGCGATTCGGTGCGTTTCAATAACGGCAGTACCTCGTGCTCGGCAGCTTTCTCTCCTATTTCCACGACAAAAAGCACCACATCGGCATCTTCCAGCGACCCTTTCACAAAAGTCATCATCGAGTCGTGCAGCTTGTACGACGGCTTGATCACCCCCGGCGTATCCGAATACACGAGCTGAAACGGGATATCCTCATGTTTCCCATTCAAAATCCCGATAATGCGGTGGCGGGTCGTTTGCGCCTTGGAGGTGATGATCGACATCCTTTCGCCCACGAGTACGTTCATCAGCGTCGATTTCCCTACGTTGGGCTTTCCGATAATGCTTACAAAACCCGCCCGGTGGTTGCGTAACTCGGTATTATTTTCGGCTTTTTCTTCCATAAAAATTACTTCTTCACTTTTTTCAGCTTCGCAAAAACGTGGCACCTAGGGTGTTACCGTCAGCCGGTCGTCCAGCATCCGGTTCGAATATTGCTGGATAAATGCCTTAACCTGCAATTCCATAGGCCCTTGAACCTCCGGAATCCGGCCTGCAAGGTTATTTTTCAAAAGCTTGTCTTCCTGATATTTATACAAACCTACGGTTTTCCGGCCATCAAATTGCAAAACATACGGCCCATTGAACCACTGATAGGCACCGTCATAGTTGACAGCAAAGTTGAGAGGAGGGTTCCCGAATACATTTTTTCCAAAACCAAAATAGGGTTTGTCATAATGCAAATAACCCAAAATGGACGGCATAATGTCGATTTGCTGGACGAGGCGGGTGCTGTCGGTGCCTGGCGAAACGCCGTTGCTACTTGGAGACGCCCCACCCGACATTTCTTCGCCTGGCGCGTAGAAAAGAATGGGTATCGAGAAATTTCCTACCGAGGTCTGATATTGGGGATAATGCGCAAATGTGGCTGAATGATCGGCAGTTATTACGAATAACGTATTCTTGAACCATGGCTTGGTTTTCGCAGAATCGAAGAACCGACGTAATGCATAGTCGGTATAACCCATGCATTCATAAATCGGCAGCGGGCCCTTCGGAAACTTACCCTGGTAGCGCGCAGGCACTTTGTACGGGTCGTGCGAAGACACTGTAAACAATGTACTCATGAACGGTTGCTGGAATGTATCCAGCTTTTTGGACCAGAACTGCAAGAACTCCTCATCCCAAATGCCCCAGATACCATCGTAATCGGCGTCGTTATTGTATTTGGTTTTGCCGTAATAATCCTTAATGCCGATCAGGTTGGTGAATGCCTTGAAACCCATCGAGCCATTCGGCGCTCCGTGAAAAAATGAGGTGTGGTACCCCTTGGCTTGCAGCATTTCGGGCAGGCTGGGAAGTTTGTTATCCGTGTAGCGTGTCAGAATGAATGGCTCCATAATGCCCGGAATACTCGTAAGTACCGACGGAATGGCCTCGATTGACTTCGCGCCGTTCGCAAATGAGTACCAATGCACTTTGCTATGCTGCATGAGCGAGTCGACGAATGGCGTATAGCCTTTGTAGGTGCCATTTTCCAGGTCGCGGTTGAATGTCCCTACCATTTCCTTTCCGAAACTCTCCCAGATCAGGATCACGACATTTTTCGGGCGGAACGCCGGCGCATTCGGATCGGGGTAATGGATCGGCGAGTACACCGCATTCATTTCCTGCTCCGACTTGAAGAAGCTGGCACGCTGGTAATCATTATTTTTCAAGGTCTTATAAATGCAGAACGGCGTGTTCAGCACGATGAACATTTCTTTCGGTTTATCGACGTATTCGCCTGCATTGCTCAACGTAATCGGGCGGGTACTGTGCCGGAATCCTCCCTTGACACCTCCTATAAAAAGGAAAACTGCGGCGGTCATCAATACACTATGAACGAGGAATATCTGCCAGGCCGGGCGCACGGGTTTAGTACCCACCCGCCAGCGTCGGGTGAGATACACCAACGCGGCCACAAGCAACACCCATACGAGCGCCACGTACCAGTAATTCACCAGAAAGCCGCCGAACAGCTTGTGCATATTGTTTTCATGCGAAAACTCCTGCAAAACCGACCACGTGCTCCTTTTTATCGTGAAGCGGTAGTAAATAAAATCGGCGCAGTTACCGAGCAGGGCAATGCTGTTGGTGATGATAAAAAGATAGTCCAGGAATTTCTGGAAAGCCGGGCGGTACTTGAATGTGACGGGAATGAGCGTCAGGAACACGTAAAGAATGTTCGTGTAAAGCACCGCTACCAGGTCGAAACGCAATCCACCGAGAAATAATCGCGGCGCCGAGGCAAAGGAAACGTCCGGAAAAAATGATTGATTGAAGAAATAAAAGAGAATCCGGCAAACGGTAAACAGAATCATGATGCCGAGCAACCTGATCAGCAGCACTTGATGAATGCGCCACCCGAAACCGGAAGCGACTGAATATGAACTCATAAAATCGATGTCAGAACGTTAGAGGCAAACTTTTTTAAAAAGTTTTCACAAAAATAGTTGTTTTCTGTAAAACATTTGTTGTATGTTTGCACTCCAATTCAACGACACCGCGGGATGGAGCAGTTGGTAGCTCGTTGGGCTCATAACCCAAAGGTCGCTGGTTCGAGTCCAGCTCCCGCTACTAGGCCAAAGCCACTTTCGAAAGAAGGTGGCTTTTTTGTGTTTCTGACCTTTATTTGCACTATTTTGGGATCAGTCCGAAAAGTTGGGGGGTGATAAAAAAAGTAGTTGTTTTGCGATGAATCAATATTAAATGCATTGCAAGAGTCTTATTTAGCCCTAGT
>NZ_PYAS01000023.1 GCF_003014695.1 Dyadobacter jiangsuensis | reverse complement strand
ACAACTATCAGAAAGTACTCATTCACCGACCAGAGCCCTCTCACAGGAAGAAGTCTTTACCGCTTGAAGATGGTGGACCAAGACAACACTTTCGCATACAGTGTAATCCGCACGATCTCTATCGAAGGCAAAGGCGTTTTTCTTTACCCCAATCCAGCTACTGATTACGTCAAACTCGACGATGCAGACTCGATTCAAAAAGTGGAAATCGTTAATCTGAACGGAGCTACTGTATATCAATCTGCCGCTGTTTCACCGGACGGGATCGACGTGAGAAAGCTGATAGCAGGAAACTATGTGCTTAAAATCACTGACCGGAATGGAGCACTAAACACACAAAAGCTAGTTATTGCAAGATAAGTTTTAGTTGATAATCAATGCCTTTCCTATTACACTAAAACCGACAGCCCGGCAGAAATCTGCCGGGCTGTTTTGTGTTGATGGCTCGAATAACCAATAGTTCGCGTAGCTTAGGTAAAAAAGCCGCCCGCGAAAATCTTCGCGGGCGTGCCTGAATTCACATCACTAAGTAAACTATCCTCTCAATTATTCAATCGACGCTAACCTTCTTGGCCAGGTCCAAAACGTTGCTAACTCCCATCTTGCGAAATATGTTTGCTTTATAAGTGCTCACTGTATTGCCCTGGATCTGCAGTATCCCGGCAATTTCCTTCGTTAATTTACCTTGAAGTATCAACTGCATCACTTCTCTTTCACGGTCTGAGAGTCGGGGTTCACGCACATTGTAGACAGGGCGCCCATTAAGCAGTAGCTTGTGTACATTATTGCTCACGTAGTTTCTGCCATTTAATACAGCAGACATCGCCCCGACCACCTCCTCCCGTTTCGCCGACTTTTGAATAAAGCCCTTGGCTCCCTCGAGCAGATAGCGTTCGGCGTGCACATGTTCGTGCGCCGAGGTGAATATGATGACGCTGGCCAATATAGAGATGCGACTAACAAACTCTATCATTCTTATACCCGTATGATTTTTGATCTCGATATCCAGTACAACCAAGTCAAAAATCTCCGCTCTGAGCAGCTCTAACGCTGAGCCGATACTTTCTGCCTCGACGATTTCACATTCCGTGTCCAGCTCTCTGAGGACCGTTTGCAAGCTAAGTCGGAACAAATACTGCCCATCGATGATTAGAATTCTTTTCATATCTGGAAATTCATCTCTTAGAATAATCGAACCGGTTTTTCGCCAGCCTAACGATAAACAGTATACGTGAATATTGAGCGCTCCTGCTCAAGCAAGACATTTCGTCATTTATTGCAAAAGTAACTGGATTCCCGCACACTGGTGCCGCTCGAATGCCAAGCGAAGAGGTAAATGAATTCTATCGAAATCTCGAATTATTGCCAGCATGTTTTTTCATCAAGTTTTTTATTTTTGTAGCTACTTCGCCACAAAAGTATCCTTATCATGCAGGAAGACGAGCAGACAAAAATTCTGTTGATCGATGACCACGAAATTGTTTTGTGGGCCCTAACAGCTATTGTTAGAGAAAGCATCCCTGAGGCCTCGCTATTTTCCGCATCATCATTTGACCAGGGGCTCGGTATAGTTGCTAAAAGCTCGATTGACTTAGTTGTATTGGACATCGACGTTCCGGGAGGGAATAGCCCCAAGATGATTGAAAGCCTAAGAAATGTCTACGCCCCTGTTCGAATTCTAGTGCATAGCGCGATGAACGAAGAAGATTTTTCTGTGAAATACTTAAGCGCGGGTGCTGACGGCTTTCTTTCAAAGTCAGCACCCTTCAACGCGATCGCAAGAGCAATGCGGATGGTTTTGAACGGAGAAAAGTACATGAGCTCACAAACGCAAAGCTACCTGGCGCACAACTACCTCAAGTCTATCAGTCACCCTAACAAACACAAGGAGGCGGCGGCGATTACACCACGGGAGGCCGAAATCATAAGATTACTTCTGCAAGGCAAGTGGACAAAAGAAATAGCGGGGCAGCTGGGTATCAAATGGAGCACGGTCAGCACACATAAACTTAGCATATTCGAGAAGTTTGGTGTGACCAACGTGATCCAGCTCTACAGGAAAATCGAAAAAGAAAATCCCGAACTACTCAATATTGAAGTTCCAAAAAAAGCATAAACAACTCATAGAACATAAATTTTTACAAAACTCAATAGATACTCATCTGCTTTCTGACTGTCAGCATCGCGCCAAACGTCTGAGGAAACAACTTCCCGGTATCCAGACCAAAACTGGCTCCGATATCTGTCGGACCGGCAATGCTGACACGCGTCTGCAAGTTCAGGACCGCTGAAAATTGCCTCACAGAAGACTTGAAAGGCGCATTGTAAGTGCCCCAATTACTCGAATACGAATATTTGCCTGCCCATTCCACTCTTCGAAAGAGCTTCCCTCGCACTCCCAGGTGATAGACCGACACCCGGTTATTGCTCGTAAAGAAATCCGCATACTGAGGCTGTGCCCAAATGGTTTCTGCGGTTGGCGTAATAAATGGCGTTCCGATCGTTCTTCCATAGTATGACCATCCATCCCGGACTTGCGCATTGTTGAAATAGTCATCCCTACCTAGTGAACCGCGGTGAATAATTTGCTCCTCGTAGTCATAATCAGGTCCTCCCTGGCTTTTCGTGTAGAGGAATTCGAGTACGAACTCGCTGATCTCAAAGTTGGCCCCATAGGAGTTCTTCCGCCTGAAACGGAATCCATTTAAGCCGTCTTTGATGTTTCTAAGCGCATACAACGTGCCGTCTTCATAGATATTCTGACGATACACAAACAATGAGTAGGTGTAACCCTCCAACTCTAAACCCAGATCAATCGTCCCCAAATGATTTCCAACCCGATTTCCATCATCGAACGAATTGGGTGTGCTACTAGCATCCCCGGGCTTCCCTGAAACAATCCTGAAATAGTTCTTTATCCCATTGGGCATTCGGCCGTCTATTGTCTCATGGGAACTTCTGCCTCCCCACTGTACCTGATGATTGAAGCCTGCCAGCAGTTTAACCCTGGAATGATCCCGGCCGATCCGGAAGTAGGCCATTTTTTGATGGAGTTTAAGCCGGCTTGTAATGGGTCGGCTGCTTTCAAAAAGGCCCTCTGAGTAAAAACCATGAAAATACAGCCATCTGCCTGTCAGAGGCACCGAAACAAATCTGCTGGTGCCAAACTGGATCTTTGGGATGGGCATGGTATTTGTCGACCATACGTACGAACCCGTACCCAATGTAGAATCTGCCAAACCTATCCATTGCCTTCTCCGGCCGGCTACAAGTTCCCAGTTCCCGGTTTGAATTCCCACATATACTTGTGGGACTAATACCTTGGACTGCGAGCCCACATTCGCTACTACTTCCGCCCCCGCGGCCCATCGAAATTTCGCACTATGAGGTTTCCTGTGGAAATAATCCAGGCTCAGTCTCGCACCTAATCCGCTGCCAACCGCCGAAACAGTTCCGAACTGATTTGTCTGTATCCAAAACGGGGTGCGATTGCCTGAGCTTGCCAATGCTGTTAACTGGTAGCTAACCATGGCCGAATCCGTGTGCAAGGAGCTTTGTTGCTGCAAGTTATAGCCCAGGCAAGTAATCGATAGAAGTGAAACAAATACGGAAAGGATTAGTTTAAGCGGGGACAGGTTTCTCATAAAGAATCATCAGGTCATGCGATCATGTTGGAACACACAAACCAATTGGGTTAGTTAAGTAAGTTGTCAAGACAAGAACGGTGTAAATACGCCAGGCAACCGCTCCTTTCATGGAGCGAATGCACATAAATAGATTTAATCCCCAGTCTAAAACAGGCAAAATCTATGCGCTGTGGGTCAAGAAAAATATCGCTGGAATCGCATTATCCGTTCGTCCAAAATCATGTATGCATTGGATCAAAAATACAATTCATTCAAGCAAATCATTATAAACTAATTTCATTTTAAAGTAGAATATTCTCGCCTTCCACACGCCATTGGTGTCTACTTTTCACAGCGTCAACATTTCCTAAATTTATGTAAGTCTAAACAATAAAACTGGTTTATTAAAATCGGGAGTAAATCGAATAATTCACCACCAATGTTTAGAACAAAAAATACTCACCTTTCGGATAAAATATAGATCTTATCAGACTGCCATACGTCGCAAATCGTCTATTTACACGTAGGATTTTGACCATTTTTAAGAATATATACTACGTAACAATATAAAAGTATGTCTAACAAATTTCATCCTATCCAATAAATCCTGGCAAATCAAATCAAGTTGGAACGTTTGAAAAAACAGAAGTTCGCTTAAAAAATCGATTATTGTAGGGATAAATCTACATAGCCACGTAACTAATCTATGCTTTTTTTATTCGGATAATTTTATGTTTGTAAATCTACATTAGCTAAACATATCATGCTAGCTATAAAAAAATGGCAGAGGCCAATTAGATTTCGTTCACGATTATTAGGCAGACAACGGCATCATGATATGGCCAAACTTATAGCGCTTAACACCTTTCGCTCCGACGCCGGTGTATTAACAGTATTCGAAAAACTTATACCTGGCAGCATTATAAGGGTTTCATGCCTATCTCAGGAAACTATTCGGGCACAAGAAAAATGTCAAAATTGGAAGGCGCTCATTTGCCTGATGGGCAACTGTCTTGTAATAACAGAAAGTGGGGATTTCCACCAGAGTTTTGCACTCACCAGACCATCGGACTGCCTTATACTAAACCCTTCTGATGACCATCAGATACATTCCATTTCTGATGATTGCCTGTTGCTTTTAATAGCCTATCAATAACCAACAACGACTCATGAAAATCAGCAAGTTGCAACAAATAACTATCTACCTGATAAACTTTATTTCCATTCAAGTGCACGGTCAGGTGGTTAGTCTTGACTCGCTGTTCAATCATAACCCCTGCCAGACAACAATCCATTTATTGAATGAAACACTTCACACCAACATTATAGCTTCCAGGCCTGCCAGTTTCACAAAGCCTGATTTCGCCCTATCTGTAAATAATAAATGCAAGAGTTGTTCAATTACCATTAGGCCTAGCAAACGATTCAGCTTAAATGGCGTGCAGACAGACAAAATTGAATTTGATTTTATCTCCAATATCAGGACCGGACAATTGGGCGGAAGCTCCTTTCAGGTGCTTCCTTACAAGAACAACTTGTTCCGTATCGTATTTGAATACACCCAACCGGATCTTTCACGCGTGCAGCTAACTTACAAGACACCTGCTAAGCAGCATAAAAACGCAATTCTAAGCACTAGTTCGGATTTTACTTATTATAATAATTCAGTACTTGAAAAAATCAAGGTTACAGCAGCAAAATCCTACCAAAACCTCCCCCAGCCCGACATTAAAATCCTGCGGCAGATCGACTTTTTGGATAGCCTCGCAAAATCCGGTCAGAAAGATAGGGCTATCACAAAATACAAGATTTTGGCAACCAAATACGGATCGGACCTTACCGAATACGTCAATATCCACGACAGGCTTAGTGAGCTATACAGGCAGAGCCACAAGTACCGGAAAGAGCAAAATGAAAACAAATTATTAATTACAAGTAGTCCGGACCACGAAAAAGGGCTTTATCAAACCAGGAACTGTGAACTGTATCTGTATCGGGGACGCTACAATGATCTTCGAAGAGCTTACAACGTTTGCATCGGCTCACAGTACACCAGCACGGAGCAAAAATTTCTCGCTACACTATATTACTTTACGGCACTGGTTATCACCAATAAAAACGCCACCGAAAAGCTTGCCGATCTCAATGAAGCATCGCAACACTGTGGATTTTCACAACCTTGTTCTGCACTTGGGCAATTGGCAGATTGGATTTCCAAAAAAGAAATTCAACTCGAAAAGCGGGAGCGTATTCTGGCTGCGATCAACCTTACTTCCGATAGTCAGATCGTCGTTTCATCAGCAAAGACCGAGAATCACTAAAAATCCGACCCAGGACACATCCGACGCCGGTTTTACCGCTGCCCGTCCGGCATATTCAATTTCAAATAGTTTCATCTGTTAAATTTGCCGGCTGATACCAAAACAGCCCCCCCATGATTAAACTCTACTTTTTAAGGTTGATAAAACCCGGTTACTGGCTGCCCATTTTTGTTTCACTTGCAGTGGTGATGCAGGTCGGGCCCGCTCACGCTCAGGTCGCCTTGAAAGTCAACCATTACACCTCGGAAAACGGCCTGCCTCAAAACAGTATCAAAAGCATCGCTGCCGACAAAGAAGGTTATGTATGGCTTGCAACAGAAGCGGGCTTGGTCCGTTTCGATGGACGAAACTTTGTCTCACTGAGTGGGAAGCTGAATACGAGCGTAGACGGGATTCTTGGTATACAGCCTGTGTATCAAGACAAAGGCATTTTAGCCAATGGTCGCGCGTCGAAAATGTATGCAGAGACGAATGCCGGCGACCTGATTCAGATCAAGGATGGGAACGCTGAAAAGGACGATAACGCATACAATTATAAGCAAGCTCTGACCCCGGCCCAGCTTCAATCGATGAAAGGAGTAAACTGGATCAAAGGGATACCGAATATATCTGGTTTTCCCGATGATGAGCGTCCTCATGGATTACCTGCCGCCAGCCGAGACGGGAATTACTATGTTTTCAACAAAAACAGCGTGATATACTACCGAGGTTGGAAAAAAAACTATGAAATTTCAGTTAATAACGTGGTCGTTTCAAAAGCTTTTGTCAGGGAGGGAAACCTGTGCTGGGTGAAAGATCGTAATACCGTCTCCCAGGTTGTCAATGGTAGGGTACAGGATCTTCGAATAATTGGCGACATTATTAATGATCCTTCCTACAACGACCTGACGGCAGAAATGAAACTGCTGTGGAACCCCAACTCGGAGCAGGCTTTTTTGCATCAGGCTAATGCGACATACGTGCTCGAACGGTACGGTAATGGCATGGTTTACGCCAGGCTTCTGGCGAAAGGTTTTGATTTTCACGCCAACGGCATAACGGCAGCATACTACGATGCAATTAACGGAAAACTACTCGCAGGAAGCCTGGCAAAGGGCCTTTTTGTTATCCATGTACCTCAGTTTGAAGTTGTAAAAACCGAGGGCACCGAGATCTCGAATGTTTTTTACGCACAAGTTGCTTTGGGGGAAAACACGGTATTGACTCCAACGGGAAACATACTCGGAAAAGACGCCCGCTCCGGCCAGATAATAGATCAAAACTTTTCTATGCTGGCTGAGCTAAACCCTGCGGACAAGTGGGTGATATTTAGGAGCAAAGATGGGAAGCTCTGGATCAGAAGCTGGAAAAAACTGCTTCTGTTTTCAAAGAGCGCAGAAACGCTTGAAAAGACGTGGGAATTTGAACAACATATTTCTTCTGTCTGCCAGGGCAAGAGTGGGAAAATTTGGGTAGGAGTCTCCAAAGATATTTTCCTGCTGGACCCTGAACAGCTCGAAATTGCTCCTAAACAGCTTAAATTCAAACTTCCCTCGAATATCACTTGCATGGAAACTGCTCAGGACGGCTCGCTATTGGTCGGCACGAAGGCCGGCCTTTATAAGGTAGGCACCACTTCCGGAAGCGGCACGATACTGCCAGGCACAGACAGTACCAACATCAAAAGCATCCGCCGGTCAGGGCAGAATCGCTTGTGGCTTACAGCCAAGGGCAAGGGGCTAATGCTTTTGGTCAACGAAAGTAAACTTGCCACCTTCCCGTTAGACAAAAACCAGTTCCTGGCATCGGCGCACTGCGCTGTCGATGACGAAGCTGGCTCTTTGTGGATACCTACCAACAGAGGACTTTTTCAAGTATCCGAGAAAGAATTGCTCGACTACGCCAATGTAATATCAACCTCACCCCAAACTACCCCCAAGCCACCCTTCTTTATCCATCATGCACTCGATGAGGGTTTTGCCAACAACGAGTTCAATGGAAGTTGCCAGCCGTGCGGCCTGAGACTCGGCAATGGGTATGTTTCACTCCCATCGATGGAGGGCTTTGTCTGGTTTAAGCCGGAACAAATACGCAAGTACAACGACCAATCCGCTATTAAGCTTGATCAGGTATTGGTAAACCAAATCCCACTTAAACAGACCCATGGGGGATATTCGTTACCCATCAACCCGCAGAATGTCGAGTTTCATTTTTCAACCCCATTTTTTGGAAACGTTAGCAACCTGGATGTTTCTTATGCGCTGGTTGAAAAAGGAAACAATCAGACAAGCCCAAACTGGAATGAAATCGGCAATGAAATGGTGATCCATTATTCGAGCATCCATGCAGGTGAATACGAACTCGTCGTTCGCAAGCGCAGCAGCCTGTCCGCGGATGGCTATGTTTATAAACGAGCCCATTTTTTCGTGCCCCAGGTTTGGTATTTGACGAATTGGGTTCTCATAATATTTGCAACTGCAATCTCGGGTCTCTTGGTCGTTGCCGGGCTGATGTTCAACCGGTTCAAGCTGAGGGCAATCCAAGCAAAAAACACGCAACTAGAGACGCTTGTGGCTACCCGAACAAACTCACTTCGAAATACGATGACCGAGCTGGAAGCCTCGAAAATAGAACTTACCGGCCAGGTGCATCTGATGTCTCGTCTTCTGGCGTCGATCACACATGACATTCAGACACCTTTGAATTATGCCACCTATGTGTCCGCAGACATTATTGACCTTTGCAAAGATGGCAGGTATGACCAGGTTCCGAAGGCAGCAACGATCGTATCTTCCATATCGGAGCGGACCGCAACGTTGCTTCGCGACTTGCTTAATTATGTCAAAATGCAGATGTATGGTAAACAAATTCAAATTAAGCCCCTTAATATTCATGCGCTGATTCAGGAAAAGATTGCGCTTTTTGAAAAAGTAGCACTCGCCAAGAACAACACAATTATCAATGACGTTGCCGAGGGCATTTTTGTAGATTCCGACGAGCAACTTTTAGCGATCATCGTTCATAACCTGCTTGACAATGCGTCTAAGTATACCTACCAGGGCACGATTAGTTTCAGTTTTCACGATTACGTGGATGGAAAGGAACTAATCATTTCTAACACGGGAACTGGTCTGCCGCAAGAAAAAGTGGATTTCATCAACGATCGGGAAGTAGTAGTTAGTACGGATCCGATAGGTCCAAAAGGAAGGGTCGATGAGCTCGGACTATTAATTGTTAAGGAAGTTGCGGCTATGATCCAGGTGCAGGTGAGCGTTTCCCAAACTGATATGGTAAGCTTTCGCCTCAGATTCAAGGCCTGACCTTACCTGCACAGATGAGGCCTTCGAACCAGGCCTCATCTGTGCCACCCAGGCTTAGCAATATCACTCTTTTATGGCATACAGCCTGATATGCGTAACCGAGTTCTGCCCGTCATCTTTAATGGGCAGATGGCTCTGAAAGTGTTGGATTGCCCCCACAGAAAGCCACCAGCTTGCATTGCGGTATCGGATGTCCCCGTGAAAAAGTGTGGTCGTCGGCCCCCCGGATCTGGTCGAATAATATACCAATGAGGCAAATCCCTGCGAGTTAATAGTAGTGTCTATCCCCAGGGTGTTACCAAGAATCTTCTTATCTGCCCTTTCCTCTACAAAAGCATCGCTCATTGCAAATGGGCTGTACCGCTGCTTCCATTCAAAATATGTGTTAGTCAAGCTTCCTCCCGCAACCACCACCAATTTGAAATGATAGTAGCCATCACTGTTTTTGAACTTCCATATCTCGCCCAGTCTTGAATGAACATTATGAGACGGGTTGTCGTCATTTTGACCTATCGCGTCCAGCACATTATTGAACAAGCCGCCAGCCACGTTGTGGTTAAGCAACAGGCTCTGACCACTTGGTGGCACCATATAACCGGAAGGGCTGGAATTATTCAGAGCCGACAAAAAACCATCGTAATAGCGTTTCCCCAGCTCATACTGAGCCGCAGCCGAAAAATGTATCAGGTCCCCATAGTTAGAGCTCAGGTTGTTTGCCGGCACTGTGTAGGTATAGGGCACCAGGTTAGGAATGCCATTAATGACGGATTGGTATCCAGCTCTGGCGGGATCCTCCGCCACCCAGGCAGGCATCATCTGTCCCAGCACGAAAGGCAAAGCAGGATTACCTACGTGCTCGCGCATGGATTGTATGAAGTTGCACAAGATCTGTTGGTAATAGTGGGTACCCGCCGCTGCGTCCGCTTCTCCCTGATGCCATAAAAAACCATCAATCTGATACCCGGCATTTTTTGCCCATTTGATACGGGTAACCACATCCCTGAAATAGTTTGTGTCTGTTCTCCATGAATTGTACGGATACTGCGAGTCACTCCAACCCGAACCACCGGCCCCTGCAGGAATAAGGAGCAATTGAATATCCGCGCCGGGATTCTGGGTTTTTAAAAGGTCATAATAATAGTAGCAGAACATGGACGCAAATGACGCCCGATCCGTATACGTGGTGATGTGATGAACGCCATAAAATGTAAGCGGGATTTCATTGAAGTTTTCATTACTCCGCCCTAGCTGGGACATTCTCCTTTGGGCAAAATCAGGGGGGAGTATCACATCCCCCGCCCCCGAGCAAGTGTTACTTTGCCCTGCGACTATAATCGCTCGTTTTATCAAGGGAGCCGCCTTTTTCTTCGCCGCAGGGGCTGCCTTGCTGGTTTGACTTCCCTTGGGATATACTTTTGCCTGCGCCGGGTCATACGAGGAAAAGCATATTCCCAGCAGTAATAGCAATACTGAATAACACTTCATATGATTTGAAGATACAGGTTCAATGGCAATGCCCAAATCCGCGAAGATTTGGGCAAACGCCTATGGTTATACGGATGTATCAAATGTAGATAGGAAATGAGAAAAAAATAATAGCCGGTGTTCGAGCAGATACTAGAATAAATTCCGTTCAGGGCAGTTTAGGGTTGTGCGGAGCAAATATTCCATGGGAATTTTCCAATTCTACCCAGGCATGCAGGGTCCATAAATTAAACTCGGTGTTGATTTCCCATTCGTCCAGCTTACCGGTAAAACCTTCCGGCACGGCCGGCGGGTTTTTAATGTCGGCAATGGGCGTGGCGTATTCCACCGCTACCAGTTTCATGGAATCCCCTTCAAAAGGCGCGTAAATCAAGATTTCCGGCTTTTGCAATTCGAATTTATCGTCAAGCAGAGCAGCATTTAGGTAATGGTAACCCATCTGAGACCTGTATCCGGTAACTTCGTGGTCATAACCCGCAGTAATTGCCTTTTTCAAATCCCGGTATACGGTTACCGATTGGCGCACTCGATCCAGTTCCTGCTCGACCACATCCGGCAGTTGCTGTTGGTGGTCTTCTTCGTTGCAGGAAACTAGGCCAAAGCCCATCATACAGGCGAGCAAGCAGTGGAGGATGTTTTTGAATAGACGTTCGCAGTTGTTGAAATTCCCGGTAGTTCGCATCGATTTTATTTTTTAGGATGAATTAATTTTTACCAGGGCAAAACAAGTCAGACGGCAGCGTGCCGATATCGGAGTTTTCCCCCATTTTACATTAATCATCCCCTATTTTCTTTCCTAGTCAACCGCTTAACAATAAGAACACCAGTTATTTTGACCGCCATGGAATTAGTAGAAAGGTCGGATTTTTTATCAGCGTTAAATCATCAGTTTGAAGAATCCATTAGTGGCGATGGGCATTGCATGCTCGTCAGCGGCGAAGCCGGTATTGGAAAGAGCTCGCTGGTGAAAGCGTTCTGCGACAACCGCAGAAAAGACAGCAATATATTTAAAGGTACTTGCGATGCCCTCTTTACGCCCAGGCCGCTTGCACCTTTGTATGATGTTTTGTGGCAGTGGCACAACGGCGATTTGTTAGCGCTGGCGGCTGACGGCCATCGCAACGAGCTCTTCGTCCGTTTTCTTAGCGAACTAAAAAAACTGGTCTGGCCGACCATTCTGGTTTTTGAAGACATCCATTGGGCAGATGAAGCAACACTGGATTTTATCAAGTTCTTGTGCAGGCGCATCGCCGATTTGCGTTTTCTGCTCGTGCTCACCTACCGCAGCGACGAAATCCATAGCCGTCACCCGCTCCGTAGCTTACTGGGCCAATTAATAACGGGCACCTTCACCAGGTTGGAACTCAGCCCACTTTCCATGCAGGCGGTCTCGCGGCTGGCATCCGAAAAAGGTTACAGAGGCGAAGACGTTTTTACAATTTCAGGCGGTAATCCATTCTATGTTACTGAAATACTTGCCAATTATAGCTTTGGTATTCCCGAAAATATCAAAGACTCCATCCTTTCGGTATTCCACCGGCAGGATGAAAAGACCAGGTACATATGGGAATTGCTATCGGTTGCACCCACGGGACTGGAACTTGATTATCTGGAAAAACTCGTCCCGGACTACGCCGCCTACATCGAAAAATCGATCGAATCCAGGATCGTCTTGCTCAGAGATGACAAGCTATTTTTCAAACATGAGCTTTACCGGCGGACTATCGAATCATCCATTTCCCCTTTTGCCCAAATTACCGCCAATAAAAGCATTCTTAACTTATTGCTGGAAGAGCCAAACCCTGAAACACAGCGTATCATTCACCATGCAGAGCTGGCCAGGGATTATGATCTGATGCTCGAATACATCCCAAAGGCTGCGAAGCAGGCTATCAGCGTCGGAGCCCACCTTGACGCGGCGAAGCTGTTTTGCACCGGGATTACATACTACAAGGGTACTGATCAGTCCTTTTTGAACTACCTGCACCAATCTTATTCATATGAATGTTACCTGACCAACCAGCCCAAGGAAGCTATTTTGCATCAGGAAATACTTCTGGCGGTTTTCGAGAAGCAGAACAACCCGGAGCCCCTGGCGAATTGCCTGCGATTTCTTTCGCGCCTCTGGTGGTTTGAAGGAAACCGCTTAGAAGCCGAAAAATACGGCTATCGGGCTGTGGAGATTGTCGATAGGCAGCCGGATTCTATTGTCAAAGGCCAGGTTTACAGTAATATTTCTCAATTAAAAATGCTCTCGCACGAACCCGATGAATGCATGCTATGGGGGCAGCGGGCAATTGCGATCGCCAAACAACTTAACGACCCGGAGACGCTTTCGCATGCCCTTAACAACGTTGGTACGGTGCAAATGGAGATGCCCGAACTCGGTGCGGTGGGTATGGGTATTCTACAACAAAGCCTGCAGATTGCGCTGGAAGGCTCTTTTCATGAGCACGCCGCCCGTGCATATACGAACCTGAGCGCCAGCTTGATCCGCTTAAAAGATTTCACAAGGGCTGAAAGTGTCTTGCAGGAAGGACTCTCATACTGCGAAAAGCGCGATCTGGACTCCTGGACGGCCTACATGCTTTCCCTGAAAGCCAGAATGTGCATGGAAATAGGCACCTGGGACTCCGCCTACCAGATTGCGACAGAGCTGGTGGCTAATGAAGAGCAACCGGCGGTAGTGACAATCGGGCCCATGGTAATCATCGGGACTATTAAAATGAGAAGGGCTGAGTCAGGCGCCTTGCCCATACTGATCCAGGCCAAAGTAAAGGCACTGCAAACCGGGGAATTGCAAAGAATCATCCCTGCTATTACCGCCTTGCTGGAATACGAATGGCTTACAGGGGAAAGCATTCTCCAAGAAGCTGAAATCCTGGAAATCATTGATATGACAGAAAAGATGGGAACCATGTACGAGATCAATGATTTCTCATTTTGGTTGACGAAATACACGAATCTCAGCATTGATTTCAGCCGCATTTACGTAAGTTACCTGTCTAAAAATTTTTCCCCGGCTAACCACGATGCGCAACTCCTGAATTTTACGGGTTGTCCCTATGAAGAAGCACTGATTCGTTTCGAGGGCAACGAGCATGACAAATCAGAGTCAATCAGATCGTTGCAAAAGTTGGGAGCAACTGCAAGTTGTGAAAAGCTCAAATCCGTTATGCGCGCCGAAGGAATAAAACGCATCCCGCGAGGCATCAGAAAAACAACAGGAGCTAATAGCGCCAACCTGACGCTTCGTGAGATTGACGTTTTGCAACTCCTGCAAGGTGGCCTGAGAAATAAAGAAATTGCAGCCAGATTAAGCATTTCTACCAAGACGGTGGACCACCATATATCCTCCCTCCTATCTAAACTCGAGGTCGACTCACGGGCCAAAGCGGTGCAGGAAGGCATCCGGCTCGGATTGCTAAAATAGGTAACCACGCCTTGTAAGATAGGGAATATTACCGGTGTGGCACAATGGCGCAGCGGGTAGCTTTGTGGCCATCTTACATCAATCAGATCGCCATATGAAAAAATTTCTTATTGAACGCGACATTGAAGGACTGGGAAACCTCTCCATCCAACAGCTGCAAAACATCTCGCAAGCATCCTGCCAGGTCGTCAGCGAACTTGGCGCACCTTACCATTGGATTCAGTCTTTTGTAACTGACAACAAACTGTACTGCATCCATATTGCCGAATCAGAGCAGGTCGTGCGGGAACACGCACGTATAGGCAATTTTCCAGTCAATTTTATCGCAGAAGTAAAGACGATTATTGACCCAACCACCTCGTCTGTTCCGTAAGACCTTGTGGGCAAAACAATGCGGCATCTGGGATATGAAGTGTTCCTTTGTTATTCCGATAAGGACGGAATTGCGTCAGCAGAAAAATTGGAACCAGACGCGCTCATTGTGGACATAGCAATGCCATTAATGGATGGACATGCCGTATGTAAGTGGAAAATACGGTACCACAGACCACCTCAATCCGTGTCAGATTGACCATCAATCCAACTTTTTGGACTTTAGTATAACTCATCGATTAAAAGAGACAAAAACTAGTCAATTCACACCAAAATGACATGGTCTGTCCAAACTGAAATCAGTTAGTCAGTTTCACCCTAATTTCCAATATACCCCTTTTACCACAAGCCAAAAAGATCATGGAGAAATAAGCCGATCATCCGGTGTGTATCAACAAAGGAGTTGTACTGCCAGTACCAAGCAATCAGAAGATGAACGAATACCTGAAAGAAATTATCATCCTCTGCGGTATCGAAAAGCCAATGACTTCGCATGTTGCCCGGCATACCTTCGCCACCACGGTCGCGCTGCAAAATAGCGTACCGATCCAAACGGTATCGAAAATCTTGGGTCATAATAGCATCAGGACAACGCAGATTTATGCGAAGATCATGGATACTAAAGTCAGCAAGGATATGACAGTGTTAGATAATGTGTTGCTCGGCATAGAGCAATCAGCGGATGAGCTAACAGAATTTTTCAGCCAAGAGCCTTTTATTTCCTTCATAAATACGCTTCCCCAGGGCCTTGGTACCCTGGTCGGAGAAGAGGGCGTAAACTTGTCGGGAGGGCAAAAACAATGGGTTGGGTTCATGAGGGCGTTTTATAACCGTCCTCAACTATTATTGCTCGATGAATCCACATCAGCGATGGATGCGTATAGCGAGGGGCAAATTTTAAAGCTACTCCAGAAATGCAGACCGGAGATGGGTATTATTTATGTTTCGCATCGCCTGCACACCCTGCCCAAAATCTGCGACCGGATTTATATTTTAGAGAAGGGCAACTTAGCCGCCTGTGGCTCTCATCGAGAATTGCTGATAACGGATAATATGTATAGCCGATTCTGGAATGATCTTGCGGCAGAGGTCCTCTAAAAGTAATTTACGGCAGTGCTTCTTTGGCACTCTGACATCCGTTTTGCCGGAAAGCAGAACCGCTCCGGAGCTCACGCGGAAGCCGAAAAGCAAGGCGAGATGCAGCTGGAAGCCATTCAGGACATTCTCGCGGCCACGCTCGACAACGGCGACACGCTCACGCGGGCAGTTTCCGCACTTGGTGAAGTCAAACAAACCGTGAACGGCGTCGAAGGAGCGGTGCGAAACGTGGAAGGCGCGGTGCATTCAACCAACACCCAGGGCAAATTTGATCAGCTGATCGGTGCAATTTCCAATCTTGCAGCATAAGTAAATGATTTTTGGAGGCATTGCGACTGTTGCTATCTTGTAAATTCAATTCAGGATAACAACATGCAATGTCAATTCCCACTGATAGAGAGCTACGTAAGCACGGAATGTTAGACCGTTACGACTTACTTATCAAGACACCGCTTAAATGGGTTTTACTTTTATTGTTTCTGTTCGCCGTCGTAGTCTACTGGTTGGTTGGCTATGTTTACGACGATCGAATGGAAAATTTGATCAACCGCAAACATCGCCAAACGGATACTACAACTGTCGAAACAAGAAAACGCTGAATTTGTGAGAAGTTAGATAAATTTAAAATACCTACTCTTCCCGAGTATAGGAAGTACCAGACCCGCCACAGCTTTCTATGATAATTACATCGGCGATAGGTCGCGTTATTCTCATTTCAGGGCATGGAGCGCAGTAAGTAGAAGCGCAAAGAGGATCAAGCTCGGCGGGCGCTTGCGGCTTGGGAACGAACTCTTCTCCATCAATGAAAAATTTTGGCGGAAGACAGCACGGAACCTTACCCCTTTCGTTCAAAAAAACTCCGTCATATCGAAATTCGTAGACATTGGAATACTCTTTGGGTATGACTTGTGTCATGGTCGAATCTCCAACAGTCCGAATGTGAGCGACCTCCCTCCATTTCCCCACGATCGAAGCGATTTCAGGTAGCGGCTCCGGATCATCTTTCTTGCACTGACCGAATATAAACAACAACAGCATAGCAAGTGAAAGCCTTTTCATAACGAATTCATTTTTAACCTCATACACGTGACAGGCGATATTACAACTACTTTTCCCGAACATATGTCGATGTCCCTCCCCAGCAATTCTTCACTAGCAAAGTGTCGGGTGTTGGCATGTTTATTCTCACTTCCGGGCATGAAGCGCAAAGAACGAAAGGACAGATTGATGGCTCAATGGGAGCCGTTGGCTGGGGAATGAATTCTCTATCTCTGAAAAAATATTTGGAAGGAGGACAGCATCCCTGCCTACCATATCCGTCAACGATCACACCGTCAGTCCGAATCTCGATTAACAGCGATCTACCTTGAGCCGTCGTATCGGGTACCGTCGTTTTGCCATCCGTATCCGTATAAGCTGTTATTCGCCATTCACCGACAATAGGGGCAATATGGGCTAACGACAGAAAGTCATCCTTCTTGCACTGCACAGAGACAACCAAAATCAAAACAAAGGCAAATACCTTCTTCATAGTCTACTGATTTTCTATGACTAAGATGCAGAATAAGACTTGACAGTTGTAATCGAATCTCCAACAAATTAATGAACTTTAAGCCACATCTATTCGCGAATGTCGAACAAAAAGTATAATTTTAGACTAACATAATATTTAATTTAGATTAATCTAAATACATGAAAAAACCATTCTGATCGACCTTCCAATCCACGTTAAAAAGTTCTTCATGGCCGAGTATAGCGGCTACAAAGCCAAGAACGGAACCGACCAGATCGATGTCAAAAAATTTAGACTCATAATTAAGCACTGTGATTGCACGATTAACTGGCACCTAATTGGCATCGAGTCACTTTCGCATGATAAAAAATACCTGCAATTCTCGGATTTACAGTCGTTTAAACCCTGCTAAAATGGAGAGATTCGAACCCTCTCTAAAAATTTTCGCGCCAAAACAAATTCAAAACACCCTCCCTCCTAGGTCTCGGATCACAAATAAATGAGTTACCGTCAAGAGTCCGACATCGCCATTCCGGCATCAAGATCAAAATTTCTTAATCCTCAATAATCTGAATTACAACGGTATCGGTAGTGAATTTCCCGGCGCATCGCAATAGGCAAGGCGGTCTTTCGCCGGTTAAATGAGCACTTTATAGGAGTGAATTCACCGGAAATATTGCATCACGATTTTTGGGGCATGCCGGGTTAATATTAGACGAATGAACTCCTTCGGAAAAAGTGAGACTCCCCCCGAACAATATTGTAATGCTGTCGATTTACACCCGACTCATCAGGGCGCGTTTTCCTAAAATAACGTACGACAGTGGCCCCTAGGCGCGATTCATCGATTTGTAAGCGCGTTTGAACAGTAGGACACTTGTCCGATTGCAACATTTACTTAACCCACTCCAGCAAACCGCCAAGATCCTTGCTGACTTTCCCTCTTCGGGTATCCTGCAAAGTCGCTTTTCGCTCGTAGCCGTAGGTGTCAAATGGGGAGGCTCTTTCTATCAAATGGATATTCGCCCCAAGCTCGTAGGGCAAGGCCAGATCCATTTCCCAAATATCCCCGCAAACAACCGTAGTAGGTAACCTTGCCAGGTCATTATTAAATGCCGCACAAATAGCCTCGAAATACGCAGCCCGCTGCAAGTATACGGGCCGGCCGATTCCGACATCTTTGTGCGTTACAGGAACTGCCTGAAATAATCCCTGAGCGTCTTGCGAGATAGCCGAATACCAGGGCAATTCGGCTATCCGAAATTTGGCCGCATCACTTTTTACCGCTATTCCAAATGGAAGTTCTTGAACAGAGAACAAGTTCAGCAGCCGCTGTGTGATAGTCCTGGAACTGGAATTGGAAATAAAAGTTATGTTGATATTCTTCTTCAACAAAGTCTCAAATACTTCCCTGGCCTCGGGCCGCCATGGAGCGGGAAAACGATCAGAAGCATTCTTGAATACCTCTTGTGGAATGTCCTTCTGGATATTTTTTTTCCACAGCAGATACTTGGCTGCCTCAAAGGATAGTATATACGGGTCCGCAGCCGCAGGCGCTGCCGGTGCGTAGGCAATAGTCCATGCTGCCTGTGGCGAGTGCATTCTTACTTTTTCCTGGGCATCCTTCCATTCCTCGGCCATAATGGGACTGCCCGAAAATGCGGTATTGTTCAATCCGGCAAGGTATTCGGAGAGAAATGCTTGATAAATATCAGGGATCACCGTGCATGTCCCGTCAAAATCCATAATGATATCCGTGATCCGCATTTTTTGAGGGTTTACATGGATTGGCTTCGTCAGTTTACGATCAATATTTCAAAGCTGTGTCCGGTTCAACGGGCTCAGGTCGGTCAATTTTTTGGGTGGATTGAAAGGCGAGCCGACACTTTGCTGAAAACTGAAATAGTTGTTCGGATCCACCTGCTTCTTAATGGACAACAGCCTTTCGTAATTCTCCCCGTAATACATCCTCGCCCAATCGTGCTGCAAAGGATCGATGTAGTTAACATAGGCGCCGGTCGCGTTTCCAGCCTCCGAAAGTCTTTCAAAGAACTCGTAAGCCCACTCCACGTTTCTCAGGGTGTCGCCAGGCTTGTCCAGATCCCAGATCGACTTTATCTCGGGGACAAAACGGCAATCGCGGTGCACATAGGCCGTAGCATCAGACGCCACGTCCTCAATGGCGCCGCCTGCAAGGGTCCAGACCGCGAAGCTGTCCGGCGAGGGTGCATTACTCATCGAATCGATGATCACTTTGGCCACGTCATTATTCATTCCACCTTTGGGAAGGATCGTCGAGCGGATGTACGAGCTGCGCCCTGCCACGCGCGTGGTGTAACCATTGTAAAACTCCCACTCCGGCAAGGTCATATTGAACAAATCTGCATTAATAGGCTTCAATTTTAATAACCCTTGAATCAGATCAATTCCTTCGGCATAATCTCCGTTGAATACCGGTGTGAGTCCCAGTACCTTTACATTGGTTGTTTTATCAACCAGGTCTTTTTGGTTTCCCATAAAGCCGTAAACGGCCATACTGTTCGGAATCCGCTCCACCCATTCATTGTAGTAACCCAGCACGTCTTCTGCATGTTCGAGTGGATAGCGGATCTGCCCCACGAGCATCTTTTCGCTGAAAGGCTTTCTAACCCGCATTTCCATTTCGGTGACAATACCAAAATTTCCACCTCCGCCTCCGCAGCAAGCCCAGAATAGGTCTGTGTCCTCCTTTGATGTGCTATCTACCCCTATATGCCTCATTTCACCGTCGGGTGTGATGATTTTCAGGCTCACCAGATTATCTATACTCATCCCATAAGAGCGGGAAACGAAACTATACCCGCCTCCCAGCATGAATCCGGGAGGTGCAACAGTCGGGCATCCCCCTCCTACCGGGATCAAACCGGTGCCGGTAGCCTGCATGAACTTATAGACATCGTACCAGATCACGCCCATCTGCGCAGTAACGGTTTCTTTCCTTGGGTCGAACGTAATCTTATTGAGATTCTTCATGGCCATTACAATTCCCCCTTCATTCATGCAATAGCCTGCTGCACTGTGCCCGCCGCCTTTCACAGAAAATGGGAGGTTGTGCGTCACGGCGAATTTCAGGCCCAACCTGACATCCTCCATTACGGCCGGAAAAATGATCGCGCGAGGCTTAAACTGGATACGGCCATTGTCAATCCGAATGGCTTCTTCGTATTCTGCGTCCCCGGCCTGCACGACGTAGCCGCTCAATTCGCGGGATAATTCATTAATTGCTGTGGAGATCATGGTATCAATAGATTGTTGATCGGAGATTGGTTTAGGTTACTGTCAATAAGACGACACATCAACTCGATAGTGAGTACACTTTTGATTGGTACTTCAGGTAAGAATCAAAAATGTACGTTTTGTCTATCATTCCTGCCGTGGCCGGGAAAAAGTCGCGATGCTCCTCGCTTTGCAGATAATCGTCGTAGGCTTTTTTGCTGTCATAAATGATGTTGACAGCCACATCGAAATTCCGCACCGAAACATCCCTTTTAATGTCGGTCAGGCCGCCGGTGGCGAACAACTCGATACCGGGGTGATGAGAAAGATACTTTACACAGATGCCGGTGAATTTTTCAATACTGTCCGGCGATTTATCCGCCAGCGAAAAGTAAAGGCTGTGAAACACGCTTTGCGGAAAATTCCGGTCCGGTCCGAGGTTCTGTGCCGTAGATACATTGCCGCCTATGACCAGGTTAGTCAGGTTACTATCTATGACTCGCCTCGTCGTGCTGGGAGCCCACCGGTTCACGTCCGCCACAAACTGATCGTGCCTCGGATCGCTTCCGTTATAGAGATTAAATGCATCTTCATCCCTGAACACCTGATGCATGGCAATATCAAATCCCAGATCGTTTTCGGGCCTGTTCATATCCGTGGCCCTTTTGCCTATCCAGAAAGAAACCATCCCTTTCGAGCTGGAAAGGTATTCCCGCGCTTCGGCCATATAGGCTTCGGCCACATCCGGGGTATTATTGGCTCCCAGATTGAAATAGGTGCTGTGCATCAGCACCGGTTTAGCATTCGCCATAAGTTTGATTGTCTGGTGTTGGGTCAGTTTTCTTTCAGCCGCAGCGTAGCAACAGAGATATGCGGCCAGCTAATAGGTACCACCGGATTAGCAGGCGGCGGGCCAAACACCGGGAAATCCAGAATCACGGTTTGCGTGTATTGCAGTTGCAAAAACGTCGATCCGTCCGGGTTCTGCACCGTTTCGATCCAGAAGATCGCGGTCAGGCTCGTCGCATTGGCATTGACGTTGATAAAAGGGATATTGGTGATACCGCCTGTTGGCGAAGTGGCACCCGGATTGCAAACGCCATCAATGGGATTTGCATCGAGTAGTATCACGATGGTTTCAATAATATTCTGCCCCTTTATCGCCTCTTTGAGCAAATTATTGGGGTTCATGATCACGTCTTTGGAAATCCCGGCGGGCGGTACCGCATCGTTTAGCAAACGCAGATAGTCCGGATTCGTATCATTGACCCGCTTGCCGTCGACAATAAAAAACGGGGTCGGGTCCGCGGGCGGTACATCGAATTGAGGGCCGCCTTTCACTGTAAAGAAACTCCCTTGTGCTAGCAGCGAATCACCATGCGGAATCGACCCGAGCCGTGCCACGCTTTCCTTCACCTGCGGATCTGTGCCGTCAGGCAGGTTGAGAAACAGGCCCGTCTCGAGGTGTATGCCATTCTGCCCTTGCGGCAGATTCACGTCATTTACCTGTTGCAGATAATGTAATCCCAGATAAGCAATGTCTTCCTGCGCATTTCCACGGTTGATGATTTCTCCGTCAATAGAAGAGAAGGTCAGAGTTTCAGCCGTATTATTCAAAATGATCTTGAACTTGTCGGCAGGTGGTGGCCCGGGCTTCGCCTGATTCATATTCGGAATCTCAATCAGATTGAACCCGGTTCCTACCCAGGTACCCGGAAGTTTCGCCAGGGGACCGAGCGAGGGAGCCGATACGGCCACTTCGGCCCTCGCAACCAATTTTTGCCCTTTTTCTATCGATTGTTCCTCAATATTGCCCAAGCCCGAAAGGCTTAATGCAGCCAACGGATTATTTTTAATCTTCGCCATAAGTTTGATGTTTGATTGATTGCTTTAAGACACAAGTAAACTACCCGGGTGGCCCACACATTCATCGGCCAACCGCTTCATTGCAAAGCAGCGCGTGCGAACCCACCCAGAGAAGTAAGCACTTCGGTGGTCATGAAAACTTGCGGAACAGCACTGAAATCACTTAAAAAAAGGCTTCCGTAGTTGCTGACAAAATTTTTAAAAACCGGCCCGTTCAAATGGTCGAAGAAAGCCGCCTGATCCTGATATATCTCGAAAAAGACCACTTCGCCGGCCGGTGGCGTGGGCAGGCTTTTTTCATTGAAATTGGGGACATGAACCATGTACAGTAATGTTCCGGGTTCATTTTCCTTTACGTCTGCCGCAAGTTTTTTCAAGGCTTCGCACACTTTTTCTTCGTTTCCCGGAAGAATCGTCCATTTTGCAATTAAGGGATACATGCTTGATCGTGTTTAAACTGAGAGGATGTTTGAAAGAGACTTACAGCTCGACATATTCAAAAGTTGGCCCGGCGCACTCTCCGTTGTCCAAGGGCATATTCAGCAATTCCAGCGCCCTGTATTTCAGATCGTACATGATATTGATGCCCTTGATCAACAGCTCCGGCTCACCGCTTACGGCGTCGTTGATATTATTGAGCAGCATCACGTATGTTTTGTTGAAATCAACAGCCTTCTCCATCAATGCGGGGTCACCTTCGTAATCCTTCATTCTCGGATTTGCCTTCATATTGTATACCGACGACCAGCTTACATCGAACGGCGTGCCGGTAGGGACACTTTTCACAGGCATTTTAAAATTGGTGTCGTTTGCGCTGTACATGCGCCCGTAATTAATCTCCTGAAATTTAAAGTAATGGGCATATTCGATGCCTTCCCCGAACATGGGCTCTTCGGTTACGATGGTACCATCTATCCCTTCCCCTTGTCCCACGATTTCGGCAATCGCTTCTTCGGCATCTTCGTAGCATTCCACCCTGATGATCTTTCCGCCGCTTCCGTAATAGTGATCAGGTGTTACCTGTCGCTTAGGATCGCCCGTGAAAATGCCGCCCGGCGTTTGCTCATTCAGGCGCTTCAAGCCAAATCGTATCGCCTGATAAAATTGCCCGATACTATCAAAACTATGCGGGTCGTCTAACGGCTCATTCGGAGCCGAAGGCTTTTCAATCGTGGTGAAAACGTCGAGCGCTTCTCGGGAAAACTTTAACAGCTGCACTTTGAAAGGGGGATCCCCTTTCGGGACTTCCGGTACAATATTCCCCGGTAACGGTGTAGGATATTCGGGAATAATATTCTTTACATCAAATAGCTTCTGCCCAGGCTTGATTGTCTTCGGATCCGTAATGGCGTTCAGGATGTTCGATACAAGGATCATATGCAGCATTTCCTCTACCACCACGCTTCTGATCAGATTACCCGCCTGCCGGTTGCTTCCTTCCTTGATCGTATAAAGGCCGCACAGGTACGGCGGTATGGTCGAAAGTTCGAGCTGTAATGCAGTCAGAAGGCATTCTTTCAGATGGTCAAGATTTTTGACATAAGTCTCCACATCCGCCTGCGCCATTTCGGGTCGCGCGCGAACGCCTCTGAAATTCACCGGTTCGATGAGTTCAAAAGTCTCCTGTTCCGCCTCTTCGGTGCCAGGGAGCGGTCTAATTAGCTTTTGACGCTTGGGATTATTTTTTTGAAATACCTTATTTTCCATAATTCGGTGACTGTTCTAGTTGTTTCAGAATGGCCTCGGCGGCTTTAAAAGTGAGTGCGGACATGGTCAGTGTAGGATTCGAAGTACCCAGGGTCGGCATATTCCCGCACCCGACCAGGAAAAGGTTCTCATGGTCCCATGTGCGCATATCCGCATTTACGACCGAGTCATCAGGACTGAATCCCATTCGGTGCGTACCGACAATGTGACCCGCCCCGTCGAATCGATAACCCTTACCTTTATACGTTACATAATCCGGGTTGGAATTCGGGTCGTAGACAGTAAAATCCTGTACATCGCATTGGCTGAACAGCTGGTCGGAAACGATCTTGGATGCTTCAAATGCTTTCAGCATATATTCGGTGGCGTGGTAATGAATCACCGGGCGATAATTACCGATATGATCTTTATACTCCGGACTGATCGTAACCCTGTTTTCGGGATCGGGCGCTTGCTCGCACTCGAAATGCACGAGCAGCTGACGCGTTATGACGTCCTTCATCTTCTCACGGAGTTCTTTACCGAACATTCCGCCTCCCACCGCATTGACGACGTCCGAGCCGGGAGAGAACACTGGCCACGACCAACCCCAGTTGTCCAGGGGCGATATCCACGCTGCATGATCTTTCCGGAATTCACCGTCTCTGAAAGTCGGTATATTGGTGGTAGAACCCGGCCCACGATAGGGATAGATCGGCTCGTCGGTCAACCCCCAGGAAAGTACCGTCATATGGTCCATCAGGTTCCGGCCTACCTGGTCGCTGCGATTAGCCGCGCCTGATGCGAGCAGCAACTTGGCATTTTCGATGGCACTTGCAGCCATCACATAAATAGTACCCCTGGCTACGTGCGTTTCATATTCGAACGAATCGCCGTTTTTATAATGCTTATACTCAACACCACTGATCCAGTTTGATTTCTCGTTGATCAATAGTCTGGAAGCAACCGACTGCGTTTGGATGGTCAGATTCGACTTATCGGATTTCCTGAGGGTTTTCAGCGCATTGTATTTCGCTTGCACCGGGCAAATAGGGACACAGCTTGCATTACCTTCGCAACGCTGTCCGGTGTATGGGTCCCAATTGGATCCTACCGGCTCATAGCTCGCCAGTTCATCGGTTCTTGTAAACTCCAACTCCTTTTTACCTGGGTTCCACCTGACGCCTGTAATTTTGTACTCAGGGTTGGGGATAGAATTTCGGCCCTGTGGCGTGCTGATGCAATACAGCTCGTAAGACTTCTGATTCAGCTCCACCTTGCTCTTTTTAGCTATTTTTTTGGTCATTACGCTATCAAGGTAGCTGGTGGGTATCGCCTTCATCGGGTAGCTGTATCCTTCACGGAATATGCTTTTTTCCTCGATCGGATATTGCTGATCCTCCACCGACCCTGATACGCCTATCTCATTTTCTGCCATTTCGTAGTAGCGTCCCATATCCTCGTAGTCGATCGGCCAATCCACCCCTACTCCATATTTTGTCTTCATTTTAAAGTCATTCGGCAGCATTCGCAAGGTGGTTCCGAGCCAGTGCAACGTCGTGCCTCCCGGTGTCCGTGCGCAATCGCTGGCGAAAGGTATCGGGCCCATTTGGACAAGGTACCCCTTGGTAAGCGGCTGGCCTTTCTTCATCACTTCCAAGTCGAGCACGTCGATCGAAGGCGCATCCTTAATGTTGGGATAAGGAGAATTGGGGACTTTTGCTGGCGCATTGTAGAAGGTGTTGAGATAGCCTTCATAGGTTTTAAATGCTCCTTCCGCATCCATCGCAATTCCGGCTTGCAGACCGGCTTCGAGGATTAACACCTTTTTACCTGCATTAGTGAGTAATTTGGCTACAATTGACCCGGCAATGCCGGAGCCGACAATTACCACGTCGTAATCGTTATTTTCCATCCGTATAGAAGTTTACCGGTAAGTTTATCGCACTGAAATGGGAACATTGGCCCAGGAGCCGTAACCTGGTTGTTTGGCACCCGGCGGGTGGGTATAGCCGCTATCCCACATAAGCCCCTGTATGTAAGCCGCAGAGGACACGGGGTTATTATTCCAGTTACCGGTATACCAGAGGATGATGATGTTTCTGGCCAAACCACTGTAGGAGGAGTTGGGCATTAGCTGATTCGCAATCGCAGATTCGCGGGAATCTTCTTCTTCATAGAGGATTTGCTCTACGTTCAGGAAGAAATATTCAACATCATCTCCGTCAGAATTCGCCAGGACCGTATTGTAGTAGCTTTCGAGCATCCCTGTCGCCATAATCTCGGCCTCGCTGAATCCCGTGAGAAGCGCCGATATCTTATGAAAGAGTTGAGCATTGGTAAGCGCATTGATCATTGTGGTGGTGATTAATTGTACTACACTTATCGAGAGGGTGCTTTTATTCGGGTTTGAATTTTGTTGCTATTTTGACCTTTAATGGAACATCCAGTGTTTCTTCACCTTTTTGAACCGTGATGAATTTGGGAATACTGTCTGAAGGTTTTTCGACAAATGCGATCACGGCAAATGTCTTTTCTCCCTTATGTTTAATTTCATCCACGGCAATCGCATGCACACCAAGCCCTTGCAGCTCCTCAGAATGTTGCTCCCTGGCCAGATTAGCGTCTTTTTCACTGATCATCTCGATGCGTTCATTTTAATGTACGGATGTCTGATACTCCAGGCCGAACACACGTGTCATGCGCCTTGCTCGTGAGTGACAAGGGTAACTTTCAGATCCGATAACACCTGGTCAATCGGATTAAAAACACTACCGCCATCGGCACCTGCAAAATGCAGGCCCATAGCTTTGCCTGATTCCTTATCCAAAACAAGTGCGCCCGAATCCCCCGGCTTCGAGTATCGTGTGCAAAACACCTGATCTATAAATCCTACATCACCAACCCCTTCATAATCCAGAACGAACCGGAAATGAACGTCTTTCACCTCTCCCTCGGTCTTGCCGGTGGTGCGTCCCACTTTCACTAATTTCATTCCGCGTTCAGCCTTAATAATACCCTTGGGCAAACCTATTCCTTTGATCTGCGCCGTCACATCGGCAAGCCGATCTTTCGTGGGCTTTACAATGGCACAATCGGTTCGGTTCACAAAAGCACCGCCTGGGGTAAATTTCTTGAAGGCGTGCAGTTTGGCAATCAAATCTCCCGGATTTACGCCTCCATCGAGTACACCGGGATACACAATCACATCTCCTTTCTTTCCAAGCCCGCTGTTGGCCAGTACGTGACTATTGCTGAGCAAAAAATTGCTTTTACCGTCCGTCACCACTGCTCCGAACGTGCCAGCCGAAACGTCGACATGCCCGATACTATTTCCCGGCTGAATAACCTTTCTGTCCACATTAACTTCAGGGGTCAATTTCCCGATCACGACCACGTCCGTGAGCACTCCGTCATTTCTGGCCAATGCGCTGGGTATCATGGCCGGGATGGCCATATCCGCCCTCAACTCGGATAACGGAATTTTTTCCTGAACATAGAATGTCAATGCCAGCTCCCCCGTACCATGGTTATTCGAAATCTTCTCACTGATCCCCAGCGCTACGATATTATCGGACCTGGTCATCCCGCGAAGTGATTCCGTATGTCCCCTCGCCCTTACGCTCAATGACTCGACGCGCCCTCGCGGCGCTGTCGTAAGCAAGTCAAGTACACGTTTAATTTCCGATTCAGAGGCCATAGTTCAGGACTTTTATAGCTATTTAGGCAATTCCGGACACGGGTAAATCTCCACAGGATTTCTACGACTTAACTATCAATCTCGTAGAACTAGTTTGATTAGATTGGCGGCAAATTATATGAATATATCGATAAAAAATATCCGTTAACTAATTGCTCAAGCAAATAAACAAGAGCTGGCCGAAACCATTTTCAATATGCATTTAGCTCTATCAAAGCTATCATACTTCGTATCCCGGCTTCGATTCAACTCTCTCCAAGCATTTCAGCGATTGAAACCCTGCGAAATCCGGGAGGAGTTTCCTGACCCGGCTGGGCAACCATAATACCTGCAACTAGTTCGTCAGATTCCTGTGTGGCCAACACCTCCCAGTCAAAAAGGAAGATCTGCTCGAAGTATGCGGCAACCTGTGCATCGCGGACAATAAGGCTGGCATCCCGGTTGAAAAGGCTACCTTCATTCGTCAGGTTATGGCTACCGAGTAGTACCTCGGCCGAATCGACGATAATGCCTTTGGTATGACATCCTTTTTGTACCCGGATAAAGTCGGTATCAAAGCCGAAATCTTTCAACCTTTCCAGCAGCTTCTGTAATTTGGGTCCATTCGCCGCACCAAATTCCCGGCTATCCCGAAAAATAATTCTCACGTCGATACCCGACTGCTGCTTGGCCTTCAAGGCTGAAAAAAATTCTTCAAACTCAGCAACGTTCTCTTCAAGAAGGTTGAAAGACTGATTTTCCAGATAAATTTTTCGGGTAGCCTTTTGAATCATTGCCAATGCAAATGACATATACTGCCTCACTCCTCTTTCCGTACGATCCGGCGTGAGTAACGGCTGAATTTCAAGCACTTTATTGACGGTAAGCGGGTCGAAGTATTTAGCTCTGACCAATCGCTCTGCTTCCACCACAAAGGCTGCTTCCGGAACAAAAATATCAGGAAAAATTACCTCGACACCCTCGTCAATGGGAACCCGCCGGGCTTCATCGAAATCAAAATCTATGTAATTTTTGAAAATCACAGCTAATTCTGCGTTTTCGATAATAGCATGCCACTCCCGGTTGTGCTCCCGCAAGGCCCGCATCGAAGTCGAATTCTGCCGCGCCGGGCTGATATCATCCTGGTTTGATTTTTTCCAGTTTCCACTTGATAACCAGATCTCTTCGTCGTCTCTGGAAGCCACTTTTATGTGATAGGCCGAAGGAAACAACTTTCCACTACCGACCGACGCAAATACGTGCTCGAACTTTGCCCCGACGCGAGCTTTCATATCCTCCACGGCGGCCTTGGTTCCTGGCCGTTGCGTGACCATTTTCAGCGTTACTCCTTCTTTTCTTACGGCATTCGCCACTGCGTCGCTGATGTGCTCGGCTTCCCATTCATAGATGGTAGCCGTAAGCTTCCGCTCTACCCGGCTAAGAAATGCCTTTAAGTTCGGGAATCCGGAATCCGGACTAACGTGGAAAACTGCTTTCATCTTGTCCCTCACAACCGGCAGGGATAAATTTGCCGGCTCACGATAGAACCCGGCACGGGCACGTGCCTCCAGGGCAAAAATGTCAATTCCCAAATGCTCCAGTTGATCGGGCACCGATGCTGTGCGTACGTCGGTTCCGATTCCTAAAACCTGACTTGGAATCGCCTGTATACCCGACTCTCTCAACTTATTGTACGACTGTTTTTCCTTTACCTCGACCACTACCACTCTTTCATTGGTAATCCAACCTCTCTTAAACCGGTACCCCCGGCGAACCTCGATTATATTTGGATCATTGGCTGCCATTTGGCGCACGGTCGCCATTGCACTTTCAAAAATATTCTCCGCAGACATCGTTCCGTTGATAGCCTGCACGCTGGCGTCTATAACTGCCGGAGTGTTTACCTTCACGGTTATTTCAATAGGCACCTGAATTTGAAACGTATAACTTCCTGGTGTTGTGCTGGAAGGCAATGGTTGAGACGTTTGTGAGATGGCAGTCCCCGCCGCTGCCTTGCCCGGAAGCTCTCCTCTCTGCACCCGCCGCAAAAGATCGCTTACCTTCGGAGCCGGCACTGCAAAATTTGCCTCCATAAACAGGCCGGAGAAATGCAGCCCCACCGCTTCACCTGTCTTCAAATTGATCAGCGGCGACCCGGAATTTCCACCCAGAGTAGAACAATCGTGTTGAATTTCATCCAGTCCGGCACTAATAATCTGGCCGGGAGCAAGGCGCTTTTTATCATACACATCTCCAAAAAGTCGCCGGACCAGCGCCTGATCAGGCACCCGTGAATCCCTCGCCGGGTACCCGATCGTAGCAATGAATTCCACATCATTGAGGTGCTCGGCCAGCAAGATGGGCGAAGCCAGTGGAAGGTCTGTCAACTTCCTGGACACACGCATAAAAGCGACGTCCGATTCACCTGATGGTGCAATCCAAAGAATCGCGTCGACGGCGTACTCGAGCGCAGTCCGTCGCTGATCCTCCTCAAGAAAATCGATCTGCGATGCCATGGGCAGCCCGTTGACACCTGCTTTAAAAGTAAAACCCTGCCCGCTCTGCCTTCCGAATTCCTGAGCAACGTGCCGGTTGGTCACAATAATGTCTTTGGCTACTAGCCAACCTGTCCCTACCCAGCTGAAATCGGGATTATGACTTAGCTCAATGCGGCCGATCGCCGGGATAACCCTATCCAGTATACTTTGGGCTATTTGAATGCGATCCGCCCAGACCTGGCTTTCGGGACCAAGAAATTCGGTTGTTACCCTGTTGTCACGTATCACCATCACCGGTCTCGCAAACGGACGAACAATGGTTTCAGGAACCATCCCCTCAATACTGCCGTCTACGCTCCTTACTTCGGCCTCTGCCAACCCGCGAAAAGCAACCCGCGGTTGAATTCCTTCCCCCGTAGAAAGTGTCGGCAGCTTGCTATGCAATTCTAAAAAAAGCTCCGGATCTAGATTTTCAAACCTTTTGATGGAAGCCAGGATCTGCTCTGAGGAAAACTGTGCCATAATTTTCAGTGTGATAAGAAGCTTGCTGCATTGGACTCAGTTCGAACTAATGATGGTCCGATTAGTAACTCTCCAAGAATGTGGAACGAGCGTGCGCTGAAGATTACCGGAAGAAAATTATAAAAAAGCGAGATTATTTTGGCTTTTTCACTCCAATACTGATTTACCGGTTACATAAGGTAACCCGCTTCGTGCCATCGAATTACACCATCCGTACTTATTACAGTCCGGCGGTGCAAAGAATAGGATTTACCCGGTCTTTTATCCGAGCTACACTCACAACATAGAGGGTTTCTCACCACCGAAAAGCAGTGCGTGCAGACAAACCAAATCACGAAAAACTGTCACTCTTTAAGAACCCTGAAAAGCTGCATCTTGCCATTATGCTCCGCTTTGAACAAATAAATTCCGGCAGGATATGACTTCATATCGATCGCCTCCTCGTTGGCGGAACTGGTTTTGGCCCAAACCTTTGCCCCGCTCGCATTGTAGAGGGAAAGGCTTCTTTTTACGCCTGTTTTGAAACGGATAATCACTATCGCGGATGTGGGATTTGGCCCTACTGACATTTCACCCGCATTGATATCCGGATCTTCCGTACCCAGTATCACCTCTACCTTGACGATCGAAGGCTCGTTGAGCGTGCCCGCCCCGCACCCATTGCTTACCGATAGCAGTTTGAAATAGGCCGATGGCTCTTTGCTGGTGATGAGAATGGTGTCGGGGGAAACGTCGGCAAAGCGCGCGACGGAACCCACATCATTTCCGTACCGGTACTGCCACTGCCCGGTACCTTTCAGCAAAACGACTACTTTCGCCCGGCCCGTTTCATCCAGGATTGCATTGTCGGATGCGAAAGCGGCACTGGCTTTTTCACTTAACATCATCACCTGCTGGAAGTCGCTGGAAGCCGTGTTCGCATCGCTGGCGGTAATTCTTACGCGGTACCCTTCGCCCGGAGTAAGTCCTGCGGGAACGATTGCCTGTAAAGGGGTGGTCTTGCCTGACGCCGGCACTGATCCGACGAGCTTGCCCTGGGTATCACGAAATTGCACTGTAAACTGGTTACCCGCTGAAAACGTACCTGATTGAGAGAAATGCACGAGCAATGTATCCTTCTCGCAAAATGTGCGAAATTTGTTCAGGTTGGTGACCCTGATTTTTCGCTCGGAGGGTGCATTAACCACAACAGTAGCACTGCCCGAAGCCTTCACCGGACCACAACTTCCCGACGCGGATACAATGGTGTAAGTAGTAGTTTTGGCAGGAACAACGCGCACGTCATAGACAGACGACAAGCCGGGCATTAGGAAGTTTAATGTCACTCCGTCGGAAAAGGTCACATCTACGGTCTGGTTGCCGATCGTCTTAGGCCGTACCTGAATATACGCTGCTTCTCCCGGGTTAATCGTCGTATAGCCCATCAATTCAATGTCCGGAGCTCTGACGATCGAGATTTGCTGAGAAACAGAAATATCGGAACCGGTAATGTAACAGGTTATCGTGTAGCTGCCCGGAGCCAGACTTGTCGGAACAGGCAACGAAATAGTCCCCCTGGCCGACGTTGCGGAAAGCAGGTCAAATCGGGAACCATTTGCATTTGTGAGGAAGAATCCGATTTTCTCTCCTACTGGAATATCCCCGCCCACCTCGTACCTCACACCAAGTGTATTTCCTCCGCACACAGACGTGGCAGGAGCGAATGTCACGATTTTAGGCTTGATCTTCACGGGAACATTCCCCGACACCGATCCATAACCGCATTCGTTGCTCACCGATGTAAGTTTAAAAATTGTTGATTTTACGACTTCATACTGACGCCAGTACACTTCCTCAGTCTCCACAGTCTCGCTTCTTCCCTCTAAAAGAACCTTCCACGGACTCCCTCCGGTTAGCTGGTAATCGACAAACACCGATTCTCCAAATTCGATTTCGGCAGCAGTGCCCGGCGCCTGTTTTCTGTATGTAATCGTTGCGGTAGGTTTCTTTTTAACCTTAATTGTTTTCAATTGTGAAGAGGTACCTGCGTCGGAACTCACCCAAAGGTGGTAGACCCCTTCCATTGTATCCGGGATAATGTACTTCAAATCAGCCAGCGAAGTGCCGGAAGCGACAGTCTGAACACTGCCATCGTCCTTAACAAGACGCAGGCGGAAAGTAGTACCATTAGGCGCGGAGCCATTTCTGACCTGAAATGGTACAACTAGTTCCTCTCCGGTGCAAAACACCTGGTTGTCCGTGAAATAATCGATCGCCAAATCGTATGCCTTCCAATAGAAGTACATGGTCAGGTCGAAATTGGTATTGCCACAGGCATTCCCGACTGATTTGAGCGTGTAAGGAGTGACCTTTCCCCTCGTCATAGGGGGATAAAATGCCTCGTATTGCAGCTTTTCTTCGAAATGATAGTTTTTGACGCCGTCTGTCCACTCGGCAGTATAGGGAGAGCCTTCTTTGAGTTGGGTAGATACAGCGGGTATTTGGTCGACGTTGAATATTTCCGGTCTTTCCGGCGTCGAGCGGCTGAGCTCGTCCAGCGATTGCAGCTCCGGTTTTTTGTTCACAACCAGCCAGATATCCGAGCCGCCTTTTACCACCGGACTTGTTGACTCCACCCCAACCTGGGTGTAAGTATTGCTTTCCAACGCCAGCGCCGGCAACTTGTACTTGCCCGGCTTGCTTACTTTCAGCCAGCCGCCGTCCACGCCATCATATCTCTTTATCCTGAATTCATTACCAGAGTCAAATTTTCCAAGTGTTTCAAACCAAACCTCAACACTGTCGGTTTCGCAGTAATACCTTTTCGCGGGAGGGTGTACTATTATAACCGGCTGCTGGCCGGAATACGGCTGTACCGTAAAATTCATTTTAGCCAAATCGGAGGTTGCATAACAGGCGTTCTCGACCGATTTGGGGCCATAATTACCGGATGTCGGCACAAAAATACGATCCGATCTCTCGCCATACCTCCAATAACTTTTATACCCCGATTCGTCCGTCATCCCGAAAGGAGCGCCACCGTGCACCAGCAATTTGTACTCATAATACTTGGGATAAGGCAGTGTCCTGGGCTGGTAAGTTTCAAAGCTGATCCGCGGGATCCCCCGGATAGTAAGCCCGTTGCGGTATTCGGATGCGTACGAAGGATTGGTGGTTGTTACGCGAAAATCGGTAATGCTGAAATATCCCTCCGTTACCCACGACGCCGGCGAATGGGGAATGAAGAATTCGAGCGAGTCGTTAACCAGTTTAGCTTCAAACTTATATACGGTTTTCTTTGCGGTAATTCCTTCGAAAGTAAACTTCGTATTCGCATTGAGCGGCACGTTAGCTGCGAACGGAAGACGAACGGTTTGATTTTCACAAACCTCCCATTTCGGAAACGGATCGCCATTTATCACAATACCATCGGGTATGGTCATCACAATGTTCTGTTTCGGCAGATCCGTGGTTACGCCGCAAGCCGTTTTGAGGGATTTAATGGAAAAGGTTTCTGTTTTTAGCAGGTAAAGATTGATGTTGCGATTGTTATCAAGCTGGTAGGACCGCCCGTTGCTCAGCTCGATTACGTGCGGCGCTGGGCCCGATACATTGAACCACATCGTGATCTGTTGGCGCATGCGCGCGGTGCCGCTTTCGCTCTGAAAGCTTGCCGTCGGCTTTTCATGTACCTGGAAACTCTCCGAATACGGACTTACCATTTTGGGGCCATTGACTACGATCGCCGCTTTCAAATAGGATGAGTAGGTAAGAATGTTATCCGGGATTTTAGCAGTCAATATACCTTCACCTTTCCGCTGAGCAGGTATTTCAATAATGGTTTGAGGATTGTTTTCAATCAAAAGGCGTAGTTTGAATGTCGCCGACTCCGGAATGGTACCGCCTGCTACCGCGTATTTCAACTGGATTTCACTCCCCTCACAAAGTACGTCATTGGTGATTTTAGTCGGGATAATCGTCACCGGATTGATTTTGACGGAGATTTTGCCTGAGAATGGAACTGCTACTTCACAGCTGTTAACCGCTTTTACGATAAAAAACTCAGTAGAAGCAGAAGCAGCCAGCGACAGTACCTGCTTGTCCGACGACCAGCGTACTTCGTGGGTGGAACTATCGTTCAGCGTCACGCGGACCGGGTTATTGGTTGAAACATTGGCAAAAATACCCATAGGTATACCCGCGTTCAACGTATCAGGCATGCCGGCGTCGCGTGCGAGCGACACCTGGCCCCGGCTGTAAAACGGCCTTGAAAGTGGGTAGGTTTCGGTGGCAGGACTGGTCGACAACACTTTGAATGTGATCCGCTCGCTACCGCCCGCTTTGTCGTCACCAACGGAGAAAACGAAATTGCCGTTTTGATATACCGCCTCATACCGGCCGACCGGTTTGAAATCCACGCCGGAGATCAGCTCCACGTAAAACTTGTTGTCGCTATTGAACTTTCCGGTAACCGACCCCCGGATTTTCATTTCCTTAAATGAGCAAATGGGCGCATAGTAGTCGTTTTCGACCGATATTCTTGCCTCGGTATCCTGAGCAAATGCAGGTTTGGCAAAAAGGCACAATGCAGCAAGCAACAATTTTCTCAACTTCATGAGGGCGATTCCCGATAGAGGTTTAGTATTTGATAATCCGGTATGTTGTAACAAGGGCCTTCTTTCTGACCTGCAAAATGTAGGTACCGGCAGCTAACGCAGAAACATCGATAGCCGTACTAGTGGCAATTGAGCGGCCTGTATAGACACTTTTGCCCGCCACATTAAAAAGTGCCAAGTCACGCGCTCCGGCATTTTGAAACTGTACCGAAAGTATCGAACCGGCCGGATTCGGGCCGAACGTAATGACCTCGCCGGATGGCAATGGCTCATTGCCCGTGATGAGTTCAATGCGGAAAGAGGAAGGGTCGCCAGCTTTGCCCAGCCCGCATCCGTTGCCGACCTGCAAGATCCGATACTCAACCATCGGGCTGGCCGGGCTCAGCCGGAGTGTGTCGGTATATTTAGCCACGCTTCTGAATTGGGAAAAATTAGCGTCTCCAAAGCGGTAGTAGAAAGGGGAACTCCCCTCCAACCCGATCACTACATCAACTTTCTGCCCCGGCTCATAGTAAACCGAGGGCGTAAGGACCTTCGCGGTAGCATATTGCCCGATACGCACGCCGCCCGGCACTGTTCCCGGACTGATGCTCGCATCCTTAGGAACCACCCGAACCCGGTAAAAGTCAGATTTTTTCAAGTTAGCAGGAACCACCGCAGCTATCGGGGAAAAGTTGCCGGAAGTCGGCAGGCTTGCAAAATTGTTCCCGGTGCTATCGGAAAGCTGCACCTCGTAAGTGATAGTTTCCGTCGACGGTGCCGCATTCAAATGAAAAAAGACCAGCATGGTATCCGAGTTGCAAACATCCGGACCCTTCAAACCGCTAATGCCTTCTACCGAAAGCCATCGGGTTAGCCGCGGCTCCACCTTCACAGTTGCGGAACCGGAAACTCTGCCCGTACCGCATGCCGTGTTCAGCTCTTTTAATGTGTAGGTAGTTGTAACCGTGGGAACCAGTTTGATTTCCGTAACGCCACCGGGATATGGGGCAGTGTGCTTGTAGGACTTGCCATCCGAAAGTTGAAAAGAGGTACCGGAAGGAAATTTGTTATTGGCACGAACGTAGATGGTCGCGGCTTCGCCGGCCGTGATCGAATTATCTCCGAATAACGTGAGATCGGGCGATGCGTAGAGTTGATACAACATCGACGCGGAAGCCTGCAAAGCTGCGATCTCAGCTTTGATCGCGAATGTTCCGCCGGAGATATTGTCAGGTATTTTTAGCTGAATGCGACCACCGGCATTATTCACGGAATCCAGCTTGACTGGCTTCCCCTCCTCGCTCAGCAAACTGAACACCAAATAGTTGTTCCCCTGCAACTCGGAGCCTTTAATCTGGTAGTCGAGCTGGATGGTCTTGCCGGCACAAATGACCGCATCGGAGTTTTCGGGATATTTTTTCAACTCCACAACCGGTTTGACTTTGACAGTCACAGAACCTTCCAGCTTACCATAACCGCATGAATTCCATATTTTGCTGATAGTGAACACCTGGGGAGCATTTACGATCACAGAATAGGAAGTGTAATTGGGGCCTACTAGCTGCTGTGTGCCGTCGCTGTACATAATGCCCCAAGGCTGATCACCGTCAATAACCGTGCTGAGAACAATGCCCGAACCGTAGGGAACTGTGAGCGTCTGGGCATAAAGTACGTCCCGCGAAGAACCGTCGAAACTGCCGCTGGTGGGAACCTTCCCTACCAGGTAATTGATTGCTTGGGAGTAAATTCCGTCGGATGATCTCGCCCTGAGATAGTAAGATCCGGCTGTCAGGTCCGGTACTTTAAACTTGAAGACGCGGCTGTCTGTCGCAGTCGCAATTTCCGAATAGGAGTTCTGATCACCGGATTTGGAGATTTCGAGTGTGAACTTTGTGGCCACACCTGCCGTGCCGCTTTCTGTACCGAACTTAATCTCCGCCTCGGTTCCTACGCAATGATATATCGACAAATCGGTCCGTTCCAGCACGAGTTTGTATCCAATACCTTTGAAATAGCCGGTAATGTCGCTGTTATAGGTCCCGCAAGGGTTGGTTACCGAAATCAGTTTAAATTCTGAAACCTTGCCATTTGTTAGTTCCAATGGGACGCTCTGCATGCCGTTATGGTCGGTCCCTATTGTTTGCTCTTTCCCATCGAGCGAGTATTTGAGGGTGCTGTACTTGCTGGCATACACCACTACACGCGGTGACTCACCCAGATACATCGTTTCGGGATATTCTTTCGAAGTGTATGGATAGATGGAAGGCTTTTGAGGTTTGGCCCGCACATAAAAATAGCCGGATTGGGAGGTAAGGCGGGGCAAAGTCGAGCTTAGTGAAAAGCTCGCAAGGTAATCCTCGGGCCTGTCAACGAGGGCTATTTTGTAAGTACCTTGTTTGGTTAAATTTTGAAACGGGTCGGGGGAAGTCTGATCAGCATACGGATAGGACAACGCAAACCGGTTGCCTGCCTCGAAATTCCCGGCGAAGTTTACAGATACCGCGATACTGTCACCGCCGCAACGGTCCACTGTGCTGAGCATCCTTGTAAACAATGCAGGCGTCGTATCTGCCGGTTTCACCACCTTTATCGGAAAACCAGGCAAGTTTGAATTGGTAAAGCATTCGTTAGAAATCGATTTTACCCTGAAAGTGGTGTCTTTCCTGACAAACAGATTATAGTAAATGTTGCGATAGTCGTAGGTTTCTTTCGTGCCGTCCATCAGCTCAACCGTATACGGCAGGCCGCCCCACAGGTTGTAATCCAGGCGAATACCGGAAGGATAAGGCACACTCGGCTGGTAGTTTTGCCCCGCCGTCATAAAAGGTGGGCTCTGGACCGATGCGACGGTGTAATCGGAAGTCAGCGCCGGATTGGCCGACACCGCACGCAAGCTGGTAATATTGCCATAATCGCGGGTGGGATCTTCTGAGGCTCGCTGGGGGATAAAGAATTCCAGTGAATCGCCCGTGATCTTTGCCGGGAAAGTGAATTTCGTACCTGAGTAGGTCGTCCCTTCCACAGTATAGGTAGTTTGCGCATTCACGCCCACAGCTCTGAAACGCATACGCACAGTCCGCCCCTCGCAGAAGGGCCCAACCTTCGCCGATGTCCCCGGATCGCCCAGCAAGAGACTGGGCCGCACGGTGAGTACCAACGGTGCCTGAGGCGGGTTTTCGATCACTCCACAGCCCGACTCGAACTTTTTCACCTGGTACTGGGTCGTTTTTTCAGGGCTAACCTGGATATAATAATTAAACGTTTCGCCACTTGTGAGTGTAAATTGATAAGGCGGCAGCCCTTTCGGATTACCACCTATCCTGGGCTGCTCGCCCAGCGAAATCGTATTTTTTTCGGCTTCAAGCGAAAAAGAAGGCTTTGGATAAATATTGACTTTCAGCGCTTTGTTGATCGAGACCGATGACGGATTCTCGGTGACGATCCCGACGTAAATGCCGTCATTCCGCATAACTGACAGCAGATTGTCCGGCACCCGAGCGGTCAGTTCGTTTTTTCCCGTCAAAGTAGCCGGAGCGTCCACGAACTTATAAGTATCCATATACACATTGTCGCTCGCAAACCGGATCTTGTATTTTGTACCCGCATTGAAAGAGGAGGTACCTGCGTCAAACAGCACTTTCACTTCAGTGCCCTCGCATGGCTGTTCCGGGTTTAGGTCTGTCGCCATAAAATCGCCCGCATTCACCTTTATACGCACCTGCCCGCTTGCGCTCAACGCGCCACAGACGTTGCTGGCTTCTTTTATTGCGTAAATACCTTCCCGCGTTTTGGGGAAATTAATATAGGTCGGGTACACTGCGCCACCATCTGAATTAGAGTAGTTGAGATTAATTTTTTCTCCCGTGTTCAGTGTCACCTCTCCGGGTGTCGTCGGCGTAGCAACCAACGCCAGCACAACCTGTTCGTTGGAATTGAGTGTATCTGCCGAAAGCCCCCAGCGCGTCGTCAGCCGCACGTACGATTTCGTCAACGCCCTGAAATAGCCGCTCGCTTCCGTTTCTGTTTTGGGATTCGAAGAAAGGACCTTAATCTGAAAACTTTGCGGGTCGGCCAACGCCGCATCTTTCAGCGTGGTAATTAACTTGTTACCCCTCAGCACAGCGGGATACTCCCAGCGTCTGGCGGGATCGTACCAGTAGCGGTAAGCAACAACCGTAAATTTATTATCAGCAGGAAATGTCCCCTCGATAGTCACGTCTATCGAGAGCTCCGTTCCAATGCAGTAATTCTCAGAATTGACTTTATTAATACGAATGGTGGGGGTTTGGGCAAACGAATTGAAACCGCAGCAAAGAGCAAAGAGGATGAGTAACTGTTTAATCATGATTGTCAAGAGGGAGATTGTATGCAATTTCCGTGTTTGTGGTGACTATTCCAATTAAGTAAACACGGCGCTACAAAATCAACACTCTTTATCGGGGAGTATTTCCTTCGTGGCCCCTTGATATAACTCCTATTTCTTCCAAACCCATGACTAATATCATTTTTCCAATCAAATACCCTGGCGTTCTTGCACCTGATAGAACTAACCGAGTTTACGTTAGGATAGAAATTCGTGGAAAAATGGCCGGATTCTTAATCCGACCATTTTTAGTTTCTAGCCATTGAGTGTGATCTCCAGAATATTGCTTGTGGCTTCTGTTATTCTGAATCGCTCGTCTGCCCGAAGCCCTAGCACCCAGATAATTTCACCATCGCCATTAAGCAGTACCGCCGTCTTTTCCTTTTCAAAAAGATCGACTTTATTGTCAATCAATAAATCACTCACTTTCTTGCGCTTGCCGCCCATTCCGAAGGGCTGAAAGATGTCACCTTGCTGCCATTTTCTCAAGGTTAGCGGGAATGTAATGCAGTTGATATCCACGGCGATCGTTGCATTGTCGAAATGAGGAGGACTTCCGGCCGGTAATACGCGCAAGCTGATCTTCGCGCCTTGCCAGTGAAAGGTTACGCCAGGTTCCTCGATAGTCAGCACTTCGGGATCCGAAGTTTGAGATGACGCCTTTAATAAGATATGGTCTCTGTCGACCAGCAATGCATGCGTTGGGGAGAAGAAGCGCTTTCCCGAAATCCCTTCGAGGGAGGCTACAATGTTACGCAGCTGGCCATATTGAAAACCGAAATCCTGCAAAATGAACCACAGCCGGTAAGCGGGCTCCGCTTCACTCAACAGGCCGGCGATCGGTATACGAATAGTACCAGCCTCCTCCCGAACAATCTGCGCTTTCCAGCGTTGCAAATGCGCTTCAAGCAACGCATTGGCCGCCCGCAGCCGCTCTGAGGAAACATTGAAAGTACTTTCCAGCGAAGGATTCAACTCGGCAAGGACCGGAATCACGTGATGACGGATCTTATTCCTGTAATAGTCGTCTGTTTCATTGGTCCGGTCTTCCCGCCATTGAATACCGTTTTCCGCAGCATACCGGCTTATCTCGGCGCGACTTGAGAGCAACAGCGGACGGATCAGATGACCATTGACAGGCGCAATTCCCGTCAATCCGGCGAGGCCGGTTCCACGGGCGACGTTAAGTAGCAAAGTTTCCAACGAATCGTTAGCATGGTGCGCCGTCGCGATCCATATGTAACCCGATTCCTGTCTAACCTTTTCGAACCACCGATACCGCAGTTCCCGGGCAGCCATTTGAGTTGAAATGGAGGTACTTTTCGCGAAGTTTTTAACATCCGGCTTCGTCACAAAAAATGGAAAATTGTAACGGGCCGATAGTTCACGTACGAACGCCTCATCACCATCCGACTCCTCCCCTCTCAAACCAAAGTTACAATGCGCAATCCCTGCCGTAAGTCCCAGACTATGAAACAGATGAGCCAATACCACAGAATCGACTCCGCCGCTCACAGCAAGTAAAGTCGGCTGCTGTTCCAGGTCCGGCGTGTGTTGGTTAATAAAAGTTAAAAACGAATCCAACATGAGCCTGCGAATCGGATTTGATGTACTTTTGAATAAATGAGAATGGATTTATCTCTTCGTCGGGATGGTAACGGGACAGGATCCAGCCAAAGGTAAGAGAAAGAAAAGCAACATGAACAAAAAAAATAGTGCAGGAACCTGCAACCCTTTTAAACTTTTCGGCGTCATCAATATCAAAAGAAATATATTTCAACTGACGTTCTTTGCCTTACTGATTTTTTCGCCTTATCTGTTCGCACAGAAAGCATTACCTCAGGCGCAGCCTCTTCCCAGTGATAACCTGGTGGAGATCCTGAAATCGGACGAGCTGGAAATTATCAACGAGCCCGGCGACGATTCGCGGCGAGTCACAAATGGCGTTTTCAGGCATAAGGGAGCACTTTTATACAGCAACCTTGCTATCCAGCACATCAACTCCAATATGATCGAGGCATTTGGTAATGTCAAGATTGTCCAGGGAGACACGATTACAGTAACGGGAGATACGCTCTATTATTACGGAAACACCCGCCTGGCAATCGTAAGTGGAAAGAAAACGGTCCTGAAAGACACAAAAAAGACGCTTACAACCCGAAAAATCGAGTACGACATGGCCAACGGGATGGCTTACTACAAGCTACCGGGCCGGACGGTCGACGAGGAGAATGTACTCACCAGCAAAGAAGGCGTTTACAACACGAGCACGAAAGAATTCACCTATTACAAAAATGTGAAGCTGGTGAACAAAAAGTATACGCTCACAACCGATACGCTGCTCTATAACTCGCTCACCAAATGGTCGTATTTCAATGGCAAGACCAAGATCGTGAACAAGGACGGTACAGTGGTCGGAACCAAAGGGCAATACAATACGGAATCCACCCAGTCAGCATTTCATACGCGCACGACCGTCGACAACGAAACGTATACGCTCACCGCCGATTCGCTTGTAGTGGATGGTAAATCCAATGACGGCAAGGGCAAAGGCAACGTGGTGATTGTCGCTAAAAAAGACAAAACGGTATTAAATGGCGACGAGGGATATTACTGGAAGACAAAAGGCTATTCCAAAATTTTTGGTCACGCCTACGTAAGAAATGTCGTATCCCAGGACACGCTCTACATTCGGGCAGACACGCTTTATTCTTTCGAGAATTCGCGTGACAGCACGCGGAAGCTGATCGGAGATCGCAATGTATTTATCTACAAATCCGATTTCCAGGGAAAATGTGACTCGATCACCTACGATACCGCCGATTCGATCATCCGCTTTTTCCGCAAGCCTATCCTGTGGAGCGACCAGCATTACCAGATGGAAGCCGATTCGATCACCGCTTTCCTGGTCAGCAATGAAATCAACAGAATGCTCCTCAAGGGGAAATCTTTCGTCATTACCGAAGACACGCTTGTGAAGCAATTCAACCAGGTGAAGGGACGGACGATCAACGCCTACTTTCAGACGGGAAACAAATTGAAGCAGGTTTTGGTAGACGGCAACGGGGAAAGTGCCTACTATGCGGTAGATGATAAGCAGAAAAATATCGGTCTGAATAGGGTCGAATGCGGGAGAATGAACCTGCTTTTCGAGGATAATCGCATCCAGCGGATCGCATTCATCGGAAAACCGGATGGGAAGTTAATCCCTCCTTCCAAAATAAAGCCCGCTGAGAGGCAACTGGACGGCTTTAACTGGCGTATTGCTGAGAAACCGACCAAGGCCAAGACGACGTGGCAGGAAAAATAAGTTTATGAGAAATTGTGACGGTGTTTAGCTAACGGCACGATTTTTTACCGTACAAAAATAAAGTTACCCATTCGCACAATATATTTTGAATATACAATTATTTCTCTATATTTTTGTAGCGTACTTTTCAGCTAAAAACACATAACGCATTAGTCAAAAGTATCCGATTGCAGCTATGAAAAGAACTATACGTTTTATATATATGATTTTAGCCTTGGCCCTGAGTATTCAAGGGTTACAGGCCCAAAGTGTGTCGGGGGGAAGCCGCCTGAATATGGTCGGCAAGAAGAAAGCCCCCGCAACCCAGAACATCAAATTCTCAAACTTTTCAAGTGGTGTCAGCTACAAACCACTGACTTTGCAAAATCCAAAAGCGCTGAATAGATTCTACACTTCGTTTCTTTTTGCATCCGCCAATGCCGCAGACAATAACGCACTGGCTGTTGAAGTAGCCGAAAAAGGCAGCGAAAAGAAATCCCCGGCGTTGGAAGCGCAACTGAGAGCAGAGGAACTGCTGTTCGTGAATGACAAGATTTCAGTTTCCAATGTTTATCCAAATCCTGCAAGCGAATACGCGGAAATTGATTTTACGATCAATCCAGGCTTGCGTGATGCGAAACTAACGTTTTATAATGTGCTCGGCTCACAAATGCAGGAGTTTACACTCAACAAAAATGACCGCAAGCTGCGGATAAATACGAGAGACATGGCTACCGGCCTGTACTTCTACCAGCTATCTGTCGACGGCAAAAAAGTGGCCACCAAGAAAATGCTCGTTCGCCATCAGCAATAGGCTAACTTTTAACACTATATCAGCTACGCATTCGTTATGAATCGTGTAGCTTTTTTTTATTACCTTTGCAGTTAATATGCGAAAAAACAGTCCGGCAAGCTATTTCTTGCTATTCATTGCAATCCTTGTTGTTACTTCCTGCAGTAAGTTCTCCAAGTTACAGAAGACAGGCACAGATCAGCAGAAGTACGATGCTGCCATGGCCTATTACAAAAAGGCGGACTATTACCGCGCTGGACTGCTTTTTGAGGAGTTGATACCTTTGCTCAAAGGAAGCACCGAATCCGAGCTCGCTCAGTTCTATTACGCTTATTCGCAATACCATCAGGGCCAGTACAATACCAGCCAGTTTCTCTTTAAGAAATTTTACGACACCTACGCCCGCAGCGATTACGCGCAGGAATCGTTGTACATGCATGCATTTTCGCTGTATAAAGACTCGTCGCCATACACTCTCGATCAGACCAGCACACACACGGCTATCTCTGCCATGCAGGACTTTATCAATACCTATCCTGATAGCCCTTTCCGCGAAGAATGTACCCGTTACATTCTTGAATTGAGATCCAAACTCGAAAGAAAAGCTTACGAACGCGCGAGGCTATATCACAAGATCAGTGACTTTAACCCAATGTCGCTTAAATCGGCGGTTATTTCAATTGAAAACTTCCGTAAGGACTTCCCCGATTCACAATACAACGAGGAGCTTGCATTCCTAAAAGTAGAATCCCAGTACAACCTGGCTTCTAACAGTTTCAGTGATAAGCAAAAGGAAAGATTCCAGGACGTTGTGAAGTTCTACCAGGAGCTTGTCGACAAATATCCTACCGGCAGATTCAACCGTGATGCCGAAAAAATGTACGACGACAGCCAGAAGCAGATCGAGACGATCGCCAAGGTGGAAGCCGAACGTCAGAAATTGAAAGAAGCTCAACCCGACCCGGCCACTAAACCGGCTAAGGTTACCACGCCGGCTGTCAGTGCCCCGAACGGCCAATAGCAGGCACCATTTATATCGTTTTAAAAATTTAACTATATCAGACCATTATGGCAACGAATCCATCGATCATTACCCGTGATACAGACAAGATAGCGGCGGTAACAGGTAACCTGTATGAATCCGTATCGGTCATTTCCAAAAGGGCTCGCCAGATTTCCAGCAAAATGAAAGAAGAGCTGAACAACAAACTGGCTGAATTTGCTTCCGGTGTGGATAACCTTGAAGAAGTGTTTGAAAACAGAGAGCAAATCGAAATTTCGAAATTTTATGAGCGTATGCCTAAGGCAGGAAGCATTGCAATCGATGAATTCATCGAAGGCAAAACTTACCATAGCTACCGCGACGCCAGCGAAGAATAATACAACCGCATTTCCCGAAGCCCGCCATGAATCTGATTGATGGCGGGCTTTTTTGTTTTAACTTTACAATCAAATCCTTGTAAAATTGAATCTGAACGGTAAAAAGATACTGCTGGGCGTTTCGGGAAGTATTGCCGCCTATAAATCTGCATTGCTGGTGCGGCTGCTGGTGAAGGCGGAAGCAGAGGTTCGTGTGGTAATGACTCAATCGGCAACAGAGTTTATTACGCCGCTGACGTTGTCGACCCTCTCCAAAAATCCCGTTCTAACCTCATTTACCAAAAATGAAACGGGTGAATGGAATAACCACGTCGAACTCGGCCTTTGGGCTGACCTGATCATTATCGCTCCTGCCACAGCAAAAACACTCTCCAAATGTGCCATTGGCCATTGCGACGACCTGCTCACGGCCATTTACCTTTCGGCCCGATGCCCTGTATTCTTCGCTCCTGCTATGGATGTGGATATGTTCAAGCATCCTTCCACGCAGCTTAATATTGAAAAGCTGGTTAGTTATGGAAACATCTTCATTTCCCCTGAACACGGAGAGCTGGCCAGCGGACTGATCGGTGACGGGAGGTTGGCTGAGCCGGAAAATATCATCAAAATTCTCGGCGCCCATTTCGCGCAACGGCCTGTTGCCCGCTCTAAACACGTCCTGATTACCGCTGGCCCCACGGTAGAACCGCTCGATCCGGTCCGGTTTATCAGCAATCGCTCTTCGGGCAAAATGGGATATGCCATAGCGGAAGCCTTCGCGGCTGCGGGAGCGTATGTGACGCTGGTAAGCGGGCCTACGCATCTGAAAGCGTCCAATCCCAACATCCGCACAATCGCTGTCGAAACTGCCAGCCAGATGTTCCATACAGCAAAGGAGAATTTCGAAGCTAATGACCTGGTCATTTTCGCAGCGGCAGTGGCCGACTACACGCCGAAGTACGTGGCCGAACAAAAGATCAAGAAACAAGGCGACAGCATGACACTGGACCTTGCCAAAACGACCGATATTGCGGGAACCCTGGGCGCATTGAAGCGGCCCGGACAAACGATCATCGGTTTTGCACTCGAGACCGAAAACGAACTGAACCACGCCCAGGATAAGCTCATCCGGAAAAACTTCGATTACATTGTTTTAAATTCCCTGAACGATCCCGGGGCAGGTTTTGCACACGATACCAACAAAATAACCGTTATTGACAAAGACAAAAATGTGCAGCAGTTCGACCTTAAATCCAAGGAAGAGGTCGCGCAGGACATTCTTAATATCGTACTAGCCAAATGGAGCGAAGCATAAAACTACTGATCCTGATTATCCCGATGGTTTTGGGAATGCTCGTGCAACGTGCATACGCGCAGGAGTTCCAGTTTACCGTCAATCTCAATTATGAACAGTTGGTGGCGCAACAAAAGACTGACCCGCAGTCGATGAACCAGTTGCAAACCTACATGAATGATTTTCTGAATAATACCCGTTGGACGAACGACCAGTTTGCCAAGGAAGAGAAGATCAAATGTAAGCTCAATGTGAACCTGACCCGCTCTTTGGCACAGGGAAACTACGAAGGCAATGCACAGCTGATAGTATCCCGTCCGGTTTATGGGTCCACCTACGAAACAGTGCTTTTTACGTATGTCGACAAGAACTTCACATTTACCTATCTGCCCAGCACGCAGTTGTATTTTAATGAAAACAGCTATACGGAAGAGCTTCCGTATATTCTGGCGTTTTACGCCAACATCGCGCTGATTTTTGATTATGATTCGTTCAGCAAAATGGGGGGCTCGCCATATGTTCAGAAGGCATTCAACCTTGTGAACCTTGCGAGAAACTCCTCGCCCAACAAGCGTGGCTGGGATTCGAACGGCGACTCTAAAAACCGCTATTGGCTGATAGAAAACCTTCAAAGCCAGCAATTTACACCATTTCGCGAAGGAATGTACAAGTACTATCGCCAGGGCCTGGACGTAGCGACACAGAATCCGGCGGAAACCCGTGCGAAAACGCTTGAATTCCTGAATACCATTAAGGAAGTGAATCAGCTCCGTCCGGCGAGTGTAGTGGTCAATTCATTTTTTGATGCCAAATCGGATGAATTATATAAAATTATGATCGAGGGATTACCGGAGCAGCGCGTGCAGGCCTACACCCTGCTGGTTAATCTCGACCCTTCAAAAACCCAGCTCTACCAGCGGCTATCCATGTAGCAGATTATTCATGAGTAAAAGATTAATACGGGTTACACCCGACGAAATAAAGAGCAAGCAGGGCATTCTACAAAAACTGCCTCTCAATGCCGTATTATCAAATGGGAATACCGTTTTCGGCAGATTAATATCCATCGACGCCACGCAGCTTGTATTGAAAGACACGCGAGATCATCAGCATCAGATCGCCCTTTCCGACTTATATGAAGTCGTTTATGACGACAGCAAAGGCATTGTGCCGCCAAGCAGGCACGCCACCTTATAAAATCGGAGCAACTTCCTGTTATATTTCCTAATTGGGAAGATCATGCCTATATTCGTATCGGAGACAACGTTGATCCCCTTCATCACAGCCAGGTTGCATTATCTCCGGCAATCTGCTTCCTAAATTAGACATGCTTTCTAATTTACTGATCAAAAACTATGCGCTGATAAAGCACCTAGAAATGTCCCCCGATCCCGGCCTGAACATCATTACGGGAGAAACGGGTGCTGGTAAATCCATTATGCTGGGTGCAATAGGCCTGCTGCTCGGAAACAGAGCGGATGCAAAATCGCTATACGACAGCAGCGAAAAATGCGTGATCGAAGGCACTTTCAATCTGACAGGCTACGATCTGGCTCCCAACTTCGAGGATGAGAATCTCGACTTTTCGGAAGAATGTATTGTTCGCCGTGAAATCTCCGCAGCCGGCAAATCCAGGGCGTTCATCAACGACACGCCTGTTAACCTCGAAACACTGCGGAAGATCGGCATGCAATTGCTGGATGTACATTCACAACACGATTCGATATTGCTTGGTAACAATGAGTTTCAACTGCGCGTTGTCGACTCTTATGCCGAAAACGCCGATCTGCTCAAAACATACCAGGCCGATTTTAATGCTTACCGGGAAGCTGTAAAGGCTTTCGACGAGCTGAAACGCCAGGCGCACCAGCTTCGCAAGGAATTCGATTATGACCAGTTCCTTTTTCAGGAATTGAATAATGCAGGTTTAAAAGCCGACGAGCAAGAGAAACTCGAACAGGAGCTAACAATCCTGGAAAATGCGGTAGAGATTAAAGAAAAACTGCAACTGGCCCACGCTTATCTCGACAATCCGGAAAATTCGGCTCTTGATTTGTTGAAAAGTGCGGTGGGCTCACTTACGCAAGCGTCGCGGCTTGTGACTGAATACGACATCCTGCGCCAGCGTGCCCAGAGTGCGCTCATTGAGCTGCGCGACCTGGCCGAGGAAATCGACCAGGTGAATGGGAATGTGGAGTTGGATTCGGCTCGGACCGAGGTCGTTCAGGAACGGCTGGACCTGATTTATTCATTACTCAAAAAGCACCAGGTATCGGCCGTCTCCCAACTGCTGGATATCGAGGCCGGCTTACAAGGCAAGCTGAGCATTGTCATGAACCTGGATGAGGACATGGCTGCGGCCGAAAAGAAAGTCACACAGACACACGACAAGATGCTTGCCGGTGCGAAAGTACTTTCCGACAGGCGCAGAAAAGTGACCAAGGCCATTGAAAAACTTATTCTGGACCGGCTGTACGAGCTGGGTATTCCCAATGCGTCGCTCAGCATCCAGATCAACGAAACCACCCCTACACCGAGCGGAATCGATTCCGCAACGTTCCTTTTCAGCGGTAATAAGGGTATTGTCCCGCAAGAATTGAAATTAGTTGCCTCCGGCGGGGAATTTTCCCGGCTGATGATGGTTATTAAGTATATACTCGCCGACAAGCGAAAGTTGCCGACCATTATTTTTGACGAGATCGATACCGGGGTTTCCGGCGAGATTGCCAAAAAGATGGGAAAAATGATGCAAAATATGGCTGTAAATCACCAGATTATCGCCATTACGCATTTGCATCAGATTGCCAGCAGCGGCGACGCGCACTATTTCGTATATAAAGATCACTCCTCGGACAGAACTGTCAGCAGGATTAAAAAACTCACCATCGATGAACGTGTACAGGAGATCGCCCAGATGATCGGCGGACACAATCCGTCGGAAGCCGTGCTGCATAATGCGCGCGAAATGATCCTGAGGGATTAACATACACCTATTCGGTTAAATCCATTTTACATGAAAAACCTTATCCTTCTATCGTTCCTTCTCGTGCTTTGCTTTGCATGCGGAAAAGACAAAGACCAGGAAAAACTCACAGGCCTTGAAACCGAAGTACTAGCCATCCATGACGAAGTAATGCCTCAGCAGGAAGATATTATGAGCCTGAAATCGCAGCTTTCCAAAAAAATTCAGGGGATTGACAGCCTTCAGAATGTAGGTGTAAGCAGCAATACTATGGCCGAACAGCGCATTAAGGCGGTGGATCTGAATCAGAAACTGGCCGATGCCGATAAGCTTATGATGGACTGGATGCACGCCTACCGCGGCGATTCTGCCAAAAAACTGGAACCCAAAGAAGCGCTCCTTTATTTCGAAAAAGAGAAAGAAAGGATATTGCTCGTCAAACAAGCCACACTGAAATCGATCCAGGAGGCGAAAACATTTTTAGAATAACCCGTTTATGAATTCGAAATTAAAATCAATCCTTTTCCATTCCCTGTTCATTTCAGGTTCACTGGCCGCCGTTACCGGTTGTGGTGGTTCTGATAGTAAACTGCCGATCCTGGGAGAGCGCGACGTAGTGAAGAAGACTGTCGATGGAAAGGAAGTCGTTGACACCATTTATAACAAGATCCCGAAATTCGCATTCGTTAACCAGTACGGCGATACGATTACCGAGAAAATTGTCGAAAACAAGATTTACGTGACCGACTTTTTCTTCACTACCTGCCCTACCATTTGTCCCGTTATGAAAAAGCAAATGGTGAAAGTCTACGAGGCATATAAAGGTAATCCGGATGTGATGATCCTCTCCCACTCCATCGATCCCGAGCATGACACGCCTGCCATACTCAATCAGTTTGCGAAAGATTTGGGCGTGGAAGGCCAACAATGGCAATTTCTGACTGGCGATAAGGCCCGCATTTATGAAATTGGTCAGAAGAACTATATGTCCACGGCCAAAGAAGACACTACGGTGCAGGGCGGATACATCCACAGCGGCGCGTTCATTCTGGTCGACAAGGATAAGCACGTGCGTGGCATGTACGATGGTACTACCGAAGAAGGTACCAAAAAGTTGCTCAACGACATGGAACGGTTACTGGCTGAATATAAGAAATGAAATTGCTGCTATTGAATCGTACCGCCACGGCCCGCATGCTGGCGTTCCTGACGCTGGGCCTGGCATCGTGCCACAGTTCTGAAGAGCTGAAAAGTGAGCAGTATTTTGTGACCGGACAACAATTGTACATGACGCATTGCGCTAACTGTCACCAAATGGAAGGTAAAGGGATGTCCAATCTCTATCCGCCCATTGCCGGATCGCCAATTCTGTCAGATAAGGCACGTGTGGCCTGCATTATCCAGTACGGGATGAGCGACACGATCGTCGTGAACGGCAAGAAGTTCAGCAGGCCGATGCCTCCCAATCCTAAATTAACCGAAATAGAAATTGCGGAGATCGTGAGCTTTGTGTCGATGAAATGGGGGAAGGACAGCGTTTACACACCGATCGGAGTCGTGCACAAGGCGCTGGTAGAATGCAAGGCTAACTAAAATTCTGTCAGGAATGTACCGGTCCCTTTCCGCAATTTGATCCGCGAAAAGTCCTGCTCAGCATCCATACCTACGGCATTGGTGGTTTCCGACGTTAATGTGTTTCTTACTTTCAATGGCTTATCTGTAAAAACTTTCCGCGTGCCAGGGCTCCAATTGAGCTCGGTGGTGGTCAGGATTTGATGGTCCTGCAACTTGACTACGCGTACGTGCCCTTTTACAATGTACACATCCGCATTGCGGTCGTACCTGCCCGAATCCGAGCGCAGGGTAGTTACAACAGTTCCCAGTGAATCGAAGAAGCTGATATTTACCGAATCGGGGAAAACACGGGTTTCATTCTGATAGGTAAGCGATTTGGGTGTTTTCACATATACCTTCATATTGCCCTGCTCGCTGTATTTTACCACCAGGTCGTTGACAATTTCTATCGGTCCGTTGTAGACGGCTCCGATCTTTTCCGTTTTGGATTCACAAGCTGCGAAAAGCAGCATACAAAGCACCAGAATACAAAAAGGAGATAAGTGATTATCTCCTTTTGAAAATACCTTTTGAATGCTTTTACGAAGCATAAGATTGCCGTTTAATCGATCCTTCTCTTCTCAAACCATCTTTCCAGGAGCGTCACGCCCAAGACCACGCGCCCGTAACGCTCGCGGATCGCTCCGCCCGAGTTAGTACCGCGCTGCCCTCCCACGAATGCAATCGAAAGGAAGTTGGCAAAACCGCGGCCCATCGGGAATGTAAATCCGAGGCTGACATTCGTATCATTGATTTTCGTATTGCCCACCACATACGGCGTATTACCTGTGCTGAAACCAATGCGGTAACGAACGTTGTCAAAATAATTAAGCGAAGCGAACTTTGGGATATACTCCGCTCCGACGTGCAGACGATTCACGTCTCTCAGCGCCTCGTTCACATTTCCGAAACCTCTGTACTGAGACCACGACTGGTGGCTGTAATCCACTGATACCGTCATTTTGAATGGCCATTCAAGCGTTGCGCCGACCTGATATTGCTCAGGCACTTTCATGGAGCCGCCAAGGTTGTTCTCCAATGTATCCGGCGTTGCCACCGGGAATGATCCTTGGGTAAGTTCGAATGAAGTCGTCTTAGTCGCATTCAAAGCAGTACTGAAACTATATGCACCGCCAAGGTTCAGGTTCAGCTTGTTCTCTTTTTTTATAGGGATCCGAACGGAACCACCGGCGCGAAAAGCAATGTCCGAATAGGTATTGCGTTCGTTGAGGCTCACTATGTAATCGGATGGGACACCATTAACAATGAGCATTACATCCGACGATCTGCGCACGTTGCCGAAAAAATAGCTGGTTTCAAGACCCAGACTTACATAACGGCTAATTTGGAATGAGTTGACCAACGAAGCCTTGTTGACGCCGCCCTTTCCAGAAACTGTGTATTGCGCAACACCTGGTGAGCCGGACACAGGACGCGTAAATGTGTTCTCAAAGTCAATGAAACTATACGGCTTCAAATTGGCCCCGATTACCCATCTTGGTGTAATTGGAAACGACAACGACAAATACGCCAGGTTTCCACCCGCGTTTTTCTGTCTCAGGTTGCTGGACGCTATGTCTTTATATTGTCCGACCAACCCCACATCCAGTGTGGTAAACCTGTTACGCACCCAGAGTGCCGGGTTCAGGTTGTTGACCTGGAATCCGCTTCCTGAGGCTACGCCGGCTCCTCCCATACCAGTATTGTCGGAATATGCATCCCCGTAAAACTCCCCCATGCCGAGCGATGAATACGGAGAATTGCCCAATCCTTGTGCTTTTGCAAGATTTGTACAACTCCAACCGAGTGTAATGGCAAGCGTGACTATTCCTATTCTACTGTAAAGAGACATTATATGTTAAAATTCTGTTCAATCCTATTAAAACCAGTTCCGGCACCGCAAAGATGGGTGGTTTCAAGCTACTTTCAAAAAAAGCAGCATCCCCACCGCATAATACTACGCGTAAAGTCGGGTAATTGTGTCGGTATCGTTCAATAATTCCTTCGATTTCAGCAAGGGTGCCGTTCATGACACCGCTTTGCATGGCCTGACGGGTACTTTTTCCGATCAAATCAGGCGCTTTTTCAGGCTCGAAAAGTGGAAGTCTTTTAGTAAACGTATGCATTGCATTGAATCGCATCCGCACACCGGGAGAAATTAACCCGCCCTGAAATGCAGCATGGCGGTCGATGAGGTCGTAAGTAATGCAGGTTCCCATATCGATTACCACAAGATCTTCATCCGGAAAAAGATAATTCGCTCCCGCGGCGGCGGCAATCCGGTCTGCGCCGAGGGTCTGCGGAGTGTCGTATTGCTTAGTAATCGGTAAAGGCGTGTCGGGGGTCAGCCCCATTACCTGAACCGGTTCACCCAGCGCGTCCTGAAACTCTTCCTGCGTCCTTCCTACCGACGAAAAAAACAAGTACTCCGGCAGCTCCGCCCTGATATTCCGGATCAATTCCGGGAATTCCAGGTGCGTCGTATATCGTATAAGTTTTTCCCCTTCGAACCATCCGATCTTCGAAAAGGTATTCCCGGAATCCACAACAATATTCATAGTCCGCAAAATTCCGATTTTCCGGTCACAAAAACTAAGGCTATGAAGAAGTTACTACACGCTAAATCACTGACTTCGGCACATTATCAGACATTTTTTATCGTACAAAAACAATAATAACCCGCGTGGCACGGTTTTTAAGCTAAATATTTGGAAATTAAACCATATATGTTTACCTTCGTCCATCCAAGTCAGTATCGACTCGTAAATCCAAATTCCATCTCGCAGTAACTTCGCACCTCAGCGTTATCGAGATTTAAAATCTTGCTGATTTATTGTCAATACTTCCTGTTTGTACCTGTTACAATTTTCAGATTTGATCCATCAAAGTTTTGCTGTTTGTAAAGCCTTTCGCGCGGGCTTTCGCAATAAATGCTTATCAACCTATCAATGACCATCACGTGACTTCAGGGCGCGCAGTCCTGTTTATATCCAATTATATTCACAACCTTATTGTCCAATTGGTAAAGTGACCCTTTACTTTCCATTTTCTGTATGCCTACAATTGATGATTTAAACATTAAGCTTTTATCAGAGCTACGAGAAATAGCGGGTGCTCTGGGAATACCCGATCATGCCAAACTTCCTAAAAAAGAACTGATTAACCGGATAATGTCGCAGCAGGAAGCACCTGCACCTGTTGCCGCGCCAGTTGCGGTGGAAATCCCTGAACTGGAAGCCGCCCCGGCCGAATCCGGCGAACCCAAGAAAAAACGTGCAAGGAGGCCTATCGAGCCAACCCCTGTGCCCGTTCCGGTAAAAGGCGGAAATAACCGTCCCGTCCGGAATAAAAAAGACCTCCCAACGGTCCCTTCTTCTGCACCGTTATTCGATACCCCTCGTCAGGAGTTCGCGAAACGCCAGGAAGAACGACCCAAAAATATAGATACATCGCTCGAAATCGACGAGGATAATGATACCCTCAACGATCTCGGCAGAGAAGAAATCCCCGCGGAAATAGAAGCAGCCACCGAACCGGAAGTAGCGGTTGCGGAAATTCAGGCTGATATTCAGGAAGAAAAACCTGAGGTAGTTGCGCAGGAACCAGTGGCCCAACCACGTGAAGAGCGCCAGCAGCGCCCTCCTCACGAAGGTCAGGAGAGACATCAACAGCCGCAGGCGCAACGCGAAGACCCTTCTTCGAAAATCAAACGCAATTACAATAACTATGTGAGAGAGTTTGATGGCCTGATCGTCAACGAAGGTGTGCTGGAAATCATGCAGGATGGCGGCTACGGCTTCCTTCGCTCTGCGGATTACAACTACCTGGCGAGCCCCGACGATATTTACGTTTCGCCTTCGCAAATCAAACTGTTCGGTCTGAAAACCGGTGATACCGTAAAAGGTCAGATCCGCCCGCCGAAAGAGGGAGAAAAATACTTCGCGCTACTGCGCGTGGAAACGGTTAACGGAAAAACCACCGAAGAAATCCGCGACCGTATCCCATTCGAATACCTTACCCCATTGTTCCCGGATGAATGCCTGCGCCTGAGCTCGCGCCCGGAACAATACTCCACCCGTATTCTCGATCTTTTTGCACCTATCGGTAAAGGCCAGCGCGGTATGATCGTGGCTCAGCCTAAAACCGGTAAGACCGTGCTTTTGAAAGAAATCGCGAACGCTATTACCCGTAACCACCCCGAAGTATTCCTGCTGATCCTGTTGATCGACGAACGTCCGGAAGAGGTTACCGACATGCAGCGCAGCGTACGCGCCGAGGTAATTGCATCGACATTCGACGAGCAAGCCGACCGCCACGTGAAAGTAGCGAGCATTGTTTTGGAAAAAGCCAAAAGAATGGTGGAATGCGGTCACGATGTAGTAATCCTGCTCGACTCCATCACACGTCTGGCGCGTGCTTATAACACGGTAGTCCCTTCTTCCGGTAAAATCCTTTCCGGTGGTGTGGATGCCAACGCATTGCACAAGCCGAAACGTTTCTTTGGTGCTGCGCGTAATGTCGAGAATGGCGGCTCGCTGACCATCATCGCAACCGCGTTGATCGACACCGGTTCCAAAATGGACGAGGTTATCTTCGAGGAATTCAAAGGTACCGGTAACATGGAATTGCAACTCGACCGCAAGCTGTCCAACAAGCGCGTTTTCCCGGCTATCGATGTGATGGCATCCGGTACGCGCCGCGAGGACCTTCTGCTCGACAAGGAAACTCTCAAGAAAGTATGGATCCTGCGCAAGCACATGGCAGATATGAATGCAATGGAATCCATGGATTTCCTTTTGGAACACATGAAAGGGACGCGGAACAACGAAGAGTTCCTGATCTCAATGAACCGATAACTCATAAAGCCCGGGCTAACGTCCGGGCTTTATTGCGTTATTAGCCCTCCTATTGGATATTATTTGACGAAATCCTATTTTTAGGTAAAAGCATACATCCGTCAAACTCTGTTCCTTATGTTCAATAGCAAGGCGCTCTGGTGGACGTTCCTGGGATTCTGGATAGCAGGTTCTATTTATTGGCATGTTTGCAGAATCCGGCAGTTTTGCGACATGATATTCGGCTCACAATCGCTATTACCGGAAATGTCCGCGCAGCGGGGCCAGCTTTATCTCACCCTCCGCCCTTTCGGGTTTCCTGCTTACTACGTTGAGCTCACGCATTTCTGGCAGCACACCATTATGATCGGCGTCGCGCTGATTATCGGCTTTATATTGGGCAGGGCTTATGAGGTAAAAAAAACAAGGGATCTGCGGTACAAACTGAACCGCATCCACCGTGAGTTGGCCTACTATCAAACGAAACAATGAACTTGACGGCTATCACTTTTGATCTCGACAGTCTTCCGGTAGCGGTTGCAGAAATCACCGTGCTGCTGATCGCCGCCACCGTCGCCGGTTGGTTTCTTGCAAAAGTGATTATCAAAAAGAGAATTGATAACTTGCGGGAATTAATAGAGGAAAAGAAATACGAACTCGCTCAATACCGGACTTTAACGAACACCACAGTGGATTACCCGATTGCTACCAACGCTCACAAAACCGTTTATCCCCCCATCAGCCCCGATCACGCGCCCGACGACCTCAAAGTCATTGAGGGAATAGGACCTAAAATCGAGGAGATTTTGAACAAAGAGGGTATTCATACCTATGAACAGCTCATGGAAACGTCTCTGCTACGCATTGCAAGTTTTCTTAAAAAGGCCGGCCCTCGTTACCAGCTCCACGACCCGTCGACCTGGCCGCAACAGGCTGGCCTGGCAAAGCAGCAGAAATGGGAAGAATTGGAAAGATTGAAACACAAACTGATTTCAGGAAGATCATAAAAAACGAAAAGCCGCTTGTTACAGCGGCTTTTCCATTCGATATTAATCTCTATCACAAAGTACTGACAGTCCTTTGGATAAACTGAGTGAGGTCATTACCCGAAAGCATTCCTTGTGACAGCAACGCGAGGTCGTAAACCTGCTTAGCCAGCGATTTCTGCTCATCTTCATTCTCCGAACCTGCGATTTTACCGATCAGCGGGTGGTTGGAGTTCAACGAAACCGTGTACATCAAAGGCATATCACCAAACATCGAACGCTGACCCGAAGATGCCTGCATGTCGGTCATACGGCGCATGAATTCGGGAAATGTAATCACAACCGGCAGTTCGTCAACCGGCATAGCTTCTACCTGAATGTGCGCCGTTTTGTTTTCCGAAACGCCTTCGAATACCTTCTTCACCTTTTCCTGGTCGTCGGAAGAAAGAATGCTTTCCAGCTTCATTTCTTTCTCTACCAATTTATCCAATGTATCGGCATCGACACGTTTGATGCTGATCTTTTCCAGCTTCTGCTCCAACGCATTGATAAAGTGTGAATCGATCATGCTGTTCAGCACGAGCACATCGTAGCTACGCTTTTTGGCTGATTGGATGAATGCATCCTGTTTTTTCTCGTCGGTAGTGTACAACCAAACGAGTGACTCATTCTTGTCGGTCTGGTTTTCCTTGATATGTTCACGGTACTCTTCGAAAGTAAAGTATTTACCGTCGGTGTTTTTCAACAAGCAAAAATCCTTCGCTTTCTCATAGAATTTATCGTCACTGATAATGCCATACTTCACGAACAGACCGATATCATCGAACTTCTTCTCAAAGCCCTCGCGGTCGTTTTTGAAGATTTCCAGCAGCTTGTCAGCCACTTTGCGCGTAATGTATCCGTTGATTTTCTTCACATTACCATCCGCTTGCAGGTAGCTGCGCGATACGTTCAACGGAATATCCGGCGAGTCGATCACACCATGCAGCAGTTGCAGGAAGTCGGGAACGATGTCCTTCACCTCGTCGGTAATAAACACCTGGCGGCTGTAAAGCTGGATTTTCTCGCGCTGCCCTGAGAAATCGTTACGAAGCTTCGGGAAATACAACACACCGGTCAGGTTGAATGGATAATCCACATTCAAATGGATCCAGAAAAGCGGGTCTTCACCGAATGGGTAAAGCTCTTTGTAGAACGCGAGGTAATCTTCGTCTTTCAGGTCAGACGGGCTTTTTGTCCAGATCGGGCTTGGGTTGTTGATCACCTTGTCCTCAAACTCGATTTCGATCGGCAGGAACTTGCCGTATTTTTCCAGGATACCACGCAGGCGATGCTCGTCCAGGAATTCTTCGGAATCTTCCGCCACGTGCAGGATAATGTCCGTTCCACGCTCTTCTTTTTCTACGGAAGAAATTTCAAACTCCGTCGAACCGTCGCATTCCCAGCGAACAGGTTCAGATCCTTCCTTGTAGGACTTGGTAATGATTTCCACATTCTGGGCCACCATGTAAGCCGAGTAGAAACCCAGACCGAAGTGACCGATAATACCTTTGTCGCCCTCGCCTTTATCTTTATATTTTTCTACAAACTCGGTAGCGCCGGAGAATGCGATCTGGTTAATGTATTTTTTGATCTCGTCGGCTGTCATACCGATACCGTTGTCACTGATCGTGATCGTTTTGGCATCTTTGTCCAGCTTGACAACCACTTTCAAATCGCCGAGCTCGCCATTGTATTCGCCGTAGGAAGCCAGCTTTTTGATCTTCTGCGACGCGTCCACCGCATTGGAAACGAGCTCCCTCAAAAAGATTTCGTGGTCCGAATAAAGGAATTTCTTGATAATCGGAAAGATATTCTCGGTATGAATGCTCAAATTCCCTTTTTCCTGAATCACTGATTCCATAGTTATGCTATCGTTTGTTTTATATTTTAAGAATGTAATTTCCCTTTGCAATACGCGCCAAAAATATGCGTTCCAATTACAATCAAAACGCATACCGGCTGACACATTGTCAGTACTCCCCTACCCAGTGGTACGAAAGCTCAATCGGCTGGTATGTGAAAGGCTTTTTTACTAATATTGCGACCGGTAAACAACTCAACTAAAATCACCAAACCAGTTCCGCCGAACACCAATTTCTGACATGAATCTGATTAAAAAACTTTTTGTAGGAGTATTCTTTATCAGCGGGTTCTCTGCCTGCACCACCATGAACTCCGTTCCTCTTTCGAATTACACTGTTTTTACCGAAGACCTTCGTCGCGATCTGGAAGCTGCCAATATTTCTCTCACGAAAGTCCAGTTCTTCAACGATAAGTCCATCAACATCCGTCGCGAGGTTACCGATCCGAACGATATCAAGGTAAATCCGGAAGGACAAATCACGATGAGTAACGGAAAAAGCATTCAAACGATCAATGTACTGCCATTCACACCGGGCGTTGCATTAAGTACCGGCGATGGCACGGTCAACGTTTCGTGGGACGATACCCAGCAGGATACGAAGGGCATGAAGTTCAACCTAAGCGGCCAGAACTACTTCCTCGACGTGCTTCCCAACAACAAATTCGATTATAAAGAGCGCACTTTCGACCTGCAAGGCGGTAATGGTGCTCGTCTTTTTGTGAAAAAGGATTTGTTGAAACAGGTTAAAAACCAGAGAGAGACATTGAAAGGACGTAAAGTGAACCAGTAATTCATTGTCATTCATAAAAAATAAAAGGTCGGGAAACCCCGACCTTTTATTTTTTGAGCGTTCCTTTATCAGTTTAGGTTAAAATATTGGCTTTTATTGCTGTTCGTCCTGGGCTTCTGGATGATCTGCGAGTTACGGATCAGCACAATCACCACCAGGCCTGTTATGATCGCAAGGGAGATTTGCAGAAAGGAGATGATACCAAAGCTTGCCACATTCACTTTCGACGCCTTCACCAGGTCTTTCCCGATCGTCGACTGAATACCCGCCAGCTCATTCAGGTTCAAAATCGTGCTTTCGAAAGTTGTGTTGCCCGGTGCTGAAAACAATTGCTTCGCCTCGGCAAACGATCCGGCCGCACACAATGCAAGCACCTGGCTTTCCAGCCTGGCGTATTGCCCTATCTGATTTTTGAACCCTTCGAGACTTTTCGCTTCCTCGTCCACCAGGTACGTCTTTTCAAACAACCGGATCAGCGAATCGATGCTGCGGTCGTGCGCGCGCAGCAACGCCTTCACGTGCGCGGGCGGCTGCTGCGCTTCCGAATAGAGGTAATTTTCAAGCGAAAGACGCTTCCGGTACAGATTTTCCGTGAGATACAAAATCGTGGTTGCCGGAACGAGGCGGTCTTTGTAAATGGATGAGAACGATTCGTCGATCCCTTCCACATTATAACGGGAAATTAATGTTCCGCCAACGATCAATGCCATGATCCCTCCCAACAAAAACGCAGCTTTAACCTTCTGCTGAATAACAAATGACCACTTCATGGATTGATGATTAACATTCCCAAGGTATCAATGTATTTAGAAAATACAAAAATATCTTTTTATATTAACGAAAAAGTGCGCTGTGTAATATCTGTTTCGCAATGTACACACAAAAAAAGCGCAGAGGCCAAAGCCCCTGCGCTACGGCAACAGCATCGCAAATCTAGTTTTGCTGGCCGCCGCCTCCTACAACATCCGTATTGTTAACCGACTTGGTTTTCTTCTTAGGTGCATTGAAGCTCATCTTACCAATGGAATAGCTGAACGTTATCTTGAAGTTGCGGTTGTAAAGCTGTGTAGTGCCGGTTTGCACGAACTGCGGCGAAGTCAGGTCGGACGTGAACCGCACTCCTTTCGTCAGGAAGTTCTCCGCGCCGAAACCAATGCTGCCTTTCTTGTTAGCAATATCCTTTTTGAACCCTAGGGAGTACATGTAGAAGCCGGTGCGCGTCCCCTGCAACTGGATCTCCTTGCCACGGTAGAAACCGAATGCCTGCAATCCCCAGCCATTTCGCAGCGAAATCTGCGACATCAACCGTCCGCCATAGTTAAAACCGGAGTTACTGATGCCTACCGAAGTACCATCCAGGCCGGTTGTTTGGCCTTCGAGGTACGAATGCAGGATGTCGACGCTTCCGTTCAGCGTCCATTTGGGCGTCAGGTACACGTTTGCGAAGATATTCGCACCATATGCGCGTTGCTTGCCAATGTTTTCATAAGTGGTCACAATCGCGCCCTGCAGGGTATCCACGGCCATGCGCACTTGCGTGATAGAGTTGTTGGTCTGCCGTGCGAAAACCGATGCATTGATATAAGTCTTCTTAATGTTGGTACTCAATCCGAGCTCAAAGTTGTCCGTCAGTTCAGGGCTCAAAGCCGGATTACCGGTGCTGATGCTCTGCGGGTTCGAGAGGTTCACGTTCGGGTTCAGCTGCTGAATACCCGGGCGTTGAATGCGTCGGTTGTAAGCCGCTTTCAAAGTAGTGCTGCCCGAGAGCGCCTTCGACACGTTGATGCTAGGCACCAGGTTTCCGTATGCAGGAATGTCGATAGGCTTGTTGTCCCCCATGTCGGCGGTAATTCCCGTGTATTCATAGCGGGTACCCAGCTTGAATGTGTATTTATTTTTGGTAGAAAGTGTGTAGGAGAAATACCCTGCTGCTACATTCTGCTTATAGTTCAAAACACCGGACGGATTGGTACTGCTCAACACAAAATTCCCAGATTCTCCGGCCGTAAGGTATTTAAAATCGCTATCCACAGTTCTGAAAATCCCTTTCGCCCCGAATTCCAGCAATTGGTTTTTGCCCAGCGGCGTCTGGTAATCCGTTTGGAGCGTCAGTTCAGAGTTCTGGTTTTTGTTTTCGTTTTTAAGCTTGCTGTCTACCGCACCGGATTCATTCAGGATGTCGGTATTGAAGTTGTTGGTCAGGCCGGTGCGGCTGTACAAGGTAGAAATACTCCACTCCTGCTGCGGCTTGAATGTACGGATGTAATCGATATTGAAATCAACGGTTCCCGAAAGATCTTTGCGATCCACCTTTCGCAGCGAGCTGTTATTAAGGATGCTGTTTTCGTATTGATTGATGGTCAGATCCTGCTTTTGAAGAAAGTTCCGCGTTCCATAGCGCAAGCCTGCGGATAATGCCTGGTTTTTACCCAAATCATAATCCCAGCCCAGTGAATACTGCCCGAACAAGCCTCTGTCTTTCGCAGTCGAACTTTGGTTAGTCAAAAATGAATTGTTACCTGAATACGTCGTCTGATCGAGCACCGATGTAGCCTTGTTATAGAATGCACGGCCAAAACCACCCAGCGTGAAACCCATCTTGCCTTTGCGGTAGCTTCCATTCAGGCCCAGGTTCGAACCCCGGTTACCCACGCCCGAATCGATATTCAGCGTCAGGCCTTGCAGGTTATTCTTTTTGGTAATGATATTGATAATACCGCCTGAGCCCTCCGCATCGTATTTAGCCGAAGGCGAAGTGATTACCTCCACCGACTTGATCATATCCGCCGGAATCTGCTTCAAGGCATCGGCTACGTTAGCCGCGATAATGGTAGAAGGTTTATTATTGATCAAAACCTTGATATTCGAGCTTCCGCGCAGCGACACATTACCATCCAGGTCTACCGAAAGCATGGGCACCTTCCGCAGCAGGTCCGAAGCATCGCCACCTTTGGAGGTAATATCCTTTTCCGCATTGAAAACCATTCTGTCAACCTTCTCTTCGATCAGCGACTTTTCACCGGTAATGGTCACCTCCTGCAAATTCTGCACGCTCGAAGCCAGCTGAATCGATCCCAGCTCCACGTCCTTGCCTTTTTCCACTTTCACATTCACGGCCTTGTCCTGGTAGCCAATGAAGGAAATCATCAGTTTATACGAACCCGGCGCCACTTTCGAAATGGCGAACTTGCCGGTCTCGTCAGCGGTGGTACCGTCAATCGCCTTGTTATCAGCGACATTGAATAATGCAATACTGGCAAACTCCACGCCTTTCGCTGCGGCTGAATCGAGTACAATTCCGGAAATTTTGGAGTTGCCCTGCGTAGGAGCTTGCGCGAAGGATTGGTTGGCTGCAATAGCCAGAAACAGGGTCAAAACGACAAATCTGACTGCTGATAGTAAGGGATTCTTCATGGTTTCCATAAGTTTTCAAAGAGGGTGCTTTCGCCGCTATCCTACTTAAATACAATTCTCAATACAAAGGAAAAACATACTTTGTATTTATTATTTGATAATAGATAGCCACCCCGTTTTCATCTGCGAATCGGCACTTTCAGGATACCAAACCGAAAACGGTGTACAACTCCCGTGGCAAAAGCCGTCGGGCCCTGTTTGTGGTACAATTTTGGTGGAGAGGGCATTCTATACAGCGATCATGCAGATTGCTGCCCTATTTGTGCGTACTTTTGAGGTTCGAATACCAAGCGGCAACGCCCGCAATAAGCTAACATACTCTTCTGTTCATGAATGATGTCGTCATAGATTTTAGCAAAGTCCACCAGATCAATTTATTCGGAATAACCATTATGGAGCCGTCGACTGTGCTGTCGAGCCTGATGATGACCGCTGTGTGTATCTACGCTTTTTTCCATCTCAACAAACTCGGGCGTGCGCATCGCATGTATAAGCAAATCCAGTATTTCTTCCTTTTCATGGCCATCGCAACGGCTATCGGCGGAATTCTGGGACATGGCTTCCTGTACCTCACAGGCAAGGTCGGTAAAATACCAGGCTGGTTCGCGAGTATGATCGCCGTGGCGTTGTTCGAACGCGCGGCAATATGGCATATCAAGCCGCTGCTGCATCAGCGCAATGGCCTCATCCTGGGCTGGCTGAACTACGTCGAGCTCACAATATTCTTCGTACTCACATTCATTACGCTCGATTTCAGGGTTGTGGAAGTGCACGCATTCTATGGACTGTTCCTGATGCTCTTCATGATCGAGATTTATGTTTACAAAAAGAAAAAGGATCCCGGCAGCAAGAATATCTTCCTCGCCACGCTCATGGGGGCGATAGCCGCGGGATTCCATGCACTGAAATTCAGCTTCGGAGATTGGTTCAATTACAACGATATCGCGCATATCCCGATGTCGCTCTCGATTTGGTTCTACTACCAGGGCGCACGGCATATGACGTTTTATGGAGAGGAGAAGATCGTGCCGGAGGAGGTTATTGAGGGGGATTTGACTGCCGACCACTGACGACCGACCGCCGATCATTGTATCAATATGAAAAAGCGGATGCCCGTTCATCGGACATCCGCTTTTTCAGGCACTCGGCGGTCGGCGGTCAGTCGTCGGCCATCAAAAACTCACTTATTCGGCTGTGGCGTGTAGCGCAAATACGGCTTCACGATATTCAAGCCTTTTGTAAACTTCTTCTGCGCATCTTCGGTGCTCACCGCGGGTACCACGATCACGTCTTCGCCATCTTTCCAGTCGGCCGGCGTGGCTACCGAATAGTTGGCTGTCAGTTGCAAAGAATCCACTACACGCAGGATTTCGTTGAAGTTACGGCCTGTGGATGCAGGGTAAGTCAGGGTCAGTTTGATCTTCTTGTCCGGACCGATCACAAACACCGAGCGCACAGTTGCTTTTTCGCTCGCGTTCGGGTGGATCATGTCATACAGTTGCGCTACCTGGCGCCCTTCGTCGGCGATGATCGGGAAGTTCACTTCGGTATCGTTTACTTCGTTGATATCCGGGATCCAGCGGTGGTGCGAGTCCAGGTCGTCGACGCTCACGGCGAGTACTTTCACATTGCGTTTCTCAAACTCACCTTTCAAAAGGGCCGTTTTACCCAATTCGGTTGTACAAACGGGAGTAAAGTCAGCGGGGTGCGAGAACAGCAATCCCCAGCTATCTCCCAGCCATTCGTGGAATTTAATGGGGCCTTGCGTGGTATTTGCTTCAAAGTCCGGTGCGATATCTCCTAATCGAAGTGACATAATGGTGAAGGTTTAAAGAATGAAACATTAATCTACTAACATTGTAGAGTAGAACACAAAATTAAAGAAATAGTTTCATTTAACGGCCCATTTCTTCCATTAATAAATCCAACGGCAAACCGCTTTTACTGGCCCGGCATTAGCAGCTGATAATCTTCATTTTAACCAATTTTAACCGCATTTTAAGGCTCGTTTAATTGCGTTTTAATTGCTGTTTGGCTCCTTTGAGAAACGAAAACCGGAGATGGGTTCAGCGCCCGGCCGGTCGGCAAAAAGACTTTGTAAAACGCTATCTGCTCCTGCACATGACAGCCCGGAACAACTCTTTCGACGAACACGTGGTACTGCATGAGTTGAGGCAATTTTTGCCGGCATTGTTACCCGGAAGAGCATTTACCCGCCGGAATCCGTTGGAGGCTTTTCAGGACTTCCACTTTCATGACGCACTACGGCACGCGTCCGAAATGCTGGGCTACAAAACTTCGCTTTCCCTGGAAGAGTACCGTTCGCTTTACAATTCCAAAAGAGTGAAACCCGATGTTCTGGAAAAAGTGCTGGTAGAGAAGAAAGGTGCCGCGAAAACCTTTGAGTGGCAGGACAAAGTGCTGATGAAGAAGTATCCGGCGGATGCCGAAGCCGCACCACGGATAGGCCGGTTAAGGGCCTACTGGCAAAAGCAGTACAACACAGATCCGGATGCCCGTGTACATCCGAGATTGTTCCGCATTTTAGGCAACTTTCTCGATCACGGCGTTTCCGACTGGTCATTCCCGGTACGCGGACAAAGCTTTCTCGATTCCATGCGCGAAATGGAGACGAACAGCTTTATCAGCGCATTCAATACGCCCCGGGCTCGTAAGCTGCTTTTGCAGACCAGCCCTTCAATCGGCGACTTGCTAGCCATTGTTGTCGGCGATGAGGCACTTTTCAGGCAATACCTGTTCGACCAGCAATTTGCCCACCGGGGTTGGTCGGGCCTGGTAGCGACGCTGGAAAGCGGCCGGAACAGCCTGCCCAATGGTAGCAGTGTTACTCTCCGGGAATTGATCGTCTTCGAACTGCTCCTGGAAATCGATGTGCTGGACGCTCGCCTGGGCAAGCATTGGGAGCCGCTCGCTTCGCATCTGACGACTCGCCCCGACGATTTGTTTGACCCGGTTCCCGCCAGTGAAAAAAGCGAAGTACTGGCAATCTGGCAGGAAGCCGTAGAATGGAGTTATTATGAGGAGATACTAGCCGGGTTATGCCGGAATTCGCCAAATGAGGATAGCGGATACGTTGCGGGAATGGCTTACGCGAGCGCGCCTGACACCCTTTGCATGATCGGCAGGCCATCGACAGCACGGAACATTCCGCCTGGTCACCGGGCGCACCTGAACAGCTACGACTTCTCGCTCGACCGGGACGGAGAGGAACTGGAAAAGATCCTCGAAACCGTGGTACCCGCGCTCGGTGCCGAAAACCTTGAGTACCTTTTCTCGCGTACAGGGCATGCAAACTCAGATGCGGGCAATGCCCTCACGGATGAGATAATCGGTCTGTTCGGTGTGGCCGACGGCGCCCGCGGAGACTTGCGGACAGGATTGCCAACCGAGCTGACCGAAGGGTTGGAACCGATGCGCCTGCTATGCATTGTGGAGCAGTTCCCGGAAACGGTATGGAGAGTGATCGACCGGCTGAATGCCTCGCATTCACAAGGTACTGCCGGGCGGCGATCCGTCGGGCGGCGATCCGTCGGACGGTGGATTATGAATGAATGGATACGCCTGGTCGTGATCGACCCGGTCACCCGTGAACTCCGGGTCTTAAAAAACGGTGAAATGGTAAGCTATAAATCCGGCTACCATCGATCAAAATATTCGCTATCGGTGGCTGGTGATTGGTGAAGCCGCATTGCTGATTAATACCGGTCGTCGATAGCTTTTTTGAATGTGTATATGTTTTGGAGTGATTTCCATTTTGACGGTGCGACGTTGGCCTATCTGACCATCGGATTGTCCATGACGCTTCTTGCTGTGTGGAGTGGCCGTAGAACATTGCGTGGGCATATGCATTGGCCTCGTTTCGTATGTGCGGTTGTGCTTTTTGATATGGGTTACGGACTAGCCATTTTTTCCAGTGGTTTAAAATCGTTGCTCTTCGGATGGGAGATCATGGGCATTGCCTCATTTCTGCTCATGATCCTCCACCGCGATTTCAGGAGCGGTTGGCAAGGCATTCCGGCGAAAGCCTTCTTTATATATCGCTTAGGTGACGTGGGCTTGCTCCTTGCCATGTGGGCAAGCCACCACCTCGGGCGGGAAAACGCAGCGGTAATCTCATTCCTATTGTTGATAACAGCTTCCATGCAATCGTCGCAGTTACCGTTTTCCTCATGGCTGCCGCAGGCACTGCAACATTCCACGACAGCAAGTGCGATTCTGTTGGCGACACTTACGGTGCAAATGGGCGTGTTCCTGTTGCTACGCTCCTACCCGTTTTGGGAACACCAGCTTTCCATACGGGTGCTCATTGGAGTGCTCGGGTTGGGGGCGGCCATAATGGCGGCGGGGTTTGCGAGGGTTCAATCGTCGGTGAAACGGCGCATTGCCTACGTTTCGATGGCGCATACCGGACTCATTTTTATCGAAGTAGCTGCCGGATTTAAAAGCCTGGCACTCATACATGTCGCAGCAAATGCATTCCTGGACGCGTACCGGCTACTGGTTCCGCCTGCGCTTGTGCCTGCGGGCGTAGGAGAAAGAGTTCGTTTAAGTAAAAAAACATGGGAAGACCGGCTGCCCAAAAAGCTGAAATATACCATTTATACGCTCTACACGAAGGAATGGGGCTTGTATGCCCGCCTTTCGAAGTACCTTAGACCATGACACCATTTATGTTAACCCACTAATCAAGTCATCAAACTGAATACCGATTTTCATAATTATAGTTAACCTGTTCGTTTAAGTTTCGGAAACCATCTCATGTTTAAAATGAGATGGTTTTTTGTTTAATTTGAACTAAGCCTGTCCGTTTTGCTTTTTTAAATAAAAACCAACCTTTACCCTTGAAATTACCTGTCTACCTGGATAATAACGCGACCACCCCTGTGGACCCGAGGGTTTTGCAGGAGATGCTCCCCTATTTCTCCGACAGGTTCGGGAATGCAGCAAGCCGCACGCATTCCTATGGCTGGGAGGCCGAAGAATCGGTGGACATCGCGCGTGAGCAGATCGCAAACCTCATCGGCGCGCATCCGCAGGAAATCGTTTTCACGTCCGGTGCGACGGAGGCGATCAACCTTGCCATTAAAGGCATTTTTGAAAATTCCGAACAACCGGAAAAGCATATCATCACGGTGTGCACCGAGCACAAGGCAGTGCTCGATACATGCAAGCATATCGAGCGCCTCGGCGGCAGTGTTACCTACCTGCCTGTCGACGTAAATGGGCTGATCAGCCTCACGGATCTTGAAAATGCCATTACTGCCCATACCATTCTCATTGCAATCATGTATGCCAATAACGAAACCGGCGTACTCCAGCCGGTTCGGGAAATAGCTGGTATCGCTAAAAAGCATCATATTCCTTTCCTGTCCGACGCTACGCAGGCTGTCGGCAAAATCCCGGTGAATGTTCAGAATGACGGAATCGATCTGCTGGCATTAAGTGCGCACAAAATCTACGGCCCCAAAGGTGTAGGTGCATTGTATGTCCGCAAGAAAAACCCCGTCGTAACATTAACCGCCCAGATTGACGGCGGTGGCCATGAGCGGAATATGCGCAGCGGCACGCTGAATGTCCCCGGCATTGTCGGGCTTGGCTGGGCCTGTGAGATTGCCGGTGCGGAAATGGCGCGTGAGAGCAAACGCGTTGCCGCGCTCCGGAATGCATTTGAAGTGGAATTGCTCGTACTGCAAGACATCGAGATCAATGCAGAGGACGCACGCAGGCTCCCGCATTGTACCAACATCTCATTCGGGCAGGTAGACGGAGAAAAACTGATATTCGAAGCGGGGAGCGACCTGGCATTTTCGCGCAGCTCGGCATGTACCTCCGCTACGCTGGAACCCAGCTATGTACTGAAAGCGATGGGTTTTTCCGACGAGCGCATCCATAACTCGTTCCGTTTCAGCTTCGGGAGATTCTCCACGGAAGAGCACGTAAACCATGCTGTTTCTGTTATTTCAAAGATTGTAAAACAACATCGCCATGAAAGAGATCACGGACATCATCCGGTCGTATGAGCAGGCATTGACCACTGGCAAGCGCATGGCGCTCGCGACCGTCGTGCATGTAGAGGGCTCCTCGTACAGGCGGCCGGGTGCGCGCATGCTCGTGACCGACGACGGCCAGCTTACCGGCGCCATCAGCGGCGGATGCCTCGAAGGCGATGCATTGCGAAAGGCATTACTGGCCATTTCCCAGCAGAAAAACAAGCTGGTAACCTATGACACCACCGACGAAAACGACACCACATTGGGCGTTCAGCTCGGCTGCAACGGGATTGTCCATATTCTGTTTGAACCCATTCAAACGGACGATGCCGATAACCCGGTGGAGCTCTTGAAAAAGGTGTCGGCCAAGAGGCAAAATGCGGTCCTGGTAACATTGTTTTCCCTGCATTCCCGCACGGGCGCGCAACCAGGGACGTGTTTCCTGCATTTGCAAACCGACGACCTGGTAACGTGCAGTTGTACCGAGCAGGATATGTACGATCAGCTGCTCTCCGAAACGCAGGCAGCATACCAGCGAAACGATTCACTCTTCAAATCATTCGATCACAAATCGTTGACCGGTTTTATCGAGTATTTCAACACGCCTCCTTCCCTGGTTATCGCCGGCGCGGGCAATGATACGATCCCGCTCACCGAAATGGCCAGCGTACTGGGCTGGGACATTACGATCGTCGATGGGCGGACAGGCCACGCTACCCGTCAGCGATTTCCCAAAGCGGGAAAAGTGCTGGTATCGCGCGCTGAGGATGTTTTGAAACACATCACGGTCGATGAGCGGACTTTTGTCGTGCTGATGACGCACAACTACAATTACGATCTGGCCCTCTTAAAACAATTGCTCACCGTCGACACATGCCGGTATGTAGGCGCATTAGGCCCTAAAAAGAAGCTCGAACGCATGTACACTGAGCTGGAAGGCGAGGGAATGGTGATTACAAACGAGCAAAAGGCTAAGGTATATGGGCCGGTTGGGCTCGATATCGGTGCGGAAACTTCGGAGGAAATTGCATTGTCGATATTGGCGGAGATTAAAGCGGTGCTAGGCAAGCGGGTCGGATTCTCACTGCGCGAAAAACTGGAACCAATCCACAACCGCGCCAGCCAGCACGTGGATTATACCCGTGATGAAAAGGAAGATTTTCTCTGCGCCGTTCAGACCATTACAAACTGATCCCCCATGCCACGCGACGAATATGGCATCATTATCCTGGCCGCAGGCAATTCTTCGCGGCTCGGCGAGCCCAAGCAGTTGTTGCAGTTTCAAGGCAAAAGCCTGATCCGCCATATTGTGGAAGCGGCTGTGGAAATTGTCGGGCGCAACACAATGGTCGTCACAGGTTCCAATTCCGGATTGATTGAACATGCATTGGATGGCCTGCCGTGCCAGTTCGCATTCAATGCCGATTGGCAGGAAGGCATGTCTGCCTCTGTTAAAACCGGCATTCATGCGCTGCAATCGTACAATCCGCAGATTATAGGTTCGATTTTAGCAGTAAGTGACCAGCCGTTTGTTACTTCCGAAACTTTCCGCGCATTAATTCAAGTTTTCGAAAAATCCGGAAAAGGTATTGCCGCTTCGCAGTACAGCGACGCCCTCGGCACTCCTGCGCTTTTTAGCACCTCCTACTTCCCCGCTATACTCCAACTTACCGGCGCCGAAGGGGCAAAAAAACTCTTCAAACGTTTCCCCGACGACGTTTCCGCATACGCATTTCCGGAAGGCCGCATCGATATTGACACGCAGGAAGATTATAAGCGGCTGATTTCCGGCGTTTAGCCTTTCCCCTAGTTTCTAACTTCTTCTCAAAATTATTTTGAGCGCGCTGTTGCGATTATCAAATCATTAGTTACATTTGCAGTGTACTATTTAACTAATACACTAAAACAATTGAGCCATGATTCACCTTAACCAGGTTTCTTTTGGGTACGGAAAGCGTAATAAATTGTTTGAAAACCTCGATCTGCATCTGGAAGCCGGGCATATCTACGGCTTGCTTGGCAAAAACGGCGCCGGGAAATCCAGTTTGCTACGCAATATGGCGGGCCTGCTATTCCCTACCTCAGGACGCATCGAAGTCGCCGGTTTCGAACCGCGCAAACGGCAGCCGGCGTTTTTGCAGGACGTTTTCTTCTTACCCGAAGAGATTTACCTTCCCTCTGTGACAGTCGACAAGTACCTGAGTCTCATGGCGCCGTTTTACCCGAAATTCGATGAACAGCTTTTCCGCGCTTACATTGCAGAACTCGACATCCCACAGGGCAACAAGCTGACCGGCATGTCGTATGGCCAGAAGAAAAAGGTGCTGATCGCATTTGCATTAGCCACCAACACACGCCTGCTGATCATGGATGAGCCTACCAACGGCCTTGATATTCCTTCGAAAAGTCAGTTCCGGAGGTTGGTATCGTCGGCACTGGACAAGGATCGACTGATTCTGATCTCCACCCACCAGGTCCGCGATCTCGACAACCTCATCGACGCCATTATTATCCTCGAAGACAGCAAAATACTCATCAAGCACAGCCTCGACACCATTTCCGAACGCCTGTGTTTCGGCACGCTGCCCAGCATCGAGTACGACAACCGCGTGCTCTATTCGGAGCCTTCATTAAGAGGCTACAAAGCCGTTTTCGAAAATTCCACACAGGAAGAAAGCCGCGTTGATCTCGAACATTTGTTCAATGCGGTGATTGAGAATCCCCAGCGGATCAGCCAGATATTCGCCTATTAGCCATGAAAATAATCTTTCCTATGAACCAGACATTTGATATTCACAGATTTGTACTGATGCTGCGATTTGACGCGGCAGAGAAAGGCCGTAACTACCTGATGATGGCCGGCGTGCTTGTTTTCAGCTTGCTCGCACTAATGGTACCTATTACATTATCAAACGAGTACAGCAATTTCCGCTCTATTATGCATTTCGCGGGATTGTTCATGGTTGTGCTCTTTGGCGGTAGCCTGTACACAAGCGGTGCTTTTGCGCAATATTCCAGCCAGGGCAGCGGCATTGCAGCATTAATGATCCCGGCATCCCGCATCGAAAAGTTTTTGAGCTCGCTGCTGCTCAACCTGGCATTCGTAATTCCGTTCCTGATCTTCTTCTGGCAATTTCATTACTGGACAACTGATTATGCCAACACGCTTTTACCGTCAAAATCGGATACCTACAAATACATCCCGAGGGATTTCTTCGATTACACTGTTTGTATGTACCTGGTGATCCAGGCACTCGTATTCCTGGGTTCCATCTATTTTAAAAAGTATGCATACATCAAAACGGCCGTCGCTACGATCGCGTTCGCTTCGCTGCTGACGTACCTCAACTTTCTCCTGGCCGTGAATTTTGCAACCAGGCCGAACAAAATTACCGCATTTCCGTTGGCAGGTTGGAAAATGTGGTTTTATCCCGAAGAAGGAATGACGCGCCCCAAATATATTGCGGGCTTTTATCACATTACATTTCCGGATTCGATGCATTATGCCGCCCAGGCATTTGCAGTTTGGTTAGCTGTTATGCTATGGATTTGCGCTTACTACCAGATGAAGGAGCGGGAGATTTAATTTGAATCAACTATGGAATTTAAAGATAAACAAGCCATTTACCTGCAAATCGCCGACTACATCTGCGAGCAGATTCTACTCGGGAAATGGCCGCCAGGCGAGCGAATACCGTCGGTGAGGGACCTCGCGACTATGATGGAGGTGAACCCGAATACGGTCATGCGCACTTATGAATTTCTTCAAAACAAAGAGATCATATTCAACAAACGCGGCATCGGCTATTCGGCCGACGACCAAGCAAATAATAAAATTCTTGCCTATCGCAAGGAGCGTTTCCTTACCACCGAGCTACCAGAAGTTTTTAAAAACCTCTACCTGCTCGACATCGGTATCCAGGAGCTGCACACCCTGTATCAGAAATTCATTGAAGAAATGTATCCGTTAACCAAGTAAGCCATGAAAACCAGCAATATCTTACTAGCCATCACAATATCCATATTCTTTCTGGTAACGCTATCGTCTAATTTTATCCTGAAAAAGCAGTTTGACAAAATTGACAAAGACGATAAGTTTCATGGATTTTCGAAACACCCTGTCGGTGCATTCAAGTATGTTCATCTTCAAGGAAAAGGATTTGGACTGACTGAGATACAGCACGGCCCGAAGGCGGAGATCAGAATGATCACTCTGCCTAAATACCTGGACTATAAAAACTCAGGCGATACATTGATCCTCACCTACAAACCGGATTGGAACCAGGGGTACATAGGAAGAGATGCCTCCTTTTTGGCACCTTCGATCTACATCATCGCACCTAAATTGGAAGGCATCATTTCGGATAAGATCCAAAGCAGGGTAAACAATTATAAGTTCGATGACCTGGTTGTGAGGCAAAATGGCGATGCATTGGTAATACAAAATAGCACTATCCACAAGCTAAAAGCCACTATTTCAGATTATGGCTACCTTAAACTTACCCCTGGTAACCGGGTTGAAAAAGCCGATATCGATATTCTCGACCACAGCACTTTGAATACAGAAAAAGACATTTTCAACGATGTCAACGCTGTGATAGACAGCTCCGCTTACATTAGCCTGCCGGGAAGCATGCTCAAAAAATTGATGAAAGAAAACAAAATAACCCCGAGGTGATCCCCGGGGCCAGTATGATTTTGCAAACGCTGGATTACTTAATCCCCAACATCAAACTAGTACTCCCACCCGCATTGGTCGTTGGCAAAATACCATTCCATTTCGCGACCCATTCCTGCTGAATGAGCAGCGGTGTCAATGTTTTTTGCCTCAATTGGTTGGCTTCCGCCTCCGCCCTGGCTTTGATCAATGTGGCCTTCGCCTGCCCTTCCGCGCGGGCGATGAGGACTTTCGCTTCGGCTTCCGCTTGCTTAGCCTGGTTCTCGGCTTTCAAACGGGCCTGAATAGAGGCGTTCTTTTCGTCGATCATCTGGCGGAGTGATGGCGGAGGGGTAATGGCCGAAGTCAGCTGGTCGTACACGAAGCCGTCTTTGCCCAAAGTTTTGGTCAACACATTCTGCACACGGTCTTCGAATACTTCACGATTCGACATCACGCTATCCGATGTAAAAGAGTTGGCCACAATGCGGTAAGCATCGTAAATGGTGTTTTTCATAAACCCTTGCTGGATTTCCGCTAACGGTCGTCTGTATTGGCGGTAAATCTGAGGTACTTTGTCGGGATTGATGTGGTAGTTCAATTTTGGATCGACTTTGAACTCGGCAGCGTCTTTGGTAGTAATCACAAATGATTCATAATCAACACTCTGAGTATAAGTTGGAAACTCTACGATCTTGGTCGTCCACGAGTTGTACCAGACGCGGCCGGTTACCAATGTGATATTGTCAACGCCTTTTTCGCTTCCGTACAGGTTAATACGTATACCGACGTTACCTGCATCAATGTTTTCGAACGAAAATGGCTGTATCGCCAACGACATGATCAATACGATAACTGTCAGAATTCCAATAATAATGTTTCGCTTCATATTCGATTACAGTTTAGATTTCAATTGGTTTACAATTTGTCCCAGGACAATATATAGGAAGTAAAAAGACAGCCCGATAATGGCCAGGCCGGCGAAAACGAGCCAATCGGACTGGGCGTTGACGAGCCGGAGCGCGTAAGTTACCACAATGATAACCGCCGCGATTTTCAGAATGTGCATCATGTGAGTGAGGTTTGTTTTGCGTAAAATTAATACGCTATTGAACGAAGGGCCGTTAGATTTTATCTAATGGTGCTGCACATTGTTGAACGCTTCAAAAACCCCATAAACAGCACGAAGCGCGCCGACGGATCGGCGCGCTTCGCAGCATTTGGAATAACAATATAGATATTAAAGCAGCGCAGCCGCAGCCTCGTCCACAAACCAGTGCAATTGCCCTTTTGCGGGCTGGATGATCTGGGATGGGTATTGGTCTACATTCCGCTCTCCTTTCAATACCTGCTTCAAAACCTCGGCCTTACCCGCGCCAGCCGCCAGGAACGCCACGCAAGCGGCATTGTTCACCACCGGAGCCGTGAGGGTAATGCGATACATGTCCTGGGCTTGCAAAAAGAATGAGGTAGCAAGCGCATGCTGCTCGTGAATTACCTCTGTGCCTGGAAAAAGCGATAATGTGTGACCATCATCCCCCATACCAAGCAATACGAAGTCGAAAGTAGTTTCCGAACCTTCAAAATAAATATTCACAATTTTTTCGTACTCGGTGGCCGACTCCTCGGGCGTAATGTCCGTGCGCATGATGTGGATGTTTTCAGCCTTCACAGGCACTTTATCCAGCAATTCGTCATAGCACATTTTGGCATTATTCCGCGAATCCTCAAACGGTACCGCACGCTCGTCGCCCCAGAAAAAATGAAGTTTCTCCCAGGGAATCGACTCTTTGTAGGGCGATTCCGCCAGCAATGCGTACAATGCCTTCGGCGTGCTTCCGCCTGACAATACGAATGTGAAACGGTCCTGTTTAGCAAGCACTTGCTGAATGTAATTATTAATCCATTCAGCAAGGCTGGCACTTAATGCTTTGGTATCCTTCTCGATATGCAGCTCCATAGCTTACGGGGTTGGAGGCAGGTTGAGCCATGTATGTCCGTCGCGGGCGATGAGTGCATCGGCGGCGTCGGGCCCCCATGAGTCGGGTGCATAATTCGGGAAGTCCTGCGGCGGACGGTTTTCCCATGCTTCGAGGATCGGCATGATCACTCTCCACGCAGCATCCACCTGGTCGTTACGCATAAACAGCGTCGCGTCACCTTCCATGACGTCCAGAAGCAGCGTTTCGTACGCCTCTGGTGCGTGTTCGCCTGCTGCGTCGTAATCGAAAGTCATATCCACCGGATCGAGCATCATCGTCTGCCCCGGGCGCTTGGCCTGGAAACGGATACTGATGTCCATATTCGGCTGAATACTGATAGTCAGACGGTTAGATCTCCAAGTTTCAGCGGATTCCGGCGGGAATGCATAATGCGGCGCCTGTTTGAAATGCAATGTAATGTGGGTCGCTTTCTGGTTCAGGTATTTACCGGTGCGAACGTAGAAAGGAACTCCCTGCCAGCGCCAGTTGTCGATGTAAAACTTCACAGCCGCGAATGTATCGATATTCGACTGCGGGTTCACACCCTCTTCCTGACGGTAACCGACTACTTTCTCACCCTTTTTCCAGCCACCCGAATACTGTCCGCGAACGGCGAAATCGTGTACCTGTTCTTTGGTAATACGGCGGATCGCATTCAGCACATCCACCTTTTTATTACGGATCTCATTCGCATCGAACGATACCGGCGGTTCCATCGCGATCATACACAGGATTTGCAGGATATGGTTCTGCACCATGTCGCGCAATGCACCCGCGTGCTCGAAATAGCCGCCGCGTCCTTCCAGACCTACCGCTTCCGCAGCTGTGATCTGAATGTGGTCGATATAATTACGATTCCAGAGCGGCTCGAACAATGCGTTGGCGAAACGCAACGCAAGAATGTTTTGAACCGTTTCTTTGCCCAGGTAGTGGTCGATACGGAAAATCTGCTCCTCGGCAAACATGCTCGAAAGCAGCAAATTCAGTTCGTGAGCGCTTTCCAGGTCATGCCCGAATGGCTTTTCAACTACAATGCGGGTAGTGCTTTTCTCGCCGCAAATCTTCAATGCGCCCAGTTTCTGAGCAATCGAAGGAACCAGCTGAGGCGCTACCGCCAGGTAGAAGATCACATTGGGATGTACGCCCCACTCCTCTTCTTTTTCCTTAACGAGGTCGGTGATCTTGTGGTAAGCTTCCGCGTCGTCTCCGTCCATTTGCAGGTAGGAAACGTGCTGTGTAAAATCCGTCCAGTGGCCATTTTGTTTACCCTTGCGGCGCGAGAATTTCGTTACGCCGTCGAGCAAATGCTCATGGTATTTTTCATTGGAATAAGCACTCCGGCCGATACCCGCGATCGCAAACTGATCGGGCATCCAGTTGTCCAAAAACAAGTTATAGAGAGCGGGCGTGAGTTTCCGGTAGTTGAGGTCCCCGCTTCCTCCGAAGATGAAGAGTACCGAGGCAGGGGGACGTTTATTGCTTTGCATAAAATTTCTGATTTATTGTTGACCCCATTCTGTGTGGAATGTACCTGGGATATCGGTACGTTGGTACGTATGCGCGCCAAAGTAGTCACGTTGCGCCTGGATCAGGTTCGTAGGCATGTACGCTGTTTTGTAAGCGTCGAAGTATGCCAGCGACGACATCAAAGCAGCAGCCGGGATGCCCGACTGGGCGGCAAATGCGATCAGCGAACGCGTATTACCTTCCACAGACTTAACCAATGCGGCAACCTCTTGGTTCAACAGGATATTGGACAATTCCGGGGTTTGCTTGTAGGCGCTCGTAAACACGCCGAGGAGCGACGAACGGATAATGCAACCGCCTCTCCAAACGCTCACTACGTCCGTCAATGGAATCTCCATTTGCAGGTCTTTCGAAGCCTGGAACAACATTGCAAGGCCTTGTGCGTAAGCCAGGATGGTGGCAAAGTACAATGCGTCGTGCACCTGCTGGATCAGCACCTGGGTTTCTTCCGAAATCGCACTACTTGCACCGTACAATTCGGCGGCCACCACTCGCTCATCCTTATAACCGGAGAGTGTACGCATCGCCACCGCGGTATCGATCACCGGAACGGCCACAGGCAGCTCCATCGAGTCTTGCGAAGTCCATTTACCGGTTCCTTTCGAACCAGCCTTATCAGAAATCACATCCACCAAATGGGCAGCCGTCTTGTCATCCTTTTGCAGGAAAATATCGGCGGTGATTTCCACCAGGAATGATTGCAAATCGCCTTCGTTCCAGCTTTTGAATACTTCGTGGAGTTGCTCATTGCTCAAACCGGCCTTTTTCAGGATCGCGTACGATTCGCTGATGAGCTGCATGATCGCATATTCGATGCCGTTATGCACCATTTTGACATAGTGACCGGCCCCTTCTTTACCGAGGTATGCTACACAAGGCTCGCCATTTACCTTGGCTGCAATCGCTTCCAGCATGGGCTGTACGTGCGCATAAGCCTCTTTATCGCCTCCCGGCATAATGCTCGGACCGGTACGGGCACCTTTTTCACCACCCGAAACACCAATTCCCATGAAATGGATGTCCTTCTCACGGAGGTATTTCACGCGGCGGAGCGTATCTGTATAATGAGAGTTTCCTCCGTCAATGATAACGTCGCCTTTTTCAAGAAGCGGTAACAGGGATGCAATCACATCGTCGACCGGCTGACCGGCTGGCACCAGCATCATTACCTTGCGGGGGCGTTGCAACAGCTGGATCATCTGGGCAAGTTCCGAAACGCCCTTAACAGTTGTGCCCGGGGTGGCACTGGATTCCAGAGCGGAATTTTTAGTTTCGTCCTTATCGAAACCGATTACAGAGAAACCATGATCGGCCATGTTCAGTAACAGGTTTCTTCCCATTACGCCCAGTCCGATCATTCCAAAATCGAATAAGTTCTGTGACATAGATTAAACGTCTTGAATTAAGAAGCTGCAATATCAGGGTTTTTCAAAGACCAGCTTACATCTTTGTTGACATTCTATTTAAAATTTAAATTCTTCTCGATATTTTATTAAATTCACCCATACTATGGTCATTTCATAGTTAGTCAAATAGTCATTATTTACTATACACATTACTATGTACTACAAAATTCTACGGATCGCCCTGCTGGTGATCCTCTCGTCGTGCAATGCGTTTTCGCAAGACTCGCTTGTTATTAAAAACCGCTTCCTGGAAAGAAAATTCACCATCGGTGATAATTCTTTCTACACATCCCGTTTCCAGCATCTTCTGACGAACAAAGATTACAGTCGCCCTGGCTCGGAGGAGTTTTATTTTACAATTAATGGTACACCCGCGAGTGGCAATGGTGCGAATGGGCTATTCAAATACGTCAAACACACATCGGGCAGGACGGCCGACGGAATCCAGAAAATAATGGTACAGCTGACCGGGAAGTCGGGGACCAGTGCGGAAAACGTAATAGTAGATTTGGCCTACGAAGTCTACGACGAGCTGCCTGTTGTACGAAAGCAAATCAGCATTACCAACAAAAGCACCAAACCCATCGCCATCGCCGATCTGGAAGTGGAGCGGCTAAACCTCGTGCCCGTTTCCTCCCAGCAAAGTGAGCTATACACCAATTACGGCTCCCGCTTCGCCTGGCGGCCCTACCACGGCGATCACCACGATGCGGCCATTTTTGTTTACAATAACTATGTAAAAGAAGGCTTTATCCTTGGCAACGAAGCGCCCAGTATTCTCAAAAAGACGGAAGTATATACCGATCATCACCGCATTTCCATCGGCATGACCAGCCTCACGGACCATTATCCGTTTAAAAAATGGATCGAACCGGGAGAAAAGTTTGACAGCCCCCGAGCTTTCATCTGCCTCGTGAAATCGCAGAAGTGGGAAGACGCATTCGAAGGCCACTTCGCGGACTTCATACGTACACGCCTGGGCGTGAAGCTTTTCGAGCGGGAAGAAATCCCTTTTACATTCTACAACACCTGGCGCCCTTTTTACACCAATATCAATGACACGCTTGTAACCCAGCTGGCCGACGGCCTCGAAGGCACCGGCACCGACCTTTTCATCATGGATGCCGGTTGGGAAAACAACTATGGCGACTGGGAACCGCATCCGCAACGCTTTCCGAACGGCCTGAAACCGATTACCGATCACATCCGGAAACGCGGCATGAAAGCCGGCCTCTGGATGAGCCTTGGGTCCGTTGACAAAAGCAGCAAGCTATATAAAGAACACCCCGAATGGTCGGTGTACGACAAAAATGGTGAGCCGGCCTATCTCCACGAAGAAATGAAGAACCGGGTTACCATGTCACTGGCGTCGGGTTACTACGATTACATCTTGGAAAAAATCAAACGTCACGTGCGCGAAAACGACCTTGCCTACATTAAGCTGGACCTGGCGATCGCCAACTCGGCATACGTTCTCGACTATTCCCAAAAAGGCGATTACAAATCCGAAGGCAAAGGTTACAAAGACCGCGAAAGCTCTTATTATGCCATCTACGAAAAGGCATTACAGCTTTTTGACGACCTGCACAAAGCATTTCCCGATCTGCTCGTCGACTGCACCTACGAAGTGTGGGGCGAATATTATATCAATGACTACGCCCTGATAGAACATGCCGACTACGACTGGCTCACCAACTATGACGACGACGCACCCGTCGGCCCCATCAATATTCGCCAAATGGCCTTCGACCGTAGCCGCGCCATTCCAACGGCAACGAACCTGATCGGCAACCAGTTTATGGATTCGCCCTATTCCAAATATACATTCCTATCGCTTGCGTCTGTCAAACCGATACTCGTAGGCGACAGCCGTAAACTTCCGGCCGACTTGAAACCCTGGTACCTGAAATGGAATACCTGGTTCAAAATGATGGATCAGAAGTATCAGTTTACCCGATTCTCGTACGTTTCTGATATTTTTCAACGGCCAACCATGAGTAATTGGGATGGTGTTTATAAATTCAACAAAGAGAAACAGGGTGGTGTGTTGTTCTTTTTCAGGAACGGGTCAGTTGAAAACGCACGCACCTTTGCATTTCCATTTGGGGAGCCTGGCAGCAAGTACCGGCTCTTTTCCCCGGAAGATGGAAAAGACCGGGGAGTTTTCAGCGGAAAGGAGTTACTTGAAAAGGGAATTCACATCGACATTGACAATCAGTTTGATGCGGTGGTTTTAGGGATCGAGAAAGTACGTCAATAACCGCACTCCATGGTAACTATCAGTCCAAACAAATGAATATCCGGCCTTAAACAGACATCAGAAAAATGGCAGTTCCACCAGGACTATTAGAAAGCTCAGCACCATTTCAGCATCTAACTGACCAGGAGCGGACGGCTTTATCTGAAATATGCAGGCCGATAGTTCTAGCCAAAAAATCCAAACTTGTCGAGTCCGGGGCGAAGTTCGATCACGTCTTCGTCCTGACCGCCGGTTTGCTCCGCTGGTATTTTGACTCCGATGAAGGCACCGAAAACAATGTTTTTCTCATTTCCGAGAAAGAACACCCTATCATTGTTGGGATTCCCGAATTTTACGATGAAGAGAGGGAAACCAAGTACAATATCGAAGCGGTGATGGATACACAGCTGCTCCTGTTTCCCAAAAGCGCTTTTGAGGAATTAGCTTTCCAGCACCGCGGAATTTATCATTTCTACATTAAATCTGGGTATTTCGGAGAAGTTGACCACCTGATTCCGTGGCAAATTGACCACCTAATTGTCTGGCGGCCGGTGGCAGAAAAAAGCTGCAGAAGCAGTT
>NZ_PYAS01000022.1 GCF_003014695.1 Dyadobacter jiangsuensis | reverse complement strand
GAATTGGAGTAGAATTCAAGAGGCAGGCTGGTTACGTAGCCAAATAATTGTGTAATTTTTAATTACGTTTTTATCATCAAAAGTGACGAAGACCCAGAAGTTGACCACCTGATTCCGTGGCAAATTGACCACCTAAATGTCTGGCGGCCGGTAGCAGAAAAAAGCTGCAGAAGCAGTTTCAAAATTAGTTAATTAAGGTCGTATTATTGGTAGCTGTTTTCGGGCTCTATTTTTTTCTTTCTTCTCATCGATTCCCCCCTCAGTTCTATGCGGTGTGCGTCGTGGACAATGCGGTCCAGGATAGCGTCGGCAATGGTTTTTTCACCAATCACTTCATGCCATTTGCTGACGGGCAACTGCGAAGTAATAATCAACGATGCTTTTCCGTGCCGGTCTTCGATGATCTCCATCAGGGCGGCCCTGCTCTGGGCATCGAAGGGCTGGATACCGAAGTCATCGAGCACCAACAGGTGCTGCCGTTCGATCCTGGCGATTTCCTTGATATAAGAGCCGTCGGCCTTGGCCATTTTCAAGCGGGCGAACAGTTTTGGGGTACTCGCGTAAAGTACGCGATACCCCTGGATGCAGGCTTGATGGCCGATGGCAGTTGCCACATAGCTTTTGCCGATCCCGGTGCTGCCGGTGATCAGCAGGTTCTCGTTGCGGGTGATAAAAGAGCAATCAGCCAGGCGCATGACCTGGTTACGGTCCAGACTGCGATCGGCATGGTAATGGATATTTTCGACGACGGCCTTATAACGGAACCGGGCTTGGTAGATCTGCCGCTCCACGCGGCGGTTATTGCGGTCGTCCCACTCGGCGTCCACAAGGTACCCCAATAGCTCATCGGCCGTATAATCATTGGTTTTTCCGCCTTCCAGGCTGGTTTTGAAGGCATGGAACATGCCATAAAATTTAAGCTTGCGCAGCTTCTCCAAGGTGTCATTGTTCATTGTATGGATTGTTTAAAAGGTTACTGATAATATTCTTCGCCCCTGATATTGTCGTGGTTAGGCATCGGTAGCTCGTCGGCGAACAGGCTGTCCTCGTACTGGTCCATCTTCTTCTCCAATATCATCTGAATGATTTTGTAGTTATAAATACCATAGCTCAATGCGCGCTGGCATGCGCTGATCAGCCGTTGTTCGCCAGCCTTTTTTGCGAAGGACAAGATGCCGATGCAAAAGCGGTAGGCCTGCTCGGGATGCTGCTTACGGTCCAGTATTTTGAGGATATAAAGCCTGACGTCGTCATGGATTGAAGAAGCCCATTCGACGAACTTATCCGGGGTCCATTCGGTCAAAAAGCGGTGCGTGCTGGCCAGGTGCTCTTTATCGGTCGAGTAATTGTAGGGGCTTTTGACACGCTGGTGCAGTGCTATGCGCTCATAACGATAGTAGATTTCGACCAAGGTGCCCGAGAACAGCAATTTGACCTTCTTGCCGATGAACCGGTACGGGACGCTGTAATAGTGTTTGTCGATGCTCAGGTTGACGTGCCCGTTTTTCATCACGGTCGCATGCGACTGCTTTTTGAACTCGTAGCGGAGCAGCGGCAGCGGAGAGAGTGCGCCTCGCTCGATCTCTTCGAATTGAAGCCTGCGGCTGTAATTGCGACCGCCCAGGAGCTGATTATTATGGACTTCCAGGGCCGCCCATATGGCTGCATTTAGCTCGGATAGTGAGTTAAAAACCTGCTTTCTTAAAGGCGCATAGATCCGGCTGTAAACGATTTTAACAGCCCCTTCGACCAACGCCTTGTCGCGTGGCCGGTAAGCCCTGGTGGGTAATATGGTCGTCCCGTAATGGTTGGCAAAGTCCTCAAAAGTCTCGTTCAGCGTAGGTTCATACCGGTTGCTCTTGGTGACGGCCGCCTTGAGATTATCCGGGACTACGGCCGCCGGAACACCCCCGATGTAATGAAAAGCATTCTCACAAGCCAGGATCAGATCTTCTTTTTGCTGGCTCATAACCGCTTCCACATAGGTGAGCTGGCTGGCGCCCAGGATAGCAATAAAAACCTCAACCTCAATCAATTCTCCGGTCTCCCTGCTTACAAAACTCATCTTTACACCGGCAAAATCGATAAAGAACTTATCGCCCGCTTTATGGTCCTGGTGCATGACTGGGTTTACCCGGGCCTTCCACTGGGCCAGGTGGAAGCAGAACTGGGTATAGCCAAAACCGTCAGGGAATTCCTTTTTGTAGCTCTCCCAGAGCGAATAACGCGTCTCGCCGGTTTTTTTAAGCTCTTTATCTATTCGGGGAAAACAGCGCTGTAAGTTCAACAGCCTGTCCTGAGGCGGCATCTGTCTAACTGCACCGAAAAATTCATCCAGTTCCTTGTCGTTCAGGCCGTTGATCTGCTCGAAAGTCAACCCGCTCGCTTCAAAAGTAGCCATGTACTTCTTGGCCGTATTGCGGGAAACGCCCGTTTGCTCAGCAATAAAAAGCTTGCTGCGCCCTTGACTGTACATCCTTAGGATCTGTCTTATCTTATTCATGCTGATAGTCGAATTAGCCATACTTTCCACGGTTGGTATCCGCCAAAAATATGGGTGATTCTACAGCATTTTTCTGCTTGACGGGGTGGTCAGTTTGCTCCGGAATCCACTGGTCAGTTTCGGGTTCATCCCCACTTTTGGTGGTAGATGCGTCAAAAATGGAAGGCATTCGTTGTGCTATTAATGAGTGCTTCCAAGATAATTTTTGATTCTGACGATATTTTAAAAGTGATTTCAGTTGACAGCCATGGAAACCAGCTTAATATTCACGTTCAGGGAAAACAGAAAACAGGACGATGCCCCAATTGTTTGTGCCCCTCGGGTAAACTTCACAGCTATTACAATCGAAAATTCGATGACCTTCCTGCCTTTGGCAAGGGTACAAGGATATTTTTAAGATCGCGAAAATTCTATTGCCTAACTCATAGTTGCCCCTTAAGGATTTTTACCGAGCGGTTTGACTGCCATTTTAAGGCCTACAAAAGAACAACTGAAAGGCTGGAAAAGAAGCTATTGAGCATCGCCTTGGAAGCGGGAGGCAAGCCTGCTGAACGCATCAGTCGGCAATTTTCTATTTCGGTCAGCGACACCACATTATTGAGAATGATAAGCAAAGTTTCTCTACCGAACTACTGCACCATAACCGCGGTTGGCGTTGATGACTGGGCTTTTAAGAAGCGAGAGAAATATGGAAGTATTCTGGTAGACCTACACACTGGGAAAATAATCGACCTTCTGCCAGATCGGGAAGAAGACAGTTTACGGGACTGGCTACAGGTTCGTCCAGAAATAAAGATTGTTACCAGGGACCGTTACGGAAAATATCATCGAGCAATCACATCCGGAGCGCCGCAGGCCCAACAACCGGGCGGCCGGAGCCGTTATCGATCGCTGGCATCTGTTAAAAAACCTTGGTGAGGCTATACATAAAATAATGATCCGGGAATACGCCAAGCTCAATAAACTCCTGTTCAATAATTCTGTTGATCAGCCTATTGAGCCACTCACCCAAAAGCCGGAAGTGGTTAGGACAAGCGAGTCAAACGGGGTTAGAAAGCGGCGTTTTGCTGAGCTAAAAATATTGCAGGCGGAAGGCCACTCGATCAAGGGAATAGCTGGACGTTTGGGTATGCACAGGCAAACAGTAAAAAAGTACATGGAGATGCAAGCGCTCTCCCGCAGATCTCACGGTGAGCGGAAAATGCTCGAACAATATTTTCCATACATCAACAGGCGTATGGAAGAGGCTCCCGCACTGTACCTGAAAACGTTATGGAACGAATTGAAACAATTGGGTTATCAGGGAGCCTATACAACACTCTCCGAAGCATTGATCTACTATGACATCCGAATAGGTAAGAAGGCAAGCAAATCGAAGTTCCCCCAGCGTACAGGCTCATTTTTCAAACCTTCACAAGCAGCTATGCTATTCATCGCTGCAAAAGATAAACTCGGTAGGATACAGCTCAAAATGATTGATGATCTCCGCAGCAAATCCGATGAATTGAGAAAAACCTACGCGCTGGCCGAGGCCTTTCGCCAGATGATGACCAATAAACTGGGCGACCAACTGAAACATTGGATCGATCGCGCACGAGCATCTGGGATCCGGGAGATGGCCGCTTTTGCAACTGGATTGCTGACAGACTACCAGGCCATTAGGAATGCCATGTCTTTGCATTGGAGTAATGGGCCAGTCGAAGGCAATGTCAACAAACTCAAAACTATAAAACGGCAAATGTATGGTAGAGCTGGATTTGATTTGTTGAAGAAACGATTAGTTTTAGCTCCGTCATAACCACCAAAAGTGGGGATGAACCAGTTTCGTCCGAAACAGGTGGTCAGTTTACTCCGAAATGGGGTGGTCAATTTCAGCCGGAACAGGTGGTCAGTTTGTGTCGTCCTAAAAAAACTTTGTGTCGTCCTGTGTCGTCCTAAAAAAACTTTACAGTTTTTGATGATAATCCTAAAAAAACTTGACGTGTCTTTTTGTTAGTCCTGCAATCCCTTTACACCTGGATTTCCTTAATCCTGAAATTACATTACACACTAATATAAGTGTTTCGAGCACAGGCCTTGTTGACTGTCCTGAACATTTTTCTTGTCATCCCTCACTTGAAGGGGATGCAAGAAAAATGTGGTAGCTGAATCGGGCGATTTATGAGTCAGCATGTTCATTGACATTCTTCCTTTTTCGCTGATATCGCTTCCAACGCTTTGTTAAAATTCCCTGATGCGAATGCGCCTGATCAGGAGTTAAATAATCTATGCTCGCATGCGGCCGCTTCATATTGTATGCATGAATGATTTTAACGATAGCCTTGACAGCTTCTCGGTGATTCTGGTAGACACGCTTGGGGAAAAACTCATTTTTTATTATCCCGTTTACTCTTTCGGCAAGCGCATTATCGTAAGGGCTACCACTCTGGGTCATGCTTATGGCGATATTTTCTTCTTTGAGGATATTCACGTACTCGGCCGAACAGTACTGGATTCCTCGATCAGAATGATGGATCAAAAAGTACGTAGGGTCATATGTTCGTGAGGTAACTGCCATTTTTAGTGCATTTATACATCCTATTGCTTCTAGGGTTGGGTAAAGGCAGTATCCGACAATTTTCCTCGAAAATGCATCTGTTATTAGGCTTAGATAGCTGAACCCCTCCAATGTCTTTATGTAAGGTAGAGTAGAGCAAGCGCGCCTAATAGTTTCTCAACTATCGGTTTCGCTTGCCCTCTCTCCGAACCGGACATGCACTTTTCAATATGCATCCGGCTCTCCAGGAATCATCATGTAGTCAGGCGGTTTCATCCATCCCCGTCGGTAGTGCATTACCTTCTGCCAGCCCATTTGATAGTGTTCCACCCCATTACCTCGCCATACCTTCCAGCTAGGCCGGAGTCGACTTGGTAGACGGTGCTTTAAGATCAGTTGAGCATTGGCTTTCGGGTATTTCTTGCGTAACCATCGCCAGATACGGTCCCGACCATACCAATCTAGGTCTGACAGGATTTTCTTAGCTCCGGTGCAATACTTGCAGAAATTGCCCCAGCCTCGTAGGATAGGGTTCAGTTTTTGTAACAGCTTGTCCAGTGACCAGCCGAGTGTAGCTCGTCCCGTCAACTGTTTGATACGGTAGCGCAAATCCGCTGCTTTCTGTTTTGGTATCTCTAATCGAGGCGTCCAGCCATACCGATAATCCCATCGCATGCTAACTCGATGCCCTAAAAATTGAAAGCCCTCCATCAACGGAGTAATCTTGGTCTTTTCAGGGGAGAGGGTTAAACCCATCTTCTCTTGGAGTAGCGTTTGTAGGGCCTCTCGCTCTGCGAGTGCATCTTCTTGAGTACCACTGGTCAGAATAACAAAATCGTCCGCATACCGAAAGGGGAAGTAAACCGCCCTTCCGGCCCGACGATCCAAACTGCGTGACCACCTGGCGGCTGTGATACCGTCGCAATGCCGACGCTGCTGACGCTTTGTCTGGTGATTAACCCACCGTTCGTAGCGTTCTTCAATCACACCCAGGGCTACATTGGCCAACAAAGGCGAAACGATCCCCCCTTGGGGAGTGCCCGCATCGGTGCGCAGAAATTGTTCTTCTGAGAGAATGCCTGCTTTCAAAAACCGAACCAGTAACTGGTTGACCCGGCGGTCAGCCGAGTGCTGTCGAATCCGATCCATCAGTTGGTGATGATCAATATGATCAAAACAGGCTTGGATATCGCCCTCGATAACCCATTGGTAGGGCATTTGATGACGCTTGTTATCCTGTTTTTCCACCTTCCGCGGACGCATACTCATTCGAATATGCTCTAAGGCTCCATGGCAACCACGTCCCGGCCGAAAGCCGTAAGAGACATGCCAGAAGCGCGCTTCCAGAATCGGTTCCAGTACTTGTTTGATGGCGCATTGCACCACCCGGTCCGCAATCGTCGGAATGCCCAAGGGACGGAACTTCCCTGGTTTACCCGGCTTAGGGATCAATTTTCTACGGCACGGGCTGGGTTTATAGGTTCCAGCCCTTAGCTGCCGTTGAAGGGTCTCGAAGAATCGGGTTTAGCCAATGCGCTGGCGAATGCTTCCGGCCGTTATCCCGTCAATCCCCGGTGTACGTTTGCCCTTGTTTTGGGCTACCCGGCGCCAGGCTTCTCGTAAGTTGCGTAGGTCTGTTAACCAGTTCCATAACTCCCGATATGCTTCCGTAGGATAATTCTGACTCCATTGGTACAGCTTTCTTTGCACGTTGAGTACCCAGGCATGATCTGCCTGATGAACCAAGTCCATGGTTCGCTTCTCCGGTTTTGAAATTGTACCGATTCCCTGCCCGCCTTCGCCATGTGAACGGCTTTCCCGTTCTCGGACTACTACGCGGACTCCGTCCTGGGAGTGATCCTTCCCGAGTCGCTGTCGATAGCCTGTTTTCCTGACAGGCGAATCACTCTCAGTTCCCATGTTCCAATTATTGACCTATGAATCCTTAGATGGCATGCTCTACCCCTGGTGGCACGGAACGATGGCTAGGGGGAAATTCCATCGTCGAATCAGTTAAACTTATTCCGGGATCAGCAACATAAAGACCGATCCGCTCGGACCACGAATTCCCTCTCAGCCAAGTCTGATAGCGAGGGTTGGTGAGTAAGTACAGAGGCTTCCAGCGCATACTTCGTTGTCTCATCATAGATTCTGTGGTAGCCCAGCTAACAGGAATTGGCCTGTTACTGGTACAGTTAAGGCTGTTCTGCTTATGACACCCGCTTGGCAGCACCCAGCGAGCTTTGCAGCCCCCTTCTTTCCAACTTCCCTTGTTGGAAAGGGCAGTATTGCAACTGCCGGTCAATAATCAGCCAACACAGCAAAAAAAAAGCTGTGTCTTCATGGCGCACTCAAGTCGCTAACCCACAATTGATTAGGCTTTGTTACAATGAGATCTTTGATTAAGTTAGGGTACTTTTTTAACCAGTGAGATGAATCTGTGGTCTTTACCATTCGCTTTCGCCTTCGTATCAGAAGTCCATGGAAACGAAGTAGGTCGAACAGCTGATCTCTTCCAATTGTCACGCCATGCTCCAATAAAGCCGGCAGCAGTAAGAAATGTAGTTTTCTAGTTCCGATCAATGGGATGTCGTTCCGATAATCGCTCACAAGTGACAAAACTAGTGAATGGATTATCGATGTCTTCTTTTCATGCGCTGCTGCCTCGTAATAAGCCTGACGTGTGACGCCAAACAGTCCACAAAGACTCCCCAGGCTTTCTCCGGGATGTTTCTGCCTCATTTTTTAACTGTTTGGTACCAGACTTTTTTCTGATTTTAATATGAAGCTCCTGCTCACTTACCTCTATTAACGTCTGCAGAGAGCTAATTTTTAGGTTTGCCTTCGCAAGCTGTTTTGTAAGATTCTCGACCTGTTTGGCCAGAATACGGGTCTTGGTGCTTTCAGTCATATCTCCATCGGCTTCTTCTACCACATTGTTAGGCTTAATAGCAAACGATGAATAATCGTCAATCCACGCACTAACGCTGTTGCGGCTCAGACCATATTTGCGAGCAGCTGCGCGTTGACCAAGTAACCCCGAATTTACCTCTCGAACAATCCGCTTCTTTTCCACCTCAGTAAGTCGTTCCCAAGGTTTTCGATTTTTGATCGTGACCTCCTTCCTTTTTGCTTTCATCCGTTTTTGCTTCTGTGTAAAGCTATTTCAGGACTATACACAGCGATGTTGGACTTCGTTTAAGTCGTAGTGGCTCTATAGTTCCGCTCTATCCGCCAAAGCGCCTTCTGAAAATAATCAGCATAATTATAATCTTTGGACGTAAGGCAATCTTGCAATTCTTCGTCCAATATTAGAGCGTGTTTGGGAATTGTGGAGAAAGGGGATCGTACCATCTTTGCAGTGACCAAACGTTAAAGAATTGATTAAACTATAGATGCTCCGCTTTACATCTTGCGTACCGGCTGCCAGTGGCGAAATCTACCATCTTGCTTTCCCAAATGGCAGTCCGTCTATTGGTACTTTGATCGCTGGAAAAAGAATAATATGCTTGCTGAAATCAATGTTTTCCTAAACCAATTAGATAGAAAAGCGAATGAGAAGGACGAGAATCTATCTGCTTTTTGCATTGATAGTCAGAGTATTAAGCTTTCTCCTATGATTTTTGAAAAGCGAGGATTAGATGCAAACAAGAAAGTGAACGGTCGTAAAAGACAGCTATTAGTGGATACGGATGGCAGAATATGGTTTGCTCACGTTCATGCTGCAAATGAGCCTGACGGCAGTGCTGCTTTAAATTTTTCGGCTGATATTCTTTGCCAGAACGAGCGCCTAGAAAAAATCTACGGCGATCAGGCCTACAACGGCGTTTTCGCTCGAAAAATGAAAGAATTCAATATCAAATTTGAGAAAGGCTCACGCCCAGAATCTGCAAAGGGGTTTGTACCGGTAGCCAAGAGGTGGGTGGTTGAACGATCAATTGCTTGGACTAACTTTTTCAGGAGAATTGTCAAAGATTACGAATACACAGTATCTTCTTCGGTTGCTTGGATCATTCTTGCCAACATTCAATTGATGTTACAACGAACATTCCTTACAGCCAAAATATAATTCCCAAACACATTCTTAGTTTCTCAGATTCCAGTTCCCTGATAAGCAATTCAAACTCTGTTAACACCCTACTTCAGGTTTGCAATAGCTGATAAGCCCTAAATTTAATCTGGCCAAGTCATTTTTCAAAGGCCGCTATAAATGGGATCCAATGTGCAGCGAGCTTTATGGATTCCATCTATTGAATTTCGTAGACAATTTATTCGGTCGTTTTTTGTATACTCTCTTGGCCTTACTTGAAGTGATCACTTTTATGTGAATTTTAACATCAAATTGCACCGTTTCTTCATAATTCTTTTGCCATTCTTGACATGGCAGTTGTTAGCAACTCGATGTCGTATGAGGCTATACCGCTTGCTATCGGTTTGCACTTCCTTCCAGTATTTTCATTTTACAACTAATCCGCAACAAGGATTGTCACTGATAGTAGAATTACATGACTAAAATCTCTCATTCGATGAAATTTCAATTCAGTGCCCTGGTATTCTGTCTGCAATTGTCTTCGTGTCGGGACAAAACGCCCGGGGCGGACTGCGGCTGCACGTCGTTACACTATACGGCTATGGAAAATGTTCGTACCAGCTATGCGCACGGTAGCATATTTACTTTTGCAGATGATAATCGCCTTGTGAACTCCTACATATTATGTACGCCGCTCGACACTATGCCAGAAAGCAAGGATCTACTAGTACCAGACTATATTATGAGCGGTAAAATGAGATTGCCATGTTTCGAGGGGCGAACACTACTGCCGTCGCAACCGCTTCTTGAAGTGACCGAAACTCGAAGAATTCCGTAGCTATGCAACTTTATGATATCTTTTTACACTATTCTTTTTAATCCAATTTGACAAGGTTGCCTCGGTCACCCGGTGACGGTCTGCAATGTACTTTTGGCTCGAACCATTCAGCAATAGGGCTTCTATCTCTGGTCTAAACTGACCTAGTTTACTTTTCCAGGACCAGTTGGGCGACCTAGCTTTATCTCTGACAGCTTCTTTGCAGCTAGAGACTCCTTTGTCCGCTTACTGATCAGATCTCTTTCGATCTCGGCGGCCATCGCAAAAACCATAGCCATCACTTTGCTCTGGATGGAGTCGTCCAGTTGCCACCCTCCTTTGACAGTATAAATTCGGATACCTTTCTGCATAGCAATCGAGATAATCTCCATCACCTCAAGCATCGACCGGCCAAGTCTGGAAAATTCACTTAACAAAATCACATCCCCTTTTTTGAGCTCGTCCAGGATCGGACCGATTTTGCGGTTTCGCCAGGACACTTTCCCGGAAACCTTTTCCTGAACGAACTCTACCCGGCCTAAATTTTTCTCATCGGCTAGGTGCAGTATGTCGGCCTTGGTAAGTCTACATGTCCTTATGGCCTCCCACCGATAAAAATGCAATTCGACGACACCCTTTCAACGAATGGGCTTTCCTGGGGTGCAACGGCACGGTCTAGTTATTATTCTATAGCGGTAGAAATATGTATGCAAAACATTTGAATTAATTCTACAAAAAAACTTCAATCCAGTATTGCCAATAAAAAAACTATTCACTTACTTTGTTCAGTATCTTCTAACAAGCCCCATTTTTTAAAGCATTTTCTTGTACCCATTAAGATCTGAACCGTTTCGCTGGAAGAATATGTGGTGTCGATAAGAAAACTTGATTTTCTGCAATTTGACTAGTGCCTGGATATTGTATTCGGGAAAGTGTCTTGTACTGCGTGGTAATCCAATATTAGATCGAATCACCCGTAAAGAGCGGCCGTTATCACAGATGTAATCTCATGGTTGAATTTTCTCCTTGAATTACCTTTTGTGAAGTTATTTGATCCCCGATGTTGTCCTGTTTTCGAAAGCAGGGGGCAAAATATTATTGTCATGAGCAGGCAGTCTAAAAACCCCAACTATGGTAAATGCGCGAGAACTCCTTAGCACTAATTTCAGGTATCCCTTTCCTGCTTTAAAGAACCCTTATGCTGCCCAGATGCAGGAGATTACCGACAGCCAATGGATTGATGGAGAGTATTTGTGGCTTTATGACCATAGTCCTGAAATTCGTAAAAAATATAAAAAAACACAAACTGCCCATATAGCTGCCCATTGGTTCCCAACAGCTTCCCTGGACCGATTCAAGCCCATTTGCCGCTTGATGCTTTGGACGCTATACAATGACGATCTATACGAAGAGGGTAACCCAGAGGAAATCCCTGACGTACATAGACAATCGTTAGCTGTTTTGAATGGAGAGGCCGCTTCGTCCGACGTGGGAATTCCCCTGGGAGGAATGCTGGGATCGCTAAGGCAGGAATTACTGCAATTCATTCCACAGGCGTCAGTCGTTCGCTTTTCAGAGATGATCAGCAGATATTTTACTGGCCTTGGGACGGAGCTGGTCTATAAAAAAAACAAAACGTTCCCAACGATCGAGGAATGTATTGCGTTAAGGGAAGATTCCATTTGCCTTTATCCCTTTCTGCAATTGACGGAAGTGGAGACCGGGGTCATTCTGCCGCCTGAAATACATGATCATGCTGTGATAAGGCGTTTGCAGGCGCTGGCATGCCGGCTGGTAACCTATTTTAATGAAATACAGTCGATTACCAAAGACGAAGCCACTGATAGTGTTTACTATAATATCGTGAAGGTGATACAGCATCAACGCGGAATTTCATTAGAAGAGGCTTGCCAGGAAAATCTGCGGCTGCATAACCAAGACCTGAAGGAATTTGTAGGCTTACAGTCCTCGCTTCCGGATTTCGGGGTCTGGCAGGATGCGGTTGTGAACTGGGTCCATTATATGGGCATGGTTTTAAGCGGCTGGAAAAATATATCGACCAGGTTGGACCGGTACAATGAAGCGGCATTTCCGGCAGCGGCCGAGCTTCGGGAAAAACTAACCCATGTATAGAAAACGACCGGCAATCGAAAAGCTGAAACTATCGTATATACATGAGTGTTTGCGCAATTTATGCAAAGAAGGGAGGTCTGCGGAGCTATCCATAGAAGATTCCTGATTGATAATACCGGCGGGTAGTTATGCTATCCAGGGGCGGAAGGTGTCTCTTACTTAAATGAAGAAAGACATGAGTGTCTTATATCCAAACACGCTGGATGCAACCCGGTTGGCTACCCGGCAAGTGAAGGCCGGTGATTTGTTGATCGGAAGCGATTTTCCGATCCGGTTGCAGACGATGACTTCCACGGACACGATGGACACGGCCGCCACTGTTGACCAGGTTATCAGATGTGCCGACGCAGGAGCTGACCTTGTGCGCGTCACCGCGCCGGGGCTTCGGGACGCTGAGAATTTGCTGAGTATCCACCGCTTGCTACGCCGAAATGACTGTAACGTCCCGCTGGTAGCGGATATCCATTTCACACCCAATGCGGCCGAACTGGCTGCCCGTTTTGTCGAGAAAGTAAGGGTCAATCCAGGGAATTATGCCGGTAGGAAAAAATTTGAAACAATCGTCTATGACCAGGACAGCTACTTGTATGAACTTGACCGGGTCAGGCAACGATTCGCGCCCCTGGTCAAAATTTGTAAAGAATATGGCACGGCGCTACGGGTCGGGGTTAACCACGGTTCGCTCAGCGATCGGATCACTAGCCGCTATGGCGACTCACCGCCCGGTATGGTTGAAAGCGCAATGGAATTCCTGCGTATAGCGGAGGATCTTCGTTTTTACAACATTGTCGTGAGCATGAAGTCCAGTAACCCCCTGGTGATGGTGGAAGCCTATCATCGATTGGTCCACACGATGCAAGAGGAGCTTGGACATTGCTATCCGTTGCATTTGGGGGTGACCGAGGCAGGGGACGGAGACGATGGCAGGATAAAATCGGCGATCGGTATCGGCACATTGCTGGAAGACGGCATTGGCGATACCATCCGGGTCTCGCTCACCGAGCCCCCTGAGGCAGAATTGCCTGTATGTCGCAGTATTGTAAAGAACTATGCATGCGCTTCCAAAGTAGCTGGCCAGAGATTAGAAGTAAAACCGGCCGGCTACGCAGGTGGTACAAAGGTACGAACCAATAAAATACTAAACATTGGGGGCAATTCGCTGCCGGTTGTGGTAGCAGACCTTTCCCAGACAGACCCGGTAACCCAAAAGACGCTGGGTGAAGTGGGTTATGATTATGATGCTGAAACCGACAAATGGAATATCAGCAACGCTTCGGCAGATTATGTCTTTACGCAGGCCCCGTTATCGTTTCCTCTTCCCGGAGCGTTGGGGATCGTCATTCCCGCAGAGGCATGGCTGCGGCTTGGCGATCGGGCCCAATATTATCCGCTTTTTGACCATAAGCAGTACGGGACGGATGGCCCGGTTTCAGATATCGTGAATTTCGTTATGGTCCCTGCAAGCCTGGCGGCCGGGTTCACCGATGGCCTTACGGACAGACAGCGAAGACGGACCGTACTAGTGATTCGCATCGATAAAACTACCGCGCCGGCGGATTGCTTGCAAGGTATCCGCCCAATGCAGAAAATAGACGGTCTTCCGCCGGTCATCTTCCAACACCGGCCAGACCTGGAAAACCTTGACGAGCCCAGCATTGCCTGCACAGCCGCCACAGCCCGGTTGATCTTAAACGGGTGGAAGGATGGACTGTGGCTTGTTGCTCCGGAAACAGGCGCCAGCCTGGCCTCGGTAAATCAAATTGCTTTTGGTATCCTGCAAGCTACCAGGACCCGTATTTCTGGGAGCGAGTACATATCCTGTCCTTCGTGCGGCCGTACGCTTTTTGATCTGCAGTCGACCACCGAGAAAGTCAGGGCCGCTACCAGCCATTTGAAAGGTATAAAGATAGCGATCATGGGATGTATCGTTAATGGGCCAGGCGAAATGGCCGATGCCGACTTCGGGTATGTAGGGAGTGGTCCCGGTAAAATCTCTTTGTATAAAGGAAATCAGGTCGTCAGGCGGAACGTATCAGACCAGGCCGTAGTCGAGACCCTGATCGGCCTGATCAAGGAGTCAGGCAGCTGGGCCGAGCCGCCATGAAGGTCCAGATTGAATAAGCTTGCCTGAAACTTCATCTTCAAATGTTTTTCTATGAAACACGTTGACTTTCCCCTGCTTGACCAAATAGAATATCCTGCTGATCTGCGGAAGATGCAGCTGGCACAGCTTCCCCAGGTTTGCGATGAACTCAGATCCTTCATTATCGAATCCGTCAGCAAAAATGGCGGCCATTTCGGGGCCAGCCTGGGGACGGTCGAGCTGGCTGTGGCCCTGCATTATGCCATGGATACCCCATATGACCAACTGGTTTGGGATGTGGGTCACCAGGCCTACGGGCATAAAATCCTAACCGGCCGCAGGGCTGTTTTTCATACCAACCGGAAGTACGACGGGATCAGCGGGTTTCCCCGAAGGGAAGAAAGTGTGTACGATACTTTCGGGACGGGACATTCTTCTACCTCAGTTTCGGCCATTCTGGGGATGGCCGCCGCTGCCAGGCAAAAGGGTGAAACAAGCAAACAGCATATTGCCGTGATCGGCGACGGTGCGATGACGGCCGGGCAGGCCTTCGAAGCCCTGAATCACGCAGGCTCTATGGACTTCAACCTAACAATTATCCTCAATGACAATTGCATGTCGATAGATCCGGCAGTCGGGGCGCTGAAAGAGTACCTGACGCAACTGGCGCTTTCGGGCACCTACAACAAAATCAGAAAGAATGTAGGCCAGACCATGGACCGGTTGCAAGAGGTTGGCAAGCATTCAAAAAGGCTTATTAACCATGTTAAGTCCGGCATTAAGAGTATGCTCGCGGATCAGGCCAATTTTTTCGAAGCACTGAACCTGTGTTATTTCGGGGCGGTCGACGGGCATGATGTGTTGAAGTTGACAGGCTTGTTGCAAGACCTTAAAGGCATTCCCGGTCCTAAGCTCCTTCATGTGGTCACCACGAAGGGTAAAGGATATGAGCCGGCGGAAAAAGAGCAGACTTTGTGGCATTTCCCGGGCCTGTTTGATAAAGTTACCGGAACGATCCATAAACCTGCCGCCAACACTCCCACGCCACCCAAGTACCAGGATGTTTTTGGTCATACGATGATTGAGCTGGCCTCGTCAAACGCAAACATCGCTGCTGTTACCCCGGCGATGTTGTCAGGTTCCTCGCTTAAACTCATGATGGAAAAGATGCCTGACCGCACCTTCGATGTGGGTATCTGTGAACAGCACGCGGTAACCTTTTCGGCGGGAATGGCCGTGCATGGTATGAAGGTTTATTGCAACATTTACTCTTCGTTTATGCAGCGGGGGTACGACCAGCTGATCCACGATGTGGTCCTTCAAAAACTTCCGGTGGTGTTTTGTCTGGATCGCGGAGGGCTTGTAGGGGAAGACGGTGCTACGCATCACGGCATTTTTGATATCGCCTACTGCCGATGCCTGCCCGGGGTTATTGTAAGTGCCCCCATCAACGAGATAGAGCTAAGGAACCTGATGTATACGGCGCAGTTGCCAGGCTCAGACCAGCCCTTTTTCATTCGTTACCCGCGCGGACAGGGAGCCACAATCGATTGGCAACAGCCGTTTGAGCAGATCAAAATCGGGACGGGAAGGCTCATCCGGGACGGGGCCGACATTGCGATCCTTTCCTTTGGACACCCGGGAAACTTCGCCGACCAGGCCTGTGACGATCTGCAAGCGCATGGTATAGCTGCCGCGCTCTTTGACATGAGATTCGTCAAGCCCATCGATCAAAATTTGCTGCACCACGTTTTCCAAAATTATCAGCATATCATTACCGTCGAGGATGGCAGCATTGTCGGTGGACTGGGAAGCGCGGTGGTCGAATTTATGTCCAGGTTCGGCTATTATGCCGACATTCGGATCCTGGGCGTACCTGACCGGATTGTCGAACACGGCTCAGTACAGCAACTATACAGGGAATGCGGGTACGATGCCAGGGGAATCGTTGACACAGTCCTGGAAATGTTACATGAGAAGGTTTTAACCAGAAAACTGCTGAGATATGAAAGCATTCAATATTCCGGTCAATTATAGGAGCCCGGTGATCACCCACATCAAAGCGGAAAGAAATACGGGCGACCATCTAAAAAAGGATTTCAAACCTTCCGTGCTTGATTTTGGCAAGGTAAAAATCAATCTTGCGCGCCATTTTGGTTTCTGCTACGGGGTAGAAAACGCAGTGGAAACGGCTTACAAGGCTATCGAAGAGAACCCCGGCAAAAGGATATTCCTGCTAAGTGAGATCATCCACAATCCTTTCGTCAACCTCTCTTTACAGCAGCAAGGTGTACGATTTATCACCGATACGGGGGGCAACCAGCTCATACCGTGGGGGGAAATCAGAGAAGATGACGTTGTGATCATACCTGCATTCGGGACAACCAGGGAAGTGGAAGGGCTATTGAAGCAAAAAGGCATCCGGCAAGTTTACTACAAAAGCAAATGCCCTTTCGTTGAAAAGGTTTGGACTCGGGCCGGCCAGATCGCGGCTAAAGGCTACACGGTTATTGTGCATGGGAACCCTGTGCACGAGGAAACCAGGGCTACATTCTCCCATAGCAGAAGCCAGGGACCCAGTGTCGTTATAAAGGATATGGATGAAGCATACCTGCTGGCAGACTTCATCACGGGCAAGCGCGCCCCATCGTTGTTCGGCGAGTTTTTTAGTGGGCGGTGCTCGGAAGGCTTTGATGTAAACCGCGACCTACGAAGGATAGGCGTTGTAAACCAGACCACTTTATTGGCCAGCGACACGCAGGATATTGCGGATTTTCTGAACGATACTATGCGGGCACATTTTAAACTCGGGCGGGATACATCCGCGCATTTTGCCAACATGAAAGACACGCTTTGCTACGCAACCCATGAAAACCAACAGGCCGTCATCAATATGCTGGACCAGTCTGCCGACCTGGCAATAGTCGTTGGAGGGTACAACAGCTCAAACACCTCCCACCTGGTCGAGCTGTGTGAAAGCCGGCTGCCTACCTATTTCATATCATCGGATGCGGCTTTGGTGTCCGACCAGGAGATTAACCATTGGGACATCAGCAGCCGTCAGTTGCATACGACATACCGTTATTTGCCCCAGAAGGACCCTTTGAGCGTACATCTGACTAGTGGTGCTTCCTGCCCGGATATCCTGATTGAAAATGTGATCACAAAGCTATTGTCATTCTTTGGGTTGACAATAGATACGCTCAGCCTGAGGATGCTTTAAGTCATCAACGAATCAATTTCACTTGCCAAACCACATGCCTATATGCAAGCCACAATGACAGCGCAGCGCGTCCAGCGACCATTCGGGGAAATGCTGACCCTTTTTGAGGAGCATTTCAAAACACTCCAGCTACCTGCCCAGCCCGAAACCCTTTATGGTTCGATAGAATACATTTGTTCGATCGGGGGCAAAAGGGTCAGGCCTGTACTTTGCCTGATGGCCAATGAGCTGTTTACAGAGTTGAAAGATGATGCGTTCCGTGCCGGAAGCGCCATCGAACTTTTCCATACTTTTTCCCTGGTGCATGACGATATCATGGACAGGGCGCCCATACGCCGCGGAATGCCGACCATACATGCCCGCTACGGCGAGCCGACGGCCATTCTGGCAGGGGACTTGCTGCTCATTCACGCCTATGGAAACCTTGGAAGTATCAGTCATTGTTGTAAAGACCAGATCATCGAGCTCTTCAGCAGCACTGCCAGCGGAATTTGCGAAGGGCAGCAGATAGATATGGATTTTGAAGCAATGCCGATCTGGAAAGTACGGTATGAAGATTATCTGGAAATGGTCATACTTAAAACTTCAATCCTTTTGGCAGCCTCTTTGCAGATAGGGGCTATTCTAGCCGGTGCGAGCGAAGCCGATCAACACCATTTGTATGAATTTGGCAAATATGTCGGCGTCGCGTTTCAAATTCAGGATGACTATTTAGATGTCTTCGGCAGCGACGAGAAATTCGGAAAGCAATGCGGTGGCGATATCAAATCCAATAAAAAGACATTTTTGCTACTGAAAGCTTTCGAGCTTGCTTCCGCCCGCCAGCGCAGGCAGCTGGAAACGTTGATGGCCACTGACCACCAGGATAAGGTCATGGAAATGACCAGGCTTTATGAAGAATGCCGTGTGGGCGAATGGGCCAGAAACCAGAAGAGGTATTTTCATCAACTTGCCTTTTCTCACCTGGACAAGATGCTTTTGCCGGCCTCAGCGAAACGGCCTCTGACCGAGCTCGCCGATTGGCTGCTGGCCAGGGAATATTGACTCGACTTAGCCGACACCGCGTCATGAAGGATATACAGGTAGTCCTGGTCGACGAACAGGACCAGGCTTTGGGGGTTGTCGAGAAACTGCGCGCTCATAGGGAGGGGCTGCTGCACCGCGCGTTTTCAATCTATATTTTCAATAGTCGGAATGAGCTGCTTTTGCAAAAACGTGCGGCGGCCAAATACCATGCGGCAGGCCTTTGGACCAATACGTGTTGTGGACACCCGTTGCCCGACGAGCGTATCGAGCAAGCCGCTCACCGCCGGCTGTTGCAAGAAATGGGCTTTGATTGCCTGTTGGAAAAGAAAATGGAGTGCCGGTACGAAACATCTGTGGGCGATGGCATGATTGAAAATGAATATCTCCACGTTTTTTTTGGATGGTACGAAGGACAGATCGCGATCAACAAGGAGGAAGTCGAAGACTTCGAGCACGTGCCCGTCAAAGAACTTGAGAACCAAATCGGGAGATATCCCCACCAATATACGCCGTGGTTTCGGCTCATCGTGCCACAAATACTATTTAGTGAGACGCCTGGTTAGCCGGGGCCCTCGACAAGGTGTTTCCTCTGAATATGTTTATGGTGGCCGAGCCTAGTTATTTCAATATGCTGGCTGGAAAGGAAGCAGGCGTGACATTGCTTAATGGATTTACTACGGTTCACGATTTGGCTTATCCTTCAGCTTATAAGAACTATTGATCGCGGAATCATAGATGGACCGCATATTTATCTGTCAAGTGCTATGATTTTCCAAACAGGAGGTCATGGCGATTACCGGCACGCCGGATGGAGGGGCCAAACAACCACACATAGTTGCAGGTGCTGATTTAATGCATATAAGTTCGTAAAAAAATAGAATTAAAACAACCTGGGGTACCGATATACTATTTGAGCCCAAATCGGCCGAAAGCAGGGGCCATATTTGTGAAAATGACGGATGACTGCAAGAACATTTGCTGCTTTAATACCGTATAAAAGAAAAGTCGGGGAGCCAGGGATTTTCGTTTAAGTGACAGCGTAGTTAAGGCTAATGCTAAAAAGGGCAAATCGTGAAATAGAGCGATGTAGCTCTTTTACTGTATTCCTGGCCTTATGAAATCGGTCTGTTCGCGCAGGCTTATGAAAGGCTAAAGTGAAATAGCAGAATGCGTGTGTAACACAGGTTAAAGTTTATGGTCGCTAGGGTTTATTGCCAGAATAGTTCATTTTTAAGTAGGCAACAATGAAACCAAAACATGAATTTAAAAAAAAAATGATATGAGAATACAAGAATTCAACCCGAAAGACTATTTACCACAAGGTTATTATCCATGGCCAGATCTTATTAATCCACATATAGAAAAAATGGGGATAGATCAGATTCACTGGATAGATGAAGACTATACCTATTTGACAGAAAAGCAACAAAAGAAGTATAAAAAGATGCGTCTACATTGTTGCATAGCACGCATGCTTCCTTACGCAAGCCTGGAACGTATTACACCATGCCATAGATTCATCCTTTTTCAGTCTGTCTTTGATGATCAATTGGAATACAAGACTGCCGAAGAAATAGATGTAATGCGGCATAGGCTAGTCGAAGTTTTCAATGGAAGCCAACCAGAATCTTTTGAAAATGGGCTCTTGCGACAGGCGTATAAGATTGGCGAGGAATTTCGCGCTTTTATGCCAACTACATGGGTAGCAAGATTTATCGATGCGTTCCATCGAGTAACAAGATATGGGGTCGTAGACGAAGCTCCTTATAAGCAAAATAAAACAGCAATGTCACTGATTTATTACCTGATAAATCGTGAATATTCAATTCTCATGTATCCATACCTATACATGATAGATATCGAGACACATTTCGTTTTTCCTGATTTACTCGACAAACATCCGGTAATACAAAGACTAAGAACTTTAACATCAAGGATTATTGGATGGCAGAATGATATTCAGGGTCTTAGCAAAGAACTTACGCTGGAAACAGAAGTTACTAACCTGATTGTTGTTTTACAACATGAATATAATCTCTCTTTGAAAGAAGCGCTAACAGAAGCTATGAAAATCCATGACGCAGACCTTGCCGAATTTACTGACTTAGCAAGTGTTCTTCCAGCTTTCGGAGAATATAAAGAGCGAGTTGAGAGATTTATACTGGGGTTAGGGTTGCAAATACAAGGTGTAAATAGTTTTTATTTAAATGACACTACACGTTATTTGCCGGATGGATCCGGGTTTGCGTGGCCTGAAGAAAGATCTTTAAAATTAAAGGATGAGTGATAAATGAAGAAGTAGGTGCGCCTTTTTGGCGATGGAATCTTTATGAATTTGGTGAGATTGAATCTGGCCACTGTTCTGCGGAACATATCATTAAGCATATTGTCGTACAAAAGATCATGTGGAAACTACGGCGAAACTGACGACTTGGTTTTAATTTAGTTTAACGAGCTTATCTTGGCATAATTTGACCACGCTGCCACTCCATTTAACACTAAGTTGCGAAAATCGAGACTTGTGATCAACCTGCAACGGAATGAGGTGATAAGCGGCACTGTATTTTCCATTCGATGGATATTTTGTTTGCAGCGCTACCGGGTCCTGCATCTGCGGATCTCTTCTATTTTGCAGCTAGCGGATATTACTTGGAGGTAGACGAAATACTCTAAAATGGTAGAATATTTTGTCTAATTGGGGTTGAATGTAGAATTTGGTAGACGGGTTTGTATTTTTACCATTATCAGGTGTAGAACTTTTTTTCAACCAAATAGCCTGCGATGTGGGGTAAGATGTATTTATCTTCTGTTTTGTGCTGTCCTTCCCACGTTATTGGTATGCGGAGTTCCTTTGAACGATTGTCTACATAGTTTATCGTTTTAGATTGACGGCAGGCGTTTTCGGGCGCCTCTCGTGAGTAAAAATACCCATTTCAGTGCTAATGACGTTTCCTTATCGAGTCGTATTTATCCTTTCTGTTTGGGCCAATCTGATGATCCGGCCGGTATTTGGCCAGACTTTCCGAAACCTGAGGCTTCCTGAAGGCGTATCCATTTCCAATATTAGGGCCATGGTGCAGGACCGACAGGGGTTCATCTGGTTTGCTACATTTGATGGATTGTTCAGGTATGATTCTCATAGCCTAAAACAGTATAAGCATAGTTCGACTGACCCCAAATCCATTTCCTCGGACCTGCTGAAAGCGCTTTTTTGCGACTCAAAGGGCAATTTGTGGGTTGGTGGAAGTCGTGGGCTGGACCGCTACAACCGGGATACCGATAATTTTACGCATATCGACCACAATTTGCCCAACGACAATCCGGAAGGTAATAATCACATTTATTTCATATCCGAAGATCGGGATCATCGGATACTCGTTGGAACCGTTTTGGGGATGAATAGTCTGGTCGTCTCTAGCAGCGGGACGAAGGTTACGCATATCCTCTACCGTACCTTTGAGGGAAGCACTCAGATTATCGGATCGGCGAGCCAGACAAGCAACGGCGATTTTTGGGCAGGAAGCTTTGATGGTTTGGTCCACGTTCCACGGAAAGCAGGTCGGCCAAGAGTCTTTCGGATCGGTGGCAATGACAAGTCGACGTCACTCAATCAATTCGCAGTCCAGTTTCTGGATGGTAAAAATGTAATCTGGCTAGGCCCTGGTTCGGGTGGTATTGTGAAATTCGAAATCGCAACTGAGACATTCCAGCCAATCTTGGATTTTGTGGCGCCGAACGGGGAGAAGCCCATCGTATATAAAATTATCTCTGATGGCAATGGTAAGATGTGGATTGCGACCTATTCCGGTTTGGCATTGTTCGATCCAGAAACCGGAAAAACCACATGGTACAGAAATCAACCTGGTAATTTACATAGTCTTCCAGATGACCTGGTTCAAAGTCTTTGCCTGGATCAGCAAGGAGGGCTTTGGCTGGGTACTTACTCATTTGGGATCACAAATCTTTATCCGCATGCGCCCCGCTTCGAGCCATGGCCTTCGACGGCAAAAGGTGTTATGGAGATCCGTTATGCTGATTCCTTCGTCGGCATCAATAATAGCGGCACGCTTTGGCTGATTGAAAAAGATCAGAAAAAGATACAGCTGTTTGATTCGTCCGGCGTGTTAAAGCGTTCGGTTGATCTACCCTTGCCTTCGTCCGTTCGCTACTACCGTTTTTATCTAGACGACGACAATACCCTTTGGGCTCTAGGCAATTCGGTACTAACCAGCTACAATTTTACAACCCGGGTCTCTCGCGATTACCCCATGGCTTTAAAAGGCCAAAAAGACCTTGTGCCTGGCCAGGTATTCGATATTCACGAAGATAGCCAAGGCAGGTTTTGGCTGATAGGCGAATTCGGAGCGATCCAATTTAATAAACAGACAGGCGATTTCATTAAATGGAAGTCGGTCACCTATGCTATGAGCATTTTAGAAGACTCCCGGCAGAATATCTGGATTGGCGGCAGCGACGAAGTGTTCTTGCTCCGACATGGTCACGCCGCTTTTGAAGAGCTATTTACCGACAAAGGCACAAGTGCTGGTAACTTCGCCTCGATATGGCGAATGGCGGAAGACCGGAAAGGCCGGATATGGGCTGCTACCCGCCAGGGGTTACAGCGTTTTGATTCTCAATCCGGCAAGTTCAGGATCGATCCGAAGATACAAGGCTTAAAATTCGAAGATATCCAGATTGACTCTAGCAATCACATCTGGCTGGCCACCGAAACGGACCTTACCCGCTACCATCCCGACAAAGGAACCGTGCAAACCTATGGTGAGCGGGATGGCCTTCCATTCAGCGGAATTACGCGACCGGCTTCGAGTGTGCAGGATCTTACTGGCAGGCTATATTTTCTGGCAAACAAGGGCGTTTTTCAGTTCCTGCCGAGCCAGACTAAAGCTCAAAGTCGCCCCTCCCGCATTGTATTCACCGGATTGAAATTGTCTGATCGGGAAATAAAAGTTGGAGATGATTCCCGGTTGCTGACGCAAAATCTAGACCAAACTGCAAGGGTAACATTACAGCATGATCAAAACATTTTCTCGATCAACTTCGCTCTGCTGAGCTTCTCCAGATCAGAACGTAACCGCTACGCGTATCGGATGGAAGGTTTCGATGACTCGTGGAAGTATTCCGGCACTCCTTCGGCAACTTATATGAACCTTCCAGCGGGCGACTATGTGTTTAGCGTGCGCGCCGCGAACGGAGATGGATATTGGATGAGAACAACCAGACAGTTACACATACGCATACTACCTCCCTGGTGGCAGTCGTGGTATGCTTATGCCGCTTACCTAGTCCTGGCCATAGGCTCGGTTTACCTTTTGACCCGCCTCCTGTGGCTACGATCTGCCCTCAGGAAAGAAAATGAGCTCCACGAAGCCAAGCTTACTTTTTTTACCAATATCTCCCACGAGATCCGTACCCACCTTTCATTGATCGTCGGCCCATTGGAAAAAGCGTTTGGTATCCTGTCTGACGACCATAGCGCCAAAAATCACCTGAATTATGCCCGCGATAACTCGAGAACACTTATGGAATTGGTAGATGAGTTGCTCGATTTTCGCAAAATCCAGAATGGGAGTGTCATGATTCAGGTTCATGAGTATGACCTTGTCAAAGTCATCAAGAGCGTTCTGGCTTCGTTCGAACATTTGGCCAGTCAAAAGGCGATCGAAACCCGTACAATATTCCCCGATCAGGCGATATTGCTATGGTTCGACCTGACCCAGATGCGAAAGGTATTTTACAATTTGTTAAGCAATGCCTATAAGTTCACCCCGGAGGGCGGGAATGTAACCGTGGAGATCATTCCTCTGTCAGATGAAGTAAGCATTACCGTTACCAATAGTGGCCCGGGCATCGCTAAAAATGATCTGGAACATCTATTCAAGAACTTTTTCCAGGTTCCTCCGAACAACGGTGTCCAGAACGGATATGGTATCGGCTTGGCACTCGCGAAGGAAATTGTTGACCTGCATAAGGGCAATCTCTCCGTTACGAGCCGTGTTCATACTAGTGGCAACGACGGCGAAACTTCATTCCTGATCGGGATCCGAACCGGTCGAGAGCATTATGCCCGCGAGCAGCTGGTCAGCCAACAAGCTTCAATAACCACCGCCCTTGCGCTGCAACATGAAAAAGAGGCGGTGGGCAATCCTGGATTATCATCGCACAAGCGCCAAACAATTTTACTGATTGAAGACAATGACGAGCTAAGGTCTTTCGAAAGGGATCTTCTTGAAGAAGATTATCGTGTTTTGGAAGCCGCCGACGGGGCTCAGGGACTGGAACTGGCTTTTCATCATTTGCCCGACCTTATCCTGTGCGACGTAATGATGCCAGAATTAAACGGGGTGCAGGTTTGCAGCCGGATCAAATCCGATGTCAGAACATCCCATATTCCTGTTATTTTGCTAACTGCTAGAACTGCTCTTTCACAGGTTGTTGAGGGGCTGAAAGCAGGAGCTGACAATTATCTCCTGAAGCCTTTCGATCCTGCCGTACTGGCTTTGAAAATCAGCAATGCAATTCGCGTTAGAGAGGAATTAAGGCGGCGTTACATGACATCGATGCTTCTGGATAATAGCAATGATGCCGGGGATCCGGATACTGAATTCATGTTCAAACTTCGCGATATTGTTACACAAAATATTGCCGAGCCTGACTTTGATGTTCAGAAGATCTCCCATTTGGTTGGAATGAGTGTTTCAGTATTGTATCGGAAGCTTCGGGCATTGACCGGAACTACAATCAACGATTTTGTAAAAAATATCAGGATGCAGAAGGCGCTTCATTTGGTCGAATCAGGCAAGTTCAATGTAAATGAAATAGCCTTACAGGTGGGTTACGACGACGCAAAGTACTTTAGCAAGGAGTTCAAGAAAATTTATGGAAGGAACCCGAGTCAGCTAAAGTCGCAGCCAAATTGATCAGGATGGTATTGTAGGCAGGGTATGGAGGTCGTAAAATATCGTCTTTGGTACGAGAGTGGTATTTGATAGTATTCTACGCATCTACAATTATTTCAGCCCTTAGGGTAAGTCTGGGCCGTCGGACTATTCTTGAAAATCGTTAAATTGATGATCCACTTTTTTCTCAGGCCCCTTACTTTTTTCGATGGTTGTGATAGTAAGTGAGTGGAGACAACGTCCATATCAGATGGTCTGATCTCCGGTTTACGTATGAAAAAATGCCGTAACGGATGTCTGAACATGACCGTGGCTTCCGAGTGTGAGATATCGGACAGCGGCTACGTATGTATGGGCCGTTCGTTTGTAGGCAGGATCAATTTAAGTCGACCTAGCTTTTCAGATGAAAAGCCGAAAGGGGGCGTGCCATCGACTTCCATGTTAGCTACGACGGCGTTTTTGCGAAACTTCTCAGCCGACACCTTGTTATCACAAAGCTATAAATTATGGCACTTATTAGTCTTCTACCCGTAGTTGATATTTTATCTACACATCCAAATTCCATTTATGTTTTTTGTTGAATTGTTAGGCTAAAAGCTATCGTAAGGAATGGATAAAGTTGCAATACAGATATTACGACAAAAAAGTAATACAAATTAGCCCAGATTCTCTCCCACGTCAATCGAATTAAGTTGAGAAATTTGCCGAAGAAATTTTAGGTCTACCTCCACAGTAAGATTTGTTATTTCGGGTATACAATCCAGAAGTTTTTATTACGCTATACCACACTATATCATTTACATTCTACAATTCCATGGGCTACAGGTTAGATCTGTGTGCCGAGGTTTCATAAGTGGGGTTATAACAAAAGCACTCATGCCGGATAAATTACCTCATTCCGGCTACGTACGACTTTTCCAGGCAAAAAGCTATTGAATTGAAAGGCTGGCGGTAGATGTGTGTAGCAAAGCTGAAATTAATTTATTGATTTTTAAAATGCTGATTATGAATAAATAAAGGGAGAATAAGAGAAGAGTAAACCATTTATGGACAATTGAAAACTGTTTTATGAAACGAAATGTACAAGTTGCCGCCATCGCGCTTGCATCAGCGATGCTTGCCTGCTTTGGTGCGCGTGCGCAGACACCCGGAGGTGTTGCCCCGGCGGTCTGGTACCGGGCCGATGCGCCCGGCTCCGTATTCTCAGATGCTGGCTCTACTGCCGCATCCGACAACGCCACAGTCCAGCAATGGAATGAAGCGCGCGGGACAGGTAGCAACCTGATCCAGGCCACGGCGAGCGCACGGCCGGTTTTTTCCAATAGCTCCGCGTTGGCGAATTTTAACCCTACCGTCACGTTCGACGGCAGTAACGACTTTCTGCAATTCACTGCAGGTGCAGGTGTAAATGTGATCGACAGGGCCAATGGGAGTATTTATGCTGCCGGTTATGTGAACACACTGAAACAAAGTGGCTTCGCGGGGTTTCACGCATCGATGGATTATCCGGGCCTACATTTTTTTGGTAGCGAGAGGAACCTCCTGTTCTATACCGGTGGACCTGGTTACCAGGGAATCGGCAACTCTGGGGTGCGGACTGGCATGTTCTTCACAGCTGGTTCGGGTTGGCAGAACGGCGCTGGCACGAATGCATCATACGCCGCCGCGACGGTGTCGCTTAACGGTACGCGTACCGATTACAACGGCAGCCAGCTTTATAATGCCAATCTGAGCACCGGTGCGCGGGATTTCCGCATTGGTGCCGATAACAACTGTGGTGCTTTCAGTGGCCAGTTGAACGAGGTGATGGTGTTCGAAGACAAACTGACCGCCGATCAGATGGACCGCCTGGAAACCTACCTGGCCATTAAATATGGAACTACTTATACGAATGGAGCCCGCGATTATAAAAATTCGGCGGGTAACGTGGTGTGGAGCGCTACGACGAACGCCGGCTTGCAAAACAATATCGCCGGTATCGGCCGCGACGACAATGGCGCATTGCACCAGAAGCAGTCGTGGAGTACCAATCCGGGCCGGCAGGTGTTGATCGGAACGGGGGCGCTGGCAGGCAGCAATGCAGGCAATGCCGCGGGCCTCAACAACGGACAATTCCTGATCTGGGGAGATAACGGCCTGGCAAAGTCGCCGAACGTAGCCATCGCGGGTATCGGCGGCATCAGCCACCGGTTCGCGGCTATCTGGAAGGTTCAGAACTCGGGTAACGTGGGTACCGTACGCGTGGCGTGGGAGAAGGGCTTTTTGAATCTCAGCCTGATCCAAAGTGCGGATGTCTCGATCGATGCGTCAGACGTGGTGACGAGTATGGCAGCCAATGAGGTTACTATCAACGGGGTCGTGTACAATTACGCCGACGTGACATTGGGGAATGGCCAGTACTTCACATTTGCAGCCAAGGTTGCTGCACCAGGTGGCGTTTTCACGGATCTGAGGGTTTGGCTTAAATCCGACAAGGGTTTTACGCCGGGTGAATGGCAGGACCAATCGGGAAACTCTAACAGCTATACCCAAACAAACTCGGGTCGCCAGCCATTTACAGCAACAGCATCCTATAACTTCAACCCGATCATTGACTTCGGAACAACAGGGGCAGATGCTCGCTTTATGGTTGTTCCGGCGGGTAAGCCTTACTCGGCCAATGGCACCAATAGCTCGGTTTTTACGATTAATCTCGACCGCGGGGTGGGAGGATATGCGGATATACTTGGATTTGGCGCGACTACTACAACCGCGAACCTGATCAATGCTAATTTGCCGGTGTTCACCCGATTGGGAGTTAATGCGTTGGTCTATCCGTATGGGGATGCATCTCCGGCTCTATCCGCTGTGGTGGCTAACAGATTGTATTTGAATGACGTGTCCTATACGGTAGGAACCGCCGGCATTAAATATGGTCAGAATGGTACGACGGGTTCCAATACGCAGACGTTCGCAGCCGGATACGCCAAGCATGCCGACGGAAGTGTGCTGGGCTCTCAACCGGAAGTTAGAAACGGGCTGATAGGCGAGGTGATTGCCTATGAAAGGGATTTGACAGAACCGGAAAAGCAGCGTGTCAGAACTTACACTGCTATTAAATATGGTATTACTCTGCCACACAATTACATTGCCAGTGATGGAACCACCACCATTTGGAATCAAACGACCAATGCAGGCTACAATAAAAATATTGCGGGTATTGCCAGCGATGAAGGGAGCGCATTGGTTCAAAAGCAGTCGCAAAGTATCAATACAGGTAGCCAGGTTGTGATCGGCACAACGGGCTTGGCCGCCAGCAATGCATCAAATAACAATGCGCTGGCTACCGGTCAGTCGTTCGTTTGGGGCGATAACGGTCTTGGAAAAGTGCCTGCGGTAGCGATCAGCGGTGTTTCCGGGGTCAACTTCCGGTTTGCTTCGGTATGGAAAGTACAGAACACTTCGGGTGTCGGAACGGTAAGGGTAGCCTGGCCGGCAGGGTTGACCAACCTGACCTTGGTTCAGGGAGGTGATCCCACTTTTGCTTCCGTGGGATCGTCTACATTAATGACCTCGAACACGGTTTCATTGAACGGCGTAAGCTACAACTACGCGGACGTCACCCTGGCCGACGGACAGTATTTCACATTCGCCACACAATTGAACGGACCGGGCGGAGTTGCATTGAACCTGCGCGTATGGTTGCGCTCGGACGCAGGGTTTGCGCCGGGGGAATGGGCTGATTTGTCGGGTAATGCCAACAACTACACCCAAACCAACAACGACCGCCAGCCGTTTGTAGCCAGCAAACTGTACAACTTCAACCCTACTGTGGATTTTGGAACAACCGGTGCAGACGCGCGCTTTATGGTATTGCCTGCGGGTAAGCCATATACAGCCAATGGTACCGCCAGTACTTTGTTTACTGCATTTGTCAACCGTTCGGTGAGTGGTTATGCAGACATCATCGGTTTCGGAGGCACGACCACGGGGGCAGGTCTTACACAGGCCAACAACCCGGTGTATACGACTTTGGGTGCCAACCCGATTTTGTACCCATATTCCAACCCAGGTACGACCGTACAATCCAACAAACTGTACCTGAACGACGCATCTTTTACAATCGGATCGGGGGGTATCAAGTATGGCCAGAATGGTACAACCAACACGGTTAATACCAATTTCACCGCAGGAAACTCGCTACACAATAATGGTAGTGTGTTGGGATCTCAAGGAGAAGTGAGAAATGGTTTGATAGGGGAGGCGATCGCCTACGAGCGCGATCTGACCGAGCCTGAGAAGCAACGCGTGCGCAGCTACGTAGCGATCAAATATGGTATTACATTACCACACAATTACATCGCTGCCAATGGTACTACCACATTCTGGGATCAAACTGCCAATACCGGTTATAACAATAACATTGCAGGTATTGCCAGAGATGACCAGGGTTCATTGAACCAGAAGCAATCGTGGAGTATCAATACGTCGAAGGAGGTATTGGTCAGCACCACCGGCCTGGCCGACGATAATGCAAGCAATGCGGCCATGCTCAACGACCAGCAGTTCCTGGTTTGGGGAGATAATGGCCTGGCAAAAGCACCTGGGGTTTCATTCGGTACCATAGCTGGTTTACCTTATAACCGTTTCTCGGCGATCTGGAAAGTACAGAATACGGCATCGGTAGGAACCGTTCGCGTAGCCTGGGCGAAAGGGTATGCTAACCTGAAACTGGTTCAGAGTAGCGATGACGTGATCGATTTGTCGGATGCAGTTACGGAGATGTCGTCTACTGTAACCATTGGCGGCAAAGAATATGTTTATGCCGACGTAACACTTGCAAACGGTAGCTATTTTACTTTCGCAGCCTTTGTACAAGGCCCGGGAGGGGTTACCAACAAGCTCACGCATTGGTACAGAGCTGACTACAATGTGGAGTCGCTCGGTGACGGTACGGATGCATCTGAATGGGCCGACTTTAACGGCGGTGTGATCTCTACCCAATTGGGAGATGCCAACATGCCTAAGTTCAAAGCAGGGGCAGCTGAATACTTCAACTTTAACCCCGGCATTAATTTTACGGCTACGGACCAGAAATTGGGTAATATCACTGAAAGAACGCTCAGCTCGCTTGACTTCGATATTTTTACCGCAACAAAAGACGGACTGAGCGGTGGCCGGTTCTTCAACGTTGGTATGAACAACACCACGTTCAACGGCACGAACTGGGATCAACCAGGTCTGTATGCCAATAGCGCCATTGCGAGAAGAAATAATACGGGATCATTGCTCGTCAATGGTAACATAGGCGGTGGAAACCCGAATTTCTCGACAAACAGCCCGAGCATTATGTACCATACGTTTAAGGACGTCTCGGTAGCCAAGGGCCTCAACGGCGGTGCAGCAGGTACGCCTTACGTACATGGTGCAATCGGCGAGGTAACCGGCGGACATATGTTCGGTTCTAACGCCGGCGATGTTACATCAGGTGATGATGGCGGTTTTGTTGGTAACATCGGCGAGCTGATCATCTATGGCGCAGGGGCTGTATCGGCGACAGACCGCAATAAAGTAGATAGCTACCTTGCCCTCAAATACGGCGTAACGTTGGCTGCGGGTACAAACTATACTACGTCCACGGACGCTGTTGTATGGGATGCTACCGCCAACGCGGCTTACCACAACAACGTGGCAGGTATCGGTAACGACTTCCGTTCGGCATTGCACCAGAAGCAGAGCCGGAACCAGCACACCAATACGAACAATCAGGTAACGATCGGTTTGGGTGGTATTGCTGCAACGAACGGTGCAAATACCAACCAGTTGGCTGACGGCCAGTTCCTCATCTGGGGCGACAATGGCAATACCCAGGCCATGACCAACACGGCTAGCACGTACACGGCATTCGAGTACGAGGGCAGCATCAACAATGCCCGCCGCATGAACCGTATCTGGAAAGTGCAGAATACCAACGTAGCAGGTGAAACACTTATCCGTTTCCCGCAGGCTTCCGTAGGTACAACCACGCTGACCAACGACGCCTGCGCAGGGTATGTGATCCTGTTCGCGTCCGATGCGGCATTCTCGGCTAACGTTACGGCTGTTCCGCTGACAGTGAATGGTACCGATTACGAAGCTACCCACAGCTTCCCGAATGGGGCAAGCTACTTCACCTTCGGTAAGGTGACGCCTATTACGACCGGTGCCGTTTACCTGCCGGCAGTGGTCGAGGAAACCACCGAGTACAGCGACAACTGCGGTACCGGCGCGTGGACCTACTTCCGCAACAGTGCCGACAATTCGCTGAAGCTGCTCGCTACCTCAGGCCTGGCTGCCGACGTACTGAACAACCTCACGGTGAAAATCACTCCGGAAGGCGTAACCTACTCCGACGCTGCCAGAACGACCAGTCTTATGCCGCGCATTACCATGGTGACCAACGGCTCATCCACCGCAGTCACAAGTGCAAAGGTGCGTGTCTATTACAGCGCCACCGAAATGGCAGCTACGCAGCTTCCGGGCGCCCAGGTGAATGGTTGGTTCAAGTATGAAGGAACTGCCGAAGATGTGATCGCGAATGTGTATGGTTCAGGGGTACTCGATGCATCCAAAGCGGTACAGCTCACGCCTGACGCAAGCGGCGTGGAAGACGGCGTAAACTACGTGGAATTCCACAACATTACTTCTTTCTCATCATTCGTGTACGTATCGACCACCGCCGAATCAGCTCTGCCTGTAACGCTTACTTACTTCAAGGCAGCGAAAGAAGGCGGCACCGCCAACCTTGCCTGGGCCACTACCGAAGAAGTGAATAACAAAGGCTTCGAGATCCAGCGCAGCTCAAATGCACGCGACTGGAAGGCGATCGGCTTTGTTGCGAACCAGACCGAAGGCGGTAACAGCAAAGGCGCGTTGTCGTACGATTTCAAAGACGCATCGCCATTGGCAGGTACCAACTACTACCGCCTGAAACAAATTGATTTCGATGGCAAATTCATGTACAGCTCGGCGGCTGCATTACAATTCGACGGTGCCAAAGGCACATTGTCTGTATATCCTAACCCAGCAGTGGATGGAAGGTTAACGCTCAGCCTGCCGCAAGCCGGCGAATACAAGCTGTCGATCTTCAATGTATCCGGAGTCCAGGTGTTGAATGCGAATCAGTCAAGTAACATCATCGACATCCGGAGCCTGCCCTCCGGCGTGTACGTATTGCGTGTAATGTATGAAAACGGCCAAGCGCACAGCAAAACTTTTGTTGTAAAATAACAGGGCGTATACATATAAGGTGAAAGCAAAAACAGGATCCGGAATTCCGGATCCTGTTTTTTATGAATATATAGCAATCAGGAATGTCAATCTTTTTATTATTGGGATAAAACGACCTGTAGGAAGAGCGAAAAATAGATCCTGCAAGTAGTAAAAGAAGGGCGCGATATACTGAGACGGCAATTAGTGCGGCCACTTCAGCAATAAAGTCGATTGTATTTTGAGATTTCAGAATGACGGATGGTTACCCGTTTGAACTGGCTTCCGCAATATTTGTCGTCCTGTTCATTGTTGTAGGTATCGACAACCTCTGCAACGGCGTCTGTAATGCTCACTTCTCTACGGCCAAGGAAATGGCAGTAGTCAATCTGACTTGGGCAGCCGCAGAAGAGTTGAACGAAAGCTTCGAGATTAAGTGCCGATTCACGCAAATGGGAAATCGTAGAATTTGCAGAAAATCACGCGAGAGGGGATTGGATAAATAGCCGAGAATCCGATGTTGTGTTAAGCCTAAACAGAATCTAGATTTTCGGATGCAGTTTTTTAGTGCCCGCAAAGTTATCCCCGCAGATTGACAAGAAAATAATCCACTCTTTCGGCAGCAGTTGCCCATTTTTATCTGGCAGCAATGCGGTAGTTAAAAGTTTTATTGGACATTAAACTTTTAAGCAGAACCTTCGCGGCGAAAGGAACGAAGCTTGCTATCCGTTATAATACAGTGGAAACCCTGCCGGATGCGGAGAAAACGTTGGCCGACGTACTGGCCGCCGGAGCGGAGGCCTTCCTGTTTCAAGCGGATCTGACTGATGTTGGCAATATTGCCCGACTTTTTGACGAAACAATCGGCCGCTTCGGAGCAGTTGACATTGCCATCAATACTGTGGGGAAAGTTTTGAAGAAGCCATTTGTTGAGACAACCGAAGCAGAGTACGACAGCATGAGCGAAATCACTTCGAAGGTTGCCTACTTTTTTATCCAGTAAGCAGGCAAGAAGCTCAGCGACAACGGTAAGATTTGTACTGTGGTAACCTAACTGCTAGCGGCGTACACGGGTCTTTTTCGACCTATGAAGGTATGAAAGCACCGGTTGAGCATTTCACACGCGCCGCCTCCAAGCAGTTTGGAGGCCGGGGGATTTGCGTAACGGCAGTCGCTCCAGGGCCTATGGATACCTCGTTCTTCTGCGGCCAGGAAAGTCCCGATGCCGTTGCATATCACAAGTCGGCAGCTGCATTGGGCGGACTTACCGATATTAAAGACATTGCCCCGCTGATCGAGTTTCTTGTTACGGAAGGCTGGTGGATTACCGGACAGACAATCTTCGCAAACGGAGGTTATACAACGCGCTAGTATCCAGGGTGATACAGAGTTTTTATCAATACTGATTTTTGGCAGGCCACGCGAGTTTCGTCCCGGCCTGCCGCTGTTTGTTTATGTTGCAAACAAGGGGCGGCGGACATCGGCGTCAACCCCGGTAGACACATTGATTTGTAACAACTACCCAATCAATTTACATGCCATACATCTGCTGCATTTATTTCAGCCTTCTTTCTACGATGATCGGATCTGGTCAACACATGAATAATGGTTCAAACCTTTTATTTGTAAGGCACATTCCGTCGAGGAGGCGGGGTGTTTTTTTTGCTCTCAAACAGGTTCCTTTATCCACAAAACAGTTTATCTTCATGGCAGCCCCCCTAAAAAAAGCTGTTTACATCACCGGAGGACAAACGATCCGTTTGAACTATCACAATGACTGTAAAAAAACTAAGGGATTTGAAATGTATTTTTCTGCTGCTGATTATAGCATTATATTATTTGCCAAGCAACGGAAAGTGATCGATAAGCAAACAATCGGATACCGGGGAAGTCTGCTTGTTCGCTGTGGGCGGCAAAAATATCGATATGCTGTGCATGGTGTCCATGTAAGTTGAAAAGGCCAACTGGCGACCCTTAGTTTTACATTTTTCGAACAAATGTGACATGCCTGCATAATGACTCTTTTATATACTAGCTGGCTTCCGTATTTTGTACTGGACACCAAAGTCGTAACGACAGGAAGCATCGTGATTTCGGATTGTTTATCGCTGGCGTCCGAGGGCGAGAGTACTCTGCCTGCATCGGTGAAGTGAAAATGCAGTGAATTAGCGATTAACTGTAATTTTTTTGCGATCGGTTTTCAAGCGTTCATTTCAGCCGAAAACTTCTCAGACTTACTGCTTGTACTATCAGCCCGCTTTCGCAGCGGTGTTCGACTACTTTGTCATCATTATCGTCATACATTTCCAACTATAGTGAAAGCGCAGTGAACGCTTTTCCGAAGTTCCCGAACTCTGCTCTAATATTTTTTCCGGACATCAACATCGAAGCCAGTTCCTATCTGAAATCAGCATCATAACTTTTTCGGGATTTTATCCCAGTTCGGTTTTTCATTGCCTTCCAGGTTGAGCAAGAATGTGTACTGCTTTTTAGAGGATTCACCTAAAAGCGTGCCACTGGTGATAGTGAAGCCAAAGACATGAGAAAGGGTGCAATAATCGTTCTTGCACCCTTTCTATTTTACGGGCTTTGCATTACTTCTCTACTGCGCTTACTTCACGAAGAAAGTACAGGTTTGCGTTTCTCCACTGGCTGAGATGATCCGTAAAATGTACATTCCTCTGGCTAATCCGCGTACGTCGAGCTGGCGCTGGTTTTCCAGACGAAGTTGCATGACGCGGGTTCCGGCAAGGTTATTAACTTCTATCCTGTATGAACTCGCCCCCGAAGGACCGATCGTAAGTTTGCCGTCTACGACCGGATTAGGGTAAACAAGGAGCTGATCGCCACCGTCCAACCGGAGCGACCGGATTTGGCTGTACGCAAATGTTCCGTCGTTGTCGACCATCTTCAAACGATAATAGCTTACTCCTTTGTGCACCGAGGCGTCCGTAAAGTCATAGTCAAGTCGGCTGGTACTGCCTGTTTCAGATGATTTTGATGCTACAAAACCTATTTTGGTCCAGTTAGATGCGTTGGTGCTGCGCTCGATTTCGAAGCCCCTGCTATTTTCCTCGCTGGTGGTGGCCCATGCCAGGTGCGCGGCGTTTTTCTCAGCGGAAGCTTCGAAGCTGATCAGCGTCACAGGCAATGCAGATTCGGTTGCAATGCTGTAAGCCACAGGGGAACTGGTTGCGCCCGCTGCGTCCGTCATCGAGTAGGTAAAACCAAATTCGTTTCCGGCGGTACCACTTCCTACTTGCCCATAGACCACCAGGCTGTTCACATTGAAATCGGGGATCGTAACCGGGCCGCCGGATACGTCAATCTGCTGAATGCCGGTCACTCCGCCGAAGTCGTAGTACACCAGGGTATTCGCGTTGATGGAGTGAATGGTAAATGTGGTAGAAGTTCCGGTAGCACAAGTACCTGCTGCCGCACAATCTTCTGCATCCGAACCTGAAAGCGAACCACCGGTCGGATAGCCGGTCAGACTCGATGATGATGCCGGGATAGACTGATAACCCGCTTCCACTGGAAACGCCGCCTGAGGTGTCGCGCTAAATGCGACATTAGGAACAGTATAACTCTTTGGATCCGCCACTGGTGGGGTCTGGATGCCAAAATTAACGGGATCCAAAGTAGTTGTAGTCGCCGGAAGCGCATTCAGGCTTCCCAGATTAATGGTTCCGGTATTATTGGAAGGTGTAACGGAAGTAGTTCCGCCCCGGTTGGTGCCGGTGTACTCGTAGCCATTCAGTGGCGTATCCGCAGCGGTAACAGTGTCGCCGATATTCCGGCTGCCGTTCGTCAGCACCACCGAATAATCTCCGATGCTGGTCAGCAAGCCAGTGCGTACCTCGATGTTATAAGAACCATCGGCTGCTACTTCCACCGATGCTACCACCTTGCCCTGCGGGTCGATCAGGTTGGCCCATAAGCCGTTCGCAGTTCCGCTTTCCGTACCGTCCACAATCGCATCACCGTTCGCGTCTATCCAGACGTTGCCCGGGATGCTTATCATCCGTTCCACATTGACGAGCTGGTTTACGACCACGGCACCGCAGGTAGCACTGTTGATAATATAATTAACCCGCAATGTACCAGCCGATGGAATGCTGGCTATCCCGGTGACAGGGTCGATGGTAGCACCTGCAGCCGTAGTAAGGCTGGCATCGATGGCGTAAGTGCCTCCGGATGGCGCTCCTACGAATGTAACCGAACTGCCGGAGAGGAAAGGCCCTGATGAAGACACCGTTAAGCTGGCGTCGGTCGTGACAGCCCCGCACACCTGTACGGCGCTGGTGCGGAAGTGCACGGTATTGTCGGTAACATCGGTATCGATATTGTCGCCCATACTGCCATGGATGCGGTGACCTATATAGCCAAAGTCGTCTTCGCATTCACGCAGCATCATGGTAGTGTGCCCCCCTGATTCAAGCGAGATGATTCCGGAATTTGCATAACCTGCTTCAAAGCTGACCGGCTCTCCCGGATCCACGGGGGTAGAGCCGCTCACACTCCCATGCACGCCTCTTCCAAGGGCATAACCACTTTCCTGCCCCCAGTTAAATATCTTTTGGCCGTTGGTCAACACATTAATAAAACTGAAAAGCCCGTCATGTTCCTGGGGTGATATCCATTTGATATCATTCATGACCGGTCCCGAGGCCGAGGTATAGCGTGGTTGTGTCCAGGCGGTAGGTTGATTTGCATTGGTGGGGTCCCAGTTTCCGAGCTGTTTCCTGTCGTTCCCCCCCAGGGCGAACAAGCTGCCATCCTCGTAAAGTACGTAATAAGTGATGGTGTTGGTAGACGCAATGGTCGCGCCAATCATCTTAATTTTCGCCCCGGCGACGGCAGGCGGTAAAGTCAAGGGAACAGCTCTTGTCCGGTTCGCGCTCGTGGCGGCTATGCCATCCCAGGATCCTGCACCATAAGCCCACAAGCCACCGGAATTATCTAAGGCAACTACCCCGGCACGCGTGCCCCTTGCAGCGACGATATCCGTGAGATCACCTCCTGACTGCTTTTGCACTACATTCCAGGACAAATTATTACCACCATTTACCCCCCGAACCCACGCGCTTTGAGACAGGGTGTATACCCTTCCGTCACCGCAGGTGGTGATCATGATCGAACCGGAGGTAACAAACATCATTTTAACATTTGCGGCGGTAATCCCTGCCGGAAGGCCGATGGATAGTTGCTGGAACGGAGTGACATTCACTGCTGGCTGTCCGGTTTCCACAATTACATTATTGACATTAGTCGTCAAAGCTGCATCCACGACGGCCCCTGCCCGGCCCCATACCCAAAGTTTGTTATCGCTGGTAAGCAACACGTACTGCACATTGTTGCGGCTTGACGTACCGACGCCCATTTTTAACGGAGTACCCGTAAGTCCGGGATAGTTGGTTGCATTTACTTCCGTCGGAATAAGGTGGGCACCTGCACCATCCGCCTTCGAGAGTTCCCCCCATACTTTGAAAGAACCGTCGATATCCCTCACCGCCGACGAGTGCCAGCCCGAAACGTAGTTGTCGTATTCGAGATTCGAAGCGACCGTAGACGCATAACCGAAATTACCGTAATCCTGACAACCGGATGCACTATAACAGCCCAATTGGGCAAATAATGAATGATTGACCGAAAGCAGCAGGAACCAAAGAAGCCCTCTGGTTAGTACCGTAAAGTTTGATTTCATGCCTAAAAGATTAAGTGATATAAGAAGTATTGCGCCTGAGCGCAAATGAGATAATGGAAAGTAACGGTTTTTTTGTCACACAGATGGGTGAAAAATCTGTCAATTTGGTGGGATTAATTTACCACAGGGGATTTTCTTTGCGGCAGGCTGAATATTCTTTTCCCGTTTACTGAGGAATCAGGTCTTCTTTTCAGTTGCTGGGGCGTTACGCAAGCGCGGCTAGACTTTTTAAGAATCGGGATGTTGGCCATTTTTGAGAATAAATGCCTCGTCACCAACGCCCATCCAGATATTTCGCTTCGAGTGTTCAATACACTGTGAGCGGAGCTGACAGACTTGTAGTTTCTGAACCTGCCCGTATGGTATGTCACATAATAATGCTCTGAAAGTGCCTATCAGCCAAAGCCGGCCGTACGAATTCTCCAGAATGTCGGGCATCCCGCCATTGTCCAACTCCTTGTCCCTTCCTCTGGCCGCGGTAGAATAATGGCAATAACTTCCTGAATCAAGGTTAAAGCTCATCAGCAAGGTGTTTCCCACCGACCAGAGCGTGCTGTTCCCATCAATGTAAAATTGACAATAGTCGGAGGAGGGTCGAAAGATCTGGTCTGCACATCCATGATATCAAACAGGAGCGACGTTTTCTGGTCCTTCCCGATCACCCAAAGCTTACCGTCCCTGCTATTACCCCCATGAATTGGCATAGGGAACATAGGAAATGCCGTTCACTGAAAAAGGCCAGGAAAGCAAACGTGGAGCATTCTGGTAGAAATTGCTGACGCCCAAATAGTAAGCTCCGAGCCAAACTCCACCCTGCCGATCCGAGCACATGGTTTGAATGTAATTATCGGCCCGATTATATAAATTGCTAGGAGTTGAGCTCTGGACCAGTAGGGGACTGGTCGGTGAACCCGGGCGCCATTACAACAAAGTGCCAGGGGCTAGCATCAAGAGAAGCTCCGTTCTGCGAAGATGAGACATGAGCGCTTGTCTGCGGGAGTGTGCCCCTATTTCATTTTTGCGTTCTGATATTCAGGTTCGACATAGCCACCAGGTACGTAGCGGGCAGTATCGTTAGTGTGCCAGGCGTATACGCCTTGTATCATAATGCCTATGGCGTGTACATAATCATAGGCCAGATGCTGCCATTGCCCGAAATTGGGTAGATTCTCATGTAAAATCAAAAACTCTTTCAGAAGTTTGTCATGATAATCCATCGCCATCGCGTAAGCATCCTTCCAAGAGAGGCCATGCCCCTTCTGCAAGACTTTTACGATATTGATTACATCACCCTCTCTTTTCATTTCTTTGGGTAGTGAAACGATATCGTTATGTATGCCAATCATCAGGGCCGCCAATGTATGCAACCTCAAAATATGGGTATGTTCTAATACCGTATCTGGCAAGTTGCGAAAATCTTTTTGCATCGCAACGTATTTACAAAACGGCAGACCTCCACTGGTATCTTCACGAAGTACTAAATAGACCGGCCATGTCGGGATTGTGTTAGTTGACATGTACCGTTTTTCATCCTGATAACCGGTAAGCAGGTTCCCAACACTGGTTAAGAACTTATCAAACAATCGCTGGGGCATCCCACACTGGATAGCTCGGCTCCTGAGCAAATAGAACTGGCGAAATATACCGTGATCAGCAGGCTCCTTACTATCTTCGCCAGTCAACAATGCCATAATCCTTTCTCTCACGGCACACATCTGCTCATAGCTGCAATGGTCGAAATAATCATCCATCATAGCTCCGTTTGCCGCAAAACTAGCGATCGGGAACAACTCATCTAAGGTTTTCAACAGTGGCAAACCACGGGCCGCAATATCGGTCAGCAAATGACTCTTATGCTTCTGCCGGGCATTTTCGGAGTGGAATGCATAGTCGATATCGATCCAATTCCAATAAATCTCTCGCATTTGTTGTGCATATGGGCTGATAAGATTGGGGAAGGGATAACTTGGGCGCGGCATATTTTTAAATTGGCCGTAGAATTCTTCTTCATTGGTAGTCATACTAGATAAGGTTTAAATTATGAATGCATCACATTCCAATGGTCTACCAGGTGTCGGGATATCATTAAGGGACACACGAGTGCAAAATATCCGTACTACCAGCTGGTTTTCAAATTTGACGTGAAATGGGGCAGATTCATCAGTCAGGCAGTAAATCACCTGTTCATTTTGGAAAGAATAGGGCTGACAAGAGCGCCGTAGATTTAAACTGCCTGTCAGCCCTTACATCTCGGGTCGATCAAGGCGTTGTCAAGAGTGCATCTGTTGACTCGGATTCCTGACGTGCCTCTAGCAGAACACCCAGGTAATGCAGGTAAGCATCCAATAATTTCTTGTCAAAAACTGGCTCCTGAATACCGCTGCCTTCCAGAAATGTTTTGGTCTGCGCATTATCCCAGATATAGGTATTCTGATATAACTCGACGGTCGATAAGCCTTCGTACATATTGTCCTTGAACAGACTGGTGAGCGGATACAGTTCGCATGTGCTGTCGTTTTCCCACTGCGCACGCCATTCCAGGTAAGGCAATGGTTGCAATGTGACCGTATAGTATTTTTGAAGTAATAAGAAGAACTGTTTAAGGGTAAGATTCTCGGAAGGCGAAGCAATCAAATTGAACTTCAGTCCCAGGCAGTCTGGGTTACCAGTGATGTGTACGACAGATTCAGCTATATAATCTACCGTGATCAGACCTTCCCTAAGCTCGATCAGGTCCGGGTAGCTGTTGTACCTGAGACACACTTTTACCAGATTGGACCACCATTGGTAGGGCGCGAATGCACCTGTTGTGCTGTGACAGATCGCATACCCCAGTCGATAGGTAACCACGGGTAGGCCTTCAGACGCGGCTAAGTCCGCAATTGCTTCCATCACATACTTACTTCTTACGTACCCAATATCTTTGCTGACCGACAGAATGTTCTGTTTGATATCATCCTGCTCGGTCATCACCGTCTTGTGCGTAAATTTGTGTCCCCAGCTATATACAGATATGGTGGACATGAGCGCAAGGCATTTAAGTCTGATGTTTCCAGCGAATTTAATGATCCGACGAAGGCCATCTACGTTTGGTACTTTGTTATAAGAGTAAGGTTCTATAAAGTTGACTGAGCTCGCTGAATGATAGATAATGTCGATCGATCCGGAAAGCTCGTCATAGTGGTCCCTGGGAAGGCCCATTTCGGGTTGTGTAAGGTCTCCGACAACCGGGATAATCCTTGTTTTGAGCCCTTCGTCAATGGTAAGGTTGAATTTATTTATTGTCCCGTCGATTTTCATCCAGGCATCGAAGGTATTTCTGGCTCTGATAAGGCAATGGATAACAGCATCAGTCCTGACCAACAATTCATGCAGCAAATGGATACCCACAAATCCTGTAATTCCGGTCAGAAAAACGTGATGCGGGTTTTTCAAAACACTTCTGTCAAAAGTCCCATGGATAACCGTGCCGGGCGCCAGGTATACATCATTCTGGAGTTCTGTCACCGGTTCTGCATCTTCCAGTGGGATATTTGCGGTGACTTCCTTTCGTTTGCTCAGCATAGCTGCAAGTGCCTCTATCGTAGGAAACTGGTAAATATCCCTCAGATATACTTTTACTTTTAGCATCTTAGAGATATCCGCGGCCGCAACTGCCACAAGCAGGGAATCGCCGCCAATATCAAAGAAATTGTCGGTGATGTCAACGGCCGCCCGGTCGAGCAGTTCGCTCCATATACAGGCAATGCACTCTTGCATTTTTGATGCTGGCCCTGCTATGAGACCATCGACGGAAATATCCCGTAATTGCATCTCATGCAACCTGCGCGTATCTGTTTTACCGTTGGTATTCAGAGGCATTTTGTCCAGAAATGCAAAATGAGTAGGGATCATATAACCGGGCAACTCCTCCTTAAGGTATTGACGGATAGCCTTTGCCGCCGCCTTCTCATCGGAAATAAGTTCTCCGGGTGCCGGTACAATGAATGCGATCAGCATTTTGTTTTGCCTGCTGTTCTCCTTGGCGATCACCGCCGCTGCCCCGACATGAGGTGCTTTCAGCAATACCGTTTCCACTTCCCCCAGTTCGATACGATAACCCTTGATCTTTACCTGATTATCGATCCTGCCGATGAATTCGATATCGCCATCCGGCAGCCAGCGGGCAAGATCGCCCGTTTTGTAGAGCTTTTCATTTGCTCTGAACGGGTTGTCGATAAATTTCCCGGCGGTAAGTTCCGGGTTGTTCCAGTAGCCTTTTGCCAGGCATACTCCACCAATACAAAGCTCACCGATCTGGCCGGCAGGAAGTGGCTGCATTTGTGGGTTTACAATGTGTGCCTGGATGTTAGCCAGGGGCTTTCCAATGGTCGAAACATATGCACCTTCTGGACGGTTTACCTTGGCGTAGGTGGCAAAAACGGTACATTCGGTTGGGCCGTAGTAGTCGATCAGGTTGTAGGAGATACGCTTTGTGTCAACGGGTTTTAGTTTTTCACCACCTGTAAAAAGATAAGATAAAGAAAGCTTTCTGGCTGTTGTATTGAGGACAATATCGGGGACCAGAACGGTTGGTGCAAAGCCGTGGGTAATACTGTGACGCTCATAATAGTCGAGCAGCCCATCTGCGTTTGTCCGCTCTTCGTTGTTGGCGATATACAATGCGGATCCTGCTGCCAATGAAGACCATATCTCCCAAACGGCGATATCAAAACTTGTACCAGCGACAAAACTGAGCCGGCTTTCGGCTGTAACGCCGAAATGGACATTATGCCAGCCAACCAAATTCTGTATTGAACCGTGTGCTACCATTACTCCTTTGGGATTTCCGGTCGACCCTGAAGTATAGATAACATATGCAAGATCTTCCGGTAGCACCGCTACGTTGACAGGTCCGATGGCTTGCTGTTGAACATCCTGGTCAGTCAATGTAATAGCCCGGCTGTTTTGCGGCAAAAAAGTCTTGTGATAATGGTCGGTGATCACCAATTGTCCTCCGGCGTCGGACAGAATATAAGCCAGCCTGTTGGGAGGATAGGCCTGGTCCACCGGAACGTAAGCAGCACCTGCCTTTAAAACCCCTATAATGGACACAATCAAGTCGACGGAGCGATCGAGCCATATAGGTATCAGTGATGACCGGCCGACGCCTGCGGCCAGCAGACAATGGGCGATCTTGTTGCTGGCTACGTCGAGTTGACTGAATGTAATGCTGGTGCCATCACTGGCCACTGCTGTCCTTTCCGGATGCTTCCTGACAGAATTGGTGAATAAATCGAGTAAAGTGCTGTCCCGCCCATAAAGCAAGGCAGCATTGGTCTGTTTGTTGTCCATGAAATAGCATGATAAAATTTGGTTGATAATGTGAATTGGTGAGAAATCCAGGAGAAAATCATGTTCCCTACAAAAAAAGTGAAATTACGTCTCGAATCCATCTAATTCATTGTCGAATTATTTCAATTTTAATGGTAGAATTATTTATTAATTACTAATAGTGTCGATGAAATTAACCAGCCCCAATTCGTTTGTTCGGGGTATCTCCTGCCGGGCCCGACTGCAATCGTAATCCGCCATGCCAATTTGGTGATCAGGCGCTTTGACAGGATGTAGACGAGCTTGATTGAGGGATCAAGTACTTATGGGATATGCCGACAAGTGGTAGAGACTGCTGCGGTGGACTGCAATAATCTGGTTGATGCCATCACGCCGTTTGCGTTAAGGGAAGGTATTTGTACTCAGGCTCCCATCAAGCGGCAGAAGTGACCGCTGCTGTGTATTCCCTTATTGCCTCCTGCATGAAAATGGTGTTGATGATTGGAAACTACGGTGCCAATGACCACTAAATCTTCCTTTCAGCAGTTGGTTGAACAAGATCCAAGAATTCGGATTACTGATCAATCTGCCACGGAACGGGGCGAAGTATTGCACCGAATTCTCCATGGACAGGCACATACTGAACTGGAAACGTCATTGTCATACGGTTTTAGGAAAGATTAAGCGCCTGACCATCTTTGAACAATATAAATGTTAGGCACAACTATCGAATTTTTAGACAGATTTTTTGGCTTAGGAGGCAGGATGCACCTGTTTTCAACTCTTGACTTTTTTGTAGATCAAACGGCCGGACTAAGCTTCCCAATTTTTAACTCGACTGCAAATGGCTCGAAAAGTACTGATCGTCACCGGTGACGGTGGTGACCGTTAAGAGCACTTTATACCGTGCACCACTCCCAGGAAGCGTGCGTTTCCATGAAGACTGCCGCTCCCGTCAGACGCCGCCTTAACTTCTTAATGCACGATATTGAACCGGGTTGCGATACATATGTTGAGCGGCCAGGCTATTGTCTAAACGCAGATTTAAGGATTAGCGAAGTGGCGACAGGCGACTATGATATCATACTCTTGTTTGGCGGCCGTGCTCCCGAATACCTGCGCAACCACGTAGCGCTGTTGGAGATAGTGCGCGATTTTGACCCGGGAGGCAAATGGGTGTTGGCCGTCTTCCACGGTATCCAGATTTTGGTAACAGCCGGATGAGCCGATAACCGAACATTAACGACCTATGGACATGTACGTGCAGAAATCGAGATGGGGATGGCTCATATTCTACCCGGCAGGCCGTTCGAGATGAAAATATCATAACCGGACAAGCTAGGCAGTCACACCTGGAGTTTTACCAGGAAATCTTTGCATGTTTCAACCAGGTTTCAACAAATGTCGCTTCCGACAATTGATCAACAATTCTGGCTTTTCTCTCGCACTCATAGCTCACTATTTTTGAAATTCATAAATAACACTCTCAGACCAACTTAAGCTTTAATGTTACTTGTTCGTAAACACCGGCAGGTGGCTTGCTGCCCCGTCATCCCTGATAGGCTGAATCTGATTAAGCAGTTCCATATCGTTCTGGCTGATTTTGAAGCCGACGTCCGCATTACTTTTCATGTGTGCGGGGTTGGCGGTTTTGGGTAATGGCAACAGATCCAGTTCCAAAGGATAGCGGATACCCAGTTGCACGATCGAAACATAATATTTGTCTGCAATCGCCTGCATCTCTTCGTTTTAAGCAGCTCTCCATGGCCGATCGGAGAATGGGCTTGGACGAGGATGTCTTGCTGTTTACAATATTTGATTAATTCATATGGCATATATTCAGTTAGCTGGCAGGGGGTGTTTGATATGCGATTTTTGCGGACAATGGCAAGAAGACAATCAATTGTCTCCCAACGTTTCCTAGGATGCTCCCTGTTTTCTTAGCACCCTTTCGAGGTCGATGATGTTATGTACTTTGGTCTTTCTGTAAATATTGGATTTGACAGTGCTGATCGTCGAGCTGCGCCTGTCCAGGGTTTGTGCGATCTCCGAAGTGGTCATTCCCCTGATCAGGCACCCCGCTACTTTTTGCTCCAGACCGGATAATGTCCCGGGCTGACGCTTCTTTTGATCATGGTTCTTTTGGGTGATTAACTGGTAGGCGATTTCACTATTAATATAATGTAAGCCGGCAGCAAGAGAATCGATACACATATCAAGTTCACGGGAGTCGAAATCCTCCGGCAAATATCCTCCAATACTTTCCCGGAAAAAGGTGAGTAAGAAGTTCATCGATTTTCGATTATCGTACACCGCGATGGCGGCTTGCGGGCTGTAACGCCGCAGACGATTGGCAAGGTTAATTATCTCGACATCGGGAACGCCCGCACCGAAAACAAAGATGATCGCAGGTGAGCGGCCATGGTGTTTTTTTTCCAGATCCTGGCAGTTAACCGCTTCAATGACCTCCAAAGCGGCCCGGCTTTGGGATAAAGTTTGCCTAAAACCCCTTTTGAACACAGGACGAGGATCAACAATAGCAATTAAATCTACATTGGTGGAGGTTGGGGGTGTTTTCATCTCTCAAATGAATTTTAATATTCCAATACTTACTGCTGCAAGGTTTTCAATTTGTAGCAAACCACACGATTGGAATATTGTCAATCTAGCAGGGTTATGTTGTCAGCGGGTTAAATGGTAACGTTCCAAACCAGGAAAGGCGACTTCGCATTTTAGTCGGGGGGCGTCGCATATGCGAAGAAACGCCGTTTCGATGAGCGAGGCATTGGACATAGGATTAACTCTATCCCGATGTTTGACGTTTGAAACGAACGTGCTTGGCAAGAATCGCCGGAATTGTATTTCCCTAGGCGGTGACAGCTTCTGCCTGTTGCCATTTGGGGCCGCTTCTGTGTTTTCTTTGTTAATCTGGTGGGGATATCTTGTCAGACGAATGTTGGCTGCCAAAGCATCAAAAGGAATTAATCGAAGGTTTTTAAGTTTGCTTCACGGCGATTGGGATAGAATAAATTTGATCATTCATCGCTTCGCTTATGTCGAAAAATTTCCTTTCGCAACGCTGCCACTGTTGGGATTTCTGCAATTGCCCATTGTCGGTAGTATGAAGTGGATCTGAAATAAATTCTATAAAATCATACGCTCTATTGAAAACGTTGCTTGTCTTTTTTCGGGCATTGCTCGTTCCGGCATTCACCAGTTCCGAGTACCTTACCCAGGCCCAAATGGCGCCCGGGTGGAAGACCTGGTACGCGTATCTGGGCTACCTGCTGTTGACTGCCATGGTCATATTTGCAGTTACAAGGTTCTTCTGGCTCCAAAGCTCATTCAGGAAGGAAAATGCGCTGAACCAGGCCAAGCTCGACTTCTTCACGAATATATCTCACGAAATCAGAACGCACTTGTCGTTGATCATCGGCCCGCTGGAAAAAGCATCTCAGCAGGCTAAGGAGGGTAAGAATGTTGACCATTATCTAGGCTACGCCAGAAGTAACTCCGACCGCTTGATGCTGTTGGTCAATGAACTGCTTGATTTTCGCAAAATCCAGAGCGGGAGCGAGCGGCTGCAAGTGCAGGAATATGATGTTGTCAAGGTTATTCAAAATGTCATTGCGGCATTCGAGCATTCGGCGATTGAGCGGGATATCCAGACTTCACTTCTTTGTCCCGATGAACCTGTTATGCTTTGGTTTGATTTGGGACAGATGCAAAAGGTTTTCTACAATCTGATAAGCAATGCTTACAAGTTTAGCCCCGAAGGAGGCAAGGTTACAGTGCGCATTGCTGAATTTTCCAATGAGGTGCTTTTCACAATTGAGGATAATGGCAAAGGCATATCCGAGGAGCATTTGCGTAACTTATTTACCTATTACTACCAGGCGGATTCGGAAAAACCGGGTTACGGATTAGGGCTAGCATTATCTAAGAGTATTGTAGAGCAGCACCGGGGGTATTTGACAGCCGAAAGTCGCCTGGCAACCAAGTTTTCCCACGGAAGCACGACCCTTGCGATCCGGATGCTCCGTGAAAACCGGCATTTCGCTCCTGATCAAATCGCCGTGAAAAGTAACGAATACTTCGGCAGCATTCCGGGCGCTACGCAGGCAGTGCCCGTTAGCGACGATCCATTTCCTGAAAAGCAAGCCAACACGATGCTGATTATCGAGGACAACGATCAGCTACGCGTGTTTATCAAAGAGCTTTTCCGGCACGAATTCAATACACTGGAAGGCGAGAACGGGCTGCAGGGGTTGGAACTCGCCAACGAGCATCTGCCCGATGTTATTCTTTCGGACGTGATGATGCCGGGCATGAATGGTTTGGAGCTATGTAGCCGGTTGAAAAACAATATTGCGACTTCACATATACCGATAGTGCTGCTGACCGCCCGAACCCAAAATAAGCAGATTGTCGAGGGGCTTGCTTCCGGAGCGGATGATTACCTGGTTAAACCATTCGACCCGAGAATTCTTGAATTGAAGGTCGCGAACCTTATCCGCCTCCGGAACGAGCTGAAAGAATTTTACCGCGAATCTGTCACATCCGACCAGCATACAGCAAACAGTATAGCCCAGGACGTGAACGATGCATTTATCGACAAGCTCAGAGCGCTGCTTATTGAGAACATTTCCGATCCGAAATTTGGTGTCAATGAACTGGCTTTTAAGGTCGGGATGAGTGTATCTGCACTTTATAGGAAATTGAAATTACTGACTGGAATGACAGTTAATGATTTCACAAAGGCAATTCGGCTCAGTGAAGCTAAAAAGCTATTGGAGTCGGGGGTGTATAATGTAGGTGAAGTGGCCACCATCATAGGGTTCGAGGATAGCAGGCATTTTAGTAAGGAGTTCGCAAAAGCATTTGGTAAGAAGCCTAACGAAATCAAGAAACAAAGCTGATGTTATTCTTGATTTTTCAATGTCTATTGGATGAATTTGCCTCGGATATAATTGGTAACGAAACTGGTGTATTTGACCCAGCCTTGTTATTGATATTTACGGGTGAGGATTATAGAGGATAAACGTGCATTCCTCTGTTAATAATGGGGATGGTAAGGTGTTTTGGCAAAATATTCCCTGGTAATAGACAGGTTTTTCAACCTTGCGGGTGGTTGAAAAACAATAGATTTACAAAATGAATCGCCGCACGAATAGGGCTTATGAACGCCACCTGTGATTTACGGCAGGATAGGTCTACTGATTTTATAAATGATAAATCAAACTTTTAATCAATCTATATGTAAAACAATTTATAATTCTGAAAATGCCTTCAGCTTAATTCATTTGAATGTATTTATCTGTATTTGTTTAAAGCGTTTGAGGGTTGATATTGCTTGGGGTGTCGTGCGAAAATAATTTTGATAGCAAGCATATTTCTCATTCGTTCAATATGTATCCTCTTAAAATAATTGAATTTAAAACGCTATTTTGTATGTTAACCTTCTACACGACGCGTAGTATTCTTTTTGTGCGGCTTACGAGTTTTATTCTAGTTGCTATTTTGGCATGGCTACCAGTATCATTTGCGAATGCCCAATCATGTCCGGATCCCGGAGGAGGAATCAGGTGGTTGTATTTTAATGTAAGCGATGCTGTGAATTTTTTTCCGGAGAATGTACCGGCTGGAAAGACTGGCGCCGGAAAGGCAACATCGGGCAAACTGACACTCTCCGAGACGATGAATGCCGTTTATCCGCTTCGTATGGTTACCATTAATCCCGAACTGTCCGATGGAACAACAGGCAAAGTTGTGCTCCGGTTTGACTTTCTGGACATGGCCCCCGCCGCGGTTATCAATATTTATCAGGGTGCTTCTGCAACGGGAACACCGGCCGAAACCATAACATCGGCAAACGCTTCGGGTTATTTGTTGCAAACCCGTACCTATACAGGCTCTGTTACTGTGACATTTGAAAGCCCTGTCGCCTCGGCCGGAGGAGACTTTAAAATCTTTATCCCGTATACAACCGGAGATGAGGTTGCTACGTCGGCGTTTGGTTTTCAGGTAGCTTATTGGAAAAAGTTTATCACTCCTAACTCGTATACTGTGATGGACTCCTATCCCGAGGAGGCCACGCCCATTGCTACTGCCTATTTTGATGCAAATAAGAACCTTGTTTCTTCCGAACTCTCTTTTTGTATTGACTACGGGAAACCCTCGCCTTCTATGGCGAACAGCAATTATATTGGACAGGTTGTTTTCTTTCCACACGCTCGTCCGGACTTGGATAAATCAGGAACTGCGGACGGGGTGGATCAATTAAAGGCGGCCCGCCTGGTCTATATTATGAAAAACATTGCAACACCGGCAACGACTTATCAAAACTTCATGGATGTTCAGGGAGCGGTTAACTCTACACTTGGGCCAAACTATGCTGGTCACTACCCCGGGCTTCATGGAGATGCGATCGATGCTATTCCCAGCCTGCCAAGCCCGGCTGAGCCAGTGTTTTCAATTACCGGCCCGGCAACAGTAGTTTCGGCAGGGACGCCTCAAAATTTTACTGTTAACCTGACAGACGACGGCGGACATCCGAGAGTTTTTAAGTTGGAGCTCCCCGCGGGCGTGACCCTGAACTCGGTAACAGGGGCGACATATGATGCAGGCAACAGCACCCTGACGTTTGCGTCATCGCCCGCTTCCGCGACAGTGTCTGTTACCAGTGCCGCAAGTACCACAGCGACGTTACGAGTTGTCTACAATCAACCAGATTTTTGGAATGTCAATAATCTCATTATATATGAACCCTGCACAGGTCTGAACGATTTCCAGGGATTTATTGGGCTAAGCAAGGGTGATATTACCTATCCTTTTCGGGAAGCTTCCGCAACCTGGGCTGCTCAGCCCGCTTTCCCATGCTCGGAACTGAGCTATGTGATCGGCAACCGGAATATAGGCGGTTCCAACGTTTCGGATGGTTACACACTCGACCTTTCGAGCGGCGTTACAACCCTGGGTAAACAGACTTTGATCGAAGGCCCTAATGCTTTCATTAACGCCATCGGCTATAACACCGTTGACAACTACATCTGGGGTTTCCGCTACGGCACCAATCAGCTCGTACGGATCGGCAGTGATTGGTCTGTGACATTCCATGATGTGACCGGTTTTCCCTCGCCAGTGCCGGGTTATGCAACCGGAGATGTCAGCCCGAATGGCATTCTCTATCTGTATGCCTCCAATTCCAACCAGATCACTAAGGTCGACCTGAATCCCGGCTCCGCAAATTACCTCACTGCCGTAACAGTGCCCACTACGCCGACCGACTTGAACGATTGGTCGTTCAACCCGACCAATGGCATGCTTTACGGATTTGGAACAAGCAAGGTGCTATACCAGTTTGATCCGGCAACAGGTAACCGAACGACATTGGGCTCAGTAACCGGCGCGGGCATTGAAACATCTACCTACACCGGCGCTTTTGGCACTGCATTCTTTGATACGGATGGCGATATGTATGTAGGTAACAATGGCAGCGGGGCCATTTTCAAGATCAGCGCGCCGCTTACAAACCTTACTGCCTCCCTGTTTTCGACGGCATCGGGCGTAACGCCGGGTGATGGTGCGCGCTGCCCAAGCGCAATCGTGAATGATCCGCCAGTGGCCGTGAACGACAACGGTACCACTACTTGCAACGCGGCTACGGTCGATGTGCTGGCCAATGACGTGGCGGGCAGTGCGCCGCTGGTCCCTTCAAGTGTGAAACTATTGACGCCCGGCACACTTGCCCGGGTGACGACCCTGACTGTCGCTGACCAGGGCGAATACAATGTGAATAATGTGACGGGTGCGATCACATTTACTCCGGTCGAGGGCCTGCGCGATACCATATCTATCGATTACGTGGTAATTGATGGCAATGGCCTGGAATCGATCGCTACATTAACTATCATCGTAGATTGCCCGATGCCTGTAACACTGGTAGCCTTTGATGCCAGAAAAGAAGGGAACACAGCACTGCTTACCTGGTCTACCACCGAGGAAGTAAATTCGGACCGCTTTGAAATCGAGCGCAGCCGGAATGGCAAAGTTTGGTCTACAATCGGCAGTATTCGGTCAAATGGGGAAAGCAGTGTTTTGAGAAACTACACTTACACCGACGGTTCACCGGAAAAAGGGGAAAATCTATATCGCCTGAGAATGGTCGATTTGGACGGTACGTATGCTTTCAGCGCTATCAAAGCGGTGTTTGTTGAAAACGGCACGGAGCGGATATCTGTCTATCCTAACCCGGTTGTGAATGGCAAGTTGACGATCACTATACCAGGGTCCGAGCGGTATCGTGCCGAGTTAACGACTCTGACGGGGAATCTGGTGCTGCAACAGAGCCTGACCAAAAACCAGGAATTGAATCTGCATGGACTTGCCTCAGGCATGTATGTACTGCGCTTCATCTCAACCAGCGGCGACGTGCAAACGAAGATGTTTGTCGTGAAATAAAAAGCAAACAATCCGTGTACCCCCGGCATGGAGAGAAGATATGGGATTTTTGATTCCATATCTTCTTGACAGGGGAACCTTGTGGTGTTAGGGCAGCGAAATACATGCCATAAAAGTTCACTACCAGAGGTAATTGTTTAATAGAGTGTTCATTATAAACTAAAAACCAGGATTATGCTAAAAAGCGATCTTAGGGGCAAGACGGCGTTAATCGCCGGTGGAGGAAAGAATCTAGGTGGCTTGCTCGCTCGCAACCTCGCCAGGAAGGGAGTTTCCAGGCTTGCCATTCATTACAACAGTGAAAGTTCCCGGCCAGAAGCGGAAGCCACACTGGCCGATGTGAAAGCCGCCGGGGCAGAAGGGTTTCTTTTTCAGGGGGATTTAACGCAAATTGGCAATATCACCCGATTTTTTGATGAGGCCGTGGCCGCCTTCGGAGGAGTTGACATTGCGATCAATACGGTTGGGAAAGTGCTTAAAAAGCCGTTCGGCGATACCTCCGAAGAGGAATACGACAGCATGGCCGACATCAATTCGAAGGTGGCTTACTTCTTTATCCAGGAGGCAGGCAAGAAGGTAAATGAAAACGGTAAGATATGTACGATCGTTACCTCCCTACTGGCGGCATACACAGGCTTGTATTCTACGTATGCCGGTCAAAAGGCTCCTGTGGAGCACTATACGCGCGCAGCTTCCAAAGAATTTGGAGCAAGGGGTATTTCCGTAACGGCCGTAGCACCTGGCCCGATGGACACCCCGTTCTTTTACGGTCAGGAAAGCGACGATGCGGTTGCCTACCATAAATCGGCCGCCGCGCTCGGCGGATTGACCGACATCAGGGACATTGCTCCTTTGGTGGAGTTTCTGGTATCAGAGGGTTGGTGGATTACCGGTCAGACTATATTCGCTAACGGCGGATACACGACGCGGTAGAAGTTAGTTTGAGACAGGATTCCGGGATCGTTTATGAACATCGCGAAAAGGCTTGAAAAACGGAAGTATGAACTGCTGTTATTAGTACTGGTGCAGCATTTGTTCGTCGGTATTTTCTTGCCTGATCTCGATTTTTATACCCGGGTGGTCTGGCCGGTGAATATACTGATACTAGGTGTCGGCAGCATTCTTACTTTTGCCGGCAAACACAGCTGGGGACATTGGCTACGTAACTTACATTTCGTAGCCATCCTGTTGCTCCCGATCGGTATCCCGTTCTTCAAGGATGTTCCCTGGTACTTTACCTTGCTCAATATCAATTATGTAGTCTTCTTTTGCTTTCTGTTTGCCGAATTGCTCAGTTTCCTTGTAAAGCCAGGTTATATTAATACCGACATCATTTCCGCCGCGGCTTGCGGCTATTTATTACTTATAGAAATTTCCGTTTTCTTATTGCAGTATTTCCAGTACCAGGACCATCGGGCCTTCAACGGGATCGACACCTCTTCGCCCGCACACACTTTTATCGATCTTGTGTATTTCTGTTCTATTACCTTTACCAGCATCGGTTTTGGGGACATCACGCCCAACCTGCCTGCCACCAAGCTGGTTGCCGCATTCATCGGTATTGTAGGGCAGTTTTATACTGTTGTGCTGGTAGGCATTCTGATCAGTAAATTTTCTTCCAACAGCCAATAACCTAATGAACACATCCAGCCATTACAACCTATATCATTTCATTCCCTGGACACGGACGAAAATCTACAAGATGCTTTTGATAAGCAGCGTTCCGACCACATTGTTCTATTTTCTGGATTGGAAATGGCTGGCCCTTCCCTGGGTGCCGGTGGCGCTGCTGGGTACAGCCACAGCGTTTATTTCCGGGTTTAGAAATACGCAGACCTACAACCGGAGCTGGGAAGCAAGGCAGGTGTATGGAGCAATCATCAATAGTAGCCGTGCGATGGGAATCATGGTGAGGGATTTTCTAAGGACCCCCGAAAAGGCAAGTGAGGCGGCCCTTCACAGGCAGATTATTTACCGGCATCTGGCTTGGCTTACCGCGCTGCGCTTTCAGTTGCGCGAAACCAAAAGCTGGGAAAACGTTAAGACCCGCAGCTATAACCGCCAGTATCTGAAGTACTATAAAGTTCCGGAATGGGAAAGCACGCTGGACCAGGAGCTGAAAAGTTTTTTGAACTACGAAGAACTGCAGTACATCCTATCCACTAAAAACAAGGCGGCACAACTCATCGCGACGCAGTCTGCACAGCTCAGAACGCTCAATGAGCAGGGTATGATCGCTGATTACAGCTACGTGGCACTGGAAAGTCTGCTCAAAGACCTGTACGATCAGCAGGGCAAATGCGAACGCATTAAGAATTCTCCCTATCCACGCCAGTTTTCCAGCATCAATTTGTACTTCACCAATATGCTTTGCCTGATGCTGCCGTTGGGATTTCTTGGCGAGCTTTCCAAGCTGACCGACAGGCTGGGGGATAATATTGTCTGGCTGGCCATACCGCTCAGCGTTTTGCTAGGCTGGGTCTTTTTGATCTTAGAGCAAATCGGTGAGTCTACTGAAAACCCATTTGAAGGTAATGCGAACGACATCCCGGTTACTCAGATCAGCCGTAACATAGAGATCGATCTCAGGGAAATGCTGGGCGAGAGAGAGCTGCCCCAGCCATTGGTAGCAGTCAATAACATTTTGATGTAGGCAAACCTATGCCCGGTGGTTCGGGGCTTAAATCATTTTATTCCAAAAGAACATGAAAAATCAACATCTTGAAGCTGTTCGTCAGTGGTACCCTAATGCGATGACTTCCATCGACACCATTGATCGCCTGCTGGATGTCATCGAAAAGCATCTTGGCCTAAAACCAGAACAGCTAATGCACGCTGATAGCATGTGTTGTGACGACGTCAATGCGATTCAGTATCCGCCACGGGCTTATGAGATGATTGGCCCCTTCAAAATGGGAGGGCTCAATGGTTACCCTTTCGCAGGACTAACGGGTATGAATGCATTTGCCCACCACGTTCCTGAAAATGGCGCGGTGGTTGTATTTTACGCGCCTCATATCGGTATTACAAAAGAAGGTGTTATCGGTGAAATCAACAGAATCGGTCAGCAGGCGAATTCCGCTTGCTGTGGGGCTGCAAAGGGAGCCTTAAATAAGCTGCTGAGCAACCAGATCATCGAGGGTAACATCAGTTCGCTGGATTTTCAGATGAATACCATCGAGCAAATTTTTTTACATAACCAGGCAAGAATCCTGAGCGCGTCCAATCATCTGTTCGAGGCAACCGAAGTGATGTACGAAGCCATTGATAATCGTATAGAGGTATTGGTCGGACAAACTCAGTACCCTTGTAAGTATGTCATTCTGGTCGGTGCTGTTTTTATCAACGGGGATCGGGATATGGGATCGTTCTGCCAATATAAGAAGTTCGACTATATTGATCTGGACACCAGCGAGCGGAGAAGCTTAATGAAAGAATATTTTCTGGAAGCATAAGAAGCTAAGGCGAAGGTCAGACGAAAAAGAAATTATCAACAACTTTCCGATGCCGCTTAGAGGGCTACATCTAACGGTATTGACATACTGTGATGCTATTTATCAACCTTATTTATTTCTGTGCAATAACAACGCTCTCCGGGGCGGGCGATCTGTTCGTTAAGCATGTATCACACGCTGCATTAAACGAAGTAAGTCCCACAGAAAACGCGGGATATTTTTTTGCTTTACAAAAAGTGCCTTTGCATGCAAGACAATACATATTCACTGCTGATTTGTTGAAAAGGGCCATTTACATTGATGAAGGCCAAAGGGTGCCGCTGAGCTACACCATGACATTGAAGAATGGAAGAGGTTTTGATATGTATTTCTCCGGGGCCGATTATAGCGTGATATTGTCAGTTAAGCAGGAAACAGTCATTGATCAACAAACAAGTGAATACCAGGCTAGTTTGATTGTCCGGCACGGACGGCTTAAACGTAAATACGCCGTACACGGAATATTAAACAAATGATCTGCTGAGTTGGTAATTACCCTGTACTATTTTATTTCTATCAGAATATACCAGTGTCGATTAATATTCATTTAAACAGTTTTATTTTATGGGTCTATTATCATTTATTAAAGGAGTTGGTGAGAAAATCTTCAAGAAAGACGAAGCTGGCACGGCGCCGCACCCCGCGGAAGTTGCCGACCCTCTGCGTGCGAGTGCTCTGCTCGCGCACATAAAGTCGCTGGGGCTTCCTTACAACAGCCTCAGTGTGAGAACATCCCAACATACCGTGATCCTGGAAGGGAGTGTAGCCCGGCAGGAGGATGCCGAAAAAATTGCGCTGGCTGTCGGTAATGTGGAAGATGTAGACTTGGTTGACAACCGTATCGAGGTGGTTGCGCCCACTCCGACCGCCCGGTTCCATACCGTTGAAAAAGGCGATACGCTCTCAAAAATCGCGCAGACTTATTATGGTGATATGAACCAATACCCGGCCATTTTTGAGGCTAACAAACCTATGCTGAAAAATCCCGACCTGATCTACCCTGGGCAGGTGCTGAGGATCCCCGCATTATAAACAGGCTGCGTTTGCGTTATAGGTTTTACATAAATCCAATTACTATGACAAATGTTTTGGTATCGATCCTGATCGGAGGTCTGGCAGGTTGGCTTGCCGACAAAGCATTCAGCCGTTTTTCGCTATCCTTGTGGGTTCAGATTTTACTGGGTATGCTTGGAGGGGTCGTAGGTGGGTGGTTGTTAGGGAATGACCTTGAGACGGTACTGGGATTCCCCGCAATTGTTTCCAGGTGCTTGACTGCGTTTATCGGGGCAATTGTTGTTCTGGGTGTAGTTGCATTGATCAAAGGGAATAAACCTGCTTAAAAGGGCATCCGTAGTAACTTAGGGAAAACATAAACTCACTAAAATGTAAAGCATTTTGGTGAGTTTATGTCCTATGCTGATGCTTGTGTAAAACACCAGGTCTTAGCAGCGCAATATCAACATTTTCTGATAGTTAATTCATTTGTAAATCAATTGCTTTCAGAGGAGTTGTCGGCGTGGCCGGGCATTTGATTTTTTATCTCTTTGGGTTTTTTGCCGTACGCCTTTGCGAATTCTTTGCTGAAATGTCTGCTATCTTCAAACCCGATGATAGTGGCAACTTCACTCACGTTGTATATCCCCGTCTCCAATAGCTTTTTAGCTTCACCGAGCCGAATTGTTTTCGTGAAATCATTAACCGTCATTCCGGTAAGTGATTTCAGTTTTCTGTAAAGCGCGGATACACTCATACCGACCTGAAAAGCCAGCTCATTAACACCAAACTTCGGATCGGAAATATTCTCAATAAGCAGTGCCCTGAGCTTGCCGATAAATGCCTCGTTCACGTCCTGGGCAACACTGTTTGCAGCCCCGTCCACCAGTACCGACTCCCGGTAGCGCGTTCGCAGCTCGTCCCGTACGCGGATCAGGTTGTTGATTTTCAGTTCCAGAATCCGCGGGTCGAATGGTTTGGTGAGGTAGTCGTCCGCACGCGATTCGAGTCCTTCGATCACGTGCTGGTTCTGGGTTCGGGCGGTAAGCAGTACCACTGGAATGTGCGCCGTGGCTACATTATTTTTCAGCCGGCTGCATACTTCAAGCCCGCTCATTTCCGGCATCATCACATCGGACAGCACGATATCCGGCAAATGCTCGTTGGCTAGTTCGAGCCCGCGCATGCCATTCTCTGCTTGCAATATATTGAAATCTCCTTCAAAAAGGTCTCGGATAAATACCCGCAACTGGTCGTTGTCTTCGATGATCAGGATGGTATTGGCCTGCTTTCCGTCTGCCGCGTGGTTGCTGGCCGGCAGGGCCATCGTCTCGGCCAGCATGTCTTCCGTATACGACTGAACGTTGGTGGCTATTTGTTCGGGTGCGAAGTGCAGGTTTTTTCGCAACATGAGAATCGTCAACGTGGTGCCGCCGGGCGCCGCCGCAATCCCATTTAGCGCGTAGCCGTTATGCAGGCGGCTTTCGGCGGTGAGGTAGCCATGGTGCTGCTCGACGATAGCCTTTGAAAGCGCCAGCCCGATGCCGTAGCCTGGTTTTTCGGAATCCGCCTGGTAGTAGTAGGTGAAAAGTTTCTGAAGATGCTCCTGCGACATACCCTTCCCATTGTCTTCCACGGTAATTTTTACTTCGTTGGAAGTCTCGGTAATGCGCACCGCCACCCGGCCGGCTTCATGGGTGAATTTATAGGCGTTGCTCAGCAGGTTGTAAAATACCTTCTGCATCTGGGCGATGTCAAACCACAGCAAAACAGGTGTTGCCGGGGCTATCAGTACAGTTTCGATGCCTTTTTCCCTGGCCATATGCTCGAATGCGGCGATTACATTCTTGATGATCTTCACTACGTCATGCTCCTGTACCAGCAAGCGTGTGCCGCCACTCTGGATTTTGCGGAAATCAAGCAGTTCGTTCACCAGGAGCATGAGCCTGTCGGAGCTCGTACGTGCGTAACTGAGGTAGTTTTTATTGTTTTTGCCCTCGACGGCCTGCTGGTAGGCTTTTTCCAATGGCCCGCTGATCAGCGAGAGGTGTGTGCGGATTTCGTGCGAAACGTTGGTGAAAAAATCGAGCTTGAGCTGGTTCAGTGCGTTCTCCCTTCTGAATGAGCTCCGGATCCAGAGGAAGTGCGCAATGGCATATACGCCGCCCGCCGCTAGCAGCAGATAAGCCAGGTAAGCCCACCAGGTCCGCCACCATGGCGGTAGTATATTGATTTTAATTTGAAGCGGTTCTTTGGTCCAGATACCGTCGCCATTAGCCGCCTTGACCTGGAAGATGTAGCTGCCTGACGGGAGGTTCGTATAGGTTGCCGATGGCGTTTTGACATAGTTCCAGCCCCGGTCGATGCCGTCTATTTTGTAGGCATAACGGTTTACGTCCGACCGCACGTAATCCAGCAGCGCGAAGTCGAGCGTAAAAATGCTCTGGTCATGCCGGAAGGTGATTTCTTTTAATTTTCCGACGGGTACAGGAAGAATGCCGGTGCTGTCGCGAGCCACTACCGTTTGGTTATATAATTTCAATGAACTGAGAACAATAGGGGCGGAGCGGTTGGGAATGGATATCGCGGCCGGATCGAAGCTGAACATGCCCTTGTCGGTCACGAAATAGAGATGTCCGTTCCGGTCGGTCGTGCCGGCGCCCTGCATCAGGGTCCCTTTGGCAGGCAGGCCGTCGTGTGCGCTGTACGATTGAAGTGTCTTTTCCCTAGGATGGTAGCGGAATAATTTCGTACCTGCATTGATCCAGATATAACCCTTACTGTCGGGAACGACGTCGAGCGCGCCTTCCTGCGGAATGTTGGTACTCAGCTCAAACAGGTTCTTTCCGGGATTGTAGCTTAGCATTTGCGTCTCACAGGCGGCCCAGATTGTTCCCCACTTGTCTTCGTTCACACGCCATGAGATGACGAACTCCGAATTCGAATGGATTTTTTCAACGACAGGTCTGGGGGCTTTGGCTGCCTCAGGTTTAATCCGGTATAGTCCAGCTTCTCCGCCGATCCAGATATTCCTGTGTGAGTCTTCCAAAATAGAGGTCGCGTAGTTAACCGCCGGGGCCTTGGAGAAGGTGCCGTTTTTTTTATCGAGTAGGAGCAGACCATAAGTTCCTCCTACCCAGAAATGCCCGTAACTATCCTCGGTGATCACGAAAGTACGTTTTTTTCGGAGTTTGGGCCCTCCCGGGACCGATAGGGGGTAATGACGGTAGCTGCCCCGTCGGATATCTAAACTGGTCAGCACGGCCTTGCCCCCAGCCCAGAGTACTTCGTTTTGGTCAATATAAAATGCATAATAATCTGCTTTGGCGTCTAGCTTTAGGGGAAACATCTCGGATTTTTTACCTGCGGTGTCGAAGAGCAGCAGTTTTTGCAGATCGTCCGAAACGCTCCACATACGATTCGTTTTACTCTTTCCAATCCATGCATTCACGAATGAGCCGGCGCGTGGGTCGTCCGGGCCGAATGGCCAGCGTTTGAAGCGGGGAGAGTTGAGGTGGACGTAGCAGATCCCACCATAGTAGCTTCCCAGCCAAAGCCCGCCCTGGTTGTCGACGTAGGCAGCATAAAGCGAATTGTCAGACAGGCTCTGCGGGTCACCGGTTTGGTTCACATACCAATCCAGTTCCCCCGTCGACGGGTTGAAATGGGCCAGCCCCGAGTCGGTAGCAAGCAGCAACCTGCCACGTCGGTCCGAAATAATGTCCCGTACGACCGGCAGGCCGCCGGTCGTGTTTTTCACACTGCTGATGGTGCTGAAAACTTCTGTCGCCGGGTCGAACCGGATTAGTCCGCCGCTGCTGTTTCCCAGCCACACAGCGCCATTGTTGTCCGTGAAAATAGTCATAAACTCGTTCCGCAGCGGTTCTGTTGTAGCCGGCGGCATCCGGTACAGTTTTGGCTTGTCGCCATTGGCTGGCATTCTGATCAGCCCGTCGGCCGAGCCCAGCCAGAGCGTTCCGTCTTCGCCTTCGGCCATGCATTTGATTTCGAGCGATGCGCCTTTGAATTCATTTTGCAGATAGCGGGATATGCTCACGGACCCATTACCGGCGATAATGCGGGTGAGCCCAAGCTCGGTACCTGCCCAGATTTGCTTTTTGCTGTCTTCCATCACACAGTTGACCCATGCATGGGATAGCGTATTAACGCGGGTCGAATCATGTTTGAAATGGGTAATATGGTCCGTATTGGGATCATAAAGCGTCAATTGTAAGCTACTAGCTACCCAAATTCGGCCCTGCGAGTCGGATATAATGTCCTTGATATCTGTAAAGACCTGCTTGCCGGCGGGGGCCGTCAGGTAGCGGGTCAGGCTACGGGTGTCGTACCGGATCAGCCCGTTTTGTGTACCAAACCACATCAAGCCGTCTTTGCCTTGTGCAATGGCAAATATTCCATTGATTGGCTCTTCTTCTTTTTCTGAAATGTTTTTAAACGATTGTGCCCCTGTGCGGGCGAGGGAGGCAAAAATAGCAATCAAGCTAAGCAGGATACTTTTATAACTGGTCATCAACGAAGCGCACTTGGTTAGAAACGAATGCTTTTTGCAAAATTATGCAAAGGCACGACTTGTTACGTATATAGGCCCAGTATAGTTTCACAATGTTGTCGCACAGGATCAGATGAAGTGCTTGATCTTAAAACCAGCATTTCGCGAGATTTATCCGTAAAACACTGATCTAAACAAAACTGCTTGGGTCACATTAACCCGCGTTGATCCGCATTCGTATAATAATGTGCGTTAGTTGCGCCGGATGGCATGATCAGATGCTCATTTCCTTCGGCTCCTTTTCCATTACTTCTGCCAGGTCGATTACGTTGTTGACTTGCGTCTTTTTTAAAATGTTGGATTTGATTGTGCTTATCGTTGATATTTTTCTGCCCATTTCTCGGGCGATGTGCGATGGGCTTAATCCTCTGACGAGGAGATTGGCAACCTTGGTTTCAGTCTGGGTTAGCAGCGGCTTTTTTCTGGAACGAACCGGTGGAGGAGTAATCATCAATTCAATGGCTATTTGCATATTGATATAAATCCGGTTGGCAGCCAGAGCTGTAATACATTCCCTAAGTTCACCATCGGTGAAATCGTCGGGGAGGTATCCACTGATTTTTTCCCGGAAGAAGGCAATAATCTTGGGGACGGGTTGCTGGTAACCATAAAGAACAATCTTGCATGTCTCTTGCAGCAATCGTAATTTTTTGATGTTGTGGATAATGGTTTTATCCGACATATTTCTGACGCTGATCATGAAGCAAGTAGAGCTTCCAATGTGTCTATCCAATAGCGAGTCAGCAAACAAATCGTGCTCCGAAAATCTGCATTCCGGTATCATCAATTCGACCCTCGATCTGATGCCGGCTCTATACATTGGTCGATTGTCTACAATGACCATTACATAATCTTCCTGGATGTTGTGGTTTTTCATGTTTGCGGGAGGTGTTGTTGATGGAATCGTAAAATGATTTTAAGTTATCTGTGTCCGAACAGTTTTTTTGTTGGCCCAAATTGTCGCTTTATTTCCTAAGGTATGGGAGGTTAAATTGTCATTTTAGTCTGGTTTTTTTTGTTCAAACGAAAAAAAATCAAGGTGTGTGCAAAGGCTTCTGATCAGGAGATACTGATGGTTTGCGGACTAGTGAATCATCGATGTTTTAGTTAGCCCGAGACGGTGGAAAATCTTGCCTATTTGGTGGGGATTTCGTGTTTATGTCTGATTTGCGCCTTTTACCCATTGGTAGCAAGTGGACGTTGAGCTATGTTTGTGCATCGTCGTCAGAAGCCGCATGAGTGGTTCTACTGATTTGCTCGATATTACAATTAGGTGGCTGCCAGGTGTGATTCAATCACTTATTCGCCGCAGCCACTTATTATTTGTAATCCCCTTTTTAGTACAACTTATTATACATCGGAAGTGTTATGAATTCGGAAGACAGGAGGCCGGTTCTGATTATTGACAAAAGTATTATTCGGAATAGTTTGGGAAGTGAAGCGCTGGCTAAAAACTTCCAGCTGATAGAAAGTAATAGTGATGAAGAGGTCCTTGCAATGGCCAGGGAGTTGAGCCCTGACGTGGTGGTCTGCGATGTGTCCGACCCGTCGCGCGGAGGACTGCTGATATGCCGGAAATTGAAATCTAACGCGTATACGGGGCATGTGTCTGTTATTTTGCTTGGGCAGATAGAGCACCGGATAGCCGGTTTGCAGGCAGGGGCTGACAGCTATATTTCAGTCCCAATCGACAGTCACGTATTGATGCTGAACATAGAAAACATGATTATGTTACGGGATGCAATGCGCGGCAGAACTGTACAGGAAATGTCGGTCCAAACGGAATTGGAAGGGATAAGTGGCCAGTTTGTTACAAAATTGGAACAAATGGTATTTGAGAATATTTCTGATCCCAATTTTGGTGTTAAAGAGATGGCCGTTCGAACGGGGATAAGTGTTTCGGTTCTTTACCGCAGACTCCGGTTCTTTAAAGGTGTAACTGTAAATGAGTTTGTTAAGAAAATCAAAATGGAAAGGGCGATGAAGATGTTGGAAGCCGGAGTCTATAGAGTTAACGAAGTGGCTGCATCGATCGGTTATGAGGATAGCAAGTATTTTAGCAGAGAATTTCGAAAATTCTTCGGTAAAACCCCAATGGAAGTCAAGCATCGTATTCACAAACGATGAAATAACGGTTTTGAGCCCGGGTAAAATAATTGTGTAAGATATTGCCGATGGTCGGCATACGTTGAGTAAAAAAATCACCCTTCCGGATTTCCGGAAGGGTTGATTTGTAAACCTAGCTGCAGGTGAATGAATTACATCCCGCGACTAATCGATCAGGTTCGAACGCTATTTTTTCTTAATCACTTTTTGCGAAACAGACGAGCCATCCGGCATTTGGATCTTGATCAGATATGTTCCATTCGGAAGAGGTCGGATGTTAAGTGTCTTTTTGTTTTTGCCATCACTGTTGCGGCCTTCAATCAATGTACGCCCGGAAATATCCAGAACTTTAATCTCCTCCGATCCATTTAATCCGTCTATGGTCAATTCGTCGGCAGCGGGATTTGGGTAAGCGTATGTAATGGTGCTGTTCTCAGAAGTCACTACCCTGATCTGGCTATAAGTGTATTTACCATCAAGATCGACCATTTTCAGGCGGTAGTAGCTCCTGCGGCCCAGGGGAGTTGAATCGGTGAAGTTGTAGTCGAGCCGGCTACTGCTGACCGCCTCACGAGACAGAGACGGCACAAACCCTATCCTGGTCCAGGCAGAAGCATTTGCGCTTCGCTCGATCTCAAAGCCTTTGCTGTTTTCTTCGCTGGACGTAGCCCATTGCAGGCTCGCAATGCCGCCTTCCTGACGGATATTGAAGCTGATTAGTGTTACTGGCATGGGACTCTCTGTCTCAATGGAGTAGACCGCGGCTGAACTGGTAGCTCCCGCATTATCTGTCATGGAATAGGTGAAACCAATGGAGTTGCTGCCAGTCCCGCTTCCGGTCGCTCCGTAGATCACCAGTTTGGTAACATCGAAGTTGGGAATACTCACAGGGCCGCCTGTCACATCCACGCGCACAGGTCCCGATCCGAAGTCGTAATAAAGCTCGGTTGATCCATTGATCGACTCAATATTGAATGTGGTGCCCGTGCCCGTGTTACAGGTGCCGGCGCTGGCACAATCTTCCGGATCAGAGCCCGAGAGCGAACCGCCGGTAGGATAACCCGTCAGGTTTGCCGAGGATGCAGGAATAGATTGATAGCCTGATAGTGCGGGATAGCCGGCGGGCGGAGTGCTGCTAAATGCTGCGTTCGGCACGAGGTAAGTTTTAAGGTCTGCCACGGGCGGTTGCTGGATACCAAAGTTGATTTCGGTACTATTGAGACCTACTGTAAATACCTGGCTGATTCCGTCTGCCGGGCTTGTGTTCCCGGTATTCTCCGGCCCATTAAACTCTCCCGTATTTGCCCAGCCTGCCGGAAGGCTCGGCAGGGGTGCAGCCGTACCTGGGGTACCATTTGTCATACTTAGTACCACGTGATAGTCGCCGGCAGGAATGCCGTCAAAACCATAAAAGCCAGATGAGTTTACGGGGGCGACAGCAACGACATTTCCATCAGTACCGATCAGATTGGCATAAAGTCCGGAAGGCACTGCATTAGGGTTTCCTGTGCTGTTATTCACATTTCCCGCATCGGGATCATGGAATACCGTTCCCGAAATGCTGGTGACCAGGAGCGTGTTGGGGCAACTTGCTCCGTCGTTATTGTTTGCCCCTCCTGTGGGAGCGGTCGATACCAAGGTAGCTGCATTCGTTGTCATATTAACCTTGTAGAACCCTCCCAATGTATTGGCAAACACATAAAAGGTATTGGGCGTCTGATCGATAAAAATGGAGCCGAAGGCCACATTCTCATTATTTTGAATACCACCGCCCGCAATTGTGGTTGGCGTAATGGTCACCTGTTGTGTTACCGGATCTATCGTAAACCTGCGGTATGCGTTCGTTGCACTTTGCGCGTCGATGATGCCATTTAGCAGCCCGTTTGAAGAACTGTAGACGATATCCGATATATCCAGACTGCTCGCGCCGATAAAAGTGTTTCCGTACGGAGCAGCATCCAGCACATAAGAGGCTGTCGGGTCCACCAGCTGCAGATAAGTGGCTGCTCTGGCCGGATTGATGTCGACTACGTAATACCTTGTAGCGAGCCTGCTGTAAATGAATAAATAGCCGTCGCCAAATACCTCCCCGACATTGTAATATGCGCTGACCGTCGGGGCAGGCAAATTGGGAATTGAGTAGGTGGTGAGTGCAGCATTAGATCCAATTTTAACTACTTGGTTGGTGAGGACATTGATGCCCCAAATAAAGTTATCGAGGGTATTGTAACCGATGGAGTTGACTCTTGCAGGAAGGTCTCCCATAAGAGTTCTGACGCCTGTGGATACATTGTAGCTATAAAGCGTGGAATTGCTTGTATTTGGCCCGCTCACTTGATATGCAAGATTAGAACATGCAAATGGCGTGGGTTCTTGCGCCCAGGTAAAAGAAATACCAATTAAGTACCCCAGAATTACAAATGCCGCTTTGCGCAATGGTTTACTACAATAGATTTTTTTCATTTGCTACGAACTTTAAGTGGTCTGTAAAATCAATAGGTTTTGTCCCATTTGTGAGCGGTGTTCATGGCTTGAACAAATTCAAGGCCATCCAAGACTGGTTTGAGACAGAATTAAGTAACAATTTAAACTGCCTTAAATCGGAAAGGAATTTGCAGTTACATATGCAATTATAATGAATTATTTCTACATTAAAAGCGAATTCGTATTTATCGAGCTTTTGTTGGAGAACTAGGAGGCATAATTTCGGCCGGTTAATGGCTAGTAAACTTATCGAGCCGTTTGGCCGAATATATTGGAACAGGATGTGATGGCCTTAAAGCCTATGTATTGCCTTGAAATAACTTTTTTTTGCGTTTTACAATTATTAGCATATAGGAAAAATTATTAATTAAGCTGCTTGCGTTATCATACATTTTCTATTTGAACAATAGTTGCCGCTACCATCTCAATGCCTGCGAGGTATTGATGTAGCGAAATTACTACAAGTGATTTATAATTAGAGACCGAATGGATAATAAATATTTCGTACTTTTTCGGGTTGTGAAAAGCTGCATGCGAGGCGATGGTTTCCAGTTGCAAACCACCTCAAAACAACCGAACAGTATGAATCTGAAACTTTCACTCTCAATCGTCCTGGTTTTGTCGCCGCATTTACGCAGATCAAAGATCCCACCATCGGCACTCAATCCTCCATCACACCGCGTCTGTCTCTAGGACGATCGATTGGATTGTTGGGAATCACACATACATATCCCAGCGTGCCAACTACCCATGAAGAGCAAATGCTAGGTTAATCGCAGTTACAACAAACGGAAGATTGTAGTTGATAGCCTTGGTCTCCGGAACAAATCCTTCGCAACCCGCTCATCCAACATTCTGACCGCGGAGTCCAGTACTGCTCATGAAAATTACGTCAATCGGCTCAGAAACGAAAACGTGTACATTAGTGTGGCCGAAAGCGGAGACCACAATGAGAGTGCTACGACCGAACACGTGTTTCGGCCTCTAAAAGAAGATTTTAGACTAAGAGGTTTTCTTTCTTTTTCAACAGCTGCTGTAAGCTTCCCCGCATTTGTAAGCTTCCCCGCATCTCTATCGGGAGAGCCATTCAAGCCTACAAAAATCTTCCGCCGCACGCTTCAATCATCTATCGCACGTCCAACCAGGCGCATCGCGATCAAGCACGCTCTTACTAAAATGGTGTCCGTATATAAAAGTGCGGTTTGGGAATTTCCAATACCACGCTCATTTTAAGTAAACTGGGTAGAAATGTCTGAGCTCCCAGGCATCGGAGCTCAGGCATTCGCTAGAATGCAAGTCAAGAAGGCTGGCATTGCTTGACTAGTATACCTTTTAATTTAGCCATGTCGTCAGCAATCTTCTTGTCGACAACTTTGGCATATTGCTGAGTCGTTTTGATGTTTCGATGCCCAAGCATTTTAGAAACACTTTCTATCGGAACTCCATTGGTAAGTGTAACAGTAGTGGCAAAAGTATGTCGCGCCAAATGGAATGTGATGACTTTCTTTATCCGGCAAACATCTCCAATCTCTTTCAGATAAGAATTCATTTTCTGGTTTGACAGAACGGGGAGTAACCTGTCTTTTGCAATGCACTCAGCGAAGCCGGCGTATTTGTCGAGCACAATTTGAGCCATCGGCAAAATTGGAATACGCGACGGAGTATCTGTTTTCTGCCTTTTTATTGAAAGCCACTTTTCGCCGTCTACGCCGTCAACAATCTCGGAACGTTTGAGCTTGTAGACATCGGCATACGCCAATCCAGTGTAGCAGCAGAAAATGAAGATGTCTCGGACGTGCTCAAGTCGCTGATTATCGAAATCCCTGTTTGAAATCGTCTGAAGCTCAGCCGGAGTGAGCGCCTCCCTATTGACTTCTTTCAACGTTATTTGGTAGTTTGCGAATGGATCTCGCACTAGCCAACCCTTCTTGACACAAATGATGACGATTTTTTTGAAATTCGTCAGGTATTTCATCGCCGTGTTGTGGCCCAGCTGCTTTTCTGTCTTCAGCCAGAACGCATATTCTGATATGAAATCGTAGTTGAGCTTGTTGATATCAAATTCAGTCGTTTTATATTTCCATTCAATGAATGCCTTTGTGTGGTCGAACGAGGTTTTGTACCGTCCAAGCGTTCCCAAGGCATAGTCACTACCTACCATCCGCGCCAATTTCTCGTTGTGATCCCGAAAAACTTGAAGGATATCTTTCGATCTGTCCGACACACCATTAATTCTGTTGCGAAGCTTTTCAGCACTCAGTTCGATGTTCGCTTCCAGCATCTGCTTTTGGATGTCATACACTTTGAGTTGCATGGTGTCGAGATAGCTATTCAAACCTCGTGCATCTTCCCGTGTCCCGTTTTTGCGACCTGTAACCGAATTCCATTTCTCGGGCTCGCATTCTCTTTTTGTGGAAATCTCAAATCGTTCGCCATTGATTGTTATCCGCAGATATATCGGTAACGGACCTTTAACATAGCCGCTTCTTTTTTTCAGGTAAAAGAGCGTTGTGAGGTTTCTAGATAACATAATGATAGTTTTTAAGTGAATAAATCTACTATCAATGCCGTCAGAAAATCAAGATGTTTGCCTCGTAAACAGGTTGTAATTCAGTATGTTGTATCGATTCTGGTGAGCAGATTTCTCACATTGACCATGCTCACCAAATGCTCACCAGAATATTGTGAAAATTTGAATATTTTGGGAAAGCTATAAGAATGAAAAAGCCTGTAAATGATTCATTTACAGGCTTTTGTTGCTTTTTGCTACTCTTATCAGCAGAGAGGAAGAGATTCGAACTCTCGATACAGTTACCCATATACTACCTTTCCAGGGTAGCCCCTTCAACCACTCGGGCACCTCTCTATTGGGGTGCAAATATAAGGAACAGATTCATGTTTCCAAATCTCCCGCTAAAATCAAATGCTCATTTCTCCGCGCAATGGCTTGCCGAGCATATCGACGCAGGCGCCGCCGGGGCGTTCGCAGGCGAAAACGTACATCATTTTGGTGATGGCTGCTTCGGCGGTGATGTCGGAGCCGCTGATGACGCCGATCTGTTGCAGGAACTTGCTGGTCTGGTACTGGCCTTGCGACACGCGGCCGCCATCGCATTGGGAGACGTTGAAGATCACGATGTCGCGTTCGATGGCGTTGCTGATCGCGTTCAGGAACCAGGGCTCGGTAGTGGCATTGCCTGCCCCATAGGTTTCGAGGACGATGCCTCTTAATCCTTCAATGTTCAGGATCGATTCCACAACTGGCCGGCTGATTCCCGGAAACATTTTCAGGAAGGCCACATTACTATCGAAGTTTTTGTGAACTTTCAGTTTCAAGCCCGCTTTGTACGGTTTGATGTACGGAAAATTGTATTCGATATTCACGCCCGCATTAGCCAGCGCGGGGTAGTTTTCGGAATGGAATGCATTGAAATCCGAGCTCTCCTGCTTTTTGGAACGGTTACCGCGGAGTAAACTGGAATTGAAATAAATACAAACCTCGGTGATAATAGGATGTCCTTCCGCATTCTTGGCCGCGGCGAGTTCCAATGCGGTAATCACGTTCTCACGCGCGTCTGAGCGCGCTACGCCTATGGGCAGCTGTGCACCTGTGAGGATCACGGGTTTGTTGAGGTTTTCGAGCAAATAACTCAATGCAGACGCCGTGTAGGCCATGGTATCTGTTCCGTGCAGGATCACAAAACTGTCGAACTGCTCGTAATGCGCTTCGATAATGCTTGCCAGCTCGATCCAGATGGCCGGATTCATGTTCGATGAATCGATCGGTTCCGAAAGCGAGAGGAAAGTAATGTCAAAATCCAGACGGCTGATCTCGGGGACTTTCTCGATGATTTGCTGGAAGTCGAATGGCACGAGTTGCTTGCCTTTCGTTTCATAAACCATTCCCAGCGTACCGCCCGTATAAATTACAAGTACTGAACCGCTGGTCGGTTCGGGAGAAATGGGGTTGATGTGTATTTTGGTATAACTCATTGCACTACTTTGTTGAGCATGCTTTTCGCATTCGCGGTGGTGGCGGCGATTACCTCGGCTTTGGTCATTTCCTTCAAATCGGCTACGCGCTGTGCGACGAGGTCGATGTAAGCGACTTCATTGCGTTTTCCACGGTAGGGGACGGGCGCGAGGTAAGGCGCGTCGGTTTCCAGCACCAAATGCTCGACACCAACGTGCGGTATCACTTTATCCAAGCCTCCATTCTTAAATGTAGCGACGCCGCCAATGCCGAGCTTAAAACCCAGTTCAATGGCTTTTTGCGCTTCTTCCAATGTTCCGGTAAAGCAATGGAAAATGCCGGTTAATGCGGGGTCGGCAAAATCTTCGATCAGTTTTACGGTCTCCCAGAATGCGCTGCGGCTGTGAATGTCGATCCAGAGGTTATGCTTGCGCGCGAGGTCGCATTGGTATAAAAATGCCTTTTCCTGTTGCTCTTTAAATGTCACATCCCAGAAAAGGTCCATGCCGATCTCGCCGATGGCAATAAACTCGTATTTGCCGAGCCACTCTTCCATGATCTGCAATTCCTTCTCGAAATTCTCCTTCACGTAGGTAGGGTGCAAACCGATCATCGGGAGGCATTTGCCGGGGTATTGCTCGGCGAGTGCCAGCATGCCGTCGATGGTCTCGTGGTCGCAGTTGGGCATCCATATCTGCTCAATGCCTGCATTCCAGGCGCGGTCGAGCATTTCGGTACGGTCTTCGGCGTAATCGTCGCTGTATATGTGGGCGTGGGTTTCAATCATTTTTACATAGGTAATGCTTCAAATCGGTACCCTTTTTCGCTGAAATATTCGAGGTAGCGGGGGAGCGTGTGAAGCATGTTTTTGGCGGCTTTAATGCTGTCGTGGAAAAGCACGATGGAGCCGGGCCGGGTATGTTGGATGGATTTTTTTAGGCAAATTTCAGGGGTAATTTCAGCGGAAAAGTCGCCACTGAGGACGTCCCACATGATAATCTGCTTGTCGCGCAAAACGACTCTCGACTGGCTCTTCTTAATGCGGCCATAGGGCGGACGGAAAAGCTTTGTTTCGAGTTTCAGCTGCTCGGTGCATTGCTGAATATTATCCAGATAAACGGCATCCTCGGTTTTCCAGCCATTCATATGGTTGAAAGTATGGTTACCAATCGAATGACCGCCATTTCTGACCATTTCATACACGTCGGGATGTTTGAGCACATTATTACCAATGCTGAAAAACGTGGCTTTCGCGTTGTATTGGGTCAATAAATCCAGCACTTGCTCGGTAATGTCGGGAATAGGCCCGTCGTCGAACGTCAGGAAAATGCTTTTCTCTTTCGTAGGAATATGCCAGGTAAAACCGGGAAAAAATGCTTTCAGCCAGAATGGAGAATGATGCAGGAACATGCTGTCGATGAATTTTGCGCTTCAAATATAAAGGGATATAAAACAAGAAGCTGCCGGGTGGGGCAGCTTTCTTGCAATAACAATATATAGAGGCTGGCTTAAACCTGTACCGCTTACGCGTGTGCAAATACAGGATTCAGCATCGATACAGCCTTGGCTTCGAGGAATGACTCGCCCATCAGGTACTCGTCCACCGAACGTGCCGCTTCGCGACCTTCGGAGATTGCCCACACTACGAGGGATTGTCCGCGGCGGCAGTCGCCTGCTGCGAATATTTTCTCGTTGGAGGTCGATTGATACCCGTTGGTTTTGATATTGCCGCGCTCGTCGAATTCCAGGTCCAGGTCGTTCAACAGGCCTTCTTGCTGCGGGTGCAGGAAGCCGGCTGCCAGGAACGCCAGGTCACAAGGAATGGTACGTTCGCTGCCTTCCACCTCTCTCATTTGCATACGGCCCGTTTCAGGGTCTTTCTGCCAGTCGAGGTCTACGATTTTCAATGCAGTCAGGTTACCGTTTTCGTCACCAACGAATTCTTTGGTGTTGATAGACCAATGTCTGTCGCAGCCTTCCTCGTGTGAAGTCGATGTGCGGAGCATCATCGGCCAGTTCGGCCATGGTGTGCTTGCATCGCGCTCTTTTGGAGGAATAGGCATCAGCTCGATCTGTGTCACGGATTTCGCACCGTGACGGCCCGAAGTTCCTACGCAGTCGGAACCAGTATCACCACCACCGATTACCACCACGTGCTTGTCGGTAGCGAGGATTTCGCCATTGGCATAGGCTACGCCGCGGTGATCCACCACGCGGTCGATACCGGCTACGCGCTTGTTCTGCTGGCTCAGGAATTCCATCGCGAAGTGTACGCCTTTGAACTGACGGCCTGCGATTTTTACATCGCGCGGAACGGTCGATCCCATCGTCAGCAACACGGCGTCGAATTCGTTTTGGAGCTCTTCGGCTTTGATATCTACACCCACATTCACGCCGGTACGGAATTCAACTCCTTCGGCTTCCATGACCGCCATACGACGGTCGATAATGCCTTTGTCGAGCTTGAAATCAGGGATACCGTAGCGAACCAGACCACCGATTTTATCCGCTCTTTCCAGCAATACCACCGAGTGACCGGCCTGGTTGAGCTGATAAGCAGCTGCCATGCCCGCAGGTCCTGAACCTACTACCGCCACTTTTTTGCCGGTGCGGGTTTTCGGAATGCGTGGTTTAACCAAACCTAGTTCAAATGCTTTTTCGATGATCGATTTCTCGATGTACTCGATCGCTACCGGCGGCTTGTTGATACCCAGTACGCAGGATGCTTCGCAAGGAGCGGGGCAAATGCGGCCTGTGAACTCAGGGAAGTTGTTGGTAGACGCTAATATTTCATAGGCCAGTCCCCAGTTTTCATCATACACCGCGTCGTTGAACTCGGGGATGATGTTGCCCAGCGGACAACCATTATGGCAAAAAGGAATTCCGCAGTCCATACAACGGGCTGCCTGCTGTTTGGAATTAGAGTCGGTCGGTGCGGTTTCAATCTCACTGTAGTCCTTCAAGCGCTCTTCTACGCTTCTTTTTTTCGGCAACTCCCTTTCAAACTCTAAAAATCCGGTTGGTTTTCCCATTCTTATTACTGATTTAAAAAATTCTGATAGTTGATCTTGAAACTGAAAATTACTGGTGTACCACGTCTACGACGATGTCCTTGTACACCACGTTCTTGTCGGCAATCTGCTGTGCGAGCGTGATACCGCGTCCTTCCAGCGCTTTGCGGAAATCGGATGGCATTACTTTCACAAATTGCTTCACAGATTCTCCCCAGTTCTGGATCAGTTGGAAAGCGATGTTGCTGGTCGTATACTGGAAGTGTTTGTCCAGATATTCACGAAGGATCGTTTGATCTTCTTCGTTCAATGGTTCCAGCGACACCATTTCTTTATTTACTTTCTCTTCGAAGGTTCCGTTTTTGTCGAGGACGTAAGCCACACCGCCGGACATACCAGCCGCGAAGTTGCGGCCTGTTTCGCCGAGGATAATCGCCAGACCGCCCGTCATGTATTCCAGACCGTGGTCGCCGACACCTTCCACTACTACTTTCGCGCCCGAGTTACGTACGCAGAAGCGCTCGCCCGCAGTTCCGCGGATGTAGGCGTCACCCGAAGTAGCACCGTAGAATGCCACGTTACCAATGATGATGTTTTCTTCCGGCTTGAACTTCGCGTCGCGGTCGGGGTACACGATCAGTTCGGCGCCGCAGAGGCCTTTTCCGAAGTAGTCGTTTGCGTCACCTTCCAGTTCGAGGCGTACACCCAATGTGTTGAATGCACCGAAGCTCTGGCCCGCAGTACCGCGGAATTTGAAATGGACATTGCCGTTTGGCAAGCCCACGCCGCCGTATTTCTTCGAGATTTCGTTCGAAAGCATCGTTCCCACCGACCGGTTCAGGTTGTTGATCGGGAATTCTGCGTAAATCTCCTCCTTGCTTTCGAGCGCCGGCTGCGCCGAACGGATCAGGTCGAGGTCGAGAATGGCATCGATACCGTGATCCTGCTCTTCCTGCTTGAATTGAGCTACCGAAAGGTCGCCTTCTTTGTACAGGATCGCGTCGAAGTTCAGGTTTTTGTATTTCCAATGTTTGATATCATTGCGCAGTTCGAGGTACTGGGCCTGACCAACCATTTCATTCACTGTTCTGAAACCAAGTTGTGCCATGATCTCGCGCAGTTCTTCCGCCATGTAGGTAAACATGTTCACCACGTGCTCAGGCTTACCCGAGAACAATGCGCGGAGTTCTTTGCGCTGCGTAGCCACACCCACAGGGCAGGTGTTCAGGTGGCATTTACGCATCATGATACAGCCAGCGGCTACCAATGCCGCGGTTGCCACACCCCATTCTTCGGCACCAAGCAATGCGGCGATCGCGAGGTCGCGGCCGGTACGGAGCTGTCCGTCGGCCTGAACGGTTACCCGTCCTCGCAATTTGTTACGTACCAAAGTCTGGTGAGTCTCAGCCAAACCAAGCTCCCAAGGCAGACCCGCGTGGCGGATCGAGCTCAATGGAGATGCACCGGTACCACCGTCGTAACCCGAGATCAGGATGTGGTCGGCGTGTGCTTTCGCTACACCGGATGCTACGGTTCCTACACCGGCTTCGGACACCAGCTTCACGCTGATACGTGCCGCACGGTTGGCATTTTTAAGGTCGAAAATCAGCTGCGCCAAATCCTCGATCGAGTAAATGTCGTGGTGAGGAGGAGGGGAGATAAGCCCTACACCCGGTGTCGAGTGACGGGTACGGCCGATCCAGTCGTCCACCTTGAAGCCCGGAAGCTGACCACCTTCACCTGGCTTAGCGCCTTGTGCAGTTTTGATTTGCAGCTCGCCCGCATTGCTCAGGTAATGGCTTGTTACACCAAAACGTCCCGAAGCAACTTGTTTGATCTGCGAGTTCATGCTGTCGCCGTTCGGCAAACGGTTGTAACGCAGTTCGTCTTCGCCACCCTCGCCGGAGTTGGATTTACCGCCAATGCGGTTCATCGCAATCGCCAGGGTAGTGTGCGCTTCCCACGAAATCGATCCGAAGGACATTGCACCGGTAGCAAAGCGTTTGAAGATATTTTCAACAGGCTCTACCTCGCTCAAAGGAATCGCATTGCCTTTTTTGAATCTCAAAAGTCCACGCAATGTCAGTGCCTTGTGGCTCTGGTCGTCGATCAGTTTAGAATATTTCTTGAATTGCTCGTAGCTCGCATTGCGGGTCGATTGTTGCAGCAAATGCACCGACTGCGGGTTGAAGATGTGTGCTTCACCACGTTGTTTCCACTGGTAAACACCACCTACTTCGAGTCTTGGCTTTTGCTCCGCGCTTTCGTGGTAAGCCACTTTGTGACGCACCAGAATCTCGCGTGCAATCTCAGGAATGCCCATACCGCTGATACGCGAGATGGTTCCTGTGAAATATTTGTCGATTACATCCTTGTTCAAGCCCACGCATTCGAAGATCTGCGCTCCCTGGTACGATTGCAGGGTAGAGATTCCCATTTTCGAGAATATCTTCAAAAGCTCCTTGTTAACGGCCTTGATGTAGTTGTAATGCAGTTTTTCGTCGGTGAACTCGCCTTCGATCATGCTCTTGCGGTTCATGTACGAGAGCGTTTCGAACGCCATGTAAGGGCAAACACCCGCAGCACCGTAGCCGATCAATGTAGCCACGTGATGGGTTTCCCAAACGTCTCCCGCTTCCACGAGCAAGCCTACGCGGCCACGCAATCCTTCGCGGATGAGGTGGTGGTGGATGGTCGCTGTTGCGAGCAATGAAGGGATCGGCGCGTGGTCGGAGTCGATGGCGCGGTCGGAGAGGATGAGGATTTCAAATCCGTCTTCGATCGCATCTACCGCGTAACGGCAGATTCTTTCCAAAGCTCTTTCCAGTGCTTTTCCGCCTTCGTCGGCGCGGAAGTAGGTATTGATGGTTTTGGCCTGGAAGCCGTCTTTATCTACAAAACGCAGCTTGTCGAATTCCTGCACCGAAAGGATCGGGTGCGGCAATGCGATCTGCCGGCAATGTTTCGGTGATTCTGTGAGAATGTTCTCGGTGCTGCCTACGAAAGAGATCAAAGACATGATCGCACGCTCGCGGATCGAGTCGATCGGCGGGTTGGTTACCTGTGCGAAAAGCTGTTTGAAATACGTAGACAAATGCTGCGACTGATCCGAAAGAACGGCCAGTGGGCTATCAGTACCCATTGAACCGATCGCTTCCATGCCTGTCTGAGCCATTGGCCCGAGGATCATGCGCAAATCTTCCGAAGTATAACCGAATGCCACCTGGCGTTTCAGCAATGCATTTTCGTCGTATGCGCGGTACGTGCGGATCGGGTGATCGAGCGCGTCCACGTGCAGCTTGTTCTCATCCAGCCATTGCTGGTAAGGCTGCGCGGTACAGATTTGTTTCTTGATTTCTTCGTCAGGAACAATACGGCCCTGCTCCATATCCACCACGAACATACGTCCGGGTTGCAGGCGGCCTTTGGTCACAACGCGTGCCTGGTCCACTTCCAATACACCCGCTTCCGAGCCCATGATGATGGTATCGTCGTCGAGTACCCAGTAACGTGACGGGCGCAGACCGTTACGGTCGAGTGTAGCACCTACCATTTTACCGTCTGTGAACGAGATCGACGCAGGACCGTCCCATGGCTCCATAATGGCCGCATGGTATTCGTAGAATGCTTTCCGCTCAGCGTCCATTTGCTCGTTGCCATCCCATGCTTCGGGGATGAGCATCATCATCACGTGCGGCAATGAGCGGCCGGAAAGGTGCAGCAATTCGATCGCGTTGTCGAGGTTGGCGGAGTCGGACTGGTTCCTGTCGCAAATCGGCAGGAGCATATCCATTTCTTCTTTGGTGAAGAATTTGGACTCGAAAGATTTTTCCCCGGCGCGGATCCAGTTCACGTTTCCTTTTACGGTGTTGATCTCCCCATTGTGCGCGATGTAGCGGAATGGCTGAGCCAGCTCCCATGAAGGGAATGTGTTGGTCGAGAAACGCGAGTGTACTACTGCCAATGCAGATACGACCGATTCGTTTTCCAGATCCGGGAAGTAATATTTAAGCTGGGCAGTGGTGAGCTGTCCCTTATATGAGATCGTGCGGCATGAAAGCGACGAGTAATAGAAGTTCTTCGCGCCCTTAACCGTGTCTTTAATCAATCTTGCAGAAACCTGGCGGAGGATGAACAGCTTGCGTTCAAACGCCATATCGTCCGTAATGTCGTCCGGACGCTTGATGAAAACCTGCTCTACGTTGGGTTCAACGGAGAGAGAACCTTCACCCAGGGTGTTGTTCAATGTAGGTACCTTGCGGTAGCCGAGCAATTGCAAGCCCAGCATCTTGATCTTTCGGTTCAGGATATCCCTGCTTTCTTCCCTGGCAAGTTCGTTGCCCGGGAAAAAGATCATCCCTACACCATACTCACCTGCCGGCGGCAGGTGGAAGCCCAACTTGGTAGATTCTTCTACAAAGAACTCGTGAGGGATCTGAATTAAAATACCAGCACCGTCACCGGTGTTAGGGTCAAAACCAGTTGCACCCCTATGCTCCATCCTTTCGAGCATATGAATGGCATCAGCCACGATCTGGTGCGACTTACGACCCTTGATGTTAGCCCGGAAACCGATTCCACATGCATCATGCTCAAATTCCGGGCGGTACAGTCCCTGATTTTCTACCATTTGTTCAGACATTTGCGACATTTATCGAATTGTAGGTAATTAACAAATTCGTAATTAGAATCTGTTTAAATAAGCACTTTAAAAGGAAAGCGAAAACGCCAGTGTGTGATGTTTTGGGTAAAGCCACGCAATATACCCATAAAAAATATTTGGCTTATTATGGGAATGGCAAAATTTTCTATCCCTAATATGCTTTTGGCCGAATTATTACAATTATTATCAAAATATTGATAAAGATGTAACGAATGCCCGTATTGGTTACCATTTTGAAAAGCTGTAAAGGCCATTTTGGGTGACTTGGAGGATTACAAAAACCACCTAAGGAAAATATAAAAAGTGTGGGGATGACATCAAAAAAACGTCCCGCCGAAGCTCGGCGGGACGTCCCTCTAAGTAACTGAAAATTATATTATTCAAATATTAAGGTTCTTTCGATTCGCTCACACCTTCGTAATCTTCGTCGTCATAATCGTCATCGCCCGCACCGAACTCGTTTTCAAGACTGTGCATGAAAACGGCGTCGATTGCTTCTTCCTTGGTGGGCAAAACAGTAAGATCTGGTATTCGGAGATCCTCCAAGGTATCCATAAAATCGTCGTCGCGGGTCACGATCACGAGCAAGCCGAGGTCGTTCGCGCAAAGGCGGTTTACTTTCTTTAACGTAGTGATCCCCGTTGCGTCCAGCGACTTCACGGTTTGCATATTGACGATCAAACTATGATAGCCCTCGCGGAAGAGGCCGCGGGCTGTTTCTTCGAAAGATGCGGGTACATCGTCGGCGAATGCGGGTGCATCGGTCTCGATGTAAACGTATTGTTCTTTCTTTTCCAGTTTAAAATCCATTTCGGTTGTCGTTTTGTCAAACAAATATTCTGTTAAGTGAGTAGCGTTCCTCAGGCAATCGCACGCAGAATGGCCTTCTCAATTCTTTCCAGCGGGTGATCCAGGTTGTTTTTCTGAAACTTCATGCCGGTCACTTTTTCGAAGAGCTCAATGTAGCGTTCTGAAATAGAGAGGACCTTTTCATCGGTCATTTCAGGCACGGTCTGGCCGTCTTTGCCCTGGAAGCCGTTTTCGATCAGCCACTCCCTTACAAATTCCTTGCTAAGCTGCTTTTGGGATATGCCGGCGCGCTGATTTTCCTCATAAGTGTCTTTATAGAAGTACCGTGAGGAATCCGGGGTGTGGATTTCATCGATCAAATAAATCGTGCCATCCAGTTGCCCAAACTCATATTTGGTATCCACCAGAATCAATCCCTGATCCGCAGCCATTTCGGTGCCCTTCGCGAACAATGCGAGCGTGTAGCGTTCCAGGTGCTCGTATTCGTCCTCGCTCACAAGCCCTTGCGCGAGGATCTGCTCACGGGAAATGTCCTCGTCGTGGCCTTCATGCGCTTTGGTGGTAGGCGTAATGATCGGCTGGGGGAGTTTGTCGTTTTCTTTCAGGCCTTCGGGCAACGCCACGCCGCATACTTCGCGTTTTCCGGCTTTGTACTCGCGCCAAGCGTGGCCTGCGAGGTAGCCGCGTACCACCATTTCCACGGGGTAAGCCTGGCATTTGATACCAATGCTAACGTTCGGATCGGGCACCTCTTCGAGCCAGTTGGGCACGATGTCGGAAGTGGCGTTCAGGAAATGCGCGGCGATCTGGTTCAAAACCTGTCCTTTATAAGGGATAGCACGGGGCAGGATCACGTCGAATGCCGAAATGCGGTCGGTGGCGATCATCACCAGACGTTTTTCAAACGAGTAAACGTCACGGACTTTTCCTTTATAGAAGGCCGTCTGGCCGGGGAACTGGAAGTTGGTTGCTGGTATGCTGTTCATTAGATTATGGGTAAAATTACCACTCGATTTCGCTCTTTTGTCCGGGCTTGGTATTGTACTGTTTGCGCCGGAGCTGGTAAATATATTGGGATTCGTTCGATTTCATGGCATCGAGGATCGCCCGTGCCTGTTCCTCGGACATGTTCATAGCCTTAAGGCTTTTGAGCAATTCCTCCTTCTTGACATCCTCGCTCACCTCGCGTATTTCCTGCGGCGGGGCCGGCGGAGGTGCCGGTTGCACCTGGTTCGTCTGCTGCTGGTTCGACTGGCGTTTTCGGGTAGTCACGTCGGACTGTTCGTCGACACCGGAGAAGCTTTTTTTCAGGATAATGTAATTAGTCCTTGCCAATGCATTGCCTTGTTCGAGGCGTAATGCGGTTCGCAGGTTCGTTAATGCGCTGGCGGTATCTTTTTTGTTGACGAGGATCAATGCGATCTGTGCGTTTGCTATCGAGGCAATGTTGTTATTTTCAATGTCGCTTAGCAGCCGGTAATGTTTCAAAGCCTGTTTGTAGTCGCCTGCCTTGTATAAGGAATGAGCCAGGTTCAACCTTGCAGCGGGATCTGAAAAGATCGAGCCGTAGGTGATTTGCCGGTACAGCTCCGCCGATTTGGTAAACTCCTTTTTCCGGAAGGCCTGCTCCGCATCCAGCTTTCTCTGGTTCGTCTTGGTAATGGAATCGAATGTACGGTTATCCCAAAGCCAGAGCAGGACATAAAGGATCAGAGACGTCATATCGGTTCACATTTGCGTGCAAAAATAGGGAATTGCGCTTAGAGTCGGAACGTTCCAATGGTAATTAAAACGTCGAGCAGGATCAGCACCAGCGCGGCGCCCAGGAAATAATAGTACTTGTTGGAAACAACCGTGATCGTCCGTGAATCCACCAGCGCACCTTCCGCCTGGTTAATGTCGCTGATCATCTTCTGGACGTCGTTCTTGGAATTGTTGAGTTCATAATAGGACCCGCGTGCCGAATTGGCCACGCCGCGAAGGAAATTCTCATCCAGTTTGCTGATCACCAGTTTGTCGTTTTTGTCCATGAGCGGCTTGCCGTTCTGCTGAATGCTGATGCCCACCTTCGTGCCCACGGCCACAGAATACACCCCGATCCCGAAGCGGCGGAGATTGTTGAACAATGCATTGCTGCAACCCGAGCTGTTTTCGCCGTCGGTGAAAAGCACCATCATCTTCGCGCGGCTCGTCGGATCGGCCGCATTCATCAGCTTACTGTAAGCCATTTCGATGGCACCGCATATATTGGTACCATTGGTCGGGAGCAAGTCCGTTTGCAACGACTGGATGAAAAGTTCGAGCGCGGCCGCGTCGTACGTGAGCGGTACGTGTATGTACGCGTCGTTTGAAAATATAATGATCCCGATCCGGTTCGCCCGCTCGTTCTCGACAAAGCGGTTGAGTTCAAACTTTACTTTTTCCAACCGGGAGGGTGTCACGTCTGCTGCATCCATCGACTTCGATAGGTCGACCACCATAAATATGTCCTTGCCCTTCGCCTGGATGTCGCGCTCGGCCTCTCCGAACGACGGTCCGAGCAGACTAATGATCAAAAGTGAGAAGGTAATGGTGCGTAAAAAGAGTTTGATAATAAGTGTCCGGGCAGTGGTTTGAAGCTGTCGGGCGACCCGGACAGTGCGTATGATATAGGCTGTGTAAGCGAAAATGAAAAAAAATATAAAAAAATATTCGGTGCTCTCAAAGGGGTAATTCCAGTTCATAATGAACGTATTGTGTGATTTAAACTGGGGCAAAAATAGGCATTTCAAGCTTCTGGCGAAGTTTTTTTTCTTGGAATGTTTGCTTTTCTGAAAACGAACCCGCTATATTTGCACCCAAGAACGACGGACGAAGGAGGGATGGGTGAGTGGCTGAAACCAGTAGTTTGCTAAACTGCCGTACTCGCAAGGGTACCGCGGGTTCGAATCCCGCTTCCTCCACGCGGTTTCCGAACGTTCGAATGAGTGCTCTTTCTTAACGTAGAAAGGGAAAATTATCGGGGAGTGGCGCAGTCCGGTAGCGCATCTGGTTTGGGACCAGAGGGTCGCAGGTTCGAATCCTGTCTCCCCGACGAAAAAAGCAAAAAGGCAGTAAGCCGTATGCAGTAAAACTGCACTGCTGACTGCCTTTTTTTATGACCGGTCCCGTAGCTCAGCTGGATAGAGCAACTGCCTTCTAAGCAGTAGGTCTTGTGTTCGAATCACAACGGGATCACTTCAAAATCAAGCACTTAGATTAGTTTCTAAGTGCTTTTTTTGTTGCATAACGATGCCGCTCAGCTGGATAGAGGATCAGTCCGAAAAGTTGGGGGGTGATAAAAAAAGTAGTTGTTTTGCGATGAATCAATATTAAATGCATTGCAAGAGTCTTATTTAGCCCTAGT
>NZ_PYAS01000021.1 GCF_003014695.1 Dyadobacter jiangsuensis | reverse complement strand
ATCTTGCCCATGTATTTCTAATGTCGTAATTAAAAATACAAAAAAGCCCTCGTTCTACATAGTAGAAAAAGGGCTTTTGCTTTTGGGTCACCCTCAGACGATTACAACTTTCCGTAGCGCCAGCTGATCCCGGCTTGCCAGCCGATCCAGGAGGTTACTTTCTTACTTCCCAGGTCTATATTGGGATAACCCGACAGCGGGAATGATTTATACCCTTTTTTCCCCTCGAGACCGTCACTGTCAAACACAGAATATGAGGGCCCTGCAAACAGCAGAAAATGCTTTCCAAATTTGTAAGTTGCAGCGATCTGCAAGCGATAAAGCGTTGGAGTTTTCTCCCAATCGCCCTGGTAAACGTTCTGATTCAATATTTCGACAAAGAAACCTGTCTTTCTGAACGGAAAGAATTCCCGCCCGATACCCGCGCCGAATGTCTGCACTTTTTCCGTTCCACTGAAACCCGTTCCTACCATCAGCAGGCTGTAAAATTTGTGCGTCCCCATTTTCCAGGCAACATTCAGCGGTGCAACATCTGTCGCATACACCGAAATATTTGACGTACTTTTCCTCACAATATTAATAAGCCCTATACTGGCTCCTGCGGAACTGTCGGCGATGTTGACGATACCTATTTGCACGCCCCGCATTACTTTGGCATAATTGAATGTGGCAAGTTGCACACCTTTGATATTTCGGGCCATATTGAGCCCGCCGGAAATTTGCGTCGCACGGACGGAGTCGCGCGCATTGTTGGCTACCCCGGCAATTTGTACCCCTTCAAAAACACCCCGCACCTGATTGTATCCACCCGAAACCTGCGCACCATTGCCTCCATTACGGATCAGCCCGATAGCACCCGTAACCTGCGCTCCGGCAATGCCCTCTCCGGCCCTGCTCAGGAAGCCACTTACCTGCACACCATCGACATGCTTGCGTACCATGCCGCTAAACCCGGAAATTTGCACGCCATGTAGTGAATCCAGCACATTATTACTGAAACCGGCTATCTGCACACCATTCACATGCCCGGACACCACGTTGAATGCCCCTGCCAACTGCACATAGCGGACATTTTCTTTCGATATATTAAAGCCTCCGGCTATTTCCACCCCATTAACCCCTGCCGTATACCCACCTGCCACATTTAACGAAAACTTGTTCACCACCTGCCCGCTCATGCGCCCGTGCGTGCCCAACCCAGGTGTGAGCGATGCCTGATAAGGCAAAGCCACAAAGAACCGGCCGATATTCCGGCTTTGCGCACGCAGGCGCTGGGACAGGAACAATCGTCCCAACCAGGTCGATTCTCCTTCCGAATAGCGAACAATCAGCGGATCGAGATCCACGGCTTTGGGCTGAATACGCATCGTTCGTGCCGATTCCTCGGTGCTGTTGATGACCATTGTAGTATCACCATACCCGACCTTACTGACCGTCAGATAAATGGGAAACGCACGCTCCTTGATGCGCAGCCTGAAACCACCATCGTCTTCCGAAAGTGTCGATACAAGCAGTTGCCGCGAATAAACGCTCGCATAATCGACGGGTTTCCCGGTTTCATCATCCAGAATGAGGCCGCTGATATGAAACGACTTTTCCCTGGCACCCGGCAGGATAATCAGGTAATCGCCCTTTTCTTTGTATTGAAATCTGTTATAAAAAAGCTGGTCGAGCACCTGCCGTACCGGCTGCCGGGTAACGTTCAATGTAACCAGGCTGTCGCCTGCGATCAGGTTGCTATTGTAGGAAAAGTAGAATTTTCCTTGCTCGCTCATGGATTTCAAAACAGCAGAAACCGGCTGCCCCTTTACAGAGATATCAACCGGTTTATTCAGAATCTGCTGCGCAAAACTCCCGCACGGGATCATTACCAATATCACAGCCAGCCTTAATACAGTACGGAATATAGAATGCTGATTCATCCCGAAAGATAAGGCTATTTCAAAATGATCTGGTTGCCATGGTGTTCAACTTTGAGTGAAAGGGTCTCGCTCACAACGCCCAGGATATTTTCCAGTGAATTCTGGTCAAAAGTGGTATTGATAGGCATATTCCTCAGCCGCTCGCTACCAATCACTATATCAGCTTCGTAGGCTTCATTCAGGATTTCAACCAGTCGCCAGAGCGGGGTACCATCACAAAACAGTCTGCGGGTGCGGTAATAGTTATGAAATTCGTCTGCTGTAACGCTCTTACGCATTTGAGCACTCGCTTTCATGATGGTTGCCTCTTCCCGCGGAGTAATGCGCACCCGCTGCGTGTCTCGGGAAACTTCTACAATACCGGTCTCTACAATCACCTCCGTTTTCTCCGCATTATCCTTTACATTAAACGAAGTCCCTACCACTTTCACCGTCACATCGTTCACCAAGATCAGGAACGGTTTTGATTTATCTGGTTTTACATCAAAAAAAGCTTCCCCTGTCAGCCGGACGTCGCGTGTTTTCCCCTCGAAATCCTTTGGATAACTGATGCTCGACTTCCGGTTAAGCGTCACGACCGAACCATCCGGTAACGTGTCAATGAGCGTTTCCATTCCCGACCTGACCGTCAGCATTTCGTGAGATGAGCTGCGTGTCGAGAAAAGGTAGCTCAGCCAGCCTACGCCGGCTGTCATGAGCACCATTGCTACCATCCGCAGGATTCGGAATACCGGTTTAGGGTACATAGGTATTACCTCCGTCTCCTGCTCTTTTGCCCTTGTGCGTGTTTTGAAACGCTCCCAGGCGGCATTTTCATCCACGGTGCTCACGCGGGCGAGGCGCTTGCTTTCGTTCCAGATAAGCTCGAAATGCTCGAAATACCGCTGGTTATCATCGTCGTCGAGCAGCCACTGCTTGATCTCGATCTGCTCCGCCACGCTGGCCTCGTCGAGCATCGACTTCACCAACAATTCATCTATGTTCGGGTTGTGTTCTGTTTTCATGGCTGATCAGCTGAGGAAAAAAAGTAAAAAGGACGCCGGAAGAAAATCGGCCAGTTTGACCCGCAGAAGCCGCAGTGCTTTCCCCATCTGGTTCTCGACCGTTTTGACGGGCAGTTGCAGGCGATCCGCTATTTCCTGGTACTTCAATTCTTCAAACCGGCTCATTTGGAAGATCGTCCGGCATTTCTCAGGCAATTCCCGCAATGCAATGTCCAGGCGCGTTTCGAGCTCCGACAATTCAAGGCCTTGCGAAGCGCTGGCGCTCTGTTGCTCCTGTTGCAAAGTATAATCGCGATGCGCTTCCCGCACTTTCAGGTGTTTGAGGTAATTCAGGCTCTCGTGGTACACCGACCGGTACAAATACCCGCTGACCGATTCGCGGATATCGATGTGGTCGGTCTTCTCCCACAGCCTGCAAAATACGTTCTGGACCATCTCTTCGGCCATGATATCGTCCTTCAAAATAGTGCAGGCATAGGCGTGCAGTCCTTTGAAATGTTTCTTGAAAACCTTCTCAAACTCCGATTCCCTGTCCCTGCTCAATACCGTTACGTGGTCATCCGCTAAGGCTGCATTCATTGCACCGACTGGTTTATGTAAAAAATAAGCGCCCGACTCGGGTTGTACGATATATTGACAACCGGTCGGGCGCTTACCCTAAATTTTGCCGAAAAATATTCGGGCTAATGTTTTCGACTTCTACTTTTTCTTCGCTGCCTTGGTCGTATCGGCTTTGTTGGTTTTATAGCGTTTGTCGGGTGTACCGTCCTTTTTGAGGTGTTTATTTTCCTTGTAACGTTTATCAGGGGTACCGTCCTTTTTCAGTTTCGCTTCCGTTTTTTGCTTTTCTGCCGTAGTCTGTGCAAAAATCGGTGTCGCCACCGCCATCAGAGCCAGCAACATCCATACTTTCAGGTTTTTCATAGTTGACAAAATTTTATGTGAACGATCAATTAAAGCGGAGCTAAGTTACAATTCCTGAGGGAAATGCAAATGGCTTAGGCCTTGGAAGAAGTAAGTTTAATGAGGATTTAATGCTACTACAAGTGGTTACCATTTCAGCAATCGCTCGTAAAAGAAGAATGTATCAACTTAAACATTCTTCAAAATGAAAGATCAGAAGCTTATTGTCAATGACCAGGAGATTAGCGTGCTGAGCCGCGAGAACGGCGACTTCATTTCCCTAACCGATATTGCGCGGCAAAAGAACACCGCCACCGGGCTTGTAATTTCGCACTGGCTAAGAGCCAGGTTCACCGTTGAGTTTATCGGGCTGTGGGAACAGCTGTATAATCCTAATTTTAATATTACCGAATTCGGTAACATTAAAAATGAAACTGGGAGTAATAGCTATGTGCTTACAGTCAAACAGTGGATTCAAAAAACCAATTCAATTGGTCTGGTCTCCAAAGCAGGCCGGTACAGCGGAGGCACTTTCGCCCATAAGGACATTGCCTTCGAATTCGCTTCGTGGATTTCCCCTTCCTTCAAACTCTACCTCATCAAAGAATTTCAACGGTTAAAAGAGGAAGAAAACAACCGCCTGCAACTCGACTGGAATTTACGCCGAAGTCTCGCAAAGATCAATTACACGATTCACACCGATGCGGTCAAAGAGAATCTGGTACCCAAGGAACTTGATCCGCTCGCAATCAGTAAAGTTTACGCCGGAGAAGCCGACATTCTCAACCTGGCTTTGTTTGGCATGACGGCCCGTGAATGGACGGACCAAAATCCCAATCGTGGCAATCTGCGCGATTCGGCGACAATGGAACAGCTGGTCGTGCTCTCGAATCTGGAAAGCATCAATGGAATGCTGATCGGACAGGAGCGGTCGGCAGCGGACCGCGCCATTGAGCTGAATAGAATTGCGATCATACAAATGAAATCGCTCGTCGCCCACCGGTCATTGCAAAAAGCTAGTCTTCCACTAAATCAACCAAACTGATAACTATTATCTTTGTATAAATTCCATTTATACAAAGATTCAAATGAACATCCAGCAACTGGAATATATAGTCGCAGTCGACAACCACCGCCACTTCATTCAGGCTGCGGAGCATTGCAATGTAACGCAGCCTACACTTTCGATGATGATCCGTAAATTGGAGGAGGAGCTTTCGGTCAAGATTTTTGACAGAACCAAACAACCCATTGTCCCGACAAGCGTCGGGCGTGAGATTATCGATCAGGCGAGGGTGATTTTGCGGGAAACGTCGCGGATCAATGAAATCGCCAAGCATTTCAATGGCGACCTCTCTGGAGAGCTGCACGTCGGCGTCATCCCGACGATTGCGCCCTACCTGCTTCCGCATTTCGTAAACCCGTTTATCTCCAACTTCCCGGAGATCAAACTCCACGTTTCCGAAATGATCACCGACCGGATCATTACCGAACTGAAAATGGGCAATCTGGACGTTGGAATTATCGCTTCCGTTTCTGAGGAGAACAGTTTGCAGGAAATCCCGCTGTATAAGGAGCGCTTTTACGCTTACGTTTCCGAAAAAACCGATTTGTATTCCAAACAATACATCCTCCCCACGGATATAGAACCCAATGAGCTCTGGCTGCTCGAAGAAGGCCATTGCTTCCGCACGCAGATACAACGCTTGTGCGAGCTAAGCCGCAGCAGCCAATTTGGGAGTAGTTTCAGTTACCGCTCTGGCAGCATCGAAACGCTCATCCGCATGGTAGAGCGGAACGGCGGCATTACCATCCTGCCCGAAATGGCCGTTATGGAGCTCTCGGAAGAACGTCAGAAACACATCCGCCACTTCCGCTTCCCTGAGCCCGCGCGTGAAGTATGCCTGGTTGTCAACCGCGAGCAGATGAAGGCCAGGCTGATCGACGCACTGCGCGAAGGCATCACTGCGCATTTGCCGGAGGAGATATTGAATAAAGATGTAGAGGTCAAAGTTTTGTAGGTAGAATGGGGGGTTAAATCACGCTTATCCTCTGCCGAACCTGCCAGACAACTTCCGGAAACCCTCCGAAATCGATGTACTCCTCATAGTATGCCTTCAAGCGTTCATATTCAGAGGGTATAAATTTAGACGCCTTATTAATTTCCGGTTTGCCTGCTTGTATTCCTTTAAATGTAGCGTGTGACGAACATAGGTTTACCATTTTCAAAGTGTGTTGCAAATACAGTTATACTATTTTGCAATTACACCCTAAAAATAGTATAACTATTTTACAACTACATCTTGAAAATCGTTAACCTACTCTACCGACCCGCCCTTTCAAATGCTCCTCCATCTGCAAGAGGCTCAGCGCATTAAAGGTCATATCTTTGGTCAACCCCCCTTTCCTGGCATTTGCTACACCGTAATGCATATCCAGGTAGCCTTCCATTGCGTGCGCGTCGGGGTTGATGCTAAGCATTACGTCTTTCTCCATGCAATAGGCGATCCAGCGCCAGTCGAGGTCGAGGCGCCAGGGTGACGCGTTGATTTCGATAACCACACCGTTGGCCGCGCAGGCGTCGATGATCACCTGATGGTCGATCGGGTAGCCCTCGCGGGAAAGAAGCAGGCGGCCCGTAGGGTGCCCTAAAATAGTGGTATAAGGGTTTTCGATCGCTTTCAACAGGCGAGCGGTGGCCTTTTCAAGGGTCATCGAAAGGTTGCTGTGCACAGAGGCTACGATATAGTCGAACGAAGCGAGTACATCCGCCGGATAATCGAGCGAGCCGTCTCCAAGAATATCCGACTCGATGCCCTTCAGTATTTTGAATGGTTTGGCTGGATTTTCGGCAGCGAAGCGGGCATTCAGCCTTGCTATTTCTTCGTGCTGGCGTTCCACATCTTCAACTTTCAATCCTTGCGCATAAGTAGCTGTCTGTGAATGATCGGCAATACCGAGGTATTCGAAACCAAGCTCACGACAGTAAACGGCCATCTGTTCGAGTGTGTGCTGACCGTCGGAATAGGTACTGTGGTTATGCAAAATACCTTTCAGATCGTCCCAGGTCACCAACTGGTCGGGCGTGCGGGTTTCCGCCCATACGAGCTCCCCCGCCCCTTCGCGCATTTCGGGCACGATGTAAGGCAGCCCGGCCTTTTCGTAAATGGCGTGCTCCGTGTCGGCGGTTTCGTAATAGGCATGGCGCCAGATCGTGTTGCCGGAAGCACCTGCCAATCCGAGATGATCCTCCCCCGCGGTTTCAAGGAAAAGCTCATTCACCAACCGTTCCGGCTTCACCGCCACGATTTCGATGGCTACGGCAATATCCTGGATATTACCACGCCAGACAAATGGCGAGGATTTTTTCTCATCCTGTACCAGCAGCGCGATGGAACCGATCGTATTTTGCAGCAGTGCAGGAGAATCCGTTCCTACCAGGATCCGAATCGTTTCCACCACCTCCGATTTTCGTCTGACCTCGCCCGCCGCTTCGACCTGCTCGAATGTCTTCTTCAATTCATTGATAATCGAGTTCGCCGCAGCCTCAGCTTTATCCATACGCAGTTTCCCCGCCTGGTCTTTGAGGAAGGCCAGCGAATCGAGGATCTTCTGCTGGGTATTCGCTCCGAAACCTTTTACTTTGGCTACCGTGCCGTTCAAACACGCCAGTTCCAGCTCGTGGAGGTTGTCGATACCCAGTTCCTGCCACAAAACGGCGATCTTTTTGGGCCCTATACCTTTGATATTGAACATTTCCATCACCCCCAGCGGCGTGTTGGCGATCAGCTCTTCCAGCTCAGGGAAGGTGCCGGTTTTCGCGATTTGCGCAATTTTGGTGGCTGTACTTTTCCCTACCCCCTGCAATTTGGTGAGCTCCTGCTCGGTCATGAATTGCAGTTCGCTTTCCTTGTATTTATCCAGATAAAAAGCCGCTACGGAATACCCCTTGATCTTGAAAGGGTCGGCATTATGCAGTTCCAGCAGCTTGGCAGTTAGTTCGAGGACTTCTACGATTTCAGAATTACTCATGGGGATCGGGATTGATGAATTCACTGCGAATTACGAAGTATGGATCAGCATTTGCAAGCGCACAACCCGCCGCGAGCACCTTCACAGAGTAAATATTCCATAAAAAAATATTTATAGTGATAATTAACCCGAATCGAATAGCCGACGCCGGCCTCAGGAAAGTATATCCAACAACCATTTCAAAAAACTCTGACCATATTTAAACCAATGAATGTAGATCAATTGAAAAGCTACCGCGAGGAAATCCGCCAGCACTTGACCAATGAATTGCTTCCTTTCTGGGAAAACCGGGCGGTGGACAAGGCAAACGGCGGTTTTGTAACCCATTTCGATAATGCGGGCAATGATTCGGGCGAGGACGAAAAGTCGCTGATTGCACAGACGCGCACGGTTTATACCTTTTCTTCGGCACACCGCGCAGGTTATGGTGAAGGCCGTTATGCCGAAATCGCTCGGCACGGGGTAGATTTTCTGATCAACAAAATGTGGGACAATGAGTATGGCGGGTTTTACTGGCTGATGGACCGCAAAGGCGATGTAAAAATCGACGAAAAGATCGTCTATGGGCATAGCTTCGCTATTTACAGTCTGGCGGAATATACACTAGCCACCGGTGATCCACGCGGGCTCGAATATGCGGAGAAGGTTTTCGATTTACTACAAAAACATGGAGCCGACACCTATTACGGCGGTTACTTCGAAATGTTCCACCGCAATTGGGACCTGAAAGGCCCCGGCGCAGCGGGCGGCGACCGCAAGACGCTCGATGCGCATATGCACCTGATGGAGGCATTCACTACATTATATGAAGCTTCGGGCAAGCAGGTTCACCGCCGCAAGCTCGTTGAAATCATCCGGTTGCTGATCAACAAAATCATGCACCCGCAATACAGAACGGGTATCCCGCAGTTCTGGGAAGACTGGACAGTGGCACCGCAAATCAAATTCGACATTATCTGGGGCTGGGACCGCTTCACCGAGGACGGGTTGAAAAGCGCCGCCGAAGACAATACCAGCTACGGACACAATGTGGAGTTCGCCTGGCTGCTCATGCATGCGCTCGACATCGCCGGCATTCCTTACGACGAGTACCACGATCAATTGAAAGCATCCTACGACCACGCGGTGGAATATGGTATCGACTGGGAGTTCGGGGGTGTGTACGTGGAAGGCTCCCACGCTGGCGAGGTGTACGACCGCGAGAAGGAATTCTGGCAGCAGGCCGAGGTAATTATCGGGATGCTGGATGCCTACCGGGTCTACGGCGACGACAAGTATCTGAAAGCTTACGATGCCACCCACCGTTTCGTGTTTGACAAAATGATCCACCATTCGGTTGGCGAATGGCTCCCGTTGCTCACACGCCAGGGCGAGCCTATCTGGAAGCACATGAGCCATTCGTGGAAAGTCAATTATCACTCGGTGCGTTCCATGGTACAGGGCATCGTACGCCTGAATAAGCTGATTGGAACCAATTAACCACGCTTTTGGGACGTTCCGTGTAAATTTTTGCTCAGTGATGAATGCCCGATGCGGTCCGGGAGCCGGTTTTCGCATTGGAATGGTTCTTTAAAATGATAGGGTACAAAGCGCTTGAAAGAGCGCCATTATCAAACTTAAAACCACACAATCATGAGCTCATTCACACAACAAGTTAAAGGTAACTGGAACGAACTCAAAGGAAAGTTCAAGCAACAATACGCTGACTTGACCGACGACGACCTGCTCTATGAAGAAGGAAAAGAAGATGAACTTCTTGGAAAAATTCAGAAGAAGATCGGTAAAACCAGGGAAGAAGTGGAACGTGAAGTGAACAGCTGGTCGAACTAGATCTTTAAACAGGTCGATATAAGCCCCGGAATCGTTGGTTCCGGGGCTTTTTTTGTAGTAACCGGCCGCCGGGATAAGCTTTTAACATTATATTACTCCCTTCAAATCCTAAATCCGTTTCTAAAATGAATCCAAATGAAATCCCCGTCGGCATTGTTGGTCTTGGTTTAATGGGTTGCAGCATTGTAACCTGCCTGCTGATCGCCGGCCACCCGGTAGCCGCCGTCGCTCCTATTTCTGCTGACCTCGATCATGCCGAGCGCCGGATCCGCGAACATTTGCAAAATGCCTGGCAAAACGGGGTCATCGACAACGAGCCAGAGTACTATTTGCGGAAACTCATCATTACGGAAGACTATTCGGTACTCTATCCCTGCAAACTCGTCAATGAATGCACGATTGAAAACATCGATATAAAAAATGCGGTGTATCAAAAGATCGAAAAAGAGATTGCACCTGACGCGCTGCTGACCAGCAATACCTCGGCCATTCCGATCAGTCAACTTCAAAAACTGACACAGCACCCGTCGAGATTCCTGGGCCTGCACTGGACCGAGCCCGCGCATACGACCCGCTTTCTTGAAATCATCTGCGGTGACGATACCGATATTCAAAACGGCGAATACCTCTACGAACTCTCACATTTGTGGGGTAAGGAACCCATTCTGGTACGGAAAGACATTGCGGGCTTCATCACCAACCGCCTTATGTACGCGATGTACCGCGAAGCGATAAGCCTCGTCGAGAACGGCTATGCCACTATTGAGGACGTCGACCGTTCCTGCCGTAACAACGCCGGTTATTTCATGACGCTCGTGGGGGTATTTCGCTGGATGGACCTGACCGGCGTTCCGGCTTACCATACAGTGATGAAAAATCTCCTTCCGACGCTCAATAACAGTACCGAAGTGCCTGAGCTCATTGATAAAGTCGTGCGCGAAGGCGGCAAAGGCGTGCTGAATTCACATGGTTTTTACGAATATGAACCTGGCGAGGCCGAGGTTTGGGAAGAGACTTTCAAGGAGTTCACCTATGATATTCGTGAATTGGCCTTGAAATATCCGGGGGATATTGTAAAAAGGCGGCTGGCGGAGAAGAACAACGCAGAATCTCCTGAAAACAGCTAATACCCCTTCCCATCCTTCAAAAACACCGTCGTTCCAGAAACCCCGTCTGTATCCTTCAAGTAGAAAAAAGCATACTTGTATCCTTCTTTTGGAATGGGCTGAACGATCGTCTGCGCGTCATCGTTGATCGTGGCCGGAATGTGGTTCCACACACGATGCTCATTGTCGGAGGTCATATCATTAGTATAGTAAAACTCTGCAGAGGCTACTTGCTTGCCGGCGATAGGTTTTAGGATCACGGTAAGCTGATTATTTTCCAAACTGATGGTACTCGCAGTCACGAATGGACGAGGATTGCCATTTAACGCGCCATCGAAAAAGGTACGGATCTCGACAGGTGCCCAACCGTCCTTATGGCTGTGAGGCATGTCGGGGATAATACATACTTGTTTGTTTTTACTTAGCTGATAGGTTTTTATGTAGGGTCCTACATTATAGTGCTTATCCTTGTTTCCATTGATAAAAAACATACTCGGCTTGGAGTAAGGCAAGTAAGCCGACGGGTCGAAGAACTTCATCCAGCGCGTTTTTGCTTTGGGGGACAATGCATTCAGGTTTTGTTTAAAAACATCCGATTCATCATAAAAACCACATCCATAAACCGGCGCGGCAGCGATGAAACGGCTGTCGAGGCTTGCTACGAGGCAGGTAAGGTAGCCGCCCCAGCTGATGCCCGTCACGCCGGTACGCAACGGGTCGATTTCCGGGAAACTTTGTAGTAACGAATGCGCCAGAATACCGCTGGCAACGGCGTGATAGGTCCACACATCTTTTAAATTGCCCTTTTCGATCTTCTGAAATTTGTTTTCGTTGGATTGCTCCGGCCCGGGTTGCGTTACCTTCTGCCCGTCGGCGCCATTACCCGACAGATCCATCGCAATCGCCGCATAACCTTCATTCGCCCATTTTTCGACCCACTCATGGAATGCCTTGCCTCCTCCGCCGTGGATCAGTACCAGACCCGGGAATTTCTGGTTAGTCGCGGGTCGTCCGGCGATGATGTCCGGATTGGAGTAATAAGCGAAAACCTCCGTCGGTTTGCCTTCAAAATCGACGCTCTTATATATGAGTGACCGAACGGCGCTGGTATCGTCGAGCCAGCGGGATTGCGGAGCTTTGCTAAGCTCGTTCAGGTCCCACAGAAGGGTATCCACTTTGATATGCCGGGCGTCGATCAGCCACGGTTGTTTGAATTGTGCGTGAACTCCTCCCGTGAGGAATAGCAGTATGGCAATGATTTTTTTCACCTTGTCCATGGTTGCTTTTAACGCGTGAAACATTTTGATAAAAAAAGGCCGAAAACCCAATCATTTTAGCACAAATGATGGTTCTTCTAAAAAGTCTTGACTAGTTTTGAAATACCCTTGGCAGGCTGCTCCTAAACCGGAAAACGATATTTTTTCAGTAAATCTATTCCCATGAACGACTTCATAGCCGCCAGATCTCAAATGGCCCTTTCTCTGGGCTTTCACATTATATTTTCGTGTATTGGAATGGTGATGCCGTTTTTTATGGCCGTCGCCCATTACTACTATCTCAAAACCGGTCAGACCGTATATAAAAACGTTACAAAGGCTTGGAGTAAGGGCGTTGCCATTTTCTTCGCAACCGGCGCGGTATCGGGTACGGTGCTATCGTTTGAGCTTGGTCTTCTGTGGCCGGAGTTTATGAAACACGCCGGCCCGATTTTCGGGATGCCGTTTTCCCTCGAAGGAACGGCATTTTTTATTGAAGCGATCGCGCTGGGTTTCTTCCTTTACGGCTGGGACCGCTTCAATCCATGGTTCCACTGGTTCACGGGCGTGGTCGTGGGTGTGAGCGGGCTCGCATCGGGCATTCTTGTGGTCGCAGCCAACGCGTGGATGAATAGCCCGGCGGGTTTTGAGTATTTGAATGGACAGTACCTTAATATAGATCCCATTGCGGCGATGTTCAACGAAGCCTGGTTTTCGCAGGCATTGCACATGACAATCGCCGCATTCGCCGCTACGGGTTTCGCGGTCGCGGGGGTGCACGCGCTGATGATCCTGCGCGGAAACAACGTCATTTTTCACACCAAATCGTTTACCATCGCGGCCGTGTTCGGCTGCGCAGCGGCAATCGTACAGCCGTTGAGCGGTGATATTTCGGCCAAGGACGTCGCGATCCGGCAACCCGCAAAACTGGCTGCGATGGAGGCCCATTTCCACACCGAAAAATCGGCTTCCCTGATTGTGGGAGGTATTCCCAATGAAGCGGAAAAGAAGGTCGATTTTGCGATCAAACTGCCGGGCTTCCTGAGCTTTCTGGCGCATGGCGATTTCACGGCGGAAGTAACTGGCCTCGATCGCATTCCGGAAGAAAACCACCCGCCCGTCGCGGTAACCCATTATGCCTTTCAGATCATGGTCGGAATGGGTATGGCGATGATGCTGGTTTCGGTGCTCTATTTTACGGCATTATGGAAGAAGCGGAAATGGTTGCAGGAGCCCTGGCTGTTGAAACTGTTCGCCATTGCGACGCCGCTCGGCTTCATAGCAGTTGAAGCCGGCTGGACGGTGACCGAAGTCGGCCGCCAGCCATGGATCATCTACGGCATCATGCGCACCGCCAATGCCGTTACCCCCATGCCCGGCATCGCCTATTCATTTTATCTCTTTACAGCCATCTACGTCTCACTGGCAGCATTTGTAGTTTTCATGCTTTACCGGCAGATACGGATGGTTGGGAAGTTGTACGATGTTGATTGAATTTTGAATGATTGAATGACTGAATGATTGAATATAGTCATTGGGTCAGAAGTAGTCATGAATTGTCAATATTAAACAAATACGACTCCCGACCACAACTGGCAACACTTGACCATACCTGACCTTTCACACATTCAATCATTCGTTCATTCAGTCATTCAGTCATTCACTCATTAACAATGCTCTACATCGTCATCACATACCTCTGGGCGTCGATCCTCTTGTACCTGCTGCTGGGCGGGGCGGATTTTGGCGCGGGGATCATTGAGCTTTTTACCTCGCAGAAAAACAAACAGGTTACCCGCAAAACGTTGTACTCTGCCATCGGGCCGATCTGGGAAGCAAACCATATGTGGCTCATTATCGCAATTGTAATCCTGTTCGTCGGATTTCCGGTAATTTACTCTACCATGTCGGTGAACCTGCATATTCCGCTTACCGTCATGCTGATCGGCATTATCGCCCGCGGAACGGCGTTCACATTCCGGCATTATGATGCGGTGGTGGATGATATGCAGCATCTCTACAATACCATTTTCGCAATTTCCAGCTTCACGACCCCGCTTTTTCTGGGGATCATTGCGGGCAGCGCAGTATCCGGGCATATCGATCCGCAGGCCAGCACTTTTGCCGATGCCTACATTTTCAGCTGGCTGCATTGGTTTTCCGTCACGGTTGGATTGTTCACGGTCTCAATTTGCGGTTTTCTGGCGTCGGTTTACCTTATCGGCGAGACGGATGTCGAACACGAGCGCCTGCGGTTTGCGCATAAGGCGCAGTTTTTCAATATCGCTGCGGTCGTTTGCGGTGCGTTGGTATTTGCTGCCGCGTGGTTTGAGCATATTCCGCTGTTCGACTGGGTTTTCGGAAATTGGATCGGACGCATTGCCATTCTTTCGGCTACGCTCTCGCTGATCTGGATGTGGACTTTGCTGTACCAGGGAAAAATCAATCTGTTGCGGCCGCTGGCGGGTTTCCAGGTGACCATGATCCTCCTTACCACCACTTTCAGGCACTTTCCCAACATCGTTATACTGAAAGGCGGCGGCTATCTGTCGCTCACCGAGCATGCCGGCCAGGAAAAAACAATCGAGGCGCTTGCGTGGGCATTGTTGCTGGGCAGCATTCTGATCCTGCCGGCGCTTTTCTATCTGATTTACAGTTTTCAGAAAAAACCGGTCGGCTACGAAAGCCAGGTGCATTAAAATCCGCTTTAAAAGGACGCGAAATCTCGCTGGTTTGGGGCTGCCGTTCCTTTCAATAACCGTTTGGTACCATACGGACATTGGAATAAGCTCGGTTGTGCCCGTTATCATACTTTGTGAAAAAATCGCAGCCGGGTGAGCTGCATTCACAAGGTATTTTAACACCATACCCACTATGATAAAAGCGCTGATCATCGACGACGAGCCAAGAGCCCGCAATGTTTTGCACCAGCTTATCATCAGTTTTGTACCCGAAATCACAGAGGTACGGACTGCCGCATCCGTGGAAGAAGCCAGGGGCGTACTGGAATTTTATCAGCCCGATCTGGTTTTCCTCGACGTGGAAATGCCCCATCAAAACGGGTTCGACTTTTTACAGCTCCCCAACAATCCCGATTTCGACGTGATCTTCATTACAGCCCACAACCAGTACGCCATTCAGGCGATCCGGTTCAGTGCACTGGACTATCTGTTGAAACCCATTAGTCCGGAAGACCTGAAAGAGGCGGTAAAACGGCACAACACGAAGAACGAGAGTTCGCGGCAGCGTAAAATGCTGTTTGAAAACCTGGCCGCCAACATCGACAAACGGGATGTGAAGGATTTCCGGCTGGCAGTACCTTCGAGCGAGGGTGTTTTTTTCTTTCTGGTGCATGAAATCCTTCGCCTGGAAGCCGACCGCAACTACACGATCATTCATCTGATCAACAAGCGGCCATTTATCGCGAGCAAAACGCTGAAACATTTCGAAGATATGCTCGCCAAGTTCCGTTTCATCCGGACGCATAAATCCCACCTGGTCAACCTCGACCACATTATCCGGATCAGCAATAATAATGAATTCATCATCCTCTCCGACGGTTCGCGCATCGAGGTATCGCGCAGGAAAAAGGACGAAGTCCAGCGGCAGCTGAATATCTGAAATCCAACCTTTGCAAAACAATGTATCGGAATATTTATGGGGCAAAGAAGCATTTCCCCGTAAAAAAATATAATTCCTTTGCATTGTTTTGTTTTACTTTACAGCCGTTCCTGCATCTATTAATTTTTAACCTTTATGACCGATCGTAAGACGCGGCTGGCTGTCATCCTCATCACGTCACTGTTTTTTCTCTGGGGCTTTGCCCTTAATCTCAACCCGATCCTGATCCCGCATTTAAAGAAAGCCTGTCAGCTCAGCGACTTCCAATCGGCGCTGATCGACTCCGCTTCTTACATTGCCTACTTCCTGATCGCATTGCCTGCCGGGCTTTTCATGAAAAAGTATGGATACAAAGCGGGCATCGCCTTTGGCTTGCTGCTTTTTGCCACCGGCTCATTTCTCTTTTATCCCGCATCTGAAATGCGGCATTTCGGGTTCTTCCTGTTTGCATTATTTGTAATCGCCAGCGGGCTAACCATGCTCGAAACAGCGGCCAATCCTTACATTACAGTACTCGGCGACCCCGAATCCGCTACGCAACGACTCAATTTTGCACAGTCATTCAACGGCCTGGCGGCATTTCTGGCCCCGTTAATGGGTGGAAAGTTCATTCTTTCGGGTAAAACACTCAGCGAAGCCGAGCATCAGGCGATGTCCCCCGACCAGCTGAATGCTTACCTGAACGAGGAAGCCTCATCGGTACAGATTCCGTTTATATTGATTGGTCTGGTAGTACTGTTCGTGGCGGTGATGATCTGGCGGACTTCCCTGCCGGAAATCAAGGAGGAAGAAGAAGTGGCAGATCAAAAGCCGAGCGGCTCGATCTGGGGCGAAAAAAACCTGATCCTGGGTACCACAGCACAATTCTTTTACGTAGGTGCGCAGGTGTGTATCAGCAGCTTCTTTATCCGTTTTGCCGACCATGTGGCCGGTATTGATGAAAAAACGGCTGCTTACCTCCTTTCCGGCGCGCTGCTGGCATTTATGATCGGCAGGTTTATTGGTACCTATCTGATGCGCTTTGTAGCACCACCACGTTTGCTGGCCATTTACAGTGTTGCCAATATCGTATTGCTCATTATCGCAGTGCTTACCGACGGTATGTTCTCCGTTTACGCATTGGTAGGCGTAGAATTCTTCATGTCGATCATGTTCCCGACGATCTTCGCATTGAGTATCCGCGGATTGGGCGAAAAAACCAAAATCGGTTCATCGCTCGTGATCATGTCGATCGTAGGCGGTGCGTTTTTCCCGGTCATTATGGGGCAGGTATCGGATATTTCGTCCATTCAAACAGCTTACATAGTCCCTGCGGTGTGTTTCCTCGTAGTGCTATACTTCGCGATCCGTAACAGCTCCGTGAAAAGTGTGACGCTGAGCACGTCGCATTAACAGATAAGCTATTCATTTATAAGTTTTTATATTAATCATAATGGATTTAAAACTTCAAAATAAGGTGGTCATCGTGACCGGTGGTGCAAAAGGTATCGGCGAAGGCATAGTACAAGTGCTGGCATCCGAACGAGCAATTCCCGTGATCGTCGGCAGAAATGCGGACGACAACCAGAAGGTGGTCGACGCACTGGCTGCACAAGGTAAAGAGTCCTTTCAGGTTGCTGCCGAACTTACGCAACCCGAAGCATCCGAAAATGCAGTAAAAGCAGTTTTGGACAAATACGGCCGGATCGACGGCCTGGTGAACAATGCCGGAGTAAATGACGGCGTAGGGCTTGAAAACGGCACATATGACGGCTTTATCGCCTCTTTGCACAAAAACGTGGTGCATTACTACCTGATGGCACATTATGCGTTGCCTGCGCTGAAAGCGTCCAAAGGCTCTATCGTGAATATCAGCTCCAAAACCGCGGACACCGGCCAGGGCGGAACCTCGGCATATGCCGCTTCCAACGGAGGTCGCAACGCGCTGACCCGCGAATGGGCGGTAGAACTGCTTAAATACGGCATCCGCGTGAACTCGGTGATCGTGGCCGAATGCTGGACGCCGCTGTACGAAAAATGGATCGAGACCCTGCCCAATCCGCAGGAAAAACTGGCGGCCATTACAGCCAATATCCCCTTGGAAAACCGCATGACAACCGCCGAGGAAATCGCTAATATGACCGTATTCCTGCTTTCGGAAAGATCCAGCCACACGACCGGACAGCTCATTTATGTCGACGGCGGCTACGTCCACCTCGATCGCGCACTGGCCAATTCCTGATACCGATCCATGGAAATACTCGTTTGTACCACGCCCGGCTCGTTCTCCTATGAACAAGCCGAGGCGCCGGTAGCCACACCGGGGCACACCCTGTTGAAAATCAAAAGAATAGGCATCTGCGGAACCGATTTACACGCCTACGAGGGAACGCAGCCTTTCTTCCACTATCCAAGAATATTGGGCCATGAACTGGCCGGAGAAATCGTAGAAACCGATGCGCCGGGTTTTGTGACAGGTGAGGCGGTTACGTTCGTGCCGTATTTCAACTGCGGCAAATGCGTTGCATGCCGAAATGGTAAGCCCAACTGCTGCACCACTCTGAAAGTGTCGGGCGTCCACATTGATGGCGGAATGGTGGAATACCTCTCCGTGCCCTCCTATTCGCTCGTGCACGGCGACGGTCTGAGCTTCGATGAGCTCGCGCTCGTGGAGCCACTCGCGATAGGCGCGCATGGCGTGCGCCGCGCGGACGTACGCAAGGACGAGTTTGTACTCGTAGTGGGTGCGGGGCCTATTGGTTTGGGAACGATGGAGTTTGCCCGCATTGCCGGCGGAAAGGTGATTGCCCTCGATATCAACGATCAGCGCCTCGCATTCTGCCGCGACCGCATCGGCGTAGAGCACACCATTAATGGCCTGACCGAAAACGTAATCGAACGCCTTGCCGAGATTACAAATGGCGATATGCCGACCGTCGTCATCGACGCAACCGGTAATTTACGCGCCATTAACACTGCTTTTGCCTACCTGGCTCATAGCGGCAAATACGTGCTGGTAGGTCTTCAAAAAGGCGAAATTGCATTCAGCCACCCCGAGTTTCACAAGCGCGAGGCTACATTAATGAGCAGCCGCAACGCAACCCGCGCCGATTTCGAGCATGTGATCCATAGCATGAAAAACGGTTTGGTCGATCCGAAAACATACATCACCCACCGCGTTGCGTTCGGGCAGGTGAAGGATGAATTCGAAAGCTGGCTCGACCCGGCGAATGGGGTGATTAAGGCGATGGTTGAGCTGGAATAGGCACGTTGTTGTCATGTGTAGTTGCGTCGTCAGGCATTGTCAGATTTGAGCGGCGGTCGGCGGTCGGCGGTCGGCGGTCGGCGGTCGGCGGTCAATAACTCAATTTGTCTTCTTATAATTCAAAACCGCCCATCCATTCAGCACTGCCGCCATGCATGCCACTACCCCGACGTGCGGCAGCACATCGATGAAACTACTGCCTTTGAGAATAACCATCCGCATTACCTCGATCATGTAGCGCACGGGATTGACGCGCGTGATCAGCTTGGCCCATTCGGGCATGCTGTCGATCGACGTGAACAAGCCTCCCAGCAGTATGAACAACATCATGAAAAAGAACATGATGAACATGGCCTGCTGCTGGGTGTCGCAAAACGTCGATACCATCAAACCGAAGCCCAAAACGGCGAGCAAATACACTGAAATGAATGCATACAGCGTCAGCAAGCTTCCTACCGGCACGATTCCGTACACAAACCGCGCCACCAACAGGCCGATCGTGAAAACAATATTGGCCAGCACCCAGAACGGGATCAGTTTACCTAATATAAAAATGTGCTTCTTGATCGGCGTCACGTTGATCTGCTCAATCGTACCGATTTCCTTCTCCCGAACGATATTCAATGCGGACAAAAACCCGCCGACCATCGTGACCAGGATCGCCAGAATGCCCGGGACGATAAATACCTTGTAATTCAAAACCGGGTTGAACCAGTTCGAAGCCACCACCTCGATTACCGGGAACTGGCTGAACCGCGGCGGCGTAACGAGCTGCATCCGGATATCCGCATTGAAATCCCCGATAATGCTTCCCAAATAGGAACCGCCCAGGCTCGCCTTCGTACCGTTGATCGCATTCACCGCCACAAAAAGCTTCTCATGATCCTCCCGGATGAGATTTCTTTCGAAATCATGCGGAATTTCAAGGATCAGATCGGCCTTATCGGATTCGATCAGCCCGAATGCCTCTTTGAACGACGCATTGTAGCCTGTAAGCCGGAAGTAGCCGGATGCAACGATTTTAGCAATCAGCTTTTGAGAATAAGGAGATTTGTCGTGGTCGACCACGGATAAATTGATATTTCTAACCTCATAGTCGGCAGCAAGCGGCATCAATATCAGCTGTACCATCGGCATGAAGAAAATCATCGCCACGATCGATTTATCCCTGAAAATCTGCCTGAATTCTTTGCGTAATAAAAATCGTAATGTCCTCATTGCAAACGGATTTTAAAGCTCTTCAAACTCACCAGCAGCAGAAACACGGTCATACCGAACAAAATCAGCGTCTCCTTCCATAGCGCGCCCAGTCCTAATCCTTTGATCATGATCGACTTGACGATAATGTAAAACCATTTCGAAGGCACTATGTTGGAAATAACCTGCAACGGCAACGGCATATTCTCGATCGGGAACAGGAAACCGCTGAACATCATCGTCGGGAGCAGCATACCCATCAGCGAGATAAGCATAGCGATCTGCTGAGAGGAGGTTTTAATGGATATAAAAATACCCAGTGCCAGACAGGTAATGATAAACAACGTGCTTTCCGCGAAGAGCAGCGCTACGCTTCCTTTCACCGGCAAATCCAGCACAAAAACACTCAGTAACAGTATCGCAGTCACATTCACAAGCGATAGAGCCAGGTATGGAAACGCTTTGGCAAATATCACCAGTACCGGCTTAAATGGCGATACGAGCAGGATCTCCATAGTACCGGTTTCCTTTTCGCGAACAATGGAAATGGCAGTCATCATCACCGAAACGAGCAGCAACACCAACGCCATCACGCCCGGCACGAAACCGTGGGCTCCTTTGAGCTGCGGATTGTAGAGCATCCGTACCTCGGGCGTAATGCGGTAAGGGATTTCCAGGTTCTGATTGACCTGATTCTGGTAATCCATGATGATCGACGACAGGTAGTTCGTGACCATATTTGCTGTATTCACGTCGCTGGCATCAGTAATGATCTGAACCTGGGCCTTGTTGTGGTGGAGCAAATCCTCATTAAAGTTAGCAGGAAACACCACCACAGCTTTGATTTTCCCCTTCTGGAACGTCTTCAATATTTCCTTATGGCTTAGCGCAGCCTGCCGGATATTGAAATACCGGCTCGAACCAATCTTGGTGAGCAGCTCCTGTGAGGCATTATCTTTGGCATAATCCACCACCAGGATTTCAGAATCCTTCACCTCGTTGGTCAATGCAAAGCCGAAGATCAATATCTGCGCGATGGGCATTCCAAACAGGATCAGCAGTGTGCGGCGGTCGCGGAGCACATGGTAAAATTCCTTTCTGACAAATGCGAGAAACTGTTTCATGGCTAATCCCCTCTTTTTGCGCCGCGCGCGAGCTGGTAAAACACCTCGTCCATCGACCGCGCGTGAAAGCTGTGTTTCAGGTTTGTCGGCGTGTCCAGGACTTCCATTTTGCCGTCCACCATAATGGATATACGATTGCAATACTCGGCCTCGTCCATGTAATGCGTGGTCACGAAAACGGTAATGCCGCTGTCGGCAGCTTCGTAAATCATGTCCCAGAACTGTCGTCGCGTCACGGGGTCCACACCGCCGGTAGGTTCGTCGAGAAACACAATTTTGGGCTCATGCAGCACAGCAACCGAGAAAGACAGTTTCTGTTTCCATCCCAGCGGGAGCGATCCCACCAGCTTATTGGCTTCGCCTTTCAATCCAAGCCTTTGAAGCAATTCTTCGGTTTTGGATTTGATCCGTTCGTCGGAAAGACCGTAAATCCCCCCGAAAAACTCGATATTTTCCAGCACCGTCAGGTTTTCGTAAAGTGAAAACTTCTGACTCATATACCCGATATTCTTCTTGATCTGCTCGGTTTGGGTGTATACATCATAGCCCGCGATGGTCGCCTTGCCCGAGCTGGGAGCCGAAAGGCCGCACAGCATACGCATGGCAGTGGTTTTACCCGCCCCATTTGCACCCAGGAAGCCAAAAATCTCCCCTCTATGAACATCGAATGTAATTTCGTTGGTGGCTATAAAGTCCCCGAACCGCTTCGTAAGCTTGTCGCAGACTATCACTTTATCGTCCTGCATCATGGCGGTTTTAATGTAATAATTTGATAAATGAATCTTCGATCGTTACCTCGGCCTCCTTCACTTCCACGCCTGTAAGCCCGCGCTCACGCAGGTACGCCTGCAATGCGTCCGTGCTGGCATGCGCGTCGCGCAGCGTTGCATGTGCGTACTCGCCGAAAGCGTAGCTATTCAGAATCTCCGGATATCCTTCAAGGGCTTTGAGCAACTGATACATTTCATTGGCTTTAATCGCCAGCAGTCGGTCGGGATAGGCACTTACGATGTTCTGTGGCGTATCGATGGACAATATTTTGCCGCCCTGGATTAATGCAATGCGGTCGCAAAGCGAAGCCTCATCCATATACGGCGTCGAAACGAGGATGGTAATGTTTTGCGCTTTCAGCCTTCTGAGCATTTCCCAAAACTCCTTCCGTGAAACCGGATCGACACCCGTGGTAGGTTCATCCAGAAACAAGGTCGTGGGCTTGTGAATCAGTGCGCAGCACAATGCGAGCTTCTGCTTCATTCCACCGGACAGCTTTCCTGCCCGCCGGGTTTTGAATGGCTCGATCTGCACGTAGATATCTTTGATCAAATGGTAGTTTTCCTCGATCGTGGTACCGAAAACGGTGGCGAAGAATTGCAGGTTTTCTTCAATCGTGAGATCCTGGTAAAGCGAAAACTTACCGGGCATATACCCTACCGAACTGCGTATTTGCCTGAAATCCTTCACAATATCATGCCCGTCGACACTCGCCGCGCCGCCGTCCGGCAACAACAGCGTGGTCAGTATTCGGAAAATGCTCGTTTTACCGGCACCATCGGGACCTATCAGCCCGAAAAGCTCACCCTGGTCTACGGAAAAAGACACGTCGTCCACCGCAACAGCCTTTTCCTTTCCGTAGGTTTTCGTGAGATTTTTGACAACAACAGCTTCCATTATTTCAACGCTACTTCACCGTACATGCCTATTTTCAGATATCCGTCATTCTTCACCCGGATCTTCACTGCGTAAACCAGGTTTGCACGCTCATCCTTCGTCTGAATGGTCTTTGGGGTAAATTCCGCCTTGTTACTAATCCATTCGATCGTTCCCGGCAACTGGCGATACTGGCCGCCAGCGCTGTCTACCAGCACTGTCACCTGCTGATTCAGCTTGATACCCGTCAGTTGGTCGCCCGTCACGTAGGCGCGCAGGATAATTGTGGAAAGGTCAGCGATTTTGTACAGAGGCTTTCCCGCCGCCGCAACCTCATTGGCCTCCGCATATTTCGTCAGCACTGTACCATTCACTTCGTTGACAATCTTCGTTTTGGCAAGCTGGTCGTTAATCTGCTCGATTTGGACAACTAATGGCTGCACGTCCGCCCGCAAGCCGGAAGTCTGCGTTTTCAAAACAGAAGTCTGCGCGGCATCCTGTTTACGGATTACATCCAGTTGCTTTTGCAATTCTTCCACCTGTGCATTAATGTCGTCGAGCTGCTTCGGCGTCGCCGCATCGGCTTTCAGCAGGTTTTGAATGCGTTTCTGTTCGTGGAGCAGGTTATCGAGCCGTACCTGCGAAACGGCGATCTGCTGTTTGTAAACGTTGGTCTGCGCCACAATATCAGGCAGGCGGCTTCCGGTAGCCCTGATCTGCGCTTCGAGCTGCTTTTTGCGCAGCGACAATTGCAGGCTGTCGATATAACCCACCACTTGCCCGGCCTTCAGCTGCTGGCCCTCTTCCAGGTCTAGTGCCATAATGCGGCCTGTCGCCTCAGCGGAAACGATCGTTTCCACGGCCTCGAATGTCCCGGAAGCGTCATAAGGGTTCTCTTTTCCATTGCAGGCCGCCATCCCCGCAGCCAATATGATCAGATAAGAATATGTTTTCATGTGATTGTATTTAAATGCTTATTCAATAGGGGTTCCCAGCGTGTTATCGAGGCTGTACTGCGACATCAGCCGCTGAATGCCGTGCAGGATCTTGTTCAGCCTCGCCTGATCTTCGGCATTCACCTCACGCAGGAAGTCGTTGGTATTGATCACGCCGTTTTCGAGTTGGGCGGCGGCAGTGGTTTTGATGCTTTCTCGGAGGTTAATGATCTCGTCGTCAGTTGTGAGCAGCTTGCCAAAACGGTCGAGTTCGGCATTCTGCTGTTTGGCAGCCAGTTGCGTATTGAAGAGAAATGTCTCCTTTTGAAGCTGAATCGCATCCCGGTTGTTCCGGATCAGCTCCCGGTCGTGCTTCATGGTGTACAACCCCGACAGCGACCAGTTCAGCCGCAAACCGGTGATGTAATACGGATCGAAGCCATTGTTCAGAATGTTCAATGCAGGTCTGCCGTAACCTCCCTGGAAGAAGAAATTGAGTTTCGGGCGGTTACGGACGTCCAGCAATTGTGATTGCACATCCAGGCTTCGGTTTTGGGCTTCATACAGTTTGAGCTCCGGCCGGTTAATATCGCTTCCCGCCGCCAGATTGACTGGTTTTTCCAGCACCGCAGAGTCGCCCAGCGACTGCGCCGTGAGCATGCCCAGCATTTCCAGGTATGCTTTACGGCTCGCATTCAGGTCGATGGCACGCTGGTCGGCTTTCAGCAACTCCGCTTTCAGGGTATTCGCATTACTTTTGAACGCGGTACCGTTGTCGATGAGCGCCTGAACTTTCCGAATCCCCAGGTTAATATCCTTTTTCAACAGTTCATTCTGTTTCAACTGCTCGTCGAGCATTAGCACTCCGAAAAACAACTGGTTTACCCGCTCGTTGAGCTTGTACAATTCCACTTCCAGTTTCTGCGATTCCACCTGCGCGTTCGCCTCATGCGAGCGTACCTGCGTGCGGACGTTACCCCCGTCGTAAATCGTCTGGTTCACTTCACCGTAAACCTTGTATTGATCCTTGCTAATGTTCGGGAATTCGATACCGGGGATCGAGACGGGCAGTTTAAACTCGGTCACAACCGATTGGTACGTGGCCTGGCCCTGTACGGTAAGCTGCGGCAAATAGCCCTTTGCGGCATTGCTCACCGAGTACTCGCGCGTTTTTTCGATCAAGCCCTGCTGCCTGATCATCGGATAGTTCTTCCGGGCGAGCTGGTAGGCCTCCCGGATTGTCAGTGGCCTTTGCTGGGCCGTCAATTGTGCGGCCGTCAGCGCCATGACACCGGTTAGTAATGCTATTTTTAATCCATTAATCATTTTATTTATTCGATTTATTTAATCATTTGATTAATTTTTGGCTAAAAAAAGGGCGGTTAACCCTGATCCAATATCAGCTTCATCCATGCCGGAACGAGCTTTTTACGTTGCTCCATCAACTGCCGGTACATCTCTTCATTACCTACGATCGGTTGCAAAACCGGCTTCGCAACAAAGGGAAACAAATTCATTCCCAGCAAGTTCATCAAAAAATGAAACGGATTGAGGTCACTTCTGCGGGCCATAAGCTGTTTGACAAAAACCGATTCTGTGAGATGCTTGCGGGCCTGAAAACGGTTTGAAAGCTGATCCGGGTTGTTACGAATTTCACTCAGTACAAAAATCGGCAGATCGGGATTTTCGAGGAGCATATTAATATAGCTCTCCGTAATCTTTTCCAGTTTCTCCTCCAATGTCGTCGACTCATCATTGAGAACCGGGGTCAGTACGCCGAAAAGCTTATCGATCCGCTCAGCCATCACAATCTGGAAAAGCTTTTCCTTACTGCGGAAATAGTAGTTCAGCAGCGCCAGATTAATACCTGCCTCTTCCGCAATATCCCTCGTTCGCGCATTACCGTACCCCTTTTTGGTGAATACAATGCTCGCCGCCTCCTTGATCTTTTCTTCCGTGCTCAGGTCCAACTCTGCCTTTTTTGCTTTCGCCATCAGTCAATTTCCATTTGATGCACCAAAGGTAAAAGCGATTTTCGGTTTAACCAAAATATTTAATCAAATGATTAAATATTTTGGTTAATACTCTTTTATTAACTTTTACAAAAAAATCCTGAAACCCTTAAGTTGCTCTATGATCTGTAACTCTACCGCGCACTTATGACTTCATCATCCCTCAAAAAATGGCTTCCCGGAATACTCTTCCTGTCGGCCCAGGTGATCAACACACTGTATGAACTCACGCAGGACACCCGGACGATCTCCTGGGCACCGCATACCACGCAGGTCTTTTACCGGATCGACGCATTTCAGAATGGCGTTACCTGGGACCAGCACACCCTTGAGGCCCGTTATGGCCTGGCACAAACCCAGTGGGAAGCGCACGCACCCGGTAACCTCCGACGACTTGTTGCCTCGGTGGAAGCACACGCCCCCACCCATCCCGACAGCGTCGTAATCTCCTATCGCCGCAATGGAGCGCCTGAACAAACCTACCTGTGGAAAGCCAGCCGTTGAACCCTATGCGCCATCTTAATCCTTTCTATGTCAACGGAAAGGCCGTCGTTCCCGAGCTGGTGCTCGCAGTGCGGATGTTAGCAATCTATCTGCTTTTGACGGGCGAGTTTCCTTTCAATGGCAACCAGGGCGGGGGCAGGTTTTATCCGCTCATCGAACTGCTGGGCCAAATCGGTACCGACGCACAGTTCAACCTGGGCGTCAGGTTACTGTTTCTGAGCGGCATCGGCATGCTCCTGTTTTCGCGCTTTGTACGTCTTGGCTCACTGTTCGTCGGCGTGGCATTCGTAACCGGGCTGCTCTCCTGCCAGATATGCATTTCAGTAGCGCACCTTTTTACAGGTTGCGTGTTCCTGTGCACAGCGCTCAGCAATCGGGTCACAGGAACGGACCTGATCCGTTTTCAGCTGGCGGTACTCTATCTCGGCGCCGACTTGAACAAAGTTTTCGATCCGGACTGGTGGGACGGTGCGAGCATGGAAACACTTTTGGTGACCAAACATCAGATAACCTCCTACATGAAAGCGGCCAGCGTGTTTCCAAAAGGCCTTTTGTCTCAAATGATGGGCATAGGGGTTATTGTGTTACAAATCAGTATTGCTATCCTCTTGCTCCGCCGCGCGTCGGTCATTTACGCAATGTTCCTGGCGCTGCTTTTGCATTTGCCGATGGTATTGTTAATGCAAATGACATTCGGGCCGTTTCTTTTCGCGCTTGTTACTGCTTATGGTTCGCTGCTCACATGGCCGCGACGCCTGGTTTGCGATAGCCGTTTGCACAGTAGCGTGCTTGTGAAATGGCTGATACGGCTGGGCTCTAATGAGCAAATGAGCCCTTGCACAGGCAACACAAGGGAATCGCCGATTCGCTGGCTGAGGACCGGGGTGCACTACATGGCACACCCTGCTATGTTGCTGTCCATGACCGTCCTCACCGCCGCTATGGTACGTTACGGCAAACTAATCCCGCTGACATTGCTCGTCGTCGCGGCATACTGGCTCTACGCCTGGCCGCAGCGGAAGCGTGCAATACAGGCGCCCTTGCCTGCGGGCCTGTGAGCACGCTTGTCATTTTTAGTTTGAACTTCTGTTTGAAAACATCTTGAAATATTAATTACCCTCGTAATTTTGTGATTGCTTTGACCTGAACTATATATTCAAAGCATTGGAATAGGAACAACTTTCATGAAGAAAATCCGTAATTTTTGCATTATTGCCCATATTGACCACGGGAAAAGTACCCTGGCGGACCGTCTGCTGGAATTTACCAAAACTGTATCGCAGCGCGAAATGCAGGCGCAATTGCTCGACAATATGGATCTGGAACGCGAACGCGGCATCACCATCAAGAGCCACGCGATCCAGATGAACTATGTTTATAAAGGAGAAGAATATATACTTAACCTGATCGACACCCCGGGCCACGTGGACTTTTCCTACGAAGTTTCCCGCTCGATCGCTGCTTGCGAAGGCGCGTTGCTGCTCGTAGATGCCTCACAAGGTACCGAAGCTCAGACGATCTCCAACCTCTACCTGGCGATCAACCATGACCTGGTGATTATCCCCGTTTTGAACAAGATCGACCTTCCCGGTGCAATGCCCGAGGAGATCAAGGATGAAATGGTGGATCTGCTGGGTTGCGAACGTTCCGACATTATCCCTGCCAGCGGTAAGGAAGGTATCGGCATCGAGGACATTCTGAATGCCATTGTAGAACGCATCCCAGCGCCTGTCGGCGATCCGGAAGGCCCGCTGCAAGCATTGATCTTCGACTCGGTTTTCAACTCTTACCGTGGTATCGAGGTAATCTTCCGTGTGAAAAACGGCAGCATTAAGAAGGGTGATAAAGTGAAGTTCATGGCGACCGGCAAGGAATATATTGCCGACGAAATCGGGACGCTCGGTTTGCAGCAAATACCCAAGCAAGTTGTGGAATGCGGCGACGTAGGTTACCTAATTTCAGGTATCAAAGTGGCCAAAGAGGTGAAGGTGGGTGACACTTTCACGCACATAGACCGTCCTGCCAGTGAAGCGATCGTAGGATTCTCCGAGGTGAAACCGATGGTTTTCGCCGGTATTTACCCGGTTGACACCAGCGAGTTCGAAGAGCTTCGCGAGGCCATGGAAAAGTTGCAGCTGAACGACGCAGCCCTGGTTTGGGAACCGGAAACATCGGCGGCGCTTGGCTTCGGTTTCCGTTGCGGCTTCCTGGGAATGCTGCACATGGAGATCGTTCAGGAACGCCTGGAACGCGAGTTCGACATGACCGTGATCACGACGGTGCCATCGGTACAGTTCCGGGTTCTGACCACGAAGGATAAGCTACTCAATATCAGCGCTCCGTCAGAAATGCCTGAGCCTAACCATATTAAATACATCGAGGAGCCTTACATCAACGCGCAGATCATCACAAAATCGGACTACATCGGCCCGATCCTGAACCTGTGTATGGACAAGCGGGGTATCCTTAAAAACCAGATTTACCTCACGGCCGAGCGTGTGGAGCTGCAATTCCTCATCCCGCTGGCCGAGGTGGTTTTTGATTTCTTCGATAAATTGAAAACAATCTCCCGCGGCTACGCCTCACTCGACTATGAGCTGGCAGGTTACCAGGAGTCGGACATGGTGAAACTCGACGTGATGTTGAACGGCGAGGCGGTGGATGCATTGTCGGCCATTGTACACCGTTCGAAATCTTACGAATGGGGCAAGAAGCTTTGCGAAAAGCTGCGTGAACTGATCCCGCGCCAAATGTTCGAAATCGCGATTCAGGCAGCCATCGGACAGAAGATCATCGCCCGCGAAACCGTGAAAGCCATGCGGAAGGACGTTTTGGCTAAATGTTACGGTGGTGATATTTCCCGTAAGCGCAAGCTCCTCGAAAAACAGAAGAAAGGTAAGAAGCGGATGCGCCAGGTGGGCAGTGTAGAAATTCCGCAGGAAGCATTTATGGCTGTTTTGAAGATCAACTAGTATTTCCTCAATTATGAAAGCAAAATACCAGCAATACTACCTCAGAGGGTTGTTGCTGGTATTTTTGCTTTATCATGCGCCCACGATTTTCCTGGGCCCCGGAGCATTCTTCAATGCTTTCGACTCGCTCGACTCGTTTGTGGTTTGGTACCGCCTCGCCACGCAGAGCGCCTACGCATGGGCGCCCCCATATGCGATCATCGAGCCTTTTATGAATGGTGTGCCAAAATTCACGCTGGTCAGTACCTATAATGTGTATTACTGGCTGAATCTTCTGCTGCCGACTTTTACCGCATTTCAATTCTACAATGTCTTCATCAGCGGTGTCGCGCTGATCGGCATGTGGCTGCTGTGCAGACGACATTTGAAGGTTAATGAGCCAGCCTCGGCATTTCTGGCTTTATCCTTTGCATTTACGCCTTTCCTGCCAACATGGGGGCTGAGCATTGCAGGCCAACCGCTGCTGCTGTTTGTCATCCTGAATATCCGCAAAGAAAGACCAGCCATCTGGAACTGGCTGATCCTGGCCGCATTTCCATTTACCTCCAATTTCCAGTCTGCCGGGGTATTCATCCTGTTCGCATTCGGGGTATTGATTGGCTATGATATTGTTCAGAAACATCCGGTTAAACGGCTATTTCTGGCATTTGCTATCCTTTTGGCAGTATATCTGGTCACGAAGATCGACCTGATCCAGAATCTGCTCGGAGGCGAAGGATTTGTTTCCCACCGGATGGAGATGCGGCGGTTTCCGGTGTCATTGGGCATTTGCATGAAAATATTTGCCCGGTACTTCCTGCTGGGCAATGTGGATGTGGCATTGTCGCTGCACACATTCGTGCTCCTACCGTTTGTGTGCCTGGTTTATGTGGTGCATGTCGTTCGGAAGAGAGAACTGCCGCTGAACCTCACGATCACGCTGGGCATTATTACGCTGATCTGCTTTTACATTGCCATTCTGAACTGGGAACCGCTGGTGGAGCTTCGCAACAGCTCTGACCTGCTGCGGATGTTCAGCCTCGAAAGGTTTCATATATTCCTGCAATTGCTCTGGCACATTGCCGCCGCGCAGGCATTGCTATTGGTTGTTCCCAGGTACCAGGGCCGCATTCTGATCGTGGTAGCGGCCATGCAGCTTGCGGTTTGTTTCGCCTATCAGCCGACCTATTACGAGCGTTTTGTCAAAAAATTCATTTCCATCGTCCCCTATCATTATATCTTCACTTACGAAGACTATTATGCCGAAAGGATGTTTGAAAATATCAAAACGGCGATCGGCAGACCGGTGCAGACCTACCGCGTGGCCAGCATCGGCATCCCGCCGGCAGTAGCCCAATACAATGGGATGTGGACGATCGACGGATATTCGAGCAATTATCCCCTTCCCTACAAACACCAGTTCCGGGACATCATCGCCGACGAGCTCGAAAAGAACGGTAACAATCGGGGTTTCTTCGATTTCTGGGGCAGTCAGAGCATCGTGGTTTACGATCAGGGGCTGCCCTATTTTGAAACCCATATGACGCGCGGCATGGCCCCTTCCGAGCGCCCGGTCACGCTCTCGCATGAGGCGCTGCGAAAGCTGGGATGCAACTACATTTTGTCCGCGGAAAACATCAGCGATCCCGAAAAGTCGGGTTTGCGCAAACTGGCGATATTCCGTTCGGCGATTTGGCATGTGAGTCTTTATGAAGTCATTAACACTCAGTGACGTATATGTAACCGAAAATTATTTATCACCGGTTAAAAAGTCATAGCTCACCGGTTGCCCATTGGGGACATTTTTGCGTATATTCACCACACCAAAAGATCCCCATTCTTTATGAGCATCGTAGTCTCCAACATCAAATTTCACAACAACCAGCAGCTCGATTATTTCGGGCACAAGATCAAAAAAACAATGATCCCGGTTTCTTCGCCCTACGTGCGCAGGCATGTGAAAGAAGTGATCGACTTTGCGGGGATCAAAAAATCCGACCGGATTATCGACGTGGCTTGTGGAATGGGGAAATACACGCTCAACTTCCTGGCTCAGGGCTACCGGGTGGAGGGGCTCGACTTATCGCCGTTCCTTTTGCAGCAGCTATTGGTTTACAACGACAACAAGTTTCCCGTCAAACTCCACGCCGCCGACATTCTAGACGCGCCCGAGGAGCTGAACGACCAGTTTGATGTGGTTATGGGTTTCATGGCCCTTCACCATTTCCATAGCCTGCATGCTTGTTTCCAGGCCATGTACCGCATATGCAAACCGGGCGGAAAACTGGTATTTCTCGAACCGAACGCCTACAACCCGCTGTACTACCTGCAAATCGCATTGACCCCGGGGATGTCGTGGGAAGGCGATAAGGGCGTGGCAGACATGACTAAAAAGAAGCTCTTCGAGGCGATGGATTACGCCGGCTGGAAGAATTTGAATATTAAAAGATTTGGCTTTTACCCACCCTTCCTCTCCAATACCGCATTGGGCCAGAAAAGCGAACCCGTCCTGGAAAAAATTCCGGGATTGAACACTTTTCTGCCTTTCCAGATCATCACAGCAGAAAAAAGATGATTGAAGAAAAAAGAGAAAAGTGGCTTGTGTCCTACCCGGACGACGGCAACTCGGTGTGTTTCGAAATGGAAGACATGTCGTTTTGGTATCAGCACCGGAATGGCTGCCTTGTAGAGGCTATGAAGGCAAATGGTTTTCCCAAAGATTTCCTTGATATCGGAGGCGGGAACGGCATTACCGCACTGGCCATGCAGAATGCGGGCTACAACGTAACGCTGGTGGAGCCTTATGCTACCGGGGTCGAGAATGCGCGGAAGCGGGGAATCCGGTCCACTATCCAGAATACACTGGAGGAATATGTGACCAAAGCTAATGGAACTGCTCCTGCGGCGGGATTCTTCGATGTAATGGAGCATATCAGTGATGATAAATCCTTCCTCGAAAATATCAACCGACTGCTCACTCCCGACGGACAGATCATGCTCACAGTACCCGCATTCCAGAGCTTATGGTCCGAAAACGACGTCCAACTCGGGCATTTCCGGCGGTATACCCTCGGACAACTCTCCACATTGCTTGCGGAGGCGGGGTTCAAGGTGACTTATGCCACCTATTTCTTTTCGCTGGTGTGGGCGCCGATGTGGCTTGCGCGGGTATTGCCCGAGAAGTTCGGGATAAAAAAAGATAACACCCCTGAAAAGAAACGAAACGAACATATGGCCGGCCGCCCTGCCACCGCACGTCTGCTAAGGCGTTTGCTCGGCTGGGAGGCAAATGCCATCCGAAGCAAAACAAGAATCCCATTTGGTACCAGTTGCCTGATCGTTGCACAGAAAACAAGATCCTTGTGAACCAAAATTTACCCAACCATTTCCAGCTCTTTTTATTCTCGACCGACCCGGCGACCGTCCGAACGGCCATCGCAGCGGGCGTGGATGGCATCATCGTCGATTGGGAGAATCAGGGAAAGAAGCTGCGGCAGGAGAATTTCGACACACAGATCAATTATGACACTTATGAAGATCTGTGCCGCGTGCGGGAAGTAACTCCGGGAGGCAAACTGATTTGCAGGATCAACGGCTTCTCGCCCGAGTATACCTATGAGGAAGTCGAGCTCGCGTTGCGTGCGGGAGCTGACGAAATCTTCCTGCCGATGGTAAGGACCGTCGCAGAAGCACGCGACACACTACAAATGATCGGTGGGCGGGCCGGATTTAATATTCTGATCGAAACAACCTCGGCGCTCGACTGCGTCACCGAACTTAGCAAACTGCCTCTCCGCAGGGCCTATATAGGACTCAACGACCTGCATATTCAGCAAAACAGCCGGAACATTTTCGTTCCGCTCATGAATGGCACGGTAACCGACATTCGCCGGCAATTCGAAATACCCCTTGGTGCGGGAGGCGTAACTTACCCGCCAAACGGCCAACCGATCGCCAGCAAATACCTGATCAATGAATACGCGCGTTTGGGCATCGATTTCAGTTTCCTGCGCCGTACATTCATCAAGGACTACGCCCATCACAGCATGGAACATATGATCCACCACATCAGAAATGCGTACGATGAAGCACGAAGCCGATCCGGCGAACAAGTGTCTGCGGATTTCCAGGCATTCCGCGAGCAGGTCGAAAGCTGGACCACCAATCCGCATCACGCATGATCCTTCTGATGTATGACCCGGTACAGGCACATTTACAGCGCCTGCAACAAGCCGCGCCGGATCAGGAAATAGCCATTGCACATTCACTCGCAGAAGCGCGGGCGCTCATCGAAAATGCTGAAATTGTGCTCGGCAACCGTTACTTTATCCAAAGTCTCCCCTTCGCCCGTAAGCTCCGCTGGATGCAATCCAACTCGGTGGGAGTTGACATTATTTTAACCGAAAAGCAACTGCTTCTGGAAAGAGGTGTTACCCTCACCTGCGCACGCGGCGTGTACGATGCCGAACTGGCCGAACATACGCTCACGCTATTACTGGCGCTGTTCCGAAATATCCATTTGCTTCGCGACGAGCAGGTAGCACACTCCTGGCAGCGGCATAGGTTACGCACGCTGCATGGCAGTCGCTGCCTCATTCTCGGCTGGGGCAGCCTCGCGCAGGAGATCGCACGACTGATTACCGCCATCGGCGGGCATGTTGCCGCGGTAAGAAACCAACCCGGAAATTCGGAAGAGCAGGGTATTTCGATATTTGGGCAACAAAACTGGCAGATGCAGTTGGCCTATACAGATGCGCTGATCGTTTGTCTTCCAAAAACGCCTGGTACGCATCATTTTGTAAACCCGGCTATCCTGAACCAGCTGCCTGAACGGGCATTCGTGATCAACATCGGCAGAGGCGGAACGCTCGACGACCAGGCATTACTCGAAAGCGTGCAAGCAGGGAAATTGGCCGGCGCCGCGCTGGATGTATTCGAAGAGGAGCCCTTACCTGCCTCGCACCCGATGTGGACGGAGCCCCGGATACTGATCACCCCGCATGTAGGCCGCAGTCTCGAAGGGCCGGAATTCAAATGGCAGCCGCTTTTTGAAGAAAACCTCGCACGCTACATGCGCGGGGAAACGTTGCTGAATGTCGTCAACTACGAAAAGGGTTATTGATGATCAGCATTGTTATTCCCGTATACAAAAGTGCTTCGACGTTGGCTACCCTGCACGACCGGATCAGCCGGATGGCTGCCTTGCTCCCGGTTCCCTGTGAGATTGTGTATGTCAATGACGCTTCGCCGGACCACTCACTGGGCATTCTACAACAGTTGCCGGCGACGATTTCCTTTCATATCATTAATCTGAAAAGAAATGCTGGCCAGAGCAGCGCATTGATTGCCGGAATGGCATTTGCACAGGGAAAGATCATCGCCACCATGGATGCCGATTTGCAGGACGAACCCGAGAACCTTCCGGCGTTGATCGACGCATTAAAGCCGGGGTTAGATGTTGTGTTTGCCAAACGCCATGGGAAATATGAGTCTCCCGGACGGCTGCTGACCTCCTTTTTTTTCAAAGGAATGGTGCATTGGTTTTCAGGCAGGAAAATACCGATGAACGCGGGACTTTTTATGGTGCTGCGGAAAGATGCCGTCGGGGATTTCACTTCATACCTGCCCTACTCGCCGTACCTCATCGGGCTGGTCGCCCGGGCAAGTTTGCGATGCACCACGATAACGGTGGAGCGCCCAGGGAATGCATTCGGTGAGACTTCCTACACATTCCGGAAGCGCATGCGCGTAGCCCGCAGTTTTTTCCGTACGCTTCGGCTTCCAACTCCCAAACCGGGTGCAGAACGCCTTGAATGGCTAAATTCACATCTTTTGGCCGATCATTTATATATCGCCCGAAACCAGTGAAAGCGGGTTGCTGACATGCCGTTTGTGGCGTGACTAATTGGTAAAACCGCATTAAATAGCCATACCACACTGATTATCAAGCATTACAAGAAAGATGAATTTCCTGAGAGAGGACTTCAACGACCAACAGGGGCAATTTTATAATGTCAAACATCTCTCCTATTCACCTTTTATTGTAATTTTGACCAAAGTCTGAATTTCGACCAAGAACAAAAATACCTTAACAAGCGATATGGCAGAAGTAATTCGTATGCCCAAGATGAGCGACACCATGGAAGAAGGTGTTATCGCGGAATGGCACAAAAAAGTAGGTGATAAAATTAAATCCGGTGAAGTGATTGCTGAGGTAGAAACCGACAAAGCAACCATGGACCTTGAATCTTACTGGGACGGTACCCTTCTATATATCGGCGTAAAAAAAGGCGACGCAGTACCTATCGACGGTATCATGGCGGTCGTTGGCGCTGAGGGTGAGGATTACCAATCGCTGCTCGACGGTGCCGGCTCAAATGGTGCTGCTGCGGCTCCTGCTCCCGAAGCACCGAAAGCAGAAGCTCCGGCCCCTGCGGTTGAAACTGTAAGTGCACCCGCTGCGAAACCTGCTACGGCTGCCGCTTCTACCGAAAAAATCAATGCTGCGGTGGTTCGCATGCCTAAAATGAGCGATACCATGGAAGAGGGTACGCTGGTTTCCTGGCAGAAAAAAGTAGGTGATAAAGTAAAATCAGGAGATATCCTGGCCGAAGTTGAAACCGACAAGGCTACGATGGAACTGGAAGCATACGAAGACGGTACACTACTTTACGTAGGTATTAAAGAAGGCGACGCTGTACCTGTGGACGCAATCATCGCCGTAATCGGTGAGGAAGGATCGAATGTGGAAGCATTGCTGGCACGTGAAAACGGCGAAGCTCCCGCTGAAACTGCTGCTCCAGCGCAGGCTGCGGCTCCCGCACCCGCTGTAAATGGCTCTGAGAAAGCCGTTTCGGTAGCGGATTCGAACGAGCGCGTGAAAGCATCTCCATTGGCGAAACGCCTGGCCGACGAAAAAGGCATTAACCTGAGCGAAGTTTCAGGAAGCGGCGACAACGGACGCATCGTGAAACGCGATGTGGACGAGTTCAAACCTTCTGCACAACCTGCACCGGCTGCGGCCCCTGCCGCTCAGTCTGCACCGGCTGCCAAAGCAGAAGCGGCTCCTGCGGCTGCTGTACCTGCAACGGGCGATTTTGTGGATACTCCAATCTCGCAAATGCGCAAAACCATTGCGCGCCGCCTGAGCGAAAGCTTGTTCACTGCGCCTCACTTCTACGTGACCATGGAAATCAACATGGACAAGGCAATGGCATTGCGCCCGCAGCTGAACGAAGTGGCTACCGCGAAGATATCATTCAACGACATGGTGATCAAAGCTTGCGCAGTGGCGTTGAAGCAGCACCCTGCTGTAAACTCCGCATGGCTGGGTGACAAGATCCGGAAATACAATTATGTCAATATCGGTGTAGCTGTGGCGGTAGACGAAGGTCTGCTCGTGCCGGTGATCCGCGAGGCTGACAAGAAAACGCTTTCTGCCATTTCAGGTGAAGTAAAAGACCTGGCCGGCAAAGCGAAAGATAAAAAACTGCAACCGAAAGACTGGGAAGGCAATACATTCTCGGTATCGAATCTCGGTATGTTCGGCGTAGACGAATTTACAGCGATCATCAACCCGCCGGATTCCTGCATCCTGGCGATCGGTGCAATCAAGAAAGTAGCTGCTTTCAAGGAAGATGGAACGGTTTACCCGACCAACATCATGAAGGTTACGCTTTCGGCCGACCACCGCGTGGTAGACGGCGCAACCGCAGCTCAATTCTTGCTGACAGTGAAGAAACTGTTGGAAGAACCAATGAGCATGCTGGTTTAACGAAAATACAAATGCATGAAAAAGTGTCAGGCCCGCAAGGTCTGGCACTTTTGTTTTCAGAGGGTTTTTGTTTCAAACGCGACTAACATTTGCATTTAAATATTAATATGGAGAAAATACACGCTACTACCGTCCTCGGGGTGCTGCACAACGGAACTGTCGCCCTCGGCGCGGACGGCCAGGCTACAATGGGCAATACGGTTGCCAAGAGTAATGTAAAAAAGATCCGCACGCTGCAAGGCGGCAAAATCCTCGTCGGCTTCGCCGGATCCACGGCCGATGCATTCACGCTGCTGGACCGATTTGAAGAAAAACTGAACGGCTACGGCGGCAACATGAAACGCGCAGCCATTGAACTGGCGAAAGACTGGCGTACGGACCGCTATCTCCGCAAGTTGGAAGCGATGATGATTACCGCCAATAAGGATGAAATTCTCGTCATTTCAGGAACGGGTGACGTTTTGGAGCCAGAAAACGGCATTGCCTCCATCGGCTCGGGCGGGAACTTTGCATTATCGGCAGCGCAGGCGTTGAAAAAACATGCTACGCATTTAAGTGCGGAGGAAATGGTGCGGGAAGGGTTGACGATCGCGGCGGATCTTTGCATTTATACCAATCATAATCTCGTGATAGAGAAAGTCGTGCAGTAGTGAAACGAATGGCGCGAAGCTCTGGCTTCGTGCCCACTATTCGCAGGCCTCCGGCCGGTCGGAACATCCTGCAAGGCAGCCAGAGGCTGCATAATAGCGTGCGCGAAGCAGGAGTTTCGCGCCATCGTCTTCACAATTGTTGTTGCATGCCAAACGGCATTGGCGAATCGATACGCAATACCATTTTGCTACCAATATTACGTCGCTAACGCGACTTTGCATTTTTCATTGCAAGTGCCGTTAGGCACGTAACATTGGTAGAAAAACGGTGTAATCAGAATTCAATTTGAATCCCGTTAGGGATGTAACAACAACTACAATCCTTCAAAGCTCCGCCATCAGCGTCATCAGCTTCACCAGCGAATCGGAAATGACCCGGTTACTACCCGGTACGTACTTGTGCGCGATGATGGTAAAGCTCAGCAATGCCCCCGATTTTGCATTTACATACCCCGCAAACGCCCGCGTACCTTCGATGGACCCGCTCTTCACACGCATATTACCCGCTGCGTGTGAGCCCTTACCAAGATTACGAACAGTACCGTTCTGCCCCAGAACAGCGATACTTTGGTAGAAATCCTTGAAGCTGACATCTTTATTGGCCAGATTTAGAATATCCGTCAGACTACCCGCGGTAATGGAACCGGAAGGTGACAATCCGCTTCCGTCTTTAATGTAAAAACCCCTCAAATCCGCTCCCCTGCCCGACCAGTAGCCGGTAATGGCCGTAGCGGCATCGTCGAACCCGGAACTGCCCGAGAGCCGTTTGCCCGATTGCTTGAAAAACACATCGGCAAAGAGGTTAATGCTCCAAAAATTGGCCTGTTGACAAAGTTCGCGCAGGGGCGGCGACTTATATTCATCGATGATTTTCTTGGGGTTGGGAGTCAGGAGATTCGGATTTCCGGGAAGATCCTCAGCTTCCGCCACAACCACGCCGCTGCCAGCCAATGCATTTTTCAATGCATAAGCCGTGTACCATGCCGGATCGGGAATGGAGCCTTTTACCGTAAAGACCGCATTACCGGCCGGCACTGTACCCGTAAGCAGCACATTGTTTCCCAGCGGACTGCTGTAAATGATCGTCTGGTCGCCCGAACCGCGTTCGCCGGTCGTCACCTGATTTGTAAATGACAAATATGGAATCGCCGGTTCCGTACCGAGTACGGTCGTTGGGTCACCCGGATCTACGCCCGGTTTAAATTTGACACGGTAGAGGTTTTCATTAAAATTGAGCCCCTGTACGCCAGCTCCATAATAATTCCCCATATCGCCCCATATCCAAGTACTGGCGACAGCTTCTTTGTCAAAAAAAGAGGCATCGGCAATGACTTTGCCTTTGATGTACTTTATACCCGCTTTTTTCACTGCCGCCACCCACCGGCTGATCATTTCGGGCGCCGTAGGATAACCTTTAAACCGGTCACTTCCGAGTGACGGATCGCCGGTTCCATGCATGTAAATGTTGCCGACAAGCGTATCGCCGCGCAGAATACCGTCGTGTTCGAGGAAAGTCTGGAATCTGAAATCACCTCCGAACAGCGCCAGAACTGTTGCGGTAGAGACGAGCTTCAAGGTAGATGCGGAAGGCAGCGAACGCTCCGCATTCAATGCAAATAAATTTTTACCCTCTTTTACAGCCTTTACGCTCACTGCCAGCGAGCCGCTCCGCATGAACTCGCTGTTTTGCAGTTCAAGCACGGCATCGCTGAATCGGACCAGTCCGGTACTGTCGATGACTTGTGCCGATACAGCGCGGCACGCCAGGAGTATGTAAAACAAAAGAAGGGTGGTTCTCATCATATTAAATATTCGCCGGACACAAAAATGATGCCGCTTTGTCTAATCTAGCAACTAATGTCCGCATCTCAGGCTGTTTTTTGGTACTTTTGTAAGATATTAGACAAACGATTAGTAGTTTACAAAGAAAAGATACAATAGTGATATTGATTTTTCCGCCAGATGAAAAATGCAATATAGCTTTCACCCCATACTATTTATATGAAATTGACATTTTGGGGGGCTTCGCAGCAGGTCACAGGTAGTATGTTCCTTTTGGAATCGGACGACTACCGCATCCTGATCGACTGCGGCTCCGATTTTGATCTGGATGAGATCGGCAAGAAAACAAGATATGAACAGCAGAAGAGCGTTTTCCCGTTTGAACCCAGTCTGATCAACACCGTACTGCTCACACACGCGCACATTGATCACTCGGGTAACATTCCCAACCTGTATAAGGAGGGTTTCGAAGGCCGGGTCGTTTGCACCGAGCCTACCATGGCTCTAACCTCGCTTTTGCTGAAAGACGCGGCCAATCTGCACCAGAAACGACTCAACTCACGGGTTAACTCCAAGAAAAGAAGCGGCAAGAAGAAGCGTGAAGTGCCTATGGATTATTATGTTGAAAAACATGTGATCGAGGCCATGGACAATTTTGTGCCCGTTGCTTTCGGGCAGCGCTACCGCATTGCCGACAATGTGACGGTAACCTACTATGCCGCTGGTCATTTGCTGGGTGCAGCGCATATTGTACTGGAAGTGTATGAGGATGGCGAGAAAAAACGGCTATGCTTTTCGGGCGACATCGGCCGGAAGAACTATCCGCTGCTGATCGACCCGCAGGAAATTCCGCAGGTGGATTACCTGATCTGTGAATCGACTTACGGAAACAGATTGCACGAAGACAAGCGTGGCACAGTAGAAACGCTGGCGGATGTGATCAAACGGACCTGCATCGATATTCCTGGCAGGCTTATTATCCCGTCTTTTAGCGTCGGCAGAACCCAGGCATTGCTTTACACGCTCAACAAGCTCTATCTCGACCGCTCTTTCCCCTTCATTAAAGTATTCTCCGACAGCCCATTGGCCCACAGCAGCACCAAGGTGTACCAAAAACATTCCCGGATGCTGAACAAGGAGGCGCGCGACTTTAAAGAAGAGAATGACATGCTCTTCGATTTCGAAAATCTGATCTACCTCGAAAGTGCCGACGCGAGCCGCGCGGTTTCGAACTATAACGAGCCTTGCATTATCATTTCATCGTCGGGAATGGTACAGGGCGGGCGCGTGGAAGCGCACGTGGAGGCCAATATCGGCAATCCTTATGCGACGATCCTGATGATCGGTTATGCCTCGGAAGGTACGCTCGGATGGCGGCTTTTGAATGGGCAGGATACGATCTCGATTCGCGGAAAGCAGTACCCGGTCTTGGCTAATATTGAAAAAATTGACGTATTTAGCGGCCACGGAGACCAAAACGACTTAATTAATTTTGTAAAAATGCAGGATCCGGAAAAACTGAAACGCGTTTTCCTCGTCCACGGAGAGCAGCAAAGCATGGCTGAATTCCAGAGTAAAATCCAGGAAATCGGCTATCATTCGGTGGAAACGCCGTTAAGGGGCACTACTTACGAACTCTGACCGCCCCCGATCCCGCCCACTAATCACAGAACCTGAATTATGAGAACATACCTCGATTTTGAAAAGCCTATGGCCGAGCTCGAACGCAAGCTCGAAGAAATGAAAGCGTTGGCGAATGAAAACAATGTGGATTTTTCGGACGCCATTGCGTTGCTGGAAGGCAACATCACCAACCTTCGAAAAGAAATATTTGAAAACCTCACGCGCTGGCAGCGTGTGCAGCTCTCCCGCCACCCCGATCGCCCCTACACGCTTGACTACATCGAACTGATCTGCGATGAGTTCATCGAATTGCACGGAGACCGCCAGGTGCGCGACGATCCGGCTATTATCGGTGGTCTGGCGAACGTCGGCGGGCAATCGTTCATGCTCATCGGGCAGCAAAAAGGCCGTAATACCAAGCAGCGCCAGCACCGGAACTTCGGTATGCCGAACCCGGAAGGTTACCGCAAGGCATTGCGCCTGATGAAACTGGCCGAGAAATTCAACAAGCCTATCGTGACGCTGATCGACACACCGGGTGCATTCCCGGGTATGGAAGCCGAAGAGCGCGGACAGGGCGAGGCGATTGCACGCAACCTGAAAGAGATGTTCATGCTGAAAGTACCGGTGATCTGTATCGTGATCGGCGAAGGTGCTTCCGGGGGTGCATTGGGTATTGCCATCGGCGACCGCGTATTGATGCTCGAAAACACCTGGTACTCGGTAATTTCCCCTGAAAACTGCTCGGCGATCCTTTGGAGAAGCTGGGATTTCAAGGAGCAGGCGGCCGAGGCGATGAAAATCACAGCCAAGGATATGACCAACTATAAGCTGGTAGACGGCATTATCGCCGAACCGCTGGGGGGGGCACACCTCGACCACAAATGGATGGCCGAAGAGCTGAAAAGAACAATTCTCGAAAATATTGCCGAACTCGGCGCCATCAGCGAGCAGGACCGTATCGACCAGCGTATCGATAAATTCTGTGCAATGGGCGTGGTAGTAGAAGCGTAAGCGTATCCATGAAAAACGACCAAATCAGGAACATCATTTTCGACCTCGGTGACGTCATTCTCAACATCGACGTCCCCATTGCTTCCAAATCATTTGCCGATCTGAGCGGGCGCGAGCAGCACGAGATCCTGACGATTTTCAAAGAGAGCGAAATTTTCCGCCAGTTTGAAACCGGCCTGATGGACGAACCGACGTTCCGGAACTACGTGCGTGAAATCCTGAATTTTCCTGATCTGTCGGACGAAGCCATCGACACCGCCTGGAACAGCCTGCTGCTCGATCTTCCGCCCGAGCGCGTGGAGCTGCTGAAAAAGCTGGCGACGAAATACCGGCTGTTCCTGCTCAGCAACACCAGCTCGATCCACATTACACAGGTCAACAAGATCCTGGAAGCATCGACGGGTGTTGAAAAGCTGGAAGATTTGTTCGAAATCGTTTTTCTTTCCTACGAAATGGGCCTGATGAAGCCCGATCCCCGTATTTACCAGGAAGTGCTCGAAAAAGCCGGCCTGAAAGCGGAAGAAACGCTTTTCCTCGACGACAATGCGGACAACATCCGCAGCGCAGGCGAGCTCGGCATCGAAACCATCCACGTCCAAAAGCCGGTCACTATTCTGGAATACCTTCAAGACTATGCAGTCTAACACACGAACCCACGTCATCCAGGCAGCCCTTTTTATCATCACCATCATCACCACGACGATGGCTGGTGCCGAATGGATGTTCGGTAACATATTCGGATTCGTTTATGACATGCTTTTTTTCCTGATCGGCAAACCGGATGGGAAGGAAGTGCCCATTCCTACCAAACCCATGGGTTGGGCGGAATTTGTGCAGGGCTTCCATTTTTCGATACCATTCCTACTGATCCTTACGATCCATGAATTCGGCCACTATTTCGTTGCCAAAGCCCATAAAGTGAGAGTTACACTGCCCTACTACATTCCGCTGTGGTTCGGCATCTCGCAAAGCATTGGTACGCTCGGTGCATTCATCCGTATCAAGGAAGTGGTGAAATCGCGGGTCAAGTTCTTCGATATAGGTATCGCAGGGCCGCTGGCTGGCTTTGTGGCTGCATTGGTAGTGCTTTGGTATGGATTCACCCATTTGCCGCCGCCGGATTACATTTTCAAAATCCACCCCGAATACGAGCGTTTCGGGCTGAATTACCCCCAATTCGCTTACGAAAACCCGGCCGGTAACCTGATGCTTGGGGATAATATCCTGTTCTGGTTTTTCAAAAACTACGTGGCCGATCCTGCGCGCCTACCGCATGCGTATGAGATCATCCATTACCCCTATCTTTTTGCGGGATATCTGGCATTGTTCTTCACTTCCCTGAACCTCATCCCGATCGGCCAGCTCGATGGCGGCCATATTCTCTATGGTATGATCGGCAAGAAGCGTTTCAATGTTGTGGCACCGGTTCTGTTCGGTATTTTCGCATTCTATGCGGGTTTGGGCGTGTTCCGCACGGAGTCCTTTGCGACTGGCAGCGATGCCGTGTTTTACGAACGGCTGTTCTACCTTGCCATTTACGTCTATTTCCTTTATATCTGTTTCAAACGCGCATTCGATAACCCGTCGACAGCGTTGATGACCAGTCTGCTGATCGTCGTTGGCCAGTTTGCCGTCACCTACATTCGCCCGGATTGGGACGGTTCGGTCAATTTACTGCCGTTTGTATTCATCCTGGGCCGTTTTCTCGGCATCCGCCACCCCGAAACGGAGGATAACACGCCACTCGACACCCCGCGGTTTATCCTTGGTATTGTCGCCTTCGTGATTTTCGTGATCTCGTTTAGCCCCACGCCGTTTATTATCATCGAGTAAAGGAGATAAGCCCCGTTCAACCCTTTTACTTTTTGAAAAAGGCTGAATATGGCAATACAAATTTCCCGCAGACACTTCCTGGCGACATTTGGCGCGATTCCTTTCATGGGGTCTGCCACGCTCGCCGATCCACTATACACCTATTCAGTCAAAGGAAAAATCCTCACTTCTGAACTGGGGACATCGCTTATTCATGAGCACGTCCTCGTCGATTTTATCGGGGCTGAAAAGATTTCACCGGATCGCTGGAAGCATGATGAAGTAATCCGGAAAGTCCTGCCCTACTTGCTTGAAATCAAACAGCGGGGCATTCAAACCCTGGTAGAATGCACGCCTGCATTCATTGGCAGGGATGTGGTTTTGTTAAAGAAGCTCTCCGAGCAATCGGGCCTGAATATCCTGACCAATACCGGGTATTACGGCGCGTCGGACAATAAGTATTTACCCAAATGGGCATTCACTGAAACTGCCGAACAGTTGGCAAACCGCTGGATTACCGAGTTCGAGCATGGCATCGAAGGTACCGGCATTCGGCCGGGATTTATCAAGACCGGTGTCAATAGCGGTGCATTGTCCGAACTTCATCAAAAGCTGATCGAAGCGGCAGCCTTCACGCATTTGAAAACCGGACTTACCATCTGCGCTCACACGGGACCTGCATTGCCTGCGCGCGAGGAAATTGAAATATTGAAACAATCGGGCGTGCACCCGTCTGCATTCGTATGGGTACACGCAAGCGGGAGCGCGGAGGAGCTGGACAGTGTAGGCCAAAGCGGCTGCTGGATCAGCCTGGATGGCGTTAACACCGACAATATCGCCAAGCATGTTGAGTTGCTTACTTTTTTGAAAAACAAAGGACGCCTCGCCCAGGTGCTGATTTCGCACGATGCCGGCTGGTACCGGCCAGGAGAGCCTGGCGGAGGCGAGTTTCGAGGCTACACAGCCATTTCCGACAAGCTCATTCCTGCATTGAAAACAAATAGCTTTACCGAAGCCGATATCCGCACATTGATGGTCACCAACCCTGCCAAAGCATTTGCAATAAGCGTTCGCAAAGGTTAACGGGTCTTATTTCTCTATCCTGAACTCAGTCCAGCCATCAGGCCGTGTCTCCAAAGCAAAATCGAAGCCGTGATTGCCCAGTATTTCGCGGGTTAATGTGAGGCCTATACCCTGCCCGTCTCTTTTAGTGCTGAAAAACGGGTTGAATAACTGGCTGCCCACTTCCGGATCGATCGGCTTTCCGTTATTACGAATAACCAGACGGTCGTTCGTCGCGCTGATCCGCACCTCCTGCCCGCTCTCACAAGCTTCCACGGCATTCTTGATCACATTGATCAGCACCTGTTCCATTTGCCCCTTATCTACATTCCAGAACACGTTTTCCTGCGATTCACTCATCACTTTAACATTCCGGGTAGACGCCGCATTCTGCATAAACACAGCCACATCACGCATGAGCGCGCCCATATCCGTACGCACCTGCACAGGCGCGGGCAAGCGCACCACATCCGCGAAATTGCGCATGAAGCGCGTGAGTTGCTGGTTGCGCTCCGACGCGATATGCAATGCGTCCTTGATATCGCCATAGTCGGTATCCGGCAGCAAATGCGTGGTGGTCTGCAAGATCGAATCAGTGGCGCCCAGGGTGTTATTCACTTCATGGGCCATCATCCTGATCACCTTACCATAAGCATTCTTCTCCGATTCGAGAATTTCGTTGGTCAGCTCCTCGATCATCAGAAACGAACGCCGGAAACCGCGGTCCATGAAATGCGAACGCTGCGCCTTGAACGTTGCAATGCCATTGGTTTTGATCATTCTGGATTCCCCGTCCAGCAGGCCGGCCAGCTCACCGAGCAGCGGCAGGTCAGTTTCCTCCGGCTTTTTGCCAATTAGCGTGCCATGGTCTTGCCCAAACTGACTTTTCGCCTTGCTATTGAGTGATTCGATACGGTCGTCGTAGTCGAGGATAATGATGGAAATGGGCGATGCTTCGATGAGTTTTTCCAAAAAGAAATGCTGCTCGTTCAGCTTGATACGCTCCTCGCGGAGCTGATCGATCATCATATTATAAACCTCTATCAGCACATCGACCTCCCCTTTACCTGTCGGGACAAATTTGATCGAAAAATCCTTGTCCTTAATGGCTTCGATTCCGGACTTCACAAATTGGATAGGTTGCATAAAATTGTTGTAGAGAATGATAGACATACCGGCCGACAGCAGCAGAAACACTTCCGAGGCGATAAAGAGGGCCTTATTCTCAAATAGCAGCTTGTAAACCAGCAGAACCAGCACCAGGTGCAATGCCGCGATATAGGCAATGTATTTCGTCTTCGTGGACAACCTCATACTTCCTCCGAATCAAACGAGATGCCAAATTTCTCCAACCGCCGGTACAATGCAAACCGGGTGATTCCCAGAGAGCGGGCTACCTTGCTTACCTTGTTCTGATGGTGCTGCATGGCCCGGACGATCATCTGGTACTCCATTTCCTCCAATGTAATGCTGCCAACTTCGGGCACATGCTTTTGTGCGGATACCGCATTGCCGGCATGCAGGTTACGCTGAAAATCGTCGATATCGAGCACATTGTTACCCGCCAAAAGTACCGTCCGCTCCACGAGGTTCTTCAACTGCCGGATATTGCCTTGCAGCGGCTGCGTTTTGAGCCATTTCAAAGCCGCATTGCTGATTTTCAGTTCCGGCCGGTTGTAAATGGCTTTCAGGTTATCTGCAAAAAACGTGGAGAGGAGCGGAATATCGTCGGGCCGCTCGCGCAATGCGGGGAGCTTTACGGTGATGAGGTTAATGCGGTAGTAGAGGTCCTCGCGGAATGTACCCTGCGCTACCATTTCTTCCAGATTCCGGTTGGTAGCGCAAATAACCCGCACATCCACCGTCCGGCTCTTACTGCTACCCAACGGCTCGAAGGTACGCTCCTGCAATACGCGCAGGAGTTTCACCTGGCTCGACAGATCCAGCTCGCCGATTTCGTCCAGAAAAATCGTCCCCCGGTGTGCCATTTCGAAACGGCCCATCCGGTCGGTTTTGGCGTCGGTAAATGCGCCCCGCACATGCCCGAACAGCTCACTCTCGAATAGCGTGGAAGAAATACCGCCCAGGTTCACCTTCACGAATGGCCGCATTTTACGGCGGCTGTTGAGGTGAATTGCCTCGGCAATGAGCTCCTTACCCGTTCCGCTCTCGCCCGTAATGAGCACGGGCGCGTCCGTGGGTGCTACCCGGCCGATGGTTTCCAGGATATCGAGCAGCTTAGGGTCTGCGCCGACGATGTTTTCGAAATGATATTGCTGGTCGAGCTTCCGCCGGCTTCCCGCCTGCTGGGCCGGTTTGGCCAGGTTCAGAATCGTGCGAATGGACTGGATCAGGTAATCGTTCTGCCAGGGCTTGGTCACGAAATCGGCAGCGCCTTCTTTCATCCCTCTCACCGCAAGGTCGATCGTCCCCCAGCCGGTAATCAGGATCACCGGAATAGCCGCATTGTGCTTTTTGATCCGCTGCAACAAATGCATTCCCTCCCGCCCCGAAGTTTCAATCGAAAAATTCAGGTCGAGCAATATCAGCTCCGGCGTCGCTGCTTTCAGTATTTCAAACGTTTCCTCCGGCGACCCTGCGCCACGCACCTCGAACCCCTCCTTTTTCAAAAGGAGCAAGAGAGAGGTACGGATAGCCAGGTCGTCGTCTACGATTAGGAGCATGGTGGAGTTTTATGAGCGATGTTTTTTTGACCATGGACCGCTGACGGCTGACGGCCGACAAGCGTTTTGTCATGTGTTGTCAGGGGTGGTCAGATGTTGTCAGGATTAGTCGTAGGGTCATCAACAACAATACCTTCTATAAAATGACAATACATGACAACACCTGACTATAAATGACCACACCGGACTTATGCGCACAACCACTCGGCGGTCATTCGTCATTCCTCATGCAACGCCACAGCCGGATGTATGGTCGCGGCTTGCTTGCTGGGGAACCAGGCGCATATTGTTACAATGATATAAATTACGGCGACGGCCGCCAAAATCGCGATGATGTAAATTTCCTTATCCAGGTCAAAAACATTCATGAGCGGGAACTGGACAGCAAAAATAAGGCCGATAATGAGGCTGAATGTAGCCAGTACCCATATTTCGCCGAGAAACTGGCCGGTAACTTTGGATTCGGTGGCACCCATGGCACGGCGCAGGCCAATTTCGCCCTTGCGTTTAGCAATGTTAAGATTCAAAACACCAAAAAGGCCCAAGGCGACATTCGTCAATAAAAACCCGCTCACAATCAGGAATATCAGCACCGGAACGAGGGTCAGGTTCTCACGATTTTTACGCGAATCTTTGAGATACCCCACTTCTACACCCCAGCCGGGCAGCAGCATCGCAATGTCCTTCACCAGGCGTGCTTCAAAATGCGCATCGGTACCCGGTTTGGTTTTGATGAGAATGTTCGAATTCCAACGGTCGTTTTTTTCCAGGATCTGAAACAGGCCCGGCGTATCCGACATAAACTGTCCTTTCGCCTTAAACCTATCCACAATGCCGACGACTTTATACATCGTCTTATCATCCCGTTTGATGACCTTGTTCAGGCCGGATTCATTTTGAAACAATTTATCCTCCATAGCCTGATTAATCACAATCGGAATGAACTTACCCGCCAGGTCGCTTTCAGCATACCATCGGCCCTTTTTAAGTGGTAAATCAAGCACTTTGGCCAGTTCGGTATCGGTGTAATAAAAGTCTCCGCCTACATTAACCTTGTTGTAAGTTACGGAATTACCAATCTGATTCGCCGAAAAGGGCGTGTTACTGCTCATGCGGCTGGCGGTAATTACCTCAGGATACGCGCGCACGCGTTGCAGGGCGCGTTGCAATTTCGGGGCCAGTTCGGTGGTGTCCTGGTTGGATGATAGTTCCAGGTTCCATACCTGTTCGTATTGAAAGCCGATCGGCTGCAAGTAGTTGCGCAGGTTGAAAACAATGAGCGTGAGCACGCCGAAAAGTACCATAAAAGCAGCCCATACCTCGATAATGAGGAGGGAATGCGTGCCTTTTTTATTCCATATCAGTTTGAAAAGATGTCGTAGCATGGCTAGTCAATGTTGAATGACTGAATGATTGAATGAGTGAATGAGTGAACAGGTAAATCAAACTTTCAGCGCTTCGGCTATTTTCAGTTTCGACATTCTGAAAGCCGGCAACACGCCCGACAGCAGCCCGAAAACGAGACAGACTAATACGCTGACCAGGAACACCGGCAGGTTGATCGTCAGGTCGGCGTAGGCGATCCATCCGCTGGAATTGATGAAATGGATGACTACCAGCGTCAGGATCAGCGCAAACGCGCCGCCGATGAAGGTGATGAATACATTTTCGATGATAAACTGCCACAAAAGTGCTTTCGAAGGCGCCCCGAATGCCTTCCTGACACCGATTTCGGAGGCACGCTCGAGAATGCGGCTTACATTGACATTCACCAGATTCACAGCCGGAAGCCCCATGATCATCAGGAACACCAGCCCCACAATCACGTAAAGGGTAATCCGGTCCTTGTCGTTTCTTGCAAAAGTGTTGAGGAAATGATCGAAATAGGTATCCGCTTTGACGATCAGGACGTTGAAATGATTGTTGTCAGAGTATTCCGAACGCGGGATACGGGCAACGTAACTGTCAAACTCTGCCTGGACCTCTGGAAGATCGGCCGGGCTTTTGGTTAATACAATGGCCGCAAACCGCCCACGGATTCCCTTGTTCTCATAGTTGCTTTTGGGGGCGGTATAGGGAAAATAAACATCCGAGTAAGTGTAAACCCTGGTTGGCGGGCTCCCTTTCACGACGCCGATCACCCGGTAATTGATGTTTTCGATATCGATCGTTTTGCCCACTACCGTTTCTGCGTCATTTCCAAAATACTGCTCACGCAGCGCATCCGTAATCACCGCCACGTGGTCGGCATTGCGAATGTTCGTTTCATCATAAGGTTTTCCTTCCAGGAACTCAAAGTCGGTTACCGACCAGAAATCGACATCGGTGTATTTGGTGTTCAGCTTGATCCGCTTTCCATTCGTGTAAGCGTTCGAGAAGCTGAAATTGCTCATGATAGCTACGCGCTCAGCCGATTTGATCGACTTGGCATATTTCGTCAAAAAGTCGAAAGAAGCGGGCCCCGAGGACATCGTGGTGTTGGCCGAATCGGTTTGGACAATGTTGGCAATATACAGCGACCGGCCCCGCTTGTTTTCCGGGTAATGCGCCCCGAAAAGATGGTCGACGAAAGAAGTCACCACCATGAGCACCGTCAGCGTAAGCGTTATGCCGAATAACGTAATGAAAGTATAGAAAGGATGCCGCAGCAATACCTTCCAGGCGATTTTTATGTAGTTTGAGAGCATTGGTAATGGATTTGAATGAACGAATAAAAGTCAAGCGTGGTCAGGTATAGTCAGGTGTGGCCAGACGTGGTCATGAAATTGTCAAAACAAAAACTACGCATAACCAAGCGTGACCACCCTTGACAACACCTGACCTTTTCCGTTACCTCTTCAACTAACCTGCGTCCCGTCAAACAAGCGTATCAACCGGTCGGTCTTCTTTGCCATTGCTTCGTCGTGGGTGACCATTACGATGGTGGCACCGTCGCTGTTCAGCTTTTGCAGGATACCGAGGATTTCGTTGCCCATGGCGCTATCGAGGTTACCGGTAGGCTCGTCGGCGAGGATGATTTCAGGGTTACCGACAATCGCCCTCGCGATGGCGACGCGCTGCTTCTGCCCGCCCGAAAGTTGCTTGGGAAAATGCTTCATGCGGTTACTCAACCCCACCTTTTCCAATGCCGCCTGTGCGAGCTCCCGACGCTGCTTCGCCGACGTATTCCTGTAAAGCAGCGGAATTTCGACATTATCTATCACCGATAGATCATTGATCAGGTGAAAGCTCTGAAAAATGAAGCCCAGCTTGCGGTTGCGTAATTCGGCCAGGTGCTTGTCGGTATAGCGCTCCACCGGCGAGCCATCGATCTCGATCTGACCCTTCGAAGGCGCATCGAGCAGCCCGATGATGTTCAGCAATGTACTCTTCCCACAACCCGAAGGCCCCATGATCGAAACGAACTCCCCTTTCTTCACATCGATATTGATGTTGTTCAAAGCCAGCGTTTCAATCGAACTGGTGCGGTACACTTTTTCTACGTTTTGTAATTTGATCATGGCGTTGGTACTGGTATGTTGGATGTTTTGGTTTCTGACCGCCGACCGCTGACCGCCGAATGGCTGCTTGGTATGGTGGCTGTTGGCGCTCTGCTCTTGGTATATTTTACATTTAACTCAAAATCACTTAAATAGCCCACCAACACCGTTTCTCGGTTAACAAACCAAAATTAGCGAACTCAAAAGTCGGCGGTCAGCGGTCGGTCGTCAATAGGCAATCTTCCTATTCTGCTCAAAGTCATAAAGCGTCAGCAATCGCAAACTGTAATACGCCTGCCAGTAATCCCTTAAAGCGAGGATGAAGTCGCGGCGGGCGATGTCTTTTTCCTGCGTGGCGATTCCGAGGTCGGTTACGCTGAGGTCGCTGAGGATGAAACGCTCCTTCGCGATCTGGTAGCGGTCGGCGGCGATGCCGTCGGCGACTTGCGTGAGTTTTACCTGCTTTTGCAGCATTTGTAAAAGGGTTACCTGGGTAAATATTTCCTGCTCAAAGGTAAGCTTATCCTGCTCCACCGATTGCTGCGCAAATTCCTGAGCGGCCCGGGCGACCTCGGTTCTGGCCTTGTTTCGCCCCCAGGTGAGGATAGGCAGCGTGAGTTGCAACTCTACAAATTCGCGGTCCTGCGGGCTCACGTACACGTCGCGCGGGAGGCTCCCTTGATTCGACAATCCGAAAGTAGCATTCAGTGTGGCGTTCAGCCCGTTGTTTTTCCGCGCCTGCTGCACGTCCCGCTCGGCTTCGAGCAGCCTCCGCCGGAATGCCACCGAGGCGGAGCGGTTCGCAAATGCCTCGTCGAGGGCAACCCTGGGGTCAATCGCAAACTCGCTGGCTTCTGCCGGAATACCCAGTTCCAGTTCGCGCTCGTCGCGCGAGCCCATATACATTTTCAGTTTGAGCGACGCCACTGCCGCCGACTGCTGCGCCGAAGCAAGGTCTTTTTGGGCAGTCAGCAGCCCCATTTGCAGCTGCAAAAGGTCGTTCTGGGAGATTTTGCCCAGTTCCAGCTTATGCTTCGCGATTTTAAAGAGCGTGTCATTATTACTCCGGTTTTTCTCCGCGATCTGCAAGTTCACCTGCGATACCAGCAGATCGAAATAATAACCAGTAGCATCCAGCGCCACCTGTTCCAACGACTGAATGTATTGCTGGTTGCCTTCCTGGTATTTCAAAGGCGAAATCCTGCGGTCCCATTTCAGCGGGTTAAACTGAAACAGCGGCTGTTTAATGCCTATTTCAAACGGAATGCCATTGTAACGCGTCACATCGCGCTGGAAATCGTCGAAACGCTGCATTTGCTGCTGCATGTAAACGGTACCGCCTGTCATGGCAATGCTCTGGCTGAGCGACAGGTTAAGCATGGAATTATTGTTCGAAACCGGCTGGAACGACACCGTTCCGTCGGGCTGCACGACTTCAATGTACGAGCGTGTAAAACCCGGCAGGGTTCCCAGCAGGCTCAGTTGCGGCTTGTAGTCGGCCTGGAACGACCGATACTGCCAGTAATTGGTCTTCTTTTGCGTCACGGCCTGCTTGGAAGCGATCGATTGCTCTTTCGACTGCTGCACTACATCTTCGAGCGTCAATTTTCGGATTTGGGCAGAAACAGTGCCGGAAAGCAGAACAAAAACCCAGAGGAAAAGCTTTCTCATAATCATTGAATGGTTAGCTCTTCCAGGTGTTCGTAATCATTCATATTGGTCAGGATCACCTTCTCCCCTGCTTTCAGGCCGCTTTTAATTTCGACATAATCAAAATTGGAAAGGCCGGTTTCAATCTCCTTCCGGCGTGCCTTGCCGTTTTCGAGAATATACACATATTGTTTCCGCTTACCTGTAAACGCCGGGCCATTCGCTACCCGCAGAGTTTGGGCACTCTTGCTCGTGACCACATACACCTCCACCTTCATATTGGGCCTGAGCGACTCGTTTCGAGCATTGTCGAGCTGGATCGTGAAGCCGATCACGCCATCCTTCACGGCCGGTTTCACCTGCGTAATCACCCCACGCAGTTGTACATCATTAATTTTGATAATGGCTCCGAGCCCTGCCTTCACCTGATCCGCGTAGACATCCGAGCAGCTTCCCTCGACCCGAAAACTGCCCAGATCAGCCACTTTGGCCAGCATTTCGCCTTCATTCACCGACGAGCCGATATTCTCGTTCACCCACGTGAGCACGCCCGGGCGATCCGCGACGATGTCGGCCATTTTGAGCTTATGCTGTAATTCCTGCAAGTTTTTGCCTTCAATCCGGGCCCCGAGCTCGGTCTCCCGCAAGCTGGCCCCCATTGACTCGCGATTGTATTTCAGGTCGTTTTCCAGCTGTTTCTTTTCCAATTCGGCAATTTTCAATGCGTTTTCGGCGCGGGTAATGTCCTCGATGGTCCCGCCGCCCACTTTTTGCAGCCTTTTCGCATCTTCAAAATCAGCTTTCAGTTTATTGATATTCAAAGATTTGATCTCATCATTAATCTCGGCATCATACAAATTCTTGTTGAGCTTCATACGCAGCTGATCGATACCATTCTTTTTCAATTCGAGCTGGTCTTCGTAGCGCTCGAACTCGATCTCGGTCAATGATTTGTCGAGTTCAACGATCGGCTGCCCGGGCTTCACCCGTGTGCCGGGCGTAAGCAGTATGCGCTTGATGCTCGCGCGGATGGGACTTGTGAAGATCTGCTCGTAGGCTGGGATAATCTCCCCCGAAGCGGTAAGCGTGTTTTCGACGTCACCGGTTTCGACAGTACCGGTTCTCACGCGGGCGCTTTCGAGTGTACTGGAAAGCGATTCCTTAAAAAAGTAAAACAGAACAGTCAGCCCGATACCTACGGCACCGATAATCACCCATCGGCGGGTCCTGGTTTGCTTGACATATTCCGGTGCAATTTCCCGATCCATGTGGGTTTGATTGGAGGTTTTCAGTGAAAAAATTCATGGCTAATACGCCTTCATTTATCCGAAATCCGTGCCAATTCATAACAGATTACAAATCAACCAATTACATCAATATACAAAAACAAAAAACCGTGCGATAACGCACGGTCGGTGTGATTTCAAACGTATTTCTTCCGCTGTTAGCTTTCCGGTCAGGTCTTCAACTTCTTCTTTTTAGCAGCTGGGAAAAGAATGTTGTTCAGGATCAAACGATAGCCGGCCGAGTTCGGGTGCAGGTTCAGATCCGTAGGTTCTTCACCAACGCGATGCTGATAATCCTCGGGGTCGTGGCCACCGTAGAATGTGAAAAAGCCCTTGCCGTGCGTGCTGTGAATGTAGCGCGCTTCCTTGGCATTTTTGTTCTCTGCCAGAATGATCACCTCGGGTTTGATCAGCCTGTTTTTGAATGCAGTGGTCTGTCCCAGAAAACCTTTGATGATGGTCTGGTGATTTTGCGTGAGCATACTCGGCACGGGATCCCATTTGGCCGAAAACTGGAAGAGCGAGAAGAAATCGTTCGATTCGATCATTCCTCGTTCGTCGGGCTGGTTATCGATGTCCGAAAACTCGATTTCGTAGGGATACGGGATCGTTTTGAAGTCCTGGAATGCAAAGGAATTGTTGTAATTCAGCTTGGTGTTCGCCGAAGGGTCGGCAGGAGTTCCGTCGTACATCGCGTCCACAATATCCACCCCGTCGGCGGCCAGCGCAATGTCAAAAGTATCCGTTGCATTGCACATCGCAAACATATAGCCTCCCCCGGTCACGAACTCGGCGATCTTTTTGGCAACGGCCAGCTTCATTTGCGGCACATTGTTGAACTGGAACTTGGTAGCGGTCTCTTCTGCTTCCTTCTTTTGCTCGCGGTACCAGGGATAATCCTTGTATTGGAAGAACTTACCGAACTGACCTGTGAAATCCTCGTGGTGCAAATGCAGCCAGTCGTATTCGGGTAACTTGTTATTCAACACTTCGTCGTCATAGACCACATCGTACGGAATCTCCGCATAGGTAAGCACGAGCGTCACCGCATCGTCCCAGGGCAGCTTGGATTTGGGAGAATACACCGCAATACGGGGTGCCTTTTGCAGTTTCACCGCATCCATATTCACATCCGGCGAACTGATCTGGTTCAATATCTGCCCGGCCTGGGCTTCGGAGATCACCTCGAAGCTAACGCCGCGCACGGTCATTTCAGATGCAAACTGCTGATTGTAAGCCACCATAAAACTGCCTCCCCTGTAATTGAGGAGCCAGTCCATTTCCATTTCATAGTTTTTCAGTATCCAGAAAGATATGCCGTAAGCCTTCAAATGGTTCTTTTGTGACTCGTCCATCGGGATCAGCAGGCGGTTTGCCATAGCATTCAGCGAGCCGATCAAAAAAATGACGAGCGGGATATACAGGCGTATCACTGGTTTGATTCTTTCGACTTTCATGCGCAGTTTTACATTCAGGTAAAGATTAAATATAATAAAGAATCCGGCACGTTCCGAAATCAGTCACAAAACTCGTACCGGTTTCCAACGCCCTGTAACATTTCCGGCTCCTGTACGGAATTCATACAGACACTATTACTAACGACCAAACACTGTTTCTGGTGCACCACCTTTACACGCCATGATTATACGCGAAAACATCGAAGAAGGCCTGCGTTCGATCCAAAGTAACCTCCTCCGGACTGTGCTGACAGCCATGATCATCGCCATCGGCATTACCTCCCTCGTGGGGATACTCACGGCCATCGACGGTATTCAGGGATCCGTTAACAGCAGCTTCGCCGACTTAGGCGCCAACACATTCACCGTTCGCAACCGCGTGGACGACGATTTCCGCAGCGGAGGTCGCCGCAGCAAACAATATCCGTCGGTCACCTACCGCCAGGCCAAAACCTTCGCCGACAAATTCAAAACTACCTATCAGGCCACCGCATCGCTTTCGGCCGACATTGCCGGAGCGGTACAAGTCAACTACCGGAGCAACAAAACCAACCCGAACAGCAACGTGGTCGGCTCCGACGAACAGTACCTGGGCATTAACGGCTACAAGATCAGCCTCGGCCGTAATCTGGATAGGAATGACCTCGAAAAATCCCTGAATGTTGCAGTATTGGGCCAGGAAATTGCGCGCAAACTTTTCGAACGCGCGGACCCGCTCAACAAGGAGATCACCTTCATGGGCAGCCGGTATAAAGTAATAGGAGTTTTGGACAAAAAGGGCTCTCTGGGAGGCAATAACAACTCCGACCGGCTCATCCTCATTCCACTCGAAGACGGCCGCGGGCTCGCCGCTAACCGTACGCTCACTTACAATATCACCGCCTCAGCCCCCAATGTTTCCGATGGCGATATGATCGTGGAGGAAGCCCGCGGCATGATGCGCCGCATCCGCAACGACGAGCTGGGTAAGGAAGACTCGTTTACCATCGACCGCGCCGACGCCATGGTGAAGGATTTCGCGAACATCACCGGTTATCTGCGTATCGGCGGTTTTGTAATCGGCACTGTAACGCTGCTTGGTGCTTCCATTGCGTTGATGAACATCATGCTGGTCTCAGTTACCGAACGGACGCGTGAAATCGGCATCCGCAAATCGCTCGGCGCCACTCCACGTGTAATCCGCATGCAATTTCTCATCGAAGCCATTGTGGTCTGTATTCTCGGCGGCATCGGCGGGCTGATCCTCGGAATCATCGTCGGCAACTCCATTACGGGCGTCATCAGTGAAAACGCCACCTTTGTTGTCCCTTGGCTCTGGATGGCTGTCGGTATTGCCATATGCGTGATGGTGGGTGTGCTTTCGGGCATTTACCCGGCCATCAAGGCATCGCGCCTGGATCCGATCGAGGCATTGCGCTATGAATAAGCAGGTTAGCAAACGGCACTGAATTTTATCACAAAAAACTTGCAAAAATTTGCACCCAGGGCTTGCTTAATCTCTTTTTCTGCCTACTTTTGCACTCCCAACCCAGAAGATCAATGCCCAGATGGCGGAATTGGTAGACGCGTTGGTCTCAAACACCAATGAGGTAACACTCGTGCCGGTTCGACTCCGGCTCTGGGTACTAAACGGGACTTTGGCGAGAAATCGTCCGAAGTTCCGTTTTTTATTTTAGCTAAATCGCTGTTTAACTGATAGATAAACGAGGCCACCTCGTTGATTTTTCCGGTTCGATAGCCGTTTTCTGAAAATATGAGCTTTTCAGGGAATATCGAACCAATGATCTCCCGCTTCAATTTGATGTCCGCTCCGGTATAGGTCTTATCAAGCCTGAAAAGCACCGCCAGCACCTTTTCAATCATCTTTTCCAACCCCTGAAGACCTCCTGCATTGTTTGTCAACTCGGTTAATCTTGCTTCCAACCTCAGCAGCTTGTCTTCAATCTCGGTTTTGATCGTTCTGTAATCTTTGGGATCGATATCTGAGGACAACAAAAGTTCTCTGGCTTTTGCGAGCCTGTTATTAAGCGCATCAATTTTGTCGAGCAGTTGCCGCTTTTCATTTTGAGATGTTTTTGCTTGATCTGAAAACTCATCGGTTACCAGTTGCCGGAATATTTCGGCCGTCGCTTTTTTTGGTGTGAATTTTTGTAGTTCACTAACAAAGGCATCATTGACGAGCTCGGCTGGATAACGACATCCACAAGATGCGACACAGTGGTAGTAGTGGTAACGACCGTTCCGGCCTTTCGAAGCACTGGCTGTCAGCATACGGCTGCATTTGGGGCAACCCAAAAATCCCCTGAGCGGGAACATTTCGTTGGACAGCTTTTTCACGTTCGGCCTGTGCCTTTTCCGTTTTCCATCGATTGCGTCCTGCACGTCGTAAAATAATGTTTCCGAAATCAGCGGTTCGTGCTGGCCATCTGCCAAGCGGTATTCTTCGTCTTTATAGCCCTTCACCTCGATCTTGCCAAAGTAAACCGGGTTCTCTAGCGCTCGCCAGAAACAGGTTTTGCTGCATTTAAGCCCTTTTCTATGCGCTTGCCTTCTGACTTCTTCCACGGAATATATGCCCTTGGCTACCTCTTCAAATGCCCATTTCATTAGTCCAGCATATGGCTCATGGATCGCTATGTACTTTCTTCCGCTCTCGGTGATCCTGTTCACGTAACCAACTGGTGCCACACCCATATACCTTCCCTCCTTTCTGGCCCGCCGCATGCCATGAAAAGTGTTCAGAGCCCTGCGGTCATTCTCTACTTCGGGCGCAGCCAGGTAAAAGGCCAGCATCATTTTATTTTCGGGGATCGAAAGATCAAGAGGCTGTTCGATCGCCTGCGGCTCCACACCCACTTTTCTCAAGATGCTGATCATTTGATAGGCGTCGCCCGCATTCCGGCTAAAACGGTCCCATTTCGTAAAAAGCACCAAGTCGGTTTTACCTTTCGACTTTTTCAGTTCCGCTATTAGTGCTGACCACTGGGGGCGATCAAAGGTCTTGGCCGAATGATCTTCGTAAATGACCTTTCTGACATCTATCCGGTTGATCTCACAATATTTCCTAAGTACCTCCTCTTGGCCCCTTTGGGAATATCCTTTGTCTGCCTGCTCGTCGGTACTGACCCGCACATAAAGATCCGCTATTTTCATGCCTTCATTGTCGATGAATGTTGTTATTAACTCCTCCTTCTAATGGGTTGGTGCGTATTAGCCATGCCTTTTAAGCACCTGACTTACTGCTATTTTAGCCATTCTCCTTAAAAAATCCAAGATCAACGCTGCCTGCTCAGTTGTAATTTCCAGACCTTCCTGTTTATACAACTGCACTATCTTCTGTAGGGAAATCCCACTTTTACCATTCTGCTCCATACCCCTCCCTGCTTATTTGTGAATCAGGAAGCTAGTAATGATAGATTGTTTGCAAGTTCTTATCGTTCCCTACGGAACAATAAGAATGCTTTAAAGGGTTGTGAAGGAAAAGGGCCTGAAAGATCGAAGCCCTTTAGGAGAAGTCTTAATAGTCCGCGAACACATGACCATTATATTCGCTGTACCCATCTAAAAACAGGTCGCGGGCGAAAGCCTCGTAGTCAAAGTACTTTTCCAGCGTAGATGGCACGCCAGACAGCAGTCCCGTGTCTTCGACATATTGATAAGCATATTCGAGTGTAGCGTCTTTCCCTGAGCCGCCGAAGAAGCCCCGGTAGCTTTCTTGGAAGCTTTCGAGCTGGTCATCAAGCTCGTACCCGTTGGACGGCCAATAGTTGATCTGTTTACAGTAAATCTCGAATGCCTCGGCAGTCTCTTCGTCCATTTCACCGGTGGCTTCAAAATAAGCGAACGCTTCTTTATGAAGGCTACATTCCGATATCAAGAAATCCGGGATGTTTTCCCAGTCCTGGAACATGAGCTCGGGATCAAATTCATTGCGGTGGAACTCGTAGCAGTCTTGCAGAAATTCTTTCAAGTTTTCATAATATGAAAGCTCAAACCATTTACCAAACAGTGAGCCATTGTTGTACTGGCCATAGGTTCCAACATAGATTCTTGGAGCATTTTCGAGATTTCTCATGATTGAAAGGCATTTAAGTGCTTTTGGCCCGGCTTTGTGCTCAGGGCAATCGCTGCCTTCCACTCAATGAAAAAATGATGGGGCTCGTCCCCTTGATTGCAAGCCCATCGGGCGGTTTAAGGTGCGGCTGGCTAATGCGGGTTCAGCTAAAAAGCCGGATGACGAAAGTGCAGGCTTGCAATCGTCATTTTTTGCTTTGTAAATTTCGTTTGAACTGATCGCATCCTTTAGTGATTCTTACCAGCAGTCTGGGCATCCCGCAATAGGCTATTTAGTCGCGTCTTCCGCTAAATTCTAATCGTTGCCATCCGCTCTTCAAATACCGCCTCAGCCGATTCCAACAGGCGTAACACCCGATAGGAAATTGAATGAACTTCTTGTTCGCTGGTCCGATAGTCCGGATTGTATCTGGCCCCGAGATATGCGTCTTCCAGAAGCTCTAAAAGCCTTTCCTCATCCAGTGAGCCGCCAGGAAAGATATCATTTAGCTGAGGTGCTAATCTATGATTAAACCTTTTAAGTGATCTGATGGAATGCGTGCGCCGTTCGCTTCCGTAGAGCGCAATAGCAGTGCTACGAAATGTCGTTTCAGCAGCTTGCTGCAGCATAAACATCGATAGCACATACTCACTTACTTGATAGTAGTACGCTGCTCCGTCAAAAAACTTTCTGGCTTTGCTCATTCCGGTTGTAAACGCGTGTTTTGATTTCTCGATGAATTGGCTGAGGGTTTCGGGGAGCATTTTGGGTAGTGGCTTAGCGCTCCGTTGGTATACCAGGTTTTCGGTCGTACAGGCCAAAGAGAAATATACTTCTCCGCTGGTTAGCGCCTGATAAATATCCAACAGTTTGTGAACTGAGCAGCAGAGCTTTTCATCACTCATACTAAATAGCTCAATTATGGACTGGTGTTCTTTAAAGGGCTTTTGGCTATCATCGGCAAACATAATCAGCAGATCCGTATACAAGCACCGGCAAGCTTCTGCTCACGCGAACCTCGGTTTTCGTCTGTTGCTAAGTTTACCGTCTCCATAGGTTTCTCTTTTTTGGCAAAAAAGAAGCCGCGACTCCACGTACCGAACCACAACAAGTTGTATACTACCAATGGTCATTGATAAAACACTTTCTATTGCCTGTTGACCTTCGCGCAGATATTTCCTTTATTTGTAACCATGAGCACAGCAACAAAACCCAATCATATTGGTCATAAGATCTCACGCATCCGCGAACTACGCGGACTGAAGCAGGAGTTCGTGGCACACGAACTGAAGGTCAGTCAGCAAACGGTGTCGAAGATCGAACAGAGTGAAACTGTTGATCAAGAATTGCTCGAACAGATCGGTAAGATCCTTGGGGTTCCTGCTGAAGGAATCAAAAATTTTAGCGAAGACGCTGTGTTTAACATCATTGGCAATACAGTTAACAACCATGATAATGGTTCACTGTTCAATTATTTCCCCACGTTCAACCCGATAGATAAGTTGGTTGAACTTTTCGAGGAAAACAAAAAGCTCTATGAGAGACTACTCGAAAGCGAGCGAGAAAAAGTTGAGCTACTTAGAAACAAGCAATAACAAAGACGCCGCATCAACGCGGCTTTTTTGTTATTGATGAGAATCTACCTACTGACGACGCTTTCTCCCGCGCGGCTTGCCCATGTATTCAGGCTTTGGTGCTTCTGTCTCAATAGCCAGCTCGAATCCTTTGGTAGATTGATCGAAATCAAATGTCGAGATTTTAAAAATCAACTTTTGGCTTTCAAAATCAACTCCGCCTTTTTTCAATATAACAGCAAGCGGAATTACGTGTCCCCGTCCACTTTTTTCGAACGAAAACGTCTGATCTGAATTGGCGGCTGGAACAAGGAAATTGATCGCCTTCAGGATTGGAACAACAGTTATTTGGGAGACAGTTCGGGCGAATAACCCTTCCGAGGTTTCAGCGTAGTTGCGTTTGAGTAATTTTCGTCGCAGAATTGGGAGAAAAGGGTCCCCGATTATGTGCATTGTCAATACGGTTTGGCGCTCACATAATTTACTGAATTTCAGAAAAATGAACAATATTTTTCTTTTCAAATTTCAACCGCACAACGGGTTTACTTTGTGTACTTTTCTCTTGCCTTATGTCCAAAGCTGCCAATGGCATAAGAGTAGACCGTGGAAATAGCCAAAGGGTTACTTACCACCCGGCGCCTTCACGTTTACCGATATTTCACAAAAAATGTTTCTGTCATAGCGATGATTCTTGCTGTGTCAGATTCCTCAAGCCAATAAAAAATAAGAGGGCTTGCCAAACGCAAGCCCTCTTATTTACTAGCCTATCTCAATCAGCCTTGGGCCTTTTTGCTTCGCCTTTTCCTGCTTGGGAATCGTCAGGTGCAGCAAGCCGTTTTCATATTTTGCCGCTATGTTCTCGACATCGACCACGTCTTTGGGAAGAACGAAGGTTCTCTGGAAAGACTGGTAGCTGAACTCCCTGCGACTGTAACCATCCTGATCAGACTCCTGCTGGTGCTCTTTTTGAGAGCTGATAGAAAGCATGTTGCCGTCCAGCTCAACCTTGAAGTCGCTTTTGTCCATTCCAGGAGCGGCCATTTCAACATCGAAATTATCCCCTGTCTCACGGATGTTTACCAAAGGCACCGTTGTACTGGTAGCTGAATAGTTATTGTTGCCCCAGTTAAAAAGTTCGCGGCCAAAGAAATCGTCGAACAGCGCCGGGAATGCTGTGGGCAATAGCCCGTTCCTTTTGATGAGTGACATAATCAACCTCCTTTTTAAAAAGTTAAACAATGAGTAATGAACTTTCGGCCGGCGTTGATCGCCCGCCTAACCCTGCTAGTTCAAAGTGTGTTCCAAGCTGGATTTGGCGGAAATTCTTTCAGGGTTCTGACATTTTTACACTGCAGAAAACTGACAAACTTGGCAGTATCGGAAATTTTTGTTAAACAGGTTTTTGAAAAATTCATTCATTTTTTATTTTCGCGGCAAGAAGAGTGCGTAGGCCGAATGAGGCATTGCAGCCATTCTTTAATAAATGAAACTTAGTGATAACTTTTGTTTGTTAGATTATGTCTCTTTTTTGTCCAATTTTCAAAAAGTACAACACTTATTCCATTTGCGGTTTACTTTTCATGGCCGGACTCACGGCAAATGCACAGGCACAGTCTTCGGGTAAACCTATCGGAAGTTCTTTTCAAACCAACTTATTTAATCTGGAAGCCAGCGCCAATGAGCCATTCCGGTATTCGGCAACACTAAAAAATGGGGCTGGTCAGCCAAAGATCTATGCTTTGGACGCGAAAGTGCCCCCCGGCTGGCTAGCATCTTTTCGCACCTTGGGCAGCCCCGTCACCTCGGTCCGTCTCGAAGCGGGCGCAACGCAGGAGATATCCGTGGAACTGAGCGCAAGCCCTTATTCCAAGCCGGGAAAGTATGCCATTCCCGTAACGGCTGTTTCGCCGGTCGACACGCTTAGGCTCAATCTTGAAGCAGTTCTCAAAGGGGCTTACAAGATGGAACTAACGACCCCTTCGGGACGACTCAGTGAAAATGTTACCGAAGGTAGCCTAGAGCAGATCGTATGCACCATCAAGAACACGGGCACCCTGCCGCTTACTAATGTGGAATTGTCAGCCCAGACACCCCCGAAATGGCAGGTCACCTTTGAGCCGGCCAAAGTGGAGCGTATAGACCCCTCCGGTTCTATCGATGTAACGGCCAAGGTGCATGTTCCGGACAAAACAATTGCCGGGGATTACGTCTCCACCTTTACGGCTAAAACCCAGAACGCCAATGCCGATGCTGCTTTCCGGATCACCGTTAAGACTTCCTTACTATCCGGCTGGCTTGGCATTCTCGTCATTTTACTTGCTATTGGACTAATATTCAGGTTAATAAGAAAGTACGGCAGACGATAAACAGTATGGAAAATCCTGTCATTGATTTAAAGGGGTTGACTAAGTGTTATGGTTCTCTGAAGGCAGTCGATGATCTCAACCTGAAAGTCGAAAAAGGCGAGATATTCGGTTTGCTAGGCCCAAACGGAGCAGGAAAGACTACAACCATCCTGATGATGCTCGGGCTTACCGAACCCACTTCGGGCAAAGCGCTGGTCTGCGGAATCGATGCAACGACCAACCCCATCCTGGTAAAACGTAAAGTGGGTTACATGCCCGACAGCGTCGGCTTTTACGAAAACATGACAGCCCTTGAGAACCTGGTATACACCGGAAAACTCAACGGTGTCCCTGGAAATGAGGCACACCGCCGCGGGCTGGATCTGCTGGATCTGGTCGGCCTGGGCGATTCGGCCAACAAAAGAACGTCCGTTTTTTCCCGCGGCATGAAACAAAGGCTGGGGCTCGCGGAAGTTTTAATCAAGCGGCCAGAAGTAATCATTCTCGACGAGCCCACGCTCGGGATAGACCCAGCGGGCGTTAAAGAATTCCTTGATCTGATACGCCAGTTGAGCAGGGAACAGGGATTGACCGTCTTGCTTTCTTCCCACCATTTGCACCAGGTGCAGATGGTTTGTGACCGTGTGGGTATCTTCGCTGCCGGTAAAATGCAGATGGAGGGAAATATTCACAAGCTTTCACAGGCCCTTTTTGCCGACGACTCCTACTCGGTGAGCATCACAGTGAGAGAACCTTTACCAGCCTCTTGGGAGCATAGTGACGGACTGCGAAACATCCGGGACGTACAAGGTTTGCGCATTACTGAAAACCTCGTGCAGATTGCGTGCAGTCCGGATGCTACGCCCGACATTGTCCGCTTCTTTGTCGCCAAGGGCCTGGATGTAATGGGTGTCCATAAGCGGGAATTCGGACTCGATGAGATTTATCAAAAATACTTTGACAACCATTTAATTGAACACAATGCCGATGAAAAGTCTCGCAGCATTTTCAAAAGGTACATCAATAAAAAGTGAGCTGGCCGCGGACTCAACCACCACCTTTCGGGTGGTGGTTGACAAAGAAATGACCGATCATATCCGTAGCTGGCGGCTTATCCTACTGCTGGCCTTGCTGGCGCTCACATTTTTCGGGGCTTTGTATGTTTCACTGAACAATATCAGAAGCGTAGTTTCAAATGCTCAGGACCCGGATAGCACATTTCTTTACCTAAAACTGCTTACCAGTACAGACGGCGCGATGCCCCCCTTTCATGTATTTCTGAATTTTCTCGGCCCATTGCTCGGGATAGCGCTGGGCTTCGATGCGATCAATTCCGAACAGAATAACGGCACCTTGATTCGCCTAATGGCTCAGCCTGTATACCGCGACAACCTGATCCTGGCAAAATCTGCGAGTGCGTTAATCCTTGTAGGCACCCTGTTTTTTACGCTCGTCTTGCTTATGATTGGCGCAGGCTTGTATATCACAGGTGTTTTGATCGAACCGGTCGAGGTACTCCGAATTTTCACCTTCACCGTCGTGGCTGTCGTCTACGTCGGATTTTGGCTGAGCTTGTCGATATTGTTTTCGATCGCGTTCAAACAAACGGCCACGTCCGCACTCGCAGCGATCGGCGTGTGGCTATTCTTTACCGTATTTTATCAGATTGTTGTCAATTTGGCAGTCGCCGCTTTCATTCCCAGGCAAACCATACAAACCGAAGCGGAAATGGTCGGCTATAATGAAATGGTACTGAATATACTCCGCCTGGCGCCAAGCCAGCTGTTTTCCGATGCGACGACTACCTTGCTGATGCCGTCGGTGCGAAGCCTCGGCCCGATGACAATGGAGCAGATGGCGGGCGCTATTCCTTCACCTCTTCCATTTACGGAAAGCCTGATGGTGGTCTGCCCCCAATTATCCGGGTTATTAGCCGCAACTTTTCTTTGCTTTGCCTATTCTTACTACTTATTCATGCGGAGAGAGATCAGAAGCTAGGATACGTGTAAGGAGATAGCAATTTGCAATAAGGTCAACTTCTACGGCTTGAAATACGATTCATGTTCATTTGACTTTCAACATTCTGCCACTCAATGCCACCAATCGCCGCCAACACACAAACCGCGGGCTTTGAATACTTCTTTGATGGTTTCGACGGCATTGAGCACTTTTAGGGAAGTGCTGAGGAGCAAACTGGCAAATTATCTCCCGGAGCTCAACGACCTTTGCTCCGGCGTACAGGCTATAGTGGCCTATGCTTTTATTTACGGATAGGTCTGATGATGGAGTGTCGACTTAATTCTTTGCAGTATTAGCTGTTTGCTCCCTGGTTCGCCCATGTTATGGTTTAAGTAAACTGCTAGCTCACCAGTCAATCGGCAAATCTGAGAAAGCGTTTTTTGTAAACTTCGTATCTCAAAACTTTCAAACACCAAAAGTCTGGTTAAACCTGTAAGGAGCTTGAAGCCTCGACTGCTATGCTCCCACTGCGCCGAAAGCATCAGGTGACCTTTGGTCTTTAGGGCTGCCAGCGACAAGACACCTGCAAGTTGTTCAAGGATTTAGATCGTGTCAGCAGTTGCCTTCGGAAGCCTCCTTTTCTCCGGCCGTTTGAACGCATGTCCAGTGCTAATGTCAAAAAGAATTGGCTTGCTGAAAGCCCACTTTTTGATAAGCTCGTTGATCTGGCTTTTCTGGTCAGCACTTACCCAGACCGTGAAATGATCTTTTTGGGCAGTGCCTTTCTCCTTATGCGGTCTTGGCTTTGGGGTTCTCATTTCCATATGTCTTTCTTGATAAGCTATGAGCCGCAGGGCGAATAGCAGGGGTCCAGGGGTTTTCCCATGGCCAGCTCCCGCCGGGGAGTCGCATTTCGCGACGTACCGGCGATAGCTGGCTAAGGAGAAAACCACCGCGCAGGATCTTTCCTGACCGTTTCTGGCTCAAATATTCCTTTAAATGATTTTTCTGGATTACTTTTTGACTCTTTGGAGCGCTTTTTGACTCTTAATGCCCCTTAAAGACTCCTTTGGAGCGCATTTAGACCTTTCTGTATCACTTTTGGATCAATTTTTCCTCTGCAAAGGCACTTTGACCAATTTTCGTCGCGAATCGAATTCGTAATCAGGCCTACAAGGGGTCTTCGCTAGCGAGTTGGCCAAATGGAGTATCGATTTCAAAAAAGCGACGCGGCCTGAATCATCTCGCGGCTTTGTCCCAGTAGCTGAGCGGTGGGTCGTAGAGCGAACAATTGCCTGGACTAATTATTTCCAACGTGTTGTCAAAGACTATGAGTACACAGTATCTTCTTCTGTTAGTTGGCTATATTTGGCCAATATTCAGTTAATGTTACAGCGCATTCCGAAAGGAGGCCAAATCTAATTCCCAATACACTCTTAGTATATAGCTTTTGTCGATATTATTTCATTCTTGAAAGGAAATTATTGCTAATTAGATTTTTAAAAGCCGGGACTTACTATTCTGCTCTTGTTGGCTGATACTGTTTAATTTTTCCGATATTTCAGTATAACTCGTTTGTCCTCTCCATGTGGATAGTAAAAATAGAGCAAGAATTTGTCAAATTATAGCCACTGTAAACTAATTATATAGTACAACTTGCGATATTCGAACGAAGTAGAGTTTATCAATCAAAACTATTTAACTCTGTTGCGGAAATCACGTGAATGTATAATAGTTAAAGTGTTCATCAGATAATTATTGATTTATAGTTCGTTACAAAATGTAGAAATAAAATTCACAATATTTTGTAAAAAAAAAGTTACAAAACTTGCTGTTATAAATTTGATTAATAAATTTGCACACACAGTTACTTGTTATCGCCCATTCGTCTAGGGGTTAGGACATAAGAATTTCATTCTTAAAACAGAGGTTCGAATCCTCTATGGGTTACTATATTTCGTATATATGTGAGCGTTATTTTCTGCGACTCACAATCCCAAACGATAGATCCTGAAGTATTCTTGGAATCTATCAACTACCTAAACTAGGAATTCGTTAATGCTGACTCTGGTCTGACAATCGTCAAACTAGTAGAAATTCTTTTTGCTTAATAATCTGCTTGTTACATCGGAGTATCAATCGCATCGCTAGTCGACACGACTGTTAGCTCTAAAATTTGGTGACACGTGTTTAAATGGCGGGAGAACCATGGCAATGAAACTCGAAGATTTTAGTCAATCGCCGATCCCTAAGGCTCATTCTTGTAACGATATTGGAAGTCGTCCTGCAAACTCCAAAGAAACTGTACAGTAGTAAATTTTTATTCATTTAAACCTTGACTTCGGGAAAAACAGTAGTAAAGCCAACCATGTCAAGTTTCCTCCAGGTAGGAAATACGACTCTTTGAAATTAGTTATTTTGAAATTTTAAAACTTAAACGATGAAAAAGCTAAAAAAACTTTCAATTAGCAAAGAGGTTATTGAAACCCTTGATAAAAAAATAATGAAGAATGTGATAGGCGGTATAACTGGAACCTGTAGTGGTGGTTGCAATACTGCAAATTCAACCATTACACTTTGCACGTCGAATCCTGCCGGTTGTGGAACTTGCACCAGCGGGTGTCCATGTAAGCCTCGCTAATAGTAGGCTTACGAATAGCGTAGTGCACTAATAAGCACCTGTCGTTGGTTTTTAACGGCAGGTGCCTCATAACATAAATAAGGGAAGATATGGCTCATTCAGGTGCAGAAAAGAATGATTTTTCGAGGTCTACATCATTACTTTGGTGCTTATTCATTGCACCCATTTTTCTTTGTTCGATATCCAATAACAAATTCTTTTACGCATTGAAAGAAAATTCTGTGGATATCTCTGGACTGCTATCAACTAGCAAAAGCAGTGGTGTAGATGAAATGAGAAGAACTTTAATCACTTTGGATGCTAGTGTGATTGCTATTGGAGAGCAGTCTCATGGTACAAGTGAGTTTTTTCGGTTACGTTCACAGCTTATAGAGATGCTCTCCGCTGATAGTCAAGTTTCCAAAATTGGTCTTGAGGCCCCTATGGCTGAGGTTGAAGACTTGAACCTCTATCTACTTGAAAGCCAGGGGAATGTTGATAAAATTCTAAAAAGCCTGAGACTATACAGCTATGAATGTGAAGAATTCAAAGATTTCATCAACAAAGTCAAAGAAATTAATCAATCAAGAAAGAAAAAAATTACCTTTTTTGGGTTCGACATGCAGAGTCCATTTCGGTCGTTAGAGAAAATAAATGAGCTGTCGTCTGAGAAGGATAAAATTCCTTCCGACACAATAAAGAAATTGTTGTATTATTATTCAATGCTTAACGATCAGGTATATTCTCATAACTTCTCGGAGGAAGACTTTGATTCACTTAAACATATTAGTAAGCCGATACTTTCTAGCTTAGAGCTCGCTTCAAGAGATAATAAGGTTTTCCGATATGTGAAAAATTATCACCAATTTCTGCACCTAAATGATCCAACGATAACAAATCATGATGGATCTATACAATCGGAAATTAGAGATTCTCTTATGGCTCTAAATATTGAAAATGAAGTAGTTAGTGGCGGAAAAGTTGTGGTTCTTGCTCACAATGGACATGTCCAAAAGACAAAAAATGTATTCTCGAAATCCATGGGATTTTTTTTAAGAACGCGTCTGGGTGGAAAGTACCAAACGATTGGATTAACAACATATCGGGGCACATATACTGCTTTTAATCAAAACGATGGTAAGATTACTGACACTAATCCTATCGCTACTCCCCAACCTGATGCTTTCGAATATTATGCAGGGAAAATTGGATTTGAAGTTTTTTTTGTCAATAACGCAAAAATTTTAAAGGAAACGAGAAGGGAAGAGCGACCGAGTAAGTATAAAATGATGGTATATGGATATACGCAAGATCAATTCACTAGGGGAGATATTTTCGAAGACTTTGATTATTTAATTCACATTCAGAAGACTACAGGAAACAGAAGCTTTTATCTTAATTGAAAATAATTAATATGGAAAGAATGAGTCGTGATGTCGCAGCGCATATTGCTTCACAAAATGGGTGGCTGGAACAGATAAATGTTCTCGGAGGAAAAGCAGGTCAGATTTTATTATATGCGTATTTATATGAGGAGTTTGGTGATAATGAATATCATGAAAGAATATATGAACTTGTTGAGCAAGGAATAAATCAAATAGAAGCCCATCTTGAGTCTTCAAGTTTCATGGATTTTAGTCATGGTGGTGGTATATCGGGTTTTCTGTTGACATTGAATCATTTATGTGAACGCCGAATTATCGAGGAAGAGTTTGATGAAATTATAGATGAGAGGGTTCAGAAACTGATTCTTGATTCACTGAGGATGGATATAGAAACGGAGAATTATGACCCACTTTACGGTTATATTGGCAAGGGTTTGTTTTTTGTAAGCAAGAAAGAAAAACCTTTTGCGCAGACAGCATTCAATCAGATAGTTGATACGTTGTTTCGTACGAAAATAGTTGATAAAAAAGGCAACTATACATGGTTGGACGTCAGAAACGCCGGTAACCTTGACGAGCGTGGCAGAGCACATGTGGTCTATGATTGCGGTTTGGCCCATGGGGTTTCCGGGATTATCACTTTTTGTGCAAGATTATATGGCGTTATTGAAGACCAGAAACGGAGGGAGCTGGTTAAAGTGATGGTTGAGCGGTCTACATTGTGGCTTCTCGATCAGCAGCGAAATGATGGGTTGTTTATGTTTCCATATGCGAAATTTGACGATCCAGATGACCCCGGAAGTAGACCGTACAATGCTCGTCTTGCGTGGTGTTATGGTGATTTGGCTGTTTCAATTGCTGTTTACAATGCTGCTTTGGTTTTAGGTCAGCAAGTACTATTTGATAAATCCAAGGAGATTGCTCTCAATGCTGCAAGAGTCGATTTTTGGGAATCCGGTGTAATGAATGAAAATGGTTCTTCTGACCCGTCATTTTGCCACGGGTCGTGTGGGATTTCATATCTTTTTTTAGCTCTTTTTGAGTTCCATAAGGACGCTTTTCTGTTTGAAGCCTATGAGCGGTGGAGAGATTTTACACAAGCGGAGGTTAAACAGCGACTTACCAATTCTAATTTATATAGCGAACTGTCTGGAAATTCTGAGGACTTTGGATTACTGTATGGTTATGCGGGAATCGGACTTACTGGTCTATCCTATTTGTCGAATGAGACGCGCCCTTGGAGTCAGATCATATTACTTTAAGCTCAGCTAGTTAATTCAATATTTAAATGTACGGCGTTCTATCTAATTCGAAGGTGAGACTTGGACTTCTTGAATTTGGTGATATTGATCAGAGCTACGATTATCATGGCTTACTCGACTACGTTAAAAGGGCGGATGCGCTCGGCTATAGTCGAATTTGGTTTGGTGAACACTATTCATCCAACCTGGCCTTTACGAATCCCGAGCCATTGCTTCCAGCACTAGCGGTAGCCACGGAAAGAATCAGGCTTGGCATAGGTGGGATGTTGCTAAAATATCATGCGCCTTATCGTATCGCGTCGCATTACAAGCTTTTAGCTAACATGTTTCTAGATAGGATTGATCTTGGTTTATGCAAGACGTCGCTTCCAAACAATTTTGCTAGGATCTTGATGGGATGCGGATCTAATGAGTACAATGAGGAATTCGATTTGAAATTGGACGAACTGCAGATGTACCTAGATGACAGAGGTGTTATTGTAGTAGACGGGGCAGTTAAAATACCACCTTTCCAGAGCCATGCATTGCCTTCTTTATGGATGCTTAATTCGTCATTCGAGGAGATTAACAAATACCCTAACAGGGGTTTGAACTTTTGCAGGTGCCTTTTTCATAGTTCGGGCCGTTTAAGGCCGGCGGAGATCGACATTCTTCGGAACCGTAGAGGGAGTGGAAATGCCGTGGCGATAGCTCTTTTCTGTTCGGAGGATCGAGGTCGAAATATCACTTTTGAGAATGACTTGCGTAGTCGTCCAGGAGTGGTGCATAAAAACTTGCTTTGTGCGACACCCCAAGAAGCCAGAGATTATATTATAGAACTGAAAGAAGAAGCGGAATTCGATGAGGTTATTCTCTTGAATTTGGGCCGAACCTATACGGAAAAATGCATGATTATTGAGTTACTGCAAAATCAATTTAAAAATGAGATTGTTTAGCAAATCGGTTGTACGTGTACCGATATTTCCTGTGAGTTGCCTGCAGGATTTGGAATATCGAATTTTAAATGAGCTACCGTTGGATTCTGAGCTGGTGGATACTTTGTTGGAGGCGGTGTATATCGGTTCGCCCGAGTTCTATGAATTGATAAGGAACGACCTTGATAGCGGGTTTATCTTCCGTGACGAGAAAATCAAGTTGAGCGTTCTGAAATACGTTAATCGGATGTGCCAGCGTGGAACTCCATTTGGTACAATGGCTTACCTATCTATTCTGGACCTTGGGGATACTTCTGGTGATATTAACCTTGAGACTGACGGGTTAAAACGAGTTGTCAGGTTAGACAGTGAAATAGCTGTTTCTCTGTTGGCTTTGATTGAAGCGAAGCCTGAATATATTGATGCCATTCCTCTCTACCCGAACAACTCGATTTATCAGATTGGTGGTAAATTGAGATTTGTTGAGACAACTAGAAACGGGGGGGCAAACAAATATAAGCTTGCATCAGTTGATTCTGATTCGGTCGTTAAGAGAATTCTGAAATTTGCCAAAAAGGGAAAGGACCGAAGTGCGCTGCGGCAATTCGTTCATGATATCTTTCCCGAAGGAGATCCCGAGGATATTACTGATTACTTGGAAGACATTATCGCCAATAATATTTTGGTGTCGTCTTTTGGATTGAATGTTTCGGATACGGACGTTCTTTGTAAGATTGAAAGTTTTCTTGCTAGATATGACGGTAGGCCTACTAACTTTCATACCTATTTGATGGACAGTATTAGTAACTTGCGAAAGCTTACTGAGGCGAGTCGAACCTGTTCTCCTACTCAAGCGATAGCAAATTACAAAGCTATACGCGAGATTGTTTCGTCTCTTCTTGGTCGCGTTGATCCAAGTAAATCTGTTGTTCAGGTCGATACGTTTAAGAACCTTTCCGCCAAAATTAGCAAAAAGATACCACATAGATTAGGGGCGGTTTTGAATGCAGTTTCCCAAATTAATCCACTTTACGAAAGTGAAAACTTTAACGCGTTTAAAAATTCGTTCATCGAGCGATACGATAGTAAGCCGGTAAAGCTAATGGAAGCATTGGATCCGGATATAGGCATAGGGTATCCGGTAGCCAACAATATTCAAAATGAGGGGAATGACCCTTTGTTGTCCATAGTTAGCAGTACGTCAAGGGATCGCTCAAACACTCTACAATATTACTTTAATGACTGGCACCGATTCCTTATTGGCAAGTATCAGGAAGCCAAGTTGATGAGGGTAAATGAGATACGACTTTCGCTAGCCGATTTGAAGGCTTTTGAGGTGGAAGGAAAAAAAAGTCTTCCGCCAGCTTTTACAGTGCTTTGCAAACTTAGCGCTTCTGCAGCGTCGGACCTGGATCTTGGACATTACTTGATCCAGGCGTTTGATGCTCATGCACCCTCTGCCGCAAATGTCTATACCCGATTTACTCATTTGGACACGACTTTTGAAGACTTTGCAGGGCAGCTCATCAATGAGCAACGGAAGGATTCGGAATACATAGATGTTGAATTCGAACATATTGGCCAGGTAAGAACTGCCAACGTGGCCTTAAAAAGAATTTCTCGCAAGAAGAGAATAAATATCACTTGCAGTCCGGTTCCAGACCGGATCGATGACTACCTGCCGCTGGACGACCTTTATTTGCATCATATGGATGGCAGATTGTTCCTTTATTCCAAAATGTTGAAGGAGAACATTTCTCCGTTTATGACGTCTGCGTACAATTTCAGTATAGATGATTTGCCTATTGTGAGTTTTATCGGGGATTTTCAACAGCAGGGAAATCAAAATAACCTACTATGGGATTGGGGACCGCTTCGGGAATTTGACGACTTGCCACGTGTTTTGATTGATGGAAATGTCGTCGCTTCACCCGCCTTCTGGACAATTAGGAAGCGAGACTTAGATGTAAAAAGCTTTTCGTCATTTGTCACGAGCTTTGAACGGCTTTGCGAAAACAAGTCTGTTGTCCAAAGAGTGCTCTATGGGGCCGCAGACAACCTTCTTCTGCTAGATCTTAAAAACGTTATGTATCTTCAAATCCTCTACAAAGATATATTGCGTGCTGAGCACCTACTATTTATAGAAGACATCCATCAGCAGTGTGGAAACTTTGTTGGCTCTAAGGGAGGGGTTCATTCTAGTGAATTTCTATTCTCGTTCGCAACTGAAAACCCGCATCCAAAGGCAACGACTTTACCAAAGAGGCTCGCTACTGCTGGGTATACGAGCCATATTCCACTAGATGATTGGGTTTACTTTAAGCTTTATTTCGGCTCTTCCGCAGCTGAACAGCAGATCATGAAGATGCTGGATTCTTTGATCCAGGCAGGGCGTAGGAAAAACCTAATTGATAGGTGGTTCTTTATGCGCTACGAGGATCCGGAACCGCATATTAGGGTCAGAGTCAAGAAGAAGTTTGATGACTCTTTAAACTGCCTAATTGGGATCATTAACAAAGAGATTGGGCCAATGTTGAAACAGGGATTGCTTCGGAAAGTACTATATGACTCGTATGTTCCTGAGCTGGAGCGTTACGGCATGCAAAACATGGACTCGATAGAAAAAATTTTTCAGATAGATAGCGAATTTGTTTTGGTATTTAGGAGAATGTTTGACCAGTTCAGGCCGAATGACGAACTAAATTGGTTGGTAGGAATGGCGACGATCGATTTGTACACCTCACTATTCTTTGCGAATCATGAGAATGAAGAAAGGGAGAATTTTTGCGTTAGAATTAAGGACTCGCTTAAAGCGGAGTTCAACTTCTCGATCGATTCGTTTAAAAGGTTAAATAAATTCTTTTCAGATAAGAAGGAGTTGTTTAAGAAATTTATGGATGAAAACGATGAATCTTATGCTTCACTTCGTAAACTATTGAATCAACGGAAGGTGCGTCTCAGGAGGGAAATCGAGGGAATCGAATGCGATCAAAGTGTTGTGTTTAGCGTTATTCACATGTCGTTTAACCGACTTTTCCCCATAGGACCTCGCAAGAATGAAGCGATATCTTATGATTTTTTTTGTAAACATTTTCTTAAGACTAGGTCATGAATTCAGTCAGCTCTCTGATTCCAATCTACGTAATAAATTTAAGGTCAAGGACCGACCGGAAGGAACATATTATCAGAGAATTCGGAACGAAATCAGAATTTTATCTTACGTTCATTGAGGCGGTCGAGCACAAAACTGGTGCGGTTGGGTTGTGGGAGAGCATGAAACTGGCAATAAAGCAAGCACAGGCCTCCAATTTTGACTACGCGATAATCTGCGAGGACGATCATGTGTTTACCGACAGCTATAATCGTGAGAGTTTTGAAAGCAATATCGACTATTGCATTTTTCAGGATGTGGATATCCTTCATGGGGGAGTGAGCTTCTGCGATTTTGGCGTTCAGGTGGCGCCGGGACTATTTTGGATAAAGCAGTTTAGAGCAACCCAGTTCCTGGTTGTTTTCCGATCAATGTACACTAGAATTCTTAACGCAGAGTTCCAAGAAATAGATTCAGCAGATGGGAAGCTGTCGGCTTTGGCAGATACCACCTTGCTAGTCTACCCTTTTGTTTCCAAGCAGCGAGAGTTTGGTTATTCGGATATTTTGCCTGCTGAATATCGACGCCTTGAATCCGTGACGACCTTGTTTGACAATGCCGAAGCAACGTTTAGAGAGTTAGCCTCTGTTTCTGACTTCTATCAACTTACTTTTGAGAAAGATGGACAATACTGAGCTTGAATTTCAAATGCCTGTTTTTATTCTTCACCCGGATGGCGTGCGTCTGGACGAAATTCGGGCTCAGTTTGAGGATAGGTCCGAATTTACTCAATTCTATGTCCCGTTGAACGGGCAGCAAGTCAATGCACAATCCTTGTGGGCAGGTATTACAGAAGCAGCAAAAATCGCCGCTCAAAACGAGGATGACGTGTTTGTAATTTGTAGTGAACGACATCGATTTTCGGAGCATTATGCTCCCGCAACCTTTCTGGATAAAATTGTAGAGTGCCGCAAGAGAGGTTCCGAAGCTATTTTTTTCAATATAGGCGCGTTCGATCAGATAGTCCCGCTCACTTCCACAATCTTTTGGATAAATCACCTAATATGTTTCGACTTTGTCGTTGTCTTCCGCGAATTACTTGACAGGATCTTAGCGTCGGAATTAGATGCCGGAGACCGCGTTGAGGACAAAATTTCTGCCCTGACCGACTACATGCACGTCGTCTATCCATTTATTTCCAATCCTGATGAGAAATCCGTTCCGGGAGGCGGCCTTTTAGAACGGATTAGGCGAGGGACGAAACAACGTTTTGAGCTAATCAAGTTCGTAAAAGAAAGGTTCCTGCCGGACTATGACGGCAAGAAGGCCAGTGAACTCGCGGAACTAAGCAACACCTATGTCCGAGAATATCCGAATTATATTGGAGCGATAGAGCACTTTCTCTCTATGGGGAAGGCGACCGTTTCGGATGTTAAATTCATCAGCCATTTGGGAACTGCTACATCGGCGCAGCGAGTCAATAGGATTGTAGTACTAGTTCCGTTTTACAATGTTGAGAACTACTTGGATGAGTGTATCAATTCAATTGTAAATCAGGATTATTCGGATTTTACCGTTATTTTTTTAGATGATAGTTCCACTGACAATAGCATTTCTAAAATCCCTGATTTGCCAAACTGCCGTCTCATTACATCAACGCAGCGATCATATGCTTTGGCAAACATATATATGGGATTGTGTTCCTTTGATTTTAAAGACGAAGACATCGTAGTTATTGTCGACGGTGATGATTTTTTAAGACATAATCAGGTGTTCAAGAAAATAAATTATATCTACGAGCACGAACAGTGCCTATTGACTTATGGTCAATATTGTTCAACTACAAACCAGCTCGGCCATTGTCGGGCATACAACGAAGAAGAGTTCGGAAATTTGAGAGAGCTGGACTGGCGCGCGTCGCATTTAAAAACATTCAAGTACTCACTTTTTAGTCGATTTGTTAAGCTGGATCCGGAAGTGAATAGTTTCCGTAATTCTACTGGGAGTTTTTTTGAGATGACCTATGATGTGGCGCTGATGACTCCGCTTATGGAAATTGCGGGGTTCGAAAAAATATACTTCAACGCTGATATTGTTTATGTTTATAGGATTCATGAAAACAATGACGCAGTAAGGGATATCGCCCTTCAAAATTCCATAGCGACTGAAATAAAATTCAGGAAGAGTCTTGCAGCGTTAAACTAGTTAAGAGAGCCGTTTGGCTACTGTGAGCATCATTCTGGCAGCCAGAAAATGAGCGTTTCTGCGTAATCCTAATTTGTCGAAACATGTTTTTATGAAAGCGTTTCCTTTTTATCCACAGCCTGATCAGATGGATTGCGGTCCGACTTGCCTAAGAATGATTTCCAAATTCTATGGAAAGCATTTCAGCGTCCAAACGCTTCGAGAAAAGGCTAAAATAAGCAAAGACGGGGTTTCACTCTTGGGTATTGCAGAAGCCGCTGAGTCAATCGGCTTCAAGACAGTCGGCGTCAAGCTATCGTTAAGCAAACTTTTAAAGAATGTGCCACTACCGTGTATTCTGCATTGGGGGCAGAATCATTTCGTTGTGCTACATGAAATAGAGAAGAATTCGGATACAATACCTCGGCAAATGCTAGCCCGGATATGGGGAGGTCGAAGAAAAAATGAGGACCTTGATTCATTCCTTAGTAGCCGATCAGCCAATAACAATGCGGCATCGGTGGAAAACGCGTCGTTTTCGCAAACAGTAACTTTTCGTATCGCGGATCCGGCGCAAGGTATGCTTAGATACAATCTTGAAGAATTCTGTGATAATTGGCTTAGTGGCTTTAATGACGACACAATGGAAGGTGTTGCACTTCTGCTGGAGCCAACACCGAGACTATATCAAGAGGAAGACGAGGCTCGTCAAGGGGCGACCTTTTTGCAACTTATTGAATATTTATGGCAGTACAAACGGCTGATATTGCAGTTAGGTTTAGGAATGTTGATAGGTACCCTCTTTTCCCTTATTTTACCCTTCCTCACACAATCAATCGTAGATGTTGGCATTGGGACGCAAAATTTGGTTTTTATCAATATTGTGCTCGCCGCTCAAGTAGTTTTATTGTTGAGTTCCACATCTGTCGAGTTTCTAAGAAGTTGGATTCTTCTACATATTAGTACTAGATTGAATCTGACAATTCTGTCCGACTTCCTTGGGAAACTCATGCGATTGCCGGTGTCATTTTTCGATGTTAAGCAGTTTGGTGACATCATGCAGCGCATAGGGGATCAGCATCGAATTGAATCTTTCCTCACTGGTGCGACTTTAAATATTATGTTTTCGATATTTAATGTTGGAATTTTTGGTTTAGTGCTTGCTTTTTATAGTATTCCAATCTTCATTGTCGCTCTCGTTGCCTCGGGTATTTATTGCATCTGGGTCCTTTTGTTTCTGTCACAACGTCGAAAACTGGACGTTAAGCGGTTTCAGGTTTCATCAAGAAATCAAAGTCAGTTAGTACAACTGATAACCGGAATGCAAGATATCAAGCTTTCGGGAGCCGAAACATCGAAGAGGTGGGAATGGGAGCGAATTCAGGCTAAGCTTTTTAGATGGAACATAAAAAGTCTGTCACTATCGCAAATTCAACAGGCTGGAGCAATAATGATAAATCAGGGTAAAAATATTCTGATCACCTTCCTCTCTGCAAAGGCTGTAATGGACGGGCAGATAACATTAGGAGGAATGATGTCTATCCAATACATTCTAGGCCAGTTCAACGCACCTATCGAGCAACTCATAGGCTTTTTGCAATCATGGCAAGATGCACAAATGAGTATGGAAAGACTTAATGAAATACATCGGCTGGATAATGAAGAACCTTCAACCACAACCTATCGGAGCGATTGGGATTTTGGACAAGACATCGTTATTAGTAATCTAACTTATACTTATCCTGGCGCAGGAAATGAAGCCGTGCTTCGAAATATTAATTTACGCATACCACATGGAAAGACAACTGCTATAGTAGGAACAAGTGGAAGTGGTAAAACCACTCTGCTGAAATTACTGCTAAGGTTTTATAGCCCGGAAGAGGGAGGTATTTCTTTGTCGAAGGGAGACGTAACAAATGCAGGATTAGCGATGTTTAGGACGAATGATCTTCAATTGGAGACTATTTCGCATAGTGCTTGGAGACAAAAGACCGGTGTTGTGATGCAAGACGGATTCATTTTTTCGGATACAATTGCTAGGAACATAGCAGTTGGTGAGGAAACTATCAGTGAACAACGACTATTCAACGCGGCTGTCACTGCGAACATTCATGACTTTATCCAATCGCTGCCGGCTGGTTACAATACGAAGATAGGGTTGGAGGGAAATGGAATTAGTCAAGGCCAAAAGCAACGTATACTCATCGCCCGGGCAGTGTACAAGAACCCGGACTTACTTCTTTTTGACGAAGCGACAAACGCCTTAGACGCAAGTAATGAGGCAGTAATTCTAAAAAACCTTGAAAACTTTTTTCAGGGGAGGACGGTGGTTGTTGTTGCACACCGTCTTAGCACTGTAAGAAATGCCGACCAGATTATCGTGCTGGAGAACGGTGAAATAGTGGAAAGCGGAACTCACAATGATTTGGTGGGTTTAAACGGCAAATATCGTGAGTTGGTGAGCAATCAGCTTGAACTGGCAAGGGGGTGAAATAGGGGAGCAAAATATCTGTGCTGGATGAAAGAGACAATATTCAAGGAAGTTCGTAGTGAAGAGGTACATGAAATCATAGACCGCCCGCCGCATTGGATGCTGAACTGGGGAATGACTATGTTTTTCATAGTCGTCGTTCTCTTGGTTGTTGGAAGTTGGGTGATCAAATTCCCCGATGTGGTAAATGCGAGTTTCACGTTGACTGCAAAAGATGCGCCAAGGCATGTAATAGTCAGGTCGGACGGTAGGATAGCCAAAATTTTAGTGAGGGATAATGACGTGGTTACTAGAGGTAGTAACATAGCCTTCTTGGAAAGCACAGCAGACCACGTACAGGTACTCGAGCTAGCTATGCTAATCGATAAACTGGAAAGTTCGGTCGATAACAATTATTGGAAGTTCTTAGAAGGGCAAAGTATTCACAAGTTCAAGGAGTTGGGTGAAATTCAGCAAGACTACGAAGTCTTTCAGAAACGTATGCTAGAGCTTACCACAGTGCTTCGTGGGGGGCTTTTTGAAAAGAAGAGACTTTTATTAGATCGAGATTTGGCTGACCTGCAACTACTTGAGGATAACTTAGAGGAGCAACTCCGTCTTCAGACGGAAGATCTAAAATTGGCGAGGGAGGAATTCCGTATACAAGAAAAGTTGCAGAATGAAAGAGTTATTTCTCCACTAGAATTTAATCGTGAAAAGGCCAAACTGCTCACTAAGGAAATGCCACTTAAAAATGCGACCTCTGCGTTAATCCAAAATCGAGCTGTACAAACAGCAAAAAGCAGAGAAATACTCGAATTGGCTAATGTTGTGGCCGAACAAAAGGCGAGTTTTCGACATGCACTTCAAACTTTCAGGAGTGTAATTGAGAGCTGGAAACAAAGATATGTAGTCTCCGCTCCAATCACGGGAAAGGTTTCATTTTCAGGTCCCTGGCAAGAGCAGCAGTATTTGCATGCTGGCCAGGAGTTTTTAACGATCGAACCAGGAGGGAATCAGTATCAGGGATTAGTACGTATTGCTCAGGCAAGCGTTGGTAAACTACAACGCGGACAGCGTGTCATGATAAAATTAAATGGATTCCCGTTTCGGGAGTACGGCATGGTTGAGGGAGTCTTGTCTCAGCTCTCCGTGGTGCCGGGAAGCGATAGCGTCTATTGGGGTTTTGTCCAGTTGCCCAATAATTTAACAACGCTCTATGGAAAAAAGCTGGAATACCGCAACGGGCTGACCGGTACTGCTGAGATCATTACTTCTGACAGACGTTTGACGGAACGGCTAATTTCGAACATCCGGAACGGGAAAAGTATCTGAAAATATACAGGCAGCGAGCAGCAGCCTCCATTAATTTCTCAAGAATTTAAATTTGGTCCACCATGCATATTCATTATCTTATCCTTGCCCACAAAAACTTAAACCAGACGGACAGGCTGATACGGGCGTTGGAAGGTAAAGAAACAACTTTCTACGTACATGTAGATAAAAAGATAAATGCCGGGGAATTAAAAAAAACGGATTTCTTTCGCAGAAGTGATGTGAAAATTATTAAGAACAGAAAAAATGTTTCTTGGGGTGGCTATAGCATTGTAGCTGCTACGCTTGACTTAATGCGACTGGCACTTGCGGAAAGAAGACAAGGATATGTTGTTCTGTTGAGTGGTCAAGATTTCCCATTACGGCATAACGATAGCATAAGGACCCGCCTCGCTAAGGATTATGGAAGCGAATATCTTCACTTTTGGCAAATCCCGCATCACAAATGGGATAACGGAGGAGTCGATAGATTCAGTTACTTTTGGTTTGTAGACCAAATTGGAATTGAGAGAAGTTGGAACCTATACTTTCTTCAGAAAGAGAATGGCTTGATTCGAAATTATTTTGATGACTTCCCTCCCTTTGGAGGATCTCAGTGGTGGTGCCTGACAACCGAATGTATTGCATATATTCTGCGTTTTTTAAAGTACAATCCTGTTTTTTCAGAGTTTTTTGAGACGACTTTGATACCGGATGAAATGTTCTTCCATACAATTATCATAAATTCTGAATTCAAAGATTGTGTCACCAACGACAATCTGAGATACATAGTCTTTGAAGACGAGAAGGATCACCCTGAATGCCTCGTAGAGTCTGATTTCGAATCGCTGACTGGCTCCAATAAGTTGTGGGCTCGGAAATTTGACGTTAATCTTGATTGTGAGGTTCTGGATAGACTCGAAGCCCATATTGACCTAAACAGGTGAAAAATGTCATCCTCAAAAAGCTTGATTATAATCATAACTTATTACCGATGGTAAAGCAGCTTGTTGTTCAGTCATTATGGATTGAGCCCCTGATTGGTGATCTTCAATTGTTGTGTCTGACGTCCTTTATTCAAAAGGGTGTTAAGGTGCATCTGTACACCTACACGAATATTTTGAATCTACCTGATGGAGTGGATGTATTCGATGCAAATGAAATAGTTGACCGATCTTGCATTTTTAGGGATGTTGTAAATTCTTATGCTACGTTCTCCGATTGGTTTAGAATAAAACTATTACACGAAAAAGGAGGTTGGTGGGTGGATTGTGACGTATTTTGTGTTCGGCCATTCGATGTTGATGTACCTTATGTTTTTGCAACCGAGGTATTTGATTATTATGGGGAAAAAAATCTCCGGATATGCAACGCTGTCATAAAGATGCCGAAAGGAAGCCGGCTGGGTGAGCTTGTTTTGTTGGATATTCTGGAAAGGTTAGAGAGAGACGTCCCGGAAGAAATACCTTGGACCGAGATCGGGGCAAAGATTCTGGACTCTCACATTGCGTCGCTTGGTTTGACAGCTTATATCGTTAGCTCGGAAGTGTTTTGTCCCATTGATTATGAGAATTACAAAGAGTTATCTGAGAAGGATGGCATGGTTTTCACTGAATGGACTTATGGGGTCCACCTCTGGAATAAAATGTGGGAATGGAATAACCATGTACAGCCACTAAAACATTCGAAAGAGAATTCATTTCTGGGGAAGATGATGGATGTCAACAATCGATCTTAGATTCCTAGAAACCTCAACTTATTATTGCCGCTAAATAAGTAACTGCATATTCCGGAGCAAACAGGTTCAGTGTCCCTCTTGATGAACCGTTCAATTCCGTACAACACTCGCAGTCGCGACGGTGAGATCACGATCCCGGCCGCGAATGTAAAAAGTGTTCTTGGAATTTTGAAGCCTTACAAAATCGGGAAAGCTTACAAATGCGGGAAAGCTTACACTATGAGCATGGCCATCAATCGTGTTTTTTCCATATTAGCTTTTTAATGAACCAACTTTAAGGTTAAGTACAAGTCTGTGCTACTCGCGTTCATTCCTTTAGATATTCCTGCGAAAGTACGCCAGTGTTCCTGAGCAAAGGTCGCCAAAAATTCCTGGGCAAAGTACGCCACCTGAAAGTGGCTTGACATCACT
>NZ_PYAS01000020.1 GCF_003014695.1 Dyadobacter jiangsuensis | reverse complement strand
GTCATCTTCCAGAGGTGTAAGGGATATTCCGTTCTTCCTATTCAGGCTCTCGAAACTTTATGCTTAATTTCCCCCCAGATTTTCTGCTTGATCCCAACTGCCCGGGGCGCGTAGCCTTCTAAGCAGTAGGTCTTGTCCGGGCCGCCGGTGCGGTTCGAATCACAACGGGATCGCTTCAAAATCAAGCACTTAGGTTAGTTTCTAAGTGCTTTTTTGTTGCATAACGATGCCGCTCAGCTGGATAGAGCAACTTCCCGGGGCGCGTAGCCTTCTAAGCAGTAGGTCTTGTCCGGGCCGCCGGTGCGGTTCGAATCACAACGGGATCACTTCAAAATCAAGTACTTAGATTAGTTTCTAAGTGCTTTTTTGTTGCATAACGATGCCGCTCAGCTGGATAGAGCAACTGCCCGGGGCGCGTAGCCTTCTAAGCAGTAGGTCTTGTCCGGGCCGCCGGTGCGGTTCGAATCACAACGGGATCACTTCAAAATCAAGCACTTAGATTAGTTTCTAAGTGCTTTTTTTGTTGCGATAGGGAGCGAACGTATCCGTATTTCATTCCATTGCCCGAATTTACCCGGGATTTCCTTGTAGATACCCAACGAGGTGATGAATATCAGCCGTTTTACGCCAGCAGCCTCCATTGATTTTACGATAGCCGCAGCCATCTTATCGATCTGCCCTGCCAGGTTCGCGTACACAATGTACTGTCCTTTAATTGCCGTGTCCAGGTCGGTGTTGCGGAGTACATCTCCTTCGATAACCGCCGCGCCAGGTGCTTCATCTTTCAAAACACTTGTATTGCGTGAAAAAAGGGTTAGTTCGACGCCTTTGTTGCCTTTGAGAAATCTTGTGACGTGCTGTGCGATACCTCCGCGAGCGCCCAGCACCAAAACTTTTACAGCCATTTTGATCAAAGGTTTGATTGAAAGAAAGGGATAACTTTTGCCAGAGCCTGTCCGGTTGGATCGGACTGGTCATAAAGGTCATAGTGAGAATATCCTTCAATTGCCAACAATTCTTTTTGAATCGAAGCGGCCCTGCGAACAACTTCATAGCCATCCCTGTATGCGCCGAAACCACCTGGTTTATCTCCAATCACCACCAGGATCGGTTGCGTCAACAGGGTTTCACAGAGATGGAATGCATCCCAGCCCATACCGGTGCTCAGGCGTGAATAGACCGCGCTGGTAGCACCTCCCGGCGCATGGCCGCGACTGGTTTTGTAGTAATCCGTTGCTTCCAGGACGTCTATATCCTTGATCCCTGCTGCTTTTCCAGCTTCAACGGATTCCGGGAGCATATTAATGGTCAGTAAATCGCCGCCCTTCGCTTCGAAGCTTCGCTGACCCGCTACCTTGTCGAGTACATCCAGTGGCGCCCCACCCGCAAATCCATCGCGCAGCAAACGCCCAAAATTCACTCCGGTAATGGAAACCACGGCTTTGATACGCCTTTCGGTCATGGCGATATTCAGCGAGTAGGCGCCACCGCCACATACACCGAGGATCCCGATTCTGTTTTCGTCAACATAGGGCAAGGTCACCAGGTAGTCGATCGCATAGCGAACGTCATCGACGCGTTGATAAGGATTTTCAATATATCTCGGCGCTCCGCCGCTTTCTCCCTGGAAGGAGGCATCAAAGTTCAACACCACAAAGCCGGCTTCCGCCAGGGCTTTGCCATAAACATTACCCGCCGTCTGCTCTTTGCAGCTTCCGATCGGGTGCATGGTGACAACAGCCGGATATTTTTTGCTTTCGTTGAAGTCCGCCGGGAACATCAGGGTACCTGCGTTGTCCCATGCTATGTTATTGAATCTGATTGATAGCGTTTTCATTGTGAAGTTGTTTGTTTTCATTAACCGATTTGATTTCCGGAACCGGGGCAGGCAAGAGGATGCCCCGGCTTTTCTTTTATATTGCAGTTAATGTTTACGCCAGTTTTTCAGCGAAGAAAGGTGCCAGTTGCGAAATGGCTTCGTTTACATAGGTATCCCGGTCGTACAGGGACATGTGGTTTGCACCTTCTATAATGAATTTTCTTTTATCGGCAGATGCCGCGATCTTAAGCAGGTCGTCGCTCATCCAGGCACTACCGGCCACACTGCCGACCACGGCGAGCAGCGGTTGAGTAAAAAACGCTTCTGCTTTATGGTAGGCGTCGTAAGAGATGATCTGTGTCAGGCTCCTGGCCGTGGCGAAGCCAGGTGCAGTCGGGTATTGGCAGCGATCAGTATGGTAGTATTCCCAGGCTTCTCTTAGTTCCTCGTTAGGTGCGTCCTCCTCCCTCAAGGGAGCCAATGGGATTGTCTGAATGCCTGTGCCTTTTGCGTCTGCGGTTCTGGCGTTGGAACCTGCTACCAGGTAAGGAAGCGCGTCTGCATCTTTTACATTGTTTTCCCATCCATTGCGGAACATCGAGCCGATATTGACGGCGCTGACCATCCCGACAGCTTTGATACGATGGTCGTTAATGGCAGCATTGGCGGTGTAACCCGCGCCGGCGCAAATTCCCATCGCGCCGATTTTTTCGGCGTCCACATAAGGCAGTGTCGTCAAATAATCAATTACTGCGCTGACATCTTCCGTTCTGATGTACGGATTCTCCAATTGCCGTGGTTCCCCGGTACTTTCGCCCTGGTAGGACGCGTCGTAGGCAATGGTGACCAGCCCTGCCTCAGCCAATTTACGGGCGTAGAGGCCTGCGGCCTGTTCTTTCACACCTCCGCCCGGATGGGATACAACTACCGCTGCATATTTTCTGCCTTGCTCAAAGCCCCCGGGAAAATGGATAATTGCAGAAAGCGTAATTCCTTGTCCGTTCGCATTATGGATGCTGATTTTTTCTTGCGTTGCCATACTATTAATCTTTAAATGGTTATCAATTTTGACAGAACAAAGGTAAATGAGGCCTCCGCCTCGGGACGGATACGGATTACTCGAAGAAGGATACAGATTACGTTTTCTGAGAAAGGGGGCAAAAAACGATGGCCGCAAAAAAGGTAAAGCAGCCCTTTCGAGGCTGCTTTACAAATGATCGTATTGACGCTACATTAAACTCATTTACCAGATGCTGGGCTATTGATTCCGGAAAACTTTCGGTGAAAGGCCTGTCTTCTTGCGGAAGAAGCGCGCAAAATAATTCGGGTAATCAAAACCCAGGGAATACGATATTTCACTGATGGAAAGTGTGGTATTCCGCAACTTGTCTTTTGCGAGCATCACCACGTGGTCTTGAATGTGGTCCAGGGGCGATTTTCCGGTAAAATGCTTGATCAGATCCCCGAAGTAGTTGGGAGAGAGATAGCTGCTCTGTGCGAAGTAGGCTACCGAGGGTAGTCCTGGAATACTTTCATTTTCGCGGAAATGCTTTTCCAGGTTCTTATAAAAATCTGCGATCACTTTATGGTAAATATTGCTCCGGGTATCAAACTGCCGGTCATAAAACCCCTTGACGTAAGTCAAAATCAGGTTGACGTAAGAAATGATAACTGTACTCGAATAATGTTCTTTCCCGAACTCATGATCCACTTTTCCGAAAAGGTCCCAAAGGATAGTTTCTTCATCTTTGGTCAGGAAAAGAGCTTCATGGTTGTTGTAGTGTACAAAAGTGTAATCCTTGGCATATTTGTCCAGGTACTTGGCGCTTACCATAATGGCATATCCCGAAAACGGCGGCTGGATTTCCCAGCTCAAAGTGTTTTGCGGACAGTCCACATACATATAGGAAGAATCGGTCTGATCTTCAAGCAATGCATATGGGGCCAGCTTGCTGTCCATCGGCGGCTTGATTGCCAAAAGGTAGAAATCGATAGTGACCGGCTCCGATTTCAGGCGCATATCATTTTTCCCCTCGAAATTGACCACATGCAGGTCCTCACTCTTCAAGTTGCCCACATTCAGGTAGCGGCAGAACTCCGGTATACTCAGTATTCTCGTGCTCATTTGGTCATCCCTATTTGAAACAAAATTAGTCATTTCATTCCGCCGCGTCCGGAGACAAATAACGGATAAAAGGATACATTTCACTGATCCGGCCCTGAACACCCGTTCACCCCTTCGAATAGGAAGAAAATACGATCTTCTTGTCGGCGTTATAACGAAGCATCCATTGTTCTCCCCGGCCGTTATCGAGCCAGAAAATGTAGCTTGTGATCCCTTCGTATTCATTCCGGTAACTTCTCATGAGATTATAGCCCACGTCCAGTCCGAAATTAAGGAAATGGGAAGGGGCTCCGAGAATATCGGTAAAGGCCGATATCTCTTTTCTCGTAAGGTTGGTATCGAAGTTGCGCCCGGTGAAGTCTTCATTGTATTGCCGGATCTGATTGAAACTGCCTACCCATATCAAATTGTAATCCTTGTCGAAGAGCAGGCTTTGTGAATCAACCCCCAGAAATCTGACAATGACTTCGTACGTTTTTGTCCCATCAAGGTTAATATAAACAGTACCACCCCCGAATTCGAATTCGTTGTTTTGGGCGATCGTCTGCCTTGTTTCTTCATTGAAGTTGGTCAGTGTATTAACAAACGTAGGGTTAGGTTTACTTCGTTTTTGGATGAAATCGATAATGTGGTCTGGTAAATCGTTGATGTCCCTGATATGATACAATCTGGGATGAGGGGACATGTAAATCGCAGAGGGCCCAAAAATTGCCACGAAATCCATTCCGTTTAAGTGATAGTTTACCGCCGGGGTAGGTACATATCCATCGAACAAGGTAATGGTCCGGTAATCCGAGATCGTGCCGCCTTTTATTGTCGCATTTTGAAGTTTGCTGACCAATGAATCGGGTACTTGCTCTGCGCTGGTTCGGGCAGTCGATATAACTTCAGTATTATTTACAATGGTCGAATACTGCTCGTGGCCAACCTGGAACGAGAATTCGAACACCTTATCTTTTTCGATGACTGTGCCCGACAAATTTTTGGCATCGGGATATTTTTCCCGGACGATATGCTGTGCTTTTTCGGAAATCTCCGGGTTCCTGTTTGGGGAGGTATCTTTCATCGTACACCCGTACATTAATATAAGCAGGGTTATTACGAAAAGAGTTGTGTGGTAAGGTTTGAATAAACAGATTGCAGGACTAGTTTTCAACGTACTGGCTAATTTTTTGCGGGAAAATGTTCGAATTAGATTCGGTTTCAGGTCAACCAAAATACAGACAGGTTTGTTCGCTCCAAGCGTTGCCTCGCTGGCTGGGATAAAACCTGATGACGGTGATGACGCAGTCGAAAGCCTGTCTTATTGATCAACGTATACGTCGTATCGGTAGGCTATTTGGTTGGATTTCAATCAATTTGTGCGGTATAGCAAGCCACGTCGTGAAGAAAAATAGGACATAACGTCTTTATTTTTTTACTATTTTTGTTTCAAATTTCGCCACTCCCTTAAATGTATATCGACGAAAATGCAGCGGACGATAATCTGATGGCCATGCTCATGGATGGTTCGGAGGCAGCATTCGACTTGATTTACGAGCGGTACTGGAAAAAACTGTATAACGAGGCTTATAAAAGGCTTAATGATTCTTCGGATAGTGAAGAAATCGTCCAGGATGTTTTTGTCGACCTCTGGAATAAGCGGGGGAACCGCCAGATCGGAAACCTTCGGGGATATTTGCTGGGAGCGGTGAGATACCAGGTTTTTGCGGTTTACCATAAGCGGAAAAACCTTCCGGCCTTCGAGGAACCGCTCGATTACATGGCGTTTTCCAGTGACGACGCCGATTCCGGTTACATGAGGGATGAACTGCTATCAAGCATTCATCTGTGGCTGGAAACGCAGCCCGAAAAGCGACGCGAAATTTTCAGGTTACGTTACCTGGAAGGACTTTCCACCATGGAAATCGCCGAACAGCTCGATATTTCGCGAAAAACCGTTCAAAACCAGCTTAATACATCACAGCAAAGCCTGCGCGAAAGCATCGGGAGGCTTCTTGCTATTGCCATTTTTCTGCTTCGCCCGTAGCCTCGTATAGTAGCTTTTTCCAGTTTGCCTGAATTTTTTTTGAAAAAATTAGCAGTTCGTTTGGGACTTTTTTGGGAATTCCTTCACTGGTATATAAACAGCGTTCTATAAACATGCCAAGTGGAAATAGGAATAAGTTCAGATCGATCGTCGCCAGGTACCTCAGCGGTAACGCCGATGAGGAGGAATCGGACATGATCGAAAAATACTATGAACTTTTCGCAGGAAAGTCCGACCGGCTATCGAAGCTTTCGGAGGACGAGCTTGCCGACGTCCGGGAACGAATGAAAGGGAATATTGCCAAACGCATTGCGCCGCCTGCGCGATCACGGCCGCTTCTGCCGATGGTTTTCTGGCGTGTGGCGGCTGCGGCACTTATCCTGATCGGTGCGGGCTGGTTTTTCTATCTGGTAAGGGAACAGCGCAAGCCCGGAGTCAATCTTTCAGTAGCGAGAACGGTGATTCATCAGTCTGTGAAAGGCCAGACGAAATTTGTGGTACTCCCGGATGGGAGCCGGGTGGTTTTGCACGGCGATACGCGCATCGAGTACGACCGCGACTTTAACCGCGAAACCAGGGAAGTGTCGCTATCCGGCGAAGCTTACTTCGATGTCGTGCATTTAAATGTGAGTGGCAGAAAACCCGCCTCCTTTGTGATTAAGACAGGTAAGATCAGAACCACGGTACTCGGGACGGCTTTCAGTATCAAGTCGTTGCCCTCGGAGACCGAAGTGGTGGTGACGGTTACGCGGGGTAAAGTGCGGGTGGACGACGGCGATAAACACACCAGCCTGCTGACCTCGAACCAGCAAGTGACCTACAACACCCATACCACCGTCGCGGACGAGAAAGTGGTGAAATCGCAGGAGCTCACCGCCTGGGTGCGGGCCGATATGGTATTTCAGGAAATGCCTTTTGGTGAATTGGCGGAAATGCTGGAAAAACGGTATGGCGTAAATATTTCTTTTCAAAACCCGCAATTGCAGCAATGCCTTATTACCGGACGGTTTTCAGGGACGGAGACCCTGGAAGAAGTCTTTAAGGTGCTGACACTGACCAGCAATACAAAATATGCCCTGGAAAGCGGCGAACTGGTATTGACCGGGGAAGGGTGCCGTTGAACTGACTAATAACTAAATTCTTATGAAACAGATTTCCATCCACTCGGGCAGGGCTCCGTAGCTTCCCGGCAGTCATATGAAAAAGCTCCCCGGCCTTGGACAGCAATAGGGAGCTTTGAATAGAAAATTCGCAAAAACAAATTTCTAGACAATACAAATATATGAAAAAACCTATATCCGTAGGCAGAAGAACTGTGCCTATCCGGCAAGGTATCTTGTGCCGATATCTTTGCAATCTAATGAAGATCAGCGTTTATGGTGTCGGTGTTTTGATCATGGCAACCCAGCTGCTGCTCGCAGGGGTGAGCGGCGCACAGGACATCCGCGATGCCAATGTCACCATGGGTTTGGAAAAGTCTTCTTTAAGGGAAGCACTTCAAACGCTTCAACGGGAATCGGGCTACAATATCTTCTATCTTTCGAAGGCCGTTTCGCCGTTTGATAACATTAGCCTGCGAAAGGAATCTCGCACCGTTCAGAAAACGCTGGAAATGATTCTGGACAGGACTAACCTGGCGTTCCGGCAGGAGGGCAAAAACATTATTCTCACCGAACGGGAGGTCATTATTCCGGAAACGAAGACACGCGCGCCGGTCAGAGGTAAAGTGACGGACAAGGACGGGCAAGGTTTGCCGGGCGTGAGTGTGATCATCAAAGGAACCAGCCACGGTACCATTACCGATCAGAATGGTAGTTACAATCTTGAATTGCAGGAGGATAACCCCGTGCTCATATTCAGTTTTGTGGGCTACGTAGCGCAGGAGCGGGAAGTAGGCACGCGGGAAGTGCTGGATATTGTACTGGCTACCGACGAAAAGGCATTGGAGGAAGTGGTCGTGATCGGCTATGGTACCCAGAAGAAGGTGAACCTGACGGGCGCGGTAAGCAACGTAACCGGCTCTGAACTGACTACCCGGCAGGCGCCGAACACGACGTCGCTTTTGCAGGGAAGAATGCCCGGCGTGCAGGTAACGCAGAACTCCGGGCAGCCCGGCGCGGAGAACGCGAGCATCCAGATCCGTGGCCAGGGGACATTCAGTGGCGCCGGGAACGATCCGCTCATATTGATCGACGGCGTGGAAGGTAACCTGAACAACGTCAACCCGAACCAGATCGAGAGCATTTCGGTATTGAAGGATGCAGCGTCGGCGGCCATTTACGGTTCGCGGGCAGCCAACGGGGTGATTTTGGTAACCACCAAAACCGGTACGGCCGGCCGGTTGAATGTCGATTACAGCTATAATTTCGGCAGCCAGCGGGCAACGTCCGTCTACGACAGGATTACGAATTCGGTGCAGTTTATGGAATTGCTCAACAAGGCCATTGCCCACACAGGAACCAACGCCAACCAGCTTTACACGCCTGCACAGATCGAGGAATACCGGCAGGGTAGCATTACCAACCCCGCGCAATACCCAAGTTACGACTGGATGGACGCCATTTTCCGGACTTCCCCGATGCAGCAGCACTACGTGAGCGTGAATGGCGGCAAGGAAAATACGACTTACAATTTCGGAGCGGGTTATCTTAATCAGGAGGGTATTCTGATCGCGACAGGCTACAAAAGGTATGACGCCCAGTTCAATTTCAAAACAAGCCTGAACAAGACCATTACCTTCGGCACCAACCTCGCTTTTTCCAAAGGCGACCGGAATGAGACGGCATTGAATACCCAGTTCGATGGCAATTCGACCGAGGACCAGATTTTGAGCGCTTTGGCAGCGCACCCTACATTCACGCCGAAGCTCCCCGATGGAAGCGGCCGGTATGCCGCCAAGGCCTACATTCAGGAAGGTGGTAACAAGAATCCCGTCGCGCTCGCGGAAAACGGCGGGCGGTATGTGAGAAACTACTACGCATTGGCATCGGCATTTATGGATGTCAACATTTTGCCGGGTTTGAAAGGGCAGATTAAGGGGGCCGTGAAATTCAACGACCGGCAAACCAAGGTTCATGTGGTGGGTATTCCGGCCTATATGTTCTTGCCGGATGCGAGTGGGCAGTATTTGTATAACACACAATGGAATGGCACCGTGGGTGAAAACAACCTGACGGTCCGCAAGGAAAATGACGTGCAGTATACCGTGTTCGGTACTTTGAACTACGCGAAGAAAATTGGCGCTAACCACGATTTGAATGCTTTGCTGGGTGTGAGCCAGGAAACGTTCCGCTACGATCGCTTGCAGGGTTTCAAAAGGAATGCGCCTTCGAACGACATCCTGGAACTGGGCGCCTATTCGCCCGGTGGGCAATTGTCCGATGGCCTGGCTTATGAATGGGCATTGCAGTCGGTATTCGGCCGGTTGAGTTATAATTTCAAAGAGAAATACCTGCTCGAAGGGAATTTCCGGTACGACGGCTCGTCGCGCTTCCCGAAAGGCAACAAATGGGGCTTTTTCCCGTCGGCCTCGGCAGGATGGAGGCTTTCGGAAGAGCAATTTCTGAAACAGGTTAGCTGGCTCGAAAGTCTGAAAGCGCGCGTATCGTGGGGGCAGGTTGGTAACCAGAACGTAAACCGGTCGCTGAGCGGCGAATCGGTGCCGTACCCGTACCAGCAGGTGCTCAACCCCGTGGTGTACAATATCGGCGGCTCATTGCAGCAAGGCGTAACCCAAACCGACCTCATCAACCGCAACATTACGTGGGAAACGACTACCGTAACCGACGTCGGCTTTGACTTCGGATTGTTCCGGGCATCGGTGTTCGGTAGCGTGGACTGGTATTCCAAAAAGACGACGAATATCCTGCGACCTTTGCAGGTGCCTGATTTTATTGGTGTTGCCGGCCCGACGGTCAACCTGGGGGAAATGAACAATACGGGCGTTGAAATCTCATTGGGTTACCAGAGCAGGATCAAGGACTTCCGCTACAAAATCCAGGGGAATTTCGAAACCTATAAAAACAAGGTGGTGAAGTTCGGTGCGCGGGAAGTGAACAATGGAAATGGTACCGTAACCCAGGAAGGTTTGCCTTATAACTCCTATTTCATGTATGTTTTTGATGGTATCTATCAAAATCAGGGTGAAATTGACAATGGGCCTACGCCGCTCGTGAAGCCTAAACCCGGCGACATGAAATACCGTGATATCAGCGGGCCGAATGGCGTTCCGGACGGCAAAATCACTACCGACGATCGTATGGTCGTAAGCGGTGCCTTCCCGAAATTCAATTACGGATTGACTTTCAATGCGGACTATAAAAACTTTGACCTCGGGATCTTCCTTCAAGGTGTAGAAGGCCGCAAGATTTACATTAAGGAGTGGGGGATAGCACCTTTCCGGCAGGCAGGACCGCCGCCTACATTCTGGGAGAAGGCGTGGGATGGCGAAGGAACATCGAACACGATCCCGCACATTTTCAATGAGAACTATGCCCCCAACACCCAGGTGTCCGATTGGTGGCTGCAAGATGCGTCCTATCTGAGGTTGAAGAACTTTCAGCTGGGGTACAGCTTCCCTGCCAAGCTGATCAACCGCGTGAAAGTCCAGATGCTCAGATTGTATGTTTCAGGAGACAACCTGGTGACATTCACCAAGTTTTTCAAGGGTATCGATCCCGAACGCGCAGCGGCCAGCGGCAGAGCGGCCATTTATCCGCAGGCCAAGATCTACTCATTTGGTGTTAAAGTCACATTTTAATTCGTAATGCTATGACAACCAGATTCACAAATATATTTATCCTCCTATTGACGGCGGTCGTGTTCGCCTGCAACGACACGCTGGACAAAAATCCGCTGGCCAATCCCAACTCCGAAAACTTCTGGAAAACGGAGACGGAAGCCAATAAGGCGCTGATAGCGTGTTATGCCAAACTCAAAGAACCGATCATATCCAATGGCCCGGCGCAGAGCGGTAACTTCCTCTTTTGGGAGTCGCTGTCCGATAATGCATCCAATACCTCGGGTTACGAGTCATTCGATGTCGTAATGCGTGGTGAGCACAATTCGGCCACGACCGGGATTGTCAGCAAATCGTTTACCATTGGTTTCCAGGGGATCGCCGCGTGTAATTACTTCCTTGCGAACATCGACCGGGTAACCGCTACCACCGACGCCGTTCGCAACCGCATGAAGGGCGAAGCATTGTTTTTGAGAGCTTTTTACTACAATGACCTCACGCAGCTCTACGGCGATTTGCCTATTCTCCTGAAACCGGCAGAACTCGACGACAATATCCGGGAGACGCCCAGGGCATCCAAAACGGAGGTGGTGGCACAGATACTGAAAGACCTGGATCTGGCCATTTCATACCTTCCTGCGAATGCGTATACGGATGGGCGTGCGGTGAAAGGTTCTGCTATTGCATTAAAAACAAGGGTATTGCTGAACGCCGAGCGTTACAGTGAAGCCGCCGACGCGGCATGGAGCCTGATCGGCGATGCTGCCAACCCGTTCAAACTGGCGGACAGCTATTCCGGCGTATTCTTTGGAAACCAGGCTAATAACCGGGAAATTATGTTTTCCGTCCAGTTCAAGGCGCCGGACGACTACCACTCGCTCGATCAGGTAATTGGTGCGCGGATGTCGGTATTCCCCACGACGGAGCTCCGCGACGCTTACGAGCCGAACGATCCCCGCAGGAAAATGACCATTTTCGAAGCAGGCGATCCCTGGGCTTATAATCCGGCTGGTTTCAAACAAACCGGGAGTCTTGCCGAAGGACAAATCCCTTACACCGGTATGGCCTTCAAAAAATGGGTTAATCCGGCGATTAATAACGGATCGGGTTCCACATTGAGCGAACAGCATATGGTGAAGATCCGCTACGCCGACTTGCTGCTTATGTATGCCGAGGCGATGTTCGAAAGCGGGAAAGGAAGTGATGCGAATGCATTGAAGGCATTGAACGACGTGCGCGCGAGGCCGGGCGTGGGAATGCCTGCCAAAACCGCCCTCACCCGCGATGTAATCCGGAACGAACGACGCATCGAGCTGGCTTTCGAGGGATTGCGCTACAACGACCTGGTCCGCTGGAAGCTGGCCGACAAGGTGATCCCGCAGGTAGCCTACGATGCGAAAGGCACAAAAAGAAAGTTCAAATCCTACCTGTTGCCCATTCCGCTGGGACAAATGGACATTATGAAGGGAGTTTGGACGCAAAACGAAAATTACTGATAACAGAAATGATGTTTGGTATAAAAAGATTGGTGGTGCTGGTACTTCTGGCATCCACCCGGCTATTGTCTGCGCAAAATCTGACGGTCAAGAGCCCCGATAACAAGATTTCCTTCCATCTTTTTACAAAAGACGAATCCCTTTTCTACCGCATTTCTTACGAAAGTAAGGACGTAGTCGAAGCTTCGCCCATCCGCATGTCGCTGGATGAGAAGAGTATTACCGAGAAGGTCAGTATTGGTAAAGCGGAAAGCTACCGCGTAAATGAGGAATATCCCTGGAATGGCGCTCATTCCGTTGCCCGGAACCATTGCAACGGCTCGAAAATCAGCATCAGCCATGGGGCAATAAGGTATACCGCCGATGTGAGGGTATTTAATGACGGCGCTGCGTTTCAGCTGACCGTTCCCGGCAAGCCCGATGCCAAACGCATTGCCGATGAGGCAACGGTTTTCAGGTTGCCCGCAGGAACCACAGCCTGGTACCACGACCTGTACATGCATTACGAAGGCGAATACGTACGGAAGAGCATGGACACCGTGAAAGCCGGACAGTGGGCGGCGCCTTCGGTGACGTTCCGGCTGCCGGATAGCGAGCTCTACCTGTCGGTGACGGAGGCGGACCTTAAAAATTATGGTGGAATGGCGTTGCAAACCGACGGCAACAGGGGCGTGGTACTGAGGCTGCCTCAAAACCAACCCACTTCATATCCCTACAAATTGCGTTACAGCGCCGAGGATGTGCTCCGGCTGTCGCAGCCAGCGGCCATCACCGGAACCGTAACCACACCTTGGCGGGTAATTATGATTGCCAATGGGTTGAATGCCCTGGTTAACAGCGATATCGTTCATAACCTGTGCCCGCCGCCGGATAAGAAGCTATTCCCGCAGGGCATTAAAACTGCCTGGATTCAGCCCGGCTCCGCAGTTTGGAAATACCTTGACAATGGGGGTGAAGGCACGTTGGAAACGATGAAGGAATACTCCCGGCAGGCAGCCGAGTTGGGTTTTAAACACAATATTCTCGAAGGTTTCTGGAAAAAATGGCCGGATAACGACCTGAAATCGCTTGTAGATTACTCCCGCGAAAAAGGTGTTCACATCTGGCTATGGGAGCATTCGAAGGAGCTTCGCGATGCGAAAACCCGCCAGGCGTTTTTCAAACATTGTCGTGATTTGGGCATCAGCGGCTTGAAACTCGATTTTTTCGACCATGAGGCAAAAGAGGAGATCGACCTATACCAATCCATCCTGCGGGAAACAGCGGAGTTGAAGCTCATGGTGGATTTTCATGGTGCCAACAAACCCACCGGTCAGGAGCGTACCTGGCCGAATGAGCTCACCCGTGAAGCAGTGAAGGGAATGGAAGCCAGCAAGCTGAAAGACCGTGCAGGGCACAATGTTACTTTGCCGTTTACCCGTTTCGTAACCGGGCACGCGGAGTACACGCCCGTGCATTTTGGCGACCGCCGGAAAAACACGACCTGGGCGCATCAGATCGCCAGTGCAGCCATCTTTTCGGCTCCATTGCTAACCTATTCGGCCAGTCCGGAGCATTTGCTGGAGAACCCGGCGGTGGATATGATCAAAAGCATTCCTTCCGTTTGGGACGAGACGATTGTACTTCGGGGATCTGCGATCGGCGAGGCGGCCGTGTATGCCCGCCGGAGCGGAAAGCAGTGGTTTCTGGCGGTGATGAATGGCGCTGTACCTAAAAGCTTCGATATTCCGCTGAACTTCCTGGGGGAGGGCACTTTCAGCGCCTCGGAAGTAAGGGATTCGGCCGGGAATCCTGCGGGCGTAACGCTTGGAAAAGGAAGCTATGACAAAAATGGCAGCATCCGGCTGAACCTGGGAGAAGGGGGCGGCTTCATTGCAAAATTCGTACGCCCATGAACGCAATTTTAAGAACCATAACCACTTTCAGGATTTGCCTTTCGATTGTAATGCTCTTGGGCCTGCGGCAAGCGGCGGGGGCTCAGGAAATCTATGCAGGACGCTACAAGGCCGTTTTTACCAGCGTTCCCCGTAAAGTGCCGACTTCCAAAACGCCGGACGGGCCGCTGGCGGGAAATGGAGATATCGGGCTGACGCTGGGAGGCAACCCGGATAAGCTGCGGTTCTACCTCGGGAAGAACGATTTCTGGCGAGCGTATCCGGTCTACCCGGGCGGGGGCATTGCACTGCCCGGGTGGTTGGAAATCGACATTCCCGCATTGGCCGGTGCAGGTTATTATGCCGAACAAATACAGGACAAAGCGGAGATTGCGGCCAGGTTTACGAAGGGCAATCTTGCCGTATCGGTGAAGACCTGGGTTTCCGCGACGACCAACACGGTGGTCGTGGAGCTGGGTGCTAATGAAGCTTGCTCCATGCAGTTTGCATTGAAAGCGGCGGAAGGAAACACGTCTGTCAATGCGGAAGGAAATGATGCAGGCACACATTGGGTTACGCGCTCTTTTGAAAATACCCCATTGCTGGCATGGCCGTCGCATGTGGCGATGGCCGTGAAAGTAATAGGAACGAAGCCGGAGAGTGGCGGGAGCGTTACTTTGACGCCTAATAGCAAGGTGACGTTGGCAGTAACCATATATTCCAATCACGATGCGAAAAATTGGAAACAGAAGGCGATAACAGAGGCCAAGACCATGACGCCGGCCACCATAACCAGGTTGCAGAAGGACCATCAAGGCTGGTGGGCAAAGTATTGGGGCCGTTCGTCGGTGCAGATCGGTGACCCGTTTCTGGAAAAATACTATTATGCATCCCAGTACCTTTTCGGTGCGACCTCGCGGGCGGGCAAGTTTGCGCCGGGGATTTGGGGACCATTCATTACGAAGGATTCTGCCGCCTGGGGCGGCGATTACCATCTGAACTACAACTATCAGGCTCCTTACTGGGCCGCCTATTCCTCCAATCATATTGACGAAACCGATAATTTCGACAAGCCGCTGCTCGATTACATGGAAAGCGGCAAGCGCCATGCGAAAGAGCTGCTCGGGATCAATGGAATCTATTACCCGGTCGGGATCGGGCCGATGGGGCTGGTCACTACACGCTGGCCATTGACGGCCGATGAAATGGAGAAGCGATACGCTTCCCGTGAAAATACAATTGATGGAGGACTCAAATTCCTGGGGCAAAAGATCAATGCGGTGTTCAGTGTGGGCAATATGCTCATGCGTTTTTACAGCACGTATGACGCCGCGTATGCACGAAGAGTGTATCCCTACATGCGCGAGTGCGCGAATTTTTGGGAAGACTATCTGAAATTCGAGAACGGGCGGTACGTCATATACATGGACCATTATAATGAGGTGATGCCCAACCTTAAAAACAAAGGTCAATGGCGCCAGCTTCTCGGCGATTTCAACTCGACATTGTCGGTTGGATTGGTCAAAATGCTGTTCAAAGGGATGATCGACGTGAGCGGGTTTTTAAATGCAGACCAGGACAGACGGGAAAAGTGGGAACACATTGTAAAACACATGAGTCAATTCACGGTACGCGAAGTAGATGGTAAACTGAGCCTGAAAGGTGTAGAAACCAGCCCATCACCGATTCACAGCGGGGTGGAGGGGCTGGCCAGGGTGTCGATCCACGGACTGGTGCTGCCGGGAGGCGTATGCGGGCCGGTGACGGATTCTGCATTCAACCAGGTGTTGCTGAGCGACGTCGGCCGTTGGAAAGATAAAATGAAAGGACCGGGAGAATGGGCAAATACCCTTGGTAACGGCATCGAAACGTGTTTCCCTGCGGTCGTCAGGGTAGGCTATGACTCCGACGAGGTCATGAAGCAGCTTACGGATCGCATCAACCGGCAGTCGTTGCCTAATCTCTGGATTACCGCGGAGGGCGGCGGGATTGAGACGCTCGCGGCAGTTCCGCTGACGATCAATGAAATGATGATGCAGAGTTACGAAGGCGTCATCAGGATATTTCCCAATTGGAACAGAAGAAAAAATGCCCGTTTTGATCACCTTCGGGCCTATGGTGCATTCCTGGTCAGCAGCGGTTTGCAGGAGGGGAAAATAGGGTCTGTTAAAATGCTGAGCGAAGCAGGGAGGCCCTGCCGTATAGAAAATCCCTGGCCCGGTCATTCGGTACAGTTGCTCCGGAATGGAAAGAAGGCAGAGCATCTTAGCGGCAAGGTGTTTTCTTTCGAGACTTCGCGTGGGGAGCGGTTGGAGCTCATTAGTCATTAGAAATTATATTCAACTAATCTGATCTGCTATGAAGTCGTTGTTGCTGACCTTCTTACTATGCATTGTTCATTTAACGGTCCTCTCGCAAAAGAAACACCGTCTGTTAGTGATTACGGGCGGGCATGGTTTCGAGAAAGTACCGTTTTACAACATGATGGATTCACTGGGTAATTTTTCCTACGACCGGATCGAACAACCCAAAGGCAATGAACTGATCGCTTCGGCCGAGGTCGACCAGTACGATGCGCTGGTTTTTTATGACATGAACGATTCGATTACGCCGGCTCAAAAACAGGCCTATTTGCAGTTGCTGCAAAAAGGCAAGGCGATGGTTTTTCTGCATCATTCATTGGTTTCCTATCAGAACTGGGACGAATTCCAGCGCATTATCGGCGGCAAATATTACGAAAAGGCCACGATGGTGAATGGGGTGAAATCGACTTACCAGCACGATGTGACGATCCCGGTGAAAATCGAGAATCCGGCACACCCGATGACGCAGGGTCTCGCCGACTTTGAAATCTATGATGAGGTTTACGGGAATTTCCTTACGCAACCAACCATCCGGCCACTGTTGAGTACAACACATCCCGGAAGCTCAAAATACATTGCCTGGACCAATCCATTCGGTCGAAGTGAAGTGCTGTTCATTCAGCTGGGTCACGGGCCGGAAGCATTTGGCAACGCCAATTACCGGAAATTGCTGCGCCAGGGCATTGAATGGTCGATTATGCGACACCGGTAAAAATATCTTAAACCAAAAACATACTAACTAGTATGTTTTTGGTTTAGCTTTGCATGGAAACTCAAAAACCATGCATCAAATACTTCTTACCTTACACTCCATCAACAGATGGCTTGTCCTGGCAAGCCTTCTCTATGCAATCGGGATCGCCCTGTCCGGCCTTCGGTCGGGCAGGGCTTTTTCCGGTGCTCACAATGCGGTCAGGCACATTACGGCCACCATTGCGCACATCCAGCTATTACTGGGACTTTCGCTTTACATGATCAGTCCGGTGGTGAAATTCGATGTTGCCGAATCCGCAAGCGCCGGGCTTGTCAGCGAGCACACCTTTTTCCGGCTGATTCACATTGCTCTCATGGCTATTGCGGTGGTGGTGATTACCATCGGATCGGCCAGGGCGAAGCGCGTCACGCCGGACAGGGAAAAATTCAGCACTATGTTTGTCTGGTTTGCCATTGCCTTGCTGATCATCCTTGCAGCCATTCCCTGGCCATTCTCTCCATTAGCTGCCAGGCCCTATTTCAGATCATTTTAATTATTCACATCCCCATGCTTCACTTACTCAAAACACCCATCGGCAGACTGAGAATACTCGGGTTTTTCGAAGGCATTTCGTTGATTTTACTGGTTTTTATCGCTGTTCCGCTGAAATATTGGGGCGGTGAACCCGTGCTCGTTAGGGTTATAGGGCCAATTCACGGCCTGCTTTTCACGCTGTTCGTACTAGCCACATTGAGCGCCGCGGTCACTTATAGCTGGAAGTTTTCGGAAACTTCCTGGAAGGTCCTGCTTGCGTGTGTCATCCCATTCGGGACTTTTTACATTGACAAGTACATTCTCGCCCGTGAGCAATCTGTTTGGGATAATCGCAAAGATTAAGATGGCGAGAACGGGAGAGGAGCAGGGTGCAGGCTTGGCGGTTCTGTTCCCGCTGGCATTGGCATGCATGTTAATGCAGGCGTGCAACAATGGGCCGCAGACAATCAGTAATAATGTTTCCTTCAAAACCAGATTGTCGGAATATGCGTTGTTCAAAGGCCACATGCCGGATCTGGTACCGGCTCAGGATGTGGTGCCCATCCGGATTGGCTCGTCATTGTTCACCGATTATGCCGAAAAGCAGCGCCTCATCAGAATTCCGGAAGGCCGAAAAATGCGCATTCAAGGAGGCGGGCTTCCTGTGTTCCCGGATGGTACGCTGATTGCGAAAACCTTCTATTATTCAAAGGCCGGAAACTGAAAAAGACTGATTGTAGAAACCCGCTTGCTGCTGTATTCCGGAAGCAAATGGAACGTCGCTACTTACCGGTGGAACGAAGCGCAAACCGACGCTGAGCTGTTGACGGAAGGAGCCGCGGTGCCGGTCTACTTCGAAGACAGGTATGGGAAACGCCGGCATTTGGTGTACAAGATTCCGGCCCAAAAAGACTGCGGTACCTGCCATCGTTCAGGCGATAAGTTGGTGCCGTTGGGGCCTCAAATCCGTAATTTGAATATCCGTGTGGAAGTGGGAGAGAAGCATATGAATCAGTTGGCATATCTGGAAAAAAGAGGATTGTTAGCGCAGGCGGATGTCCGGGGACTCACTTCGCTTCCTGATTACAAGGATTCGTCCCTGGCATTGACGCCGCGGGCCAGGGCTTATCTTGAAATGAATTGTGCCCATTGTCACAGTGAAACCGGTACAGCCGCCAGTACTTCATTGGACCTGCGGTTTGACACGCCGTTTGAAAAAACGGGCATCGGGTATAACAAGGAAAATATGGTGATCCGGATGAATACGATGGGCGAGTACCATATGCCTAAAATCGGTACGACGACGGTCGACGAAGAAGGGGTGAAGCTGATCAGGGATTACATTAAAAGTCTCGCGGATTAATTTGGCCTGTAAAAAATTGTAGGTTTGGTGGAAAATTGATGAGGCAAACCCATGAAAAAGGCGGAAGCGACCCGGTTGACTATTCTTGAAAAAGCATTTGAGCTGATCTATGTGAAGGGGTACCAAACCACCAGCATTGACGATATCATCGCGACCACCAGGGTTACGAAAGGTGCATTTTACTACCATTTCAAAAACAAGGATGAAATGGGCCTGGCAATCATCAATGAACTTTTAAAGCCTACGCTCACCGGTAGTTTCATCGGGCCGCTGCAAACCGGCACCGACCCGCTGACCGCCATTTATGGACTAATGCATAGCCTGCTGATGGAAAATGAATTTCTAAAAGTGGAATACGGCTGTCCCGCCGCCAACCTGACCCATGAAATGACCTCCTGGAATGCAGATTTCAACAAAGCATTGAATGAACTGACCCAGCAATGGATCGACACGATGACCGATCTGATCGAGCGGGGTAAGACCAATGGCGCCGTTCGTAAGGATGTAAATGCGCGGCAGGTCACGGTGTTCGTGCTATCGGGCTACTGGGGCATTCGCAACTTCGGCAAACTGGAAAGGAGTAAAGAAGTGTATTTACCCTACCTGAACGAGTTGAAGCACTATCTCGAAACGCTACGCTGAGCTGCAAGACTATGGCGCGTTTCAGCGCCGCTACTTTGTTCTGTTTATCCTCAAACCCAACGACAAACCGAGCTGGTTAGGCCGTACTTTGATGCTATATTCGGCTGTCGGTACTTTGTTGAAATTATATTCGAAATAGGGGCCGATGGCCAGATCGGTGGTTTTGTTCACCGTCAGGATCTTTCCTGCTGAAATTGCACCCGTGACGAAATTCTGTCCGCCGGATTGGAGCTGGCGGGAATAGTCGGCACCGATTTGCGCGAAAAACCGTCCGGTACGCTTGCCTTTGAAATCGAATTGTTTTTTGATTCCTAGTCCTGCCAATTCCACTTTGCTCGTAACCGTCTCTGCTTTTCCCAACCGCTCGAAAACATAGCGATCGGCACCCTGTTCATCGGCTTTAAACTCGTCAATCGCGTAAATGTACTCTGCTTTCCAGCTGACGTGGCTGTAATGGAACAGCCATTGGAAACCCAGCGTTTGAAACCCGGCGCTGAGCTTATATCCCAGATTCGCGGTTGACACCGGAAATGAAACTTTCAGGATACGCGATTCGGCATTGGGCAGCAGGTAAATGCTCTGAAAAGTATTGGTTGCCGAAAGATTGAAAAGCCACGCAAACGACTTTTTGCCGGACGGCTGATAGCGCGGAAAATCGAGTTTTTCCCGCACGCGCTGAGGCTCCGGTGCTTGTGATGCCGAATCCTCCGCATTTACCGGATAGCTGATTTCCGGCATCACCAGATCAACAGGCAATGATGCCAGGCGGACGGTGGTGATTGCGCGAGCATTAATGTGCGCATCAGGGGTGTCCTCTACCTGAACGGGCAACGCGTACTCGCTCTCGTGTACGGGCAATGCATTGCTTTCAGCAGGCAATACGGGACCCGCGCCAGCTCGTGCCTTATTGAATGCCGGCTTCGGTGATTCGTTTTGAACATTGGCCGTTTTTTCCGGTGCTGCTGATTTCAGCGGTTTTCTGGCTTTTGGTCTGGCAGCAGTTGCATGCGCGGTATGTTTTGTCGTATGCGCTGGCTCGGCACCGCTGAGAACGATGCTGCCGTGAAGCGGTACCACATTGTCACTTTCTTTGAGTTTCTCGCTGGTTGCCCTGGGACGGGTAATCGACTGGAAGGAAGCATAGCGGTCGCTTATTTCCTTCACCCCGAAGCCCAGCAGCAGCAAAAGTGCCGCTGCTGCGGAGAGTAGTAACGGCCTTACCCTGGCCGGTTTATCCAGGGCTTCATATATTTTCTGGTCAATGGATGCACCAGGCTTTCTTTCAAAATTCTCAAAGGAATCGTGAAGGGCCTTCTGAATGGCATCGTTTAACTCGTCATCAAAAGATTTCATGCTGCTTGATCCCTTTTTGTTCCAGTTTTTTAATTAAAAGATTCCGCCCCTTCAAAAGTTGGGAGCGGGATGTTACCTCTTTAATGCCCAGCATTTCTGCTATTTCCGCATGTTTGTACCCGTCAATGAAATGCATGTTGATCACAATCCGGTAGCCGTCGGGTAGTTCGTTGATCGCTTCGAGCAGCAGGCTGATGTCCAGCTTGCTGAACAGGAGCGTGTAGTCGTTGTTTTCCCAATCCAGTTTTACATCCTCGTGCGACGTGCTCAGCATTTCCTTGCGCGTCACCTGGTTGTAATAATCGATCGCATGGCGGACCATAATCGTTTTGACCCAGTTGTCGATCGCCTGGGGGTTTTGAATGTCGTTGATCTTGGCGAAAATCCTTAATATCCCCTCCTGAAAAATATCTTCTGCCTCGGCCACGGTTTTCGCATAGCGGAGGCAAACGCCCAGCAATCTGCTTTTGTAGCGATCATAGAAAACAGCCTGTGCCCGCGAGTCCTGCCTTTGGCAAGCCTTCACGAGTTCCGCTAATTCCATTTTACTTTTTGTTTGAAATAAGGCCATTCGCAAGTTTTATCGAACCAGAGGCTGTTAATTGCTGACTGTTCGAAGGTCCTGCACGAACAAGCTATCTAAAGACATAGGATGAGTATTGGTCATAAATGATTTCCCCTGTGGTGGCGTTGACAAAAACTTCTCTCAGTTCATTAATGAATGTGCGTGTGCCTTCCACCCCGGATTTTTTCTGCAACACATACCGGACACTTTTCAGGCCGTCGAATTGCGATTCGAAGGCGACGGTGGTGGGCGTGGTGAAGTCCTCGTAGCCCTCGGTGACCTTGGCGAGCAGTTCCGCGTTACCCACTTCATTATTGGGCTTGTTGACGACACTTGATCCGTCGGAATTGCGGGCTATCCACAGCAGTTCACCCGCCTCGTTAAAAATAACCGGGTACAATTGCGCTACGGGATAGATGTAATAGGCCTTCCTGCCGTCGGAATCGGTAATCAGATTCATGGTGCTGTTAGTCAGTGATATAGCCTTTTGCTGGCAGAATGATTGAATGTTCCCCGGCAAATCCACTACATCCAACGCAATGATTTCGGAGGGAGCTTTCGCAGTGAGTTTGATAATATGCCAGTCATTGAGGATATAATAATCCATCAGGAATGGCTTGCCGTTGAAAACGTATTTCATCCGGGCGCCGTTATCGGTGGCCTTGTCGGCCAGCTGCACGCCGGATATTGCTCCGCCTTTAACTTTCAGCTTGTCGGTGAGGCCTTTGTACAATGTAAAGTCGGCGGACTCCCTGTAAACCTGGGCTACGATTGCCGTGGGGCTCACCTGTGTTTCAAAATTGGAAGCATTACTGACGAACCTTGCTTTCCATAATTTATCTTTCAATAAAGTTTTGAACACAAACTTTTCCGCATTCGGGTAATCAGTTTTAATTGCCGTAATGGTGGCTTCGGGAACGGTTTCCGTATCCGGTTCCTGCACATCGAAAACCTTATTGCAGCCTATCAGAAATGATAAGCAGATGATTGTGACAAAAAGTGCAATCTTTTCGAAGTTCATTAATATATAATAGAGCGTATTGCCGACTTGGTTTCATAACAGACAGGTTGGTCGGTGAAAAGTGTTGCCTGTGTTAACAGTTTTTTGAGAAATATTTTTCAAGATTCGAAGTGGTTGCGATTTTTCTCAAATGAGGCAACGTTTGAAATGTAAAAACAAGTCTATCAGTAAAGTCCGTAAATAACGCCAGATATCAATGAGATTTTTTTTGCTTTTCACGATAATGCTAATAGCTATTCAGGGGTGTAAATCTCCTGATAATTATATAGTTACGCCGGAGTCGGCCGTGGAATTGCCGCAATCAGTTCGGGACCTTGTTTACAAATCTTATCCGTCAGCAAGCAATTTGAAAGGCCTCTCGGAAATAGAAAAGGGTCGGGTATATGAGTTATTTTTTGAAAGCAATAACGCCGGTTATAATGCGATCGTCGGTACATCCGATATTCTCAGGGTGGATGCGACAGTCGGTGAAGCAGTACCGGACTCATTGGTTGCAAGGGTGCAGAGCTTGGCGATCCGGGGAGGTAAATTGACTAATTACAGAAGGTTGGTTTATCTCAATGAGCAGGATTCGTATGGTGCTGATTATGAATTGAATGGGTTGAGATATTTAGTGCGGTTCGTTAATGGAGGTGTAAGGCTTACCAGCTATGAAAAAGGATTTGTAACGAGAGAAATTCAGGATTTGCCCGATGTGATCCAGGAATATATTGCTGCCCGAAATAAACCGAACCCGGTATTTGTGAATTCGCTTACGAACCTTAACGAGGTGAGTCGCCAGTACATTATCAATAATAATGAATTGGTATTTTCTGATTGTACAACCACTATAATGCCTGACGGAAGTAAGCAATACATGGTTTCTGTCAAGTTTCTTGGAGCGACTAGCCTTCCTATTCTTTTTAAGGAAGACGGACAGGTAATATGGATCGGCGCCTTTAACAGGATACGTCAGTTTAATCAGGATTTCAACGGCGGACCGGGCTTTGGGCTACCTAATCTGACTTCCAAGGAAATTACCTATTTCCGTGACTTGCTCGCCGCATCTTCGCAGTTTATGGGCTTTAACCTCGACAACTTTGTTAATTTCAACAGTAGTTTCCGCAATGAATACGAAGACAACCGGGGATATACATTCGATCTCAGCAATGATAAGAACGAGCGCTGGTATTTGTGCTTTAACGGAAACAAGGAATTAGTATATTCATTATATTCTCATTATTGAATGTTGGGGATTGGTTTTGGAATATATAATTGAATAATTCAAACCAGAAACCGAGATAATTATCAGTCGTTTTCAACCGTTAAAAGGCAAAGCCTTCATACGTGTTATCCAGATATTTGTTAATCCTCTTCTTCTGTTCCCAATATGCCGCCGCGCAGCCGTACTACACGCGCATGCGCGGGGCTTTTGGAGCCGACGCATTTGGTATCGCTCCCAGGGCGGCGATTACCGCCGAAGCAGCCTTCGGTTATCTCAAAAAATCATACTGGAATGTTCAGGCAGGCCTGGGTATCATCACCAGCGCGCATTTTCGGAGCCCTACGGGTTTAGCCGCATTGACGCACTGTTTCGTACTAAATCCCTACAAACGCAGGTCGTGCGTTCCGCAGCCTGGAAGCTATCTCGTCGAAAGCTATTTTGAAGCCGGGTTGGGTGGTTTCCTCGTCGACCGTTACGACAACGGTATCTATTACGACAGAAACAAGCAACGGCTGCTGACACCCTCCGGCGTGGCCGGTTTCCGCTTTCATATTGTATCCCGAAAATGGATTTACATGCTCAAATTGCGCTACACGCCGCCGTTGCTGCATAATGCACTCGCCTCCCACGCAGGCGTAGGAGTGGGCGTGGGCTGGCGTTGAGCGCCGGAAGTGCTTGTTGCGGACTACCTTTTCTCTGTTAAACCTGTCATATACAAGTCGTATCCACCTTTGCCTCCCGGGCGGTCGGAGGAGAAGAAAACGATCGGGTAGGTGAAATTCAGCAAGTCGGGAATGATGGGGCGGTACTCGTTATGGGGAGTATTGATGCGGTCGCCCGCATTCACCGGCTCCGACCATTTCCCGTTCACCAAGCGGGCATAGTAAATGTCATGGCCACCTTTTCCGCCTGGCCGGTCGGACACAAAGACCATCATGTTATCCTGGAAATAGGGGCATTTATCGTCACTGTCACTTGAAAGCTCCTCCACCTTTCTCAGCTGAAACTTCTTGGGCGAAATCAGACTTTCTACCGTGTTGATCTCTCCGGTTACACGAGGGATCGACAGTTCGTAGATATCGAAATCCCCGTCGCGGTTCGAACTGAAAAAAATCTTATCTCCGAACCTGGAAAAGCTGGGATAGCCGTCGTCTTTGGGGGAGTTCAGGATATCGAACTTGAAAGGCCCCGAAATACCCTTGTTGTTATTGATCAGGTATTTGATTTCCATATTGCCTTCGGAATCGTCGGCGTAGAAAAGCACCAGATCCTTCGCATTTCCAAAAGAAGCCATGTCATATTCGAACGATAAAACCTTTGGTCCGTACACATTGAAATTCCCGTTCGCCCACGCTGCCAGGGATTTGGCCGGGTTGAACGCACCCAGATATCCCATGTTTACGGTATTGGTACCGTCTGATTTTTCAAGTACCGCGTGTTGTTTGTAGGAGATTACGACCGGGAAGTAAACCAGGTTCAGAAATTGTTTCTTCTCTCTTTTTGAGGAGAATATCAAATGCGATTGCCCCAACGTATTGGCTGGCAACGCCATATTGTAATCATCGTATTCGGAATTGAATTCGGTTAACGGCAGAACTTCGCTCAGAAATTCACCCGGCTTGTTGTTATATTCCTCGTTAGGGTCTGTTGAACAGCTGTAAAATAAAAATGTTACAGCCGCGATCAGTAGTGATTGTTTCATATAGTCGAATAAGTTGTCGATAGTTTACTTGTGACAATCTGCGTGACGGATTAGTTGCATTCGGATCGTCATCTCACGATTTTGATACATCGCATGGATTTTATTCTTTCCAAAACTCGATAGAGAACGCTGCTCCCGAAACAGACGTCGCTCGAATGCGTACATTCAGCATCCCGGCGAGCTCCTTCACGATCACCAGCCCGATGCCATGAATGCCCGGTCCGCTATGTGCCGATTCTGGATAAATGATTTCATTATCCCCATTGACCCAATTCAGGACAGTTTCCGGTAGTCCGGGGCCGGTGTCGGTCACAAGCAACCTGACTACCTCGTTTTCCTGACTGGCCGTCACGGTCACCGTACCCCCGGAGGTATATTTGTTGGCATTGTCGATCAGATTATGCAGGATGATTTTCAGCAATTGCCGGTTCGATTTAAGCAGGAGCGTTTCAGGAACATGATTGACAAACTTGTTTTCCTGAACTTTAAATGAGTCGTTGAAAATGACCGCAATTTCATCAACCAGATCCCGTACAGCAAACGTGTCGTGAGCCGCAGAACTGCCGGACATCTGCGATTTGACATAGGATAGCATATTTTCCAGCAACGAAAGGACCCTTCTGGAAGACTCGTTGACGCTCGAACCGATCATTTCCACCAGTTGTAAATCGCCATTTTGGATGAGGCCGGTTACCTTCCCCGAAGCAAATTCGATCGATCTCAATGGACTGCGGATGTCGTGGCTGATGGACGCGATCAGGTGCATTTGAAGTCGCGTTTGGCGCAAGAGCTCCTGCTCAGAACCTTTCAATACACTGAGTGTGTCCTGCAAGTTGCGCGTCTTTTCGGATACGCGTGATTCGAGAATCCTGTTCAATCGGTCAGCCTTTTTCAGGCGGCGTTTGAAATAGAAGTAAATGCCTACCAGTAGAAGGGTAATGATGAGTAATTTGAACGGCCATGTTTCGTACCAGGCGTACGGAATGATAATCGTGAATGTAGTCAGTTGCTCTGAGTTACGCCCAAATTCCGCATTTTTGCGAACTTTCAGGGTATATGTCCCTGATTCGAGGTTATTGAGGTGAATGGATTGCTGCTCATTTTCGATGGGGTACCAAATTCGCCTGGTTTCGGTTTTCCTGTCACTCGACACATTGTAATAGAGCTGCTGGTTTTCCCGGTTACCCAGATAGGGCGAAGACACGAACACCTGCACATTGCTGATGTCAGTCAGTTCGATTCGTGAGCCGCTTAAAGGGAGAGCTCTGGAATCAGCCTCAACACGGTCGATGAAAATTTTGGAATCAGGTACATCAACCGGGGTATGTTCAGGTTTGAAGAAAACCAGTCCGTCGATAGAAGGTAACGACACATAACCGTTTTTCAGGTATACCGCACAAGGTTGGCAGCCGCCATTGAATTCGTCGATGCGAAAGCCGTGTTTTTTCGAATAGCGGTGATAGTAAAGCCGGGTGCTGTCTTTATGAATTGTGAAATCAAGCAAGTCCTGGCGATACATGCGGAACAGCCCCGAATTCGTTGGTATCCACAGATAACCGTTTTGATCTCCGACGATACAATGCGCATTGGTTAGTATCTTATTTTTATCAACGGGAATCCTCGTTAGTTTGCCGTTTCGTAAAACAAAAGGTCCGTGCTCAAAGGTAGTGAACCAGAGCTCGCCTTTGCCTGACAAATAGAGGCTTTTGACACATAGGTTTTCAGTTTGGGGGACCATCGAAACTGTTTTCCGCCGCGGATTAATTTTAAACAATCCGCGACCGGTCGAAACCCAAAAGAGCTCAGGAGTTTCCTCTAAAATATAGGTGGTGCCATTGATTTTGCGGGTAAAGATATGGGCTGGCGCCCCCTTCTCTTTCGGATCGATATATTGCAGGCCGTCGAACCTCGTACCTATCCAGATACGCCCTGAGTTATCTTCGTAAATCCGTGCAATTTCCTTGCCTGTGTCCCATTTGCCCTTCAACCTTTTAGTTTTGCCGTCGAACCAGAACAGCTCACTGAGCTTAGTACACCAAATATCGCCGGTGCGGCTTACAAGTACGCTGTGCCGGTTCATCGGGAAACCATCGACTAATTGCGGAACATTATATGCAAGGTTTTGACCGGCAGCCGTCTTGCCAAGCACATTGAACGAGGGTGTCAGTGCGGTACTATCCGAAAACGCAATGTGCGAATAGAACACATTCGCCTCCGGTTCATTGGTATCAACGGTCAGCGTTTCGAAAATATGGAAGTCAAGAATGTAAAGCCCGTTCGTGAGCGTTCCCAGGTATAATCTTCGATGTCTTTCATCAAAGAAGACGGAAACGACGTTGTTTCGGTGAAAGTCGAAGTCTTCGAGCAGGAGGCTGGTTTGGATCTCCCCCTGGCTTCGCTGCGAAAGTAAATAGAGTTTTTGGTCCTGGTAAATAAATGCATTTCCCGATAGATCATGGGAATGAACAACGTAAGGTTTGGTCAGATCCAACTTCGGAGCCCGCGCATTTGCAGGTGTGAGTTTAGCCTTCCGCGGAATGTCGACTGCTTTGGAGTCTGACGCCACGAGCCTGATATTGCCGTGTCCGTCGTCATAATACAGATTTTTGCCCAGCCTGAAAATCCCGAACGCAGACAGCGCCTCTGTTGCGGAGGTCTTTTGTTTTTTCCAGTTCCGATACAAATCTATCCGCCCGCCTTTTTGCCATAGATAAAAGCTACCCCGCTCGTCCGGCAGCAAAAACAGATAATGAGAAACGGGATATCCGCCACGAAAACGGTCGGGCAAGCTCATAGTGTAAGACCAGCCGCTGTATTGCTCTTTGCCCTTTGGCATACGCGGGAAATGGGTTTCAAGTAAATGTTTGTCCAGCGCGGCGTTGCCCCGGGATATTTGAATATGGTCGAGGCGCTCGTCCAGCGCATATATTTTGTCCCTTCTTCCATGTAAGTCGGGGGCGAAGAACATGGCGAGGTCTGTGCGTGTGCCGAGGTCTTTTTTTCCGAATGTTTTGAACGATTGCCCGTCGAACCTGACCAGCCCCATGTCAGTTGCCAGCCACAAAAAGCCATCACGGTCCTCCGCGATCGCCCGGACGGAATTTTGTGGCAGGCCGTCCTCGCTTGTGAAATGGCGTAAGGTGTAGTTCGGGGTTTTTGTAGTTGTATGAGCGGCAAGCGGGAAAACAACCACCTGAAACACCAAACATAATAACAATCTAACGACTCTCGACACTGTGACTTGCGGGGGGATATTTAATACAAAGTAAGTGAAATCGTTCCGTTACTAATAATAAAAGAACGACAGGTAATCGTAAATACCCGCATGGGAAGTATAGAAATCATTCTATACCCTATTTACGAGGAAGCGATTGTATCCAAAAGTGTTTCACCCTACTTTTACCGTTGTCACCGGCTTATCCTTTTTACTCCTTTCTATCGCGTCCCGGACGCGAGCGTTACCTTATTGACCGGCCCATCGGCCCTACCATCATGAAGATTCTCATCATCGACGACCAAACGCTGCTGCGCACTGGAATGCGGCTATTTTTGGAAACCATTTCCAGCGATTACCAACTTTTTGAAGCGGCCGACCTGAAAACGGCCAGGGTTGTTCTCAGAGAAAATCCCGGTATCGGAATGGTGATTACCGAGGTGAAAATGGAGGGCCTGATTTCTTCGGAGATTATCCAATTGCTTAAATCGGTCAAGCCGGATATCGCCATTTTGTTCTATTCCGGCCTCGCAGAGCGGATTTTTGCCTTACCTGCGCTCCGTGCCGGGGCCGACGGGTTCATTATGAAACGCGAAAAGCCAGCCGACCTCGGCAAGGCGATTTCCATTGTGGGCTCGGGGGGCAAGTACCTGAGCGTCGAGTTGCAGGCATCACTCATCTCCATGATCGACTCAGACCGTCAAAAGGATGCTATGGAATCACTGGAAACCCTCTCGCAACGCGAGCGGATTGTGATGAATCAGGTGGTGATGGGTAAATCGACCAAAGAGATCGCATACCTGCTCAATGTAAAATGCAACACGGTAAGCACCTACAAGAAGCGCATCTACAAGAAAATGAATGTAACCGATACATTCGAGTTGTCGCAGAAAGCTGCGGGTTTTTAAACTAATAGAAATCTTTCTATGGTCTAGTTTTGGCTAATGCGAGCTAATACGACACAATTCTAATTAGTTTTGGTGCGGATATCATAATCCCACACCGCACTATCAAATGAAGGAAGTTATCGAGCGCGTATATAGATATGCGTTTGTTTACACTATACACACACTCCGCTATTTAAGGCGGGCATACCCATGAACTCTCGTTAGTGATACCCCGAAAATTAGTTTAAATCCAATCCAAACTTCTATGCAAAGAAGACTACTACTGTCGCTGGTAATCAGCGGCTGGACTTCCTTTGCCGTTTGCGCCCAGAAACCGGCTCCCGCGGAGCCGCAGCACATGGGCAAGACGGCCATCGACGTCCCTAACACACTCTCCAAATCTGCCGGTGCATACCGTGCGGGCTTTCTGGAAAACAAAGGGCAGCTCGTCGATCAAAGCGGGAAACCCAATGGCGGAGTGAAGTACCTGCTGCAAAATGGTCCGCTTCATGTGCAACTGCGGCAGAATGGTTTCAGCTATGATACCTACCTGCGAAAGAGCGGCAACTCGCGCAAGTTCCACCGGGTCGATATCGAGCTGGTAGGCGCCAACCAGGCAGCGACGCTGAAAGCCGATATGCCGGGCAATGCGGTCAGCAACGTGATCAACGAGCGCGGTGAGTTCCGGAATATTCATCATTTTCAACGCGTTACTTACCCCGACATTTACCCGGGCATCGACCTCGAATTCGTCGCCGATCCGAAATCGGATAAGCAAGTCGAATACAATTTTATCGTCCATCCAGGTGCCGATCCGGGGCGCATTCAAATGCGGTACCGGGGCAGCAGAAAAGTAGCGCTCAGCCAGGGGCGCATTGTAATGGAAACCGTCCACGGTCGTTTACAGGAGCGTATTCCGGCCAGCTGGGTAGGGGAAAAGCGGAAGCCTGTGGGTGTTTCTTACAAAGCATTGGGCGATAATCTGTTCGCCTTTCATGTGCCGGTTTACGACAAAAGCCAGACGTTGGTGATCGATCCTTCGCCGAACCTGGAATGGGCGACCTACTACGGTGGCGATGGTAATGATGAAATCACGGCCGTTGATACAGACGAAAGCGGTAACATTTATGCCGTAGGACACACGAACAGCGCGAACAACATTGCATCCGGCGGTGCTTATCAGGGTGTTGCAGCGGGTGGAAATGATTTTCTCATCGTCAAGTTCAACAGCGCCGGGGTACGTCAGTGGGCCACCTACTACGGTGGTGCCAATGCAGAACAGGCTTATGCGATTGCCGTCCGCAACGGTCAGGTTTATTTAGGCGGTGAAACAAACAGCGAAGGTCTGGCAACAGCCGGAGCGCATCAGACAACCACAGGCATATCGGCCGCCGACAGTGAAATTCCCTTCCTGGCTCGTTTTGATGCGAATACCGGGGCAAGGTTGTGGGCTAGCTATTACGGCGGAACGGGCGACGCTTCCCATTCCGGGTGGTTTGAAGCGCTGAAAGTCGATGCGCAGGGCAACTTGTTTGCCTATGGGGGCAGTACACGTTCATTAGGCAGTATCTCTTGCCGGACAGGAGACATTGCCACGCCGGGTGCTTTCCGCACTGATGGCGGATGTAACACTTCCTATTTGGTGAAATTCAATGCGGCAGGTGTGAGGCAATGGGGAACTTATGTGGCAGGATCTTCTACCGCTGCCACCAGTTTGTATTCCGAAGCAGGTTTAGCCATCGATCTCGGCGCTGACGGGAATGTGTATGTGGCCGGGACGGGTACCAATGCGACCTTTGATGCCGGCTTCGCAGCGGGTGTGGGTGAAGGTACGGTTTCGCAAAAAGGTTATATCGGAAAATTCGATGGCGCCACCGGGGCTAGGACCTGGGGCAGATTCTTCAATGCCTCAATTACAGGATTGAAAGTAGATGAAAGCAATGGCAGAATCCATTTGGTAGGAAGCTCAAACGTCGCCTCGGGCGTGGCATCACCCGGCGCGCACCGTACCACGTTGGCGGCCTCGCGGGACGGAATCTGGGTAAGTTTCGATTTGGCAGGACATTACCTGAGCGGCACTTATCTTGGAGCGATCGCCACGGGAACGAATCATGCAAGGGCGCTGGACTGCGCATTGGATGGCAAGGGGAATTTACTGATCATGGGTATTTCCAATGCCAATGGCGGCGGACTTTCTACCGATTGCGCGTACCAGGTCACACCCAGCGCTGCCGGCGACTTATTCCTGAACAAGTTCAGCATCGCAAGCGGGCAACGGTTGTGGGGGACGTATTTCGGCGGTGCCGGAGCAGAGGGCGGATATTCCACAAGCGGCCTGCAAGGCATGTCGCCCAATTCGTTTAACATGGCGATTGCCGGCGACGGAGGCATTTTGTTGGGCTTCACATCTTCGAGTACCACGCTGGGAACTGTGGGTAGTCACCAGGCAGCATTGGCTGGGGGCGGCGATGGTATGATCGTCAAATTCAATCAGAATGCACTGCCTGCCGGGCTGGCGGTCTCCCCGAGCAACCTCGCGCCGATGACTCAGACAGCCTGTATCCTCGGTATTCCGGGTGTGATCACCGGGAATGCGGTGAGCATTACCGCGCCTACGGGTTACCGCAGCCAGCTGTATTTCCAATGGCAGAAAGCCCAATCGGCTGCCGGACCCTGGGAAGATATTCCGGGTGAAACTTTTCGCGATTTGCAGCCGGAGGCATCGCAGACCACCTTGTATTACCGCCGTTTGGTGAAAATCTATGGCCAGGACTGTGCGCTGACGCAGGTTGATGCATCTCCTGTTGCCGAAGTGGTGATCGGCGCAAATGCGGCTCCGGTAGCTAATGCGGATGGGCCTCAATGGTATGTTTGCGGTGCAGGCGCCAACACGGTAACCCTGGATGACTCGGCATCGGGCGGCTCGGGCTCTTTTACTTACCAATGGTTTGAAGGGAGTACCACCAACGGTACGCCGCTGGCTAACACCGCCTCGTGGACGACTCCGGCCGTGACGCAGGCGACCACGTACACATTACAGGTAAGTGATGCGGCCGGGTGTGTCGATATCGATCAGGTAACGATTGTGCCCGCCGTGGCAGCCGCAGGCCCTGCGAAGTCTGTCTGTGAAGGATCAGGCGGCGTGCAGATCGGCACTTCGCCCATCGTAAGCCCGATGGTATCCTATGAATGGGAGCGGGTTTCAGGCGATCCCATCACCACGCTAAGCTGCACAAGCTGTGCCCAGCCAATAGCCAATCCTACTGTAACTACCGTGTACCGGCTGCGGGTAACAGTGCAGCGTAAGGGAGGTGCAACCTGTTCGTCTACTTCCAATGTCACCGTGACGCCGGTTACAGCGCCGAACGGGATAGTTGCATTTGCAGGAGACGATAAAACCATTTGTAAAAATACACCGGTAACGCTCGGCGGTACTGCCGACAATACGTTTACCTACACCTGGACTACCGGCCAGTACCTGGACAATTCGCAGGTTGCCAACCCTGTTTTCAATGCAGGAACCGCGGGTGTGACGGGAGGAGCAGCAAACTATACCGTTACCGCGGTGAAAAGCGGCTGCACATTCACCGATCAGGTGAAAGTAGCCGTGCTCAATAGCCGCATTTCCGATCAGACAGAAACCGTTTGCGGGCCGGTTTGGAGTAAGCATATGGATGAAGACAATGCGCCGGGTACCGCCTATGCATGGAGCGTGGTTTCGGGAGACGGCGTGGTGCTGCAAACTGCTGAGGGTGGCAAAAATGCCTATCTCAAAAGCAATACCGGCGTTACGACCTTCCGCCGTACGGTAAGTCTGAATGGCGTTGAATGCAGCGCGGAGGTGTCGGTACAGCCTTGCTCGGGTGGTCCGGGTTCGTGTAATTTCGAGATTGTGACGCTTTCCGACCAGGGATGTCCGAAAGTATTCGCGGGATCGGTATTGAAACTGGGAACCTCTCTGGGCAATGCCTCCGACTACAACTTCTCATGGAGCCCGGCCAATCTCGTGGATAATGCACGTGCGGCAACAGTAAACATCACATCCACTGCGCAGGCTACCATTACCGTAACCATTACCAACAAGTACGATGCATCTTTTAGCTGTGTAAAATCAATGGTGATCAATCCTCCGGGCTGGGCGTTGCCGGTGTTTTCGGTAGAGGATAAATATGCTTGTGCAGGTGCTCCGGTACGCATCGGCAGCGCGCCGGTAGCAGGGTTTACCTACGAATGGGCGCCCGTTGCAGGCCTGGATAATGCAGTCATTGCCAATCCGTACGCAACGGTCAGCTCGAACACGGAATTCCGGGTGTTGGTCACTGAAACTGCTTCCGGCTGTGTAACCCGCGACACGGTTACTGTGAATGTGGCAACGCCAGTTGCAGCAGCCGGAACCGACCGCGCGATCTGTAACGGGGGAACCGTCACGTTGGGTGCTCCCGCACCTGCCGGTACCAACTGGCAATATGCATGGGAACCTACCAACGCAGCCTGGGCAAATGGAACAAGCGCGACCGACGCGCAGCCGCAGGTACTATTCGCATCTGCCTCACCACAAACCTTTAAACTAACCGTAACCGACCCATTGTCGGGCTGCACGGCTGTGGACGAGGTAGTGCTGAGCAATTCGGTCACTGCGGTAGAGTACGCGGGTACAGGTGCAACCACTTGTGCAGGCGAGCCTGTTACGCTCGGACGCGGGGGAGAAGTGTCGGCGCAATACGAATGGTTTATGGCCGACGGCGTTACACCTGCAACCGGTCTGAGCAGCAACACCATAGCCAATCCGACAGTCCTCAAACCGACCGTAACCACTACCTACGTCGTAAAAGTGAGCTATCCGGGCTGTGTGAGTCCGATCACCGACGAAGTGACGCTTACCGTGAACGAGGTTTCGGGGCTGGAACTGGCCGACAAGACGATCTGTCCTGCGGGGCCGATTGAAATCGGTTATGGAGCCGCTGGCAACCCGGCTGCACCGGCTGGCGCAAGCTATGCATGGTCGCCTGCGGCCGGACTGAGCGATGCAACCGCCGCCAACCCGACCGCTACCGTGGCCGGCAAGATGGATTACATTGTGACGGTAACACTGGCAAGCGGTTGTGTTTTCAAAGACACCGTAACCGTTACACAAACCGCCAATGCAGGCGTGGACGTGGCCGTATGTCCCGGCGAATCGGTGATGATCGGATCAGCAGCCATCAGCGGAGCTACCTACCTCTGGACAGGCGCGGGCATTATAGGCGCAGCCGATGTGGCACAGCCAATCGTGAAACCGGCCGCTACGACCACCTACACCGTGGAGGTGACCGTTGACGGCTGTACGACCACCGACCAGGTTATCGTGACTGTTAATACCCCTGCCAATTTCAATATCGCAGGCAGTACGGCCATTTGCGAAGGCGGCATTACCACGCTTTCTGTGGCTAATCCAGCGGCCGGCAGCGCCTGGCAATGGACGCCGGCTATTGGTGTGGCCAGTCCCAACAGCTCCACCACGGCGATCACCGGATCGGCAACCCGGACTTATCGTTTAACCCAAACCATAACTGCAACCAGTTGCAGCAACTACAAGGAGGTAATTGTGGCAGTGAGCCCCAATACGATTGCGGCAACAGCCGGAGACCTGGCACTTTGTGAGGGCGCGTCGGGCACATTGCCGCTGAATGTGACGTCTTCGGGCAGCTATTCCTATGCGTGGAGCCCTTCGACGGGTCTTTCCAATGCATTTGCCGCCAATCCGACATTTACTGCCAATGCTTCCGGCAGCTACACCGTTACGGTGACCGACAATGCCAATCAATGTCAGCTGGTGAAAACCGTAAATGTGACTATCAATGCGCCAGAAGCATGCGTGGCACCAGCAGGGGTGTCTGGAAACGTATTTCATGACGGTAACGGGCTGAAAGACGTAACAGTGAACGCCAGTAATGTGCAGGCGTTGCCTGCGGGACTTTATGTTACGCTGGTGAACGCTGGTGGTAGTGCCGTCAAAACCGTGGCGGTTGGTGTGGATGGTACCTATGATTTCGGCGCTACGCCTGCCGGTACTTACAGCATTGTGCTGCATCAGAATGCTGGCGGCAATACAGTGGCCGGGCTTCCTTCGGGCTGGATCAACACCGGCGAAAACCTGGGAGCTGGCGTGGGAAGCGACGATGCCGTCAATGGAATCCTTACGAACGTAGTCGTGGCCGGGCAGCCGGTAACCAATGCCAATTTCGGTATACAGCAGCCTCCGCTGGCCGATTCCAAGGAATACCAGATCGACAGGCCAGCGGCCGACGCGACCATTTCCCTGGACGGTACGCATTCCTCAACCGGAGCAGGCACTTCGTCGCCCGCAGGGTTCACCGGAAACGATCAGGAGGATGGTACTCTGAATGGATCGGGTAAGAACCGCACAGTGGTGATCACCGCATTGCCGGGTACGGCCGAGCTCTACTACAATGGTTCGCTCGTTACGCAAGGGCAGGTTATCAGGTCCTACGATCCGGCGCTGATGGCCATTAAGCTGACGGGATTGGGCTATACGAATGTTACGTTCGAGTATGCTTTCCTCGATGAAGCTGGCGAACAATCGCCTTCTGTCCCTTACACCGTGCGCTGGGAAGGAGCGCTTCCTGTACAGCTGGTGTCGTTCCTGGCAGTGGCAGGTGAAAATGTTGTGGAATTGAGCTGGGCTACTACGGAGGAAATCAACAGTGATCGATTTGAGGTGCAGCGCAGTGTCGATGGCAAAACGTGGGGAATGCTGGGGAGCGTAAATGCGGAAGGTGAGAGCAAGGTGCGGAAAACGTACACTTTCACCGATCGGCAGCCTGACGCCGGCGCCAATGCCAATCTGTACCGGTTGAAAATGATCGATCGCGACGAAAGCTTTGCATTCAGCAGCATCCGGAGCGTGCGCTTTGATGCTAAGCTGGAAAGCAGCATTTACCCGAACCCGGCAGCAACGGTGCTTAATCTGAAAGTTGCCAGCTGGAAACAGGTTAAAACGGTTCGCATCGATAACCTCTCGGGTTACAAAGTTTACAGCTCGGGGCCAATCGCATCCGGAAGCATCGATGTTTCCGGACTGGAAGCAGGTGTTTACATTCTTCACATAACGCACACGGACGGATCTGTTCACACACACAAGTTCGTCCACATTCGATAGACGATGCACGGTTGCCCGCTCTCAACGGGCAACCGTTATTCTACTGCACCAATTTTAAGCCTTAACCCACTGTTTTGACGTATGAAAGTGCTCGTTATTGACGGCCATCCACTCATGAGATCGGCCATTAAACGGGAAGTAAAAGACCATAAGCCGCAGGCGAGGGTTATGCTCATCGCGCAGCTCGACGCGGCGCTGGAAGCCATGGAGAACCAGTATTTTGACCTCGTTATCATTGAAATAGGTATTCCCGGCGGAAGTATGCACACGATCCGCGAAATGCGGGCGATCGCCCGCGGGGCTAAGATACTCGTCTATTCATCGATGAGCGAGAGCACCTATGCACTTCCGGCGGTTTCTTCGGGCGCGCATGGCTTTCTGTCCAAAGATGTTTCCGGTGACGAGCTGCGAATTGCGATAGATATGGTACTCGATTCGAGGACGTATTTTAGTAAAGCGATACAGGAAAGTCTGCTTTCACAGGTGATTGCGAATGTAGACGCTTCGGATCACAATCCCCTGCAATCGCTCACGTCAAGGGAGCGGCTGGTCGTGCATTTGTTGCTGGAAGGAAATAAAATAAGAGCGATCGCGGAAATGCTGAATTTGAAAGAAAGCACGGTCAGCACATTCAAAGCGAACGTTTTCAAAAAGCTGCAAGTGAGTAACCTGGTGGCTTTATCGGAGAAAATGGAAATGCTGAGGTAGCCTCCCGGGAGGAAGGCTACCTGAACGATGGCGCATCACTGGGCCGTAGCAGCAACATCATCGATGATTTTCGATAGTTCGATGGCGCTTGTGACGCCGCATTTTTGGAAGATTTTCTTTTTAAAAGTACTCACGGTACTTAGTTTCAGCTGCAACTGGGTAGCGATCTCTTTGGTCCACATACCTTTTATGAGTAATCTGCTGATTTCCAGCTCCCTGTCGGTGAGCCCGATCCATTTCCTGCGCTTGATTTTGTTGTAATTCTGAGGCAACTGCGTCACAAGCTGCTCGCGGACGGCCTCGCTGAGGTACTTTTTTTCGTTGACCACCGCCGCCACTGCTTCCCCATACATTTCAGGATCCGACCGTTTGGATAAATAACCATCCGCGCCGGCCTGCACATATTTAAGGGCGTATTTCTCTTCTGGTAATCCGCTGAAAACCAAAATCTTTGTTTCTGCCCTGGCCTTTTTGATCATATCGATCATTTTGACATCCTGGCCGCCGGGAACATGGATGTCCAGCACCACGAGGTCGACCGGCTTGTCCTGGACGATCCGGATACCCTCATTAAAATCTTCGGATTCCAAGATCGTCACGTTTTGAAATAGTTCGCGTATCACCAGGCGCATGCCCATTCTAACAACTGCGTGATCTTCAATCAGTAATACGTTCATTAATTGTGGCAAATTTGATTCATACAAGAGCAGGTAAGACTTATTGTGCCAAAACTAGGCACGGGTATGCGCGGGTACAATGGAGATGTTGACTTTTAGTTGTCAACATAGTACTACACTTCTCGATGGAATTTCGTGGAGTTTTTGTTAATTCGGGATATCATTGACAACCCGCTTTACCATTGCAATCTCCCTCAGCCCGAATCTTACTTGTTGAAGACCACGATATTGTCCGAATCGCTACCAGTATGCTCATTCAGGAGATGATCAGCGATGCCGTCGTGGATACAGCTTCCAATTTCAGAGAGGCTGCGCACGCGGTCTCTTCGACGCACTATCAACTGGTTATCCTCGACCTGAATATCCCCGGTACCGATCATTTGCTGACGATCGAGAAATTGCGGGCGCTGCAATCCGGCGTTCCGGTGCTTGTGTTCTCCGGGCAAAAGGAGGAGCTCTACGGCCTGCATTGTATCCGCGCAGGTGCGGCCGGATTTGTCTCCAAGGAATCAAAGGCAACCGAGTTACAGGAGGCCATTCGTGTTGTACTCAATGGTCAGAAATACCTCAGCGCCGTCGTTCGGGCTCAGCTGATCGGCTCCATGCTGCAACAGGGCGTGTCTGATCCCGCAGAGCTTTTGTCGCCCAAGGAACTGGTGGTCATGGAGATGCTGCTGGAAGGCAAATGGACAAAGGATATCGCCGGTCAGTTGAACCTGAAAAGCACGACTGTCAGCACTTTCAAGGCCCGGATTTTCAAAAAGCTGGGCGTCAACAATCTGCTCGATCTCGCCAGGCGCGTCGAGATGTATCACTTGTCCAACGGTGATGCTATTTTAAATGCTGAGAAATAGCTTCGACTTACCCATGTTGATAATGAGGTAAAAATATCTCCATTAATGCTCTATTTCTGACGAGGAAAATGCATAGAAGTGTTTCTATGCTTTGTAAAAAATATGATTTATAACTCATTGTAAATAAGCCGATTGTTTGAATTGAGCGTTCGCTTCACTTTGTCCGTCCATCGAATCGGATACATTTTTCCCGCTACTTTGTAGATATAGTTTGCATCGCAGGTATGCAGCAAACGGGCCGCTATCCAACGGGATTGCGTGCTGATTTAAGCCCCATTCATTTTACGAGAAGATCATCCATATCCATTTAGAAGCCAGGCCAGAAAGCCCTGTTTTCGAGCGGTCGTGGTGTATCCTTTTGATCCAGCATTAACCACCCTTTCAATACCCTATTGTTTTCAATGATTTATTAATTAAAACCAATTAAACAATGAAAGTAAAACAACTACTAACACGCACTACCGGTGCACTCGGAGTTACCGCCGGTTTGCTTTTTGTCGGTTCGCCTTTGATGGCGCAGGTGAAGATCGGGGATAACCCGAACACAATTAATCCAAGTTCTATTCTCGAACTGGAAAGTGCAACCAAAGGACTTTTGCTTCCGCGCGTGGCGCTGACGTCCACCAGCGTCGCAGCTCCGGTAACCAACGCTGTGGCAGGTATGCACGTGTACAATACGAATGAAAATGATGAGGTGCAACCAGGGGAATACTTTTACGACGGCTCGACTTGGGTAAGGCTAAATTCAAACGATACGTATAATTACATTGAGGGTAATGGTGCGCCAACCGGTTCTTGCCCAGCTAAAACAATCTACACCGATAGCGATGAAGATAGCGGAACTTTCGGTCAGCAGTGGACTTGCATCAATGGGGCCTGGGTGGTTTACAAATCTCCAACCAAGACCGCATTTTTTGCTGGGTTTACGCAGAATGATGCCGGGGGCGCGAAGAGGGGAGTCATTTCCAGATACGGGCATATCGTATCCATGCGGGAGACGCCCGCGGGGCAGGGTAAATCGACCATCGCGCCGGGGGGGATCATTCAGCTTCTCAGGGGCCCTGGTATAGATGCTGGCTACGGTGCGGCGATTGATTTGTCGGATGCTCCGGGTAACCCACTCAAGTACCGAATCGCCATTCGACCAACCGTGCAAGGCGGCAACGGAGGATTGGTATTCCACACTGCAGCTAGTGCTGCTGCGGGTCCGGTAGCTAGAATGATGCTGACTCCCAGCGGTAAACTGGGTATTGGAGTTAATTTCGTTGCCGCTGATAATATAGTTCATGTCAACGGCTCGCTTCAGGGGTCTGAAGCAGACGTTGATGCAGCTGGGCTGGCACAGGGGACATCTGCTTTAAGCGGATACCGGTTTTATCAGGAAGGTGTGAGAGTGGTAAATGGCGTAAATACGCAGATTAATAGGGCTCAAATCATAGTTCAATCCGGCGATACTCCGAATCTGGTTTTGACAAAAAGAGTAATGCCCGCAGCAAGTGAACCGTTTGTCGTTTTCCGCGTGAATGGTACGGAAGAGGGTAGGATATTCCGTGATGCCAATGGCGACGTTCGCTTTCCGGCTGCGACTTCTGACCGTCGTTTGAAAGAAAACATCAAAAGCACGCATTATTCGATCGATGACCTGATGAAAATAGGTGTCGTGGAGTATAACTACATCACCAACCCTAAGAAGGAGACTACCATCGGTTTTATTGCTCAGGATTTGTATAAAGTGTTTCCTGAGGCAGTTACTGTGGGTGGAGATGATGCAAAAGCCAATCCATGGAGAGTGGATGCGACTAAAATCACTCCACTTCTCGTAAAAGCCGTGCAAGACCAGCAAAAGGAAATCGCTGCGTTGAAAGCGCAGTTGAGCGAAATGAATGCGCTCAAAGCTGAGGTTGCCAGCATCAAAGCGATGCTCGGTAATGCTGCTCAGGAAAAGTCCGAGGCTACCATTTCAAAATGAGTGAACTATGCACAAAATCATCCATAAAAAGCTCATTGGCCTGAGCGCGGGCTTGTGCCTGTCGCTCTCGCTGATGACCGATCCCGCGGCTGCGCAATCGAGCAGTCAGGGGAACACGGTCATCTCCGAAGGCACGCAGATGACGGTGTTCGGTGCGCATACGTTCCTCACGGGCGGCGCGGGCATCCAACCGGGCATCATTAAAGCCAACCGCGCCCTTTCGCCGGGTATCCTGGGGTTCGGAACCAGTGGTTCCTACTCGGGCCAGAACGATGCTAACCACGTAGATGGCTATGTGTCCAAGGACGGTAACAGCGCATTCGTTTTTCCGGTCGGTGATGGCGCGAAGCTGCGTACAATCGGAATTTCGGCGCCTCCGACGTCAGGGGTCTACAAGGCTGCATACTGGTCGGAAAGTGCCGGTACGGCAACCTTGCCCGCTGGTGCACCGTTTCCACTCACGAGCATGAAGTCCGACGTGACCGGCGTAAGTGCCGTGGAATATTGGGACCTGGACGGTGCTGGTGCAGTTGATGTTACCCTCACCTGGGATGCGGCCAGCAATCTGACCGCACTGACCAGCTCCAACATCGCGAATCTTATCGTAGTGGGCTACAACGCAGACAGTTTGCGCTGGGAAAGCCTGGGTAAAGCGGGTGGTACTATCGGCACGCTGGCCGGTAGCGGCAGCGTTACGGCCACTAATGTGACGCTCGGCAACTATTCGGCATTCACGTTTGGAGCAAACATCGCACTGCCGGTAACCCTGGTAGCATTTGATGCCAGGAAGGAAGGTTCGACGGCCTCGCTCACCTGGTCGACTACGGCCGAAACCAACAGTGACCGCTTCGAGATCGAGCGCAGCCGGAACGGCAAGATTTGGAGCAAGATCGGTACCGTGGCATCTACCGGTGAAAGCAAGGTGCTGGTGAAATACAGTTTCGCTGATGCGGCCCCATTGCCCGGTGAAAACCTGTACCGCCTGAAAATGGTGGACAAGGATGAAACATTCGCTTACAGCTCCATCAGAAGCCTGACTTTCGACAACATTTCCGATCAGCTCGCCTATCCGAACCCGGCGCGCGACGTCGTGTACATTCAGCACGCGGATCACGTGAAAAGTGTTTCCGTGATCGATTTGAATGGAAAAACCGTGAAGGAGACCAGCATTACAGCTGGTGGAACGTTCCGGGTCGACGGGCTTGCCGCCGGTATGTACCTGGTGAAAGTCGTTACCAAAGATGGGGGAGTGAGATCACAGAAAATCATCGTTGCAAGATAATTGCTTCATGTGTTAAACCTCTTTATGCAAATAGCCCCGGGGAATTTCTCCGGGGCTATTTTTTTATAATGTTGAAGAAGCGTTATGTCAGAAATGCCAGATAAGGTCGTCGAAATTGACTTTTTCCGGATGCAGCGCTTTCACCAGCGCGCTCCCTATGCCCGCGATGCCCTCACCGAATGCCAGGTTTTTTTGCATGTTCCACGAGTTTTCGAGGGTTTTGTAGCCAGCAAATCCATCGGGATGGATATCGAACCGCAGAATTTGCCTGTACCAGAAGCCAGCCGCGTTTTCGAGCGTTTGGTCGTACGTAAGCCGTGCCACGCGATCGAAGAGCAATGCGAGGCCGGCGGCACCATGTTGAATGCCGGCATCCCTGGTAGCGGTCAGGTGCTCCTGGCGGCATTTTGCATGTTTTCTCAGTATTTCCAATCCTTCCCGTGTCCAGGACGGATTGCCGAATGCCGCGCCGGCGCGCAGTAGGGCATAGCCGGTTTCAGCGCTTGCGTCAGCTTCCTGGTTCTCTATGTAAATGATCGCTTCGTTGACGATCCCTTCCAGGAAATCGGCCGGGCAAAGGCCCATATCGATCGCCCGGGCGAGAAAAAGGAGCACTGCCGTGGTTTCGGTAGGGTAGAAAACGGCCGCTTTCGCATGGTGCCCGTTCATTCCCGACTTCCAGTAGCAACCCTCGCCCGTGGGTATCGCGTAGCGCACGATGCCCTGAACGAGCTCGTCGATAATCGGCAGCGCTAACGCCCTGTTGTAATAGCTTCTTTGAAGAAAATAAATGCCATACCCGAGTGCTCCGCTGCCAAAGCCGCCCAGATTCCCGATGTATAGTTCGGAACGCATTTTTTTGAGCAGTACGGCATCGATGTCGCTCAGGAAAACATTGGGGTCGAGATCCAGCACGCTCACCTGGCAGAGGTATTGCGCCACTGCGCCCAGACTGGCGAAATCTTGCGGATAGGCTTTGAGGGGATCGCTGTCGACGAGGTCGCAAGCATGATCGAAAGTATCCCGGGCAACATCCAGGTATTGCTTTTTACCCGAATGCACCGCATATAGATAAGTGAAGACAGAAACGCCGAGGTACCCCCGGGTAAAACCGAAACTGCTCAGTTGTTTTTTGTGTGTACTTACAACTTCGTAGATCTCATCGATTTTGGCAGCAGCAATCATAGCCGAAAGCCCCGTTATTCCTGTTGATGTCGTCATGGTACCCGTTGGTTTTTATATACAAATGTGAATACAACCGGGAGTGCGCACAGAACTTTTTAGACCAACCTTGTATCTAATTCGACGAACTGCGAAACCGTGGGCAGGAAGGGTTGTCGGGTGTACCGCCAGCTTTGTCGATGAAAGGTTATTGTTCGCATAAATAGTTTGGTTTCAGTTAGTTCTGGTGATTAGTTTCATCCAGAGATTGTAAACCTTCCTATTATATGTCAATTGTATCCCAAGGATTCTTCATGCTGAGACGTCCCCGGTTGCCATTGGACGTCCTTTACGCATTCAACGAGCGCGCCGGCAACCGGCCGGAACTGTTTGAGCGGGAACTGATCCGTTTTTTCTCACAATCATCCATGTTGGAGGCACTTTACGTGGCCTCGCCGGAGCTTTATAATTCGTTCACCGGGCTGATCGAAGGCAGAGTCAAAACGGGTGTAGACAAGTTGCTGAAAACTTTATACAAATACCTTGTGAGGATGACAACCCGCAGCACGCCGTACGGCCTCTTTGCCGGGTGCGCAGTGGGCGAGCTAGGCCAGAAAACCTGCATCGCATTCGACGGGGCCGAACCATTCCGGAAACACGTGCGGCTGGATATGAACTACATGGCCGAACTGGCGGACGGACTTTTACAAAAAAACGCCATTCGCAGCGAAGTGAAGTTTTTTCCGAACACCAGCCTCTACCAAATCGGCGATGCCTACCGCTACGTGGAAAGCGCATTGAACAATAAAAAAAGGCTGTACGTACTCGCGTCAGTGGACCGGAATGTCTATCTCGACAAGGTCATTTCCACTGCCCGCAACGGCGCTACCATCCGCGAGCTGGCGGATTGCATTATTTCTGAGGATGTAAATAGGGAGGACGCGGAACAGTTCGTCGACGCGATCGTGGGGGCGCAAATCCTGGTCTCCGAGCTGGCGGCGACGGTTACAGGGGAAGAGTTCTTTTTCACCATTGTCGACAAACTCAAAGGGATACCAGGGGCGACGGAGGATTTGGAACAATTGAACAAAATTGCCCACCTGCTCCAATCGGAAGAACAGGGCGTGGACAAGTACCGGGAAGTGGAATCGGTGTTGGCGGAGCATTTTGTGACGACCGGCAGCAAGGATCTGGTGCAGACGGACCTATTTCTGGAAACACAATCCTGTACGATCAATGAGAAGGCGGTAGCTTTGCTGACTAAGGAATATCAAAACCTGGCCTGCCTGGGCTACCGGAATCCGCTGCCGGAGCTAGATCAGTTTAAAAAGCGGTTCCTGGCAAGGTATGAGCAACGCGAAATGCCGCTGCTGGAAGTGCTGGACTGCGAGACCGGGATCGGTTACGGCGATGCCATGGCTGGCAGAGCGGATAATCTGCCTTTGCTGGACGAAATGCAGTGGCCGGAAGGTCCTAAAACTGCGGAAGCCGACGTTTCAGCAGTAGCGGAACTGCGGGACGCGCTCTATCAGCAATCCCTTGCGGAAAAGCGCGCGTGTATTTGTCTTACAGACGGTATTTTGAATGAATTCCGGAAGACAATAAGTGACAAGGCACAGTCGCCCGACAGTTTTTACCTGTTCGGAAACATCATTGCGGGCTCTCAGGACGAAGTCGATAGCGGAAATTTTAAGTTCGCATTCAAAGCAATGGGAGGGCCTTCGGGCCTGAAACTGATCGGACGGTTTTGTCATGGGAACAGCCGGCTGGCCGAATGGGCAAAAAAAGCTGTCGCCGAGGAGGAAGCACTTGGCGGTGAAGGCGTGTATGCGGAAGTAGCGCACTTGCCCGAGGCGCGCGTGGGGAATGTGCTCATGCGCCCGCATTTGCGCGAATTTGAAATACCCTATCTTTCGGGCTCCTCGATGCCGCGTGAAAACCAGATTCTGCCCGAAGACCTGATGGTGTCGGTCTCCGTTGCAGGAGAAGTGATATTGCGGTCGAAAAGGTTGAATAAACGCGTTTTTCCGAGGCTTACGAATGCTCATAACTTCTCCGAGGGGTTGCCGGTTTACCGGTTTCTTTGCGAGCTCACCTACCAGCACGACTACCGCTATCTCGGCTGGGAATGGGGGCATCTTGCTTCCAATACGTTCCTGCCGCGTGTCGAATATAAGCATTGGATTTTAAGCCGCGCGACATGGAATATCGATGGGAAAATGGTGAAGAATCTTGTGGGAAAGGACCTGCTGACAGTCCGGGAGTGGCGCATTCTCAGGAATGCCTTTCACATTCCCCGCTTTGTTCAACTCCGGCAAGGAGACAGCGAGCTGCTGATCGACGGAGATTCGGACTTTGCGGTGGAAATAGTGAGTGACGCCATCAGGAAGTTTGACAAGGTCACTTTGACGGAATTTCCCGAGTACGAACAAAATGGCTTCCTGGGCAAGCCGGGAGAAACCTATTTGAATGAGATCCTGCTGCCGCTTTTGCATAAAAAAGAGCCTTTTTTACGGAAGCAGCTTTGGGAAGAACAGTCGGTAACCGGGCCTGCTGTGAGGCGTGATTTTATGACGGGTAGTGAATGGCTGTATGTAAAAATATACGCCGGTACGCGCACGGCCGATCGTTTGCTGACGTCGGTCATTAAACCGTTTGCCGACCGGCTTATGGCCGAAAGCGCCATCGAAAAATGGTTTTTTATCCGTTACGGCGACCCCGATAACCATATCCGGCTGCGGTTCTTCCATGGCCATGATAAATCGTTCTGGCAGACTGTACTGGCTGAACTACATATATTAATGGAGCCGTACCTGGGTAACGGCACCGTCCACAAAATACAGCTCGATACTTACAAGCGCGAGCTGGAACGCTACGGCCACCATGCATTTGAAGAAATCGAATCCATTTTTTTTGCCGATAGCGTCGCAACAGCCGATCTTCTGAATATGCTCTCCGGTGACGAAGGCGAGCATTTCCGGTGGCTGACGGGGCTGAGGGGAGTGGATATGCTCCTGAGCGACCTGGGTTTTACATTGGAAGATAAAAAAGGATTTGCCGGGCTGTTACAGGAACGCTTCTTTCGGGAATTTCGGGGAGATACCCATCTGAATGTGCAGCTGAATAACAAGTACCGCCAGCATGCCGAAGAAATCAGGAGCTTTCTCGATTCGGGGCATGACGCCCGGAATGGCATCGACGGGATCGTCGGGGTGCTCGAAAGGCGGTCTGTACGCATTAGGGCCTCGCTGGCGATCATCCTGCCGCGCAGCGAAGTTTCACTGAACAACCTCGCCAGTAGCCTGGTTCATATGTTCCTGAACCGGCTTTTTGTTTCTCAACAGCGTGAACATGAGTTAGTTGTATATCATTATTTGAAAAAATATTACGAGTCTAAGTTGGCAAGAAGGGAAAAAGTGGCACATTTGACATTTGTTTGTGCTTAGCGGAATTTGCTTTGCACGGGCAGTAAGTTCATAAGTTACTACCCGGACGCGGTTTAAGTATGACAGGGAAAATTAGTTGCCTCATTGTGGATGATGAGGAACCGGCTCATGAAGTCCTTAAATTTCTGATTTCAAAACTTAGTTGGTTGACCTACGCAGGAAGTTGCTATAATGCATTGGAGGCGCTGGAGATGATCCCGGAGGTCAAGCCGGATATTATTTTTCTGGATGTGAACATGCCTGAGCTATCGGGCCTTGATCTGCTGAATATCGTTCATGCTCCGGATGCGCACGTGATCATGACGACAGCCTATCCTGAGTATGCAGTAGACGGTTTTACATTCGACGTTACCGCTTTTTTATTGAAACCCGTTGGTTTCGACCGATTTTTGAAAGCCGTCACCAAGGTGAGAAGGCTCATCGGCGACAGCCATTTGTCACACGAAAGGGCTCGGGCGATCTCCGAGGCGGGTCCTCATGACGGGGCCGATCGCCAGCAGGCGCCAGCGCCCGTTCTTCCCGAACAGCGGCCTGATACCGCTCAGGAAGAATACATGTGGATCCGGGCCGATCGCAAAATGTATTGTGTCTGGTTCAAGGACATCTACTTTGTCGAGGGATTGAAAGATTACGTGAAAGTATATTATTCCGACGGCGTGCTGGTAACGTTAGCTTCCATGGCTGCCATGACGACCCGCCTGCCTTCTCCCACGTTCGTCAGGACACACAGATCCTACATTGTCAACCGTAACATGATCAAGATGATTGAAGGAAACATGGTTACCATGCTCAACGGCATGAAAGTGTCGATTGCCGTGTCGCCCACGCGGGACGAAGTGCTCCGTCAACTGACCGAAAGATAAGCCCGCTGAATGAATAACGATATTACAAAGAGGGGATCATTGATAGAGAGGCTGCTGTTTCCCCGGACGCAGGGATTAAGGATTTCGTATCATATTCTTTTCTGGGTCTTGTTTATTTTGCTGCATTATTCGTATGCATTGCCGACGATATTAAAGAAGAATGCGGATCCAACCGTATCGATCGCGAGCTTTGGCTATTTCATGAAGGTAATTCCGGAATACTATCTGTGCGTTGGATTCTTTTATTTGCTTCGTGATTACTTAAAAGGCTTCTTCCTTTTTCTTACTCTCTTCATTTTCGCTTTGGCGATTAATCACGTGTTTTCGTTTGCGTTGTATTCGGCCGTAGATCATTTTTTTGGATTGGAAAACATGACAGAAAGGTATAGGATGTATGCCAGTATGTATCTTGTACCCTTCAACTTCCGAGACCCTGCTGCATGGTTGGTATTTGGTAATGACATTTCCGACGTGCAATTCTTTATATTGCCTGCCTCTTTGAAAACGGCTAAGTATGCTGCTAATGAGCGTTTTATGAGGCAAAAGATTCAGGATGACGCCCGTACTATGGAGTTGAAAGCATTGAAGTCTCAGATTAACCCTCACTTTGTTTTCAATGTACTAAATGCCGCTTACGCCAAGGTCTTACCCGTTTCGGAAGACGCCGCGGAGTACTTGCAGAAAGTTTCTGAGATTCTGAGATTATCGTTGTACAAGATGGACGATGAGTTTACCAGGCTGGAAACAGAACTCGAATATATGAGCCTGTATGTCGAATTGGAATCGATACGCAGTAGCCATCGCTGTCAGATTAATGTGGAGCAACACGGGCAAATTAAAGAGACGCACCGTGTTCCCACTGTTTCCCTGATTACCCTGGTTGAAAATGCGTTCAAGCATGGTGTTCATTCCACCCGTCACGATTCATTCGTTGATATTCAAGTTACTGTGCAAGGCGACACCTTAACTTTTGATATTACCAATAGCAAGCCATCGCAGCCGCTGAGGAGTAAGTCGGGAAGTGGCGGCATCGGGCTGGTTAACCTGGAAAGACGGTTGGCGATTTATTTTCCAGGACGGTACAAATTTGGAAAGTTTGAAACTGAGACCGAGTTTAAGGTTTCTGTACAAATACCAGTACAATAGCCTTGTACGACAGGATTCGCACTTTGGTCGAACGTCCACTTACGTTGGTATAAAAAGTTTAAAAGGAATGTTTTTACTGTCTTATTTCGGGATAGTGATAACCTTTAAACGATAACCTACCCGATGAAAACGCAAGCATCATCTCAGTCAAAGCTCCAATTGGTCAGAATCACAGTGGCACGGCTCAAAGGCGTCTCAAAAGCCGGTGGTAATAAGGACTTTATACAGTTAGATACCACGCACAGTACAATGTCATGTAGAACAATCCTGATGTAAAAAGTGACAGTGTAGTTTTGGTATGTAAATTTGTGGAACGCGTCGGGGAGATCCCCGGCACGTTCCACATAACAAGATCTCACGGTCGATTGCCCATGGCACAACATACCGATTTTCCCTTGCATGAACTACCACCGGCGCGTTTTATGGCGTCGGATAGCGGCCTTGCATTGGGGGATCATGCGCCGAGCCACCGTATCAGTTTTTTTGCCATTGTCTGGTTTTCCGAGAGCGGCGGTACCCATCATATCGACTTCGAATCATTTCCGGTAAAGGCCAATGAAGTTTTTTTGCTGGCGCCTAATCAGGTTCATTCCATTCCTGCGGCCACGCTCCCGCGTGCGCGTACGATCGTGTTTGCACATGATGTTTTCGACCGCATCGACGAGCCGCATTTACGCCAGCTATTTCTGCCTTTTGAAAACGAGGCATTCGTCATTCCTCCCGAAATGCTGATGCCTTTGACGCAGCTTTTCGACCTCATACTACTCGAATGTGCCGGCGCAGCGGATTTAACGTTACTTCTGAAATATACGACGGCCTACCTTACCCATCTCTACCGTTTTGGCAAGCGTAGCCACAGGGTAGCTGGTGCCGAGGATCACCGACTGGTAAAGCTGTTTCAATTGATGCAAATGCATTACCGACAGGAAAAGTCGGCCGCATTTTATGCCCGGGAAATTGGTCTTACACCGAAGAGGGTGAACGAGCTCCTTCGCGAAAAAATGAAAACGACGGTGAGCAAGCTGCTCTACCGCCTCATGCTCATTGAAGCGAAACGGGAGCTGTACCACCGGCAGCATTCGGTGAAGGAAATAGCCTATGGGTTAGGGTTTAGCGATCAATCCTATTTTGCACGTTTTTTCAAAAAGCAGACCGGACTCACCCCGGAAGAGTTCCGCGCCGGCGCCCGCTAGCTGGTGAGGCCGATGTTCAGATTGTCCTAATCTTCGGACAGATCGTGCGGGCCGATCGGCTCCGCTTTCCCGATATTTGTCATATCAATTTTGCGCAAGCAAAATACGGGCCGACAACCCGTTATTGACTAGCATGAAGTGGCTTTGCGGCCTTCTGTTTCGAATAGTGTTTTCGTGTGTTTTGGCAAAAGTGGCTGCTTTTCATAGCAGCCACTTTTTTGTTTTTACGCCCGCGAATGCAACAAAGCCGCGGCAGCTGTTGTTGACCGATGAAACAGCTGGCTGGCATAAGTCAGCCCGAGAAGTAACTATTCAAAATGAAACAAATCCTCGACAATCCGGCCTGGCATGCATTGCGTACACACAACCGAGTGCTCGGAAACGTGCAGGGAGGTTCGGCCTATTTCCAACCGGCAGTTTCGCCTTTTGTAGCGGTGGAAGGTCCGGCGCTGCAAGGCTTACCTGCATTGTATGAAGCCATTCCCTTCGATAGCAACGTGATATTTGTGAGCAACGAAAACGTGGAAATACCGCAGCCGTGGCAACTTTTGGCAGCCGTACCCGGCTACCAGATGCTCTACCGCGGCCCGGAGAATCCGGGATCTGGCGGCCCGGCGACCGTTCCGCTCACATTGGAGTATGTTCCGGAAATGGTGGCATTGACCAGTCTTACTGCTCCCGGTCCATTTTCAGAGGAAACTATCCGGTTTGGACACTACGAAGGAATTTTCGACGACGGCAAGCTTGTAGCCATGGCCGGGCAACGGATGCATCCGGAAGGCTACGCGGAAATCAGTGCTGTTTGCACGCATCCCGATCATCTGGGCAAGGGATATGCGAGGCATTTACTCCTCCGGCAGGTAAGCCGCATTCAACAGGCCGGCGAACAGCCTTTCCTGCACGTGAAGGCGGATAATACCCGTGCGATAGGCGTGTACGAATCGCTGGGTTTCGAGATTCGCACCGAAATATACTTTTACGTATTGCAGCGATGAGCTTTTTAACAAAGCAACTCTGAGCTTTTCAACAAAGTCACGCCCTTCGACGCAAGCTACTTTTGCATTGTACTTAAAACACAAAGACAATGACAAAAGTATGGTTTATTACAGGCAGCTCCCGCGGATTGGGACGCAACCTTGCAGAAGCAGTTTTGAAAAGCGGAGATAAATTGGTTGCCACAGCACGGAACACCGCGCAACTCGATGAACTGGTGGCACAATATGGCGATCAGATTTATCCGGTTTCATTGGACGTGACGGATTACGAGCAGGTTTACCGCGTGGTGGCCGATGCCGTTTCGCATTTCGGACGCATTGACGTGCTGGTGAACAATGCCGGTTTCGGGATCATCGGCGCCGCCGAGGCCTATACCGATGAGCAGGTTCGCAGCCAGTTAGAAACAAATCTCTACGCGCCGATCGAAATCACCCGCGCCGTGTTGCCTTACATGCGCCAGCAAAGAAGCGGCCGTATTTTGCAGATCAGCTCGGTGGGAGGCCGTGTCGGCAATGCGGGACTCACGATGTACCAGGCGGCCAAATTCGGGCTGGGCGGGTTCACCGAAGCGCTCGCCAAAGAAGTGGCTCCACTGGGCATTCATGTAACGAGTGTGGAGCCGGGTGGTTTCCGTACTGACTGGGCAGGCGCTTCCATGACTTATGCCCGTGAAATCGAAGGTTATGAGATGGTCAATCAGCGCACCGACTATTTCAAATCCGGTAAATTTGTGCCCGTGGGCGACCCGGAAAGAGCTGCCGATGTAATGGTAGCTTTGGCTGTGCATCCCGCCCCGCCTGTTCACCTGGTACTGGGTAGCGAGGCGATCGGCATATTGAAAAGCGCCGACCAGGCCCGGAAGGCAGAGATGGAAGCGTGGGAAGAGGTAAGCATTTCAACCGACCACCACGAATCGGAGGATTTTCTGGAAACCTCCATGGGCAAATGGTACACCGGCATCAAAAAGAACGCCTAATCGCTAACTTTGTTCATGGCCGATCTTAAATCCAACACACATAAATCTCCCATCGCGTATTCCTGCTATTTCACCCGGAACCGCGAGGGAGAGCAGTTTGCACCCGAGCACGTGTTCAGTTATCAGATTTCGGGGACACTTACGATCAACAACGGGGAACAGGAATATGTTTTCAAACCAGGCGATTACCGGTTTACCCGGCGCAACCAATTACTGAAATTTATCAAACAACCACCCTCGGACGGCGTTTTTAAATCCGTTTCGGTTTACCTCGACCAGGAAACGCTGAGAAGTTTCGCCATGGAACACGGGTACCAGGCCGATCATGCACACAGCCTGGAAGCGGGGTCGGTGATTGCATTGAAAGGCGGAGGGCTCGTGAAAGGATTTATGGATTCGCTGATGCCCTACTGCGAGGACGACCAGCTGATCGATGTGGATTTACAGGCCTTGAAATTGCGGGAAGCAATTATGATCCTTTTGCGCTCGTCGCCCGCGATGAAAGATATTTTGTTCGATTTCAGTGAGCCGGGTAAGATCGATCTGGAAGCATTCATGAACAAAAACTTCCATTTCAATGTGCAAATGAACCGGTTTGCTTATCTGACGGGCCGTAGCCTGGCGACATTCAAGCGCGATTTTGAACATATATTTCACACATCACCGAGCCGCTGGCTGCAACAGCGCAGATTGCAGGAGGCGCATTACCTGATCAAGGAAAAGGGGCGCGCGGCCTCAGAGGTGTACCTCGAAATCGGTTTCGAAGACCTTTCCCATTTCTCGTTTGCATTCAAAAAGATGTTCGGCGTGCCGCCTTCGAGGTTGGCCAGTTGAAAACTACCAGTATAGCCGTGTTGCAAATTTCCTGACGTTTCAGTGCATCAGGAAATTTGCAACACGGTATAATGTATGAATATCAGGAAAGCGGTTCCGGCCGGGGAGGAGCCCCCGCCGGACGCGAATAGTCCTCGGGCAGGGGGATAAACTCGTGGTCGTCGGCTGGCGGCAGCTGAATGCGCCCTTGTTTCCAATCCTCCTTCGCCTGCTCAATGCGCTCTTTCCGGGACGAAACAAAGTTCCACCATATAAAACGTTCGCCAAGCGGCTCGCCGCCGAGCAGCATCAGGGTGGTATTTTCCCGGGCTTTGATAACCGGCTCCGCATTCTTATTGAAAACCAGCATTTTGCCGGGCTCATAGAAGTGGCCGGCGGTTTCCACAGAACCTTTCACTACATAGATAGCCCGCTCGGAATATCCGTCAGGAACTCGAAAAACAGCGCCCGCCTCCAACACGACATGCAGATAAAACAGCGGCGAGAGGGTTTCGACGCCGTTGGAAAGGCCAAATGCGTCGCCGGCAATGAGTCGCATCCACACACCTTTGTCGGTGAATACCGGTAGCTCGCTTTTGGTGTAATTCCTGAAAGTCGGGGTAGATTCTTCATCCTTTTCGGGTAATGCGACCCACGTCTGGATCATTTCCAGTCCGCCAGCCAGCGCCGCCGGATCTTCGAAACGCTCCGAATGGGCAATGCCACTGCCGGCCGTCATCCAGTTTACTTCGCCGGGCTTAATGATCTGCTGGGCTCCCGTACTATCGCGGTGTGTAACTTGTCCGTCAAACAAATAGCTCACTGTGGACAGCCCGATATGCGGGTGCGGCAGCACATCCATCGAGGACGGGTTGGCGGGAACTGAACCCAGCGGCCCTGCGTGATCCATAAAAATGAATGGCCCGACCATCCTCCTGAGGCGAAAAGGAAGTATCCGCTTCACCACCACCGATTCACTGATTGCCGCCTTGCGGGCTTCGATTACAATATCCAGCATCAAGTATTTTTTTGGTTAAAGATAAGGGAATGCGGGATAAGTGAGAAGTGCCTTTTGTTAGTTGAGGTTACTTAGAGCGCTTGTGTTTTACTTTTTTTGATTACTTTTTGAACATGATCTCTTGTCAATCCCGACTCACCTTAATCAAAATATAAACATGCGAATATCTTCCGCTTGCATTGTTTTGGCGACCTTTTTGTCGTTTCAGGCACTTGCACAAAAGACGCAAGTCGTAAACAGCAGTATCAGGCAAGTTACGATGTACCGAAATGGTGCGGAAGTGACGAGGGATATCGCCGTGGCATTGGATGAAGGTATGCATGAACTGGTATTCAAGGGGCTGTCGGGGTCGCTGGATAAGGAGAGCATCCGGCTTTCAGGTCTGGCCGATCTAACCGTTTTGTCGGTTTTACCCAAAATGAATTACAACCAGGAAGGGGAGAAATCAAAGACCATGAAGCAGTTGGAGGCCAGGAGCGAGGCTTTTAAGGAAAAACTCGCCTTCGAGCGCGGTATGGAGCAGATTTATAAGCAGGAAGAGGAAATGCTGATTAAAAACCAGCAATTGGGCGGGGACAAGGTTGCCGTGAAGACACTGGAATTAAAGGAGGCCATTGAATTTCAGCGAAAAAGGTTGATTGAGGTTTTGCAAAAGAAACTGCCAACAATATCAAAAAGTGGGACGATAGCCTCAAAGCCGTAGGCAAGGAACTCTCACCCCTCATTACAGATTCTCAAAAGGCTACGATGGAAATCGTGGTAACGGTTTCGGCAAAGAAAGCTGCACAGGTCAAACTGGAATTGAGCTACTATTTGGCGGATGCGGGCTGGTACCCGAGCTATGATGCGAAGCTGACGGATTTATCGACGCCGCTATCATTGCAATTCAAAGCGGGGCTGTACCAATACTCCGGCGAAGATTGGAAGAAAGTGAAACTGATCCTTTCATCGGCCAATCCGAAAGACAAATTGCTGGTACCGGAGTTGAAGACTTGGTACTGGGGCTCTCCAAACGATTATAGCCAGTATCAGGCGGTCTCGACGGACGATCTTCCGGGCAATAATAGTATCACGGAAGTCAGCGGATTTGTAAAAGACGAGCAGAATGGGCCGATACCAGGGGTTTCGGTGATTATCACGGGAACGAATGTCGGAACGACTACGGATGTCAATGGCTTTTATCAATTGTCAATTCCAGGCAATCTACCGGCAAAACAGCGTCAGTTGACTTTTGCTTTTGTTGGTTATGTCGCTCAATCACAGGTCATAACAGACCGGCGTATTGATATTAATCTACAACCGGATGTTAAAGCTTTGCAGGAAGTAGCTGTGGTAGGCTACGGCGGGAAGAGTAAAAGGTTGGCCTCGCGTGTTGCCGGTATGAGTTTGGCGCAGGGTGCGTCTATTGGTCTTAATACCAGTGAAAAAGAAGCACCAACGAGCGTAACCTACGAAATCCCCGTTGCTTACACCTTGTTGTCCGACGGTAAAACTTACACCGCGGATCTGAAAACAGAACAAATTTCCGACAGTTATTACGAATACCTTGCCGTCCCAAAAGTGAGGCAAGAGGTGTTTTTGAATGCTTACCTGCCGTCATGGGCGAATCTGAATTTGCTTCCTGGCGACGTGAATCTGTATCTCGAAAACAGCTACGTAGGCAAAACCCGTCTCGATCCGGCCAATGCAGAGGATACGCTCAGCCTTTCTTTTGGTGTGGATAAATCGGTGTCCGTGCGCCGCGAACAGGTAAAGAGCTATACCAAAAGGCAATTCCTGGGAAGTAACGTGACCGAAAATCGCTCGTACCGTATTGCGTTGCGCAACACGAAGAAGGTACCTGTCAGGATCGTGGTGAAGGATCAATACCCGTTAGCACGGAGTAAAGATGTCGAGGTATTTGATAAGTCGGCCTAGGATGCAAAGGTGGATGAGAATACCGGCGAGCTTACCTGGAACTTGTCACTACCTGCGGGAGAAAGCAAAGAGTTGAATTTGCGGTATTCTGTCAAATATCCCAAAAGCGGATATATGACCGGAGAATGAGGGCCTACTCTTAGATAGTCGCCTGCATTCTCCGGTATTTCAACGGCATTATTAGCCCGAATTATCTAGGACAAAATGAGCTCCCTTTCTGCCTCAATCTCGCGTAGAAAGTGCGCGTCGTGCGACACTACGAGCAGTGTCCCGCGGTACTCGTTGATCGCCGCGGTGAGTATCCCGACGTTCTGGATGTCGAGATTGTTGGTCGGTTCGTCGAGGATGATTAAGTCCGGTGCCTGCGTGGCGACGGCCAGCGAACAGAGCATGAGCCGCATTTTTTCACCACCGCTGAGGCTGGCGCACGGCTTATCCCAGTATTCCCGCGTAAACAAAAAGCGATTGAGACGGATCTTGATGTCGTGCTCCTGCAATGCACCCGAATTGAATTGCTGGGCCTGCTCGTAGACGGTCAGTGTATTGTTGATCAATGAGTAGTCCTGATCAATGTAAACCGATTTGAAATCCGCGCGGTCAGTGGTGCCCGATAGGGGTTGAAGTTCGCCCAAGATCATCCGTATCAATGTCGTTTTGCCGGATCCGTTAGCACCCTTAATGGCAATGCGCTCGCCGCTGGTGATCTGGAAATCGAGGTTACCGGGCCAGAGTGGCTGATCGCCGTAGGTGAAGTTAACTTGCTCTGCCTTGACCAGGATTTTACCTTTATGCAGGGAAGAATTGTCAAAATCGACCTTCATTTTATCGAGTGCGGGCAGTTCGCTGCGCAGATGGCTGAGCTCCTGAGCGATTCCACTCACTTTTTCGGCGTGAATGCCCTTCATGCGGGCTGTGCTTCGTTCTGCGCTGTTGCGGAATGCATTCTGAACGATCGTAGGCAGCCCTGCTTTCTCCTGCTTCTTTTTTCCCCGTGCGTCCAGCTTCTGCTGCCGCTCCATCGACTCCCTTTCGACTTCTTTGGCCTTGCGAAGCGCTTTTTCTTTCGCTTTTACGTCAAGGCTTAGGACTTCTTGCTCGATCGCCTTTTGCTCAGCGTAGAAATCATAGTTGCCGCCATACATGGTAACGCCGCGTTTGCTGAGTTCGCAAACTGTATCGAGCAAGTTCAGGAGCGTTCTGTCGTGGCTCACTACGACCAGCGTATTGCCCGTTAAGCGAATATAGTTGTATAAAAGAGCCCGGCCAGGGGCATCGAGGTGGTTGCTGGGCTCATCGAGCAGCACAATATCGGGCTCGTGAATCATGATTCCTGCGAGGAAAACCTTTGTTTTTTGCCCGCCGCTTAGCTCGGATATGGGTTGGGAAAGGGTTATTCCCTCAAGTTGCCAATGAGCAAAAGCCTCCTGGCAGCGCTCTTCAATACCCCAGTCGTCGTCGAGCAATTCGAGGTTCATGTCCGTCAAATGCCCTTCCAGGATTTCGCGGAGTGCCAGTAACTTGTCGTGAATGCCCAGCGCTTCTGCAACTGTCAGCGCATTATATTGGCCAAATAGCTGGGGAACGAAATAGGGTTTCGAATCGGCCCCTGCCGTTCCGGACGTGGGCTTTAACCTTCCCGCCAGAATGCCCAGCAAAGTAGATTTTCCCGCGCCGTTGTTGCCTATGAGCGCGATTTTATCCTGTTTATTGACAGTAAGATTTATATCAGAAAACAGCACATCCCGGTTCGGGTGTGCATAGGTAACACCTTGCAAAAAAAGCATAGCAAATTTCTTTTGAGAATGGATAATAGCAGCCGCCATCACGGCCGCGTGCATTTATTTTTCAGAAAGAAATGATTTCCTACACCTGGTGTTTCCGGTTGGTGAATAATAATGCAAAGGTAAGAACAAATTCCGAAAGTATAATAGGTTAACTATCGGTTACTATATTGCTTTCCTTAATCAAACAGGCTGGTTTGACGATACGGTGCTTCCAGTTCAAGCAATAGCGCTTTGTTTTCAAGCCCGCCGCCAAACCCGACGAGTTTGCCGTTGGCACCCACGACGCGGTGACAGGGCGCTATAATGGGAATGGGATTCTTATTGGCCGCACCGCCCACGGCTCTTACCGAATCGGGATTGCCTATCTGCCGTGCGATATCTCCGTAGGTTCTCGTTTCGCCAAAAGGAATTGTCAGCAAGGCTTCCCAGACCTGTACTTGAAAATCGCTGCCTACGAAGTCTAGTTCGAGAGAGAAGGTTTTGCGCTTTTTGGCAAAATACTCGTTTAGCTGCTTTTCCGCTTCGACGAGTACCGGGTGGTCCTGATCTTCTACGCCGCAGTCAATGCTTGATTTTCGCGGATCGTAGTTCCAAAGCACCGCCCTCAATCCTTTCTCGCTTGCGATCAGCGTAAGTGTGCCTGTCGGCGATGCCATTCTTTTAAAGAAGCTGCTCATGTTTGCTGCATTTGTCCTTATGCAACAAAAAACCGGATTTTATTGGTTCGAATGGGTAGTATTCCGAATCGCAGAATAATGCTTCTCAAACCGGCCAATACAAAGATGGTCCTGGGAGCGAGAGCATCCCTGATAACTGAGTTCAGCATATCAACCAAGTCGAAATCAGTTCTTGGTGAAGGACGCTTTACTGTTTTTGTACTCGGAGCAAAGGGCGATGAAAACCCTGAACGCCCCGCCTGCCAATGCGCCGGAAATGTTGGCAATGCTGCCGCCAATCACGGCACCGCCCATGGAAGCAGAAATAAGAGAAGGGACCAGGGAGCTCCATTGATCTCCGCTGCAATGCTTTTTAGTTGTTGTGATGGAGGATTGCATAGGTAGTGTGTTTAATGTGGTTAACAATTTAGCTAGTACCTGTTACAAAAGTAAAGTGCTAAGCTATGATCACAAAGCGATTTAACCCCTCAATTTTTGACGTTTTTTGTAGTATTTATTGCTATGTGAGACGGATGATAGCCTGCTGAATAATAAAAAATAGCGGTTGTCAACTGTCTAAAAATCAGTTGACAACCGCTATTCAATGACTGATCTGCTTAAAGCAGGGTGGCACTCAATACGATTTCGAAGCTGAATGCCTGGCTCACCGGACAGGTTTCTTCGGCACCCTTGGCGATAGCCTGGAAGTCTTCCTCAGAAATGCCGGGTACTTTGGCTTGGAGGGTGAGCTCCGATTTGGTGATTTTGCCGTTATCCAGCGTAACAACCGATTGGGTTTCCAGGGATTCGACCGTGTAACCGGCCTGGGTGAGGTCAAGGTCGAGCTTCATGGTGAAACATCCCGCGTGAGCGGCGGCAAGAAGCTCCTCCGGGTTGGTGCCGATACCGTCTGCGAAGCGGCTGTTGAATGAATATTGCGTTTTGTTGAGTACGGTGCTGCCTGTTGTGATATGTCCGGCGCCTGTTTTGATATCACCATTCCATACGGCTGTTGCTTTGCGTTTCATGATCTTTTTGAATTTAAAATTGAAAAATGGTTTGAAAATAAACTGTACTATTTGGTACAAAATTGGGTAAAAAAATTAATCTAAGATTTTCAGGTTCATACGGACCAGGTCAGCAAGCTTGCGCTGATCGGGTTCCATTCTGCGTGTCACATTGATGCCATTCCAAAGGTTCACCAGATATGTTCCAAGTGCGGCCGCGGGCTCTTGAGTTTGGAGCAGCCCGAGGTCTTTACCTTTTTGAACGGCCTCTGTGAATATTTCTTCGAGCAAGTGGAGGTATTTCGCAGCAATCATTTTGAGGCCTGCATCGTCGGCCGATACCTGGATCAATGCATTACCGAAATAGCAACCCTTGTTACCAACCGGAGACTCGTTGCCGGTAAGTGACAGGAAGAAATCTTTGATGAACTGCACCGGGTCCGCGCAAGTTGTGAGCGCGTCACGGATGGCTTTGAAGTTCAGTTCTACGACCCGTTCCATAGATTTCCGGAACAGTTCTTCCTTGCCACCCTTGAATGCGAAATAAAAACTGCCTTTTCCGATTCCCATGGCATGGAGCAGGTCGTCGGCAGTCGCGTTGGCATATCCTTTCTCCCAAAAGACTTCCACCGCCTTGTCCAGGATCGCTGTTTCGTCATATATTTTAGGTCTGCCTGCCATTGTCTGCTTTGTTTGATAGGACAAAGGTATAATACTTTACTAATTGGTACAAAATAAAAGTAAACTTTTTTTTGAGGAGAAAGGAGGATGGAGAAAGGGGAGGAGCAAGAGGCGGTAGGTTATCTCGGGCTGTGGCATTAGCTTTGCGGGCATTTATCATATTCTAAATCTGCCATTCATTTCTTGAAAGCTGCCGGTAAACAATGGATCACCCTGGGTTTCACGCTTCTGATGCTGGTCAAAGCGTGGGTTATTCCGTTGGTGTACCTGGATTATGAACTGCGGAAGGAATATATCATCGCAAATCTTTGCGTCAACCGCGACAATCCGATTGTGGTCTGCGAAGGTAAATGCTACCTGGCCGAAAAGATTGTCGACGCGAAAAAGCAAGATGAGCGCCGGGCAGAACAGTCGTTCATGGCTAATCTGCTATTCCAGGCTATGGACACCGGCAGGCCATTCATTTTCAAATCTCCCGAGCATTTCGAAGGATGGGTGATGGTAACATTTGACTATATTTCTCCATTCCTTTCCCGCACGGTAACTGCGGACATTTTTCATCCCCCACTGGCTTAAAGTGCCACTTTCTTAGTTTTCCAAAGGCGCGGTCCAGACTGCCGCCCACCATTTCCATTTCTTTATTTCCAAAAACTTACCATGCGCGTGCATACCCGAAGATTCATCGTCGGTTTGCTGGCGGCGGCTGTGCTGACTGCCTGCGAAGACCGCAAACTGCCCTATCTGGGAGAACCACATACTGTTATTAAAACTGTGGAAGGTAAAACCACCGAGGAAACGGATTATCCGTCGATTCCGGCGTTTTCATTCATTAATCAGGATAACAAAGCCGTTTCTGAACAGGATTTCAAAGACAAAATCTACGTCGCCGACTTCTTCTTCACGACTTGCCCGACGATCTGCCCGGTGATGAAAAAGAATATGCTCAAAGTGTACGACGAGGTAAAGGATAACCCGACCGTCCGCATTCTTTCGCATACCATCGATCCGGAGCACGACACGCCCGCGGTGCTGAAAACCTACGCCAACGACCTGGGCGTAAGCAATGCAACCTGGCAGTTTGTTACCGGTGACCGTGAAAAAATCTACAATATTGGTCAGCGGCATTACCTGATTACGGCCGCCGAAGACGCCAAATCGCCGGGAGGGTTCCTGCACAGCGGCCATTTTGTGCTGCTGGATAAAGACCGTCACATCCGCGGGATGTACGACGGGACGACTGACGAAGGTACCTACGAGCTCATCCGGGATATCCGGACGCTGCTCAAAGAATATGAATAGGAAAATCGGCCTCCGGAGGAACCAGGAGGCCGATTTTCATGTAGCTTTAAGCGCAGTACAACTTCTTTAATCACTAACCTTAAACCATTATGTCGAAGAAAATTCTGTTGCTGGCAGGGGATTATGTAGAAGATTACGAGGCTATGGTGCCTTACCAGGCCTTGCTTTCTGTCGGATTTGAAGTGGATACCCTCGCTCCCGATCGCCAAAAGGGTGACACCGTGCCTACGGCCGTGCATGACTTTGTGGGTGACCAGACTTATAAGGAAACGCCGGGCCACCGTTTTGCGATTACCGCCGATTTCGACGGTATCAATCCGGCTGATTATGATGGGCTTTACATCGCAGGCGGTCGCGCGCCCGAGTACACACGCCTCAACAAGCGCGTGCTGGAAATTACCCGCCATTTCTTTGATGCTAACAAACCTGTGGCTGCCATTTGCCACGGGATCCAGATACTTACCGCCGCAAAAGTGCTGCAAGGCCGTACACTGACAGCCTATGTAGCCGTGGGCCCCGACATTGAGCTGGCTGGCGGAACCTGGAAGAACATCCCGGCTGATCAGGCTGTTGTGGATGGTAACCTGGTTACTTCACCTGCCTGGCCCGGTCACCCCGCCATTTTGAGAGAGTTTTACAAACTGCTCGGCGTGCAGATCAGCGGTATTTAATGAAGGTTTTGAAGCAAAAATGCCGGACTTGCTACGCAGGTCCGGCATTTTTTGTAATGTATTAATTTGAACTAAAACTTGAAGGATACACCTGCATTGATGGAATAATCTGCAAATGCAGCGTCGCCGCGCGTGAAGACACCGGTTTTGTCTGAATATTCTTTGTCCGTTACGCTTTGGGTGCGGTTTCTAACGAATGCAACCGGAACCGTAGCGAAGAAGCTGAATTTCTCACCCGAATAGGTGATGCCGGGCTCTACACTCCACACGTACCCCGGGCGACGGAAATCGCCGCTGCCTCCGACGAGGTCATGCACAGGAATACCTTCCAGACGGGCGCCCGCAGACACGGCCCAGCCCTTCAAAAACGGATTGAGTGAATAGCTGAAACCGCCGCGCGCCATATATTGATCGGGAACGCTCATTATGGCTTCGTTGGCGAGGCGCGGTGAAAGCGTTTCGCGGTAGGTGCGTACGCCATTCTGCTCGCGAGGGTTCACGAGGTAAAAGAAGTTGCCGTATACGCCGAAGTTGTGGAAGATATTATAAAACGTATTCAGCTCCACGGTCACACCCGTTCCACCATCCCCCAATTGAATGGATTGGTCGACGGTGCGAAGCTCCTTCGCGCCGTTCGGGCCTACATTGTACCAGTAATCCTGGTAGTTGTAATCGCCGGTAGGCAGCTTAATGCCCAAGCCCAGCTGAATATTACCCCGATAACTCTTTTTGGGATCCAAAAGCCACCGGTAGGCAGCGATACGCAAGTCGCCGATACCGAACGAATGCATACTGTGGCGTTCGTTGTACTTGTTGGAGCCGTTCACCAGCCCGTGTTCATAGAGCGAAGAGCGCGCATTTGAAATGATCGGGAGATCGACCATCAACGACCAGCGGTCGTTCAGAACGCGCATGATGTTGATATCGAGGGATGCCGTGTGGTTGATCACCTCGGTGTGCTGGACGAGCCGTTCCTTGTTCTCGTTGGGTCCGGAAAAATGGCGGAATGATTTGAAATAGCGCCCGCTCGCGCTCACAACCCATTGGCTGTGGTTGCTGCTGTCGGCGTGCGCGATCATGCACGCGTTACCGGTGCCGCGAATGGCGACACAACCCTGGGAAAATGAACGTTGAGTAGCGCAAAGGGTAATTACCAATGCGGCTGAGAGTTGTAAAAGTTTTTTCATTCTGTTTTCGGGGAATGTTCCTGTTGTGTTGAGATTGTTTTAAATTGATTGCTGCAAAGGTAAATAAAGTCAAAAAAATGAAAATATTGTACAATGATTTCGTCCGGAAAAATTGAAAAAGAGATGTACCGTTGCTCTTCCGGGCAAATAACCCTACTTTTGCGAGACAATTACCAATCTTATGTCCGAGAACAGACTTCTTTTCTGCATTTCGCCTCCTCCGGTAGCCTGAATGGCTTAATGACCGGAATCTATTTTGGTACTTCCCGTTTTCTTGGGAGGCGGTAGTGTTATTCCCTGTTACCATTGTTCACGAAGGTTGTTGAGCCTTAGCCCTTTCGCAGGGTTGTGCTTAACCGGTTTGCGCTGTACTCACTGCGCCCGATATTCATTTTCAATACCTTTTTGAACAGATATTCCAATGAAACAAGCTTTCATCAAGCTCCATATCTCCATTATTCTGGCCGGTTTTACCGGTATTTTCGGAAAACTCATTACGGTCAACGAAGGACTACTGTCGTGGTACCGCATTTGGCTCGCGGGCATTCTGATGCTGTTGATCCTGGCAGCCACCCAAAGGCTCGAACGCATATCTTTCCGCGATTTTAGCCGTACATCGCTGACCGGGCTGTTGCTCGGGTTGCACTGGATTTTCTTTTACGGAAGCATTAAGTATTCCAATATTTCGGTAGGGGTGGTATGTTTCTCGCTGGTCGGCTTTTTTACGGCCATTTTTTCTCCGTTGATCAACCGTCGGCGTTTCGTGCTTTCCGAGTTGCTGCTGAGCTTGCTCACATTGCTGGGTATTGCTTTGATTTTCAGTTTCGACTCGCGGTATCGTATCGGTATCACGCTGGGCGTGGTGTCGTCGGCCCTTGGCTCACTTTTCACGATCACCAATGAACGGCTTGCGCATTCCTTCAAAAGTGAAACGGCCACCGTATATGCACTGATCGGCGGCGCCATTGCATTGACCCCGCTCATGCCGTTGTATTTCCATTTTTTCCCCGTCGCAACGCTGCTACCATCATGGGCCGACCTGGGTTACCTGCTGCTGCTGGCATTTTTCTGTACATTCGTTCTATACATGCTCCAAACGCAGGTACTGCGCCGGATTTCGGCATTTACGGTGAATCTCAGCCTGAACCTGGAACCGGTATACACGATTATCCTCGCCATTCTGATTTATCATGAAAACAAGGAACTCCGTTGGTCATTTTATCTCGGTCTGGCGCTGATTATACTATCCGTGGTGCTGCAAATGCTCCAAGTGATGCGAGCGCATCGGAATGCGGGCCAGGTGGTGGTGGAGAGCCATTGAGCAAAACGAAGCGGGAATGTTCTTTAAAGCAGCCCCGCTTCGTTTTCCAGTTTTTGTAATGTATTATCAAGGACCACTTGCATAAGGTCTGGCCTTCCTGCAAGCTTACGCGTGAATCCTTGATAACCCAACGCTTCGGTAATGTCTTTGCCCAGATTAACTTCCTCCTGACGCTTGCTCAAAGCAATCCCCTGAGTTTGTAAATGTCCGGCCAGGTATTCCTGCTCCGACTGCCCTGGTGTGGGAATAAGCAATGCCTTTTTTTCGAATACCGCGAGGTCCATCAGGGTCGAGTAACCGCTTCTGCAAATGACGAGCCGGGCATGTATAAGCGCATCCGCAAGCTCCCGCGTGCGCGCATAGGTGGAGTATGTGATATGCGCAGGCAAATGCGCGCGCGCCGCGCCCGAGGGGTTGCCGGCAATAATATGGAAATGATAATTCGTGGCCAAAACGGCTTGTTGAAGCATATTTTCTTCCAAAATACTCCGCATGGGCTCCGGGCCGGAAAGCAGTACAAGGATAGTGTTGTGACGATTCTGCACATGCCCGGCCGGAGGTAGCAGTTGAGATAGCAACCCAATGTAATGCGAATTGGCGGGAAGTTCTCGCGGATGTGATAATGCGCCGGCGAGCCCGCCATTTTCCGGTTCATCTACTACCCAGCATTCATCGAATTTTTCGAGCATACGGTAATGCAGCCGACGCATGATGGAATCAGCGGTCGAGCCAAAACCCGTCATGATTTGTAACTGGTGGGTGAGAATCACCGATTTTAAGCCTTCAATTTTCAATCCATACCGGTTGTCGGAAACCACGAGGTCAAACTGATGCGTGGCTTGCATATCGCGGAGCCATTGTCTTTCCCGACGGATTGCCCTCAGAATTTTCGGGATTTGGGATAATATTTTCAGTACAAAAGTGCCGCCGCTGCTACTATACGTAATGTTGTAACCGGGAAGCGGAAGCTGGGGCAGGCCAGGAAAGTTCTTTTGCAACAGCACCGCGGTCGCCCCGGAGGCAGCAATGGTAACCTCGCATCCTTTGTCAATAAGGTAGCGGATGACGGGGATGCAGCGGGTGGCATGTCCCAGTCCCCAGTCCAGCGGCGCTATCAGGATACGGAATGGCAGGGTAGATTTGGAATTTAGTTACAAAGCAAAAATAGCGGGTTTGCTGCTATTTCGGGCCAAGAAATGACAGTACGCGCTCGGTAACCTCTTTCAGCGAAGGAACCTGGACGGGCTTCTGGAGGTAATCCATCACGTGCCCCGAACCCATGGCCCGGTCGTAATCCTCCACTTCGGAGGAAGAACTCATCATGCAGATTGAAATCGGCTTGGGGACGTCCGGTTTCAATTTTCCGTATTCGTTCAGGAATTGCCAGCCGTCGAGGATAGGCATATTGATGTCCAGGAGTATCAGTTGGGGTAGTTTCAGCGCATCTTCTTTGTGGCTGTTGAGGTAGTCCATTGCCTCCTGCCCGTTTTCAAAAAAAATGATTTCGCGGGCCACTTTGGCTTTTTCGATGATGCGTTTCAGCAGGTAGGTGAATATTTTGTCGTCGTCTACCACGCAGAGTATTTCAAGCATTTTCGTTAAATGTAATTTTGAATGTAATACCCGCGTCGACCTTACTGAATACCTGAATGTTCCCGCCCTGGGCTTCTATCTGATTTTTTATCAAAAATAAGCCAACTCCGTGAGCATCTTCATGTTTATGGAAAGTTTTATACAGACCAAAAATCTTATCGGCGTGAAGCGAAAGATCAATGCCTTTGCCCTGATCGCTGTATTCCAACACTTTAAGGCCTTTTTCATTCCGGTAGAACCGAAGCTGTATTACGGGATGCTGACTGTCTTTTTTGTATTTAATACCATTGGAAATCAGGTTCATCAGAATGCTTTCCAGGTAAATGCGCGGGAAGGTAATCTCTTCCTCCATGAAATCCATCCCGATTTCCGCCTGGCTGGTGTGCAGGCTTTCATCGAGCACGCTGAGGACTTGCTCCGTTACCTCCCTGATATTCAGCTTTTCGCCTTCCAGGTGATTGTCGCGGATTTTGATGACTTGTGAAAGATCGTCGAGCGTCCCGTTCAAATGCCGGGATACCGTTTTGATCTTCTGGAACAGCTCTTCGTTGTCCTTGGTAAGGGTCGATTCATCGACAAAATCCGCGAGCAGGGCGATGTTGCTCGAATGGTTGCGGAGGTTGTGGGAAAGGATATGGGTAAAGCTTTGCAGCTGGCTGTTCTTCTGGGCCATCTGATCGATCGATTTGACCAGTTTCAGTTCCAACGTTTTGTACCGGTCGATATCCATGATAATGCCCCTGATTTGGGTCACCTGGCCGCTGGCATTCAGCGATGGCGTCGCTGAAAATCGCACCCATTTACGCACACCCGTGGCCGTAGTAAGTTGCAGTTCATGGTCCCATGAGCTGCCGGTTTCAATCGACTCCCGGAGCGCCGCGCGGACGATGAGCTGATAGGGTTCCGGAAAAAAGCGCAGCAGGTCGGTTTCACTATGGATATGTTCTTCGTTGGTTTCCAGTATGTTACCACAGGTGGCGGTCCAGCGGAATTGCCCCGTAGCCGGGTCGTATTCCCAGCCACCGAGTTTACCTACATTGCTTGCGGCACTGAGCAGGAACTCGCTTTCCGCCAGTTTTTCCTCTACGGCCGTTCGTTCGTCGATTTCCCGCTGCAGATCGGAGACGGAGCGGAGCAGGAGCACATTGGGGAAGATTTTGAAGAGGTAGTAGACCGTGGTCATCGAGATGATCGCCGTGGCAAACCTCACCAATGCACTGAACCGGTAGACGGGTATCCAGAAGATCAATGCATCGATCAGGTGCGTAGCGCCGCAGAAAGCGATGAATGCAACGAAGAGCCAGATTGTTTTCGGAAATGGAAAGTCTTTTCTGCTGCGGATAAACCGGATCAGGAAAATGGGGATCAGGAAATAGGCCGCCCAGATGAGAATGTCGGAAATAATATACATCCAACCATGAAAATCCGACCACGAGCCGCAGTACCAGCGTGCCGGCCATTCCGATTGGCTGAAAATCCCCCGGAAGAATTCTGCCACTTGCTCCGGCAGCCCTTGCTCGCCTGTTTTTAGGGGAGCTGAACCCGTATGGCAAAGTGTTATACGGTCGTCTGAAATGGCATGATGTTGCGCAGCTTGCGGGGTCATGGATGCTTAATTAACGGGAGGCGTATGCAAATATTAATGATAAAACTCATGCCAAACAACAGCGCATTCGTTTTCAAAACAAGACTGCCTGATGCCGTAAAAATACTATTCTACTTTATTTGTAAAAATAGTTTTAGGAACAGACAGGAATCGCAATTAGTAAAGCGTATCAGGGGCTTTTCTGCCGACGATCGGTCTTATGTTGAGCTGCGTTTAATGCTGGATTGTACACTGTAAGACGCAAATATCAGCTGCCAGTGCAACATTTCTATCTCCATGGAGGGTCACGATTGTTTGTGTCTTTTATTCCTGGAATATAAAACGGAGTTAGAATAAATAAATTGAAATGTAGAAAAAGTTCAAACGCCAGATGTGCCCGGCAGCGGACTTTTTGACTAATTTAGCAGGCCGCACTCAACAAACCAGGCGGCGCTTTTGCTATGAATATTCAGATCCATCAACACAATGAAACCGCGATTGCGGAAGTAACCTCCGACCAGATCCTTGTACACACGCCGAGCGACGGCCTGCAATTGATGGTCGACTTGTACTATCAGGGTTATGGTGAGATGATTTTGCACGAACAAAATATTACGCCGGATTTCTTTGATCTGAAAACGGGTATTGCGGGCGAGATTTTGCAGAAGTTTACTACTTACCGTGTCCGCCTGGCCATCGTGGGTGACTTTGGGCGCTACGAAAGCAAAAGCCTGCGCGATTTCATTTTCGAAAGCAACAAAGGCAGGCAGGTCAATTTTGTATCTTCGGTGGAAGAAGCCGTTGGAAGATTAGCAAGCTAATGCAATGGAGATAGATGAGATCCTCGAACGTTTTCACCCGCTGCCGGCCGGTTCCAGGGAGGCTTTGAAAGCGCGCATTTCGGAGGCAGAATATCCGAAAGGACATACGCTGATTCGCTCGGGCAGGGTAGAGAAAACGCTTTACTTCATACGGAGCGGCATCGTACGCGCATATTCAGACGCCGATCGCGGGGATGTGACTTTCTGGTTCGGAAAGGAGGGAGATGTAGTGATTTCGATGAAAAGCTATGTCTCCGGACAACCGGGCTATGAGCATGTCGAAACCCTGGAAGCATGCGATTTGTACCAGATGAAGGCGCTGGACCTGGAATCACTTTTTGCCAGCGATATTCACATTGCCAACTGGGGACGCAAACTGATCGGCCAGGAGCTGATCAAGACCGAGGAACGGCTCATTTCCATGCAATTCAAAACCGCCCAGCAACGGTACCTCGATTTACTATCTTCGACCCCTGATCTGCTTCATCGTGTGCCCCTGTGCCATATTGCTTCCTACCTGGGCATTACGCAGGTAAGCCTGAGCCGCATTCGCGCGGAGATCAGGTAGCGCTTCGCTTTTTATCATTTGTAAAATTTTTTGTGGATCCGGCGCCGGACCTTTGTAAGCAAAAACAAAGTGTTATGAACTGGATTATTTTGATTATCGCCGGCCTGTTTGAGGTCGGATTTGCCTCTTGTTTAGGAAAAGTCCGTGAAACAAGCGGAAGCGAAATGTATTTATGGTTTACGGGATTTATCATCTCACTGGTTGTGAGCATGGCATTGTTGCTGAAAGCGACGCAAACGCTTCCCATTGGCACGGCTTATGCTGTGTGGACGGGTATAGGAGCGGTTGGAACGGTACTGGTGGGAATACTGGTTTTTAAAGATCCTGTCAGTTTTTGGCGGATATTCTTCATCAGCACGTTGATTCTCTCCATCGCGGGACTCAAAATGGTTTCGCAGCATTAGCCAATGGCAGTTCCGGCATTGATTTTTACCAATTCGGTCCTGTGGATTTTTTTGTACAGACGCGAAGCCTATGAACCGAAGCAACCAAATCATTTTTGCCGACCGGAAGGATGCCGGACTGCAACTGGGGCATTTCCTGAGCCCACGCTATAAAGGCGCGGACCCACTCGTAATGGGCATTGCCCGGGGAGGGGTGGAGGTGGCATACTATGTTGCCCAATGCCTGGAAACAGACCTGAATATGGTTATTTCCCGGAAATTGCCGGTACCGGGCTGCCCGGAAGTCGGTTTCGGGGCCATTGCGGAAGACTTGTCGGTGTACATCGCTCCGCGTTTCAGGCGGTCGCTCGAACCGGAGACTATCGGCGAGATCATCGACGAGCAGACCGACGAGGTGAACCGCCGGATCGGCGTATACAAACATGGCAAACCGCTCCCGGATCTGCGGGGGCGGACCGTCATTATCGTCGACGACGGCATTGCGACCGGCGTAACGCTCGTGCCCGTACTACGCCTCTGCCGCAGCCGCGGTGCCGACCGCGTGATAGTGGCCGTGCCGGTGGCCGGCAATAACTATGACGCTCACCTGAACGACGCCGACGCCATCGAAATACTCGTTATGCCCGAATGGTTTTACGCGGTGGAGCAGGTGTATGCCTCATTCCGCGACCTTACCGACGATGAACTGCTGGCGATCGTTCGCAAGGGCGCATACCTGCGGTCGGGTTGGGAACACGTGCGGGGGTTACATTTTTAGGGTTATTTTGTTTCATTACGGGCACGGCTACTATGATTTCGACAAGTGTATTATGGTTTGTACTGCGCCGGGGCAGGTGATGACGCCGCTGAATTACCGGCGGTCGCTGGCTTCATGAAAAGAGGCTACCCGGATTTCAGGTAGCCTCTCGATGTACGTACGAAATAACTTAATCTTTGTCAGGCGTAATTAGAAATTTGCCTTGCCTGTATCCCACCACAAGCGGGTAGCGATATCGTCTTTTGCACCGGTGCCCATTTTGGAAACTGCATCCGCAACGGCAGCCGTGTTGCCGTTTCTCTCCGCATTTACAAACGGCATTCTTTTGATCCATTCTGTTGCCGGAATTACACCCCAGTCGTTGTTGCTATCGTTTTTGGCCACGTGCGGGATTTTAGGATAGCCTGTACGTCTGAAATCTACCCACGCTTCCTGTGTATTGGTGAAGGTGTTGAGGTATTTCTGGGTGATGATTTTTTCCAGTTTCAACTCGTTTGAATCTGCATTGTTCCAGGCCACGGTGATGGTGGAAGCGGCAGTGAAGTTGTTGCGGGCGTCGATCGGGTCCACGTAGCTGATCGGTTTGCTGGTTGCATCGGCCAGATAAGCGTCTACACCACCTGCGCCCCAATCGGCAAACGACAGCTTGATACCTTCCTCGTAGTTGGTTTTAGGATCTCCGGCGCCTGCCCAGCCTCTCAATCCGGCTTCGGCTTTCAGGAATGCCACTTCGGCCGCTGTAAAGTTTCTTCTGGTTTGAACCGTCTGGAAATCTTCGCTCACTTTCGAGAATGGAACGTGGTCGGCTTTCGCTTTAATGTAAGCACCATTGCGTACGCCTTTGTAAGGCACAGAAGGGTGGTCCGCATACAAGGCAGCATTGGACATAGGAGCGAAGTATTTGGAAATACGACCGTCTTTCAAGCCCACCAGGAACGACTCCATGACAGCACCCATGCGGGTATCATCCCATTCGTAGCAGATTTGCGCTACCGGTATTTTATTACCGTTCAATGAGTTGATAAAGTTGTCCGAATTGGCGACAATCAAGCCGGCAGGATCGGCCAGCGCTTTTTCTCCCTCGGTTTTTGCCATCGCAGGATCCACTTTTGAAATACGCATAGCCAATCTCAGACGCAAAGAGTTGACCAGCTTTTGCCACCGTGGAATGCTTCCGCCGTATTGGGAAGGATCGAATTTTTTGAATCCGGTATACTCTTTGTTGGCGCCGAGGTCAGTCTGGATTGAATCCAGTTGCTTGAAGAAGAGCGGGTACAGGTCCGACTCTTTGTCGTATGCAATCGAATTGGCAGTAGTTCCGTATTGGGAATAAATAACCGGCCCGTGTACGCCTGTCAATTTGGAAACCGCGTAAATGCGGATCAGCTTAGCCCAGGTTGCAAACAACGGCAGGTTGTTATCTGCTGCGAGCTTGATCACCTGCTTGGCGGGCGACATTACGCTGCCATACACGCGATCCCAGTAAGTGTTCCAGCGGATGTAATACGTCGTATTATTGACGTTACCCACAAAGTCCGTAGGGGTTCCCATGTAACCCATCCAGTTGTCGGAACAAAGGTCCTCTTCGATCTGGTGACCATTGAGGTTGAAAATCATATTGGAGAAAGGCGACCCTACAAGGTTGAAGTCCTGCTTGAGGAGGTCATCCGAAATTTGATATGGATTCTGGTTTGTCTCCACGAAATTGTCGGTACAAGCCGCGAATGCAATCAGGGATACCAGTGCTATAACTAATTTTTTCATGTCAATAACTTTAGAGTTTTTTAGAAAGAAAACTTCAGGTTCAAACCATAGGATCTGGTTGACGGCAAACCAAATACGTCCGTCGATTGCAGATCATTGTTGGTACTCATAGCCTGCTCAGGATCGAAAGGCGCTTTTTTGTAGAAGAAGAACAAGTTGCGGCCTACGAAAGAGATGGATGCGTCTTTGAACACATTGCCTTTGCTTTTGAAGTTATAGCCCAATACAAGCTGTCCTAACCGGATATTCGTTCTGGAATACACATATGGTTCCATGATTTTATTCCGGTCTCCGATGGCAGAATAATAGGTATAAGGAGCGATAGAGCTGACAGCTGCTCCCTCAGACGAAACCGCATTGATCGCTACCGATCCTGCATCTCTTGCTTCCGCTGATCTTTCGCTCACACCGTAGGAATCCAGGAACGCCTCTGTTTTAGAGAATGCAACGCCGCCGAATTTACCGTTAACGAGCACATTAGCGAAGAAGTTGCGGTAGTTGAAGTTGTTAGTCCATCCCAAAAGAAGCTTGGGGTTCACATTACCAACTTTTTCTTGTTTGGCTGCTTTGGTAGGAACACCGTTTTTATCCAGGATAATCTGGCCGGCGTCGTTGCGTGCGAAATGATAAACGTAAACGTCATTGAAAGAACCACCCGCCTTGATGATCGAAGCAAAACCCTCGTTGTCGCCGCCTACCTGATAGTTAGGGTTAGAAGCGATCAACTCAACAATCTTGTTTTTGTTCTGTGAGGCATTGACAGTCGTGTTCCAGCTGAAACGGTCCGTGCGGATAGGCTCTGCATTCAAAGTCAGCTCAAATCCATTGTTCTCGATCCTTCCTGCATTGACATAATAGGTAGTATAACCCGAGCCCGAAGGTGCTGCCAGCGAAAGGAACTGATTGGTACTTACGCCATTGTAATAAGTGAAGTCAAGTCCCAGTTTGTTGTGGAAGAACTTGGTTTCGATACCATATTCGTTAGCTACGATTTTTTCCGGTTTCAGGTTGGTAAACGGAACCTGCGTAGGTCTGTTGATACCACCGATACCGCTCGGTCCACCCGCGCCGCCAATGGTGCTCAAAGGAAGTACTCTGTTATAAGGTACTTCGTTGGCAGTTTGCGAGAACGAAGCCCGAACTTTCAACAAGGAAATAGCCTGTGGCAAATCAAGCATCTGGCTGATCACAGCCGATCCACCGATAGATGGGTAGAAGTACGACTGGTTACCGGTAAGCGCCAGGGTTGAAGCCCAGTCGTTACGTCCGGCCAGGTCGAGGAAGAGGAACTCCTTGTACCCGAGAGACAAGTTGGCGAAGGCTCCTTGCTTGATGGTATTGCTGTATCCCGGATGGTTATTGAAAACCACGTTGTAAGGCATGTTCGAGAAGGTGAACACGTTTGGATACTGCAATGATACCGTTCCGTTGTTTACGGTCATACCATCATAGTACTTGTTTTTCTGATAGCTGAGACCAGCCAATGCATTCAAACTGAAATCGCCCAGGGTCTTATTATAGGTAAGGATACCGTCCGAATAAATAGACTGGTCTGTATACCGTGCGTAGTTCCAGGTACCGTTCGGGCTAACGCTCACAGAGTTACCTCCCGCTGCGTAACGCTTATCGTCCAACACGTTGTTGTAGTCAATGTTAGCACGTACCTCGAATCGCAGGTTCTCAACGATATCGTAGGATGCTTTTACATTCGCAATGATCCTTTTGTAGGATTGCAGTTTCGGATCCTTGTAAAGCTCCCAGTAAGGGTTGTTTTGCTTCTCTTCGGTGGAATACCAGTTCATTTTGTCCATATTCCGCTCCTTATTGAACACCGCGTAATTGTCCTTATAGCTTTGGAAGTCGCGGTCTCTGGCGAACAGGTACAGGCCGGTCAGCGGGTTGTTGTAATAACCTGCGCCAGGGCGGTTTTTGGATACTTCGGAAGACAGGATTACACCGGAGCTGATCGTAATTTTGTCTTTCAGCATTTTGGTACTCTGTCTGAACGAGAAATTGTTCTTCCGGTAGGTATTTGTGGGCATAATACCATTAGAAGACACGTTGGCGTAGGAGAAGTATACATTCGTCTTCGCATTTCCGCCTGTGACGGCTACCGAATTGGTGAAGGTAGTACCGGTGCGGAAGAAGTCGTCGATGTAATTTTTCTGATAATTGTCAGATTTTACTTCAGCTGTTCCGACGGGTGTCCAGCTGTAATCCCCGCCCACGGTGCCGTAGCGGTACTGGAACTTGGGAAGACCCGATACTTTTTCCAAAACTGCGCTGGAATTGAAGTCCACCGAGAGTTTCCCTTCTTTTCCTTTTTTAGTAGTGATCAGGATCACCCCGTTGGCGCCCTGGCTACCATAAAGGATAGAAGCATTTGCACCTCTCAAAATGCTGATGCTTTCGATGTCGGCAGGGTTGATAGACGAAAGACCATCACCACCATCAGTTCCACCGTAAGACCCTGGCTGGCCACCTTTGTTATTGACCATCGGGATACCGTCGATTACATAGAGGGCTTCGCTGGATCCTTGCAACGACTTGTTACCGCGGAGTACGGCTCTGGTAGAACCGCCCGCGCCAGAGCTGCTCACTTTAATGTCGATACCCGCGGCCTTACCGTTAAGAGCATCTACGAAGTTGGTGTTGGCAGCGGCACGTAATTCTTGTCCGCCGATTTGCTGTGTTGCATAGGTCAGCGCTTTCTTGTCGCGTTGAACACCCAATGCCGTTACGACCACTTCGTCCAGTGTAGCGGCTGATGTTTCCAGGACTACATCCAGCACACTTTGTGATCCAACGACCACCTCTTTACGGGTGAAGCCAATGGATGAGAATATTAATATGGTCTGATCATTTGGAACCTCGATGGAGAACTTACCTTCGGCATCCGTAATCGTACCGACTTCACTGCCTTTGATCACTACCGTGGTACCCGGTACGGCTTCACCTTTGTTATCGGTTACTTTTCCGGTAACGCCTCTTACAGCGGCTACCGACGCGACTCTGTTTTTCGAAATGCCTCCCGGGGCGATCGTGGGAACGGCAAAGGACGTGCCTACGGAAGCCGTAAGCGCGGCAATCTGGTAAAAAGAAAGTTTCATCCACCGCGGACACTTTACTTCCTGTTTTCTTTTCATAACTCTGAATGGTTAAATTTTAGGAAAAATTTGGCATAGAGGCTCTGCATCACCTCTGCGAGGTGACCAGGCGTTGAAGAGCGTCAAAGTGCTGACTTTAAGGCTTCTTTCGATGGGAAGGATTGAGATGTAGAGGGTTAGGGCATAGGCAATACTCGTAATTTTTATTAAAAAGTAATTAAATTATGCAATAAGTGTATTGAACAGGTAGTTCGTTTTGAAGTTTTTTTAAAAATAGTAATTTTATTGGGTACCTGATACATTTGGTAGGAGTTTATTCTAAAAAATTTCAATTTTCTCGCTTAGGTAGTTACCGAAGGACACACAGCCGAATATCGTGTCCCTAATTCCCCCTCTATTTGTCCCGAATGACTACGCGATGTTGTGCTGCATCTGTCTAATTTGGCGTCAGTTTAAAGCTGATCAATAGACGTCAATTAACATGGGAAAAATAATAGCCGGGATTAACATGACGCTGGATGGCGTATGCGACCATACGAAGGTGGACCCGGATGCTCAAGTCCATAAACACTATGAAGAATTGCTGCGCCAGACCGACGCGATTCTGTACGGGAGGATCACCTACCAGCTGATGGAATTCTGGAAGAGCCTTCTGGAAAGTCCGTCGGGTAATCAATCCCTGGACGACTTCGCGGTGGCGATCGATGGCATCCCGAAGATTGTCTTTTCGCGCACGTTGCATGATGTCGACTGGAAAAGTGCTGCGCTGGCAAAGAGGAACCTGGAAGAAGAGACACGCACGCTTGCAGAGCAACCCGGCAAGCGCATTCTGGTGGGTAGCCGCAGCCTCATCATCGACCTCTTGCGATTGAATTTAATAGATGAGTTTCAGCTGATGATCCATCCCGTTATTGCGGGAGAGGGTATGAAGTTGTTTGAAAACATCCGCGACAGGAAGCTTTTGAAATTGACCCAAGTAAAAGTCTTCGACTCCGGGGCGGTACTACATTATTATGAACCCGTGAAAGAACCGGGTGATAAATGAACTCTCCATGTCACCTGCGGTGCGAAATTTTTGATAGTTTAGGGCGAAAAATGAGAGATCGCTCCCTATGCTTATTAAATGGGTCAAAATTCTGCTTGTAGTCTGTCTTGCGCTGGTGACTACGGGCCTGATGCTTCGTTATATGGATGTCACGTCGGCAGCATTCAGTTTCGGATTCAATTTTGCGCAAATGTTCTGGGCCTCGGTGCTCGAAACTCAGCTCAAACCCGCTCTCGACTCGCCCTTTTTTAATTCTTACCCTTTTGAGAAGGAGGGGAGAGTATACCGGATGTTAGGTGTAGAGTGGTACCGGGCCATTCTGATCAAAAGCGGGTGGGAGAAGTTGCGGCAAAAGTCTACCCCCATCAGAAAAAGCCTTCATGACTTTCAGGCCTACGAGCGGGCAAGCCGCGTGGCAGAAGCAGGACATTTGGCAGCAGGCGTCGTTGTTTTAATCGTCACTGGCTACGTAATGTTGGCCTACTCGGTCAGGGATGCGCTATGGCTGGTTGTGTTCAATGTCTTACTTAATTTCTACCCTGTGTTGTTACAGCGTTATACCCGTCCAAGATTGCTGCGGATGATTGAGAAACTTAAAAAAAGCCTCCCGGCTTTTGCTGGAAGGCTTTCGTAAATGCAATCGAACAAATGAGGGGCTATGAGCTTTACCCGTCGATTTAGATTGAGAGCTTCTTCATATATTCTGCATCGTTTGCCAAGCTGACAAGAGGGGATACCGGGTATTCCTCTTGTTCCACCAGGAAATACTTGATGCCGCTATCCTTAGCCAGGCGCAAAGTCTTTTTGAAATCGACGCTACCTTTACCCAGGTCGTTTTGTACGGGCTTGCCGTTTTCCTTATTGTAGTCTTTCACATGGCAGAGCTCATACCGCTTGCCATGCTTTTTAAGGTGCTCCGCAGTGGCAACGCCCGCCACGTCGATCCAGCAAAGGTCTAGTTCAAACATGACACTTTTCGGATCGGTGTTTTGAAGCAGGTAGTCCTGCGGCAGCTTGCCATCCAGCGGACGGAACGAATAGTCATGGTTGTGGTAACCAAATTTCAATCCCGATTTGGTTACCTGTTCACCGACCTGATTAAAGTTGTCGGCAACGATTTTCCACTCGTCCCATGTTTTTTGCGGGCCAATCCACGGGCAGATCAAATATTTCAGTCCCGCGCCCTGCGCCATGTCGATGTATTTTTTCAGGGTCTCGGGGTTCTCGGCCGCACCCTTGAAATCGAAATGCGTGCTGACCATCTTTACGCCAAGCCCATCCAGGAAGCTCTTGATTTCCTTCGGCTCCATACCCCACAGAAAGCCTTTGGGTCCGCTGAAACTCTCGAATTGCTTGTAACCCATTTCGGCAAGTTTTGTCATGACGCCTTTCGGATCATCCGGCAGCAAGCTGCGAACGCTGAAAAGCTGAACACCAAATGGGTCAATCAATTTTTTAGGTGCAGCTAATGCCTCCAACGAATTAGCAGCCAATGCACCGGCAACCGCCAGGCCGGAGCGTTTTAGAAAGTTTCTTCTTAACATGATAATAATGGGAATGTCGTAGCGACTATAAAAATTGAAAATGTAGAAATTGAAATTTTTCTTGCAAATTATTGCAAAATATTGATTTTTCGCAAAATATTGCAGAGTGTATAATCTGACAAAATGACCAAGGAAGACCGTTTTGAGCATATTTTGACGAAGCTGAGTGTTAATCAACGAGTTCATTTTGAAGAGCTTGCTGTCGAATTGAATGTGTCCGAAGATACGATCAGAAGAGATATAGATATTCTTGGGAAAAACGGGCTTCTGGTCAAGGTGCGCCGGGGGGGCATTATCCCGGCGATTAACCCTCTTTCGTTTCAGGAGCGGGCCAGTTTGTTTCCGGAGGGAAAGGAACGTATTGCATTTAAGGTGCAGCCGCATTTGTCGGAGGCGAAGACGGTATTCATGGATGGCGGCACTACAATACTGGCTATCGCCGCGGCTATTCCAATCAATGCCGAGTTACGGATCATTACCAACAATATGGCTTTGCCTGCGGTATTGCACGAACACGAGCAGGTAGAAATCATTTCTCTCGGCGGAAACTATAACCGGAACACGCGGACCACTACCGGAGCACAAACTTGCCTGGAGGCGTGCAAATACGTGGCTGATCTTTACCTTATGGGCGCATGCGGCATCGACCATGCATTGGGCGTAACTGCCCAAGTCGCAGAAGATGGAGAAGTAAAGAGAGCCTTCCTGGCATCCTCTCGCAAAACCATTGCGGTGGTTACACAAGAGAAGATAGGCCGGATTGATTTTTTCAAAGTCGCAAATCTGGATGCGATCGATACGATCGTCACAGATTTACCTAGCGACGACTTCCGGTTAAATGCCTATCGCTTTGCCGGTCGCGAGATCCTTTGACGCTGGTAAATACTTTGTTTGCCATGTTGATTGGTTGCAGTATTTACATTTCATTAACCTTCTTTTACAAGGCATTAACAGACGACAGGACGGAAACTGTTTAGCTTTGCTGGCACCGCACCGGGTACCCACCGGGTGGCGACCACCCAGTGGGTGAAATTCTTAAAAGCAAAAAAAAGTAATCACTTTTCCGACCAAACCATCCATGAAAAATCAACGCCTCTTTCTGATTCTTTCCTTTCTATTAGTTGTATTTCAAGTCCAGGCCGATGATCTGGACGATTTTATCCGGAGCCAAATGCAGAAGCGGCGTATTCCCGGTTTATCCCTGGCTATCATTCAGAACGGAAGAATCTTGAAAGCTCAGGCATATGGATTTATTGATAAGGATGGAAAGGTGCCTGTCACGACCAGCACCTTGTTTCAGGCGGGCTCGGTGAGTAAATCGGTGGCGGCTATGGGCGCGCTGTATCTTGTTGAGCATGATAAACTTGTTCTGGATGAGAACGTGAATGAAAAACTTAAAAGTTGGAAAGTACCTGATAATGAATTTACAAATGACAAAAAGGTTACGCTGCGCGGGATACTCAGCCATACGACCGGCTTGACCGTGCACGGATTCCCGGGATACGCGGTGGGCGCGAAGGTTCCTTCGATAGTTCAGATTCTCGATGGGGCGGACCCAGCCAATACACCACCGGTCCGCGTGGACTTTGTTCCGGGCTCCCGGTGGAGGTATTCAGGGGGCGGTTATACCGTCATGCAGCAACTGATGACGGATGTGACTGGGGCTGCTTTTCCGGAATTCATGAAAAAAAGTGTGCTTTCACCATTGGGTATGAAAAATAGTACTTACCAGCAACCGTTGCCTTCGGAACTGGCAAAATTGACGGCGACCGGCCACTATAACAACCGAAGCTTGGTGGAAGGGCGCTGGCACGTTTATCCCGAGATGGCGGCAGCAGGATTGTGGACAACGCCATCCGATCTGGCTCGATTCGCGATTAGCATTCAGGATGCTTATGCAGGAAAATCAGGAGGCGTTTTATCGCAGTCCATGACCCGCCAAATGTTGACAGATCAGAAGAACAGGGATGGACTTGGTGTTTTTTTGCAGGGTGATAGTACTTCGCTCCGCTTCGGTCATAATGGGCGCGACGAGGGTTTTGATGCGTTACTTACTGCCAGTGTGGCCAAGGGACAAGGCGTTGTGATCATGATCAATGCGAATGACAACTCGCATATGATGGGCAGGATTGTTGATTTTATCGCCGACTATTACCACTGGGATGGATTTCCTGTAAAGACTAAACCGGTTGCAGTAGAGGTGGATTCACAAACTTTAAAGGCTTTTCAAGGTCGATATGAATTGTTTAATAATCGAATGGTCACTTTTGAGGCTGAAAATCAGCGACTCTTTACCTTGGAAGACGGATTTGTTGATGAAGAGTTTGTGCCAGTCGGCAGCAATAAATTTACATCGACTGACCGCAATGTTTCAGTGACCTTCATTTCCGATGCAAATGGAAATGTGACAAGTTTTAAGCTTGAAGACAACAATCAAGGCTATGAGCGAACGGTACCGCGTATCGGGCCTCTTGCCGATGGCCGTAAAAACAACGCCGATCCTGATCCGTCACGCACTCCCAAAATCATGGCGGCTTTGCAGGCTATGGTAAAAGGTGGTAAAATATTAGAAGAAGCATCAGCCCTCACTTCCGGAGCCAAACGCGATTTTGCCCAAGGAATGCGGGAGCCGGAAGCTTTGAAATCATTGACTTTTATTCATTCAGAAAACGTCGCAGGGCGGGGGATCCAGCGCCATGGAAGTGATGTAAGCGAAATAGTAACTTACCAATTAAAATCCAATCAGCCGGACACCTATATTCTCGTCCATCTGACGTCCGATGGCTTGGTTACGGATTGCGATCTCGTTGAAAAATGATAGCTATTTGAAACGAATTATGCACAAAAAAGCCCCTCAACTTATGCCGAGGGGCTTTTTGGCTATTTAGGAATTTTATGATATGATCCGGATTTGATCAAAAAGATTTCCTGGATTCTACATTAAGCTGAATATCTGCCATATCATCATCACAAGGTTGAGAATTACGAAGAATCTTATCAGTGTAGTGAGTTTAGGTGAAGAAAGTGAGACCCGTAGCAAGCAGGTGATTGCCAATACGTTCATACCTATGTGCAAAGTAGTCAGAACACGGGCGTTTCTTAAAAATGGCGGGTAATTTGATAAATACAACTGCCTGGCGGTTTCAAAATTGATCTCGTTCGTTAGACTTAGTTTTAACCATAAAATGAAGCTCAATAGTACGCCCAAACTGAGAAGTATCCCCACAGGAATAAATGCCTTTTTGCTGATCGATTCCTTCATTGCGTTGTGGTTAAAATGCCTGCCAGCACTACACGCCAAAGATAACGTGATAGTTTGCGAGCAAGATACAAACTAAAACCTTCTTCCTCTCTCCATGAACTGCCAATGCAATTGTAACGCTATTGGGTCAAAGTTGAATTGTAAGTCGGGAAGGTGTTTGACGGGATAGTCGAACACCAAATCAACCGTCAAATATTCAAAAATGGTGTTTTGGAATACTCCTAAGCACAAAAAGGAGCCCCTCAGCGCAAGTTGAGGGGCTACCGCACCCGAAACGGGACAAATGTCGAACCGGTTTCTCGATGATCTAAAATTTGTGTTGCAGATAGGTGGCTAACAGAGAGGTGTTTATTTGCTTGTGGCTTGCTTTTGGAGTACGATAATCTCATCATTGAACAGAGTACCAAATGAATGGTACCCTGCGCAATGAGGGCCCCTGAAATTTCATCAGTATAATAATAGGTTTACAATGCGACAACGACTTTGCCGATAGTCCTTCCCGTTTCGATCTGCAAGTGTGCCTGGGGCATTTCAGAAAAGTTAAATATGTGAGACACGTGGGGCTTAATCACACCTTTTTCCAGAAGCGAAGCTATTTGCCTCATATCATCTCCATCAGACTTCACCAAAATGAAGTAAGCGTTTACTCGCATCTCATTTGCTTTTTCGGTCACCTGGTCATTTAGCCCGGTTGGAATGCTGATGACTGTTCCTCCTTCTTTGGTTACTGCGATAGAGTGCTCGATGTTAACTCCGCCAATGGTATCCAAAACGAAGTCATATTCGCGCCTCTGGATCAGCCAATCGTAACCATGATAATCGATATGCCTGTCGACTCCCAAGCTCATCACAAAGTCCTGATTGCTGTGTGAGGATGTACCGGTAACATTGGCGCCCAGGTATTTTGCCAGCTGTACTGCCACGTGGCCAACTCCGCCCGCGGCAGCGTGAATTAATACGTTTTGGCCGCGCTGCACTTTACCGTTTGATACGAACGCCTGCCAGGCAGTCAGCGCGACAAGGGTCGATGCCGCCGCTTCTTCAAATGAAACATTGGCCGGTTTGATGGCCAGCTGAGTCGCGGGCGCAGCAACATACTCGGCGTAGGCCTTTCCATGGCCTGGAAAATTGACCATGCCAAAAACTTCGTCTCCGGGTTTGAATAATTCACTCTGGCTTTCCTGCACGACTCCCGCAATGTCCCAACCGAGAATAATTGGTAATGTGTCCTTCAAAGCAGCGTATATCCCTTTGCCTTCGCGCACTTTTGTATCGACGGGGTTGACACTGATTGCTTTCACTTTGACCAATACTTCGCCAGTCTTAATTTCGGGAATTGCGATGTCAACAAGCTCCAACTGGTCGACGCCGCCGGGCCCGTTTAATATTATTGCCTTCATTGTTTTTAGTCAGCTTTGTAAGTGTTGTGAGCTTTCAAATGTCACTTTGGAAGATGTGCTCACCCAGATTAAGTTCGAGATCTCCATTTTGTTGCAAGCCTTTGCCCAACAGATTTTTGATTCGCCGGCGGGCTTCAGGCCATTCCAGGGATGCGAAAAATTTGACCTGCGTATCAGTGATATCTTCGTTTTTGGGAAGGGTTGCTCTTTCATTCATAATGGATTTGATTGAGGCAATTGCTTTTTGATCGAATGAGGCAATCCTTTTCGCAAACTGCTCAACGAATGAATCCAGCTCTGCGTCCGGAATAGCCCTGTTTACCCAACCATAGGCTGCTGCTGTTTCGGCATCATAATCCTGTCCGCTCAAAATAATTTCGAGCGCCCGGGCCTTGCCTGTCAACAGATGCAAACGCTCCAATCCGCCGCCGCCTGGAAATGAACCGATGCCTATCTCGACTTGCGCGAGGAGGGCCTTTTCCTTGCTGGCGAAACGTATATCGAATGCCTGAGCGAACTCGCTTCCCAGTCCCCGCGCTCTTCCGCGAATGGCTGCGATACTTACGAAGCTGGCTTGCTCCAGACGCTTGGCCATATCCGGCCAGGCAATTGACAGGCCGGTTTTACCCATACCCTTGGGGAAGTCATTTACATTGAGCAGCTCGACATGGGCCACAAAAAAGTCAGGGTTAGCACTTTCAAAGACGACCACTTTCAGGTTGTCGTTAGCCTCCATTTCATCCAATAGTACCATCAGCTGTTTGGAGAACTCGGTATCAAACATATTGATCGGCGGATTGTCGAAAGTGACTTTCCAATAGCCCTCGCTGATCTTGTCGGTTTTGAAAATCATGTTTGTGTTTGAATAGTTATGGAGCAAATATTTAGAATGCTCAAAACTATAAACCGACACTTTCAGCCAGCCAACACAAACCAAGGAGATCCTTACACTTTTCCCTGATTTCTGATTTCAACCGGCGATTTGCCTTTTATTTTTTTGAAGAGACGAGAGAAGTAGGGGGTATTGTCAAAACCCAGCTGATACGCCACGTCCTGTACATTCATATCGGTTTGGGTTAGCAGAATTTCCGCCTGCTCTATCACATATTCATGGATCAGTGCAATGGTGTTTTTCCCTGTTTCCTGCCGTACCAGGTCAGTGAGGTAATTAGGCGAAAGGTTGAGCTTTGAGGCTAATGCGGATACGGTTGGTACCCCGCTTACAGGCTTGGAAAAGTTGTTGTAATGCTGTTGCAGAAGCTGTTTTACTTTGGAAATGATCGATCGCGAAGGGCTTTGGCGATCACGAAATTGCCTTTCATAATAGATTTCCGCGTAAGTGAGTACCACATTCAGCAATGAAAGAACCACCTCTATATTAGCATCGGCTTTGTTGTTGAGCAGTTCCGTATGAATCCTGGTAAAAAGCCAGGTAATGGTCTCTTCCTCCTCTGGGGTCAGAAACAACGCGTCATCAATTTCATAGCTGAAATATTTGTAACGACTGATCCGGGCAGCGATCGGATTTCTTTTGATCAGATCGGGATGAAAAACAAAAGCGTAACCGTCCCAAAAAGTCAGTGTGTCCCATGAAACGACTTGGCCCGGTTCGCTGAAGAGCATCACACCGTTTTCAGTCTTGTACTTGCCGCTGCCATATCTGATATCACCCGAAAAATTCTTTTTAAATGCTATCTTAAAAAGATTTACCTGGATCTCGGCGCTTTGAGCTGGAAAACTGGGGATGGCCTGTTTGCAAATCCGGCTGTCCATCAACGGATGCATCGGGTTAGATAGGTTCAGGTATTTGTTATATGGGGTGAGATCGTCGAATACTTTCATGCCACAAAAGTAATCAGAATGCCGGCTTGTGGCCTTTTTACAAGATAAACGGCAACAGTTGTCGTGTTAGGCACAAAAAAAGCCCCTCAACTTGCGTTGAAGGGCTACCGTACCCGCAACGGAACAAATGTCGAACCATTTTCTTGATGATCTAGAATCAATATCTGAGTTAAATGCCTGAAAACGAGATGCAAAGTTGAGTGTTGGAACTAAGAGCGTACGAAAATACGGTGGTTTAAGCGTACTATGCTGGTATGTGTATAAAGTGCAATCGGAGGGTCTAAGCAGGGTTGTTTAGTTCATAAATTACGAAGTGCACGCGTTTAAATGCAACTTAGCCAATGACTGATGAATGGTTGGCTCTCTTATTTGTGCTGTCGAAAGCGGGAATTACCTGATTATTCCATTTTTCCTATTCTTACCTTTTTCAGTATGATTCGGAACTCCCAGTTTACTTAGAATTTGATCTGTTAGATCGGTTTGTAGATCATTCGAATATAGTACTAGGGGCGCTGATTCGCCGGCATTGTAGTTTGGATAATTTCTGGCAACGTAAGTCACGTGAAGCTCCTTAGCGCATTCAGCGATTGCAGCTTTAACCGTCTTCTCAATCTCGGGAAACTTGCTCGCATATTTCATGCGCAGGTCATTTTCTGCATTAGCCTGAAATTCCTGCATAGAGGCTTGAAGCGTTTCTAGCTCGGTCGCTTTGTCCTTCAAAACGGGTTCTGGCGTCTGTTTCCCTAAATTCTGATAAGCTTGCAATTTTTGCTGGTAAGCTGCCAATTTTTCTTTTTGGAGTACCTGATATCTTGAAGATGAGCTATCGATCTCGGTCATCAGTTTTTTGTACGACGGAAGATTAGCGTACACATATTCGAGGTCAACTGTTGCGATCTTAATGTTTTGACCTAGTGCTCTTGTGGACGCTAGCGATGTTATTGCCGATATGTACAGCAGGATGCGCGTCATTTTTTTGGTAGTTTAATTCTCATATCGACCATTTTCCCCGGCAGTGGGCGATACATCGCGATTCGGAATCTTTGCAATTTTGTCGTCGGAGGAGTGCTGTCACGAAGGTCAAGGACGCTCTTCTCGAAAAGCTCCCTGACGAGTTTGTCACCAATCGGGCCGGTTTTCGCGGGCGAATAAATGGATCTATTTCCCCAAAATCCTGGTGGCGCTGTCTGCCGCACGGCAAGCGGTAACGTATCGACTGCAATGTTGAAGGCGATATTCATCGTATAGCGAACCGCCACGGGTTTGAAGTTTTTTTCAGCGGGTCGCCATCTTGGCATCATGCGAACGATTCGTAAAGCTTCATTATCCAGATCTTTCCTAACGCCTTTTTCTATTTTAGCATCGCTTACAATTCCAGCTGTATCAATATGGAAAGATACCGAGACATGCCCTTCAACACCATCAAGTATGGCCTGCTCCGGATATTTTAGCGTCATGGCGATAAAATTGCTCCTACCAGGAAGTCCTGGCCAACGGTCCAGTGGAATGCGGGACGATTCATTACCGGCAAGCATTCGTTTGGCTGCACTTCTTTCTTGTTTCGTCAAAAGTTGCTTTGCATTGCTTTTTAGGCGAATATGGTATTCGGCGTTCGGCTTGCGGATTTTTTGAGTGTAGCGCAAGAAATCGTCATGTATCACTGTGATTGTTGACCCTCGAGGGATATTATTGACCTCGAAGTTGCCGGTCGTATTGGTTACCGTACTTTCATAGGTACCAGAGAAAGTGATTGCAGCATTGGTCACAGGCAATCCTGATTCATCAGTTACAATTCCCTTAACCGATATCAAACCGGTGCCATATTTATTTTTGGTTTCGGTGTTCCTTTCTTCGGAGACATACTTTCTGGCAGCCATCAGAACTACTGCTAATGCGAGCACCGGCAGTAACAGGAGGTACTTGCCCCTTAGCCAGGCGGCTGTCCGGTTCCTGTATATCATATGAATGCGCCTTTTAAGTAGCGATGCGTTGAAGAATTGGTTGGTTACCGAAGAGGAAATAGCACCTTTTGCGTATGTAAGCAGAAAGGTAGCATAATTATCTCTGTCGGTAGCCTGTTCGTCAGCTAGAAACTCATGGGTATCCTGCAATGCGCGTTTGTAGAGCCAGAGGGCCGGATTGAACCAAAATAGCACCTTTAAGATTTCAATCAGAAGAATATCGAGCGTATGCCATTGCCTGATGTGCACCATTTCATGCGTAAAAATGGGTTCAAAGTTTTGTTCGTAGTCATCATTGGAAATAATCATCCATTTCAGAAATGAAAACGATCCGCTCCGGGCATATTGGCGCTGACTTATCACCAGTTGGTACTCCTGCATGGGAACCGAGATCCCGCTTCGTACGATTTGACATACTTGTAAAATAGCTTTGATCAGAGCAATAGCCATTGAAATCGCTCCGGCACAATAACATGCGAGTAGCAAATATGCTGTATAATTTGTGTTAGGGGTTACTTCCCCAACTATCACTGTGCCGGTTGCGATTACCGCAGCTCCCGCACTTTCAACGACGCTGACCGTTTGCTGCAATTCAAGAGCGGGAATTATAAAGCTGACGATCAATGAAAAAAGTAAATAGGCACGGTTGAGCATAAAAAAGGTATGCTTCCGGAATAGCAGCCAGTAGCACCCATAGAATACTACCCAGCAGATATTGACTTTCAGTAGATAGGGAAGTGCTTCCATATTTCAGGATGGTTATTTTTTGCTTTTATTTTTCTCGATAAATGCGGCCAAATCGTCAAGGTCACTCTTCTTTAAATTATCGTCTTTCATGAAGAAAGAGACCAGGTTAGTCACAGAATTGTCAAAGTAATTTTCGACAAGTTGCTGAACTTCATATTTGCGGTACTCCTGCTCGCTGATTAGCGGGTAAAATTCGTGCGTGTTGCCATACGTCTTATGGGCAACGATGCCCTTTTTTTCCAGTATTCGCACGAAGGTCGCCACAGTAGTATATGCGGGCCTGGGTTCATCCATTTGCGCGAGGATATCTTTGATGAATGCTTTACCCAATTGCCAGAGAATTTTCATGATTTCTGCTTCGGCCCTAGTAAGTGAACGAGGTTCCATATTCTGGATTAATGACTGATGATGGGCGCAAGTAAACTACTAAAAATTTAGTATACAAGCTAAGTGGTTAGTTTTTTTACTAATGTTTTAGTAGGATTCAATTTCTCGTTCTTTCTTGCTTCCCATTATGATAGTGTTCCACCGTCCCTCGGAACGACTTCCGGTCCTTGGTCATTGGGAAGTTTATAGATTTACTCTATTGGCCTGTATGGACAATTTGTTCGGGGGTTTTTATGTACTCTATCGGGCGTGCCTGCACTGAGAAATGGGAAAATTTGGGCTCAAGGACAACCCACGAAAGCACAATCTGGATTTCGAATGGTCGTTGTATAATGTCAGATGTGAGGTCCGGTAGTTGGACTGCTGATAATTGAAGGAATGGATATTCCTCTCCAAAGTACGCCACGATTCCTCCGAAAGTACGCCATTTATTCCTGGGCAAAGTACGCCACTAAGCTGGCGGTAAAGTAGCGG
>NZ_PYAS01000019.1 GCF_003014695.1 Dyadobacter jiangsuensis | reverse complement strand
CGTACGACAGTGACATTGCTGCCCCTTCGCCTTGCATGTATTAAGCCTGCCGCTAGCGTTCATCCTGAGCCAGGATCAAACTCTCCATTGTAAATATTAATGTGATCTTACCTTCGAAAAGGTAGACCGAATGTTTCTAACGAACCTATCTTTTTGCTCTCTTCATCATGTCAAAGAACGTTGCTTCGGACTTCCCGAAACTCGTGGCCCTGATCGTTTTCAGTGCCGTTGTTCCCGATTGGGAGTGCAAAAGTGGCAGGTTTAATTTTAACATGCAAGCCCAGACAACAAATATTTTTGAATCTTTTTGAACGAAAATACCTAAACCACTGATAACGAAAATGCTACGCCCAGAAAAAAATTAGAAGTTTTTTAAGTAGCCGGTAAAGCAATGTTTCTACGAACGCAAAATCGATTCATACCCATCCAATTTTTCCATTTATTAATACAACACAAACTTGTCATGCATTACCAACACCACTGTCGTAAAACGAAAGAGGTGCCCGATCTACGATCAGACACCTCTTCGCTATTGCGATTTTAACCTTAATTACGAACCACAAGCCTCGCAGCCCTCAGGATCATCCAGGGAGCATTGCATATCGGAGCGATTGTCACGCGGCGCGACCGGCTTCGCATGCTCCTCCGCATATTGCACGTAGTTGAGTTCCTTTTCGGCCACCACGGCGGTCGCAGGTTCGAGTTGCGGCTCGGCTTGTTTGCTGACCGTGAATTGAACCGGATCGGACGCCGCGCGGGTACGCAGGTAGTACATACCGGTTTTGAGGCCCTTCTTCCATGCATAGAAGTGCATTGAAGTCAGTTTACCGAAGTTCGCCTCTTCCATGAAGATGTTCAGCGACTGGGATTGGCAAATATAGGCTCCTCTGTCGGCCGACATATCGAGCAGGCTTCGCTGCTTGATCTCCCATGCCGTTTTGTAAAGATCCTTGATGTTTTGCGGGATATTCGGAATGGCTTGTACCGATCCGCTGGCACGAACGAGGTTGTTTTTCATTTCCTCGCTCCACAGACCCAGTCTTACCAGGTCTTTCAGCAAGTACTTGTTCACGACAACGAATTCGCCCGACAATACCCTTCTTACATATATATTAGAAGTGAATGGCTCGAAGCATTCGTTATTACCAAGAATCTGGCTGGTAGATGCGGTTGGCATCGGCGCTAGCAGCAAGGAGTTGCGTACACCGTTTTGTACCACTTCTTTCCGCAGCTTCTCCCAGTTCCAGCGTTTGCTTTCCGGTGTTACATTCCACATATCAAATTGGAATACCCCTTGCGAGATCGGGCTGCCTGCCCAGGTTTCGTATGGACCGTGCTGCATAGCAAGCTCCATCGAAGCTTCCATCGATCCGTAATAGATCGTTTCGAAAATATCTTTGTTCAATTGGCGTGCCTCGTCGGAGTCGAATGGCATGCGCATCATACAGAATGCATCCGCCAAGCCCTGCACCCCGATACCGATCGGCCGGTGGCGCTTGTTGCTCTTCTCGGCTTCGGGAACCGGATAGAAGTTCAGGTCGATGATCTTGTTCAGGTTACGCGTTACCACTTTCGTGATCTCGTACAATTTCTGGTGATCGAATCGTATGAATCCGTCCGCGCCCTGCTCCACGAACTTCGGCAATGCGATGGAAGCAAGGTTACAAACCGCCACTTCGTCGGGAGCCGTATATTCAATGATCTCCGTGCAAAGGTTCGACGACTTGATAGTACCCAAATTCTGCTGGTTGGACTTGCTGTTCGCGTGGTCCTTATACAACATATATGGCGTACCAGTCTCGATCTGCGATTCCATGATCGCAAACCACAGGTCTTGCGCCTTGATAGTCTTGCGCGCTTTGCCTTCGCGCTCGTATTGTTCGTACAGCTTTTCGAATTCCTCGCTGTGCGTATCCGCCAGTCCCGGGCATTCGTGCGGGCAGAAGAGCGACCAGGTGTCGTTCGCCTCCACGCGCTTCATGAACAAATCAGGAATCCACAATGCATAGAATAGGTCGCGTGCACGCTGCTCTTCTTTCCCGTGGTTCTTTTTCAGATCGAGGAAATCGAAGATGTCGGAATGCCATGGTTCAATATATATAGCAAAAGAACCTTTGCGCTTGCCTCCTCCCTGATCTACGTAACGCGCCGTGTCGTTGAACACGCGAAGCATCGGTACGATACCGTTCGATTGCCCGTTTGTTCCTTTAATATATGTACCCGTCGCACGGACGTCGTGAATGCTCAAACCGATACCACCGGCCGACTGCGAAATCAATGCGCAGTTCTTGAGGGTATCATAAATACCATTGATACTGTCCTCCTTCATTGTAAGCAGGAAGCACGACGACATTTGCGGTTTCGGCGTACCTGCATTGAACAACGTAGGTGTAGCATGGGTAAACCATTTTTCCGAAAGCAAATGATAGGTTTCAATCGCCGCCTGCACGTCCTCCTGATGGATACCGATCGCCACGCGCATGAGCATATGCTGCGGGCGCTCGACAATTTTCCCTTCAACTTTCAGTAAATACGACTTTTCGAGGGTTTTATAGCCGAAATAATCGTAGGAATAGTCGCGGTCATATATAATAGTAGAATCGAGCAGCGATGCATGCTGGCGGATCACCTCGTAAACCTCCTTGGAGATCAGCGATGCGTTTTCACCGGTTTTGGAATCTATATATGTATAAAGACGCTTCATTGTAGCCGAAAACGACTTCAATGTGTTCTTATGGAGATTTGAGATAGCGACGCGGGCAGCCAGGATTGCATAATCAGGGTGCTTGGTGGTCATGGAAGCTGCGGTTTCGGCAGCGAGGTTATCCAGCTCGGCGGTGGTAACGCCGTCGTAAATGCCGGAAACAACCTTCTTGGCTACTTCCACGGGCTGAACGTAAGCGGCGTCCAGGCCGTAGCTCAGTTTCTCTATGCGGGCGGTCACCTTGTCGAATTTCACGGATTCGCGGCGACCATCACGCTTTATGACATACATAGACATAAGTAATGTGGTGTTTGATAGAACGTTAGTGATGTATATTCTTGGAAGATCAGTCGGAGATGACTTTAAAAATCTCTTGAAATAACACTAAAGAAATCAGATTCGCAATCAGGATTTCTCTACAAAATCATGCCTTATCCGCATAGTCCAAATTACTAAATTGTTAAGAAACTAATAACTAGTTGTTTACGGAAAGCTTACACTAAATTGTTTCAAAGAAAAAAAATTCAGAAAAATGCATTTCAAATTTTGCAAACTTTTGGAGAGAAAAATTTTTAACAAAGAAAGGTTGATTTGACAATAATTGCTGTTAATCAATGATTTAAGGCCAAATATGTTATTTATAATTATTCTAAACTTGTAAACTTTACATAGCATAACGTATTTCGTTTCAACACAAAATATCAATCAATAGCCATAAAAACTCAAACATATGAGCACAATTATCGAACAAGCCGACCGGCGGACATTCCTCAAAACGACCTCCGGAATGGTGGCAGGTCTCGCGCTGGGCGGATCACTCACCGAAGCCATGGCCAAAGCCGCCGGAAACACCGCTTACAGCATTCCACTCGGCGTGTATGCGGCTTACGACAAAGCCGAATTTCTACGCAAATCGGGGTGTGCCTATATTGAAGAATCCGTAGCTGGCTTCCTCATCCCGGAAGGCGGCGACGCCGGCTACGAAAAGAACCTGCAACAACTCAAGACTGAGCACTTCCCTATCAAATCTTATGTGATCCTGCTCCCGGCAAGCCTCAAAACGCTTGGCCCCGATGCAAACCACGAGGCGATCCTTCAAAGAACGGAGACCGTTCTCAAACGCGCCAAGGAATGCGGCTCTCAATTCGTCGTATTCGGAAGTGGTGCATCAAGAATCATACCCGAAGGCTTCGATCGCGCAAAAGCGAAGGCGCAGCATATTGAACTAACACAAAAGATGGCGCCATTGGCCGAGAAACACGGTGTTACCATCGCCGTCGAACCACTGAACCGCGGCGAAACCAATTTTATCAACAGCCTGGCCGAAGGCGTCGAAATCGTCGATGCCGTCAAAAGCCCACGCGTGAAGCTGCTCTGCGATATATATCATATGTTAAAGGAAGACGAACCGGCGTCGGAGATCATAAAGTATGGTAAGCACATCGTGCATTGCCACATCGCCGAGAAAGAGAAACGGACACCGCCGGGCGTAAAGGGCGACGATTTCAGGGCCTACCTGGGCGCATTGAAGAAAATCGGATACAAAGGCGGGCTTTCGATCGAATGCTTCGTGTACACCGATTTCGAAAAGGAAGCGAAACGTGGTGTAGAGGTGCTCAAACAGCAACTCAGTGAAGTCTAAGGCGTTAATTTTTGATGTATTGCATTAATATTAAAAAAGATAGCGTTCCGATACTTGATTTACAAATCAGGATTTTTTACTTTTGCAATCCTTTTGGAAATCGTATAGAAACAAATAATACCATATACCAATGAAAAAAGATATTCATCCCAACTATAGAGAGGTAGTTTTCTGGGATCTATCAAGCGACTTTAAATTCATTACTCGCTCTACCATAGACACTAACGAGACTATCACCTGGGAAGACGGCAAAACCTACCCTGTGTACAAAGTCGAGGTGTCTTCTCAGTCACACCCTTTCTACACTGGTAAAAACGTACTGGTTGACACAGCTGGTCGCGTTGACAAGTTCAGAAAGCGTTACGGAAAATAAGCAACGCATTGGCTTTTTCCTGTGTGGTCGAACACATCAGGAGAACGAAAAAATACAGTGGCAGTCTCCCGACAAATATGCTTGGGAGACTGCTTCTTTTTTTGCCGTAACCAATAAAATGCCCGAACTTTGGCCTGCACATACGTTTTAATATATGCCCCAGACCATTCTGTTCGACGATCCCAAGATTAGAATCCAACTTTTACCTTTTACCTATACAAGACCGGTCGCCGGCATTCGGTGCGGCATCCACACACTGGCTGAAAAATGGGCCGACAGATGCCACTCCACGGTCTCATTCCAAACGGAAGCTTATCTCGCCACCAAATACCCGGAACATACCTCGGGGGATAACCTGTATATCAACGGTGCGCTGTGCCCGGACGATCATCTGACGGGCATTGTCAAAGGCTTGCCGCACGGCAATGCGCTTGTTTCCGACAACGGTGAAGTCCTCGCAGTACGATCGCATTCGGCATGGAAAGCTTCGGATGGTACGAGCGGACTTTCGGTAGTGGAATATGCGGAGGCTTTTACAATGATCCGCAATGTGTGGGATATTTTCGGCCAGAATGGGGCGCAGATCAAAATCGATTACGAACGCATTGCTTCTATCAGAAAATCGGCGGGTATTACGGACCCATTCACGCATTGCTACAAACCGGAGAATGTATTCGTAGAAGAAGGCGCCGTGATCAAGGCGTCCATTCTGAATGCGGAAAACGGCCCCATTTACATCGGCAAGAATGCATTGATCCAGGAAGGTTCGATGATCCAGGGCCCATTTGCGATTGGTGAAAACGGGGTACTGGCCCAGGGAACGAAGATCCGCCCTAATACGACCGTTGGGCCATCGTCCAAAGTCGGTGGGGAAGTGAGCAACTGCGTGGTATTCGGGTACAGCAACAAAGGCCACGACGGTTACCTGGGCAATTCTGTGCTGGGCGAATGGTGTAACCTGGGCGCCAACACCAACAATTCAAATTTGAAAAACGACCATACGAACGTCAAGCTGCACAGCTATGCTACGAATATGCTGGCCGACACCGGTTTGATTTTCTGCGGGCTCATGATGGGCGACTATTCCAAAGCGGGAATTTCGACCATGTTCAACACCGGGACGGTTGTCGGCGTAAGTGTGAATGTATTCGGTGCTGGCTTTCAGAACAAGCATGTCCCGTCTTTCACCTGGGGTGGTGCGGCCGAAGGATGCATGGAGTATCGTTTCGATAAAGCCGTGGCGGTGGCAAAAGATACGGTGAGCCGCCGGGGCATTGCATTCGGGCAGACCGAGGAAGATATTATGCGCGTAGTTTTTAAAAATACGCGTGGTCAGTAAGCATTTTACACATCCATTAATTGATTTAAATCGTGCTTTTCAGAGATATTCCGGGACTCGAAAATATCAAAGCGACATTGCGGCGCTCGGTCCGGAACAGCCATCTGGCCCACGCTCAGCTATTTGATTATCCCACGGGTGGCGCTGGCCTGGCAATGGCCCTGGCGTTCTCTACCTATATTAACTGCGAAAACAGGAACGAGGAAGACGCTTGCGGTACGTGCGCGTCGTGCGTGAAGATGAGCAAGCTCATCCACCCCGATTTCCATTTCATATTCCCCATTGCCACCTCCAAAAAGGTAGATGGCAAAACGAGTGAGGCATTTCTGCCGCTTTGGCGCTCATTCCTGCTGGAAAATCCCTACCGCGTCCTCCCCGACTGGCTCGACCACATCGGTGCGGACAACAAGCAGGGCAACATTTCGGTAGAGGAAGCGCGCGGAATTTTGCGAAAATTGTCCGTAAAAGCCTATGAAGGCGAATACAAAATCCTGCTGATCTGGAAAGCCGACATTATGAATGCCGCCTCCTCTAATGCGATTTTGAAAATCCTCGAAGAACCGCCTGAAAAAACATTATTCCTTTTGGTAAGTGATCAATCGGATAAATTACTGACGACAATTATCTCCCGGACCCAACGGATCACCATTCCGGCATTCACCGATTCAGAAATCAAATCCTATCTGAAACAAGGCGATGTCACCGAAGCCGTCGCCAACCAGGTAGCGTTTTTGTCCGACGGGAATATGGCTGAGGCACTGAAACTCGCTCAGGAAGAGCAGGATGACCGCTCGGCGTGGTTTGCCGACTGGATGCGCTCTTCGTACAAGTTCGATGTTTCTCATTTGGTCAAACTCGCCGATAGCTACGATGTTATGAGCAAGGAAAAGCAAAAAGGCCTGCTCGAATATGCATTGCGGTTGTTCAGGGATATGCTCATATGGAGCCACGGCGCGGGTGAGCTTTTGCGTGTTCCGCAGGAAGAACTTACTTTCGTGCAGAATTTTTCCAAAACCGTCAATTTTGAGTCGCTGGAAAGGATGATCGGGGAAGTAAATACGGCCTATTACCACATCGAGCGAAATGTGCGGGCCAAAATGGTGTTTCTGGACTTGTCGTTGACGGTCGCTCAGTTTTTCCAGCGCAGATGAAACGTCCGTTGGAGATTATCGGCGCGACCGATATTGTGGATTTACCGGAGCTGGATTGGCATCATGTACCTGTACGCGTGGATTCCGGTGCTGCTACGTCAGCTATCCACTGTTCCCGGGTCAAATTGGTAGAGTCGGAAGGACTTCGGGAGCTCCATGTTTACCTCGATGCCAAGCGCGGAGCACCTCAACATTTCTTTATAGTAACCGATTTTAAAGAAACCGTGATCAGGAACTCCTTCGGGAAAGAAGAGAAACGGTTTGTGATCAAGACACCAATCAGGCTTTTCGGTCGAAAAATACGTACCGAGTTTTCGCTGGCCAACCGGCAGAAAATGAGCTACCCTATACTACTCGGGCGAAAACTGCTCAAAAACAGGTTCATCGTGGATGTTTCCCAAAAGAACCTGTCGGCAGCAAGGCATTCGCTGACACCAACTCGTTCCCCAAAATTACCTCTGAACTAAACCCGAGACGCGCAGTCGCTAGACGCCCAGTCCGGGGCTTACAGCCCAACCTCCACATTTTCTAAAAACATTTTTATGAAAATCGCCGTATTATCCACCAATCCGGACCTGTATTCAACCAGGCGTCTGGTGGAGGCAATCAAACAAAAGGGACACGAAGCGGTTGTGATCGACCACGTCAAATGCTTTGTCATGATCGAAGGCGGCAAGCCGACGGTCGTCTACAAGGGCAAGCCCGTCACCGGCATAGACGCCGTCATTCCCCGCATTGGCACCTCGGTAAATGCATTCGGCTGCGCAGTAGTGCGTCAGCTCGAATTGATGAAAGTATTCACCACCGTGAAATCGCAGGCTATCCTGCGCTCGCGTGACAAGCTACGCAGCATGCAGGTACTCGCGAAGGCTGGTATCGATATTCCAAAGACCGTTTTTGCCAAAAATCCGGCACAAGTCAACGAGCTCATCCATATGGTAGGCGGCCCGCCGGTAATCATCAAACTGTTGGAAGGCACTCAGGGCGTTGGCGTCGTACTTGCCGAAACTATCAAGGCCGCGAAATCGACCATTGAGGCATTCTATGGCCTGCGGGCCAACTTCCTGATCCAGGAATACGTGGCAGAATCGAAAGGCGCCGATATCCGCGCATTTGTGATCGGCAACAAAGTGATTGCCGCCATGAAGCGCCAGGGCGCCGAGGGTGATTTTCGCTCTAACCTCCACCGCGGCGGCTCCGGCTGCATAATCGAGCTTTCGCCCGAAGAGGAGCACACGGCTATTGCAGCAGCGAAGGCATTGGGCGTAAAAATCGCCGGCGTCGATATGCTGCAATCCGAGCGCGGGCCATTGGTCATGGAGGTCAATTCTTCCCCGGGCCTAAGGGGCATCGAAGAAGTAAGCGGTATCGACATTGCATCCTTAATTGTGTCTTACATTGAAGACAAAATTGTTACCGACGAAGGAGATACCGTTGGGGTTTAAAAATCGATCGGCAGGGTGATTTGCGGAAGCAGCCCTTCCAAATTTGCCAGCGATTTCCGGAATTCAGCTTCCATCTTGTCTTTTTTGAAGAACCTGAACGAAAGCTGCTTTAATGGATCTTTTTTGAGATAATATTCCAAACTAAGCCGCGTGCGGTTCTCGGCGAGTTTATCGAGCACAAAATAAAGTGCGCTGGTAAACTTCTCATCCGACTCGCTGAAAATGACCCGGGATTCAGGGTCGTACGAAAAACCGCTGGCGTACATCACCGTTTCGCCGTCCTCGCGAATACACCGGTGGCGCGATCCGATGCCGGGGAGAAAATGATCCAGCTCCTCGATGGATTTCACGCCGTCCTGCCAGTGCGGTCGCAGTTCGAGGTGTCCGGAAGTGAAGAAAACCTTTTTGATGTTTGCATCATATTCCCTTGAAACCGACACCATCTTGACCTTTTCCTTCGGTTCAAGCAACGGCGGCTTGTAGGGCGGAATATTGTCTTTCAAATAGCCAATCTGTGTATATTGAAAAGGTATCTGCTCATTTTCGGTCGTTTTGGAGCCGGGGCGCCACTTCATCTGGTTGGTAAAATCGTCGGGGTTTTGCCCGTTCAGCAAATTTTGGGTTACCAGCCAGTACTCATGCTGCTCGATATCGTTTTTAAGCAGCTGATGCGCCACGATAATATCTTTCCCAATCAGCTTTTTGAAATCTTTGACCTGATAAGTCGTAAACTCGCCATAGTGCGCTACCACTTTCAGCGTGAGATTAATCGCAGAAATGCAGGACTTGCACTGGCAAAACCGTCGGTTGTCGAAGGCAATCAGGTATTTGTGAAAATCACAGAACATCTTTTCGACCTGCCGATAGAGCGTTTCGAGTTCTGGTGCTTCGCCGAATTTAAAGAAAAGGACGGCGTCGCCCTCGATCTCAGAGATTTCCAGTCCCATCTGGTTCGCATTCACGATCGTTTCCAGCAATTCCTGGATAATCTGGCGCCCATGCTGGATCTCGATCTCATGCATGAACTGCGTGAAGCCGCTGATGTCGGGGATGAAGATTAGTCCTTTCGTTTCCATGGTGCTGATTTTGATTGGGTTAATTTACGGGGAATTCCGCAATCTTTCACTGGTTGATTTGACAGTATCTCCATAACTTCGCACCCGATTGCAGCGCTCCGCGAATGCGTCAGCAAACGTTCCTTAAAGAAAAATAACGTAACCAAAATGGTAACAATCATTTATCTTTGTTGGAACGATGCGCATAATCGCTATACAGACAATAAGGAATTACATGAAGGCGTATCCAAAGGCAGAGCAGTCGTTGCTAGCATGGAATCAGGAAGCAGAAGCCGCTCGCTGGGAATCGCCCAATACATTGAAAGTACAATATCGAAGTGCATCTATTCTAAGTCAGAAACCGGTGGTATTCAACATACACGGGAACCATTACCGGCTGATCGTCGACATTGAATACAGATTGAAAATTGTATTTATCGTCTGGTTCGGACCGCATTCGGAATATGATCAAATAGACGCAAGAAGAATTAGCTATGATCGGACCCATCAAAAATAACGAACAGTACGAAAGCTATCTGGCGCGCATTTATGCATTGATGCAAACCGATGTAGCACCTGATTCGAAGGAATCAGATGAGCTGGAACTCCTTTCCATTCTGGTAAAGGACTACGAGAATGTACATTTCCCGATCCCCAAACCCAGCCCGCTGGAAGCAATCCGATTCCGATTGGAGCAAATGGGTATTTCGGAAAAGGAACTGTCGGAGATTCTCGGCTATCGGTCCCGTAAATCGGAAATCCTTTCCGGCAAACGAAAATTGAATTTGAGTATGATCCGCAGGTTGAATGAGAAACTTCATATTCCTGCGGAAATTTTAATACAGGCCTATTAACACAAAAACTGGCCTTACATTGTATAAATAACCATGCATATTAAAATAGGAACCCGCGGGAGCAAGCTCGCACTTTGGCAGGCGTATTATGTCGAGGCACTTTTGCAACAGGGCGGTGTTGAAACGGAAATCGTTGTTATCGAAACGAAGGGAGACAAGATCCTCGATCGGTCGCTTTCGAAAATCGGCAGTAAGGGTGTTTTTACCGAAGAGTTGGAAGACCAGCTCCGAAGCGGCGACATCGACATCGCGGTGCATAGCGCCAAAGACCTGCAATCGCAGCTGGATGATGCATTCGAAATCATTGCATTCACCGAGCGCGAGCACGCCAATGACGTGCTCGTAAGCCACGATACGACATTATCGTTGAAAAGCGGCGAATCGTTCACAGTCGGGACGTCGTCCACACGCCGGGTAGCCGTTTTGAAACACTATTACCCGCACATCAAAACCGTGGATATGCGCGGAAACCTCCAAACGCGCCTCCGTAAGTTGGAGGAAGGCCAGTGTGATGCGCTCCTGCTCGCATATGCGGGCGTGCACCGCATGGAGTACGACGACAAAATCGCCGAACATCTGCTGTTGGATGAATTTACCCCGGCCGTGGGCCAGGGCAGCGTCGCCATTGAATGCGCGGTTTCGCTCGACGCTGAGAAAAAGCACAAACTGAAAGAACTCCTCAACCACGAACCTACCGAAACCTGCCTGCTCGCAGAAAGGGCATTCCTGAAACGCCTGCAAGGCGGTTGCAGCATTCCGGTGTTCGGGATGGCTACATTGCACGACGAGGAAATCCACATGACGGGCGGCATTATCAGCCTCGACGGCTCGGAACTCATTCGCAAGGCTGAAAGCGGCGGACATGCATTTCCACAGGCGCTGGGCACGTCACTAGCGGAAGAATTGCTCGCGGCAGGTGCCGACCGCATTTTGGCGAGCATTAGGCAGCAAAACAGCGCTCTTTAAGATATTCTTGAAAACAAAATAAGCCCGGCTGATCTCAGCCGGGCTTATTTGCTTATAGAAGTCTGTTAATCTTTCTTGGTAGAATCAGCCGGTGTGACTGGTTTCGCCGGCAATGCGGTAGAATCCGCAGGAACTGCCGGACGGGCAGTGCTGTCGGGTTTCACCGTGCTGCTGTCGGGGCGCACGCGGGTCGAATCCGGTTTGAATTGCGTTGAATCCGGACGTGCTCCCGGTTGCCCCGGACGGCCCTGGAATCCTCCCTGACGCGCCGGACGAGCTGTGCTATCCGCTGCTGCTCCGGGAGTCGCTACTCCTGACGGACGGCCCGCCCCTTGTGCGCCTGCTCCACGGCCACCTGTTGCCGGTGTAGCTGCCGGCGCTTGTCCGCCTCCTTGCGCACCGCCGCCACCGCCGCCGGTATCCATGTTACCGCCGCCGTCAGATTTCTGGTCGTCGTTGTTGACGGACTTTCTTCTGCGGGTTTTCTGCTCCACGAAGGTCATTTTACCGAATCGGTAAGAGAAATTCACACGGAAGCCGCGGTTATACAGGTAGTTGGTATTGTTCTGGGTAAATGTCTTCGATTCCAGGCTCGTCTTCATTTTGAACGAAGGCGCCAGGAAGTTTTCCATTCCGAAACCGATGCTTCCGCGTTTGTTCTTGAAGTCTTTGCGAACCCCGAAATCGTACATTCTGAAACCGGCTTGCGTTCCTTGCAGCTGCACGTCGCGTCCACGCATGAAACCGCCCGCCTGCAAGCCCCAGCCGTTTTTGATATTAAGGCTGGTACGGAAGCGACCGCTCAATACGAAACCGCTGTTGGAGTTCTGCAATGCAGGGTCCGGGCTGTTGTTCGACAAATCGGCATAATAGAAGTCGAAACCTCCGCCCAACTGCCATCTTTTGAAGAATGTCACGTTTCCGAAAATGTTGGCACCATAGTTCTTCTTCGAACCGATATTGCCGTAAGTCGTCGTGATCACACCGTCGGCGCTGGTCGTACGAATGCTTTCAATGGAGCTGTTGGTAAAACGCGCGAACGTCGAAACATTCACATACAGCGAGTTTTTAAAGAAGCTCGTACCCAATTCAACCTGGTCGGTCAATTCGGGTTTCAGGTTCGGGTTACCCACGGTGATGTTTTGCGGGTTGGCCGCATTCATGTTCGGGTTCAGGAACTGGATGCCCGGGCGTTGCAAACGGCGGTTATAGGCCAGTTTAATGGTCTGTCCTTTTCCAAATGTCTGCGACAGGTTGACACTCGGTACGAGGTTGCCATAAGCCGGCAGTTTCAGATCGCCGGCTTCGCCTTGCTGCGCGTCGATGCTCGTGTATTCATAGCGCGTACCCGCCTTCACGGTAAACCGGCTCTTGGTAGTGTATGTATAGGACAAATATCCGGCAGCCACATTCTGGTCATAGTTCAGATTGCTGGCTGGTTGCGGCGTGTCCACCGTATTATAATAGTCATAATTACTCACAACCTGACGGAAAATGCCCTTACCACCGACTTCCAGCATCTGGTTCTCCTTGATCGGCGTCTGGTAATCTACCTGCACGGTACTTTCCTGGTTATGGCTGCTGTTGTTGTTGCCTTGCGCGCCTAGCAGTGTTTTCAATTGTTCGTTGCTCAGCGAGTAAATGTCCGCATCGTAGTCGTTGGTACGGTTGTTCCGGCTGTATTGCGTCGAAATGCTCAGCTCCTGGCCTGGTTTGGCCAATGTTTTCATGTAATCCACATTCACATCCCAGGTACCCGAAAGGTCCTTGCTGTTCACATCGCGGAAGCTGGTTTTCGTGGTATCGTTCAAAGTATTATAGGTGTAAAGCTCCTGATCCACTTTGTTGTTGCGCATTCCATAACGCACGCCTGCGGACAAGGATGTCTTGGAATCGATCTCCCAATCCCAGCCGAAGTTATAGGAACCGAAAGCCATTTTGTTTTTGGAATCGCTCGTCTGGCGGACCGAGAAAGGGCTTAGCTTACCAATCTGGATATTTTCGGATTTACCAGGCATATTGTAATTGAATCGCCCGAAACCTCCCAGGCTGAAACCCATTTTCCCCACACGGTAATTACCGCGCAAGCCAAGGTTCGAGCCCCGGTTACCGATACCTGTGTCGAGGTTGAGCGTTCCACCCTGGATTGTGCTCTTCTTGGTAATGATATTGATAATACCCGCCGAACCTTCCGCATCATAACGCGCAGAAGGCGAAGTGATCACCTCCACCGATTTGATCATGTCCGCAGGAATCTGCTTCAATGCATCGGCCACGCTGGTTGCGATAATGGTAGAAGGCTTGTTGTTGATCAAAACGCGTACGTTGGAGCTACCTCGGAGCGAAACGTTACCATCCAGGTCGACGGTCAGCATCGGTACCTTTTTCATCACGTCCGAAGCGTCGCCGCCTTTGCTGGTAATGTCTTTTTCTGCATTGTAAACCAGCCTGTCGACCTTCTCTTCAACCATCTGCGCCATCCCTACCACCTCCACTTCATTAAGCTGAACCACATCCGGTACCAGCGTAACAGTACCCAGGTTCAATTCCGTCTTGCGATCGATCTTGACATTATTGATGGTTTTGGTTTTATATCCGATGAAGGAAATCAAGATCTTGAAATTACCCGACGCGACTTTCGAGAGCGTAAACTCCCCTTTCTCGTCGGTAGTGGTACCGTCGATAGGATTGTTGGTTTTGGTATCCACCAGGGATAATGCTGCAAATTCTACCGGCTTTTTCGAAGTAGAATCCACGAGTACGCCCGTGATCTTTCCGCTGCCCTTAGGAGTGTCTTCTGCCGTTCCCGGAATGACCGTCTGCCGCTGCCTGTCGCCACCGCGGAAATCTCCGCCGCCACCGCCGCGAAATCCGCCGCCACCACCGCCACCGCCCGGAAACTGGGCAAATGCCGTCGATGTAAGCCCTGAGAACACAGCCAGGAATGTGAGTTGTAAAACAAGTTTCATGGTTGGGGTTTTAAAAGTGTACTTTTCGAATTTCAAAATAACCAGGTAAAATCCGGCTAAAAAAAAGGAATAGATGGATAGGGAAGATGTACCGATCAAAGGCCGTTTTCAAACGATATAACCCTGGAAATGACAGGCCAATCCCGCGCGGGCCCTGGTGCCGGCCACCAGGCTTGGACAGCGGTACGGGTGTAAGGTTTAAACCGCCTCCCGGCGTTTCTTGTTTAATAGATTGCGATGAGCCGCCGGTCGGTATTCGGGGTACATTGATCGATTGAAATAGGTGGTTTCGTAAATTCCCCGTAAGATTGCAGTGATGTGTTGCGTTCAAATCACATTGAAACTAACTAATTGCTAAATGGATACGCGTACTGCCCGGAAATACCCCCCGTTATTCCTCCATTTACTCGGATGGAGTTTTCTGGCCCTGTTCCTGATGTGGCAACCGCTGAGCTGGCAGATCGAATTTCCCATGAGCTTCTGGGTCAAACAAGCTGTGCTGTTCTCGCTGCTTATCACCATATTTTACCTCAACTATTATATCTGGTTCCCGAAATTCCTCGCCAAAAACAAATACTCCCGGTTTATTCTGTTCAATATCGTGTCGGTAGTGATGCTGGCGGTGATTACCGAGCAGGTGAAGATCGCGATCAACCATGGCGAACAGATGGACCGCGCATTTAAACTGGCCCGGGAAGCCAATGGCGACAAAAAACGGCACGACCGCCTCGATTACTTCGCATTGCTCACAGCCCTGATGATCATCGGGCTCAGTACGAGTGTTGCCGCCGTCCGCACCGCGCAGCTCGACAAGCAATACCGCCAGAACCTGGAAAAGGAGAAAATCAACTCCGAACTGTCCTTCCTGAAAGCGCAGATCAACCCGCATTTCTTTTTCAATACCCTGAACAACATTTATGCGCTCACGGTGATCGACGTGGAGGCAGCGCGCGAGGCATTGCACAAGCTCTCGCGTATGATGCGCTACGTGCTCTACGAAACCCAACACGGCACCGTACTGCTGAGCCAGGAGATCGCATTTGCACAGGACTATATCCAGCTGATGCAGCTGCGCCTGACCGACAAGGTAACCGTGCACCTCGATCCGCCCAATCCGCTCCACGACGTTTCCATTGCACCCATGCTATTCCTACCCTTTATCGAAAATGCATTCAAGCACGGTGTAAGTGCCGTTCAGCCCAGCCGGATCGACATTCAGATCCGCCAGGAAGGACATAAGATTTTTGTGGAAGTCAAAAACACGCTGTTTACCGACAAAAGGGCCATTCTCGATGAAAGCAATGGCATCGGCTTGGCTAATACCCAGCGCCGCCTCGACTTGCTCTACCCTGGCAAATACCAGCTGGAAGTAACCGAGAACAAAGAGGAAAAAGAGTTTGAAGTACACCTCGAACTGGAAACGGCATGAGTATTACATTGGAATGTATCGCCGTCGACGACGAGCCCTTAGCGCTCGGGCTGGTATGTGCATTTATCGAAAAAACACCGTTTCTGAACCTTGCAGGCCGATATTCCAGCGCCGTGGAGGCATTGCAGGTCATTAACAGCAAACACATCGATGTCATTTTCCTGGATATTCAAATGCCGGACCTGACGGGTATCGAACTCGCCAGGGTGCTTGAAAAAGCCGGGACCAAGGCTCCCAGGATCATATTTACCACCGCATTCAACCAATACGCGCTCGATGGTTTCCGCGTAGATGCCATTGACTATCTCCTAAAACCCTTTAACTACGAAGAGTTCCTCCGTGCCGCATCGAAGGCACAGGCTTATGTGGAGCTGGTTCAAAAGGCCTCGTCGGCCGGTTCTGCCGAACCTAAGGATGAGTACTTGTTCCTGAAAGTGGAATACCAGCTGGTACGGATCGCTTACGACGACATTCTGTACACGGAGGGGCTCAAAGATTATGTAAAAGTCCACCTCAAATCGGACCCGAAGCCTATTCTCTCGCTCACGAGCCTGAAAGCGCTGGAAGAGAAACTGCCTGCTTCCAAATTCATGCGCGTCCACCGGTCGTTCATCGTCAATCTGGACAAAATCAGCGCGGTGACGCGAAACACGATCCAGATCGGCCCGACGTCCATCCCGGTGAGCGACCAGTACAAGGAGGCTTTCAACCAGTTTTTGAGTAAATGGATGTAAAAAAATGGCCCTGCATTTTTCTAGTGCAAGGCCATTTAAACTAATGTATTTCAGAAAGTTACTTCAATTCTTCCTGTAAAAAATATCCCGTAAAGCTTCCCTTCACCTTCGCCACTTTCTCGGGCGTGCCTTCCGCGATAATGCGGCCGCCCATGGCACCACCTTCTGGACCTACATCGATAATATAGTCCGCTACTTTGATCACATCGAGGTTATGCTCGATAATGAGCACCGTATTCCCTTTTTCAACCAGCTTATTCAAAACATTGAGCAAATGGCGGATGTCCTGGAAATGCAAGCCGGTGGTAGGTTCGTCAAGAATATACAATGTCTTGCCGGTATCGCGTTTCGATAGCTCTTCCGACAGCTTCACACGCTGGGCCTCACCGCCGGATAACGTGGTAGCATGCTGGCCAAGGGTAATATATCCCAAACCTACATCATTCAAGGTCTGAACTTTGCGCAATAGCCTCGGCTGGTTTTCAAAGAATTCCAATGCGGATTCGACGGTCATATCCAGGATATCGGCGATGGATTTGCCTTTGAAACGCACTTCCAGTGTCTCCCGGTTGAAGCGTTTGCCCTTGCACGTTTCGCAATTGACGTGTACGTCGGGTAGGAAGTCCATTTCGATTTTCTTCATACCCGCGCCTTCGCAATCCTCACAACGGCCGCCTTTGACATTGAACGAGAAGCGGCCAGGCTTGTAACCGCGGATTTTCGCTTCGGGGAGCTCGGCAAAGAGCGTACGAATATCGGTGAAGAGGTTGGTGTAGGTAGCCGGATTCGAGCGCGGCGTGCGGCCGATCGGCGACTGGTCTACCTCAATGACTTTGTCGATATATTCGAGCCCTTCGATCGATTTGTAAGGTAGCGGTTCCCTTCTCGATCTGTAAAAATGCTGGTTCAGCAACGGAAACAGCGTTTCGTGAATCAGCGACGATTTACCGCTGCCGCTCACACCCGTCACACAAATCATCGTCCCCAGCGGAATGGATACCGAAACATTTTTCAGGTTGTGCCCCGTGCAGCCTTTCAACACAATGGATTCACCTTTGCCTTTTCTGCGCTTTTTGGGAACTTCAATGGCTTCACGGCCGGCAAGGTAATCGGCTGTAAGCGAACCGTTTTTAAGGAATTTCTCCGGTGTACCGGCTCCTACCACGCTTCCGCCGTGGCGTCCGGCCCCCGGGCCAATGTCCAAAATGTAATCCGAAGCGAGCATCATATCCTTATCATGCTCGACTACCAGCACCGTATTGCCCAGGTCACGCAGGCTTTTGAGAGAATTAATGAGCCGCACATTATCCCGCTGGTGCAGGCCAATGCTCGGTTCATCCATAATATAGAGTACACCAGTCAGTTGGGTACCGATCTGCGTCGCGAGGCGAATGCGCTGTGCCTCGCCGCCGGATAAGGTCCGCAATGCACGGTTCAATGTGAGGTAATCCAATCCGACATCAAGCATAAAGCCGACGCGCTTCCGGATCTCTTTTAAAACCTCATGGCCGATTACCCGCTGTTTTTCTTCGAGGCGATCCTCCAATCCCACCAGCCATTCGGCCAGTTCCCGGATATCGCTGTCGGCCAGCTCGGCAATGTCTTTTTTATCTATTTTAAAATGCAATGACTCCTTCCGCAGTCGCTTGCCTTTGCATTCGGGGCAGGTTTGGGTTACCATGAAGTCTTTCAGCCAGTCCTGAATTTTCTCATTGCCCGATTCCTGCTGTCTTTTCAAAAAGTTAATAATCCCGTCGAACTTGGTTTCCCATTCGGTACCCGGGTATTTCTTCGAAGGTACAGGCACCGCCTCTTCGCTGCCGTAAAGCACCAGTTTCAATGCTTCCTCGGGGAATTTTTCGAGCGGCGTGGTGAGGGTGATTTTGTATTTCTTTAATAAAACCTCCAACTGCTTGAATATCCATGCCTCGCGGTACTCGCCCATCGGCGCGATGCCTCCGCGGCTAATACTCAGCGATTTGTCGGGAATAATGGAGTCCTCGGTGATCTCTTCGATAATACCCAGCCCCTGGCAGGTAGGGCACCAGCCATAAGGCGAGTTGAACGAAAATGCATTCGGTGCCGGATCGTCGTAGCTGATCCCCGACTCCGGATCCATCAGGTTTTGAGAAAAATAATGGGTATTACCTTTGGCATCGAGTACCATCAATGCGCCTTTGCCCTGCTTGATGGCCGTCGCCACCGACTGACTCAGCCGATACCTCGACTGTGGATCTTCCTCTTCCTTCTTCGGGATCACGCGGTCGATCACAATCTCGATATCGTGGACCTTATAGCGATCGAGCTGCATTTTGGGGGTAATGTCGAGTACCTCTCCATCGACACGTACTTTGGTGTACCCGAGCCGGGCAATCTGCACGAAAAGCTCCCGGTAATGCCCCTTACGGCCTTTCACGGCTGGTGCCAGGAGCACGATTTTTTGCCCCAGGAATTGGGTCATGAGCTGATTCACGATCTGATCCTGCGATTGTTTGATCATCCGCCGCCCCGTCACGTACGAGTATGCTTCACCCGCACGTGCATAGAGCAGGCGCAGGAAGTCGTAAATCTCTGTGACGGTACCTACGGTCGAACGGGGGTTCCGGGAAGTCGTTTTCTGCTCGATACTGATCACCGGTGACAGGCCGCTGATCTTGTCCACATCCGGCCTTTCCATTTCGCCGATGAAGCCCCGTGCATACGACGAGAAACTCTCCATATACCTGCGCTGCCCTTCGGCATAGATCGTGTCGAATGCGAGTGACGATTTCCCGCTGCCGCTGATGCCGGTCACTACCACGAGCTTGTTACGCGGGATAGCTACATCGATGTTTTTGAGATTGTGTTCGCGGGCGCCCTGTACCTCGATGAGGTCCTGTTCCGCCACTTCGAGACCATTTAAATATTCCAAAATGTGATGATAGTTTGTGAGTTAGTCTGTAAATGAAGTCGTAATTCTGATAACCACAAAAATACGCTTTGAGTTGCAAATTTTGTCAAACGCAATCACTGGCGTATACGATTTAGAGATTGGTTTTTTCCAAGATGGCCGTTAGTAATGCAAACGATTGCATAATAAGATTTTTCAAAGAAAAAATATTATGTAACCAGTTATATATTAATATTAATTATTAAAATATTACCAAAAAGAATGTCCAAATTTTTACTTTTAACAGTATATTGACATTTAGTAATACATTTTTAACATCATCCCCAACTCAATTTATGAACAAACATTTACTAGTCCCGCTTTTCCGGGGTGTCATGATTATGCTGTTCGCAATAGCGGCTCATCTGTCCTACGCCCAGGATCATCAGGTCAAGGGTAAAGTAACCTCCTCTGCTGATGGAACCGGTATCCCCGGTGTGAACGTGCAACTGAAAGGAACGAATGTCGGTACGGTCACCGATGCCGACGGCGTTTATTCGATCGAAGCGAAAGGATCCGGTGCAATCCTGGTTTTCTCATCTATCGGTTTAATCAAAAAGGAAATACCTGTCGGAAACCAGACGACCATTGATGTGGCGATGGAAGACGATATCAAGAACCTGAGCGAAGTGGTGGTAACCGGTTACGCAGCACAGCGTAAAAAGGATATTACCGGTGCGGTAACGGTCATTAACCCGAAAGAACTTACCTCCGTCCCCACTGCGAGCGTTACGCAAATGCTGCAAGGACGGGCTTCCGGGGTGACCGTCGGAAACGATAACTCTCCGGGTGGTGGTACCATGGTCCGTATCCGTGGTTTTGGTTCGATCAACAACAACAGTCCGCTTTACGTGATCGACGGTGTGCCAACACAAGGTACACTAAACCAGATCAACCCGAACGACATCGAATCGATGCAGGTACTGAAAGATGCTTCCGCAGCATCCATTTACGGTGCACGTGCTGCAAACGGGGTGGTGATTATCACGACTAAAAAAGGCAAGACCGGTGCTCCGAACATTACATTCGACTTTTACACCGGTACCCAGCGCCCCGGCAAGATGCTCGACCTCCTGAATACGAAGGAGCTGGGCCAATATCTCTACGAAGCCGACCTCGGCGCAGGTAAAAACCCGTCGGTAACATCGCCTTCCGCCCAATACAAGTTCGATGAGAATGGCAATCAGACCATCGCCGATTACATTTATCCGAACGTTTACGGTGAGCTGCCCAGCAACTACACCTACACCAACGACATTGCCGACCCGGCGCTTGGTAAAACTGCATTCAACATCACCAAAGCCAACAAAGAAGGTACCGACTGGCAGGACGTGATCTTCGACCCGGCTTCTATTTCGAACTACCAAATCGGCGCTTCCGGAGGCTCAGAAGCCGCGAAATATGCGCTTTCGGCCAATTACTTCAAGCAGAATGGTATTTTGAGATACACCAAATACAAAAGATACTCGCTCCGCGCGAACACCGAGTTCAAAAAAGGCCCGGTAACGGTGGGTGAGAACTTTACATTCTCCTACGACGAAAGACAGGGGATTACCAACAACGACGAAAGTAACCCGATCATGTTCGCGATCCGCGTGCACCCGATCATTCCGGTATTCGATATTACAGGTGGTCCGAAAGCACTGGGCGGAACCAATACTTCCGATTATAACGGATTTGCAGGAAGCCGCGGCAGTAACCTCGGTAACGCTCCCAATCCACTTGCCCGTCTGTACCGTGAAAAAGACAACCTCACAAAAGGTACGCACGCATTCGGTAACGTATTCGCGCAGGTGGACATCCTCCCGGGCTTGTACGCACGCACGAGCCTTGGTATCGAATACAACCAGTACAACCGCTCGGAGTACTTCCACCGTGATATCGAAGCGGCGGAGGCGAGAAACGCCAACAGCTTGAACGTGATCAACAACGTCGACCGTTCGTTCACCTGGTTCAACACTTTGAACTATGCCAAATCATTCGGCGTGCATAATTTCAGCGTGTTGCTCGGTACAGAAGCCGTAAAAACCTACGCAGCGGAATTCCGCGCCAGCCGGAGTGCATTCGCATTCGACGACCTCGACTACCGCTACCTTGATGCAGGTTCGGCAGCCGGTTTGAACAATGCAGGCCCCGGTGCTACGGAAAGTGCGCTGTTCTCTCAGTTCGGAAAGATTAACTACGCATTTAAAGAACTCCTCCTTGCCGACGTAACATTGCGTCGTGATGGATCGTCCCGCTTCTCGGAAGCCAATCGCTACGGTATTTTCCCTGCATTCTCACTGGGTTTGCGCATGACCGAGCTGGCATTCATGAAGCCGGTGAAATTCGTCGACGATTTGAAACTACGCTTTGGCTGGGGTAAAACCGGTAACCAACTCATCCCTAACGTTTACAATGCTTACACCCTGTACGCGGCCGATCCGCTGAACAACGCCTACGACATCAACGGTACCGGTACGTCGATCGTGAGCGGCTTCGACCTCGTTCAGTTTGGAAACTCCAATGGTAAATGGGAGACCAATACCTCGACCAATATCGGTCTCGACGCGAGCTTATTCAACAGCAAACTGGAAGTGGTACTCGACCTTTACAACCGTATCACTTCTGACATGCTGACGCAAATCGCCATTCCGAGAACAGCCGGTTCCGGTACAGTCCCTTACACCAACATCGGTGAAGTGCGCAACCGCGGTGTGGATCTTGGCATCACTTTCCGCGATAAAAAAGGCGATTTCAACTACATGGTGGGTATTAACTTTGGCCACTACAAAAACGAAGTGCTGAAACTGAACAACGACCCGAATGCGACTATCTTCGGTTTCACGACCCGTCTTCCGGCGATGTCGGCTACCAAAGCGGGATTGCCGATCGCGAGCTACTACGGTTATTTTGTGGATGGTGTGATCAAAGATCAGGCCGAAGCTGATGCCGCTCCGAAATTCGGATCATACACCAGAGAAGGTACTTTCAAGTTCCGTGACGTGAATGGCGACGGCGTGATTACCGCTGCCGACCGTACCATCATCGGCAATCCGCACCCCGATTTCAACTACGGTATCAACGTGGGTGTAGGCTGGAAATGGTTCGACCTGACATTGTTCGGACAAGGCGTGCAAGGCAACCAGATCTTCAATTACGTGAAATACTGGACGGATTTCAACGTGTTCCAGGGCAACCGCTCGAAAACAATGCTGTACGATTCGTGGAAGAAATCCGGCGACAATGCGAAACTGCCACGTTTGAACTCGGGTGACGCTACCAGCCAGCAGGTTTCGTCCTACTTCCTGGAAGATGGTTCTTACTTCCGCTTGAAAAACATTCAGCTGACATTCAACCTGCCTTCAACCTGGTTGAAAAAGGCGAAACTGGGATCGGCGCAGATCTACATTCAGGGGCAAAACCTGTTTACACTCACCAAATACACAGGACTTGACCCGGATATTAACCTGAGAAGATCGGGCGAAAACAACCAGGATATCCACATGGGTGTGGATGAAGGCTCCTACCCGGTAGCCAAGTCGTTCCTCGGCGGTTTGCGTTTCAATTTCTAGTTCATCCATTGATCTTCATTATACAGAACCATACAATGAAAAAGACATTATTAATATGCATGTTGGTCGGCCTGAGCTTCTCCTGCTCCGACGACTTCTTTGATCTGAAACCTCAGGGGCGTGCGTCGAAAGAACAACTTAGTAACAAAAACGGTGTAAATGCGTTGCTCATAGGAACTTACTCGCTACTCGATGGCGTGGGCGCCGGTAACACAGGTCGCCAGTCGACGATTTCGAATTACGTTTTCGGGGGTATCAGCAGTGACGACGCCGTGAAAGGTACCGACGCCGGTGACCAGCCTGAGCAATCGTTCATCGAACAATACAACTGGCTCTCCGACAATACTTATTTCCTCGGTAAATGGTGGCATTCGTACGACGGTGTTGCCCGTGCCAACGAGACAATCCAGATCGCGGGAAGCCCGGACGTAAAAGACATGACCGACGCTGAAAAGACACAAGTAGTTGCAGAAGCACGTTTCCTCCGCGGCCACTACCACTTCGAGGCCAAGAAAATGTGGAACAATGTGCCTTACATCGATGAGAAGATTTACAATGCAGGCGATCCTAATTCGACAAAAGTCCCTAATACCGAAGATATCTGGGGTAAAATCGAAGCGGATTTCCAGTTTGCGGCTGATAACCTTCCTGCAACTCAGGCTCAGAAAGGCCGTGCCACCAAATGGGCGGCAAAAGCATATCTGGCCAAGGCGCTTCTTTTCCAGAAAAAATGGGCCAAAGCAAAAGAATTGCTGGATGATGTTGTTAAAAACTCCGGTAAAAAACTGGTAGCCAACTATCACGACAACTACCGCACAGCCGGTAACAACAACACCGAGTCGATCATGGAGGTGCAGTTCTCCGTAAACGACGGAACGAACGGTAATAACGGTAATGCAGGTGATAACCTCAACTGGCCTTACTCAGCCACAGCTCCCGGACGGGGTTGCTGCGGTTTCTACCAGCCTTCCCACAATTTGGTGAATGCATTCAAAACTGAAAACGGGCTTCCGATGATCGGGGCTTCTGCGGACGGCACATTGGATACTTACAACAAAGTGGATTTGCCTAACGACGAGGGAATCGTGGCTTCGGCCGCATTTACCCTGGATAAAACCATTCCGGTGGATCCCCGCCTCGACTGGACCGTTGGCCGCCGCGGTGTGAACTTCCTCGACTGGGGACCTATGCCGGGCTCGACCTGGATCCGCGACCAGGCTTATGCGGGGCCGTTCACGGGTAAAAAATGGATGTATTATCTGGCAGAAGAGAACAGCACTACCCACTCGACCAGCAAACGGAACGTGAATAACAACTATCGCCTCATTAAGCTATCGCACGTGTTGCTATGGTTGGCCGAATGCGAAGTGGAACTCGGTAACCTGCCTGCGGCACAGGACTTGGTGAATCAAATCCGCCTCCGCGCAAAAACCGGTTCCGTGCAGGATGAATCCGTGACGTACAAAGTGGAGCCTTATCCGGCAGGAACCTTCGCTGCGAAAGGCGCTGACTATGCTAGAAACGCAGTTCGCATGGAGCAACGCCTCGAATTCGCTATGGAAGGTCACCGTTTCTTCGACCTCGTTCGCTGGGGCATTGCCGAAAAAGTACTGAACAAATACGCGGCGGAAGAGGCTGTGCCGGGCAAAGAGCCATCAGGACGTGCATTCAACAAGCGGGGATACATGGCAGGTAAAACATTTACCCAGAAGAACCTGTATTATCCACTGCCGCAGGACGAAATCCTGAACAGCCAAAAGGACGGCAAGCCGACCCTGGTACAAAATCCGGGATACTAATTCCCACATAACCCACTAACGCACCCACAAAAGAGCCGGCCTTCGTGCCGGTTTTTTTGTGCTTTGGGAAACAATGAAATACTTTTGAGAAAACATTCAAATACCTGTAATCATGAAAATCACTAACGAAACCGAATACGAAAAAGCGTCTGAACGGGCCGATGAGATATTCGATGCGAAGAAAGGCACACCTGAGGAAAAGGAACTGCAAGAGCTTCTGAAAGCCATCAAGGAATACGAAGACGATTTTGTGCGAATGCTTCGTGAAAATAATTAGGCTGAAAGCTCTACGGAAAGACCTTCGACTTTTTCCGACCGCGTCATAAACCGCTCGACGAGCGTGGAGCGCACTTCTACTTCCATGGTGCATTGCATTTCAAATGCTTGTGCACGCACGGGCAACTCCATTTCTTTCACGATCCGCATGACATCGTTCATTTGCGGATATTCGAATGAAAGTTTGTAAACACTGAAATAGTGCCGCGTGACAATTTCTGATACGTCCAAAGCCGCTTCGGTAGCAGTTTTGTAGGCGTTGATCAGCCCGGGTACCCCAAGTAACGTTCCCCCAAAATATCGCACTACTACCACCAGTACATTCGTAACATTTCGCGAATACAATGTATTAAGGATCGGGCGACCTGCTGTTCCCGATGGCTCACCGTCGTCGCTCATGCGGTAGCTCATCCTGTCCGCACCCAGGCGATAGGCGTAACAGTGATGGACTGCTTTGGGATGTAGCTCGTGCAACTCGGTTAAGTAGGATTTGGCTTGCTCATCGTTCTCGATGGGATAGGCATAAGCCAGAAACTTACTCCCCTTATCCTTGAAAAAGCCTTCTGCCGGTGCAGCAATGCTGCGATAGGTATCGTCAAATAACACGGGCACGTCGCTTTTTAAACTGGTAAATAACTATTGTGTAGGAAAGCGCAGCCAATGCAAACGCCGCCATGCAGAAAAACACCAATGGCAGATTTTCACGCTGGTTTTCAAACAATTCGGCGGATAGGAATGCACCAAGCCCAATACCTGCTTCCAGGGAAATGAACATGGTCGCGATGGCGCGCCCGCGATTATGATCGCCGCTCAAATCGACCGTCCATGCCGAAAGTACCGGCGAGAGAATGCCCATCGCTATCCCGAAAAACGCCGCACCAATCAGAAACATGAATACGGATTCGGCAAAACCTGTAATGATCATGGCGATGATCAGGATAATGCATCCTACGATCGTGACCGGCATGCGGCCATGGCGATCGGATATTTTACCGGCAAAGAGGCGCACCATGATGGACGAGATCGTGAACATCATAAAGTATAATCCGCGGTTTTGTAAGCCCAGATAACCGCTGAAATCCGGCGTAACAGTAGCCACGGCACCGAAGCCAAAGTAGCAAAGGAATGTAATGAGAGCCGGACTGAACACATCGGGTTCGAAAATATCGCGCCGGGTGATTTGAAAAGATTTGAGGCTCAGTTTGTGCTTTTCCTGCAAAGTCTCCTTCATATTCAGAAGAATCGCAATAGAAAGAAATGCCAGTAACGACGATGTGTAAAAAAGGGCATTCAGAGAAAACTCCTGGCTGATCATACTTCCAATTGCCGGCCCGAACGCCGAACCGACACTCATACACATGCCATGGATGCCCATCGCCTCCCCTCGGCGATTGATAGGTACAATATCCGCCACATAGGCCGCAGTACCCGTCGGTTTAAACCCAGTTGAAAAACCGTGCACCAGCCTGAGCAAGAGAAACGGCATGACCGTCGTGAAGATCGGGTACAAAAAACCGCACACGAAACATACCAGCGAACCGAAAGCCATCACGGGAACACGCCCGACGCGATCGGTAAGCCGGCCGCTGAATGGCCTGGAAAGACCTGCTGTTAAGGTAAACAAACCAATAATTGCCCCTTTGTATTCGGCCCCACCCATGCTCGAAAGATAGGCCGGGAGCTCGGGGATCAGCATATTGAAGCTGGATGAGAAGAGAAACGAGCTAAGGCCCAGCAACCAGAACTGCGTCGTCAATATCCCGGGAGAAGCTGTATTTTGCATCACGCAAAAATACGACTCTTTCCAGAAAGAGCGGAATTTACTTCGCCTTCTCAGCGAGTTCTTTCAAGTAAGGCGCGAGTACCCGCCTTGCTTCTTCGACTTTGCGGACAACGAATGGGTCGTTCGCATGGCTTTTCAAATTGGGGTTCACCTTAACCTTCGAAAGGTCAAAAAGGTCATTTTCTTTTGGTTTCATATTATTCCTTTTTACGATTGATCAAAAACCCTTCATACGCGACACATCTCTCAAACGGATACGGTTTTCCTTTAACTACACCCTGTATATCAAAAAGAGCTGACCAGCTATCAATTTCCCTATCCAGAACTGCCCGATATAGCCTTGTTCGGGCTGGGGAACTTCCAGTAAAATAAATTCGGCTGTTCGGATATACCCGCGAAAACACAATAATAGCTTGAACTACCGTAGCAATCACCTTTGGCATATCCCCATTGTTACTTACAACCAGATCATCTAGGTCCCCTTTTTCGTCCATGTCCCCGAATGCCAGGTTATAGGTGTCGATCCCTATCATCACAAATTCGATAGATTTCGCGATGGCATGGCCTTGGGATTTACTTTCAAACCAAAAGCGCAGATAGTCTTCCGACGCCTCTAACGGATAAAATTTCTCTTTCACAGTGTGTGTATTAGCCGAATACAAGTTAGCTTTATCCGGTGAGCGCTCCAAGGTAACGCTGCACCGATGAACGAACGGCTAAGCGTATGGCTTTTTTTCCCAACTTTGACCCATGGTACGCATATTCTATAAGGAAGGTAAAGTCATCAAGCGCGAAAACGATATCCGAGAGTTGGGAAAGGTCCCGAACCTCGTGTGGATAGATTTACAATCTCCGAGTGCGGAAGAGGAGGAATGGGTGGAAAACAAGTGTAACATCAGTTTCCAGACGCCTCAGGAAATTGTGGAGATTGAAAGCAGTTCGCGTTTCTTTGAGCAGAACGAGACAATCAACGCCAACTCCAACTTTCTCAAAATAGAGCGGGAAGGTTACGAAACCTATCCGGTTTCTTTCATTCTGCACCAGAATGTGCTTTTTACCTATCGTCGCGGTGATTCCAAGACTTTCGCCGACACCGTCAAGAAGATGAAAGTGAGCCCGGAAAGTATACAGGGCGGGGTCGATTTTATGCTTTTGCTGCTCGAAACACGCATAGAAGCAGACGCGGACGCGCTTGAAGGCATTTCCAGGGACATTTCGGCGATCAGCAAGGACCTTACGCACGAGCAAAAGACACGGCAGGAAGTGCTGATCCGCATCAGCGGATTGCAGGAGATCACCATGATGCTCCGCGAAACGAGTATCGATAAGCAGCGCGTACTCTCGGGCATCCTGCGAAGCCAGTACTTTCCCGAAGACCGCAAGGAACACCTGCGTATCATCCTTAAAGACATCAACTCGCTCCTCGAATATACCACATTCAATTTCGAACGGCTCGAATACCTCCAAAACACCTTCATGGGTCTGATCAACCTCGAACAAAGCCAGGTAATCAAGATATTCACGGTGGTGACGATCATTTTCATGCCGCCAACACTAATCGCCGGTATTTTCGGCATGAACTACCAGCACATACCCTCTACCGGTGAACCGTGGGGATTCTGGCTTTCACTCCTCTTAATGGTTTTTTCATCCTTGGTTGTCCTTTGGTTTTTCAGGAGAAAAAAATGGATTTAGAAAAGAATATCTCAATCGCCAGCTATTTTTCCTGATGGTTATACGTTGCGGGTATAATTTTAATGTAATCTTTATTGTGCCGGGGAAATACAATAAATATTTCGCCATTGTGTTAGTATAGAAGTTATATTTCGGCGTCCAGGTTTACGACCGGAGCAACCAACCCTCTTCCAACCATTTCCCTAACAGCAGAGTCATAAGTTCAGGCTGCGTAGCTCCTGCAAACGCTGGCTTGATATTTGTACAAAAAATATCCGCAAGGATATGGAAATGAGCTATATAATTTCACCAAAGGAGAAGATCATGAACGCCATCCTGTTACAAGGAAGTAGTAAAGAATCGGGTATTGAAAAAACTCTCAACTAACTTGATAACCGATTGTATATGAAAAGTATATCAGTAGTAATTCCCAACTATAACGGGAAACACCTGTTCGAAAAATATTTTGAGCATAACTATAAGGTCCTCCAAAAACTAGAAACCAGTGTTCAGATCATCGTAATTGATGATGCATCTACGGACGAATCTGTTGCATATTTACAAGAACATTACGCCGGTAAAATCACACTGATCTGTAAAGAAACCAATTCCGGATTTTCGGAGACTTGCAATATTGGCATCCAGAATGCCACCAATGATCTGATCTTTCTCCTCAATACCGACGTGACCCTTGAACCCGGTTACATGGAAAAACTTTATAAGTATTTCGAATTGGAAGATACTTTTGGGGTAATGGGAAGAGTTATCGGCATGAACGATGATTTAATTCGCGAAGCTGCAAGGGAACCCAAAATATCAGGAAGAAAAATAAAATCTTCGGACTTCTTTCATTTGCAAAACATCAATGCATTTACACCTACATTTTATTTGTCAGGTGCAATTGCATTAATGGATACACAAAAACTGAAAGCCATTAACGGATTCAATGAAATGTTTAATCCCTATTATGGCGAAGATCAGGAGCTTTCTATCAGAGCATGGCGATTGGGATGGAAATGCTATTACGAGCATGACGCCGTCTGCCGGCATGAGGTTTCAGCCAGTACCAAAAATCACAATCACAAGAAAGCCATCAAAAGAATCCATTTCAGAAACCGTTATTACGTGCATTACCTGCATCTGCAAGGAATGGATCTGAAATTATGGCATTTACAAATCTTGCTTTGTGATGTATTGCTGGGAATTTTGACTTTGCAGTTCTTCAAAGTGGAAGCTTATTGGGATTTCTTTAAGAACCGTGGAAACCTGCAAGCGAAGAAGGTGGCTTTTAACCGGGAAATGAAAAAACATCAATCCGATATCGGCATTATCGATGTGATTAATAACTTCAGGATGATGCTGAAATACCAGCAGGTAATTAAACTGAATTAGCAAGACTTCGATATAAATCAAGGTATTCCGAAGCTGCCCTGTCCCAGGAAAAGAATCTGGCCCGTTCCCGGATTCTTTCCCTGGGTTTTGTTTTGTTATAATCTTCCAAGCTCGCATTCAACACATTACGCATATGTTCGGGCTCGAAGTTATCAAAATAATAGGCACAATCACCCCCGATTTCCGGCAATGAGGTGCAGCGTGACAAGACCACAGGCTTTCCGTAATACATCGCCTCGATAACCGGCAGTCCAAAACCCTCCGCAATCGATGGAAAGACGAAAGCCGTACAGTTACTGAGGTACCATTTCTTATCATTCTCCGAGACGGGCCCCGTAAAAATCAGCCTGTCGAGCACATTCAGCTTCTGCGCTTCGCGGATAATCGTCTTTTTGTACTCCTGGCTGCTCTCGATTCCCGCAATGACCAACTTCAAATCATTTCCTACCAGCAATGCAGGCAACACGTGGAAATTTTTCTTTCCGACAATGGTCCCTATCGTAAACAAGAATGGTTGCTCAACGGGCTTTTCGGGCGCATTAATAATTCCCGTGTCTTCAATATTGCAGCCGTTATAAATCACCGAAGTTGGCTTGTCACCCAATTCGAGGTATTTTTTTAGATCTTCCAGAACATAATAGGAAATTGCCACAACATGATCCGCTCGGTCGATCTTCAACTGCAATCTGCTCAAATATTTACTGATCCGTTTTTCGGATCTGTTTCCATCATAAAGGAAATTCAAATCATGAACGGTCAAAACGACGGAAACCTTTTTACCAAAAGGATAATATCTCGAACCCTGGTAGGTACAATGCCAGATATCCACTGATTTGGTATCCGGAAAAAATAGTTTATGAATAAAATGCTGAGAGACATAATTAGCATTTTCTCCGAACGCGTGCTCAGCCGAAGTGGGCAGATAAAATGCGATCTTTTCTTTATCTCCTCCTGCTTTTTTCAAAATCGAATTCCCTAATTGAAGGCAATAGTGATAAAGCCCGGTATGAGGATGCCTCATCCTTTCACAATCAATCAGAATTCTTTTCAACATAAAATGATTATTCATTTTTTGCACGCTTCCAGTGCATAACAAAAACCGTTTATCGACGTGTAACTGACACCATAGCCCAATTCCCCGAGATATCGGCTCATCGTATCTATATTAAACTGACTGTCAATATCGTGCACCTCAATCAGCATTCTTTCGACCCGGCGCATGACATCAGCTGGCGTATTTAAAACAATATCATACTCACTCCCCTCACAATCCATTTTCAGCAAATCGATTTTCGCTCTTGGGATATTAGCCATTATTTCTGAGAATGAAATGGCCGGGATCCACAACTCCTTTGTATTATCAGTATTGAAACCTTTTAACGAAGAAGCGACCACCTGATTATCTTCCGTATCCTGTGCGTATAGCCGCAACATTTCGCGGGACACCCCGGTTACGGCAAAAGGATTGATGGTCACGCTTTTATCAAACCTGCGATTGGAGGATGCAATCGAACGCATGCGTTCGATATTACTGTTCAGCGGCTCATAGGCATAAATTTGGGCATTCTTTATTTTAGATAAAAGCAATATATCAAAAAAACCGGCGTTTGCGCCGATATCGATCACGAGCGGATCATCAGGCAATACGCGCATCAGCGCCCCGATGTTGTATACGTCGGCCATAAATATCTCCTTAAATACCTGATGCAGACTAGCCGGAACGTCGAAGCCAAGCCTGTTGAGTCTGGTGACAAAGTGTAGCATCCTGCCACGATCATGAAATTTGTCGAAAATGTATTCGAGCGGATTACCGATGTTCCGGAACAAATTAATGTATCTCCTCGGACCTGTAACGGGCATGGCTTGTGATGTTAACGATATGAAATATTTCGGGGTAGACATCCAAAGCATTGCCCCGCTGCATTATACCCACTGCTCCATTCGCACCAAATTAATAATGAGCAAGCGCTGCGGTTCGGGTTTTCCTGCGGATTCATGTCCACGGCATTGTTTGATTTTTAGCCCAAAGCATGTAGCTTTGTTTTCTTCCGGCCCGGCTGTCAGAGCCAACGGCAAGTACTAACGTTATATCATTCTGACCCCCGTAAAATACTCTAATTAACTATGTCACAAGAACTTACCAGACAGGAACCCCTGTTGACAGAAGACCCCTTGCGGTTTGTTTTGTTCCCCATCAAACATTCCGATATATGGGAAATGTACAAACGTCATGAGGCTTCGTTCTGGACGGCCGAGGAGATCGACCTGTCGCAGGATATGAAGGACTGGGAGAATCTGAATGACGGAGAAAGGCATTTCATTTCCCACGTACTGGCATTCTTTGCGGCATCAGACGGGATCGTCAACGAAAACCTGGCTGTCAATTTTCTTAGCGAAGTCCAATATGCAGAAGCGAAGTGCTTCTATGGTTTCCAGGTAGCGATGGAGAACATCCACTCCGAAACCTACTCGCTGCTGATCGATACTTACATTAAAGATCCGGTGGAAAAGGACAGGCTGCTGCGCGCAATCGAGACGATTCCTTGCGTACAGAAAAAAGCCGAATGGGCACTGAAATGGATCAATAGCCCCGTATTTGCGGAGCGCATCATTGCATTTGCCGCTGTGGAAGGAATTTTCTTCTCCGGATCTTTCTGTTCGATCTTCTGGTTGAAAAAACGCGGCCTGATGCCCGGACTTTCATTCTCCAACGAGCTGATCTCCCGCGACGAAGGCTTGCACTGCGAGTTCGCGTGTTTGCTTTATACCAAACATATCCTGAACCAATTGCCGCAAGAGCGCGTGATCGAGATCATGATGGACGCCGTTGAAATCGAAAAAGAGTTTGTGAGTGAGGCGCTTCCGGTATCATTGATTGGTATGAACGCCGATCTGATGAAGCAATATATCGAATACATCGCCGATTTCTGGCTGGAAAGACTTGGCTGCCCGAAACAATTCGGCTCAGCCAACCCATTCGACTTCATGGAGCTCATCTCGCTTCCCGGCAAGACCAACTTCTTCGAAAAACGCGTGGGAGAATATCAGAAAGCGGGGGTAATGAGCGGTGTGAAGGACAAAGAATCCGCACACAAGATCTCGTTCGACTCCGATTTCTAAGCAATTTGTCATGCTGAGCGAAGTCGAAGCACATGCAATTCCCTTCGACTTCGCCCGGGGTGACGTCTTTTACAGCTCCCCCAACTCCTTCCACACGAGCTCGCTCTCGTAGCCCTTCCCCAGCGCGAACCTCGCCAGTTTCTGTTTCAATTTGAAAGGATCGGCCTCCGTTTTCGACAGCAAATTCCGCTTCTTCGAAAGCAATTCCCGCAAGCCCGACACATAATCCTCGTCGCCGATCTCGCTCATTCCTTTTTCAATGCTGTAAGTGCTCAGCCCGCGGCGGTTCAGCTCCTGCCTGATTTTCATCCGGCCCCAGTTCTTAACCCTGAACTTCCCGCCGGCGTAGGTTTTCGCAAAGCGTTCCTCACTGAGGTAATTCATGGAAATCAGCTCGGCGATGATCTCATCGGCCTCGTCGCCCCACACATTCCATTTTTTCAGCCGCTGCTTCACCTCGTCCTGCGTTCGTTCCTGGTAGGCACAGTAGGAAGCCGCTTTTTGCAGAATAAGCCGGTCCATGTATTCAGGTTTTTATTAAATATGCTTAACAATGTGCAAGATTAAGGAAATATCACGGACGAATAACTATTTTTGAAAGCACAAGAAACCCCTATTTCTGTTCATCCAAACCCTTTAAACCATGACTTTCCAGAGACGGTCTTTTCTCAAACTTCTACCTGCAATATCCGGAATCACCTATTTGTCGGAACCTGCCAAAGCGCAGCCGGCCGCAGACATTGCGCTTCGGTTTATCGTCGCGTCCGACGGGCATTACGGACAGCCAAATACGGAGTTCAAGGCCTTCCATGCTGATCTGGTAAGCTGGGTAAACCGCGAGAAACTGCAAAAGGGTGTCGACTTCCTCTTCCTCAACGGCGACCTTATCCACGACGACCCTACCTTGTTGTACGATTTCAAAAATGCAATCTCGAATCTGAGCGTGCCTTACTATGTCAGCCGCGGCAACCACGACAAAGTAGGATTGGACGTGTGGCAAAGCACCTGGGGCTACCCTACCAACCACAGCTTTGCAAAGGGCGAATATGCGTTCGTGGTAGGCGACACTTCTAACGAGAAAGGTGAATATATATGCCCTGATGCGACTTGGCTCCGCAACGAAATCGCTAAGTATAAAGACAAGAAGGGAATTTTTATTTTCCTGCACATCACCCCGGCCAAATGGACGACGCACGGCATTGAATGCAAAGAGGTGATCGATCTCTTCGAAAACACGCCGAATGTGAAAGCCATTTTCAACGGCCACGACCATGACCAGGATAGCACGAAAATGTACGGTAAAAAGCCCTACTTCTTCGACGGCCATTTCGGAGGCAACTGGGGAACTGCCTATAAAGGCTATCGCATTGTCGAAATCTACAACGACCACACCTGGCAGTCGTATCAGTACAATCCGACCGCAGCGCCGGTTTTGAATACATTTTCGGGGAAGAGCTGAAGTCACGATTTCCACGTGACCATCGTCTCACCCAGCTTTGTAATCAGCGTCACCACCCGAAGTTGATTAGCAATGTGTATGCGCATTTCAGGCGTTATATTTTCCATATTTTCGGTGAACAGAAAAGCCTCTACCAACGTGTTCAGAGAATCCACAATTTCGGCACTGCCATCCCGTTTGAAAAATTCGCTTACCGTTTCATGTTGCTGACAGAGCATTTGAGCTTCGGCGTCTGAGAATGATTTGAGCTCCTCGTTTAGTTTGGATCTGATAATCATTTCGATAGTGATATATAGTGAAAAGTGTAGGAAAATCTTACAAAATCAGAGTAAAAAATTTTACTTTTTATAAGTCACTAAAATTTTGACGTCAAATCCATATCGCTCTAAAATCGAGATCATTTTCTTTTGAGAAATTCCCTGGTTGAAAGTGAAGCTCCGCCAAGCACTGACCAATTCACCTTTCTTTTCGTCAGCAGGCAAATTTTTATAAACGTTTTCTAAAAACCAGGCAAATGCCTCTTCAATGGAACTAAATGATTTTGACATTCAAAATAGTATTTGTAGGAAAATCTTACAAATTATCCGCTATTTATTTTCAAATCTAAAAAAGATAATGAAACTCGTGCAAAAATAGTAAGCTCCCCACATAGCCTCCCCTAGCCCTGGTACAGAATTTTAACCCCCGGATTCATCAGTTCAACCAAAACACCCGATGGATCTACTCAGTGGCCAGCCTCATTGGTTTTACAAAAACGGGGCGATGCATGCCTACCCTGCATTAACAGAAAATCTAACAGCAGAAATCGTGATTATGGGCGGCGGCATTACCGGCGCATTGCTTGCCTGGCATCTTACTCAGGCCGGTTTTCCCGTGGTAGTGTTGGAAAAACGGCATATCGGGATGGGAAGCACGTCCGGCTCCACGGCATTGCTGCAATATGAAATCGATACGATGCTGACAGATTTGATCGACCTTGTCGGAGAAAAGAATGCGGTACGCAGCTACCTGCTGTGTGTGGAAGCTATTCACAAGGCCCGTGAAATTGTGGATTCGTTGCAGGTAAAAACAGGCTTTTCCCTGGCAAAAAGTGTGTATTACGCATCCAAAAAAGATGATTTGCCGCTTTTGGAAAAAGAATATGAAGCGAGGAGTAAAATCGGTATTAACGTCGAGTGGTGGGACCAGGCTGAATTACGCTCCCATTTCCCCGGCATTCATAAAAGCGGCGCGATTCTCTCGCACGATGCCGCGCAGGTAGACGCGTACGCGCTCGCGCATGCGCTCTTGCAGGAGTGCATGCAGAAGGGCGCGCGTGTGTATGATACCGTCGAAATTACCGACATCCGGCATGAAACCGCAGGCGCTACGCTGGTATTGGACAATGGAAATATCGTTAAAACTAAAAAGCTGATTGTAGCGGCTGGCTACGAATCACAAAAGCTGATATCGCACAATTTCGTGCGCCTGCATTCTTCTTACGCGATCGTGAGCAAGCCGATGCCCGAAAAGAAGGAATTGTGGTACGAAAATGCATTGCTGTGGGAAAGCGCCCGGCCTTACCTGTATTTGCGCACGACCGAAGATAACCGAGTGCTGATCGGCGGCAAGGACGAAATGTTTCAAAGCGCGATTAAAAGAGACAAGCTACTTAATCGCAAAGCCAGGGAATTGGAAAAGAATGCCCGCAGCATGTTTCCCGATCTGCCGTTTGTTACGGATTACACCTGGTGCGGCACATTTGCGGAGACGGAAGACGGCCTACCGTTCATTGGAGGAGTGAAAGAGCACCCTAATACATGGTTTGCATTGGGATTCGGCGGGAACGGCATCCTGTTCAGTATTATCGCCGCCGGGATCATCACGGACCTGATCGCAGGAAAAAAGAATAACGATGCCGCTATTTTCAGTTTTGAACGGCTTGGCAAGTCGTAATCGACTGCCAAGCCGCCCTAAATATTATATTACCTTAATGAGGTGGTTCTTCTTGCCTTTTGAGATCAGCAAAAACTTGTCTTGCAGCAATGCGAAATCGCCCAGCAGTTGTTCAGCTGAAGTAACTTTCGATTTGTTCACACTCACTGCATTCTGCTGGATCGCGCGACGTGCCTCACCTTTGGAAGCGTACACCTCGCCGCGGGTTACTGTGGAAACCAGGTCGGTAATGTTCGCACATTCGTTCCATTCTGAACGGCTGATTTCCGTCTGCGGAACGCCGTCGAAAATAGTATCGAACTCATCCACCTCAATGCTTTTTAGCGTTTCCAGTGTCGCTTTGCCGTACAAAACTTCCGAAGCCTTCAACACGAGATCCAGCGCTTTTTGCGAGTGAATGCGGATCGTCAGCTCGGATGCCAGCGCTTTTTGCATAATGCGCAAATGCGGCTCGGCAGCGTGGCTTGTTTCGAGTGCCTCTATCTCCTCCCTGCCTTTCAGCGAGAACACACGCAGGTAACGCGGCATATCGTCATCACTCTGGTTGAGCCAGAACTGGTAGAACTGATATGGTGAAGTCCGTTCCGGATCGAGCCAGATATTACCGCCTTCACTTTTCCCGAATTTGGAACCGTCGGCTTTGGTTACGAGCGGCGTGGTCAATGCATAGGCTTTGAAATAGCCCTCATCGTCGCCTTCCTTGCGACGGATAATCTCCGTACCAGTCGTGATGTTACCCCATTGATCCGAACCGCCCATTTGCAGCCGGACATTTTTTGTTTTATATAAATGATAAAAATCGTAGCCCTGCAAAAGCTGGTACGAGAACTCGGTGAATGAAATACCGGTCTCCAGACGCTTTTTCACAGAATCCTTCGACATCATATAATTGACGCTCAAATACTTGCCAGCATCGCGCAGAAACTGCAAAAAGCCGATATCCTTGAACCAGTCGTAGTTGTTCACCATTTCAGCCGAATTTTCACCGGAATTGAAATCCAGGAATGATTCGAGCTGCTTGCGGATACCCTCCTGGTTGATCCGCAATGTATCCTCATCGAGAAACGACCGTTCGGCCGCCTTGAACGAAGGATCGCCGATCATCCCGGTTGCACCGCCCACCAATGCAATAGGCTTGTGCCCTGCGCGCTGGAAATGCACCAGGAGCATAATGGTAGCAAGGTTACCGATGTGCAGCGAAGGCGCCGTCGGGTCGAAACCGATATAACCGCATGTCATCTCCTTTTGAAGTTGCTCATGTGTTCCCGGCATCATGTCGTGCAGCATGCCCCGCCAGCGTAGTTCCTCTATAAAATCAATCGCCATTCTAAAAAACTGTTGCTTATTTCAAAATCGACCGCAAAGGTAAAGGTTATCGGTTTTAAAACTTCTTAATGACGCGATGGTTTTGCTTGCGGAAAAGATTATTAATCCAAAAACAGGTAGTTTTGTAAGATTAAAAGAATAATATGTACCCTATCATCAACAAGATCATGTCGTTACGCACATTCGGAATATTATTTAGAATAGTACTCGGACTACATTCGAGGCAGGCCATCGCCCAGACGACCTACTGTAATCCGATGGACATCGACTACAAATACAATTTCGAGCAGCTCAATGACAATATCAGCTATCGTTCCGGTGCCGACCCTGTGATCATCAATCACAAAGGCGAGTATTTCCTTTTCGTAACCATTTCAGGCGGTTACTGGCATTCCAAAGACATGATCAACTGGAAATACCTGACCGCGAATCGCTGGCCTTTCGAGGACATGTGCGCTCCTGCGGCGGTTTCGGTACGCGACACCTTGTTTTTATTCCAATCTACCTTCGAATCCCGCCCGATACTGTATTCCGTTGCACCTGAAAAAGGCATTTGGGAGTTCTATAACCGCTGGACACCACGGCTGCCGAAGGACATTGGCCCATGGGACCCGGCCTTGTTCCACGACCCCGACACCGACAAATGGTATATGTATTGGGGTTCATCGAATGTATACCCGATTTTTGGTTCCGAACTGGATTATTCCAAACGGCTTGCATTCAAGGGACAATACCAGTCGATGTTTTGGCTAAACCAGTATGAGCATGGCTGGGAACGCTTCGGGCCCAATCACTCGGACCCCTTCAAGCCATTCACCGAAGGTGCCTGGATGACCAAGCACAAGGGGAAATATTACCTGCAATACGGCGCACCGGGCACCGAATATAATGTATACGCCAACGGCACCTATGTCAGCGACCAGCCTTTGGGGCCATTCACCTATGCGCCTTACAACCCCGTTTCCTACAAACCGGGCGGTTTCGCAACCGGCGCGGGGCACGGCAATACTTTTCAGGACAATTTTGGCAACTACTGGAACACCGGAACCTCGTGGATCGGCCTGAACTGGGCGATGGAACGCCGCATCGTCCGCTACGCAGCAGGCTTCGATCAGGACGGCCAGATGTTCGCCAACACCCGTTTCGGCGACTTCCCGCACAAAATGCCGACTAAAACCTGGACTGGCAAGGGCGATGAGCTCTTCACCGGTTGGATGCTGTTATCCTACAAAAAGCCGGCAACGGCCTCATCCACATTGGATACCATGGCCGCCCAAAAGATCACCGACGAAAACCCAAGGACATTCTGGGCTGCCAGACAAAACAAGCCCGGCGAAACGCTGACGGTCGATTTGCAGACCGAACAGGAAGTCAAAGCGGTGCAGGTCAACTACACCGACTACAAATCCGACATTTTCGATAACAAGCCTGAAAAAGTCTACACCCAATTTAAAATCTGGACATCAAGAGACGGAAAGAAATGGGACCTTGCGAGCGACCTTACGAAGGAACCCAAACGCGACCGCCCTTGTGCCTATGTCGAGCTTGCAGTACCCGTCCGCGCGCGTTACGTGCGCTATGAGCACGTGTACGTGGCCTCTCCGATATTGGCCATCAGCGAATTCAGGATTTTTGGAAATGGTTTTGGCAAAGCCCCGCAAACGCCTGCGGCCTTCTCCGCCGTTCGGCAGAAAGATGCAAGAAATGCTGATCTGAAATGGGAAAAAGTACCGGGCGCCGTCGGTTATAATGTACTTTGGGGCATCGCGCCGGATAAACTGTATCAGACCTATCAGTTCTGGAACGACGATCCGAATACCTTCGAACTACGCGCGCTCAACGTGGGTGTGCCTTACTATTTTGCAATTGAGGCCTTTAATGAGAATGGGGTTTCCGTCGCTAGTAAGGTGGTTGCTGTTAAGTAGTGTCCTTACTGAACTATATCGGGCTCAAATGTAATGTTTTCGTAAATGGCTTTGAGGCTCATTTCAAAATTGAATACCTCAAAGCAGATCACATCTTCGGCATGTTCGAAACCGCAATAGGTCCAAAGGTCGCTCCCTTCACGTCGCGAGTACAAATCGACGCTGCATTCAAACTGGGAAACCAGGAGATAATATCGCAGCGAGGGGATAGTTCTATATTGTTGAAGTTTCAAACCCCGATCCTTCGCCTCGGAATTTTTCGAAACTACTTCCACCAGAATGCTCGGGTGCTCTACAACATAAGTTCCTGAAATATCTTTTGATGCGCAGGTGACAATCACATCCGGATACGGATAATAATGATCCGAAACCTTCACCTTGACATTCTCCGAGAAAACGTCGCACCCGCATGGTAAGAAGTGGTGGCCCAACAGGTTTCTAACTTTGCCAACAATCCGGTTGTGATTCAAAGTAGTACCCGCCATCGCGTAAACCTCACCATCGTAATACTCATGGCGGATTTCGCTTTGTTCTTCCAACTCGAAGTATTCCTCGACAGTCATCCTCCGGTCAATTAGTTGTGCATATCCCATAATTTACTGCTTTTTAAACAACAAATTGCAGGAAAAGATCAACTAATGAAACTAGGAGGCTTCGTCAATGAGCCAAAGGAGCGACGAGTCTCCATAGCTTAAAAAACGATACTCTTTGGCCAATGCCTCAGAATAGATCGTTTTCCAGTCATTTCCGACAAAAGCGGCAACGAGAAGAATAAGTGTAGACCCTGGCTGGTGGTAATTGGTAATTATCCCACGGCATAACCTGAAACGATAACCCGGGAAAATGAATATCTCCGTTTCACCTACAATCTCCTGGAACCCGGAAGCATCCATATAGTCTGCTATGGCTTGAAGTGATTGGGTTGCCGACGGAGGCTCCGCCTCTTTCCATGGGTATGGATACAGTTTTTCGATATGAAAGTCTGTCGTTTCGCCCTTAAACAGCTTCACGCCGTACCAATACAAGCTTTCCAGCGAGCGCAGCGAAGTAGTCCCTACCGGCACAATGTGGTTAACCGATTGAAGGAGATTGTCTATTAATGCTCTCGTAAACACAACCTGCTCCGAGTGCATCCGGTGCTCGGTAACCTTCTCTACTTTAATAGGCTGGAAAGTACCGGCTCCCACGTGCAATGTCAGGAACGATTTACGAATCCCCTTTTCCGCCAGCGCTTCAAAAACCCGGGGTGTGAAGTGTAATCCGGCTGTTGGCGCGGCAACAGCACCGTCGTGGTGCGCGTATACGGTCTGGTAAGTTTCCTTGTCAGGCTCCTCGGTGTCGCGGTTGAGATAAGGTGGCAATGGAATTTCTCCCAGCGCTTTTACCAAATCGAGGAACGTAACGTCCGCATCCCAGGTAAGCTTAACCAGGTTATGTTCATAGTCATGGTAAGAAACCTGCAAATGCACTTCCTTTCCATTTACTTGTATGACATTCGATAATGCATCGCCTGCTTTCCAGCGCTTCTTATTCCCGATCATACATTCCCACACGCACGAATGCTTCACGAGCATTGCATCGTTAATAACCCGCGTGGGCAATTCCGGATGCAGCAGCAATAGTTCGATTACTGCGCCTGTTTCTTTTCGGAAATGCGCCCGTGCCGGGATTACTTTGGTGTCGTTGAACACCAACAGCGTATCAGCAGGAAGCTGGGAAGTAATATCGGTAAACCGCAGATGGTTGATTTCGCCTCTCTTATAAACCATAAGTTTCGACTGGTCGCGCACTTCCATGGGATACTTCGCGATGCGGTCGTCGGGCAAATCGTAGGTATAGCTTTCCAGGTCGATCGCCTCCGCTTCCTTTCGCCACAATGCGTTATCGCTTCCCTCTGCCGCTATTTTACCTTCCATATCCGGCAGTATTACAGTTTATCATCCTGCACCGGTGGCCATAGCAGGCGCAGCGGCAGCAGAAAAACGCCCAGAACCAATGCAAGACTGGCATAATAGAGCCATGAAAAGTCAAACACGTCCATTTTGTAGTTCGTGCTGTTGATCGTCGCCAACGCCAGCAAGCTGAAACCCGTAATGGTGTTAATCACAGCCACCAGACAGAAAAGCCAATTGATGAGGTGCTCGTTCAACTCGGCACGATGCTGCGACCATTCTTTCCGTTTCAGGATGGGCAGGTTCATCGGATCTACGTTTGGAATGTGACGGGCTATGCCGGTGATCACTACATTATTGAGCAGAAAAAGGCCCATTACGATATAGAAAATGTGTCCTTTTTCGACATAACGCTCTGCCAGGCCGCTATCCGCGAAATCGACGGCCACCATCTCAGGGAAAAGCGAATACGTCCATACGAGCGCCCCGATAACGAATAATAAAGATGCCCAGCGCCAGATCTTTATTGCAAATGTTGTAACTTTCATGAATTAGGTAACCTATTAGAGAGGTTTTTTCGCCATAGTAAATCAGGGTGCAAAATTAGGTCGGGAAGCTTCCAAAACCTAATTGGCTCTTAACAAACACACATTATAACTTTCGGCAATGCGCTTTGAGTGGGATTATCACAATCTAAGACACATAATTTATGATTATCCTGAGAGGGAAAATACGGTCGAGGAAATCGAAAGCATATTCCGGGATCCAGATTTGATTCTGAATGTCGGCAGAAGGAACGCGGTGGAGCAGCGGTTTGAAGCAGTCGGAAGGGGAAACTCGCAAAACGTAAAAGTGGTTATATTTACAGTTAACAATGGAATAATCAGGCCGATCAGCTGCTGGTCCGCTAACAAACAAACTACACGCTACTATTATGAAAACATACAAGGCAAATAGGACCGCAGTTATCAGAAACAGCCATACCGCAGAGGAGATGCGCGAAATTGAGGAAGAATTCATCAAGAAGGAGCCCCTGAAGTGCACCATCGAAGAACTTGTTAAAATCGAATCTGCGAAGAAAGCAAAGGCTTAATTCCCCTTATGAAAATCTACTCCAAAACCGGTGATAAAGGCACCACGTCTCTCATCGGGGGCACTCGCCTGAGCAAGGCACATGTGCGCATAGACGCGTACGGTACAGTCGATGAACTGAACAGCTACATCGGAATGCTGCGCGACCAACCGGTGAATGAAGGCCGGAAGGATCTGCTCAAAGAAATCCAGGACCGCTTGTTCACGATCGGCTCGCATTTAGCGTCGGAATCCGACCAAAAGAAAAAAATTCTGCCTGATCTGCTCGACGAGGACATTGCGTTGCTCGAAAAGGAAATGGACCTCATCGACGCACAAGTACCGCCGCTGCGGGCGTTTATCCTGCCCGGGGGCCGTCAGTCCGTTTCCTTCGGTCACATAGCCCGAACCGTCTGCCGCCGTGCCGAGCGGGCGGTTATCCATTTGCAGCAGGGAGAAGAAGTGGAGCCCATCGTAATCCGCTACCTGAACCGGCTTTCCGACTACCTTTTTATGCTCTGCAGGGCCATGACGCACGAGCTCGGAATTGAAGAAATCACATGGCAGCCGAGGGTTCCGCGGCAAAAATAATTGTTATACTAAATATCAATTATTTATAGATTAAATTCTTTAAATTGCGGGACTTAAGAAGGAATGCGCCGGGATCTCCAAATCCTGCCTTTTTTCTGATTATAAGCTTCGGAAAGCGTTTGAAAAATTAAATTTTTGGCATCATGACAGCCGACACAGTACAAATAGAAGTTCAGCAAACCACCAAATCCCGTTTGCAGGAGGTTGACTTCAACAACCTCGTTTTTGGACGGAACATCTCCGACCATATGTTTATCGCTGAGTACAAAGCCGGACAATGGCAAGACCTGCGCATCGTCCCTTACGGCGACCTCTCGCTAAGCCCTGCTACCGCCGCGCTACATTACGGTCAGGCTATTTTCGAGGGAATGAAAGCCTACAAAAACGATGCTGGTGAAGTGCTGCTCTTCCGTGCTATCGACAACTGGAAACGCCTCAACAAATCGGCTGAGCGCCTTTGCATGCCGCAGATCCCGGAAGAAATCTTCATGAATGGCCTTACTGAGCTGCTTCGCCTGGATGCAGGCTGGGTGCCTTCGCAGCCGGGTTGCTCGCTTTACATTCGTCCATATATGTTTGCTACCGACCCTTACATCGGTGTCAAAGCATCGGATTCATATTATTTCATCATTTTCACCAGCCCGGTAGGCACCTATTATGCCAAACCTCCGCGCGTGAAAGTGGAACAACATTTCATCCGTGCCGCAGAAGGCGGCGTGGGCGCTACCAAATGCGCAGGTAACTACGCAGGTTCACTCTACCCGGCGAAACTGGCTCAGCAGGAAGGTTACGACCAGCTGATCTGGACCGACGCACGCGATCACGCTTACATCGAGGAATCAGGAACGATGAACATCATGTTCATGCTGGATGGCAAATTGCTTACTCCGCACGTTTCTGAAACTACGCTGGACGGAATTACCCGTAAAAGCATCGTGGCAATTGCTGAACATTGGGGTATTCCTGTTGAAGAGCGCCGTATCAGCGTAGCAGAGATCATCGACGCGTTGAAAGCCGGCAAACTCGAAGCCGCATTCGGGGCCGGAACTGCTGTGGTAATCTCCCCATTCGCGACGATCGCCTACGAAGGTGTGGATTATGCATTGCCGGAAATCAAGGAAGACTCGTTCGTAAGTAAAGTAAAAACTTACCTGACCGACCTCCGCACCGGCAAAGAACAAGACATCTTCGGATGGATGCTGAAAGTATGATGATGTCAAGTGGTCAGAAATAGTCAGTAAGTCATTTGTAGTTATTAAGACAAAAAGTGTTCAAAGTCAGGGTTTAACCCAAAACTTTGAACACTTTTTTTATTTATTCTCAAAAGCACAACACCTGACCTAATGACCTCCTGACTACCTGACTTTATCCATAACGCCACAAACACACCCCGCCGTTAAACAAACGTCCGCGTCCCCGAATAGTTATCCCGGAACTCCTTCGGCGTACAGCCATTCCTGCTTTTGAAAATCCGATTGAAATACGAGAGGTTATTGAATCCGCATTTGTAAGCAATCTCGGAAATGGTATTCGAGGTATTGATCAACGACCGTGATGCGTGACCGAGGCGTATCTCGTTCAGGCTTTCGACAAACGTCTTGCCCGTCCGCTTTTTGATAAACCGGCTGAACGATACCTCCGACATTCCTGCCAGTTTCGCTACGCCCGCCAGATTCACATCCTTATCATAATTGTCGCGCATATAGGCGAACACTTTTTCGATGCGCCGGCTGTTAAAATTGATGTTTTCGTCGGTGAATGTGCTGTTGGAAAGCGTCCGCATGTCGCGCGAGACCGAGAGGTCATGCAGAATAGACATCAGTTCGAGCATGGAATCGAAACCACTTTTTTGCGCCAGGCAGGTAAGCCGCGGCTTAATCCGCTCGATCGTTTCCCTTGAAAACGCGATTCCCTTAGCCGACTTCTCCAATAGCGAGCGGACAAAAAACAGCTGATTCCGTTTCAGAAACTTGTCGTCGAACAAATCCCGGTGGAATTGTACCGTCACTTCCTTGATTTCCGGCATCCCTTCCTGCCAGCGGTAGGAATGTGTAAGCCACCCATGTGGCAGATTGTTGCCCACCAGCACCAGCTCCGCATCCTCGATCACTTCGGTATGATCGCCTACTACCCGTTTCACTCCTTTTCCCGCGAGAATCAGGTTCAATTCGTATTCCTCATGACTGTGCAACGGGAAATCGAAAATCGTCTTTTTGCGGTCGAAAACGGTGAAACAATCGTACTGGGTCAATGGGGTAATTTCTCGGTAGATTTCACTCATAGGCTAAATTTGTATAGTTCATTCACTATGTTATATTGAGGTAACAATTTAAATATTAATTATTAATAATGCCACCCGTACACCCTCCTATAATCCTATAAACTGTTAGTATTGGTCTAATCATGGATAAAAAAGTATTATACCCAACGGCAGTTTTGTCAATAAGTTTGTACCATACGCGGATCGATCAGCACGCTTACCGATGAACATCAAGGCGATCGACCTCCTCGTCATATTACTTTACATGGTAACGGTCCTGGTGATCGGCATTTACCTCAAACGGCAGGCCGCAAAAAGCAAAAACGACTACCTGCTCGGCGGGAAATCTATGCCGTTCTGGATGCTGGGCATTTCCAATGCGTCCGGGATGTTCGACCTCTCCGGCACGGCCTGGATGGTCGCTATCATGGTGGTTTATGGAGTAAAGAGCATTTGGCTGCCATGGTTGTGGCCGGTATTTAACCAGATATTCATGATGGTCTACCTCTCTATGTGGCTAAGGCGCTCCAATGCGGCTACCGGTGCGGAATGGATGCTGTTCCGTTTCGGCGACCGTCATGGAGCAGGGCTTTCCCATAAGATCATCATCGCCTTCGCATTACTGAGCTGCCTGAGTTTTATGGCCTACGGATTCACCGGATTGGGCAAATTCATTGAAATCTTCATTCCCTGGAAGGTCGTCAGCGCATATCTCCCGTTCTATTTGCCGGCGACCTATACCGCTCACTTTTACGGCATTCTTTTTACGGCTTTTACCGCCTGCTACGCACTGCTTGGTGGCATGAAAAGCATCGTGTGGGCCGATATGCTGCATTACCTGATCATGGTCATCGTTTGCGTGTCGGTGGCTGCCATGGCTTATGTGGCGCTACCCGGTGTGGATAGCCTACCCATACCCAGCGGCTGGACAAGCCTTTTCTTCGGAAAAGACCTCGGCCTCGACTGGTCCGATCACCTGCCTGCCGCCGCTGCAAAGCTGCGCAACGACAGTTTTACCCCCTTCGGCTATTTCTTCGCATTAATGGCCGCCAAAGGCATTCTCGCGAGCCTAGCGGGCCCGGCACCCAACTACGACATGCAGAAAATCCTTTCGACCCGCTCCCCGAGAGAAGCAGCGCTAATGAGCATGATCGTAAACGTGGTATTACTGCCCACGAGGTACCTTTTTATTACCGGCATCGCCGTTTTCGCGCTGCTTTACTTTCGCCAGCCCGGCATTTCCGCTGCTATCGGCACCGATTTCGAGAAAGTACTGCCCGCGGTACTCAACACTTATATTCCGTCGGGACTGCTGAGTTTAGTGCTGATAGGCCTCATGGGCGCGTTTATGGGCACATTTGCGGGGACTTTCAATGCTGCGCAGGCCTATTTTGTAAACGACATTTACCTACGCTCTATCAACCCCGGTGCCGGCAACAAGCAAATCAGCAGAATAAGCTACCTTTCCGGGATTGTGATTGTATGTATCAGCGTATTGCTGGGCTTGCTGGCAAAAGATGTAAACAGCATTCTCCAATGGATCGTATCTGCGTTATTGGGCGGATACATTGCTTCCAATGTACTCAAATGGTACTGGTGGCGATTCAACAGCGCTGGTTTCTTCTGGGGAATGCTGGCGGGTATCGTTTGCGCGCTGGTTTGCCCGCATGTTTTGAAGGATACATTGCCGCTCTATTACTTCCCTCTAATTCTGGGCATTTCTTTAATCGGGGCGATAGGCGGCTCGCTTGCCGCAAAGCCTACGGATATGGAGACGCTCAAAGCATTTTACCGAACGGTCAATCCGTGGGGTTTCTGGGGGCCGGTCCGGGAAGAAGTCATCAAAAACGACCCCGCATTTGTACCAAACGGAGATTTTGCGAGAGATCTTTTCAACGTAGCACTCGGCATCGTGGCGCAGACAGCCATTACCGCCATACCTGTTTTTGGTATTCTTAAAATGCCACAAGAAACTATCATGGCAACCGCCATTTTTTTAACCTCCTCCATCATCCTCTGGAAAACATGGTACAAGAACCTCCCGCATGAGTGAGTATTCACAATCCCTGACAAAATCAGCCATGACGATCTTCGAAGAGCGTTTTAAACGTATCAAAAGCGAAAAGGAACAGCTAACCGGAACGCCCAACAAAAAGCTGGATTCGGGTGACGGATTCTACGAACGTTACAGATTTCCCGTACTCACCGCGGCTCACGCGCCGCTTTTCTGGGAATATGACCTGAATCCTCGTAGTAATCCTTACTTCATGAAGCGGTTTGGGATCAATGCGGTTTTCAACGCCGGTGCGATCAAGCTCAACGGGAAGTACCTATTAGTCGTTAGGATGGAGGGCTACGACAGAAAATCATTTTTCGCCGTGGCTGAAAGCATTACCGGGACTGACGGGTTCGAATTCTGGCCCTATCCGCTCGAAATGCCCGAAACTCCGGAACCGGAAGTCAATATCTACGATATGCGTCTCACGGCTCACGAGGACGGCTGGATTTACGGTTTGTTTTGCACCGAGCGCAAAGACCCCGCCGCAGCGCCTGGCGATGAGTCGCGAGCGGTTGCGCAATGCGGGATCGCCCGCACGCGTGACCTGCGTGCGTGGGAGCGTCTGGCGAACCTGCGCACACCGTCTGCACAGCAAAGAAACGTCGTCTTGCATCCCGAATTCATTGATGGGCAATATGCATTCTATACCCGTCCCCAGGATTCATTCATCGAGGCCGGACGTGGTGGCGGCATTGCATTAGGACTTGCCCCATGTATAGAAAACGCTCAAATAACCATCGAAACAGTCATTGACGCCAAGCGATACCACACCATTTACGAATCGAAAAATGGCCAGGGACCTCCTCCGATCAAGACCCCACTAGGCTGGCTGCACCTGGCGCATGGTGTAAGGCACACCGCCGCTGGCCTGCGTTATGTCCTTTACCTTTTCATGACCGATATCGCTGATCCTGCGAAGGTCATTTACAAACCCGCAGGCTATTTTCTCACGCCGGAAGACATGGAACGCACCGGCGATGTTTCCAATGTAGTATTTTCGAACGGGTGGATTCTGGATGACGATGGCTCGGTATTGATTTATTATGGTTCGTCAGACACGCGCCTGCACGTGGCTACCACGTCCGTGGATCGGCTTCTGGATTATGTCACCCATACTTCGCCCGATGGTTTCACCACAATCACCTCCCGGAATACCCTTACCGGCATCATCGACCGCAACCTTGCTTTTCTTTCCCCGAGCCATTCAAAGGATGGCTCTGCTTACCCTGTATTACATTAGGCTGTTACACGGACGTATACCCACAACCGAACAGTCATTCAACCAATCCCTCCGAAACGTGTTAGAATAAATTCGCATCGCCATTTACAAGCCTAATCAGACGCCATCAGTACGAAATAATCCTGTTTTGTAGTAGAATAATTTCAATTCAAACATTAAAAAGGTGTTAAAAATGTGTTATTTTTAGATAAAAAAGCACTATGTACATATGGAGTCAACCGCGGTATATTTGACTCAATTTTCAGCACTATTTCCTCCATTAAGTATCCATTTAACCTATCGATGTACGGATTGTATGAAAAAAAATCTACTAGTAAAAATGCTGATACTGTTCACTGTGCTCTCCTTCAGGGGGTATGCACAGGAAATGACGGTATCCGGGAAAGTAAGCGACGCTGCCGGCGGTGAAATTGCCGGTGTAAATGTGGTCGTAAAAGGTACCACCAGGGGTACCACCACCAACGACAAGGGTGAATATAGCATCACTGTCGACAAAGGGAAAACCCTGACTTTCAGCTATATCGGTTACGTCACCAAGGAAGTGGTCGCGAATGCCACCATCCTGAACATTTCATTGGCAGCCGAAGCGACTGCACTGAATGAAGTAGTTGTCACCGCATTGGGTATCAGCCGCGAAAAAAGATCATTGGCCTACTCCATCACCGAGGTGGCCGGCGCAAACATGACGGCCGCCCGCGAAGCTAACCTGGGCAACGCGCTCGCCGGTCGTGTGGCGGGGGTTAACGTCAGCAAGATTGCCTCCGGTCCCGCGGGCTCGTCACGCGTGATTATTCGCGGTAATAAATCCCTTCAGGGAAATAACCAGCCATTATATGTAATCGACGGTATTCCGATGGACAACAACAACTTCGGTCAGGCCGGTCTCTGGGGAGGTTCCGATGAAGGGGATGGTCTTTCGAGTATCAACCCGGACGATATCGAGTCGGTGGTGGTGCTGAAAGGTGCGAATGCTGCCGCTCTTTACGGTTCACGTGCGGCTAACGGGGTTATCAACATTACGACCAAGCGTGGTACCAAAAGAAAAGGCATCGGCATCGAAATCGGTTCAAACTATGTTTTTGAAAAATTCAATGACCTCTCCGACCTGCAACACAGCTACGGCAGCGGTTCATATGTGAACGGCGTCGCTTCCAAACCCACAACTCAGGCACAGGCCTATGATTGGGGGGATGATTCATGGGGTCCCAAATACGATAATAGCCAGGTAATAGGATTCGACGGCAAAATGCGCCCATATGCTAATCAGGGCGACAATTTCTCACGGTTCTATAAAACAGGCCACGCCTTCACCAACAACATCGCATTGTCGGGCGGAAATGAAAATCAGAATTTCCGGGCATCTGTTACCAACCTGAACAGCACCACCATTATCCCGAACTCAGGCTACGACAGGATCAACCTCTCGCTTTCTACCAATTCCAAATTCGGCAAACGGCTGACGCTCGATGCCAAAGTATTGTACTCAGAAGAAAAGGCTAAAAACCGCCCGAATGTTTCCGACTCCCCTGGTAATGCTATACAGTCGATGTGGCGCATCCCCGGCAATTACAATGTGCTGGATTATTATGGAGATCCTGCCAAACCGGGAGCCATACCTGCCGGCACCGACGCCAACAGCCTGAGTATTTTTGGCAAAAAAGTGGGTCAGGAATTCCAGCAGGCGGCTAATAACTGGGGCCAAAACCCGTATTGGGTAACCCACCAGTTTATCAAAACCGATAACAAAGACCGGTTCATCACCTCCGGCGCATTGAAATACCAGGTTACCGACTGGCTGTATATTCAGGGACGCGTGGGCCTCGACAAATACCAGCGCCGCTCGGAAGGACTCACCCCGGAAGGCACAGGGTATCAATTAGGCGGTGCGCGTAATGCAGGATCGTGGAATGTACAGGAGCTGAACCTGGAATATACGGTCGGCTTCAATAAAGAGTTTGGTAAAGTGGGCGTAAATGTATTTGCGGGCGGCAACCGGATGAGAAGAAAATACGAATACGAAAACATTTACGGTTCCGGCTTCAACGTAGCGTTCTTCCCCGCGATCTCGAACCTCAAAACCAAGCTGTGGGATTACAATTACAGGGAAAAAGGGATCAACTCACTGCTGGGTTCCGCCGAAATTTCGTGGGACGGCTATTTGTTCCTGAACGCTACGGCACGTAACGACTGGTTTTCCGTGTTGAACCCGGCCACCAACAGCATTCTCTACCCTTCCGTAGGAACAAGCTTTGTTTTCTCCGATGCATTCAAGAATCTGCCTTCCTGGCTATCCTATGGTAAAGTCCGCGCCTCGTGGGCGCAGGTGGGTAATGCAACGATCGACGAGTATTCAACCAACATGACCTACTCCCTGAACGGAAACCCGCACCTGGATCACCCGATGGCTTCTTTCTCTTCGGCGATGGGCAACAATGGTAACATTCCTAACCCGAACCTGAAACCACTGACCGTTACAGAAACCGAATTCGGCATCGATTTCCGTATGTTCAACAACAAATTGGGGGTTGATTTCACCTACTACGACCAACAGACAACCGACGATATCCTGAATGCCACCATTTCCCGCGCCAGCGGTTTTGGTAGTACATCGGTGAACCTTGGGAAAATGCAGAACAGAGGGATTGAGTTACTCATAACAGCTACACCGCTCAAAACCAACAATCTGACCTGGGATGTCACCCTGAATCTGGCGAAAAACAACAACAAGGTTAAAGCGCTGATCGAAGGCTCCACCGAGCTTGTAATGGAAGAACCGAGAACCAGAAATGCTTTCATCAAGAACATTGTCGGCCATCCGTTCGGGATGATTACCGGTAAGGTTCAGAAATATTCGCCTGATGGCCAGCCCGTATTCTTTGCCGATGGTCGCCCGGTTTCGGATGGCAATTATCAGATTATCGGAAATGGTATTGCCAAGCTCACCGGCGGTTTGACCAACGCATTCAACTACAAAGGCTTCGATTTATCTTTCCTTGTCGACTTCAAATGGGGTGGAGACATTCTGTCGGGAACCAATATGCGCCTCACCCAGTGGGGAGTTAGCAAACAATCGTTGCAGGGACGTGAGGGCGAGGCTCCGTTGACGGTTACCGGTGTAACCCAGGAAGGCTCCGAATACAAACCTTTCACCAAAACACTCACTCCGCGTGAAGCCTATGACTACTGGCAGTCTGTGGGTGGCGAAGCTAACCCGGTAACGACCAAGTTCCTGTACGATGCTTCGTTCATCAAACTCAGACAGCTCTCATTGGGCTACACTTTCCCGAGAAAACTGCTGGAAAAAACACCGCTCCAAAACCTGACCTTGTCGTTTGTAGGCCGGAACCTCGCGATCCTTTTCAAAAACATCGACAACGTCGATCCGGAGTCGACCTACTCGAACGGAAACTCACAAGGCTTCGACTATTTCGGTTTCCCTTCTACACGCAGTTATGGTTTCAACCTGAGAGCAACATTCTAATTCCAAGAACATGAAAGACTTCAAGAAATATATCAAATATGGTTTGGCAGCGGTGTTGATAACGGGTTGCGATACACAGGAACTGCATGACCTCAACATCAACCCACAGGCGCTGAACCAGGTGGACCTGAATTTTATCTTTACTTCTGCGGAGCTGGGGATTGCTTCCAACGGATCCAGCGGTGATAACCGTTACATCGACTGGCGGACGAATATCGGCTGGTGCGCCTACGCGATCCAGCAACTGGGCAATGCGAGTGGCGGCATCGCTCCCGGTGACAAGTACACGGTGAATCTCGAAACCAATGCAGCCCCGTTTGAATTTACCTATAACGACCAGTTGAAAAACATCGCCGAGGTCCTGAAACAATCGGGTCCGGGTGGATTTGCGGAGGGCAAGTATGTGAACATGCGCAATGCAGCCCGCATTCTCCGTGTGTTCAGCTTTGCCCGCCTGACCGATTTCTACGGCAGCGTGCCGTACACAGAGGCCAACAAAGGTACCGAGGGCATTTTCTTCCCTAAATATGACACGCAGGACGTCATTTATGCCGACTTGCTCAAAGAGCTGGACGAGGCAGCCGCAGCGATGAACACCTCTAACGGGGACGAAGGTTTTTCCGATGCCGACTTCATTTACAAGGGGGATATTACCAAATGGAAGCGTTTCAGCTATTCCCTGATGCTACGCCTGGCTATGCGCATTTCGAATGTGGATGCTGCCAAAGCTGCTACTTATGTCAACAAGGCGGTAGCCGGTGGCGTTTTTACCAGTAACGCCGACAATATGTGGGTTCCCCTGGCCGACGGCCCCAGCGAATGGGTAAATCAGAACGGTATTTCACGTGCATTTGACCCTGGCGATGGCGGACAACCCGCGTTCCTGAGCGCTACGCTGGTGAATTTCCTGAAAGGCGCCAATGCAAACAGCGCAGCCGACGATGACCCCCGTCTGATGATCCTCAGCAGTGGTATCGGCGACTGGGCGGGAGGTGTCTTCACGCCTGTCTCCGTCGACCCGCTGAAACAAAAAGGACTACCAAACGGATACGACCAGGCCATGCTGGATCAGCTGGAAGGCAAACCGGTGATCGCTTCAAAGACCTACTCCCGCATCAACGTCAAAATGTTGCAGGATTCCGATCCTTACATAATCATGAATTACGGTGAAGTGGAGCTCCTGCTGGCCGAGGCGATCGAAAGGAAAATCGGAAGCGGAATCAGCGGAACGGCGAAATCGCATTACGAAGCGGGTGTGAAGGCGTCCATGCAAATGTACACGCCTTACGATGCCTCCCTGACCGTCCCGGATGCCGCAGTAACTGCTTACCTTACCACCTATCCTTATGGCACGGCTAAACCGGCCCTCGAAATGATCGGTGAACAAATGTGGATCAACAAGTTCTTCAACTGGTGGGAAGCATGGAACGATTGGCGCAGAACCGGCTTTCCCAAGCTGACACCTACCAACTACCCGGGCAACGTTACCAACGGAACGATCCCCGTAAGGCTCAAATATCCGACCAGCGAAGTGGCAGGCAACCCGAACTATCAGACGGGCGCCACATTGCCCGACGACTTTACTACCAAAGTTTGGTGGGACAAATAGGAAAAATTAGTAGATATAATTCAAAAGGTGCCCTGAATATTTTGGGGCATCTTTTTGTTTTTTATCCTAATTTTGAAATTCACCTGAATCACTAATTACTCACGGTTATGATACAATCCTTTGCGGCTGATGCCGATAAAAATGAGGTTTTCGAAAAAGTACAGCAGTTTATAGATGAGCAGGGATTCACGGTCGTAGCCAAAGACCACTCCCGTCCGTGGGGCGGTTTCTTCGTACTCGACGAAGCCCAGGCTCCCAAATTCATCTCTACATTTTTCCCGCATTTGTCGCTCGCCGACTTTGCCGGATATGAAAAATTGAGCCCAAAAATCCTCGTGGTGGCGCCCAACAAACGCCTTTCATGGCAGTACCACCACCGCCGCGCCGAAATCTGGAAAGTAATCGGTGGAAGCGCCGGCATCGTAATCAGCGATACCGATGAAGAAACCGAATTGCAGCAACTGCCGATCGGCACGGTTATTAATCTCAAAAAAGGAGAGCGTCACCGCCTTGTGGGTGTTAATGAATGGGGTTTTGTAGCTGAAATCTGGCAACATACCGACCCTTCCAATCCTTCGGACGAAGACGATATCGTTCGCGTGCAGGACGATTTCGGAAGATAATATCGCCATTATCAATATCTGGCAGGTCGGAGAGGCCTGCCAGATCGGTTTTTACTCATCCTAACCTGACCAGTCATGAAATTTGGAAAAGTCGACGACGCCGAAAATATAGATTTTACATTACCGCCCGAGAATCCCGCCAATCAGGCGCTGCTCAATGCGGCAAAGGGCGGGAAACCCGGAATCTACATCGGATGCGCCAAGTGGAACAAAACCGATCTCAAAGGTTTCTATCCTAAGGGCACCAAAGACGAACTGGCGTATTACGCTACGCAGTTCAACAGCATCGAGCTGAATGCGACCTTTTACAACAACTTCCCGGTCGAAACCATCGAGTCGTGGTACGGAAAAACACCGGCCGGCTTCAAATTTTTTCCAAAGTTGCACCAGGGCATTAGCCATTGGAAAAGACTGAAAGATGCCAAGGAACCGACAGATATTTACCTCGACGGCATCGCCCATTTACAGGACAAACTCGGAATGCTTTTCCTGCAAATGCCTGATAATTTTGGTCCTAAAAACTGGGAAATACTGAAAGCGTATCTGGAAGAATGGCCCTCGGGTTTTCCGCTCGCACTGGAATTGCGGCATAAGGGCTGGTATGACGATTCTTTCCATGCCGACGACCTGTACAGCGTCCTCGAAAAAAAGAACATCACGCATATCGTCACCGATTCGGCGGGCCGTCGCGACCTGCTGCATATGCGACTCACCACCCCGACCGCATTCATCCGCTACAACGGCGCCAACGTGGATTCGGATTACACGCGCCTTGACGACTGGTTCGAAAGACTGAAACTCTGGATCGAAGAAGGCATTCAGAATATCTACTTCTTTGTGCACCAGAACCATGAGGAAGCTTCACCATTACTATCCTCGTATTTAATCCAAAAACTGAACAAAGAGCTTGGAATGGAACTACAAGTCCCTTACGACCCCAGGGTCGCGAGTGGGCAGGTTAGTTTATTCAAATAGCAAAAGAGGCAGTCCCACAATGGACTGCCCTTTTGCTTTCTATTTTAGCTCGAATTTTACGCCTTGCTCCGGGAAGATCAGTCGCAGATCCAGATTATTGGCCGCCTTTAGTTCCTTTCGGATCGTTTCTTCATTATTTCCCACGGGTTTAATGTGGGTGACAACCACATTCAGGTTCCTTAAATGCTGCTTTCCGGCGAGTCCTGCCAGCACCTCAAACTCTTTCATAAACCATTTCGGTGTCAGGTGGCCGTATAAATGTCGATCGGGTTGTGCATTCGGATAGGAGACTTCCAGAAAAATCCCTTTCAACTTTCCCGATTTCACAATCGGTGCCACCGCTGTCCAAACCCGCTTCATATGGTCGGTCTGCTCCACCTCATCCGCACCGGTATCGCCAAAATAGAGTATATAATCACCTTGATGCTTTACCAGAAATGCCGTACTCGTGTAAGGCTTTGAATGGCTCAGCGGGAATGCCTGCACCGACATTTGCGTTTCCCTAACCGGCATTTCCACCCCTTCCGTCAACTGCTGGTAGCGGTACTTGTTCAATGCGGGAGCATTGCCATCACTCGCCAGATTGGGCCAGCTTTGCCAATTGAAGTAGTGCGCTTTGATCACATTAATGCAATGCTCCATAGCGTAAACCTGCTTCACCGTATCGTCCACCGAATTGATAATCATCCCCGAAATGTGGTCGAGGTGGGGGTGTGAGATGAGGTAACCCTTGATGTATTTTTTCAGAACTGTCTCCGCATTTGCGCTAAACGCCTTCTTCTCAATCGCTTTTTCGATCCCATTACTCACCGTGCCCGCATCCAGGCACACGTACGCATCCGAGCCCGCGGGCGCGAGCATGTATGCGGAGAGGTTTCCATCAGTAGCGCCGCCATTGACGCCTAATGGAATTATCTCAAAACCTGTTTGCGCAAAAACGGTGAAGCATTCTAGCAGGGATATCAGCAAACAGAAAATACGGAACATATACAGGTAGGGGTAGACTTCCCGACAAAGCTAAGGGACGTTAGCATAAAATGCACATGCTATGCAAATACTCCTTGGCTTTGCATTGTATTCAAATACACCGTTGGAACCAAATATTAACTAGCGCCAACCGGATATTCATTCGTCTTTAACAAGCTTTCAATAAGTGCTGTAATTAGCCACACTAATTGTGAAAAGCGCAACACCGATAAAAAACTGCTCTATGAAAAAAGTTCTTCGCGTATTGGCCATCTGTATAATAGGTATCCATGCTGCTTACGGTCAGGTTTTTCCGGAAACTTTTACAAGTTCGGTGTGCAGCAACTGTGCACCTTCCGGATATAGCATCGTTTCCGGAGAGCCGGCTATTTCGAACATCGTTGGCTATCCTGGTGTCTGGTGGGGCTTCGGAGTTCCAGATCCTCCGTCCAAAAATGAAGTACTTTTCCCCAACACAAATGGGGTATTTGTCTCGTTAAAGAGTATTGGCAATCAAAGCGCCAAAGTCTCAGTCGTTTCAGGAGGCTTCGTCCCGGGGTTCCAATACACCCTGAAATACTATGTACTTTCTTCAAAAGAGCAGTCTACGCATTACGGCACCAGTGCCACCCTGCGCGTCGCCACCACCGATCAATTCCCGGCAATTATTGCTACCAAGGTAACTACTTTCGACGCGAGCAACATCCATCAATGGTTACTACAAGAGCTAACCTTTACAGCTACGAACACGCAACTCGAATTTACACTTTACGGAGCTTGCAACGCAGGAACCGGCTACGTGAACTTTGATATTTACTCAAGGCCGTTTGCATGTAAGATCCCCGGTGGGCAGGTTAAATTCATAAGAGATTCGGAGGTAACACCATTTTCCTGTGCGACAGAGAATCTTTACGAAAATGTACAACTCCCCATTCCGACAGGCACTCAGGTAATATGGAAAACCAACCCAAGTGTATCTTGGGGCACACTAACAACGCAGCAAGCCCCCCAGGCAAGTCCATTGCCTTCCGGACAGTATTACTATGCCTTTTTAAAAGGGGAAAATATCTCTTATGAATGCTATAACACAGAAGTGTCCTCAGCCGCATTTTCTTTTAACACTGCTGAAACGCAAGCCGCGCTTAAAAGCAATACGGCTGCGATTAATTGTGTCGACCAGAGCTCATTCAATCTGAAAAGCCAGGAAGCGCAATCGCAATATGAAGTTCGATGGTTCAACAATGACAGCCATGTCGGCCCAATGGTTGCCAACCCGACGCAAGTCCCTATTGGCAGTTATTACGCGTTTTACTACAACCCTACCGGCAACTGCTATTCCACAAACAAAGCGTTGCTAACTTCCGCCTTTTCGGTTACGGCGGCCACGATCTGCTGCAACAATCCCAACAATCCGGCCAGTCAAATAGCACTTTCCGGTTCCAGTATCAATGTCGCGTGCCCTATGCAGACAGCCGACCTGATGAGTTTCCTCCCTCAGCCACTGAGCCTGCCACCCAATACAGTCGTTGAGTGGTTTACGAGCCCCGACCACACGACTGGCAAGGTCGATAATCCTTCGGCGGTAACCACTGGCACCTACTATGTTTTTGCTCACGATCTTACTTATGGCTGTTACAACACGAACCTTTCGACTTCTTTTATAAACGTCACTACTCCGTGTGCGGCAGCGGAACTATCTCCCACATTGGAAATAGACGGGTTGAATTTCAACGAAGGAGCCGAACGAGATTTTATCGTTAACATTTTTGAAACCGCAGGCTTCGGCACCAATGGGAATGTTTCCTTCCGAATTGGTAAAATCGGCGCTTTCGATATTACCTACCCTACAAGCAGTGGGATTTCAAACGTATCAGGAGGCGTAAATAACAGCAATGGTAACTGGAGCTTTTCAGAAAACGCTGATTTCATCACTGTCAGCTCGAATATGGTTTTGCCCGCCAATAGCCAGTCAACGATTGGATTCAAGATCACCAGGAAAGCTGACAAGCCCGCAGGTGTGACGCAAAATTTGACCACCGTAATCGTTACCGACTCGGGAGGAGAGAAGAATAGTTACAACAATGTGGTTGTAATGGCTGTTTCGACAAACTAAGTGGCTTTCAACGATGAGCACTGTACAGTCTACACACACTTCCTATCCGACCATGAACATAAAAATCAGAGTATTAATCATACTGCTGGCATTCAGCTTGTTTGCGCGTAAAGGCAACGCGCAAGACCTCGACATCAATCTGAATCCGCAACAGGCTCTTATTCTGGATAAGACTAATGGAGCCTTAGAAGTCAAGATATGTAATTGTCACACCGCAAATGTTGCTTCTGGGAATGATAAGCTCAGACCACAAATCAGTTTCCCCGAAAATCTCACGATTCAAGATATCACCAACACCGACGGTTCGGCACTAACAGGCTTCTCGATACAAAGTTTGAACAACGCCCCCGGCAATCATACCGTGCGTCTTTTGATGAACACCTCGCTAGCAAATGCCTCATGCGCTTCATTCTTAATACAAGTTAAGGGCAATGGCGTGGGCGCCGGAATCATAACAGCGACACTCGGCTTCCAGGGGCCTCAGACCGTTGGCAATTTCACTGCAAACGATAATGCACTGGCTACAATACCAGTTCAAGTAAATTTCCCAGTTGAACTTAAAGAATTCCGGGCAAAAAAAGAGGGAGGTAGCACCATTCTGGAATGGACAACCAGCGAGGAAATCAATGCAAGCCATTTCGACGTCCAACGTAGCGGTAATGGACGAAATTGGCAAACGTTCGCAACCGTGAAAGCCAAGGGAGATTCAAAGTCGCAGATCAACTATACGACCAGGGATTCCACCCCATTAAATGGTGAAAATTTTTACCGCCTTCACATGATCGACATAGATGAATCATCCACTTATAGCGCCATACGCAAAGTGAGATTTGAATTTGAACCAGTACTGGTCTTCCCTAATCCTGCCACAAATATCCTAAATGTCAAAATCAATGATTGGAGCAAGGTTCGCTACATAATCATCAGAGGTATAAATGGGCAGGAATTTTATCGTTCCACAGACAAGCGAACCTCACAGATAAATCTGATGCCGTTCGCCCCTGGTAGTTACATTGTAGAAGTCACTATGCACAATGGTGAAGTCAATACATTCCGAATTGCCGTTTCAAAGTAACATTAGGCCAATGCTTTCCTGGTAATGAAGCTGTATCTTCGTGAAAATTATCAGGTACCAACCAATGCCCCAATTCATCCGCACCACCAGCGACAATCCCGATTTCCAGAACCTCACCAGCGAGCTCGACGACGAACTCTGCCGTATTTACAATACCAACAAAGAAGATTACGAAGAATACAATCGCATTACGGGCTTACCTACCGTTGTGTTGGCATACGAAAATAATGTAGCCATCTCCTGCGGCTGCTTCAAACAATTCGACACCCACCGCATCGAGCTGAAAAGGATGTTCGTAAAACCCGAATTCCGCGGCAAAGGCATTGCTTCGGTCATGGTCGACGAGCTTGAAAAATGGGGAAAAGAGCTTGGTTACGAAACGATGATCCTCGAAACGGGCAAAGGACAACCCGATGCAATTGCATTGTACCGGAAGCTGGGCTACACCGACATTCCGCATTTCGGAGAATTTCCGGAAGAATCGCGGAGTGTTTGTTTGGGGAAAAATTTAATTTAAGGTGTTAATAGCATTAAACGCAACGTGAACACCACCGCCCCACAACCCTTCTACCAAAAACTCTCCCTGACTCTCCTCGCGATTGGTATCATTATGCTCGCGATTTTTCTTGGGCAGGATATTATTGTACCGCTGGCCCTAGCCGGATTGCTGGCCGTATTGCTCCGACCGCTCGAAAGGGTGTTTATCCGAATCGGGATTCCGAAACTGCTTTCGATCACACTGGCACTGTTGATCGCAATCCTCGTCGTTTCGGCAGTAACAGTGCTTATTTCCATGCAGCTGGCCGACTTCTCCGACGAATGGCCAAAGCTTAAAAGGAACATCGACCTCTTTTACCGCGACGCACGACGGTGGATCCGGCGCGAGTACAGCCTGAGCTACCGCCAGCAAGCCGAGTATTTGAAAAATGCCCAAAGCAAAACGCTCGAGACATTCCAGGGACCAGAAACACTTGGCGTAGTAACCGGCCCACTGGGCACGTTGGTACTCATTCCCATTTACACCTTCCTGCTGCTTTACTACCGTGCTATGCTGATCCATTTCACCGTCGTGCTTTTCGCAGAAGAGCAAAAGCAGCGCGTACTGGAAATACTGGGACAGATCAAATCCATTATTCAGAGCTACATGGTGGGGCTCCTGCTGGAAACGACGGCAGTAGCAGTCCTCAATTCCGCGGGATTGCTGATCCTGAATGTACAATATGCGATTCTATTGGGTGTAATGGCCGCGATTCTCAACTTGGTCCCCTACATCGGCGGCCTCGTTGCGACGGCGCTGGCAGTCATGGTGACGTTCATCAGCCACCCTGAAATCGATGTGCTGTTGGGGGTTGTGGGGGTATTTATAGCCGTGCAGGTGATTGATAACAATTTCCTGGTACCATTCATTGTAGGCTCGAAGGTACGGATCAATGCGCTGGTATCGATCGTGGGCGTGCTCGTGGGCGGCGCGCTTGCGGGATTGTCGGGGATGTTCCTCTCAATCCCGGTGATTGCCATGATGAAAGTGATTTTCGACCGCGTACCGGGGCTCGAACCGTGGGGCATTCTACTCGGCGACCAAACGCCCGAGCAGGCCAACAACAACCTGTTCCGTTTCGTGAACCTGAAAAAAACGGCGACCGGCGACCCGGCGGCAGGCGATCCGGCGACCGGCGATCCGGCGGCAGGCGACCCGGCGACCGGCGATGATAATGGGAAGTCGGAAGAAGAAAACCAGTCGTGAAAGATCCACGACCGGTTATGATTGGTGTCAGCTTACAAATTGCTTGGTATCCACCACCGCTTTAAGGTCATGCAGCAGGCTGAACAGCCCGAAGAACGTGCGGTTGATGTAAATAAAATGTTTCGAGCCACGGTTCATATTCATTTTACGCAGCTCTTTATCATTGGCATATTTCTCGCCCAATGCAGCTAGTTTCAGGAAGAATTCTTCATCCGAAAAATCAAAAGTCTCGGCCTGGAACGGCTGTGTGAGCAATGCCAGTATTTCTCTGAAAAGATTAGAGAAATAGATCGTTTCCGCCTGAGTATCCCTCTCCGTGAGGATTTCCAGTTCAACCAGCTTGGCGTGGAAAATCGCGGGATTATTCAGGTTTTCAGGTTCGGCGAGCTCGAAATACGGGATGTAGAAATCCTCGGGAATCTCTTTGATACAACCAAAATCGATGGCGATCAAATTGTCGTTTTCATCAATCAGGAAATTCCCCGGATGCGGATCCGCGTGGACTTTGCGAAGCTGATGCACCTGGAACATATAAAAATCCCATAATGCCTGCCCTATCTTATTGGATGTGTCCTGGTCGGGATTCGTTTTGCAAAACTCCGACCAATGCTGACCGCTCATCCAATCCATCGTGATCACGCGCTCGCTCGAAAATTCGGGGTAATATTTCGGAAAACGGAGATTCGGGATATGCTCGCAAGCCTCGGCGATTTCGGTGCTATTGGCTATTTCGAGAATGTAGTTCGTCTCTTCGGTCAGCTTCGTTTCGACCTCCTTGAAATACTTATCCGAATCCTTGGCTTGGATATTGAACATCTTCATCGCTATCGGCTTCACCAGCGCGAGGTCGGAGGAAATGCTTTCCGCCACGCCGGGATACTGGATTTTCACTGCCAGCTCTTTACCCTCATGCACGGCCTTATGCACCTGACCAATGCTTGCCGCGTTGATCGCATTCGGATTGAATGTATCGAACAGTTCCAGCGGCGACTTCCCGAAATACTTCCTGAAAGTTTTCACCACCAATGGAGCCGAAAGCGGCGGTACCGAAAATTGTGAAAGCGAAAACTTCTCGACATAAGCCTGCGGTAGGAAGTTCTTCTCCATACTCAGCATCTGAGCGAGCTTCAACGCACTGCCTTTCAAACTTTTGAGGCTGTCGTAAATGTCTTCTGCATTGTTATTATTGAGATTATCCCGTGCCGTTTCAGGGCTGGTAATCTTCTCACCGTAATACTTCAGATAGTTCCCCCCAATCTTGACCCCTGTCGAAATAAGCCGGGTGGCACGCCGTATTTTGGAAGTAGGTATGCTATCAATTGTCTCCATTCCTACTTCAATTTTTCTTTAATCAAAAACTTCCCGAAATCGATCACGCTTTCCAGAGGCGTTGTATCGATCAGGTCAAACGTAGCGCGGATCGATTTTTCGATGAACAGGTCCGTTTTCTCAAAACCTACGGATTCATCGTCGATCCAGAATTTCAATGTGAGTAACAGCTGAATCCACGCACCTTCTTCCAGCGCGTCCTGCTGTGCCTTGCGAATGCGTTCACTTTTTGCTTTCAAGTAACCGTCGCTGATTTCATGGATATAATCCTTAAAACTATTGCGGAACTCTTTCAGCTTCAGGATGCCGTTCAGCCTATTCTTTTCTTCCTTTAATGCAAAAACCACGTAGCTGCGGTTGGCAGTCAGTATTTCAACCAGTGTAAAGTAGTAAGCCAATAACTTATCCCGAAAACCGACACCGTCGATCTCACCGCTCTGGTTAATCAGGTTTACGGCCAGGTTATGGAAACTCACAAAAACGCGTCTTTCCAGCGATTCGATGGAAGTGAAGAACTTGTAAAAATCCTTTTCCGCAAAACCGTGCTCCTTGGAAAACAGGTAAACCGATTCCGGCTTCTTGTGATTTTCCAGGCAGTAATGCATGTATAACTCGGTAATCTTGTCGGCGGTGAGGTCCACGCCAGCGGGTGGTAATGCCTTCGTTTTGGTAGCCATCAGAAGTATTTGTTTACTTATGGAAGATGAGTCACGTTTAAGTAAACGCTCTACGCAGCTATTTAATTCGCAAATACATTCAAATTCAGGAACGCATTGCGAAATTTCCCTTTCGGATCCATCTGCGCTGCCAGCTCCCTGAATTCCGGCAGTTTCTCGTACCGTTTTTCCAGCAAACCGGGCGAAACGGTAAACAATTTCCCCCAATGCGGCCGCGGATTGAACGGCGCCAGTTCCTTTTCAATAACAGGCAGTAATTTACTCACAGCCGGCCAATCCTGCTTCCAGGTAAAATGGATCGCCACAGAATCCTGTTTATAACACGGGCTCAGCCAGAGATTATCCGCCGCGATAGTCCTTACCTCAGATGTAAACAAATGCGGGCTGATTTGGCTGCCCATTTTTGAAATGGCCAAAATGGCATCCACCGCATTCTTCCGCGGAACGAAGTATTCCGTTTGCAATTCCTTCCCGCTGCTGGGCGTAAAACCCATTTTGAAGTGCGGCATACGCTCATACCACGGCCCCGGCACGCCCATCTGCTCGGTGCAGTTTTCAGCCGAAAGTTCGGGAATTGGATGGAGATTTTTGGTAGCCAGTTTTCCTCCGAAAAGCTCCTTGTCGGGGCGTGTTTTCAAAGGCTTGTCACTATTCGTCTTATACTTTATCCAAACCTCCGTTATGTCCTCCGTAGCCCAGTTTGTAAAAAGGCTTACGCTATCGCCTCTCGATTCTATCTCATCAAAATGCGCCTTCAACTGGCTTAAAGGCAAATTTTCATACACAACCTGAGCCATAAAAAACGTCGGCTGCACGTCCAGTGTCACCTTTGTCACCACACCCAACGCACCCAAATGTACCACCGCCGCATTGAATTTCTCCCCGTCTTTCTCCCTGTTCAACTTCACCAACTCTCCGTCCGCAGTCACGATTTCCATTCCCGAAACAGCCGTGGCGAGGTTCCCATTCTTCTCGCCCGACCCGTGCGTGGCCGTAGCACACGCGCCCGCAACGGAAATGTGCGGTAACGACGCCAGGTTATGTAACGCAAAGCCCTTTTGATGGAGATAAGGTGCCAGCTGGCCGTATTTCAACCCACCATTCACTGTGACGGTTTTATTTTTGGTATCCAAATCAATATGCTCTTCTGCGCCTACGACCGTTATGAACTGGTCTTTGGTATCCGCAATATCGTTGAAGCAATGCCGCGTACCGAGCACTTTCAGTTTGGGATATTTCTTAACAATTGCTTGTACCTGCTGTAAATTTTTAACCAAATCGAGCTTTTCGGTGCTGTATTCGAGGTTGCCTGCCCAGTTGCGGAGCTTGTCGCCATTGGCCCAGCCGCTCAGCGGGGAAAGTAAAGGAGCCGTCATTAATGCGGATGAAAGTTTAATGAAAGTACGTTTGTTCATGCGGAAGTCAGGTTGAAGTGCACGAAATAGGAATTTATTCCAAATTAATTGAATAAATCAGCATTCCAACCGCAGCCGCTGTATTAGCTGGTCTTTTCCAAGGCCACTTTCAAAATGGAAGTAGCCTCCCGCAACTCCTTCTCATCCAGGCTGCCGAAACCCAGCCGCATCGCGCTGAGGCGTCCGGTCTGAAACAGCAATGTTTGCGGTAAATGCAGGTTTTCGCGCAGGCACTCCTTGCTCACACGCATGAGGTTAATGTCGCGCCGCCATTCCGTCCAGATCGCCAGACCGCCCGGAGGGGCTTTGAATGTCAGATAGGGTTTAAAATCATATTCCAACAGTTCGGTAAACAAATCACGGCGCTGGTGGTAAACCTTTTGGGCCTTCTTGATATGCCGCTGGATTTCGCCTTCGTCAAGTAATTCCGCCAATGCCTGTTCCATCATCAGATCGCCCTGCCGGTCGATAATACGCCGCATTTTGCCCAGCTCCCGGATCAAATTTTGCGGCGCGACCACGTAGCCCGAGCGCAATCCCGGTGCCAACGCCTTGCAAAATGAACCTACATAAACAACCATTCCGGCTCCATCGGCACTCGCCAGCGGCAATACCGGACTGCTATTGTAATGGAAGTCGTAGTCGTGATCGTCTTCCAGGATAATAAATCCATATTCTACCGACAAATTCAGCAGCTCCACCCGTCGCTCAGCGCTTAGCGTCACCGTCGTAGGGTAGTGATGGTGCGGCGTAATGTACAGCATCCGGATCGGCGTGCGTTCGCAAAGCTGGCGCACGGCTTCCACCGAAATACCCTGGTCGTCCACTGGCACGGAAAGAATATTCGCACCTGCCTGTTGAAAGATCATATTAGCAACGTAATAACTCAAATCACCCACTACCACGTTATCGCCCTTTTTCAGCAGCAACGTTGATGCCAGGTAAATTCCCATCTGAATGCCCCGTGTGGTGATAATATTTTCCGCGCCGATATGCAGGCCACGGGTATTATTAAGATAGGTCGCCAGCCGCTCGCGAAACCAGATATTCCCTTCCACGTGTGAGTATGTAAGGTATTTCCGGTTGTTGTTTCTTCTCAAAACACTGGAATAAGCCTTCGCGAGCTTGTCCATGGGCGCGAGGCGGACATCGGGCAGGCCATCGGTGAATTCCAGATCCACGCGCGAGAGCGACAGCGGGCGGTCGAGCAGCATGCTTTCCTCGAACGCAAAGCCCGTTTGCTGCGGGTATTGCTTCAAATCGCTCACATTCGCCGACAATGCGCTGCCCCTTACCACCGGACTTTTCCGGGTCACAAAAGTTCCGCGGTTCGGCAGCATTTCGATCCAGCCTTGTGCGTCGAGTTCGTTGTAGGCGGCCACCACGGTTTTTCGGTGCACATCGAGCATCTCCGCAAGTGCGCGGGTACCAGGCAGTTGCACACCCGTCACGAGCACGCCACGTTGAATGGCGTTGATCATCTGGTGCGCAATTTGTAAATAAACAGGTGTCCCGGACGCACGGTCCAGCAGGATCACATTTTTGAATGGTATTTCAACCGGACTACTCATTAGATTTAAACCGGAGCATATAAACGGGCCGGCAAGATAGTAGTTTTGTTTGAGAAATGGCCGCCAACCATGGTCGGATTCAGACAATCGGCGGTCCTCGGTCGGCCGTCGGCGGTCAAAAAAACACCAATCGTTACCAATACCCCATGAAGCAACATTACGCAATTACCCTCTTACTATCCCTCATCGCAAACCTGGCCCTGGCACAGGAAATATCACTTGACCCCGTAACGGTCACTTCCTCCCTCGTTGAAAAGCGCGCTTCGCAAACAGGCCGTAATATTGCCGTCATCAAAGGTGAATATTTCCAGCAATTGCCGGTGCATAGCATCGACGACCTGCTCCGGTATGTACCGGGCGTCGAAATACAGGCTCGGGGGCCCCAGGGCTCGCAGAGCGATATTGTTTTGCGCGGCGGTACTTTCCAACAGGTGCTTGTCATTCTCGACGGTATTCGCCTCAATGATCCTAATACCGGACATTTCAACAGCTACATCCCTATTTCAGCCGCCGAGATCGATCGGATCGAGGTTTTGAAAGGCGCTTCCTCGGCATTATACGGTTCCGACGCCGTGGGCGGGGTAATTCACGTGATTTCCAAAACATTTGCGGCGCGTTTGAATGGCGCAACGGATGGTAATGCTCTACAAAAAACACAAGTAAACGGCGGTGTTAGTGCCGGTGAATATGGGTTGTTCAATGCCAATGTGGGTGCATTTGTGCAGCGCAACAAGCTCGCGGTTTCGGGAGGATTTCTTTCCAACAATGCCTCCGGCGTACAGCAGCGCGGTATTAAAGGTTATTTCCACAACAATACGGCCTCACTGTCTCTAAGCTATGCCATTTCACCCAACTGGAACGTAGCGGTCCGCAGCTCTTACGACCACCGCGATTTTGCGGCCCAGAACTTCTACACCGTTTTGAAATCCGACACGGCCAGCGAGAAAGTGAAAATGTCGTGGAACCAGGTAAGACTGGGTTATCAGAAAAACAGAACAGCGTTTTCGATCGACGGTGGCTTTAAATCGGTACAGGACACTTACCTTTTTAACCCGCATTCCATTGCCAACAGCAGCAAATCAAAATTATGGCAGGGCCTCGCTACGTTGCAGCAGGGTATTACTTCAAGTACCAACCTGATCGCCGGCGTCAATTTTCAGCAGCGTAACATCAGATCCAACGACCGTGGCAACCATACGCTGAACCAGCTTGCGCCGTTTGTGTCGGTGGTACAGAATATCGGTGAGAATTTTACCGTGACGCCTTCCGTGCGTATGGACTGGCGCGAAAGCATTGGTACCGAGGTTTCGCCCCAAGTTAATTTGTCTTATAAAAAAGCGGCCTGGCAACTGCGTGCAAGTGCCGGTAGAACCATCCGCGACGCCGACTTCACCGAACGCTTCAACAACTACGCGAAGAAACTTGTTACAGGCGGCAGCGTCGGCAACCCCGACCTGAAAGCCGAGCGCTCGTTCAGCTACGAAGCCGGTGCCGACTGGTTCCTTACCAGCAGCCCTGCCGCACAACTCAAAGTTTCGGGTACATTTTTCCAACGTCGCCAGAAAGACCTGATCGATTACGTGACCACCCCCTATGCGCAAATGCCCCGCAAGGATAACCTCTTGCCTACCGGCACATTCGGCCTCGCATTGAACATCGCCGAGGTGAACACCACCGGTTTCGAGCTCGATATCCAATCGGCGAATACTATTTCCGACAACCAGAAATTGCTCGTCAATGCAGGTCTTACCTGGCTCGACAGCGACAACAAAAGCCAGATTCAGTCATTTTACCTTTCTTCACACGCCGAATTCCTCGCTAATTTCTCGGCCATTTATCAGATCGGCGGGTTTTCAGTCAGTGTTAATGGCTTGTACAAAAAGCGGGCAGAGCGTGAAGCGTCGGCCATCGAAGCTTCTGTTTCAAAAAACTACTTTATACTCAACGCCAAAGCCGAATATGCTTTCCTGAAACGCCAACTGGGCATTTTCGTCCAGGCCGACAATGCCTTCGACAAGCAATACAGCGACATCCTGGGCTCGGTAATGCCCGGCCGCTGGCTAATGGGCGGCGTGCGTTTCAATTTTGCAAAATAGCGGCACTATTTTTGCAGGAGTTCGTATATTCAAGTGAAAGCACTCCATCATGTTTTCGGATATACGTAACTCCTGTTTTCTATTGGCTTTACTTTCGTTTTCGGGCCCCACGGCTAAAAGCGCCACCGATAGCGCTGCAACAGACGTTTCTGCGAAGAAAATGAATGTGTATTTTATCAGTGGCCTCGGCGCCGACGAGCGGGTTTTTACCAAGTTGAAACTCGATCCGAGGTTGAATGTGAAGTATATCAAATGGGTCAGACCGCAGAAAAAAGAGTCATTACAGCATTATGCCGCCCGTCTAAGCAAGCAGATCGACACCTCTCAACCTTTTCAATTGGTAGGCCTGTCTTTCGGCGGGGTTATTGCTTCGGAAATTGCGGATATCGCCTGTCCGCAGCAAGTAACGCTCATTTCGAGTATGTCAACCGGCGTTCCGCTCTCGAAGTTTTACCAGGTAATGATCAAGTTTTTGCTGGCGTCGCCATTGTCGGCACCGTTACTGAAATCGGCCAACCGAATCACTTACAGCTATTTCGGTGCGGACACGCCTGAGTTGAAAAAGCTGCTCAAACAGATCCTGCACAATACCGACAGTAAGTTTCTGAAATGGGCACTGACGCGTATGAGCGGCTGGAAGCGCAAGGAGCGCGTGGAGAATCTCTTCCACATCCACGGAACAGCCGACAAGCTTATCCCGATCATTATCGTGAAACCGGATATCATTATTGAAGGCGGGGGGCATCTGATGGTTTACGCCCAGGCCGACCAGATTTCAAATATCCTCAACGACCGGCTCACGACCATTCATTCAGCAGAATAATCTTGCCGATGTGATCACTGGTTTCCATTAATGCGTGTGCTTTTGCGGCTTCGGTCATCGGAAATGTCTGTGCAATCACCGGTTTGAAGAGTCCTTGTTCCAAAACCGGCCACACATTTTTTTGAATATCGGAGGTTAATGCGGCTTTGAAGGCACAATCGCGGTTACGCAGCGTGCTGCCGGTGACGGTCAGGCGCTTCCGCATAATCAGGCCGAAATCCACCTCATCGGCACCTTTCACTTTGCTGCCTTTCATTGTGTTGATAAAAACCAGACGGCCTTCTTCCTGTAATAATCGCAGGTTTTTCGGAATATAATCACCGCCGACCATGTCGAGGATCACGTCCAGTCCCAGCTTTTTCAATACTTCTTCAAAATCGGAGGTTTTATAATTAATACTAATATCGGCCCCCAGTGCATTGCAGGCTGCGCATTTTTCGTCCGAGCCTGCCGTTACAAACACTTTTGCGCCGAATGCCTTGCCCAACTGAATAGCGGTAATACCTATACCACTACTGCCGCCGTGCACCAGAAAGCGCTCTCCCGCCTGTAATCGTCCTCTTTGAAATACATTATGCCAAACGGTGAACACTGTTTCGGGTAAGGAGGCCGCCTGTGCGTAGTCCATACTCGCAGGTATAGGCAGGCAATGCGCCGCCTGTGCGGGTGCATACTCCGCGTAGCCTCCGCCCGCGAGCAGCGCACACACACGATCCCCGACCTTCCACCCGGTCACATCTGCACCTGTTTCTTCGATCACACCGGCTACCTCCAGTCCCGGAATGTCCTGCGGGGCGCCGGGCGGAGGCGGATAGTTACCCTTTCTCTGGAAAACGTCGGGGCGGTTTACACCCGCTGCATATACCTTAATCAGGACTTCGGAAGCGGTTGGCCGGGGCCGTTCGCGTTCCCGGATTTGCAGGACTTCCGGCGCGTCGGGCTCGGTGATGACAATCGCTTTCATGAATAAATTTCTTTTCCAAACGGAGCAAAAGAGAGGCTCATGAGCTTGAAATGCTGTTTTGCAAACGGCAGACCTATTATGGTAATCGCAAGTAAAATCCCGAAAACCAAATGCGTAAGTGCAATCCAGATTCCGCCAAGGAAAATCCAGACGATGTTGAAGATAGTCGATAAACACCCCGAGTCACCCGGTACCTCCCGCACATGCTGGCCGAAGGGGAAGAGCGTCATAATACCTATTTTGAAACACTGGATCCCGAACGGAATGCCGACGATAGTCAGGCAAAGCGCGAGCCCGGCGGCCATATATTCGAGAAAAACGACAAATCCGCCGAAAATAAGCCAGATAATGTTTCCAATGAGATTCATGACGCGATCAGTTTAATGTGAATGTGGATTAAAACTAATGCTACCCACAACTAACAAGCCGGATTTTCGATGGACGGCTCCAACAGAAAATCGTCGGACGAAATCGCTGACTTCCAGTTTTCTATTTTCAACAATCTGAAAAACGTCTCCTCTTCGATCTCCTTCACTCCGCCCGGCGGCAGATCGCCCAATTCCAAGTCCTCGATACTCGCACGGATAAGGCGCCTGCAACGGTGGTTAGCCTCCCGCACCATCTTACGCACCTGGTGATATTTACCTTCTGTGAGCGTAATACTCAGCCAGGTGTTAGGTACATCGGGCTGGGTTTCGTTTTTATGTTTGCTTAAAATCGCGGGCCGGTCGATGATTTCGACCTCGCAGGGCGCTGTAATGTAATAGCCGCCACCTTTGATGCGGATGGGAATGCCCGTGCGTAAAAGCTCCACCGTTTCCGGCGGCACAACGTGACCGACATTCACCCAATATTTGCGCTTATGCGGCACTTCACCCAGAAAAAGCAGATTGGTTACTTTTTTATTGGTCGTAAGGATCAGCAGGCCTTCCGAAAGGCTGTCCAGCCGTCCCACAGCATGCGTCCCTTCCGGAAATTCAAAATCAAGCGCTCCCAGCAACCGCACATCATGCGAGCTGACGAACTGCGAGACCATGTTTTGTGGCTTGTTAATGATAAAGTAGCGGTGCGGTGTCATGCTCAAATTTACGATCGGGAAGGAATATGTTGCCGGATCGTTTCAAGAACTTTGTCTAGGTCGTCAAAAACCTCGTCGTTCCTGAATCGGATTACTTTGATATCCAATTGATTAATCAGCATCGTTCGTAATTCATCATAGTCTGCCTGTTCCGCGAGATCGTGTATCGAGCCATCTAGTTCGACTACAAGCCGTAATTCATGACAATAGAAATCTACGATGAAGCGGTACAATGGATGCTGTCTTCTAAACTTGACCCCAAGTTGTTTGTTGGCTAGTTTTTCCCAGAGAATTTTCTCTGCCTCGGTTTCTCGCTTTCTCAGATCCTGTGCTCTTTGAAACAAGATGGGTTTGGCTCCTTCGTGCATCATGGTGATAGTGTGTTTTGATCGTTAGTCTTTCAGCCCCAGCCCTGAAGGGTGGTGGCCGTGTCGAGAGGAACCTGCTTACTTAGCAAAGTCCCCCTACAAAAGGGGGATTCAGGGGGCCTTCTTATGCCCCGCCTCATAATGCGCCTGCAACAAATCTTCCCCAAAATCACTCGTCAGATCCCGTACCACCGAGTGAATATGGTTCCCGCCATTCTGCGTATTATCAAATTCGATAAGGAACGTGGGGCCATGGATGCGGTAGTAATGCCCGTGACCGGTACCGATTTCGGGTTGCTGGTCGCCAAGCCAGGCGAAATGAATTTTGTCGAGGCCGTTCTTTTCGAGTTCGGCCCATTGCTGGTTTTTAAGGATCACGTGGTAGCGTTGCAGATAGGCCATAATCAGTTTTTTGAATGCCGCTTTTTGGTTCGCATTCAGCTCTCCCATGGCAATGCCTTCCATTTTGGCGAGGGAGGCTTTTCTGGCATTAGACGTGAATATTTCGTTGGGCGCTTTCGCACCGAGGTTTGCTTTGTCGAGCTGGGAGGCATCTAGGGTATGCAGGAGGTCGAATGCCAGATCTTGCTCGGCTTTGAGTATTCGCTTGCCTTTTTGCGGTACGTCCGCCATTACCTGCCCGGGATTGCTTCCGAAAAAACTGGGCGTGTAAGTTACCTGATTGTCAATCGACGAGAAATGGAGCGACAAATGGTGCCCCTCCATCCGCCATCCCCAGGGATCATTGCCAGGCGTACCGAACACCAGGAATGCATAATTTTCCGGATCGCGGTAGGTGTCGTTGGCAGGGCGCGTTTCTACAACCCGCAATACATTTTCCAGGTCGATGATCTGCTCGGCCTTACTGTACCCCTCCTGGCTGAGTACCACGCGCACCATCGCCATCGCGACTTTGCGCTGGGCAGGGGTCAGGGTTTTGAAGGTAATGCCTTTACGGGCACGAGGTGTAAAATTCCAGTCGAAACGGGCCAGGTCGGCATAGGGAAGTTCGGTTTCCTGGCGCTGCTCGGGAGTGAGCACTTTGAGGAATGTGGTTACGGCGTCGCGCATTTCGTGGGCCAGCTCTTCATTCTTCTGGGCCGACGCCTCTGTACCGCTCAAAAGGTTCGCGATCCCCAAAAGCAAACATCCTACTAGCTTTTTCATATTGTTCCGGTTTGAAATAAATCCCTATTAATGACTCCATTAAAAGCCCGCGCAGCGCCGGTTTCTACCTGAAATCTGCATTACGGGTCTTTCCCTGCACATTTTCGCCGAAAGCCATTAGTTTTGCCGTTTATTTGAGATCAATATGATGAAGTGGGAACAATTGCTGTCGGCCAAACGCTGGGGCAGCGAAGACAAATACAATTCCGATCCGACCGAGGCCCGCTCGGAGTTCCAGCGCGATTACGACCGGCTGATCTTTTCCTCGCCCTTCCGCCGTTTGCAGAACAAAACGCAGGTTTTCCCCCTTCCCGGAAGCATTTTCGTCCATAACCGACTTACCCACAGCCTCGAAGTAGCCAGTGTAGGCAAATCGCTCGGACGGATATTTTATAACCATCTGAAAACTGAAAATCATCAGGTCGACGACGCGTTGCCGCTGATCAGCGAGATCGGTAATATCGTTTCGGCCGCGTGCCTCGCGCATGACCTGGGCAACCCCGCATTCGGGCACTCGGGCGAGGCTGCCATTTCGCATTACTTTACGGACGGCGATGGTTTGAAATACCAAAACGACGTCAGCGAAGCGCAATGGGCCGATCTGACGCATTTTGAAGGTAACGCCAATGCAATCCGCATTCTCACGCACCCGTATGCGGGTAAGGGTTACGGCAGCTTTGCATTGACCTACTCTACATTGGCAGCCATTGCCAAATATCCCTGTGAAGCACTTGCCGGGCACAGGAAAGCGAATATTTATACCAAAAAATACGGTTTCTTCCAGTCGGAACAGGCCGGTTTTCAGAAAATAGCTTCTGAACTGGGCTTATCGCAGGTTTCCGAAGCGCCGTTGGTATACAAAAGGCATCCGCTGGTGTACCTGGTTGAGGCCGCGGACGATATTTGTTACAATATCATCGATCTGGAAGACGCGCACCGACTCAAAATCCTATCCTATCAGGAAGTGGAGGCTTTGCTGCTTGCATTGTGCAACGATGCCCGAATGCCTGCCCGCCTGGCGGATATCGACGATGACGATGCTAAAATAGGCCTGCTGCGGGCCAAATCGATCAGCACGTTAATCGGCGCTTGCTCGGAACTGTTTATCAATGAGCAGGAAACAATCCTGAATGGTGATTTCAATGCAAGCCTGATCGACCGGATTCCCGAACCGCACCGCTCAGCGATGAAGGAGATCGAGCGGATTTCGATCCAGAAGATCTACAATTACTCGTCGGTGGTGCAAATCGAAGTAGCGGGTTATAAAGTAATGGGCGGGCTGCTGGAAGAATTTGTACCGGCTTATCTCAACAATAACTCCCATTATACCCGAAAGCTGGTCGACCTGATTCCCAAGCAATTCATCACCACAAAAACGGACTCCTATTCCCGCATACAGACTGTCCTCGATTTTGTGTCGGGCATGACAGACCTCTATGCGGTAGAACTATTCCGTAAAATCAAGGGGATTTCGTTTCCATCTATTTCGTAGCAAAAACCGATATATCACGGCGGTGCAGCGTGAAGCGTAAAAATAATTCGTTCTCAAAAGTTTTATGTAAATTGTAGATCGATTTATAAAGCCGCAACCACCTGTATCTATGCAGATTGAACAGTTTATCTATTCGGATAGTCCCTCTGAAATCCCGTTTTCGTTTTCCCCGCAGTTGCTGTTCATTTTCGGCGACCGGGAACTGCTTGAAACAACGGGAATTTCGCACCAGCTCGCGTTGCAATATCCCGATGCTGTTTTTTCCGGATGTTCTACCGCCGGGGAAATCGCCAATGAGTCGGTAAGGGAGCATACCATCATTGTTACGGGTATCGCATTCGATGATGTTTCGGTCAAAAGCTCTAAAATCAGTCTTGAAGATATTGATTTCGACAGCTCGGAAGCGGGCAAACAGCTCGTTTCCCAACTTCCGGCCAAAGGCCTGAAACACGTGTTCGTCGTTTCCGACGGCCTCAAAGTAAATGGCACCGACCTCGTAAAAGGCATGACGGAAGGGTTGACCGACGGCGCCACGATTACCGGCGGCCTGGCCGGCGACGGCTCACATTTCGCCCGTACGATAATTATTGAGCCCGATGGAAAAGTCGCAACAGAAAGTGTGGCAGCTATTGGCTTTTATGGTGAAAAGCTTTCGATCGGATACGGCTCACGCGGCGGCTGGGACAGCTTTGGGCTCGACAGACGCGTAACGCGTTCCAAAGACAATATCCTTTATGAAATCGACGGCGAGCCGGCGCTCGACCTCTATAAATCGTTCCTGGGCGATAAAGCGAAGGAATTGCCCGCGTCGGGCCTGCTTTTTCCGCTGAGTATGCGCGATAATGAGGACCGTGCACCGGTGGTACGGACGATATTGGGGATCAACGAAGATGAAAAGAGCCTGACATTCGCGGGAGACATTCCGGAGGGCTCGTTTGTGAGATTGATGAAAGCGAATAACGACCGGCTGATCAACGGGGCTGAAGAAGCGGCCCAGGAAGCCGCAAGGGCCTTGGATAGCCATGCCGAATTTGCTATTCTGGTGAGCTGCGTCGGACGTAAGCTGGTTTTAAAACAAATGGTGGAAGAAGAAGTGGAATCCGTCTCCGAAGTATTGGAAGGTCCGGTTATGACGGGTTTTTACTCCTACGGCGAGCTGGCGCCATTCAACCGTGATTCGTTGTGCGAGCTGCATAACCAAACCATGACCATTACCACTTTCCGCGAATAACCGATGCAAACGCTCGAACTAACCGAAACCAATTACCACCGCCTCTTAAAACGACAAATCAGGAAATCACTACCTCCCGATCTTGCCGAGCACCCCGACATGCAGGACTTCCTGATGGCTGTTAATCAGGCATATACAGAATACCAGGACGATCTGACGCGGATGGAGCTGATACTGGAACAAAGTTCCGGTGAGCTTTTTAAAGCCAACCGCGAACTGAGCCGCATTGCGCAGGAAAAGACGGAAGAAGCCGCTCTTACCAGCAAACGATTAGAAGAAGTAGTGGGCAGCATTTCGGAGGTGCTGGTACAACTGGACCGCGAGGGCAACTTTACCTATCTCAACCAGGCATGGGAAAGCATTACGGGCTACCCTGTGGCTGCCAGCCTGGGCCAGCGTTTTGCAGGCTTTCTACCCCCGCTCGAATCCAGGGAAAAACTGGTTGAAATACTTAATAATGAAACCCAGGCAAAGGAGGAAACACTTCGCATTTTCACCGCCGACGGGCAGGAAAAATGGCTGGGCGCTTCACTAAGCCCCTATTATGCCAATGGCACACATATCGGCTTCACTGGCACGCTCTCGGATGTAACAGCACGCGTAACGGCCGAAACCAAGCTAAAATCCTACACCCGCGACCTGGAACGCATCAATGCTGAACTCGACCAGTTTGCCTACGTCGTGAGCCACGACCTGAAAGCACCGCTGCGGGCGATCAATAACCTTTCGGAGTGGATTGAAGAGGATATTGCCGATATGCTCGAAGGCGAAACCAAGGATCAGTTCAGGCTCCTGCGCGGGCGAGTACACCGGATGGAGAACCTGATCAACGGTATTTTGTCCTATTCACGGGCAGGGCGGATCAAAACCGTAAAGGAGAAATTTCAGATCAGAAGCCTGGTAGATGAACTTTGTGAATCGTTCAGTACAAAAAAACCGCTTTCGTTCCGGATCGAGGGAGAGCCAAATACAGAAATCGAGGCCGAGAAAATAGCATTGACGCAAATCCTGCAAAACCTGATTTCAAACGGGATTAAGTACAATGACAAGGCGGAGATCACAATCACTATCGGCTGGAAAGATCTCGGCAATCAATTCGAATTTTACGTGGGCGATAATGGCCCCGGCATCAGCCCTGAATTCCACGAGCGCATATTCGTGATTTTCCAGACGCTCCAAGCCCGCGACGAGGTGGAAAGCACCGGCGTGGGCCTCGCCATTGTAAAGAAAATTCTAGACGAAAAGCACAGCAAAATAAGAATTGAAACGGTCATGGGCGAAGGAACCACATTTCTTTTTACCTGGCCCAAAAACGAAGCAAAAGACATCCAGTAGTGTCGGATAACCCATTTTAACTATAAATTCAATTTTAACGAAATGTCCTTTACCAATCCTGTCCCGATGACCATACTCCTCGTAGAAGATGACGAAGTTGATGTGATGAATGTCAAGCGGGCATTCAAGAAGAACAATATTTCCAACCAACTCGTCGTCGCATCCAACGGCATTGAAGCATTGGCGTTGCTCCGTTCCGAAACGCTGGATTATCCCAGACCGAAAATTGTATTGCTGGACCTCAACATGCCCAAAATGGGCGGTATCGAATTTCTGAAAGAAATCAGGCAGGACCCGTCGCTCGCCTCGTTGTCGGTGTTCGTGATGACTACTTCCAATGAAGACAGCGACAAGATCGAAGCGTTTAACCTGAACGTGGCCGGGTACATTCTCAAACCGTTGTCGATGGACCGGTTCATTGCAGCGGTTTCCACGCTGAACAGCTACTGGACACTCTGCGAATATCCTCAGTAGGATTCATTCACCACTATTAGCCATCATTTATGCCTCCTTTATCCATCCTGCTTGTTGAAGACGACGATATCGACGCTATGAAACTGAACCGTGCCATCGGCAGGGCGCAGGTGGAAATAGGGGAGGTTAGAATATCCAAATACGCGGAAGAGGCGCTCCAGATGCTCGATGTCTGGACGCCCGGCTGTATTTTTCTCGATTATCAGCTTCCTAAAACCAACGGTCTGGAACTTCTGAAAACCGTCAAGGAGCGCGCCCCGCACCTGCCGGTGATCGTGCTCACATCGCATGGCGACGAGCGCCTCGCCGTTGAAATGATGAAAGCAGGTGCTCTCGACTATTTCCCCAAATCGGAAGTTACCCCCGAAAAGCTGACCAAGGCTTTCCACACCATGAGCCAGATGCTCGAAATGGAAAAAGGCCGGGAAGTAGCTGAGCACGAATTGGCTGAAAAAGAAGAATTTATCAATAAAGTAGCGCTTCTTTCTCCAAATATCATTTATGTAATCGACATCGAGAAATGGACCAATATTTTCCATAACAAACAGATATGGAAGATATTGGGTTACTCGGAATGCGAAGTTGAAACCGACACCCGCAAAGGCCTTGCCCGAATCATCAACGAGCAGGACCAGCACACTTTCCGCGAGCATTACAACCATATGCGGTACCGCGTGAAGGACGGGGAAGTCGTGGAAAAGGAGTTCAGGCTGAAACACAAGGATGGCTCGGAAATCTGGATCATCACCCGTGAAGTACCTTTTAAAAGAAATGCGAGAGGGCGGGTGCAGGAAGTACTGGGCACGGCGATCGACATTACTTCGCGCAAAATAGCCGAACGGGAACTGATCCAGGCCAAAAGGCACGCTGAGGAAGCGACGCGTATCAAATCCGACTTCCTTTCCACTATGAGCCATGAGATCCGCACGCCGATGAATGCGATCATTGGATTCACGGACCTGCTACTGTTGAGCGGTTTCACGGGAGAGGAGCAGGAGCATTTGAACACGATTAAATACTCTGCTGACAATCTGCTGGTTATCCTGAACGACATTCTTGATTTCTCGAAAATTGAAGCCGGGAAATTCGGGCTGGAAAACTTCGAGTTCGACCTCCGCGAGAAGCTTGGGTATCTGATGAAAACCTTTGAAATCCGGGCCAGGGAAAAATCCATCGATTTTACATTCGATTGCAGCGACAAAGTCCCGCAAATTGTGATGGGCGATCCTTACCGGCTGAATCAGATCATGGTCAATCTGATCGGTAATGCCATTAAATTCACAGAGGAAGGCGGTTTTGTAAAGGTCGCTGTGGAACTCGCACACGACTACGGCGACAATATCGATCTCCAAATAGTCGTGTCCGACTCAGGAATAGGCATTTCGGCAGACAACCTCAGTGTCATTTTCGACAGTTTTTCGCAAGCTCACAACAACAACGCCGCGCGTAATTTCGGAGGTACCGGCCTGGGGTTGAGCATTACCCGAAAAATCACCGAGCTCATGAACGGCTCCATTTCTGCCAGCAGCACGCTTGGAGAAGGCAGCACATTTACGGTAGTGCTGAATTTCGGGAAGGGTAGCACTTCGTATGAGGAAGAAAAGACGAACGCCCCTGCGACATTATCACTGAAAGGTTACCGCATTCTGGCCGCCGAAGATATCCTGGCAAACCAGATCCTGCTCAAACATCTGCTCAACAAATGGGAAGCGGAGTTTGTGATTTGTAATAATGGCAAGGAAGTGCTGCACGCCCTCGAAACCGCCGATTTCGACCTGATTTTGATGGATATTCAAATGCCGGTCATGGATGGTGTAACGGCCATGAAAAAAATCCAGAGCTCCTACCCCAGGCACCGGCACGTGCCGGTAATCGCCCTCACAGCCGACACTTTCGCCGAAAAGACCCCCGAAATAGCCGCCTGCAATTTCAGCGGGTTTGTCACAAAGCCTTTCAGAGCAGAAGAATTGATCAGGGTGATCAGCAAGCATTTGAAGGTGAAAACCCAACCTGCGCAGGCGGCGGTTAGCTGAGGGCTTATGATCTATTTCGGATTGCTCCGGATGGAGCCTTCTTTGCGCAAAAGACGTTACACACCCCGTTTTAACAACTCAAACCAATTCAGAACGGTGATGCCATTCGAACGCTCTTCGATCTGATTCCCGGCGTAGGCGATGTAGCCCTTCGTCGCGCCGCTCAATTTGTTCCAATAGGCGATATTGCCGAAAAACTCGTTGTTAACTGTCTTTCCGGCTTTAATCTCGACAGGAACTAGTGAAAGGCCATTATCAATTATAATGTCAACCTCATGCCCGGTTTTGTCGCGCCAATAGTAAAGGTTGACGGGCTTACCGGCATTCGTCCGTTGCTTCACGAGTTCAGTAACCACCAGCGATTCAAAGAGTGCGCCGCGCAACGGATGTAACGGTAACTGTTCCACATTGGAAATGCCAAGCAGCGAACAAACCAGCCCGGTATCGTAAAAATATACCTTGGGGCGCTTGATAAGCGTCTTATTAAAATTTTTGTAATGCGGCCGCAGGAGGTAAATGATAAAACTACTTTCCAGAATGCCTATCCAGGACTGGATGGTTTTCGTGTCCACACCTGTGTCGACTGCAAGAGAAGTCAGGTTCAATTCCTGCCCATTCCGTCCGGCGAGGAGTCGTATGAACCTTTCAAATACGATGAGATCGGTAATGTTTTTGATTTGCCGCACATCGCGATCAATGTAAGTCCGCAAATAGTTGGGAAACCAATCTTCCGGCGGGATTCCAGGCTCGTAAATCGGCGGGTATAGCCCTTTGAATATAAGCTGGTTTTCATCCGGCACATTGCTTACTTCACTGTAAAGCTCCTCGGTGCTGAACGGCAACAAGTTAAGAATAGCAACGCGACCAGCCAGGGTTTGCGAGATGTTTTGCTGCAATAGAAAGTTATTGGAACCTGTGAGGATAAAACGGCCCGGTTCTGGCGAGTCATCCAGGATTTCCTGTAAATAGGAAAACAGCTCGGGCGCCCGCTGTACTTCATCAAAAATGGCCCCCGATTGATACCTTGACAGAAACCCACGAGGATCTTCTAATGCAAACCGTCGAACGTCCGGGTTTTCGAGAGATAAGTACGCTTTTTCAGGAAACAATGACTTTGCTAATGTCGTTTTGCCGGACTGCCGCGGTCCGGTAACAGCCACAGATTTGAATGTGGCTGCCAATTGCTCAATTTTTGATGCAGCAATTCTATCTATCATACATCAAAAATAGACAAAACTGGAAAAATATGGAATCCGATTCCATATTTTTCCAGTTTTGACATAATAACCTAAAAATCAACCACTAACAAACAGAAAAAACCCGGGTCTCAGTGGTAATATAGATCTTACGATCGTCGGCAAGCCCCATTAGATACCCCCCGGTGAACACGCCGAAGCTAGGGAGAATGGCCTGATACTTATCAATGACGAAACAAGGTAGCCGCACGCTCTGCCGGCCTTTTCCGTAAGAAGTGAAAACCGGGTGTACGTGGCCTGCGAAAACGAATTTGGAGATATCGAATTCTACTCTGGGATGGTGCGTAAATATGAATACATCTTCCTCATAATCATTTACATATACCTGTAAATCACATTCCAGCAACAGACTTACCGGCAGGACGTCGTGATTACCCATGACGATGATCATTTCAATGTAGTGATGCGCGGCTCGCCATTCGCGGAAGGTTTCCCATTCTGCATTGTATTCGGCGTGGAAAAGATCGCCGAGAAAAATGATACGGGTAGCCCCGGTTTGCCGGACCAGCTCATCGAGCCGCTCGAAGTTGTTGGCAGCGGCGTTGTGCGGAATAGCTATGCCTTCTTTTCTGAAATGCGTTATTTTCCCTAAATGCAGGTCTCCGATCAGTAATGTTTGCGTTTCCTCCCAAAAAATCGCCCGCTGCGTCAATAATATAAAATGGTTGCCTCTGATCTCAATCTGCATTACCGTACTGTTTGATCATTCGCTGAATCCTGTCGTCCAGCTTTTCCGAAGTTAATTGTTCCCGAAGCCTGTCGACCATAATCGGGAACGAGAATGGCGTCGGTCTGTCGGTGTTTTGTATCACTATTTTCTGGTGTTCGATCCGCGCAAGCGCCTCCCGCATGCGTACCTCTTCAAGTTGGTAGGTTAGTACTTCCTGATATGCCTGTTTTATGAGCAAGTTGTTGTCCTCATACTTACTCATCACATTGAAAAGCAATGAACTTGACGCTTGTAATTGCCTCGTTTTGACATACTTGCCCGGGTACCCTTGAAACATCAGTCCGGCGATAGCGGCAATCTCCCGGAACTTCCGCTTCGCCATCTCTGTCGCATTCACGCTCTGGTAAATGTCATCGACGAGATGTTTGGTCGAGAACAGATCTGTTTCACCCAGGATTTCGGCCAGGTCGACATACTGATCACTTAACAACTCAAAACCGTAATCGTTCATCGCTACCGAAAACGTGATCGGCCGCAGCTGGCTAATGCGATAGGCCAGTAAAATCGACATCCCCTCGTGCACCAGCCTCCCTTCGAACGGAAATATAAAGATATGATATCCCTCACGGGTTTCGCATTGCTCGATCAGCAGTTCATTGGTTTTGGGAATGACCGAGCGTTTTTCCTGCAATTCGAGCAGCGGCTGCATTTTGGCCAGTTCCACTTCCTTATGCGGATTTTCTATCGCGTCGGCGAGGCGCTCGCGGATAAATGCCGAGAGTTGGGACGACAGCGGCATCCGCCCACCTACCCAGCGGACGAGATACCCTTTTTTCCCCTCGGCCTTTTTGACCGTCACGGTCATTTCATGGATTCGTACAAATTCCACGCTCATTCCCGCGAAGAAGAACACGTCGCCTGCCTTCATCCAAGTTACAAATGATTCCTCTACCGCTCCCAGGTATTTGCCGCTCTGCAACTTCACTTTCAGCGAAACCTCCGACACGATTGTGCCCATGCTCAGCAAATGCCTGTGCGCAATACGCCGGCTGGTGACCACGTAGCGGCCATTCACGCGTTCTACTTTCTTGTATTCGTCATAAACCGTCAGCGACGAGCTACCCGTGGTAATGTACCCCAAAAGCCACTCCCATTCCTCCCGATTCAGATACTGATAACCATATGCGTTCCGAACCTCTTCAAAAAGCGTCGCTTCATCAAACCCCTCGCCCACCGCCAGCGTGATCATCCATTGAGCCAGTACATCAAACGCATGAGCAACCGGCGGCCGGTCCTCGATCATATTTTTGATCACGCCCTCCCGCAACGATACGGCCTCGATCAGTTCCAACGCATTGGTGGGACAAAAATAGATTTTACTATCGACGCCAGGCTGGTGCCCGCTCCTCCCCGCACGCTGTACGAACCGCGCAATGCTTTTGGGACTTCCCACCTGAATAACCGTGTCCACCGGTCGAAAATCGACTCCCAGGTCAAGACTGGCCGTGCAAATGACCAGTTTCAACCGCTCATCGTGCAATGCCTCCTCCACCCAATCGCGAATCTCGCGGTCGAGCGAGGCGTGGTGCAGGGCCATAATACCGGCAAACTCGGGATACTTCTCAATGATCGTACGGTACCAGATCTCCGTTCCCGACCGGGTGTTTGTAAAAAGCAGCGTCGTGCGGCTCTTGTTCACCACTTCCACCACCTTATCCACCAGCCGGATCCCCATATACCCCGACCACGGCAGTGTCTCCACCCTTTCAGGAATGATACTTTCGACCAGGATTTTCTTTTCGGTATTCGCCCTGATAATCACCGAATTCTCTTCCGGAAAACGTATACCCAGAAGTACCTTCTTCGCCTCTTCCAGATTTCCGATCGTCGCGGAAATACCCCAGGTTTGCAAATCCGGGTTGATGGTTCGCAACCTGGCCAACGCAAGTTCCGTCTGCGTGCCGCGCTTACTGCCCATGAGCTCGTGCCACTCGTCCACAACCACCGTATGCAGGTTTTTGAAAAATTCGGAGGCATTTTTTTGCGTAAAAAGCATATGCAGGCTCTCCGGCGTGATAATGAGAGCATCGGGCATCTGCCGCTTCTGTTCGTTGCGCTCGCGCGTACCTGTGTCGCCCGTACGTATGCCCACCCGCCACGTGAGGTTCATTTCAAGCGCCGCCATTTCCATGTTCCGAAAAAGGTCCTTCGAAAGCGCACGAAGCGGCGTAATCCAAAGTACTTGCAGCCCTTTTTTTGTTTTGAGAGGCTTTTTCGGAAGCGAATTGATATGCCTGATCAGTATCGGCAGCCAAAGCGAGTAGGTCTTTCCGCTGCCCGTAGGCGCATTCACCAAGCCACTTTTCCCCGCCAGATAAGCCGCAGCGGCCTCCTTCTGAAAAGCCGCCCATTTCCACTTTTTATCTTTAAACCATTGCTCAACAACGGTATGTCCGCGGGATTTGGTCAAGGGAAGAATTTTTGATTTGAATTAACTAAAACTGGTTTGTAAAAGCAATCCAACTTCTGTGCCATGTAGCCTATTAGCGGCTCCCTAATCTCATAAGTCGAGGTGAATTAGTATATTTGTTTAAAAGAATCAACCTGTTAAAGCCATGCTTACCACCATTGAGGGAGTTTATGAAAACGGGCAAGTTATTCTCAAAGAGTCGCCGCCCGTGAAAAAAAGCAGTAAAGTACTGGTCACCTTCATGGGTGATGACAATAATACATTCACCGGTCAAAAACGCCAGCTAGGCAGCATGGCGGGCACTATCAAAACGGCAGACGATTTCAACGACAGCCTGGATGACTTATCCGACTATATTTAATGGCATACCTACTCGATACACACACGATACTTTGGTGCTTGGGGCAAAAGCATAAACTTTCCGAAAAAGCCAGGGTGATAATTGAAGACATCCATTCCGTTTGCTATGCGAGTTCGGTTTCTTTCTTTGAGATGGCCATCAAAAAGAAGACCGGGAAGCTCGAATTGCTACACCCCATTTCCCGCTATCACGAAGAGGCGCAAAAGATCGGTATTCAACCACTGGCTATCAAGCCGGAGTACCTGGATCTTTATGATGAATTACCGCTTTGGGATAATCATCGTGATCCATTTGATAGATTGCTGATCGCGACTGCCGTTGTGGAAAACCTGACGATCGTCTCAATCGATGGAAAGTTTACTTTGTACGACAACGTAGAAACATTATGGTGAAAAACGGCTCACCACCTCTTGCATCATATTAACGAGTGAAGTTGCCACAATGCCATCACCCATCGGATTACAAACCCTTCCCAACTACCGCCTACTACCGGATGTGCCAACAGGTTATTGAAAGTTTCTATTCCCATTAAAGCATGCGTAAGACCACTATCCCGCACATAGATCTTTGGACTTCGCACTAATCTCTTGCCGGCATTCGAAGCCCATGGCTGCAATCGTCTTACGAGGAGCAAGTCGACCATCAAATCCAGGTAACGGCTGATAGTCACGCCGGAAACGTCGAGATGTCCTGATAAAATCCTGCCGCCATTCCAGACTGTCGCGATCCGAAGCGGCCAGTAAACTTTCCGGAAAGCCTCCGCGAAGCCATAATGTATTTACCTGCTGAAAATCCCCGGACGCATATTCAATAACATCTATCGGATAAAGTTCCAGATAGGATACACGGCCGGCGAGCGACTCGCCCGATTGTTGAAGTAAATCAATATAAGCATTATAAATATTATATAAATTATAGTTTATTTATAATTATACAAAATATCCCGCAAGCTCCCCAAACTATCTGCATCCTCCGCCTTCTTATCCTTCCGCCACCGCAAAATCCGCGGAAACCGCACGGCTATTCCCGACTTGTGGCGCGTTGATTCGTTAATTCCCTCAAATCCGATTTCAAAAACCAGCTCCGGCTTTACGGTGCGAACAGGACCGAATTTTTCAAGGACATTACGCTTGATAAAATAGTCAACCTGCCCGATTTCCGCATCTGTGAGCCCGGAATAGGCCTTCGCAAACGGCACGAGCTTCCCTTCGTCACCCCAAACAGCAAAGGTATAGTCTGTAAAAAGTTCTGCACGGCGGCCGGAGCCTTTCTGAGCATAAATAAGTACCGCGTCAATACTTAAGGGATCGATCTTCCATTTCCACCAGTCGCCTTTTTTACGACCGACCTGATAGGTGCTGGCTTTACGCTTGATCATAAAACCCTCCGCGATATTTTCGCGCGATTGCGGGTGGAGGTCACGCAGGACCTGCCAATTTTTGAAATCGATCAAGGGCGACAGGTTAAAATAGCCTTGTGCGGGCACATTTGCATGCACCGCTTCCAATTGCACGCGACGCTGCTCCTGCGTAAGCCCCCGGATATCCACACCGTTCGCTTCGAGCATATCGTAAGCCAAAAATGCAACCGGCGCTTCTTCGAGTACTTTTTTGGACAAATTTTTACGACCAATGCGGGTTTGCAGCACATTGAACGGCATAGGCCGCCCCTCGGCATAAGTCACAATTTCTCCGTCGAGTACCGTACCATCGGGAAGGACCTCACTCAAAAAATGCAGCTCGGGGAATTTTTCAGTGGACAGTTCCTCTCCCCTCGTCCATATAAACAGCTCCTTGTTTCGATAGATAATCTGAGAGCGGATACCATCCCATTTCCACTCGGCGAACCAGTCGCCGGCGTCGCCGAGATCCGCCACGTCACCCTCGATCGGATAGGCGAGAAAAAACGGGTACGGGCGCGATGCATTGTCGTTTTCACCTTTATCGAGGATTAATTGTTCAAAAGTCGTTTCCTGCGGATCCCATTGCCCCATCACCCGGTGAGCGATCACATTGGAATCGGTTTCAGTCGCTTCCGCCAGCGCACGAACGACCAAAGTCTGTGAAACGCCGATACGGAAACTCCCCATGAGCAGTTTGTTGAATACGAATGTCTCATGCTGCGAAAGCTGCATCCAGGCGCGGGTAATATGATCCCGCTTTTGTTCATCAGTCATGCCCGGCAGCATTCCCAGGTAATGGAACCACTCCGAAAGCGATTTTTCCGAGCCTCCCGGACTTGTGCGGGGCAGGAGCAACGAAATCGTCTCGCCCAAATCCCCTACGCTATGATAACTTTCCTGGAAAAGCCACATCGGGATACCGGCCTCCTCTGCCGCCCATTCTTTCACCTGCGTGCGGTTGACCTTGAATGACGGCCTGCGGCCAGTAAACAATGTAAGCGCCCACAGCTTATCGTCGTCTGAAGCCGTCAGAAAGTAGTTTTTCAGCAAATCGACTTTCGCATTTGTCTTATTCGTGCGGTCGAGGCTCATGAAGAGATCTGCAAACTGTTTCATAATCCTTTACCTTCTTTATTTACATTCGCTGCTTCGTCAAGCTCCTGCTTGTGCTCCTGATAAGCGTCTTGCCCGGCTGATACGTCCTGCACAGTCTCCTCTTCTTCATTTTCATCCTCATTACCGTACATCGTGTTCACTTCGGCCGCTTCGATGCCATTTTCGTTGAGCCAGCGCGCGTAAATGCTTGTATAACCATGTGTAACGTACACTTTTTCCGCCCCGGTTTCTTTCACGGCGCGGTTCAGGTCAGGCCAGTCGACATGGTCGCTTAATACAAACCCCTGATCCACCGCGCGGCGGTTTTTGGCGCCCCGCAAAGCCATCCAGCCCGAGCAATATCCCACCGAATAAGGTGCAAACTTTCGTATCCACGTCGTTCCGTCCGCCGAGGGCGGCGCCAGCACAAGGGCCCCTTTGAACAGTTTCCGGTCCATATCTTTGGTAACCAATGTCAGTTCGGGCAGATCGAAACCCGCTTCTCGCAGGCGTTCATTCACAGTATGAATAGCCCCGTGCGCATAGATGACTGAGTCCTGCAACCGGATATTCTTCAAAATCCGCTGCATTTTCCCCAGCGAATAGCCCATTAACACACTGGCCTTATCCTCGGCACGGTTATGCGCCCACCAGTCGTCGATTTCCGACATCACCTCCTGCTGCGGCTGCCATTTGTAAATAGGCAATCCAAATGTAGACTCGGTGATGAACACATTGCATTTCACGGGTTCGAACGGCGTTGCGAAATGGTCGTCTTCCAGCTTGTAGTCGCCGCTAGCCACCCACACCTCGCCCTGATACTCCACCCTCACCTGCGCCGAACCGATGATATGACCAGCCGGATGCAAGGAAAACTTCACGCCGTTGATCATGAATTTCTCACCATACTGCACGGTTTGGAGATCGATATCCTGCCCGAGCCGCAGCCGCAGAATGGGCTCGCTATCCTTATGCGCGAGGTAATGCCGGCTTCCCCAACGCGCGTGATCGCTGTGCGCGTGCGTGATGATCGCCCGGCCCACCGGTATCCACGGATCGATATGGACGTCGGCAATGGCGCAGTAAATACTTTTTCCAGTGAACTGTAAGAGAGGCTGCTTTGGCATATTTCTGAATTTATCAAAAGTATGCCAAAAGCTTCCGAAATTTATGGGTAATCTGAATGTTACTTTTTTCGAAAGTGTTCGTATAAAGGTTAGGTAAACCAACACAACACTATGGCACAACAACACAATCAGCCCCTCACACCTGCTCAGGAAGCCGAACGCTACCTTGAAAACGCACGCCAGATCCTCACTGAAAAAGCGGGTAAGAAAGACGGCCTGTATGCCGATGTTAAATATGTTAAAATGGCCGCGGGCACGGCCTATTCGGCTGCATTGCTCATTCTGGATGAATATCTCCTGCAAAAGGAAGGTATTCATTTTACGAAACCAAAGAGCATCGAGGACTACACAAACCGGCTTCGGAAATTGGACAAAAAATTACTCGCTTTACTTGTCGATGTTTATGATGAATTACACATAGCTGGTTACTATCATGGAACCCAGTCAGTGAACACGATTCAGACTGGTCTTAATAATGTAAGGCAAATGTTGAGTTATATTTGAGCCAAACAAATCATTCCTGAATGTCCAAAATTCTTTGCCTGCTCATTTTCACAGGCTTGCTGATACAAGGCTGTGGTCCATCCGGACATGAGCAAAAAGAGCAGACGGCAACTGCCGATTCCACCAACCGGTTTGTCCAAACTGAAATTCATCACGCTCGTGGATTCAACATTGCGTATTTCAAAGACTTCAAACTGGTGAGCATTATCAACCCATTCGGCGGAAAGGGCGATACTTTACAATATATTCTCCAAAAAAACGGTGCCGCAATGCCCACGGGTTACCCACACGCTCAGCGGATTGAAATACCGGTAAAAAGCCTGGCCGCGATGTCGTCCATGCACGTCGGATTACTGGGCTTCCTGGATGCTGAGCATGTACTGACAGGCCTCGGCAGTTTGCAATACGTGTATTCCCCGAAGGTTATCGGCATGATTAAGGCAGGTAAAATAGTGGAAGTAGGGCGCGACCAGGGCCTGAATGACGAGAAGGTGATCGAAATGCGACCGGATCTGGTGATGACCATCGGTAATCCTGGCGGAAAAATGGATCATTACCGCGTATTGAAGGAAGCCGGGATACCCGTCCTGATCAATTCCGAATGGGTAGAGCAAACACCGCTGGCCCGTGCGGAATGGGTGAAGCTCATGGCCGCATTGCTGGATAAGGAAGCACTGGTCAATGAAAAATTCACACAAATAGAAACTGAATACGAGCGTCTTTCGGCCCTTACTCAAAAAGCGGCCAAGAAACCAACGGTACTTTCCGGCCTGAATACCAAAGATGCCTGGTTTCTGCCTGGCGGCAACAGTTACATGGCCCGTTTTTTCAAGGATGCCGGTGCCTATTACCATTGGGGGGCCACACCCGAAACAGGGAGCCTCCCCCTCAGTTTTGAAGCCGTTTATCCACTTGCCTTAGCGGCGGACTACTGGCTGAATGTCGGGTTCGACAATCGCGATACGCGTAAAAGTATCATAGCCCAGGATGCCCGATACGCCGATTTCAAAGCAGTGCGAACAGGCATGTTGTACAGTTACAACCGCCTTGTCAACGAACAGGGCTCGAACGATTTCTTCGAATCGGGCAGCGTAAATCCGCATACTGTACTGGCCGATATGATCCGGATTTTCCACCCCGAACTGCTTCCGGACCATCAGCTTGTTTACTACAAACAGCTTCCCGAATGACGCAGCACACGCCAAACAGACGCTGGACATTGCTTTTTTTAGGGATTCTTGCGATCGCATTGTTCTGCCTTGACATCATGCTCGGTTCGGTGGCGATCCCATTCAAGGAGGTATTCCGGATCGTAACTACGGGCGAGTCCGAAAATAGAGCCTGGCTTTTTATCATTGAAAAAATACGTTTACCCAAAGCCATCACTGCTATTCTTGCCGGCTGCGGCCTGTCGGTCAGCGGGCTGCAAATGCAAACACTCTTCCGTAATCCCCTGGCCGGGCCTTCAGAACTGGGCATTACCGCGGGTGCAGGCCTGGGTGTGGCTGCTGTAATGCTCGCAGGCGGGAGCAGCGCGAGCATGTACGCGATCAGCCAGTTGGGGATATCCGGAAGCTGGCTCATCATCGGCATGGCTTCGCTAGGCTCGGCAGGTGTTCTGGCATTGATTCTCCTGATCGCCGGGCGTATCCGCGACAATGTGATCCTGCTCATAGTAGGTGTCATGATCGGCACGATTACGCTTTCCATTGTCAGTATCTGGCAATATTTCAGCCAGCCGGAGCAGTTGCAGGAGTACATCATGTGGACGTTCGGTTCGCTGGGCGGCGTTACGGGTTATCATTTATACGTACTTTCAGGCGTAGTCACAGGAGGTTTACTGCTCGCATTTGCATCTTCCAAATCGCTCAATGCATTATTATTAGGTGAAAATTATGCGAGAAGCATGGGGCTTACGGTCGGGCGGACGCGCTTGCTAATCATGCTCAGCACGAGCCTTCTCACCGGCAGCATTACAGCCTTTTGCGGGCCTATCGGCTTTGTTGGAATCGCTATTCCGCACATTACCCGTTCGCTGCTCGGAACGTCCAACCACCGCGTGCTAATTCCCGCGACATGCCTCACCGGAACCGTGCTGCTACTCCTTTGCGATATCATTGCCCAGCTTCCCGGCTCGCAAACCGTCATCCCAATCAACGTCGTGACATCATTGCTTGGCGCTCCGGTGGTGATCTGGATCATCGTCCGGCGCAATAACTTACGTTCGTCATTTTCATGAAAAATCAGAAAGCCATTGTGGAGACTCGCTCGCTGGCGATCGGTTACCGGTCGTCCGGTACGGAACGAACAATAGCAAGCCATCTCGATTTACAGCTAAGACCGGGCAGCCTGGTGTGTTTACTGGGTTCAAACGGCGCGGGTAAATCCACATTAATGCGCACACTGAGCGGCCTGCAACCGGCATTGACGGGTGAAATTACGATCGATAACCGCCCGCTCGACGACTTAAAACCAGCCGAGCTTGCGCAAAAACTCAGCCTCGTGTTAACTGACCGGATCGATGCAGGCAACCTCACGGCCCGCGAGGTAGTTGCCTTGGGCCGCACGCCCTACACCGGCTGGCTGGGCACATTGACAAAAGATGATCATTCCCAAATAGCCCACAGCATTGAACAAACCGGCATCACGCCGCTGCTCGACCGCCATATGCATCAGCTCAGCGATGGGGAAAGGCAAAAAGTAATGCTCGCCCGTGCTCTCGCGCAGGACACGCCACTGATCCTGCTCGATGAGCCCACCGCCCATCTCGACCTCCCCAATCGCGTGGAAATGATGCGACTCCTGCACACGCTCGCGCGCGGCATGCACAAGGCGATCCTGCTCAGCACGCATGAGCTGGACCTCGCACTGCAAACCGCCGATGAGCTCTGGCTAATGCACCCAGACGGCAAAATCCTGGCCGGGCTACCCGAAGACCTCGTGCTGAGCGGCGCATTCGAGGCTACCTTTGCCCGTAACGGCTTTTCATTCGACCGGACTACCGGCACGTTTATCATTCACCAACCCGCGGACAATGCGCAGATTTGCCTGGAAGGTGCTGCAAAGCCCCTTTTCTGGATAAAGCGGGCATTGCAAAGGGAAGGGTTGGGTATCAGCGCCCACCGCGATGCCCCCTGCCTTATCAAAGTATTCGAAGCGGAAAACGGATTTGAAGCCGAAATAAGCTTCCAAAACAAGCAGGTAAAAGTATCCTCAGTTCAGGCACTTATCGGGCAAATGCATGTGTTTTTCCCCTCCCCGCACATCCGCGTATGACGAGTTAATGCGGTTCTTTGCAACGAAATAGTTAGTTTGCAGCTCATATTTGCCGAACAGGACTTCCTTAACTATGATCTTTTTGATCCCGACGGCGATGGTGCTGGCCACAGCAAATTGCTACGTGGCATTTTACAGAAACGCGGAGCAGCTCTTTCGCCGTTCGCTGATTTCCGCCGCCATTGTTATATTTATCTTCATCGCCATCAGCACGGAGGCATTAGGATTATTCAATCTGATCAACCGGATTGCTATCGCCGCCATCTGGATCGTTTTCAATATCACCCTGGCCATCGCATGGTTTCGGCTGAAAAGCATTCATGGCCTGACTTTCGCGGCCATTGCGGAGCGCTGGCTGAATGGCACCCGAAATTTTTGCCGGGAACTCGGCACTTTCACAGTTGCCATGCTGGCCGTCCTTGCCTCGGTTACCCTGATAGTTGCCGTAGCCGCGATTCCAAATAACCAGGACTCCCTCAGCTATCACCTGAGCCGGCTGGGCTACTGGATACAACAAGGCAACGTGGCGCATTATGCCTCGCACATCGAGCGCTCGATCTCTTTCAGTCCTTTTTCAGAATACGTTCATCTGCATACCTTTCTGCTCTCAGGCTCGGAGCGGTATTTCCAGCTTTTGCAATGGTGCTGCCTCGCGGGCGTACTGGCGCTGGTCTCCATGATTATCCGGCTTTTTTCAAGCACGCCGGCAACGCTTCGTATCGGCCTGTGCTTTGCCGCCACTCTGCCGATCGTCGTCCTCGAATCGATGACGACCCAGAATGACCTTGTTGTGGCTTTTTTTGTCCTGGCAGCCGTATTTTTTATTTTTGATTATATCCGGAATCACCATCTGGCTAGCCTGTACCTGATTCCGCTGTGCTGTGCGGTCGGGATGATGACGAAGGGAACATTCCTCTTTTACGTGCTTCCGTTCGGCATCTACCTGTTTATTGCGATGGTTCGCAAATCGGCCTTCCGGAAACACATTATCACGTTCGTCGCCGCTGCCCTAATCCTCACGCTGGCCGTCAATGTTCCGTATTGGTACCGGACCTACGAGATCTTCGCATCACCCGTAGGCACTCTCAGTTCGGGGAATCAAAACACTTTTACCGGCCCGGCCGATTACATTTCATCAGTCAGCAAGCACACTTTTCTTCATCTGGGCTTCGTCTCGCCAGGGAACCGGTACAACGACTTCCTCCTGAACCAGCTACAAAATCTCCACGCCGCGATGGGCATTCCGCTTGATGTACCGCGCCTTGGGATGCCGTTCAAGATGAACAAGCTGAATTTCAATGAGGATTTTGCCCATAATTTCTTTGGAATCTGGCTGATTATTTTCAGCATTCCGCTCCTGATTTTCACACGCCTGCCCAAAGCCGCCAAATGGTATGGCTGGCTGAGTTTCCTCAGCATACTGGTTTTCTGCTTTTTTATCAGCTACCAGACTTACGGCTCACGGCTGCACATTCCATTCTTCCTCCTGGCAGCTCCCGTTGTGGGCCTTACTTACGGCTCGGTCTTGCCCGCATGGCCGGCCCGGCTGCTGCCTTTCCTGCTTTGGATAGCGGCGCTGCCGTTCGCATTACTCAGCTCGGCACACCCGTTTCTTTCCACGAAATGGTTTTTTGAGAAAATTTTCCCGCCTATCAATTCGGCATTGCATCTCAACATCCGCATCGACGCTGCCAACCTGAACCTCAAACAGGAAAGCGTCTTTTACGCCAGTCCGGGACGGCTGTTCTGGGGCGACCACTGGCCCGCAACCGAAATACTTTTAAAACAGGTGAATGCACTCAATCCGCAAAAAATCGGTTTTGTTTTTACAGAAGCCAGTTTCGACTATGCTTACCAGTTCCTGTTAAGAAAACCCGGACGCACATTTGCGCACGTACGCGTGGCGAATCCGTCGCAGATACTGGAAGACCCGACATTTCAGCCCGACGTGATCATCGCCGAGAAGAATGACGGACCGGGATTTGACTATCACGAAAAATCCTATCGGCTCGCGATGGAAAGTGACGGCAAGTGGCTCTATGTTCCGTCAAAATGACCCTATTTAATTGCTATGAAGTTTTTTAAGAACAAAAAGAATGTCTTGCTGCTCGCATTGGTAGTCATTATCGGCTACATCGTTTACGACTCCGCTTCGCAGCCTACCGTATCCGACTTGCAAGGCGGGTTTCGGGAAGTAGCTATGTACCGGAATGCGAACAACACCGGGCCGATCGTCCGGGTATATGCCGTGAGTGTCGTGGACACGCTTTCAAAGGAAATGCGCCAATACGGTGACCTTATGCCGTATACCAAATATGGCACTACGACGGTCTATTTTTTCAACGCCGCAAAACCGTCCCCGAACACCCTGGCCGCCACGGAGCCGCATTTCGACGCGAAATTCGCCTCCGGCTGTATTGCCGTGTATCGCAAAGACGCCAATGGGCAGGTTTCACTGGGCCCTTTACATTGAATAGTTTTTGAATAAATATGAAACAAATGACTGCACTCGAAATCGTACAACAATATTATGAAGCCTTCAATGCGAAAAACTGGAAAGGCATGCTCGCATTGCTCCACCCGGAAGTAAGACATGAAGCCAACCAGGGCGACGTGCGCATCGGACTGGAAAAATTTACGGCATTTCTCCAAAAAATGGACGAAGCCTACGAAGAAACCCTGACCGATATGGTGTTTTTCAGCGAACCTCAGAATAAACGTGTTGCGGTCGAGTTCATCGTGAATGGCATTTACAAGCAGGCAGAAGAAGGGCTTCCCGAGGCGCACGGGCAATCATACGTTTTACCGGCCGGGGCATTCCTCGAAGTAACCGACGGCAAGATCAGCCGCGTAACCACCTACTACAATCTGCCGCTCTGGATCGAGCTCGTTTCCAAGCCATGACCTCCGAACTGACATTCGTCCGGAAAACCGGTGCAGACATTGCAGAAGTTTTCGATGACCTGGCCAAGCTGCGCATTGCTGTTTTCAGGGACTACCCCTATTTGTACGAGGGTAGTGTGGAATATGAACTAGGCTATTTAAAAACCTACCTGCAATCGGAGCGCTCCTTTCTTTTTGCTGTTTATGACGGCGATAAAATGGTGGGTGCAACGACCTGTATTCCGCTTCAAGACGAAACAGCAGAAGTCCGTAAACCTTTCGAGGATGCCGGTTTCGACATCGGAACTATCTGCTATTTCGGGGAAAGCATCCTTTTGTCTGCCTACCGCGGACATGGACTTGGGCACCGCTTTTTCGACGAGCGCGAGGCCCACGCACGTAACCTGGGTGTTTTCGAAACCTGCTGTTTCTGTTCCGTCGACCGGGGCGATAACCACCCGCTTAAACCGTCGGACTATCGTCCGAACGACGCATTCTGGCTCAAACGTGGTTACCGCAAGGAACCGGCATTACAAAGTACCATGGAATGGCCCGATTTGGGAGAAACTACCTCTACTCCTAAAACCATGATTTTCTGGACCAAACCGCTCAACCATTAGCCCTTATGCACCAAGTAACCATCGCTTCGGCACAATATCCCATTACCGAGCATCGGGATTTCACCTCATGGCAGCAGCATACCGAAAAATGGGTGGCCGATGCGGCCATTCGGGGTGCTGAGCTATTGCTTTTCCCTGAATACGGAGCCATGGAGCTGGTTAGCATTTTCGAGGACGATGTGCGCAACGATATCCGGCGCCAGATACATGATTTGAACGGCCTGAGGGCCGATTTCTGTGCGACTTTCGAAGCACTTGCCCGCAAATACCGCGTTATCATCGTCGCTCCGAGCATTCCGGTGATCGAGGGTGATAAGAAACTCAACCGGGCCTTCGTATTCTCAACCAACGGCCTGGCAGGCTACCAGGACAAATTTTTCATGACCCGCTTCGAAAACGAACAATGGGGCATCGACAGCGCTCCCAAGCAGCTTACGGTGTTCGAGGCATCGTGGGGCAAATTCGGCATTCAGATCTGTTACGACGTCGAATTCCCGATTGGCGCACAGAAACTCTGCGAAGCGGGCGCCAGTCTGATCCTCGCGCCGAGCTGCACGGAAACCATCCGGGGTGCCACGCGCGTACACGTAGGCGCCCGCGCCCGCGCACTCGAGAACCAGGCCTTTACAGTCGTGTCCCAAACCGTGGGGGAAGCATTATGGTCGCCTGCCGTGGATCTCAACTACGGCTTCGCGGCATGCTACACCACCCCTGATAAGAACATGCCCGAAGAAGGCATTATCGCCGACAGAACCCCGCAGGAAGAAGGCTGGCTGATTCAAACGGTCGATTTTTCGCTTACTGACGAAGTCCGAAGGGACGGTCATGTGTTCAATTTCAGGGACCAGGCGCGGATGTCGATAGGGCTGGTGGAAGAAACAGTTTCTGTTGTTTTCAGATCCTTATAAAACAAAATAGCTGCATTCAAGTTGAATGCAGCTATAACCTTCTCTCTCTCTCTCTCTCTCTCTCTCTTAAACCTCTATTTTGCCATTGTTTCAGCGCGTTGTGACGATAGCTGGTCAAGCCGGGTTACGATCGTGGCCAGTTTATCATTCATTGACTTGCTTTCCGCCCTCAAAGCAGCATTCTCTACTTCCAGCTTTGCATTCTGCTTCGCTAACTCCTTTACCGACTCGATCAAATGGGGAATCAAACCCGTATAGTTCAGTGATTTGAAGCCCTTCTCGTCCGTTTTTACGAGCTCCGGAAACAGTGCCTCCACCTCCTGGGCAACCAGACCTGTTTGGAGCGATTGATCGCGGTCTTTGTCTTTCCAGTAGTAATGGTACCCTTTCAGATGTGCGAGTTTTCCGAGGCTGGATGAAAGTGTGGAGAAGTCGCGTTTGAGGCGGCGGTCGGACGATTGACTTAATGTGCCTCCCAAAGCACCATTCCCAGCGTTGTCAACCCAGAAGCGCCATGCATTATTGATGAAAAAACCGATTTGCGCATCTGTTTTCATTCCCATGAAGCCATGCTCGATGTTTTGCGAGTTATTGAAATGTATACCGGATGTGGTGCCGTTATGCCTAATGCGCATGCGGCCGCCCAAGTCCAATAAATATTCGGGTGCCAATACATTGTTTCCTATTCCGAGATTTCCATTACGTAACATGGAGATTCCGCTCTTTCTGTCGTTCTGACTACTTCCATATCCCACTTGGAATATGATATCCGTCGGAAGAGGACTGGTTGGGTTTGGTATGTCGGGGGAAGCATTATACATTCCTACGGAGACGGTGCCATAGCCCTTGCTTAACGACCCCAGGCCACAGGCGACGCCGGAAGTACCGGAAGCTGACGAACTTTGTCCTATCGCGGTGGAAAATAGACCTGTTGCCGACGCACCCAAACCCACTGCGAAACTAAAATCTCCCTTAGCCAAGTTATCTCCACCAAATGCAACCGATTTCGCACCAATTTCAGAACCTTCCCATTTTCCATTAAGTGACTCACCGACTCGCAATGCCCCTTTAAAGGGATACCAAATCAATCGGTGCCCATCCCCTACCGCCGGTAGATAATATTTCTGTATATCCGGATCATTAACGTCGTTCGGGTCAATATCAGGTGCGAATTCAAACTTCTGCACCACCGGATAACCATCATTCCATTTGGTCGATTCCTTTGCTTGCATGGCATAAGGCACACTGAGCATTTGCGTGGTACCTAAGTCAGTATACGCCGAACCGCCGAGCGGGTCCATTTCCAGTTGAAGGAAATGCGGAAACGTTTTCCAGGGTATCGCTGCAAATGTGCCGCTTACAACATTGCCGCCGCCTATCTGAATATTGAAAATGCCGCCTGGGTTTGTCTGCGTGGAATGCGTTTCCTGATAAACCGTTGTGCCACCGATCGCTTCCGAATGAATTGTGAGACGAACGCCTATGATGGCGCTGGAAACTACCTTGCCATCCGCCTTTTTGGCTACGCCTTGAAAACTGAACTGCTGAGGAGCCTGCGCCAGGGCGAGCGTGATGTGCATTATCAAAGTGGTGCAAATTAAAAGTGCTTTCATCGTGTGCTGTTTTAGAATGATGGCGGCGAGTCTTGCCGGATGTCCGAACTCGACTGCTAAAAAGGGGTGACGAAAGCGGGGATCGCAAAAAGAATGAGCGAATGGCTGAAACAGATATGGCACCGGCAAATTATCTCCTGCCCGAAGCAAAGGTCTGGGTTTAGAATGGCAATGAAGGGCAAAAAATAGCAAATTCTGTCACACGCTCATGACATCTCAACGTATAGTATTACTTCACGGTATCAATCACCGAAGCATCCGCTCAAAGTAGGACTCTGCCAAGATTCACCCGGCCCATAAAATTGCACTTTTACAACACATCTACCTAACCAAGGCGAGGCTGCTCGCTAACCAATTAGATATATTTATAAATAGTCTTATTAAAATCAATTAAGGTTACAAAATAGTTTGAATCTTACATAAATAACTGTCAATCAGTTATATAAAAATAAATGTACGCAATTGGATACATTTATTCTATATCAATAAACAACTAAATTTACTGCAATAAGTATTATTTTTACATTCACGTATACTATCGAATCGTTTAGTAAAAAATACTTTACCAAGTTTACAACTTTGTAACTATTTCAAGATATTGGAAGTATATTGTTCTATCATTATTTAGTCACTAAACGTCCTCTATCATGAAATCTCTCTACCTCTGGGTATGTATTGTCCTTGCGGCAATTTCTATCCCTGCTAAGTCGCTCGCGCAGTGCGCATTGGTTGAGCCGGCAATTGAATTAAACAGTGTTTCTCCCAGCGGCGACAATTGCAATGTGAACGTCAACCTTTCGTTCACGATCGACAAAAACAATGGCAACAAGTTCACCTATGTGCATTTGTGGAAACCTGCCGACTATCCTGACATTGATTACAAAAAAGCACCGAAAGCAGCCGACCTGGGTGCCGTGCTTGCGACACTGGCTATTGATACAGACGGCGCAGTGTCATTGTTGTCAACTTACAGCGCCGACGGCACTGTTATACCTTTATTTACTGGACTGACTATCATGGAAGAAGACTTGGGAGGAGGAAAGTCTCGTATTACAATTAATAACATCCAGTTCCCGGTCCCAGGTGCATGTGAGGACCTTCCTATACTTAAGGGAGACGTGTGGTCGAGCCAGGCATCCAGCGCAAACCCTCCTGTGCATTGCTATGCAGAAGGTTTCAATTTGCAAATCAATGACCCCGTTATTACCGGCAAAATTAACTGTAATGAGCCCGAAGGCCCTCGTACTTATGATTTGAGTATCGTTTCCACCAATCCTACCGCATTTGAAGTTTCATATACCTTATACCTTGACGACGGTGTGTTGACAAACGGAATGACTACTTTCGGTGCTGGCGATGAGCCTTTCTACACAAGCGGCGCTACTAACCTTTCGTCATCCCAGCCTATCCAAAGTAAGGACGAAGCTTATCCATATGATTTCCTGGAAGATAAACGTACAATCTGGGTCGTGCTGACAGGCGCGAGCTTACCCAATGCAATTGTAGCCGAGCTGCAAAACGGCTGTACCATCACATTGCCCGTTACCTTGGCGCGTTTCAACGGAACGCTGCTGGATAATGCAGTCAGTCTTTCTTGGACTACTACCGAGGAAAGCGGTAGCAGCCACTTCAATATTGAGAGAAGTGCTGATGCGAAAGAGTTCGTTCAACTTGGCCGCGTAGAGGCAAAGGGTAATTCCTCCGCAACGCAGCAATACAAATTCCTGGACAGCAGACCATTTACGGGAACGAACTATTATCGCCTCAAAATGGTCGATGCGGATGGGAAGTTTGAGTTTTCGCGGATGATTTCCATTGATAATGGTGCCAACAGCGTTGCATTCGAGCTTCTGGGCAATCCAGCCTCAGGACGGGAGATCAAATTCCTGCTTAAAAACGAAAATGCAGCAAACGTGAGCCTATTTGATTTGTCGGGTAAAGCCATACGGTTCTCGCTAAGTCAAACCGGCAACGAATTTACCCTGAAACCTAAGGGCGGCATTTCGTCAGGGCTTTACATTCTGTCATTGCAACGTAGTAATGCCAGTGCGATCACCAAGAAAGTACTGCTGCCTTAATCCATTGAATCCATCTTTTGACACGCCCGCCGGAATATTTCGGCGGGCGTTTTGCTTGTGTTAGTTACCCAATACCCGCTGCACGTCGCTTACCGAAATGGCATCGGCATCATTTCCGAAATTCTTGCGGATATAGGTAAGCACCTGCGCCATTTCCTCCGCTTTGAGGAAATCGTGCTTCGGCATCAGATCATTATAAGGTTTACCAGCCACCTGAATTGGCCCTTCCAGCCCCTTGGCAACCACCTCTATCAGTCGTTTTTTATTACCAGTCACCCATTCGGATCCGGCAAGCGGCGGAAAACGGCTGCCGTCGCCAAGACCGTTCCGCTGATGGCAAGGCGTGCAATAGGTATTATATATGCGCTGGCCAAGTGCTTTGGTCTTAATATCAAGATTATCAACTATTTCATCAGGTGTACGGATGTGTGCAAGCTGTTTATGCTTCTCCATCGATGCGAGCTGATTTGCACCAAAACCCTTCTTATCGCCTTTAAACATAATCCGCCACACCTTGCCTTTGCGCGAATCGGTGATATACAATGAGCCATCCGGCCCTTCGGCGAGCCCCATCGGCCTGAATTTCGCGTCGCTCACATTGATAATCGGGTCCACTCCCGCAAAGCCGTCTGCAAATACCTCCCATTCGTCGGAAGGCTTACCATTGCGGAACGGAACAAAACATACAAAATAGCCAGCCTGCGGATAAGGCGCCCGATTGGTAGAACCGTGGAAGGCAATGAATGCTCCATGTTTGTAACGCTCGGGAAACTGGCTTCCCTGATAAAAAAGCACGTCGTTAGGCGCCCAGTGCCCCGGAAACCCGATCAGCGGCTTTTGGAATTTGGCCCCTTCCCCTTCCTTTTTACCGTCACCGCCATATTCCGGATTGAGCATTTTCTTCCCTTTCATCTGGTCGTAGTAATAATACGGCCAGCCCACGTTGGTTCCCTGGGTTACTTTCACAAACTCTTCAGAGGGAAGCACCGCACTCTGCCAGGCAGTGAAAAGCTCCGGAAACAGGCGGTGGAGGTTGTCGCGGCCATGAACCACCGCGTAGAGGCTCTTGTCAGAGGGATTCCAGCGCATACCTACAATACTTCGCAACCCGGTGGCATACAACGATCCATCGGCCTGCGTCTGGTTTAGCTTGTCGGCGCTGAACTTCCATATTCCACCGTGTTTTTCGAGATCCGGACACGGGTTTATTCCGGCACTGCCCGGTTTTCCGCCGGGCGAATTCACCATATCCTGGCAGGCATCCGAAGGCGCGCCGAAAGGAACGTACATATTCCCCTCATCGTCGAAAGCCATGGGCTTGGTAATATGCCAATGCGCGCCATGTTCGTGATCATCCTGGAGAATCAGCTCGGTTTTTTCGTCAGGCAGGAGCTGACCGGGAATGAGTTTACTACGATAAACCGCAAGAGAAGAGCTGTAATAGAGGTACCCATTCCGAATGGTGATCCCATTAGCGAGGCTGCTATGATCCTGGTAGTTGCCGAAATTGCGGATGATATCGGCCTTACCGTCGCCATTGGTATCCCTGAGCGCTACCGTACCGCCGCCCTGGCCTTTGCCTAAATAGCGGAGTTTGATATAAATGTCGCCATTGGTGTTCACAACAATGTGCCGTGCCAGACCGGTGCTGTCGGCCACCACGAGCGTTTCAAAACCATCGGGTGTTGTGAGCCCGCCATTGTTGGGATCACCGGCGGGCAGCTTATCCTGCCGCAAATGAGTAGCGCCCGCCAGTGCGAGCGTGACAAGCACAAGGCTGAGGTACGTACCCGGTATTGTAAATTTGATATGACGAAAATGCATAACGAGTTCAGTTAAAATCCTTTTTTCTTTGCGGCTAACCCATTCAGATCCCAAACGATCTTGCCCTGGCGGACTGTCAGCTCGACTTCCAGCTTACGGTTACCCCGAAGGCTATTACCTGCAGAATCCATAAATCCGAAATCGCCTTCCCTCAAATGGAACAACACGATATCGGCAGGATTACCTTCTTTAAGACTGCCCAGCTCCGGATGCCGGATAGCCCTTGCGGCGTTCGACGTCGCAATTTCCACCACCTGTTCGAGGGAAAGACCCATTGCCATGAATTTCGACATGACATTGGCCATATCTTTCATACCCGAGTTCATGCTGAAACGGTGTAAGTCGGTACCAAAGGAATTCGGGTAGAAACCCTGCTTCACCGCCGGTAGTGCCTGATCGAACCAGAAACCGGCACCACCATGACCGAGATCAAACAAGATGCCCCTTTTCCGAGCCGCGAGGACAAACGGGCGCACCTGTCCATCTTCCCCGACTACCGGCATACGCTCTTTGATATGTTCGAAGGTGTGGGTAATGATATCGCCGGGCCTCATCCTGGCCAGCTGATCTTCGAGGGAATATTCGGGCAAATGGCATTCTACAAAAAGCGGCTTGCCGGCCTGCCTGGCGGCATTCAACGCGTTGTCAAACGGCGTCCATTCCTTGCCGTTATAATGCCCGATCTTCACGCCGGTAATAATATCTGGGTATTGCTTTATAAGTGCGACGGCAGAGTCGACATTCATATCCGACAAATCCTGCTCATGCGCCGCACCAGTCATTCCGCCACCGGAAATGTTCAAAAATGCGAGAATACGTGTTTTGGACTGGTCGATCACCTGTTTCTTGAATGCCGGAAAGCTGCGCCAACCCGAAGTGCCTGCATCCACCACAGTGGTAACGCCGGAACGGAACGTGAAATCATCGGGGGAAACGCTGTTGACACCATTTGCGAACTGCCCCGCCTCCGTACCTACGAAAACGTGCGTATGCGGATCGATAAAACCCGGACTGAGATATAGACCGGCCGCATTGATCATCTGCGCAGCTGTTTCGCCGATATCCGGGGCTACTTTCGCGATTTTGCCCTGATTGATCGCTACATCCATTTTACCAGCCCTCGAATTAGCGGGGTCGATTACCTGCGCACCTTTGATTATCAGCTCGTAGGTTTGCGCAAAAGCCTTTGGAGATACCGCCCATACAAGCCACAAGCCGATCCAACCTGCAACGCGGACTTTTGAGATAATCGTTCTCATATCGCTCACTTGCCTTGTATTTCGGACTCCCATGCGGCGGCAGCGATTCCATTCAAATCCCACACGACCTTGCCCGCACGGAGTGTCAGCTCTGCTTCGAGCTTTTTATCCCCTTTCATCTTCAATCTGCGGGCGTCGATAAATCCAAAATCGCCGGTGCGAACACTGAAAACCGTAATATCAGCCTCCGAACCTACGCTCATACTGCCCAACTCGGGGCGCCTGATCACTTGTGCCGGGTTCCAGGTAACACGCAGGATCGCCTCTGATAATGGCACGCCCATGTTCAGGAACTTGGAAATGACGTTATCGAGGCCTTTCATGCCGCCGTTCATGCTGTCGGTGTGCAGGTCGGTACTGATCACATTTGCCAGAAAACCCTGCTTAATGGAAGGTATCGCCTGTCGCCATGCGAATGCGCCACCGCCATGTCCCACATCAAACACCAGGCCTTTTTTCTGCATTTCCAGTACGAAAGGCTTCACTTTGCCCTGCTCATCGACTACTGTTTCCCGATCGTTGGGTCCGTGTGCGTACGTATGTGTGAAAATATCGCCGGGCCGCAGGTACTCCCTGAACAGCTTTTCGATCGATAGCGGCGGCCGATGCTCCCCAAAATCGACCATTACCGGTACTTCTGCGAGTTTCCCGGCTTCCACGGCGCGTTGCACCTGGCTATAATCGCCCCAGTAATGTGCAGATTTGATGCCTACAATGATATTAGGATACAACCTTTTGATCATGTTAGCCACCATTTGCGGGTTCATATCGCTCAGGTCTTGCTCTTCATAGCGGCTCGCCATGCCGGTGCCGACAATGTTCAAAAAGGCCAAAACCCGCGTCTGCGCGCGGTCGATGGTCTGTGCCTTGAACTGCCGGAAATTTCGCCAGCCCGACGAACCTGCATCCACCACTGTCGTAACGCCCGTACGAAATGTAAAACCATCCGGAGCTACGCTGGTGGCGGCATTAGCGATATAGGCTTCCGGTGTGGTACCATTGAAAACGTGCACATGCATGTCAATAAAACCTGGCGCGACGTACATCCCCTTGGCTTCTACCACCTTTTTCGCTTGGGAAGCTGGAATCGCCGCTGCGACCTGTACGATCTTGCCGCCGGTAACGGCCACGTCCATTACACCGTCGATGCGGTTTTTAGGATCAATTACATGACCGCCTTTGATCAGCAGATCAATCGTTTGACAATAAGATGTCGCGGAGAAAAGTAGCATGAGCAGCCATGCCGCGGGAAACCGGATGCAAGCAGCCCGGAGCCAGAGCGAGTTGAAAAGTTTCATGAGAGGTTCAGGATAGTTGGACACGCTTAAAAAAGCACCCAGCTGCAATAATATAGTCTCTCGTTTTGAAAAAACTACAAAAAACCAACGATAATACCGCCACAGGCAGTTATTCCCAATGAATATTCACAATCACGATAACGCTACCAAAGAACGGCCCCAGCCGGACAGACTATTCCAGAAAAAACGACATTCTCTTCCCATCCGGCCATGTTACTTTTAAAAGAACAATTTTAAATATTCACTTTTCCATAAATCTAAATATCTCACTATCAATTATTTATAAAGTTGTAGAGATATTTTTATTTTGAAATTGAAATCTTATCCTTTAAACTTGTTGTAGATTTTATTTTACACGTAAGAAATGCTAAGTAAAATAACGTCTACATATTGCTAGTGGAATTCCAATTTGAATGGAAGCTCTGTCTGGATAGTAACTCACTCAACGTTAAAAGACATGATGGAAAATCCTTACCAACGGCTTTCGCCACGAGGCAATGTACCGCCCTTTCCGGCGGGGCTCTATCCGGGGCAACCGGATAATCCTACCCTACATTTTAAGTATTCAATTTTACGGACTTCCGTTTCGGGAAAGTCCCACCAACTTCCTCTTACTGATAATTGCGAAAATTCCTTTTGGAATGCGGGACAGGCGCGTGTGGTCATGATCATGCTTCATAACCAAATGGGTTATCAGATGATCTGACAGGAAACATATAGGAGTATCCGTTCGCTTATGCAGCTTGCCTTTCAAAGGCAATGCGTGCTATTGCCATGCGATTGGACACACCAGACTGTTTACACCCGGTAATCAGCCGACATTGGTCAGGCCTTCACAGGTTCACTGACCCGGGAAGATATTGCACTTATAGAACCAATTTAATAATCCGCCGAATATCCTTTTTCACTAAATCTAACTCGTATGAAAACACGTACTCTGAGATTACTTACCCTTCTGACGTTCCTCACATTCTTCCTTTATGAATGTAAGGACAAAGAAGCGGATTCACTCGAACCAGCCAACACTGAGCTTTCCAGCCAACTGGACAAGCTGGAAATGGCTCCTACCACACTCGAAGAAACACCGGACATCAAACTTGTGCCCGGAAAAGTGGAAGCCTCGGTTAAAACGCAGGAATTAAACAAATCGCTCAGCACAGTTACTGCCAGCAACATCCCTGCGAGCGTTTCAAAAGCGGCCGAAGAAGTATCTAGCTCGCTTTCACAGGCTGATATCAAGGCACTGAACGAAGTTTCGCCAGCACAAGCTACCAAAACAATGCTCAACTCCGAGCAGGTGCGTGCGATTCTGAGCAAAGCGTCTGCCGACGCGAAACTCCAAAGCTACCTTTCGTTGCTTACAGCGGCCAAGGTGGACGGGCTTCTTGACGGCAAGAGAACCGGCTCTGTAACTGCTGGATCTACCACCGGCCCGGCTATCGAAGCTGGTAACACTGACGACTGTATCGCCCGTGCGAACGAGAAGTTCGAAAAAACCAAGGAGCGCCTGGACGACAGCAAAGCAAAAGACCTGGGAAAGATCAATGACAACTACAACAAGGACCTGGAACGCATCCAGAAAAACCTTGAAAAATGTACAGGTGAAAACAATGCTGCGTATTTCGAGGCACTTCGTCAGGCCGGCATCAAGGTCGCAAACGACGCACTGGCAGCATTGGAAAAAGTAAAGCCATTCCTGCGCCCTGGCCAGTATGAATACCTTAAAGCGCTCATCAATGTTCAGTTGCTCGATTATCTGGACAAAGTGAACCAGCTGGAAGCAGCGAAAACTGCTACTTGTACTGAAATCGCTGAAAAAGCGAAAGCACGTGCAGAGGAAACCAAAAACTCAAACACTGCCCGCGTAGAAGCTAACTACAACGATGCTCTCGCAAAGGCAATCGAGTTGAGAGATAAAATGATCGCAAACTGCCACAACCAAGGCGGCGGCAAATAACGATACGGCGGATGATTCAATTTGTTAGAGGCAGAAGGGGGAATGTATTGTTTCCCTTTCTGCTTGCTCTATGTCTGGGCTCTCACGTACACGCACAAACGAATATTTCGGGTAAACCAGGACTGATCTACATCCCGTCGGCCCGACAGACGGATGACGCGGCATTTCAGTTTGGTTACCATTTCAATCCGATCCGATACGGGTTCAGGTTCAACCGCAAGAATTCGGAAGGAATTTACTTTGCCAATGTGACATTGCTTCCGAGGCTGGAAATCAACGTGAACCTGCTACGGATCAATCACGAGCTGAAACGTGGACAAAAAGGCATTGGAGACCGCCAGCTGGATATTAAATATGTCCTATTAAAAGAAACAGCCAAACGTCCCGCCGTTGCTATCATACTTTCCGCTCCCTTCGGAATCGACAACTCCTTATCCACCAATGCGCTCGTAGCGAGCAAAACGTTCTCGCTTGGCAACCGGCTCTATGCAGACGTTACCGCCGGATTCGGCAGCCCCATTTACGTTCAGCGCGACGAATCGGAAAAAAGCAATTACAATATTTTCGAAAGCCTCGAGATCATCAAGAAAAAGGATCTGTCCTACCGCTACCTCTCGGGACCGTTCGGAGGTTTCAACTTGCGGTTCGACAACAAGGCAGGTTTCATGGCCGAATGGGACAGCCAGCATATCAATGCGGGCCTCTATGCTACCCTTTTTAAACGCTGGACCGTTCAGGCCGGTGTATTGAACTTCGATCAGATTACCTTCGGCACTTCCTATGCGGTGAATATGCTCCCGCTTCCAAAGCGGTTACGCACTTACCAGGAAGCAGCCCGTGCCAAGCCGCCCAAACCTGCACCTGCTTCTGAAAAAGAACGTTTACTCAACAATTTTGAAAATCTGACCGTCGATTCCACATCAGGAAAGGTAGCCTACGAGCAGCGAATTTACCGCAATCCGTACATCGGTATGGTCGAAATGGAGCGTGCTCTGCCCGATTCGGGCAGCAGGGAGTTTATTCCTATGTTTCAGGGTGCGCCAATAGGAGCTTATAAGATGGGCAAAAGGATCAGTTACCGCCAACTTACGAAAGACGAAACCCCACGCTCAGGCTTTTTACTTAGTAAATACAAACTTGATTTCTGGCTTCAACCCGTATTTGCAGCCAATTTCGGCTACCGGGAAAAAACATTGCAAAGCAACACAAGCCTTTTACTCCAAACCCAGTTTTACCTCTGGAAAGGATTGGCTCTGAATGCCGGCGTGCTGTTCCCGATCACCAACGACATGGATAACCGCCCGAAGATCATCCGTCCGGCTCCCGTTTTTCTGAATCAGTTTCTTGCATTCGGGAAGCATTTCATCAGTGCATCGGCAGGCTATTTTTACAATGATCAATACGGTGCGAATATCCAGTACCGCCATCATGACCTCACCGGCCCGTGGTCGTTCGGCCTGGAAGGTGGCCTCACAGGGCTTTACTACTATACCAGAAGCGGAATTTATTACGAAAAAATGGATAACCTACTGCTCATCGCCGATGCCGCTTACCGGCTTTCCAAACCTGATCTGACATTGAAACTATCAGGCGGCAGATACCTTGCCGGCGACGAAGGAGCTCGATTTGACCTCATACGCCAGTTTACCAATGCTGAAATTGGCTTGTATGTAATGAAAACCCAAAACGGGACAACGGCAGGCTTCAATTTTGCGGTACCTATTCCGCCTGGAGGGATTGCTCAGGGGAGGAAAGCGAGATTTCGAACTACCGACGAGTTCCGCTGGGAATACAGCTACACCCGAGGATTCCGGATAGGCGAACGCTACCGCACAGGTTACCAGCTTGACCAAAAGCTACGGCAATACCACACCGACTATCTCAACAGACAAAGACCATAAAGCAAATTGCCCTGTGAAACGCTTTCACGATTCACAGGGCAATTTGCTTTTCTTTGCTTTATGGGCGCTCGAAGGTGAAGCTCTTAATGTCTCCGTACGCCACCGATCCGTCCGAAAGCAGTGCATAAGCACGATAGAAAAAGAAGTACTTCCCCTGAAAAGCATTACCCGTATAGATGAAATTGTTAATGCCCAGGGCAATTGGCTGATCAAACTGCATTCGGGCCCCGTGTTCAATCCGCGGCGTGTAGTCGGTATCGTTTTCCGCCCGGAAAAAACTCAGGTGCAAAATACCGTACTCTGTAACCGGCAGGTCGCCCAGCGAATCAACCTGCACTTTGAATCGCATTTTGAAGTCATCGGTATACTCGAATGCGGGCGTACTCAGCTTTATTCTCTTTGGGATAACATGATCCTGTAATGAACATGCATTGAGCCCTACCAGAAAACAAAGCGCTACAAATGTTCGTAAATGGCCTTTCATAACATCTTTTTGCTAATGATAAATAAGTTTCCTCTATCATCACAGACCAGACTACCTACCGAACCGCTGCCTTCGCTACGCCAATTTTTCCTTAAAAAAATCGATCGTACGTTTCCAGGCCAGTTCGGCGGCTGCCTTGTCGAAACGGGGAGTCGTGTCGTTGTGAAAACCGTGGTTTACCTCTGGATACATGAACGCCGTGTATTCCTTATGGTTTTCCTTCAGTGCCTTCTCATATGCGGGCCAACCTTCGTTCACACGCGTGTCCAGCCCTGCATAATGCAACAATAGCGGTGCTTGGATTCTCGGGACATCCTCGGTAGCTGGCTGTCCGCCATAAAAAGGTACCGATGCCGCCAGATCAGGAATGCGTACGGCCATCATGTTGGCAATACCACCACCAAAACAGAACCCAACCACGCCGATCTTTCCATTGCAGTCCTTGTGTTTTTTCAGATAATCAAAAGCAGCAATAAAATCTTCCTGCATTTCGTTCCGGTCGCGCTTGCTCTGCAATTCACGTCCTGCGTCGTCATTGCCTGGATACCCACCCAGAGGTGACAGTGCATCCGGCGCAATTGAAATGAACCCTGCGAGCGCTGCCCTGCGCGCAACGTCCTCAATATGCGGGTTCAATCCGCGGTTTTCATGTACCACCACAATTCCTCCAAGTTTCCCTTTCCCATCCACTGGCTTGGACAGCAGCGCTTTGATCGTCTTCCCACCCTTAGGCGAATCATAATTTACGTAATCCGATTGCAAGCGCGGATCGCCGACCTGGATCTGAATCTGGCCTTTGTAATCGGGCATCAGAAAACTCATCAGCGAAGCCACTGTAACGCCGCCCACAGCATAGGCTGACAAACTTTGCACAAAGTTACGGCGATCGATACGATCATGTGCATAGTCGTCGTAAAGGTCGAACACCTCCTGCTTAATATCTTCTTTTCTGAGCTCGGACATGGAAAAAAGGGATTATGGTGAAATGGATTTTCATAAAGTTAGGGGTAAAATCAATCTTGTATATGCAACCATAAACTGATTTTATCCTTTCCATTTCTATCGTCCTCATAAGGTTTGCGAGAATCCACACAGAGGAAGTCTATTGGGATTGGTTAGCTCCTTGAAGGTTGAATAATAAATCAACCTTTCAAAACCTCTGTAAACGCAAAAAAGCATCCTTTATGGGGATGCTTTTATTGTTTTTAATAATTGTGGCGGCTACCTACTTTACCGGGTTTGAACCGGGACGCGTAGTTCAAGTATCATCGGCGGATCCGGGCTTAACGGGTCGCGCTCGACTGGGGAGAGGTGAGTAACAGACCCCTAACGCGAAAAGCCCCTCCATCTGGACGGGCTTTCGTTTTTAATAATTGTGGCGGCTACCTACTTTACCGGGTTTGAACCGGGACGCGTAGTTCAAGT
>NZ_PYAS01000018.1 GCF_003014695.1 Dyadobacter jiangsuensis | reverse complement strand
ATCTTGCCCATGTATTTCTAATGTCGTAATTAAAAATACAAAAAAGCCCTCGTTCTACATAGTAGAAAAAGGGCTTTTGCTTTTGGGTCACCCTCAATTGATTAAATTTGGATTAAGGAAATGGAGAATTGGATGGCTGAATGCTTTGTTGGTTGTTGTCTGTTGTAAGCTGCCCGCCAGTCATAATTTTTAGATGATGTTGAATTCCCTGCTTAAATATTGCTTGCTGGTTCCCGCCGCCGGATTCTTTTTCATGTCTTGTGACAAAAAGGTAGATCTGCCGGACGACGTAGCCGCTGAAATGAATACACTGGTCGCGCCGGTCGACTACACTTACGACGTAAAGCCGATCCTTTCGGACCGCTGTTTTGCCTGTCACGGGCCGGATGCCAATCACCAGAAGGCCAATTTACGCCTCGACGTGGCCGAGGTGGCTTATAAAAAGGAAGCGGAGAGCGGTCTGAAAGCCATTAAACCCGGCAAGCCGGGTAGCAGCGAACTCGTACATCGGATTTTGTCGGCCGATCCCGACATGGTTATGCCCACGCCCGAGTCGCATTTGTCGCTCACGGCGCGGGAGAAGGCCATCCTGATCCGGTGGGTGGAGGAAGGTGCCGAGTACAAGCCGCATTGGGCATTTACCAAAGTGGAAAAGCCCGCGTTGCCGAAGGTGAAAAATCAGGCGTGGGTGCGTAACGACATCGACCGGTTTGTGCTTAAAAAACTGGAAGACAAGAACATTAGACCTTCGCCCGAAGCGAGCAAAACCACATTGCTGCGCCGCGTTTCGCTCGATCTGACCGGCCTGCCGCCGACACCGGAAGAGGTCACGGCATTTTTGAACGACAAATCCCCGAATGCCTACGAAAGGGCCGTCGACCGGTTGCTTGCCTCGCCGCATTATGGCGAACACATGGCCGTGCCCTGGCTCGACGCCGCACGCTATGCGGATACGCACGGGTACCAGGACGACGGATTGCGCACCGCCTGGCCGTTCCGCGATTGGGTGATCAGTTCATTCAACAGAAACCAGCCTTACGATCAGTTTGTGACCTGGCAGCTGGCGGGCGACATGCTGCCCAACCCGACACGCGATATGATGGTCGCTACGGCGTTCAACCGTATGCACCAGCAGAGCCAGGAGGGCGGGATCATTCCCGAAGAGTACCGCAGTGCCTATGTTTCCGACCGCGTGGATACATTTGGCAAGACATTCCTCGGCCTGACCGTCGAATGTGCGCGCTGCCACGACCATAAGTATGACCCGATCAGCCATAAGGATTACTATTCATTGTATGCGTTTTTTAACAATAATGACGAAAACGGCCAGATCCCGTACAACGGCGAGGCCAGCCCGGCCATTACGCTGCCGACGCCCGAAGCCGATGCCAAATTGAAATACATTCACGAAAATCTGGCCAGAGAGCGATCGGCCATGACGGCCAATGCGGCTGCTCATGAACGCGGCTTCCAGCAATGGCTGACTGCCGCCCGCATGGCTCCCGAGAAAGCGCTACTTCCTGAAAAAACAGATTTGATAGGGTATTTCACATTCGATGAGCCTACGGGAAAGGAATTTACCAATCTCGCGAATCCGAAGCATAAGGCCAATGCGGAAGGAGACGACAGCCTTTCCAATGTGGCTTCCCGCAATGGACGCATTGGTAAGGCCCGGTATATTTTCGGGGAAAACGCGGTCAGTTTTGGCGATAACTTCGCATTCTTCGAGCGGAATCAGCCATTCAGCATTAGCATTTGGCTTAACCTGCATGATCCAGCGGTGAGCGGCTCGCTGCTGCATAAATCCAACGGGGTCATGAACGGGTACCGTGGCTGGAATGTGTTCCGGGAAAAAGACGGACGCATTCGCCTGACGATGAGTCATGTCTGGCCGGAGAATGCCATTGAAATACAAACAGTTGAGAAATTTCCGATGAACAAATGGACGCAGCTGGGCTTTACCTATGATGGTTTGAGCAAAGCTGCCGGCCTGAAACTGTTCGTCAACGGGCAGCCGGTGCAGGTTACTGTGCATAATGACCATCTGACGGAGAGCATTTTGTATGGCAAGAACAAAACGAACTGGTACGTCGACAAGCTGAATATCGGGCGGTTGTCGGATCAGCGGACGAAGAATTTCGAGGTGGATGAATTCCGGATTTACACCCGTGCCATCAGCCCGCTGGAAATGCAGAGTTTGTTTACATTGAAAAATGAGTTGCTGACCGCATTAAAAACACCGGCGACCCAACTGAAACCGGCACAGCTTGCTTCTTTAAAAGATTACTACCTGACCAACGTCGACGCCGGCTACAAGAAGGAACTGGCTTCGAGCCGCGCATTGATCGGCGAGGAAACGGAGATTATGGATAAGCAGATCGATGTGATGGTCATGAAGGAGCGGAAATATCCGCGCAAGACCTTCATTCTCAATCGCGGTGCCTACGATGCCCCCGGCAAGCCGGTAACCATGGATACGCCGGATGCATTTTTTAAAATACCGAAAGACTATCCGCGAAATCGCCTGGGTTTGGCTAAATGGCTGCTCGATAAGGATCATCCGCTATTCACCCGGGTGACGGTGAACCGGTTCTGGATGATGTATTTTGGGAAAGGAATCGTGATTTCGAGCGACGATTATGGCAACCAGGGCGAACTGCCGACGCATCCCGAGCTGCTCGATTACCTGGCGGCGCGCTTCCGCGAGTCGGGCTGGAATGTGAAGGCGATCCAGAAGCTGATCGTCACTTCGGCGACTTACAGGCAGTCTTCGAAAATTGAACCGAATATGAAGGATGTTGATCCGGATAACCGGCTTTATGCGCGTGGCCCGAGCTACCGTATGAGCGCGGAACAGATTCGGGATAATGCATTGGCATCGAGCGGATTGCTTACGCGCCGGGTGGGGGGCAAGAGCGCCTACCCGTACCAGCCCGCGGGCCTGTGGGAGGCGCTCGCAACGCGTAACGAGGTGACCTACAAGCAGCAACACGGTGATTCGCTCTACCGGCGGAGCCTCTACACGATCTGGAAACGCAGCTCGCCGCCTCCGATGATGCTGAATTTTGATGCGGCGGAACGGCATTTCTGCATTACCAAACGGCAGAAAACCAGCACGCCGTTGCAGGCACTGGTCGTGATGAACGACCCGCAGTTCGTGGAGGCGTCGCGGGTGTTGGCGCAGCACATGTTGAAAAACGGCAAAACCATCGACGAACAAATCGATTACGCATTCACCGCACTGACGAGCCGACTGCCCGATCCGAAGGAAAAAATGGTGCTGAAAGAGCTCTATGACGAAGAGTTGAAAGATTTCAGCCAAAATCCCAAGCGTATGAAGTCGATCCTGGCGGCAGGGGAATATCCGCTGGATAAAACATTGAATCCCGTGCAGCTGGCGGCAGGAACCATCGTGGCGAGCACGGTAATGAATTTTGACGAATTTTTGATCAAGCGATAACCAGCAAAGCAATGAGCCTTTACAGAGAACTTGAAAATCATGTCCACGAGCAATTGAGCAGGCGTAATTTCCTGTCGAAGACGAGTCTGGGCCTGGGTGCGGCAGCGATGGCATCGCTTTTGAGTGCAGACAATTCGTTGGCCAAAAAGGCGGGTGAAAAAGGGGCTGAGGCCGCCGGGCGGCCGATCGGGCACCCGCATTTCCCGCCGAAGGCCAAGCGCGTCATTTACCTGTTCCAAAGCGGCGCGCCGTCTCAGTTGGAACTGTTTGATTACAAGCCGAAACTGGAAGAAATGTGGGGTAAAGACCTCCCCGAATCGGTGCGGAAGGGACAGCGGCTCACCGGCATGACCGCCGGGCAAAGTAGTTTTCCTCTGGCCGCTTCGAAATACAAATTCCAGCGGTACGGGGACAATGACATGATGATCAGCGAACTCATGCCGTACACATCGGGCATTGTGAACGATGTTACATTCATTCGGTCGATGTTTACGGAGGCTATTAACCACGACCCGGCCGTGACGTTTTTCCAGACGGGCAGCCAGCAAGGGGGCAGGCCTTCCTGGGGATCGTGGGTGAGTTATGGGCTGGGTTCCGATAACCAGAATATGCCTTCATTTGTCGTACTGCTTTCCAAAGGCCGCGGGGGTGACCAGCCATTGTATGCCAAACTTTGGAGCAACGGTTTCCTGCCTTCCATTCACCAGGGCGTCGTATTCCGTTCCGGCCCCGATCCTGTTTTTTATCTCAACAACCCCGAGGGAATCGACCGTACCAGCCGCCGACGAATGCTGAACTCGCTCGCGAAGTTGCAACAGGGGCAGTTTGAAAAGCTGCTCGATCCGGAGATCAATTACCGGATGGCGCAATATGAAATGGCCTACCGCATGCAGACGGCCGTACCCGAAACCATGGATATTTCCAAAGAGCCCGATTACATTTTCGATATGTACGGCGAAGACTCGCGTAAGCCCGGCACATTCGCGGCGAACTGCGTGCTGGCCCGGAAGCTGATCGAAAAGGATGTGAAATTCGTGCAGTTATACCACCAGGGCTGGGATCAGCACGGTAACCTGCCGAACGATATCAAGATCATGGCGAAGAGCGTAGACCAGGCTTCCGCTGCATTGATCAACGATTTGAAACAGCGCGGCTTGCTGGATGAAACACTGGTGGTTTGGGGTGGGGAATTTGGCCGTGGTGCCTATTCGCAAGGCAAACTCACGCATGATAACTACGGCCGCGATCACCATCCGCGCAGCTTCTCGATCTGGATGGCAGGCGCGGGCGTGAAAAAAGGATTCGTATACGGACAAACCGATGATTTTGGCTATAATATTATCAAGGATCCCGTGCATGTGCATGATTTCCAGGCTACTGTAATGCATTTGATGGGCATCGATCACGAACAGCTGATATTCAAGCACCAGGGAAGACGGTATCGGCTTACCGACGTTCATGGTAAGGTTGTGAAGCCGCTTTTGGCGTAGTTCAGCCAAAAAGCCATTGAAATACCGCTTTCACCGCCGAGCCAACGTACCAGATTGAAAACAGCCAGAACATGGCGCCCATTCCCGCAAATACATATACGAAGAGGTAGTTGCCTTTCAGATGGACATTGTCGGGGTCATTCGGGTCGTAGTATAATGTTACTTCCTCGCCGATCTGGTACTCGGGCGGGTTACGCGCTTCCGAACTGTGAAACACGTGCACGGTACCATCTTTTTTGACATAGCGGATAGACGGTGCCAGCGGATATTCCCGAGGTTTCAGGCGGTGAAGGTCTATGACAATGCCTTTGGTTTCAATACCATGCTCGATCAGGTTGCGGCTGTTGCGGTAAATTGTAAACGAGATCACCGCGAAAACCGCGCCGATGGTAAAGAACAACAGGATGAATAGTTCGAAACCCGGTACTCCCTTGCTGTTTTCCATGATTCGCGATTGTTAAAGCCAACGGTAAATTTCCTGTAAGCTGCCTTCAAACTCTTTCGGAGGTGTTTTCATCGAGTTTGCAAACGGGTATGTGCCTCTTACGGCCTTGCCGGTGCCTGCTTTAAGGTCAAGGACGAGATCACAGTATTCGCGGCCCGGGTATAGCCGTGTTTTGAGCTCCACGGTGTAGTCGTCAATCCATCTGGCTTCGTCGCAGCTCCATGTGGAGGGCATGTCGAATATCATTTGGTTATTGGAAACCCGTATAATGGCGGGCTCGGTGATCCAGTGGCTCATGCGCACTTCGTAAGCGCCGAACCGGACGGTGTAGGTATTTTGAGGAGAAGGGACTTCGTCAACCATAGTTGTAATATTAAGATCTGAATTTCATGTACAGACTTACGACGATCATGCCCAGGAACAGAAAGATCGCTCCGAAAATGACCAGCATGATCCATAATGTACCTACACCTGAATTCCGCGAATCGTGGTAGTCGATGGCGCTGCAAAATGCGGTGCTTACCGAGGTAATGCCGATCAAACCGGCAATGCCTATACGCAGCATCCACCAGCCGAGTCCGCTCTGCGACCAGTACAGAGGGATAAACGAGAGAATGATCGCCCCGAAGAGCACGTACCAGGCGAGACTTTCGAGCCGGACGTTACCCGCTTCGGTGGGAGGTTGGTTGGGCGCCACGAGCAGCAGCGCCAGGCCGTACATCAGAAGCCAGGAAAGTTCGGGGCCGAGGAGAAACGTTGAAATGCGACCGGTGTTCATGGTCAGAACGGCTTGTAATCTTTTACGTTCGTCTGCAAATCTGCGAGCAATGCTTTGAGCTTCGCATCAAGCTCGGCGGCAGCGGCTTTGTTCTCGTTTTTCTGGCTGAAAGCTTCCAAAGGCATTGTGCGGCCCCCATTACCTTCCTGGTATTCCACGTTGGCCAGCGATGCGCGGTATTTGCGGTTGGCGCATTCTACCGAAAGCACGTAACCGAATCTGTAAACGCCGCCTGCATTGTTTTCCGATCGGGGTATGGTGATTGTGATGTGGCCTTGCGTAACGAAGTCGCCGGTTTCCTTGTCGTCGACCAGCGTTTTATTGTCCGGGGCCGACTGACTTACCCACAGGCGGGCGCGTCTGAAAATGTCTATCAGGGAAACGCTGCCGCAATCGACAGTCTCGGAATAAGCGATTTTACTGTTCATAGCCGGCAGGATGGAATGTGCGTGCGCGGAACCGATCATGCATGCGAGCACGACGATCAAAATGGACTTTGACATGACGATAAATTGGTTCGATTTTTAAAATAGTGGTGCAAAAGTGAGCATTTGGAAAGGAGCGTGCAAATAAAATGAGCTACCGGTAAATCACTGGTTTTGGCTTGAAAAACAAATGATTAACACAATACCATTCAATAAAAAAAGCGACCCGGTGGCCGCTTCTAGTTGTCTTTGCTGTACTTGTTCCGGTATTCGATGGGCGTAAGGCCGGTTACTTTTTTGAATACATCCCTGAATGCCTTGGTGTCGGTATAGCCGACGTCGTACATGACCTCTGTCACGTTCTTGCGTGATACTTCGAAGCTCCGTTTGGCGGCTTCCACGCGCACGCGGCGTACGTACTCGTTGATCGTATTGTTGGTGGCGTTTTTGAAGCGCCGCTCGAAACTCCGGCGACTTACACTGGCAATGTCGGCAAGCTCCACGATCGTCAGTTTCTCGGTATAATTCTGTTCGATGTAATCCTGCGCGGCGAGGATGCCGTCGTCGTTGTGGTTTTTCTGGCCTTTGAAAATCGTGAATGCGCGCTGGTTATCGCGGTCGATGTCGATGGCGAAATATTTGGCGGCCAGGATAGCAATGTCCCGGCTGGTGTATTTTTCGAGGATGTAAATCAGCAGGTTCCAGATCGAATTGGCGCCGCCGCTTGAATATACTTTGCCCTCATCGGTGATAATGGTGCCGTCCACGACCTCGATCTGAGGGTATATTTCTTTGAATTCTTCATAATAAGCCCAGTGTGTCGAGCACTTTTTACCATCCAGCAGGCCGGTAGCGCCCAGCAGAAATGCGCCGAGGCAAAGCGATGCGATTTCGGAGCCTTTTTCGCGCATTTCGAGCATCCAGGGAATAGCGGGCCTGTCGAGCTCGACGGATTCGCGGAGGTTGCCACACAATGCAGGGATGACCACGAGGTCGGTTTTATCGACTTCGCTCAGCAGCTTGTTGATGCGGATCGTGTATTCGCCGTCCTGCGCCTTAATGTCATGGCTTAGTCCCACAAATTCGACCTGGAATTTAGGCTCTTTCCCCGACGCCTTGAGAAAGTCGTTGGCGGTGTTGAAAAGCCGGTACGCAGGGGAAACCGCTTCAATGTAGGAGCACTGGGGGACATATACCGAGATATGTTTCATAACGATGTTGGATTTAGAACTCGTAAATATAGGAAAATATTCAGTTGGCATTTTTACCCCTCGGGATCGGCGTATTTACACCCCATTTATTTCTTTCGAACCCGCCAAATTTGTAACGTAGATCATCAGCAAACTAAAAATCATTTTTCTCCAAACCATTCACCTTCAACGATCAAAACAATGAGCGAATTATCAACCACCCAAGGCATTACCCCGTTTCTCTGGTTCGATGGCCAGGCAGAAGAAGCGATGAACCTTTATACCCGGCTGTTTCCTGACTCGAAAATCAAAACGATCAAACGATGGGGCGAGGGCGGTCCGTTTCCGGCGGGCCAGGTAATGATGGGAACTATCGAAATCAAGGGGCTGACGCTGCATATGTTCGACGCCGGTCCGCAATTTAAGTTCAATGAGTCGGTTTCGTTCTTTGTGTCCTGTAAGGATCAGGCAGAGATAGATCACTACTGGAACACGCTCACATCCGACGGCGGTGAGGAAAGCCAGTGCGGGTGGCTGAAAGATAAGTTCGGCCTCTCGTGGCAGATTGTGCCTGCCATGCTGGGCGAGCGGCTATCCGGTGGTGATCCGAAACGTGCAGGGCAGATGTTCCAGGCGGTGATGGGCATGAAAAAGCTCGATATTGCCGAATTGGAACGTGCTTACAATCAATAGAATATAAAATGGCGATTTACCCCTTCCTTACATTCAACGGCAATTGCAGAGAGGCGATGCGTTTTTACCAGTCGTGCTTTGGCGGCGAGCTGCATTTCACCTACCTGGGCGATACGCCCGGCGGGAGGCAGTTTCCGCCGGAAATCAGGCAGCTGGTATTGCATGCGAGCCTGGTGTCGGAGCATGTCCGGCTCTTTGCGTCCGACCTTGGCGGTGAGGAAGGGGTAGCCTCCGGCAACAGCATTTCGCTATGGATCAGCATTACAGCACCACGGCAACTAAAAACCGTATTCCAGAAACTGGCGAAAGAAGGGGAGGTGACCGCCCCGCTCTCGCCGGGAGTACTCAAAGGCCAATGGGCTACGCTCACAGATCGTTACGCGGTGCAGTGGATTTTTTCAGCCGGGAATTGAATGAATGGCACAATGGTCAGGCGTGGTCATGTGTGGTCAAGACTGGTCATGAGTTGTGAAATATTGTGATGCTATCAGTTGCGAAAGTGACTACCTTGACAACACATGACTAAAACTGACCACATTTGACTACGTGACCACACCTGACCATTCACTCATTAACAAATCACTTATGACCCATCAGGAGTACATCCGCATTCGCGGTGCAAGGGAAAATAACCTGAAAAATGTTTCACTCGATATCCCCAAACGGAAAATCACCATTTTTACAGGTGTTTCCGGTTCGGGAAAATCATCCATTGTTTTCGATACCATCGGTGCAGAGGCACAGCGCCAGCTGAACGAGACATTCAGCATGTTTATCCGTAACCGCCTGCCGCGCATCAGCCAGCCGGAGGCCGACGCCATCGAAAACCTTTCTACTTCCATTGTCATCGACCAGAAGCGGCTCGGAGGAAACTCACGGTCCACAATGGGCACCATTACCGACATTTCGGCGGTTATGCGCCTGCTGTTCTCCCGACTGGGCCAGCCGCATGCCGGGTTTTCCAATGCATTTTCCTTCAATGACCCGGCCGGTATGTGTCCGGAATGCAATGGTTTGGGTAAAAAGGTGGAAATCGACCTTGAAAAATTCCTGGACCCTACGAAGTCGCTCAACGAAGGAGCCATTCTCTTTCCGGTTTTCGCAGTCGGAACCTGGTATTGGAAAGCTTACACATTTTCGGGTATGATCGATAATGAGAAGAAGCTGGAAGATTACTCTGACGAGGAAATGCATACGCTGCTGTACGGGAAGGGGACCTACGAATCCAACTACAACGGCATGACATTCGATACGAAGTACGAGGGCCTGGTAGACAAGTTCAACCGGTTGTACATCCAAAAGGACAGCAGTGAGATTTCGGAGAAGACCGTCAAAAAAGTGGAGCGGTTCCTGAAAATGGGCGATTGTCCCGCATGCAAGGGCGCTCGCCTGAACGAAAAGGCGCTGGCGTGCCGCATTAATGGCCTGAATATCGCGGAAATGTCGGCGATGGAGGTTTCGGAGCTGGTCAAAATCATCCGTACAATCCAGGATCCGGTATCTAAACCGATGATCGACACCCTGACCGAGCGTTTGGAGCATTTGGTCGACATCGGGCTGGGGTACCTGAGCCTCGACCGCGAAACCGGTACACTGTCCGGAGGGGAATCGCAGCGTATCAAAATGGTGAAGCATTTGAACAGTAGCCTGATCGATATCACCTACATTTTCGACGAACCCAGCATTGGCTTGCACCCGCGCGACGTGCACCGCCTGAACGAGCTTTTGCAAAAACTGCGCGATAAGGGGAATACGATCCTGGTCGTCGAGCACGATCCGGATGTGATACGGGTGGCCGATTACATTGTGGATGTAGGGCCGAAGGCCGGAAGTGGCGGTGGGGAGATCGTCTATTCCGGCGATTATAAAGGACTCCTGCAAGCCCCGACCCTTACCGGCAGATTCATCAATCGGGATTTGAAAGTAAAATCGACATTCCGGCAGCCAACCGGTGCATTAAAGGTGAAGAATGCCAAACGCCATAACCTTAAAAATGTGTCGGTCGACATTCCTACCGGCGTTTTTACGGTCGTGACCGGCGTGGCGGGCTCGGGTAAGAGCTCACTGATCAACGGCGTGTTTCTTTCGCAACACCCGGAAGCGATCGTGATCGACCAGTCGGCTATTGGGACTTCCATTCGCTCCAATCCGGCAACTTACACCGGTATTATGGACGATATCCGCAAGCTGTTTGGCAAAACGAATAAGGTAAGTGCGTCGCTGTTCAGCTTTAATTCCGACGGCGCTTGCCCTGAATGCCAGGGGCTGGGTTTTATATTTACCGACCTCGCATTCCTGGAACCTGTAAAAACGGTTTGCGAAACCTGCGAAGGCAAGCGTTTCAAGCCGGAAGTGCTGGAATATAAGGTCAATGGCAAGTCGATTACCGATGTGCTGGATATGCCCGTGGAGGAGGCGCTGGCATTTTTCAAAACCAAAGAAGTCGTTCACAAACTGACTGCAATGAACCAGGTGGGGTTAAATTACCTTACACTTGGCCAGCCGCTGAGTACCTTGTCGGGTGGTGAATGCCAGCGTATCAAACTGGCCGGCGAGCTGCACAAGAACGGAACGATTTATGTCATGGACGAGCCAACGACTGGCCTCCATATGTCTGACACGGGCCATTTGCTTGAAATTATCGATCATCTGGTCGACCAGGGCAATTCGGTGATCGTGATCGAGCATAATACGGAAGTCATGAAACACGCCGACTGGATCATCGACCTCGGCCCTGAGGGCGGGCACAAAGGTGGGCAGATATTGTTCGAAGGTACCCCGGCCGATTTGCTGAAATCGGAGAAGTCGTTGACGGCGGCGTATTTGCGGGGTGGAAAATAATAACGGAGGCATTCGGGGGGATCATTTGTCCCGGTTAACCCCTCGAATGTCCCGTTTCCCCAATGCCGGGCATTTCCTTCGCTGCTAGATTTGCCGATCAGGAACTCAATAGCGAACATCATGGAGAAGATCGAGCACATCAACTACATTAAGGCACCCATTTCAAAAATATACGAAGCATTGACAACGCAGGAGGGGCTGGGGAGCATTTGGACCACCGACCTGACGGTTCAAAGTGAAGTCGGTGCCATTTCCGACTTCGGTTTCGGCGACGACGATCACGTTTTAATGCAAATGGTTGAACTAACCGAAAACAAGCGGATCGAATGGCTCTGTACCCATTCCGACCCCGAATGGATCGGTACCGGCGTGTCGTTCGAGCTTTTCGAGCGAAAAAACGGTGTCACCGCCATCGTATTAAAGCACTTCAACTGGCGTGAGCTGACCGAGTTTTACCAATGGTGCAACTACAACTGGGCTATGTTTTTGCTCAGCTTGAAAGACTATTGCGAAAAGGGGAAGGGGTTGGCTTATCAGGAAAGGGAGTTTTAACCAAGCAAAACCCGTGCGGGAATGCCTAGTTTTTCGTGAAAAAGCTTTGCTAGTTTGAGAGTAAGCGGTTTTTTTCGGTTCAGCAAAGCGGAGACATAGCTCTTACTTCCGACCCACTCAACCAGGTCTTTGCTTTTGAGACCTTTCTCATCCATTTTGAGTTTAATAGCATCGATCGGATCAGGCGAAGGAATCGGATAATGCTCATCCTCGTAAGCCTTAACCAGGAGCAAGGCAATTTGCAGTTTGTTGCCCTCCGGACTATCTGGCGTTGGTGGAGCATCAAATTGGCTATCAACCCATTCCAGGAATTGATCGTACTCCGCTTCGTTTTTTATGGGTTTTAATTCCATCAGGAAATGGCTTTCTATTTGTATTGAATGGTTTTGGCGTCAATGCGGTCATATTCTACAAGTCGCATTCACCTACTTGTACGCGATTTTGGAAAAAGGTAACAGAATCTGTTCAAGAAAGTGGTGGAATTTAACAGTGGAGACAAGGGCTGATCGCCAGGCTACTCACTAAAATTATCGTAGTACGTGAAATCCTGCGTGATTTTGCCATTCTCGATCGTGAAAATGGTACAGATAGGCAACGCAAACTTCGATTTGTCGGGTGCGGTGCCGGTTGAGATAAATTCTACGATGATGTGTTTGTCGCCCGAAGGATAGATTGTGACGACACTGTCCCGCACGTCCGGGATCATTTGCTGCAACTCACCGTATTTCTTGATAATCTGCTCATGAGTTTGCGGAACGACGCCTTCACCAAGTGAGGGATCTTTGAATTCGGCCGTATCGGAATACATTGCCGCCATTTGTTGCCAGTCGTGCCTGTTGAAATGCCCGAAATACTGTTTGACCAGATTTTCGTTATCTAAATTCTTGGTTGCTGACGTTTCCTGGTTGGTTTCTTTGGGTTGGCAAGCGGTAAGGGCGAAGATAACAAGCAGCAAAAGTAACGGTCGGTTCATAATCAGGGATCGAGAAGATGAAGGGATGTAATGTACGAAAAATGTCTGTCACGGCTAAGTAATGGCACGTCGTGGGACTGACAAACGGCAGCTATCCAGATATCGTTCTCCGGGATCGGATGTCCGGTCTCTTTAAGTTTCAATTTGATTGATGCATATTCAGAAGCAACGGGCGTTTTAACATCCAGAATTTCACATGCATTTATGAACGACATGTACCGACCCAGGTTGCTCCTGGCCTTTTGGGAGTTTTTTGCGCCATAAATCAGTTCGCCGCATACGGTTACGGGCAACGCAACAATATCGTATTGTGAAAGCACTTGCAATGTCTCTTCATTGCCGTTTAATACTTCAATAGCGATGTTTGTGTCGATTGCAATCTGTTTTAGTGCCATTCACCATCTATTCTGTTGAACTCATCAGCGATGATTTTCAGCACTTCCGTTGCCTCGTTATCGTCAATAGTTCCGGCGAAAGACAGTATTTTGTCCTTGTTTGGCTGTTGCGGCGAAGTAGCTTTCAGCGATTGGAGGAAATCGAACAGCTTCGACCTAAGAAGGGTATCCCGGGTTACCGTTTCTACATCCTGCACGATCTGTTCATGGATAGTCATAGTATAGCTGGTTGATAAGCGATACTAATTTAACAATTTTGTTCCTCTTGTGGTTTACCTGATTCTCAACCGGCCATCAACAAATGATCCTAGGGTAATTCCAAATGCAAAATAGGAAACGGCAGTCCCGAGCCATCCAGTGGTGACCGGCTTTTTATTGCAAAACCCAAACGTTGGTAGAATGCCAATGCATCCGGGTTCTGCTCATTTACATCCACTTTGCGGATAGATCGTCCCGTTATTGCATATTCCATCAGCTTCTTACCGATGCCTTTGCCGAAATGGTCGGGATGGACGAAGAGCATTTCAACGGTTTCAGGGGAGAACCCTGCGAAGCCCATGATCATGTCTGACTGGTCCCGGATGCAGAACAGATCGACCGCGTCAAAGTATTGATTCAGGATTAAGGGTTTGAAATGCTGAATGTGTTCTTCATGTAAAAAATGGTGGGTGGCTCGGACGGCAGCTTCCCAAATTTCAATCAGGGCCGGGTAATCGATGGAAGTTGGCGTTGAAATGACGTAATCAATGGATTTCATGACTTTTGTATCGGACATGCCGCAAGATAACAGGCCGGTGGGATTTATTTCAAATATCCATTATCCCCCAGCCAATCGGCCATCCGCTGCGGCCAGGATTTGATACTCTGTAATGGCGAACGGTCGCCCATGTTGAAACCGTGGTCGCCTTTGGTATAGAGATGTGCCTCGACGGGGCGTTTCGCTTCGCGGTATTTGACGAGCAGGCTGGCTGTGGTGACGCCGCAGCACGGATCGTCATTGGCAGTGAGCAGGAATGCAGGTGGGGCATCCGCCGGGACGGTTTCGGGAATGCCGAGGGGGCCGGGATAGATCAGCATTTGAAAATCAGGCCTTCCGTCGAGGCGGTCGACGGGGTCCTTGGCGTTGGGTTCGCCTTTGCCGGAAACGTAAGCCACCGATGCCACTACCTCGCCGCCCGCCGAAAATCCGAGCATTCCCACGCGTGCGGGATCTATCCCGTATTCCTTCGCATGACTGCGCACCTGTCTGATCGCCCGCAATGCATCCTCGCGCGGATGTTTGTCGAGCGAGTAAGGCGAGCCTTCTTCACGCGGGAGCCGGTATTTCAAAACAAAAACAGTAATGCCCAGTTTGGCCAGGTATTCAGCCGGTTGTACACCTTCCGCATTGTAAACAAGCAGCCTGAAACCACCGCCCGGACATACCACTACGGCCGTCCCGTTCGCCTTGCCTGCGGCTGGTGTAAATACCTGTAATGATGGATTATGAATATTTTTGACCCAATAATCCTTTGCAGATTCGGGCTCGCTTCGCTTGTTTTCGAATCCCGGTGCGCCATTTTCCCAGAGGGGGATAATTTTTGAAGTGCTTTGTGCCAGGCCGTCGGTTTGTGCGAAGCAACAAGCTACTGCAATCACGCAGAGCGTTCGGTAAACGATGAATGAAATTTTCGGGATATTCATAAGTCCGCAGGTTAGCGACCGTTTTTCAGGTCTGATGCTTAGTAAAGCAGAAAACCGTTGTCTCTACCTGCTCAAAATCGTTTGATGAGGCTGTCAGCCTAAAAATTGGTTTTTCGGCCATTTATAGCATAGTGGATCAGGACCGCAGGGCGATAATGACAGGCAAAGCAATGCCTACCCAGACTTTCGCAGTGCGTGTCACGCGATTGTTGTTTCGTAAAATAATTGGTTGGGCGCGTCAGAAGGCGAGTCCTACTGTGATATTCGTTGTGAAACCGAAACCGGTGTCTGTATTTCCTAAGTATTCTTTGAAATTGTAAGAGGTGTTGCAATCGACATAACCGTGGCGGAAAACCCTTAACTGGTAACCGAGCAGCGGGCCGGCTTCTATACTGTTCGTCTCCCGGGTGACGTGGTCGAAAGTGTAGCCGAAAAAACGGTGGTTGCCTTTGTAATGCACATAAGCGGTGTTGATGCCGGTATAGGGCCCCGAGAAACCGTGGCCCCCTTTGCCTCTCAGCTTCTGCATTTTGCTTAGGAAGTAATATCGGGGCTGAACAGACAAACTGACTGCCTTTTCTTTCGATCTCGACAGCACGTAGCGAAATCCCGCGGCAGATTCAGGATTTCTGACGTCGTTAAAGCCATCGCTGTGGTCCGCATTCAATTGAAAATTAAGACTGAACGGGGATGTGCCGATCTTCTGCTCAAAGGCCAGGGCAGTCCGGATCCTGATCATGTATCTCCCCAATGTTAGTTCTGGTAACCTGATTTTCCATTGGTTTGAGAGGTGTTCGTCGCAAAGGAAAACATCGCATAGGGGCCCGATCGCGGCTTTTTTCCAGTCGCCGAATGCGAAACCAAAACTCGCCTGCGTGGAAAGGTCCCAGTTGTTCACGATCCCATAGTGGAAGAATGGCGTCCCTTGTTGCAGTGCGATTGCAAAATCCATGAACCCAAAATTTAGGAACCTTCGCTGAAAACCCAGTTTTAGTCCTATCCGCGGATCGTCATCGGCCGTGCTAGGCATATTATAAAATATCGCCAGGTAATTGCCGCTGAAATTGTTGGCACTTTTCCCTTGCCTGATGCGCCTTCCCATATTGATAAACCAACGTAGCTGAGCATCCAGGACCGTGTTTTGGAATGACTCCCGAAATGGTGTTCGGAGGTCATAGTAGGGGATATGACCCGAAAGCGCGATCGAGAATGCAGGCAGAAACTTGAACTCGTAGCCCAAATGCAGCGAGGTACTGTTGACCGTGCGGTCGTCCGATAGGGCAAAGATCTTGGCCTGATAATACTGCGACAGCCCGATCTTAAACATATGCCGTGTTGGAACTTTGGTCATAAACACATTTTCGTACCGGTCCAGGAAACGCTGTTTTACCAGCGTGTCGGATTCTTCGGAATAGGATACGCTCACGGTATCCTGCGCGCGTGCGGCGAGGGATGGCAGCATGAGCAGGACGAACAATACACCTTTTTGCATTAAATAGCCGTCGGGGTCAGGTTTAAAGAGGTAAAAGTGCTATCGATAGGCGGTTGTTAGTCAGTTTTTAATGGTTAAAGAGGAGGGCTATTTTACATTCATGGCTAATAGTGAGAGCACCCGTTTTATTTAATCGTGACCCTTCCGAACTCGGCATTGATGTCGACGCTGGCGAGTTGGTTGCGGGAGAAAAATGCTTCTTTAAAATCGGCGGTATTGCGCTTCCATTTAAATCCGTTGGGCAATTTCATGGTGGCGTAGGCGCCGTTGATGGTATAGTCGAAATGCTGCCAGTTCTTCGCCAGGAGCGTCACTTCGGCCTTTTTGGAGTGGATTCCCAGGCTGGTGAGGCCCACGGTCGGGAAAATTTCGACATTCCCGTACGCCGCATCGATCCGGATGGCCCCGGCGATCTGTTCCAGGCGGACGTTGGTGTGGTCGCTCGCAAAGGTGAATGTCCCTGCCAGTTCGTTGCCCGAAAGCTCTCCGAACGTCGTTTGCAGGGCACCTTTGCCGCTCAATCCAGTCAGGTTTGTTGTGCAGAAATCCGCTTTAAGGTTCAGTTGGTTGGTCAGCCCGCGGAGGGTGATCGTACCGAACGAGTTTTTGAGGTCGACGGCGCATGACGCCGGCAAATGGATCGTATATCGCGCTTTCAGGTTCGAAACGGGCTTGCTCTCCCCATCTTTTAATACAATATAATTGCGCAGGAAGTAATCCTTCCCATTACGGTCGGCGATGTACTGCAACTTGGAAAGGTCCTGCGTGGCGGTAGCGCGGTCGGGGTGGCGGGCCGAGAGCTCCATGACCACCGCGATGTCGGAATTGTCCCAGGTTACGATCTCGATATCGGCTTTTTCCGCGCTGATATACAGCGTCCGCACGGTCGGTGCGCTCACAGTCTTTTCAATTCGTTTCGTGGCTACCTGTAATTTTCCCTGCGCGCATGCGGGCAGGCTTCCGAGCACCCATGCAAGCAGCAGAGGCAACGGCAGTTTTCGGATATTTTTAAAATACATTTTCATCGTTTTTGGTGCTTAAATCATTTTGGCCATTGCATTCAAAATGCCCGTTTTTTGTCTTTCAATTTCGTTGTACTGGCGCAGGAGGGCGGGCTCGGTGTTGTAATCGCCGATCGCCTGGACGAGCTGTTGCGACGCAGAGCTGAGCCGCTCATATTCCTGCTGCAACGACTTGTATTCGGTACTTTTACATACCAGCGTCTCTGTCTCACAATAGGTTTTCAGGAGGTGATATTGCTGGTCGGTCTTCAAGTCGGCATCCATTTGCAGCCGTTGGTCGACGGTTTCCTGTGAATAGGCGACCCGGGCCGAACCGGTCGGCAGCATCAGCCAGGCGATTCCGGTGGCCATCAGCAGTATGGCGGCTGCATATCCCCATTTCCAGCGCTGCTGCCGCGTATTTTTGCGATCGATGAGATCCCAAAGTTTATCGTCCGGCTCGTAAGAGGGCATTTTCGAAAGTGCTTCCCGAAGCGGTTGTGCCAGCAGGTTTTCGTTGATAACATTCCAAACCTCGTCTCCCGGTTCGTAGGCCGGGAAGCGGCGGATCGCATTTTGCAGGTTTGTATGGTTCTTTTCCATCAGTATCGAGGTCAGTTCGCCGAAAGCATCGCGCGGAGCTTTCTTTTGGCATGAAACAATTGTGATTTTGAGGTTCCCTCCGAAATATTAAGCATTACCGCGATTTCCCGGTGCGTGTAACCTTCCACTTCGGCGAGTACGAAAATGGTCCGGAAGCCGTCAGGCAGCGACAAAACCGCCGTTTCGAGGTGCGCTACATTGATCTCTGATTCGCCCCAATCAACCGCTTCACCCGTATAATCATCAACATTTTGCCAGATTACCAGCCGCTTTTTCTTGGTCGATTTCCGGACGACGATCTGTTTCACCCATGCACCGAGCGTCGACTCGCCGCGGAACTGGTTCAAGTGCTTGAATACTTCCAGAAATGCGTCCTGCAAGACGTCATTGGCATCGTCGAAATCACCTGTAATGCGGTAGGCGAGGGTATACATCGCTTTTTTGTAGCGGTCGTACAGCTGTCGCTGGGCAATACGGTCATTTAAAAGGCAACCAGTTATCAAATCGGCTTCCGAAGTCATGCGGGGTTTTTTAGCGTACTCATATCAAAGAGGCCGCAAGATGTGGAAAAGGTTGTATGGGGAATGTTTTTTTTGACCGCCGACGACCGACCGCTGACCGCCGACGACCATGGGGCCTTACGGCCCGACCATAGACCATGGTCAGGCCGTAAGGCCCAAGTGTGGTCGGCTGTCAGCCGTCAGTCGTCGGCCGTAGGCCCCAAAATCCCACTCGCATTCCTCAGCCGGTACACAAACCAATACCGGACGATTTGGCCTCCACGTCGTTGTGTGATGATTCCTGCCTTTTCGAACCGCTCAAACTGCCCCGCAAATTGATCTGCGGGGTCGCTGAAATTGTTGGAAGGGGTAATGTACCAGGCGTCGGTGCCGGGCGGAACCTTTCCGTAAAGTTGGTTCAGCCATGCGAATTGATGGAGATCTTGGAGCTTTCCGACACCCACGGTACGCATGCCGAGCGGGTACGCGACGTGGTAGTAGATATGTGCGCCGGGAAACCATTTATGTACGAACATCGGAGCGTTACGGGTCATTTTGCCATTGGCAATATCATCGTTGCGGAGCTTTTCGAATGCGGGTAACAGCTGCTCCCAGCCGGTAATGTCCAGTGTTGCGTCGCCTGCACCCGTATGCGGGAAGGGTTTGGGACTCATTGTACCCGGGTAGCAGCGGATGAGGATAGGCCCGACTGTGAACACAAAAAGAATCAGCCCGGCCGAACCGGCCAGCAGTTTTTTGCGAAGGTTATTAAGCCCTGGGGAAGTAGACTGGTCAGCCCAGGCAGCTCCTAATAGCATGAGTCCCAGGAAGCCCGGCCCGCTCCAATGCGGTAAGGTGTCGCGGAAAAGCGAAACGAGTGTGGTGCAGGCGATGATGGGCAAACTGCACCATAATAGCAATGCCGTTGAGGTTGCGTCGACGGACGCGGTAGAATCAATCGAACGCCTGCGTAGAAGCGTTTTGCCTGTTAGCAGAAATAGGATTATCTGAAACGGGTTCGCATACAAAATCTGGCCGATGGTCGTCCGGATGAATGATTTGACATTAATGCCGCTGTCGCTCACCGTCACGCGTTCGCTATGGAAGCGCCAGGTAATGAAATCGTTGCCGATATTCCAGAACAAAATCGGGGAGATTAGTAGTGCGGTAATGGCTATTGACGCATACAAACAAGGGCTTTTGAGCAGGCCGCGGCGATCGGAAAAGATAAAACCGAGAAAGCCGAGCCAGAGGAACACGCCGTGCACCTTGCTCATTGTCGCCAACCCGATCCACAGTCCCGCAAGCAGCAGATAGCGGCTAATATCCGACGGAGTTGTGGCCTTGACGCACCGCAGCATGGTAGACAATGCAGCCAGCCAGAAAGTAAGCTGTACCGAATCGGGCAGGATGAAAATCCCGGAAAGAATGCTCGTGTATACGGAGGTATTATAAAGCAGGGCGGCGATCAGCCCGGTATTCCGGTTTTTGATCAGTGTGCCGCAACGGGCAATCAGCCAGGTATTAACCGCCGCCGCCGCAATGCCGGGCATTCGCACAAATACTTCAGAATTACAATGGAGGTTGAAAGTGAAAATGCGGATGAATATCCCGACTAGCGGCGGATGGTCGAAATGATTCCAATCGGGGAGCACGGCGTAGGTGAAGTAGTAAACTTCGTCGTTGCCGAGGTTAATGAGGTTGGCGATGAGGATTCGGATGACCGTAAAGACGATCACCAGTACGGTGAGCGGGTTTTTTTGGATGTATTCTATCGCCATGACAGCCTGCGTCGTCCGTAGCGTTGCTGTCGCTGGCCGGTGATCAGTCGCACCACGAGCAGCAGCCATCCTCCCAGAATGCAGGTACCGATGCTCCTGAAAAACATGGTTTCGTTGAAATTCTCGTAAACGGGCACCGGCTGATACCCGTTTTTTGGGGTGAAAAACACAGGGTTCAATAAAACTTCCGTGCCGTTGGCATACTTGAAGGTCACGCGCACGTAGCGGTCGCCGGGCGTGATGCGGTAGCTGATGCGGTCGGCGTGGCGGGCGAGGGCGAGTACCCTGCCGTTTTGGCCTGTGATGGTCACTTCGCTGGCTGTTTGCGTCATCAGGGCCTGGATTGTGTCGTGGTGTACCGTCAGGCTCTGCAAATGCGGAATGGAATCGTGGGACTGGTTTTCGCCGACGATCACCCCGTAGCTTTTTCCGGTTTTTAACGCACGGATCACCTCGCTTGCCGAGTTATTCCTGACGTTGACGAACGTACACCGCGTGCCGAGCCGTTCTTTTGAGATGACATCGTGAATATCATCGTCGCCTACTATAAATACCCGCTTACCGGCCGATAATGCGGCGTCCCATTGAGCGGTGGAAGTTACCGAGGGGTTCAGTACCTCCATACAATCATAATTTGCCAGTTGGGCGAGATCCTCGGCGGTGTAACCGTTTTTGAGCGCCGGATGGTTGAGTATCAACACATTGTCGGTCCCAGAGAGATGGCTCAATACATGTTGTTTGTTATGTGCGGTTTGCGGAAAAAGATAATCCAGCCATTGCACTTCGGTGCTTCCAAGGACTAGCTGGTGTGTTTTCCGGATATTGTACCCATGCTCATACGCCGGAAGGTAATTGGCATGAGTAGAATGGGTGGTATCTATATGGTGATAGTTTGATACGCAATACACGCCGTAATGCAGTGCTTTGTAAGCATTATGAATGTCCGATGCCGTCCCGTGCCCGTTGGTTACGCCTTCCCAGGCATGCGCATGCGCGTGAAAGTTGCATTTGACCCACGGTGAACTGCTGATCGAGTCGTAGGGGTTGTAAAGGGCGGGGCCTTCGAAGGGAATCGGGTCATTGAACTGGTAGCGTGGGCAGAACAAGAACTGGGACACGAGCAGCCAGAGTACCCACGAGCAAAAGGCGAGCAGGAATATGCGGAGTATCTTCATAAGTGCCGCAAAGATGCTTTTGTGGTATTAAGCCATTATTAGGGAAATGAGAAGTTTTGATTGTTCTCAAATACTTAACAATCGCCGCCCATGCGGCGGACGCTTTCAGGCAGCTGCAGGGCAGTCGGGGGTGGAATCTTGTAAAAGTTAAATATTAATTAACATTGAGGTAAATTATTTCTGAGAAGTCTGAAATACCTTTGTGTTGCAAGCCGGAAATATCGAGTATTTGTAAACCTGCGAAGATGTGGTCGAGCACATAATGGAGGATTTGAAGATAAATATTGGGAAATGTTTTTGGATTGTTTAATTATACTTTACTTTTAGGTTTTAGCCGCAGAATATTTCGACGTAGTGATAATCAAAGACTGTTTAGTATTTGTTCACAATCCCGACTGTACATGAATTAACCGACAACTTTTGTTTTTGAACGACCACCGTTGGCCGGGAACCATATGCCCGGCGATCGAACCTGGGCACCCGGCTGTTTGGTGCTAGTGCAGCGCTTTGCCCGCGTTTACCGCGTGCACAATTGCAAGAAGGCCTTTTTCGCCTTCGATGGAACCCTTTTGACTTTGAAATACCAGCTAATTAACAATCACTTATGAAAAAAAAGATTACGTTTTTAGAGCGGAAGCGCCCTGGCGGGTGCTGGTCTGTTGCGCTCACGCTGTGCCTGGGGCTCTCGGCGGTGCTTCCCGGCGAAGCGGACGCCTATGGTGCCAAGCTGAGGCGGGAAAATGCGCTTGCGGGAGAGCGTACGTATAAAGCTGTACGTTCGACACTTAATGCAGCCGAGAATGAGCGGGCTATCAGCGGTAAAGTTACCGAAGGTGCAGGCAAGGAAGGGCTCGTCGGAGTGAATATCCTCATCAAAGGAACCTCACGCGGGACGGTTACCGACGCTACCGGGAAGTACGTACTGCGGGTTGATAGTGAAAAAGATACGTTGGTGTTTTCTTTCCTGGGCTTCATTTCGCAGGAAATGGCAGTTGGGAACAGAACGGTGATCGACATTGCTTTAACAGCCAACCAGCGTCAGCTTAATGAAGTGGTGGTCACCGCTTTGGGTATTAAGAAGGAGAAAAAGGCGGTGGGTTATTCGGTGTCGGAAGTGAAGGGCGCTACCATGGTGAAAGCGCGGGAACCGAATGCGATCAGCTCGCTGACGGGCAAGGTAGCAGGCCTTACGATCGCACAAAGCCCCGATTTGCTTTCCAGCCCGCAGGTGACCTTGCGCGGACGCGACAGGGTATTGTATGTGGTCGACGGCGTGCCGATGAACACCGATTCCTGGAACCTGAGCCCGGACGACATCGAGACCTATTCCGTGCTGAAAGGAGCGAGTGCGGCTGCATTGTACGGTAACCGCGGCCAGAACGGGGCGATCATCATCACTACCAAAAAAGGCAGCGGCGCGAAGAAAGGCTTTACGGTCGATTTCAATTCGAGTACCCAGTTGCAGACCGGTTTTAATGCAATCCCCAAATACCAGTCGGAATACGGCCCGGGTAGTGACTACGAATATGCATTTAAAGACGGCCGCGGCGGCGGGATCAACGACAACGACTACAATATCTGGGGCCCGCGTTTCGAAGGGCAGCTCATTACCCAGTACAACAGTCCCAAAGACCCAAAAACCGGCGAACTGGTACCTATCCCCTGGCTGGCGAGAGGCAAGAATAACCTCACCAACTTCCTTCGTAACGGCTTGCTGAGCACCAATAACCTGGCTATTTCCAGCAAAAACGAGTTCGGTGATTTCCGCCTGTCGCTTTCACAGACATTCCAGCGCGGCCAGATGCCCAATACCAAACTTGGCGGTACCAACGTGAACATTTCAGGGGGAATTAATGCAGGTAAAAAGATGCGCTTTGACGCGAGCATCAACTACAACCGCCAATATTCGCCCAACTATCCGACGCTCGATTACGGTCCCGCCAGCCCAATTTACATATTTACCGTGTGGGGTGGGGTGGATTACGACGTGAACGACCTACGCAACTACTGGCAGCCCGGCAAGGAGAATGCCCAGCAGTACAACCGGGAATATACCATCTACGATAACCCATGGATGACCGCCTACGAGGCATTGAAAACCTATTATAAGAACGATGTGTACGGTTTCGCGCAGATGAATTACAAAATCAGCGACAAGCTGACGTTCAATGCACGCACCAACGTGAGCACCTGGAATCGCAACCGCAGCACACGCGCCCCGATTTCGTCGAACCTTTACAATTTCGGTTTTCCGAACCAGGCCGGCGGCTACTCCGAAACTTATGACACATTCTGGGAGAACAATACCGAAGCTTCGTTGAAATACGAGAACCGCTTCGGGAAGGATTTCGGATTGAATGCCTCGTTGTACGGTAACCTTCGCTCGGTGAAAGTGACTTCGCTTACCGGTAAAACCACCAAAGGCTTGCTCGTGCCGGGTGTGTACGATCTTTCGAACTCCGTACAGCCTTCGACGTCTACCAATGACTACGCCAAGCGCTGGGTGGGAAGTGTTTATGGTTTTGTGGATATGGAATACAAAGACTTCCTCTTCCTGAGCCTCACAGGCCGGGCCGACCGTTCGAGCACGATGCCGAAAAAGAACAATACCTATTTCTACCCGTCGGCTTCATTGAGCGCGGTGCTTTCGGAGGTGATCGACCTGCCGCAAGCCATCTCATTTGCGAAGGTGCGCGGTGCTTATGCCAATGTGGCGAGCGATTTTGTGGACGAGAACTTGCAATACGACATTTATAAACTGCTCCCGACTTACACGAGTTCGGCGCCCTGGAACAACTCCTACACCGGCGTGAGCTACACCGGCACGCTTTACAGCGATAACCTGCAAGCAGCTCGTGTGAAAACCTTCGAACTCGGTTTGGAAATGCGCTTCCTGCATAACAGACTCGGTTTCGACGCGGCGGTGTTCCGGAATGTCGAAGGACCCGGCATCGTGAGTGTGCCTACGTCCATTACTTCGGGCGTGTCGGGTGTGCAGCGCAACGCCTTCACGTACGTACGCAAAGGGATTGAACTGGGCGTAGACGGAACAGTCGTGAAGAACGAAAACCTGACCTGGAATGTGTCGGCCAACTGGTCGCTGAACCACAAATGGCTCGACAAGATCGACGGTGTGCAACAGCGGGATGGTAACATTCATGTTGGAGAGCGTCAGGACGCCTATTATATCAAAGATTTTCAGCGTGACGAAGCCGGTAATATCATTGTAGGTTCGAACGGAATGCCTGCTTACAATCCGTACAACTCGAAAATCGGCTATTACGACAACAAATTCACGGCGGGAATCAATAACACGTTCACGCACAAATCGTTCACGCTGAGCTTCCAGGTGGATGGCCGTTTCGGTGGAAAGGTGAACAACTATATGTATACCAAGCAGTTCGGTAGCGGTACGGCGCCGGAATCGGCGAACGAATACCGGTTGAAAGACTGGCAAAACCGTGATAATCCCGACTACAAGGGCTCTGTGATGACCAGCGGAAAACGGATCGTGAAAGGACAGCTGAACACCGATCAGGATGGTAATGTGATCTCCGATACCCGTGAGTTTACAGACAACAACGTGCCGGTACTTTGGCAGGCGTGGGCGACAAATTACTACCAGTCGGGATACATCGCTGCCAAGAACCGTACCTACGTAAAACTGCGCGAGGTTGTGCTGACGTACAATTTCCCTGCGAAACTGCTTTCGAAAACACATTTCGCATCCGCGGCCAGCCTGTCGCTCGTGGGACGTAACCTGCTCTATTTTACAGGGAAATATACCAAAAACATCGACCTCGATCAGTTTACAGGCACGACTACCAGTTTCCAGACGCCGTCTGTGAAGAGCTTCGGGGCCAATTTGAATGTGACTTTCTAACCGGAATTACCAATGAAAAAGATCAAATACATGATATTGTCGCTGGCGCTCGGGCTGGGAAGCTGCCAGGATATCGATACGCTGCAAAAGGACCCGGGCGCGATTACCAATCCATCCGCGGACCTTATCCTCACGGGGATTTTGACCAACACCTGGGATTCGCCATGGAGTACCGATCACCGTCATAACCAGTTCATGACGCAGAACGAGGCCTACTATGACGGCCAGGCCTACGGCTGGACGACCGGTTCCTACGACGTTTTCTACAACTCGCTCCGCAATGTGAGCCGGATGGAGATCGAAGCGACCAAAGCCGGCGACGTGGGCGCGCATTACCTCACGCTCGCGAAGTTTTTCAAGGCATATTTTTACAGCCGCGCCACCGAAATGTTCGGAGACGTCCCGATGTCGGAGGCGATCAAAGGCGTGAGCGACGAGGTTTTCAAGCCGAAATACGATAGTCAGAAGGACATCTACGTCCAGGTGTTGAAATGGCTGGATGAAGCCAATGCCGAAATGCCCGCGCTTATCGCGAAAAAGCCCGCTATTTCGGGCGATTACCTGTACGGCGGCGATCTGGCCAAATGGCAGAAGCTGATCAACTCGTACCGGCTGCGCGTGCTTATCAGCCTTAGCAAACGTGCCGACGATACCGCCGACCTGAACGTAAAGCAGCAGTTCGCGGCGATCGTGAACGATCCGGCGAAATACCCGCTTATTACCACCAATGCGGATAACTTCCAGGTTGTTTACAATACCATTAATACTTACCCGCTGTGGCCTAGCAATGGGGTCGTGGTGAAAAACGACAAGCGCAACACGCTGGGTGCTACCTTTGTGAATATCGCCAAAACGACCCGCGACCCGCGCCTGCTCGTAGTGGCATTGCCAGCCGAGGCATTAAAAGGTAATGCGGATGTGTACCTGCGCTACGGCGGCGGCAAAACCGGCGACCTGCAATCGACATTGCTCGAAGAAGCGGGAAAAGGATTACTTTCGATGATTAATTTCGACTATTGGGAAGCATCAGCGGCGGGTGTGCCGGCAATCCAGCTGGGTGCGCATGAAGTGAATTTCAGCATTGCAGAGGGAATCAACCGCGGCTGGCTGGCCGGGAATGCGGCAGATTACTACAACAAGGGCGTGACGGAGTCGATGAAGTTTTACAACATTGCTCAATCGGAAATCGATAAATTCCTGGCGGCGAACCCGTACCCGGGTAACACCGACAAAGGTTTGCAGAAGATTTTGGAACAGAAGTACATGGCATTCTTCGAAAACTCGGGACGCCAGGCATTTTACAACTACCGCCGAACGGGTATTCCTGCATTCGATATCGGTCAATCCAATTCAAACAACAACCAGATCCCCGTCCGCTGGGCTTACCCGACCTCGGAATACACGACCAATGAGGTGAATGTGAAAGCCTCGCTCAAAACGCAGTTCAATGGAGCCGACACGCAGAATGGCGTGATGTGGCTTGTTAAATAAATTTCTCCTTCCTCCGGATCGTCAGTCCGGAGGAAGTTTTTACTTTTCCGGACTCTTAACCTTAACATGATGAAAACCTTTGTACTCACCTCGATTCTGGCGGCAGTATTCACGGTAGCCGTGAGCATTACGGCTGTCGCCCAAACCAAAACGAAAAATGTAGTCATGATCTCCGTCGACGGCTGTCGCTGGCAGGAGATCTTCCGCGGAGCGGATTCGGTTTTGTTTTATACCAAAAAATACCGCCAGCAGGATTCGGCGGCGATGAGCACGAAATACTGGGGCAAAAACGTCGCCGAACGCCGCAATAAGCTGATGCCCTTCTTTTGGAATACCATTTCAAAACATGGGCAGCTTTATGGTAACCGCGATTTGGGTAACCTTATGAATGTTCGTAACAAATACTGGTTTTCTTATCCGGGCCGGAGCGAAACGCTTTGCGGATACTACGACGAGAAAGTTAACAGCAATGATTATCCGAACAACCCGAACGAAAACGTACTCGAATTCTTCAACAAGCAAAAGGGGATCGAGGGCAAAGTGGTCACATTTGCTTCGTGGGACGCGCTCTCCCGCATTCTCAACCGCGATCGCAACGGCATGCTCGTGAATATTCCCGGCGAGAAAGTGAAAGGAAACAACCTCACCGAAGCCCAGAAACTGGCCAACGAGCTCCAAAATTATCTGCCTGAATACTTTGGCAAAACGGTGCGTTTCGACGCGCATACCTATGCATTGACACGCTCGTACATCGAGGCGAACCACCCGCGCGTGGTGCATATCGACTTTGCAGACATGGACGAGTTCGGTCATCACGGCCAATATGATTCGTATCTCGACGGCGCGCATTACGTCGATGCGATGGTAGCAAGCCTTTGGAACTACATGCAGGCTGATCCATTCTATAAAGACAAAACCACCATCATCGTTTATCCCGACCACGGCCGTGGCCTTGGCGACCGCTGGACAAGCCATGGCACCTCGGCACCGGGCTCCAACGAAACCTGGATGGCGGTCATAGGCCCGGATACCCCGGCAACCGGCGAAATGAAAAGCCAGTCGCAGGTTTACCAGGACCAGTTCGCTCAAACCGTGGCGCAGCTGATGGGCTTCAAATTCGCTGCCAATCACCCCGTGGGAGAACCTGTGAAAACGGTGTTTAAATGAGCTATTGAAAAGTTTTTTGTCGCTTGATAAATGAGACGGGTTGTATGGTAAGTATGTGAAAAACGGCTAGTTGATTACAGGAAGGAATGTTTTATTTTTGAACATCAAAAACTCATGCGATCAATATGAAATACACAGGCAACACCATATCGAAACCCGTTGTGGGAAAGCAAGCCGAGGAGCTGTTGAAAGCGATTGATTCTGGTGGCTACATTGCGAATGAACAAGCACTGGCTACTGCGAGGAGGGTAGCTGAACGAATAGTAAATGCTGAGCGAATGGCAAAAAATGATAAGTAAATGTCACACACAAGATTTGAAGGAATCGATTTTTTAGAATGTGAAGTGAAAGAAATGAACCCTGACTTGGACAACCTAGGTCAGGGTTTTAAATGCATTCGCAATGATTTTGCTACCTACATCAAAGGGAGAAAAATTAAAATGGAATGTAAGTCGCTGACGAGCAAATGCTGGATAGTAGAGCACGGAAACAATCTAGCAGGGTATATTACATTAATGGCGGATAAACTAACCAGTGAATACTGTCTGCTCGAAAACGAAGGTATTGGTTACAAAACATTTCCTGCCATTAAAATCGGCTGGCTGGCTGCGGACAGGCGTGCGAAAGGTGTAGGAAGCAGGCTTCTGGAATGGGCGATACAGTACGTAACCAACGATCTGACGAATCGCGTTGGTATCAGATTCATCACAGTGGATGCGTTGTTTGACCCGGACACGGGGTATGACATATCCGGTTATTACGAGCGTTTCGGCTTCGAACACGTGGATAGCGACCATACTGCACCATGCGGAAATTTCAGGACCATGTATTTTGACATCAAAAGCGTGATAGAGCAGGCAAGAGCCCTGAGGCAGTCAGTCTGATTTAATGTAAATTTTACAGTTCCGACCGCCTTTTTTACTAGCTTGCCGTCAGTTGATACCAAAAGGCTGACAAATGGCGGCCATCCGTAATGAAATCAGATTTTTCCAAGAAATTCTCCAAACCCGTTTTCAAACGAGACGTTCCCGACGATACATTCAAGTACCAGCCTGCCCCGAAACCGTCCGGGAAATATCCTTATCATTTAGATCTTGAATCGGTTGATCCGGTGCCGGATCAGAACAAGCTGGCTTTTCATATGGTAGGCGATACGGGCAGTATCCGCACGCCGGATTTTCAGAAACTGGTGGTGGGAGAGATGGTGAAGCAGTTCGAAGCGGCCGAGAAAACCGGATATGAACCGCAGTTTCTCTTTCACCTGGGTGATGTCGTCTACAACTTCGGAGAGGCGAGCGAGTATCAGCGCCAGTTTTTTGAGCCTTACCGGCAATATCCCGGCCCCATTTTCGCGATTCCGGGTAACCACGACAGCGATGTCAATCCCGATAGTCGTGTGCGTTACAACAGCCTGGATGCCTTTACAACGGTTTTCTGCGATACGGAACGGCGCACTGTCTCTTTCAGCGGCAATGCAGAACGCAAAAGTATGGTGCAGCCCAATGTGTACTGGACGCTGCTTACGCCGCTGGCTAATATCATTGGGATGTACAGCAACGTGCCGAAATTCGGTGTGGTGACCGACGAGCAACGCCAGTGGCTGATCCACGAACTCAAACGCGCCGACAGCGAGCGGCCCGGCAAAGCGGTGATCCTTTGCCTGCACCATTCGCCCTATTCCGCGGATATCAACCACGGTTCGAGCATGCCGATGATCGAGCTCCTGGAATGCGTTTTCGAAGAGACCGGCATTTATCCGGACATTGTTTTCAGCGGGCACGTACATAACTACCAGCGTTTCAGCAGGCATTACAAAAGCCGCGGCGGCCGCGTGCTGCCCTTCATTGTAGCGGGCAGCGGGGGCTACGACGAGCTGCATCCGGTGGCTTACACCAGCGACTACCGCTTCACCAGCGATTTACCCGAGTTTGAAGGCATTAATCTAGAACATAGCTGCGATACCAAACACGGCTTTCTGAAAGTGCTGCTGGAAAGAACCGTCGGCGGCATTACCATAACAGTGGAGTTCTACACGCTCCCGCACGAGCGGCGCGCGGAGCCGGGCAGGAACGCGGCGCTCGAAGACAGGCTTGTGCTGAAAGTTTGAGGCTATTCGTAAAAGTACTCCTGTTGGAGCAGCTTTTTGTCGTTTGTGAGCAGCAGGTATCTTTTTACCGGCCATGCACCTTTGTATTCGTAGGCATACCTGATCTCTGAATTAACCGATTCACCATTTCGGAATAGCGTACGCATGAGGGTCACATTGCGCTGTGAGCGGAACATCGGATTACCGGCTTTGCCTGTCAATGGGAAATAGGGATTGGGATGCTGGTCGTATTCGAACTGATTTTCCTCTTTCACCTGATCGGTAACCGGGTCGAGTGTTTTGGTCCTCACAATATTGCCTTCTTTAATATAGAGGTAAATGTGCTGCTCGGTTTTTGATACCAGGTCTTTTTCGACTATCCGCACCGTGTTCTTATCCGGATACGAGTAGGTTCTGGTGAAATTCTGAGGCTTCTCGGCAGAATCTTTGTATTCCGAGGAAATCAGCGTGTCTGCATTGTATTGGAATGTGAATTTTCCGGCTTTCGGATCGGCATCCAATTGTTGTTCAATCAGCCGGTAGTTGTCATATTTATAGGTGGTCACAGATAGTGGCTCTCCATTTTCTTTGAGATGGATCTCCTTTTCGAGCAGATTATTGTATTTGTATTCTACCCGGTAATGCGATTGGTCCGTCAGATAGAAATGAGCTGCCTTCAGCCCCGGTTCAGCGATCGGGTCGATGATGATTTCCGGCTCGGTGGATTGTTCGGTACATGCTGCGCAGAATAGGGCGAGGAAGAATAATAGTCGAGTTTTTTTCATTTTCATGACTGTTTTATCATCCTGATTCGGGATACCGCTTAATGGTTGTAACCGATTGTTGTATTTTTTGAAAACACCCGCGATATTCTGCTATTTACCCATCCACACTTTAAAATCTCCCACTTTTTCCCTGCTCACCAGCACTTCCTTGTTATGTGCGGGCCGCAGCGTGAGCGCGAGGCGGTTGCCGAAATAGGGGTCTATTTTATCGACCGAGCGGTGCGTAACCATCATACCGCGGTTGATGCGGAAAAAACGGGCGGGATCGAGGGATTCGGCGAGTTCGTCGAGGGTGTAATCGACGAGCATTTTCTGGTTGGAATCGGTCATGAAGAAGCTGTAACGGTCGTCGGTAAAGAAATAGGCAATTTCACCGACTTCGATGGAAAGCATTTTCTGCCCCTGCTTCACCAGGAAACGCTGGCGGTATTCAACAGACGACGCCTTCTTAAAGTCTTCCAGCAACTTCCTGATCCCCGCCAGCGAGTGGTCGACGACGGGCTGGCTTTTCATTTTTTCATACTTCTGCAAGGCCCGCTGCAAATCATCGCGATGCACGGGTTTGAGCAGGTAATCGATGCTATTGTGTTTGAACGCCTGCAATGCATATTCATCGTAAGATGTGGTGAAAATGATCGCACTCGTAACTTCGATCCGGTTGAAAATCTCGAAGCTCTGGCCGTCGGATAGCTCGATATCGAGAAAGATCAGGTCGGGATCGGCTTTGCCCGCCGCACGGTTTTCGTGTACCCATTCCACCGTTTGTTCGATGCTGTCGGTAACACCCGCCACATCCAGCGACGGTGCTACTTCCCCGATCATTTTTTTCAGGCGGCGGACCGACAAATCTTCATCTTCAACGATAAGCGCATTCATACTTTCAGGAAATCAGTGGTAAGGTTACTGTAAAAAACTCGTGGTTGCTTTCGATCAGCGGCTGCGGCAGGCCTTGCCGGTACTCGCTCAGCAACTGGTATTTGGTTAGAATGTTGGTGAGCCCGACATGCGTGGACTCGATATTTTCGGCGCCCGCCGTCAGGTTTTTCTTCTGCAAATTATTCCGGACCATCAATTGACCGTCCACCGTGCTCAGGATAAAAATCGTGAGCGGCCTGCTGGCACGGATCACATTATGCTTTACGGCATTTTCGACCAGCAGCTGCAACGTCAGCGGTGGAATGCGGCTATCCATGAAACACGCTTCCACGTGGATGTACAGCTTCATGCCGTCGCCGTAGCGCGTTTTGAGCAAATGCCCATACGATTCTATAAACGACAGTTCTTTTTTTAACGTCGTTAACTGTCCAAAATCGCCCTGATCGACGGACGAATGGTTGGTTTGCAACAGGTACCGGTAAACGCGCGCCATCTCGTCCACAAATTCCTCGGCCTTTTCAGCGTCCTCACCAATCAATGCGGAAAGGGAGTTTAATGTATTGAACAGAAAATGCGGGCTGATCTGTGCTTTGAGGCTTTCGAGCTGCCCGTTAACATTCTCCTTCATCAACCGCTCGGTATTGATCTCGTGTTGGCGCCAGCGTGCGAGCGCATCGAATGTTTCCCACAAACCGGTGATCAGCACAATCGCGGCCAGGTTTACGATATAAATAATAACCAGCGTGTGAACGGTTAGGGTCGAGGCAAACAGCCGCATATCGATATAGAGCCAGGCTATCAGAAGCACAAAGCCGCCCGAAATCAATGCATAGGCGGAAATAGACAGCGCCACGCGAATAAGCGTTTGCTGCAAATCGCTGTAATGGGAGGTAATATGGCCGGCCACGCGCGACTGTACGGCATATAATGTCGCCAGCAATGCCGCATTCAGTAAAGTTGCTTTCAGGAACAGGCCGATATCATGGAATACATGCGCTCCGACAGTGATATAGTTGAAAAACAGCAGGATTGCCAACGCAGCCGCGATGTAAGCGGGGGCGCTTCCCGAAGGAATTTTTTCCGGAAGTTTTTCAAACAATGCTTTCTTCTTCATGGTCAGGTAGTCGCATGGCCCGTTTTGCAGGCATACTTAGGCAGTTCTACTGCGCAATTTTCAAAGCGACTGGTTCAAAAATAGCGTAATGCGCGTAACGGCAAGCACAGAAGTTGCATCAACTGTATTTTTATTGGAATGAATTGTCATTACACCGGAACCTGCGCTGGCATTGCGTCGGGTAGGAGAGGGATTGTCACGGAGAATATTTCACTATCCTCTTCAATCTTTAATTTTCGGGACGTGAAGGTCAGCAGTTTCGCCGAAAGCCCGCGCAAGCCGGTGCCCGTGGCACCCAGGGTGCGGTGACGGATCTGCACATTATTAGTGACCCTTACAGCCCGGTCGCTGGTAAGGCTGATTGTAACCGTCAGCGGGCGGCTGGGCGATAGTACGTTGTATTGAACGGCGTTATCGAGTAGTATTTGCAGCATGAGCGGCGGGATCATCAGGTCGGCCGGGCAGCGGTCGGGGAGTTGCACGAGGAGAGCGTCGTGGTACCGGACTTTCAGCAATCGGGCGTACACTTCCAGGAAGCTTAGCTCGGATTGCAGCGGCACCAGCTCGGTCCGGCCGCCTTGCAGCATGTAACGGTAAATGCGCGCGAGGTCTTCTACAAAATCCTCGGCTTGCGCGGGATCGGCACTGATAAGGGACGAAAGCGTATTGAGGCTGTTGAACAAAAAATGCGGGTTAACCTGACCTTTCAGTGCATCAAATTCGATTTCCAGCGACTGCCGGGCCAGTTTCTCATCGTCGGCCTGGTCGTTTTTCCATTGCTGCAATGCGTAGAACAGGCCGAGCAATGCACAAATGAATGCGTCGCACAGCAGGCCGACGAGTGCCAGCGGCCAGATTTTCGACCAGCTGAAACCGACGTCAAGGCCGGGTATGAGACTGTAAATCCAGATATCGAAGACGACCAGCAATAGTGTAGCGGCGGCCAGCTTCCAGAGCATTTTCAGCATTTGTTCAAGGATCTGCCCTTCGGCTGCGCTACCTGCGGTCTTCCGGATAACGACCGTCAGGATCATCACCGACCACCAGTAGAGTACGAATGCCAGCGAAGAGGCAGTCAGGAAGGTGGGTAAATGCAGGAAGTACCGTTCCCCCAGCAGGTAATAATTGCCCAGCGCGAAGCAGACGGGCATCATCGCGAGATGGTACCACCACTCATACTTCGAAAAAAAAGCAGGCTTCATGTTGGGGTGTCTGGTAAAATTTGCTGAACAGCGCGCAAATTTAAACAAATCCGGAAGCAGGTCGTCATCGTGGCATGCCTCGGCTACTTTCCGGTACTGCTCTCATCTGCTATTTTTATTTTGAATGAAAATAATAAGGGTTAGAAGGTTTAATAATTTGTAATTAAACTAAATAGGGTATTTCTTTGCTGCAAAACCGTTTAAATACGTTTTTGAGCTATTAAGCGCCTTTTTCAGGCTGCTATCAACCCAAACTGCATTCATGTCTCAGAAAAAGACAGCGCTCGGCAAGCTTATCGGAACCCTGCACCTCTGGCTGGGGCTGGCATCCGGGATTGTGATTATCGTGATCGGCCTTACCGGGGCCATTTACGTTTTTACAGACGAGATCAAACCGTTGGTTTACCAGGACCGTCTTTTTATTCAACCCGAAAACAAACCGAAGTTACCGCTGAGCCAGTTGCTGGCCGCGGCGCAGCAAGCCGTGGGGGAGAAGCGGCCCGTGACGCGCGTTGAAATATCCTCGCAGCCCGACAGGACGTATATTTTCCGGGCATTGAAGGTTGATAAGGAGGGCATTTCGCATTGGGATTACTACAAATATTACCAGCGCGCTTATGTGAACCCGTACAATGGAAAGGTTGTAAAACTGGAAGACTCAAAAAATGAGTTCTTTACCATCATACTCGGACTGCACATGCGAATGCTGTTCGGTGAAAAGATCGGACATGCGGTGGTGAGCTACTCGGTACTGGCATTTGTTCTGATTCTGATTTCAGGGCTGGTATTGTGGTGGCCTGCCAAATGGAATAAGTCAGGCAGGGATAAAAGCTTTAAAGTCAAATGGAATGCCAAATGGAAGCGCGTCAATTACGACCTGCATAATGTGCTCGGCTTTTACGCGTGCGTGATCCTTTTCGTGTGCGCCGTTACCGGCCTGGTATGGGCATTCGACTGGTTCGAAAAGGGAGTGAAGACGATCGCTGACGGCGGCAAGCTGGCAGAGGTGCCCGCTGTTTTTTCCGACACCACTCAAAATAAGGACGTGAAGGCCGCCGATCGGGTATTTGCCGCATTGCAAGCCGACCAGCCCAATGCATATGGTTACCTGATCAACTTCCCTGCCAAAGGCAAGCTGCCTATGAATGCATCCACCTATCTCACGGCGAGCAACCGCTATGACCGCATTCAGGGACAGTACGACCAGTTTACGGGTGCGAAACTGCGCGCGCGATCTTTTGACGAATTGACCAACGGCGAGAAAGCCTACGCCTTGAATTTCGACCTGCACGTAGGTGCCTGGGCGGGTTTGCCCAGTAAAATCCTCACTTTCTTCGCCGGATTGATCTGCGCCAGCTTACCGGTTACCGGTTTCGTGATCTGGTGGGGGCGTCGTAAGAAGGAGGGAAAGGGAGGAAAGGGAGGAAAGGGAGGAAAGGGAATAAGGGGAGGAAAGGGAGTGGTTTTGCGTGGTGAGTCGGGCGTGCGGACGTTTCCAAAGCCAGCTTACGCATCGATATCATCCAGCCTGTCCGAGGAAGAAAAATAGCCCGATCACCGCGGAAGAGAATATCAGCCAGCCCCAAAACAGCCGGGCGAGCGGCATACTCCCGTGTGCCAGCACGCGTACGCCTAATGGCACAAGCGCAATGCACAGGCAGGACGTAGCGATCACAGACATGACGGTCCCGCCTTTCAATACCCCGATCATCAGTGCCGACATCATCGCGAGCGCTACTACGCCCACCGGCCGCAATGTACCCGACAGCCAGGCTCCAACGGCCAGCACCGCCCAGCCGAACAGGATTGCGCCGGATAGTGTCGAAACAATGTGAAATGCGCCATAGGACTGCGCTACTGTCTCCGTTGCTTTTGGTAAACTCAGGATATTGACCAGCTGAAATGCAAGGTGGTTGATCCCGGAATTGAACGTACGCGCAAACAGCCCAAACAGTACCAGGCTTCCGCCCCAAACCGCCCATACCGGCTTACTACGCCCGATCAGGTTGGCAAGGGTGACGATGGCGGGCCACAGCAGTATGTTTCCGGCGAGAAAGAGGCTGTACGCCGTAAACATCAGGGTCGGGTGGCTCTGATAGGCCCTGAGCTGTTCCGGAAAAAAGAAATCGAACCGGAATTTCAGTAGCTCGCCGGTGAGCAAGAGCAAGGGCGCAAGCACGAGCGAAATACCGCCCAGCCAGCGCCCGGGAAATGGCAGGTGACCGAAGTCTTCTTCAAAAGTTTTCATGGCTAATAGTTTTCACAAAACTATGTAATGTTAGGTACTATGCATTGCATACTACATGATTGGCATAATAAATGTTTGTACGGCAGGTGCAAGCGCTTGCCGACGTTACAAAGCAACCGGATAGGGCCAGTTTCTCAAAATATTGTAGATAAGCTGCGGAAATAGTAGATGACCTGGCTATTGACGCCGCAAGCGCGCCATGAATCCACCTCCGGGTGCCAGTTTAAGCATTAAGGTGCTTTTAGAGGTAAGAACAGTCTCGGAAAGACGGTAGTCGGCAGGGTAGCGGTCGGCATTGGCGCCGTCCTCGCAAATAACGGCCTGGAAATCGCCCTCAGGCAGGAAATCGAGCGGAATCACCAGTTCCCGTGCGGTCGAGTCGTTAAGCGCGCCGATGTACCAGTCATTGCCCTTTTTACGCGCGGTGACGACGTAGTCGCCCAGGCGCGCGTCGAGAATGCGGGTGGTATCCCAAACGGTCGGTATACTTCCCAGAAGCTCCATGAATGCAGGTTCTTGCATGCCCTGTGAGGGATTACCGGCGAAAAACTGGATCGGGCTTTCGTACACCACGAACATCGCCAATTGCTGCGTCCGGGTGGTAAGCGACATCACGTTTTCCGGCATGGGGTGGAAGCCTTTGGGCGTAGCGTTGTTGAGCATGCCGGGCTCGTAATCCAGCGGACCGGCGAGCATGCGGATGAACGCCAGCAGCACATTATGGTCGGGCGTCGCTTTGGCGCTCCACATATTGTATTCCGAGCCCAGTACCGCTTCACGGGCAATGGCGTGCGGGAACGTGCGGTTGAACCCGGCAGGTTTGAATGCGCCGTGAAACATCAGCATGATTTTATGCCGGGCACAGGCTTCCGCGATTTTGAAGTAAAACTGGACGGCTTTCTGATCATCGCGGTTGATGAAGTCGGTCATGATAAAGTCGACTCCCCATTTGCTGAATTGTTCCAGGGCTGGTTCGAGCTGTTTGTCGAGCGTGAGGGCGAGCGTCCACATACTCACGCCAATGCCCTTGCTTTTGGCATAGGCCATAATCTCGTCCATATTAATGTCCGGGTTGATCTTGAACAGGTCGTTGTTGTCGCTCCAACCGGCATCCATCATGATACGTTCGAATCCGAACCGTTTGGCAAAATCGATGTAGTATTTGTAGGTGGCTGTATTAATGCCGCTTTTGAAAGGTACATTGAAGATATTGGAAGTGATAATCCACTCATCGGTTGCTTTGCCGGGCTTTATCCAGGACACATCTGACACGCGAGAGGGGCTGGCCAGCCGGTACACGAGGTCGTTGCCGGGCAAATCCTTGTCTTCCGGCGCAATGAGCAACACCCGCCAGGGAAACACTCGGGTTCCTTTGGTTTTAGCCAGGAAATCGGCCCGTTTGGAAACATAGCGCGTGGAATAGAGCTCTTTGGTTTCCGTTTCTTCGGCAGGATAGGGCGCGAAGTGGCCGAAGAGGGCTTTTTCCGCATTGCCGCTCAGGAACATGCCGGGGTAATCTTCCAGGTCCGATTCGGTAATGCCGATTTTGGGCGAGTCCTTCGACGCAATCAGAACAGGGGAGAAAAGCAGGTTTTTGGCATGAATCTGTTCCAGCGGCTTGATCGTGTACGGCTCTTCGAAGCTCGTGTGGTAAATATCTATATTCGATTGCGGCGGTACCTCCGGAAAATACACGGGATGATTGACCGGGAAACGGAACGCAGCTGTTTCCGAGCGAACGGTAATACTGCCCGGAAACGACGTGGAGATACGGTAAGCGACGCCATCGTCATACACCCGGAAAATAACGGCGAAGCCATTGGGAAATGTGATTTTCAGTCCCTTGTAGCGATTGGGAATGCGGGTGCGCTTTTCAGGTACCGGCGAAATAATGGTTTCGTTTCTGCTTCTTTCTGAGAATTGCGGTTTGGAAAGACCGTCCGAAAGCTTCCTTCCATCGGAAAGGGTCATATCGATTTCCGAAGGCGACACGATCAGCAGGTTTTTGAAATAGACGCTGTATCGCAACCGGTCGCTGATCTGGGCGATCAATCTAATGTTGCCGTCCGGAGATGTGACCTCCCGCATGGTTTGTGCGCGCACACAGGTGAAAGAGAACAACAGGAGATTCATTAGTAGCAGTTTTCTCATAGTACCTATGATTGAGCGTCCGGTAATTGCAATGTACGCGATTAATGTGCTACTGCGAAAGTTTAGTCAGACTAAAAATCGCTGGTATGGCATTTGTGTCTTGTAATAATAATTGCTACAAGTAACTGTTTAAGTACTAATTGTAACCGGTGAATTAAATTAAAGACCGTGAAAACCGATTTTATTTACCACTGCATTAAGCATTGATGGAGAGTTAGTTTTCAATTTTTTGGACAATGCCATGCTGATTTTTTGCCACCGATTTATTAATATAACTTAATTCTTAGGTGAAATACTGGCGACTAACTAGTTCTACGACGTATAATTGTCCGGTTCGATTCTTGGGTTGAACCGGGATCCAATTTCAAACAATAATTTTGGGTGTATCGCCTCATGCGGCGAGCCTAATCCATCTCCCGCGGCGATGTTGGATTACGAATTGCAAATAAAGTTTTGTAACCGTATGAGACAAATTTGTTCGAAAACGGCGTTGTCAATACGGCGGCCTGGTTAACGTTATGCGCCTGGTATAAAACTCGTCGCGGTGTATGGTCTGTCGGGCAGGAGCGGATCGTATATTGGAAACAGATGGAAATTGATCCGGCCGGATTAACGATGAGAGTATCTGTTCGAATTGAAATCAATTTTGAAATCGAAAGGGAAATGCGCTAAATAAAAATGGCATCAGAGGTAATAACGCAATGATTTTTTTTCGCCAGTTTTGGCACATTATTTATTACAAAAAGTATTTTAATAAAATGTTAACTTCATTACTTTTGCGAAAGTAATAATCCACCAGCAACCCGTAATTTATTTATGAAAGCAAGAGCAATTAAATTTTTTTCTCCCGAGGATAATGTTTCGGTAACGAAAAAACCTCAGGAGAAACCAAAGCCAACCGGCTATGTTTCGTCCTCGGGCAAACTAGTTCTTCCTCCAAAAACTTTGGAAGAATTAGGTATCGAACCTGAAACAGCTCGCTTTAAAATCGGAGCGCAACAAGGTAAGAGAACCTTGAAGCACCTCTATCTGATCCCGAGCTCGGATGAAAACGGAACATTCGTCCTTACCAGAAGCGGTCGCGGATATTCTATCCCGCTGGAACTGATTCTCCGTAAAGGCGGTGTGGATTTCGAAAATACAAAGTACATTTTTGAGGTAACCCTTTTTAATTACGAAGAAGGCGTTGTCGGTTTTGAACTCACTTTGGGAACCGAAGAACCCAAGCCGGCTTACACTGGCAAACCCAGAGGCCGCAAACCGAAGAATGCAGTGGTTGCTTAATGATATGAACAAAAAAGGGTCCGTTTTTCGGACCCTTTTTTGTTAAGTACTGATTAACAGCATTAATCGTTTTCAGCTGTTTAACGTGTTCCGGACAGGCTCCGGGATTCCAAACAGGTTTTTGCGGCTGTCGGTCGCGAAACGCCGCTCTGCAAATCCCGCAATCACCAGCCAGTTAAGCGATTCATAAACAGTCGCTGGGCTGATTTTAATCCCCCGGCTGCGCATGTCGCGCCATAAAGTATCACCATCCGTAAATTCGTCGGCGACCAGTAATTGATCGGCCACAATAACCCGCTTTTCGGCCAGTCTTATTTTGTGACGGATGCAATAGGCACTGATTTGTTCGTACAGGGACATGCGAATGAATAACGCTTTAAAAAACTATTTTCCAACTTCTACGAGCAAAGTAGCGCTACGCCAAAATGCTTTGTATTCCTTCCCATTCAGATTGCCGGTTTCTTTCCAGCTTTTGGATGCCTCGATGTAATAGGTACCCGGCCAAAGTGGAATAAATTCGGCCAACCCTTTTTCATCGGTGCTGATTTGTTTGCTCCATCCCGATGGCGAAGCCACAGTGATATATAACTTTTCATTTCCATTGTTCTTGAAAAGACCGCGCAGATTAAGCGGACTGTTTACCTTATTGGTTTTCGCAGGGTCGGCGAATACGTTCAATTCGTTCGCATTTGCACCCGGGCTATTGCCGGTATCCGCTTTTCCGACGGCTACTAATGCGCTGGCATTGAACTGATAAACCGTCGTTCCGCCCAGGTCTTTCGACGTGTGGCCTACCGATAGCGTGTATACGCCCTGCTGGTCGGGCGTGAACTCCGCGGTGAAATGATCATCGGCTGCGACGGTGGCCAATTTGGTACGTTTCTGGTCGGGAGCGATGAGCCAGAGCTCAAAATCCTTGACGTCGGAATACCATTCGCCCAGCTTTTCAGGTTTGTCTCCGGGCTCTGCGTAAATGATTTTAACCGCCTGTTTCTGACCGGCTTTGCCTTTTGGAGCAGTTTGGATCCAAAGGGCGTGCGCAAAGAGCTGGGCCGAGCAGCAGAGCAGGAAGGCGGCAATAAGAAGTTGTTTTTTTAACATGATTGAGAAAAATGAGTAGTAAAAAGCGAAGGCTGTGCTAAGGGCACGCTTCGCATGTGGACTTGCAAATATAGTCTATTTGTAATAAGTCCAAATAATATTTAAATATAAATTGCCGCGAAACGACGCTGTGCTTTACGCGCAGCATCGCGGATTGTTAATACACAATTCCTAACCGCAATGCCCTCAGGCCGCTGAGCCCCTGTAAATCTTCCAGTTCGAGCTCTTCGGTGGTGGCTTCGAGGGCATTGGTTTCCTGCAAATAATGAATGAAGGGCAGGTAATCTTCGATATCGCGCTGGTGGAGGTAGATGAGCGCGATTTTGTCTGGCTGGGTAAGCCTTTCCTGGGAGTTTTTGATCCGTACCTTATCGATTCGCTTTTTGATCATCTGGTAGCGGATATTGTAAGCGCCTTCCACATCGAATTTACGTTCATCGCTGCGGAAACTGATATCGATCATGTGGTTATGCACAAAAATCAGCTGCGTGGTATGCAGCTCTTTCGGCATTTCGCCCAGCAACGCACGGGTGAGTTTTGCCACTTCGATCATGGACGACAGTTGCCATAACCGCAGGTTTTTAAGGTGGAAATGGTTGAACGGCTTGTCGGGGGCAATTGACTGGCCTATATAAATGTCGTACTCGATGCCGTCGGTCCTGAATTTCTCAAAATAGCATGGGTACGACACCTGTAATAGTTCCTTCTGGTCTTCGAAATACCGGTTCACGGCCGTATTGATGAGCTCCATGGAATGGTCGAGCTCCTGCCGGTGACGGTGCACCTCGCCCTGAATCGGGTGCGTGACCCCGATATACGCATCGATGAGCGGCGCGGTGCGTGGGTCCTGCTGCGAAAGATGGATGAGGTAGTTTCTTGCCTCTTCGTTCAGAAACATATTCAGGTTGTTCTCCGAAGTACTGTTCAGTTCGCCCTGGCTTACCGCTTTTTGCCATTTGGTGCAATGAAAGCGCAGCTCCTGCATGAGCGACGACCGGTCGAAACCCGCCAGCGCGTTCAGCAGTTCATTCAGCAAATTGAGGTAATGGTCGAGGTCGGCGCGGATGGAGCTATTGCGTTCGTTGGTGGAATTGCGGATGTCGATCGCGCCATACAACGGGTACACGTCGTAGAATGCAATGTTCTCGTTCACTTCGGGAAGGCCTTTCTTGCGGCGGTGGAGGTAATGCCAGGCGGCATCGTTGAACTTCCACTGTACAGCGGGCTGTATCGAAGTGAATTTCTCTTTGATAATGCTTTCCAGTTCCAGATTGAACTCCTCGATATAAATATCCAGCAGCTGTGCCACGGGCGCGAATGCCATTTCGAGAGCGGCCAGTTTCTTTTCGTCGAAACGCTCATCCTCCCACGTATGCATGCAAAGCACACCCACGAGTTTCTGATCTACAAAAAGCGGCACCAATGCCAGCGAGCGCACATTCAGGTCGCGGAAGGGCGCGAGCCAGCCTATCTGGCGCTCGTCTTCGCCCTGTATGTCGGGTGAAAAGAAGGAATTCGGTTTGGAAGCATAGCCTTCCGCCTGGCGTCGGAACTCTTCGGGGGTCAGCCGGTTTTCGCCCCATATCTGAAAAAGCACGCCCGTACCTGCCTGCCCGTACCCGTACACGGCTTGCCCGTTCACACGTACGAAAGGGAAGAGGTCAAATTCGATGCGGTTGTTCTGCACCAGTGTTTTCAACGATTGGATAATGCGCTGGTAGCGGTTCGAGCTATCCCCCGGCACCCGGTTGAACTGTACCTTTTTGATATTTTCGACAGCCATTTTAGCCGTAACGTCCGAGACGGTAATCACCGCAAAGCCCCGGAAGCGGAACATATCGAGCGGCAGCACCTTTTGCAATTGCAGATGCCCGTCCTTTTCGCTGAAATGCGCGTAGATTTCCACGAAGTTGAGATTCGGCAGTTCCTGCGTAGCGCTTACTTCCACAAACTCGGGGCTTACCAGCACTTCGTAGAACCGGTACAACCCGGTTTGGGTGTCCGTCCAGGCGTGGTACTGCTGTATTTTCACCGGGACCTGGAAATTATAAAGTCTTTGCAGGATCAGCGTGTAGATCAAATGCAGGCGCTCGCGCTGGTAATCTTCGGGGTTCTTTTGAAGTTCGTACTGGGAATTGGCGGGCTTCATGTTCAGCATTTCGAACAGCAGGTCGGTACCATAAAAAATATGGGGGAACAACGGCTGGCACATGCCCCAGGCCAGCTTATGCTCCGATGCGAGCGGCGCCGAAAGGCTGCTGTAAACATATTCGAAGAAATCGCCGTAAAGATGTGCCTCATCGAGCTGTACATCGCCCTGCGGAATCTGGTGCTCGTGGAAATACGCCAGGATGTTCTTGTAAAAAGCGGACTTCAGTGTCTTCTCTTCCGCAACCCGCTGTTCCAAGAAGCGGATATAGGGCATAAAGGAAATGGCGGAGTCGAGATCGAGCGGGAGCGCCCTCATTCCGGAGACGTCGAGTACTTCGTTTTTCATGGTGCTATGGCTATGCGAGCCTAAATATACGACACACCATTTGAAAAAAGTGCGTCCCGGCCTTGTCAGCCGAAACGCACCGTAAGCGTGTATTCCCTCGGTAGGACGGGATTAGCGATGATCCTCCCGGAATAGCCCGGGTTCCATTCGAATTTGAAGCCTTTTCAGCATTTCGGCACGGTCGAAGCCGGTTCGCTGGTTTTCGGCCTGCACCGCTTCTCTCGCATTGTTGATGGCATCCTCGTCTATCCAGGTGGCAATGGTAATGTATTCAGTATCTCCCGTTTCCGTGATGCGCTCGTACGCGTAGTCGCGCACGAAGCCGTTGAGCGAATGAATGAACGCCCGTGCCATGTGCTGGCGTTCCAGGAAAGTTTCTTTGGCTGCGGCGGGAATGAGGTATTTGCTGATGAACGAGATCTGTTGGTTGCCTGTTGGTGTTTCCATGATTTTTGAATTGAATAGCAGTTATACTTTGGTTTTGATGGATACAAAATTCCAAAGCAGCACCTCGCTATTCTTGTAAAAAATCATTGATTTACCAGAATACCGGAGATTTGAAAAACTCGGTAGGGGTGAGTCCGGTGAAAAGTTTGAAGTCTTTATTGAAATGCGGCTGATCGAAATAACCCGCATCGAGCGCAATTTGCGCTAATGGCTGCCCTGACCGGCCCTTTGCTACCACCGATTTCATTTTAACAATATAGGCAAATTGCTTCGCGGAAAGCCCGGCTACCCGCCTGAAACGCTTTTCGAACACATCCTGACTCACGTGCAGCGATGCCGCCAGTTCTTTGATACGGAGCTGGCCGCCGGCGTTATGGATCTTTTGAATAGCGACCAATACCATATTATCCGGCGTTTTGCCGCTTACCCGGCTGAGCAGGAAACGTTCGATCAATGCAATACGCGCCGTGTGCGAGGGCTGCTCCGCCAGTTGCACTTCCAGCGGGCCGGTATCCCTGAACCCGTCGAGGCAATCCATTGCAATGCTCGTGTCGCTCAGTTCATGCAGCGGTTCGCGAAGGAACGGCGCAATGCCGCCTTCCCGAAAAACGACCAGGATATTGATCGTGCCGGAATCATACCGCATAGCCCTCCCGGATTTCCGCAAACCGGAAACGACGAACGGTTCGAGCACATCGGTGCCGCCATGGTGATTTACGGACACCTGCCCGCTCAGTCTGAACACCATTACGGGCGATGTTTCGGGCAGCACATGGTTGACCACCTCCGCCGGTGTTTCGATCACCTTGTAGGTTTGGATAAAGGGGCTAAGCTCCGGCGTCGGGAAATAGGTCTCGATGGTCATTATTTCCGCAACCGGAATGCGGCCTCAACGGTTCCCGCAGGCCGCTAAATCGCGGCAGTACCACTTGGTGCCCCTGGGCTTTCTTCAAACCGTGCTTTCGTCAAACCGGGCTTTCGTCAAAGTGTATCACATTTCCGGATTTTTGTATAAGTCGCCGGCGGAAGCGACCCGGTAAATTTGTAGCATCAAAACACCAAAACAATTGTCAATCATGTCAAAAACAATTTTTATTACCGGCGCTTCCAAAGGATTCGGCCGTATATGGGCAGAGGCTTTTTTGAAAAGAGGGGACAAAGTAGCGGCTACCGCCCGCAATACCGAAACGCTGAAAGACCTCACGGCGCAATATCCCGACACACTTTTAACCATTCAGCTGGATGTGAACGACCGGGCGGCGAGTTTCGCGGCGATCGAGCAGACCAACCAGCATTTTGGCAGCGTCGACGTGGTGATCAATAATGCGGGTTACGGCTTGTTCGGCGCTATTGAAGAAACCAGCGAAAAAGAGGCTCGTGACCAGATCGAAACCAACGTTTTCGGCCTTCTGTGGGTGACACAAGCTGCTATCCCGGTGATGCGGGCACAGGGCGGTGGTCATATTATCCAGGTTTCCAGCGTGCTGGGGGTGGCTACGCTGCCGGTACTGGGTCTTTACAATGCTTCCAAATGGGCCGTTGAAGGATTGAGCGAAACGCTCGCTTCGGAAGTGAAAGACTTTGGTATTAAAGTAACCATCGTAGAGCCCAACGGCTTCTCGACCGACTGGGGCGGTGCTTCGGCATCTCACAGCGAGCCGATCGCATTGTACGACGGCATTAAGGAGGCGCTTTACGCCGGGCTGACACCCGATACCATCGGTGATCCGCAGGCCACACCGGACGCGATTCTGAAAGTAGTGGACGAAGAAAACCCGCCATTGCGAATCTTCCTCGGTAAAGTTGGGTTCCCTTGGTTGAACCAGGTATATGCCGACCGCCTTGCAACCTGGGAAGAATGGAAAGAGGTAGCCGACGCCGCCCATGGTGGTCAGGTAACCGCCTGATTTTAGATAAATTCGATTAAAATTTGTTGTCAAGTTGAGCGGCCCGCGCCGCTCAACTTGACAACTTCAATGCGTTTGCCACAATTACTTAACCGTTTTCAAAACCATGGACCATTATAAAAGCATCAGCGAGCTCCACCGCGCCAGTAATATGCCGGCTCCGGAGCACCCTATGATCAGCATGTTCACGTGTGATGAGCTGAAAAGCTGTACGCTGGGCTGGCGGGAGTTTACGACGGATTTTTACATGATCGCATTTAAAAAGATCAAAGCCGGGCATATCCTTTACGGCCGCACGAAATACGACCACGAAAACGGTTCGATGCTTTTTTCGAAGCCGCGGCAGGTGATTGAAATGAACAATATAGAGCTGGAAGAGAAGGGTTTTATTCTTTACGTGCACGAGGACTTTCTGGGCGGCCACCCGCTGCATTCGGAAATCCGTAAATATGGCTTTTTCGATTATGAAGCCAATGAAGCACTGCATTTATCGGAGCGCGAGGAGCAGATTATCTGGGACCTTTTCAGCCGTATTCAAAGCGAATATTTTAACAATACCGACGAGTACAGTCGCGACATTATTCTCACACACCTGGATTCGATGCTGAAATACTCGCAGCGTTTTTATAAACGCCAGTTTATCAACCGTACACAGCTTTCGGGCACCACCGTTTCGCGTTTCAATGCGAGCCTGGCGACCTATTTTGAAGACGGTAATTTCCAGGAAAAAGGATTGCCGTCCGTCAAACTCATGGCCGATATGCTCAATACCTCGCCGCGTTACCTGAGCGATTTGCTCAAACAGGAAACCGGAAAAACGGCCATTGAACTGATCCATATTTTCCTCGTTTCCGAGGCGAAAAATATGCTGCTCAGTACAGATAAAACCGTTGCGGAAACCGCTTACCTTCTGGGTTTTGAAAACCCGCCTTATTTTTCGAGGCTATTCAAAAAGGAAACCGGTTTCAGTCCGAATGAATATAAAAAGCGGGTCGAATTTTCAGGGCAGGGCGGGGTAGCGTGATTATTCAAATCGTTTTTGTTGTTACATGCCTGCGGCATTACCGATGATCATCGGGGCCGCGATCGAGTGCCGTCAGGCACGCAACGTTGGTAGCAAACGAGTCCATGTTTGTATTTAAGTCCGGTAGGGACGCAACAACAAATGGTTTAAATATTCGACCGAAAAAATAGCAAATACCGCCCCGCTGACGTTCTAATAGCTGATTTGTGGATCAAATTCGTTTATTTGGTCGGTTTATTAGACGTTACTCTGGAAAATACATGATTCAATTGAAACCCGGGAAATACCGGCGCCGTATTCTTTTATTATGGCGTGGCTTTGGTATCGGGCTCGCCTTGCTGATTTTTTACATCGCTGCCGTTAACTACAATTTTTTCTGGCTTTTCGGGGGAATGCCCGACTTAAAGGCACTTGAAAACCCTAAGAGCGAGATCGCCTCCGAGCTGATTTCACAGGATGGTAAATCGCTCGGTAAATACCTGATCGAGAACCGATCACCGGTGGAGATATCCGAAATTTCCCCCAATCTGATCAACGCATTGCTGGCTACGGAAGATACCCGTTTCATCAGCCATTCGGGTATCGATCCGCGCAGCCTTTTACGGGTCGCGAAGGGTATTCTGACGGGGAATTCCAGCTCGGGCGGGGGGAGTACACTCACGCAGCAGGTCGCGAAAAACCTGTTCAATACCCGCTCGGAAGAGTTCGAAGGGACATTAAGTAAAATCCCCGGCGTACGGATCGTGATCGCCAAAACGAAAGAATGGATCCTTTCCATTGTCCTCGAACGCAAGTATACCAAGCAGGAAATCATGCAAATGTACCTGAACACCGTTTCGTTCGGGAACAATGCATTTGGTATCAAGGTCGCTGCCAAAACGTATTTCAATAAGGACGTTTTCGAGCTTGATATTCCTGAGTCGGCGCTGCTCGTGGGAATGCTGCAAAACCCTACGATCTATAATCCCGTTCGCTTCCCTCAGAACGCGCTTAACCGCCGTAATACCGTGCTCGCGCAAATGCGGAAGTACGACGATATCACCGACGACGATTTCAATGTGCTCAGCGCGAAGCCGCTGGGGCTGGAATTTGCGATGGAGACACACGCCAACGGCCCGGCACCGTATTTCTGGGAATCGATGCGCGGCTACCTGAAAGCCTGGGTGAAAATGTACAACGAGGAAAATGGTACCGACCTGAACCTCTACACGAGCGGCCTGCGGATTTACACGACCATCGACTCGCGCATGCAGGGGTACATGGAGGAGGCGCTGACCCGGCACATGCGGGAGCAGCAAAAGACATTCAATGACCACTGGAAGGGCCGTAATCCGTGGATCGATGAGGATGGTAAGGAAATCCCCGGTTTCATCAACACCGCCGTGCGGCGTCTTCCTTACTTCAACGTTCTGAAAAACAAGCTGGGCGAAGAAGAAGCGTGGAAGGTGATGAACAAGCCCTACAAAATGAAAGTGTTCTCCTGGGATGGCGAGAAGGAAATGACGATGAGCCCGATCGACTCCATCAAATACTACAAACGCTTCCTGCGGGCGGGTATGATGGCCATGGACCCGCGCAACGGGCACGTGAAGGCGTGGGTAGGAGGGATTAATTTCAAGTATTTCCAGTACGACCACGTGAAGCAGGGCAAGCGCCAGCCGGGTTCTACCTTCAAGCCGTTTGTGTACACGGCAGGTTTGGATAAAAACTTCATCACCCCTTGTGAAAAGATCATGGATTCGCCTGTGACATTCCAGGCGGGGATCGACGATGTGAATGAAGATTATACCCCCAAAAACTCCAATGGCGTGTATTCTGAGCAGCCGCTGACGCTTCGGCAGGCATTGGGGAAATCGGTCAACTCGGTGACAGCCAATATCATGAAAATGGTGAAAGCCAACACGGTAGTCGATTATGCGCACAAACTGGGTATTACCAGTGAGTTACCGGCCACCCCCGCGCTTTGTCTGGGGACCGGCGACGTGTCGGTTTACGAGATGGTATCGGCCTATTCGTCGTTTGCCAACGGTGGGTATAAAGTGATGCCGATGACGATTCTGCGTATCGAAGACCGCCACGGAAAGCTCCTGGCGGAATTTCACGAGCAGCAAAGCCAGGAACTCAGCGAGAACATGGCCTATAATATGCTGTACCTCATGCGCGGCGCAGTGGAAGACGCGGGTGGTACGGCAGGTCGTTTGCGGCAATATGGCGTTACCGACGGCAATGAAATCGCAGCCAAAACAGGTACCTCGCAGAATCATTCAGACGGGTGGTTTATGGGTATGACCCATAACCTCGTGGCCGGCGTATGGGTGGGCGGCGAGGATCGCAGCATTCACTACCGGAGCCTTGCGCTCGGGCAGGGCGGGCGCGTAGCGATGCCCGCGTGGGGCGCATTCATGCAAAAGGTTTACAACGATCAGACGCTCATTCAATACCGCAAAGGCCCATTCCCGAGGCCGGAAGGATATACCGGCGAATGTGCCACCGACTCGACAACGGTTTCCGAGGATGTATATACACCTCCCGCGAAATCGGATGATGAAGGGGTGTTATTCTAAAAAAGGTTAAATGCCAGCCTGAGCGACTGCTCAGGCTGGCATTCTCGCTACGCTGGTTTAATATTCTGGTTTACCTTAAATAAGTTATCGGGGTCGTATTTGGCCTTGACCTGCCTCAGCCTTTCGTAGTTGCTTCCGTAGGTTGCTTGTACGCGGTCTGCGCCTTCATCCATCATAAAATTGACATACGCCCCGCCCGCACCATGTGGGTGGAGTTCCTGCCAATAGTCGCGTGCAAAGTTGGTAACCAGGTCTTTTTCAGAGTGATCGGGCGAAATGCCCACGATCACCATCGACCAGGTGGCGTCGCGGTAGTTCCAGGCGGTGTCTTCATTTTTTACCCGGCCAGCAGCTCCGTTGATAGGGTAGAGGTGCATTCCCGAGAAGAAATTGGGGATTCTGTGCGCGTGTTTGATATGCACATCCATTACTTCCGAACTCAGGTGTTTTACAAAATCGCCCTTCCAGTACCAGTACAATCCGGGTGCGAAGAGGTCGTCGAACATGGTTTGCAGCGCCGGAACGGGTAACGGCCCCACGGCGTCGATCAGCGGCTTGCGGAATTTGCGTACCATTTCGAAAACTTCCGACGCTTCCTCCTCGTCTACGCAGCACCACACAATTCCGCACATCAGTTGAAGGTGGTATTGTTCGGGAAATATCGGCGCAGGGGGGATTTTGTGAAAATTGAAGAACCCACTCACACTATCCGGCGCTTTCTTGATGAAATCCTGGTACCATTCCATCATGGCTTTGGATTCGTTGATATCCCAGAACATCGGTCCGCCATAGACGGTATGTACCTCGTGCGCACGGAAAAGGAATGAAGTTACTACACCGAAATTACCACCTCCGCCGCGGATAGCCCAGAACAGGTCCGGGTTGTCGGTAGGCGAAGCTTTCACCTTTGTTCCATTGGCCAGTACCACTTCTGCTTCGAGCAGGTTGTCGATTGTCAGGCCTCCGAAGCGTGTCAAATGACCCAAACCCCCTCCCAGCGTAAGCCCTCCGATACCCGTTGTGGCATTGATTCCCGTAGGCACGGCCAATCCATGAGGGTGACCAGCCTTGTCGAGGTCGCCGAGGAGGCACCCGCCTTGTGCCCGTATTGTGCGGGCCACGGGGTCGACGGTCACATTGCGCATAGCCGACAAATCAATGACTAACCCATGGTCACATACGCCGAGCCCGGCACCATTGTGGCCGCCGCAGCGCACAGCCACCAGCAGATCGTTTTCGCGCGCAAACTGAACGGCTTTGACGACATCCGTCTCATCCGCACAACGGACAATGAACTCGGGGCATTTGTCCACCATACCGTTATGGACTTTTCTGGCGGTATCGTAGTCGGCGTCACCGGGGGTAATAACCCTGCCCCTGAAATGGGGGATTGTTTTAGAGGAACTGTTTGTTTCCATCTGAGAAGGGGTTTAAATAGAAAACAAGAAAACCTACCGGTCCGAATGGACCGAATTTCAGATGATTGTGGTGTAGCAAAGCGAAGGAATGCGTAAAAGGCCGTGGCTCCCGCGATGGCGCGGCAGAGTACCGGCGGTTATAAATATACTAATTTTTGAATTGAGCCTCAAAAAGTTAGGATTTTATCGCAAGCAAAATGTGTAAGAAAGTGTTTGAAAAATCGCTCACGCAGGTTTAGTTTTATGTTTGGGAATACAAATCGTGTTCCGCGCCCTAATCTGCCGGTATTAAATTGAAAAATCCTTCGCAATGGAAATGGTTTCGTCCGCTGGTAATCCTGATCTGGACGTTGCTGCTGAACCTTTTTCTTGTACAGAAATTTATCGGAAGCCAATGGAAAAGCGTCACCATTACATTGGCGTGGCTGGGGTGTGCGCTTATTACCTGGCAGCTCATGGCGTTGTGGAGCGAGAGATGGCGCGCACGATTTCCCGACATTACCCAAACCCGGCAACGGATCTTCGGGACTTTTTCGGGTTATCTGGTGATCGAAGTGCTTAGCCAGGGCTTCTTTTTTCTGCTGGTGTACCTCGCGCGTTGGGATTGGGAAGTATTTACCTTAAAAGAATACAGCATTTACATCACGCTTTGCGTGGTGACACTCTTGGCGGTAGGCGCCATTTATGAGTTGATCTACTCGTTGAGCCAATATGGAATCGCATTGCAGGAAGAGGAGGCGATCAAGAAAAAGGCGCTCCAAAATCAGTTTGATAACCTCAAAAATCAGGTTAATCCGCATTTTTTGTTCAATAGCCTCAATTCCCTTTCGGCACTTGTGGAAGAGGACCGGGTGCAGGCGGGTGAGTTTCTGGACGAACTTTCGAGCGTGTACCGGTATTTGCTCCATACCAGCGAAAACGGGCTGGCGTCGCTCAAAAGCGAGAGCGAGTTTATTCGTTCCTACCTCTTCCTGACGAGTACCCGCTACGGCTCGGCGATCGAAGTAGAAATGGATATCGATGAAAGCTGCGCGCATTGCATGGTACCGATGCTCACATTGCAGACGCTCGTCGACAATGCGATCCGGAACAACGTGGTCATGAAGCAAAGGCCGCTGAAACTGTCGATCACAACGCAGGGCAAGCAGCTGGAAGTCCGGAACTCGATTCAGCCGAAACATGTGAATGCCGCCCGCGAGGGGCTCGAAACCCTGATTGCCCGGTTCCGTGACCTGAACCTGGAAGAACCGATGCTTTTCGACGACGGGGAGACGTTTACCGTAAGCATACCCGTAGGGACAACCCGTAACCAATTCGAAACGACGTGAAGCTACTGGTCAGTTATACCAAACAAGACATATGGATCGCGCTTGCGTTGCTTCCTGCGTACATCGTGCTGATGAATTACTTGTTGGTAGGGGGCATTTACTTTTCGGACATTTCGGTGTTTGCAAAGGCGACAATCGTTTCTACCGTCGTTTTCGGACTTGCCTATCAGCTGATTCACGCGCGGATCGGTTTCTGGTTTCGTAAGCAATTTTCGCATTTCAAGCAGACTCCCAAAAGGATGCTGCTGATGATCCCGGCGCATATCGTTTGTAACCTGGCCATCATCAGCGGGCTGTTCTTCCTTTATAAAGCTGCCGGTTTCAAGGGCTACGTTTACGACCTCACCAGTTATGAATGGGCGCTTGCATTGGGGGCGGTCATGAATGTCGTGGTCACGTGCATACACGAGGGCGTGTACGCGTTCGAGCTGTGGCAGCAGAAGCTGCTCGAAACCGAGAAGCTGCGCAAAGCCAACCTCCAAAGCCAGTTTGAGAGCCTGAAACAGCAGATCAACCCGCATTTCCTGTTCAATTGCCTCAACTCACTTTCGTCGCTGATCGAAGAGGATGCCGAGCTGGCTACGCAGTTTATCGATGAAATGAGCAATGTGTACCGGTACCTGCTGCGCAGTAACGAGTCGGAACTTACCACCCTGGAATCGGAGCTTAACTTCGCAACTTCTTATTTTCACCTGCTCAGCACGCGCTACGGTAGTAATCTGCGCTTGGAAGAGGAAATTGACCCAGCCTACCGCGCCCACATGCTGCCACCGCTCACATTGCAGTTGCTGATGGAAAACGTGGTGAAGCACAACGTAATCATGCCCCAGCAACCGCTTTATATCCGGTTGAATACGACGATCGATGGCCGGCTTGTGGTATCGAACAACCTCCAAAGGCGCTCGGTTACAATTCCTTCCAGTCGGATAGGTCTCGCCAATATTGCAACGAAATACAGTTTGCTAGGGCAAGGAGAGATCAATATCGATGAAAACCCGCAGCGTTTTTCGGTAAGTCTTCCACTGCTGGTGTCGGAGTAGCTCACATCGTTTTTAATGTCATTACACTCTTGATCGCGGCCGACTCTCCATCTTCGGGAAGCAGATTGAAGCGTACTTTCAAAGTAGTTTCGGTCAGTTCGAGAACTTCCCAATCATCTTTTTCCAGGCCGCTGGGCACACTTTTCATTTTGATGATCTTCGCTGCTTCGTCGTAGGCCCAGTTGGCCGTGTAGTTTTCCTGCTCCTCTTTGGCATTGCATCGTTTACTGCCGGTATTGGTAATAAACTTCCCGTCCTTTTGAAATACAATAAAATCGTCGAGGTCGCATTCGATGAGTAGCTGCATGAGGTCGGTTTCCTTGTCACCGTCCTCGTCCAGGTCAAGCGGTTTTACCAGGTCCCAGGTTTCGGTCTTCCATTTTTTGTCGGTGAAAGTGATTTTAAGAGGCTCGGGCGTGATGTCCTTTTTGTCGTTGTCTTTACAGGAGGAAGCCGCGATGGTGAGCAGGGAAAACAGGGTAATGTAAGTGTAATGTTTCATTTTCATGGCTAACAGATTTGCATTTGGTTGAGCCAAAATTAGAATGGCTTCCCGGTGCCGGCCGCGTGCATTGTGCATCAACCGGGACAAGCAGGGGATGAAGCGTACAAGGCGGCGCATGGAGTGTTCAACCGGCTGAAATGTCGATTCGGGCTGGTATTTTGCCGGTACCGGTTGAGGTGGTGACGTTTCATCGCCTTTAAATACCGTTTCATAGAACGTTTATGTGTTTCCGTTTCCCGCAGGTTTCAGGAATTGGTTAACTTGACCTAACTTTTGATCCTAAAACGTGAACTACAAAACCAATTTATGAAGGTATTATTGATTGAAGACGAGGATCTGGCTGTGAGAAAACTCTCCAAACTACTGACTGAAATTGATAGCAACATAGAAATCGTCGGCAAGGCTGCCAGCGTGCAGGAATCCGTGGATTTCCTGAAAGAAAATGAAGTCCCCGACCTTATTCTGATGGATATCGAGCTGGCCGACGGTCAGAGTTTCGAGATCTTCGACCAGGTGAAAGTGGAATCGCCGGTAATATTTACTACTTCCTACGATGAGTACGCACTGAGGGCATTCAAAGTCAATAGTATCGATTACCTGCTCAAACCGATCAAGCGGCAGGAACTGGAAGCAAGCCTTGCGAAATATAACCGCCTGACGAAGGGAGCGGAGACTGATCCTGCCAAAAATGCCGCTAATGTCGACCGCGATGCCATCGATTCGCTCGTTAAACAACTTCGCCAGCAAATGCAGCCTTCGGAATACCGCAAGCGGTTCCTGGTTAAGCATTTGCAGCAATGGGTGCCCGTGGAGGTGAGTGATATTGCCTATTTTTATTCAGAGGAGGGGACAAGTCTTTTCAAATCAAAGAATAACCAGAAATACCCGGTTGATTACACGTTGGACGAGCTCGAAAAAATGCTCGATCCCGACTGCTTTTTTCGCGCCAACCGCCAGTTCATCATCAGCGTGCATTGCGTTCAGCAGATCAACCCGTATTTCAATAACAAAATCAAGCTCGCGCTTACGCCCGCTCCTGAAAGCGAGGTGATTATCAGTCGCGAAAAAGCAATGGATTTCAAGAAGTGGCTTGGTAAATAGCATTACGCAATTCATGCAGCGATAATGACGCTTCAAAGGATTTGACAATGGAAATCGCTGGCCGGCAGGGCATTTTTGCAACGTCGGCCTTGCCGGCAGTTTTCCAAACTGTTATTTCCAAAAGCCATGTTAAAAAAAATCCTGAAATGGACCGGCCGTACGTTGCTGGTCATCGTGCTGCTGGCACTCGGTTACTACACCAAAGCCTACATCGCAATCGGTAACCGGAAAAGTAAAGTTTATCCGGTAACCCCCGTCAAACTCGACATCCCGACCGATTCTGCCACCATTGCCCAGGGCCAGCGCCTGGTTACTACCAAGGGGTGCAACGACTGCCACGGCAAAGACCTCGGCGGCCGCGTCCTCTTCGAGCAGGACGGGGTAGGCCGGCTGGTCGCCCGGAACCTTACCAAAGGGAAAGGAGGCATATCGAAGGATTATAGTACCGACGACTGGGTACGGGCGATCCGCCACGGCGTGCAGCAAGACGGTACGCCGCTTATTTACATGCCGTCGGCCGGTTTTAACAAGCTCAGCGAAACAGATTTGAAGGCGGTGATCGCCTATTGTGCACAAGTGGCGCCCGTTGACCGCGTGAACCCGCCGAGTGAGATCGGCGTGGGAGCCACCATTATGGCCGACCTGGGCGAGTTGGAGCTGTTCGAAGCGGAGAAAATTGATCATAATGCCGTACCTCCGCTGGCGGTACGCGAAGGCGTCACCGCCGACTTCGGTAAATATGTGTCGCAAATTTGTACCGGCTGCCACAAGCCCGATATGAAAGGTACACCGGGAGAAGGCGGCACGCCCGACATTTCGTCAACCGGAAAAAGTGCCGGCTGGACGGACGAGCAGTTTTTCCAGACGCTTCGCACGGGTAAGCGCCCCGACGGCACCGAGCTGAAAGCGCCCATGCCGTGGCAAATGACCGCCGCGTTTTCGGATACCGAAATGCGGGCTTTGCGGATGTATTTGAAGAGCATCTGATCGCAGTAATTTGCAACACTGCCGGGATGGCGTTGGAGTTTTTCCGAATTATTTGGAAATTGAACGCCATCCTACTCAATTCGTTTCTTCTCATTACCCAACCGGGCAATCTTTCGGATTCGCCTTTGGTTCGGCACATGCCGCCCCCGTGGGTTAGTCCTTTGAAGTACAGTTATTTCACCGGATTTTTTTATGAGCAGAATTAAATGTTTGATCATCGATGAGCCGTACGCTTCGAGCGTTCTCGAATCCTACATCGGCGAGTTGGAGTCCCTGGAACACGTGGGGACATTTTACCACGCGATCGACGGGCTGATGTATCTTCAGCAGAACAAGATCGACCTCCTGTTTCTGGACATTATGCTTCCCAAAGTGACGGGAGAAGCGTTCCTGGAGTTGTTACCCTGCCGGCCCAGGGTTATTTTTCTGTCCGACAGAAAAAAGCGTTGGAAGCGGCGCAACGATAAGTACATTATCGATTGCCTGGTAAAACCCATCACGTTCGAGAGCTTCCTCGCGAGCGTCGACCGCTACTATGCGGCTGTACCGCAGCCGGTCATGAAGCGGGGCTCACCCGGCAGGCGCAGACGGCCCGCACCGGATAGGGGGCCGTTCATTTACCTCTTTTCGGGCCGGTCGGTGGTGAAAGTATTCCTGGATGAGGTGCTTTACATCGAAGGAGTAAAGCAGTATACGAAAATCAAAACCACTGAGAAAGAACTGATTGTATATCAGGGGCTGACGGCGATCGAAGAACGGATCGCAGGAAGAGGCTTTATGAGGGTGCATCGCTCGCTGATCGTGGCGATCAGCAAAGTAACGGCGTTTACCGAGCATACAATCGAGATTGCCAGCCACATCTTACCCGTGAGCGCGCCTTATCGCAGGCAAGTGGCGCGGCTGATCCGCGCGGGGCTGAGGGACGTATAGCGCATTTTCAGTAACGTATACTATTGCATTAAGAAAAGATAATCGTACTTTGAACGCCTAATCCAATCTTTTCAAACATGGGAAAATTCGTAATTACAAAAAGAGCTAACGGAGAATTTCAATTTAACCTGAAAGCCGGAAACGGTCAGGTGATCCTGGCAAGCGAGGGTTATACCACCAAAGCAGCTTGCGAAAACGGGATCGAGTCGGTGAAGAAGAATTCACAGGACGATGCGCGTTTCGAGCGCCTTACTTCGAAAAACGACAAATTCTATTTCCTTTTGAAAGCTACCAACGGGCAGGCAATCGGAAGCAGTGAAATGTACGAAAGCGTAGCAAGCCGCGACAACGGGATCGAATCCGTAAAGAAAAATGCGCCGGAGGCTGAGGTAGACGATCAATCGGCGGCGTAGGTCGTTCAGATATACAGAAAAGCGCAGGATAATAATTTGTCCTGCGCTTTTCTTTTGGCCATTTCCCGCGATATTGGTACAATAATTGCACCACGTATATTGATCCAAAACGGTATTTCATGGTTTCCGACTTCAACAATCGCATTCGCCAAATTGCCTTCCTGCTGATTGTCACCGCATTGGCGGTCATTATTTTCAAGCAGCTTTATATTTTCTTCCCCGGTTTTCTGGGTGCGCTCACCCTCTACATTCTTTGCCGGAGGTACTATTTCCGCCTCACCGAAGAGCGAAAGTGGAAGAAGGGCCTCACAGCGGTGCTGTTTATGATTCTTTTTATGGCCTGTATCGTGGCTCCGGTGTATTTCGCAGGTCAGATGATATTTCAAAAAATCAACACGATCGCGGAGAATCCCGAACAAGTAAATCATGCCATTGACGCGATTTCCACGCAGCTCCGCGAATGGACGGGCCAGGATTTGCTTACCAAGGACGCGACGGCCGATATCAAAAAAAGGGCGGCGGGTTTTATTCCAGGCATTCTGAACAGTTCGGCGACTATGCTCGGCAACCTGCTGATGATCCTTTTCCTGGCTTATTTCATGTTCATCAATGGCCGGTTCATGGAGGAAACATTAGAACATTTCATTCCGCTCAAACATAAGAATATCCAATCCCTCGCTGACGAAACTTGTGGTATGGTACGCGCGAATGCGCTGGGTATTCCGCTCATTTCGCTGATACAGGGGCTCGTAGCCTTGCTGGGGTACTGGATCGTCGGGATTGAGGATTTTGTACTGCTCGGATTGATCACCGGCTTGTTCGCATTCTTCCCGGTGATTGGTACTGCTATGATATGGCTACCGTTAGTGATCTTCCTGTTTTCCAAAGGTGAATCGGGAAAAGCAATCGGTCTGCTCCTGTACAGCGCGATCGTGATCGGGAATATCGATTATGTCGCCCGTATCACCTTTTTGCAGAAGGTCGGCAACGTGCACCCAATCATCACCATCCTCGGTTTGATCGCCGGTCTGAAATTGTTCGGTTTCTGGGGTTTCATCTTTGGCCCGTTGCTGATCAGCTACCTGTTGCTGCTGATCCGGATTTACAGGAACGAGTTTGGCGGTGCCGTTAAATCTCCGAATCCGCCTTCGACTTGATCTCGTAGTTATGATAGCCGTCGGGTGCGTCCGACCATTTGTACACGATTTTCTTAAATCGCAGGTCGTTCACAACCCCATAAATGTTTTTCATAAAATCTTCCTGTACCTGCTCCGGCTTGAACATGCCGCCTTCGAACGTGAGTATTTCCTGATATTTGCCCGCCAGAGCAATTCCCACGTGCTGCTCGTTCAATGCCTGCTTCTTAGATTCGACGTAGGCTGTGCGTAGCTCCGGAAAGTCGCGTTGCTGTATTTGCACCATTTTTTGTTTCAATATCTCGCGTTGTGCCTTAACCTTTTGGTCGGTGTTGGCTTTGGCTTCGTTGTACAATGCAGTATTCGACTTGTGCCATGAAAGCCGGGTCGCAAGGTCGGTATCACCGTCTCCGTTTTTGAGTTTCAGGTCAATATCGCTGATCGTGTTTTGCAGGAAGAGCAGCATGTTCTCGTTCGCGGCCTTATTCACCGGTTTCGGCGCATAGAAGTAAATGGCGATGCCTGTGGCTACTGCTGCCAGCAGGAAGTATACGATGTATCTGCCAACCGCGAAGCGGCCTGATGCGCTTCGGCCATCCGTGGCGCGACGCAATTCTGTCTGTTGATGATGATGGATTTCCATGTCTGTTGGTTTTTTTCCTTAACTAATGGTGACATGGGGATCAAAAAACATGCCAACCGGCGTTGGAACGAATTTTTTTCGCGAGGGGGGGATTTCAGTCAATGCACTCTAATCATGAAAATTCAACAATTTTATAACAAGGCTTACGCATGGATATTGGAAACGGGGCCGTCTGTTTTAGTAGGTATAGGTGTGCTGGTGGCCGGCTTCTGGCTCATCCGCCTGCTGTCGCGCTGGCTCAATGCGCACATGTACAAGCGCGACATCGATCCGTCACTTACACCATTTCTTCTCAGCCTTGCCGTTACCACGCTCCGGGTATTACTCATTGTCTCGGTCATGCAGATCATCGGCATCCAAATGACCATTTTTGCAGCGCTCATCGGGGCAATTGGCGTTGCCGCAGGGCTTGCGCTGTCAGGCACCTTGCAGAATTTCACAAGCGGCGTGCTCATCCTGATCCTCAAACCTTTCCACGTGGGCGATAACATTGTAGCACAAGGGCAGGAGGGGACGGTACAGGCCATCAAGATCTTTTACACGGTCGTGAAAACTTACGATAACCGTACGGTCGTGATCCCGAACAGCAAGCTCTCGAACGAGGTGATTATCAATATCAGCAGTTCGGGTAACAGGCGGCTCGATGTGGAGTTGAAATTCACAAACGGCATCGATTTCCGGGATGTTAAAAACATTGTCAATAATGTCCTCGATCATGCCCAAAGTGCCCTTAAAGTCCCCGAAAGACGCATTGGAATATCATCCATCGAGCCTGACGGCTATAAAGTGATGGTGAATGTGTGGCTCGACGCCCACGGTTTCGTGGACACAAAAATGGAAATCCAGGAGAAGCTGATGGAGGCTTTGAAAGGCTCCGGTCTCAAACTACCGGGATTAAGTTGAGATTTTTTTTTAGCTCCGTGCAGCGTTTTTTGAGAAGGACGTGTCTTCCTGCATGCTTCGCCATTACGGCAGCTTATGCAGGAAGACTTTTTGTATCAGACTATTAGCCATGAAAAAAAGATAGTCGGACTAAGGTTGGAAAAAACCGGATTTCAAAATAGCTTGGCCTGCATTGTAGACAAAATGAATTTGAGATGGTTATGAAGGATGGAAAAGCCGGTCGCGAACGGCGGATCAGGAAATGCTTGGTACACAGCCTTCTGCTGGTGACGCTTTCACTGTTGTCCTGCGGTACGGATAGTGAGGTAAAGCCGGAGTCGGCTCCGGGGCTGACAAAGGCTGAATTTCTGGGCAGGATGATCGTGCAGGAAAGGTATTGGCGTATCGAGGAAATATCCCGTCAGGAAGAGGACCAGATTGCCACGTTGAACGTGAGAGAGAAAACGACTTTGCTGAACAGCCATTACCTAAACGAAGTGATACCGTTTGTAGCTGTACAATTTGGCCGGGGGTATTACGGAAAAGGCGTGGTAACCGAATTGCAAATGACCGGCGCGTACGGCAAAGTCCCCTTTGGCGAGTTTCAGTGCACATTAATGCTCAAATCAAAGAAGGAAAGCGGGGAATGGAGCTGGGATAGCGAACGCAAAATGATGAAACTCCCGCTGCCCGAAAGTTTACAGTCGCTGGCAGCGGCGATGTCGGGTACGGATTGGCAGCCCGACAGCGGATACGTGGCCAGCGAACCTGCTCCGCTATTCAGAGGGGTAGAGGAAGCCCGTAGAGCAGCCAGCCCGGAGCGGATCAGGATTCTGGTTGAGGAGCAAACGGTACAAGGAAAAATCACTTACGCTTTTACCATGCGGGCGGCCTGGCTGACGGACGTTGAAACCCGGGACGCGGAGCACAAATTTGGAGTATCCTTATATTAATTACATAACTGGCACCCCGGCGATCAAAATCATTTGATGCTATGAATGAAAGAATGTTTACGAACAAATTGCTTCTTCTAATTGTCCCCATCCTGTTTCTGAACGGGTGCAGCAATTACAAAGATCAGCAGGTAATCCCTCCGGAAACATTGCCGGAAGCTATTATTAAAGTGATGTCGGATGCATATCCCGATGCTACGGATGCCACATTTCAGGCAATAGAAAAAGATAGGCTTTATGAGGTTTATTATAAATTGAAAGGCAACCCTTTTTACGCTGCATTAAATACCAAAAAGATATTAAGCGTGTATCGTATGCATGGTGCACTTCCCGATTCGATGAGGCGGGCGCTTCCTTCGAGAAATATGACCGGAGGTGCGGCCGAAGCTTATAAAGAGCCTGAAAGTCAGCCAAGTGCAGAAAGGAAGTACAGCGCCAGATACACCTGGGACAACCAGGCCTATTTATTAAGCTGGCTCCAATATGATCTTGTCAATCCTAAAAAAATGTCGGTTACGGTGGAGCCTTACATCAAGTTTTCGTACGCGATCGGCAAAGACGAACTGGTGGCTTTACCCGGGCCTGTGGTGAGTTTCCTGGAAAGGGAAAAACTGAGATTTGCGGCTGCCACAATTAGTATTAATGACAAGAATGAAAAAATATATGAAGTAAATGCCTATACCGCATCGAGTACCAATTATGATTTTACTTTCAATGCTGCGGGAAAGCTAACCAATACAGTTTATCGGGCCGAAGCATTTTATTACAATATTGATGAATACCCTGAAAAAATACAGAACTTTGTAAAGAACTCGTGGGTATTTTCTTCCATGAAATTACTGGAAGGCTATAAATTTTCAGACCCGATTGGGACAGGTTATGGGATGATTATGCAGGGAACGGATGAAAATTGCCGGTTCACTTTCGATCAGGATGGCAACCTCGTAAATATGAGGTATGAGTCGGTGGTCGACCTGTGAGCGAGAAATAATTGTTTCAACGATACACTTCATAACCCTTCTGAATGACATTTTTCCGCAGCAAGAAATACAGTTCGCTGGCCGATCTGGTTCGGGCTTGTCAAGCCGGCGATGCCAGGGCGCAGACTGCATTCTATGAACGGTACAAATCCAGATTGCTGGGGCTTTGCCTGCGTTATGCGAAGACAAAGGCGGAGGCGGAGGATATATTTCAGGACGGGTTTATCAAGGTTTTCAAGAATATCAATGATTTGAGAAACGTGGAGGTGATTGATGCCTGGGTGAAATCGGTGGTGATCAGGACGGCGATTAATTATTATCACCGGACGACGAAGGAGCAGCAGTTGCATTCCAATCTCGAAGATTTTCAGCGGGAGATCGATTCGGGGGATTACGGGAAGATCATCACTCAGATTGACATGAACGTGCTGCTGAACGTGATCAATACATTACCCGATGGCTACCGGATGATCATCAACCTGCATTTGATAGACGGTTATACCCACGCCGAGATCGGAGAAATGTTGTCCATTTCCGACAGCACCTCCCGCTCGCAATTTTTAAGAGGAAGAAATTTATTAATGAAGAAGTTACAGGAAAAAGGAATTACGCAATATGAAATCTTCTGATGAGCGGATCGACGAGGAGTTGCGTAAAGCTCTCCGTGAACGATTCGATAATTTTGAACGACTGCCTGATCCGACCCTGCGGGAAAAGATATTCCAGGGGCTTGGCGGTGGAACGAGCATTATACAAACGGGCGTAGTTGCGTCCCTGCTGCTGCTTATTGCACTCACTGCCACGGTGTACCTCGTGTCCTATTCGGTGGAGAAGAAAAGAGAAGTAGTTGCGGGCGTGAAGCAGGTTACAAAAGAATTTTCCAATGCACTGACCACCGTCCCCGAAACGTCGGCAAGGCATGAAGTGCAGGAGGCGCCGGAAGCGGCTGCTGCGAACGATAAAATTGATGCGGTTGGTGCAGGTCTGGCCGAATCCCGGCCGGAGCTTTCCAATGAATCCGATGCTGTGCACAAAGCACGGGAGGTTGTAGGCGCCGGCACTTCACACGCAACCCGCCTAACCCCGCAATCGTATCACTACAAACGGGCTGATGTGGGCAAACCTATTAAAGCGGTGCGGTCGAAGGAATCACCAGTTGCTTCGATAAAGGTTAGAGATAAGAACAATTCGCCAGGCGACCGGATGTTCCCGGAAACGGTAATGGCGAAAGCCGACTTCGGAAGCGCGTTGCCGGATAGCACAGCGACCGGGGAAGGCAATATAAAGGAACTGGAAGGGCCCTCGTTGGCCGATCAAGACATCGGGGTGCTGGATCACAGGCCATTGGCCCTTCCAAAATATAACTGGCAGCCCGACAGCCTCGTAACACCCGGCAAGCCTCAAAAACGTTACGAATTTCTCTTCAAGGAACATTGGAGCTTTATTGCGGGGCTTACGCCGTTGCGCACCTTCCAGATCCTGACGGTACGGCCGGGGAATGGCGTCGTTTACCAGAACTTCGTTTTACCTGCTAAAATCTCGGCGCAGACGGTCGGATATAAGTTTTCGGCTGGGGTAGAGCGCAAAGGATTTCAGTTGTTGGTCAATTATGGACAGTTTAAACAGTCGTACCGGTACGAAATTGCTACCAGCGAGTTTGTGGTAGGTCCGGACCTGACCGGAAACTATGAAGTGGTTCGAAAAGGCATTCCGCAGGAGGAGAACAGCACGGTTCGTCTGGTCGGAATGGCCCTCAAAAAGCATACGGTACGCCGCTCGCATTTCCTTCGCAATTATTTCGGGGATTTTGGTGCGGAATTCAGCCGGGATCTTACTTCCAGGAAAAATATGGTATGGGTGAATGCGGGTTTTGGAAAGGAGCTTTTCGCAGGAAACAATGTGGTCATGACCGTCGGCCCTTATTTCGAGTATAGCCTTTCAAAACTGCGCAATCCTGATAATCCATTCAAAATACAGCCCTACCAGATCGGGCTTTCGGTGGGTTTGCGATATACCAAAAAATAAGCGGCGCCAATCAGCGCCGCTTATTTTTTGCATCCCGTTTTACACTTCCGATTTCAGAATATCCGTCAGTTCCCGTCGGAAATCCTCGCCGTAAATGTTATTGTATTCCCGTGTAAAGCTCTCGAATGTGCTTTTCGCGAGCGAATGCTTGCCCAGTAATGCGAACGACTTGCATTTAAGCACCATCGCCTCTTCATTGGCCGGGTCGAAATACGAAATATTGTTGGCCAGACGAATCATTAATTCCGGGTCGTCGGAAACGGGAATGCTGGCCGTGTAATTCAGAAATGTGTTGACGACCATATTCGAAATTTCCGATTTGAACGGGTCAAGCCATTCAAATTCCAGGTTAGAGAGGAAACTCCCTTTACCCGTAATGCCAGTCAGCGCGTCGATCATCGGGCGGTCGATGTTTTTGGAGGAGGTGATATTCATGAAATCGAGGTAATCGACGTGCACTTCATTTTCATCGAATTCCAGTTTCCAGTGGCCTGCATTCATGACGATCTGGCAATGCGGCATTTTAGCGAGAATGGCTTTCAGTTTTGTGAGGTTTACCGAACGGTTGTTGCGAGCGCTTTCCGCCGATTTATCGGCCCATAGCAATTCCCGCAGCTTGTCGGAGTTAATACCTCGTTTCCAGCGAATTGAATACAGCAAAATAACCAGGAAAAGCTCTTTGATGAGCGGTGTCAGTGCCTGGGTAATGTCCTTTCCATTGTCGTCCACAAGTTGTAAATCACCGAACAATGAAATGCTGTTCCGCTCCTGTGAAGTTACCGGCTCCGCATTCCTGCGCAGTTGAACGGGAGCGGGAAGCACGTTGTCGCCCGGATTGTTTTCTGTTTCAGAGGTAGTCGGACTTGGACTTCGCCGGCGGAAATACAGCCAGGCACCGCCCGCTAGTAATCCCGCGCCCGCCACTAACAGCGGCCAAACGGGTAATGGCTCGTTTTCGGCGGTTATTACTTCGGCGCGCGCCTCGCGCACGGGCGTGAGCAGCGTGTACACATGCATAACCGTCTGCTTGTCGTCCTCGCTGCGGGTCATGGTAAATGCTACCAGTTGTTTGCTGTCGGGACAGAAGAAGAGATCTGCGAAAGAGTGGGTGTCGTGGAAAGAATAGGGGATCGGGGGCGCCATCGGCGTAAATTCCGGCTTATCGAGCGAGCCGCGAACAAGCTGCAATTCCGAGTTGTACCTGTTTTTTGGAAAACTCAATGCATAAAAATATTTGTCCGGAAAGACGAGCGAATTGGCAAAATTCAGCTGGGACAGGTCCGTGCCGGTGTCGTACACTTTCTTCCAGGTTTGGGTGCGGGGGTCGAAGAGCAGCAAATCGTTCCAGTTTCTCGGATTCAGGATCTGCTGGCCGGTCAGGCTGCCGTAGCCGCCCAGAATGTACATACCTCGCGGGCCGGCGCCCCCCGCCGCGAGGTAGCGGGGCGTGTAAATGCCGGCTGCCGTTGCTGTATCGCCGGTCGGCAGGGTTGTCCATCGTCGCGTAGGCAGATGGTACCGGTGTACCTTGTTTTTATAAGTTAAATGTCCGTAGCCGCCGAACAGGTAGAGCGAGGAATCTGCGGCAGAAAAGAACTTGTTGGAATGCCAGTATTCCGTGGAGCTTTCGGGAATCGGGAAAATGAAGTTATTGTCCCATTTCCGGCTCGTAAAATCGAAGCGCGCGATGCGTTGCTGGTCGGCATTATAAGTGTAAAGATTCCCCGAGATCGTGTCCACAAATGCCTGATTACCCTTTGCCAGATGCAGTCTGCCCGATTGGTAGGGATATGAAACCATTACCTGGCTGGCGACGGAGTAGGTATGCAGGCTATCCTCGCCGATCAGGTAAAGGAGCTCGCGTTTCTGATCGAGCGCGGAGCAGGCGAACCCGCTGGTAACCATCCGCCTGCGGAGCTGCCAGGATTCGTGCAGCTTTTCTATCCACACCGGATTTTTGGTCACACCTGCCATTTTTCCGTTGGCATTATGGACCGTTTCGCCCGAATGTTCATCCAATGGCCACAAACCGGTAGATTTTCCGTCCTGCATCAGCCGGATGTTGGCGAGGTTCATCGGAGGCACGTCCGTTGTCTGAAACGACTTGTGCTGATTGGCCCCGAAGAGAACCTGATAACAACCGCCCGAAGCCGCGTCCATGGCATGCGTGTAGGTTTTTCCGCCTGCGGTAATGCTCAGTTTCCGGGTCTTCACATCAAGTTTGAGCGCAAACTGGTTCCAGCCACCGAAAAGTGCCGGATCGGGAATGTTGAATGCGATGCCCGACAGCCTGTCGCCGGTAATGACCCGGAAGCGACCATTCGCTGCGGCGATCCCGTTATCGTAAATCAGGTCGATGTTCTGTTTGTCGTCGCCTATGAGCCTGAAAATGTAGCCGAAATAGGTTTTTTGCTTTGGTACAAAGGAGAGATCAAACGTCAGTTCGAGGTTTTCCGACAAGCAAACCTGTTTGGTCGGTGTAAGATCGAGCATGGTGCGGTGATCTTGCAAAACCTCGTAGCTGGCAAAACGCAAGCCGTACGATTGCGCTTTCGCCGGATTTCCGGCATAAATAACGAAAAGAAACGTCAGGAGGAAAAAGGGCAATTTCATCAGGTGGTTTAGGGGCGATACCGGGTGTCCGCCACTGCGCGCGCAACTGCGTCCGCCACTCGCGGCGATTTCAGGAGGCATAAAATGGCTCATATGGGTTAGGCCCGGTTCAGGTAATACGCAGTAGCAACTAATAATTTACAAAAGTTAAAAAAAACTTGAAATAATATAAGGCTGAGCGAGCCGGTACCATAAAAATATGCGCCCCGGTCGTTTCGGACCGGGGCGCAGCAGATCGGTTTGGAAATATTGAATTTAGGGTTTTACGACCTTTCGTTCGACACCATCGACATTCACAATGTAAATCCCCGAAGGCCAGTTCGCTATATTCAATTCAAAATAAGGCTTACCGGGTGTGGCGAAATGCATCTTTCTTCCCGCGGAGTTTACGATGGCTACCTGCAAAATGCGGGCATCCGATTGCACCGCTAGTACATTGGCCACGGGATTTGGATAAACGTTCACAGCGATTGCCCGTTCGATTTTCGCAGTCACAATGCTGCTATATGCGAAAGAGTTGTCCAGGTCCGTCATTTTCAGGCGGTAGTAGAATTGTCCCGCGGGCAGGTTGGTATCCGTATACGAGTAACTGTTGTTCGCATTGGAATTTTGATGTGAATTGATTTTTCCAATGGTCGTAAATGTCTTCGCATCGGTACTCCGCTGAATTTCAAAATGCGAACTGTTGACTTCCTGCGAAGTGTGCCAGGTGAGTAGCGCATTGTTTTGTTCAGTTTGCGCGCCAAAGCTTACCAGCGTAACCGGCAGCGGCTGCCCGGCGGTAGTACTCAGGGCATTCGGGTACAGCGGAACTGAGAGGCTGTTGGTTGCTTTTCCGGCGAGTACCTTTTTGGTATAGCCTGCAATGCCCATGTACCAGTCGGGCGTGAGGTCGAAGCCGTCGGCATCCAATGAGAGGAACCAGGTGTTGCCGCCTTTCGGGGTGTGGTCGGCAAATTTCTCCATTTTGAAGAAAGAGGTCGACTCGTCCACTTCATCGAACATCGCGAGGTACACCATATTGGCGCCTTCGTTGATCACATTCTGCGATTGCTGCCACAAGAAGCTGCCGCCATTGCGCGGAATGGAGTTTTTGATAGCTGCCGAGGGGTTATTCCGCACGGTTTGCAGGTTGAACCATGAAAAGCCAGGGAAAATCACCGGCATATAATCGATGTTTTTGGGCTGCAAGTAGGCCATATCCGGCCGCACGGAGTTAATGGCGAATGCATTGGCGCCGCTTTCGTTGCTGTACCGCCCCACCGACCACGGACTGATCACGTCCAGCTGATCGTAAACGGCGAGCCATTCGGCGGTATGCGTGCGCCAGTTGTTATTCAGGCCGCCCATGATGGTAGCGCGGTATTTGGGATCGTCGGTAGGGTCGGTAGGATCGCCGTCGCGGAACCATTTCACGAGTTTATCGGAACGTGCGGCGGTGGCGTCGGGGCTGGAAGCCAGGCCAAGACCCCACAATGCCACCAGCGGCTTGCCTTTGTGCCACAAATAGTTACTCTCAGAAGTAACACCCATTTCATCCACGAGGCGCTTCCAGTCGGCTATTACCGCTTCGGTAGAGGTGGCGTCCGCGCCCGAGAGGTCGTACATGATCGCATACACGCGACCGTATTTCAGACTGGCAGTCTGCACGTTTTCAATCACTTTTTCAAAATGCCGCGGCACACGCGAATCGCCCGTCCGGAAATTTTGCAAAAACCGCTGCTGGAAGACACCGTCGATCTCGTGCTCGCGCATCCATTTGAAATGCTGGTCGACGGTGTTGTAATTGTAGCTCGAAAACAGTTTAGCCGGCGTTCCGTTACCATAAACCATATTTGTTGCAACAAGCTCATTGGACGGGTAATCGCCGAGGTAAGGCCACATATCCACGGTGGCGTTGGCATGGTCTGGTGCGCCGCCAAACCAATGCAGCCACCAGTTATGGGTAGGGTTTCCGTCCGTCGGAAGGCCGAACCAGCCCTGGTAGCCGAACATCACTTTGCCATTCAGGGTGTTGGCGGAGGGAACAGGCGTGGTAGCCGGCGCAGGCTCGTAAAATTCGATTTCATCCACCCGCGCAGTCACCGGCGCATTGAGTGCCTGGCTGATCTGGAAGAAATTAATTGCCGAGAGGTTGGGATTGCCGGTTTTTGCCGCGCTTTCCAAATGCAGGATCACATGGTTCCAACCGTTCTGTATTTTCTGATTCGCGAGGTTCCAGCGGTATTCGTCGGTCCCCGCCTGGCCCGAAGACGAGAATACAATGTTTCCGTTGCCATTCATTTGGGTAGCATCGGAAACGAACAACCAGAATTTCACCACGCCGTCGGCTTCGGTCACTGTGGTGTTAAATGGCGCGGAATTGAATGTAAACCAGTTGGTACCCGAGCCGGTTTTGACAATGGATGCGCTCCCGAGGATCTTATTGCCCGTGTCCGCGCTCAATGCATCCGCACCCGACCATCCGGTTGTATTATCCGCTGCGCTGAAAATGTGCGCGCCATTGAGCACACTACCTTCATAGCCTTTGGTAAAACGGATATTGTCGATCTTGATAACGACCGATTCCCCTGCATTAATAGGTTTGTAATACCTGAAAAAATTGATGGCGGCCAGGTTGGGATTCCCCTGCTTGCCCGCGGCACTCAGGCGCAGTACCACATTGTTCCAACCATTACGCAGGTTCACGCTCGCGGTACCCCAGTTGTATTCATCGGTGTCGGGGTTACCCGAGCTGGTGATTTCAAACTGCCCGCCCGAGGCGCTGAACTTCGTAACGTCGGACACGTACAGTGAAAACTGGAGATAGGCGATGTTCAGTTCGGTGGGGCCGATGCCGGTGTTGATCGGTGAGGCTAAGGTCCGGCGGAAACGCTCGGTGTTGCCGCCTTCGGATTTGATGGAATAGGTTCCCTGCGAGGGCGCGTCGCTGTCGAGGCTTAGTGCATTGCCGCCGCCGCCCCAGCCGGTGAGCGATTCGCAGTCGTCGAAGGGCGTTACCTGCGCGCGTGAAGGCAGGGTTGCCGCCAGTAACAGGAGCAACAGTAAACAGTTTGTTTTCATCAGGCTTGATTTAAGGTGAAAGATTTGAGTAAATGCCCGGCACAGAGGATGTTCCGGGCTGTCCCAAATCTAGACGCGCACCTATAATTTTGGCTTAACTATGAATTAATAAAGAATAAATGGGAAAAAATATCGGCTTAAAACCTCCAATTAAGTCCAAATTAAGTCCCCGTTAACGCCCCGCCATTTACTTAGCAGCCGGAATTACAATTACCTCCGTGTAACTTTTTCTTTCAAAAAAACAATTATGAACAAAACTCTATCCATCCCCTTATGGGCGATGAGTATGGCATTGCTATGCCATTCCAACCCACCTGCGTATGCGCTCGGGAGTGGTGACCGCCAGCCCGCGGCAACCCGGCCTCCCGCCGCAACCGATGTTTCAGGAACAGTCAAAGATGAAAAGGGCGAGGGCATTCCGGGCGTGAATGTGCTCGTGAAGGGCACGGCTACCGGTACCACCACCGATGTGAACGGAAAGTTTTCGATTCAGATCGGAGCGCCCACCGATGTATTGGTATTCTCATTTGTGGGTTATGCCAAACAGGAAGTCACAGTGGGCAGCCAGACGACCATTAACATCACCCTGGCGGAAGACAACAGGAACCTCGACGAGGTGGTGGTGGTAGGGTACGGTACTCAGAAGAAGGTGACGCTTACAGGAGCCGTCGTTTCGGTGAACAGCCAGGAAATCGTTACCACCAAAAACCAGAACGTGCAGAATATGCTCACAGGCAAGCTGCCGGGCTTGCGGGTGGTGCAGAAATCGTCGGAGCCGGGGGATTTCAACTCCAACCAGTTCGATATCCGTGGATTCGGGAATCCGCTGATCGTCATCGACGGTGTGCCGCGCGACAATATTTCCCGCATCGACCCGAATGAAATCGAAAGCATTTCGATCCTGAAAGATGCAGCGGCAGCGATTTACGGCGTCCGCGCCGCAAATGGCGTGGTACTGGTGACGACCAAACGCGGCGCGGGCGGGCGGGCGAAGATCGAGTATTCGATGTATTACGGCAGCCAGACTGCATTGGGTTTGCCTAAACCCGTTGGCGCGATCGAGCGCTACACGCTGATGAACGAGAAGAGCATGCACAATGTGAACAGCCCCACGATCCGCTACTCCGAGTCGGATTTTGCGCCTTACCGTGAAGGAAAGCTGCAAAGTACCGATTGGTACGACCTCGTCATGCAGAAGCGCGCGCCCCAGCAGTAGCATAACTTGAGCGCCAGCGGCGGTACTTCCGACGGCAAGGTCGATTATTTTATCAATATGGGTTATATGTACCAGGAAGGTTTCTGGAAGAGCAAGGATTTGAATTACGATAAATACAACCTGCGATCCAATATCAATGCCCAGATTACGAAGCAATTGCGTGCCTCTTTGAAGCTGAGCGGTATCATCGATACGAAAAACAACCAGCAGGCGGGCGGCATGCACGAGATTTACGGACCGCTCTGGCGCGCACAGCCCAACGAAACCAATTATGCCAACAACAATCCCGATTACCTCTTCAAAATGGCGGCCGGGCACCCCGTGGCATTGACTACCGCCGACATTTCGGGCTACCAGAAGGACAATAACAAATGGCTCCAAAGCCAGTTTCAGCTGGAATACACCGTGCCGCATGTGGAAGGACTGATGGCCAAAGGGATGTTCAGCTACGACACGCGGATCAACTCCAACACCAATTATAAAAAGTCCTACAATTTGTACGATTACAATGCCTCGAACGGTACCTATGCGCCATTTGCCAATAACCTGCCCGACCAGCTGACCCGTACGTACAACACCCTGCCGTCGACTTTAATGCAGGTTTCATTGAACTACAACCGCTCTTTCAAAGAGAAGCACAATGTGGGGGCATTGGTACTTTACGAAGAAAGCACCCGCAGCAGCGACAACTTCTACGCGAGCCGTGAGCTAGGCATCCCGATGGAGTATTTGTTTGCCGGAAAAGCGCAAAACCAGGTCGGTAACAGCAATATCAATGCGATCTGGAAGAATGCGAACAAAGGATTGGTGGGCCGCTTGAACTACGATTTCAAAGGTAAATACATCGCCGATTTCAGTTTCCGGTACGACGGCTCGTCCAAGTTCCCTCCGGGCAAGCAATGGGGTTTCTTCCCGGCGGTTTCGGCCGGCTGGCGGTTGTCGGAGGAAGGTTTTATCAAGAACAATGCGGCATTCCGTTTCCTGGATAACCTGAAAATCCGTGGTTCTTACGGTTCAATGGGGGATGACGGCGCGTCTTCGTACCAGTTTGTGTCAGGCTACGACTACCCATTCAATGGCAACAGCCAGGCGCTGGCGGGCGGGTATATGTTCGGCGGGTCGTTTGTGAACTCCCTGGGTTTCCGCAATTCGCCCAACCCGAACATCACCTGGTATACGGTCAAAACGGCCAATGCAGGCTTGGATGCCGGTTTCTGGAATGGCCTGGTGGAGGTTACTTTCGATATTTTCCGCCGGAACCGCACGGGATTGCTGGCAAACCGCCTCATGTCGCTTCCCGGCACGTTCGGTGCCACGATGCCGCAGGAAAACCTGAACAGCGATCAGACGAGCGGTTTCGAGGTTTCGGTTTCTCACCGCAAGCGCATCAACGAGATCCGTTACAACGTATCGGGTAACCTCTCGCTCACGCGTACCCGCAACATTTATATCGAAAGAGGCCGCTCGGGTAACTCATACGACAACTGGCGCAACAACCGCAGCAACCGCTTCAACGACGTATGGTTCGGCTGGGGATATGAAGGGCAGTTCCAGTCGTACGAGCAAATTGCAACGCACAATGCATTCGTAGGCCGGGCTACATTGCCTGGGGATTACATCTACGAAGACTGGAACGGCGACGGTACCATCGACGATATGGACCGCCACCCGATCGCGACGACCATCAACCCGGCCAGTAATACGACCGTCGGCGGTGATGCCAAAAAGAACCACCCGCTCATGAATTTCGGTTTTTCGGGATCGATCGATTACAAAGGATTTGACCTGAATATCCTCTTCCAGGGCGCCGCACTTTCTTATGTAGCTTACGGCGAGCAGCTTCGTGAGCCATTGGCCTGGGATGGTAATGCATTGGAGTTCTTCATGGACCGCTGGCATCCCAACGATCCGACTGCGGACCCCTACAATCCGTCGACCCAATGGACGAAAGGGTATTACGCCTACACCGGTACCACGGCCGATGAAAACTCCGCCCGCAACATCCAGAACGGTGCTTACCTGCGCCTTAAAAGTGCTGAGATCGGCTATTCGCTGCCGAAAGACCTGCTGAAAAGGGTAGGTATACAGGGGCTACGCGTGTATGTGAACGGGTATAACCTCCACACTTTCACGAAGGTAAAGGGCCTCGACCCGGAGCACCCGTCGGAGTTGTACGGCTATATGTACCCGATCAACCGTACGATCAATGTGGGAGCGAGTATCAGTTTTTAATTCAAATTCAGAATGGTATTTCAAATGAAAAACATAAAATATGCCCTCGCACTGGTGCTGCTGGGCGGTACTTATGCGTGTAACGAGCTCGACATTCCGCCGATCAACGTCGTGCAGGATAAGGATGCATTTACCGATGCCGGTATGCAGGCCTACATGGCCGCATTGTACAGCCGCATGCCGATCGAGGATTTCAAATACAGCGCGCAGGAAGGTACCGAAGGGTTCGATACCTGGAATAACATCTCCACGCCCGCGCTGAATACCGGCGAGAATGCAAACCGGAACAACGGCGGCTTTGTGAACCCGGCGCGTGGTTACTGGAAAAGCGGCTACCAGGTGATCCGCAATGCCAATTACCTCATCCGCGAATTACCGAAATATGTGCCCTCACTCACGCAGCCGAAGGTGGATAAGTGGATCGCCGAGGCGCGTTTCGTGCGGGCATTCACGTATTTCGCATTGGCGAAGCGGTACGGTGGTGTACCCATTACCGAGGAAGTGCAATCGCTGGATGGCAGCACGCTGGAATCGCTCCAAATCCCGCGCAGCAGCGAACAGCAGGTTTTCGACTTCATCCTCACGGACCTGGATTTCGTGATAGCGACCATGCCGGAAGCCAGCGAACAGTCGGGTAGGGTGAACAAAAACATTGCCGCCGCATTCAAGTCGCGCGTGGCGCTCACGGCGGGCTCCATTGCCCGCTACGCCAATCCGTTTGTGAAGGATGGGGTTATGCTTTGTGGTATTCCAAAAGAAAAAGCAAATGACTATTTTAAAGCGGCATTTCAGGCAGCGAAGTCTATTGAAGGTAAATACTCCTTGTATATGAAAAAATGGTCGGCCGGCGATAAGATTGCAACCGCCGACAACTACGCCGACCTTTTCCTCGATACAGCCAGCCCTGAAACCATTTTTGCCAAGGGCTATTCGTACCCCGAGGCCGTGCACAGCTTCGATGCCGTGTACGCGCCTCCGCACATGACCTCGACCTACGGCGACCGCTATAATCCGACGCTCGATTACGTAGAGCTTTTCGATGGATTGCCCAAGAATGCCAAAGGCCAGCTGAAAACGACCGACGACAAAGGCAACTACATCGTGTATGATTATGTAGAACAGCTTTTCGAGAACTGTGAGCCGCGCCTGCGCGGGACGGTACTGCTACCGGGCCAGGCTATCAAGGGCGTTCGCACCGATTTGCGCCGGGGTACATTGGTGGAAACCGTCGATCCGTCGCTGCCGATTCCGAAGTTTATTCCCGAGGACATGACGAGCGGTTATAATTCCAATGCATTTTATAATTCCAATGTAAAGCAATCGGGTACCTGGAACAACCAGACGCCCATTGTGCTTTCGAATGGGCAGTCGATCAATCCGACCGGCCTGGACGGCCCGACTTCGGGCAATAACGCGACCATTACCGGCTTCCATGGCCGCAAATGGCTCATGCCGAACCTCGCTCCGGCTGCTACGGCATTGCACCGCTCCAACCAGTCGTGGATTGAACTGCGCTACGCCGAAATCCTGCTCAACCGCGCCGAGGCGGCATTGGAGCTGCACCAGAACGGCGTTACCGAGGTGGATGGTGTAGCCTTGCTGAACGACGCATTTGAAAACATCAACCAAATCCGCAACCGGGGAGGTGCCGTCCTGCTCAAAACGGCCGCCGAACTCTCGTCTGCTCCAGCCGTCGCGCCGGGCACAGGTGTGGGCGGATACGTACTTGCGCCTACACGCGGGTTGCAGCTCGTGCGTATCGAGCGCAGGAAGGAGCTGGCATTCGAGAACAAACTCTGGTGGGATATGCTCCGCTGGCGCACCGCGGATGCCGAAGTGAATGCGCGCATCTGGCGGAAATGCAATCCGTTCCTGTTCGCCAAAGGCGCAGTGGCGGAGAGCAGCGATTACGTCCGCGGCAAATACATTTTTGACTGCCGTTTCGAGGAAAGAAGTTCACGTTTCACCATCGCTACCAAAAACTATTACGAGGCCATTCCGGGTGCCGAGCTGATCGCAAACCCGAAACTGGTTCAGAATGAGCAATATTGATCACTGAAATTGAATCTAACAATGAAAAATCTTATTTATATTCTAATGATCCCGCTGGTGCTCTGCGCCTGCAAAATCGACGACGTGGATGCGCCGGACTCGACATTCGAAGGTCGGCTGGTAGATGCGGGCGGTGCGGGAATCCAGCTGGAACAGGGGGCTTCCAGTGCGCGCCTGAAAATGGAAGAACTCAGTTGGAGCAATACGCCGCTGCCGCTTTTCCTGAACCTGAAACAGGATGGTTCTTTTATCAATAACAAGCTGTTTCCCGGCAATTATAAAGTAACGCCTGTGGAGGGGCCATTCTACCCGGTGGTAGAGAAAGTGGTTGATATTAAGGGTGCTACCAAACAGGATTTTACGGTAATACCCTATCTGAATGTGGAATGGGCCGCCGAGCCGGTAATCAATGCCGACAAGAAGCTTTCGGTGAGCTTCAAGTTTACCAGCAATGCCGCGCCGGAAGGACTCACGAAGCCCAACCCGCTGGATTATCAGCTTTTTATTTCAACCAATCAATATGTTGGGAATAATAACTGGGACAATACCGCAGTTGGGGCCGTCGCGCCGGTAACAGTCGATAAGGAGGGCCAGAATATCACCATTTCGTCGTCGGTCCCCATGAAATACAGTACCACCTACTACGTGCGTGTGGGTGTGCGGGTGAACGATACTTATAAAAAGTACAACTACACGACGATCAAAACCGTAATGGTTCCTTAGTTTATACGCAGAGGTAGTGTGAGCCCCCGGGACCGTTGGTCTTTTGGGGGCTTGTTTTTTACATGGTATCCTCGTCGTGGATGTAGAGCAGGTACCGCGGTTCCACGACGGCGCTCCGTTTCTTTTCGTCGAGAAAGCCGTATTTCAGCCGGGTAACGTGGAAATGCTTGGGGGATGCCTGAACTTCCGCGTCGACGCCCGAACGGATCAGGCTGTCGGCTATGGCAGCAGTGGTGTATAGGTAACAGGGCGCGGCGTCGATGAAATCGTCGAGGTATTTGCCGCTTTTAATCAATTTGACCTCTCCCGGGGAATAAAATTCGAAACTGTAAGAGAATGAACCATAAGCCGCGACAGGCAAATGGCTGTCTTTTGCGGGAATAACCCGAGCAGCCTGCATTCCCGATTGATATTGTAGTAAAAACGGGTAAAAGAATTGAAACAAAAAGATGTATAACATCGCTGCCAGCGCATAACCTTTGAAAAGCAACTGCTGCATGGCATTGCGGTAACGGATTATGCTGGCTGCAAAAACGATCGCGAGCGATATGGCCGCTGCGACAATGCCGTTTTCGATTCGGGTGATAAAAAGCAAGCCGGAAATAAAGAGCAACGTAGCAACGAGCAGGACAGTCTGGACCGTAACGAAATAATTCAGCTTGGAGCGCCTTGCCAGTTCGGTGAAGAAATAGGCAGTGATGATCGAGAAATAGGGGAACTCGATCACCAGGTAATGCGGAAGCTGGAATTTCGACATCGAAAACAGCAGGAAGGTGACCAGCGTGCTGCCATAAATGACCCAGCGGATCGCATCGCGGTTTTTCTCAAATCGCACCAGGTACACGATCCCGCCTACGAGCCCCAGCGACCACGGCAGGAATGCCCACAGGGTAGTATGCAGAAAAAACGTAACATCTCCTTTTCCTTTAATGGGCCCGGTGTTGAAGAACCTGCCGAACTGACTATCCCAGAAAAAGAAACGCAACCCGGATACATGCGTGCGTCCGAAAACCACCTTCTCCGGATGCAGATCGAATTGCACGTAGAGGCTGTAAAGCTCCGGAATGATGAAAACGAAGCACAATGCCAGCACCAACCACCAGCGGTAGTGGAGGAATTCGCGGAATTGCCTCGTGATGAGCCAGTAAATGACCCAGCCGCCCGCAAGCGTAATGAGTACGAATACCCCCTTGGTCATAATCGCGCAGGCGGCGAGTAGCGCAGCCCACAACATATGCGACCAATGCGCCTTCGCATGTACGCGAAGCATATGCCAGGCTGCCCCTATAATGCAGGCCGTGAGGTAAGGTTCGGCACGTACGTCGAAATTGGCCAATGTACTGTGCAGGGCCACGGTGTAAATCAGTACCGCTATTTTTGCGACGTCGTCGCTGTATAGGTCCCTCGCAATGAGGTACGTATAACGCAGGCTGAGCAGCCAGAACAGGAATGCCGGCAGTTTGTATGCAAAACCCGTGATACCAAACAGCTTGTAGCTGATAGCCGCCATCCAGAATGGGAAATGCGGCTTGTCGAGCCAGTCGTGGCCGTCGCCGTAGAGGTTAACCCAGTCGTTGTGCAGCACAATGTGCTTGGCGATGGTGGCGTAGAGCGCACCGTCGGGTTCAATAATATCCAGCCAGAGGCCGGGCATATTGAGCAAAATACCGGCCAGCAACAGCCAGGGGAAATAGCGGTTCAAAAACGGGTCACGGATGTTCATCATGGGTGCGTTTGTCGGGAATGCGGCGGCACGGTCAAAATTGTGCCTGCAAACCCGATGTACGCACGAAGATTTGAACTTGTGCCGGGTATACGCGGGAAATGCGTGTTATTTAATTGTTAAAACAGGACAACGTACCCGTTTTTTGTCCGAGCCAGGCCGGTTTTCGGCGCCCCAGTCGGTGAGGATATTAATCACCGGTTCGAGGCTTTTTCCCAGATCTGTCAGCTGGTATTCCACGCGCGGCGGGACTTCGGGGTATACTTTGCGGCTGATGAGCCCGTCGCTTTCCATTTCGCGCAGTTGAAGGATCAGGATGCGCTCAGACACGGCCGGGAGGCTGCGGCGGAGATCGCTGTACCGCATGGCACCATAGGCCAGCCGCCACAGGATCGAAGGCTTCCAGCGCCCGCCGATCAGGTCCAAGGTGTAGGCCATATCACAATTTCCATTGATCAACATTTCGTTTTCAAGGTTCGTGGAGCTCTGTTTTCGCATAACTTACATTTATGTTAGTACTTGATAATTATGTTAGTACCTGTAAAATTACGAGTAGGGAGATAGTTTTGCAATGAAATCAAAACCAATTCATCATCATGCAAAATTTGAAAGACAAAGTCGCGTTCGTTACCGGCGGAAGCCGGGGTATTGGGGCAGCCATCGTGAAGAGGCTCGCTGCGGAAGGAGCGAAGGTGACTTTTACGTACGTCAACAGTAAAAGCCAGGCAGAAGCCCTCGTGAAACAACTCTCGGAAAAAGGTCATACGGCGATAGCGCTCCAATCCGACAATGCCCGGGATGGAGCCGTATCCGCGGCCATCGACCAGACGATCGAGCATTACGGCAAGCTGGATATTCTCATCAACAGTGCCGGCGTGTACGTGGGTAAGGCATTCGAGGAGCATACCACCGAAGATTACGATTATGTCATGAACGTCAATGTTAAATCCGTATTCGAAGCGTGCCTCGCGGCTTCGCGGAAAATGGAGCAAGGCGGACGTATCGTGACCATCGGCAGCTGTATGGCCGACCGTGCCGCCGTACCGCAGGCGACCTTGTATGCGGCGAGCAAATCGGCATTGTCAGGCTTCACGCGCGGGCTTTCAAGGGACCTTGGACCGAAAGGCATTACGGTAAATCTGATCCAGCCAGGGCCGGTGGATACGGACATGAATCCATCGACGTCAGAATTCTCCGATTTCCAGCGCGGTATGATGGCAATCCCGAAGTACGGCCGTCCCGAGCACATTGCGGATGCCGTGGCGTTCCTCGCCAGCCCGGCTAACAGCTATACCACCGGCTCGGTGATCACCATCGACGGCGGTACGCTGAGCTGATTTCGGACCGTGCAGGTAGGATAGGACCGATTAGTTTCCAATATTTGCCGCCGACACCAGGCTGTGAAAACCATTGGAAAAGGATCCTGCACTACTAAAAATGATCGTCGACCACGTCCTGCGCCGCATAGAGCTTACGGTGGCCGAACAGTCGCATTTTGTTTCCCTTCTGAAAGTCCGCAAGCTGCTTCCGCGGCAATACCTCGTCCAGCAGGGCGATGTATGCCGTTACGAAAGCTATGTCTGTAAGGGTTTTCTCCGTTCGTTTTATATGGATGAGAAGGGTAACGACCACACCCTGCATTTCGCGATGGAAGACTGGTGGATTTCCGATTCCACCAGTTTCCATTTACAGGTACCGGCCACCCGGAACATCGTCGCGCACGAAGCCTCTGTTTTACTACAAATAGAAAAGGACGACCTCGAACAACTCTACAAAGACATTCCGGCATTCGAACGCTTCTGGCGCATCCTTGAACAAAAGGGGAGCATCGCGCAGGACCAGCGCATCCTGAACGCCATTTCCATGACCGGCGCCGAACGGTACGAAGCGCTCGTTGCCAAATATCCCACCCTCGAACAGCGCATGCCGCAGCGGTACATTGCTTCCTATCTGGGGATTACGCCCGTGTTTCTGAGCCAGATACGTAAGCAGCTGTCGAGGTCTTAAAGAAGTTTAAGCATTTTTATTAAAATAGTTATACGCCCCGCCGCTGACCGGGCCGGTACTTTTGTAATCAAAAAACAAAGTATGGAAACGATCAGCAAAACGATATTCGATAGCCCTGAAATACATGGCCGAAAAATGGCCAATCGCCTCGTGGTAGCGCCTATGACGCGTGTGAGCGCGACGCCAGAGGGTGTGCCTACGCAGGAAATGGCCGATTATTACGAAGCATTTGCCGCGGGCGGCTTTGGAATGATCATCACGGAAGGTACCTATACCGACGAATTGTTCAGCAAAGCCAACCACAATCAGCCTGGAATGGCAAATGACGCGCATATGCATGGCTGGAAGCGTGTGGTAACGGCAGTTCACCGGCATCATGCGCTGATAATAAATCAATTGATGCATGGAGGGGCATTGTCCGAAATCCATGAGGAGCCGGTCGCGCCTTCTGCTGTTCAGCCGATCGGGTTACGGGTTACCGATAACGCTGTATCACCCAGCCCGTTTCCAATGCCGCGCGCTATGCAAAAGCAGGATTTCGAGGAAGTGAAAGCAGGCTATGTCCGTGCCGCATTGCTGGCGTATGAGGCTGGTTTCGACGGGGTCGAGCTGCACGCGGCTAACGGTTACCTGTTCGACCAGTTTATCACGCCGCATACCAACCTGCGTACGGATGAGTATGGCGGTAACGAGCGGAACCGGCTGCGGTTTTTGATGGAAGTTTACCAGGCCGTGAAGGCGGCGCTGCCAGGAGCATTCATTGTGGGCATTCGGGTTTCGGAGAGCAAGGTCAATGATCTCACGTACCGCTGGCCGGGTGGTTCGGAAACCGCGCTGCGGATTTTTGAAGTACTGGCCGAAATAGACCCGGATTATCTCCATATCGCCGCAGAAGGCGGGCGTTGGGAGCGCGAATGCCGGTATCCCGACGGAACTTCTTCCAACAGCATTGCCAAAAGTCTGCTCAAATCACCCGTGATCGCGAACGGCGGAATGCATGATGTTACTTTGGCCGAAACCTTGCTCAACAGCAATGCGGCCGACCTCGTATCGATCGGCCGCGCTGCCATTGCCTCGCCCGACTGGCCGAAACGGGTGGCTGCGGGAGAGCCGGTAGTACCTTTCTTCAAGGAGTTGATCAAGCCAAGCCTTACACTCGCGCATACACGACGCGTGCGGGAGCAATGCAATGCATCGGCATTGTGCTGATCAGCGGGAACAACTATTTGGAAGCGAAATCCGGCCGTTCGAAAACTTCATTGACGGGCCGGGTTTCGATCCACCAGATTTCATCCAGTGATGGGTCATAATATTTGGCCAGCTTACCTTTGAGGAGCATTGCCCTTTTAATGTCCTGTTTTTCGGGGATCAGATTGCTGCTCGCGCCATAAACCTGCCGGAAGCCATCGAGCAGATAAGGCTCGTTTCTGAGTCTCGCCGGATCGAACGATCGGGCGTCTTTCTCTTCGATATTCCCTTTTACCAATGCAGCCGGCGGCGCGTCGCGGTAGAGCGGGAAGGTGAGGTAGGTGATTTCCGTGGAGAGATTATCCGGACCGTAGTTTCGCCTTTCCTGATCTCCGCTCAGCATGTAGGGATAGTTTTTGAAGGCCTCGTTGATTTCCCGCGGAGTCGCTTTTTTACCATCCAGAAAGAGTTTTAGCGCACCTTCATAGCCTACTAGCTGCTTCTGGCGGTCAAAATAACCGCCTTTGTACAATGTGATGACGTCTTTGGACCAACGGTGGGTTGCAATGTAATCCATTCTCAGTGCCATTTCTTCCTTGTGCGGTTTTATGTTTTCGAGAAGATACGTTTTCAGTTCTGTACGGGTATTCGACGGGTTGTACTGGTCGTAAAAACGCTTCGAATCAACAGAATAGTGGAAATTCCTCAGCTCCGGGATGGGGCGCTTTCTTACAAAGCAATAATCGAAGCGTTCGCCAAAGTTGAATCCCCCGTGATAAGTCTCACCTACGCGATAACTCATGAAATGCCCGGGATCGTCGTATCCGATCGAGTAGGTGTGACTGACACCCTTTTCAGGCTTGACAGGCAATTCGGCAAAGTAAAAGCCGTCCTTATCGGTTTTGATTGTTCTAATGAAAATATCGTCGTGCGTGATCGTTAGTGGCAAATCCACGATAGGCTTCCCCGTTTCGTCGAGTAGTAGCCCGGCCAGATGCAGAAGATTTTGCGGCTTTCTCTTACTAACCTCGACAGGTGAACGATAGAAATTGATCACCTTTTTTCCCTTTCCCGGCACATCCCACCTGAATGCCGCCAGCACCACCGCGAGTAGCGGCAGAATGAACAGGAAACACCCCATTAGCATCCGCGGGCTCGCATTTTTATTCATCATCACGAACCTCTGTTTCAAAGAATGGTAGCCAAACTGGTTCACCAGTGAGAATTCGGGACCGACGGCCGCTTTCAGGAGCAGGTATTGGTAGGCTTTTGTATCGGGGTGGTTTTCCAATACTTTCTGGTCGGCAATGTATTCCAGATTCTGGCGGATGGCGCTGCGGATCAGCCATGCGAAAGGGTTGAACCAGTTGATAATGCACAGGATTTCCGACCAGATCACATCCAGCGAATGCCATTGCTGCACGTGAATGTATTCGTGCAGGATCATGTCTTGTAACTCGTCGGGCTGGTGTAGGTGCGGATTGTAAAATATGGCCCTTCCGAATGAGAATGGGCTCATATCCAGGTCGAAATGGTAGATTTTCACGCCGTCGTCATTGGAAACAGGATGTGATTGCGAGCGAATGCGCAGGTAGGAGCGGACGTTAGAGGCCAGGCGTAAGGTCATGATGACTACGCCGGTGAGCCAAACGTAGAAAATCCAATCGGAAACTGTGAGTTCCCCTGCCTTGGCAGCTACCGCAGGCTCGGCAGGGATATCCCATGGAGAATTTATAGTCTCAGGTTTAGCAATGCGTGTGATCGCAGGCACGCTTTGCACGAATACGCGGGCAGGCGTAGGTTCGGGTGAAACGTAATGGTTGATATTAATGAGCGGGATCGAAAGGCAAAGAATCGAATACCAGCGCAGATAATGCCGGTTGGCATCATAAAAAGTAAGCTTGCGCAGTACGAGGTGATAGAAAAGGGCGATCACGCCGAGGCTGACCGACAGTTTGAGCAGGTAATCCGGAAATGCCGACATAGCAGAAAAAGTTTGGATGAATCACTTCTTTCCTTCGATCAGGCCGATGATTTCTCTAAGCTCGTCGGCCGAAATCTTGTTCTTCTGGGCGAAAAAACTCACGAGTTCCTTGTAGGAGTTTTCGAAATAGTCTTTCACCACGCTTCCCATAAACTTTTGCTTGTACGCCTCTTCGCTGATCGCCGGGGCATACAAATAGGCATTTCCGACCAGCCGGCTGTGGAGGTAACCCTTCTTTTCGAGGTTTTTGATGGTCGATGCGACCGTCGTATAGGGTGGGGCGGGAGGCGTCATAGCCTCCACGAAGGATTTCACGCTTCCTTCGCCGGTTTTCCATATGGCGAGCATGGCGTCCTGCTCCTGAATGCTCAATTTCTCCATAACTACGATTTTTTCGTAATTCTACGAATGTTTCGTAGTTCTGTCAAATATTTCAACTAAAAAATTAATTGAAGGTTGTCTACTGGTTAAAGGCCAGGATTTTGACTTTTGTAGAACTGGACTTTCTTGAACATTTCAATCAGCGTCGAAACTTTCAGTTTTTCAAAAATGCGCGCTTTGTAGGTGCTTACCGAGCTTTCGGTCAGGTTGAGTTTGATGGCGATTTCTTTCGTCCAGTAGCCTTCGATCAGCATGTCCATTACTTCCAATTCACGTTGCGACAGGTGTTCGAGGGGATTCTCGCCATTGGGCTTGTTTTCCAGGGTGTTGCGAAGCAGTTGTTGCTGAACGGCGGTGCTGATGTAGTTGCCGACTTCCAGCATGGACAATATCGCCTTTTTGATCTCTTCCTGTGAAGCATTTTTGGAAAGGAAGCCGTTGGCACCCGCTTTGATATAATGCAAAGCATAAATCTCTTCTTCGAGGCTCGAAAAGATCATAATCAAAACTTTGGGCTGTACTTCGCGGATTCTCGGAATCATATTGAAACCTTCGCCGTCGGGAATATTGATGTCGAGAATAACCAGATCGATCTGATTATTGGAGAGTTGGGCGAGTGTCTCACTGAAAGAGCCAGCTTCATGAACGACCACCGGGTTCAGCAAATCAAGAATCAAGAACCGGGTGGCGAGCCTGACAATGGCATGGTCTTCAACCAGTAAGATTTTTTTCATTTTTTTAAGGAGGACTTGTATTCAGTTTCCGACCGTTTATAACCTTTTGTCACTCAATGGCTATCAAATAAATGCAGTAAATATTGAGTAAAACTCCTATTATTTAATGTAAAACTTATTCAGCGGTCTGTACAAGTTTACAGTTAATTAGCCGGTTCGGCAAAAAAAGTTTTACTATTCGCGACAAAAATTCCGTGCCCAGAGCTTCCGGAACGAGGCTTTAAGCGCATTTTTAGCTCAGTTTAAGACTTTGCTACTCATAGGCGTTCCTGCTGCCGTAAGTTTTGGACCGAGTTTGTTTGAGTTATGTTAGAGAAATTTCTACATTTACGTGTAGCGACAGATGTGTAATATTTATTCTTAAATTTACATCTTTGAATTACGAACTAGTTCCAAGTCTGGAACAAGTAGAATTATGACAGTTGCGATAAAGGCTAAATGCCCGGGTTCTGTCAGCCAATCAGCCAATTTATGAATATACTCATTATCGAGGACGAGCCGCTAACCGTGCTGGGATTAAAGCAGAAGATCGGTGAGATCAATCCCGTAACGACGGTCGACAATGCTTCGTCCGTCGACATCGCCTATGACCTTGCGAGCCGTAATATTTACGAACTGATCATTCTCGACGTCGATATCAAAGGAAAAGCGGGCGCAGGTGTGGTGGAACGCATGAAGGCATTATACCCCGGTACCGCCATACTGGTCATCACGGACCTGGAAGAAAGCACTTATGGCTTGCCGTATATGAAGGCTGGTGCGGACGGTTTTTTGTCGAAACTGGCGTCATCGGCGCAGTTCGATGAGGCGATCAGGGCGATGATGGTGATGGGTAAATATGCAAGTACGGCCTTGCAGCAGCAGATTATTCAGGAAAGTCAGATCAACCGTTCGGTGCGGTACGTGAACCCGCTGATGAGCATTTCGGAAAGGGAGCGGCAGGTAATGAATCACCTCATTGCCGGGAAATCGACCGGGGAAATCGCGGCCATTCTGAACATCAACAAGACCACCGTCGGAACGCATAAAATGCGGATACTTAAAAAGATGCAGGTCAACAGCCTGATCAAGCTGATCGAGAAAGTGACCATGCTGAGTTGAACAAATGCGCAGCGTGCGACCGTCGGGACCTCGATATATTTCTACAAAATAGCGAGAATCTATTTTCTGATAATATTTCTAATATTGTACGAAATAATATTATAACCCTATCTGTATCGGTTAGCACCTCTATGAAATTTCTATGTATTGAAGACCACCCGCTGATTTTGCTGGGGCTCAGGATGGTATTCGCCGAGTATTACCCGCGGGCGGTAGTAAGCCATGCCGAGACTTTCCCGGAAGCACTCGCGATCCTCGAACAGGAGCGCTTCGATCTGGCCGTGCTGGATATCGATATTCCTGGTGGAGAGAATGTCAGGATGATGAAAATCCTCCGTGAAAAGCAACCGGGCCTTTCGATCCTGATCCACTCGGCGTTCGATGAGAAGGTTTATGCATTGCCTTACCTGCAAGCCGGGGCCGATGGCTTTATTTCCAAACAGGCACCGCAGGAGGAATTTGTGAATGCCGTGCAGTCGATCCTCGACCACGGCCGTTACGTGAGCTATGACGTTCAGCAGATTTTCCTTTCCAGCTTCACCGACGTGAGCGGCCGAACCAGGGGCGGCAATCCGATCGTTTCGCTTTCGCCCCGTGAGCGGCGCGTGATGCAGCTGATGACCGAAGGCAAATGGACCAAGGAGATCGCCGCGATCATGAATCTGAAAGAGAACACGATCAGTACCTACAAGCGGCGCATCTACGATAAAATGGAGGTGAAGGACCCGATCGAATTGTCAAAAAAAATAGCGTTGTTCAGGTGAACGACGCTAGGGGTAGGGTACTGTTGTGTTTTTGACCGCCGACGGCCGACCGCCGACAGCCGATTGCTTGTGTTACTGTTTATTTTTTACATTACAATTAACAGTCGGCGGTCAGTGGTCAGCCGTCGGCGGTCAGGCTCCTACTTCGCCGGCTTCTTGAATATCGCCGGGTCAACCGGTGTGTTGACCGTTATCTTATTCGTAATGAACGACATAGTTCCCATTTGCGGGTTGCTGATTTCCATTGTGTTCGCGAATTTGACGCCGTCTACTTCTTTGTAGTCCGAGAGGTCGATTTCGCCTTCGTTGCCGTTCATGGATACTTTTACTTTCGTGACGAGGTAGGTGCCGGCATCCACAAATTCATCGATTACCTGGCCGTCGCTTGTAGTGAGTTTCAGGTGGAAAACGTCTTTCTTATCGACGGATTCCTTGCCTACCAGCTCCACCTTGTTGCCTTTTTCCTTATAATTCACAAGGCCGCCGAATGGATCGAGCGAGCTCAGTTGTTGTTTCAATTGATCGGCGGGCATATCTTCCGGCTCTCCGGTACCGCCCATCATGGTCGGGCGGATCATCCAGCCCTGGCCGTTATCGACCACCTGGACCATCGTATTGCCCATTACGGTCGATTCGTTGCGAACGGATTTGCCTACTACCAACGTCGTTTTGTTTGGTATCTCCATGCCTTGTACTGCCAGTGAACGGTCGGTCACCACGGTATTTACAGCCTTGATCTTGTCGAGCCCACCCAGGGCAGCGACGTGTTTATCCACGATTTCATCCACAGTCTGCGCGTAAGAGGCAGCGGAGACGAGCGCCACCGCCATTGTCCAAATTAGTTTGTTTGTTTTCATACCGAAATTTGTATTTGAGTTTAAACAGGCTTGTGTAAGTTTCATTCAATATCGCTGTGTCCTGATGCGGAACGTCTAGCGAGGTGCGTTTCCGCCGCCGCCCTGGCCACCGCCTCCGCCACCTTGTTGTCCGCCGCCGTCGCTCTTCACGTCGTCGTTGTTGACCGACTTGGCCTTTCTTTTCGGCTGTTCCATCGTCATTTTACCGATTTTGTAGGTGAATGTCAGGCGGAATCCGCGGTTGTAAAGGTATACGTCGTTGACCTGGTTGAACTGCAAGGAAGTCAATTCGGTATGCATTTTAAACCTTTTGCTCAGGAAGTTTTCAGCAGCGAGGCCGAGGCTGGCCTTTTTGTTGGCAAATTCCTTCTTCACACCAATCGTATAGAAGCCGAAGCCGCCCTGCTTGCCTTGAAGCTGGATCTGCTGGCCTTGCATGAACCCGAATGCCTGCGCGCCCCAGCCGTTTCCGAAAGTGGCCTGCGAGAAGATACCCCCGCTAATGTTTATGCCATCGTTATCGATTTCTTGCGAAAGCCCATTTTGTCCGATCGTCTGGCCGGTCAGTTTGGTGTAGAATGCATTGGCAAATATCCCGAAGTTGATTTTCGAAGTAGCTGCAATGTTGGCGAAAATGTTGGCGCCGTATGCGTGCTGCTTTCCGATGTTCTCGTACGTGGTCACGATCGCGCCATCGAGCGTATCCGAGGGCTGGCGCACCTGCGAGATCGCATTGTTGGTAAAGCGGCCGAAGAATGTCGCATTCACGTAGGTCTTCTTGATATTCTTGCTCAGACCAAGTTCATAGTTGTTGGTCAGTTCGGGACGGAGTTCGGGGTTACCGATGGTAATGTTCTGCGGGTTGGCCGAGTTGAAGTTCGGGTTCAATTGTTGAAGTCCCGGACGCTGGATGCGGCGATTGTAGCCCAACTTTACGGTCGTTCCCTTAAATGTTTTCGAAGCGTTCACGCTAGGTACCAGCACACCGTAGTTACCCACACCCACAACGCCTTCGTTGGTGCTCGCATCAATGAACGTATGCTCGTAACGCAAGCCTCCCTTCAATGTGTAGCGCTTTTTAGTGGTGTAAGTATAGGATGAATACGCTGCTGCGATGTTCTGATGGTAGGTCAAATCTCCCGCAGGCTGATCGGTTTCGGGGCGGTAGTCCCCGGTAGGTTCGGCTGTCAGGAAGCTGTATTTGCTTTTTACCTCCCTGAAAATGCCTTTCCCACCGAATTCGAGCATCTGGTTCTTCTTGATCGGCGTCTGGTAGTCCGATTGAAGCGTGAATTCCTGGTTGATGCTCTTGTTGAGGTTGCGTTGACGGGAAGTCAGTTCTTTTTCCGTAAAAATGTCTGCGTCGAAATCGTTGGTGAGATCGTTGCGGCTGTACAGCGTCGATACGCTCCATTCCTGCTGCGGTTTGAACGTATGCAGGTAGTCGACATTCACATCCACGGTTCCCGAAAGGTTGTCGGCTGCGACATTACGTGCCGAGAGCTCGTCCGGCCTGCCGGTTTTCATCAGGCGGGTAACGAGGTCCTGCTGGTTCGAGAAGTTCCGCACGCCATATTTCACACCGGCCGTAAGGCTTTGGTTTTTGGCAATATCGTAATCGAAGCCCAGGTTGTAGTTCCCGAACAGCCCGTGGCTCGAACCGTCGCCTGTCTGGCGGGTGGTAGTCGCGATATTTTCCACGGTGCTGGTTTGTTCGAGAGATGTTTTGGTAACGGTATTGTACATGCCGCGACCAAAACCACCGATGGTGAAACCGGCCTTGCCTTTGCGGTAACCGCCGTTCAATGCGAGCATCGAGCCGCGGTTTCCTACACCGGCGTCGATATTCAGGTTGAGGCCTTGCAGCGAGTTCTTTTTGGTGATGATATTGATGATCCCGCCGGATCCTTCGGCATCATATTTAGCCGATGGGCTCGTGATCACTTCCACCGATTTGATCTGATCGGCCGGAATTTGCTTCAACGCGTCGGCCACGCTGTTCGCGATAATGGTACTCGGCTTGTTGTTGATCAACACGCGGATGTTCTGGCTGCCGCGGAGCGAGACATTTCCGTCGAGGTCCACGGTAAGTAATGGGACTTTGCGCAAAATATCGGTAGCATCGCCACCTTTTGCCGTAATATCTTTCTCAGCATTGTAAACGAGCCTGTCCACCTTTTCCTCGATCAGCGCGGCCTGGCCGGTAACCGTTACTTCGTTGAGCGTTTTGGTATTGGAACCAAGGCTGATCGTGCCGAGATCTGCATCCTGGCCCTTGGCGAGCTTGATGTTGTCGATCGTCTTGTTGGCATAGCCAATGAAGGAAATGAGTACCTTATAGTCGCCGGCAGCGAGTTTATTGAGGGTGAACTTCCCTTGTTCATCAGCCACTGTACCGTCTACTGCCTTGTTGTTGGCTTTGTCATATAAGGCAACGCTCACAAATTCAATGGGTTTTGAAGATGCGGAATCTACAACGGAACCGGTGATCTTGGCCGATCCTTTTGGACTTTGGTCGCCGGCGGTTCCCGGCAGGGCTTTGGGCTGGCTGCTTCCTGCGCCGGGGAATTGGGCAAATGCCGGAGATAGGAGTGAGCTGGCGAGGATGGAAACAATGAGGAGAATTCTTCGCATTTTCATGGTTTTGGTAATTGACGCAACAAAAATGGTAGCACGCACGCAAGGCTGAAAGGAAAATATGACAAAGGCCGGATTATGGGGGATGGATGAATGGATCGGCGCGATGGACGAAAAGTCACAAGGCGGGCTCTATGTGCGACCGGGTTGTTTATTTTTTGCGATAATGCTATGTTTTGGGCGGAGTTTATTTACTATTTCTAGTGTTTATGTAGAAATTATAGCAAAAATATTAGCCCTTGTACCAATATTTACTACAAAAACGATTTCTTTGTATAACAATCATCAAAGCACCCTTCCCGATACTAAGTTCACTGAAAACCCCAAATCTAACCCGGTGGTGAATTATGATCTTTCAATGGATCTGTGTCATGGTTTTGACAGTGGTGTCGCTGCTGGCTTTTTTTCTGTGGGTGCGGGACCGGTACTTCCGGCTCGATCTTGCCAAAAGAGAACTGGAACAACAGGTGGAGGACCTCTCGCGCAGGCTTGAATACAGCAATGGACTCAAACAGAAGATTACGATGATGATCGCCCACGATCTTCAATCGCCCCTGCATTTCCTGAATGTCCTTTCCGATCATGTGTCGCGTTTTGCGGCCAATAACCAGCTTCCCGAGGTGAAGGCGGGTACGGAGGAAATCAAGAAAGCTACGGGGAATATCCATGCATTTGTGAAGGAGGTTAACCTATGGGCCCGCTCGCAGCACGAGGACTTCCAGCCCGCACAGCATTCATTCTCACTCAATGAACTGGCGGGGGAATTGCAGCAGTTTTTTGAAGACATGGTGCTGCTCAACAAGAATGTGCTGATCGTAGATTGCCCGGAGGACGTTTTCGTTTATACCAACCGTGATATCCTGAAAGCGATCCTGCGCAACCTGATCGACAACGCCAACAAGCACACGCGCGGCGGGGAAGTGCGCCTGGTTTTCACCAACTCGGAAAATAGCCCGGTGCTTACGATCGCGGACAATGGAAGCGGAATGCTCGCCAGCGAGTTGCAAAAAATCCGGCGACGGCTGTCCAACCCGGTCGTTAATGCGCCCGTCGAACCGAACAGCCGGCTCGGCTATCAGCTGATCGCAGATTTCGCCCACACCCTGGGCTTCACGATGTCCGTCAAAAGCAGCAAGGGAGAAGGCACCTTGGTGAGTATAGGCGGGCTGGTGTTGCACAGCCCGTTTGTATCCCGGCTGCATTCAACCGAGGTTATAAGCATCTGCCAGCCTGACTAGCGCACTTTTGTTTTCGATGTTGAGCTTCTTGAATATCCTTCGCTTGAACGTATTGACCGACGTGTACTGAACTTGTAGAATTTCGCTGATCTGCGTCACGGAATAATCCTTGGCCAGGTAAATCGCTACCTGGAACTCCCTGGTAGTAAGCTGGTCGAAAGGATTGCCTGATTTGCCCGCCAATGTGTCGTTGATCAGGATAGTAGCCAGGTTGGCGCTCGCATAACGCTTTCCGTTCAGGATGGTGGTTACCGCTTTCAGAAGTTCTTCCGGCGAAGAGTCCTTTTCAAGGTAACCATGCGCTCCCTGTTGCAGCGAACGCTTCCCGAAAATGCTTTCATCATTCATGGAAACTACCAGTACTTTGGTATTCGCATGAAATTCCAGGATCCATTGCAGCAGGACGGTCGAATCCGTCTCCGGCATGTTCAGGTCCAGCAGCAGCAGGTCATATGCATGCATCGCAAACTGCGCTTTGACCGACGCTCCGTCCCAGCTTTCGTCGATCTGACTGTCCTTAAAATGGTTGTGAAGTGCCAATTTTAGCCCGTAACGCACCAGCGAATGGTCGTCGGCTATTAATATTTTCATCATTTATCGAACGTTGAGAATACAATCGGTGGCAATATCGCAACATTTCGAGCGGTTCTGCAAATAAACCTCAATGCTAAAATGGCCACATTCTGCTTGTACAGCCCGGCTGTACGGTTGCTGACACGGGTTATGCAGCTTCGCATTTGTCCGGTCGGTTTCGGGAGTGTCCGCAAATGAACAGCCAGTGCAGTGCGGATTTGTTATTAATGCATTGATTTTTAGTGAGTTGAATTGATGTAGATAAAGTGGCGCGACATTTGTACGATAAAATGTAAACAAATAAACCCGCGACGGCTCTATGAGAAGAACTTACCTCGGAGAATTTGAAGAAATCGTGCTGCTCATGGTTGCAGTACTGGATGGAGAAGCCTATGGCGTGACGATCAGCCAGGAAATAGAGCAGTCGATGGGCCGGTTGGTAGCCTTTGGTACGGTGCATAATACGCTCATTCGTCTGGAAGAAAAAGGCTTCGTGCGATCGGAGCTGGGCGGGGCTACCACGCAGCGCGGCGGAAGGCGGAAACGTCTTTTCCGCATTACGGCACTCGGCAGCCGGGCGATCCAGGATGTCCAGCAGGTTAGGGCCGAACTATGGAGACAAATACCACCGCATACCCTTGAAATGGGAAAACTATGAAAAATCCTTCCGCACCACCACGCTGGGCGCAGCGCCTGTTCCAGTGGTTGCATCCCGAAGAAACCCGTGAGGAAGTCGGCGGTGATCTCGATGAGCTCTACGATTACTGGTATGCCCGAGGCGGACATTTCCAGGCTACGATGCGCTATATACTCAATGTATTGTCCGTGTTGCCGCCACTGGTACGCCGTCGCCGGAGGGCAGAACAATATTCCCGGCCGTCCCATCTCAATATGATTATGATCAGTAACTACTTCAAAGTGGCCCGGCGGAATCTTGCCAAAAACAAAATGTACTCGTTCATCAACATCGCGGGCCTTGCAAGCGGCATGGCAGTGGCATTGCTCATTGGCTTGTGGCTGTACGACGAAGTTTCTTTCAACCAATCATTCCAAAATCACACACGCATTGCCCAGGTAATGCAAACGCAAAACCTTGGCGGCATTATCTTCACCCACAACTCGGTACCAGCGCCGATGGGCCGTGAACTGAGGCTGTCGTACGGAGGGTATTTCAAGCATATCGTGAGCAGTACGCGAGAGGAGAGCCATATTCTTTCTTTCAAAGACCTGAAATTCAACAAACCGGGCCGGTTTATGGAGCCGGGAATTGCCGAAATGCTATCGCTCGAGATGGTTAGCGGAAGCAGGGCCGGGCTGTCGGATCCCGCGTCGGTGCTGCTGTCGGAGTCGGCCGCCCGGACGTTGTTCGGGAATGGTGACGCGGTCAATCGGGTGTTGAAGATCGATAACGAGCTGGCCGTGAAGGTTACCGGCGTGTACCGCGACCTGCCGCACAATACAACGTTCGCCAACACAGCATTCATCGCTCCCTGGGAATTATACATTACCCGTGTCGCCTATGGAGTCAGGAACAAGGATCAATGGAATAATAACTTCACCGAGGTTTTCGTGCAGCTCGCCGACCGCTCGGAGCTCACAGCGGTTTCGTCGGCTATCGCCCCGGTTCGGCTCAACAAACTCACCGGGACTGACCGCGACACCCAGGCAAAGGCATTCCTGCATCCAATGGACCAGTGGCATTTGTATTCCAATTGGGAAGAAGGGTTCAATACCGGCGGGCGCATTCAGTATGTCTGGCTGTTCGGCATTGTGGGAGCATTCGTGTTGCTGCTGGCTTGCATTAATTTTATGAATCTGAGCACCGCACGCTCGGAGAAGCGCGCACGCGAGGTGGGTGTGCGGAAGGCGGTAGGGTCGTTACGGGGACAGCTGGTCGGGCAGTTTTTCAGTGAGTCGTTTCTCGTGGTGTTTATCGCGTTCGTGATCGCCATCGCGCTCGCACAACTCGCTATGCCGTATTTCAATAATATGGCTGATAAAAAGATGGCCATTCTTTGGGCAAATCCTGTGTTCTGGCTGTTGGCGCTGGCATTTTGTGTGATGACGGGCTTTTTGGCTGGAAGTTACCCCGCATTTTACCTGTCGTCTTTCAAGGCAGTCAATGTGCTGAAAGGTACTTTCCGCGCCGGACGGTTAGCTTACATTCCACGACAGGTGCTGGTGGTCGTGCAGTTTACGGTTTCGGTGACGCTGATTATCGGTACAGTAATGGTTTTCAGGCAAATACAATACACCAAAGATCGTCCCGTCGGTTACGATCGTACCGGCCTGGTGATGATCGACATGCCTACGCTCGACATTAATAATCATTTCGAACCATTCCGCAACGAACTGCTGGAAACCGGCGCGATTGTGGAGGTGACCAAAACCACCACGCCGCTCACCGAGAAAAGACAGAACGAAACCGGCTTTACGTGGCGCGGAAAAGACATGAACCGCGACAGGCCATTCGTCACATTTGGTGTCACGGAAGAGTTCGGCAAGACCGTGGGCTGGAAAATCAAGCAGGGGAGGGACTTTTCGCGCCAATATTCAACCGACAAACTCGCTGTGATCCTGAACGAAGAAGCGGTGAAGTTTATGGGGCTGGAAAACCCTGTTGGCGAGACTGTTACATGGGGTACGCAGCCGCTGCATGTGGTAGGGGTAGTGGAAGGCATGGTGATGGAGTCGCCCTATGAGCCGGTGCAGCATGCCATTTACTATATTGCGCCGTGGCCTGCGCGCGTGGTTACTATGCGCTTACGTCCGGGTATGAGCGCGCCGGACGCGCTCGCAAAGGTCGAGAAAGTGTTCCGCAAATATGCCCCGGCCGTGCCGTTCGACTATCGTTTCCTCGATCAGGAATACGATGGCAAATTCCGTGCAGAGGAGCGCATCGGTAAACTGGCCGGTTTCTTCACCGTGCTGGCGGTATTCATTTCCTGCCTGGGGTTGTTCGGGCTGGCATCGTTTGTAGCCGCGCAGCGAACGAAGGAAATCGGGGTCAGAAAAGTACTGGGCGCTTCGGTATGGAGCGTCTGGACATTACTCTCCAGGGATTTTGCAGTGCTGGTGATCGTGGCGATGATCATTGCATCGCCGATAGCCTGGTACGTCCTGGCATCCTGGCTCCAAAAATACGAATACCGCACCGGGCTTCCCTGGTCGGTATTCGTATGGACAGGCGTGGGCGCATTAGCGATCACCCTGCTGACAGTAAGCTTCCAAAGTCTTAAAGCTGCATTAATGAACCCGGTGAAGAGCCTTCGCGCCGACTGATTGAATGCTAGAACAGGGTTCCCGAGTAGCTCGAAAACTTCGCAGGCAGGTCGGTTTCGTCGAGCATTTCTTTCAGGTCTATTTCGATATTGCGGATAATGGTGCTGATGGGCGTGTCGTTCAGCAGGCCTTCAAACGGGTTTTCGCTGATATCGCCCACGTATTCCATGAACATGAAAACCCATGATACGATCATGTTAAAAGGAATCAGCAAAAACATATACTTCTCGCCCAAATCCACGAATTGAGGCAGCAGGCCGAATGGCAGTAACGTCATGAATATGAATATAAAAAGCATGGAAGTGGTCGCATACTGGCGCGGGAATGGCGTGTTTTTGATCCTTTCGCTTTTGCCTTGCTCGTCATAGAGTTTTGAAATGAGGTCTTGTAAAGCGACATGCTGATAGGTATCGAGCGAGCCGGCGCGGCGAAGGTCGCGAATGTGCTGCGATTGCAGGTCGAGGATCTGTGTCGCCTGGTTCTTTTTGTCTTTGATCGATGCAAGCTCGGCCTCGGGCAGGTGTTTCGCGATTTCCACGTCACAAGGTACTTGCGAGCGCCTGAATGCCTTGCGCTGGCGTTCACTCGCGCGGTCGGTGTGCTCCCAGTTGGTCCTTTGTACCATGGTGTTCTTCAACGCGTACAACCACGCAATGTGCCTGTATATGATGATGCGATTTTCTTGGGCAGCAGAAATGTTGTCCGAGTCGGGCGAACAGGTCGTAAAAGAGCGCACCGCGGCGCTGAACGACCGGCTATGGTTGGTAATGGCGCCCCACACTTTGCGGGCTTCCCAGCTGCGGTCGTATGACTGGTTGTTTTTAAAACCTACAAAAAATGCCGTAGCCGTACCGACGAGCGACACGGGAAGCCAGGGGATCGCGACCCATTTCCAATCGAGGTAGTCGTATACAAAAATGGCGATGGAACCCGTAGCGATTGAAAACAGGACCATTCGCCAGGAATAGTAGTAGACGATAACAGGTGAGAGGTAACGGTTGATGTACATAAGGAGCTATTGAGTGATAAGAGTGACTAGTTTTCAGCTCCTAAAATGCAAACAAATCGCTTCCGAGACAATTGTCAAGGCGATTCGGCTACCTCTTTGAGCAAATGCAGTGCCGTTTTCCAATAAAATTCCATGTGTTTGAAGATTTCGAAAGTGAGCAGGTTGCAGATTGTGAGGGTTAGAAGCGTTTGGAGAGGCTATCTAATGATTAGCTCAGGAAACGGCCAATGAAAAGCAAAGTGATCGCTAATACTCGTCTGAGTTATCCGTCAGTTGTTTTGCTTTCAGGTTTTTACGAATCCTGGACACCACTTTTAGTATCAGACCGGTCAATATTCCTACACCGACCACCGGGTAGTACTCTTCAATCGGAACGGTCATGTGGCCACCTCCGGTTAACATCAAAAGTATTCCCAGCACACAAATAATCAAGACGAGGTATAATAATATACTGAATACAAGCAGGCCTAGTTGTATTAGCCGAGAGTTTTTCATTTAACAGATGGGTTGGAATACAAAATTACTGGTCACTTTTATTAGGCCTCCCAAAATACAGCAAATATCCATCTGCATCCTTCACCTCGAACCCGCGCAAGTTGTCGTCATTGTCGCAGATAGGTAGAAAGAAAGTTACATTCCGTGACGCAAATTCGGCCGCGAGCGCGTCGGGGTCGGGTACGTACATATAAGCGTCCCATCGCATAATGCCTTGTTTGATATCACGTGTATGGTTGGGTACGGGTTCTATGCCGACAGCTTTCATCATGATCATCGCCGCGCCGCGCTCCACGATCCCGAAGAAAATGTCGTTTTCGCTCGGGCCCTGGAATGTAATCTCAAAACCGAGGAAGTCGCGGTAAAATGCCAGGGCCGCCGGGACATTTCTGACAATGAAACAGGGAGCGATACAATGGATTGCCGGATTATTCATCATATAGTTGAAGGTTAGTGGAGGAATTTTTGCAGCCAGACCAGATCTATTGACAATTTAATTCGGATCCAAGATTAACTTGGCGACTCAGAAACCCGTTTTATGGCCGACCAACTGTTTAATCGTCGCGATCTTTTTGCCTATTTCATTGTTGCCGCTACCGGTGCGTTTTCCAATCTGCTGGTTGCCACAATTTTACAGGAATGGTTTACTATTTCCTATAAGAGTGCATTGTTTGCCGGTTACTGGTTTTCGTTTGTTGTGGGTTATTTTCTGACAAGGCTGTTTGCCTTTAATGCCAAAAATACGGCGCAGAGCAGGCGGCAGATCGTCAAGTTCATATTGGTTTCAATTCTTTCCTGCCTGATCACCGTTTACGGTTCCGCCATTTTGTATGAGCTTTCCAAATCGTGGCTTGGTGTTTTCAACTTTCTGATTCCTTTTTCAGTGAAGGAAGTGAATTTGAACAAACTGTTTTCACAGGTGGCGGCGATGGGCGCAAGCTTTTTAAGTAATTATATTTTGCACAAGCAGTTTACTTTCCGGGATACCGGCTTCTATGACCGGTTGAAAAAGCTGCTCGGTATCTGAGGTATTTCCGGCACCGTGACGGTAAATGCTGGGTGAATAGTCCTTTTAACCCCGATGAATAGTGCGTTGCACGGTTATTTCCTTGCAGGAATGCCCGTGCAACGCCTATATTTATCCCTTCGAACAAAACATTTGAATGGAAAAAGAGAACGAATTGTTCGGCGTGAAGGAAATTGCCAGGCGCGCCAATGTCTCCACTGCTACGGTCGATCGCGTGCTGCATAACCGAACGGGCGTTTCGGAGAAAACCAAGGCGAAGATCAATGCGATCATCAAGGAGATGGACTATCAGCCCAACATCCTGGCCAGCCGGCTGGCTTCCAAAAAGATCATCAGCCTCGCCGCATTAATCCCCGACGTGTCGGAAGAAACGGATTTCTGGTCGGCTCCGCTGAACGGGATACGCCGGGCGGAGGCAGAAATGAAGCAATATGGCGTACAGGTGCAGGTTTTTCTGTTTGATCTGAATGATAAGGATTCGTTTGCCGACCAGATCAGGGTCGTGCTGGACGCCGGTTTTCACGGCATCCTGATTTCCCCTTCCTTTATCGAGGAAACCCGGAAGTTTGCGGCAGAATGCGTGCGACGGAAGGTCCCGTACGTTTTCATCGATTCCGATATTCCCGACCTGCACAGCCTTACGTACATAGGCCCGCACCTGCGCAAGAGCGGGTACGTGGGTGCGAAGCTCCTCACTTATCGCCTCGAACCGGAGAAAAAAGTGCTGATCATCAATATCTCCAAGGAGATCGACAATTACAATTACCTCGAAATTGAGGATGGTTTCAGGGCGTATTTCAACGACAATAACCAGCCGAACGAGATTGTGCGGATCGATATCCGCGAAACGGATTACCAATCGGTGGCCCGGCACCTTACCTATGTGTTCCATTTAAATAAGGACATCGGTGCGGCGTTTGTGACCAACTCGCGCGTGCATACGGTCGCATCTTTCCTGAAAAACAGTCACCGTACGCACGTCTCGCTGATCGGCTATGATTTTGTGCGGGAAAACGTGGATTACCTGGAAGACAATGTGATCGATTTCCTGATCTGCCACCGTCCCGACGACCAGGGCTACCGCGGCATGATGGCACTTTACCAGACGCTCGTCGTGAATGCGCCCGTCACGAAGCAGAACTACATGCCCATCGATATCGTCACGAAGGAGAATTACGAGTTCTATCAGAATTAATTTTCCTGAAAATGGAAATACCAAACTTAAACCCACGGGCCTAGCGGTAAACTCAGCTTCGGATATGGCCAAGGCGCTCGAACCGCTTTTTGGTGCGGCGTTTTCATCGGTGATAGGCAACGCGTCGGTAGTAGGCACGCTATTGGGTGATGCGGGGAGTTCGGACGTATATTCAACATCGAACCGCAGATGTTTTTGTTGGACGTTTTCTCGGAAATGAGTTGAAATTAATTAAGTTGGAATGATTTTTTTTGGTTAATTAAAAGATAATCAGCAATATAACTGTGGTTATAATTTCAGTTTTCGCTTTGCAATCTCAGAAAAGTTTTGTTCGTTTGTGGGAGAACACTGTACCACAACACTATGATCAACCCTCAATCCATACGTGCCATTGCCAGGCAAAGACTTAAAGAGGCAGTCGTCTTGTACAATGAGAGAATGTTCGACGGCGCCTTTTACCTTGCAGGTACAGCGCCGAACTGACCCTTAAAGCGAAAATATCCGAGCGATTCGGGATACCCAATCTGTTTGACGAGAGCGCGGCACACTCATTACAGGGGATCAGGGATATCCGGAGCGCGGTGAAAACGCATAATCTGATCAACTTGCTTGTTTTTAGTGGGCTAAAAAACAAATTCGAGGACGAGAAAGCGTTGCATCCGGCACTTGCCAAAGCTAATGGGCTACTTTTTGATGCCTGGAACGAAAAGGCCAGATACGTGCCTTGTGGGCACGTGGCTGAGGAGGATATGAGGAATTTGCTGAATTTATTGTCAAACCATAACGGAATACTAGCATGGATAGAGCAGAATTGATGAAAGCTTTGGAGCCGTTCAGTGCGCGTTGCGCGGATTTGGGACGCCCCCTGGACAGTATCAAACTCGAAGAAGCCTATCCCGGCGATTCTTCCACGTCATACATTGTTCAGGTTGAAGCAGCGTGGGCGAATGGGCGTTCGCTTTGGTATGCGATCGATTTTCTTTTTGATGTCTTGTTTGAAACGGTCACCTATAAAATGAGGACTAAGGTATTTACGATTCAGGTGGTTCGGCGCCAGGTTACTTGTAGCGATCGGGAAATCGAATCGATCGACACACTGATGGCCATGATGGGTTGATGTGGAATGAATGTTGTTATTACCTGCCAGCCGGCTTCCCAAGAAGTCGGCTGGTTTTGTTTTAATTAGTATTTTAATTTATTAAAGCTGGATAAAATTCAGATATTGGATCAGGGTAGCGGGCTTTTATGAAGTCTGATCAATTGAAACACATTTCCAAACCCATGATTTCCGGAAAACCTGAACATTTCTCCCGACGCGAATTTGCCCGCCGAGCGGGTATCCTGGCTGCGGCCGGCATGTTTGCACCTGAAAACCAATTCCCGAACCCATTTTCGAAGCCAGCCGTGAAGAAAATTACCATCAAGAATGTCAGCTCCAACTTTGAGCGGGAGCCGCTGAATCCCTACCGTTTCAAAGGCAGCGCCATTACCGACAGCTGGCAGGCCATTGCCATGCTGGAATCCGATTCGGGTGCCCGCAAAGTAGGGCTGGGTACGCAAGGCGTGTTATGGTCGGATTCGAAGGTTTTCGCCGCCCATTCTGAAAGCGCCGGTAATGCGTTGATGTACGCCATGAGCGAGCATGCTTTGCAGCTGATCAAATGGACGTCGTTCACCGACCCGGTGCAACTACTCGATGATATTTTACCCGAAGTACTTGCCTACGGTAAGAAAATCACCGGCAACCCCGATCTGCGGAAGACCTTTGCATTGAATGCCCTCGTGTGCGTGGACAATGCCGCGTGGCTGCTTTATTCGCAGGAGAACGGCATGAAGCAGTTTGATGAAATGGTACCTGCCGCTTACCGGCCCGGGCTTTCTTACCGGCATGAGAAAGTGGCGAGTATCCCTTCGTTTGCAGTCGGTACCTCGCCGGAACGCATCAAGCAGGCGGCCGATGAAGGTTATTTTATATTAAAACTCAAAACCGGTGCGGCGGGAACGCAGCAGGAGATGATCGAGAAGGATATCGCCTTTCTGACTGCCGTGCACAAGGCGATCGGTCATTACGAGACGCCTTATACCCAAAACGGGAAGATTCCTTACTATTTCGATGCGAATGGCCGTTACGAGAAGAAGGAAACGCTGCTCCGCTTTCTGGATCATGCCAAAAAGATCGGTGCATTCGATCAGATCGCGGTGATTGAGGAGCCTTTTGAGGAAAGCAACGAGGCCTTCGTGGGCGACCTGGGTGTGCGCGTGGCCGCCGACGAAAGCGCGCACACGGTGGAAGATGCCGCACACCGCATTGAGCTAGGGTATTCCGCGATTGCGGTGAAAGCCATTGCCAAAACGCTGAGTATGACCATGAAAATCACCCAGCTGGCCTACGAGAAAAAGGTCCCTTGCTTCTGCGCCGACCTCACGGTGAATCCTATCCTGGTCGACTGGAACAAAAATGTGGCCGCCCGTTTGCAGCCTTTCCCCGGAATGTCGGTAGGCTTGCAGGAAACGAACGGCCATCAATATTATAAGAACTGGGACAAGCTCGCGACTTTCCATCCGATGGCGAATGGCAGCTGGACGAAAACGCAGAAAGGGGTATATCTCACCGACAAGTCGTTTTACGCTCAAAGCGGCGGGATTTTAGCTCCTTCTGCGCATTATGAAGCGATGTTCGCCGGTTGAAACAGCTATTAGATCTGCTTCAATGCCTTGAAAATCTCGGCGTGCGGCTGTTCGCCCTCGAATGTCCTCACGAGGTTTCCTTTTTTGTCGTAAATGGCAATATAAGGGAACGAGCGGATCTGGTAGTAGCGCTGCACGAGGTAGGAAGTGCCTTCCGTACCCACTTTGAAATTCGGGTAAGTACCGAGGCTGTATTGGCTCACAAAAGGTTTCAGCATGTCCATGGCCTGGAATGTGACCATAACTACTTGCTTGTTGGCAACCACGTTGGAGTTTTTCAGCAAATCTTTGGTGAAGCTCTGGCAGTGTTCGCAATCCGGTGAAAAATAGATGAGTACCACCGGCCCGGCCGCGAGCTGCGACGAGGTGTATTGCTGGCCATTTACCAGCCTGATCTGAAAGGGAGCTATTTTTTTACTGGTAGCAGCAACCTGGGCGTAGCCGTTCGACATGCCGACTATCAATAATAACAAGAATGAGAACTTACGGAACATAGCACTTGGATAGTAAAAATGAGTCCGCAAGTTATCAATCTTTGAGCTATCAGATATCGGATGGTCCGCTAACTTTTTCCGAAATGTTGCGCAACTGGCGGGTATGCCTTTTCGAATGGCAGAGCACAAATTGCAGCCATTCCCAGCGGGTGAGATTGGCGATCTGCGGGAATTCAAAATCCGTGCAGGTAAGTGTGAGGTCTTCGTTGGCCGCAATCTCGCGGATTGCGGCACGCTCGGCTTTGAATGCATCGAGCAACTGCTGTTGATCGTGCGGCCCTGCCGACGGGATAATGAACTCCGGCGCCTGGTATTTGGCTGTGAAATCGAGAAATATCGATTCGATCACGGGTACGTATTGTGCTACCGGTCTGGCGGTGTCTTCGGTCGAGCCTAGTACTGTTTCCGGAATGCCTGATTCGGACATCAGGATGTGTTCAGCGACCTGGCCGGCTGTCCAGCTGCCTTCAAACGGGACAAGATTTATCTGCCGGGGATTCAATGCGGCGAGGATCGAGTAAAAGTCCTGCTCGGTTTGGTCGAGTTCGTGCAATAGCTGTTTCCGGTCCACTGTTTCGTTTGTTTTTGCTTCTGCGGATGATGAAATGGTTGACATGGCTTGGTTGGATTAGTTGTTGATGAATTACTTACACTTGCTTACTTTTCTAAAATACCTTTCAGCGTTTGAAGGCTCTGTTCCAGATCGGCGCCTAGCATGCCGTCCATGATGGTGTTCGTGAGATTCATGGGGTAGGCACTTCGTCCGCTCATGCCCCACGACACTTTCGTTTGCGTCGGCGAAATAGCCTCGGTAGTCATTTCGGTGGTGGCAAGTCCTTCGAATGGTCGGATAAACCGGACTTCGAGGTTGATCTTTTTACCTTCTTCGAGCACTTTAATTTCTTCTTCGCCCTTTCCGACATCGTCCTTCTGACTGTCCCAGGCGTATACAAAACCGACGGTGCCATCGGTACCCTGGTAGCCCTTTTTCATGTTCGGATCCATCATCACCCATTTGTTATAATGCTCCTGGTTTTTAATGAATTTGACATAGTCATAAACCTCCTGGCTGGGTTTGTTGATGGTAATTTCCCGTTTGACACTGTACTCTTTGCTTACAAAAAGAGCGGCCACCAGAGCCAGTACAATGATGCCTGCGATGACAAACAGGATTTTCTTGATGATCTTCATTTTTGTAATGTTTTAGGTTATGGAATTGGTAATAAGTTAGTTGTAAAACCATTCATGATGCCGGAATCCGAAAGTCCGGGTACTACTAAGCGGTAGCGAAGGTTTGCCGCTGCAATTTGTGAGAGTAGATGTAGGACACGGCGATCAATGCGAATCCGATGATGAAAGGAGCCCACATGTCGGGTCCGTCACCGAATGCGATGTGGGAGTAAAATGCACCGAACAAATCGTAAAAAATGCCCGCATAGGCCCACTCCTTGATTCGGGGATAGCCCGGAACGAGGATCGCAATGACGCCCAGGATTTTGGCCACACCCAGAAAAGGCACTATGTATGCCGGATAGCCGATGCGCGTCACGTGAGCGATCGCCTCCGGTGCGGAAATAGCGTCGTACACGGCGCCAATGCCGACCATGACCGCCAGTAATCCGGTGACGACCCAGAAGATGATCCTTGTCTTTTTCATAGTTGATGTAGTTTATATGGTTATAGAATGGATAACGTTTGCAATGCTGCCGGTGCTTCGGTTTCGGGCCAAACGTCTTCCAGAATGGCCGCTTCGTAGCCGAAACTTTCCAGTAATCCGATGACGCTGGCGTTGCATACTGCCGCGCCTTCGCAGCTGATCCGCAATACCTTATCACAATCTTCGAGGTCGAAGCTGGCGTGGTAACCCGTGAATGCGAGGCAAATCAGATCGACCAGCAACCTTGCCTGGCTTTGCTTTTCTACGGTTGTTTTGAATACCTCTACCATTTGTTCCGAGCAGTTTTGGAGGCGTTTTGAAACGCCCTGTTTGGCATTATTCCGATGTTACAAACTAAGCGGGTTCGACCAAGAAAAACAGATGTGATTTGCGACATTGTCAGGGGGTGATTGTGACAAAGGGAATTAACCCCGCGTTGCACCGATCGCTAACCCATATCTTTCAGTTGCTCAATGACGTGGGCGTGGTGCCGTTACTTCTGATACCTTGGCATTCTCTCAGCTATTGGTGGGTATTCATAAACGGAAACAACGAGTCATGACAGACGACAGCGGAATAATTGCGCAGGTGTTGCAAGCCACCCATTATCAGGCACTGGCCGAAAGTACGGCCATGACCTACCGGGATATGTTAAAAACCATTCATCCCGATAAATGCAAACATCCGGGTGCGCAGGAAGCCACGAACCGTTTGATCGAATTGTTCAGGCATTTTGGCAGCGGCTCTTCTTTCACCGACGATTCCGGCGAGTTTCTTACCAATGACCACTGGGTACTTTTCCGCGGCGACAGGCGGGCGGTGACTCAGGCAAAGCGGAACCAGCAGGAGGTCGCTGCCGGCGCCCCGGCGCACTTCAAACGTTATATGCCCTACACCTGGGATGCCGATGATAGTTTTTTGCTTTCCCAAAGGGCAGTACCTCTTGTAAACCTGACGCTTCCACAGGAGCATACCAACTGGGTGATGTCGCGATTGCTGGAATTTTGTATGCTCCTGCACAGGCATACGGGAAGCGCGCACCTGGGCCTCACACCCGCGCAGGTAATGCTGGTGCCGGAAACGCACGGGATCGCCGTGGCCGGTTTTTATCATCTGTCGCCCTTAAATGGCAGGGTGCAGACCATTTCGGGAGCATACCGGCATTGGTATCCCGGGCAATTGCTGAGAGACAAAAAGGCCACGGAAAATGCCGACCTCGAAATGGCGAAACGCCTGGGCGCCTATCTTCTCGGCGACCGCTCCGGGCTAGGTACTTCGCTGCGGAAAACCCATCACCGCGAATTCGTCGATTTTCTACTGAGCTCCGACGACGATTCCCTGGCGTGCTATGAAAGATACCGCGCAATGCTCGACAGAAATTTTCCATCACAATTCATACACTTAAATATTTGAAACAATGGGCTATTCCTCATGGAGTGACGATGCTTACGACAGCGTAAGCCGGGTGCGCAGGACGCAATCGATAGACGACAACTTTACGCAGAACAAGCTGGGTGTGATCCATCCCGACCTTTCCCCGGAGGGCGTCGACGTCCGGGAGTCGCGGGATTCGCATTTGCATCCTGATTCGGTGCCGATTATCGTGGCGCTCGATGTGACCGGGTCGATGGGTTCCATCCCCGAAAACCTGATCAAGAATAAATTGGGTGCATTGATGAACACGCTCATCAGCAATGGCATCCTCGATCCGCAAATCATGTTTATGGCTGTCGGAGACCATATTTCCGACGATTACCCTTTACAGGTAGGTCAGTTTGAATCAGGTACGATGGAGCTGGACGATTGCCTTTCCAAAATTTTCATCGAGCGGGGCGGCGGTGGCCAGAACCGTGAGAGCTATCCGTTGGCGTGGTATTTCGCCGCCAGGCATACCTCCATCGATTCCTTCGAAAAAAGGCATGAGAAGGGTTTCCTTTTTACGATCGGGGATGAAGGTTTTCACGATGTAATGGCCGCCGATTTATTGCAGGCCAAATGCGGTTATCGTGGAAAGGAAAGTCTCAACGCTGCGTCGCTGCTGAACGAAGCGTGCCGGTCCTATTTCGTTTTTCATATCCATGCCAACGAAGCCAGCTATCGCAACGACCATTTCGTGTTTTCACAGTGGAAAACGCTGCTTAGCGAGCGTTTCCTGGTGCTCGAAGATCAGAACAACATCGCCGAGCTCATTGCTACTACGGTGGCGCTGGTAAAAGGTGTTAATGCAGATGCCGCCATGAGCGGTTTTGACAGCAAAACACGGCAATCGGTTTCCAATGCGCTGGTCGCTGTTAAAGATTCACTCGTGCGCCGCGACCACGGCATTTCCGGCATTATCGCGTTATAAATGGGGGGAATTCACATTGTTTTGGGGATGGGTTATGGCGACGAGGGAAAGGGCGTTTTCACCGACTACCTTGCCTCCAAGCTGGATCATCCGGTAGTGATCAGATTCAATGGCGGCCACCAATGCGGGCACACTGTGATGCACGCGGATGGTCAGCTGCATGTGTTTTCGAACTTTGGCTCGGGCTCTTTCCGGCAGGTGCCCGCGTTCTTCTCCCGGTTCTGCACGATTGATCCGACGGGGATTGCGCGGGAATCGAGAGCGTTGCAGCGGTGGGGGGCCAGTCCGGTGTTGTTTGTAGATCCGTTGGCTATGGTTACAACGCCTTTTGATAAGTTCTATAATGTAAATGACCGCGCCAACCTCGCTCACGGCACTGTGGGCGTGGGGTTTGGCGCGACCATCGAGCGGAACCAGGGGCCATTCAAACTTTATGCGCAAGACCTGTTTTTTCCCGCGGTTTTGGAACGAAAGCTCGAAGTCGTGCGCGATTATTACCGGATCAAATTCAAAGCCCGCGGGCTGGAAAGTTGCCTGGAAGCACTCGAATTGGAGATTATGAGGCTGGACCAGTTTCTTCGCGATGTGGATATTGCCCGCAGCACAATCCGCTTGCTGACGGAAAATGGATTGTTTGATATGGGTTTTGAGAATTATGTTTTCGAGGGCGGTCAGGGAATCTTGCTCGATATGGATTTCGGTATTTTCCCAAACGTCACCCGCTCGAATACGACCAGCCGAAATGCATTTGAAATACTTCGCCGCAACGGCCTGTATGCAGTCCCGACGATTTATTACCTTACCAGGGCCTACCAGACCCGCCACGGCAACGGCTGGATGTCGGCGGAAAGCTATCCCGTTTCACTTGTTAATAACCTGCACGAAACAAACCGCCCGGATGGGCACCAGGGCGCGTTCCGGACGGGGATTCTCGATACCGATATGCTCAGGTATGCGCTGCAATGCGACGCCAGTATTGCCGGTAATGCCGAGAAGCAAATGGTTATCTCCTGCATGGACCAACTGACCGGCTATCAATACCTTTCGGGCGGAAATGTGCTGACCGCCCCAACCCGAGATTCATTTTTGAAACAGATTGCACTTTGCGACAAGGTTTGGACCAACGACGGGCCTGGTTCCGAAACGATTACCCAATGGCGGTGAGCAGTTTTCTGCCTATTTGCCCGTGTTGTAAATGCTCATGAGGAACGCCTTGCTGATTTTAGCGGCGGCGGCTTCGCATAAATGTCCCTGACCTTCCGGCGCATCCACGCCCTGGCTTTTGCTGGGGCAGGATGCCGTCGAGCGGTATTCGTCGCAAATCCGCCATACGTTGCCGAGCTTGCAAGCCCCATCATTGGATTCTACGGTTTGCAGGTCGAAAATCACGTCCTTTTCGGCAAATGTGGATTTCATCCATTGCCCCGTCTTCATTTTAGCCTCATTTCCTTCGTCGCGGGTGGCGATGTAGACGAGCGGCGGGGTGATGTGCACAAATCGCAAACCCGGTATTTGTGCGCGGAGGTCGTCGATCATCTGCTTGTAGGCAACTTGCACTGCCTCCCTGTCTTCCTCTCGGATGTCGGCATAACCAAATTTGAAGATCGCGATTTTCAATATGCCTTTGTGCGCCAACGCATTCCTTTTGAATTCTTCCATCTTCTCGATCGGCATTCCGTTCGATGCGCTGAATACATTGCCGCTTAATCCGCCGTCCGGTTTTTCATTCATGTCGAAGTATTCGAAACGGAAGCCGTTCGCCGCTGCGCCGTCTTCGAGGTCCGTACCGACGGACTGGTGCATGAAGATCGTATTCCAGCCTTTGATTTTATCTTTCTCCGAGGTTGGGAGGTCATCCCACGCTTTTATACCAGCCGTACCCACCACGCCCGGTGCACCTTTTCCGGGAGGTGTAACGGTGGTCGGGTCGGGATCGTCGCCTCCGGGAGCTGGCGCGTCTTTGGATGAATCCGAACAGCCCATTATGGTGCTGATTATCAGGAATATGAATAGCTTTTTCATCGAGTTTGTTTTATAGTCCCTACGCATCCAAAAGTACCGGGTAGGGCAGAGGCCGGCAACGCGCGTTCGATGAACGACATTTTAAATAGACCAGTAACTAAAACAGTTGGCCGTGACCCTGCTTTTCTGGCAAAGTCTTTTAAATTTGGTAAACAAAAACTTCGCTCTGTTCACTATGCCCGACATCCCGGTTTACCGCTGCGTGATTGTTGACGACGACGAAATTGACCGGCTCACCACGCTGATGTACGCGCGCAAATATCCTTTTCTGGAAATAGTGGGCGTTTATACTGCTGCTACCGAAGCTTTGGAGGCTTTGCGGCAAACGCCTGTGGATGTACTGCTCACAGACATCGATATGCCCGATGTAAACGGTCTCGAATTCCGGGCGGAGATGATGCAGGTGCCGGTTTGTATTTTCATCACCGCATATCCCGACTATGCAGCCGAAAGCTTCGAACTGGAAGCGTTCGATTTTTTGGTTAAACCTATCAAAGCAGAGCGTTTTGCACATGCCATGCAGCGTGTGCAGCATTATTTTGAAATGAAGCGCAAGGCCGAGCTATTCGAATATAGCCTTGGAAGCGACAGCACGGTATTTATCAAGGACGGGCACCAGCAAATCAAGCTGAACCTGCACGATATCGTATACCTCGAAGCGTTGAAGGATTACACCCGCATCGTTACCACCACCCGGAAATACAGCGTGTTGTCCTCCATCGGGAACCTGTTGCTTGAAAATGCATTCCAATCATTCCTTCGCATTCACCGGAGTTACGCCGTACAACGGCATTATATCGAAAAAATTACCCCGCAGGAAGTACATATCGGCAGCTACACATTACCCGTAGGCCGGAGCTTCAAGCATTCGCTGACTAACCTCAAATAGCCGTTATGCGCGCGCTCACGCTCACACTGGTCTTACTGTTGGCCTCTCTCCAGACCCATGCCCAGAAAGAGGGGCAGGCGCTGATCGACTCGCTGGTGTCGGAGCTACCGAGGGCGAAAAACGACACGCTGAAAGGCCGGCTCTACAAACGGATCGCGGACGAGTACTTTTTTATTGATACAAAAATGGCCCTCGCATACGCCAGGCGCGGACTCGCGCACGTGAAAGCGATGCCGTGGGAACGGGGAATAGGTGTTTTTAACACTTCCATGGCGCGGGCGTTCAGCGACATGGGTAATATAGATTCCTGCATGTACTACAATCAGCAGGCGCTGGAAGTGTTCAGGAATATGGGGGATACTTATAATATGTCTACTACTTTTAATAATATTGGTGTGGCTCAGGCAAATATCGCTTCCAACTATCCTGAGGCCATTCGCTATTATTTATTGGGGTTAAAAGAAGCCGAAAAGCAGGGTGATAAATACCTCATGGCTAATGCGAATGACAATGTAGGATCGATATACCTCGCGCAGAAGAATTACCCGAAGGCGCTGCTGTACAGTACCAAGGCATTGAAACTCCGCGAGCAGCTCGAAGCATCGGACATTTACAATATCTCGCGGGAGGTAGGCAACTCGCTGAATTCGCTAGGCAGCATTTATTACCAGATGAAGGATACCGCTGCGTCGCGCCGCTATTTCGGGAAGGCGGCGCTCATGCACGAGCGCGCGGGCAATGTGGAGGGGCTCGCGAAGGCGTATGGCAGTCTCGCCTCGTTGGAAAGCCGCAATTTCGAGGCACGGCTCACCTATGGGCGCAAGGCCGAGCAGTTGTGGGAGGAAGTGAACCCCGCGCACATCGAAGCGGCCAACAACCTGGGCAGTATGGGTTCGGCGTATCTGGAAATGTACAGAAGCCATTTTCTTCCGAAAGGTATTGCTAATCCATCCCAGTTGCTTAAACAGGCGGAACAATACCTGAGAAGGGCGATTAAGGTTAGCGAGGAGAATGGCGATATCAGCTACAAATCGCATTTTACAGGAGTACTCGCCGAGGTACAGGAGCAGCGCGGTGATTTCAGGAATGCCTATTATAATTTCAGGGCGTACAAAGCGGTGGAGGATTCGCTGTTTTCGCAGGAGGAGAAAAACAAAATCGCCGGACTGGAAGGGGAACGTGAAATTGCATTGCGCGACAAACAGATCGAAATCAACACCCTTGAACTCGATGCCCGCAAGAGGCAGCAATGGCTGCTGACGGGCGGTTTGTTGTTGCTCGCGGCCATAGGGGCACTGCTTTACCGGCAAAATCGCTTGCGGAACCGCACCAATGTGCAACTGCTGCGCCTGAACAACGAGCTCGACGAGGCCAACCAGGTGAAGGCGCGTTTCTTTGCTATATTAAGCCACGACCTCCGTAGTCCGGTAGCCAACCTCGTTAATTTCCTCCATTTACAGAAGGAAGCGCCGGATTTGATGACGCCAGAAGCGGCTGAAATGCATCAGAAGCGGTTGACGGATTCCGCCGAATCGCTGGTCGAAACGATGGAATCCATGCTGTTGTGGAGCAAGAGCCAGATGCAGCAGTTCAGGCCGCAGGCCCGGCGCATTGCGGTCGATGACCTGTTTGATTATATCCGTAAGTTCTTCGCGGGGACGGATTGTATTACATTCAAGTACCATAATCCCGAAACCCTGTCGGTGTTGGCCGACGAAGATTACCTCCGCACGATCATGCAGAATTTGACCAATAATGCAGTGAAGGCCTTGAAAATGACCCCGAGCGCACAAATCCACTGGGAGGCGAAGGAGGAGGGCGGGCAAGTCGTGTTGTCAGTTACCGATAATGGCCCCGGCGCTTCCGAAGAGCAATTGAATGCCTTATACGATGGCAGTGCGGCGATTGGTATCAAATCGGGATTGGGCCTGCACCTGATCCGCGACCTGGCGAAGGCAATATCCTGCCAGGTTTCGGCCCGGTCCAATGCCGGGAAGGGTATGGTGTTCAGTCTGGTGCTGGTAAAAGCCTAAACGCCCCACGCCGTGATCATAAGGTTTCTGGGCCCGCCGTAGTCGCGGTGTTCGCAGAGATAAATGCCCTGCCAGGTACCGAGTGCGAACCTGCCGTTCCGCACAGGGATCATCACCGAACTCCCCAGCAACGAGGCTTTCAAATGCGCCGGCATGTCGTCGGAGCCTTCGTAGTCGTGTTGGTAATCGGGATCGTTTTCGGGGACTGATTTATTGAAGTACATTTCAAAATCAATACGCACAGTGGGATCGGCATTTTCGTTGATCGTCAGCGAAGCCGAGGTGTGCTGGATGAATACCTGGCACATCCCGGCTTTGATTTCGCTGATCGACGGTAATGCATGTAGGATTTCCCCGGTTATGAGGTGGAAACCGCGGCTTTTCGCCCTGAGCTGAATCCCTTGCTGAAACATTTTCATAGAAAGCCTGATCGCTGATTAGCCCGCAAGAAAACACAATTCCGCCTATTTTTACATGTAACGCATGCCCGGATAGCCGAGTAATCTCCGCCAAAGTGCGATTTGTCCGACGATATTCGCTTCGCGGTAGATCGAGAAAGTGATCAGTTCATAGAGCGACAGGGAAAACTCCGGGCCCATATCAATCCGCCGTTCCAGTTGTTCGTCGCTTACATTACTCAGCAGCTCTTTCAGGATCGGCGTGATTTTATCCCAATCCGCCTGATATGACGCGATCGTCGGGTACTCCACGCCATCCTGAATCCCCTTGAACTCCTTGAAAAGCTCATCAGCCTGCTGGTGTCCTTCATACCCGAGGTGACGGGCAAGGTCGAACCGCTGTTCTACGAGTGCACCGGCGAGCCAGCCGATGTGGTTAGCCTTGGTATCCAGCCGCTTCTTTGTGTCTTCATGCGAAATGTTTTCTGTTACAAAGGCAAAAAAGGGAGTTTGTAAGTTGTAGAGGCTTACGATGCCCTGCATGCGGGTGCTCTTTACATTTTCCATGTTTCAGTTGATGGTTAAGGATGATTATTTTTCAGTTTCAATCACCGACAGGATATTACCGGCAGGATCGGTGAACCACGCGATGGTAGGGCCGTTGCCCCGCATGATGTCGTCGGCATCCGTCTTGAACCCCGGCCAATCGTAGCTCTCGAATTTTACTCCCTTGGATTTGAGTGTTTTGACGACCTCTTCGATGTTCTTCACTGGGAAGTTGAGAACGGTAAATGTCGCTGGCTCGTGGTTTGGTTTTTCATACAATATCACTTCGTAGCCTCCGTGAATATGCAAATGGAGGACCGGCATTTCCTCTTGTTGGGACACTTCTATCCCAAGTATTTCACCGTAAAACTGTTGCGCTTTCCGCAGGTTATCTACTGAATATCCGCTGAAAGCTTTCGTTTGTCCAAACATAGCTGTGTAGGTTAGTTGTTGATTGAATTAAAAAAATGTCAAGCCTCTTCGCTGACGGGCACGTCGTCGGTGTCATATTCGGGGGTGGGCTTCCGATAAACGAGCGACAATTTCCGGTACGCCGCTGATTGCATGGCGATCAGCGTTACAATGAGCCCCACAATGCCGGTTACGATAAACAAAAGTGCCAGACCGCGGGCTGTCCCGGTCCCGAACCAGGAGCCTATCAGCCTTACACCTGCACCGGTTGTCATAAAAGGAATGAAAATGAACTTGGCAATGGGTCCGATCATGAATGCAGTAATGGGCGAAGCGGCCTGTTCAATGCTCTGCGCGAACCCGAATACGCGGCCTTGTCGCTCATGCGGAATGACCTTTTGGAGGATCGTCTGCTCGGTCGCTTCCACAACCGGGATCAGGCAGAGGTAAACGAACATACCAATTCCCAGCAGCACGATCGATGATTGAACAGGAAAAATCATGCAAATCAGCCACATAACAATGTTGGCGGTAAACAGCGTCTTCAAAGGCATTTTCCCCAGGCCACGCTTGGCCACTACCAACCCGCCGACGATGAAACCGAGGCTTAGCACACCCCAAAGGATTCCCCAGGCCTGTACCGACACCATCGAAAGGCCGTACGCATCCATCAGCGACATGAATACCCCGCCTAGAAAGTTGTTGAATGTGTTGAAGAAAATCAGCCCGAAAAGTCCGGGAACCATGCCTACGGCCGCAATCGTGCCCCGGATGTCTATATGCTGCGTGTGCGATTCGGTGTGGACGATCTCTTTTTCCGGGATGGAGATTGTGAATAAATGCAGAATTACCAGGACGCTCAGCCCCACAGCCAGCACCATCATCCACAGCACACCCAAGTAGCCGATCACCAGCCCACTGAAAATCGACGCGACCAGGAAAGATACCCCGTTCGCTGTACCGACCATTCCGTTGGCCTTGTCGCGGTTATCTTCCTCGATCAGGATCGTTACCACCGTGGATAATGCAATCGAACGGATGTTTCCCGTGATGGCCCCGAAAAGGCAAAGCGTGATAAAAAGCCAGAGGTTAACGCTTGAATCGTCTTTAAAAACGGCTTCGGGGGTAGAGACGTAAATGATCAGGGCGATGATGTAGAGCACCAGCGTAAGTGAGGCCGAGAGCATCATCGAAGTCTTTTTACGGTACCTATCCACGATTGAACCGAGGAAGAAGCCCGAAACGGCCACCGTTGCAAGGTAAACCCCGGCCATGACGGAGGTGGCGAGTACCGAGCGGGTTTCGAGATAGACCCAGAACGTGACGGCAAACCAGACAAACGTATTCGTAAGCGCGGCAGCCAGCGAATTGGCTAATACCGCATAAAACGTTTTCATAACGATATCGATTAATCACCGGATTGTCACCGGCTTGCGAAGTGTTGATACAAAAATACGGCCAGCCCGGCGTTTTTCCGGGGTGAGTATAGGACAATTTACGGGTGTGATTGTGCCAAACGGAGTTTTGGCGAAGGGTATGAAATCCCGGAGAAATGAAAAACCCCGGAAAAACCGGGGTTTGGAGTTATTTTGGATCCACGCGTTGGTGTGCGGCTTTCGGCGCGCTGTACTGTGTCGGTTGTGATGCGGGCGACTGTGCATTAACCTGGCCCTGCTGCGGCGCCGTCTGGCCGGTCGTGGGCTGGGTGGTGCCTTGCACAGGCGATGTTTGCGTTGCGGGTGCATATGCGCCTGTTGAGGGCGTTCCCACTGTGGGCGCTCCCACGCGGGAGGTTCCGTTCGAAGGAGTTTGCTGCATTTGCGTCTGTTGAACCTGCCCCGATGCTGCGGCGGATTGCTGCTGGATCAACTGTGGCTGATAGCGTTCCGGCATGGTTCGCGGGTCTTGCGAGGTGTTTACTTTCGGAACGGATCCCTGCTGGGTAACGGGCCGCGAGTTCACCTCAAATCCCAGATCCTGCACTTCGGATACTTTTTGAACAGGCGCTGCGGTCGGTGCAGGTTGCACGATAGTACCGAGCTGTCCGGGTGCCTCCGGGGCGATCTGGCCGGTGGGCTTGGGTTTAAAACTAGCGGCAGGGGCCGACTGTGCGCCGGAGTAGGCTCTGGGGACTTGTCCCGTTGGCGCGGGCTGTCGTACCTGCGCATTGGCATTGTTCATGGTGAACAGCAGGCCCGCCACGGCGGCTGCTGTCAATACTTTGGATTTCATGTGCGGCATAGTTCTCAAATTCAAGCGTTTCAATGACGCTAAGGTAGGTACTAAAACCATTCCATGAAAGCCAAAGCCCCATTTCTGCTTCCGGCCGGGGACGACGGCGCTGATGCGCAGGCACACCCGTGGAAAGTGAAATGGGGCTCGATTTGTCGGCTATCAGGCGCGGTCCCAGAAGAATGGCGGCTCTACGCCCAGTGCGCGCAGGTACACATAGCCTTGCGCACGATGGTGGATCTCGTTGTCGATCAGGTAAAGGATCGTGTTATAGATCGTGTTTTCGTACATCCCAAACGCAGCCTCGACCTCGTTGAAGCGCTGCGCAGGAATTTGCGGCCACAGCGTGTTAATGTAGTCGGTTACCAGGTCCCAAAGGTTGAGTACCTCCGCTTTGGTGGCCGGGGCGGGCGTCGAATGGTCGAGCACCGGCTCGCTGAATGTCCAGTCGCCAAATGCGATACCGCGGATACCCGGAGCAGCCAGGCCGATCATCTCCATGGTGAGCTGGGCGTAAGTACGCATGCCGCCGATCGAAAAAGTATAAAACTGATCCTCAGGAAATGCCTCGATAACCTTCCGGCTGACCCGACGGTGGCCTTGCCAATGTTCCAGAAGTGCCTCAGCGGTAATGACGGTTGTGGGAGCTGCCAGTTCTTGTGCGGTGTTGTTAGTTTCCATGTCAAAGGTTTTTAAAGTTTATTGTTTGATTACATTACAAACTAAACATCGCCAAGTGACAGCAGTATGTCAGCAGCATTTTGGCATCGCCGAAAAAAATCAATTTTATTTCAAAACCTTCAAATCCGGCCCGAAACGGTATGTTTTGCCTTTCGTTGTATTTACCGACACTACCTTATTGCCGTAGCGCAGCTTGCACGGCTTTCCGGCTTTCGAATGGATGGTCAGGGCTTCAAGCTTGCCGTTTTTCCAGGTCATGTCCATTTCAAATCCGCCGCGGGCGCAAAGTCCTGTCACCTGGCCGGTTGGCAGCGCTTCCGGCAATGCAGGCAGCAGATTGATTTCGCCGAGATGGCTCTGCACCAATGTTTCGAGGATGCCGGCCGCGCCGCCGAAGTTACCGTCGATCTGGAATGGCGGGTGGGCGTCGAACAGGTTGGGGTAGGAGCCGCCGCCGCTCATTTTTTGGCCGGCGTCATACACCGGAGTGAAAAGCTTCCGGATCATCGTATAGGCATGTTCGCCGTCTAGGAACCGCGCCCAGTAGTTGATTTTCCAGGCGAGGCTCCATCCGGTGCCGTCGTCGCCACGGTAGCGGAGCGATTGCATGGCCGCTTTGAGTAGCTCGGGCGTGCCGGTTGGGGTGATCTCCTCGCCGGGGTAGATGCCCCATAAATGCGAAACGTGGCGGTGATGGCTCGTGGTATCGTCGATGTCGGTCATCCATTCCTGCAACTGCCCGTAACGTCCAATCCGGTTCGGAGCGATTTGCTGGCTGGTTTCCGCCAGTTTTTGGGCAAATGCGGCATCTGTTTTTAAAATATCAGCACTTTCAATGCAAGCCTTGAACAGCGCACGGATGATCTGATGGTCCATGGTCGGACCGGCGACTAACCCGCCATTTTCCGGAGAGTTGGAGGGCGAGCTGATCAGGAAGCCTGTTTTGGGATCCTTGACGAGAAAATCGAGGAAGAATTCCGCGGCACCTTTCATCAATGGATAGGCTGTATTTTGCAGAAATGCCTTGTCCTCTGTGAACCGATACCGTTCCCACAAATGCAGACTCAGCCACGCGCCCCCGGTCACCCAAATACCGTGATTGGACGCATTGATCGGTGCCGCCCCACGCCATACATCCGTATTATGGTGTAAAACCCATCCTTTTGCATTGTAGTGCTCTTTCGCTACTTCCGTTCCTGTTTGCGAAACGTCCTTCACCATTTGAAACAAAGGCTCATGGCATTCCCTGAGGTTGGTCATTTCAGCGGGCCAGTAGTTCATTTCGGTGTTGATGTTCACCGTGTACTTGCTATCCCATGAAGGATTGAGCTTGTGGTTCCATTTACCTTGTAAGTTGGCCGGATGCGTTCCCGGCCGGCTGCTTGCGATAAGCAGGTAACGTGCGAACTGGACATACAATGCGAGCAATGCGGGGTCGTCGGGCTTACTCTTGAATTGGCTGAGGCGTTCGTCGGTAGGAGATGCGGAAGCATTGCTCGCAGGAAGCGTCAGCGCGAATCGGTTATAGAGTTTCTGATAATCCGCCCGATGTGCGGTCCATGCGGTTTGGAATGCGGGGGCTTGCTGTAAAATCCCGGCCACTTTTTGAGCAGGATCGCCATTAATGGTTTTATAATCAATATAATTCGTTGCCGCGGCCAGGACCAGCGTCGCCTGGGTTGCATTGGAAACGGTCAGTTTTCCGGCTTCCTGCTTCACGGCTCCGTCGGTGATCAGTTTCACGCGGGCAATGCCATGCAATGCGCCTTTGTCGACGCGGACGCCCAGCTCTATTTCGTTCCCGTTGATTTTGACTTCCTTACTGGCATGAATGGCATCCATTCGCACCGCGAAATTCAGCTTACCCTTTTGCGAGCTGTTAATATGGTAGTAAATCGCTTTCGCGGGATAGCTGGCGAAAGCCGCACGCGTATAGCGGACGCCGCCGGACTGGTAGCTGCTTTTTACAGTGGCGTCCCGAAGGTCAAGTTCACGCACATATGCGCTATGTTGCGCGTGCCCCGGAAAGTCTACATAAACATCACCAAAAGCCTGATAGGCCATTTGACGCATGGGCTGGCTCATGAATTGCTCGTTGGCCAGCTTTTCCGCTTCCTTTTGCTGACCTTCATTGAGCAGGCGGCGAATCTCGCCCAGGTGTGCGGAGGCACCCTTATGCGCGTAACTTCTTGGCTCCCCGGTCCATAGTGTTTCTTCGTTAAACTGGATCTGGTCGGTTTCCACGCCGCCGAATACCATGGCAGCCAGTGCCCCGTTGCCGATGGGCAGTGCTTCCTCCCATTGTTTTGCAGGTTGTTTATACCAAAGCTTCGAGGCGACGTCGCTCTGTGCCCGGCATTGGAAGATAATGAATGTAAGAAAGGTAACGGTCTGAATTAGAGGCTTCATGCCGGTGATGGATAGAGTGAATAAAGATGCAGGGTACACAAAATGTACTGCTGCTGCCTTGCTGACGTGTTTTTAGCCTCCACGCCCGGACAAAAAAGCCCGATAATGCATGGTATTTCCTGCAACGCAGCTAGTTTTTTTCGCGCCATTATACTACCTTATTAGCCGGTTTCCTTCCACACTATGCGTGCCACACCATGCGAGTTTGTGTTTCTAAAATCGGGCTGGATGGCGTCAGGGATTTGCGCACGATGTTCCTGCATGAAAACCACTTTCAGTTCGTCTGCAATAAGTGCCACGACTACGGCTGGGCCGATACCTGGCTGTTCAGGATTGATAATGTCCGTGTCGGGTATGGTTCCGTTTGGGGAACCGATCGCCGGCAGGACCGCGACGCGATCTTCGAGTTTTACCTGCTGCCTCCTTATCGCAAGCATGCGAGTGTCGTCTTCGAGGAATTTCAAATGCACTGCAAGGCGACCTGGATTGAGAGCCAGAGCAACGACATTTTCCTGACTACGATGCTGTACCGCTTCTGCGAAAATTCTTTTGCCGAGGCGATCCTTTTCGAAGACGATTTTCAGACTTCTTTCGAAGTGCCGGGTGCGATTTTTCGCAAACGCTCCGAGCACGATCCCATGGACGGCGACGAGAGCGAATATGTGATCGACGTGGGCGGGGAAATTGTGGCCAGCGGTGGGCTGATGCTGAATTACAACATTCCCTATGCGGACATTTACATGCAAACCCGGGAGTCGTACCGGGAGAAAGGCTATGCTACCTACATTGTGCAGGAGCTGAAACGGATGGCCTACAAAATGGGGCGCGTCCCGGCAGCCCGCTGCAATATCGGTAACCGCGTTTCGCAAGCCACGTTGGAGAAAGCCGGTTTCAGGGTTTGTGGTTTCAGGTTGAAGGGAGCCATCAGGATTTTGGAGGAATAGGAGGGCACGGCACACTTTTTTAAAGTAGCGCGGTTCAAATCAAACAACTGAAACCATGGCTACTACAACAAAGAGTAATGCCACGAATACTTCCACATGTGACCACGATACGATTCGAGCCTGGGTAGAGAAGCGTGGCGGGGTACCTTCGGTAGTGAAAGGTACTGGTAAGAAAAATGAAGGCGACGGCATCCTGCGCATCGATTTCCCTGGTTACAGCGGTGAGGATTCGTTGCAGGAAATCAGCTGGGACGAGTTTTTTGAGAAGTTCGATGAAAGCAACCTGGAATTTTTGTACCAGGAGAAAACAGCCGACGGTAAAGAAAGCCGCTTCAACAAATTCATTTCAAGCAATTGATATAATGCGCATTGGAAGGAGAGGGTGACCCAAAAGCAAAAGCCCTTTTTCTACTATGTAGAACGAGGGCTTTTTTGTATTTTTAATTACGACATTAGAAATACATGGGCAAGAT
>NZ_PYAS01000017.1 GCF_003014695.1 Dyadobacter jiangsuensis | reverse complement strand
ATCTTGCCCATGTATTTCTAATGTCGTAATTAAAAATACAAAAAAGCCCTCGTTCTACATAGTAGAAAAAGGGCTTTTGCTTTTGGGTCACCCTCTATTACCTGCATTGAATTCTTTGAAACATGATACTGATGAATTTTAAACCTTTGAAAATACTGCTGGGCTTATTGGCCGGTACTACTGCTGCTTTTGGACAAACCGCTCCGGAACAAATGGACCTCTATCTCCTCATAGGTCAATCTAATATGGCCGGGAGAGGCATGACGGACGCGGCATCCCAACCCAATTCATCCAAAATATGGGCTATTAACCGCCATAATGAATGGAAAATGGCTGCCGACCCGCTGCATGAAGACAAACCGGCGGTGGTGGGGGCAGGCCCGGGCCTGACTTTCGCGCAGGAAATGCTGCAAAAACAACCGGGACGCTCGATTGGCCTCATTCCCTGTGCAGTGGGCGGGAGCGGCATCGACGACTGGCAACCCGGTGCCAAACATGAGCAGACCGGCATTTATGCCTACGACGAAATGCTCGCCCGCGTGAAGGAGGCGCAGAAACGCGGGACGATCAAAGGTATCATCTGGCATCAGGGCGAATCCGACAGTTCGCCGGAGAAAAAAGGTGCATATGCCGCTAAACTGGCTGATTTTTTCAAGCGCCTTCGCCGGGATACTCATACGGATAATGTGCCGGTCGTGGTCGGAACGCTTGGGGATTTTTATGTAGCCAAAAATCCCGATGCGGCGGTTATCAATCAGATCATCGCCGATTACGCGAAGGGTAACAAGCTGGTTTACCTGGCGTCGGCCGCGGGCCTGGTGCACAAGGGCGACGACACGCATTTCGATACCCGTTCGGCGCGGGAATTGGGTCACCGGTATGCGGAGGCGTTTTTGAAAAAGGAAGAATGAAATATTCCCGCAATGTATCGTAAGATTTGTCGATCATGGGGTGAGTATCGGGGTTTTTCGTCATAGGCATATCACCGTAGGGAATTTATAAACATTCAATTTTATTAATTGACAGCCTCACAAACCTGACCAACCATTTTTACATGAAAATCAAACAATTTACACTCCGCGCGGCGCTCCTGGCGGCATTGGCTTGTGGATATTCTGCTTCGGCGCAGAAAGGCAAACCGCTTTTCCCCGAACAGCCGGGGATGGTTTCGTATACTTTTAGGACGAGCCTTTCTAAAAACACGGCAGCTACGCTGGACACGATCAAGGCGCTGAAAATTACCGACATGGAGTTTTCAAGCCTGTTCGGCAAAACAGCACCGGAGCTCCGGAAGTTGCTCGACGAACGTGGCATCAAATGCTCGTCGTTTGGTGTGGGGTATGACGACGCCCTCAACAAAACCCAGGAGGTTGGTAATAATGCCAAAGCATTGGGTGCGAGCTACGTTCGCGTAGCCTGGGTGCCGCATAAGGGACCTTTTACCCTCGAAATGGCCGAAAAAACGGTGGCGGATTTCAACAAAATCGGTAAGCAGCTGAAAGAGGAGTTTGGTCTGACGTTCTGCTACCATAACCACGGTTACGAATTCGAAAAACACGGCGAGGGTACGCTCATGGATTATATTATCCAGAACACCGATCCTAAATTCGTCAGCTTCGAGCTGGATATGCTCTGGACATTCTTCCCCGGACAGGACCCGGCGGCGCTGATCAGCAAATACCCCGACCGTTTCAAACTCATGCACATGAAGGATTTGAAAAAGGGCATTACCGGCAATATGTCGGGCGGCACGCCGGTCGAAAATGATGTGGCATTGGGTACGGGGCAAATCGACATCCCAGCTGTGCTGAAAGCGGCCAAGAAAGCGGGATTGAAGCATTACTATATCGAGGACGAAAGCCCGAGCTACGCGACGCAGGTACCGCAATCGATCGCGTATTTGAAAAGTTTGAAATATTAATTGGAAAAATAGAAGTGGCCTCCGTACCTGCACATTTGCTGTGGGAACGGAGGCCATTTTTTTGCCCTACAACGGATAAAATAGCCCGGTGAGCGAGCCCATGATCAGGGCGGTTACTACCACACCCGTTCCAAAAATCCAGAATGCTTCCTTTTTGAACCGGTCATTACCTCCCGAAGGTGACCAAACGGTGGCGAGCTCCATGCTGCGTGCGTAATGCGCGCAGGCAATATGCGTGAATGCGCACAACACCGAAAGCGTGTAGTAGGGGATGAAAAACAGCTTTTCCGGGTAATGAACCGCCACGCCCGAAGCAAAGTAGAAGTCGGTTTCGACATGCCACTCGTAACGAGCCAGCAGCACCGCCCTGACGTGGTTGATCAGGAAAAGAGAAAGGTAAATCCCGCTAACGGCCTGCGCGATTACGTACAACGGCTGCTTTCTGAACCCTTTGGTGAAAACCAGTCGCAGGCCGCTGAAAATCTGTATGGTGACGCATAGCAGCAGCAGCACCTCCACCGGTGGGAATCGGTACACCATGCGGAAGTACTTCATGACGGTAATATGCAGCGCCGGCCCGCCGAGGGCGAAAAGATGGTTGCTGAGGTGCAGCACGAGAAACACCGCGATGATGATCCCGGAAATTCTATGTATTTGTTTCAACTTCATTGGTATATTGTGCAGCTATCAATTATTTCCTGGTTGGATATTCGGGTGTGTAGGACGCCCGGCCGTCCTTGATCAGAAACAGCAGCAGCACGCGTGAAGGTTTGTTCGGGAGTGGATTGGCGGCCAGTGAATGCAGGATATTTCTTTTTTCAAAAAACATCTGGCCTGTTTTGTACAACACGGGAGGCGCGTGATCGAGCCCGATCTGCACCTCGCCTTCGAGTACGTAGCCGAAGAGATCGCAGTCGTGCCGGTGGCTAACGGTATCGGTCGCGCCGGGGGCGATCGTCATGACCGATGATTCGAGTTTGTAGCCTTTCAGTTCGGCATCGGTGAGCCATTCACTGCGCACGTGCTGAAACTGGAATGGATCGGCTTTGACACTGGCTTTCGCATGCTCGTGTTGCGCCATGGCCGGAAGCGCGGCAAATGCCGCCAGGAGGAAAATAATAGTTCGCATTGGGTCGTCGGGTTTTGGTGATAGAGGCAAATATAAATGTGCCTCTTCGTGGCCGGATAGTCCACTAACCATATTGTTGCTAGTCCAGAATTAAACCATCATAAATGATTGAGCTCGGTAGCCTCATCAAGGTTTGCAGGCCAGGGGAATTGCCCGTGTACATTCAAATTGTACAACAAATCAGTTCATTGATCCGGGAGGGTATTCTGTGTCCCGGCACGCAGATCCAGTCCAGCAGGGAACTGGCCCGGTCGCTGAGCCTTCACCGGAACACCGTCGTGGCTGCATATGCCGAGCTGGAAGCGCAAGGGTGGATCGACGTGACGCCGAGGAAGGGCTGCTTCGTGGCACCGGAAATGCCCGGGACCGTACCCGCGCCATTGGTTAAGCAAGCAGGAGCCTCGGGAATGGGGTATCCTGCTACGACCGGCTACGAGATCGGCTTCGAAATACGGGACGAATTGCAAGTCAGATATCCCTCGGGCGCTTTCAAATATGTATTTAATGAGGGGTTTCCCGACGTCCGGCTTACACCTCTGAACGACCTTTTGCGCGAGTACCGCGTGATCGGTAGCCGGAAATTCGCCCGAGATTATCTTTCCTACACGGCCAAGGAAGGTTCGCCGCGCCTGCGGGCTGAGGTTGTGCGAATGCTTCGGCAGACGCGGGGATTGAATATCGGCATCGAGAATGTGTTCATTTCCAAAGGTGCGCAAATGGGTATGTACCTGGCTGCCTCGCTGCTGCTGAAACCCGGTGATTCGGTCATTGTCGGCGACCCCGGCTTTTTTGTGGTGACCCAGATGTTCATCCGCCTCGGCGTGAACGTATGTCGTGTGCCGGTGGACGGGGAGGGAATCGACGTCGACGCCGTGGAAGCCATCTGCCGCACCACGCCGGTGAGGCTCATTTATGTAATTCCGCATCACCATCATCCTACTACCGTCACATTGTCGGCGGCGAGGCGTCTCCGGTTGCTGGAAATTGCCGGAGCGCACCGGATCGCGATCATCGAGGACGACTTCGATTTTGATATTCATTATGAAAGCCATCCTACATTGCCTATGGCGAGCCGGGATGCCGGCGGGAGTGTCATATACGTGGGCACGCTGACCAAAATTCTCGCTCCGGCGATCCGGCTCGGGTTCATCGTGGCACCCGCCAACCTTATCGCTTTGCTGGGCCAGCACCGGTATGTGGTCGATTTGCAGGGGGATAACCTCCTGGAAGAAGCTGCGGCGGAATTGCTGCGCAGCGGTGCAGTAGAACGCCACCTCAACAAAATCCGCGGTTTATACAAAGAACGCCGCGATCTGTTGTGCGCAATGCTCGCCGAGCATCTGCCGGGCATCGTTTCCTTCACGGTACCCACAGGAGGAATGTGCCTTTGGGTGCGATTCCACGGGGTGGGTACGGTGCAGGTGGCGGCGGAAGCCCAGCGGCTCGGGCTTTTTATCAGGGACGGGAAGCGGCATAACCCGCTGGGGGTCGATTTGAATGCCATCTGTATCGGTTTTGCGTCCCTCAACCCCGAAGAATTGCGCGAAGCAACTACGCTGCTTATTGAGGCGACGTTGCGTGCGATATCGGGCAATGTGCAGATTGTCCAGCTAAACCGGCAAATTGTATAAGGATAACTGTTGCTGGGTGGTTACTTTTGCGCTGTTATTTAGAATGAGTCTATTTATTAATAAAACCGAATGGCTGGTACCCATCCGGTTTGCTGCGCCGAGGCGCATTACTTGTAAACGCTGAAACATTTAAAGCAATGCAAATTAGTAAAATTCTGCAGACAGGGCTGCTTTGTGCCTTGTCGTTCGTCGCCCTTGCCCAGCAGGCGGATGTTACCCTTCATGGGCAGGTCAGGTCGGAGGAGGGGGAGACACTCCCCGGCGCTTCTGTGAGCCTGAAAGGGACTGCTCACGGAACCTTCACCAACGCCGATGGCAAGTACACGATCGAGCACGTACGCCCCGGTTCTTACAAGTTGCTGGTGTCGTTTATGGGGTACCAAACGCAAACCAAAGACATTACCCTCAAAGCCGGCGAGCATTTCAAACACAATACCAAACTGGTTTCCGAAACCCGCGAGCTGGAATCTGTTTCGGTGATCGGCCGGACCGAGACGAAGGAGATCAACCGCCAGGCATATAATGTAACGGCGATCGATGCCAAAAAGCTGCAAAACTCCACGCTCGATCTTTCGCATGCGCTCGATCGCGTATCGGGGGTGCGGGTACGGGAGAGCGGGGGTGTGGGCTCGAACATGAACTTTTCGCTCAACGGCTTCACCGGCCGCCAGGTGAAGTTTTTCCTCGACGGTGTGCCCATGGATAATTTCGGTTCCTCTTTTCAATTGAATAATATCCCTATCAACCTCGCCGAACGCGTGGAGGTGTACAAAGGCGTGGTGCCGATCTGGCTCGGCTCGGATGCCCTCGGCGGTGCGGTGAATATCGTCACCAACACCCGCCAGAACAGCTACCTCGATGCTTCCTATTCCTACGGCTCGTTCAACACGCACCGCACGACGATTAATGCCGGTTACACGGCCAAAAATGGCTTTACAGCCCAGTTGAATGCATTTCAGAATTACTCGGATAACAATTACTGGATCACCGTGGACGTGGCCGATGTGAATACCGGCGAGTATTTCCGCAACCAGCGTCTGCGCAGGTTTCATGATACTTACCACAATGAAACCGTGATCGCGAATGTGGGTGTGGTGGGCAAGAAGTTCGCCGACCGGCTTTTGCTGGGGGTTACATTGGGTAAAAACAAAGCCGAAATCCAGACAGGCGCACGGATGGTGAGCGTTTTCGGGCAGTGGCACCGGAAGGGCAACATCGTGATGCCGAGTTTGAAATACCAGAAGAAGGATTTGTTTGTCAAAGGATTGAATGTCAATATCTCAGCTAACTATAACCTGGGCCAGGAGCAGAATGTGGATACGGTTTACCGCCGCTACAACTGGTTTCAGCAATTCAAACAATACGAAGGAAATGGCAGCGAGCGCGAGCGGTCGCTGTACAAGTTCCGGAACAACAACGGCCTGGCCACGGCGAACGTAACTTACCAGATCGATCCACGCCATTCGGTGACGATTAACAATGTATTGAACACGTTCAACCGGAAAGGGGAGGACGAGCTTTTCCCGGAGTCGGCCAAGTATGAGCAGCCGCGCGTGAACAGGAAGAATGTGCTCGGTTTGGGCTATAAATTCGACTATAACGAACGCTGGAATACGTCACTATTCCTCAAACACTTCTCGCAGAATAACAAGTTTTCAGTTTCCTATAATCCGACCGGCAATTGGGGGGACGAAGCGTTTTTAGTTCAGAAAAACAATTTCGAAAAGCTGGGTTACGGCATTGCTTCCACCTATTTTCTATTCAAAAACTTTCAGCTGAAAGGTTCATTTGAAAAAAGTTACCGCTTGCCCGAAACCGACGAGCTATTCGGTGATCTGCTGAACCTGGAAGGGAATATCAATCTCGACCCCGAAACCAGCTACAACTATAACCTGGGTTTCAGCTACAACGGCGCGATTAACCGCGTGCACCGGTTCAGCGTGGATGCGAATGTGCTCTACCGCGACGCGCAAGGCTTTATTCGCCCCCGCCTGAATGCGAACCAGACCAAGCAGGTGATGGATAACCTGGCGGATGTGACCAACTTCGGTATCGACGGCGAGGTGCGTTACTCGTACCGGCAGCTGTTCACGGCGGGCGCCAATCTCACCTACCAGAACCTTCGCAACAATACGCGTTTCGAGGAAGGTTACATCACCGAGAGCCCGCTCTACCGCGACCGGATCCCGAACATGCCGTTCCTTTTCGGGAATGCCGATGCGGCAGTTTTCTTCAAAGACCTTGGCAGGAAAGGCAACACGCTAACGCTTGGCTATAACCTGCTTTACGTGCACGCCTATTACCTCTACTGGCCGAGCCTGGGCAGCGACAAGCTGGACATTCCCGAGCAGCTGAGCCACGATGTGAACCTGGTATACGCCGTGGCCGACGGCCGGTACAACGTGTCGCTGGAATGCAAAAACCTGCTCGACGCAAAGCTGTTCGATAATTTCAGCTTGCAGAAGCCAAGTCGTGGTTTTTACGTCAAGCTACGCTATTTCATCAGTAAATAATCTTTCACAATTCAATAATCCAATCAAAATCAGAAAATGAAAAAGTCATATTTGAAGTGGTTTTTCGTAGTGGGTATGGGCGTGGCTTTGGGCGCATGCAGCGATGATGATAAGACCGATCCTACACCGGAACCTGGCACAGGAACGCAGTCGCGCTATGTAGTGGCTTCGGCGCCGATCGGCTCGCAGGGTGTTGCGGATTACCTGCTTACCACGGGAGATCTGTCGCAGGGTACTATCAGCACGGTAGGGCAGGGCATCGAGCAGGATGGATCCTATCGCTATTACCTGACGCATAAGGGTAAGTTTTTCAGCCTGTTGTACGGTCAGGGCAACCCGGGTGCCGTTACCACTTATGCATTGGATGAAAAAGGTGCACTGGTGAAAACTTCTGATTTTCAAAGCGAAACCGTTCAGGTATTTGCACCGGCAGGCGACGATATCCTCACCATCAAAGTTCCGAGAAGCGGCAACGAAAGTGCGTCGTGGTTCCGCATTAATGCAGATCAATCCAAAATCGTGGGCGAAGGCCAGGTGAACATCGTGAAACTCGCAGGCAACGGCGAGCGTGCGCACTTCACGTGGGCTACGCAGGTAGGCGACAAGATTTTTGCTCCTTACATGAGCATTAAAGGTGCGGCGCCGGATGTATTCGGTACCGCCAATCCCGATAGCAGCTGGATTGCCGTGTTCTCTTACCCCGCTATGACCCTCGACAAGGTGATCAAAGATAACCGTACCAGCTTTATTGGTTCATATTTCAATAATGGATTGTCGGTAGACGAAAACGGCGATGTATACGGTTTCTCGCCGGCATCCGCGACCAACAGCGGTGTGGCTACATCCACCAAGCCGTCGGCATTTGTCCGCATTAAGAAAGGTACGACCGAGTTCGACCAGAGCTATTTCTTCAATGTGCAGGAAAAATCAGGCGGTTATAAGATTGCCAACCAGACATACCTGGGCAGCGGCAAATTCCTGCTTTATATGTATGGAGACCTCGGCAAGGCATCCGGTGCGAAGAAACTGGCTATTGCGGATGCTTACAACCAGACATTTACATGGGTAACCGGCGTGCCTGATGTGATCGCGTCGTCGTCGGCTTCCTATAACAACAATACTGTCAGCGATGACAAGAAGAGCGTCTTTGTGGGTATCAATACCGATGCAGGCAGCTGGGTGTACACAGTGGATATCGCCACTGCTACCTCCAAGCAAGGCCTCAAAGTCGAAGGCGGGGCTATTACCGCCATTGTTAAGGTCAAATAGTTTGGGTTTTAGAAGTACTACAAACCCCGTCGTACCACATGGCCGGCGGGGATTTGTGTTTTGCAGGAACTACGCCGGCTGCCGATATTTGAGGCCGCGAAGTGCGATAAGCGTGAAGAGGATATGGATTACATGGATGGCAAGATGATCGAGGAGCAGCAGCGTGCGGAATTTCCCCTGCACGACCTTGGTGATGCCTTTTTTGCGATGGCGACGATCGAAGGTGGCGACGAGCATTTCTTCAACGGCATCCATCGTCACGACTTTTACGAACTGCTATGGTTCACCGACATTGAACCCGGGCAGGCACATTACATTGACTTTAACCCATATCCCATCGCCTGCAACCAGGTTTTTCTACTGCTGCCCGACCAGGTGCACAGTATGGATCAGCGCGGCAAATGCGGTTTCCTGATGGCCATTTCGAGGGATTTTTTCGAGCGGCTCATTGGTAATGATATTTTCAAACTCTTCAAATATTCCACCAATTTTTGCGTCACCATACCCGAATGCCGCTTACCTATTCTGAACACACTGCTGGGCCTTATCCGCACCGAATATGAGGATGCCGGGCGACCCGCTATCCTCGAATCCTACCTTCGGAGCTGGTTCCTGCATTGCATCGACCTGCAAAAAGAAACCGGCGATCCCGTCCCACGCGACCCGCGCCTGCAAATGCTGCTGGAATCCATCGAAACCAATTACCGCAAGCAGCGCAAAGCCGATTTTTACGCCAACGAGCTATCACTCAGCGCCAAACGGCTCAACGAACTGACCCGCAGCTCATTCGGCAAAACCATCAGCCAGATGATCAACGAACGCCTCATCCTCGAAGCCAAGCGCGAGATCGGCTTCGTCCGCAAGCCAATCAAGGAAATCAGCTACGAGCTGGGCTTTTCCGAGCCAGCCTACTTTACACGGTTTTTCGGGAAACAGACGGGATACGCGCCGGAGGATTTCAGGAGGCGGATGGCGACGTTGTATGAGGGGTGAATATGTATAGAAAAGTGCTGTTTTCTATACAGGTTTTTTGGATATGTATAGAAGAGTGCCATTTCCTATACATGTTATTAAATTGGGGAAAGACTATTAACGTTACCCAGGAGGTCGTAAAGATCCAGATTGATATAATAATTATCCCTCCCGAATTTCTGCTTGTGAAGAATCCCGATCTGAGCGAGCTGATCCAGATACCGTGTTGCAGTGATTCTGGATACTTCCAAATCGGCCATTACGAAATCGATTTTCGTGTAGGGGTGTCTGAAGAATCCACTCTTCCCATGCATTGTGTGTGCGTACTTTTTGCAATAGTCGGTAATAGTCTCCCTTATGTTGATTGATATACCGGCTCAGATATAGGACAGGAATGTTCAGCAGGCCTTCCTTCACCAGATACAGCATATTGATAATTCGGCCCGTACGCCCATTTCCGTCATAAAAAGGGTGAATGCTTTCGAATTGATGATGAATGACCGCCATTTTGATAAGCGGATCCCAATCGCTTAACGAGTCGTCGTTGATAAATTTTTTTAAGATTGGACATAAGGTCCACGATCTCGTCATAACTCTGCGGCGGCATGTATACCGTTTCACCGGTCAGGTCGTTTTTCAACAAGGTACCCGGCACTCTCCGAAATCCCGCATTATTGGCCTCGATAGTGCCCTGGATTTCTAGAATGTGGTTATTAGAAAGGAAGCCGGCCTTTCTGACAATTTCAAACCCGCTTCTTAGCGCCCCCGCATACGTGTGAACCTCCTTAGCCGCCACATTCTTGAATTTCTCGGCAAAAGTGTCAAACTGATAAAGCTCGTCTTGTGTCGTTACAATATTTTCAATCGCGGAGCTGTCCTTCGCTTCTTGCAATGATAGTGTGTTGATCAGGATCGTTTCATTGGGAATTCCCACTACTGAGCCTTTCAACTCCGCCAAAGCACTGCGTGCAGAGGTAACCTTTTTTAGCACCGCTTTGGTTTCAAGGTCGATATCCAGGGGAAGAGGAGATATTTTGTAAATCATGTGTCAATTAATACCTCTGTAAAGCTGATTTTTCGGCAAAGTCATGAATACAAATATATTAGTTAGGTTCAAATAACAAGTCTATCCAATCAGCCGTGGTTTTCGGTATATCACCCTACTCTCAACCCAAAATCAAACCGCTCGCTTACGACCCTCCGTAAAAGCCCGATTTGCCCGCAGTGGTACATGGTATGCTTTACATTCCAGTCGATGGCCTCAAACTTGTTGGTCGCGACGGGGTGTGGGGTCGGAGTGGGTTCCAAGGGGTTTGATACGCTCCTTAATGGAAATATTGATAGAATATTTATGACGAAATTTTTGTAAAAACGCCTACATTTGGCGAAAACAGTCCGGTGAAAAAGGTTTTCTCCATCCTCATGTGCGCGCTGCTGCTCTATAACATCATGGGCTTTCCGCTCGTGTATTGGATAGGGGAGTATGTCGCGAGCGGGCATGGCGAAGAGACTTCTTCCGGGGCTGTTCTTCCCGAAGAATTGCTGGTACTGAAAATCCCGATCATGGTCCCTTACCAAACCGACTGGCAGGTAGCGGAACAGGCCGAAGGACGCTTGCGGCGGGGCGACGACTTTTATCAGATCGTCGAACAGCAGCTGATGAACGACACGCTGTATGTAAAATGCAAGCTGGATGTTTCTGCGAAGGACCGTTATCTGGACCTCGTGTCGCACGTTGACAAACACGTGAAAGGCGGCGTCATGGACTGTAAAGGCAAAGCGCCTCAGGTGCTCAAAAACTTCTTAAAAGATTACCTCACATTCAACAGAAGGCATTGGTTTTTTGTCATTGACTGGGTTCGGACGGAAACCGGTTTCAAAGGCGTTCTGCTGACCATCCCTTCTTTGTTCCTGCACGTTGCATCGCCTCCTCCCAAGGCAGCTTTTTGAAATAACATCCGTACATGAGACACCCCTCCTTGCAGCCACCAGCGCATGAAGGGGCTGCTGCGTGTATGCTTTGTGGTATTCGAAAAAAGCTAACACATAGAACATGAGGCAAAAACTTATACTTTTTACCGTCGTGCTTACGGGCGCGCTGGCCATAAGCCTGTGCACGAAGCCGACGTCGGAAGACAAAATGCTGGGCTTGTTGCAGGAGTCGAAGCAAAGGGCGTTTAACTACCAGAACAATTTCTGTCCGGACGCCCAGCTGATGTACCTCGACTCCCTCCTGAAAGCGATACCGCCTACCGAGGTGGCACAACAGTTCAGGGTAAAACACTTCAAGGCCAATGTATTGCTGCAACTCGGGCGGCCCGATGATGCAATCGGCATCCTCAGAGGCCTGGAACGGAACCCGGGCCCGTTTGAGGCATTGCCAGGTGTCATGCGTAAGGTAACCGACGATATGGCAGTGGCCTATTTGCGTTTCGGGGAGCAGATCAATTGCGTGAGCAACCACTCGGTGGACGCATGTATCCTCCCGATCAAAAACGGCGGAATACACCGCAATACCAAAGGGTCGAAAGGTACCGTGGATATTTATAAAAGAATGCTGGCCGAAAAACCGGACGATTACGAGGCATTATGGCTGCTCAATATCGCGTATATGACGCTGGGTGAGTATCCGGCGCGTGTGCCGAAGAAGATGCTGATCCCTTCCATGGACGCCGAGGACCCCGTCGCTGTGAAGCCATTCGAAGACATCGCACCGGATCTGAAACTGGATGTGAGGAATATGGCCGGCGGAGTCATTACCGAGGATTTCGATAATGACGGCTTCCTGGACCTGGCGATGTCGGGCTGGGACCTGAGCGAACCGATGCATTATTTCAAAAACAATGGCGACGGGACATTCACGGATAAATCGGAGTATTCGCGGTTGAGTAAATTCGCCGGTGGATTGCACATGACGCAAACAGACTACAATAATGATGGCTTTAAAGACATCTTCGTGCTGCGCGGCGCGTGGCTGGGCAGTCCTTACGGAGACCAGCCCAATTCGCTTCTCCGCAACAATGGCGACGGGACCTTTACCGACGTAACCATCGACGCGGGCCTGTTGTCGATGCACCCCACGCAGACAGCCACCTGGAACGACTTCAATAACGACGGCTGGCTGGATGTGTTTATTGGGAATGAAACGACCATCGGTGCCAACTACCACCCGTGTGAACTGTACCTGAACAACAAAAACGGCACTTTCACGGAGGTAGCGAAACAGGCCAATACCGCTGTGGCTGCTTTCGTCAAGGGCGTTACTTCCGGCGATTACGATAACGACGGCTGGAACGACCTCTTTATTTCGACACTTAGCGGGCGCCGCTTCCTGCTTCGGAACAAGGGTATTTCCAACGGGAAAGTCAGCTTCGAAGACGTAACCCAGGCTGCTGCGCTGGACAAAGACCAGAACCGCAGCTTTGCGACCTGGTTCTGGGATTATGACAACGATGGATGGCAGGATATTCTCTGCGGGGATTATACGATGGATTACGCATTGAGCTACTACGCCGCCGCCGAGCGATTGGGTAACTCGCCAGAATTCCATGGGCAGCCGGTGCTTTACCATAACAACCACGACGGCACCTTTACGAATGTTACCAAGGCAATGGGCCTCGATAAGACCGGCTTCGCCATGGGCGGCAATTTCGGTGATATTGACAACGACGGCTACCTCGATATTTTCATCGGAACCGGTAATCCGAGTTACAAATCGCTGATACCTAATAAGATGTTCAAGAATGTCGAAGGTAGGGGCTTTGCGGATGTGACCACCTCGGCAAAGGTAGGGAGCTTACAAAAAGGACATTCTGTCGCATTTGCCGACATGGATAACGATGGTGACCAGGATATCTACATCGAAATGGGCGGCGCCTACATTGGAGACGCTTACCAGAACTCGTTCTTCATGAACCCCGGCCAAAGCGAGCACAACTGGATTTCCCTCGACCTGGAAGGTGTAACGGCCAACAAGGCCGCCGTCGGTTCGAAAATCAAGCTCACTTTTACCGAAAATGGTAAAAGACGGAGCGTCTACCGTGTCGTGTCATCCGGAGGAAGCTTCGGTTCGCAGCCATTCAAGCGGGAGATCGGTTTGGGGCAGGCTAAGACGATCGACGAGATCGAAATCCGCTGGAATGGCAGTGGCAAAGTTCAGAAACTGCAAAATATCGCCGCCAACCAGTTCATCAAAATCCGGGAGGGAGTTGCTGCACCGGAGAAAGTTTTAATCAAAAAACTGACTTTCAAACGTACCCATGCGCACGAAATACCGGTTTGTGTGCCGGTAGCGAAGGCGTCAATCTGACCGTTTTTTCAGAACCTCGCGGGGAGCAGGCATCTAGTCTTCCCCGCGGGGTTTTGTTTTTATTGATGGATATTTATTATGATTAATATCATTAAATTGTAAACACCTTCCGCTTTACCGAGTATTTCCCTGCGTTTTTCCAACTCATTATTATCGTTTTTGCCCGTGAACCATCCATACAGCAGCTATTCCGAACAGGCCTTGATGACGCTTGTGTGCGAGCAGGACGAGGAGCTGGCATTCAGGGAGTTGTATCGCAGGCATGTGCGATTGCTCGTGCATACGGCCATCCGGAAAACGGGTGTGAAGGCAATCGCGGAGGATCTGGTGCAGGAAACTTTCGTTAAGTTCTGGCTAGGGCGACATAAGTTTGACATACAAAAAAATATTCAGGCCTATCTCAATGGCACGCTCCGCCATTGCATTATCAACTACTATCACCAGGAGCAGCGCAAGCAGGTGTTGACGCTCGAAGACGACGATTTTCTGCCGGATAACGTCACAGCCGAAAACCTGGACTTCAATACCCTCAATGAATTCTACGAGCAATCACTGCTCAAACTGCCCGAAAAATGCCGGGAGGTGTTCACGCTCAGCCGCAAGGGGTACAGCCTCAAAGAAATTGCCGGCCAGATGGACATTTCGGAGAAAACGGTGGAAGCCCACATCAGCAAAGCGCTCAAAATCCTGCGCGTGGAGATGAAAGATTACATCGTGCTGGCAGTGCTGATACTTCCTGTCATTTGACACATCCAATTTTTTGAAAAAAAATTCCTATTGGAGTAAGGGTTGTTCCCGCTTTTCCATGACTGTACTGTTAGTCGAATAATAAGTGTAAAAACTACACCTAATGAAAAAGCCCCCGTTATCTCCTGAAACCCTTAAAAAGTACCTGGCGAACGAATGCTCGGACGAAGAGCGCCGCCTGGTGAATGAATGGTACCAACAGCTGGACGAGCCTGTGGACGAGCCTTTTACCGATTCGGATCAGGACAGGTTGTACAACCGCATCAAAACGTATCTCTCCGAATTGCGCAAGAGTGACGAGCCAATAACGCCGGTGTATGGCTTGTGGCATTATATCGGGCGCATTGCGGCGGTGTTCGTGATTGGGCTGGGGTTACTTTATTTTCTCTACCAAAAACCAAAGGATGTGGCGCAGGCTGCAAAGCCGGATGGTGATTGGGTGACGTTCACGAATAAAAAGCCGAAAATCGTAGCGCATATGTTGCCCGACAGCACGGTGATTTGGTTGCATCCCGGAGCTACTGTTTCCCATACACATCCGCTCGTCAACCGACACGTGACGTTTTCGGGCGAAGGCTTTTTCGAGGTGAAACGCGATCCGTCGCGGCCATTTGTGATCCATACCGGTGACCTGCAAACGAAAGTGCTCGGTACCAGCTTCAACGTGCGGGCGATCCCGGGGGAAGAACAGGTGAAGGTGTCCGTAGCGACGGGTCGTGTCGAGGTGAGCGACGTGCAAATGAAGGAGCGCGTGGTGCTGCGGCCGGAGCAGGAGGTTGTTTTCGAGCAGAAATCCAAACGCCTGGAAGTACAAAAAGTGCAGGAAAAAGCTACGGATAAGGAGCTTTGGCAATCGGCGTCGCTGGTATTCAATGAAACGCCGATGACGGAGGTCGCCGAACGCTTAATGCAAACATTCCATGTAAAAATCGGTTTCGCGGACGACGGCCTGGCAGATTGCCGCCTAAAAGTGGATTTCACGAATCAACGTTTGCCCGAAATCCTCGACATGATCGACACGCTGCTGGGAAGTACCTATCGTATCGAAGGCGACAACATTACCCTGAAAGGCCAAGGATGCCGTTGAAGCGCGTCAGCCCCAGTTCAAATAATGACCATACGTGACCACCCCTGACTACAAATGACCACCCTTGACAATCCAGGACAACTTCCCCAACTAACCCAAATTAATCCCCTGACAACCATCATGAAAACATAAGTACCCTCACCCAGCAACTTTTAGCCACAAAAAAATCAGGAGTGGTTGCGACACCCCTGATGGAAATGCCCGGCTAAAACATCCCGGAACGTGCGGTTCACAGGCTCGCCCGAAGGCAGGCTTGGCAGGATAACTATTGTCTGAATTTTAACCCGGTCAACCGTAAAATTATGAAAAAACCTTTTCATCCATGGCATAGATTGCTACTCCATATCATGCGCCTGACTTTTTATCAGTTACTATTGATCAGTATTTGCTCGGTGGTGGCTGTGGCGAGCCACTCGCCGGCCCAGGAACTGCTGAACCGTGATGTGACATTGGACTTGAAAAATGTCACGCTCAACGAGGCTCTTACCCGACTCGAACAGGGTACGAAGGTGAAGTTTGCATATAGCAGCGGCCTGGTGAACCTCCAAAAGACCGTGAGTATCGACGCCCGGCAGGAGAAGCTTTTCGCCGTGCTCGACCGCCTGCTGTTGCCGCTGGAAATTAATTACCGCGTGCGCAACAACCAGATTCTGCTTTCCCGCGCACCGAAGAAAACCAGCGAAATACCTGCGGCCAGCGCAGCCGGAAATAGGGTCGCTGCTGCCGACCGTACGATCAAAGGCACCGTAACCTCGCCCGAAACCAACGAGCCGCTTCCCGGTGTGAGCATTATCCTGAAAGGTACCCAGCGCGGCACAACCACCGACGTTTCGGGTAAATTCCAGCTCGATGTGCCGGACGATAATGCGACGCTGATCTTCTCATTTGTAGGCTACCTGTCGCAGGAAGTGATCGTGGGCAGCCGCACCGACCTCGCCGTGGCATTGCAGCTCGATACCAAAGCGTTGGATGAAATTGTCGTCGTTGGTTATGGTACCCAGAAGAAATCGACGTTGACAGGGGCGATTGCCGCCGTAAAAGGCAGCGAGATCGCGGAAAACCCGGTGCCGAACGTTTCCGGCTCGATCGCCGGTCGCGTGGCGGGGGTGAGTATGCGCCCGAATGGTGGCCAGCCTGGTTCCGATTCGCCCGAAATCCACATTCGCGGCATTGGTACCACCGGGAACAACAAGCCGCTGGTGGTGGTGGATGGCGTCATTCGCGACAATATCAACCAGATCGACCCCAGTTCCATTGAAACCGTGACGGTACTGAAAGATGCAGCGGCGGTGGCACCATATGGGTTGGGCGGAGCGAACGGGGTACTGCTGATCACCACCAAAAAAGGGGCGACAGGGGCTCCCACGCTATCATTTGGTGCTTATTACGGCTCGCAAACGCCGACGTATTACCCCAAAATGCTCAGCGCACAGGACTATATGCGGCTCAAAAACGAGGCCTACCTGAACGAAAACCCGACCGGTACTCAGCTGCCTTTCGCTACTGACCTCGTCGAAAACTACGCCAACCTGAATCGCGAAGATCCCGACAAATACCCGATCAGCAACACGAAAGACCTCGTGAACATGAATGCGCCGATGCAGAACTACACGCTGCAACTGAGCGGCGGTTCGGAGCGGATCAAGTACCAGACCGGCTTCGGCTTCCTGAAACAGAACGGGATGTTCGATCCGGTGAAGTACATGCGTTACAGCTACAATATGAACCTGACGGCCGAGGCAACCAAAACTACCACGGTTTCGCTTTCGCTGATCGGGTCGGTGGAGCGGGTATCGTCGGTGGATACGGCGGTTTCGGCGGGGAATTTGTTTCGTAATGGTTTCAAATACATTCCGATACGTTCCCTTTATTACAGCAATGGTTTATGGGGGGAATTTGCAGGAAACTCGCCGGTAGGTGTTTTGAATGCAGGTTACACCAAAAACTCCAACAACACCCTGCTGACGACCATTGCCATCGAGCAAAAGCTGCCGTTCATCAAAGGGCTGAGCGTGAAAGGTATATTCAGTTATGACCCCGTTCAGCGTACCAAGAAAGGTTACCACAAGCCATTCTATTATTATACCCAGGATTTAACGACCACTCCCTACACCTACAAGCGCGAGATTTCCACCGCGGAAGGGGGAGCAGCAGCATTCTCCTGGCTGGCGCAGCAGTTCATCAAAACCCAGACATTTACTTACCAGGGATACCTCAATTACCACAACACATTCGGTAAGCACGATTTCACCGGTCTGATCGTGGCGGAGGCCCGCAACAATACCTACGAGCTGTTTTCAGCACGACGCAACAACTTCGCCGTGGATGTCGACGAGCTGAATATGGGTAGTTCCAACAAAAACGACTTCGATAACGGCGGTACATCCTCCACCGGCAGCCAGATCGGCTACGTCTACCGCGTGGGCTATGCATATGCAGGCAAGTACCTGCTCGAAGCGTCGGGACGTTACGATGGCCACTATTATTTCGCACCGGGCAAGCGCTGGGGGTATTTCCCGGCATTCTCGGCAGGTTGGGTGATTTCAGAGGAGAATTTTTTGAAGAATGGCTTCAACTGGATTGATAACCTGAAAGTACGCGGGTCGTGGGGGAAATCGGGGAACCTGGCGGGTACGGCGTTTCAATACCTCACCGGCTACAACCTCAATGGCAATGCCTACGCATTCGGGCCGGGCTCGATGGTGCAGGGCGCGGTGGTGCCGAACGAGGCCAATAAGAACATTACCTGGGAGATTTCCACCAAAACCGATGTTGGTCTGGAAGCCTCGCTATGGCGCGGTTTGCTGACCATCGAGGCCGATTATTTCCACGAAAAACGCACCGGAATGCTGCTGCCGCCGGCGGTGAGTGTGCCGGTAGAATACGGTCTGGCATTGGCCGACGAGAATGGCGGCATCATGGAAAACAACGGGGTGGAACTGAGCCTCGGTACCAATTATCGCTTCCAGAACGACCTTCGCCTGGGTATCAATGGCAATGTGAGTTATGCCAAGAACAAGATGATCAAGGTATTCGAAACAGCTGCCACACGCAACAACCCGAACCGCAGCCGCACCGGCCGCGCGCTGGGAACGCAGTTCGGGTATAAAACCGACGGATTGTTCACCACCGACGACGACAAGAATGACGACGGCCTGATCAACGCGGCCGACGGCTATAATGTTACGCAGTTCGGCGCATTGCGGCCCGGCGACATCCGGTATGTGGATGTGAGCGGCCCGCAGGGCGTACCGGACGGAAAGATCGATTCCAACGACGAGGTGGTGATCGGCAAGCCGGTGTACCCGCTGCTTACCTATGGTTTGAATGCGACCGCCGACTGGAAAGGCTTCGATCTGAGCCTGTTCTTCCAGGGCTCGTCGCTTGCCAGCCTCGATATCCGTCAGTTCCAGACCATTCCATTCAATAACAACAACAGTAATTCGAGCTACGAATATTACGATAACCGCTGGACGCCACAGACCCAGGACGCCCGCTACCCGCGCGCTACACAGGCGCCTTACGCGAACAACACGCAACTGTCGGATTTCTGGATGACGAGCACCGCCCATTTGCGCCTCAAAAACGCGATCATCGGCTACACGCTGCCCAAAAGCCTGACGCGCTCGATCGGTATTCAGCATGTGCGGGTGTACGCATCGGGACAAAACTTGCTAACGTTCAGCAAGTTGAAGTTTATGGACCCTGAAGTAGGCTACACCGACCGCGAAACGGCCTATCCGAACCAGAAAGTATACGTGTTTGGGCTTAATGTGACATTCTGATCTCGAAAACTTTGAACCAATGAAAAGAATAAGACATACCATATTATTTGCGATGCTCGGCGTGAGCCTTTTCACGACATCCTGCAATGAGGATTTTCTCGAAAACGACATCAAAAGCCGCCTCACCGACGACATGCAATGGGCCTCGGAAGGTAATGCGGATCTGTTCCTGAACGACATTTACGCAGCGCTCTCCAACAAATGGAATTCGCCGGATAACCTCGATAACTTCACCGACGACAACGATGCGGGCTTCTACTGGAAATCTTACTCGTGGCGGCAAGGCATCGTGGACCCGGCGGTGAACAACGGCACGCCGATGGACCACGCCAATGGCAATGCAACAGACTACGCTTCGTGGGCGGCCGGGTTCCTGAAAATCCGCAAATGCAACCTGTTCATCCAGAAAGTAACCGAAAACTCAGCCAATTTCTCGGAGGCTTACCGCAAAAAGCGCATTGACGAAGTGCGGTTCATGCGGGCTTACTATTACAGCGAGATGTTCATGCACCTCGGTGGCCTGCCGATCATTACGGAGGTGCTCGATCGCAACACGATGGAAGAGGCTGAGCTCTATCGTCAGCGGAACACATTCGAGGAGACATTCAATTTCATTACCAAGGAACTGGGTGAAATTGTAGCCAACAAGGCATTGCCTGTTAAATACAACAACGGAGATGCGGACGCCGGTCGCGCAACGCTCGGCGCGGCGCTGGCGCTCAAAGGCTGGCTGGAATTGTATGCGGCGAGCCCGGCATTCAATGCGGCTACACCGGCAGCCGGTGCCGACCCGAACAAGCTGGTTGGCTTCGGGAATTTCGACCCGAAACGCTGGGCAACCGCCGCGGCTACCAACAAGCAGTTTATGGACACTTACGGCGGTACCTATGCATTATTCCCGGATATCAACGCATTCTGGTGGGAGAAAAACGAATACAACTCCGAGGTGATCTGGGACCGCCAGGTGGTGGCGGTAATCATGGGCTCCAACTACGAGCAATATGGCGGTCCGGTATGGATCGACGGCGTGTATTACACCTGGGGCAACTACTGCCCGACACAGGAACTGGTCGACCAGTTTGCGATGGCCAACGGCAAGCCCATTTCCGACCCGGCTTCGGGTTATAACCCGCAAAACCCTTACGTGAATCGGGAAAAGCGCTTTTACGACTTCATTGTTTACGACGGCGCGCCCTACAAGCAAGACTGGATGGCGAAGGTCGATACCATTTATACGAGGATCGATAAGGTAAGACCCTCGAAAAACCAGATCGATTTCGGTACCGACGACGTGGGTAATACCGGTTATTATTTCAAAAAGAAAATCAATCCATTGAAACCACGCGGGGGCGCCGCTAGCGGGCAGAATTATGTCTATTACCGTTACGCGGAGGTGCTGCTGAATTATGCCGAAGCCCAGAATGAGTCAACCGGGCCTGATGCTTCAGTATATTCGGCTGTCAATGCGATCCGGAAGCGGTCCAATCTGCCGGAACTGCCCGCGGGTCTTACCAAAGAAACCATGCGCGAGGCCATTCGTCGCGAGCGCAGGGTAGAGTTATGCTTCGAGGCCAAGCGGTTCTACGATATCGTGCGCTGGGTGATTGCCGAGGATGTGATGAACAAAGACTTCCATGGCATGAAGATCACCAACACCTCGCCAAGCGATAACAAGGGCAAATGGGTGTACGAGGTGGTAGGTTTAAATCACCCGCATGTGTTTACCAAGAAAATGTACATGAACCCGGTGCCGCAACCGGTTGTGGATCAGAATAAAAAGATTGTTCAGAATCCCGGTTATTAAACCAATGGTTCATGTCCGAAGCTACCGTTTACTCGGTGGTGCTATCAAAACGATTAGAGAACGGAGTTCCGGACGCTTTTAATAGCGTCCGGTCTTCGGACATGATTTCATTGTAGTTTGAGTAAAGAGAGGGGCGGCGAGTTCCTCTTTTTCTTTTTGCACTAATATTTCCGCTGTTTCCGGTATTGCACCACCTGCTTCGCCATCTTTCCAAACTGCCGCTCAACCCGCTTGCGTTCGACGGAATCGGTCTGGTAATGCGCCTGTTCCCGGCTGATTTTCAGATAACTTTCGTAAACCTCGCGTGGGAGCCCGCCCTCTCGTACAGCCGCAACGACCGCACATCCGGGCTCGTGCTGGTGCGTGCAGTCGTGGAACCGGCACCCGGCCGAAAGTGCCGCCAGCAATGGATGATAATGCATTCCCTGGTCATCGGCTTCGAGCGTAACGCCGAATTCCCGCATTCCCGGAGAGTCGATCAGCATGGCCCCGGACGGCAGCATTACCAGGTTTCTCGAAACCGTCGTGTGCCTGCCTTTGTGATTGAAACTGCTCACAGCACCCTCTTCCTGCAAATGGTAACCCAGCAATGCATTCACCAGCGTGCTTTTCCCGACGCCCGACGAACCGATGAGCACATACGTGTTGCCGGGCAGCAGGTGTTGGGCGGCCCATTGTGAAATGCCTTCCTGGCCCGTCGCGCTCAGCAACAGCACCGGGCAATCGTACCCCAGCGCGATCACCTCCCGCCGGTAACTTTCCGGGTCGGCCACGAGGTCCTGTTTGTTGAGGAGCACCACCGGACGGATGTTGCATTGCATGATCTGCACGATGTAGCGCTGCAAACGCATGGGGTTGAAATCGCGGTCGAGGCCCTGCACGATGAATGCAGTGTCGATATTGGTCGCAATCACCTGTTTCTCCGTGGTACGGCCCGGTAGTTTGCGGCTTAGTTCGTTGAGCCTCGGTAATACCGAAATGATAATGCCTTCATTGTCATAGGCCTTGAATGCGACCCAGTCGCCCACTTTGGGTAAATCCCAGTTATCGGCGCTGTTCATGAGCGCACCCGAAAGCATGGCGTCGGCCGTGCCGTGGGCGGTTACGAGTTGATGGCGAAAGCCTTCGATGGCTGTAACCCGGCCAGCTTCGAGCCCTTGTGCCTGAAAAGTATGGAAATGTTGTTCAAAATGGGTATTCCACCCGTATTGAGTTAGAGATGTCATGGTTGTAAAGTCTGAGCTATGGGCAGCACATCGCCTGTCCGCGCGCATAGCATGGGAGAAAATTTAGATCAAAGCAGGGGTGATCGCGGGTCCCGAAAGGATATTAATTCAGAGGACCGGCGTCAGGCTGCAATGTCAGCAGATGGGCGATATGTAGTTTCAGACCTTGACATATTGGGTGCAAAGATAATGAATAATCGGAATGTTCGCCCGGTCGCAGCGCGGTTATAAACACGAGATCCCGTCGGGGCCCAGGTTGCGAAGAATTGTGGATACAATGAAGAGAATCAGGCTGGTAGCGACGATCTTTCCTTCATCGCCGCGCACCGGTCGCTCATTGGTTTGGTCGTAGTCTTTTTTCATAGGGAATATTTATACAAGCCTTATTGCATTTGATCAGTTACAAATATATATTCAAGAAAATTAAATATGAAAATAACCATGAAACGACTTTTTTCAATTTCGATCATGTGGTTGGTGCTCGCAGGATGCAGCGGGCCAAAACAAGAGGACAGTTCAGAAGTCAGTTTGATGAGGGTTCCGCCGCCACCTCAGGATCAAAACAAAACGATTGGAGCAGTTGACGCAATGCCTGTGAGGGAGGATGGGGAAATGTCGGGAGCTGCAAGCGGAATTGTTACCGAAAAGAAATTCATCAAAACCGGCCGCATTGAATTTGAAACGGAAGACGCAGAAGCGACCCGTAAGACGATTATGGAATCTGTGCGGGCCAATAAGGCTTATGTAAGCCGGGACGAAGAAAATCGCAGCGGGCAAGCCGTCAGCTACACGATTGTGGTGCATGTACCTGCCGCCCGCTTCGATACTTTTTTGAATTCAGCAACAAAAGGAATAACCAACTTTCGCGAAAAATCTATTTCCAATGAGGATGTAACGGCCACCTACGTCGATACCGAATCGAGGTTAAAAACGAAGAAGGATATCGAAAACCGCTACCGTGCTTTGCTTACGAAGGCCAATACGGTGAAAGACATTCTGGAAATTGAAAGGGAGCTGGGTGAGATCCGGACGGACATCGAGGCCACGGAGGCGCAGTTCCGGCAGTTGAAGGGTGATATTCAATATTCCACGCTGCATATTGTTTTCTACAAACCGATCGACACATCCAATCCATTCCTCACGGAGCTGGCCGATGCATTCAGGCAAGGTGTGGGGAATATCCGTGCATTTACCGTGGTGCTGGTGGCCGTCTGGCCGTTCGCATTGCTGGCTATCGGCGTGATAGCAGGGCTTAATTGGTGGAGAAGAAGGAGGAAAGCAGCAGAGAAAAAGGAAGCAGCGGAATTGCCCTCCTGACGGCATCGCTAAAAATTCCCCGCGAACTGCTTGCCCGTTTTCAAATCCTTCAACCGGACCGACCGAATCGTTCCGACACCCGCGAACATGATATCCAGCCCGTAGATGTGCCGCAGCGGTTTTTTGTAAGTGTTTCGGTAAAGCTCCCTGCCGTTGATCAGCAATGTCGCCCGGCGGTTCACGACCTTCATGGAAACGGTTCCGCCGGTGGTGAGGTCGGCGCCGAGGAAGTTGGGGCCTTCGGAGCGGCCGTCTTTGTGTAGTTCCGAAAATTGTAATTTACTCCAATGCGCACAGCCGGGCTTCATCATGTCGACCATGTGATTGGACGAATCCCCGAACACCGTCACGCGCACCTGCGAGCAGCGCACGCCCGGTCGCGGCGGTGAGGCTTTGACGTCGATCAGGAGTTCGAAATTGTCGCCGTCGATGCCGGTGTGGTGGGTATTGATGAAATCCACAAAGAATGTCCGGTTGGTATCAACGCCGGCGCGGGCTATCTGCGCGGCGCTGATGCTGTTATAACCATCGGCGAAAAGGCCTGGTGCTTCGATCGGGTACACCCGCGTGGTATCGTACATCATGTTCGCAGTGGCGGTCCAGCCGTTGGTGTGCAGGAAAACGGGCACAGTGTCCAGGGGTACGCCGGCCTTTTTCAATATAGCCAGATAATGCCCCGGCACCTCATAATAGTTGGAATAAACGCTGTCCTTGCCATTCAAACGTGTTTTTTCACCATCCCCAAACTCGATGGTATAATCGTCGGCGAGCTCGGCTACGTCCTTAAAATTCCGCACGACAAAAACCGCTGAATGCGGGTTATCTCCTTCCGGGTTTTTACAAAACAGGGTTACCTCTGGTTTCTTATTTTGCCACAAAAGAAATCCCCGCCAGGCCGCAACGGCGACGATGATCAGTGCAAATGCGGTCATAATCAGTCGTCGTGCCCATGATTTACGAATGGGGGACTGCTGCAATGGAGCGTCCACAGGCCGGGGAGGCGCCGGCTGAGCCTCGGCCCGGTAAGGTAGCGGTGCAGCGGCCTGCCGCGACTGCGCAAGGGTGAATTTATCCCAATCGGCAAAACCCACATATTGCGCCAGCGCGTCACGTGTGGCTTTCTGAGGGTAATAGCGGGCGTCCGTTTTTATTTTCCCGAAAATCCTTTTCAGGGTGTTCGGGCTGATCTGCACATGCGTTTTTTTATAAAGGATGCTGCAAAGCCTGATGAAATCGCTGTTCGTCCACTCCGAACTGTCCGGCTTGCCGTAGGTATCCGCAACGAGTTGACAACAGTGATCGAGGAGGTCTAAAGCGCTCGCTTTGTCTTGTCCATTCTCCATAATACTCATACAATAAACTTCTGTATGTCAGCTTTTTAGGTTGTCCATAATTTTGGATAGCGAACTGGCTAAGCGCATTTGAAAATCCTCGTATTGTCCAATTTTATATTTGCTCACTCAAATTTTTGATGTAGGTGATCCCAGGGCCCGGGATAGCTTGAAACCCTAAATATTGGAAAAAATTATGCGACAAAAAATTCTACTTGGCTGCGCCTTGTTGTTTGCCTCGATGGGACCGCTGCTGGCGCAAGTACGGCAGCTTACAGGCAAAGTAACAGACGAGGGCGCAAAAGACCTGCCTGGTGTGAGCATTGTGATTAAAGGCACCCAGCGCGGAACGGTTACGGATACCAATGGTGACTATACGCTTGCATTACCCGATGGCGAGGCCGTCACCCTTACCTTTTCATTTGTCGGTTACCAAAGCCAGGACATCACGCCCGGCACCCAGACAAAACTGAATGTTACCCTCAAACAAAGTGATAATGCATTATCCGAAGTCGTGGTGGTGGGTTATGGCACCCAGAAGAAGAAAGACCTTACCGGTGCCATTTCGTCGATCGGAGCGCGCGACGTGGGCGGGCGGCAGACATTACAAGTGTCCGACGCCTTGCAAGGGAGCGTAGCGGGTGTTTCGGTGACGCGCAGCAGCGGCGCGCCGGGCTCGGGTTCCAGCATCCTTATCCGGGGTATCACCACGATCGGTACCAACAGTCCGCTGGTGATTGTGGACGGGGTGCCCGTGGCAAGCATTGACAATGTGAATCCCGGCGACGTCGAGAATATCACGGTGCTGAAAGACGCGGCGTCGGCAGCAATCTACGGCTCGCGTGGGGCTGCCGGGGTGATTCTGGTCACTACGAAGCGGGCCAAAAGCGGGCAGGGGAGCCTCGAATATACCTACGAGTACGGCGTGCAGCGCGCAACGGCCACGCCCGAATATGTGGGTGTGCAGGATTACATGCGGTATTTCAATGAACAGGCCGTCAACGACGGGGCGACGGCTGGGCCGTTTGCCGATGCTTATGTGGCTTCCTATCCCGACAGCAACCGTGTAAACCCCGACCGCTTTCCGAATACGGACTGGCAAAAGGCCATTCTCACGCGCAAGAGCGCACCTCGCCAGCGCCACGACCTCGTTTTCACCATGGGAACGGGCAAAATCAAAACAAAAGCGTCACTGGGCTATGCAAGCTCCGGTGCGTTCTATGATAACCGTTCGTACGACCGTTACCTGTTCAGGGTAAATAACGATATGCAGGTGAACGACAAAATCAGCGTGAACCTGGATGTTTTTTACAAAAGAACCACCAACAAGGGCAACGGTAACGAGCTTTCCGGCGGGTATAATCCGATTTACGAAGCCCGCGTTATGCCACCTATTTACGATGATGTGTATCAGAATGGCAAGCTGGCGGTAGGCAAGGACGGCCGGAATCCGCTGGCGCAGCTCCGGGAAGGCGGCTTTACCAGACAATTAAGCAACCAGCTCGGTGGGCGGATGCAGTTCAACTACAAGCCGGTGAATGGCCTCACCTTGACCGCATTGGTAGCGCCCGTATTTGATTTTGATAAAACCAAATATTTTTCCAGGCAGATCCGCTTCACTAACCCGGACGGTACAATGGGCACGGTAATGAACCAGGCGCGGACGGTGTTGAGCGAGGGCCGGTCGGAAAGTGTGACGATCAACGGTCAGGTGCTGGCAAACTATGCGAGGGAGTTCAATAATGCGCATTCGATTGATATTTTGGCGGGTTTTGAGGAAAACTACCGCTCGCTCGAATCGATGGGGGCATCGCGCAGCGGGTTTGCATTGACGGGCTTTCCGTACCTCAACTCGGGTTCTACGGAGCTGCGCGACAACAGCGGCAGCGCGAACGAATCGGGCCTTCATTCATTCTTCGGCCGGTTACAGTACAATTTCAAAAGCAAATACTTCGTCCAGGGAAACCTCCGTTCGGATCTTTCATCTCGGTTTGCATCGCAATATCGAAAGGCCGTTTATCCGTCGGTATCCGCCGGCTGGACGGTTTCGGAAGAGCAGTTTCTCAAAAGCACGCGCTGGTTGTCGTTTCTGAAACTCCGCGGCTCGTGGGGTGAAGCCGGTAACGAACGCCTGCTCGACAAGGATGGTAACCCGGCCTACTACCCCTACATGGCCACAATCGACTTTTCTACTGCGTTGTTTTACCAAAACGGCGGTGTAGTGCCGCTCACCGGCGGCGCGCAGCAGGTATATGCGGTTGAAAATATCAGCTGGGAAACCAGCCGGACAGCGGATATCGGCCTGGATGCCGCGTTCCTCAACGATCGCCTCACATTGGCAGCCGATTATTACAAAAAGACAACGACCAATATCCTCCTGCCGCTCGATATCCCGCTTTACATGGGTTATGACAAACCCAACCAGAATGCCGGAACGCTGAATGTAAGAGGCTGGGAGCTCGAATTGGGCTGGCGCGACCGCATTAACAAGCTCAATTACTCCGTGTCGGCAAACTTGTCGGATGCGAAGTCGACCGTAGGAGATTTGAAAGGTACCGAGTTCCGCGGAGATCAGATCGTCCGCAACGGGAGCCAGTACAACGAGTGGTTCGGGTATATTTCAAATGGGTTGTTCCAAACGGTGGATGAAATCAAAGGAGCGCCCGTGCTGAATGTGACTACTAAACCGGGGGATGTGCGTTACGTGGACGTGAACCAGGACGGCAAGATCACGACCGACGATAAGGTGCTCCTCGGTGGCGCGTTGCCGCGCTACCTGTACGGGGGCAATCTGAGAGCGGATTACGAGGGTTTTGATGTGGGACTGACATTCCAAGGTGTTGCCAAAAAGCTGTCGAGGCTGAGCTCCGAGGTTACGCAACCATTCGCAGAGGCATTTGGTAATATGCCGGCCGAAATGGTGGGCAAGTTTTGGAGCAATAATAATACGCCCGATCAGAACCTGAAAGCGACTTACCCAAGGCTGTCGAGAACGTCCAATGCGGCCAATTATGCGCTTTCCGACTACTGGCTGTTGAGCGGTGCCTATTTCCGCCTGAAAAACATTACCATGGGCTACACGCTGAAACAGGACGTGCTGAAAAAGACCGGCGTGCAATCGCTGCGGCTTTACCTTTCGGCCAACGACGTATTCTCGCTCAGCAAATTCCCCAAATACCTTGATCCGGAATCGGGCAGCTACTCTTACCCGATCGTTGCCACTTTCATGGCTGGTGCCACCATCCGGTTTTAGTAACCCTATTTGATTGATAACACATGAAAAAGACCCTATTCCTGATGCTCCTCGCCGGGGCGACGAGTTGCCATACACTGGACCTCAATCCGCTTTCGGAAGCTTCCACGGGCACATTTTATTCGAACCAGACCGAGCTGGAACTCGCCGTGAACGACCTGTACCGCCTCGCATTCTGGGGCAACGATAACGAGCTGTTCAGCGACAACGAATGGCACCGCGGGCAGCTGACCAATGCGGTGATCGGCGGCACGATGAATGCCGACGACGCAGGCGTGCAGACGTTCTGGCTCAACTCCTACAAAGCCATTGCCCGCGTCAATTCGTTTATTGCCAACAAGGAGCGCGCCGCTGCCAATACGCCGGTGGCCGTGATGCTCCGCCTCGAAGCAGAAATGCGTTTGATCCGTGCCTACCAGTATTCCCGCTTGATCACGCATTTCGGCGACGTACCGCTGCTGACCGAACCGGTTACGCTGGAAGAGTCTTACGGCATTGCCCGTAAGAACCAGGCCGAAATCCTGCAATTCGTGTTCGACGAGCTCGACTTCGCCATCGCTAACCTGCCTGTTTCCTACGGAGCCGCCGAAACCAAGAGGTTGACAAAAGGCGCCGCGCTGGCGATCAAGGCACGCACGGCCTTGTATGCCGGCAAATGGCAGCTCGCCCGTGATGCTTCGAAGGCGGTGATAGACCTGGGCGTTTACGCATTGCACAGCAGCTACTCACAGCTCTTTTTAAAAGCAGGGGAAACCAGCAAAGAGCTGATCATCAGCGTACCGCGTGACGAAAAACAGCAGGTTTTCAATGGTGCGGGGTATGTCCAGGACAATATCTCGCGTAATGCAGGCGGATTCGGTGCGCAGCTGCCCACGCGTGACATGATGGACGCTTACGAGTGCACGGACGGGAAGCCGATCGACGAGTCGGCATTATACGATCCGAAGGCGCCCTTCAAAAACCGCGACCCCCGGCTGACGGCGACCATTGTGGAGTTCAACACCCAGTGGCTCGGTTATAACTACATGCCGCACCCGGATTCCCTAACAGTGTTCAGCTCCAAAGAAAATCGCCGGGTTCCCAACAAAGACACCCGTGCCGTAGCTGCATTTGCCAGCTTCACGGGGCTCCTTTGGAAGAAAGGCATCGACCAGACGTGGCCGGACCGGCTCGTAGAAGACAACGACGCCATCGTGATCCGGTATGCCGAAATGCTTCTCACGTATGCAGAGGCCAAAATAGAGCTAGGAGAGATCGATGAAAGTGTTTTGAACGCTGTTAACCTGATCAGGGCAAGGGCTTATGGTGTAAGTGTGGAACAAACCACGGCCTATCCCGCGATTACCAGCACTAATGCCGTTGTATTGCGCAAAGTGCTGCGCCGTGAGCGTCGTGTCGAGTTCCCGCGTGAAGGGTTGCGGTACATGGACCTGATTCGCTGGAAGCTGGCCGAAAAGGCATTATCGACGCCGGTAGTAGGCTTGCCAGACCCGGCGGCGCAGAATCGTGCCAAATGGCCTTTCCCGGGCGTTAGCCCGCTCGATGACGACGGCCTGGCCGACTACTCGGGCTTTGGCACGGATGTAAAAGTGCTGTCCCAGCGCAGTTTCGACAAATCGCGGCAGTACCTCTGGCCGATCCCGGCCGTAGAGCGGCGTGTGAACCCGAATATCACCCAGAATGCCGGATATTAATTTTATATTTTCCAGTTGATTATCAAACTTATGAGTCTTTCGATGAACAGAAATCGTGTGTGGGCGTTTGTGGCCGGTTCCGTGATGAGTATCGCCCAGCCGGTGGCGGCGCAAACCCCGAAACAACCTTCATACAGCGGCATTTACCCGCATTTGGCCATGTACAACAACGAGGGGGAATGCGGCACAGGGGCCGTGGTGCCCTGGGCAGGGAAGCTGTGGGCGATTACGTACGGTCCGCACTTGCCTTTTGGCTCGTCCGATAAGCTGTACGAAATCGGTACCGACCTGAAACAGACCGTGCGCCCCGAGAGTATCGGCGGAACGCCGGCCAACCGGATGATCCACCGGGAGAGCAACCAGCTTTTTATTGGTCCCTACGCTATTGACGGCAAAGGCGAAGTGCGCACGATACCTTACAAGGGCAAGCCTGGGATGGATATGCCCGGCCGTCACACCGGCAATGCCCGCCACCTGACCGATCCTGCCGGAAAGATCCTATATGGAACGATGGAAGAGGGTTTTTATGAAGTGGACGTGAAAACGCTTACGCCAAAAATGCTTTATGAAGACGGTAATATCGATCGCGACAAGGAAACCGACAAAACGACTTACCAAACCAAGGGCCTGCTTCCCGGTACCCATGGAAAGGGTTTCTATTCCGGTCAGGGTGTGGCCGTGTATTCCAACAACGGCGAACCCGGCAGGAAGGCCGAAATACAGTTCGATATTGAATCCGGCTCCTTGTCGGAATGGGACGGGAAGAACTGGAAGGTAGTGCGCCGCAACCAGTTTGTGGAAGTTACCGGTCCGGGCGGTATTTACGGCAACCGGAATCCCGCCACGGATCCGATATGGGCAACCGGCTGGGACCATAAATCGGTGCTGGTGGGTGTACGCGATCATGGTAAATGGAGTTTCTACCGCCTGCCCAAGGCGAGCCACGCCTATGACGGCGCGCACGGCTGGAATACCGAATGGCCCCGCATCCGCGACGTAGGCACTACGCAGCAGCCCGATTACCTGATGACCATGCACGGCATGTTCTGGAAGTTTCCGGGGCAATTCAATTCGCTGAACAGCGCCGGCATCCGTCCGCGGACGGCTTACCTGAAAGTAATCGGCGATTTCACCCGCTGGAACGAACGCCTCGTTTTCGGTTGCGACGATTCGGCCCAGCGCGAATTTTTGAACAAACGCAAGGCCAAGGGTGGGATAGAAGGTCCCGGGCAATCCAATTCCAATCTTTGGTTTACACCCCTTAACCTGCCCGACCAGCTTGGCCCGAACTCAGCCGAAGGTTCTGTATGGCTGAACGAGGCGGTGAAAGCCGGACAAACCTCGGAGCCGTTCCTGTTTGCGGGATGGGCGCACCGCTCTGTGTGGCTACGTAATGAAAGCGATAAGGAAACAGGGTTCGTATTTGAAGTGGATAAAAAGGGAAATGGGGACTGGTCGGTGCTGAAAACGGTGAAAGTAGGCCCGAATATGGCCTTGAACGCAGATTTTAGCAATACCGAATCGGGCGAATGGGTGCGTGTACGGCCCGACCATGCAACCCGCGCAACGGTTCATTTTACCTACACGTCGGATGATCGTCGCGCAGGCACGCCGGATGCGATTTTCAAAGGACTCAGCAATGCCCGTTCGGTTGCCAGCCATGGCGGGCTGCTGTATGGCCTGGGCGAAAACCGGCGGGTACTGGGTATGGCGGCAGCCGATTTCAGTGGTGCAAAGCCGGGCGAGGTTGGCTATTACGAGCTCGACCGTGATATGAAGCTCAACCGTCAGCAGGATGCGTCAATGCATTCGTTCATCAAAACCAAATTTGCTATTCCTAAACAAGTTGTGACCGTGGACGCATCATCGGTGCTGGTGGTCGACGACAAAGGCCGCCGGTGGCGGTTGCCGCTGGGTAATGAGGCTTTCACCGGCCTCACCAACCAGGCTTCGCTGCGCATTTGCCGCGAGGTAGCCACCGAGCGCGACCTTTTCAATTGCCACGGTACATTTTACGAGCTGCCCGCCGAGAATGCCGATGGTTATGCCAAAATCCGCCCGGTTTCTTCACACAATCTCCGCATTCATGACTATGCATCCTACCGAGGCTTGCTGGTTATGACCGGTATCGATCCGAAAGCCATGCAGAACAGCGGGCATATCATCGTTTCGGCGGATAAAAAGGCGGCAGTGTGGGCCGGCGCTATCGACGACCTGTGGAAACTCGGCAAACCCACCGGGCATGGTGGTCCCTGGAAGGACACGCAGGTGCAGGCAGGCACGCATTCAGACCCTTACCTGATTGGTTTTTATGACAAAAAGAACCTGAAACTTTCGCACAATGCGAAGGAAACCGTGACTTTTACGCTCGAAGCTGATCCGGTGGGTAATGGGCCGTGGATGGCTTACAAGACGTTCACGGTGAAGCCCGGACAAACCGTCTCCTTCCCATTTCCGCAGAACTTCTCCGCCCGTTGGGTAAGGTTCAAAACGGATAAGGCTTGTAAGGCCACTACCTGGCTGGATTATGAATGAGCTATAATTTGCGGTAAACTTTTATATTTCAGGATTGAAACTGACCCGCAATGGACGCCCGGCAAATCCTGAAAGACCATATTACCAAATCCGTCGAACTGACCGATGCGCAGTTCGACGGATTTTATGCTTGCTTCAAACACGAGTCATTCAAAAAGGGGCAAATGCTGATCCGGGAGGGCGACGCGGTGACGCGCGAGTATTTCGTGCTGAGCGGCTGCCTTAAAACCTACTTTTTGAACGACGAACTACGGATGACCATCCTGCAATTCGCGATGCCGACCTGGTGGGCGTCGGATTACGACGCGCTGTACAACCGGCACCCGGCCGCTGTGATTGTGGATTGCGTGGCCAATGCAGAGGTTTTGTCCATATCCACGGACGACCGGGAGAGGATATGCCATGAAATCGAGGCCATCGGGCATTTTTTCCGCTGGCGGACCAACCGCGGCTACGCGGCGTCGCAAAGGAGGCTTCTCTCATTAATGACCAATGATACCAGGAAACGGTATGAAGACCTTCTGGAACAATATCCCACCCTTTTCCAGCTGGTGCCGAAGCACCTTATCGCTTCTTACCTGGGCGTGTCGCGCGAGACGCTCAGCCGGCTTTACCACTCGTCGCGCTGACGTAAATTGTGATGTAAGTCACATAAGACCGATCGTTTTCTCTGCTTAATTTGCGCAGCGGGTTTCACTTACTGCCCGCCAACCTGGATTATGTGGAACCAAACCAATGTTTCCCGCGTGCTGGGAATCGACTATCCGATATTGCAAGGCCCGTTCGGGGGCAATCTGTCGTCTGTGAAACTCGTTTCGACGGTCTCCAACCTCGGCGGAATGGGCGGGTACGGCGCTTATATGCTCACACCCGATGAAATCATAGCACTGGATAGGGAGCTGAAACAAGCGACCGCCAAGCCCTATAATATTAACCTCTGGATTTCCGACACCGACTTTCCCGCCGGGGAGGTTTCGGAAGAACAATTTGCAAAGGCCGCAGCGCTGGTGAAGCCGTTTTTTGACGAAGTCGGGGCTCCTTTGCCCGCGAAACCCAAAGCTTATCCATCCCGTTTTGAGAATCAGGTCGATGCATTGCTAGCCGCGAAGCCACCGGTTTTCAGCTTTATCTTCGGCCTGCCTTCGCAAACCATCCTGGAAGATTTTCGCAAAAAAGGCATCAAACTCATCGGTAATGCCACCACGCTCGACGAAGCGATTGCATTGGACAATGCAGGCGTGGATGTCATTATCGCCTCCGGTTTCGAAGCGGGCGGTCACCGGCCGTCGTTTCTGGAATCGCCCGAGGCATCGCTCACAGGCACCTTTGTGCTTGTGCAGCAGATCCGCGAAAAAGTGAAAACGCCGGTCGTGGCTGCGGGAGGTATTGCCGATGCCCGTGGTGTGGCGGCCGCATTCACCCTGGGAGCGGAGGGCGTGCAAATAGGTACCGCGTTCCTCGCCACCGAAGAGTCCGGCGCCAGCGAATATCACCGGAACCTCCTCCGTTCGGACGCGGCGCGTTACACCACTTTGACCAAGGTTTCGACAGGCCGCCTGGGCCGCGGTATCCGCAGCCGTTATACCGAATCCATTGCCGGGCATAATGATGAATTGTTGCCCTTTCCCCTGCAAAACCAGTTCATCGTGCCGCTCCGAAAAGCCGCTACCGAAGCGCAGCAATACGACCTGATCATGTTTTGGGGTGGGCAGATCGCGTCGGTATTGAAGCATACCAGCGCGAAAAAGTTGTTTGAAACGATTGTCGAGGAAGTGCCTGGGTATTTGAAATAATCGAAGCCCCGGAACGTGTTCATTGAGGTTTGCAAAGTTCAGTCGGGCTTCATTTTAATACCGCGACATTATTCTGATCATTCACATCGAGCATGTAGGACAATGGGTCGAGCACAATAGCTACCGACGAGGCAGGTACCACAATTTCGATGACCGAACGTTCTTTTGAAAAATGGTGCTTCTGCAAGTAAAGAGGCTTCGGCGGGATGATGTTGGGCATTATTTGCTGATCGAACACGGCAATATCGACAGCGTCGTCTGGCCTGAGCGGCACGGGTTTGCCAGAGGTTTCGTCAGTTTTAAGGATATTGACTTCCAATGTTATCAGCTGCTGTTTGTTGGGTAATGGTTTATTGGACAGTATTTTGATGCCGTTGTCGAAAACAATTACCTTCTTGAATAGCTCGTCGATCAGCCGCGCCTCGGAGGCATTTGCGCCCCGTTTCAATGCATCGATCAGGTAGGCAGGATCCGGTTTTCGCAACGGGTAGCCATATTGTGTCACGAGCTCCCGCAATGCGCGGTTCAAATGTGTTTCTCCAAGCATTTCTTTGAGACGAAACAGTGCCAATCCGCCTTTCTGGTAATGTACAAAAGGCTGGTCTGTGGTTTGCCAGAGCGGAATCTCCTTTTCGGCGATGGCGCTGCGGTAGGCGAAATAGAGCTGAGAATCCTTCAACTGGTAAGGACGGAGGTACATTTTGCCAAACCGTTTTTCGGTCACCATCGCTTCGGTGTATTTGGCCAGCGATTCCGTGAGCAATGCATAGCCCGGGCCTGCCGGGGCCACAACCCGTCCTGCCCACCATTGATGCGCCGTTTCGTGCGCAGTGGTAGCATAGGTGAAGTTGAAACCGGTGCTGTCACTCAGGTTGCTCGTGAAATTGTTCCGCTCCTGGCTGAAAATAAGGCCCGGGTAGGCCGTGGCCGAGCCGGGATAATGCGGGATTTCAGCCAGCGTGAGTTCTTGGCGCGGATAAGAGCTAAAATTCGCGTTGCCGTAATCCACAGCGTCTTTCATAGCCAGCATCATCGCGGGGACATTTTGCAGGTGTTTCGGGTGGTGGTAAATCCGGAACGTGATACCCTTGTACCTTTCCGTTTTCACTGCATAGCGTGCCGAGCTCAATGCAAGCATGTAAGGGATCGGTTGTCGGGATTGATATTGAAAATAGCTCCGCCCTGCACGCTCCCAGCTTTTCACCAACGAGCCGACCGTAACTGCCTGCTGCGTGGCTTCGGTGGAGATGGTGTTTTGAAAATCAATAAAATGGTACTCGTGATCGGTCGAATGGAGGTTCTTGCGCACGGGTAGCCCGTTTTGCCGTCGTTCTTCCGCATCTTCAATCTCATAGGCTGCCCGGTACCCGAAATGCGGCAGGTATTTCTCCAATTCAATGTAAGAGCCGTTGGCGGCAACCGAATGCTCACTGTTGAAGTTTTTAAATGCCGACCGGTCGGCGCGGATCGCAAAATGGATCGTCATTTCCTGGCCGGGAGCGAGGAGGCGGTCGGGGCGGTACCGGTGCTGGCCGAAGGTTTCGTCCGACGATACGAGCGAAGCATGTTCGGGTGCCAATTCCACCAGCTCAATGTCGGGATCGATTCCGATGCATAGCCTTGCAATCGGTTGTCCCGATTTGTTTTTAATCCGCATAGAACCCTTCACGGTGTAATAGTGACCGGAAGGGAAAAGGTCGGTTTGCAGGTTGACAGCCACCACCACCGGCTGCGGGAGGCTTTCAAGCGGCTTGTACTTGCGTTCGTACCGCGCTTGCCATTGCGTATCGGTCGTTCCCGTGCGGTTATGGGCCGAAAGGCCGGTTTTGAACTGAATGAAAAAGCCCGCCCCGATAGCGAGCAGCGCACAGAGCGACGCAAATACGAGGGCGCGTCGCACACGCATAATGCTTGTATGTATGCGTCTGTGCCTGCGTGTGTAACCCGGCCATATGCGCGTCGCGATGCCCGCGAGGGCCAGTGCGACCAGCGTCCAGTAAAGCATGTACCAGTTAAAGGACAAGCCACTGTGGCCGAAGCCGTCAAAATCGGAGTAACGCAGGCGCGGGGCAGTGGCGAAACGCGTGAGGTAGCTTTCGAGGCCGAGTTTCCTGCCGAAGATGAAAATGCCGATCACCAGGCCGCTGGCGAGCATTCCCAGGTATTTGTTAGGAACGACTGTCTGGATAAATATGATCAGGATGGCGTAAAGCACCAGCGGAAGACCTGCGTAGTAATAGAGTGAGAAATAGGTGCCCCATTCAAAATATTCAAATCCTGAAAACCATTGCACAGCCGTGCCGATGGCAATGTGCACGGTGATCAGGGCCAGAATCCAGACGATTAACGCGATGGATTTGGCCATGGCGAATACCGTAACCGAAACTGGCGTTGAGAAGATCAGTGGCCGGATTCCCGTCGTTCTTTCCCGGTGAATCAACTCAGAAGCATAAAATATAATGAGCAGCAACGCAGGGCGAACTGCTACTAACTGTTCGGCCAGGATACCGCTGGTGGCGTAGCTCCGCACACCATAGGGCCCGTTGGAAAGGTTCTCAAACAGCTCTACCGCATTAAAAAACACCCATAACGCGAAGATGAGGCTCGTTATGACCGGGCTGAACAGTGTTTTCGTTTCGAGCCCGAGAATCCGTCCAAACACCTGCCAGTGATAGAACTGTCCGCTGGTACGGGTGCCGATGGTCCGGTAGGTAATGGCGGATGTCGTTTGGGCGATTGGCGTACGGGTTGCGGTTGTATCCTTTTCAGACAGAACCCTGAATTTGAAACGGTTGTACGACCATCCCAGCATGGCCAGCGAAATCGCGGTCCATAGCAAGCGATTGGCAACGAACATGGGTGTCATTGGAAACAACTCCTGGTTACGCCGCCAAACGGGCCAGTTCATCGTTTCTCCAAAAAATGCGGTTAAACCGAAGGGATCAATCAGTACCGACAGCCAGCCCGGGCCGCCCGGTGCCGGTATGGAGCCGGCCATCACAGGCGAATTGCCCAGAATGGAGGCCGTGAAATAGATGATGAACATCAAAACACCGGCTGTGTATACCCACCGGACATTGCGTGTGAGCAGCGCCGTGGCAAAAACAATGCTGCAACAAAACACGATACCCGGCAGACCGAACAGCAGCAATGGTACCACATAATAGGAAAGATGAAAAGGCCCTAACCGCTCGGGCGGAGCGACGAAGGTTACCATGGCCGTGCCCGCCGTCGCGAGGCACGTTATGAGGAAGACGGCGGTAAGCAATCCTGCCAGCCGTACAGCGAAGTAGGGGAAACGACCGATCCTGGTGGTGAAAATAAGCGACTCCATGCCGTGCTGGGCATCGCGCAGCACCACGGCCGCGCATGCGAGGGTACTCACGAAGATCATAAACAGGGAAAGCAGGCAAATGATGAAATTGATCACGTGCGGTGCATTCCGGTGTATTTCGTCACCTCCAAAGTTGCCGAAGGGCATCAGCACGCCCAGGAGGAGAAACAGCAATGCGGCCATGCGAAAGCTGATCTGCCGGAAATGGTAACCCATTTCGAAACGAAGTGTGGTGGCTAACATGGCTGCACCTCCTTCCGGCCTATGCCCGGGAGCGTGGCAAAATACACATCTTCCAAGCCCGGATCGAATGCCTCGAAAGCGTTACCGGGGCATACGTCCGCGAGCACGTGTACCTGAATGCGCCCGGCCACCCTGCGTGTGGAAATTACGTCAACGGTGGCCTGCATTTCGGTGAGCTCTGCCGGTGTGACGGTTTTGCGCCAGAGCCGGCCTTTCAGCGAATGCGTCAGCGCTTCGGGTTTGCCTTCCAGTACCACGCGGCCGGAGGCCAGCACGGCCATTTGCGGACAGAGGTCGTGCACATCGTCCACAATGTGCGTCGAGAGAATCACCACAATATGCTCGCCGATTTCGCTCAGCAGGTCGTGAAAGCGGTTGCGTTCCGAAGGGTCCAGGCCTGCCGTGGGTTCATCCACAATCACGAGCTGCGGGTTGCCCAGTAATGCCTGCGCAATACCAAAACGCTGGCGCATTCCGCCCGAGAATGTACTCACGGCCTGCTTGCGGTGTTGATAGAGGTTGGTGCGCTGCAACAACGCGGCCACTTGTTCCCGGCGGTCTGTTTTGTGGATCAAGCCCTTCAATACGGCCAGGTGGTCGAGCAGGCTTTCCGCAGAAACCCCCGGATATACACCGAAATCCTGCGGCAGGTAACCGAGCCTGCTTCTCAGCCAATCGGTTTCACGGGCGATATCCTGCCCGTCGAAGGTGACGAGCCCGCTGTCGGCCTGGGTGAGCGTGGCCAGGATACGCATGAATGTCGACTTACCTGCTCCATTAGGGCCGAGTAACCCGAACATTCCGTTCGGTATTTCGAGCGACACATTATCGAGGGCACGGATGCCGTTCGGGTAGGTTTTGGAAAGTCCCTGGATTGTTAATCTTTGCATGACATGGCTTTTGAAGTTTCTGCTTCAAAGATGCCGGCCATTTTATGCGCATTCAATTAATAATGAGCAATGTGAATGTGGTAGTGACGAATGCATTTGGTAGCCTGTTTTTGTCCCTTTTTTACCAATATCACCAGAATCGCGACGGTCGTCATTAATTTTTGAAGTCGGGCGCGTGTTGCGGTTTATTTGCAGGATGGTAGTTATAGAAAAAGTAACGGGCGCATTGTCCCGCCGAAAAGATAGCTTGCTTTACCTGGGCTTGTTCTGCTGGATTTCGATCGGGTTTACGATCGGGCGGGACGATTACTGGGAGACGTATGCGCAATCGCTGCTGGCCTCGCTGGTGCTATGGTCGCCCGTGCTCGCGGTCACGTGGGTGCGTGAAGGAAGCGGCGAGGGGCGTTTCGCCGGGCGTAACCGCCGGATCTGGCTGGGGTGCTTTTTTGGGTACCTGCCGATATTGCTGGTGGTTTCGGGGGCGCAGCTGAGCCCTGGCCAATTGATATGGCCGGTGGTGTTTACCGGCGGGCTTTGCATTGCGGGGCTGGAATGCGTGCTCGTGGTGGAAAGCCAATACGTCGGCCGGTTACGCGAGGTGAAATGGGTGCGGAAGCTAAGCCTGGAAAAAGCCGTGCTGATGAGCATTACCGGGCTCGCGCTATTGTTGGGGGCGATGGCGGTATCGAGTCTGGATAATCCGCTGTACCACTCCGGCAAGCAGCTGCTCGTCGGTTTTGAAATACACTTTTTGAAAATAGCGGCCCGTTTCCCCACGTTTCTCAGCTATTCACTGCAACTGCTGGTCATGTATCTGGCGGGGTATTTTTTCTTCTATCTCAACAGTCGCTGGCTTGTCCCTGTCGTACTGAAAGAGCAGGGAATCCTGCATTATGTCCTCTGTTCGGCAGCTTTGGTAGGCGTCTTTTACCCGTTATGGGGACAACTACTCGCCAGCTTACCATTCAGTAAAGTGCTGGGCGGGGTGTTTTCGGCTAATCCGTTTGTAGCGGAAAACGCGTTTGGGGCAATGCTGATATTGCTGATCAGCTTGCCGGTGTTGCTGGCTATCCAATGGGCCAGGCAAAACAGCCTGATTACAGCCCTGCAACACGAAAAGTCCGTGGCCGAGCTCGATCTCTTGAAGCAGCAGTTGAATCCGCATTTTTTCTTCAATACACTCAACAACCTTTATGCATTAAGCCTGCAACGTTCCGAGCAGACGCCGGAAAGTATTTTGCAGCTGTCGGAACTGATGCGCTATGTGATTTACAAGGCCAAAGAACCGTTTGTGCGTATGGAGGATGAGGTTAAATACCTGAAAGATTATATTCAATTACAAAAAATCCGGTTGAAAAGAAGCCTGGATCTGCAATTTGAAGAAGAGATAGAGGATGGCACTATCCGGATCGCCCCGTTGCTGCTGATCGTGTTCGTCGAAAATGCATTCAAACACGGCGTCGAAAATGCGGAGAACGATGCATTCCTGCGCATCAGCCTCAAAGCGGATCAGCGTTTCGTACGTTTTGTCTGCGAAAATTCATACGAACCAGCGACGGATGCGCAAACGGGCATCGGATTGACTAATTTGCGGAAACGACTGGCATTACTTTACCCCGGAAAACACCGGCTAACCACCAGTGCGGAGAACGGAGTGTTTACAGCCAGCCTGGAAATTGACCTGCTATGAAATTACGATGCCTGATTGTCGACGACGAGCCGTTGGCCCATGATGTGATCCTGAGGTACCTCGAAGATATCCCGTTCCTCGAAAAGGCGGGGCAATGCTACCTGGCCACCGAGGCATTTGCATTTCTCAATCACCACGCGGTAGACCTTATTTTCCTCGACATCCGCATGCCGAAGCTCAGCGGTCTCGACTTCCTGCGTACGCTCAACCAGCGGCCATTGGTGGTTATTACATCTGCCTATGAGGAGCACGCGCTGGAAAGTTTCGAACTGGAAGTGGTCGATTACTTGCTCAAACCGTTTCGCTTCGACCGTTTTCTGAAAGCCGCCAACCGCGCTTTGGAGCAACATACCTTGCGCAGGCAGGCGGTTGCATCGCCCGCGCCACCCGTAGCCGCGCAGGAGGCGGAGCCATTGTATATCAAATCCGACAAGAAGCTGGTTCAAATGCAGCTGGATGACGTGTATTATCTTGAAAGCCTGGGTAATTACGTGAAAGTCTGGGGCCGCGACCAGTTCCTGCTGACCCAGCGCACCCTGGGAAGTTTCGAGGAGCAGCTGCCTGCCGACGCGTTCATCCGCATCCACAAGTCTTTTATATTGAACAAAAAATTCGTACATTATATCGAGGGCAATATGATCCGGCTCTTAAACGGAAAGGTATTGCCGCTTGGTAAAACGTTTAAGCATGTGATCAAACTGTTTCCTGGCTGATCCTTGAAATTTTGCCGCTGGCTGGATATATTTGTTTATACACGAATTGAAAGACACCACCCACGCACCAAGATGAATTCACTCGATTACTTACGCGAAGAAATCAGAACCTATTACCCCGAATCGAAGGAGCTACAACTTTCAGAGGCATTCGACGGGCAGCGACGGTTCAATTTTTATTTTGAAATAGCCCCCGAACAACGCCATTTACTGTACTTGAATTGGGATGGTGATATTGATGGTTTTACCCTGAAATGCCTTGAATTTCCTGACGCCAACCTGTTGAAGGAACTGGCTGATGCCTACACAGAAAAAGGCTCCAAAATGTTCAACATCGGCCAGCCGGTTGCCACGCTTTCCTTTGTTTATCAGGGAAAAGATAATCTGAGGGTACGTAACTATAAGGGCAAGTCGCACATCGATTCCCACGAAATATCGGCGAGGAGCCTCATGTACGCGGTGAACCCGTTTGAATGAGGCGCGGTGTAACGATGTTCCTGGATGTTCATACCCACAATCCGTCCACCGACCCGAATATACTGGCCATCGAAAACCGGCATAGCGGGTTTGGAGAGCCTGTCGGGAGCGCGTACCTAAGCGCCGGGCTGCATCCCTGGTACATTCGTCCGGAAACGCTTGCTGATGATTTGGACCTGCTGCGCCGTTATGCCGCTCAGTCGCAGATTGTCGCCATTGGCGAATGCGGCCTCGATAAGCTCACCGCAACGGATTGGGATACGCAATGCCGCGCATTCGAGCGGCAGATCGCGCTGGCCAAAGAACTGGGCAAACCGCTGGTGATCCATTGCGTGAAAGCGTTCCAGGAATGCCTGCATTTTTTGAAGGACGTTCGAGTACCGGTCATTTTTCATGGGATCAACAACCGCCTTTCGGTGATCCGGCCGGTGATCGACGCGGGCTATTTCCTGTCGTTTGGAAAGGCACTGCTGCACCCTAATGAGGCTATTCTGGAGACATTCAGGGCGGTGTCGGCGGATCGGCTTTTTCTCGAAACAGACGATACCGGTTGCAACATCCGTGAAATCTACAAAACCGCCTCACGGCTGCGGAATATTCCCGAAAAAGAGATTGCTTTGCAGCTCGAAACGAATTTTGGTAAAGTATTTAAGCAATGATGGAGGATTTTTCCTGGCTTTCCAGGACGGAGTTATTGATTGGAAGGGAAAACCTGGTGAAGCTCAGCCAGGCGCATGTGCTGGTGATCGGTTTGGGCGGTGTAGGATCGTTTGCAGCCGAATTCATTTGCCGCGGAGGGGTAGGGACGATGACCATCGTCGATGGCGACGTGGTAGACCCCACCAACCGCAACCGGCAATTACCCGCATTGGCGACGAACCACGGCCAGAGCAAGGCCGATATCATGGCGGAGCGCCTCAAGGCGATCAACCCCGAGCTGACCCTGCATGTGGTGAAGAGCTTTGTGACGCCGGACGCCGTGGGGCAAATCCTTGATGTAACCCATTACGATTACATTGTCGACGCGATCGACAGCGTCACACCCAAGCTGACTTTCCTTACGCAAGCGTACAAGCACAACATGCGTATCGTGAGCTCAATGGGGGCGGGTGGGAAAATGGATCCCACGCAGCTGAAAGTGGTCGATATTTCGAAGACGTATAACTGCCCTTTCGCGCAGCAGGTCAGGAAAAACCTTAAAAAGGCAGGGATTTACAAAGGTATCAAAGCTGTATTCTCGACCGAAGAGCAAATCCGCGAGTCATTAATCCTTACCGACGGCAGCAATTATAAAAAATCCGCCTACGGAACGATGCCCTACCTCCCTGCGATATTCGGAGGAACCTGTGCATCGGTAGTGTTGCGGGACTTGATTGGAGCGGACTATTAATGCACGGTTTTTACACCAACGTCTTTCTTCGAAGACAGTTTCCGTGATTTAAGAAAGGTGCTGAATTCTTTTTCTTCCTGGTCAGTCAGTTTTCTGTCGCTCACCACGAGGTCCTTTTCGTCCACTTTTGTGAAGTCTATCATCTGTCGATTTGATTAGATAACTTGTCTTAAATAATTCTTGGTCAGCATCATTGCTTCCCGGGTATCGATGAACATCCTGTTTGGTCCGAAAAGCTTGGCGCCGAGCGTATTCTGGTAATGCTCAATGAGTTGTGTTTTGGGTACGAAAGAAACAACTCCGTCGTATTTCAGGTTAAAAGACAACTGGCATGCAGCTGCAAACAGGTTCCCGGCCACACCACAATATAGCTTATTTTTTCCTTTATTCCAGCTCACATTCTCAACTAAATGCATATAAATATGGTCGCCCTTATCGGTAAGACTCACTAGTCCGTGTACGGTACCTGGCTCTTGGAGCAACTCTATTTTTAGAATCTGCCGATCCTTACGACAGAGTTCCGAGTGCCAGTCAAAAAGCCAGTCAGCGGCTCTGATTTGGGAACGTTTGGTACTTTCAGCACAATTGATGCACGTGTCGAACACTTCGCCGGTGAGAGAATGTTGAATAGAACCGGTAAAATAGAGCGAATGGCAGGCAATGCGTTGCGGTTGGCTTGAAAGCATTGCCGAATATATCCGACCAGATAAGCGAAGATCTAATCCGATGTACAGCGAGCATCAACGGATGATCAAACGGCAGAGAGGGCTATCTCCTGAGCACTCACAATTTCCGAAGTGGTTGTTAACATTTGTTAAAGACCGGGCGGACGGTCTTTAAGGCGGTGTTATTCGGGGAATTCCATTTCGGTTTCGGAGAAGTGGCAGAGGCCGTCGAGGAGCTCGCTGAGTTTCGATCCGGTTTCGGACAGCGTATATTCGACGCGGCTTGGTACTTCGCGGAAATTGTCGTTGCGGATGATCAGCTTGTGCTGTTCAAGCAGTTTCAGGCGATCCGCTAAGATATTGTCGCTAATGTGTTTAAGGTCTTCTTTCAGCGTCGAAAAGCGGTTGTTGCCTTCTTCAATGCTGAACATTACTTCGGTAAGCCACCGTTTGCTAAGCAGGTTGATCAGTTCGTTCAATGTGCATTTCTCTTCCAGGAACGTCTGGTTGTAGTAATTAGTCGAGGTCAGTTTTCTCATAGTGTTAAGCTCATTTATATAGGAGCTACTCACAATTTACACAGATAATGGTCGCTTGTCAACACGAAGGAGTAGGGGTGTGCGTGGCGTTTGAGAATCTATTGTGCATTATTTTGATAAAAAAGATAAAAATAGTGGGGTATATATCCCGGAAATGAGTCTCATCTAGAAAAAGTGACAGCTACCACGAGATGAGACCACGCATTACTCCTGATGAAGCTCAGAAACTTTGGAATGATTACCAGTCGGGCGACATGTACGCACTGGCGAACATCATGCAGGGCTACTATTCCGACCTGTTCCATTGGGGCCTGAGGCTGCATGGCGAGCGCGAATTCGTAAAGGATTGCATTCAGGATATGTTCGTGAACCTCTGGAAAACGCAGCAGTCGGCGGGGGCGGGGTCTACCGGAGTGGTTTCGAATGTGCGTTCGTACCTGCTCGTGGCGCTCAAAACGCGGATTTTGCGTGAGTTATCCAAAAAGCATGTCACGCATCAGTCGATGCTATCGGACGAGTATTCGTTTTCGGTGGAGTTCTCTTCCGACCTCCGGCTGATCGACGAAGAACATGAAATATACCAGGTAAGGAAGCTCGAAGGTGTGCTTAACAGCCTTTCGGGCAGGCAGAAAGAGCTCATTTACCTGCGCTTTTACCAGAGCCTGAGTTTCGAGCAGATCGCCGAGGTAATGAGCCTGAGCCGGCAATCCGTTTATAATCTCCTGCAAAAATCGCTGGGAAGCCTGCGGAAGCATTACGACCTGAGTTCATAAGCTCTGCCTATCACCGGGCGTATAGTGTATAACGTAACAGAACTAAAACCGGAATGAAGCCTTACGAATCGTATACCGTCGAAGATTTTCTGGAAGACGAGAGTTTCCGAAAATGGGTGCAGGGCCAGGGCACGCAGGAAATGTTCTGGCTGTCTTTCCTGGAAAAGTATCCCGGCCGTCGGGATGATTTCCGGCAGGCGGAACACCTGATCCGCGCAGCGAATGTGGACGGCGAGTGGATCAGTGAAAAGGAAATTCGTGCTGAAATTGAGCGGTTTATTGAAAATGCAAGCGGGAAGGAAGAGCATTTGGAAATCAGCTTTCCTGATGACGACGAAGAGGAGGAGAGCGGCCGCACCATTTTCTGGAAAAGATGGCTGATGGCAGCCGCTGCGGTACTTGCCCTGGGAGCTGGAATTGGCTGGCATTATTATCAAAACAATGAACCTGAGCCTCGCACGGCCGCTATCGGCACAAGTCCGACCAATCTCGTAACCACCCGCAACGATACGGACAAGCCATTGCTAATCCATTTGAATGACGGTTCGGAGGTGACGCTGAGCCCGAGAAGCCATCTGAAATATCCATCGGAGTTTGCCGATAGCGCCCGCGTAGTGTATTTGACCGGAGAGGCGGTTTTTTCGGTGAAGAAACAAGGGCAGACGTTCATGGTGCACACCGGGAAAGTAGTCACCAAAGTACTCGGTACCCGGTTCGTGGTGAGTGCATTCGACGACGACCGGAATATTACCGTGCAGGTGCAAACGGGTAAGGTGTCGGTGTATGTTGATAAGCCTTCGGAAAAGGAAGTGAAGGGTTTGATTATCACGGCCAATCAGGCGGCAGTATTTGAGAAAAGTGCCAATCAGCTTTCGAAAACGCTGGTTGAAAACCCCGAAAAACTGCCGAATAATGCCGTTGAAAGCATTTTGAAATACGATGAAGTACCGCTGCCGGTGATATTGAGGGATATGGAAAAATCGTACGGTATCCCCGTCCAGTTCGACGCCGACAGCTTTTGGGCCTGCAAAATAACGGTGGCTTTCTCCGACGAAAGCATGTATGACAAACTGAGCATTCTCTGCAAAACTGTTTCGGCCAGCTACGAGATCGTCGACGGACAGATCATCGTCAGCGGCAAGGGTTGCAGCAAATGAAAAATGGCAGTGGGTTTCACTGCCATCAAGGTCGGATCACGAGCGGCCACTCGCCAAAGTTACACGCTCGGTATCTGCAAGTTCCCGGTTAAAAGAACCTTTTAAACCCTGTTCAAAAGTATGAAAAAACGCATTACCAGAAAATTCTGGCTGAAACTTATGAGGTTTTCGATCACACAGAGTTTGGTCATGGCGTTGCTCGCGGGCGTAGCGTATGCGCACACGAGCACTGCGCAGGAGTACCTGAACCGGCGTCTGACGGTCCAGGCGGAAAACCGTGAAATCAAACGGGTGCTGGCACACATCGAGAAGGAAACGGACGTGCAGTTTGTGTACAGCTCCAATGTCCTCGAAGCGTCGAAGAAAGTGACGATCAAGGCGGTCAACACGACTTTGGAAGAGGTGCTTTTTAAATTGTTGAAACCGCTGAAAATCAAATATGAGTTATCGGGGAGGAAGATCATTCTTTCATCCGGCGAGCTGCCGGGCGCTGATAATGGGTTTGTGCTTCCAGAGGGCAATTCGCTTCAACTTTCACCTAAAAAAAGTCTTTCCGGGAAGGTCACCGATGAAAAGGGCGCTGCGTTGCCGGGCGTGAATATCATTGTGAAGGGAACCCAACGAGGTACTACCACCAATGCCGAGGGGGCGTTTCAGATAGACATACAGGATGGCGACGGGGCATTATTGTTCAGTTTTGTGGGGTACCAATCCAAGGAAGTGATTTTGGGAAACCAAACCAGTCTCGTGGTTTCGCTCGTGCCTGAAAGCAAGGCATTGGAAGAGGTGGTAGTAACGGCATTGGGCATTAAAAAGGCGGCCAAAAGCCTTGGGTATGCCACTGCCAGCGTGCCGACCGAGGAAATGACCGTGAACCGCACGGCTAATTTCATGAATGCATTGCAAGGGAAAATGGCGGGTGTGAATATTACCTCACTCGGCTCGGGGCCGGCCGGCACGAGCAAAATCCGCATTCGGGGACAGTCGTCGTTTGGCGGAAACAATTCGCCGCTGATTGTGGTCAATGGCGTGCCGATCGATAACAGCAACTTCGGTGCCCGCGGCGACGCGGCCGATAAGGGCTCTAACCGGACTTCCGATAGCGGCGACGGTTTGAGCAGCATTAATCCCGATAATATCGAGTCCATGACCGTATTGAAAGGCGCCGCCGCGTCGGCATTGTACGGCTCGCGTGCCAAGGACGGCGTGATTATGATCACGACCAAAACACGCGGGGCGGGCATAGGTATCGGCATTGAATTCAACTCCAATTTCACCACCGAAACACCGCTCGACTACACCGACTATCAGTACGAATACGGCCAGGGCGAGAATGGCAAGCGGCCTACCACGCCCAATCCGACCTCCGGCCAATGGAGCTTCGGCGAGAAGTTCGAACCGGGCATGACCCAGATCCTTTTCGACGGCGTGGAAGTGCCGTATGTGCCTCAGCGGCATCAGATCACCGACTATTACCGCAAAGGCAGCACATTTACCAACACCATCACTGTGTCGTCGGGTGGCGAGTTCGGCGGTTTCAGCTTGTCGCTTTCGAACCTGGACAACAAGACGATCCTGCCGGGCTCGGGTTATCATCGCAAAACTGTCAATCTCGGTTTTACGCAAACCATGGCCAAAAAGCTGACTGTATCGGGTAATATCAACTATTCCAACGAGGATCGTAAAAACCCGCCGAATATTGCGGAACAGGATTACAGTCCGGTGGTACTCTACAATATGGCCAACTCGATGCCGCTCGATTTGCTCGAAAAGTATGCGACGGATGCGAACGGCAATGAATATGTATGGTCGCGTTTTACCAACCGGACCAACCCTTATTTCGCATTGAAACGGTTTGAGAACGTCGAAAAGGACCGCGTTTTCGGTAACCTTTCGGTGCGGTACAGTTTCACCGACTGGCTGTACGCGCAAGTGCGGGTGGGGCAGGACTACTATTCCCGCGAGCAGGACTATAACCTGCCCACCGGCAGTCAGCGGCAGGCGGCTGCTCCCCAGGGTTTCGTAAATGGGCAATATGTGCAGGATACCCGCTCCGTCCGCGAACTGAATACCGACTTTCTGATCTCGGCGAACAAAACATTCGGCCGCATTGGCTTGAATATCAATGCAGGTGGCAACCAAATGCAGCGGAAGCTGAGCCGTCATAACGTGTTTGTGCAGGATTTTTACGTACGCGATTTGTACACGATCGGCAATGGGCGCCAGCGCGATGCCATTTATGAATTTTCCAAAAGGCAGGTGAATTCGCTTTACGGCGCCGCCGAAATCTCCTACAACGACTTCCTTTTTCTGAATGGTACCATTCGCAACGACTGGTTTTCAACGCTTTCGCCAGCCAATAGAAGCATTGTATATCCTTCGGTAACAGCCAGTTTTGTGTTCTCGCAGGCATTTACGGCTTCGCTGCCTTCCTGGATTTCGTTTGGGAAGGCACGTGTGGCTTATGCAGAAGTGGGTAGCGACACGGACGTTCAGCCGTATGCCAACAACTTGTTTTACAACATTAATCCGCAACAATTCCCGAACCCCAACGGCGCAGGCCAGCCGCTGGCGACGATCAATGGCTCCACGGTACCCAATGCGAACCTACGGCCAATGCGGGTTTCTGAAAAGGAAGTGGGTTTGGAGTTGAAATTATTCGAAAACAGGCTGGGGCTTGATTTTACCTACTACGACAAACTCTCGTCCGATCAGATTCTCCAAGCGCAGACGTCGGATGCCTCCGGTTACCTCACACAGTTGATTAATGTAGGCAAAGGGCGTAACCGCGGACTGGAAATGATGGTGAATTTGACGCCGTACCAGACCAAAAACTTCACCTGGAATCTCAATTTCAATGCGGCTTACAATGTGACGAAAACGCTTGACCTCGGCAGCAATGTGAGTGATGCGATGATCACCGTCGGTACGGGAGACTTTACCGGCGAACTACGGCAGGTGGTGGGCAAGCCGATGGGCCAGCTTTACGGTTTCGGTTATCTCCGCGACGACCAGGGCAGGCAGGTTTTTGACGCCGGAAACGGCCGGCCCTTGCGCACACCGACGCAAATCGCATTCGGCAGCGCATTGCCGAAATGGGTAGGAGGTATTACCAACAGCTTTAATTACAAAAACTTCTCTGCCTCTGTGCTGGTCGATTTCAAACTGGGGCATAAGATGATTTCGGGTACCAATCACAATGCGTGGCGGCATGGATTGCTCAAAGAAACCCTGCCGGGACGTGCCGAGGGCTTCATTATCGGCGACGGCGTCAATCCGAATGGAGAAGTCAATCAAACGAAATCGGTCGTGCAGGCTTATTATGAGACGGTCCGTTCGCAGAATATCGCTGAGCAGTTTGTATACAATGCAGGTTTGTGGCAACTCCGGCAAATTACGTTTGGGTACGATTTCGGGCGGTTTTTGCCTAAAAATATCCCTTTTATCAAAGGTGCGCGGCTGAGCATTGTCTCTAACAATGTGGCGGTCCTCAAAAAATGGGTACCGACCATCCATCCCGACCAGTTCGGTTTCCCGTCCGATAACCTCATCGGCCTGGAAGCGACTGGTTTGCCCATTACCCGCAGCACGGGTTTCAACCTCAACCTGAAATTCTAAGCCATTGCATATGAAAAAGGCCCTACAAATATTAATCAGCAGCATTGGCATCATGGCCATGCAGGCCTGCGACAACGGTTTTGATAAAATGAATATCAATCCCATTGCCCTTACGGCCGTAAATCCTGCCTATCAGCTCAATACCACTATTGTGAACAGTGCGCCGGTGTATGGCAACCTGAGTTACGAAACGACGATCGTCAAGCAGATGATCACCCCGTTCAGCGGGCAGGGCTCGGCGGCGAATTTCAACCAGGATAACCGGGGCGTGACGTCGGGCAACTGGAATACCTACTACCGGACCATTATCAAAGAACTGGCCGATGTGGTAGCGAAAACGAAGGACGACGCTAGCCGAACGAACCTTTACAATATGGCGCGGATCTGGAAAGCGTACGCATTTATGGTGCTGAGCGACACCTACGGCAATATTCCTTATGCAGAAGCAGGCTCAGGCTTCCTGACAGGCAATACCACGCCCGCGTACGACAACCAGGAGGCGATTTACAACGATATCCTCGCCGAGCTGGATGCAGCTTCAAATGCACTGGACGCTTCCAAAACCGCTGTTTCGAGCGATGTACTTTATGGTGGGGATGTTTTGAAATGGAAGAAACTGGGCAACTCGTTGTTGCTGCGCGCAGCCATGCGGCTCTCGAAAATCAATCCGACCAAGGCTGCGGAATATGTGGCGAAAGCGGTGGCGGGAGGATTAATGCAGTCCAACCAGGATAATGCGGTGATCAGGCACACGGCCAGTTTTACCAACCCGGTGGGAAGCTCGCTGAATGGCGGTCAGTCGGCATTCTATTACCTGGATGATGAGTTTGTTACTTATTTATCGACCAATAACGATCCGCGGCTGGCGTCGATCGCGGTGCGCTACGTAGGCGCGCAAAGTGGTGCGGATCAGGTGGAAGCGAAGGCTAACCGGTCGGTGGCGGTGCAGATAGGCATGCCGCAAGGCTACGACAATACCACCATCAGCGCCGACGTGGCTGCCAAGAAACTGGCGAGCTTATGGGATTACAGCCAGCTCGACCGGACGCGGATGGCCGGGTTAGCGGCGCCGAGTTTCCTTGTTACCTATGCGCAAACGCAATTTCTCCTTGCCGAAGCGGTGGTGCGCAAATGGACGACCGGCGATGCCGCAGCATTATATGCCGAGGGCATTAAGGCCCATATGCAGCAATTTGCGATGTACGGAACCAGCACGGCCATAGCCGATGCCGCCATTGCTACCTACGTGAGCGCCCACCCGTTGCATACGGGCAAGGAGCTGGAAGAGATCAATACACAATACTGGGTGGCATCGTTCCTGATCGGTCCCGAGGCATTTGCGAACTTCCGCCGCAGTGGTTTCCCGGTTTTAAAACCCAATCCATACCCGGGCAGCGACCTCAAAACGGAACCCTTTATCCGCCGGCTCACTTACACCGACGCCGAACTGAATGTGAATCACGACAACGTCCAGAAAGCGATCGCCGTGCAAGGTCCCGATCTGCTCGATACGCGGGTGTGGTGGGACAAGAAATAGCTTTGTATCAACCGATTTTTGAATGAAAAACCTGAAAAAAAGACTGCGAAACGGGGAAACCCTGCACGGTTGCTGGCTCAATACCGGCAGCTCCCTTACCGCTGAGATCGTCGGCCTGGCTGGTTTCGACTGGGTATTGATAGACCTGGAACACGGGGCGGGTTCTGAAAAGGACGTGCTCTACCAGTTGCAGGCGCTCGAACATACACCCACTGCCGCGATCGTACGCGTGGAGAGTTCGGAGAGTCAGCGCATTCACCGCGTGCTCGACATGGGTGCCGAGGGGGTAATGTGCCCCAAGATCCTCAACCCGGAAGGGGCGCAAAAGCTCGTGCAAGGCCTGCATTACCCGCCATTTGGAGGTCGGGGTGTAGCCAAAATGGTACGTGCGACCGGTTTCGGGCTGCATTTTCAGGAATATTACGACAACAGCCGGGAAAATATCCTGGGCATCGCGCAGATCGAAACCGTGGAGGTGCTCAACCACCTCGATGCAGTGGCGAATACGGACGGCGTGGATGTGCTGTTTATCGGTCCGGCCGACCTTTCGATGGAGCTCGGCATTTTCGGGCAGTTCGATCATCCGATGTTCCGGGAGGCCGTTCGCGAAACCTGCGAAGCCGCGCGAAAAGCGGGGAAGGCCGTAGGTATCCTGTTTTTTAATACCAGTGAGTATACGGCTTACCATGAGCTGGGCATCCGGTTTATCGCCTGCGGCTCCGATGCCACTTTTGTAGCCGAAGGCGCCCGCACGATGGCCAAAAAGCTGAACGATCTCCGTCCATCATCCTAAACCTGACCATTCATGACTTTAATGACTGTGTTATTCAGCGACCCGCTTTTCATTCTGCTTATCGGCGTGATCATCGTGGTAGGGGGCATTATCTTCTTGCAACTGCATCCGTTTCTGGCGCTGATTTTGGCTGCATTTACGGTGGCGCTGCTGACGCCCGCAGCGTCGGTCGAGGCATTTGCGATTGCCAAAGGGTCCTCGCCGGAAGCCGCGGCGGCGCTGGCTAAGAAGAGCATAGGTGAGCGCATTGCCACGGAATTCGGTAGTACGTGCGGGAAAATCGGTATCCTGATCGCCATGGCGGCTATTATCGGCAAAGCGATGCTAGAAAGCGGGGCGGCGGAACGAATTGTACGCTCCATGCTGGCCGTGACGGGTGTCAACAATGCGCCGTTCGCATTCCTGGTGAGCAGCTTTTTCCTGGGTGTGCCCGTGTTTTTCGATATCGTGATTTTCCTGATGATCCCGCTCGCCAAGGCCGTGAGCATGCGCATTGGCAAGAACTATCTGTTGCTGGTACTGGCCATTACCGGTGGGGCGGCCATGGCCAATTCGTTCGTTCCACCGGCTCCTGGGCCACTGTTCCTGATTGGTGAAATGAACATCCCGATCGGCATGATGATGGCCGGTGGGACGCTACTGGGGCTGGTGACGATTACCGCGGGTTTCCTTTTCGCGAAATGGGCCAATGCCAAATGGCCGGTAGAGCTCCGCGATTCACTCGATGCACGGCTGGCTGATATCCGTTCGCTGGCCGAGAAAGATGATAAAGAGTTGCCTCCGCTGTGGTTTTCGCTGTTGCCGGTCACCTTTCCGCTGGTATTCATTTGTCTGGATAACATCCTGAAATCTGTGATCAAATCGGGTGCATTTGTGCCGGAATCGTCATTAGCGCATTTCCTCGTGGATTTTGTAGCACTGATCGGCGATAAGAACATCGCGTTGGTAGGCGGCGGGTTAATTGCCCTGATATTACTGGCTGTGCGGAAAAAGGGCAGTAAGGAAGGTATTTCGGCGTTTGTACAGGCTGCGCTGATGAGCGGGGGAGGCATTATCCTCATTACCGCGTCGGGCGGCGCATTTGGCGGGATTTTGCAGCAAACCGGCATCAGCTCGCGCATTGCCGCTCTAACGGCTGATTACCAGATGACCCTCATTCCGCTCGCATTTGTCATCAGCGCGGTCGTGCGCACGGCGCAGGGATCGGCTACGGTGGCGCTCATTACAGCTTCCGGTATTCTGTCGGGCATGGCTACCAGCGCCCATTTGGAATACCACCCATTATATCTCGGTCTGGCCATCGGTTGCGGCTCAAAGCTGGTGCCGTGGATGAACGACGCCGGTTTCTGGATCATCGTCAAGATCAGTAACCTCACTGAACGCGAAGCGCTGAAAACTTTTTCACCGATGCTCGTAGTGATGGGTTGCGTGGGGCTGGTGGTGCTGATGATCGCGGCGCATCTATTTCCTTTGGTTTAATTGTTTCAAAAACAGCTAGTTAATATAAAAAATGGAGAAAATCGGGGTTATAGGGCTGGGTATTATGGGCAAACCCATGGCGCTCAATCTCTTGAAGGCAGGCTTCCCCGTGGGCGTACTCGCGGGCAGTCAGGCATCGGGCGCATTGCAGGACGCAGGCGCGGAAATATGGCCTGACGCGGCGTCACTGGCCGCCGGAAGTGACATTATCATCACCATGCTGCCCGATTCGCCGCAGGTGGAAGAAGTAGTGAATGGCGGCGTCCTGGCGGGTATCCGGTCGGGTAGTCTGTTTATTGATATGTCCACCATTGCGCCGCTGGTTGCCCAGAAACTCTTCGAAACCATGCAGGAAAGGGGCGTGGAGGCCCTGGACGCACCGGTTTCCGGCGGGCAGGTGGGTGCGGAAGGTGCCACGTTGTCCATCATGGTCGGCGGTAATGCGGCTGCATTTGCGCGGGCGTTGCCGGTGTTCCAGGCGATGGGCAAAAATATCGTGCACATCGGCGAGCCGGGTGCCGGGCAGACGACCAAGGCTTGCAACCAGATGATCGTGGGCCAGACGATCCAGGCCGTGGCGGAGGCATTTACATTGGCCCAAAAGGCAGGTGTGGACCTCAGTAAAATGCGGGAAGTACTCCTCGGAGGTTTTGCGCAAAGCCGTATTCTCGACCTGCACGGTCAGCGGATCATCGACGGGAACTTCAAGCCTGGTTTTAAAATCAAACTACACCAAAAAGACATCGGTATTGCGCTCAAAACCGGCGGCGAGCTACATCTCACGCTGCCAGGTACCGAAACCGTGGCCAGGCAAATGCAAGCCGCCATGCAGCAAGGCAACGGTGAGCTCGACCATAGCGCATTGTTTCTTGCATTGAAAGACTAACAGGTTTTGATCACTACACCTTAACCGAATCAGATCATGAAAAGACATCAGTTTGTGAAGGTGCTCGCCACCGGCTCGGTAGGAGCCGCGGTATTGGGCGAGAACGAAGTTCAGGCAGCCGTAAAGGCCGAACCAAAAAAGGTATTGATGAAAGTAGGCTGCCAATCGGGCGGAACGACGGTGGAAAATCTTGAATTTAAGGCACGCCACGGCGTTTACAATATCGATGGCGGTGCCCCCAAAATCATCGAAGGCAAAGGCTGGGACCTCGACGACTCCATGCGCAAGCGGGAGGCTTGTGAGAAGTACGGCATCAGCCTGGATGCTTACCACTGGCCGCTGGCCTCGTCGGGGATCGATAAGGCGATTTTCCCGAACGTCATGCTGGGAAAAAGTCCCCAGCGCGACCGGGAGATCGAGCAGTTGCAGCAAATGATCATGGTCGCCGGCAAAACCGGCGTGCCGCTTTTGAATTACAATACTACCATTCTTCCCGTGCTGCGGACCGGCAGAACGACCGACCCCAAACGTGGTAATGCAACTTACAGCACCTGGAATTACGAAGAAGCATTGAAACAAAATCACCCGAAAACGATTGCCGGCGACGTCAATATCGATATGATGTTCGAGCGCATTACCTATCTGCTCGACCGCTGCCTGCCTGTTGCGAAAGAATACAAGGTGAAGCTCGGCAACCACATCGCCGACCCGCCGACACCCGTGGGCTACCGGGGCATTACGCGCTGGAACAGCCCGGACGTATTTGCAGGCATTAAAAGGTTCGCCCAGCTGTACGACAGCCCGTGGCATGGTTTCAACTTTTGCATAGGTTCCATCGCCGAAGGCCTGAAAGACCCGAAAACCGAGATTTTGCCGATTATCAAGTGGGTAGGCGACCGGAAGCAGATCTTCAACATCCATTTGCGCAACATCAAGGGCGGATGGAACAATTTCCAGGAAGTATACCCCGACAATGGCGATATGAACTTCCTGCAATGCGTGCGGGCACTGCGCGACGTCGGTTTCGACGGTATGGTTATGCCCGACCACGTTCCGCACCACGAAGCACCCGGTTCTACCAATGAGGCGTTTGCATTTAGTTATGGGTATATCAAAGGACTTATACAAGCCGCAGCGGACGAGGCAGGGGCGTAAATGGTCATGTATTGCCACGTGTGGTCAAGAATAGTCAGGTGTTGTCAGAAATGGTCATGTATAGTCAAGTGTTGTCAGGAATGGTCATGTGTAGTCAAGTGTTGTCAGAAAAGGTCATGTGTAGTCAAGTGTTGTCAGATGGATTTTGATTACTTAGATACTAGATTTAAAAACATACCTCTGGCGATTTATGACTATCAATGACAATATCTGACTATTCCTGACAACACCTGACCATTCAATCATTCACTCATTCAAAATTAGTACCGATGTCCAAAATCGAGGAAATCCACATCACCCCCATTGCCATTATTGACCCGCCGCTTTTGAATGCTGCGGGCTTGCATGCGCCTTATGCGCTGCGCACGATTGTCGAAATCGTAACGGACGACCGCATTTCGGGCATTAGCGAAATCCCCGGCAACAGCGATATCGATGCCGCGCTGGAAGAGGCCAGGGCGTTGCTGATTGGTCGCGACCCGTTCAACCTGAATGTGATCCGGCAGGTACTGTCCAAGCATTTCGGAACGGAATCGGCGGCGGCACGCGGGGATGCGCCGTGGGACCAGCGGAAGCTCGTGCATATTTTCAGCTCGGTGGAAGTGGCTTGTCTGGATATCATCGGCAAAATCACCGGTCGGCCGGTGGTGGATTTGCTGGGAGGTAAAATGCGTGATCGAGTACCGTTTTCGGCTTATTTGTTTTATAAATATGAAGGCGCAGGCGGCCCGCTGGAATTCGGCACCGACCCGGGCGCCACTGGCTGGGCGGCTGCGCGACAGGCTGCGGCGCTGGATCCCGAAAGCATCGTCGCGCAGGCGGAGGCGATGTGTAAGGAGTTCGGGTTTCAATCGATCAAGCTGAAAGGCGGCGTATTTGAGCCGCGCGTGGAAGTCGATTCGATGCTGGCGTTGTATAAGGCATTTGGCCCGGATGTGCCGTTGCGCGTCGACCCGAATGCGATATGGGAGGTTGAAACGGCGATCCGCTATGGGCGCGAGCTGAAAGGCATTCTCGAATACCTCGAAGATCCCGTGCGCGGGCAGGAGAATATGGCAAAAGTGCGCAGGGAACTGGGCATTCCGCTGGCGACCAACATGTGTACCACCTCGTTTGGCGACATTCCGCGGAGTATCGAGCTGGGTTCTGAGGATATAATCCTCAGTGATCACCACTTCTGGGGAGGGTTGCAGGCCTCTATGACGCTCTCGGGCATTTGCCAGACGTTCGGGCGCGGCCTTTCCATGCATTCCAACAGCCATTTGGGTATTTCGCTGGCCGCTATGGTTCACCTCGGGGGGGCATTGCCCGGCGTGCCTTATGCGCTGGATACGCATTACCCGTGGCAGAGCGATGAGGTGATCGTCGGCGGGCGCATTCAGTTCGAGGAAGGCAGCGTGAAAGTACCCACCGGGCCCGGCCTGGGCGTGGAGCTGGATCGAGAGGCACTCAAAAAACTGCATCAGAATTACCTCGACTGCGGTCTTAAAAAGCGCGACGATGAAATTGAGATGCAGAAAAAAGTACCGGGTTGGAAATTTAAAGCGGTCCGCTGGTAATCAGTATTTGGCCATCATGGTATCGAATACCTGGCGCTGCTGTTTCAATGCCGCGATCTTGTCTTCGGGGTTGGTGTGGCATTCCAGCAATACCCAGCCCTTGTAATCCATTTTGGCCAGATTGTCGATCAGTTCGGGGTAGGGGTAATCGGTACGGTCGAGCTCGCGGACGTGGCAGGTGTCGCCGAAGTACTTTTTGACCAGATCAAAATTGTATTGAAAGCCCTGCCCGTTCAGATCCTGTTTGTTGCAGTTCCAGCATATTTTGGCGTTGCGGTGGTCGGCATAATCCATGATCTTGCGGATATTTGGAAGTTCCTGCGTTTCTTCGCCATGAACTTCCAGCCGCAGTTGTTGGCCAAAATCGGCTGCGTAACCCGCTAATCCGCGCAGCGCAAGCCCGATTTGTTCCAATGTCTTTTCGGTAGGAACTTCCTTATGCAATGCATTGGGTTTCACTTTCACGCCGGTACCGCCCACATCCGCGCTCAGGCGAATGAATTCCTTCGTGCGCTCGATTGACGCTTTTAGCTTGTCCTGATCGGGATAGTCGTATTGCTGGTTGGTGCCCAGCCCGATGATCTTGACGGGGCTGTCGGCAAATTGCTTCTTAACGGCCTTCCGCTGCTCAGGCGTGAGGTCGGGCATTACCTTGTGGGCATGCTCCACGCGCAGCTCCACACCCGTAATGCGGGTGTCGGAAAGGTTTTTGATCAACGTCGGCACATCCCAGTCTTTACCCCACAGGTACGTGACAAATCCGAGCTGCATTTTTGGTTTTTTCCAAAGAAGAGGATCAGCCTGTGCGAAATCGGGCAGCAGCGCCGCGCCGGCAGCAATGGAGAGGTTTTGCAGGAAAGTTTTTCTGTCGATAAGCATGGGAAGCCGGTTTGAGTTGACTGGTTACAACCGCTTTAAGCCGGCTTCCTTTCAATTCTACCGTTTGGCGGCCTGCTCAATCTGGAAATCCAGTGCAGGCTGTTCGGCCAATGGGCCCGCCTTTATTTCGTCGCCGAGTAATATCATTTGAGGTGCATTTGCATTAAATGCAGGCCATTGGGGCAGCGCGTTACCATTCGGGTTACCGGTTTTGATAAAATTTACCCAATATGCCGACATCACGTGTGCGATCTGTTCGTCGGTCGCGTCCAGCGGCCGCAATGCGCGATCGATGAAACGTAGGTTGTCATACGCATAGGCCACCTCGGCCGTGTGGAACGCGCCGTAGCGAGCGTAGATGCCCGTGGCAGGTAGTTTTCGCGTAAAACGGTACAGATATACGCCCTTATTTTGCTGCGTCTGTGCCAATGCCCACGCGTAGTTCTGCATGCCAAAGCTTCCGTCCCGCGCGAGCTCGTTTTGTGAGTGAGCCGCCTGCTCGTCGGTTTGCGCCGGGTAATGCTGGAAGAATGTCTGTGCCTTGGGGCCGAGCAACTCGTTGTAAGCGGCTTGGAACTCTGCTGCGGTTTTTGGCTTCTCTACTGCATTTTCGTTCTGGTTCCAGCCAGTCAGCAGGGTTACCGGGTTTTGTTTGCCTGCCTGGTAAATGGCCGAAATGGATTCCGGAAGTACAAGGCCGTCGACAATCGGTCCCCGGAAACTGAACACTTTTTTGAGGATAACATCGGCCGGGACCTTTCTCAACGCTGCCAGGGAAGTAGCACCCAAATCCTGACCGGCTTTCAAGCCGCCATCTTCCGCCTGTTTCAACGAAGGATAATTTCTGCCAAAACCTCCGCCGCTCTCCGCAATCGCCTTATTGAAAAGTCCTTTCGCCTGCGGGCTCACCACGAGGCAGTTAACACTCATAGATCCGGCTGATTGGCCCGCGATCGTGACGTTGTCGGGGTCGCCGCCGAACTGCGCGATGTTCTTTTTTACCCATTTCAAAGCGGCTATCTGGTCCATTAACCCATAATTTCCGGATGCATTCTTTCCCGATTCCTTGGTTAGCTCGGGGTGCGCAAAAAAACCGAATGCGCCCACACGGTAATTGATGCTGACAAATACTACGCCCTTTTTCGCTGTCGCTTCACCGTCATAAATGGCACATCCTGCGCCGCCGCTTACGAAGCCTCCACCGTAGATCCATACGACCACCGGTTTTTTTGCGGTTGTTTTGCCCTGTTTTTCAGTCCAGACGTTCAGGTAAAGGCAATCTTCGCTGATCGGTGTTTTGGGGATCAGGAATTCCGCGCTCCACATGCTGAAAGGCGCCGGGTCGCCCTGCATTGGACTCGGCCCGAATTTGTCACAGGCCAACACGCCATTCCACTTTTTCACTGGCTGCGGCGCTTTCCAGCGTAAATCCCCCACCGGCGGAGCGGCAAACGGAATGCCTTTGTAAATATCGATCCGGCCATCAGCGGTAGTGGTGCCGGAAATTTTCCCGCCTTCGACGCGGAGTGTGTCGGCAGCAATCGCGGCGAAATGTAAGCAAGTAAAGGTCGCGACCAGCAGCAGGTAGCGTACGGAAAATGCGCGTAGGTTCATTCGAAGTAATGATGATCGTTTAAAGCGCAAGTTCGATTTTATTTTTGACATGCTTGCTTTCCTGCTCGCGAATAGCGGAGTCTTGCATGAGTTCCACTTCTTTTGATTTTTGCAGCGACCTAAGCCACCACGATGCAGGTATCAATCCATTGGAATGCAGTTCCAGCCGGATCAGGAATTCCTTTGGTGGCGTACGGTGGCCATTCAGGTATTGGCTGAGGACGTAAGGCTTTACGTCCACATCCGCCGCGAATTCCTTGTTTTTTTTGCTTTGGGCACGGATATATTCGTTGAGGAAGTATTGGAAGTTCCAATGCGCTTCCGATCGGTCTCCCTCGATATAGGCCAGCATCTGATATTTAATCGTGAGTGTTTTGGCTTCTATCCACTGCTCCGGCGTCCGATTCGCAATTTCCCGTTGGCGCATTGTGCGAAATTCTTGCATATCTTTTTCCGCTTGTTCCACGTCGTCAGGGTGAATCGGGAAAACGAACGCATCCGCCAATTCATCCAGGGTGTACTGCTCAAATAATTTCTTAATAACCTTCAATTCCTTCTTTGTCGCTACTCTCATGATATTTTTGAATTAGAATTTTAGAATTGACTGTATTTGAGAACATGCTGGTGCCGGTATTCTGGAAGCCGTATTTGTCCCGATAGACCTTTATTAAATAGGTTTTAGGAACCAAATAAACGAACCCGTCGAAGTTCGCCTCGAATGAGGTTAGACAGACAAAAGCCAGCAAGCTGCCAGCGATTCTGTCGAGTCTTTTCCGTGCTCCGGTATATTCTTGCGCGCTGGCTATCAACCGCACCTTAACCGCGTATTCGTTGCGGTTGCGCTTGATCGACACAACCCCGACAATCTCTCCTGTCGAGTCGATCCGAAGCCCATATACTTCGAATTCCAGCTCTTTGTCCCACTTGAAATGGAATCTTTTACTTTTGTGGATCAGCATTATCTCTTTCCTGGAAAGCCTGCTAATCGTCGCCGGCAGCCGCTCGCCGGTTAGTTTGTCCTCTAAATAATACCCCATGAAGATACAAAAAAGTTTACGGATTTGGTAAACATTTCACCAGTTTTTGATCCTCATTTAGACGGCGATTCGGAGGTTTGGTAACGCTCGCAGGAAAGCCAATTTTTAAACGGTCGGTTATCGCAGATTAACGGAATATGAAATTGAATGAGGAAAGCATCTGGTCCGGTTAAATGCAGCCTCGTTTCGCCTTTTGATTGAAAAACAAATCCAGAAAATGTCGGAAATAGGTCGTCGGAAATTTCTTAAAATGTCTGCGGGAGCGGCGGGGGTTGGCGCTGCATTGAATTTGGTGCCGCCATTGATCCGCAAAGCGTTGGCGGTGAAAGCGTATAGCCCCACCAAAACCATTCAGGATGTACAGCATGTGGTGATCCTGATGCAGGAAAACCGCTCTTTCGATCACTACTTCGGTGCGATGCGCGGGGTCAGGGGCTTTGGTGACCGGTTTCCGATCCCGCTCGAAAGCGGTAAACGTGCATTTGTACAGTCGGATGGGAAGCGGGATTACTCGCCCTACCGTGCTGATAAAAAAACGGTGAACGCGGCGCTGGTCAACGGTACACCCCACGATTTTCCCGACACGCAAGCAGCCTGGAACCAGGGTAAATATGGCTTCTGGCCGATGTTCAAGACGCCTTACTCCATGGCTTACTACACGCGCGAAGAGATTCCGTTCCAATATGCCCTGGCCGAGGCATTCACGATTTCCGATGCCTATCATTGCTCTATTGCCACCGGTACAGACCCGAACCGCATTGTTTTCTGGTCCGGGTCTAATTTTGATCCCGAAAAGCGTGCCGCGGGTATCAATTGTACGGATGTCGATTCCGAACCTGTGAATCTGCGCTGCTGGGTGGAGGGCAACATGCCCGACCCCGGCTATACCTACCGCGGCAATGCATTTAAATGGGACACGATTCCCGACGTTCTGCAAAAGGCTGGCGTCAGCTGGCGTATTTATCAGGACCCGAATGATAACTGGACCGGCGCCATGCACGGCTGTCTGGCCTTTGAAAGTTTCCGAACGGCCAAACCCGGCTCGCCGGTTTATGAAAACGGGATGAAGCACTGGTCGATCCGGGACCTGACGGAGCATGTCAAAAACAATACACTGCCGCAGGTGAGTTGGGTATTGCCGTCGCAAAGCAATTCGGAACATCCCAGCGGGCCGTCGAGTCCGAACCGTGGAGGGGATTTTACCCATCAGGTGCTTGCGGCCATTACTGCCAATCCCGAGGTGTGGAGCAAAACAGTATTTTTCCTCACGTTTGATGAAAACGACGGGCTTTTCGACCACCTTCCGGCGCCAGCCGTACCTTCCTATAATGCGGACGGATCACTCGCAGGTAAGTCGACGATCGATCTTGCCGGAATGTATTTCAACAACGACAAAGGCGTTTCAGAATTTCCCAATCCTTTCCATGAAGCCAGCATGAAAAAAGGCGGGCCGGTTCGGATGCGCATTTACCAGGACAAGCGAGACACGATCACCGGCAATATCCGCCCTTGGGGCATGGGCCCGCGCGTGCCCATGTACATGATCTCGCCATGGAGCAAAGGTGGGTGGGTCAATTCCGAGGTTGCGGATCACACTTCGGTAGGGCAGTTTCTCGAAAAGCGGTTCAACGTAGTCATTCCTGCGATCAGTCCCTGGCACCGTTCGGTCAGCAGCGACCTCACTTCGGCGTTCGATTTTGCAACGCCCAACGATCCGGTGTTTCCGCCACTACCCGAAACCGCCGATTATGCGCGCATTGAAGAGGCGTCCCGGCTGCTTCCCAGGGCCACCGCGCCGGAGTCGCCCGGGCCGTTGTTTCAGGAAAAGGGCACACGTTACTCCCGCGCACTTCCGTATCGCCTGCATACGCATGCAAAAGCGGCTTCGAATAAAGTGGAACTGTTTTTTGAAAATGCGGGTACTGTCGGAGCAGTGTTTCATGTATACGATCTTAAACATCTCGATCGCATTCCGAGGCGTTATACTGTGGAGGCCGGGAAGTCACTTTCTGATGAATGGGTACCCGATTCTGATGGTTACGAATTGGAGGTCTTTGGACCCAACGGCTATTTTCGTCGTTTTTTGGGAGGTAATGCAGGTGTGGAGCCCGAAATAAAGGCCAGTTATGAGCATAGCAAGGGTATTTTGCGCCTGGAACTGCAAAATCCTGGCAAATCGGAAGTGGAAATGACAATCATGAGCAGCTACGATCCCTCGAAACCGCTGAACATGCGAATACCAGCAGGAAAGAAGCTGACCAGGGAATGGAACTGCGTCGACCAAGGGAACTGGTACGACCTTACCATTGAACTCAGTTCTCACCAAAAATACCAACGCCGATTTGCCGGGAGAATTGAAACGGGCAAGCACGGTATTAGTGATCCAGCCATGGCAACCGGGATTTGAAATATAATTTTTAAATAAAAAAGGGAATTTCGCAACGCGGACACTCGAATAGAGTGTCCTTTTTTATGAGCTGTAAAAAATAGCTGTTTCAATACGAAAAGCGCTTTTCGTATAACAATGATCGTTATTGCCAGACGCCCCGATTATCTCGTTCGGATAACCTGCTGCTAGTATTTTACAAATGAATCAACCTGCCGGATTGATTGCTATGGCAATCCGGATGGGAATGTTGTGTCTTTTGATTTTAATTTATATGAAAACCTTCCCATTATTGAATGCGGAGAGGACAGACGTGCTGTCTTTCGTCAAAGCCATTGAACTTAAAAATTTAAAACCGGAGCGATCTCCTAAAAGCCAGTCGCAGTATTTATTTCAACGGTTGTTGGTAGTTGATTTATTGGTTTTAGCTTCGTTTGGCTATCTGATTTTTCCTGTAATAATTTTCTTGTCCGGATTTGTCAGGGTCGAGGTATTGGTCGTTTTTGTTGGATTGCTTGGATATGGATTGTACCGTGAAAACCGCAAATGCATTTTCTCAATTAATTTTAAACTGGCTATAAAAGAGCTGGTGGTACAATCGCGCATCTGGCGCGGGCATTGGGCACTGCTAGGCTTTATGGCACTAATCTGGTTGTTATTTTCCAGCATCGGCGGTATTGGCTATCGTAATTTTGACTCCGGCATACGAAGTTCTTTACTGTGGCACCTTGTAGCCGACTCATGGCCGTTGTATTTTGAGAAAGGGTATTTTGGAAACGAGTTCGGAAGTATTTCGGAAAAAGCGTACGTCTACTACTTTGCCTACTATCTTCCCGCCGCGGTCGTAGGTAAAATACTGGGCTGGAAAGCCGCTAATCTGGCTCTTTTCGCCTATTCCTGGCTAGGCGTTTCGCTCGCACTCATGCTTGTGCGTGTGTACGTGCGGCAGCGCGGGTACACGATTACCTTAATAGTTTTCACAGGCATTTGCCTGTTCGGTGGCATGGATTATGTTTTCAACCGCTTGCTGGGGTTCACTAGCGACCGGTCCGAAATGTGGCTAAGCCCACTGCATTACTTTTCACATACGAGGAATTTGTTCTGGGCTCCGCAACATTGTTTGCCCACCTGGCTGATAATCGGGGTTATATTGAATCACAGGCAAATCAGTCCTGTTTTGATACGCATTTTTCCCCTGGCGTGTGTGTCGATGTTACTTTGGTCGCCACTTTGCTTGATAGGAATTGCACCATTTATCTTGATCATATTGAAACACCATTGGAAGGAATGGATGCAATGGAGCTGGGCAAACACGGCGGCTTGTCTTTTATTTATACTACTTACTTCATTTATTGTCTCTAATGATTTTTCGTTCGGAATGTTTTTTGCGCCGAACATTATGCAAGACTATTGGGTACAATACTGCGTTTTCGTAACTGCCGAGTTTTTGATATTGTCATCTATATTCGTTTTTTCGAATCCCAAAATATTAAAGGACGATATTCTTATTATTGCATTAATGCTGTTGTTTGTTATCCCGGTTCTTATACTTGGCAGGTGGAATGATTGGAGTATCAAACTCTCTATTCCGCCACTTTTCGTATTGTCGATATTCGTGATAAAACAAATTATGTGGCTATTCGAAAGCAAAAAAAAGCATATGGTAATTCCGCTTTTTATTTTCGCGGCCTGCGCATTGACCCCACTGGAAGAGCTGACTTATAGTGCAAAAAACTATCGTATTTCGTTTGAAAAGCCACCGAAAATCCGCGACTTTGGCCCCAACTATATTGTCTGGCAGCAGTTGGGGGATCGCGGGAGTTTTTTCTTTCGATATCTCGCGAGGCAATAGGTATCAAAAAAAGGCCACCTATATAAAATAGGCAGCCTTTTGATCGTGTGTGTGTTATAAATGCGGATTTAGGAATAGTAGCGTTATGCGTCGAAAAGCAGCGGAAAAAACTGCCCTTTTAACTTTTCTCCTTTCGGAATGACGGGGACACCGTCGAGTAGTGTGGCATTGGTGTCGGACATTGTACCATCGGCGAAAACATTGAGTACAAATGCACGTCGTGATCTTTCTGAACGGTTTTCATATGATCCGTGGACCGTCAAAGGATGGTGGAATGTGCCATAACCACGCTTCATTTCGATCGGGATGGGTTTGAACTCGGCTTTCTGCTCGTCGGTCAGGTAATGCATAAGCCCTTCCATGTCGCCGGCAAGTTCGGGCTTGTCGAGCAGGCCCCAGCGGTGGCTTTTGGGTACATAATACAGGCATCCGTTCTCAATCAGCGAGTCGTCGAGGCCCGTCCAGCAAGTAAGGTGCTGCATCGGTACCGAGCGTGTCCAATAGGAATAGTCCTGATGCCATGCCACCACGCCGCCGTGCCTGGCCGGTTTGCAAAAAAGCTGGTCATGCCAGAACCGCACAGCCTTATCTCCCAGCAGCTGGCTGGCAGCCATCACGAATGCAGGGTTCCAGAGCACGTCGTGGAAGCCTTCCGTCACACGCCAGGCACCCAGGGCGTGTAAAAGAACCGCATTCGGGTCAGCCGATTCATTCGAATGGAACTCGTAATACAAATGATGGCTGGGGTTGGATGGATCCGTAGCGGCGACCAGTTCTTCGTTCAATGCATCCACCTGCCATTCTTCCAGCAGCTTGATGTTGGACAGGTAACCGTTTTCGTGAAAAAACGCTACCTGCTCGTCGCTAAGGCGATACTGATCCCATTCTTCGCGGCTGGCCGGCTGTTTAAACAAGTCGGATATCAATTCATGATACGTGGAAAGATCCCGTGTTGCTACTTCCATGATTTCGTGTTCGGCATTAGTTTTAGCATTACAAATATGACCGATGTCATCTTTTAACTGGCTTGCTGATTTTGATCAATAACTAACTTATTTTGTATTAATATTGAAACTTTGATTTGTAATAAATGCTAAATAGGGTATAAAAGTGCAATTTTAAGCGATGAAAGCACAATTTGAAGCATTCCAGCCGTTGCCCGATTCCTCGTTTCGCATATTCGGGTACGAGGTCGCGGAGTTTGATGCTCCTTGGCATTACCATCCTGAATATGAGCTGACGGTTATACTCCAAAGCGAGGGCATTCGCTACGTGGGCAACAGCATGGAAAGTTTTGAGGCAGGCGACCTGGTGTTACTGGGCCCGAACCTGCCGCATTGCTGGAAGAACACACTGGATAGCATCGGAATCGCAAGCTCCATCGTGGTACAATGGCCGGGTGAGTTTATGGGAAGCGGCTGGCTGGATGTGGAGGAGTTCAGGTCGGTGAAGCGACTGCTTCAAATGGCCGGCCAGGGGATTCGTTTTGACCAGGGCGTGTCGGCGAGGGTAAAACCAATGCTGGCCGAAATGCTGGAAATGCAGCCGTTTCCCCGGCTGATGAAGTTCCTGGAAGTACTCGAATTGCTCGCGGCCGTAAAAAACATCCACTTCCTTTGTGAACAGGGATTCGAGTATCCGCTCAACTACGAAGACAACCAGCGCATTAATACCGTTTACAACTACATTCGCGAGCATTATTCCGAGCGCATTACGCTTGCTACGCTTTCCGGGCTCGTATGTATGAGCGAGGAATCGTTCTCGAGGTTTTTCAGCAGGACCATGCAGAAGCCGCTATTCACCTTTTTGAATGAGTACCGCATTAACATCGCTTCCAAAATGCTCATCGAAACCGATATGCAGGTAGCGGAGATCAGTTTTGCCTGTGGTTACGAGAGCCCGCCCTTCTTTTTCAGGCAGTTCCGCAAGTTCGGAGGCATGACACCCGCCGCCTATCGCAAGCAATTCCGCACCACCGAAGCCGCAGGATAAACGGTGATTAGAAAATTTATTCAAAATTTTTCTGACCGGAAAAGAAGGCATATTTTCGGGTAAACGAAACTCACACTGACTTATGGAAATAGCAAACTTACTTTCGGACATCATTCTCATTGCCTCCGGCGCCTGGCTCGTTTTCCAATTGGGGCGCCTTGCATACCGCTCGGTTCGTTTCATTTACAATGCCCTTTACGGGGATTTTGTCCTAACCAATCCCAGAACAGGCAAGTCGGTCACGTTGGGGCGGTATCACCGGGATGGCCTTTCTCAGGAAATTGAAGATATCCTCGACTGATGCCTGCGCGGCAAGCTGCTCCGGCAACTTATCCCAAAAGTAAAGCCATTGCGACGATCACCACTGCCTTGAGTGCTGAGATATTCAGGATTCCTGACGGCACCTTGAAAGAAACTCTGCTCGTAACGGTCGGACTACTGGCTTACTTTGTTTATCATAGTTTTGTGATCCTGAAACGTTTTGTTTTTCAGGAAGTTATTCACTGGGTTTCATTGGCCATCACCGAAAGAAAGGTGCAGAAGTATATCCGGATCCTGGAAATGGAGTACAGAGATCCTGAAACTTCGTCGGAAAGACTGGCAGAAATTAAAGTTGAAATGAAACGGTACAGGAATCAGCTGGCTCAGAAACGGCTGGAAAGCCTGACTTGAAAAATCATTCACTACCTCGCTTTTGCAAACGTTTTCACCAGTTTCGCGTCAAACGTGACATCCACTGCCGGGCCACCGGAGGCTGATTGATCGAATTTCAATGTGCCCGCCAGGTGGTCAGGGCTGTCGGCGGTTAGTGTCAGGAACTCGTTCTGGGCGGTGCCCGAATATTGTACCAGCTGGTTGTTCAAGCTGATCCAGTAAAGCAACCGCGGGGCGGCGTCGAGGTCCACCTGCAATCCTTCAATGTATTGATCCACACAATTCATGGCGCCACACGACTTGATTTTGTCGTCCAGCGTGTTCGTCGTGAAAATCAGGCGGCGGATTTTCTTGCCGCTGTCGAAGCCGTCGGGCCCGGCAATGAAGTAGGCCGATTTTATATTCATATCAAAAGCCTTGCTGCCGGTTTTGTAAACCAATTTACCTTTCCCAACATCTGAGCGGGTATTGAAAGCGAAGCCAAGCAGGATACAGCCCGCCAGCAGCAACTGGAAATGTGCGGTGCGAAAATGGAAACGTGTTTTCATGGGAAGGGGTGTTTGAAGTTGGTTAAAAGTTAGGAAAAAACTGTGATTTTTTTGCTGCATTCCTATCCTGCGGGCGGGGAAGTAATAGCCATTATTGCAATATTCAGAGTAAATACTTGAAAAAAAGTACTTAGGCGAGTAGTAAACTTAGGTGAAGTACCTGTAATCTGTATATCCATTTCCTAAATCAAAAAATCACGTACATGGAAAAAAAGAATACCGTTCAAGAGCAGCCTTCTTCTTCGCGGAGGGATTTCATTAAAGCGGCCGCGGGTACCGCCGCAGGCCTGATGATCGTCCCACGCCACGTGCTGGGCAAAGGATACGTGGCTCCCAGCGACAAGCTGACTGTGGCAGGAGTAGGTGTCGGCGGAAAAGGTACGTCCGACATTGCCAATTTCTTCAAAAGCGGTAAGGCCAATATCGGCTACCTGTGCGATGTGGACGACAGACGTGCAGCCACCTCCGTTAAGAATTTCCCACAGGCCAAGTTCTATAAAGACTGGCGGGAAATGTTTGAAAAGGAGGCCAAAAATTTCGACGCGGTTTCCGTTTCGACACCCGATCACACCCACGCGGTGGTAGCCATGGCGGCCATGCAGCTGGGCAAGCACGTGTATGTGCAGAAACCGATGACGCACGACATTTACGAAGCGCGGATGCTCACCGAAGCGGCAGAGAAATACAAAGTTGTGACGCAAATGGGTAACCAGGGTTCGTCGGGCGATGGTGTACGCCAGCTGCACGAATGGCATGATGCCGGCATCATCGGTAATGTGCATACCGTGTATATCTGGACTAACCGGCCGATCTGGCCGCAGGGCATTCCCTGGCCGACCGACAAACCGGCTGTTCCCAAGGAGCTTGACTGGAATTTGTGGCTCGGTACGGCACCCTATAAAGATTATGTAGATAACCTCATTCCAGGAAGCTGGCGGGGTTGGTGGGATTATGGTACTGGTGCATTGGGCGACCTCGGCTGTCACCTCATGGAGGCGCCATTCCGTATTCTCGACCTGAAATATGCAGTGGACATGCAGGCGAGCGTAGGAAGCGTGTTTACCGCATTCGGTAAGCGCGGTATTTTCCCCGACAGTTGCCCGCCTTCGAGCCATGCTACACTTACTTTCCCGAAAACGAAGAAAACAAAAGGAAACGTCACCATGCACTGGATGGACGGCGGAATCAAGCCGGAGCGTCCCGAAGAGCTCGGTCCGAACGAATTGTTCGGAGACGGCAACAGCGGGATTCTGTTTGTAGGTACCAAAGGCAAGATGATGGCCAGCGAATATGCTGCAAATCCGCGTCTATTGCCACTTTCACGCATGGAAGAGGTGAAGGTGAAACAGAAATTTGCACGGGTGCCGGGTTCGGCGGAAGGCCACTACGCACAATGGGTAGAGGGTTGTATCGCCGGCTATGGCAAAATGGAGCTTAGTTCGCCGTTCGAAAAAGCAGGCCCTCTGACCGAGGCGATCCTGATGGCGAACCTTGCGATCCGGGGCGCGGATATGCCTAAGCCGCGAGCAACCGGTAACGGCTACGACTATCCGGGAGCTAACCTGAAAATGCTTTGGGATTATAAAAATATGAAAGTGACCAACTTCGATGAGGTTAACCAATGGGTTAAACGGACTTATCGCGAAGGCTGGAGCCTGGGTGTATAATGTACTGCATAACTGATAAAAAGGCCCTTCTGCAAACACAGAAGGGCCTTTTTTTACGCAATTCTGAAAAGCTTTTTAGCATTATCATACAGGATTTTCCGCTCGATTGTCTTGGAAACCGCCAGTTTTCGTATCTCGGCAATCGTTTGTGCACCCTGGCATTTTTCGCCCGACCCGATATGATCGTCGCAATCGCTGCCGTACAGGAGCTTATCCTGGTGACGTGTCAGAAACTCGCGGGCGTGATCTTCGTCACGGGTCATGGACAGGAGGCCGGAGCCGGCAGACATGTCGCCGTACATGTTCGGATAGTCGCGCAGTAGCTGGTCGGTTAGGCCGCCGGGCGTCACTTTGGTTTTAGGATATAAAATGCTTTGGTCGGTATGACCTTTGTCGATATTGGCCCACCAGGTTTGTGCGTGACCGATAAAATTCACTTTCGGATATTTTTCAAGCATTTTCGGGAACCGCTCGAAGTTGTAATTGAACATCTGGAATTGCCAATGCATCAGCACCGGTACATTGTGTTCTTCTGCCAGCTTGTAAATGCGCTGCATTTCTTTCGAATCGCAATCCACTCCAAATTTCAATTCACCAATCACACGCCCGCCGAGTTTCAGGTATTTTTCAATTTCCTGAACCGCGTCGGGCAAATCGGGAACTTCATTCGACCCAAAAACAAACTCTCCGGGATACCTTTGGGCAATACCATAACATGCCTCATTTCCGTCGCATTGTGCTTGTAAGCCGTTGGTTTTGCCCTGATGCGTCGAAGTCCCGAACGCAGGTGTGCCAGCAGGCAGCAGGATCGTGTGCGTAATGCCCATCGCGCGTTGGTGGGCTACGAGCACGTCGTCGGGGCGAGCGGCATAGTGGACGTGTTGATGGATATCAATAATCGGCTCCTGAAAGGTCACCCCGGCGGCTCGCACGTCCATGGTACTACCAAGCAGCAATGCCCCGGTACCGGCCAGAAACTCTCTTCTCGATAAATGATTTGAGCTACACATGGTTTAGGTTTTATGTGGATGCCAACGACGGCCGGTTATGTTCCGGCAACCTGTCGAGGCACGGCTTAATGACTTGCATGGCGTTTTCGGCGAGTATTTTCTTTTTGATTTCCAATGGTAATGTGGAGAATACCAGCCATCCGAGCTGCTGACGGGGATCGCGCATGGGCAGGTCGGAGCCATATAGGATTCGGTTTTCCCCTGCGCCCGCCACCAGGTACTCGATCACACCAAGCGGAACAGGCGTCAGGGTGATTTCGGCGAACACATTCGGGTACTTTTTCATGGCGGCAATTGCCATATCGGCCATTTTGTAGCTGCCGCCTGCGTGTGCGATCACCCAGCGCACGTCGGGGTATTTCTTTGCAAGTGTTTCTACTTCAAGCAAGTCGGAGCGGGAATTGTGGATCAAACCGTAAAATTTGTTTTGATTACCATATTCCCACCACACATCGTACACCGGATCGTGGTATTCGAATCCGTAAAACTGGTACGGTTTCATGCCGATGAACCGCTTATCGGCATACACCTGCGCGATCATTTTTCGCAATTCCTCCTGGCTGTAATGGCTTGGATCGAAAGTAGCGAGGCCCCAGTAGCCCTTGGGCGCAACGTCCAGCGCTTCGGCGGTACACGGGTTTCCGGCAATCGCATTCTGGCTCACCACGCCATTCCAGCTCATAATGCCGCCGCCCTGGTAACCAAGCCGTTTGGCCATAGCGAAAATGCCTTTTGGTCCGCCGTTTTCCATACGGTAGGTCCAGCCACCGCCATTCAATCCCTCGTGCAGCATATGCATGTGCATGTCTATCACAGGTACGGGCAGGGGCGAACCCGCGCGCACGGCCTGCATGAGGATATCCTCGTTCTTATTCTCACACAATGCAGGTTTAGAACTGATTTTTAGCAAGCGCATCAGGTTACCACCCGCTATTTTAGCTTGGTCAGCTTCGGGAATAGCGGCGTAGTCGACGTAGGTCCGGTGGGTGCCGGCCGACATGGTGGGGCTGTTTGAAGCAAAAATCAGCTGGTCGATACAGCCAATGCGGTGCAGGTATTCGAGGCCTTCATTGATCTGGAAATTATCGAAGCTGATATGCAGGTTCTTGTATTGCTGCACGAGCGGAAGCACGTAGCGCTGCTCGTTCCATACGGCACCGGTGAGCAAAAGCGGTAAATAGGGTTGACGGATCAGGAATTCTTCCACGTCCTCCCAGGCACCGAGCTCACTGGCGGTAGTGATGGTCAGTGTTTTTGTTTTACTCAAATGCGCAAACAAAGGCGTGCTATGCCGCGCTTTCCAGTCCCATGCATTGGTTTTGGGGTGAATGCTTACTGCGCGGACGTTGTGTTCCGACATCAGTTTACCCAATTGGGCCGGCTCGGGGAACTCGCCCGTCTGGTGCGGCATCACGTTCCAGATCGGGAAGAGGTGCGGATAGGGTTTGAGCATCCGGTTCAGTTCGAGATTGGAATACATCAGATCATAATTGAGCGACTGCGTGTATGCTACCAATGCCGCCGAGATCGAGCATTGATCCATGTCTTTCAACAGGTCGTCCAGCTTCCACTTTTCCGCCGGATGCTTGTATTTCCTGGGCCCAATGCGCGTAAAACCATCAAAATAGAGCAGTCCATCACCCGCTTTTCGTCCCAAAGTCGTCTCCTGACCATCCCTGACCACCTCCTGACCACCCGTGACTACCTCCTGACTACTCTTGACTACCTCCTGACCACTCTTGACTACCTCCTGATCACCCTTGACCACCTCCTGACTACCCTTGACACCTTCCACACCGCCGGTAGCAAACTCCGGCAAAACCGTTGCCCCGACCCCGAAAATGGCATTGGCTCGCAAAAAATCCCGGCGACTAAATGGCTGTTTCAGCATGTGTTACGTGATTTAAACTTGTGGAGCCCAGTAAGTGCAATGTCCTTCCGGATTGACCGGCCCTGTAAAAAGCAGGCAACCGCCGCATTCTTTACCTTCCTTGGCGGGGACCCATAATTTGCAATTGTCGCATTGGCTGTCGGGCAGGGGCGACTTGTTGGTATAGCCCAAAGATTTGCGTTTCTGCACGTCGGTAGGGTCTACGCCGGTGAGGTCGCTGCATGGATCGGTGGCTGCGGCGGTGGCTTTGGCGACGGGCTGTTTTTTCGTGCCGGCGCACGCGATGAGCCATGCGGTACTGCCTGTGGCGCCCCAGGTAAGGCATTGGCGAAGGAAAAGTCTGCGGTTGGCAAGTGGGTTCATATCGTTCTGGTGAATTGGCTGGGGACAGGTGTCCCTAATTGATATTCAATGCTTTTTTGAGTTCAGTGGCTTGCTTGCGTACGGCGTCGGAGCTATGGTTTTCCAATTTTTGCAAATGCTTGGAAACCTGCTTTTCCGCTTCCCTTTTGTTGGTTAACTTTTTTACGCCCTTCGAAATGCCCGTCAGCGCTGCCGCTGCCCATTGCGGGTCGGCGGAAACGGCAGGGGAGTTCACCAATTCCAACAACGAAGCCACATCGTTTTTCCCGTTCCTTGCGCCGGCTATGTAGCCCAGATCCTCGACCAGTTTGAGCTTTCCCGGCGCGGCGGCATTAAAGAAATTGCCGCGACTCACTAGTAGTTGGCCCATTTCGGGTGAAGAGCCGCCATCGGAACTGAGGACTGCCAGCCGCCACGACGCGTTCTCGGACTGCTTTTCTGCGATACCTGCCAAAGCTGCCAGTGCCTCCTTACCGTTGAATTGCCCTGTGCTTAGTGCGGCCTGGTACGCTACCTGGGGTGTGAGATCGTCCGTCAACCGGATAATTTCAGGTAATAACGAAGGGTATTTTTCTGCCAGGATCACCGCATGTTCCCGTACCCCCGCGTGAACGTCGTACAATGCTTTCTTCACGATCGTTTCATTTAACCCATCGAGGGCTTCCAGTGTGTAAATCGCGTGAAGGCGGGTTCTCGGATCCGCATGTTCGGTCATCTTTATCAAGTCGGGGAGAATTGTTTTTTCTTGCTTCTGAATCAGGTTATAGTCAGAACCCGACTTCCACGAATATTTCTCAACCAGAATCCGCTGTGCATTCAGCCGCCACCATTGGTTGGGATGTTCGAGCAGGCCTCCGAGCTCGGCAGCCGTTTTGGTCCGTAAGTCGGGTAGGGCAGCTGGGCGCTTTTCGCCTTCTTTCGGGAAAATGCGCCAAATGCGGCCGTATTGTTCGCCATTGGCGAAATCCATATCCTTTTTGAGGTCTTCGGGAATCGAGACGGGCGTTTCGATGTGCTGGCGGTACATATCCACTACGTACAAATAGCCGTCGGGACCGGTAGTGAGGTTCGCCGGGCGGAACCACGGATCGGTGGAGGCGAGAAATTCCCGGTCTTTTTCACCGGCGTCGCGGGTGGCGGTGAATGCAGGCGAACCATCCACGGTTTTGAGTACATCGCGATGCACGAGGTTACCGGCTACTTCGCCGGTGAAAACATTGCCTTTAAATGCCTCCGGGAAACCGTCGCCGCCGAAGAAAGTGCCGCCTGACGCGCCCGTGAAATGGTCGCGGGCATATTCGGTAAACCCGGTTTTCAGCGAGTCATATTTTGCCTGCCGGCGATCGGAGCGCTGCTGGCGCCAGTAAGGCGTTGCGGTTTTCTGAAACATTTCCAGCTCATGATCCGAGATATTGACATCGCTGCGGAACGACGGCAGGTAATTGTGCCGGTGCAGGTAGCGCCACGCTATCGGCGATTGCTGGATATGCAGGGTGTTTTGGGTATAAAAGCGGTGGCCCCATTCGTCCATTGCCAGCCCGAACTGCCCATTGCCCGACTCGACTTCGAACAGCTTTTTATCCAGCCTGAACCTGAAATTACCTCCCGCGACATTCAGCGGCGGCATATCAGGCCGGAGCGGGGAGGTGATCATGCCCGCTTGCCCGCTGTTGTTGGCATAAATCCAGTTATCGACGCCGTACCGCATGCTGGTGATCTGTGCTTCGGAGTTTTTGGCGAAAAAACCAGTAAACAGCACCTCGCGGGTATCGGCCTTGAAATCGCCGTTGGTATCGCGCAGAAGCAGGATATCGGGTGCGGCACAGACGATCAGCCCATCTTTGTAAGGCAGAACACTGGTAGCGCTAGGCAGGCCGTCTGCGAATACGTATGATTTGTCGATCTTACCGTCGCCATTGGTATCTTTCAACAGGCGGATGCGGCCTTTGAAACGCCCGGGCTGCGCATCATAAGGATAATCGCCCATTTCAACCACAAATGCATTGCCCGATGCGTCGAACACGAGGTCGACAGGCGACAGCACTTCCGGCTCGGTAACGAAAGGTTCGATGCTGAATTCTTCGCGAAGCTGGAACGTCCTGGCCGATTCTGCCGGGGAGAGGGCGTTGGTGTACCGTTTCTGAGCTATGGTGTGAAAGGAAAGCAGTGTCAGAACGGATACTGCCAGTGTTTTCAGCTGCGTCATTGCATTACAAGTTTTGGAAAATGGGTTCGTGTACGTGCCCGAAAGTTCATCAAGATAGAAAGTGATCGGGCTACAAGCAAATCTATCAATTACTGTTTAGGAAAAGAATATTTTTCAAGAAAAAAGTTTACAAAAATTAAATGTTTTAGTTTACAAAAAATTATTACAATTTTAACTAAGAATCTCTGACAGCGGCCAATATTATCTTACTATTGACGATTGGTGGCTACGCGTGCATCCATTTGTATTAAACAGACCTTCTTTCGGTGAAAATATTCTGTCAACAAAAAGTAAAGTGCATTGCCGTCCGATGGTGGCGTCCCGGCATGTACATAGGTTTGGTGTTTTTGGCAATGCCCTTACAGTTGCTGGGGCAGGGGACAGCGGACCCGCCACGTGATGGACTCATCATTCCGCCATTTGTACCTGTTGCGGAGCGCGTGCCCCAATTCCCGCTTAAAACGGCCCGGATGATTTACCGGGAAGCCGACATTATCAAGGCCCGTATGAATGTGCTGCACTATAAAGAGGCGCAGCAGGTCCGCGACAAAATATTGAAAGCCGCAGATCCGTGGCTTGCCCGGCCCGATTCGGCCATCATCGCACTCATGCCCGATGCCCGCGTTCCCCGCGCGTTCGATCTCAACCCGAAAGGAAGCCCGGTACATGGCGATACGGTTTTCAAGGTGGGCGGATTCTACCCGTGGATCGTCGATCCCGACCACCCCTTGCAGGTCAAATCGCCAATCGACGGGCAGGTTTTTCCTTCCAATGACTATCTGGCGTATTATCGAAGCGGCTTCAAGGACAAAGCAGGCCTCGACCGGACTTACGCCGATGACGGATGGGGCTGGGTCGCGCCGGACGGTGAACGGTACTGGTTTGTAGCCTATGCCAATCAATGGATGTGGAAAGGGCATATCGAACCGGCATTTGCGGATCTCGCGCATGCGTACCTGCTCACCGGCGACAAGCGCTATGCACACAAGGCGGCCGTAATGCTGTACCGGCTCGGAGAAGTATACCCTTCGATGGACCATGCCAACCAGTCGCGGTACGGGCTGATGGAGAAGATGAAAGGGCATACCTACAACGGCAAGATCCTGAACCTGATCTGGGAAACGAGCCTCATCCAGAATGCGGCCGAGGCTTACGACGTGGTTTGGGACAGCATTGACAGTGATGCTGACCTGCAAAAAGCGACTGGAAAAACCGGGGAGCAAATACGGGCTTTTATTGAAGCCAATGTGCTGGAAGACGCCGTGGACGCCTATATGCAGCGCAAAATTCAGGGGAACTACGGCATGCACCAGATCGCCCTGCTGTATATTCTGCTGGTCAGGCAAAATATGGGCACCGAAAAGTACCTCCGCATGCTTGTAGAAGAACCGGGCGAGAGCCGCGTGCAGTCGGGGCTGCGGTATGCATTGTATAATATGATCTTCCGCGATGGTCAGCCGCTCGAATCGCCGGACTATAATTTGCTGACAGTCCAGAAAATCACCCGTTTTGCGGACATGCTGCGCACCGGCGGTACCGATCTTTTTGCCGAGCCGCGATTACGGGCACTGATCAACAGTCCGCTCGACATGGTGGCGACCGGGAAGATTACCCCCGGCATTGGAGACAGTGGCTCGGTGCTGGGGAATTTGGTAGGGCAGGACGCCGACGTGTACCAGGTTGGTTACGGTGCCTACCGCGATCCGCGTTACCTCACCTGGCTGGCGGCCGTCGGCAAAGTCGGTGCGCAGTCGTTCTCCACTTTCGAGTCGCTTTTCCGCGATATGCTGCCGGATGCACGGCCGTTGCCCGCCGGAAGGACATTGGCGGCACGCCCGTCGCATTTATTGGCGGGCTATGGCCTGGGGATGCTGAACAACCGTTCTGATGCAGTAGCGCTAACCTTCAACTACGGTTTCAAAGGCACGCATTATCATTGGGATTTCCTGAATTTCGAACTCTTCGCAAACGGGCAGAAAATGATGCCTGATCTGGGCTATCCCGATGCGATGAATGAATATGTGAAGGAAGTGTATACCTGGTCATTCAATTCGGTGGCGCACAATACCGTGGTGGTGGACGCGCAAAGGCAACCGGCCAATGTGCCGGGCAAGCTGCATGACTTTGCGGACGGAAAATTCGCCCGGTCGATGGACGCCTCCTCCGCTACCTACCCGCAAACGACTGCCTACCGCCGGAATATGGTTATCGTCGACGTCGATACCGTGCAGAGTTATGTGGTCGATTTTTTCAGGGTAGCAGGTGGCAAGCAGCACGATTATGCCCTACACGGTCCGCCGGGCAAGCTAACTGCCGAGGGAGAATGGGGTGAAAAGGGCCACGGTACGCTTGCCGGGGAGGAGGTAGCGTTCGGGGAGGTTTATGACGATGCCAGGATGGGAGCAAAGGGGTATCAGGGTAGTTACTGGAACTACAAAGGGTCTGGTTATCAATATCTTTTCAATGTTCAAAAATTGAATGGAGATAGAACCGCGCTGACATACAGCCACGTTTCGGATGAAAATGCCCGACTCAAAATCCATATCCTGCCGCAATCCGGCCAGGAAATCCGGATGGCCGATGCCTGGAACAAACCGAGGGCGAAGAACTATCTTTTGAAATACCTCATTACAAGGCGCAAGTCGGTCGGCGACGAGCCTTTAAAGAGCACTTTCATCGGCGTGATGGAGCCATTTGCGGGGGAGAAACCCTTGATTAAGGCATTGCGAAAGCTGCCTGTCAAGCACGGAGCGGCCGTGGAAGTGAAGCGGCAGAATGCGACCGACGTGGTAATCAGTGGCACGACCAATCAGGTGAAAATCGTTGCGGGGATCGAGACGGACGCGCACGTAGCGGTGGTTCGTTTTGATCCGAAGGGTGCGCCGGAACGGGTGTTTTTCAGCGATGGTAGCTATTTGAAGGTCAAAGGGAAGGTATTCCGCGCCCACGCAGCTGCCGGCGTTGTAACGGCTGTGGACGTGAAAAATCGCCGCATATCCATTGCATTGGAGGGCGTGGCAACCGGGAGCATCGAGCCGGGGAGGATTGCGCATTTCACGAATGCGCTCCGGCAAACCGAGCATCCTATCCGATCCGCTGCTATTGCCGGCAACATGCTGACCCTCGAAACAGCAGACGACCTGCTCATCGGGAAAGTGCATACCGTGCGGAATTCGTCCGATTCGCTGGTGACCGACACCAATCTTCCCTTTGCGCCCCTGTACACGGGCGCGACCGTGCTCGACGACCGTTTTGAACCCATCGGAATTCTCAAAACGGTGTCTGGTAATGCATTGAAACCGGTGGATAAGTCAGGGCATGTGCCCGCAGACGGCGCGGACATCTGGATCTCCAATATCGGCGTGGGCGACCGGTTGCGGATCAATGCCCGGTTCGAGTGGAAACGTTAAGATTTTGTTAAGGGCCGGGCCCGGTTGCGGATCATTCTGTATTATTAGCAGTATATCGTGATATTGTTGATTTTTTGGTAGTATTTCAAGTAAAAAAATCAGTATATCGAGGTAATGTTCCCAAACCACCAATCTCCATTGAAAGAAGCAAATGCCGATATGCTCTTGTGGAGCGCCTTTCAAAATGGCGACAGGAAAGCATTTGCCTCGATTTACCAGAAATACATTGATGAACTGCTGAGCTACGGTTACCGCGTGACTTCGGACCGGCAGCTGATCCGCGACAGCGTGCAGGATCTTTTTCTGCATATTTGGGTGCGTCGCGGCAACCTGGCTGTGACCGATTCCATCAAATTCTATCTCTTCCGCTCGTTGCGTAACCGCATTATCCGCAACCTCGAAAAGCACCCCGAACGCCTGCATGCCGATATTGGCATGGTCGCCGAGCTCGCCGAGGACAGTAACGTATTCGAATCGGCTATTTTCGGACATGACGGTCCTTCCGATAGTTATGAGAAACTGGCCGAGGCTGTCAACCGCCTTTCACCGCGCCAGCGGGAGGCTGTTCAGCTGCGTTACCTGCACGGTTTTTCGCTCGACGAGATTGCCGAAATGATGCAAATGAATAACCAGTCGGTGCGAAACCTCCTGCACCGGGCCATTCTTCAGTTGCGGCTTTTCTTCGAAACGGCAGGCGGGCTGCTCGTTTTTCTTTCCGCTTTACAAAATTTTTCCGGTCGCTGAGTACAAATCCGCATTTACCCGATTTAGGGGTTTGAAAGGGTTTTACCATGACAGAAAAATACCAGACCTACACATTAGCTGATTTCATTCAGGACGAAGCGTTCATTCAATGGGCCAAATCGCCCAACGAGGCGGGCGATGCATTCTGGGAGCAGATAGCGGCATCGTATCCCTATCAGAAGGAAGTGATCGCACAGGCGCGGCAAACCGTACTGAACCTCGCCGAGCTTTCGCGTCCGGCATTCGATGAAAAAGAGGCAGGACTGATTTGGGCACAAATAAGCGGGCAAATGAACGAAGCGCCGGTTTCGGCATCGGTATTCCGGCTGGGCTGGCTGCGCTATGCGGCTGCTGCGGTGGTGGTGTTGCTGACAGCCTGGGGAATCCGGCATTGGTACCGCGAACCGGAAACCCTGTACGCGCAACGTACCGAACAACTGGAAAACGTACACGAGGAAATCAATGAAACCGGGAACGCTAGGATCGTTCAATTGCCGGACGGTAGCCAGGTGACACTCGCACAGGGCAGCCGCATTAGTTTTTCGCCAAACATGGACGGCAGCAAGCGGGAAGTATACCTCTCGGGAGAGGCATTTTTTGATGTGAAGCGGAATCCGTCCAAACCGTTTTTCGTGTATGCGGGCGAGCTCACCACCCGTGTTTTAGGAACAAGCTTCACGGTGCGGTCATTCGAAAAGGAAAACGTCGCGTCCGTGCAGGTGCGTACGGGAAGCGTGTCTGTGGAAGCGCGCGCGCCGCGTAAGACGCAATCGGTGGTGCTCGCGCCGAACCAGCAGGTGTCGTTTTTCCGGAAAGAGGAGCGGTTGAGCATGGGACTTGTGAAAGCACCGCAGCCGGTGATCCCGCAAGCGGAACTGGCCAGGTTTACATTCAACAATGCGCCGGTCGGTACCATTTTCGATTCGCTTAGCAAAGCCTACGGAATAGAAATCGAGTACGACAAAGAGGCTGTGGCAGCTTGCAGGCTCACGTCGTCGGTGCAGGAAGAATCGCTGTTTGAAATACTGGGCGTGATTTGCGAAGCCATCGAAGCCGACTACCAGGTTGCCGGCGCGAAGATCCGAATCTCCGATCCGCACTGTAATTGACCATCCTGTTCAACCCTAATCCTAACCCCCATTCCTCTATGACCCAATAGCCGTCCATTACCCACCAAAAAAGCCGGCAACGGTTCCAGCGTTACCGGCTCAGGCTCCTTACCGAATGTACTGTGAACATCCGACCCTCTCGGGATGCAAGGAGTGTTATTGTCTCTTTTCAAAACAAGAACCGGTTTAAACGTAATGAAAAAAAAGCTATTTAACTATGAATTACTCCACCGACTGATGCGCTTTTCCTTCATGCAGCTCTGTATTGCAGTGAGTATCGCAACCGTTTCGATAGCGGGGAAGGTAGGCGCGCAGGACCTGCTGAGCCGTCGTATCAGCCTCAGCGTGCAGAACCAGAGCGTGGTGCAAATCCTGTCGACCATTGAGAAACAGGCCCATGTCCGGTTTACCTACCGGCCCGAGCTGATTACCGAAAGCCGCAAGTACTCCTTTGAAGTGACGGAGGAAAAGTTGGCGAAGGTGCTGGATGAAATCCTCGACCCGATGCGCCTGAAATACAAGGTGATGGGTAAGCAGATCGTACTGACGCCGGTAAAAGCGGGCGGGGATTCGTCGATGAACGGGGAAATGCTGCCGGAGCTCCGTGCGGCTCCCCTGCGGACGGTTACGGGGAAAGTAACCTCTTCGAAAGACGGTGCACCGCTTCCCGGCGTGAATATCCTCATTAAAGGCACGCAAACGGGTACTTCGACGGACGTTGCGGGGAACTTCTCCATCGATGTAACAGGCCAGGGCGCCGTGCTGATCTTTTCCTACATCGGTTTCAACAGCCAGAGCGTGGAGGTAGGAAATCAATCGGTGCTGAATGTGAGCTTGCAGGAAAGCGTGGAAACGCTGAAAGAGGCCGTGGTGACGGCGATGGGCATCACGCGTGACAAGCGTTCGCTCGGCTATTCCGTAGGTAATGTGCAGGCTGAGGCATTAACCCAAACACCTCAGAACAATGTCCTGAATGCATTGTCGGGCAAGGTGGCCGGTGTGCAGATCTCGCAAATGGACGGAACGGCCGGTTCGACGGTGAACGTCATCATCCGCGGTGCCAACTCGTTGAACAGTGATAACCAGCCGCTGTTTGTGATCGATGGCGTGCCGGTGGCCAACAAGCTGGATAACAGCTTCGCCGGTGCGGATATGGGTAATGCAATTTCGGATATTAACCCTAATGATATCGCCAATATCTCGGTGCTGAAAGGGCCGAGTGCTGCGGCATTGTACGGCTCGCGGGCAGGTAACGGGGTGATCCTGATCACGACCAAATCGGGTCGGGGCGGTAAAAAGGGCCTGGGCGTTTCGCTGAATACGGCGATGGTATTGGAAGTACCGTTGCGGTACGTGCCGGTACAAAACAAGTTCGGTTCGGGTAAAAGCGGCGCGCATATCCTGGAAGAGCAGGAAAACGAGAGCTGGGGGCCGCGCCTGGATGTGGGCGAGCAATGGGTGCAATGGAACAGCAACGGTCAGAAGGTACCGCTCGTTTCGTATCCCAACCGTTTCAAGGATTTTTTCCAGACCGGTACTACCAATACCAACAATGTGTCGGTAAATGGCAATTATGACAAGGGAAACTTCCGGTTGTCGGTGGGTAATATGAAGAACAAGGGCATTGTGCCCAATACCGACCTTTCGAGGCTGACTATGGCTTTGAATACCACCTACAATATCACGGATAAACTGCGCGCACAGGCCAATTTCAACATTTCTGAATCGGGTTCCGATAACCGTCCGCTCATCGACGCCAGCCGCAACTCACCGGTAAGGAGCATTTATGAAATGGGTGCGCAGGTGAATATCCTCGATTTGGAGGACTACTGGATGCCCGGGCAGGAGGGTATTCAGCAGCGGGTTTACAAATCGAAGCAGAACAACCCGTATTTCATTGCCTACGAAAACCCGACGGGTTTCAAGCGTAACCGGACCGTGAGCAAATTGCAGCTCGACTATGACATTACCAGCGAGTTTTCGCTCATGGGCCGCTTCTCGCGCGATGCGTACGAGGAAAAATTGGAGGCCAAAAAGGCTTACAGCAATTATGAGGCCGTAAAAGGAGGGTATGAGGTCGAGATGAATGACCGCAAAGAGACCAACCTCGATTTCATCGCGAGCTGGAAAAAGAACTTCAACGAAACTTGGAGCCTGAATATCCTCGCGGGTGCCAATAGGCTCGAACAACGCACGAATTTTATCAATAATGCCACTACCGAGCTCGTTTCGCCGGGTTTGTATACCATTGCCAATGGTGCGCCGGGGACAATCACCTATAACAGCGAATGGACGCATAAGCTGCTCTACGGCGTGTATTCTTCTGCTTCTATTGGGTTCAAAAATTACGCATTCCTGGATCTGACGGCCCGCAACGACTGGTCGAGCACGCTGCCGAAGAACAACCGGTCGTACTTCTATCCGTCGGCGTCGCTGAGCGTGATTCTTTCGGACGTATTTGCGCTGCCTTCCTGGATTTCGCTGGCCAAGTTCCGTGCCGGATCGGCGCAGGTGGGTAACGACGTGGCGCCTTACAGCCTCCGCCAGACGTACCTCGCCGATACCGACTGGGGACCGACCAAGCGCATGTACCAGAACGACATTTTGAAAAACAATAACCTGAAACCCGAAATATCCAGCGCGAACGAGATCGGCCTCGATTTGAAATTCCTCAAAAACAGGCTGGGCGTCGAGGGGACGTATTATGTTCGGAACAACAAAAACCAGGTGCTGACGATCGGTATTCCGATCGAATCCGGTTCGAGCAGTAAGCTGATCAACGCCGGACTCGTACAGAGCCGCGGATTCGAGCTAGGTATCAATGCGACGCCCGTGGAAGGCCGTAATTTCAACTGGGACGTGAATGTGTCGTTCACGCGCAACCGGACGCGTATCAAGCGTCTGGCTGAGGGGATTACCTACTTCTCGTTCAACTCGTACAGCGGCGCGGAGGTGCGCACGTACGTAGGCGGGGATGTGGGCGACATTTACCAGCAGCCTATGCTGAAAGTGACCGACCAGGCCTCGCCTTACTATGGTTACCCGATCCTGACCAGCGGCGGGTTGTACCAGACCGACACGGACATCAACCATATCCAGAAGATCGGTAACTACAACCACGACTTCCTGATGGGCGTTCAGCAGACCTTCCGCTACAAGAATTTCAGCCTTTTCGCCAATATCGACTGGCGCCAGGGCGGTTCATTCTATTCCAATACCATGATGTTCCTCGGCAACAATGGCCAGCTCGAAGAGTCGCTTTCCGGCGTTCCCTACGACAGGAACACGCCGATCGACCAGCAGATCAAGGCGAACCCCGAGGCGTTTCTGGGTAAATGGGTAGGAGGGCGCAATGCGGAATACGGCGGCTTCGATGCGTGGACCGGTACTAAAAAGGATACCCGCGTGCAGGATGCCAGCTTTAACGTAGGCGTGCGAACTGCCAAAGACGCAGAGGGTAAGACCACGTATATTGAAAACCTCGGCGGTGCCAACACCGTTTGGTTGGACCCCTTCAATGCCTACCGCTATTCGACGCGCCCTTTCCCGAGCGAAAATATGTACAGCGCTACCTACGTGAAGCTGCGCGAGGTTGCTGTTACCTATCATCTGCCCAAAGGCCTCACCGACAAACTGAGATTACAGAATGCATCGGTATCTATCGTCGGCAATAACCTGTTCGAATGGACGGCGGCCGGCGTGAGCATCGACCCGGAGCGTGCATTCCGCCAAAGCGGTTCTGCCTGGATGCAGGGTGTCGAGTACTATAATGTAATGCCGTGGACAGGCTCGGTGGGTTTGAAGCTGAATGTAGATTTCTAAACGATTGTGATCATGAAAATTTCTAAAATCATATATAGCCTGGTAGCGGTAATGGGGCTTCTTCTGATGAGCTGCGAGGATTTGAGTGAGGTTAACCAGAACCCCAACAGCCCGGAAGAAGTGTCGGCGAACTACATCATGAGTTATGTCCTGACGCATTCGGCCAAGGCCTACTATGCCCTCGGCGCAGAGGGTTCGGACCTTTCGGGCGCGATGCAGTACATTCAGATGGGGACCAATGAAGGTGCCATGAAAGTCAACCAATATGGCTGGTCGGCGGCAAGCTGGTCGGAGTACTATAATATTTTGAAAAACAACGATTTGATGTACCAGGCCGCGGTGCGCGACAACAATCGTTTCTTCCAGGCGATAGCCCTAACCATGAAATCGTTCGTATTTGGTTTAATGACGGACCTCTTCGGCGACATTCCGTATTCGGAAGCGCTGCAAGCCGCCAGTGAACAATATTATCCCCAATACGACAGCCAGCTCGACGTGTACAAAGGCATTCTCACCGATCTTAAAACCGCTTCCACTTTGCTGGGCAGCCTGGGCACCGCCGATGTGGTGAGTGCCGGATCGGACGTGCTTTACGGTGGAAAGGCTGCCAACTGGAAAAAGTTTGCCAATGCGTTGCGGATGCGATATGCATTGCGGCTATCGGCAAAAAAGACGGAAGCGGCTGCGGCCGGAATCGACATTACCGCGGAATTTAAGGACGCTGCGAGCGCCACATTTACCGCCAATGCCGACGACGCTTCGATGGCTTTCATCGGCACAACCAAAGACAACTCCGCAGCCGGCGGTTTGCTGAATGCGAGCAACCCTTTGTATTACATTAAACCATCCAAACCATTTGTAGATAAGCTCACGGCCCTCGGCGACCCCCGCCGCGACCGCTGGTTCCAGCCCGTGCTGAACAAATGGGACACCAAAATCGCAACGGCGACCGACAAAAACGTGACCAACGTATTTGGCGAGACATTCACGGTGAAATATATGCCGGCCAAGGCGGGCGCTAATGTGGATACGTCGCTCTACGTAGGGCTGCCGGTAGGCCTGGCGATCGTGGACGCAACGGGATTCAACAAAGGCGATGACGGTACCGCCTACAACCCGGAGCGCAGCCCTTATATTTCGTTCCTGCACAACCGCTACCGCACCAACACAGAAGCTTACGTGAAAATGAACCTCATTACTTACGCCGAGGTGGAGTTTATGCTGGCCGAGGCTGCGCTGGACGGCAGCTGGGGCGTTTCGGGCACGGCCGAGGACCATTACAAAAGCGCGATCAAGGCTTCGCTGGACAAATACAACGCGCAGGTAGCCAGCGGTTTCAGTTTTGATAAATATTATGCGCAGAATGCGGTGAGCCTGGCGTCGGCTTCCAATAAGCTGGAAAGGATTTCGGAACAGAAATGGATTGCGGGCTGGCTGAGTATAGAACCCTGGTTCAATTGGCGCAGAACTGGATTTCCGGCTCTTAAAACCGGCCCGGCGGCGCAGTTTGGCGCGGCTATTCCGGTGCGCTTCGTGTACCCGATCGCCAATGCGGATGTCAAATACCTGGTCAATTACAATGCAGCCGTGGATAAGCTGGAACCGTCCGGCTTCGTACCGACTGGTCAGAGTAAAGACCATCAATATTCAAAAATGTGGCTGCTGAAAGGCACTTCGGCGCCCTGGTAATCGTTCGGCTACGGCCGGTTTTAGTATGTATTTAAAAAACAGTATTTCAAAAATCGTTGCAACGGGCTCTTTGGCCCTGTGGGCGCTGGCGGTGGCCGCGCAAAATGGAGAAACTTATCTGCCTACGACGGCACCTGATCGCATTGTGCTCAATGTGACGGCCGACCCGTCGACTTCGATGGCGGTCAACTGGCGGACGTCGGACGCCGTGGCGGAAAGCTTTGCCGAGATCGCCGTCGCAGAGGCGGATCCCCGGTTTGTGGCAAAAGCCAAAAAACTCAAGGCCAATACCCAAAAGCTCGTCTGGGAGGATACGCCCACGGCCTATTACCATTCCGTTATTTTCGAAAACCTGCTACCCGGTACCAAATATGCGTACCGGGTGGGCGGGGAGCAGGGGTGGAGCGAGTGGATCCATTTCACGACTGCGGGTACCCGCGACCAGAAGCTGTCATTTATCTACTATGGCGATGTGCAGGTGAATATTTCCTCGCTATGGTCGCGCGTGGCGCGTGAGGCATACGCGAAGGCACCCGAAGCGCGCCTGGCCATCTACGCGGGCGATCTGATCAACAAAGCCAACCGTGATGTGGAATGGGGCGACTGGTTCCGGGGCGGGGGCTTCATCCATTCCATGATCCCGGCATTCCCGACACCCGGCAACCACGACCATTTCGACACGCCCGAAGGCATTAATACCACTTCCGTATTCTGGCGGCCGCAGTTTACATTGCCCGAAAACGGCCCGAAAGGGTTGGAGGAAACTTGTTATTATGCAGATGTTCAGGGGGTAAGGTTTATTTCGTTAAACTCGGATCAGGTGGATGTTTCGGAGAAGTGGACGGAGGTTCAGAAAGAGTGGCTGGAAGGCATTCTCAAAAATAACCCCAACAAATGGACGGTGATTACATTCCACCACCCGATTTTTTCACCCAAAACTACCCGCGATAACAAGCGGATGCGCGAGACGTTCAAACCGCTGTTCGACAGGTACAAGGTCGACCTCGTGCTGCAAGGCCACGATCACACCTATGCGCGCGGAATGGCCAACATCCCGATGGCGGAAAAAGGAGCCCAATCGGGAACGATGTATGTGGTATCCGTCAGCGGACCGAAAATGACGGATTCGAATGTCGACCGTGCCGCCTGGATGGATCGTTCGGCCATTTACACCCAGCTTTTCCATGTAGTAAATGTCGATGGCCCCAAACTTTCCTTTGAAACCTACACCGCCACCGGGGAACTGTACGACGCATTTGATTTGATTAAACAGAAGGGGAAAAACAATCGCATCGCCGAGCGCGTTCCGGCCAACGTCGCAGAACGGCGCTAACAGGACCTGACAACACCTGACAACACCTGACTACACTGACAATACTTGACAATCCCTGACTACACCTGACCATACATGATAAAACGCATCGCCCTTTTTGCTTCGGCCGCTTTACTGGGTACATCACTGCTCATGGCGTTACGGTTGCCGGTATCCGACGAATTCCCGGTCGAAATCGTCAAATTCAAGGCCTATGCCGGTAACCCGCTCTTTAAAGGAACGGGTGATCCGCAAACCTGGGATGAGAAGATCCGAGAGCGCGGGTACATTCTGCGCGAGGGCAACAAATACTATATGTGGTACACCGGCTATACCAAGGCCACCGGCAACGATATGAAGTACCTCGGCCTGGCGACTTCGGACGACGGTTTGAAATGGACCCGCTATCCGAAGAACCCGATTCATACGTCGTTGTGGATCGAGGATATGTGCGTGTTGAAGGACGGGAACACTTACTATATGTTCGCCGAAAGCAAGGACGACATCGCGCATTTGCTCACTTCCACCGACCGCATTCACTGGAAAGACCAGGGAGCCATCGACATCCGCCTCAAAGACGGCTCACCCATTAGTAAAGGTCCCTACGGTACACCGACCGTCTGGAAAGAACAGGGCACTTGGTACCTCTTTTATGAGCGTAACGACGCCGCCGTGTGGCTCGCGACCAGCAAAGACCTGAAAACCTGGACGAACGTACAGGATGAACCGGTCCTTGATGCCGGTCCCGAAAAATATGATGCATTTGCCGTCGCATTCAATAAGATCATTCAGTACAAAGGCTTGTATTACGCCTATTACCACGCGTCGGCCTTCAAAGACTGGCGTGAGTGGACGATGAACGTGGCCGTTTCGAAAGACCTCGTCCATTGGAAGAAATACGAAGGAAACCCGATTGCCGGTAACGATTCTTCCAGCGGTTTCCCGGTGTTCGACGGCAAGCAATGGCGGTTTTACACCATGCACCCCGACGTACGGGTTTACTTCCCCGAAAAATAGAATGCCTCTCTATGATTTTAAAGCATTGCGACCCGCGGCCTGGTACCCGGTTGCAATGCTTTTTTGTTTTAAACTGAAAAAAATCTTCGCCCGTCGCCACGCTTGAAATGCGGGTGGGTGTCTCTGGTATTGGAATCGCAAGGAAAACGCGACTATCCGATCGTCAGTCAGGTCCTGAAAATGAGAAGTGCGATGAAAAAGTTGCTGGTTATTGTATTTTTATGCCTTGCAGGAGCGGCCCAGTTTGGATGCGGAAAGGAGGATAACGACCGGCCGGATCCCAAACCGGAACCCGTTCGACTGGATCGCGATACGGTCTCTTCATGGCTCGCTCGAAACTCATTTTTCATTACCGACGCCTGGCGGTTTGCGGGAAAGGATTCAGTGGATATGTATAAAGTGGACACGCTACTACCGCTCTATGCGAAGGCTGCAATCCTGAACTTCTACATCGAAAAGGGAGCCGGATCAATCATGTTCCATGGTGGTGCTAGTCAGTTCCCTAATACCGAGATTCCAGGTAACGCTTTGACATTCAATTTGAATATCCGTATTTTCCTTCCGACGGAAATGAATTTGACGTGGAATGAGGAAATGGGTACGTTGAACGTAGAGACCCGAGCAAAAACGAGCTACTTCCCGATGATCGTCCCAGGCAAGAAAGGGTACCTGGATCCGGTGAGCTTCAATATTAAAATGTCGGCCGAGCAAGCGAAAGCCGCGACTATAAAGCCGAGTATGCGTTTCATATTTGAAGACGAAGACCCGAAACTGGGGAAAGTCACCTATAAAATTACCATGAAGCCGATGTACCAGTACTATCGTGAACCGGGCCAGCAAGCGAGCGCGAAATATTTTGTATATCCTTGAATTAGTTGATAGTTAGTGATTTAGTATGAAGTGTATTGGTGCATTTGCCTTGTTGATGGCAATGATTACAGCGGGTTGTTCAAAAAAGAATGACGACCCGGGAGAAACAGTAAAACCCTTGGAAACGGTGCTGAAAAGGGATGAGGTGATGAAAAACGTGCGACAGAACTTGTACCATATCGAGGAATGGTACATTGTGAAGGGAAAGGATACAACATTTTTGAATTCGGACCAACACTATGACTCTTTGATGAAACATGTTTATATACAGTTTTATGCCAACCCGTGGGATAGTACGCAGACGTGGCTTTGCTATCGACACGGTACAGAGGCTCCAAATACCGAGTTTCTGGGCAAAGCTAAAATCTTTAATGTGGTGCGGGATTCCCCTTTGGCATTGGGATTTGACTACGGCTGGGATGATGCCGAAGGGACGCTATCCATTTTAGACGATACCTTTCCTCCCCTTATTTACGGGCCAACGAATGTTTTTCCGGAAAACGTCACGGCTAAACTCGATAAAAGTGGATATCGCCACGTGAATAGTTTAGATGAGGCTAAGACGTCACATACAACCGGATTTTTGAAATTCGGTTACCAGCATGAAGGAAAAAACTATACCGTCCTGCTAAAACAAATGTGGGGGTACAATACCACAGCCGATTTTGACCGATTTGTTGTCTTTTGAAAAACCTACTATGAAATTCCTCGCTTTGATAACCGTTCTGGCATTGACGCTTACAGGCTGTAATGACCTGAAAGACCTGCGCCCGGGAGATCCTGGGACGGAGATTCCGGAACCAATCGTCAATGTGGTGAAAGCAAAGTTTCCGAAAGCGGAAAACTTGGTTTTTAAACCCATACTGGAAGAAAAGATATGGGAAGTGAAGCTGAAATCGGATGCCGATCGCTATTCTTCTCTAGTGGATTATGGTAAAATGTGGGAGACCTTCAGGGAAGTGCCTGGTGGCGTGCCTGCTGCTTTGACGGAAGCATTGCAAAAATCACGTTTTGCCAATGGTACATTGTCGGATTACACTACCGCCTTTTTTGCGACCACTGCTAATAATAAACTGATTTTTAATCATAGGGGGCAAGTATATTCATTCGAGTGGTCGGGCGTCGGTCCCTCAACCCCCTACGCGCTGTTTGACCGTATGAAGTACCGGATCGTAACCTACGACCTCTCCGATCTTCCCGGTTTCGTGGCAGACACGCTTAGGGCCATTCCCGGTGCGAAATTTTCCAAGGGCTACACGTTCGTAGGGATGGATGATTCGAAGATGTATCACACAATGACCACTGTCAGATACAATCAATCCGTAGAAAATGTCTCAATGTTGTTTGACAGCAAAGGCAGGCAGTTGTGGAGTAGCGACAAATTTATTGAAATAGGCGTATCCGGGGCCGTATCGAACCTGCAAACTGTTCCGCAACCGATCCAGGATTATCTGAATAACCAACCCGAGTTGAACGGGTTCGAATACAATCTAAAACTTGTCAGCGATTATCGGGGCCTGACATCCTATTACATTTCTGTGAATTATTTACATGGGCGTCATGACGTATATTTCGATAAGGATTTCAATGTAGCATATAAAAGAACTGTGGTGAGATTTGAATAAAAAATAGTAATTAATTAAGTTTAAGTTACTTCCAGGTATAAGTTAGTTCCTGAACCCAACGTCCCTAATGAAATTCTTTCTCTCTAAAAAGTACGACAGCGTCACGAGCCTCGTGAAAGCCTGCCAGCAGCAGGATCCGAGGGCGCAGACCGTATTTTACGAGCGATACAAGGCCAAAATGACCGGTATTTGCCGGCGCTACGCGCGGACCGTGGCTGAGGCCGACGATATTTTTCAGGACGCATTTGTAAAGATTTTTAACAATATCAACGATTTGAAGGAGCCTGAGGCTGTGGACGGCTGGGTGAAAGTGACGGTGATCCGGACGGCAATCAACTATTACAACCGCACTACCAAGCAGCAGGAGCTTCAAAGCTCGCTCGACGGGGTGGAATGGCAGGTTGAATCGGATGATTACATACGCATTATCGACCAGATGAACGTCCGCGACCTGCTGGACCTGATCAACGAGTTACCCGATAAATACAGGACGGTGATCAACCTGCACCTGATCGACGGCTATACACACACCGAAATTGGTGAAATGTTATCCATGTCGGATGCCACGGCCCGGTCGCAGTTCATGAGAGGACGTAACCTGCTAATGAAAAAATTGGAACTAAAAGGAATAGTACATCATGAAAACTTCTGAGGACAAATTGAACGAAGCGCTGCGCGACGTCCTCAAACGCAAGTTTGATGACTATGAGGAACAGCCCAACGCGAATGCGCTCGAACGCATACGTGCACGCGTGAAACCCGCGCGTACGGGAAGATATTGGTGGTTCACCGGGGCGCTCGTGCTGCTTTCGGTCTCCGGCATCCTGCTTAGTCGCTTCGTGGGCGAAAGTAAAACGGCGTTCGCGGTTTCGGAAAAAGCGGATGCACACGCTGCAACCGGGGCGGTACCAGCGACACCCGGTGACGCAAAACCCGCGGAAGAGGCGCTTTCCGCTTCGAAAGCGCCGGTGCATTCGGCCCAATCACTTTCTCGCAAAACGATCTGGAAAATACCCGTTTCGCGATCGGAGAAACTGGTTAAAAGTGTTTTTGTGAAAGACCTGAGTGGCCAACCGGCAGCAAAAGTGCATCGCGGGCAGACTGGTAACACTCCGGGCGCCACTGTAAGCCGGTATGAAGGATTACCGCCGGTGAATGCAGGCCCTGGCATGGTGACAGCACAGGGTACGGATCCGTTTTCCGACCATTTGAATACCGCGCTGGCTGAGGAAGCGCCTGCGCAGGTGGATTCGGCGATGGCGGTGATGCCGCTGGAAGAATTGGCATCGATGTCGTTGAAAGAGGTGCCGATTCCGTTGCATTTGCGCGGTGTCGTAACGCCTGCATTCAAGCCGGCGAAGGTGATCGTTACCAACCCGGCGAGGGTGGCGTGGCTTTTCAATGCGTCGGCATTGCATTCGTACCAGATCTTGACGGTACCGTCGTCGGCGGCGCAGGACTTTCAGAATTTCAGCTTCCCGACCTTGTTCACGGCGCGGTCGATGGGTTACAAGATAAGCGGTGGCGTTGAGCGCAACGGTATTCAGTTACAGCTTCATTTCAGTGGTTTCAGGCAAACCTATTCCTACGAAATCGCCAACAACAATTACCTCGTCAAACCGGATGATAAAGGGCAATACCAAACCGTACGCCAGGGCGACAGGGTGGAGGAGAACCGGAAATTCTCCATGCTGGGCATTGGCGTTTCGAGGCAGCTGCGATGGGGGCATTCGCCGGTCAGCAGATTTTATGCTGCATTCGGAGCGGAATATTCGCATGATTTGAACAGCAGCCAAAGCCTCGGGTGGATCAGCCTGGGATTGGGAAAACAATTTGCGGTAACCCGTCATACTGCATTTAGCATTGGACCCTATGCCGAGTTCAGCCCGGTGAAGGTCAAAGGTACCGAAAACCCGTTCTACTATCAGCCGTACCGCGTGGGGATATCGGCAGGGCTTCGTTTCGTACGACCCTGAACCGCTCACGAGGTCAAGTCCCGGTAACCACACTACCGGGACTTTTTTATGCCTGAAATTTTTTCTGAACCCGTTTCATTTCGATCTGATTAAAAATTACTTACATTTACGGGCACGTGCCCGTTGCTATAATTTTATGATCAAAAGCCGTTCCTAACAAAACCTGACAATCCCCAATCCCCAGACCATTCCTGACACCATCTGGCCATGCTTGACTACACTTGACTATTCCTGACCACGCCTGACCACCCTTGACAACACCTGACCATACCTGACAATACTTGACCACCCAAACAACACCCGACCATTCCTAACCACTACACCCATGACCCAAACAGCTACATCCAGAAGAGATTTTATCGCCACCGGCCTTGCCGCGATGGCAGGAGCGGGGCTTTCTGCTGCATTTTCACCGGCATTCGGCAAAGCAGTGCGCCCGGCCGACAAGATCCGCCTCGGTATCATCGGTACCGGCTCGCGCGGTGCCGGTTTGGCAACGCTCATCCACGAAATGCCCGATTACGAATTGGTAGCCTGCTGCGATATTATTCCTGAAAACCTGCAAAACGGCCTGAGCCTCGCTGCTCAAAACGCCCAAGGCTACGCCGATTACCGGAAGCTGCTTGACGACAAATCCATCGACGCCGTGGTGATCGCCACGCCACTTTACCTGCATTACCCGATGGCCGTGGCAGCATTGCAGGCGGGGAAACACATTTACCTCGAAAAATCCATGACGTACGACATCCCGCAGGCGATTGACCTCGTGAAAAAGGTGAAGGCTTCGGGGCTTGTGTTTCAAATCGGTTACCAGTACCGCTACTATGGCCTTTATCACCGGGTGAAGGAGATTATAAAGGAAAACTGGTTGGGAAAAATCACGCATTTCGAATGTCAGTACAACCGCAACTCGAACTGGCGCTTCCCCGTGAAAGACCCGAAAATGGAACGTGCTATCAACTGGCGCATGTACCGCGAATATTGCGGCGGCCCGCTCTCGGAACTTTGCGCACATGAGATCGACGTTGTGAATTACCTCACCGACAGTCGTCCGTTGAAGGTGGTGGGCCTGGGTGGTATCAACTATTGGAAGGACGGCCGGGATACGTACGACAACATCCGCACGGTTTACGACTATCCCCATGGCGTGAAAGCCAGCGTGACCTCGGTATTATCCAATGCGTATAATGGTTACAGCATCCGCATTCTGGGGGATAAGGCGACTGTCGAGATACTCCGCGACAAGGCATTCATTTACCCCGAAATCACCAACAATGCCAAGGGCGTCGTGGATGGCGTCACGGGTGCCACCATTGCCGCCACCACCCAGGGCAAAGGCGTGGAAGTGAAGTTCGGCAAGCCGGGTGAAGCGGATCTGGAACCGACGGTGTTCGCGTTGAAAGACTTCGCCGAATGTGTCCGAAACAAAAAGGAGCCCGTTTCCAACGTCGAAACCGGCCGCGATGGCTCCATTGCGATTCATATGGGCAATGCGGCGGCCGACACCGAAAAAGTGCAGTATTGGAAACCCGAATATTCGGCCTGATGAAACGGCGCTGGCATCACGTCATACTGGTAGCGGGCGTAATGAGCATCCTCACAAGCGCATTACGCCCCGCACGCATCCCGGAAACCTACCGCATTACCGGGCAGGCGCAAGGTACAACGTATGCCATTACGTATTATGCCGATCAGAAATTGGTTAGTAAAACACAGGCAGACAGTATTTTCAAAAGCCTCGACGCATCTCTTTCCATTTACCAGCCGGGTTCACTGATCAGCCGGTTCAACGCGTCACAGGAAGCCGTGGAAATGGACGCTCACTTTGCGAATGTGATTGAAAAATCAATGCAGATTTACCGAACTACCGGCGGCCTTTTCGACATTACCGTGTATCCGCTCGTACGTGCGTGGGGTTTCGGGGTAAAAGCTACGGACGCAATGCCCGACAGCGCGGCCATTCACCGGCTGCTGCCGTGTGTGGGATCTGATAAATTGAAAATGGAAGGCCTCCGACTCGTGAAAACGGCTCCCTGCGTTCAGATAGATGTGAACGGCATTGCGCAAGGGTATTCGGTGGATGTGCTGGCAAGTTTCCTGGAAGCACGCGGAATCGCGAACTATATGGTGGAAGTGGGAGGGGAGATCCGTACGAAAGGCCGGAAGCTGCCGGGTAATGAACCGATGAACATCGGCATCGAAACCCCTTCCGCCAATGTGTTCGACGCGCCGGCGATCCGTGAAGTAATCAGCATTGGCGATGGGGCCGTTACCACTTCCGGCAGCTACCGGAAGTTCCGCGAATCGGGCGGGATGCGGCTTTCGCACATCATTGACCCTAAAACCGGCTACCCTGTTCAGCGCGAGATCATCAGCGCGACCGTAGTGGCGCCCGAAGCGATCACCGCCGACGGCTTCGACAATGCGTTGCTCGCCGCAGGCATCGACGGGGCGTTTGAAATACTCCGTGCCCACCCGGGTATGGAAGCCTACCTCATTTACCGGAAACCCGACGGCACAGTGGCCGATACCGCTTCGGCTGGCTTTGGTCGCTACGTGGTGGCTGAACGCTGAGGGGAGGGGCCTGCGGCCGACCGCCGACCGTTGACCACCGACCATGGTCCATCGTCTATGGTCCATGGTTGGTGGTCGGCCGTCAGCGGTCGGCGGTCAACAGTCCGCCGTCAGCGCCCCCCAACCCTCCGAGAACGTTATCGGTACTATTTCTGCCCGATCGCGTGGATACCTATTAAATTCCTTGTAACATTGTTATAAGTCAAAATTAAATACTGCTTGATGTGTAAAACGCATCATAAATGACTTCGCAGCCGCATTGCGAGGCAAGGTTTGCTATGTCCTGATTTTGGCCCTGTGATCCTCTGAAAATTCATTTTTTATTTCCTAACCATAATCTTATGCATGTAAAACTACCCACCCATCGTTGGGCCCGTATTCTTGTTCTTTTTGCATGCCTCAGCCCGTTCTGGCTCCACGGGCAAAATCTGAGGGATGTTACCGGCGTGATTACCGATAGTTTGAGCAAACAGGGCTTGCCGGGCGTGACCGTCGTGGTGAAAGGAACCCAGCGCGGCACCACCACCGATGCCGACGGGCGCTACGCCGTGCAGGCGGCTCCGTCGGATGTGCTCACATTCAGTTATGTAGGTTATGTGATGAAAGAAGTGGCGGTCGGGAACCAATCGGTGATTGAAATTACGATGCAGCCGAGCACCAATGCACTCGATGAACTGGTGGTAGTAGGTTACGGTACCATGAAGAAAAGCGACCTGACCGGCGCCGTGATCCGGATCGATTCGAAGACATTCAAAAACCAGCCCATGACCCAGCTTACCGATATGCTGACGGGCACTGTGGCGGGTTTCAATGCGAACCAGGCCACTTCCGCGGCGGGAGGGAGCTCATTGCAGATCCGCGGACCGAAATCGTTGACGGCTAATTCGAGCCCGATGGTGGTGATGGACGGTGTGATCTTCAACGGCAGCATTGCCGACATTAACCCGGCCGATATCGAAACCATGGATATTCTCAAAGATGCGAGCTCGGCAGCCGTTTTTGGCGCGCGGGCCGCGGGCGGGGTGATCCTGATCACGACTAAGAAGGGTACCAAGGGCAAGCCGGTGATCAATGTTTCGGCCAATGTGGGGACGGCTCAGACTGCCAATGATTTCAAACCTTTCGACAAGGACGGCTACCTTAGCTTCCGCCGCGACCTGCTGCGCGCTACCAATCCGGACCGCCCGGCTTATTATTACGACAACCCGGGTACGCTACCGGTGGGTGTTTCGCTGGAACAATGGCGCACTGCCAGCAACAACCCGCAAGCCGACAATACCCAGGAATGGCTCAGTCGCCTGCGCTTTTTCCCGATCGAAACCGAAAATTACCTGGCCGGGAAAACCGTGGATTGGTACAAGGAAGTGATCCGCACCGGGTTGCGGCAGAACTACGACGTGAGCATCGGCGGCGGTTCACAGAATGTGACTTACTATTGGTCGCTGGGTTATCAGAATAATGAAGGCATATTGCGCGGCGACAAGTTTTCGACGATCCGTTCGCGCCTCAATGTGGATTTCAAAGTGACCGACTGGCTCAATGTGGGGGTAAACAGCCAGTTTGCCGATCGCGACGAGAGTACGGTTCCTGCCAACCTAGGGCAGATGTTCATCATGAGTCCTTACGGCTCGATGTTCGACGAGAACGGCAATGCGATGTGGTACCCGAACAGTTTCGCCGTGGCTAACCCGCTGATCAACTTTTATGGTCAGGAGAGGATGAAAAAGGTGAACACGCTGTTTGCCTCGCTTTATGCTAAGGTCAAGCTGCCTTTTGGATTTGATTACAAGATATCCTTCCAACCGAGGTATGAGGCTTCGAAAGACTACAATTTCTGGTCGTCCAACACGCTCGACGGCGGCTCCACACGCTCGGGCGGGTATAGCACGCGGGCGGACGCATCCACGTACGAGTATATTCTCGACAACCTTTTGCATTGGAACAAGCAGTTCGGCGTCCACCAGTTTGATGTGACGCTGCTTTACAGCGCCGAGCGTAACCGCGGCTGGTATTCCAAAATCGCGAACCAGGGATTTGTACCGAACCAGAACCTGGGCTTCCACGGGATGCAGTATGGTACCAGCCCGGCTATGGAGACGAACGACACCCAGATCACGGGCGACGCAGCCATGGCGCGGCTCAACTACACATTGTTTGATAAATACCTGATTACGGCCTCGGTTCGTCGGGATGGTTTCTCGGCTTTCGGTACCAAGCAGCCAAGGGCGGTTTTTCCGGCGGCTGCGATAGCCTGGAAGATTTCGGAAGAGAAGTTCTTCCATATTGATTTTGTGAGCCAGATGAAGCTCCGTTTATCGTGGGGCGTGAACGGTAACCGGGATATTGGGGCCTATTCGGCATTGGCGCAACTGCTCTCGGCCATGTACTATGACGGTACCAATGTGCAGGTGGGCGTTTACAATACTTCGCTCGCCAATCCGAACCTCGTTTGGGAGAAAACGAAGTCCATCAACATCGGTATGGACCTGAGTTTGCTCAAAAACCGGATCGATCTGAGCATGGAGTATTATGACATGACCACCACCGACCTGTTGATGAAGCGCCTTTTGCCGGAAATCACCGGTTTCAAGGACATTACCACCAACCTGGGATTGCTGGGCAACAAAGGTTTTGAAATGACCATCAATATCATCAATACCGAGCAGGCCAATTTCTCGTGGCGCAGCGGGCTCGTGTTTTCTTTTAACAGGAACAAAATCAAGCGGTTGTTCGGAGATTATAAGGAAGAAACGGTGGACGGCAAAACCGTTACCAGGGAGCTGCCCGATTATTCCAATGAGTGGTTTCCGGGCCAGGCCATCGACCGGGTGTGGAATTATAACGTGACGGGTATCTGGCAAACGGCCGAAAAGGATGCGGCGGCAGTCTACAAATTACAGCCGGGCGATTTCAAAGCGGAGGATGTGGATGGTAACGGTAAATATGAGGCGTTGCTGGACAAACAGTTTATCGGCTACCGCCAGCCGCGCTTCCGGATCGGTTTACGCAATGAATTCACATTCTGGAAAAACTTCACCGCCAGCATATTCCTGCGTAGCGAGCTGGGCCATATTGCACCTTTCGCCGAAGGATTGCGCACGGGCGGGTCCGACACCTACGACCGCCGTAATACCAACGATTTCCCTTACTGGACGCCCGATAACCCGACCAACGAATATGCGCGGCTGAACACCAATACCAATGTTTTCGGCGGGGGAATCAAGGTTTACAAAAAGCTGTCGTTCCTGCGCTTGCAGGATGTGAATGTGGGCTATTCACTACCGGCTGATCTTTCCAAAAAGCTGAAAGTGAACAGCGTACGTGTGTTTGCTTCTGCGCGCAACCTGCTCACTTTCACCAAATGGCCGGGCTGGGATCCCGAAGCCTGGGATAGTGACGGAAACAACGTTCCAATGCCTAAGAATTTCACCGTCGGGCTTAATCTCTCATTGTAAACAGCCATTAACCTGAGTTTTATGAAAACCTTTCGATACCTCATATTATTTGTGTTGTTGCTCAGCCAGTCGGCCTGCGACAAAGACTGGCTGAAACCGGAGCCGCTGTCGTTTTTCAGCCCGGAGAATGTGTTCGTGGATAAGGCAGGCATGGAGGCGTTGCTTGTCACCATGCGCAAGGACCTCAAAAACGAAAGTACCGGCACGATGCCGAACCTGACGATGGAATTTGCCGCTTCCGACCTGGCGTCGCCCTGGTCGCAGCTGGATTTTTACAACCTGACCCCGAATACCGATCAGTACTACCGTTTCCTGACGATGTTTACGGTCATCTATTCTTCCATTAAAAACTGTAATGTACTCATTAGCAGGATCGACGATATTAAATGGCAGTCGGATCAGGAGCGGAATGCGATCCTGGGGGAGGCGCTTTGGCACAGGGCTTACTGGTATTACCGCCTCGTGAATTCCTACGGCGACGTGCCATTCCTGAGCGGCGAAATACAGGAAGCCAAGCTCGACTTTCAGACGCACAGCCGCTGGACGATCCTGGAAAAGATCAAAACGGATGTGGAGTTTGCGGCAGAGTGGCTACCGGCCACTGCGAAATCCGGTGTGATTACCAAAGGCGCGGCCAATCATTTGCTGACGAAGATCTACCTGGCCAATCTCGAATACGACAAGGCGATCGAGGCTGCGAACAAGGTTATTAACGGCCCGTATGCTTTGATGACCCAGCGTTTCGGGATCGACGCGACGAAGGGCTACCGTAACCTCATCTGGGACCTGCACCGCGCCAAAAATTTCAGCATTGTCCAGAACACGGAGACCATCCTGGCGTCCATCGACCGCTACGAGGCACCGCCGGCTGCGCGTTCGGTGGGATTGTACACAATGCGGCTTTACAATTGCCAGTGGTTCCAGCCGCAGGTACTCGACAGCCAGGGTAAGCCGGGGATGGTAGCCAACGGTCCTATGTACGATTCATTGGGCAGGGGCAATGCCAATATCAGGCTGACGGGCTACTATCAGTACGATATCTGGTCGTACAAAGGTGATACCTGGCGCAATACGCCCGATTTGCGACGCGCGGATATCAACTGGGTGGATATTCATGAATTGAAATACAACAATCCGGCTTCGGTCGATTTTGGTAAACCAATCAATACCAAATTCCTGGCCGCGCAGGTGGATACGTTCAAGCACGTATACGCGATGCCGCATTACATTATGTACAATCCGCAGGATGATCCGAAGGCGACACCCATGGGCGGGAACGGCGACTGGTACATTTTCCGGCTGGCCGAAACCTACCTGCTTCGCGCCGAGGCCTATTTATGGAAAAACCAGCCGGCATTGGCCGCTGCCGATATCAACAAGGTGCGTGAACGTGCGAAAGCACTGCCGATTACGGCCGGCGAGGTGTCGATCGATTTCATCCTGCACGAGCGTGCGCGGGAGCTGTTCGCCGAGGAGCCGCGCCATTCGGAACTGGTCCGCATTTCGTACATCATGGCCAAAGCCGGTTTGAACGGATACAGCCTCACCAATTTCAGTGAAAAGAATTACTATTTCGACCGGGTAATGCGGTACAATAATACCTACGAAAAAAAGATACAGCTGCTGGGCAATACCGCCAACATGGCGCCATTCCACGTGCTGTGGCCGATTCCTTCGCTCGTGATTACGGCTAATACGAAGGGCGTGATCAACCAGAATATCGGTTATGACGGCGCGAACCGGAACGTGCCGCCGCTGACGAAAATTGAGTAAAACGAGGTTGTATCAGGGGGAAGGATCACACTTTGTGTTACCCTTCCCCCTGATACAACCTCGTTTTCAATGATTAAGCCCAATCAATCCCCGGCCAGCCGCTGCAAGTCCGATTGTGCCAACCGGTAATTCAGCTGCGCTGCCAGCAAATCGGCTTCGGCTTTGGCCAACAACGAACGCGTGTTGAGGATATCTGCTTCGAGGTTCAGGCCGGATGCCTGTTTGTCGGATTGAACTTTGAGCTCTTCCGTACGGTATTTCACGGCTTTTTCGGCTACCGCAATTAAAGCAGTGGCTTGCGAGAGCTTACGATGCGTTTTCGAGACATCGTTTTTGACCTGATTTTGCGTGTTAATCAGGTTTTCACGCGCTTGCTGGCTCAGGAAATGCCGCTGGCGGATCACCTGCTTGTTGGCGACCAGGTCCTGGATATTCCATTTGAATTGCGCCCCCACGAACGGATTGTTGTTCGGAAAAAGCAGGTTACCGGTTTGGTACGAATAACCCGCTACGAGGCCGATATCGGGCAGGTTGCTCTGCTCGGCTGCGCGGATGGCCTTCTGGGTTTTAATTTCCGTCAGGCTGGCGATTTTGATATCGTTGTTGGTGGTAGCGGCATTCGTCAGATAGCTGTCCAGGGTGCCCGACGCAACGGCCATGTTGGCGACCGGAGCGAGCGTGACGCTATCCGCTTCAATGCCGGTGAGCTGTTTCAAATCGGCCGTATAATCTTCGGTTTGAATGCGGAGTTTCAGGAGATTCTGCTCCTCGTCGGCGATGTTTGCTTGGAGGCCGGCTTTGTTTACATCAATGGTTTTGCCTGAAAGCAAGGCGCTTTCCACATCATACAGCCGCATTTGTGCCAGCTTGATTTTTGCATTCGCCTCTTCCTGCTGCTTCTGCGTGATCAGCAAACCATAATACAGCTTCTCGATCGCCTGTTTGATCTGCAAAGATGCCCTCGACTGCTCATGGCGGGCCAGCTCGACATCGGTCTTGGCTACTTCAATGCCGGTTTTAATCTTTCCGAGCTGGGTAATCGGCTGGTAGAGTGTTACACCTGCATTGAAATTGTGGTGTTTCCCCAGCGGGAACGTCTTTTCCTCATTCGGCAATGCAATGGTCGTCCCGCCGAGGGGCAGCGCACCGAATGAGCCTTGTTCGATTACCAGCTGGCCGAGGTTGGCATTGTACTGGTACGACGAGCTCACCGACGCGACCGGATATCGTTTGATCGCGTCTTCGGCTACTTTGGCTTCTTTTTCGGATACCTGCAACTTCCGCACATTGAGCAAATGGTTGTTCTGCAATGCCATGTCCACGGCCTGTTCGAGCGTGAGCGGTTGCGCCTGCTGTGCGTACGCGGGGACGAGTGCGGCCGCGCAGAGTGTGAGTATGGGGAATATCAGCTTAGTTTTCATGGTGTTCAGCAACAGGTGTTACCATCAGGTCTTTTTTATCATGCGGTTTGATCATCGCGATGTACAGCACTGGTACCGTAAGCAGTGCCATGACCATCGACCAGATCACCCCGACGGCGATCACACTCGCTAGCGGGCTCCACATCGGCGATCCCGACAGGATCATCGGCAGTACGCCGATCGCCGCGGCCATCGCAGTGAGGAATATCGGGCGCAAACGACGCTTGCCGGATTCGATGGCGGCCGTGCGGATGTCCATGCCGTGGCCGAGCAGCTCGTTGGTATGGTCCACCAGGATGATCGCATTCCGTACCACAATCCCCGAAAGGCTGATCAGTCCCACAAATGCGGTGAAACCGAAGTTGTTATGCGTGATATAGAGGCCCATCAACGCGCCGAATAAGCTGAGCGGGATCGTGAGCATCACGAGCGCCGCTTCTTTGAGGCTGCGGAACTGGAACAGCAGGATGAAAAATATGAGCACCAGGCTGATAACCAGCACGACGATCATCTGGCTGAACGTCTCGTTCTTATTGAACTGCTCGCCGCCGTATTCGATCCGGTAACCCGCGGGTAACGGGATATCCGCGATTTTATCCTTCACTTCTTTGACCAGCTCGGCAGGTAGGACATCGTCTTCGGTTTCACTCAGGATGGTGAGTGTCCGCACACCGTTGCGGTGCATGATCTTGCCGGTTTGCCATTGCGGTTTCAGGTCGGCGATCTGGCGTAAGGGCACGTTGGCGTCGGTTACCGGTGAGGCCAGGTAAATGTTTTCCAGGTTGTCGGACGACTGGCGGTTACGCTCGTCGAGGCGGAACACAATGTCGAGCGGATTATTCCCTTCGTACATGGTCGAAATGGGGGCGCCATTGAAACCGGTGTATACCATTTGCGAAATGCTGCCGGTGGTAAAGCCGAGCTTGTTGGCCTCGTCTTTGAGCTGAATGCTGATGCCGTAATAATCCTCGCGGAAATCGGGGCGAACCATCGAGCTCCCTTTCGCATTTTTGAGAATCTCCTGCACCTGCGAGCCGATCGCCTTGAGGCGGGCCACGTCGTCGCCAACAATGCGCACTTCCACAGGCGATTTATAAGGAGAGCCCTGCTGCATCAGTTTCACCTGTGGTGAACCTTCGGGGATCAGCGCGGCCACTTTGCCTTCGAGTTCGTGGGCAAATGCTTCAGCGGTTTTTTCGTCGGTGGTGTTGATCAGGATCTGTGCATAGTTGGTCACCGGCACTTCGGGGGAGAAATTATAGTAAAATCTGGGCGCGCTCGTGCCTGTGAACGTCGCGTAAGAGGTCACGCGCGGATCGCCTTTGACGAGTTTTTCTGCTTTCAGAATGGCCTGGCTTGTCTGGTCGAGCTTGGTACCCGTCGGCATCCATAGTTCGATCACGAACTGATTCCGTTCCGCTGCCGGGAAGAATTTCTGTTTAATACCCTGGTATACAAAAAGCGACAGCACCACGGTGAGCAAACTGACGCCGATCGTCAGCGCCGAATGCCTCACGCACCATTCGAGGGCGGCATTGTAGCCGTTCTGCATGCGGTCGAGCAGGGTAATGCGTTTCTTTTTCTCGGATTCCTCCGCGCTGTGGTCGTGAAGGCCTTTTTTGATGAAGGTATAGCAAAGCAAAGGCGTCAGGATCATGGCCACGATGAACGAGGCCGCCAATGCAATGGCCACAGTTACGGGCAATGCGTGGATGAACTCGCCGACAGAACCGGTCAGGATGACCATCGGCATGAACGAGGCGATAATGGTTACCGTAGCTGCCAAAACGGGGATTACGAGGTCGGTGGCGCTGCGCCAGGCGGCTGTCCAGCGGTCGATACCCTCATCGAGGAGCTCCACATAGTTGTCGGCGATCACAATGGCGTCGTCCACCACCATACCGAGCACGACGATCAGCGCAGCGAGCGATACCTGGTGCAGTTCGATACCAAATGCGTTGAGCAATGCGAATGTCACGGCGATCGTCATCGGAATGGCCATCGCGGCTACCGCAGCAATGCGGATCGGCAGGAGCAGGATCACGACGATTACCACCGAGAATATGGCCAGGAAAAATTCCCGGATGAAGTGTGTAATGTTCTCATCCACGAGCTTCGGCTGGTTCACGATCGTGGTCAGTGTGACGTCGGAGGGGAGCAGCTTCTCCACTTCGGCCAGTTTGGCATTCACTTCTTCTCCGAACTTCACGATGTTGTTCCCTTCCTGCATCTGGATGGCAAGCATCATCGCATTACGTCCGTTGACGGTGGTTTTGCTGGTAGGCTCGGCATATTCGCGGTTCACCTGCGCAATATCGCCCAGCCGGATCAGCTCCCCTGTTTTAGAGGCACCCACGATCTGGTTTGCGATTTCATTTTCGGTATTGTAATAGCCCGACGTGTACAGTGGCGTCTGGCTCGTTGCGGTTTTGATATCTCCTGTCGGACTAATCACATTCTGCGATTGCAGAACCTGCACCACGGACGACAGTTTGACATTATATTGAGAAAGCTTCTCGGAGCTCGAAGTAACCGTGATCTGCTCTTTCTGCTCGCCGATGCGCTTGATTTTGGACACCGATTTGACGGTCCGGAGCACGTCTTCCAGTTTCTGGGTGTAATCTTTGAGCTGCGCATAAGTGGCCTTGTCGCTTTCAATGCCGATCACCAATGCCTCGGTGTCGCCGAAATCGGAGTTTACGATCGGGCCGCGGACCCCTTTTGGAAAGTCTACCTGCTTGGCTACCAGCAGCTGGTGGCGCAGTTTGCTCCAAAATACGTCGGGGTTTTTAACATTTTCGCCCAGTTCCACATTCACCACCACCATGCCGTCCTGTGAGGTCGAGTAGGTTTTGTCCTTGCGGATTTCTTCAAACTGGAAAAGATACTGTTCGAGTTTCTTGGTCACCTGGTCTTCCACTTGTGCGGAGTTGGCGCCGGGGAAATAGGCCAGGACCAGGCCTTGCCGGACGGTGATCTTCGGATCTTCGCGCCGGGGCATGTTCAGCAGCGAATAAACGCCTACCGCAAACACCAGCAGCAATACCGACAGCGTCACCTGCGGATATTTCAGGGATGATTTGACAAAGTTCATAACGCAGCTTATTGGGTGATGGAAATGGCGGTGCCGTCGGTGAGCTTGTGTTGCCCGCCGGTTACCACGCGGTCGGTTTCGTTGATGCCGGAAGTAATTTCGATCTGGTTATCGGTGAGTTGTCCTAGACTAACTTTCCTTTTCAGCGCGATTTTGCGGTCGGGGTCGGCCACGAAAACGTAGCTCTGGTTGTCGAGGTCGCGCAAAACGGCCTCGGTAGGCAGTACCAGCGCTTTTTTAGATTGGTTGGAGGCCAATGTTACCTCGGCGATCATGCCGGGGCGGATCAGCAGTTTGGGGTTTTGGAGGGCTATTTTAATGGTAAATGCCCGGGAAGCCGCGTCGGCCGCGGAACCTACCTCGATTACTTTTCCTGTAAATGTCTCGCTCAGTGACGAAACCAGGACTTTGGCTTCCTGCCCGAGTTTGATATTGTGCAATTCACTTTCGGGGATATACGCGTTCACTTTCACCGTGCGGATGTCCGACACGACGAACAGCGGCGTACCCACGCCGACGATCTCACCTACTTCCGCCATCTTTTTCAGCATGACGCCGCTGATCGGGGCAAACAGCTTCGTATCCGATAAGTTTTTCGCGTGGAGCTTCTCCTGTGCGCGGGCCTGCTGCAAGCCGAAGCCGACTTTGGCAAAATCGCTTTCACTGAGGCTGCGGCGGTCGTGCATCACTTTTAGGCGGTCGTATTCGTCCTGTACCTGAGCTACTTGCACATCGGCTATTTCCTTGGCAATGCTGTAATTACCGGGGTCCAGGCTCGATAGCAGCTGGCCTTGCTTCACGAGCTGGCCTTCTGCGGCGGCGATGTAATTGATCTTTCCGCCCACCATAAAACCGAGGCGCACCGTTTTGTTGCCCTCGATGTTGCCGCTGACGGAGATCTGGTTGTTGGCGGAAATGTTCTGCGCCTGCCGGGTTACGACCGGTAGCGGCTTTTCAACGGATTTGGCCTGATCGGCGGGTTTGTTACAGCCCGCGAGCGCAGCCATAGTGAGAATGAGATAGATAGGATTGCTTTTCATAAGAATGGACGACCGTTAGGTTTAATATCCTGGTGCAAAATTGGCCCCGATTGATGGCAATGCTTTTGATCTAAATCAAAAAGTAACCTAATATTGAAAAAATGTCAAACTTTTCCAGCTCTGATCCGGCTTAACGTCTCCTGCGTGATGCCCAGGTACGACGCAATATGCCCCAACGGGACGCGAAGCATGATGTCGGGGAATTTTTCGAGCATGGAATTATACCGCTCCTGTGCCGATTGAAACTGGATCGAATACAGCTTGTCCGAAAATGTCTTCACCGCATTGATCATTACCAAACGGCTCAGTTTCTGCAATGCCAGGGAACCATCGATGTACTTTTCGAGATCCTGATAAACGATCGTACGTACGACGCTGTTTTCAAGAATTTCGGCGCCATAAGGGGAGGGGTTATTGAAAAACACACTTTCAATCGATACAAAGAAAGTGGCTTCGGGTATGAACGAATGGGTAATGTCTTTGCCGTCCTTGATATAAAAGGTCCGCGCGATGCCCTTTTCCAGGTAAAACACTTTTTGGGAAAAATTATGGGGCGGCAATAGCTGATGGCCTTTGGCCAGCTCTTCCGTCTTGAATGCCGCCATAGCCAGCGTTTCCAGTTCCGGAGATAATGATATGTGTTGTTTTACAAATTGAAGCAGTTCCATACGCGTATAGGCCCGGTCGGCCGCCAGGACACGCCTAACATAACTATTTCAAATCAATTATAAGCAATGCGACGCCGGATTTAGGCCGGCTTTCCCCGGGTTTAAAGCCAAACCCGCCTCACATGTAGTGGGTTACACGGGCTATTCGATGCATTATAGTTTTGAATTATCAAACGACTACTACACGTGCTATTATCCATTCAGCTCTATTCCTTTTTATTATGAATTCCATCGGTACGCTCGATTATTCCCTTTCCCCAAACCAGCAATCGGCCCTCCCGGCGCAGCTCTCGGTGCATTTCATGGGAAGAACGCTTAGGATCCACGCAGAGCAAATCTCATTTCTCGAAGGCGATGGCAATTACACCTACGTATACACCTGTGCGGGCAGGAAATACCTGATCTGCAAAACGCTGAAATGGCTGGCCTGCAAGCTCGATACTAACTTCATACGCGTGCACAAGTCGTTCCTTGTAAACGCCGATTACGTGATCGGCTGCGCGGAAGACGGCCGCGTCCTTAAAATGCGCTGCGGCAACGAAGCCGTCGTGAGCCGTCGCAAAACAAAGGAAATTATCGGCATTTTCGGGGAGCGTATGCAGCGCATCAGCGCGTAAGCAAGCTTTTCTCGCCAACCATTTTGACCAATGCTTCCGAGATTTTCGCATGCCCTGACGCTTTGATGTGCCCGTCGACCGGGTAGTAATCCTGTGCTTGGAGGAGCTCGTCGGTATGCAGGAAAAACAGATGCCCGTCGCCGCTTCGCTGCGCTTCCGCTTCAAACGCGCGGATCATTTCGGGGCGGGTATAGCGGCCGTCGAGATGCATGACCACGATATTGCCTTTGTAAAACTTCCGGATCTTGGCGAGCGATTTGAAAAAGTACTCCGCCTGGGGCTTCGTTTCGGCAGGCGTTTTGATATCCGGCGGCGTCACGACGTCGAGCTGCCTGCCTCCCAGCCATGACGACAATGCGCCGCCGATCTCGCGGAACACCTGTACCGGGCTCGTCCAGATCCGTTTGAGCAGATCCTTTTCCCGCACGAAAAAATAGGTGTAGCGCATCGGGTAATAGGTTTCGTTGATGCGGTTGAAAGTCGCGGTATTTTCAAATGTTTTTGGTGTCAGCTGCTGAGGGTCGTTGCGGGGCTCGTTGCGTGCTTCGTTTTCCTCGAAATCGTTATCGCAATATTGCAACACCACCAGCCTCACGGAATCCCGTTTCATTTTAGAGAAAAGCAGCATTTCGCGGTAGGTACCGTAGGATGAAATCCCGGCGTTCAGCGTTTTGACGCCCAGTTTCCGGCCCGTAAGGTCGGCGTAGGTCTGATCTTCGTCCACGCCCCAGCCCATGGTGAAGGAATCGCCGAGGAACACCAGCTCGGGGTTATCGAGGGAGCTTTCGTTATCTCGTACGCCGAAGCTGTTGATTTTGAATGTATTGCTGTATTCCAGGCTCGAATGCACCCCTTCGCTGTTGGGCCGGAGCACGTAGCCGAGGTCGGGCGAGTAGCTGGCAAAATGCCGGTTGAACTGGATCACGTCGCGGTAGTTGATCCATTTTCCGAGTACACCCACCTCGTGTCTCTCGGTATGCTGATTGACCGCGATCGTATGCCGGATGTAAAAATAGGAGGCCATTTCGGCGAGTGCCGGAATCAGCAGCGCCGTCCAGAAAGGCATTTTGAGCAGCCGGGTAACCGACCAGCAAAAGAGCACAAATGCAATGGGAACGAGTGCTTTGAAAAGCAGGATCGTCCAAACGAAGTGTGTGAATAGTTGCCATCGGTACACTGTGATGGCCAGGAGCAGATAGCCTGAAAATACGGCAATTGCCCCGATTTGTCTTTGCGTCATAGAATCACTGTAAGGATTTAGGTGCGGCAAGATAACCGCTTACTCAAAATCTAGACACACAAAACGACCGGAATATTCACGTTATTCTCTTATTTTTTTATAAAATATTTATAATTAATTGATAATCTGACAGGTAGGAGTATCAAAAAGTAAAAAACGGGTTACACTTTCGCATAACCCGTTTCCGTGTAGTAGTATGTACTGAAATTACTTCAAAGCCTCGCGGATAGCGGCACCGGCTTGAAGGAGCGCTCCCTGAACGGCAGGGACATTGGCCAGTGGGTTCAGCAGGCCGTAGTCGTGGATCAGGCCCTGGTATCTTGCCAATGTGGTTTTAACGCCGGCGGCTTCCAGTTTGCGGGCATATGCTTCGCCTTCGTCGCGGAGAACGTCATTTTCAGCGGTTTGCACCAGGGCAGGAGGCAGGCCTTGCAGCTGTTCCGTGGTCGCTTGCAATGGGGAAGCGTAGCGGTGTTTTCTTTCTTCGGGATCGGTGGTGTAGTTATCCCAGAACCATTTCATCATGTTTTTGGTCAGGAAGCGGCCTTCGGCAAACTGGTTGTACGAAACGGTTTCGAAGTTGGCGTCGGTTACCGGCCAGAGGAGCACCTGCAATTTGATTTCAGGGCCATTGTTGTCTTTGGCTTTCAAGGCCGTAACGGCAGCCATGTCGCCGCCCACGCTGTTACCGGCCACTACCAGCCTGCTGCCGTCGACGTTGATCTCGTCGCCATGTTCGGCCACCCATTTGGTTGCCGCATATATTTCATTGATAGCCACGGGATATTTCGCTTCGGGTGATGGAGTGTAGTTCACGAAAACCGCTGCTGCGCCTGAATACACCACGAGGTCGCGGACAATGCGTTTGTGGGTAGGAAAATCGCCAAGTACCCAGCCACCGCCGTGAATGAAGATGAACACCGGCAGTTTTTCGGTGGCACCTGCTGGTTTTACGATATCGAGTTTGACGGTAAGGCCGTCCTGGGTAATGGTTTTTTCGCTGGTTTCGATGCCCGACAAATCCACCTCTACGGAATTTTGAGCGCCTACGAGCACGTTACGTGCGTCTGCGGGTGAAAGTTGTTCCAGCGGGGTACCGCCTCCCGAGTTCAGGGCGTTGAGGAAAGTTTTTACATCTTCAAAAATAGCAGGGTCGTTGGCTGGGTCGATGATATTCAGAGTTTCCATGATCTTAAAAGGTTTTTGAGATTTAATATTTGTTTTGCCTTGTTGCGATTGATTTGATATGACAAAACTAGACCAGCGGGAAACCGGAAACATTAACCTAGGTTAAGAAAGGTGGGAAATTGAAAAAAAGTTTGACAGGTTGAAACAGATCAGGCGTCTCCCAGCCGCTTCACAATCCAGGGCAGCGTCAATCCCTGCCCAATCAGTGTAAACAGCACCACAGCTACCGAAATGAAGATAATCGCGTCGCGGAGCGGGAAGGGCGTGCCGTCGTGCAGGTGCGTGGGAAGACCGATGGCGATGGCGAGTGAGACGATGCCGCGCATGCCCGACCAGCTGATGATGAGGCTGTTCTTGAAATCGAGCAACGCATTTTCGCTGATCCTGCCGCGACCGCTTTCGAAGCCTTTTTGGAGGTTGGCCCGTTGCCAGAACACGCGCACCATACGGAGTATGAGCGCGATAATGGTGATAATCAATGCATAACCGATATAGGGAAGGAGCTGATCGCTGCTGATGTTTTTGATCACGTACGGGAATTGCAGTCCTATAAGGATAAATATGAGTCCGTTGAGCAGGAAAATGATGATCTCCCAGATGGTTTTGGATTGCTGTTTGAGGCGGTCGGGGAAAATCTTCTTGCTAAAATCGGCGATACCGAGGCCGAGGATCACGACCGCGATCACGCCCGATACTTCGAGCTCTTCCGCCACCCGGTAGGCCACGAAGGGCATCAGAAGCATCATGCCGATGGTCGCCTGCGCATTGTTGTGGATGCGCATAATAATGAAGCCCAGTATCCGCCCGATGACCAGCCCAACGATCGCGCCGCCTAGCGGCAATACGGCAAATTCGGCGGAGGCTTGCCAGAATACGAATGCGGAGCCGGTTACCGCTGCTACCGAAAACCGGTACGCAACCAATGCAGACGCATCGTTCACCAAACTTTCACCTTCCAGAATGGTATTGGTTTTGGAAGAAAGGCCAAGGCCTTTGGTAATGCTCATGGCGGCAACGGCGTCGGTGGCAGACAATATGGATCCCAGGACGAATGCCAGCGGCCAGGTCATGCCGGGAATGAGGTAGTACGACACCGCCGCAATGCCGGATGCTGTGATGAATACAAGCGAAATGGCGAGCGTGCTGATGGTGTTGATATTGGTCCTGAAATCCTGAAAGTTGATATTGAAGGCAGCATCATATAGTAAGGGAGGCAGGAATATCAGGAACACCACTTCCGGATTGAGCTCGATGACGGGTAACGCGGGAATGAACCCGATGGCGATCCCAGCCGTAATTAGCAACACAGGATAGGGTATCCTGACGCTATCGGCCATAGCGGAAAGGCCGATCATGATAGCCATAATAAAGATGACGATACTGTAATTCTCCATAATACTGAATTTCTGGGGCTGACGACGCTCGGGTCTGTCGTTTCAAATCTAAGGATGATTGGGAAAAATCAAGGCTACCGGGCCAAAAATCAGGCCTGTCGGTTTTGTTCTATTTTGAGGGACGGACGGCGTCTAGTTTTGCTTTAAACTAAAACAAACAAAACAATGATAGCTATTACAGGAGCAAACGGAAACCTCGGGAAAGCCACCCTTTCATTTTTATTGAAAAAAACGCAGCCGGAAAACATCGTCGCGATCGTGCGTGACGCTGACAAACTCAGCGACTATGCAGGCTCAGGCATACACATCCATGTGGCCGATTATGAAAACCAGGAGTCGTTGGAGCAAGCGCTGACCGGCGTGCACCGGTTATTGCAAATCTCGGCCTCGGCCACGGGCATCCGTGCGATGGCGCAGGAAACGCGCGTGGTACATGCGGCGGTGAAATGCGGTGTGAAGGAAGTCGTTTACACCAGCACGCTTTTTCCGGAAGAGTCGGCACATTTCCATGCGGCACACATTTGCCGGAATACCGAGGCGCTGATCCGCCAGAGCGGGATGCGCTACGTCTTTTTCCGCAACAGCATGTACCATGAAACCATTCCGCTGTTCATCGGCGAAGCCATGGGCGACGGCCGGATTTTCTATCCATCGGGCACCGGACGTGTGAGTTTCGCCTCACGAAAGGATATTGCCGAGGCATTGGCCAATGTGCTCACCGGACCCGCATTCGACAATTCCACGCACGATATTACCGGGTCGGAAACGTTCAGTTTTGCGGATGTCGCATTGAAATTGAAGGACATTGCGGGCTATCAGGAAGCTGCGCATACCGACATTTCGCCGGAAGATTACCGCAAAGGCCTGCTCGGTTTCGGATTGGATGAAGAGGAGGCCGGTTTTTACGCCAGTATGGCCGACAGTATCCGGGCAGGGGAATTTGACAAGACGCATCCTTCCCTCGAAGGGTTCCTGGGCCGCAAACCGCTTGGTGTTCAGGAATATCTGCGGGGATTGTTTTGAAAAAATCGGTAACTTGCCTCACAACTCAATAGCCATGAAATACCACCAGATCCAGCCGCCGCCGCATTTGCAGGACTATGTCCGATACTATTGGGCACTCGAAAGTTCGGGGCGGCCCGACGAGCAGGTGCATTTCGTGACCATCGCCGATGGCTCTCCGGGGATCATTTTCCAGCAAGCGCCGGGGGCATTCTTTCAGGAGGGAAAGGAATTGTCGTCGGTATTCCTGTACGGGCAATCGACCGCGCACACCCGCATCGTGTCGCCCGCCACTTTCAGCACTATTGGCGTTTATTTCTATCCGCACGCCCTGAAATCCATTTTCGGCATAGATTCCAACGAGCTGACCGACGACTGCCTCGATCTGGACCTTTTCCTGAACGGCAAGCAACTGATGGAAAGGTTAGAGAACGCCGCCGATGTGAAAGCCAAGGCCCATATCCTTTCCGAATGCCTCTGGGAGCAGATTTGCCGCAACGATCACATGCTGCAATCCGCCACGCGGTACGCATTGCAGCGCATTATCCAGTCGCAGGGTGGTGTTTCCATGAAAGACCTCCGGCTTGAACTGCAAGTATCGGAGCGCACGCTCGAAAGGCGTTTTCAGGAAGGCATCGGCCTGTCGCCCATGCTATTTGCACGGATATGCCGTTTCCAGGCCTCGCTCAACCAGCTCCGCAGCCAGTCGTACGACAAACTTTCCGACATCGCCTTTGAGCAGGAATATGCCGACCAGTCGCATTTCATCCGCAATTTCAAAGAGTTTACCGGCCTCACGCCGTTTCAATTCAGGAAGCGCATCCAGGAGACCGTGGAGAATTTCCCGGTGCTGGTTCAGTCGTAGGCGATAAAAAAGTGGGCACCAAAGCCGGCGCCCACTTTTACATTACCACAACAATAATCTATTTTTTGACGATTTTTTTGGTCAGTACGTTTTGGTCGGACACCACGCGGAGAATGTAGATTCCTGGTGTTGAGTTTTTAATGTCCACTTCCATTTCGGGCTGCTTCTTGAACGATTTGTTGAATATCGCCTTGCCGTCGGTGGCCACCACTTCCACCTTACCCGAAGGAATACCGTTGAGTTTCACGCGGAAGAGGCCGGTGCCCGGGTTGGGGTACACGGCATTTTCGGGGAGTTCGCTTGTATTTTCGTCGCTAACCGGCATCGGATAGGTAACAACCGCCCGCTCAACAGGGCGTAGTCTGGCAGCATAGTCGTTGGTACAACCCGCCACGTAGCCGCGGAATTGCGAATCCCTCGTTGCAGTGAAGCCTGTTGTCATCACCACTTCTTCACCTGCATGGTATATTGCATGAGCATTGGAATCCAATGTATTAGAGAGTGTAATGGCCGATGACGCCTGCTCCGTCACAGATGCGAAACTGTTGACAGGAGAAACAATGTTCCGTGTCGCCACACATTCTTTCAGCCCGGTGACGACGATCGAAAAGTTCTGTCCTGGGCCGATTGACCCTTTATGATTGACGGTAAGCGTGTAGACCTGCCCGGCAATGGGGTTTGGGATTTCAACCTTTTCAATATTGTCGCGGTTGTTATCGCCTTGCAATGCTGGGTTTGCCCTGGCGCTGGTTTTCCCGTTCGACCAGTCGAGTTTCCATGGGAAATAGGTGGTACTGTTCGCGGAAAGCCGAAGGTCAAGGTCATTTACGAGAACCGGTGCGGGGTCGTTATTTGCTCTAATCGGACCTGCTGGGTCGGTCCACGAGATTGTGGCAACAAGTGGTTCAGAGCCGTCAGCAACAATTTCCCGCGAATAGGAATAGCCGCTAAGGATTTTATCCTCGGATATCAGGGACTTACCACCGTTGTTGGTAATGGTGTTTGCTGCTTTTTCCACGTCCATTAAACCCCAGCCAAAAGTAACGTCGGGCCCGGGATTAGGTCCGGCCTCCTTTGCCGAATTGGCAATCAACGCTTTCATTGTGGCTCCACGCATAAATCGTGAATTGATGTTGGTGAAATGCTGTTGGAGCAGAAGTATAGACCCCACGATCGCTGGTGATGCGAAAGATGTTCCATCACCAGCGGCGTAAGAATTGCTGCTGGGAACTGTCGATCCTGTCCCGGATACATATGCCGATGTAGAATACACATTGACTCCCTTAGCGGAAATATCAGGCTTGATGCGACCGTCATCTGAGGGGCCTGGTGTTGTTGCCCACGTTCCACCTGGGATATACATTCCGACAACTGAACTCGGCCCGGTATAGGTATTGACTTGCTCCACTGCTGCGACAGAAATCCCGTTCTTCCACTGCGCATTCACATCATAATAGGTTCGATTTCCACCGGACCAAACCGATAGGTAGTAGGGGGCATTATACATAACCGCATCGATGTCGTGTGCTACATCATTATAGTCGCCTGATTCATAGTATGAGTGATTAGAAGCGAGCAGGCCATTACTCGCAACGGCTGCTATGCGGTTCATCACACCTGTGTAATTTGACGCATAGATATGCACATTCGATTTTGGAGCAATTCCTCGGGCTTTCCCGGACTGGAATTGACCGGAAGCTGCAATGGTACCTGCTGTATGCGTTGTATGAGAGTCGACGATTCTTGGAATCGTGTCCATATAGAGTACTCTACCCTCGAAAGCTTCGTGCGTAGCACGAATATCATTCTCAAAAATAGCAGCGGTCATACTTTCCCCGTTCACATTCAGGCCTAGTGAACCGCCAGTATAAAGCTTGTCTGCTCCCATCATTTTGGATGATCCCGCGTTGAGGGGCTCCTGATACAAGGGTTTCATATCAGAAGTTACGTCGATTAGCTCTTTCTTTCTTCCATCGGGAAGATCGATGGAAACTGGCCAACCATGAATTTTAGCAAGTTGCAATAACTTTTTCCTTTTAAGCTCATACTTAATCCTGAACTCTTCTCCCATCTTTCGAAGTACATCAACGTTCGTTGATTTCTGTATTTCCTTTATTTCTTCCTCGGTTTGGCCAAATGCTGCTAATGACGCAAAAAGAAATAGGAGAGCTATCTTAAATTTGATTGATCTCATAATTCAACTATTAAAGTTTAAGAGAAGTTCGACTTTATTTTTTTTCAACCGGACGCTCCGTTGCTCTCTTGAACTCATCGAATTGTTGTTGAAGGTCTTGTAGCTTTTTATTTTGTTCAATCAGATACAAGGTTAGCTCTTCAATTTTTTCCTGCTGTATCTTCGCAATTTCGCCCAGGCTTAACCCTTCCTCTTCCACCGTTTTAGCCGATGGTACATTTGGTAGGTGTCCATTTTCTTGAATGTACTTTTCAACCTCCAAAATCCCTTTCAATTTGTATCCATGTTGAAAAACATAGTCTGCCCAGCCGGTTCTCACGCGGACTTCATCTGTTAGTATCCCACCTTTCACAAATAATTTGTAGGCACTTACATCCGCAGTTCCAACAGTCGTAGGGAATGTCGAAGTACTCACGCCTACCTTGCCGTTAAATACAAGCGTGCTATTTGCAAAGTCACCCTTAATAAGTGGATTAGGCGTGTTGGAATTGGATATATAAAGTTTATTACTGCCTGTTTCAGCAGATCCGGCAGCTGTACCGATAAATATGTTGTTGCTGCCGGTCACGTTTCCTGATCCCGCATTGATTCCGAGCGCAACATTAGATTCACCCGTTGTATTGCTGAAACCAGCATTATTGCCCAGGAATAGGTTTGAATTACCCGTTGTATTATTATATCCTGCCTGCAATCCCATAAATACATTCCAGAAACCGGTTGAATTGAACTTTCCGGACAGGTTACCGATAAAAGTATTAAATCCCCCGGTAGTAGTGGTATAGCCTGCATGGTATCCTACAAATGTATTGGAGGATCCGGTAGTGTTACTGAAACCGCTATATGCGCCCGCAAATGTGTTTAGCTTTCCCGTTGTGTTGACAGGCCCGCTGTATGCGCCAAAAAACGAGTTCTTTGCTTCGGTGTTTACGGCTCCCGCATTGTAGCCTACGTAGGTCCCTTCACTCCCTCCTGTTCCCGCACCCGAACCATCATAAGTTACCGTCCCTGAGAAACTTTGCGTGCGTGCATTGCGCGACGTGTCTGGGGAAACTGTTTGTGCATTGACTGAAATGGAGGTAAAAGATAGCAAAAGGGCTGCCGCCATCAGCGACGATTGTACTGATTTTTTCATTGTACATGAATTGTGAATTTTCCCTACTCTGTTACAGGTTTTTCGGGGAGCACCTCAATGTTTGAATGGAATTACAAACCTGTCGGAAGAAGCATACGCTCTCCGGCTGAGTTTGACAGAAATGAAAATGTGCAGTAAAATCTGAGATGCTTAAAGGCGCAGCAATATAGAGCGGATTTTTGAATATCTACAAATGGATTTTTGAAAAATAATGTAAATACATTTCTATTATTTTTTTGATGGAAATAAGTAGATAAAACGTGTAGTATCTATTTGTAGGGGGTTGTTCAGAGGATACTTTTTGTAGATATTGATTTTAAATTATGGAGTGAAAGTAATCATTGGCTGAGCAGATTTCCATTTAAATAGCGCCGAAACCGGATGGTGATCTGAAAGCGGCAGGCCACTACTATTGTAAAACGATTGCTTTTCCAAAACATAGCCGAAAGGCTCCAAGTGAATAGATTCGCTGCTGCGAAATAGTATTTTGTCGATTGTTTCGGTGGAATCGCTAATGGAAAGAATATCATTGGGAGGTAAGTCTTCCTTTGCTTTCGGAATGATACCGTTGCAATGCAACCGAATCCAGGTATCAACAAGCTCATTCTCCTTCAACAACCAATCCACATTATCCTGCCCGAAACTATACCTTCCATTCAAATCACCCATCACGATTACGGCATTGCCGAGGGAATGTTGGCGAATATAGGCCGATAGCTGTTCCATGTTGTGGCGGCGTGCGAGCGTGGCACGGGGGTGGTTGTACGCGTTCGCGTGTACGTTGTAGAAGTCGATAAAGCGGTTAGGGGCGATTTCGATGCGTGTATAGGTGAAACCTTTGGGCGTGAAGCAATCCGCGCCGGTGCAGTCCGTCCATGCGATGCGGCGGAGCTGCTTGACCGGGAATTTGGAGAGGGTATTGAGTCCGTCGCCCGTCATCACAGCCCCTTTGGTAGGCGTGCGGAAGGGGTGCGTGTTGCCGGTGTGGTATAGGTATTGGTTGTAATTGAAATCCTCCTGCACGTGCGCGATGTCGAAGCGGTTGAGCAGGCGGCCTATGGCTGAAATGCTCTCTTTTCGGGGCGTGGCGGCGCTACAAATGAGTTGGGGAAGACCCGCGATGTTGTAGGTAATGACGGAGAAACTACCGGCATTAGCCGAATCCGAAGCCCATCGGGTCGGACGGACGCCGGAGTGTTCGGTCATTTCGCGGACGGCGGGTGTGGCTTCAATGAGGAAGAAGAGGATAAAAAGCCAGGAAACGGATTTCAGGAACCTGTGTTTGTGAAGCGGTAAATGCGACGCCATAATGTGCCGGTTGGTATGCCCAAAACTACGGGTGGCGTATGGTCAGGGTAATTCCAAATTGTTAAGAAACCATTATTTTTCAGTAGAATAGGGCTTTTTATACTGGAATCGCATGGTTGCAACACTAACTTCGCGCCAGTTTTATTTTTTAACAGTGATAACCTATTCCATGACCCGTTTTTTGAACAGAATCGTTTTCGCAGCTGCGTGCCTTTTGCTCGTCTTAGCAAGTCCCGCGTTTTCTCAGTCCATTCCCAAAAAGTCTTTCCTCGTTTGCGGCGATAGCAAGGTTTTGCTCGTGGATTATACCAAGTCGAGAGACAGCATTCCCGAAATCATATGGTCCTGGGATGCGCATCAGGCGATGGATTTGCCGGAACATTTCCGAACGAAACTGTTCAACACGATGGACGATTGCAAAGCCGTCCGAGGCGGCAGGCAGCTGCTCGTATCGTCGTCCAGTGGAGCGATCGCATTGTTGAATATGAAAGATAAGAAGGTGCTTTTCCATGCCAGCGTTCCCAATGCGCATTCCATCGAGCTGCTGCCGGGCGACCTTATTGCCGCGGCGGCATCCGTACAGCCGGCAGGGAACAAACTCATGCTTTTTTCTCTGAAACAGCCTGACAAACCGCTGTATACCGACAGCCTTTACTCCGCGCACGGTGTGGTGTGGAATGCAAAGCGGCAAAGCCTTTTCGCATTGGGCTACGATGTGCTGCGAGAGTACAAAATTGTTTCCGGGAATGGCCTCAAAATGGTGGCGAAATGGACGATACCCGGCATTGGCGGCCACGAATTGCAGCCGGCTGGCGCCTCGGGCGATTTGTTTGTGACCGAGCACCATGGAACCTGGCTGTTCAGCCTTGCTACGCAGCAGTTTGCCAAAATCCCGGGGTTTCCGGATGCGGAGAATGTTAAAAGTCTGGGCCGCGACGCCTCCGGGCAATACATTTATACCATTCCCGAGGAAAGCTGGTGGACATATCATGTCAAATTCCACGAGCCCGCGCGCAAGTTCGCGTTCCCGGACATGCACGTGTATAAGGCGCGATGGTTTGGCAACGGGCTGTGACGCGACCGCCTGTTTTTAAATAATTGTTATGAAAATGGCATTCCCGGCTTGGTGAATGCCATTTCAGCGGATATTTGCGGGTAAATGCCGGCACCAACCAGATATTCAAACCGCCGGAATACCATTCATGAAAGCATTTTCCCGACTCTCAATTCCTCTTTTTGCCCTTTTGCCCTGGGCTGTTTCCGCCCAGAACAGCAACGATAACCCGCTGTCGCGCGCGCATTCGCACAACGATTACATGCAGGCTGCGCCGTTTTCACTGGCCTACCAACATCAGTTCGGCTCGGTAGAGGCCGATGTGCATTTCCGCAACGATACGCTTTTTGTCGCGCATGATTCCAAGGACATCAGCGCCGACCGCACATTCGACAAGCTGTATTTACAGCAGATTATCAAGAAAGTCAGCCAAAACGAGGGAAGCATCTATAAGGATAAAAGCCGGGTAATGACCTTGCTTGTCGACCTTAAAACCTCCTCGCAACCTACCTTGCAGGCATTGGTGAAGGCATTGGCGCCGCATGAGGCATTATTGGCTCCGAAGGGTTCCGTGAAGGTGGTCGTGAGCGGCAATACGCCCGGGCCGGACCAGTTTGGGCAATATCCAGCCTACATTTTCTTCGATGGCCGTCCGGGTGTAAACTATACCGCCGCGCAGGCCGCCAGGGTTGGGATGATCAGTCAGGATTTTCACAAATATTCGCAATGGAACGGAAAGGGTATTCCGGTTGAAAAAGACCGCAAGGCACTTGTGGAAGCGATTGCAAACGCACATACTCTAGGCAAGCCGTTCCGTTTCTGGGCCAGTCCCGATAACATCAACGCCTGGAAAGTGCTGATGAACCTCGGCGCGGATTATATCAATACCGACCACGTGGCCGAGCTGGGTACATTCCTGAGCGGCCGCAAGAATGCCGAGTACCAATCCACGGAGTTTTACAAGCCCTATCAACCTACCTATAAAAACAACGACGCGCTTGGCAAGGTGAAGAATATCATCCTGCTCATTGGCGACGGGATGGGCCTGGCGCAGATTTATTCGGGCCTTACCGCCAACCGCGGGGACCTCAATCTCGGCCGGTTCCTGAATATCGGTTTTTCCAAAACGGCTTCTTACGATAACTATATCACCGATTCCGCCGCAGGTGCAACGGCATTTGCAACAGGCCATAAAACCCGCAACCGCGCTATCGGAGTCGATTCTAACCTGGTACCGGTGAATTCTATTATTCGTCAGGTGAAAGCTACGGGCCGGAAAGCCGCGTTGATCTCCGCGGGCGATATTACCGACGCCACTCCCGCCTGCTTTTACGCGCACCGCCCGGAGCGGAGCCAGATGGAGGAGATCGCAACGGATTACCTCAAAGAACCTGTGGATGTGCTCATCGGCGGCGGTTACAGCCATTTTGCCAAAACAAAAACCGCCGATTCGCTCAAAGCACGCGGTTTTCAGGTGTCCGACAACTGGAATGACCTGGCCGGTATGAAAACGCCTTTCGTGCTGCTCGACGACAAGCATGTGGTATCGGTGCAGAAAGGCCGGGGGGATTTCCTCAAAGATTCATTTCAAAAAGCGCTGCAATCGCTGCAATCGAACCCGAAAGGCTTCTTCATGATGGCCGAAGGAGCGCAGGTGGATTACGGCGGCCACGCAAACATTGTGCCTTACGTGGTTACCGAAATGCTGGATTTTGATAAACTGGTAGGAGAGGCGCTCCGCTTCGCCGACTCCAATGGCGAAACGCTCGTGATCGTCACCGCCGACCACGAAACCGGCGGCCTCACACTTCTGGACGGTAACCTCAAAACCGGCTACGTCGACGGCCAGTTCAGCACCACCGACCACACGGGCATTATGGTACCCGTATTCGCCTACGGCCCGCATTCGCTGGATTTCCGAGGAGTGTACGAGAATACGGAGATTTATCGGAAGATGAGGGAGGTTTTGAAGTAGGGAGGAAGGGGAGGAAGGAGGAAGGAGGAAGGGGAGGAAAGGGAGGATGGAGGAAGGGATCGCACTAGCACTACATCTGACAATGCCTGACTATACTTGACAAAACCGAGTCGCTCCTCCTTCCTCCTTCCTCCCCTTCCTCCATTCCCCCCCCCCCCCCTTCCCTTTTTAAAAACATTTAATAACCATATTTTCCTATTTGATCCGTTTTGATGTTTACATTTGTGCAAATCTGCCATGTATTCCATTGAAGATAGACGCGTTACATAATGAAACGGAGTTGCTGACTGATATTGCAGCCGGTAGCGAAAAGGCATTTGCCACGCTGTTTCATTGGTACCGTGATAAGGTCTATTCCGCCGCATTCCGGCTCACCCATTCCAGTTTTCTGGCCGAGGAGGTTGTTCAGGATGTATTCCTGAAATTGTGGGTAAAAAGGGAAGCATTGCGGGAAATCGCCGGCTTCGAGGATTACCTCTTCATCATGACCCGCAACCACGTTTTTTCCGCCCTCAAACGAATGGCCCGGCAGCAACAGCTCGTCGACGACCTTCAACTCGAACTGCCCGCGGGGGAAAATACGACTTACAACCGTCTGCTCGATCTCGAAATCGCGGAAATCGTCCATCAGGCGGTAGAGCTATTGCCTGCGCAGCAAAAACAGGTTTACCTGATGAGCAAGGAGCAGGAATTGAAGCGTGACGAAATCGCGAAAAAGCTCCGTATTTCTTCCGAAACCGTCAAAACGCATCTCGCCCGCGCATTGCGCCACATCCGAGCGTACAGCAAATTGAAGCTCGAAATCTCGATTTCCTGGCTGCTGTTTTTCTTGGTAAAATAATTTTTAAACTTTTTTTTATCGCATTGTCCCCCGAAACTGTCCGGCGGGAGTCTTTACGGGTGAAGGTCGGCAAAAGCCGTCCGTAATCCTGACTACCTATGCAAAACCGACGACTGGACGACTTGTTTTTCCGGTATTGTGAGAAAAAAATAACCGACGAGGAGCGGGAGGAACTGATGGCCATGCTGCTTTCCGACGATAACCGTGCGCAGATCAACGGGCTGATTGACCAGTTTATCCGCAGCGACGGTACGAAGCATACGTTGTCCGACGAAACGGCCGAGGACATCCTGAGTTCGATATTTTCGGCGACGGGCTTGCAAGGCGGAGATGCGGACACAGGGCAAGCGCCCGCCGCCAACCAGCAAGAGCCCCGCGCTGCCCGTCCGATGTGGCTGTTCAGGCTCGCGGCGGCTTCGGTTGTGCTTTTTCTGGTGTATGGCGGCTACCGTTGGGTCAACAGGCGGAAGGCTGTGCCTCAGGTGGCGGTTATGCATAGCGTATACGGGGATGACGCCCCTGCGGGAGGTAATAGGGCAAGCCTCACCCTCGCCGACGGCCGGACCTACGATTTGAACACCATCACCGAGCGAAACCTGCTGGTGCAACCGGGTACGACGATCGATAAATCGAAAGGGGAGGTGATATATGGTAAAAATAGCGCCAATGATGGCGCTGTGGCCTACAATGTGCTTAAAACGCCGCTCGGAGGGCAGTATAAGATCGTGCTGCCGGATGGCTCCCGTGCCTGGCTCAATGCCGGATCGAGCTTAAAATATCCTACCGCTTTTAAGGGCAGCAGACGGGATGTGGAAATGACAGGCGAAGTGTATTTTGAAATAGAACCCGACAAAACCAGGCCGTTCCTGGTGCGCGTAGCGGATAAGAACCGGAATGGTAAGGATATGGAAATCACCGTATTGGGTACGCATTTCAATATCAGCTCCTATGGCGACGAGCCTACGATGCAAACGACCCTGCTCGAAGGTTCCGTGCGTGTGAAAAAGGATGAAGTGATCAAAGTGCTTACTCCGGGCCAGCAGGCGCGAGTAATATCGGGCGAACCGGTGCATGATATTGCCGTTAAAACGGTTGATACCGAGAGTGTTGTGGCGTGGAAGGAGGGGCGGTTCGAGTTCAACGGCAATATCCGTGAGATCATGCGGCAGATTTCGCGCTGGTATGATGTGGATGTGAAATATGAGGGGAATGTGGAGCGAAAGTCATTTGCCGGGACAATCTCCCGCAAAAACAACGTATCGGAAGTGCTGAAAATGCTCGAAATGACGGGCGGCATCCAGTTCCGGATCGACGACAGGAAAATTACCGTGAAAAATACAGATTGAATACCTTCAACTTAAAACTTCCCCTGACATGAGCCTCCTGAACTCCTCCTGAGCTGCTTACCGGAAAGGATGATGAGGAAAAAAGACCGGATGCGTTGCGACCGCACCCGGCCCGACCTGATCAGTCCTGCTATCATTGGACAACGATACATTCACTTTAACCAGGCATACAAAACTATGAAATTTGTATACAAGGGCAAAACTGCCCTGTGGGGAGCGTATATACTTATCCGTTCTCGATGGGAGCTATATGCCGTAAAACACCGAACCGACTTTGGCAAAGTCCTCCTGACGATGAAATTAACCGTGTTGATATTCCTGATTGGTACACTGCAGGTGCTGGCCGAAGACACATTCGCCCAGCAGGTATCGATCAAAAAGAAGGACGCAACTTTACTGGAAGTGCTCAGGACCGTCAGGAAACAAACGGGCTTCCTGTTCATTTGCGACCTCGAAATGCTGGATCAGGCCGAAAAGGTCAATATCAATGTGACGAACGCGCCTTTGAAGGAGGTGCTGGATGCTTGCTTTGCCGGGCAGCCACTGACCTACAATATTATTGACAAGACCATTATCGTCAAGAAAAAACGCGAGCCGGCCCGGAAGCCGAAGGAGCAGGCGAGCCTGAAAGAGCCGTTCTCTTTCACGTCTGATCCTGTTTTGAAGGAAAAAATGACCGAACTGATGCGTAAGAAGGTCAATCTGCAGACGATCTTCGATATCAGCGTCACGGGTAAGGTATCCGATGAAAAGGGCGAGCCGCTTGCGGGTGTGAATGTGATCCAGAAAGGTACTCAGCGCGGTACTTCCACCAACGAGCAGGGCGTGTTTAATATCGATATTACAGACGCCGACGCGGTGCTGACGTTCTCTTTTGTCGGATTTATGTCGCAGGAAGTGATTGTAGGCCGTAGGAGCCAGATCGACGTGACCCTGAAAATCGACAATAAGGCATTGGAAGAGGTGGTCGTAGTCGGATATGGTACGCAGAAACGTTCGGATCTGACCGGCTCGGTATCATCGGTGAAATCGGAGGAGATCAAAAACCTGCCCGTACGGAGTGTGAATGAGGCATTGCAGGGCCGCGCGGCGGGGGTGCAGGTGACGCGCCCGGATGGTTCGCCAGGCGGCAGCTCCGACATCGTGATCCGCGGGGTGGGGTCTATCGGCGGCATGGCGCCGCTGTACATTGTGGACGGTATCCGGATGTCGGCCGGGAATAACTTCAACTTGCAGGATGTGGAATCCATCGAGATTCTGAAAGATGCGAGTGCGGCTGCGATTTACGGCGCCCAGGCAGCCGGCGGTGTGGTATTGGTCACGACGAAGCGCGGCGTGGCGGGTTCGGATAAGATGAATATCAATTTCAATGCCTATTATGGCGTGCGGAAGCCGGTGAACCTGTATTCGATGCTGAATACCCCGGATTATATCAAAGCCAAGGCCGCTTCCGGCGTGAATACCAGCGGCTGGGGAGACCCGAACACGCTGCCCGACAACAACTGGATCGATCAGATTTACCAGAATGGCAGCGACCAGAGCTATTCGCTGTCGCTTTCGGGAGCGACACCCAAGACCAATTATTACCTCTCGGCCAACTACCAGCGCGAAGGCGGCACCATCATCGACAACTGGTTTGAGCGATACGGTATCCGTTCGAATGCGGATTTCAAGATCAACAACCAGTTGAAAGTGGGAGAGACGCTCTACGGATGGAGTACCCGCAACAACCCCGTGCAAACCAGCACATTCCCCTTCCGCTCGGCGCCGGTGATTCCCGTTTACGACCCGACCAATCCAGTGGGCGGCTGGGCCAAGACCGGTACTTTCTTCACCGGGCCCAACCTGGTGGCCAACGAGCTGATTAACCACGCGAAGAACAACCAGTATGCATTGGAAGGAAATGTTTACCTCGATTGGGAAATAATCAAAGGCCTGAACTTCCGCTCCACATTCGGCGCGTCGATTTACGCGTTGAACAACTACAAATTCACGGAAGCTTACGATTTTGGAACGCTTAAAAATGTGAATGCATTCCTGAGCCGCGACCAGAGCAATACCCGGAATTTTACGGGCAACTTCGTGCTCACTTATGCCAAAACCTTCGGGCGGCACGAGATCAAGGCCATGGCAGGTTATGAAGCGTATCAGTCGAACCTGAGCAACCTGCACGGTGAAGCACAGGGTTTTCAGGTGATCACCTATAACCTGGGCATGACCACCAACCCGAGTACCTATAAAACCAGCGGCGGCGAGTTCCCGCAAACGCGGCTGCTTTCGCAGTTCGGACGGATCAACTATACATTTGCCGACAAATACCTCTTTACTGCCAACGTACGCCGCGATGGTTCCGACCGCTTCGGTCCGGCCAATAAATGGGGCGTGTTCCCATCCTTCTCCGTGGGCTGGAAAGTGAGCGAGGAGGCCTTCGTACGGGACAATTTTGCACAGGTTTCGAACCTGAAAATCCGCGGGAGCTATGGTAAACTGGGCAGTACCAGCAGCATTCAGCAATACACCTATCAGGCGTCGTTCGGTGGCAGTGGCGGCACCAATATCCTCGGTTTGCCCAACGGCGACCGCTCGAAAGGCTATGCTTTGACAGCCCAGCTGCCCAACCAGAATATCAAATGGGAGCAGGTGAACCAAACCGACATCGGTATCGACCTGGGCCTGTTCAAGAATGCGTTGAATATCACCGCCGACTGGTACAGCCGCCAGACGCAGGATATGATTTACCAGGTGCCGGTGCCGGTTTCGGCAGGTTTCTACGGTTCGAGTGTGTATACCAACATCGGTCAGATGAGCAACAAAGGACTTGAACTGGCCGTGGATTACCGGGGTAAGGTGAAAGATTTTACCTACTCTGTGAGTGCCAATGCGGCATTCAACAAAAACCTGGTGAAACAGCTGAGCGGTACCAACAACAACCCGATCAACGACGGCGCGGCAGGCGATTACCTCGAAAGCACCGTCACGCGTACGCAGGCAGGCAAGCCGCTGAGCCAGTTTTACGGCTACATTGTGGAGGGCCTGTTCCAGACGGATTCGGAAGTAGCCGCATTGAACCAGAGCGCACAGGAAGCGGCGGCTGCGGCAGGGAAGCCCACCACCGGCGTGTTCTTCCAGAATGCAGGGACCGGCGCGGGCGATTTGAAATTCCGTGATACGAACGGCGACGGCCGCATTACCATCGATGATAAAACCTACATCGGTAACCCGTGGCCGAAGATCACTTACGGTTTCTCGCTGAATCTCGGCTGGAAAGGCATTGACTTGCAGGCGATGTTCCAGGGCGTGCAGGGGGTAGATGTTTTCAATGGAAACAAATATTACACCCAGTTCTTCGTCGGCGATTACAATACGACCAACGACATTTTCAAGACCTCGTTTTTCAATGGAAACGGCCTCACCGACCAGCCTCGCGTGGGCACGAAGGACGCGTCGGGCAACTACGTGCGCGACCCGAACTCGAACTACACGCGTATTTCCTCTTTTGTGGTCGAAAACGGCTCATTCCTGAAACTGCGTAACCTGCAAGTAGGCTACACTTTGCCTTCTGCGCTGGTTAAGCAATGGAAAATGAGCGGCTTGCGGGTTTATTTCCAGGCTCAGAACCTGTTCACGTTTACCGGCTACTCGGGACTTGACCCGGAAGTGCTTGGCCGCAACGGTACCACCGCCCGCGGGCTCGACACAATTTATTCGTACCCGCGCACGAGATTGGTTTCCATGGGTATCGACCTGAATTTCTAACGACTTAAACAGCTGGCAAGGCTATGAAAATATTACACCAATTTCTCCTGCTTTTCGTGCTTACGGGCCTGCTTTCGTGCAGCGACGATTTCGTGAATGTCGAAAACCCCGGCGCACTGTCACCTTCGCAATACCCCAATTCGGTAACCGACCTCGAACAGTTGCTGACGGGCGTATATGCTACCCAGCACGCCACCGGCCTTTATGGGCACACGATGCTGGGCAAAAACCTCTGGCTCTGGGACCACACCCTCGATTTGAGCTGGCAGGGTACACCGACGTGGATCCAGATGGGCCAGAACAATTCGCAGCCCAACGACAGCTTTCTGTATGACACCTGGCGCGAACTCTGGCGCGGCGTGCAGCGAAGCAACACATTGCTCGCATCAATCGAAACCTATCGCCAGAAGGCTCCCAACGACGCCGCCGCCATTGACTTGATCAAGGGACAGGCGCTGTTTCTGCGTGCCTGGTACTATTTCCACCTGGTTTCCTTCTGGGGCGAGGGCTTCAATGCGGCTACGGATGGCGCGAAAATGGGCGTGCCTATCATTACCGAAGTAGCATCGGGCCTTGAAGCGACGCAGGTGCCGCGCAAAACGGTGAAGGAAGGTTGGGATTTCGTCATCGGCGATCTTAAAGCCGCGGAAGGTTTGCTCAAAAGCACGAACTGGACGGGCGCTACCGATAAACACAAGGTGTCGGGCTGGGCTGTAAAGGGCTTTTTGGGCAAAGTATATGCCTACCAGGCCGACTGGGCTAATGCTAAAACATATCTGAGCGACGTGGTGACCAACAGCGGCAAATCGCTTGTGACGTTCGATGTGTACAAGGATATGTTCAATGGCAAGAATGAGTTTACCTCCGAATCACTTTTTGAACTGAACCTGAATGTGGACATGACCGCCCGCGGTGGCGACGACCAGTCGATGGGTTCGAGTATCGGGATGGTGATCGCGCCTACCTACGTGAGCGACAATGGCGGGCAGGCGGCTTCGGCGTGGTCGAATGTGTTCCCGCATGCCAAAAATATCGCCCGTTTCGGGTTCAATGAAGGCCATTATTTCAAAGCCGGCACTACTAGCGCGAATATCGCCAACGTGGATCCTGCCTACATTACCCGCTCGCTGGAAGCGAAGAAAAAGCAAACCGTCGACCCGCGCCTTTGGGTGGCATGCTACCAGCCTTATGTGGATTCGATGGTCGTGAATGGTAAAAAACGGCCTATTTCGCATTATCTCGACATTACTGAACTGGACATGGAGGCTTGGAGCTTCCGTAAGTTCACGAACCCAAGCGGGACGGAAGCGGAGATCAACATGTCGAATGGTGCCAATTTTCCGTGGCTAAGGCTGGCCGATGTGTACCTGCTTTATGCCGAAACCCTCTCGCATTCGGGGGACAATGCAGGCGCATTGGAATACATTAATAAGGTCAAAAGAAGGGCATACGGCCTGCCGGTTAATACACCTTCGGCTTTGGACTACAAGAGCCTTACCGACCAAACGAAAGCGACGGATGCCGTCCTGAAAAACGACCCGCTGAAATACGAACGCTGGGCCGAGCTTTTCGCAGAAGGCCATTGGTGGCTCGATGTCCGGCGCTGGCAGATCGGCGACAAGGAGGCGGCCTATTACCAGCGCATTCGCGGAGGCGCCATTCAATGGGATCCTACCGACTACGCCCAGCCGATCCCGATCAACGAAATCACCGCTAACGTGAACATGCGGCAGAATCCGGGGTATTGATCCGCAAATCATACGGTGCTTTGCACCTACAAGTATTGCGGCGCTCTGCGCCTCGCCCGTAAAGGCGCGGAGCGCCGTATGCTTGTTGCACACAGCAATATTTGTTGCCAATACAATATTCCATTTTATGCATTTGAACCAAATGAAAAAAGTCGGCTTGCGGAAGCGATACCGGCGTTTAGCGACGATTTTGGTAATAGTTATAGCCTTCGCCGCATTAGCCACTCGGCGCAGTGCCGACGACCGCAACGCCGACTGGCTCGCTTACGGCGGCAACAAGGCAGGGAACCGCTATTCGCCATTGAAGCAAATCAATCTGAGTAACGTAAGCCAGCTGAAAGTAGCCTGGGAATACGACGCGACGAAGTTAGCACCTGGTATGACGGCCCCGCGCCGGCCGATGGAAATCCAATGCCAGCCGATCATTGTGAACGGCATTCTGTACGGCACCACGCCGCACCTGAGCCTCTTTGCATTGAAAGCCGATACCGGAGAGGAACTTTGGCGTTTCGACCCGTTCACCGGAAGCACACCGCGTTTCCATGTGAGCAGGGGTGTGATGTTTTGGGAAGACGGGCGGGATAAGAGAATCCTTTACACAGCTGGGAACCACCTTTGCGCAGTCGATGCCGCCACTGGAAAGCTCGTGGAGAGCTTCGGCGATGGCGGGAAAGTTGATTTGAGCGAAGGTGTGACTGGCCGACCGGGCCGCGAAAACGACAAGTTATCCGTAGACGCGACTTCGCCGGGAGTGATTTACAAGGACTTGCTCGTGATTGGCTCGCGCGTGTCCGAGTACGGGGATGCCGCGCCCGGGCACATCCGCGCGTTCGACATACGTACGGGAAAGCTCAAATGGACCTTCCATACCGTCCCGGAACCGGGGGAGCCCGGCCATGACACCTGGCCCAAAGACGCCTGGAAACGTATTGGCGGGGCTAACAACTGGGCGGGTATGGTGCTCGACGAAAAGCGTGGCGCGGTGTATTTCGGTACCGGCTCGCCGTCGGTCGATTTTTATGGTGCGGATCGCGAAGGGAAGAACTTGTATGCCAATTGCGTGATTTCGCTGAATGCAGAAACCGGGAAAATGAACTGGTACTATCAAACTGTCCATCACGACCTTTGGGATAGGGATATTTCGTGCCAGCCCAATCTGTTGACTGTCAATCACAAAGGCCCGAACGGCAAAATCCGCAAAATCGACGCGGTAGCGCAAGCGACCAAAGACGGCCTGCTTTTCCTGCTCGACCGCGATACCGGCAAGCCATTATTCCCGGTGGAGGAGCGCCCGGCATTGACGGACTACCACCTTCCTGGTGAACATCCCTGGCCTACCCAGCCTTTCCCAATCAAGCCCGCGCCGTTTTCGCGGCAGAATTTTACAGAAGGTGAAATCACCGATCGTACGCCCGAAGCACACGCGTTCGTCAAGGAAAAATTCAGCGTCTCCCGCTCCGGCAATAAATACATGCCGCCCAGCAAGGAAGGAAGCCTGTACCTGGGTATTGGCGGCGGGGCCGAATGGGGCGGTAATGCGGCCGATCCACAAGGTATTTTATACCAAAATGCCAACGAAATGGTATGGGACCTGAAGATGATGGATTATAACGCAAGAGGGGGTAATGCTGCGAGGCAAGCTGCTTTGTCGCCCGGCCAGGTCGTGTACATGCGCAACTGCGCCGCGTGCCATCGCGCCGACCGCCAGGGGAGCGGGCAGGAATACCCGAGCCTGGTGCAGGTCGGTAACAGAATGTCGAAGGAGGAAATAGCGAACATTATCAAAAGCGGGCGTGGCCGAATGCCTTCATTCCAGCATATTTCCGATAAAGAGCGGGACGAACTGGTTGCATTCCTGGCCAACCCGGAACAAAAAACATTGGCATCCGAAAATCACAGCGCGAGCGAAGCGCCGGAGGAAGCGAAATCGCCATTTCCGTACATTCCGCCCTATATCAATAATGGCTGGACGCGCTTTTTCGATCCGGACGGTTACCCGGCCATTAAACCGCCCTGGGGCACGCTCAACGCCATTGACCTGAACACCGGGGAATACCTCTGGCGCGTACCGCTAGGCGAGTTTCCGGAGCTTACGAAAAAGGGCGTTCCCATTACCGGCACCGAAAACTACGGCGGGCCGATCGTGACGGCGGGAGGGCTGGTATTCATCGCCGGTACTAAAGACGAGAAGATCCGTGCATTCGACCGCAAAACCGGTAAGACCGTTTGGCAATACCAGCTCCCAGCGGGCGGCTTCGCAACCCCGGCCACCTACATGGTGAATGGCAAGCAGTACGTCGTGATCGCAGCCGGCGGGGCAAAAAACGGCCACAAACCCGGTGGGAAGTATGTTGCATTTGCGTTGCCGTGAGAATGAGGGCTGACGGCTGACGGCGGACCGCTGACCGCTGACCGCCGACCGCTGACAATGCTATTCCTGACTATTCCTGACCACTCTTGACCACACCTGACCACTCTTGACTATTCCTGCCCCCATTAACCAATCCTGAACAGTAAAATCAATCATTCCTAATCCAAATATTTATGAACCAAAATACCCCTGAGCCCCAACAGAACCGTCGCGATGCTTTAAAAATGCTGGGAGCCGGATCGACAGCCGGATTACTCGGCCTGCTGGGCTCGACCGCCCGCGCAGAGGCACGGCATACGCAAGCGCATTACACGCAACCAGCGTATGCGAAAGGCATGGCGCCGGTAAAGATCAAAAGCGTGAAAGCGATCGTCACAGCTCCCCAGGGCTCCAACCTGATCGTCGTCAAAGTGGAAACCACCGAGCCGGGCCTGTACGGGCTGGGCTGCGCGACTTTCACCCAGCGCGCATTCGCTGTGGTAACGGCGATCGATACTTACCTCAATGAATTCTGCGTCGGGAAGGATGTCGACAATATCGAGGACATGTGGCATTCGACCTACGTGAGCTCCTACTGGCGTAACGGCCCGGTGTTGAACAATGCATTGAGCGGACTTGACGAGGCGCTATGGGACATCAAGGGCAAGCGCGCCGGTATGCCGGTGTACCAGCTGCTGGGCGGCAAGGCGCGGTTTGCGATACCGTGTTACACTCATGCCAACGGTAATACGCCCGAAGCGGTTGCCGACGACGTCCAGCGCATTATGGACCGGGGTTTCAAATACATCCGTATCCAGCAGGGCGGCTATGGCGCGGTGGGTGCTACCGAGCAAAAGCCGGATTTCAAGTCAGCCGGTTTCGGCGGGGCTACCGACAATTACATGAATGAAAGGGCCTATCTGAAATCGGTACCGAAGCTTTTTGAAACGGTGCGCAAGCGCTGCGGCGACGATATCGAGCTTCTGCACGACATCCACGAGCGCGTGCAGCCGATGGACGCGATCAATATGATCAAAGCATTGGAAGCATACCGGCCATTCTTCATCGAAGACCCGTTCTCACCCGAAAACATGGGCTGGTTTCGCCAGTTGCGGCAAAGTACCACGGTGCCCATCGCCATGGGCGAGCTGTTCAACAATGTGAACGAGTTCCGCGACCCGATGGCCAATCAATGGTTCGATTACATTCGCTGCCATGTGTCGCAGATTGGCGGCATTACGCCAGCCATGAAAGTAGCACGGCTTGGGGAATGGTTCAATATCAAAACGGCCTGGCACGGGCCGGGTGACGTTTCGCCGGTAGGGCACGCGGCGCATGCGCATGTCGATCTCGCTGTATGGAACTTCGGTATCCAGGAGGCGGTGAGCTTTAACGAAAAGACGCAGGCGATTTTCAAAGGCTGCCCGACGATGAAGGACGGCTATATGTCGGTGAATGAAGTGCCGGGGCTGGGTGTGGATATTGATGAAAAAGAAGCCGCCAAGTATCCGATCACGAGTAAATCCAACTGGCAGGTTCGTAAATTTGACGGTACGAGCATCCGGCCGTAATGGTTGTTGCCGCAGGCATGTAACAGCAAATGAAACGCGAGTCTCAATTTAAGTTAATCATATTAATAATGCCCTTTCTGGTACTGCTGGTGCTGGAAGGGGCATTGCGGTTGTTTGGTTATGGCCATGATTTGGCGGTTTTTACGGAAGATCCATCCCGAAAGGGCTACCTGTTGCTTAACCCGCACGCATCAAAACGTTATTTTGCCAACCAGCAGAATGCGACTTACGGCAACGCCGAGCCATTTACCGCAAAAAAGACGCCGGGCGTATTTCGGATATTCGTACTGGGCGAGTCGACAACCATTGGCTATCCCTACATGAACAACGGATCGTTCCACCGCTGGCTGCAATACCGGCTTTCGCAAAGCTATCCCGATCACGATTTCGAGGTCATTAACCTCTCGCTCACGGCCGTTAATTCCTACACCGTCCTCGATTTCGGGAAAGCCGTGCTCGACTATGAGCCGGACGCCCTGCTGGTTTACACGGGCCATAATGAATACTACGGAGCCATGGGCGTGGCCGCTACCAAAGGCATTGGCCATAGCCGTGCACTGGCGCGCTTGCTGATGAACCTCCGCAGTTGGAGGCTTACCCAACTGATGGCATCTCTCACCGACAAGATAAAGGGGCTGATTTCAGGCGAAAAAGTAGATCTGCGCGAAAACCTGATGAAGCGAATGGCTGCCGACCAGCAGATTGCATTCGGTTCGGACGCATACCATGCCGGACTCGAACAGTTCAGAGCCAATATGGACGAACTTGCCGGGGAAGTAAGCGCCAGGCATATACCGTTATTGATCAGCAACCTGGTTAGCAATGAAAAGGATTTGAAACCCTTTATCTGTATTCCCGGCGGAAAAGGAGAATCGGCCGATACGCATTATCAATCAGGCATTGGTTTATATAAACAGGGCAAATACAGCGGTGCTAAAAAGGAGTTTGTGCGCGCCAAAGAGCTCGACGCATTGCGTTTTCGTGCGCCGGAGGCATTGAATGCCATTATCAAAGACATCGCACACGCACACAAGGGCGTGACGCTCGTCGACACGCGCGATCTTTTTCAAAAGCATTCCACTGGGCGCATTCTGGGTAAGGAAACATTGCTGGAACACGTACATCCCAACTTGCAGGGCTATGCGCTGCTTTCGGAAGCATTTTATCAGTCCCTTCGAAAAACAGGGCTGTTGCCGGCCTCACCGAATGAAATGCCGTTCGCAATACTGAAAAAGCAAATGCCGGTCACGCTCGTAGATTCTTTGAAAGGGGAGTATGAAATGATGATCCTGAAAGAAGGCTGGCCGTTCAATATCCCGATGCCGGCGGAAGAAAAGCGCGAGAAAACGGAAGAGGAAAAGCTGGCTGGGGCATTGGTAGTCAAACAAATATCCTGGCGGGATGCGATGAGCACGCTCAAACAATATTATGCCGCTGCAAGAGATACCGCGGGAATGCTCCGTGTAATCGAAGCACTGGCGCTGGACGATCCATTGAATGTCGTGCATTTCGACAACGCCGGTAAACTGAGTATAGCGCTCGGTTTGAACAGACAGGGGGTGAACTATCTTTCAAAAGCATTCCGCATGGAGAACAGCTTCGAACGCGCACGAATGCTTTTTGTCATACTCCTGAAAATGGACGAGCCGTCGGAGGCATTGCCTTACGTGCGCTATGCGGCGGCCAATAATACCTCCCGGTTTAATCTGAACGAGCTGCTCTCGTTTGTGGAGCAGCAGGTTGAAGCTAAAAAGCGGCGTTAGGAAAGAAGGGAGGAATGGGAGGAATGGGAGGAAGGGGAGGAAGGGGAGGAAGGGATGGAAGGGGAGGAAAGGGAGGGTTTTCCTTTCTCCCTTTCCTCCTTCCTCCCGTTCCTCCTTTCTCCCTTTCAGCGAAGGGTGCTGAAAAACGAGATTTCGCCGTCGGTTTTGACCATCAGTACATCGGCTTCTTTGCCTTTGGAAACGGTCACGAAGTAATGGTCGGCGTCATCGAACTGGGTGCCGTAGAGGAGCATGTTGGTGTCGTTGTTCTCGTTGTCTTTGTACTCCACCACCGCGCCGATCGCGTAGCCTTTAAATTGTTTCTGGATTTCCTTTTGTGCTTTGGCAGGCACGTCGGCGAATTTTTTGTCGGCGGTGGTACCTACGAGGATGAAGTGGTTGTCGTAATAGGCAGTTTGTTGCTGGCCGTCTTTGGTGAATGTGACCTCGTCGAATTGCGGTCCTCTAACCCATTTGGCATCGCTTACCTGGCCGAAATCGGCGTAGAAGCTGTCTTTGGAGCGGGAGCTTACTTCGCTGCGTGCTTCGGCATGTTTTTCGGCGCGGTGTTCTTTTCTGATGTCTTTGGCAAGGGTTTGTGCCTGAGCTCCTGTGATGGCCAATGCGGCGATAATAGCGGATGTGATGAAAGTTTTCATTGTGATGCTATGTTTTTTGGTGATTGATCGTTTGAATGATCCAAAACTACCTGGTGGAGCCAAACTGGGAAACAGGGCGTGGGCAGAAGGGCAGAAACTGTCGGTGAAAAGGGCAAAAGTGTCTTTGTGGTTTCTTTTCGCTACATTGGTTTACGCATTCCTCCCACCAAACCGGATCGTTAATTATGAATTGCCTGGTGATCGACGATAACATCATTGCCCGCACCACATTGAAGCAGCTTGTGAAGCACGATAAGGAGCTGGTGCTCATCGGGGAGTGCGACAATGCCATGGACGCCTATCGCCGGATTATGGACGAACAGGTGGATCTGCTGCTGCTCGACATTGAAATGGAAGGAATGACGGGCATCGAACTGGTGAAGAGCCTGGGCAGTAAAAACCCGGTTATCATATTCACGACCTCTAAAAAAGAGTACGCTGCCGAAGCATTCGAGCTCAATGTAGCCGATTACATCACCAAACCGGTAACGCCCGTCCGCTTCTTGCAGGCCATTGAAAAAGCCCGGGAGATTTTCAGGAGCAAAAAGCAGGAGGTGAGGATGGAGGACGACAGTTTCCTGTTCATCCGCGATTCCAACATCGTCCGTCGGCTGAAAATCGGGGATATTTTGTATGCCGAGGCGATGGGGGATTATGTGAAACTGTACACGCTCGAAAAATTTTACTCCGTACACACCTCTTTGAAGGAAGTAGAGGCCAAGCTCCCCGAATCGAAATTCCTCCGCGTACACCGCTCATTTATCATCCAGGTAGGTAAAATCGACACAATCGAAGGCGGCACGCTTATTATTAACAAGAAAATGGTACCCGTAGCCGATACCTACCGCGCGGCGCTGAACCGCAGGTTGAATGTTTTGTGAGTTTTGAAAAGTTGAATCCATGAGAGTCCGCACGCTTGTCATTTACATTACCACAGGTTTTGTAGCCGCCGTGCTCGCGCTGGTGGCGGTGCAGTATATGACGCGGCGGAACCTGGAAGAGCTGATCAGTGCAAATGAGAGCCTGCTGGACGAGTACCGGATGAGCAGCGGACTTTCGCACCAGGCCGATAGCACCAGTCGGGCGGCGCTGGCCGTGAAGATTAATGTGGTCGACCAGAGCGGGCAGCGGGTTTTGCGCTGGAACTTGTATCTGACGATCGGTGTGCTGGCGCTGCTTACGGCGGTTTTTGCGATCATTATCGGACGCATGAAGAAACAGGCTGAGCTGATCGGCCAGCTCAATACCAGCGAAAGAAAGCTGAAAGAGGCGGTGCTCGTGAAAGAGAACTTCCTGGCGAATATGAGTCACGAGATCCGGACGCCGCTGAACGCGATTTTAGGATACACCAATCTGCTTCAAAAGAAAAAACTCGACGCCGATACCCGTTTGCATATCAGTACCGTACAGCAATCCGGCGAAACGCTGCTGGCGATTGTGAATGATATCCTCGATTTGTCCAAAATAGAATCGGGTATGATGCGGATCGAACACGTACCCTTCGATCCTGAGGCATTGGTACATTCGGTCGAGACGATGTTTCACCACCGCTCATCCGAAAAAAACGTGCCGCTTATCGTGTCGTTCGATCCGGCTATCCCCGAAACGATTACGGGCGATCCGACGCGCCTGACGCAGATTCTCGTCAATCTGGTCAGCAATGCATTCAAGTTCACCGAAACGGGGGAAATCAACCTCCGTGTTACTACGGACGGCGGCAAGGATGGCCGGGTGGACCTCACCTTCGAAGTGGCCGACACTGGCATAGGCATTGAAAACGAGCGCCTCGAAACGATTTTCGAACGTTTCCGCCAGGCGGAGGATTCCACTACACGGCAGTTCGGAGGTACAGGCCTTGGCTTGTCCATCGTGCGCGATCTTGTGCATTTGCAGGACGGGCACATAACGCTGACAAGCAAACCCGGCGCAGGTACATCCGTGAAAGTGACCATTCCGTACCGGGTGACGGTGGAGAGTGAAATGGCTCTTGCCGGCGCTTCCGTGGAAGCAGCTCACCCGCGAAGGCCGGGGTTACGTGTCCTGATTGCCGAAGATCACATCATTAACCAGGGGCTGATGATGCGCCTCATGGAGGAGCGGGGGATAGTGGGCCGTGTTGCCGCCAATGGACATGAGGCGATCGAGGTACTTCGCAACGAGCCTTTTGACCTGGTTTTTATGGATATTCAAATGCCGGGTATGGATGGCTACATGGCTACGCGCACGATACGCGAGGAATTGAAACTGACGATCCCGGTGATAGCCATGACAGCCCATGCGATGGAGGGGGAAAAAGAGAAGTGCATTCGGCTCGGCATGGACGACCATATAGCCAAACCGGTAAGGGAAAGCGAGCTGGACAGGGTGTTGGCCAGTTATACCAAACCTTTTTCCGCGAACGGCTCGCCCACCCATGCATTCAAGGTAATTGACCTGGATTATATGCGGGAGATCAGTAACGGCGACGCCACCTACGAAAAGCTGGTGACCGAGCAGTTTTTGCATCTCATGCCACGGGAACTCGAAGCGTTGTCAGCGGCGGCGGCGAAACATGACCTTGGTGAAATCCGCCGGATCGCTCATGGCATCAAAACGACTATTTCGATTATGGGCCTGAATCCATTGCTCGATGAGCCGCTGGATAGCCTGGAAAGCGCATCAGTTGATACAAAGAGCATCGCCGGGCCGTTGGAGCGGGTATTGAACATTTGTAAGGAAGCGCTGGGGGAAGCAGGGGCCTTTTACAGGCAGTTTCAGAAGGGCTGAACAAGTTTCGGGGCATGCGAGCCGGATGCATGCAACGCTAAACAGAAATAAAACGGTCTCATCGGTTACATCATTTTACTTTGATTATATTGTACCGAAACTCGACCGCGCTATGCTCCCTGACAAACCAATCCTGCTGCTTTTTTTCATTTGCCTGTCGATCAGTGTAAAAGCCCAGATCAGATTTGAAAAAGGCTATTTCCTCTCCAACGACGGCGTGAGGACGATCTGTAACATCCGGAATGTGGATTGGGACAATAACCCGTCATCGTTTCGCTACCAGCTGCCGGGGGGTGATGAAGTAGTCGAAGCCACGTTGCAGGATATCAAAGCCTTCGGAATCGATGGCGGCAACGCGTACGTGAGGGCTTTTGTGAAGGTGGATCAGAGCTCGACGGACGTGAGCAGGCTTTCCAATGGCCGCAATCCTGAATGGAAGGAAGAACTGGTGTTCCTGAAAGTGCTGGTTGAAGGCGAAGCGAAACTTTTGCAATACAAGCAGAACGAGGTAAGTCAGTTTTACTATCAGAAAGCGGATTCTCTGTATACACCGTTGATTTTCAAACGCTATATTGATGGTAATGGTCAGCGTGCCATCAATTTCGGCTTCCGGCAGCAGCTGCTGAATGAATTTTCCTGCGAGGGCATTACACAACTTCAAATTGAGCGTACCAATTACCGCGACACCGATCTGATACGGTTTTTCGGACGATATAATATTTGCCGTAATCCGTCGGCGAAGAATGTCGTAAAGCAGGGAAAGCGAAATGTGTTCAACCTGAAAGTCACGGCGGGTGCAGATTTGACGATGCTGTCGACCCGGAATTTTACGTTCACAAACAAGGGCAAACGCAGCGGCAGCCAGGTTTCCGCACGGGTTGGCTTGGAAGGGGAGTATTTCGCACCTTTTCATAAAAATAAATGGTCAGTCCTGGTCGAGCCCAGCTTCCAGTACTACCAATTTCCCCTCGCGTCGCCCGGATACACGCTCGATGCCGATTTCTGGACCATCGAACTGCCCGTGGGTATCCGTCACCACTTTTACCTCTCGGATAAAACCAAAATTTTCGTAAATGCGCTCTACGCCTGGACTTTGAAGGAACAGGCTATGGGCAAGCGGGACGACAATGTAAATTACGGAGTCATTGCCGGTTCCAATTTTGCCGGTGGCGTCGGTATTGCCAGCGGGCGTTTCAGCCTCGAAGCAAGGTACTATCTCAACCGAAGCCTTTACCTGTACCGGGCCAGGGTTGATTTGGATTACAGCAAAGCCTCGCTGATCCTTGGGTATAAGCTGTTAAGCAAGTAGCCTTTTTGTGTCGGCGCTGCTTTTTGTTGTTGCATGCCTGACGGCATTCCGGACGTTGGATATCCCGATCTGCTACCAACGTTACAAACAACGCTTCGGCAAACGAGCTCCAACATTTCAGATCCCTGATGGTAGAACCACCGGGGTTTTGCGCTTTTAATGCATATCATCTCCTGAACCCCTGCATGAAGCCGCAACTCGCACAGGTACGCTGGTACCGGATTATCCCCGTTGTTTTTGTCACTTACAGCCTTGCCTACCTCGACCGTGCCAATTTTGGCTTTGCGGTGGCGGGAGGCATGGCCGACGATCTTCATATCGACCCGAATACCTCCACGCTGCTGAGCTCGCTGTTTTTCCTGGGGTATTTTTTCTTTCAGATCCCGGGTGCACATTATGCGGCTACGCGTACGGCCAAGAAGCTGATATTCATTTCGCTGATCCTCTGGGGCGGCCTGGCGGCAGCTACGGGGATGGTCAACAATGCGACGGCACTGATCGTGATCCGGTTCATGCTTGGCGTGGTGGAAAGCGCGGTAATGCCGGCGATGCTGATCCTTTTGAGTCAATGGTTTACCAAGGAAGAACGTTCGCGTGCAAATACATTTCTGATATTGGGCAACCCTGTGACGGTGCTGTGGATGTCGGTGCTATCGGGATACCTGATCGATTCGCTGGGATGGCGATGGATGTTCATTATCCAGGGCGCGCCCGGCATTCTCTGGGCGTTTATCTGGTGGAAACTGATTGACGAGCGCCCCATGGAAGCCAGCTGGCTCACGCAGGAGGAGAAAATGGCCGTAGAAGAGAAACTGAAAGCCGAGCAGGCAGGTATTAAGCCGGTCAAAAACTATGCGGAGGCATTTAAATCCACGAAAGTGATCCTGCTTTGCCTGCAATACCTGTTGTGGAGCGTCGGGGTGTATGGTTTTGTCATGTGGCTGCCGTCGATCATTAAGGCAGCTCCGAATATGAATATGGTGACTACCGGATGGCTGTCGGCGGTGCCTTATGTATTTGCCGTGGTGGGGATGCTCGCGGCGTCCTATTTTTCGGATAAAACAGGCAACCGCAAAGTGTTCGTATGGCCGTTTCTGCTCATTGCCGCTGTGTGTTTGTACGCTGCCGTTTGGATTGGTACCGAGCATTTCTGGCTCGCATATGCCCTGCTGGTGGTTGCCGGAGGGGCATTGTATACGCCCTATGGGCCGTTCTTTGCAGCCATCGCGGAGATATTGCCCAAGAATGTGATCGGCGGGGCTATCGGGCTGATCAACAGCCTGGGCGCATTGGGCTCCTTTGCCGGATCTTATCTGGTGGGTTATCTCAACAGTGAAACGGGGAATTTTAATGCTTCCTATACATTGATGGCGGTTGCGCTGGTGTTGGCCACGGCGATTACCATCGCCGTAATTCCCGCTCCGAAGGCGCTGCAACCGGTGCCGGAGGAAGTATGATGCTCGAATTTTGTGTAACGGGCGGTTAAGTTCGATGGATTTGGGTCTTTGTATGCTGTTATAATACTCTGCCAAACACTTAACCCAAGGTAAATGAGCAATTTTAGACTGCCGGGGCTTCCGGTTTGTGTTTTTCTGTTTTTACTAACCCTCGTCTACGGACCTACTCACGCCCAGAACAAAAGCCCGAATGTGCTGAAAGACGGCGACCGCGTCGTTTTCCTGGGGAATTCCATCTTTGAGAACGAATTTCAGTATGGTTACCTGGAACTGGCGCTCACCACGCGTTTCGCCGACAAAGGCATTACGTTCCGCAACCTTGGCTGGACGGGCGATAACGTCTGGGGCGAAGCACGCAGCACCTACACCAATCCGCCGACGCCTTACGAGCATTTGATACAGGACATTACCCAGGCTGCGCCGAGCATCGTGTTCCTCGCGTACGGGGGCGTGGAGGCGCAGGAAGGCCAGGCCGGAGTGGCGCATTTCAAGGATGGTTTGAATAAACTGATTGATAAAATTGAATCGCTGGGCGCCCGGACCGTGCTGCTTTCGACGATACCGGTAGTTTCTTCTGACACCTCGCAGCATATCGATGCCCGGAATGCGGATCTTGAATTGTATTCCAAAGCGATTGCCGATGTGGCTTCCCAGCGCAGCAAGCAGTTTATCGATATTTACAATCCCGTGCTGAATACGAGCAAGAAGGCGGATATCATCGAAAACACCGTCCATTTGAACGAAACCGGCTATTACTATCTCGCCGATGTGCTGGGAAAAGCCATGGGTGTGCCTTACGACCGGGTAACTTCGACGATTACGGTCGCCAAGCCAACTCCGTATTCTTCCAATGTCAAAATCGCAACCGACGGCAAGGATAACAATGCGATCGTGCGGTTTGTAGTGACCGACAAATACCTTCCATTACCGTTTCCGCAGGCCAGCAGCTGGGTGGGCAACGATGCCAACGTAGTGCGGGTCGTCGGGTTGAAAAAGGGATATTACACCCTGACGGCCGGGAATGAACAGGTTGTTACCGCCTCTGCGAAAGAGTGGGAAAAGGGCGTGGAGATCAAGCAGGGGCCGCAATTCGAGCAGTCGGCGCGCATTCGCGAGATGATTATCCGTAAAAACGAACTGCATTTTTTCCAGTACCGGCCATTGAACCAGACCTACATCATCGGTTTCCGGAAATATGAGCAGGGTCGCCACGTGAAGGGGCTTGAAGAGCAGAATATCCTCATCAAATGGCTCGAAGGGCAGATTATCCTGCATGCGGAGCCGAAGGAAGTGGTGTATGAATTGCGGAAACTGGATTAACATTAACCGATATCAGAACATAAAGCCGACGGACTGCCGACCGCTGACCGCCGATTGTTACATATGAAAAAACTATTCTACGGAGCGTTGCTCCTTCCCATGGTGCTGCTAACCTCCTCGACAGAGCCCGAGCAGCATCCCTTTAACCTTGACCCTGACGTTGAAAAGGAACTGAAATCCTTTAAAGTAGCCGAAGGCTTCGAGGTAACGCTGTTCGCCGCCGACCCGATGGTCGCGAAGCCGATCCAGATGAACTGGGATACCGAAGGCCGCCTCTGGGTGGTGAGCAGTACCGTATACCCGCATTTGAAAACCGGTGAATCGGCGAACGACAAGATTTTCGTCCTGGAAGACACGGACGGCGACGGCAAAGCCGATAAATCGACCGTTTTTGCGGAAGGGTTAATCCAGCCAACGGGTATCCTGCCTGGCGATGGGGGGTGTTATGTGGCTAACTCGACGGAAATCCTGCATTTTGCGGATACCGACGGTGATGGCAAGGCCGACAAGAAGCGTCGCATTCTGAGCGGTTTCGGCACCGGAGACACCCACCACTTGATCCACACCTTCCGCTGGGGACCTGAGGGGCGGATGTATTTCAATCAGTCGATTTACATTTACAGCCACGTGGAAACGCCATTTGGTATCAAGCGCCTCGAAGGCGGTGGTGTGTGGCAGCTCAATACGCGCAACCTGGATATGGACGTGTACGCACGCGGGCTTGTGAACCCGTGGGGCTTGCAGTTCGACCGCTGGGGGCAATCGTTCCTGACGGACGGCGCCGGTGGTGAGGGTATTAACTACGCATTTCCGGGGGCGACGTTCGTGACGGCGCCGGGTGCTGCACGGATTCTTAGAGGCCTTAACCCCGGTCAGCCGAAGCACAGCGGCCTCGACGTGGTTTCCGGTACGCATTTGCCCGATGCGTGGCAAGGCCGTATGATCACGAACGACTTCCGTGCCAACCGCATTAACAGCTTCAAACTGGAAGAGCAGGGGAGTGGTTATGTGTCTAAGCAGACCGACGACCTGATGTGGTCTGATAACGTGGCTTTCCGTCCGGTGGATATCAACGTTGGTCCGGATGGCGCCATTTACGTCGCCGACTGGTATAACCCCATCATTCAGCACGGTGAAGTCGATTTCCACGATCCCCGCCGCGACCAGCAGCACGGTCGTATCTGGCGCATAGTAGCCAAGAACCGCCCGCTGGTGAAGAAACCGCAATTAGGCAAAGCGAGCGTGGCCGAGCTGCTCGAAACATTGAAATTGCCCGAAGACTGGACACGCCTGCAAGCGAAACAGGTACTGAAAGCCCGTGGCGCGAAGGAGGTATTGCCCGCATTGGAAAAGTGGGTCGCTGGTTTGGATAAAAATGATGCGAAATACGAGCACAATCTGCTGGAAGCATTGTGGGTATACCAAACGCTGGAAACCGTAAACGAGCCGGTGCTGCAAAGCTTGCTGAATGCGAAAAGCCACAACGTACGTGCGGCCGCATTGCGTGCGCTGGCGCTCTGGTACCCGAAAGTTTCGAATACGCCCGCATTGCTGGCCAAAGCAGTGGGCGATTCGCACCCACAGGTACGCCTGGAAGCGGTGATCGCATTGCGTAAAACCAAGACACCGGAAGCCGCGAAAACCGCATTAACGGTGCTCGACGCGCAGATGGATGAATTCCTGGACTTTGCATTGTGGCAAACCGTGCGGGAACTGGAACCGGTTTGGCTGCCCAAACTGAAAACCGACGCCAACTTGCTGGGCGACGCCAAAAAGACTGCTTATGCATTGAAATCGGCTACCGGTGCCGATGCGGCGACTTTACTGACTGCTTTGTACCAGAAAGGCCAGGTGCCTGATGATTACCAGAAAGACGTGCTCGCATCCATTGCGCGCCTCGGCCAGCCTGCCGACCTTAATACCTTGCTGGATCTGGCTGTGCAGAGCAACAACAAGAACGCGGCTGCTCAGCTGGCTGCGCTCGAAGAAGCCGGCAATCAGCGTCATGTAGCTCCCAACAAGAGTCCGGAGCGCATTGCTGCATTGATTGGTAATGACGACGAGGGTGCCAGCCTGAGCTCCATTCGCCTCATCGGTCTTTGGAAATTGTCGTCATTGAACGACCGTCTGACGGGCCTTATCCAGAGCGGTAACCCGGCTACCAAGAAAGCGGCGCTGGGCGCATTGGGGGCTATTGATAAACCCAAAGCACTGCAACTCGTAACTGACCTTGCCGGTCCGAAGAATACTCCCGAAGTTCGCATTATCGCTGCCGCGCAACTCGCGTCGCTGGACGAGAAGGAAGGTGCACGGGTGAGCGCCGAACTCATGCGGACATTGCCGGCGGACACCGATATGTCGGACTTGTTCCTCGCATTCATTCCATCGAACCCCGGATCGGCGGCATTGGCAGAGGCTATTGCTGCGAAGAAAATCCCGGAAGCCGTAGCCAAACGTGGTCGGGTGCTCGTGCAGCAGCGTGCCGGCTGGACACGCCAGAGCATCGACGAGATCGCCGCATTGAAAAAGGCCCTGGAAGCATCGGGCGGCTCGTTGCCTGCGCCTAAAATGCCGCAGGATCTTGATGACAAAACCATAGAAGGACTTGCCAAGCTGGCCCGGGAAAAGGGCGATGCCGCCAAAGGTGAGCTTATTTTCCGTAAAGCGGAATCGAGCTGTACAACCTGCCACGCTATTGGTGGCGCAGGTGGATTGATCGGCCCGGATTTGAGCAGCCTTGGTACCAGTTCGCCAGCAGAGACCATTATCCGCTCGATTCTGTATCCAAGTGCTTCCATTAAAGAAGGTTACGACCTGAAACGCGTCGTGAAAAAGGACGGCTCGGAGCTCATGGGTTACCTGGCTTCCGACGGCGCCAACGACATCGTGATCCGCGACGTGACGGGTAAAGAGGTTTCTATTGCCAAAAGCCAGGTGCAGGTAATGGAAAAAGTCCCGGGCTCGCTCATGCCTCCGGGCCTCACCGCCAGCCTCGACCGCGACCAGTTCGTGAACCTCGTGGCATTCCTAACCAAACTCGGCGAACCGGGTGACTTCCGCGTGCCTGCAACGCGCTACGTACGCAGGTGGGAGACGATCGAGCTGAGTAAGGAGCTAGCTAACAAGTTTTCTATGGAAACGCCGGTCATTGCCGGCAAAGGTGCCAAAATCGTTACCAGCCCGGCATACAGCAAAGTCTCAGGCGAGCTCCCGACCGACGACCTGGCCGAAATGAAAAACAGCGCCGGTAAGCCATTCAGCATTATCCGTTTCGAGGTAGAAGCATTGACGAAAGGCCCGGTAACCTTCGCATTGAACGCGCCAGCGGGTGTTGCGGCTTATAACGGGAGCAAAGCGCTGAAAGTCACGGACGGCACCATCACTGCCGATCTTTCGCAGGGCATTCAGCCGATCACACTGGTGCTCGACCGGAATGTGGTGAAAGGTGGCTTGAAAGTGGAGTTGAAAGACGTAACCGGAGGCGCGCAGACGCGGTTGAAGGTTGGGAAGTGATTTGTTTTGAATGTTGTTGAAATATGGCCGGTGCTCTGGATGAGTACCGGCTTTTTTACTATTTGGATATATTTCTCCGCCATTTGATAATCGATACTAAGTGCCTGATAAGTACTTGCAAATTTGAATGGCACCGGCGGATATTAGGCTTGATAGAACTCTTAAAAAAATCGTAAATTTGTTTTGATTCAAATCACTCACGTCCATGGAAACAACTGAAAAAAAGGATGGCAAAGCATTGGAAAGCAAGCCTAAACAAAAGAAGCTAACAGCGCGGGAAATCCATGAGGATCTGATCGATCTGGCGGTCTATGCGGAACGAAAAAACGGAGAGTTTGTGTCAGAGGAAGAAGCCATGGAGTTCCTGCGGAGCCATGGTAAACTATGAAATATAAGGTCAGCTACGCAAAACGCGCACTAAAAGAACTTTCCAAACTTCCTTCGAAGGCCGTCGGCCAAATGGTTAAGAAGATTAATTCCCTGGCTGAAAATCCCTATCAGGCGGGCGTCAGGAAACTTACCGATACCGATGAAATTTATCGGGCTCGTGTGGGGAATTATCGAATTCTTTATGAGATTAATGACGGAGAACTGCATGTCATAATTGTAGCGATCGGTGATCGAAAGGATGTTTATAGTAGATAACGACTTACTCTCCCAGGATCCGATACAATTCCAAATTCAGATAGTAGTGATTTCCCTGAATCACCTTTCGTTGTAGCACTCCCAGATCAACCAACTGATTTAAATACTTTTTTGCCGTGTTTTCCGCATAAAGCCGCTGATCCGTCAAATGCTTTACGCGTGTGAATGGCTGCGTAAATATCGCATTGACCAGCAATTCGGGCCGGGTGATGGCGGTGTCGTCCAGGATCACCTGGCGGATCGCGTCCTTGGTGTTGAGGATGTCGTTGATTTTATTGTAGGTCAATATCGCAGTAGCTTCAATCGCATTTAACATGAATTTCAGCCAAATATTCCATTCGCCGCGCTGGCTGACGCCCATTAAGCCATTATAATAATCTTCACGATGGTCGAGAATATAGCGGCTGAGGAATAGGATGGGGTAGTCGAGCAAGCCTTTGTGTGTGAGATAGTTGATATTGAAAATTCTGCCGGTGCGGCCATTGCCGTCGCGAAATGGGTGAATGGCTTCGAACTGATAATGTCCAATGGCCATTTTGAGTACCGGATCGACTTTGAATGTTTCATCGTCGTTCAGGAAATTGACAAGATTGGTCAGTTTAGCTTCGATAATCCCCGCTCCTCGCGGAGGCGTATATACCGGCTTGCCTGCGTTAGGGCCGGTACCACCTTGCCGGATGTGGGTTTGGATAAACGGCGGCCTGATGCCTTCGGTAGTTTGGTAAATCTCCTGGTAAACAACCCTGAAATAGTCTTCGCTGAACCGGTCGCTGTCTTTCAAAAAATCGTGACCGAACCAGAGCGCCTCGCGGTAACGCAGCACTTCTTTGGCGGAACCGCTTGTTTCGTTAAGCCTCTGTTCACTAAACGCCTTATACAGTTCATCGTCTGTGGTAAAGATATTCTCTATCGCGCTGGATGCCTTGGCTTCCTGCAAGCTGATGGTGTTGATCAGGATAGCCTGATTGGGGATCGCGATACTCCGGCCTTGCAGCCTTCCCAATGCAGCTTTTGCATTAGCGAGGGCTTCGTAAACGTCGATGTTTCGGTACAGTTCTTCGGAAATAGGCAGTTCGGGAAGATCGTTCCAGGGCACACTTCGGTCGGGATTGATGGGATAAGGCATGGAATCAGTGTGTTAGTTTGGCATTAAATTAGGCTGTGTTTTAATGTTAGCTCTGATTTTGGCATTAAAATTAATGCTTTTAATTGTGCTAACATTAAAATGTGTCATATTTTAATGTTAGCTCTGATTTTGGCATTAAAATAGTACTTTCAATTTTAGAAGTAGGCCAATCCCATAAAGCCCCATCAGTAAATTTCCCCCACAGCGTGTTTTAAATACTATTTCCATCTTTACCCAAATTACAATCATGCTCAAAAAATTACTGGCCCTGTCTCTTCTGATCGGAAGCGCGGTTACGGCGCATGCGCAGCAATTCAAGGCGTTGCTTTTTACCAAAACTGCGGGTTTTCACCATGTTTCAATCCATGAGGGTGTAACCGGGATCAGAAGCCTGGCCTCGAGGCATAATTTCTCGGTCGACTGGCAGGAGAGTGCCGATGTTTTCAATGACAAAAGTCTGGCTAATTACTCGGTTGTGATCTTCCTGAACACAACCGGCGATATCCTCAACGACACGCAACAAGCCGCCCTGGAAAAATACATTAAAAGCGGAAAAGGCTGGGTAGGTATTCACGCGGCAGCGGATACCGAATACGATTGGCCGTGGTACGGCAAGCTGGTAGGGGCCTATTTCAAAACCCATCCGGCGCAGCAGACCGCGTTCCTGGATGTGAAAGACAGCAATTTTCCCGGCCTCGAACGTTTCCCCAAACGCATGCTATGGACCGACGAGTGGTATGAATACAAAAAGCCGCTCAATGCCGACGACCTGAAAGTGCTCATTACGCTTGACGAAAAAACATACGATCCTAAAACCAGCCAGGGCAATGGCATGGGCGACCACCCGATTGCCTGGTACCACAATTTCGACGGCGGCCGCGCATTCTACACCGGCCTGGGGCATATTGGGTTGGTTTACTCAGATCAGTCGTTTTTGGATCACCTGTATGGCGGCATTTACTGGGCTGCAACAGGGAAGGGGGTGAAGTAGCGCGAGGCGGTTTGGGGCGTTGGTTGTTTGACCGCCGACGGCTGACCGCTGACCGCAGAATGGCGAATAATGGGCCGCAGCGTGGCCCCTGTTTATAGCAATCCGTTCGTCATAAATCGATTTCAGCTCCGTAGGAGCTTCCTTGACCGTTGAGCCAGGAAGCTCCTGACGGAGCTGAAATTGTTTTGTAGATCGGGTTACTACAAACTGGGAACCGCTCTGCGGTCTATTTCTGTGAAAATAGCTTGATGGTGTAGTCAAGTAATGCGGTATCGCCGATTTTTCCGTGGCCGGGGATTACAACTTTTACATCGGGATATTTTGCTTTGATTTTGCTGACTGTCGCCGGCCATGCTTCCACGTTGGCATCGGCCAGGTTACCTTTCGACGCGTCTACTTCCTTGATCAGGCAGCCGCCGAACATGACTTTTTCGCTCGGGAAATACCCGATGATGTTGTCGCGCGTATGTCCTTCACCGTAGAATGCTGCCATTACTGTCTTTTTGCCCACTTTTAAATCCAGCTTATCGTCAAAACCCTTTTGAGGAACGGGGAATTTGTGTTCTTTATCGAAAGCAATTGTCTTGTTGGTCGCATATGAGGGAATGCCGTGCTCATGGAACGCCTTCAAACCGCCAACGCAATCCTCGTGGAAATGCGTGGCTATAACGGCCTTTACCTTGCATTTTAAGCTGTCTTCGATCCATCGGATGACTTTTTCTGACGTGGCGTCATCCACAGGCGTATCGAAAATCACCGCTTCATTTCCGTCGAAAACGATCAGGCCGTTGCACGGTACTTTTCCGAAAGTTTCTGTCTGGAGATAGGTGAGGTGTGAATAGGTGTGGTCGCTAATTTTCTGAATTTCAAGGTCGTCGCTTTTAAAACTCTTGTCGGGCGTTTGCGCGCGTGTGAGGGTAAATAGGAGTGGGAGCAGGCAGGCGAGAATGTGTTTTTTCATGGGTTGGTTGGTGAGTAGAAGTGAATGCAAATTGTGTGACAAGATAAGGGAAATTGTTATATTGGCGGCCTGACAAGCTACATTCAATGACGTGCGAAACTGAGCTGTGGGAAATCACCGGGGGATTTCAAATCCTTGTCGAAAACAGCGCGGCTCTTGAGTTTCTAAATGCGGAAGAAGCTATGTGCGAGAATTTGATTTGATTAATGGGCAAACAGCGAATAAAGATCTATGTGATTGACGATATTTTTGAAGAATATCGGTTCGAGATTACAAACGGTATTAATACCACGGCAATTGAAGTATTTAGTGAAGTAGAGTGGTTTAAGGAATTGGGAGACGCGTTGTGCGCATTTCCAAATTCGATCGAGGATTCCGTCGAATTTGATTTTGGCGGGGCTAATAGATCCCTGGCATTAAAGGTATATTGTTACGAATGGAGAGGGCAAACGGCCTTGCAAATAGAGGTCCAAAACAATTTACCGGCTCCCGACAGCTATGTCTCCCGGTTCAGTATCAAAACAGTGGCCGCTTCCATCAATAATCTGGGGCAGATGCTTCTAGATTGGGACCCTTATTCCTATGGCCGCGTTGAGTGGATAGCCGAAGATTGATTTTTCTAGCAAAATGGAGCAAATACTGACTGCAAAACTTAAAAGTCGTGTAAAAAATCTTGCCTGGTACCAAATTGCAGGTGGGGCCCTCGGGATAGTAATGTTCATTTATGCATTGACTCAAACCGGTGTTATCGAGGGTATTACGCTTTTGCTAATTGCCACAGGGATATTTCTTTACGGGTTTTCAATTTACTGTGGGCGACTACTAACGAGGGGTGAAATCCGGAATGGGTTGTACATGTCAAAGATTAACCAGGTTTTGCAAATAGTTCAGTTTGCCGTTGGTGGTTATGCCTACTTGTATGTTTCGGGCGCTTCTGCGGTATTTAAAATTGACCTTTCTAGTGGTACTGATCTCGGTTTTGAGGTTGGTCCAAGTAATCTTAACCTAACTATCCATAAGCAAGAGGAGCTAGTCGTGCTTGGGATCAACATTCTCGCTATCTATCTAACTTACTACATCATAAGGATGGAGGAGGAAATTGCTGAACGCGAGCTGTTGATCAAGACACCTGTTGAAGATCCCAAAATAGACGCTATCAGCGCAACCAATACTCCTGATCCGTTGTAGCCATAGACCGAGTTTCACATTTCATTTTAACTTATTCTCATGCAAACACTCTCTACCATCTTAGTCGCCCTGGTCGCACTCGAACATCTTTACATTCTCTACATCGAAATGTTTGCCTGGGAAACGAAGGGCAAGGAAACCTTCAAAGGCTCTCTGGCACCTGAGCTCTTCAAGCCGACCAAAACGCTGGCTGCTAATCAGGGACTCTATAATGGCTTCCTCGCCGCTGGGCTGATCTGGTCGCTGCTCATTGAGGACCATCATTGGAGGTTGTATGTAGGGGTTTTCTTCCTGTGTTGCGTAATTGTGGCGGGGATTTACGGGGCTGTTACGGCGAGCAAAAAGATCTTTTTTGTGCAGGCTTTACCGGCGATTGTGGCGTTGGTGGTGCTGCATTTGTGATAGATTGGGTTTGAAAAGTCAATGTATAATCCTGAACCCCATCCCATAATAATCCCCCTCGCCCCGCACAATTTTGAAATGCGTAATCAATATAACCGCAGTGTTTAAAAACGCCATCAAAAACAACACGCATACCACCACAAACGGATTGAAAAAGAACCGCCCGGCAAATGTGGAGAATACCATAAATAACGTAATGCCATATACAATAATGGCCCAGGTGATCTGGAAGTTCAGGATGCGCTTGCCGAGCTCCATGACGCCTGCGACGCGCTGGCGGTTGTAGAGCCATAATACGAGCGGAACGAGCACGCCGCCCAGTGGCAGCAGCCAGAACGAGAGGGCGGAAAGGTTCAGGATTTTCAGGAATGAAGCGTCCTCTGCGGGCGCGGGTACGAGGCTTTCCACAGGCACATCGAGCGCCTGAGCGAGCAGGCGGAGCGTTTCGCCACGCGGGATGGTGTCGCCGGCTTCGATGCGTTGCAAGGTACGCAGATTAATGCCGGCATTTTCGGCCAGGGTTTCCTGCGAAAGTCCTTTCGCCCGGCGCAGGGTTTTGATTTGTTCAGAGGTATTCAGGTTGTTCATATTGAAGTTGTTTTACCCAAATTTAACCTTTCCCGAGCGGGAATGATAGCGGCATTTTTACGGCATTTGATGAAGAGTTTAGAAATGTTGTTCACGATTTGCTAGTACCTTGACAACTTTCATTCATGATCTCGCTTGTAATGACTTGCATTCTGAAATTTGGCAAGTGCCTTCAAATCCTCCCATCGATCTGCGATAATTGCTTCTTTCTTTTTTCGGTTCCAGCCTTTTAGCTGCTTCTCAAATGCAATCGCCTGCCGTACATCATTAAATTCATACGAAAAGACTATTTCAACCGGACGTCGTGTGAAAGTATATGATCCGGAGTCTTTGCCTGAATTGTGCTCAGCGAGGCGCCGGTCAAGATCATTGGTCACGCCAGTATAATAGCTGTCATCGGCGCATTTGGCAATATAGACGTAATACGATTTCATGGAATAGTGTGGTTTGTTTATTCAAGAAAGGCAAAATAAATCACTATCTAATATTTGCATTCCGTTCATGTCATGCTGAGCGGAGCGGCCGCCGCTGCAGTCGAGGCATAGTAGCGTGACGTCTTGAAACACGTTGCGGTACGGACTGTCTTCGACCGCAGCGGCGGCCGCTTCGCTCAGACTGACATTTTGCAATTCAACTTTCATGAAACCCTGCACTCTGTTCATGTCATGCTGAACGGAGTAGAAGCATGTTGGCGTGCGTGTACATTCCAGTGGCACATTATCCGCCAATCTACGGCATTGTTCCTCATCGTTTACTATATTTAACCATCACCATCAACCTTTCACTCCGTTCTTATGCGACACCTTTTCAAAAGAACATTTACTTCCATATTATTCTCCGGTATGGCTGTCGCCTCCGCGCAGGCACAGCAACCGCTCTTAGGCTTTGGCGCCGAAACAGCAAAGAAGGAGCTGGACCTCGAAGCGGCATTCGATAAACAACTCCAAGCCAATAATCTCCGGGACTGGATGAAGCGCATGACGGCCTTCCCGCATCAGCTGGGTTCGCCTTATGGCCTCAATAATGCGCTTTTCCTGCGCGACAAACTCGCTTCGTGGGGCTTCGATGCGCGGCTCGATACGGTGCATGTGCTTTTTCCGACGCCGAAAGTGCGGATTCTGGAACTGACGGAGCCGACGAAATTTAAGGCCCCATTAATCGAAAAGCCATTGAAAGAGGACGCTACCTCCGCGCAAACAAAGGACGTCTTGCCGCCATACCACGCGTTTTCGGCCAATGGCGATGTAACGGCCGAGCTGGTTTTTGTGAATTATGGTGTGCCCGACGATTATGAAGAGTTGGCGAAGCTCGGCGTGGATGTGAAAGGGAAGATTGTAATAGCGAAATATGGTGGCTCGTGGCGGGGCATCAAGCCGAAAGTGGCGTACGAGCACGGGGCGATCGGCTGTATTATTTATTCCGATCCGAAGGAGGATGGCTATTTCCAGGGCGACGTATATCCCAAAGGGGCATTTAAAAACGAGTCGGGTGTGCAGCGTGGGTCAGTGGTGGATTTACCGCTCGCGCCGGGCGATCCGCTCACGAATGGCTTCGTGGCGGACGCGACACATAAGCGGTTGTCCGTGGAGGAGGCCCCGGCGATGATGAAGATCCCCGTGCTGCCGATTTCGTACGGCGACGCGACGCCGCTGCTCAAAGCATTGGCCGGTCAACCGGCGCCTGCGACCTGGCGGGGCGCATTGCCGATCACCTACCACATCGGCCCGGGCCCGGCGAAGGTGCATTTGAAGCTCGAATTCAATTTCGATATCGTGCCCTGCTACAACGTGATCGCGACGCTGAAAGGCAGCGAGTTTCCCGACCAATGGGTGATCCGCGGTAACCACCACGACGCCTGGGTGTTCGGCGCGGCCGACCCGGTGAGCGGTGCCGTGGCCGAGCTGGAAGAAGCGCGCGCGTTGGGCGAGCTCGTCAAAACCGGCTGGAAACCGAAACGTACGATAGTCTATTGCTGGTGGGACGGCGAAGAGCCCGGCCTGCTCGGCTCGACGGAATGGGTGGAGAAATACCAGTCCATTTTGAAGGAAAAGGCCGTTGTATACCTCAATTCGGACGGAAACGGTCGCGGGTACCTGAGCGCGGGCGGCTCGCATACGCTCGAAAAGTTCATCAACCAGGTAGGCCGCGACGTGATCGACCCCGAAAAAGGCACGAGCGTGATCGACCGCCTGCGCTCGCGCACGATCCTCAACGGCTCACCGACCGCCAAACAGGAAGCCCGCACCCGCGCCGACCTCCGCATTGGCGCCCTGGGTTCCGGTTCTGACTATACGCCGTTTATCCAGCACCTCGGCATCGCCTCCCTCAACGTCGGCTACGGCGGCGAAGATGCCGGCGGCGATTACCATTCCATTTTCGATTCCTACGACCATTATACCCGCTTCAAGGACGGCGACTTTGCCTATGGCGTCACGCTCGCCAAAACCCTCGGCCGCTCCGTCCTCCGCTTCGCCAACGCCGACGTGCTCCCCTTCGACTTCACCAACTTCGCCAACACCGTACAACTCTACGCCTCGGAAGTGAAAAAGGAGCTCGAAAACACGCGCACCAAAGCCGAGGAACACAACAAACTCCTCGCCGAAGGCCGCTTCGAAGCCGCAGCCGATCCCAAAGATCCGTTTGTGAAGCCTGCTGTTCAATCCGTAGCACCGTATCTCAATTTCGCGCCGCTGGATAATGCATTGGTTGCATTGGAAAATAGCGCCAAAGCATTTGCTGCTTCCTCGTCGAAGTTTTCTTCCTTGCCTGCGGACAAGTTGAGGGAGTTGAATGAGATTTTATACAAAACCGAAAGAAAGCTGATCCATGCCGATGGCTTGCCGCGCCGCCCGTGGTACCGGCATCAAATTTACGCGCCGGGCTTTTATACGGGGTATGGGGTGAAGACTTTGCCGATGATCCGGGAGGCGATTGAGCAGAAGAATTGGAAGGAGGCTGAGGAGGGGATTTTGCGGGTGAGCGGGGTTTTGGAGGGGTTTGTGGGGGAGGTTGAGAGGGCGTGTGGGGTGGGGAGGTGAGTTTCAAACCTTTCGCTAAATCCGCTTGAAAAAAGAATTCTTTTATAAAAAAAAGGTGCATTACATCGAATGAATAATTAATTTTTGATAAGTAACAAGTTTGATTTTGAGATAAGTATAATATTAGTTTAAATTTTCCGATCTAATCAACTGTTTTCGTTAGTTTATGAAACAACAGAATGGCGCAGAGGTGCGCACCCCCTACCTTTTAAAATTTCATGATCTTTTTCCAAATGAAGAAATTGATGTCGATTTGTTATTGCAGGCGTTTTCAAAAGAAATGCTGTTGCACGCAGCAATAAATTTTTCCGGTTATCATAACCATTTTGACCGAGATGAAGATATATTTTCGGTGCTACGACGTCATTTTCGCGGGCACTTAACTGCTAAATTGTCACAAATATTGAATAATATTTACCGAATACAGCAACAAACGCAACGTGCTGCACATTTTATTTATCCTCCTTCCAGTTTAAAATTGTTTGAGTATGCACTCAAATCTGATAAAAGTACCGAAGTCTTGGGCCAATTCGACGAGGATGAAGGGAGTTTGAACTTATTTAAAGCCTATTTGTGCTTCAATGAAGACATAATGCTAAGAGCGCACAAGGCATCGCAGCTCTTAGTCGACTATTCGAGTGACCGTATCGAATACTTAACTGCTTTAACGGGATCGGTGTTTGATAATGAGATACTTAATCACAATCTCTCTCTTGAATTTAGTGTTCAATTTCAGAAATCTCAGTATCTTTTCTTATTTCTGAGAGAGAATGAAAAAACGAGGCCTCTCCTGTTGGAGACTTTGAAGTACTATAACTGCCGATCAATTGGAGAACTGTTTAATATGATGATATTCTTGCTTGACCCAATTGAGTGCCAAAAAGATGCTATAATCGACATAAGAGACAAACCTATGTCCAAGCTAGCGATTAAATTTATTGATAAGTTTGTGCTAGCTGAATTTGAAGAAAACATGGACTTTCTTTCTATTAGAAACACGCCTGTTATGAAAATGGATGATGGGTTATACAAAATCATATATGCCAAGTTTGTGATTGATAAACTTTTTCGTGGATGGTATTTTGTGTTAAATAGGCTGAATTCGACGCTGGAATTAAGTATACAGATTAAAAATTTTAGAAGTTTTTATTCGACAGAATTTACCGAGGAGTATTTATTGACAAAATTGTTACACGGCGTATTTCCCAAAAAGGCAATTTCGTTTTCTGGGCGTGAAATTAGGGTCGCAAGACAAAATGACAAACGTAAGGAGGTTGCTGAGCCCGACTATTATGTGAGAGACTTTAATAATATTTTTTTGATCGAGTGTAAAGATGCATTGATAAAGAAGGAGGCTAAGGAATCATTGAACTATTTAGAAATAGATGCTGAACTTAGGTCAAAGTTTTTAGAGACGACTAACGGAGGAAAACGTCAATCTAAGGCCATTCATCAATTATTGGACAATATACAACGAATTAAATCAGGAAATATTGACTTTGACAGATATGACAAGATGCCCTCTGTCAGAATTTACCCGATCCTGATACTCACAGAGGAGGTGTTTAATGCCACAGGCCTTAATCAACTAATTAATGAGTGGTTTGGAGAGGAACTAGGCAATCGGCGCGATAATTCGGGCATAAAGTTGGACAAAATTGAACCGTTAACAATTATCACCGTAGACTCTCTAATTTATATAAGGCCATACTTGATCGCGGGCCGGGTGAAATTTAAGGATATGGTTGATTCGTACATAAATGAACATCTTACGAGACCCACTAACACAAAACTTTGGGAAAGAAATAGGATGATTCCTTTCTCATTATTCAGTCGAAGTTATATTTGGAGAAAATGTAATAATTCCCTTCAATCAAGCATGAGTATTTTTGTTGAAGGGTACGAAGATCTCGATTCAAGTATTTAGGTCATAACAGAGAGCACCGGTTCTACTGCTAGACGTGTTTGTTAGAGAGAGTGTGTAATGTTTAAGTAGACCATCTCTGATGTCACGTACCAAGTAACAAAATATATGGTACTATTAAGGGGATGGTTGTATTGCATCTTCAATACCTTCCAAGGCTTCGAGCTTGATTCGCTAAATGTAGTAGTTGTCTAGTTCACCCTTTATTATCTTTCGAGGAACACCGAAAAGCTAATAAGCGGTCAAGTCAAGTTCACCGCTGCAACTTAGAATGAAAAACTACTTTCAACCAACTCCATATCCCTCAAATGCCCCACAGCTATCTCAACATACTCCCTCTTAACCAAATCACCTTTTCTCTTGCTCGAAGATTTAATCCGCTCCATAATTTCATCAATGCCAAATTCTGGATTGTGTTGAAGGATAAAATCAGTAGTAGCCAGTATTTCAAGTGACAAGTCCGAACTGAACCCGCTAATTAATGCCAGCAGCTTTTGGTTGATCGCTTTTGCCTCAGGGCTGAGCTCGCTATTGATGTAATCATTTACTTCCTGCCACTTTTCATAGTTGAGCATTAGCGGCTCAAATGCTTTCGCCTGACCTTGTTCCAATCCTTTCAGATACACTCCATTCAGCGCATAGAGGACCTTTTCGACGCCAATCGCATAGGGCCCATAATGCTGCGCAGTAAATGTCAGTTGCAAAGGCTGACCAAGTCGCTGATAAAAATAGGCCAGCTTGTTGGCCGCGAAAAGACTACTGTGCTCGCCCATGCTTTCGTAGGCGAACAATGCATATAATAGCTGAGCGCGGGCGGGAGTTAGTTTGACGGCCTTGGTGGGCGCCCGCTTTTGTAAAATCGCCTTGATATGGTCATTAGGTTCGAAAACAACGATTTCTGAGTTGAGCCCGTCTAGATGCTCTTCAATCATAGGTTTGACGATATGCCAATCTAATCCGCCATTTCCGCAACCAAGAGGCGGAACGGCGATGCTTGAAATTTTTTGTTCCGAAATGAGCTCTCGCAAGGCGATAAGTCCGTCCTCTACGAACGAATATTCCGAAGGCTTCCTCCAATGCGTTTTCGTTGGGAAGTTGATAATCAGTCGTTTTCCCAGAAGCATGTTGTTGTCCCAAACGGCGAGCAGCTTTCCGGGAGCAAGTTCATGGCGCTTGCACGTGTCCGCATATATCTTGTAGTTATGCGGAAATGCTTCCTTGAATTGCAGTGCTATGCCTTTCCCCATCACCCCCACAGTGTTGACGGTGTTTACGAGTGCTTCCGTTTTGGCTTGGAGCAAATCTCCGGTTGAGAATCGTATCATAGGCGAATTAAGGAAAAAAACATATTGGTGCGACCGTAACTGCAATATTTAAGCCAGCCGATTTCAAATGTGCATTAACAAGAGCTTCTGCGTGTTCGTTGTAAACAAGGAATGACTCAATCGATTTTAATGGCACATGTGAATGGACCAGAAATTCTGCCTGGTATCTTCTGGGGCGGTCGGTGTCTAAATCGGATTTCTGAAAATTACTTTGCTGAATGCTTTCCCAATCAATTTGATCCAAATCTCTCAGATCAGTGTAATGATTCGAGTACGCTGCATTTGCCTGTCCATCGGTAAAGAAGAAACGAGGGTTTCGGCTTAAAATGCCAATTTCTGAACGTATGATCAGAATTTCTTCTCTTTCAAGCTTTGGAACAACCGGGGCCCAGTACCCTGTAACAATATTATACAGCATAATAGATCGCGGAGTGAAGTAGAATGGGATGTACTCCCCGATATTCCCGTAACCATCGATTCTTACGCGCGTTGCATCTCTTGCACCAATGATGTCCGGATTTCCGATAGGATGAAACTCGCTGCTGGCAGAAGGGTGATTCCTTGTGCAAATTCCCACTTCCAGTATGTGCTGTAAATTTTGAATGTTACAAATCCGGTAGCAGTATTTACGATCCGCATTGATAAGCATGGGGACAAGGCATTTTTAGGTCTTTAACTTTAAGTATACACAAAGTGGAGTTAAGACGTGCCTGGCCTTACAAATCAATCAACTCGCTGTACTCACCAACAATTCCCTGATATCCACTTTCAACCAAACCGCAATCTCGTAAAGCGTCTCCAACGACGGCTGTGAGTCGTTGGTGCACCAGCGTGATACCGTGGATTGGGCCTTGCTAAGTTCCTGGGCTAGGTCTTTGCTTGTCTTTCCTTGTTCGTGTAGTACTATCTTGATTCTATTGAGGCGCATAATTAGCGACGACTGCATATTTTATGCTATCTAGCGCTAATTCTGAACTTAATCAATTTTCGAAAAACCCTGGAAAGAGCGATATAAATATTGTTTTACATCATATTTATATTGTTATTTGCTATGTAAATTATGTAAAACAACAACTATGACACACAGAAAAAAATCTTCGAACCCCTCCGAGCGACGCCTGAAAGTCTACGGTAAATACCTCCCACGAGCATGGTACGGATACGTCCTCACGCCTGAAATCCGCCTCTGCGGGAAATGGCTGGAAGCAGCCGGCTTCGAGTGCGGCGACGAAGTAACGGTTAAGTGTTTGAGCAACAAAATAGAGATTACGCTCAACACGGTGGAAGAGCCGGAGCCTGCATCAGGTCAAAGACGGCGGAATGCCCAAAAGGAGCTTTTCGAGCAAGATTGACCTACTAAGCACTGTTTTTGGTCCGCATTCTGGCCTTGAATTCCTCAGGATCAAAGTCGTGAACCCAACCGCTTTGCTCACCGTTGATCAATGCTTGCCTTAATAGTCTCAGTTTTTCATCTTGTGAAGTACGCGTGTCCGAATGCAGACCGAGGGAAATAGATTTGTTTTTGGCCATGGCGAGTATTGTTGGTACTATAAAAATATCAAAACCCGCGCACAAAAAATCATGTTGATGAATGAAGGAGAGCGGTTTGTACAGTATGGACTGTCTTCGACCGCCGGGCGGCCCCGTTCGCTCAGACTGACATCTTTCAATTGTCATGCTGAGCGAAGCGGCCGCCGCTGCGGTCGAAGCACTACGCGTGATGTCTGCAATATGCACGCCCTCACTTCACCGTATACCAATCCCGAACCCTCACATCAATCTTCCCATCCTTCTCATTCACGAGCTTCTTAAACGCTTCCGTATCACTAAACCCCCCCTGCCCACGATAATGGTAAGGATAAACCACCTTCGGCTTGAACGCCAGCACGGTAGCAGCAGCCTCGTTAATATCCATCGTATAAGGCAAATTCATGCAAACAAATGCCACATCGATGTTCTTCAATGCCTTAATCTCCGGAATGCCGGAGGTATCCCCGCTGAGGAAGACCGATTTACCGCCCAGTTTGAGGACGTAGCCGTTGCCGCGGCCTTTGGTGTGGCGGGAGTCGGCGGTTTCGGGGAGGTTGTACATCGGGATGGCGGTGATGCTGATGCCGAGTTTTTCGGTGGTGGCGCCGTTGGCGAGGACGGTCGTTTTGGCTTTCAATGCGTCGGACATTTTGTCGACGACGGCCTGCGGGGCTACAATGATGGTTCCAGTCAGGTCGAGGGCTTCGAGGGAGGCAGGGTCGAAATGGTCGCCGTGGATGTCGGTGATCACGATCAGGTCGGGTTTGGCGATGCCGACGAAGGTTTTGGGGGCCTGGTACGGGTCGGCGTAGATGGTTTTGCCGTTCCAGGTGAGGGCCAGCGTAGCGTGGTTAAGCGGCTGGATTTTGAGCGGACCTTTGGAGGTCGGGATTTCATCGGGCTTAGGAAGCTGCGCCCAGCAGAGTGTGGCCGCGAACAGGAGCAAAAAGGTGAAAGTCGTTTTCATGATTTGTTGTTTTTATACAAATCAAATTTAGGCTTTACCAGCCCGGGAGCAAGTTTTTGGCCGATTTTTCATAGCTTTTTAATCGCGAAGTGAAAGTTCTGTTTAGCTTGCAGCAAGATCGGTAACCGCTGGGCTATGATGATGCATTTCCGTAAAGCAGCGCTCCGAGTGGCGCAGTTTACATTTGGTTTTACTTTGATATTCATTGCGTGCGCGGGCAATGCGCTCGCGCAGGCGTTCGTCGTAGCGCCGTTCAACTTCAATATCCAAAACGGCTCCTACACGCTCGCGAGTACGGATGCGGAGGCGCTCGCACGTACGAGGCAGGAGATTGTGTCGCAGACATTCATGCCCAAGCCCGATCCGGGGCTATCGATGCTCTTCCCGCAGCCGGGTGGTATTTTGCTTTTCAAATCGAAGGAATTAAAGGCCCCGGCGAATGTGGCCGGCAAGCTTATTAACCCCTCGCTGGTCGTGATCGACACGATTTTTCACAACCAGGTATACAGACAGAAAGCCAATGGCGTTGACCAATATTCTTTTGACATGTGCTATTCGCTGCGCATCGACGGCAAGCGGTATTACACCGATTTCCGGCCGCATACGTTTGCCTATTTTTGCTATCCGCTGGTGTATCACAAACAGCTTGTCATGATTGCCGCGCAGGATATGGGTTACGAGGTGTACGCCGACAAAGGCTATCCCGAGCATTTTCGCATTGCCATTTTTGATATGCAAAATGGGGGTATTAAAATGCATTTCACGAGTGAAGAACTACCATTTCATTACGGCCTCGAATTTCTAGATGAGAGCGATAAAGTGATTGAGTCAGAATATAAAGCCGAAGACCAGAGTTTTCGAATAGAAATCAAGGGTTTGAATCAAACCTACAAAGGTCTCTGGGATGGGAAGGTTTTGAAGCAGTTGAATTAACCATGACAACAATTCATTTAACGACCGTGATTCATGCGCCTATCAAAGCTTGCTTTGACGCCGCACGGAGCGTTGACGCCCATTTATCGTCAACGTCTGGGACGAACGAGAAGGTGGTTGCCGGCAGAATGACCGGGTTGTTCGAAGCGGGCGATGTCGTTACCTGGGAGGCAAAACACCTCGGGGTCAGGCAACGGCTTACTGTGGAAATTGGCCGGATGATCGAACCAACGTTTTTCGAGGACCAAATGTTGAAAGGCGCTTTCAAAAGTATGCGTCACGAACATCATTTTGTCGAGGAAAACGGGGCAACGGTGATGACAGACCTATTTCAATACGAAACACCCTTCGGTATTTTAGGTGTCCTTTTTGACAAGTTGTATTTGGAAAACTACATGCGAAAGTTCTTGCAGAAAAGGAATCTGCATTTAAAACATGACCTTGAAAGAGCCTAGCGGTTTTCAAAGTGTCACTTTTTTGATGCAATCGGGCTATCTTCGCGGCCTATTTTTCAACTCCAAATAAAACCAATGAAGCATTTTACCCGCATTACATTTCTGGCATTATTCCTGATCCCGACACTGACCACCGCCCAGCAAACCGAGGAGCAACAGGTAAAAAAGACGTTTGACGCTTACAAATCAGCAATCCTTAACGACAAAGGCGAGGAAGCGGTGGAGCAGGTAGATACCAAGACAATCAACTATTACGGCAATATTCTCGAAAAAGTGAAGACTGCCGATTCACTGGCGGTGGATAAGCTTACTTTGATGGACAAACTCATGGTCCTGATCATTCGCCATCGCATTTCCAAAGACGAAATCCTGACGACAAACGGCAAGCAATTGCTGGTGACGGCCATTAAAATGGGCATGGTTGGGAAGAGTTCGGTGATGAACAACGAGGTGGGTGTGGTGAAGGTAAATGGCAATTTCGCTACGGGAGAACTTTTGGTGCGCGGGCAGAAGACGCCGCTGGCATTTGAGTTTAATAAGGAAAACGGCACATGGAAGCTGGACCTCACGGCGGTTTTCCCGGCGGGTGAGGCCGCGTTCCGTCAAATGGTCAAGCAAAGCGGCGAGCCTGAGAATGCGTATTTACTCTCGCTGATCGAACTGACTTCCGGTAAGGGGCCGGGAGCGGAGGTTTGGGTGCCAGTGAAGCAATGAAGGGCTCGGATATTATAAACTGTCATGCTGAGCGTAGTCGAAGAACACGATGTTTGCGGTGTGGAATGCCTTCGACTGCGCTAAGGCTGACAGTATGACTTCGCTCAGCGTGACTTGAATTAATACAGCCCCCTTACACAATAGGCGCTTCTTCCTCATTCACGTGCGGCTGCACGGGCACACCTGCGAGGCGCTGTAACACGTGTGCCACCACAGGCCTGCTGCTGAACAGGTAGGCGTGATGGTTCATGAGGTAATACCTGTCCCAGAAAGTGCTGAGTAGTTTAATGCCGCTGTAATCGCCTTCACGCGCATTGGCCATGGCATTGTCCTCGTTGTTGAGAAAGCCGTAATAGAGCGGGTCCGCCTGCACGTCGGTGTCTTGCTTGATGATGTCCAGCACGTTATAGAAGTTGAAGCCATCTTCGAGCTTCAGGTTCGGGTCTTTTTGGAAGATTTTGTCGCCGTAGCTGCCCAGGTTGCGGAAGTCACTCGTAAGGCCTTCGGCATCGGGACGGGGATCGAAGGCCGCGGTATTTGCATTGAGGTTGAATTGCTTGGAGCTCACATACAGCAGGTAATCGCTCGGGTCGTAGTAAATATGGACGTGCTTGGCCAGCTGTTTTAATGGCGTGTAGTTGTAATGAAAATGGGGCCCTTTGAATTTCCTGCGCATATTCCGGAGCTGTACGCCTCCCTGTTGCACAGCCAGGTGCGTGACGTCGGGGGCCATCAGGAATATGTTTTCGAAAATGCCGGTCGGAATGCTGTGGCCTTCGCCGGGGTTGATCATGCCGTTCAGCAGCTGGTGCCCGAATGAATGCACGACGAGGTTCAGCGTTTTGCCCGCTTCTTTCAGTTTTCGGGAGAGCACTTCAAAGTATTCAAACAAACCATTCCGGGTGAACTGTTCGCCATAGCCAATGGAGCGGTCGTCGGCCTTCTTGCGCCATCCGTACGACGGCCAGCCGAAGTAGAGCACATTGGCGACGCTGTTTTCGGGGTGGGCGAGGTAGCTTTGTACAAACTGGGGTGCGAGTTCCAGTTTGAGCCCGGGCTCCCAATCAAAGCCGTGGATATAAACGAAAACATGCTTACGGGACTCCGGTAGCCGGCTCACAGCCTGCGTCACGCCGGTGGCCCATACCTCGGGAAAGAGCTCTGTTACCCTGAAATCGCGGTCGGGCGAGGGCGGCAGGTTGGCGAAGTACAGCTTGTCGGGCGCATCGGCCATGTCAATCACCGGAATGCCCGCTTTCTGCTGACGGTAGCAGATGAAGAAATGCGATTTATCAAGAGCCGACAAGCCCGAATAGGCATCCAGCTCCACTTTGTTTCCAATCACTTTGGTGCCGTCGCTGGTGATGTGCCACAGTGTGCGGCCGTCGTATTCGGCGCTGGTAACTGTCACTTTGTTGCCCCGTTTCAAAAAGGGCCGCGGGCCGTTCGCGCCGGGGCGCTGCGATTGCTGGTCGAGGTCGTCGTTGATAATGCCTTCCATGGAGGTGGTTGTTTAAGGATCGAGGTAGTTCTACAAGTTAGCGAGTATCCCCGATCTACTCAATCGTTTGTTATTTACCGGTAGGCGGTTTGTGGAATATGTTATTACTGGAAACGGCACCTCTGGCACGGTTTTGGCATATTCATTGGCATAACCATCCAAACACCAAAGATGAAAGCTGTTATTTCGATGTTATTCGCTGCCTCTATGCTGGCGGCTTGTAACACGCAGTCAGACAAGCAGGAAGCACTCTTGAAATCACAACAAAAAACCATCGATTCCATGCGCGTAGCCATGGAAAAACAGGCCATTATAGATTCAATGAACGCCCTGCAAGCTCAACGCCAGGAAGCGGAAAAGTGGGAAGATCTTGAGAAAAATGAGGCAACAAGCCACACTCAGGCCGTTGCAAGCACACCTGCCGCCGCTCCCGTAGCCGCCCGCACTAAAAAGAAATGGAGCCATACGGCCAAAGGCGCATTGGTAGGAGCAGGTACCGGAGCCATCACCGGCGCGATCGTGAACAAGAAACGTGTGGAAGGCGCACTCATCGGTACCGTGATCGGTGCTGGCGTGGGCGCGGGCACCGGCGCGATTGTCGACCACCAGGTGAAAAAACGTAACGGACAATAATCACATACTCGCTATATAATTCGGATTGCCGGTCGTAAGGCCGGCAATTTTTTTGTGCCTCATTTCGTAGGCAGGGGCACCAGCATCGGCTTTTTGCCTTGTCGCGGCAACCGATATACGTCACCATGGGCATTGGAAAAATAAACAAACGATTCCGAAGGTTTGCGACCATGACCATCCGCCCAGATCGCGTAGAACCCGTCTTGCGCGTGTAGGGGCTTACGTACGTACGAGTGATTCATCGGGCTGTTCCGGGTAAGCTGCCTTTCCAGTGCCCATTGCTTGCCGCCGTCGTCGCTCCGCCACATCGCTACCTCCCCGCCGGGATTGTAGGCTTGTGGGCCATCCATGCTCGGTCCGACGACCCGCCAGCTGTTTTTGGAAATGTGATAAACCGAGCCCATATCGTAGTTGTTGTCGGATGTCGTCACGATGTGGTGTTCCCAACCCTGGTTGCCCGGCCGGTATAATGTCCACTCGCGCGGGCCGTTGGCAGGACCGGCTTCGTAGCCTTTGCTGGCGATGACCAGGATAGCAGGTTTGTTTTGCTGGTCGAAGGTAATGTCGAGCAAGTAGCAGTTACGCTTTTCACTCGCGTAATCGTGCACTGTGGCCAGGTTCTTGGGGCTGGTTAATGGCAACTGCGCCGATGTTCCTTCGATATTCTGCCAGGTTTTTCCGAAATCCGATGTTTCGAGGTAATGCAGGTTAGTCCGGTAATTCAGGCCCTTGCCTTTGGGATGGTAGTCGAATGCGACGCCGATTTTTCCATTCCGCTCGGTGCTGATCTGATAATGCCCTTCCTCGATGTGTGCCAGTACTTTCCACTCATTCCAATGCACGCCATCGGCAGTAGTATTGTACCCGATCACCCGCTGTCCCGCCTTGTTGTATTTGGTAAAAAGCGCAATGAATCCTTTGCCTTTGATGTGGTAAACCTGAAAATAGGAGAAATTGGCAAAGGGCTGAGGCTTGCCATCGACTAGCTCCGTTGCATTCACCCGCTCGAAATCGCTGATATCAAAAGGTTTCCTGCTTTTATGAATATAGGAAGGACGCGAGATACCGTGAGAGGTCGAGAAAATCCAGATGTAACCACGGTCGTCGATCGAAATTACGGGGTTATCGTGTGCGTCGGTGGTCTTTTTGTCCAGAATCGTCAGCGGGTTGGCTACTTTGCCCGTTCTGTGATCGAAGTAGGAGACATTATGCAGCAATGTGGAATTGGTACTGTCGGTGCCTCCGAAGCAGAAGAAGGTTTTATCCACCTGCCTCGCATAAATGGCGAATGGCCGGTGATTGGCCGGGTAAACGGCCAGCCCGCCGCTGTATTTGTAAACATATTCGTCGTTGGAGGGCTGGTTCATGTACCAGATGCCGCGAAAGCCGTTGGCTTTTTTCATGATGATCTCCGCTTCCGCAAACTGGCCGTCGGTGTTCTGGGCGAGGGTGGGGGTGGTCAGGAAAGTCAGAAATGTCAGGAAAGTCAGGTATTGTCTTGAAAACTCAATGGATTTTTTTGCGGCGGTCATAGGGCGGGAAGTGTAACTGGTGATCACATTGCTATTAAAGCCGGTGATTGGGGTTTTGTTACTGATAATAAGTGGAAAGCAGAGTGCTGTCTTTCATAATTTACCTTGTAAATCTAACATTAGATGTTATAATTACAAGGTAAATTACTTGCAGTATTAATTTGTAATTGATATTTTTACCTTGTAAATCTAACATTTGGTGTTATAATTACAAGGATGATACCACGGATAGCAAAGGAAGAAATCGACGAATTACTGGATAATTTTCCAGCTGTGGGCGTATTGGGTCCGCGCCAGATCGGGAAGACGACCCTGGCAGAGCTTGTGGCCGAATCGCTCGATCCGAAGCCCATTTACCTTGACCTGGAAAACCCGCTTGATCTGGCCAAGTTAAATGAGCCGGAAGCATATTTTGAGGCGCATAAGGGTAATCTCATCATTCTGGATGAAGTCCATCGTGTGCCCGAGCTTTTTCCTGTGCTGCGGGGCGTTATCGACCGGCGCAGGAAAGAAGGGCTTCGGACAAGGCAATTTCTGATTCTCGGATCCGCGTCGCTGGATCTTTTAAGGCAATCGGCGGAAACGCTGGCAGGGAGGATCGCCTATCGTGAGCTTTCGGGGTTTGTTATCAACGAGATCGAAGAAACGGGCCCTCTTGCACAGGATAAATTGTGGCTGCGTGGTGGTTTTCCGGATAGTTTTCTTTCCAAAAACGACCTGAACAGCTTCCGGTGGCGGCTCAATTTTATCAATACCTATCTGGAACGGGACATTCCGCAGTTCGGCCCCCGCATTCCGACCGTCTTATTGCGAAGGCTCTGGACCATGCTGGCGCACCATCAGGGTGGGCAGTTGAATACGGCCCAGCTGAGTTCGAGTCTAGATATCGCCTTGCCGACGGTGAAGCGCTACGTTGAGCTGCTCGAAGATCTCTTTCTGATCCGTACCTTACGGCCATGGTCGGGAAATGTCGGGAAGCGGCTCGTGAAAACGCCCAAGGTATACATACGCGACAGTGGTCTTACGCACGCACTGCTCAACCTGGCTACTTACGACGATCTGCTGGGCCACCCGGTGTCGGGCAACAGCTGGGAAGGCTTTGTGATCGAAAACCTGATGGCTGCATTGCCGTTGGGTATGACGCCGTGGTATTACCGCACCGCTGCCGGTGCTGAGATCGACCTGGTGCTGGAACGGGGGGCCACGGAGCGTTACGCGATCGAGATCAAAAGATCGATCTCGCCTTCCCTTTCGAAGGGCTTTTACCTGGGTTGTGAAGATATTAAGGCGGAAAGGCGGTTTCTGGTATATCCGGGCAAGGAGCGCTTTCCTCTTGCTAAGGATGTTACCGCCATTCCGTTAGCCGGGATGGTTACTGAGTTACTCAATTTAAAAATATGATAGGCTATGGCTTGGAATCCGCAGATTTATAATCGGTTCAAATCGGAACGCTCCGCACCGTTTTATGATTTGGCCGCCCTGCTGAAAGTACGGCCGGGGTTAGAGTTGATCGACCTCGGTTGTGGCACGGGCGAGCTGACGACGAAATTGGCCGAGACCTTGCCGGAATCCAGGGTATTGGGCGTCGACTCATCAGAGGAAATGCTCAGCAACTCGCGGAAAGCGGATGGGAGTACTTTGAGTTTCGAATGCATTACCATTGAAAAGCAATTGGAAAAGGTGCAGCAATGGGACGTCGTGTTTTCCAATGCGGCCCTGCAATGGGTGCCGGACCACGAAACGCTGTTTCCGCATATTATTTCCAAAATAAAACCCGGAGGACAGCTATTGGTGCAAATGCCGGCTCAGCACCACAACCTGACAAACCGCTTGCTCAACGAACTCGCTGCTGAGGAGCCTTATGCGGACTTGTACCAGGGCTGGAACCGGATCTCTCCCGTGCTCGAACTCGATCGTTATGCTGAAATCCTTTTCGAAAATGGCGGCAAATCCATGCAGGTTTTCGAGAAAATATACCCGCTCATCCTCAATGACGTGGATGCGTTACTGACTTGGGTTTCCGGCACGGCCTTGATTCCGTATCTCGAACGGTTACCGGAATCATTAAAGATGCAGTTCCTCGACGACTACCAGGCTTTGCTGAATAATCATTTTCAAAAAGAGCCTGTTTTCTACCCATTTAAAAGGATATTGATAGGCGCGCAGTTTTGAATCTTTTGACAGGATAAGTGTGATCTTTTCTGTAAATTTGAGATATGGACACGCTGCTGATCAACATATTGGATCCCAAAGCCACAAAACTGCTGAAAGACCTGGAAGAAATGGAATTGATTTCCATTCAAAATCCTGGTGAAAGTGGTTTCGCCTCCGTTTTGAAAAAGCTACGCTCCAATTCTGACTCAACTCCGACGCTTGAAGAAATAACAGCCGAAGTCGAATCAGAAAGGACGAAGCGATATGCAGGATAATCCCCGAAGAATTATTATTGATACGAATCTTTGGATCAGCTTTCTCATCTCCGGTAATGCGAAGCTGGATGAATTGCTGTTTTCCCGAAAAGTAACTCTCATTTTTAGCGAGGAGCTCGTCCAGGAGTTTGTCAGCGTGGCTTGCCGTCCCAAATTTGCCAGGTATTTCGATTTTCAAACGGTGGCGGAGCTGCTAACTACTATTCACGAAGTGGCGACATTTAAAAACGTGACGACTAAGGTTGACATCTGTCGCGATCCGAAAGATAATTTTCTGCTTGCATTAGCGCTTGACTCCAATGCCGATTTCCTGATCACCGGCGATTCCGATTTGTTGGATATCGGACAAATTGGCAAGACGCGCATTATAACATTGACGAACTTATTGGAATGCATTAATTGATCGGCAGAGGATGATCAATTAGCGCATTCATCACTACCCCTGATACGCCCCCGCAAACCGCTTGGCGAAGTCTTCCAGTTTGAAAGTGCCTTTGATTTCCCCGCGGTTTTTCCAGTAGTCTTCCTGCATTCTGCCGCTTTGGAGTGCCTGCCCCATGTCGCGGTAGAGGCCGGCGAAGCTTTCGTTCAGGCCGGCTTGAAGCATGCCGTTGAAGGCGTCTTCGTCGGCGAAGGTAACCCAAGGCGTGCCTTCTTTACCTGCGGCTGCGCCGAGTACAGAGGCAATTTCGGAAGGGTGGCGCTCGTCGCTGGAAATGTAGGTGATGGTTTGCACTTCGGAAAATGGTGCAAGCAGTTGCTCAGTGGCCACCTTAGCAATATCGTCGGTGTCGACGAGCACCAGCTTTTCCTCGGTGCCGCCGAAGTTGCTTCCGGCAATGCCCGCGTTTTTGATCAGGCCGATTTGCGCATACAAATTGTTGAAGAAATAGGATGGGCGAAGGATTTTAACGTGCAAACCTGGCGTTTGTGCCAGTTTTTCTTCCAGGTAACCCAACGCATCGATCGGTCCTGCCCCCTTGCGCAAGTGCGCGCCTATGCTGCTCAGGAGCACGATGCGCGTGACGCCGGCAGATTGGATGGCTTCCAGATATTTGTCCGCTACTTCCAGCTGGAATGCGGCGTAATCGGCAACGGAAAAATCCGAAGGTATCATCAGGTAGGCGACGTCACCGCCTTTGAATGCAGATTCGAGGAAGGCCAGGTCTTGTACTGAGCCAATCGCCGCTTTCGCGCCCAGGCTTTCGATCTGTGCTTTTTTGGTTGCGTTGCTGCTGATGACAACTACTTCATGGCCAGCTTTAACGAGGTTTTGGGTTACGGGAAGGCTGATATTGCCCAGTGACCCGGTGATGATGTATTTCATGTCTTTCGAATTGTTTTTTGATGGGACAAAACTATATTTGTACTTACTTTTTGACAAGTACTTACCCGAGAGTATGTATGACTAAAATCAAAGAAAACTCGACTTACAATGCGAACCGCGGGATCGTAATGCAGGAATGCCCGGTTACGTATGTGATGAACAAGATTGGCGGCCACTGGAAACCGATCATTTTGTACCACCTGTTGGCAGGAAGCAAGCGTTACAGTGAGATCAAGAAAGCGATGCCGCACATTACCGAAAAGATGCTCATCCAGCATTTGAAACAGCTCGAAGGCGACCGCTTGCTCATCCGGGAAGCCAAGCCGGTGGTGCCGCCGTATGTTACCTACACGCTAACGGACGGCGGCAAAGAGCTTGAATCGGTGATCAATGCCATGGCAGAATGGGCGTACCGGGATATGAAGCGAAATAACTCACTGGTAGCGGAGGAAATGGCTGTGTGAGCAGCGGGCAAAGTTTTTTGGGATTTTGGTTGGCCTCCTGACACACTGTTGTCACGAGGCACATTATTTTGCATCCAAAACAGACCAGCTATGAAAGTCCACACCACCAACTACGAAAACACACTTATTGAGGTCGCAGACGATTGCCCTGCAACCGCTGGTGAAATACCGCCGATGAAGGGTGAGTCCAAAACCGTGGCCGGTATCCAGTATGACATGATCAGCAAGAATCCCTACAAATTCACATCTGATGATGTATTGTTCAAGGTTTTTGCGGAAAGAAAGGATCTCACGGAAAGCGAACTGGAAGAGGCCCGAAAACAGTTTTTTTCAAAAGGACAGGCCTGTATGCGTTGCTCACCACTCACCAAACGGTACGGATGGGGCGTCCACAACGACGAGGAAGGAAAGATCGCATTGATTGCGTGCGATAGCGACGAATATAAAAAGTTGAAAGCAAGCGACCTGAAAACGGTGAAGGCAATGAAGTCGAGCCGGTAGCATAAGGAGGAGTTATTTGGTATATTTACGTGACTCCTCTAACCTGCATTCATGAAAAAACTGATCTGCATCGCTCTCTTGCTGATCGCGGCTGTACATAACGGTTCTGCACAACTCAAGCTCACCATTGAACCAGTCGCCAACGGTTTTACACGACCCGTGAAGGTTACACATGCATCGGATGGTCGTCTTTTCGTGGCGGAGATAGGCGGGAAGATCAAGATTCTCAAAAACGGGGCCGTCCTTTCGCAGCCATTTCTGGATATTGGCGCGAAAATCAATGATCCCGATTGGGCAGGGATATTCAGCATCGCATTCCCGCCTGATTACCAGACTTCCGGCTTTTTTTATATACTGTATGTGGTAAAAAGCCAAACAGAAGTGCAGGTTTCGCGGTTCTCGCGGCAGGCAGGTAACGCCGATCTGGCGGATGCCAATTCGGAAGTCAAAATCCTCACCATTCCATACGGAAACGTCCTTGGAGGCCACAGGGGCGGTGATATGGCTTTTGGGAAGGATGGCTTTTTGTACATTTCCACCGGTGACAATGGCCCCGGATCCCGCGGTGTGGCCGGAGACCCGGACAATAACTCCCAGGACATGGGTAAGCTTTTCGGGAAGCTCCTGCGGCTTGATACCAGCAGTCCGTTGCCTGGCGATAACCCGCTCGGGAAGATATTCGCGCTTGGCCTGAGAAATCCCTGGCGATTCGGTTTCGACCGCCAGACCGGCGATCTCTGGATCGGGGATAACGGGCAGGACGGCTGGGAGGAGATCAACTATCTGCAATATCCATTCGGCGGGCAACCTTCGAATTTTGGCTGGAACTGCCTCGAAGGTACACAGAGCTACAATGCGTCGCATTGCGCGCAGGGGACCACCTACACGGCTCCCAAGCTCACATATCCCGGCTTTACCAACAACGGCGGCAACGATGCGTCGGTAATGGGCGGGTTTGTTTACCGCGGCTCGCGTTATCCGTCGATGAAAGGCCATTACTTTTTCGGTGATTATTCGAGTGGGAAAATCGGCTATATCGATCCGATGGGCGTGGCTAAACCTGATGCAGGCCTTACCTATGCCTCATTGATCTCCTTCGGCGAGGACCAGGCGGGCGAGCTTTATACATTGTCGTTTTTGAATGGTACGCTATCTAAAATCACCAACCCGGGCGACCCGCTTCCGGTAAAGCTCCTCTATTTCAAACTTGCAAGAACCGGTACCGGCCTCCGACTCGAATGGAGGACCGGACAGGAATCCAAATTTTCGCATTTTGATATACAGCGGAGTCGCGACGGCCGCATCTTTGAAACACTCGCGACGCTGCCAGGAGAAGGAGCGGGGAGTGCCTATGCTTTTACAGACAGTGAGCCATTGCAAGGTTTAAATTACTATCGGCTGAAAATGGTCGACCTGGACGGTACCATCCAACACAGTTCCCTGTTGACTGGCATGATGGATACGCGCGGGGAGCCCTTCATTTTCCCCAATCCGGGAGGCAGCCAGATCACGGTCGGAGGCCTTGCCCAAGGAGATAAAGTCGTTATTTACAATGCATCGGGCCTGCTGGTTGATAGCCATTCCATTACAACCGACGGATATTGGAAATTGAATATGGAAGGGAAGCCGAAGGGAATCTACACCGCCTTTATCGACAATGCAGCCACCGGCTTCTCTCAAAAATTGAAAATAGCCTATAAGTAAGTGCTTTTTCGGCGTCTATTTTTTAATTTACCAAAAACTGAAAACGCCATGAAAAAGAACATTAACGCTATTCAAAGCCTGACCTGGCTGCGCGAAACGCTATTATTTTTCCGTAACCATTACCTCATCGTTCTGGGACTTGGTCTCACCGCCGCCATCGGCCGCATTGTGCAACTCGGTGCCTTCGGGCCGATATCCCCTGGTTTGCATATTGCCATGGAAGTGATCGTAGAGTCTGCGAGGATCTTACTCTTTGTGTACGCATTAGGTCTCACGCAGCTAAAACGAGGGTTTTCGCGCTTGAAACAGATGTTCACCAGCGGCAAAGCCTGGACGGAGCACTGGCAAAAAGGGCGCGTTCGTCTGAAAATGCATTGGAGGTCATTGCTTGCGAGCTTTGTGATTTATCTGTTGATCGCCTGGGTTACTAACCTGCTGATCGACTACACAGCTTTCCAGACCTGTCTTTACTACAAACTGAAAGTCAACAATATCATTGCGGAGAAGTCTTCCGAATGGGTAATCATATTGTTTTTTAAAAATCTATCGGTTATTCCCCTCACACTCATTTTCAATGCATTATTTCTGCTTTGGGTTACCGGTCGTGTTTCCGACGGGGGGAATGTCTGAGTCCTTGTTAATTACTACACCATAAAATGAAAAAATTAGGCCTTGTAGGCGGTATGAGCTGGGTCTCGACCGTCGATTATTACCGTTTTATCAATGAAGGCATAAATGCAAAGCTGGGAGGGTTGAACTATGCCGAATGCATGATTTACTCGATCAATTTCAGCGCATTTGTAAGCAACAATACGGCCGGTAAATGGGACGAGACGTTCCGCATTCTGCGCGATGCCTGCCGGAATCTGGAAAAAGCGGGAGCGGAGGCCATTGTCCTTTGTGCGAATACCGCCCACGCCGTTGCCGACCGGTTGGAAGCTGAAATTAATCTGCCGATCATCCACATCGTCACCGTAACAGCCGACGCCATTAAGCAGGCGGGGCTCCGCAAAGTAGGCCTGCTTGGTACGAAGTTCACGATGGAAATGGATTTTTATAAAGACAAGCTGGAAAGTCTGGGCATCGAACCCATTGTGCCGGCGACGCAGGAGAGCCGGGATTTCATTCAGGATACGCTGCGCGACGAACTGGGGAAGGGCATTGTCCGGGAGGAAACAAAGCAGCGGTATCTTTCGATTATTGATGAACTGATTCGTGAGGGTGCCGAAGGGATTATCCTGGGGTGTACGGAGATTCCGATGATACTTGGTCAGGAAGATGTGCCGGTACCGGTTTTCGACACCACCCGCATCCATTCCGATGCTGCTATCGCATTTGCACTGGCGGAGTGAGTAAAAAACAGCAAAGCGGGCTGCCCATTCTCAGGACAGCCCGCTTTTACATGCATGGCATTATTATTGGTCTGACAACGGCACCAGTTTAGCCTTCAAATCAGGATCCTTCATATTCTTATCGAGAGGGAACATCGGACGTTTGATACGCTTGTAAGGCAAGCGTTCCAGGTCCTGATCGACACCGCCGGGCGTAAGCGACAAAATCCAGTCGGCGCGCATATTGTACAGCTCCGGTTCGAGATAGCCGATTTTCACGACCACGATATCCGATTTGCGCGGGTTCAAGCCGAGTCGGGTGAAATCAGCTTCTTTGTGGTACGGTTTCCGTTTTTTGGTGACGATCACACGCACGCTGCCTACCTTCACAACTACCTCGGTTTCCGCATTGACGTCGCCGTGATAAATAGCCTCCACAGTACCGACAAGGTGGATCGGAGGCGCGAAACGCGCATCCACCTTTGCACCGGCATGCGCATCGATTTTACCTCCCACGCCCGCTTTAACGGCTGCCTCAACCAGTTCCGGGCCTGGAATAGAGGCGTAAATCAATGACGGACCGTTTTCACTCCGGAATTCTGGGCGTTTGAGGATTTCCGTGATCGTCCACGTAACATCGCCTGCACCGCCGGCGGTAGGGTTATCCCCCGAATCGCTGATGAAGAACGGGTGCTTATCGCTGGCGAGCGCCTTGTTCAATGCGCCTTTCAGGTCGTCGGTAGGTGCTACGAATGCAAATTCTCTGCGCACATCCCAGAAACTTTTTGCCAGCATTTCGGCACTTTCGGTCACTTTGGCTTTATCATCGCCGGTAACCATCACCACGGCGTGGTTACGCGGTTCGTCGGCCCATGCATAGCCTACCCACATGGCCGCATCGACAACACCGGGCTGTACCGAAGCAGGGGCCACCTTGGCGTACAGCGACTTCCCAGGCTCAATGCGGGTACTCGTTTTTTCGCCGGGAAGCAGGATCGGCACCGGAATCCAGGCCTTGTATGCAGGCTTGCCTTTGCCGCTTTCGAGACGTGAGAGCAGGTTCGCGACGGCCCGCCGCTTGGACTCCATCGCATCTTCATGCGGGGCCATCCGGTAGCAGGTAATGAGGTCGGTATGCTGGGCCAGGCGCCATGATACGTTGCCGTGCAAGTCCATACAAGTCGAAATAAGTACTTTCTTGCCAATCACTTCGCGGATGCGCGTGATGAGATCGCCTTCTGGATCATCCAGGCCTTCGACGCTCATCGCGCCGTGAATATCGAAATACAGTCCGTCGTACGGGCCGTTTTTCTTCAAAAGTTCAAGCGTTTGCTTCACCAGCGACTCATAGGCTGCTCTTGTCACCATTCCACCGGGCAGCGATTTCCCAACCAGCGCTGGCAGCCATTCGGCACGTTTCCGCAAGCTGGAATCCGGGGCCATGAACGGGTAAGAGGTAAAAATCTGCTCACCATATTTGGCTTTGAATGCAGGTTCTTCGGTACGCGCCGGCGAAAACGTGCTCGACTCGATGCCGAGCCCCGCGATGGCGATTCGGGGCAACGCCTTGGATTTTTTTTCTCCATCGGCAAGGCACAAAGTCTGCACACCCGCGAGGAGGAAAAAAAAGATCAGGGAAAATGTAATTTTCATATATTTTGTTTTAACAAATGGGCTTGGGGCCTCTATTTTGTTTAAACATAATGAAAATTGGCGGAATGGAGCTAGTATTTACTTTCGAGCCGGTTTTGCTACGCCATATCCAGTCTTCCCATGGAACCACTCTGCCCCTTGCCCCACCAGCCATAGGTAATAGTCGGAAGGCAGGTCGGGCTCGATGCCCACGAACTTGCCATCCGCATTCAATGGCGTATCGCCTTCTTTCCGCGTTTTGAAAATGGCGGTGCCTTCATCTACTTCATCGAACATCGCGACGTAGAGCGCCTCGGCGCCCGACATTTTTGCACCGGCGATTTGCTGCCACAGGAATTCGCCCTTGTTGCGGGGAATCTGGTTATACAATGAATGATCGTTTTTGAGGTTCCCCCAACTGAATCCGGGGAAAACCAGCGGTGCGTAGTCGATTTTGTTCGTTTTGCACCAGGTAATGTCGGCGGGAAGGTTCGGGCCGGCGACATTCAGGTAGGTAGAGGCATTGTAACGCCCAACCGCCCAAGGCATAATAATGTCGGCTTGTTTGATCACCGTGTGCAATAGCGGCGAGTTTTCGGTATCGCGGCCGAGTTCGCGCCAGTAATACGGTACGCCGAGCAGGATGGAAGCCTTCCTGGTTGGCCCTTTCAACTTATCCATCAGCTTCTGAATGTCGGCAATGGTGTATTTGCGGCCGTCGTTGAAACCTACGCCCCATATGGCCAGGAGCGGGCGGCCGTTATGCCGCAGATAAGTAGGGTTTTCCTGCCCGTCGAAGAGTTTAAACAGCTGTTGGAGCTCTTCCCAGTCCTTCACGATGAAATCCATATCCGCCGAGGTGGAGCCACTGAGGTCGTACATGATGCTGATAGCCCGCCCGTATTTTTTAGAGGCTTTCAGCGCATTGGCCAGTACTTTATTGAAATGCCGCTTACCGCTTTCACCCTTCACTTCGGAGACGAATCGCTGCATGTATACGCCATCGATTCCGTGCTCTTTCATCCATTTGAAATGCAGGTCCACGCTTTCTTCATCGTAGGGGCTGTAAACCCTGGCCGTTTCACCTCCGGCATATTTGAATGTAGTGTTATAGGTTTTGGAATATTCCGTTACATCGGGCCAGAAGTCAATTGAAGCGAAGCCCGGCTCGAACTTTCCGGCTTTCTGGTAATGGTGCCAGCCGCGGCCCGCGCCATCGCCCTCAGCCGTGAACCAGCCCTGGTAGCCTGCCATTACCAGGCCTTTGTAACTCTTAAACAGGGAATGCGACTCGTCGTATTTTACTTCCTCAACGGGCTTGGGATCATCGGTTTTGGGATTTTCGTCGCTGCCTTTGCAGCCGAATGAAATCATAGAAAGGCAGAATAGGAGTTGGAATAATTTCATGAAATTGGATTTGAAATGAAAAAGCGCCCGGATTGGAACTCCCCGGGCGCCACTAATTTTACAATGCAATTCTAACCGCTTTGGCATAGTTAAACTTCGACTCCGGCGCATCGATAATGCCGCCCGCGCGGAAGAAATACTGATTGCCATTCTTCAAGACGTTGCTGTTCGAAGGCAGGTCGATCTCCAATTGATAAACCTTGTTAGGGTCTATTGCACCGTTGATTTCCTGCTCGGCCAACGCCACGCGCATAGGCTCGCCCACAGACGGTTCCGGGTGCGCGTACAGGCCGATTTTCCTCACATTGTTCATCACGGTTTGCTGCAATTTGAACTTGGCGACGATTTTGGTTCCCACTTTTTCAATACTGGCTTCCTTCACACGAATGTAAGGTTGAACCTTGAAATCCAGCTTCGTTTCGCCTTTGACGGTCACGTCCTGTGCCGCCATCGGTACGAAATTCCCGCGCACGGGGGTGATCGTGTATGTATTTGCGAAGATCAGGTTATTGCGGTAGCTGCCGTCGTTTTTGATGATCATCGTCTGTTTGGTATTCGAAGCATAACCGTGCTCGATGTACTCGATGGTACTGCCGCGGATAATGTCCTGCTCCACAGGCTCATTGGTTTCGGCGTCCAGAAAAGTACCATACAGCTGCGAATCAGGGGCAGGGTAGTTGTCGACACTGCACGCCGCTGCACCGAAAAGCAGCAGCAGGGCGGAAATATGAATGGTCAGTTTTTTCATGATTTTTAATATTGCGGGTTTTGAACCAGGCCATTCGCCCCGATGCCCGGGATCGAGCGGTAGTACTGGCGGTAATCGAATGTGGACGGGTTGCTGCGCGGCACATTGATGCGCACGAAAATGTACTTCGCAGGTGTCACGCGCAGGTCGAGGATCGGGAGCAATGCATGGCGCATCGTGTTGTTGAACACCGTGTGGTATTCGCGACGGCGGATCAGGTCCCAGAAACGCTTGTGCTCAAATGCGAGCTCGACCCTTCTTTCACGGATCACATTGTTGATCGTCAGCTGGATCTCGGTCTTATGTCCGGCCCTGCGGCGAATGTCGTTAAGTGCTTTTGCCCCCTTCACTTTGTCGCCTGTACCGCTTTCGGCGATTGCTTCGGCATAGTTCAGCAGGATTTCGGCGTACCGGAAATCGGCGAAGTCGGTCACGCATTGGTTCCAGCCCGGCGCGATGTTCAACCCTTCATTCAAAAACTTCTTGAAACTCACACCGGTGCGGGTGTTATTACCGCCCCAGGTGTCGAAGCCCGAGTATTTTGTCCGGTCGGACGCACCATACGTGTAGTAAGTCGTGCCGCCGTGGGTGAACGGATCGCCGCCCATGATCTGCGCCGAACCGTCGGGTTTGATGAAACCGGCCTGGATCACGATCTTCTGGCCTTTCCAACTGGTGCCGGGCAGTATCATCGTTGCCCACATGCGCGCGTCCTTCCCTTTGAAGATATCGTTCTCGGTATCAAATCTTTTGTATTGCTTAGCTGCATTGAAGCCGGTATAATCGGTCAGGTCGTTGGCGACTGCGGATGTAGCAAGCGGTGCGCTTTCGCCGGGTTTGTCGTAGCTTTCGTATACGTCCATCAGTTCCAGCGTCGGGTTCATACGGCCCGGGTGCGGCCAGCCGTTGGCAGTTTGGTTGGGCTGGTACCAGATGCCGTAGTTGTGGCCCGTGCCGGAGCCCGGCCTCGCATACCCCTTGATGAAAATTACTTCTTCCGGTGCATTGTTCGGGTCTTCGAAAAGCAGCCGGTAGTTGTTGGCAGCCTCTTCGGGTGTAGCAGGTGCGGGTTTGTACAAATTGAATTTGCCCGAATTGATAATCGCCTCCGACGCGTCGATGGCCGCTTTGTAAAACTCTGCCGCGGCTGCTTTTTCCAGCCCGACGAGCTTCTGATCCACTGCCGTTCCCGAGATCGGGGCGCGATCAGCGTACTTGGCCAGTGAGGCTGCGTGCAATGCCGCACGGGATTTGAGTGCATATGCTACCCATTTGGTGGCGCGGCGCTCGCCACCCGGCCATGAATCACCCAGGTTACCAACGGCTGTATCGCATTCCTTCAATACAAAATCCCAGGTTTCCTTCTCGGTGCTGCGGGGCACTTTCAGGGCTTCCACATCGCCTTCGTACTTCTGCACCGAGGTGATCAGCGGCACGCCGCCGTAGCGTTTGGCCAATGCGAAATAAGCATATGCGCGGATGAATGCACTTTCGCCGATCAGCGCTTTGCGTTCGTCGTCGGTAACGTCCAGGGTAGGGATAATGTCGATGAGGATATTCACGTCCCGAATCAGCCTGTAGCCCTGGTCCCACCATTGGAAATCGCCGTCTCCGATAAAATCACCGAATTCGGTATGCACAGCCTCGTCGGTAGACATTGCCGGAGCGAATCCGCCATTGTTGGGATCGCCGGTATTCCAGTTGAAACCCTGCCGGAAGAATGTAAAATCCTCGATCGGCAGCTGGTAATACAGGTTCGCCATGTACAGTTTCACGCCTTCGGGATTCGAGAACAGGTTCTCGCCCTGCAACTTATCGAGCGGCTGCTTGTCGAGCACGTCGCCGCAGCTCATCGCCACGAGTACCAACAACAGCGTTAGGGTCTTTTTTAAATAGTTCATTATCAATTAATATTAAAATTTGACATTGATCCCGAAGTTGTAGCTTCTCGTCACCGGGTAGGTGAGCCCGGCCCCGAACAACCCTTCCACTTTTTCAGGATCGAAAGGCTTCACGAACGAATCGGCCCAGGTGAAGATGTTGTGCGCATTACCATACACGCGCACATCGTTGATGCCGATCTTTTTCAGCCACGGCAGGTTGAAAGTGTAGCCCAGCTGCGCACTTTTGAAGCGCAGGTAGGAAGCGTCTTTCCGCCACGCGCCGCTTTCGGCGTACATAGCGCCCACGTTATAGTTGAAGCGCGAAGCAGGCCATTCGCCGGGGATCCATTGGCCGTCGGGCGACTGGTGCCATCTGTCATAAAAATATTCAGGCGTGTTGCCGCGGAATGCGAACACTTCGGCATATACCTCGCGGAAACGCACGCTGTATTTGCCTGAGCCCTGGAACAATGCCGTGAAATCGAAACCTTTCCACGACGCATTCAAAGTCACACCATAATACATCTTGGGATCGCCGCCGAAGAACAACGGAATAGCGTCGTTGCCGTCGATCACCCCGTTACCATCCACATCCTTGTATTTGAAATCGCCCGGCAGCTCGCGGGTATTGCCCAGGTCGCCGTTCTGGATAGGTGCGTAAATGACCTCGTCCTTACTCTGGAACTGGCCTTCGAGCTGGTAGGCCCATACGACGTCGTTCCACCGGTTGGTAGCGCCGCCGCGCCATTTGTCCATGCTGCTCAGGAACTCGCCGCGCTCCACGTAGCGGTTCTGCGTGCGTGCGAAGTTGAAGTTACCCGAAATGCCGTATTTGAAATCGCGGATCTGCCCATTGTAAGCCGCCGAGAATTCGATTCCCCGCACGCGGTCGCTGTTCAGGTTTTCTTCGGGCAATGTACCGCCAAATGTATTGGGGAGCGAAACGTTCCGGCGTGCGAGCAAGCCCTTGCGGTCGCGCTGGTAAATGTCGAAGGTGAGATCGATTTTGTTATCCCAAAGTCCTACGTCGATACCCACATCCTGGATATTGGACTTGAACCAGGTCAGCTTCTCGTTCACGATCGCGGGTGAGGCCGCACCGGTCGTGTAGTTGCCGTTGGTGAACTCATACCCGCCACCGCCAGTGAGCGAGAAACCGGGCACGTACTGGAACGGTGCACCCGCATCGGCACCCACCAGGCCATACGAACCTCTCAGTTTCAGGTTTGAAATGAATGGAATGCTTTTGATAAAGCTCTCCTCCGAAATGCGCCATCCGGCCGATACCACGGGGAACAAGCCCCAGCGGCGGTCGGGATGGTAGCGGTAGGAACCATCGTAGCGCGCAGCCACTTCGAGCAGGTACTTCTCTTTGAAATCATAATTCAAACGACCCACGTACGATTGACTCGCATATTCCGACTCCGAACCGCTGGTAGTCTGGTTGTTCAGCCCCGCCTGGTCGATCTGGTCGTTGGTAAAGAATGCATACTCACGGCCCAGCCCCGCCCAGCGGTTGTGCGATTGCTGCTGCTCGTACACCAATGTCGCGCCCAGGTTATGGTTTTTCGCGATCACGGTGTTGTAAAACAGCTGCCCCTGGAATGTAATGCGGTTATTGTCGGTGAAATTGTTGCCGATCCGGGAAGGGTTACGCTGCGCGTGAGCAGTGTATTTGTCGGTGGCAGCGTCGTAGGTGTACAGGTTGTAAGCCTTCGAAACCGATTTCGCGCGGTAGTTATTGCTGTCGTAAGCCACCAAGCCCTTAATACGGAGTCCCGGAACGAACGGAACGGTGTAGGTCAAGGCAAATGTCGACTGGAAGAACTTGTTCACTTCCTGCGAGTACCCGGTCAATCCCTTATCCGCCAATGCAACGGGGTTATAACCACCGCTCAGCAGCGCGGGATACTTGGGATTGTCGTTGGCATACGGGCGCTCTGTGGGCAACGCAATGCGGGTACCTTTGTAAATGTTAAAGAAGTTATCGCCCGGCTGGTCCCGCTTATCGAATAGCCCCGAGAGGATCAGGTCCGCTTTCAGGTTTTTGGTTAAATCAATTCCGATATTGGAGCGGAAAGTGTATTTCTGATAACCCATATCACCGCTTTTGAGCAAACCGTTCTCTTTCTGATAACCAAAACTGGTAAAGTAGCTCACCACACCCTCGCCGCCGGATGCCGAAATGAAATGCTGCTGCTGGCTCGCCGATTTGTTCAGGGTTTCCTTATACCAGTCGGTGCCCTGGTAACCCGGTGCGCCGCTGCGGAACTTCTCGATTTCTTCGGGAGAAAACACCGGGTTTTCACCCAGGTTCTTCGCCGCGTCGTTCCGCATTTCGGCCCATTGCAATGCGCTCGTCATTTTGGGCACGTCGGTAGGGCTTTGGCGGCCGTACACCATATTGTAACTGAACTGCGGCTTGCCCTGCTTGCCTTTTTTGGTGGTCACGATAACCACCCCATTTCCAGCACGGATACCGAAAATGGCCGCAGAAGCGTCTTTAAGCACCGAAATGCTCTCGATATCGTCCGGGTTGATCTTCTGGAATTCATATCCGCCGTCACGCGCCACGCCGTCGACCACATACAACGGCTCGCCAAAGCCGCGTATATTGATATTCGTGCTGAATGAACCCGGCTCGCCGGAGTTCTGGCGGATCTGCACGCCGGCTACCTTACCTTGCAGGCTTTGCGCCAAACTGGTGTGGGTGGTGGTTTTGATCTGCTCCGAAACGATGTTTGAAATTGCGCCGGTGAGGGTCTGCTTGCGTTGCGTGCCGTAACCCACCACCACTACTTCCTGTAATTCATCCGTACTGAGTTCGAGCTGCACATCAAAGCTCGTGCGGCTGCCGACCGCGATTTCCTGCCTTTTGTACCCCAAAAAACTCACGATGATCACCGACCCCGATTTGGGAACGGAGAGCGAAAATTTTCCATTGGCATCGGTGGTAGTACCTTTCGTGGTGCCTTGCAGCACAATGCTCGCGCCGGGAATGGCGCTGCTTTTCTCGTCTTTCACTTCGCCGCTGATAAGGGTTTCGTCTGCGGCGGATTGCGCCCTTACGCCCGTTTGCACGAGCAGCATTACGCATAGTGCGGCACATACATGCCGGAGTAACGTCCGGATGCGGCACCCGCACAAGGGTTTTGATAGAAGTTGTTTGTTCATACCGTAGGGTTAAGTTCCTGTTCGTTTAAATGCATGAAATCGGTCGGCCGAACCGTGGGGTCAAAGTAATCGGGGGCTAATTAAGAAATGGTTAACAAACCATTAATGGGGCGCTTAATTCGCTTGATTTTTACATTATCCCGGTAAAATATTGGGTGATTTTGGGGTTGGGCAATAAAAAAACGCCTCACAATGGCTGCGAGGCGTTGTACTACTTTGCTGCTTTTTAGGGCTTGGCTTCAATTTTGTGATGATGCCCGTCATCACAATGATTCCAACGGCCATGTTGCCACGGCCCGCCGTGCGATGCAGCCCGGAATGCAAAGATGTTCATCATGATGAACGCGAAAATGATCGCAATGGCAGCTACCCGTGCGGCAATGGTAAGGCCGCGGCGTTGGGAGAACGGTCCGTAGATGTAGCCGATGATGAAAACCATACAGGACACGAACAGGACGCGAGCAAAAATCAATAATCCGAAAAACATGGTTTCTAAAAGTTTAAGTGAAACAATGATGAAGTGTAATCGCTATTTAAGCAGCGCCTCGCTTTCGGTCTTACCCCAATGCGGCATGACGCTGAATGCAGTCGCAGGAAGTTTCTGAATGGCCTTCCCGGCGAGCTCTTTGGCCAGGTCCTTGTCGCCGCCCCAGAGTTTGGGGGTGTAGTATTTAGTCCAGGCTTCGAGGTAAATGGCGCGCGGATTAACGGCATCCAGTTTTTGTGCTTTCTTTAAAAATTGGTCGGAAAGTGGCCCGAACTGCCTGCCCATGGTCATTGGGCTGATGAAAACCTTGGTGCGGTAAATCATCGCCTGCACGACGTAAATTTCAGCCAACACCTTGCTATCGCCTTTGGCCAGCGATTCGCTTTTCTTGATCTGCGCTTCACCGCGCACACTGTAAGGTTCGATCTTCTCGCCGTCGTCTTGCAGGAGAAAGCCGGCTTTGGCATTACAAAAAGCGGCATAGTAATACGGAAGCCATTCGGTTTTCTGCGCGTTGCCCACTTGGACGAATGTTTTTTCAAGCGCCTGAAAATCGGCAACGGACCTGGCCTGATCGAGCTTCTTGACGGAAGCTTCTAACTGGGCGGAATAGTCTCCGTTTTGCGCAAATGTGAATGCGACGGAGCAAATGAGCAGGATGGTGGTGATGAGCGTTTTCATAGTTTTGAATGATTGAATGAGTGAATGAGTGAATGATTGAATGAGTGAATGAGTGAATGCGGTTTTGGGGAGGGAGAACTTTATTATGTTACTGATTTTGGTCGAGGAGGTCTTCGGTGCGGTCGATGCCCAGGCTCATGAACACGCCGATGAAATAGAAGCGTTTGGCAGGTAGGGTAATGGGGGTTTTGAAATTGCCGTTGTAAGCGTAGTTGTAGCCGAATACCTGTTTGGTGCCGAGGATGTTGTTAGCGCCGAATGCGAAGCCGGAATAGTCCTTGAATTTCGATTTTTTGAAAAAGGTCATCATTTTCGACACGTGCAGGTTCAGCACATTGTAGGGGCGGGCGGTGCCTGAGTCGTAGATGCGGGTACCGGCGTCGCCGCTTGCGCGAATGTCGTAGTACGGTCGCCCGGCGGCGTAGGAGTACGAGACATTGACATTCGTAGCAATGCCCTGGAAAAAGCGTTTGACCGCGATGGTGAAGGTATGCGGGCTCGTGAACGACGGCCGGATGCTTTCGGGGTAATCCAGGTAGTTGCGCTTGGTGTCGAGGTAGGTGTAGGTCACCCAGTAATCCAGGTTGCGGACGGTCTTTTTATCCCGCCAGAAGAGCTCCAACCCTTTCGCATAGCCATCGCCGCTCAGGGTGATGTCGGGAAATGTCCGCACCAGGTTCTTGTACTTTTTGTAGTAAACCTCCGTCCGGAAAAACCGGTTGTTAGCCTTTTTGGAGTAATTCAACACATAATGCTCCGAGCGGGAGAATCCGATGTGCCGGTTTTCGAAAAGATACCGGTTCTCCGGTTTTTGGTAGAAAACACCATACGCCAGGTTCAGCTGACTGCCCGTTGCCAGCCGATACCCCAGGCTCGCACGAGGCGCTACCACCGCTTTGCGAAGCAAGCTCGAATACTCGGCCCGGAGCCCCGGCCGGAAGGCTACGTGCTCGCCTAAATGAATATCGCCTTCCATAAAAACAGCCGACAGCTGGTCGCGGAGCGTCGCCGCGTTGCCGTTGTAATGCTGCACGTCGTGGAAATAGAATGTCTCGCCACCGAACCGGAATGCCTGGTTGCGCTCGAAGCTGCGTGTGAGTACGGCACGGCCCTGTGCGAAATGCGAGCGGAGGGTGATGTCGCTATTCTTGGTGGAAAATGGGGCATGAGGCAGGACTATGGGCTCGTCACCTCCGCTAAGCACCCGGTTATGGATGCGATTCTTATCGAAAGCGTAGGCCATGCCCGCGACGAGGCGCCAGTTGGTGCCGAGGTCGGTCCGGTAGCTGATGGTTCCGTAGGTGTTTGGGTTTTTCAGTCTGAAATCGGAGCGGAGCGACGCGCTGTCAGTGTCCGCGTTGCGCACGCCGATGTTGCTTTGCGCAAAGGCCACGTAACCTTTCAGCATGCCTGTTTTCCCGGTTTTGAACCGGATGTTCACATTGGCACTGGTATACTCCGGACCATGGTAGTAGTCGGGGTGCTGCGGTACTACCTGGTTGTACAACCTTTGGTTACTGTAAGCGATTCCGCCGCCGTAGCTGCTTCGTGCCGATTTCGACAAATGCTGGAAACCCGCTCCGAGATTGGATGGAAAGACGCTGAAATTCGCGGAGCTTTTTTCAGGCAGATCGATACTTTCCAGGATCAATGCGCTGCTCATAGCCTGTCCGTACAAAGCCGAGTAGCCACCGGTGTTGAACAATACGCCCTTGAAAAGGAACAGGTTAATGCGGGCGGGCTGCATAATACCCGGTACGGAGGCATAGTTAGGGTTTTTCATGAGGGTACCGTCGACGAACATGCGGGTTTCGTCACTCGTACCGCCGCGTACAAACAGCCCTTCGCGTTCGCCTACCTGCTGCGCTCCCGGGAGCGACCGCAATGCATTGGAAATGTCACCGCCATTGCCGGCCACGGTGTAAGCGTCGATGGGCGTGAGCGAAGCGCCTTTGGCCTTGTCGCTCGCTTCGAAGCTGCCTGCGCTCACCGTAACAGCTTCGAGGGTGTTGGCGGCATCGTCGAGGGTAATGGAGAGCGTAAGGGTGCTATCCGCAACGGTAAGGGTTTGCTGATGTGTTTTGAAACCGAGTGACGAAACAACGAGCGTCTGACTGCCTCGTCGCGTAGTCACGAAATCGAACTTGCCGAGCGAATCGGCCATCGTACCTGACGGGGAACCCTTTATGCGAACCTGTGCTCCGGGCACGGCTTCTCCCAGCGGGCCCGTTACCTCGCCATTGATGCGGGTCTGCGCCCCGGCGGCCAGCGCGAACAGCAGGCTGCCCGCTATCAGGATGAGTTTGGTTTTGAATGCATTGGAAATCATGGCTTTGTTTGTTTTTTGACCAAAGCTATGATGCGCACAAATGCATTTCAGAGAGAGTAGACCATACGGCTAATGCCCGCGACGAAACCGGCAAATCCTGCGACCATCAATCGGGCGCGATGTTCAGTATTTTGCGAAGATTGTCTTTGTAATGTTCGCTGACGGGAATTTCGGTGGTGCCGATCAGCACGAAATCGCGCTTGACAGCAGTGATTTTCTGAGCGGCGACGAGGTAGGACTTGTGGGTACGGACAAATGCAGGTTCGGGAAGCTTTTCTTCCAATGCTTTGAATGTCATGCGGGTAATGACCGGCTTGGCGGCGGAAGAAAGCCATATTTTGATATAATCCTTTAACCCTTCTACCCACGCCACATCGGCGGCCACTATTTTTACCAGTGAGTATTCGACATTCACAAAGAAATCAGGCAGGTTAGCGGGCGCTATTGTAGCAGGTGTTTTGTGTTTCAGTTCAAACAGTTCGTGTGCACGGTTACAGGCTTTCAGAAAACGCTCCATGCTCACGGGTTTGAGCAGGTAGTCGACGACATTCAGTTCGAAACCTTCCAATGCATATTTATCATAAGCCGTCACCAGGATTACGAGCGGCGGATCAGGGAGGGTTTTTAAAAACTGTAAACCACTGAGGCGGGGCATTTGAATATCCAGGAAAAGCAGGTCAATGGGCTCATTTTGCAATATTTCTACGGCCTCCATTGCATTGCGTGCGGTTTTCGCGAGCGTCAGGTAGGGAACCTGGCGGATATTGTCGACGAGGAGGTCGAGCACGAGCTTTTCATCATCCACAGCGAGGCATCGCATCATCGTAAATTCAGGTTGAGGGTAATGGTGAAGATGCTGTTGCGGTCGTCGATAGCGAAGGTGTGCTTATCGGGATAAATGAGTTTCAGCCGGGTGCGTACATTTTCGAGACCGATGCCGGAATTGTCGTCGTTGGACACCTCGGGATCGGCATCGTACGGGTTGACGACCGTTAGCGTCAGAAGCCCGTCGATGGCTTTGAGACGGATGAGAACGTAAGGTTCGTCGAGCCGGGATGCACCATGTTTGAATGCATTTTCCACAAACGGGATCATGATCATCGGCTCCACCGGCAAGCTACCGGCATCCGCGTTCATTTGAACGTCCAATTCAATGCGCATTCCATCCGAAAAGCGCAGTTTTTGCAATTCAATATAGCTTTTGAGATAATCCGTTTCCTGCTGCAGAGTCACCTGCTTCGCCTGCGTGTCGTACGTCATGTAACGCATGAGATCAGCCAGGCGAAGGAGTGCGTCTTCGAGCTGGTCGGATCGTTGTCTTGCAAGTGCTACCATGTTGGTCAGTACATTGAAAAGGAAATGTGGGTTGACCTGCGATCGCAGCAGTTTCAATTCAGCCGCCACCTGCTGTGCCTCGTATTCTTTTCGTGCCCGTTCTTTTTGAATACCCTCGCTAACCCGCCGGTAAACAAGGCTTGCCGCGAACACCAGCACCGACGGGCCAAATATCAACCCCGCTGCGCTTCTCAGGACCACTTCCGGGAAAAAGTGTGCCACGATCTGGTATTTAAGCGCAAAGGAAACCATGATTACGGCTATCGCGCAGGGTATATACAACCACCAGCGCCAGCCGCGGGCCAGTTTTGGATAGAGGTAAAATGCATTGAAATAGAAAATCCCGGCGTGGATCAACCCTGCCAGCACGAAAAACGCAGCAGGTAACCCGCCGATCTTGTATCCTTCATCGGCGGAAGATATGAGGTATGGCAGCAGCAGGATGGTCACCCATATGCCGACGTGGATGGCAATCTCCCGTTTTTGCTGCGTTTTTAAGGATGTCATGTGAAGTGTAAAAAGTCAAATTTAGAGGAATCGCCTGCTAATCAAAAGAAACGGGCAGCGATATAAAAAAATCAGGCGGAGAGAAACTCCCCGCCTGATACAGTTAATCTAAACAACACTTTAATAACGCATTGGTGTCGTAACTATCGGTTGATAAGCACTTTCCGGTTGACTACCTCACCGTTTTTGTGCGTAATCGTCAGAATGTACATGCCTACCGGCAGGCTCTTCACATCGATGGTCTTCGAAACGGTCTTACCCGATTTGTAAACCAAAAGACCTGTCAGACTATGCATTTCCACTGCCTTAACCTGGCTCCAATCCGTGCTCCTGAGGTTCAGAACGTCGGAAACCGGGTTTGGATAAGACTCGGAGTTCAGCGCCGGCAGATCGTAGCCAACCTTGATGATCTTACTGTAAGCGAATGTTTTATCGGTATCGATCATTTTAAGGCGGTAGAAGTTATCGCCCGACGCAGGTTTTTTGTCAACGAATGTGTAGTTCACCGCTGAATAGCTCTCACCCTGTGATTTTTGCGTACCGATCGTTGCCCAGTTCTTGCCGTCGGCGCTGCGCTGGATATCGAAGCGATCGCTGTGCGTTTCTTCGGCGGTGTTCCATCTCAATGCAATGGTATTCTCCACTTTCGCACCGCTGAAATCAATCAGTGTTACAGGAAGCGAGCAGTCTTTGTAAGCTGTGAGCGTGTCTGAACAGCCGTTCAGGGTAGCAACAATGGTCGCCGTTTCCTTACTCGGAACATTGATAACCGTGTTGCCGCTGACAGTTCCTTTGTCTGTCGTGATCACCGCACCCGCGGTAGCCGTGAAGAAGACCGTATAAGTCTGAGGAGTAGCCGCGAACTGGCATTGATACTCAGCGCCGCTCAACGCAATGGTCGGTTTCGCATTTACATTCACCGTAGCCGTTTGTCCGGAGATCGGCGTCGTTGCACCGCCCGCGCCGGCCACGTTAGTCAAGCTGTAAACAAATGACCCGGTCGAACTTGTCGGCACGTCTACCGTTGCTGTTGTGTTCACGCCAGTGGTTGACACGGTCAGATCGCCGCCGCCATTGATTTTGTAGGTAAATGTAAACGGCGCGATACCATTTACAGCCGTAAAGGTAATCTTAGACGATACTTCGTTCTGGCAAGCAGTGGTGCTGCCGGAAATCGTAGCTGTGAGATTGTTCGATACCGTTACAGTAGCAGTTTGAGCCGAAGGTGGCGTCAGCGTACAGTTCTGTGCGTCTGTCACAGTCACCAGTTCGTAGGTGAATGTGCCCACGGCAGCTGTCGATTGGCTTACAGTTGCGCTGGTTTGCACGCCTGTTGTGCTCACAGTCTGGTTCGTTCCGTTATTGATCTTGTACGTGAATGTGTAAGGCAAAGTACCGCCGGTAGCGCTGAACGTAACGTTTGGCGCCGGCGCACCCTGATTCACAGCAGTAGTTCCAGCAATGCTCGAACCGGTGATCTGGTTCACGGTCAGTACCGCCGCATTGGAAGTGCTATTGTTACAAGGATTTGAAATGATACAACGGTATTCCGCGAGGTTATCTGCCACCTGTAAGTTAGCCAGCGTAAGCGTCGCATCATGCGCAGTAGGGTTTGAAACGGTTGAAATGTTCGCGAATGAGCCGCCGAATGGTTTTTTCTGCCATTGATAAGTCGCGCCTGCCTGGGAAGTCGCTACCGTGAACGTCGTACCGGAACCCGCGCAGATGGTCTGTGCGTCCGGCTGGTCGGTCACCGGAGGCGCCGGGGTAGGGGTTACCGTTACAGTGAACGAACAGGTTGGAGCTGTTCCGATGCCATTCGAGGCCGTTACAAGCACAGTGGTATTACCCGCCGGGAATGCGTACGGGAAGGTGATCGGGTTGCCACCTACGGTGTAAGTAATGGTAGGTGCCGGACATCCGTCTGCGGTTGCCGTAAATGTCTGTGTTGACGTACAAGTTCCTGCGTCAGGCGAGAAAGTCTGGTTGCCTGGGCAGAAAGTGATTACCGGCGTTGAAGTTACCGTCGTAGTGGTCGGTTCGTTACTTCCGCCAGTGGCAGGATCATCGGTGAGGACATTGGCAAAATTGCTTCCTGATACGGTACCCTGTGTAGAAAGCAGACAAACCGAAGCCGGGATATTGTTGTTGATCGTAACCCGGAACTTGATGGTCGTGCTCTTGCCGCTTGGAATGGTAAAGCCACTACCGGTACCATTTACGGTTACCGTCTCGCCAGCCTGGACCGCTTCTGTTCTGGCGGGGCTCGGAGCGGCAGTTTCGGTTGCTTTGCTAACGACCGGCTCGGTAACCGGTTGTGCAGCAGGAGTTGCGATAGCTACCTCCGGTTCCGCAGCAGGCGCAGCGACTGGCTCAGCCAATGCCGTTTGGGTCGATGCCTTATCGGCTTCTTCCTTCTCACCCAGCACTTCCACTACGCCTTCGCGGAACGTAAGCGCTCCTGGCTGCGCACAGGTTTGATTGAATGTAAATGTTCCCGCTCCACTTTGAATGGCACGGCCTGTCGGCGTATTACCACCGTTATCCCATACGTTTACGATGGAAGATCCGGTACCTTCCGAGCGGAAGGTAGAAGAGGTATTGCCCGCCCTGGCACGATACGCAAAGTTGGTAGGCGACGACATGTTGATGGTGTTGCCACTCACCTTGGAACAAATGATGGCATTGTTGAGGGCAACCAGCGGATCAAGAGCGGCTGCATTAACATCTATACCATAGTATGCGATGGCTGACACCAACTGAACATTATTGTTGACAAGCGAAAAGTTGCTCGTCGAACCGCCCGTGACCGTAGCACCTGTGCTGATACCATGCACGTTCTGTACGTTTTTGACGGTGTTACCCTGGATGAGAACCGTGGCTTTGGCCGTGTTGCTGCCCGCTGTGATACCTTCCACCGTGGCGACAATGCCGGATACCGAATTGGACAGCAAGGGGTTGTCAGTCGTGTTATTCAGAATGGTTCCTTCAATGGTAGCATTCCCCGAGCCAAAAGAGTTGATCCCGATACCGCTGTTATGTTTTACATTGTTGCTTTCAATGTTGAACTTCGCCGTGCTATTGTTAAGTGCCGAAACATCGATCCCCCGGCCTACACCGCTGCCCGGGTCGACTGTTGAGTTTTTGATTTCGACGGTCATCAATGAATTGTCATTGGCTTGCGCTTCAAAACCGGCTGCCCGGCAGTTCAGGAATTTTGAGTTGTTCTGCACCTTCACTTTTACATTGGAAGTGCCGTAGCCGAACACCTGAAGACCTGTGGCTCCGTCGGCATCCTGGAAAGTGGAGTTATCGACGGTCAGCAATGTCATGTTGGTGCTGAAATTTGCGAAATAAGCAGCACGGCCTCCCGGATCAGTGAAGGTTGAATTCGTGATCGTGTTCGTACCACCTGTGTTTACGGCAAAAAGACATCCTTCAAACGAGTTGCCCGCAGTGCCCGACGAACCAACCGCACCATTGGTAAAGTTGAAATTGCTGGTACCCCGCAGGTTGATACCTTCCTGTGCCACCGTTCCGCTGATGATAATGCGGTCCATCGTCAGGCCGTTGGTATTCAGTGCATGTACAGCGGCATTGGCATTTCCATTAGCCATGTCGGTTGGTGTGCCGGATGGTGTCGTGCCATCTGTCGTGTTGGCATTGGTCAGGTTGATGTTTTTTAGGGTGATGTTGGTCGTATTCAGCAATTCGATGCCACGCTGGGCGATATTCTGGATCGTTCCTCCACTTCCCAGGGTAGTTCCGCTACCCGTTACCTGGAACGAGCCACTAGTACCGGAAATGATCATCCCTTTATTACCCCCGTTTGCGTTTACGGCTGTCAGGGTAACGGCAAGGGTAATCCCGCCGGAAATGTCGAGCGCCGGTATATTGGTGCTGTTGTTCGCTGTCAGCGTTCCGGACGTGATGGTGAGGTTACCGCTAACGCTTGAAAGCTTGATCGGACTGACCGTGCCGCTGGAAACGGTGGACGATACCTGGCCGAAAGTAGCCGCCAGCGCTTTATTGGAAATATTCAGCGCGGGACCGGTGCCGGTCAGGTCGATCTGGCTTGCCGTGAACGTACCGGAAGCGGTGCTCTGGAATTTGGCACCGGAGCTGTTTCCGATGTTAAGCCCCTGAACTGTGGCCGCTCCTAACAAGCTGAATACATTGCCGCTTGAGTTCGTCAATGCAGGACGGGTGCCGTTGACGGCCGGGAGCAGGTTGCTGCCGCTTGGTGCAGAAAGGCCGGTAAGGGTGAGCAGCGTCGAACCGGCAGTGCCCGCGCCTTGTCCGAACACGGTCTGATTATTGCGGACGTTAATACCGCCGTCGTAGTTTCCACTATAAATGAATATGAAATGTCCGTCTTTCGCATTATTGCCGGTTCCATTGTTGATCGCCTGGAAGCCGTTCAGGCTGTTAAATGGTTTCGCCAACGTTCCGGTACCGCCTGCTGCGGCATCGTCATTGATGAACCAGATCATATTGCTGACCGTGATGCTTACCGTGGCCTGGGAAGTCATCCCGGAGCCATTCTGAATATCATAGGTGAATGTATCGGTACCGGTATAACCTGCCGCCGGCTCGTAGGTGAACGCCCCGGTTGCGGCTGTAACGGTGGCGGTACCACCGCCGGTACTGGTAATGGTCGTGGAGCCGCTCAGGCTAAGGGCTGTGCCACCGGGGCTCACGTCGTTAGCGAAAAGGCCCGAGCCTGCGTCGATATTAATCCCTACGTTCCCGATCGTCGAATAACTGTCGTTTACGGCAATGGGGCTTGCTACCACCGATCCGGCGACCAGCGTGGTGTTGATGTCGATCGTTTCCGTAAATGTGGTCCCGTTGGCAGGATCAGGCCCGCCGTTGGCGATCACCACCGTGTATTCCAGCACACCGCCCGCGGTAGCCCCGCCGCTGATGACGGCATCGGAATTGGTAGCGGTAATGCTGGGTGCGAGAAATGCCTTGGCACCCGCTTTTTTCCGTGCGCGTGCAAACGGCACTTTTTCTTGTGATTTTTTGTCGGACTTGGTTTCCGGTTTCGCCACCCATTCCTGGGAAACTGGCTTGTCTCCAGAAAGCTTGCTGGCCATTTCGGCCCCCGACGCCAGCAGGGCAATGCCTGCCAGGTAGAAGTAGAAAGTTTTCATGGTTTCAGTTTGAAGAATAATTTTGAGTCATAGGATTGAAAGTTGAGATGGTCCGGAAAGTCCGGTTAAGAAAAAACAGCTTCGTAGCGCGTGCCCAGCGGGTCCTGGGCTATGGGAACTAAAAAAATGTCGAGGTATTTCCCGTCCGGATGAACGACCCTGAAAATGCCCTGTGGAATGACCCTGCGATCCCCATTGGTCTGAAACTCGACTGAAAATGAACTCCTTTCAAGGGGAGTATAGCCGTTCAGCTCGTTAACAGTCGTAATGGTAGCCGGCAGGGAAAAATTTTCTGCGAAATGGATGACCACCGGTTCGCCGGTTAGCGCTTTAAATTCTGCTGCCGTTATCTGGCTTAAATCGTATGTTTCCATTCCATTAAATGATAAACTCCATTGGTTTCACTGATTTTTTTAAATCCAAGGCGGGTATACAGGTTCTTGGCCGGATTAAAGGCTTCTACATGGATCGTGAGCGGCCTTTCCAGGTCTGCCGCCCTGTTCATGAGATCTTTAAAAATAGCCTGGCCGAATCCCCGGTTCCGGTAGTCGGGCAGGATGCTGATGTCAATAATCCGCATACCCTTGCCTTGGAAATTTTCGTGGAGATAAAGCCTCCCGATGGTTTTGTTTTCAAATTCAATCACCCAGAAATAGGCACCGGTATAATTTTTCTGATAGTATTCGTGCTGCGCTTCGAACTGGCTGGTCAGGAATTCTTTCTTCATGAGGTCAGTCCAGAACGGAACCCTCTCCATTTCTGCTTCCCTTGTACTGGCATAGACTTCCCTCAAAAAAGGAGTGTCTTTGGGCGTAATAGGCCTGAGTGCAAGAGTGGTATTGGTAAGCTTCATTTTTTACGATAAATCAGAAAAATATAAACAATGCCTATCAGCGCCATGCTAAGGGCGCTGCGGGAAAATGCCTTGTAATGCGATACAGAAGTTCACTGTAAGATACGGCATCATATTATTATGCGGAAGCGTGGCCCCGGCGATCGATGTTGCCTGGAAATGCATCTGCGCATTGGGTGATCCCGTGCCGTAAATACTCCCTTGGGTCGAAAATGCGAGCGCAGCGTTGGGGCTTGGCGTTTTGAGTTCGCCCGCTTCCGGTGCTGCGTTCATGACGTGGGTATGGAATGGGATTTCGCTTGTGAGCAATGTCACATTTTCTACCCCCGATTGCTCTCCAAGGTCATGGAGCGAAAGTCCGGGCCCCTGCCCGGGCTGCATGGGTGAATTGCCCTGCATATCGGGCAATGCGAATGTGGATTTGCCATCGCCGCCATAGGTCGTTCCCAACAGTGAAAACAGGGCCGTGTTTTGCGAAATAGGCATGAGCTGTCCGTTACAAAATGCCCAGCCGGTGGGAGGGAAGTTGAAAGGGAATATTCTTATCTCTGCTACGAATTGATCTGCCATTGGATGGATAGGTTTTGAGGTTCTACAATTGCCGGTCGCCGGAAACTAGGTTTGCGACGGGAATACTCCGAACAGGGAAATGATGAAGTTGACACACAAATACGGCTGGAAGTTCGTATGCGGCTGGCTTCCACCGACCGGCGCGATCGCCTGTGACGCCATCGGCTGGGCAGGCGTGCTGATAATGAAAGAGTTTACCGTGGTGGACGTCCCTAGAACGGCGTTCTTGGGACTGGCTACATCGGCACCGCCGGTATTGGCCATGAAGGCGTGCGTATGCTGAGGAATCTGCTGTGTCGTAAGCGTTACCTCTTCGGTTCCGGCACTTTCCCCGATCTGGTAGGTGGTACCGCTCGCGCCCGTACCCATGTGAACGGGCAGGCGCCCCTGCATATCCGGTATGCGGAAAGTTTCCTCTCCATCGCCGCCGTATGTTGTTCCTATTAATTGGAAAAGGACTTCGTTTTCAGATATCGGGAGTGTTTGCCCTTCGCAGAACAACCACCCGTTGGGCGCGAAGTTGCCTGCAAATAGTCTGATCTCTCCTACGTAAGGTTGTCCCATATACTTTTGAGGTTTTGTGTTTTGAGTTGGATGACTGGAAATAGCTGCCTGACGTTAGTTTTGGCTTGGGAAAATCCCTTGCAGCGCAATGCAAAAATTGATCACCAGAAAGGGCTGCATGTTGTTGTGTGGCTGGCTGCCGCCCACGTTTGAAAGCGTGGCCGGATTGATCGATGTAAGCGCATTTGGGACTGTCGAATAAATGGTATTCGGCAAACTGTTGGCCAGAAACCCGCCCGTCGGGTCACTAGAATTCGAAGGGCCCGAGTCGATGGCGTTCACAACGTGGTTGTGAGCGGGCATTTCGTTCATCGATACCGTGTGCGCCTCCTGTCCCCCGCTTTCCCCGAGGTTGTGCCCGTTTCCGAAGTGAATAGGTACCCTGCCGCGAAAATTCGGCAATGCAAAGGTGGTTCGCCCGTCACCCCCGTAAGTAGTACCAAGCAACGCGAACAATGCCTGGTTTTGATTGATAGGGAGGAACTGCCCATTGGTAAGCGCCCAACCTTTCGGCGCGAAATTGAAACTTACCATCCGGATTTCAGATAGAAATGGTTCAGCCATAAAATGAAATGGGTTAATTGATGGATAATGTAAAATATTGACATTGTCCTGCCGGCTAACGGCAGTATCGATGAAGTGTAGTCGAAATGAGTGTTGATGAGCAGTATGGAACGGGTAAGTATCTGTCCTGATTAAGAGGATACCCGTAAAACAGCAATGACAACAGCGGGGGATGTAGAAGTTCTTTTCATAAGGAGGTTCGTTTGGCTTAGGTTATGTAAAAATAGTACTTCAATATTAGTGATATATCGCCATTTCGATGAAATAAATTACTAAACGGTCATAATTATTCTACGTATAATCTTATAAAAATCTAATAACTATTTAGATCAATTTATTGATTATGAATTGATTGAAATTACTGACCGGTAGAAAAAAAATTTTATCCGGCTTGCTTCACATCAATGGATTTCGATAAACGCAAGAGACTCATTTTTTTGTTAGAATATTCAGGCACTGAATGTTAAGAATCAGGTCGCCGCTGCTTTATGAATGGATCATACTTAAATAACCCGGTATTTCAATGAAATCAAGCAGGTTCCTGATGCTGGCAATTTTCTGCTGTTCGCTCGCGGGTGTACGCGCACAGCACTATACGATAAGCGAAAACAAACGGTTTTTACTCAAAGAAGGGAAGCCTTTCTTCTGGCTTGGCGACACCGCCTGGGAGCTCTTTCACCGCCTCGACCGGTCCGACGCCGATTACTACCTCCAAAAGCGCGCTGAACAGGGTTTTACCGTCATCCAGGCAGTAGCGCTGGCCGAGTTCGATGGCCTGGGCGAGCCTAATCCGTATGGCGAAAAACCCTTGCTCAACAACGACCCCACGCAGCCGAATGAGAACTACTTTAAGCATGTGGATTACATTATCGACAAAGCGGCAGCATATGGATTGACGATTGCTTTCCTGCCGACCTGGGGCGACAAGGTTTTTAAAAATACCTGGGGCAAGGGGCCGGAAATTTTCAACGAAAGCAACGCAAAAGCCTACGGTAAATGGCTCGGCAACCGCTATAAGACCAAACAGAACATGATATGGGTCCTGGGCGGTGACCGCCAGCCCCGCAAAGACAGCCGCGACGTGGAAATCTGGCGGGCAATGGCCGCAGGGATCGCGGAGGGCGTGGGAGGGCACGACAAGGCCTTGATGACCTACCACCCGCAGCCGAACAAGGAAGGGTCCAGCGAGTGGTTCCACGACGACGAGTGGTTTGACTTCAATATGTTTCAGACAGGCCATTGCCGCGATTCGCCGGTATATGACAACATCCAGCGCTCGTACAACCGCGCGCTCGTGAAGCCGGTTATCGATGCGGAGCCTATTTACGAAGATCACCCGGTTTGTTTTAATGCAAAAGAGAACGGTACATCCAGCGCGTACGACGTGCGCAAATCGGCCTACCTCGATTTGTTCGCGGGCGCGCTCGGGCATACGTATGGCTGCCACGACATCTGGCAAATGTATTCGCCTAACCGCGAGGCAGTGAACGGCCCACATATTTTCTGGCAGCAGGCCCTCGACCTGCCTGGCGCTCTGGAAATGAAATATGTACGAAAACTGATGGAATCCCGCCCGATTACCGACCGCATTCCCGACCAGTCCATTGTGATTGAAGGCGCATTGGCCGCGCCCGAGCGCGTACAGGCGACACGGGGTAAGGATTACCTTTTTGTATATACGGCATCCGGCAAACCTTTTTCCGTCAACCCCGGCAAAATATCCGGCACGAGCCTGGAAGCTTTCTGGTATGACCCGCGCAGCGGCAAGGTACGGGACGCAGGAAAGTTCGATAATCAGACGGTCAACAAGTTCATTCCGCCTACATCCGGCTACGGGCACGACTGGGTGCTTGTGATCGACGATGCGGCAAAGGGTTACAAGAAGCCCTGACGGCATTTGACATGATTGTGTATGATCGGATTGGAGTAATTACGGGTAAAGTTTTACTTAATAAAGAAATTCGATCATTCACAGCATTCATTTTGTACACCGGCCGACCGATGGAGCAGGACCTCGAACGTTGGAAGAAATTCAAAAACGGCGACGCCGCCGTTTTTGAAGACATGGTCCGGGGCGAGTTCCGCGCGCTGTTCGAGTATGGCTCGCGTTTCATCCATGACCGCGATACGCTCAACGACTGCATCCACGACCTTTTCGCTTCGCTCTGGGACCGTCGCCGTTTCCTGGCCGACACCGACAAAATCCGGCCCTATCTCCTAAAAAGCCTTCGCAACCGGCTGCTCAAAGAGATCGAGCGGACGCATGCGCTTACGCCATTTGAAAGCTGGCATGAAGGCCGCGATGCGGAGGAGGATATCGAAAGCCGGCTGATCTCGACCGAGACCGACGAGCGCCGCAAGCGGCAAATCGGAACGGTACTGCATTCGCTGACGCCCCGCCAGCGTGAAATCATCCACCTCAAATTTTTTGAAAGCCTTTCCCACGAGCAGATCGCCGAGGTACTCGACATTTCCCGACCTGCCGTAGCGAACCTGCTTTCGCAAGCATTGCGGCTCTTCCGTGATAAATGGCATACCATTCTGCCTTCCCTGTTTGTGATTTTATTGTATTGATTTACAATTGGTTGAAGAATTATCGAAAGATTTTCAGCTTTTTTCGATGATGATTTCAGCATTTCCTGATTATCCTCCCTGTAAACACACCAAATGGTGTTTTGTTATGAAATATTATAAAGATTACGATCTGGAAGACTTCCTGCAAGACGACAGTTTCCGACGGTGGGTAGCGGGTGAAGCCGACGCGACGGAAGGGCTTTGGGAAGAGATCGTACGCCTCTATCCCGATAAAAAAGTGATTATGCAGCAAGCCCGGGAACTGATCGTTACCTGGCGGGAACACGCGGCCATTGTGACCGACCAGCAGCTCGAAGACCAGGTGCAGCGGATCCTGCATACGACGCAAGCGGGAGTGGAAGAGCCGGTGCAACATTTGATGTGGCGCAAATGGCTGTCCGTAGCCGCGATGGTAACGCTGGTTGTGGGCCTGGGCGTTGCTTTTTGGTGGAAAACGCAGCAAACGGGGAATGGCACTGGCCGCCGGGTGGCGTATGCGCCGGAGTCGTCGAATGCATTGCAGGAGGTGGTCAATACCACGGGCAAGGCCATGCGTGTCGGATTACCGGACGGCAGCAAGGTGAGCCTCGCGCCGGCGGGCAGGATCAGCTACGCGGCGGATTTTATCCATGACAAAAAGCGGGAGGTATTCCTTTCCGGAGAGGCATTTTTCGATGTGACAAAAGACCCGCAGAACCCGTTTTTTGTATATGCCAATGGATTGGTAACCCGCGTGCTGGGTACGAGCTTCCTGGTCAAAGCCACCGATACGAATGTGGAAGTGCTGGTAAGGAGCGGAAGGGTGTCGGTGTTGCCTTTGAAAGAAATCGAAAATCCGACCGACCGCAGTACCGAACTACTCCTGACGCCCAACCAACAGGCGATATTTTCGGTGAAAGACAATGTCGTTTCCAAGTCCATTACCAATATGCCGCTCGAACTCATCAAGCCCGACCCGGAAGCCGGTTTTGTATTTGAAAACCAGCCGGTCAGCAAAGTATTCTCTGCATTGGAAAAAGTGTACGGCATTCCGATCGTGTACGACGCGACCGTGATGGAGAAATGTTCGCTCCGCGTGGAATTGAGCAATGAGCCTTTTTTTACCAAGCTCGACATCATTACCCAAACCCTTGGAGCCGCTTACCGCGTCAGCGATGGCCAGGTGGTCATTTCGAGCGAAGGTTGCAGATAACATTCCATTTACCTACCTATTCATCCTAAACCCTTAACATATGATTAAACACCGATTGTAGAAAGCAAAAAGCCGGGAACGGGTCCAGCGTTTCCGGCTTTGAAAATTCCCCTGATTTTAAGCGAAACTTAAATCTCCCAAAACGGGAGAGAGGAAGGTCTTTGTCGTTTGTGAACACCCAAAAACCATCGTAAAAGTATGAAAAAAAATAGTTTACCATTTAAATATTTGGTAGCTGCGATGAAAGTTACATGCATACCATTTCTGGTGTCCCTCTTCTTTCAGAGCCTGGCCCTCGCCAACGACGGCGTAGCCCAGGAAATCCTGAACCGGGAGGTCACGCTTCAAGCCAGGCAGCAGGACCTGAAACAGGTGCTGACGACCCTTGAAAAGAATGCCAAAGTCAAGTTTTCATACATTCCGTCCCTGATCTCGAACCAGAAAGTGACCGTCGAAGCTTCCAATCAGAAGCTCAGCAAAGTGTTGAAGGAGTTGTTGGGCCCATTGCAGATCCATTACTCGGTGTCGGGTAACTATATTATCCTGATCCGCAAAGCCGACGAGTCGTTTTCCGACTCTCCGAAGCTGCTCGAACCCGTGCCGCTGCCGTACCTCCACCAGGTGGATATAGGCATAAAAGGCAAGGTGACGGGCTCCGATAACAAGGAAGCGCTCCCCGGCGTGAGCGTGGTTGTGAAAGGCACACAGCAGGGCGCCATTACCGGTGGCGACGGCAGTTTCGAACTCGTCGTGCCCGACGATAAGGCCGTGCTGGTGTTCAGTTTTGTCGGTTATGTGTCGCAGGAAATTCCGGTGATAAACCGCTCAGTGATCAATGTCGCGCTCGATCCGGACATTAAGGCGCTCAGCGAAGTGGTCGTGACGGGTTACACCACACAGTCGCGCAGGGATATTACCGGCTCGGTGAGCGTGATCGATGCCGAAAAGCTGCTTTCCGTGCCGGCTACCAACCTCGCACAACAGTTGCAGGGGCGCGCCGCGGGCGTAACCGTGGGCACGGATAATACGCCGGGCGGAGGCGTGGCCGTACGTGTACGCGGGTATGGGACCCTCGGGAACAACGACCCGCTTTACATTATCGACGGGGTGCCGACGAAAGGGAACCTCAACACGATCAATCAGAACGACATCGAGTCGATACAGATACTCAAAGATGCGTCTTCTGCCTCCATTTACGGTTCGCGTGCTGCGAATGGTGTCGTGATCATCACCACCAAAAGAGGCAAAACCGGTGTGCCGAAGCTGACATTCGACGCCTATTTCGGGGTGCAGAAGCTGGCCAAAACCATGGATTTGCTTAATACCCAGGAGTACGGCGAGTATCTCTGGCAGAGCAAGAAGAACGCCAATGTAGTGAATCCAAAGACAGGTAATCCAGAGCATTCGCAATATGGCAACGGCCCGACGCCGGTGATCCCGGATTACATCATTCCCGATGGCACCGCAGAAGGCGACCCGCGGGTAAATCCGGCCAATTACAGTTACGACCGCTATACCGACCCGCAGTTCGGTAAAACCAAATTCTCCATTACCAAAGCCAACAAGCAGGGTACCGACTGGATGCGTGAGGTTTTCGACGACGCGCCCATTCAGAACTACCAGCTCGGAGTGTCGGGCGGATCGGAGGTGAGCCGCTATTCGTTTTCGGCCAACTATTTCAACCAGACTGGTATTTTGCTTTACAATGGCTACAAACGCTATTCGGTACGGGCCAACACGGAGTTTACCATTAAAAAGAAGCTGCGGATAGGGGAGAATTTGCAGGTAGCCTACGGAAGGCGCCAGGGCAACTACGGCAACAACAGCGAAACGAGCCAGGTTTCGAACACCTATCGCGCGCAGCCGATCATTCCGGTGTATGATATTGGCGGTAATTTCGCGGGTACGCTGGGTAGTAACCTGGGTAATGCGAACAACCCCGTTGGACAGCTCGTGCGTAATAAGGATAACGGCTACAAAGACCTGCGGCTGTTTGGTAATGCCTATGCGGAGTTTGATATTTTAAAAAATCTCACGGCTAAAACCAGTTTCGGACTTGACCTGACCGCCTCCGCCGGCAAGTACTACACGCCGGTTGAGATCGAGCTCGCGCACGGAACCAACGTGAACAGCCTGAGTGAGAACCGGGGTTATGGTTATTCCTGGACCTGGACCAATACCCTCACGTATGACAAGACATTCGGAGAGGCACACCATTTGAATGCATTTGTGGGCCTGGAATCCATCGATTCCTTTGGCGATTTCGTAAATGCTTACCGTCAGGGCTTCTTTTCCAACAATATCGATTTGCGGTACATTGATGCCGGTAATCCTGCTACGGCTACCAACAGCGGTTATGCGTCTTCGTCCTGGTCGTTGTTCTCGTATTTCGGGCGGGTGGATTATGCATTCGATGATAAATACCTGCTCCAAGCCACCTTGCGCCGCGATGCGTCCTCGCGCTTTCAGGCAGCGTCGCGCTACGCCACATTTCCGGCTGCGAGTGTAGGCTGGCGCATTTCGAAGGAGGGCTTTATGTCGGGTGTCGATTTTGTGAGTGATTTGAAGATCCGCGCAGGCTGGGGGCAAACGGGCAATCAGGAAATCGGGGATTTTAATGCTTATTCAACCTACCAGAGCAATCCGAACAGCAGTGGGTACGGACTCGGCAGCAGCCCAATCGGCTATATGCAAGGTTTTGATCTCGGTCGCTTTGGTAATCCGAATGCTAAATGGGAGACTACGACGACAGTCAATGTAGGGGTAGACGCTAATTTCTTCAAAGGCAAATTGGATCTGAGCCTCGACGTTTTCGACCGGCAGACGAAGAATTTGTTGTATACCAAAGCGTACGATCCGCGCCTCGGCGACGCCGCCATTCCTGCTCAGAACATTGCTTCCATGCAAAACCGGGGCGTAGACCTCGCCCTGAACTACCAGGATCATGCATTGGACGGACAGCTGACGTATAGCATTGGCGTCAATTTCTCGACTTACCGCAACAAAATCATCGCGCTCGACCCCCAAAATGCCGACGACTTCCTGCCCGGTTTCTCACTTCGTACCCCAGCTGTAACACGCTCCATTGCCGGCCGGCCGATCTCTTCATTTTACGGCTACATCATCGATGGTATCATGCAGAATGAGGAAGAAGTACAAAATCACGCCAAATTTCCTGGTTACTACGATTCCAACATTTATATCGATGGCCAGCGGACGCAAGGCGTTGGCAAGTTCAAATACCGCGATGTGAACGGCGATGGCATTATTAACGCGCAGGATCAAACCTACATCGGCAACCCGCACCCGGATTTTACCTACGGCCTCAATGTGAATGTGGGCTACAAGGGTTTCGATCTCGCCATTTTCGCCCAGGGCGTGCAGGGGAATGATATTTTCAACCATGTGCGCTATTGGACCGACTTTGAGGTTTTTCAGGGAAACCGTTCCAAAAGAATGCTTTACGATTCGTGGCGGCCCGGTAACCCTAATGCCAAATTACCGATTCTGGACGCGAACGATGCCCAGAGCGGTGAGCCGTCGACCTATTTCGTAGAGAACGGTTCTTACCTGCGATTCAAGAATATCCAGCTCGGTTACACCTTGCCGAAATCGGTTTTGTCCAAAATCGGCGCCGATCATCTGAGGGTTTATGTACAGGGACAAAACCTGCTCACTTTCACGAAATACACCGGTCTGGATCCCGAAATCAACCTCCGCAATTTCAACAGCGGCTCCGATCGCCAGATCGGCGTGGACGAAGGGGTTTATCCCACACCCAAAGCATTCATCGTAGGTATCAGTCTCGGCTTTTAAAATCATTACCATGAAAAAGATATTCATACCGGTACTCCTGCTGTTCGCTACCTCATGCGGCGACGATTTTCTCGAAAAGCGGCCCCAGGGGCAATACAGTCCTGATATTATCCTTACCACCGCGGGCATTGAGGGCGCGCTCGTGGGTGCATACGCATTACTTGATGGCATCGGCACCAGCGGCGTTACTTCGTGGCACGGCGCAGTTTCGAACTGGATTTTCGGCAGCGTCGTTTCCGACGACGCCTACAAAGGCTCCGACGCCGGTGACCAGCCCGAACAAACGTTCCTCGAACGCTACGTATGGCTTTCGACCAACACCCACATTTACGGGAAATGGCGCACGCTGTATGACGGCATCGCACGTACGAACGACGTTTTGAGATCGCTGCCCAAGGTACAGGGCCTTTCGGAGCAGCGGAAGACGCAGATTATGGCCGAAGCCCGGTTCCTGCGGGGGCATTACCACTTCGAAGCCAAAAAAATGTGGGGGAATATTTCCTATCTCGATGAGCAGACGTGGGATCCGGAAAATCCGGAAAGCGTGTTGCTGCCTAACACCGAGGACGTATGGCCGAAGATCGAAGCCGATTTCAAGTTTGCGGCGGAGACCTTGCCGGTGACGCAAACCGACCCCGGCAGGCCGACCAAAAATGCGGCATACGCTTACCTGGGTAAATGCCATATGTTTCAGGGTTTCCCAAAAGGACAGCCGAATGCACAGCACCTGACGGCGGCGAAGGAAGCATTGCTGCAAGTGGTCAACAGTGGAAAGTACAAGCTGATGGATCGTTTTCATGACAATTTCGCAGCTGAGACCCGGAATAATGCCGAATCGGTTTTTGAGGTACAATATACTGTTACGGCCGCCGACGGCTCGGGAGGGAATGCAGGCGACGAGCTTACCTATATGTACCCGAATGGTCCGGGTGGATGCTGCGGCTTTTTTCAGGCATCCCAGAACCTGGTGAATGCTTACAAAACCGACGAAAAGGGTTTACCGATGATCGGGACATTCAATGACGAGAATGTCAAGAATGATGAAGGACTGCTTTCTTCGGCGCCGTTTGAGCCGTATACCGGTCGTCTCGATTCACGCCTGGACTGGACGCTTGGTCGTCGGGGCATTCCTTATATCGATTGGGGTGTGCATCCGGGCCGGTTCTGGATCCGTGATCAGTCTTATGCGGGACCTTATTCCTCCAAAAAGCAGATTGTAAGCAAAGGCGAGTCCGGCAAAACAGGCAACCCGCGGCTCAGTACTAACAATTACCGCCTGATCCGCTATGATCACGTGCTCCTCTGGCTGGCCGAATGCGAAGTGGAGCTGGGTAATCTTGAAAAAGCCCGCGAATATGTCAACCTGATCCGTAAACGCGCCGCGAATCCGGACGGTTTCGTGAAAACTGATGCCGGGAAGGCCGCGGCGAACTACATGGTAGGCCTTTACAATGATCCGTGGAAAGACGCCGCTTCCGCACGCGATGCCGTCCGGTTCGAAACAAGGCTGGAATTCGCGATGGAGGGGCATCGTTTCTTCGATCTCGTGCGATGGGGAGTGGCCGTGCAGGTATTGAATACTTACCTCGAAAAGGAAAAAAATCTCCGCACCTATCTCAGCGGCGCCAAATTCGAGGAGAAGCACCAGTACTATCCGATCCCTCAACAGGCCATTGTTTACAGCACTAAAAATGGCAAAGCTACATTGATACAAAATCCTGGCTATTAGTATGATAGAATCCCTGGGGCTGACTAAAAAGGCCCGAGTCAATTTGGCTGTAAATAGGCTTTTTGGATTTTTGAGACTGATAGAAGCCTGGTTAAATTAACAAGGGGTCA
>NZ_PYAS01000016.1 GCF_003014695.1 Dyadobacter jiangsuensis | reverse complement strand
AACTGCTTCTGCAGCTTTTTTCTGCTACCGGCCGCCAGATAATTAGGTGGTCAATTTGCCACGGAATCAGGTGGTCAACTTCTCCGAAATACCCAGACTGGGTGGAGTATGGACTGAGCAAGGTGAGTATTTGCGAAGCTACCGGCGAATGCGTTGAAATCATCCAGTACGAGTTATTGGAATCGCTTCTCGAAGCCGTTTACCTCATTTCAAGAAGCGATCAAGGGATTCCGTACCGGAAACGTCGGCTTGGGAAGCTAGCGGGTAACAAAGCCATCATAGAATTACTAATTGCAGCACTTGAGCCTCTACTCATATTTGAGATCAAGCATGCTGCGCCTGAATCAACGGAACAGAAGCCGTACAGGGATCTGCTGATTGTGTTTGCCGATGATAATCAAAAGACCTTCAAAGAGCATCAGCCCATCGTTGAGCTATTCAGTGCCGGTGATGAAAAGCTCTGCTGCTCAGTCCACAAACTGTCGGATATTCATCACGCGCTTACCAGTGGTCAAGTATATTTCTCTTTCGCCTGTACGACCGAAAACCTGGTATACCAACGGAGTATTACGCCATTACCGAAAATGCTTCCCGAAACCCTCAGGCAACTGATCGAGAAGTCGAGGCACGCGTTTATAGCCGGAATGAGTAAAGCCCGAAGGTTCTTCGAGGGAGCAGCGTATTATCAACAAGTAAGGGAGTATGCGCTTTCGATGTTTATGCTACAACAAGCTGCTGAAACTACATTTCGCAGCACTGCCATGGCGCTTTACGGAAGCGAACGGCGCACGCATTCCGTCAGATCGCTTAAAAGGTTTAACCATAGATTAGCTCCTCAGTTGAATGACATCTTTCCTGGTGGTTTGCCGGATGAAGAACGGCTTTTAGACCTTCTGGAAGACGCATATCTCGGGGCCAGATACAATCCAGACTATCAGATCAGCGAACAAGATCTTCATTCAATTTCTTCTCGGGTGCTGCGTTTGCTGGAATTAGCCGAAGCAGTGTTCGAAGAGCGAATGGCTGCAATTAAAGTTTAGCCGGAGAGGTGACTACAGGCTTTTTTGTTGCTCGGATTGTTGAAAAGAACCACTAAAAGATGCGTTCAGTGCAAGCGAAAATTACAAAGCAAAAAATGACGGTTGCAAGCCTGCACTTCGTCATCCGGCTTTTTAGCTGAACCCGCATTAGCCAGCCGCACCTTAAACCGCCGGATGGGCTTGCAACCAAGGGGATGAGCCCCATCATTTTTTCTTTGAGTGGAAGGCAGCGATTGCCCTGAGCACAAAGCCTGGGCGGCCCCGCCGGGCCATAGCTACTCTTAAATGCCTTTCAATCATGAGAAATCTCACAAATGCTCCAAAGATCTATGTAGGAGGAACTTACGGTCAGTATAACAGTGGTTCGCTGTTCGGTAAATGGTTTGACCTAACAGACTACTCAGATCTAAAAGGGTTCCTTCAGGACTGCCATGAGTTTCATCGAAATGAATTTGACAGCGACGGCTGCCGTCCAGAGCTGATGTTCCAGGACTGGGAGAATATCCCGGACTTTTTGATCTCGGAATGCAGCCTTCATAAAGAGGCGTTCGCTTACTTTCAGGCAACCAGCGAAATGGACGAAGAGACTGCCGAAGCGTTCGAGATTTACTGTAAGCAGATCAATTATTGGCCATCTAATGGCTGCGAGCTGGAAGACCAAATCGAAAGTTTCCGGGAAAGCTACCAAGGATTCTTTGGCGGCTGTGGCAAAGACGCTACACTTGAATACACCTATCAATATGTCGAAGACACAGGTTTGTTGTCAGGTGTGCCACAGGCTCTGGAAAGGTATTTCGACTACGAAGCCTTCGCCAAAGACTTGTTTTTAGATGGATACAGCGAATACGAAGGTCATATTTTCATAGATTATTGAAAGCGATGTGCGGTTCGATGGGCCCCGCATCGAACCGCATTTCATTCTTTTTGTTCCAGCGGGAAAAAGAGGAAGCAAGTATCTAATGCTGACTAGTATTTTCCGATCAAAAACATCGTTGCTACGCGCAGTCGATGTTTTTGATTGTTAACGTAAAGCAGACAGCAATGGAAAAGAAGGGCAAGCAAGCAGAGGAGAGTTCGGCGTTGTTCACGCATCAATTAGTCACTTTGGCGGATCTTGAAAAGTTTAAAGAGCAAATGCTCTCAGAAATGAGACGGCTGCTGGCAGGTGGAGGCTCTCAGCATTCCAAACAATGGCTCAAATCTCGGGAAGTAAGGAAGCTGCTTGACGTATCCCCAGGCAAGCTACATGCGATGCGTGCAAGTCGCCAGCTCAGCTTTATGCGAATTGGCGGCGTGATCTACTACGACCGGTCAGATATTGATAAAATGTTCGAAAAGTTTAAAACTGTTGCGGTCAAATGAAGCAGAAACAATGCTCATCTGGCTTTGGAAGCCAGTGTCCCCCTGACGAAACACACGTCAGGGTTTATTTTTTGCAACACGGTACGACGATTGAAGAAGCCACTGAATTTTTCAATAAGTACAATGCGAAGATGTGGAAGAACGACCAAGGGGCATTGATAAAAAATTGGAAACGACTTGCCTGGAATTGGATATGGTAGTTGCAACTAACTAGTTGTGAGAGCAGCAAACATAGATTTTGGTATAATCAAAAGGCAAAGTGCGAAGCCCTCCGGTTCAATCAAGTATATTCTCCCATACGGGGTCGAACCCCAATTTGAAACCTAAGAAACCAGAAGAAACAAACTTCCCCAGAATTCGGGATTCAATGTTTACAATAGTCTTAGCTGCAAAAGCGCTCCGCCTTGTTAAATTTACGAGGCCTCCTCCTAAGTTATTTCTCACGAAACATAATTCCGTAATTATTAGACTTCCCCAAATTGAGTGGTGCTGATTTAGACAAATTTCAGTTGGCCCTGCGATAAACCCGCATGGCAAATAGGTAAGCCAAAAGCACAATTCCCCCGCACCAGCCGAGTGCCAGCCACAGTTCGCTTCCTACCGGCTGATTAGATAGCAGCGCACGGATCGTTTCGACTACTGAGGTCACGGGCTGGTTTTCGGCAAATATCCGGACTGCCGACGGCATGGTGGCGGTAGGCACGAATGCCGAGCTGATCAATGGCAAGAAATGGATTGGGTAAGCGATTGCGGCAGCGCCGTCCACAGACTTTGCTGACAAACCGGCTATGGCGGCGATCCAGGTTAACGTCAGGGTAAACAATGCGAGCATGCCCGCTACGCCTAACCATTCGAGCACGCCCGCGGATGAGCGGAAACCCATGACCAGTGCAACCAGGACGATAATAAACAGAGAGATCATGTTCGATACCAGGGAGGTTAGCACGTGCCCCCACAGCGCAGCAGAACGTGCAATAGGCATGGAATGGAACCGCTCGAATATGCCTTTCTGCATATCCAAGAACAATCGGTAGGAAGTGTATCCAATGCTGTTGGCTATGGCGATCAAAAGGATGCCTGGCAGCAGATAGTTTACGTAGTTATCTGCCCCGGTTTGGATCGCTCCGCCGAGCACGTACACGAATAGCAGCATCATGGCGATGGGCATTAAAGTGACGGTGATGATCGTGTCCATGCTGCGGAATACGTGCCGTAGCGACCGGCCCAGCATGATGGCGGTATCTGTCAAAAAATAGGTTCTTGTAGTTTCCATTTTATTGTTCCTGGTTAGCGCCGACGATTGCTAGGAAAATTTCTTCCAGGCTCGGCTGTTTTTCGATGTATTCTACTGTGGCAGCAGGGAACATCTTTTTCAGTTCCGCGAGCGTGCCGCTGACGATGATTTTCCCTTTGTCCAGAATGGCGATCCTGTCGGCAAGTTGTTCGGCCTCTTCCAGGTATTGGGTAGTTAGAAATACGGTGGTGCCGCCCGCGGCCAGTTCCTTAATGATCTTCCAAACCTCGATACGGGCCTCGGGGTCAAGACCCGTGGTAGGTTCGTCCAGAAATACGAGCTGAGCGTTGCCAACCAGGCTCATCGCAATGTCGAGCCTTCGGCGCATACCGCCTGAGTAGGTGGATGCCAATCGGCCTGCGGCTTCGTTGAGGCCAAAGCGGTTTAATAAGTCATCGGCGATTCGACGGGGATTTTGCAGGTGTCGCAGCCGTGCTATCAGAATCAGGTTCTCACGACCGGTGAGCATTTCATCCACGGCGGCAAACTGGCCCGTCAGGCTGATGGCCTGACGAACCTGACCCGGATTTTGGTTGACGTCAAATCCGCCAACGATCGCTTTCCCGCTGTCGGGTCTAAGCAATGTAGTCAGGATTTTGACGATCGTCGTTTTCCCGGAGCCATTGGTGCCCAGCAAAGCGAAGATACTGCCTTTTTCTACCTCCAAATCCACTCCTTTGAGCACAGAAAGCCCTTTGAAGGACTTTTGCAGCCCTTCTACCTTTATTGCCAGTTTTTGCATGCTTACTTTTGGTTAGAGGATCGTAACGTTTGATAAATCGACGACCATCAGGCCTTTGAGCGCCAGGTAAGTGAGCTTGTCCATGATGGCCCCATCGAAGTTGATCGTTTTGAGCGCCAGATGTGATTTGTTCGTCAAGGAGAAAGGCACTGTAAAGGAGACGTTTCTGAGCGTTGCACCCTGGAAGGATACATCGTTTAGGGCAGACTTGTCAAACCGGACACCGTCGAAGGTTTGCCCATTGAAATCGATCCCGCGCAGGTCGCAGTAACTGAAATCAACGCCTGTAAAGGTGCAGTTCCGGAAGACTGTTTTTCTAAGGTCTGTTTTAAGCAATTTTACGTCCACCAGGCTTGCGTCCACAAACTTCGCGCCCTGGCCGGACATGTTCAGGGCCGTGCGTAGAAGAACGGATTTAGCAAAGCTTGCACCGGAAAGGTCTGTGGCCGAAAAGTGGCATTCCGCCAGATTTGCGCCATTAAAATTGGCTTCACGTGCGTCTGAGGCGTCAAATGAGCTGCCGGTCAGGTCTGCATTAGAGAAGTCGGCTCCGCGTAGCGAGCTGGCTTTGAATTTGCCTTTGTGCAACACAACCCCTGCGAAATCGCTTTCTTGCAGATCCGCCGCGGTGAGATTTATCAGGACGTGACGGTCGTGGGAGCCGGAGGCATTCTCCGTTACAAGAGTGGTTGTGCTTGCGGACTCGCTTACATTGAGTATTTCGGCGGTCACGGACGGAGCGTTTTCGGAAAAGTAATTGAGGTCTACTCCTAAAACCTCCGCCAGCCGGTCAAACGTAGTAATGTCGGGCATCGATTCACCGCGTTCCCATTTCCCTACTGCCTGAGGGCTTATGAATATTTGCTGTGCGAGCTGCGCCTGCGACATATTTTTCTCTTTTCTTGCTTTGGCGATTTTTTCGCCGATTACCTTACTATCCATACGTGTTTTTTGTTTTTTTCGACATCGCAAAACTATATTGGAGATGCCGACCGGCCTGCAAAAAAGCCACTACACTTGGTTGTATCTGCGCTACTCTTGGTTGTTATTTGCCTACAAAGCGTGGTTTCGGTGAAAAAACCGACGATTCTAGCGCTCCAATGCCTAAATTTTGCAGATTCCTTCGAAAGTTGATTTATTTCGCAATAAATCGAGAACTCCTAGCGCTTTGGAACACAGCACAGACTATCACGCATTTCACAAACAGATCAAACCCGCCGGGCTTCTGATAGCCATCGGGATCGTATTCGGGGATATTGGCACCTCGCCGCTTTACACACTGAACGCCCTTTTCCATGAAGGAGAAATCGTTTCGCAAACCAAAGCACTGGGGATCCTGAGCTGCATCATCTGGACGCTTACCCTTCAAACCACGTTAAAATACATTCTGATCACCTTGCAGGCGGATAACCATGGCGAAGGCGGGATCTTTTCGTTGTACACGCTGATCAGAAGATATTTTGGCAAATGGCTGATCGTACCTGCTATTCTGGGCGGGGCATTTTTGATTGCGGACGGGATTATTACCCCGCCCATCTCGGTAGCTTCGGCCATCGAGGGGCTTCAAAAATTCGATCCGCATTTGGATACGGTGCCTATCGTGATTGCCATTATCATTGTTTTATTCCTGATCCAACAGCTGGGCACGCAGCAGATCGGAAGGTTCTTTGGTCCGGTGATGCTTGTCTGGTTTTCATTCATTGGCATAATAGGCGTCATGGCGCTTTCCTCTGATTGGTCTGTTTTGAAAGCCATTAATCCGTGGTACGCTTATGAACTTTTGGTTAACTATCCGGAGGGTTTCTGGCTTTTGGGGGGCATATTTTTATGTACGACAGGTGCGGAAGCGCTGTATAGCGACATGGGCCATGTCGGTCGAAACAATATTCGCATAAGTTGGATTTATGTTAAGGTCTGTTTGATTTTAAGCTACGCCGGACAGACGGCCTGGCTGTTGGGAGTTGGAAAGGCCAATGCATTGAGCCCATTCTACAACATTATCCCGCAAGGTATTTACATTCCTTCGGTCATTTTGGCCTCTATGGCGACCGTGATAGCCAGCCAGGCGCTGATATCGGGCTGTTTCACATTGGTGAACGAGGCGATCCGGCTCGGCGTATGGCCCAGAAACCGGGTGATCTTCCCGGGCACGATCCGGGGACAGATGTACATTCCGTTCTTCAACTGGTTTTTGATGTGCGCCTGCATTCTGATGGTCTTGCATTTCCGTGAATCCAAAAATATGGAGGCGGCATTTGGCCTGTCTGTGACATTGACCATGTTGATTACTACCTTTCTGATGGCGCTGTACCTTGTCACCCGGCGCATCAATCTGGCGTTGGTAGGACTGATTACCACTGTTTTCCTCGCCGTCGAATGCTCGTTTCTGATCGCTAACCTGCAAAAGCTGCACGAAGGCGGCTGGATCATGCTCGTGGTAGGCGCTATGCTTTCCTTGACGATGCTCACCTGGCAGCAGGGCCGCCGGATGCAGGAGAAACTAATTGCATTTTCACCCATTACACCCATTGTCGCACAAAAGTTGAGCGATCTTTCAACGAACTACGCCATCAGGAGCTATGCGACCAACCTGATATACCTCACTTCAAGCAGCAAGAATGATTTAATTGAAACCAGGGCATTGGATTCAATTTTTAACAGCCCCGCCAAGCGGGCGGATATTTATTGGTTCATCCATGTCAATGTGGCCGACGAGCCCTACACCCTGCAATATGATGTGAAAACGATTTCGCCGAACGACGCCTACTTTATCAATATGCACATCGGGTTTCGTATAGAGCCCAAAGTCGATTTGTTTTTCCGCCGGATTGTGCAAGACCTGATTTCAACCGGGGAACTGGTGTATGAACAGGCTGAGGAAAAGAAATACGACAGGCGTGATATGGGAGATTACCGGTTTATAGTAGGCAGTTCCTACCTGTCCTACGACAATGCCTTATCATTCTGGAAAAACCTTCTGATTAAATCCTACTATAACCTGAAACTGATCGGCGTGCAGGAAGGCGCCAATTTTGGGTTGGATGAAAGCAACGTCGTTTACGAGAAATATCCGCTCGTTTATCAGCCGCTGGACGAGTATGTGATAAAGCGAATGCCGACGGCCGGGAGCTAGTAATGTGCCGGCCGCCGGGGATCGAAGTTTACAAAGCAAAGTGCTCTGAAAGCGCCCCAAGTGACAAGATTCAAAGGGACTATTTGAGATAGACCCGGCAGACGAAGGCCGCGATGGACATGATATAGAGAATTAGCACCAGAAGAGAGTAAGGTTTTATCCGGCGACGACTTCGAGGTTTCATGATTTTACCTGTTTTGTGAATATTAGTTTTCGCACTTATAGCCAAGGGTATGCAGCTCCTAAAGCGTAGTTTAGTCCTGGTCGTCTCTGACGGCAAGGTTATTTTTTTAGACCTATTATTTGTCGGTCAACAGTAGAGGCACGTTTCCCTTCGCAGGAATGATGATTATTTTTGCGTTGGGAGACGCAGCGAGCTCTTTCTGAGCCTTGATGTTTTCGTATTGAAGCTGTTTGTCTGTAAGGCTTAACGAGATGATTGTCTGGTAGTCGGCAATACCTTTGGCTTCTACTCGCTTCCTTTCAGCCTCCTGCTTTTCTTTTTGCAAGACAAACTCCATTTTTTGCGCTTCCTGTTCAGCATTGATTTTTGACTCGATAGTCTTTTTGACCGATTCCGGAAGGGTTATATTTCGGATCAGGAGTTGTTCCAGGACTAGCCCGCGGCCCTTGAAGTCCTTGTCGATCGACTGATAAATGCGGTTCTGAAATTCATCACGGCGTTTGGAGTAAAGCGCCACAGCGTCATAGTAAACCGCATTGTCCCGAATGCGTGTCCTGGTTACCGGCCTTACGATTTTATCTTTGTAGTCTGTACCAATCCCCTTGTAGATATTGGGTGCCTTGTCGGGCATGATCTTGTAAAGGACAGTCAGGTCGATGACCACTTCCAGACCGTCTGCTGAAAGCACGCGAATGGCGTCATCTCCTTTGACTTCGCCCTCGCTGGTCACTGCCGACATGGTGTAATTCTGCGTCTTCGTGTCAAATATGGCTACCTCGGCCAAGGGATTAACAAAATTGAGACCGTTTTCCAGAACCTGCGGATTGACTTTTCCAAAAAGTGACTGCACGCCTATTGTGCCGGCATCAATCTGCCTGACGCCTGCAGATATGAGTCCCAGAAGCGCTATTGCGCCACCTGCAATTTTCAATGTACGTGCATATCGGGCTATGTGATAGCCTGCATTTGAAACGAATACCCCCGCTAGCAGCAGTAGTATCCCTAGTACCAGAATAAACATAATCGGATGGTTTATTAATTGTTTAAAACGTATAAGACTATACGATCCAAATACATGCCATTTGTTCGGTCATGGGCAACTGGTTGATTTGCAGGTTATTTCAAATTGAAATGACATATTTCACAGCTCTTATGCTATCAAAATGATACGTTGGCCTATCAATTTGAGAAGCTTGCTATTTCTGAAAGAAGATTAACAGCTATATCGATATAACTGGTTGAGATTAATCAAGCTGAGCTGAGGTAAAGACCTTTTATTTACCATTACATCCAGGAGACTGGCTGTTGTCAGGTGTTCCAGAAACTCTCGAGCGTTATTTCGATTACGAAGCCTTCGCCAAAGATTTATTTTTAGAAGGCTACAGTGCCTATCACGGCCACGTATTCGCTGATTATTAAACTCAAAAGGCAGTTCGATGTCTCCGGCATCGAACTGCCTTTAATTCTTTTGTTCCGCTGGGAAAAAGAGGAAACAAGTATTAAATGCCGGTCATTATTTTCCCATCAAAAACATCGACTGCACATGTCAACAGATGTTTTTCACTGTTAACATAAAATAATGAGCAATGGAAAAGAAGAGCAGGTAATCAGAGGAGATTTCATCGGTATACTCGTATCAATTAGTCAGTTTGGCGGATCTGGAAAAATTTAAAGAGCAAATATTGTCTGAAATAAGAAGACTGCTTGCAGGTGCAGGCACTAAGCATTCTAAGCAATGGCTCAAAATCTCGAGAGGTTAGGAAGTTGCTTGATGTATCGCCCGGCAAGCTGCATGCTATGCGCGTCAGCCGGCAGCTCAGCTTCATGCGGATTGGCGGCGTGATTTATTACGAGCGGGCAGACATCGAAAAAATGTTCGAAAAATTTAAAACTGCTGCGGTCAAATGAAGAAGAAACGATGTTCAACTGGCTTTGGAAGCCAGTGTCCCCCTGATGAAGCACACGTCAGGGTTTATTTTTTGCAACAAGGATCAACAATTGAAGAAGCAACTGAATTTTTCAGTAACTACAGTGCGAAGGTACGGAAAACGAAAAATGACTCGATTCTTCGAAACTGGAAAAAAATAGCTTGGGTTTGGTACCGCTGAGAAATCATACCGTAACAGTCATCAGTGTCTCGGCCAGTTCCGGATCTAAACCATCTTTCTACTGTCATATAGAGGACGGAATACAAGAGGCACCAAATATTCATAAAACTGCGCCCGTCCCGCCGCAGTGCTTGCCTTTGCATCTGATTTATAATCAACTTAATCTCTGAAATACAGCCAAGTCCATAGTATCCCGACCAAAAAGGCCAGACCGCCGGCGATCGGCTTGTTGGTCGCAGGTCTGCGTACCTGCCGGATAGGCTTTTTCTCTTTGAATGCCTGCCAAGCCTGGCTCAAATAAGGCCATAAGTGTGTCAAGGCCAAGCAGCCACTAGTTACAATGAGCAGGCTATGCAATGTCTTATCGTTCCACATAGGCTTTCCATTTGTATTCCATAAAATGAATCTGTTCCGATTTGAGTCTATTCCCCCCACAGGGGGAAAGACACATATTCATTTAACTTTATTGATCAACGCCTCATATCTGTTGAGATCGTCTTTGGCGATCTTCGCTATCTCCAGCGCCTTCGCGGCATTCTGACTCGCCTCGGCCTTTTTATCCATCTTCCAATAAGCTTCACATAATTCATAATAGAGGCCCGCTGCTACTTTGGTATTAAGCTCCTCGGGCTTGGCAAGGCGAAGGCCGTCGGCCGCCCAAAGTGGCATTTGCGGCAAATAGGAGTTATCGGAAGATTTCTCGTTGAAGAACTTCGTAATGTAGGCATAGTCGGCCAGGCCAAGGGTGGTGGCCTTCCCTCGGTACTCGTTGAAGCGGGATACGGCGGCCATAGTATTCTTCTCGCGAAGGTGCGCGGCGAGCTCTTTGATCAACAGGCGCGCAGAGGCGTCGGCTTCCGGGACGCCCAGCCTCACCATGTCGTGGCGCATTGCGATAATCCGACCGGCCGGGTAGGAATCGCCTTTCGGGCCATAAAGGGAGTGATACAGGATGGCTTCGCCGGCCTCCTGCACGTTTTTTGCCGGGTACTTACCGCGGAATTCGTCCAAATGCGAGAAAAAGTACCGGGACAGTGGGTTGTCCACATCGTTAATCAGCCGTTGCAATACATAAAAACCGGCCTGGCTGGTAATATCCGGCGGGGTTGTCAAAAGCTTTGCCAATGCATCGTTGACACGGGTCAGGCTGCTGTTATCGCCTGTGGTCTTGCAGTACTTGCCGTAGTCGATCAGAAACATTAGATCGTGTTCACCGGCCTCGAACCGTTGTGCGTATCCGGATGTGCGTGATGCCGGGTCCAATGCTTTGCGGCCAATTTCCACGATTTCTTCGACAAATTCTTTCTGCGTTGCGCGCTCCGTGGGCGTGGCCATGTGTATGAGCGCCCCGGTTGTATCGAAAAAGAACAGCATCGGAAACTCGGGATATTTTACCCCTTTCAGTTTTTGTAGGGCTGCCGATTCGGGCGAGTTGGCCTCGGTTTTCCAGCTGACAAAACGGCCATTGTAGTAATCACCGGCTGCTTTCTGCTGCAATACTGGCGCCAGCGCCTCGCAATGCGGGCAACCTTTCAGGAACACTTCCACAAACAGCGGTTTGTTTAATTTTTGGGCCGTAGCCAGCGCCTGCTGGAAAGTACCGGCATTGAACCGGATTCCCTGTCCTGCGTTTTGAGATGACTGAGCACTTGATTCTTTGATGCGAACGGCAAATAGGAAAAAGATGAGCAATGTGCACGCTGCACGCGGGTAAATATATCGGTTCATGGGCGGGATGAGCTAAAAAATAAAATGGGTAACTATTGGTAGTGGAATTTTAGCGGGCAACGAACCCTTCTTTTGACAATCGCCACAAATCTATCAATATTTGATTTTATTGAAAATACGGATGCGGGCTTTTCCATTTACTGCTGCCCGGCAAAGATATTGTCGGATTAATAAATAATATTCTACAAAATTCATACTGTTTTCTCTATTTGTAGAATATTGAAAACGATATTCGTGTAGAATTTTTTTTCATTGAAATAAAGATATACTTGCTGAGTTTTTTTTTCTTAAAATATTGATTTATATGTCAATAGTCACGCCCCAAAGCAAAAATAAATAACCTGTATTATGTAGAATGTAGATTGTTTTCGGCAGACAAAATACGACAATTGTGGTTGTATGAGAGTTTGTTTTCAATAACCATAATTTTATAGAATTGTTTCTATAAACTACTATTCAATCAATATCTATTGAAAATTAATAACTTCACTTGCTTTTTATTAATTAAAAAAATCTTCTAAGTTAGCGCTCCCAATATTTCCATATATTGATGAAACGATATTTACTAATACTTCATTTTAACGAACTTACTACACGCATTTGAAAGCAATTTTATTATTTAAAAATTTGTTTTTTGGGGGTGATTTTAGCCATTCTGGCAGCGGTTCTTTTAAGAGCTTATCGCTCCTATGGCTCGTGCTGTTTGCTGTTGCTTTTTCGTGTAAAAAGCCGGAAAAACTACCATCGGAGCACCAGATTTTATCATTTGTGCTTCCAATCTATCCCGCTGCTGATATAAGCATTGACGAGAAGTCGGGAATTATACGAGTTTCTGTGGAATATGGGTCCGTGCTTTCTGATTTGGTCCCCCAAATTGACATCAGTGTGGGTGCGATGCTTGTACCTGCGGCATCAGTTCCACAGGATTTTTCGCGTGAGGTGGTCTACACGGTTGTCGCGGCTGACGGTTCCAAAAAAGCCTATACAGTTAAAGTAAGTGCTTTGCCGCAGCCTGCAGCAGTGATCGCCGGCTTTTCAAAAGATACAGTTCGCGCAGGAGAGGCTGTGAGCCTGATCGGGAAGCATTTCGATGGGTTTACCTCATCCATTCAGATCGCGCTTACCGGCTCGTCGGGGAAAGAGACCAAAGTAAATTTCAAGTTGATCGACTCGACCCGGTTAACCATTACTATTCCCGAGACAATCGAGCCCGGCGGATACCGGGTCAAAATGGCAAAAGGCAATACCCAGGCAGTGTCGGTGAAATCATTGCTGGTACGTGTCCCTTTACCTGTGATCAGCTCCATCAGGCGCAGTAATATTTTAGAAGGTGATACGCTTATGGTGGCAGGCCGCTTTTTGTGGCCGGAAAGGTATGATTACAGGCTGTATGCGCTGGGAGATAAGGGTGAATTCATATGCAGCCCTTTCGAGAAGAACGAGTCGAAGCTGGTTTCTGATCTGTTTGATCCGATTCACAAAATGAATCTGCCTCCTGGCAACTACAAGCTGTCGGTTTTCATCTTTTCTGGCGAAAAAGCGTGGACGGATGCAGCCCAAACCATCCGCGTGTATAGTAAAGAGTTGCCCTTCATCACCGGATTCGAAGGTAATAAGGTCAGCTACCGCGCAGCCGAGACTGTCACGATGACCACGCGCGCCTTTGAAAAACTGAATGCGCGTTTTTACCAGGTTCAATTGTTGGGCCAGTCTGTGCAGTATAATCAGAATGCGATCTATTCGGCAGCCGGTAAGCAGCTCTTGATCAGCCTGCCTGCCGATATCAAACCCGGGGCTTACGCGGTAAGGATCGCCTACCTTTCAGACAATGGCAGCACCCTTTATGACCAGGATCTTGACGATATAATCACCATTACCCAATAGTATTTCGTATGCGTAATTTTCGCGGTAAACTGCTGTGTTTGCCAGCACTGCTTCTTTGCGCGGTAATGCTGCCTGTGGCAGCGTTCGCCCAGAATAAACTTTTCATGAACCCGGTCAAATATACCGACCGGCAGCTGGAAGTATATGGTTCACCGTGCGGTGATCCCGCGCAAATTCACCTTTTGATCAATGGCGCACAGGTGCCTGCTTCGCAACTCGTGACCAAGTTTATTGTCGGAGGCTACTATGCATTTGAAATGGACTTCGGTCTGATCAAACCCGGTGATACGTTCCGCGTGACAGACGACTGCGGCAGTGCCGCTTTCCAGCAGACGGTCAAGGACGATTACGTGTATGTGGAGGTGGCGCCAGGCGCAGGGCACAATGGAAATGGTATTGGCCCGGCAGACGAATATCCGCCGTACTCGAAGCTGAGCACGCCCCTGCAAGTCGGCAAATGCTCGCCTATTAATATCGACTCGCATGGCCAGGTGAGCTACTATGTGTTCAGTCCCCAGACGAACGGGAAATTCCTGGTCAATGGCGCTCCGCTCACCAATGGGCCAACCGGGCTCAACCCGGGCGGTTATGAAATTAACTTCAACGGCTACCAGGGAACGCCGACCTACACGATCAATGCGGACGGGTCGATCACCAGCAATACGGCTGTCAAGCTGGAAAGTAATACCCACTTCTCGGGCCAGGTACCGGTTTCGCTGGAATACCGCCACGGCGGGGTGGACCCCATGGGTGACCTGTCGTTCGGCTTTAAAGCGATGGCGATCCGTCAGGTAGGCAACAGCGCATTCAGCATCGAGAAGGCGGCGCTGGGAGGAAATTTTACCAAAACGACTTATCCGGCCACACCCAATACAGTATACAAGGTTACCTATGACGGGGTTTACTACCGGGCATACGCCGATAATGTACTGATCGACGAACTGCGCAGGTTTGTCGAGTACGGCGCGTCAAGCGGCAGCTTAAACCCGGGCTCGGGTGCGGGCCTGGATTACAGCACGCCCGTCACCTGGACGGGTATGTCCTCGGGCGCCCAGTGGGTGAGCGTGCTGGTAGACGGGGTCCTCTACACCCGCCAGCAGTTTCAGGTAGCGGCAGATATTATCATTAACCCTACGGTGACCGATGTGGCGTGCACAGGCTCGAATACCGGGCAAATCACGGTAGGCACTTCGGGCGGCCTTGCGCCGCTGCAATATACGTTGAACTCGGGCGCTTATGTTGCAAGCGATGTATTTTCAGGCCTTGCGGCCGGGACGTATCAAGTGCATGTCCGCGACGCGTCGGGCTGTACGGCCACGCGCTCGGTTACGGTGGGTTCATCCACACCGATGCAGGTTTCGGTGGCCTCCAAAACGGACGAAAGCTGCGCGGGTGCCGCCAGCGGTTCTGTCACTATTCAGGCTTCGGGCGGGGCTGCTCCATATTTGTATGCGGTGGGAAATGGCGCTTTTGGTAGCAATGCTACCTTTCCAGGGCTTTCAGCCGGGGCCTATTCTTTTTCGGTCAAGGACAACAATGGCTGTGTGGCATCGGTAACAGATACGATCAAAACGACGAGCAAACTGCTGGCAACGATTGCCTCCAAGCAGGATGTAAGCTGTTTTGGCGGAGCCACGGGCTCATTTGTTATCAGCACGGCAGGTTCTGTCGTCAATGGGGCATTATCTTATTCGAGCGATAATGGCGGCAGCTTCCAGGCTTCGCCTACATTCGCTGGTCTTGCGGCAGGTACTTATAAGGTGGTTGTCAAAGACAATGCCTGCTCGGTCTCTGTGGACGCTGTCATCGCGCAGCCGGCCGAACTTCTGATTTCGGCAGCACTCAAATCGGCCGTTTCCTGCAATGGCTTGGCCGACGGGGTGATTCTAGCCAATGCATCGGGAGGCACAGCTCCTTATCAGTTTTCGATCAATGGCACCCAATATGCTGCCGCGGAAAGTTTTACCGGCCTGGCACCGGGGAATTATAAGGTGTGGGTCAAAGACGCAGCGGGCTGCATCAAGGAATCTGCTATTGTAACTGTAACCGAGCCGGGCGTGCTTTCGGCTTCGGTTACTGCTAAAACGGACGTATCCTGCTTTGGCGGGGCAAACGGCTCGCTGACGCTTGCAGGTGCAGGCGGTACTCAGCCTTACACCTACGCAAAAGACAGTATCAATTTCCAGACTTTCCCGATATTTTCCACGCTCAGCGCGGGCACTACCACATTTATATTAAAAGATGCCAATGGCTGTAAAGTGGCTGTGAAGGGAGAAATCCTGTCGCCCTCCAAAATTACATTATTAGCGGCGGCCAGCGCAGCGGTAAGCTGCTTTGACGGAACCAACGGCCAGATCACCGCCGCAGCGACCGGCGGGAGCGGTGTTTTGCAATATTCGATCAATGGTACCGACTTTTCGGGTAGCCCTGTATTCAGCGGTTTAAAGGCGGGTGACTACCAGGTAACAGCGCGCGACGGCAATGGTTGTACGCAGGCTGCGCCTATTGTGAGCGTTACCCAGCCAACCCGTATCGAGCCTGCTTTCACCAAGACCAATGTCAAGTGTTTTGGTAATACCGATGGGTCTGTAGGCCTTACCGCCACGGGCGGAACAGGTGCTTACACTTTTTCGAAGGATTCGATTAACTATCAGGCTGCCGGCCTGTTTGCCGGATTGAGCGCGGGAAGTACGCCCTTTTTTGTCAAAGACGCCAACAGCTGTGTGCGCCGCATTACCGTAGACATTACCCAGCCATCTGCACTGGCCGCCACTACGACCATCAGCAGCCAGGTGCTTTGCTACAATGGCAACAGTGGTATGATCCAGACGAGCGCCTCAGGGGGCACGGCGCCATATCAATATTCCATCAACGGGACAAGCTATCAGACCCCGGCTACTTTTTCCTCTCTGGTAATAGGCACCTACAAAGTGTGGGTGAAGGACGCGCAGGGTTGCCTTTTGGAAACGCCTGCCGTAACCCTTACGCAGCCTACCGAGCTGCTGGCTTCGGTAGCTTCTCAGACGGCGGTCAAATGCTTTGGCGGCTCAGACGGTTCGGTGACCCTTGCGGCATCCGGAGGGGTAAGCCCTTACAGATTCTCGCGCGATTCGACGAATTTTCAGTCCGCGCCGTTGTTCCCGGGTTTGCCTGGGGCGCAGATCCGCTTTACGGTGAAAGATGCCAACGGTTGCACCAAACCGGTGACCGCTACGGTAGCGCAGCCTGCACAGGCCTATACGGTCACGCTCGCCTCGCAGGCGAACCTGGGCTGCTATGGTAATAATCAGGGGATGATCCAGGTCAAAAACAATGGCGGGACCGCGCCTTACCAGGTCTCGCTTGACAACACGCAGTTCCAGGGTTCGGAGATTTTTAATAACCTTTCAGCGGGCACCTATTCTGTATTCGGAAAGGATGCCAATGGCTGCACGTTTACCCTGGCAGGCATTGCGCTCTCGCAGCCGACAGACATTGTTGTTTCATTGATCAGCAAAAAGGATGTGGATTGCGAGTACTACGAAACAGGCGAGGCGCAGCTTTCGGCAACCGGTTCCGCCGGTGGGTTTACCTACACGCTGACGGGCACGGACTTCAAATTCCGCCCGGTCAATCCTGTTACCAGCGCTAATGGCGCCTTCGATGACCTGATGGCAGGCGACTATACCATTACCGCCCAGGACCAGAGCGGTTGCAAGAAGGAATTTGCACTGGCTATTGTTCCGAAGAATTCGAATATCCGCTACGATGTTTCCAAAACGCTTCCCACCAGCTGCAACAGTCAGGACGGCTCGATCAGCATAGTGAATGCAAATGGGGGCAGGCCGCCTTATCAGTACAGCATCAGCTCGCAAAACAGCTTTTCGGACAGTCCGAATTTTACCGGCCTTTTGAATGGGACCTACATTGTAACGGTAGCCGACGAGCTTTGTTCTTATAAAAAGGAAGTCGATCTGACAATCCCGGGCGGGATTAAGGCCACATACAGCATAGCACCCGTGAGCTGCTCAACGCCGGTGGCCAGTCTGAACATCACTGGCATTACCGGCGGCAGCGGTAGTTACCAGCTCTCGCTCAATGGCGGCGCGTTTACCTCGGACAGAAGTTTCACGAATCTTCACCCGAATGTTTACTCGGTGGTAATCCAGGATAACCCACTATCATGTAAAACCGTATTGGGCATTGAAATCAAGGAGCAGAACCGGGCCGATTTGACGCTGGTCTCCCGGCAAAACGTGCTCTGCTACGGCGGCAACACGGGCGTGATCGCAGTGAAAGGCGATAACAACGTTGGGCCATTTACCTACGCGATCGGCAGCGGTCCGTTTGGTGCCGATGGGACATTCAATGGCCTTGCGATTGGTACCTACAATATCTATGCAAAGAATAGCATGGGCTGCCTGGACAGCTTGCGTGTGACGCTCACCCAGCCTTCGCCACTTACAAGCACATTTACCAAAACCGATAATAGCTGTAACGGGGACAAAACCGGCTCAATAGAGCTTATCGGTAGTGGTGGTACTCCGGCCTATACCTATTCCCTGAACGGGACTGATTTTGTGGCTTCGGGTAGGTTCAACGCATTGACTGCCACTACCTATCACGCGGCCGTCAAAGACGCCAACGGGTGTGTCAGCTCGCAGCGAATAGAATTGATTCAACCGAGCGCTGTGACCGTTGTCCCGGTTTATCAGGACACGGTCCGCTGCTATGGCGAGTCTAATGGCGTGGTTGAGATCGCCGCCTCGGGTGGTACACCGGATTACAGTTATTCCATCAATGGAAACGATTATCTGACCGATAACCGGTTTGCCGGTCTGCCGGTGGGTAAATACAAATTCTCGGTCAAAGACAGCAGGGGCTGTGCTGGGTCAGGGGAAATCCAGCTTTCGCAGCCGGAAGTACTCACGCTTGCCCTAGCAAGCAAATCCGATCCGCTGTGTTTTGAAAGCAAGGACGGGGTGGTAACCGCCAGTGCTAAGGGCGGTAATGGCGGCTATCAGTATACGCTGGACAACGGCTCTGCCCAAGCCGGTAATGTCTTCCAGGGTCTCGGACAGGGCCAGTTTGCTATTACGGTCACCGACCGCCGGGGCTGTAAGGCAGACATGCCCTCTGTCAGCCTGAAATGGCCGGAGAAAATCGTGTCCACTTACAGCACTGCGCAGCCGGTTTGCTTCGGGCAATCCAGCGGCAGCATTACCCTGGATGTGAAAGGTGGCACTCCCGGCTATAAAGCGCTTTTTAACGGGCAGAATTATAATGCCGGTAACGGCATCTTCAAATTTGCCAGTCTGGCCTCACAGACTTACCCGGTCGAAATCACCGACAGCCACGGATGTATCGATAAGCTTGAAATACTGCTTTCGCAGCCCGAAGCGCTCGACGGACTTATCAATATTACCAACAATAAATGCTTTGGCGACAAGACCGGCCAGATCGCTGTGACCGCATCGGGCGGGGCACCGGGTGCATATCAATTCGCATTCAATAGCGGTGCTTACAGTACCACATCAACCTTCGCGGGCCTGGTCGCAGGTTCCTATAGCGTGAATGTGAAGGATGCGGCAGGCTGCACGTTTTCCAAAACTGTTTCGGTTGTCCAGCCTTCCCTTTTGAAACTCGCGGCAATGAACCAGGACACTGTGCGGTGTTATGGCGAAAAAAGCGGCTCGATCCGGATCGCGGCGACAGGCGGCACGCCGGTGTACCGCTATTCGCTTGACGGGGCGCAGTACTATTCGGACAGCCTGTTTACGGGCCTTGCCGCAGGGGATTATAAGTTCTGGGTGAAAGATGCGATGGAATGCCAGCAGACAACGGCTTTGCGCATTAGCCAACCCGAGGTCCTGGATCTTTCTTTAATGCGCAAAACCGACCCGTTATGCGCCGGAGAACAGAATGGGACGATCACCCTGGCTGTAAAGGGCGGCAATGGCGGCTATTCCTATCAGAAAGACAACACGGCCCAGCAGTCTTTGCCTGTATTTGAAAGGCTTTCCCAGGGCGAATATACCTTCAAGGTTACCGACCGGAAGGGCTGCCAGGATACGGTAAGCTCGGTCAGGCTGGTGTGGCCCAAGGCGCTGGCCAGCCAGGTAAGCTGGAAGGCCCCGGTCTGTGCGGGCGAGGCTAATGGCAGTATCAGCGTAAAGCTTTCGGGCGGGACGATGCCTTACAATGTAACGATGCCGGCCGGCACGGTTTCACAAACCACCGATACCTGGAATGTGACGGGAATTGGTGCGGGCAAATATGCCGTTCAGGCAAAGGATGCCAATGGCTGCGTTTCAGTCTCTACCGTTTCAATAGCCGCACCTGACCAGTTCGATGCGGTCGGCTTCCCGGTCGCCGAGCCAGTTTGCAAGGGACAGGAGGTAATATTGCAGGCCGGCAATGCGGGCAAATCCACTGTTTGGTATTATAAAGAGCAGGAAATTACTCAGGCCCGCAATGAGCAGACGCTCACGGCCGTCGAGCCTGGTACCTACAAGCTCGTAATTAGTAATTCCACCGGATGCAGCATCACCCGCGAGTACACGCTGATCAATAACAACAATGCCCTCAAAGCAGACTTTCTGATGACCGTCCAGGCGTTTGTCGGTGATACGGTCCGGGTGCTGGATATTTCCCAGCCAACCCCGGATGAGATAGAATGGCAGCTGCCGGGTCCGGCCGAGATCATTTCCAACCAGATTACCCGCCTGGCATTCGCGGTGGTATCGCCCGGTGAATACCCGGTCAAAATGATCGCTAAAAAGGGGGATTGCATCAATACCAAGATCCGCAATATCAAGATTTTCGACAAGGACGATATCGATCAGACCGACTCGCTATTGCATTACCAGGACATTAATGTGATCCAGGAAATGGTGGCAGCGCCCAACCCGAACTTCGGGCGGTTTACGGTAACGGTCAAGCTCGCCAAAACCACGGATGTGAGCCTTGCCATTACCAATTCGACGACCAATGCGCTCGTGTTGGCTGATGAAAAGAAAGGGCAGAAAGACTACGTGTTCGATGTCGTGCTCACTGGTTATGAGCAGGATACCTACATCGTTACCGTCCGGGCGGGTAAGTCGGTGCTGTACAAACGGGTTCTGATTTTAAACTAAACAGGCTATGTATAAAATTCTAAAAGCCTGCTTAGGCGGTTTGCTGTTGTGCTCGGTCTGTGAGGGACAAGACTTGGAGAAGCTCGGACGCTCGCCGCTGGGCGATCTTAAAAACATCAACGCCAAAGACGTCCTCAAAAAGAGCGTGAGCATTACCGGGATGGCAGCCGCCAACTTTGTATACTACCGGCCAGACGGCATTCAAGGCAGGAATATCCCGTTCAATACACTCTTCACAGGTAACCTGAGCGTCGACCTGTTTGGCAAAGTCCGGATGCCGGTCAGTTTTAGTTTATCTAACCAGAATATTAACTGGTCGCATCCTTTCGATGGTAAGCATAGGTTTATCCAGCCTTTCAACCGGTTTGTCATTAAACCAACTTATAAGGGCTTCACGCTGAGTGCGGGCGTGTGCTCGTTGAACTTTTCGCCATTGACATTGGCAGGTCACCGTTACGATGGGGTCGGGCTTGAATACCGGCCGAAGGACAAGCCATTCTATTTTGGATTAATGCTGGGGAACCTGCGGCGTGCGGTGCGGGTGGACAGCAGTTTCAGCACCTACGGTGCGGCGGTCCGCAATAATATCCCTTCCTACAAAAGAAGCGGCGCGGGCATTCAGCTGGGCTACCGCAAAAAGGAAGACAAGGTCGAGCTGATTTTCTTTACCGCCAAAGACCGCGTAAACTCGTTGCCCTACACGCTTGACGATTATTATCTGTACCCGCAGCAGAATGCGGTGGCATCGGTCAAACTGGCCAAGGCCATTCAGAAGGAATGGCTGTTGGATGGTGAAATAGCCGTTTCGGGCATTACCAACGATGTCCGCGCGAGCAGCGAGGGCACTTCCCGCGATGCATTCAACAGTTACCTGGGCACGCTGCCGCCGAATGCGAGCACCGAATATAAAAAAGCAATCAAAGGCGGGGTTACCTACCGCGGCAAGGGTTTCAATGCAGGGGTCGATTACAGCCGTATCGAGCCGGGTTACCGCACGCTGGGCGCTTACTATTTTGCCGACGACCTGGAAAATATCTCGGCGAAGCTGGCGGGTCAGCTTTTCCAGGGAAAGCTCAATGCGAGTGTCAATGCCGGGATTCAGCATGATAATGTTCAGAAACAAAAGCTGAAAACGCTCCGGCGCTGGGTCGGGGCGGCCAATGTGACCTATGTTCCTGCGGAGTGGCTGACGGTGATGGCCAGCTACTCGAATTTTACCAGCTATTCCAATCTGCGTCCGACTTACGATTACCTCAGGCAGGTAACGCCTTACCAGGCGCTGGATACGATCAATTTCCGGCAGGTGAACCAGAATATCCAGGCCGGTTTGAACATTGTGCTGCCCTCCCGCAGCGAAAATATCACTCAGAGCGTGGGATTTAATACGGTTATCCAACGTGGGAGTGACCAGCAGGGGAGCTCAGAGGTTAGTAACAACCTGAGTAACCTGTCGCTGGACTATAATTATGGGTTGAAACCCCTGAAACTGAATGTGTCCGCTTCGGTCTACTATTCGGCCAGCGATATTTTTGGGATCTCCGGCAAGCAGTGGGGGCCTTCGCTGGGCATCACCAAGGGGTTCGGCTCGGAAACCGGTGTGCAATGGAAGACGCAGCTTTCAGGGACTTACACGACAGGCGAAATGTCGTCGGTGGATCAGTCGATCCTGAACCTTCGGGCCGGGGCCTCGGCCGGACTCACCCGGCAGTTGAACCTGAATTTCAATGTGATATACCTGGATAGGAAGAATGTAAGCACCGAGCGCTACATCCCTTCTTTCTCGGAGCTGACGGCCACGCTTGGGCTGGTTTATAACTTCTCTGTCCTCTAACCTTCATCAACAAACGTTTATTCCGGCAGCTCGGCTACCGCGCCTATTTCCATGAGATCATTTTTTCTTTTTCTAAGCTTTCTGCTGGTTCTGTTTGTTCAGAACTGCGTCTTCGGAAAAGCTCCGAAGGCCGCTCAACCTACCCAGGCGGAGATCGATGCGGCCATGCAGGCGGCAGAGTCCCAGGGACGTATCATCAAGGTGGTCGCCGGTGGGATCAATGTGCCTGCCACGATGAAAGAGATTGCCAGCCTGCCGGTCATCTTCCGCGCTACGATCTCGGGCGTGGGCTATGATGTGGTAGTTATGTCCATGGATATCACGCCCACAGGCGCTAAGCTCGCTGCGGGTGCACGCTTCCGTGTGCACGATTCACAGACCGACCTTTATTTTGGCTCCAATGAAATCGCGGTTTCAGGTAAAAGTGGTTTTGCGGGCGCGTTGCCGATTTTGGAAAGCACTTTGGACGGTGATTTTAAAGAATTTGCTGTTCCTCGTTTGGGAAATAACTTCTTAATGGGCCTTGATAAAAACTCCAAGCTGGATTTTTCCTGTGGGGCGTTCAAAGAATTTGAATTATCGGGTCAAATTAAAGTCTCGAACCTGGTAGCATTGGAAACAGCCGATGGAAAGCCCGCCAGCGGGCCGCTTGCGATTACATTCTCAGGTCAGCATGTAGGGGATTGGAAGGATATATTGATCAGCGGAAAGGTTTCCGCCTCCGGGTCGCCGGCCGCCGCGTTCCATTCTGCTAATTACCCTGATCTTGGTTTTCAATTTACAGGCAGTGATCAGGCGCAAATCGATCTGAGTGATTTCCGAAACCCGGACGGGGTTCCTTCGTGTGCGCAGGTGTCCGGGGCCGCCTGGCAGGGGATCGCATTCCCCTCGTTCCGCGTAAGGCTTCCTGCGTTTTTCAAACTGCGGCCGGGAGTTACCCTGGGTTCCGCAAGTGGCAGTAACCTTTTCTTGGACGGTAAAGGGCTGGTGGGAAGTGTGGTCGCGGAAAACGTATTCTCGCTTGCACAAGGCTACACCGACGAGCTGAACAAATTCGACATGTCGCTCTCCAAGTTGAGTGCCGACTACTCGTGCAATGGCCAGGTGACAGCCTCGATGCTTGGCCAGATCGCGCTTCCCTGGTGTGGTGGCGGATCGCCGGCCGCCGGACCGCCGGATGCGCCTATGCTCTGGTACAGCTTCCGGTACATCAATGGGCATTATGAGTCTTTTGTCAAGGACAGTGAGCGTGGGCAGTTTGCTTCTGATCGTTACAAGTTATCTACCGGTTCGGAAATGAGGTTCGCGCTCACGCCCGGTGAGTTGGACATTCAGGCGACGCATAACCAGAAGCCCGGCATATCGGCCAGTGTGTTTAACAACAGCATTTGCCGCGAATTCCCGGCAACACTTACCGCATCGGGTTGCGAGGGCAAAGAACTGGTATGGAGCACAGGTGCTATCGGCGCGGCCATTCAGGTGAAACCATTGGAAACAACGACCTACTGGGTTAAATGCCGGGACAAATACTGCGTTGCGGCCAGCTCGGATTCGCTGAAAATTACCGTATATGAATCATTGCCCAAGCCCACGCTGACGGCAGGCCGCGATGTGATATGCAGCTACGAAAGCACTGACTTGCGTGCAGAAAATTGTGTGGGGATCATGGAATGGAAGATTCCTGGCGTCGCTGCATTTGCCGCCGGCGGTTCGGGGGATCTGGTTCGCAATGTCAGCTTCTCCGGCCAGCCCGGAGACTACTCCTATGCCGTGCGCTGCAATCTGAATGGCTGTTATAGCCCCGAGGCAACCAAAACGGTGCGTGTGCTGGCCGAGCCGCAAATGCCGGCATTGTATTCCAATGCGCCCAACAATACCATCGACCGGAACGGAAGGGTAACCCTTAGTGGTAGTTGTACGGGTGGCGATAGACTGGTTTGGGAAAACCTGGGGCAGGCCAACCTGCCAAACCCGGCGGTGACACTCGCCTCGACAGCGACTTACCGGGCGGTTTGCCGCAATGATCAGACCGGCTGCCAGAGCAAGACCTCGGCCAGCATTACGATCAACGTATTGTACCTGCCGCCTGCTGCTCCCTCTGATCTTGCATTTAGTAATGTGGCTACTGGTAGCCTGACGCTCTCCTGGAAAGATAATGCGTATAACGAGGATGGTTACACGGTACTCAGGTCGTCATCGCCCGATTTTTCAAATCCGCAAACCATCGGCCAGGTGGGGATGGGTGTAACTTCTATTAATGATAGCGGCCTTTCCGAGGGCGTTACCTATTACTATCAGGTAATCGCCCACAACAAATACGATCAGGCTGCTTCCGAGCGCGCCTCGCAGCGGACGCTGGTCAAGCCGTCGGCACCTGTGCTATCGGCAGAGAATATGAGTATCGTCAAAGGCGGCATGGCCAATGTCTACGGGACTTGCCCGTCGGGGGCCTTGGTTTGGACCGTTCCCGTCGGTTTCGGTGGGGGCCAACGGCAGCAGAATGAGAATACTACTTATTGGGCTAAATGCGTCAACCAGGGCGTGGAAGGTCCCGGGGCCAGCATTACGGTCTCGGTCTACACGCCTGCGCCGAACATGCCGCATTTATCGGTATCGAGCGCCAACATTGTAAAAGGTAGCGCTGCTACTGTTAACGGTTACTGCGATAGCGGTACGCTCGTATGGACTGTGCCTGTCGGGTTCTCGGGCGGTGAGCGAGTCCAAGCAGAGAACACGACCTATTGGGCCAAATGTGTCAATGAAGGAGGCGAAAGCCCGGGGGCCAGTGTTACCGTATCGGTGTACACGCCCGCGCCGAATTTGCCGCACCTGTCGGCATCTGCTACCAATATCGAAAAAGGTTCCAGGGCCAATGTGACGGGATACTGTGATACTGGCACGCTGGTGTGGACAGTTCCGGTCGGTTTCACCGGCGGCGAGCGTGTCCAGAATGAGAATACGACTTACTGGGCCAAATGCGTCAACGAAGGTGGAGAAGGCCCTGGGGCGAGTATTACGGTTAATGTTTATGACAGGCCCTGCCCGCCACCGTCGGCTCTTTGGGTGGCTGTGGATGATATTACGATTACGAATGGCAACTGGGGAACTCTTACTGCTCAGGGTTGCGAGGGCGGGTCATTGCAATGGAGCAATGGCTCTACCGATCGTAGCATCGGGGTAAACCAGGGCGGACAGTACTCGGTAACCTGTACGGTTCGAAACGATTGCGGCAGCGCGACCAGCAGCGATGGGGCGAATGTGAATGTGCAGAATGCGCCTTGCAACCCGCCTTCGGCTCCGTGGGTGGCTGTGGATGATATTACGATTACCAACGGCAGTTGGGGCACGCTTACTGCCCAAGGTTGCGAGGGCGGCTCCTTGCAATGGAGCAATGGCTCTACCGATCGTAGCATCGGGGTAAATCAGGGCGGGCAGTATTCTGTCACCTGTACCGTTCGTAATGATTGCGGAAGCGCTTCCAGCAGTGATGGGGGGACTGTCAATGTGCAGAATGCGCCATGTAATCCGCCTTCGGCACCGTGGGTGGCCGTGGATGATATTACAATCACTAACGGCAGTTGGGGAACGCTCACGGCACAGGGCTGCGAGGGCGGCTCCTTGCAATGGAGCAATGGCTCTACCGACCGTAGCATTGGTGTCAACCAGGGCGGGCAGTACTCGGTAACCTGTACCGTACGCAACGACTGTGGCAGCACGACCAGCAGCGATGGCGCGAACGTGACTGTGCAGAATGCACCTTGTAATCCGCCTTCGGCTCCGTGGGTGGCTGTCGATGATATTTCGATCACCAGCGGCAGTTGGGGAACGCTTACGGCCCAGGGCTGCGATGGTGGTTCTTTACAATGGAGTAATGGTTCTACCGATCGTAGCATTGGTGTAAATCAGGGCGGGCAGTATTCTGTAACCTGTACAGTGCGTAATGATTGCGGTAGTGCGACCAGCAGCGATGGGGCGAATGTGACTATTCAAAACGCGCCTTGCAGTCCGCCTTCCGCTCCATGGGTAGCAGTCGATGATATTACGATTACCAACGGCAGTTGGGGAACGCTCACGGCACAGGGCTGCGATGGCGGTTCTTTACAATGGAGTAATGGTTCTACCGATCGTAGTATTGGTGTAAATCAGGGCGGGCAGTATTCTGTAACCTGTACAGTTCGAAATGATTGTGGTAGCGCCTCCAGCAGTGATGGAGGAAACGTAACGATCAGAAACTGCCCAGGCGCGCCACAGATAACGGTTCCGAACGTTACTATGTCAGGCTTTAACACTGCAACCCTGGTTGCTTATGGCTGTAACGGAGGAAGTGTCCGCTGGAATACAGGGCAGACAGGCGACCGTATCCAAACCTCGCAAACAGGAACCTATACAGCCTATTGCTCGGTGAACACCGAATGTGGTGTCGTTGAAAGTTCGGCTTCCGGCACTCTGAGCATTTGTATCGCCGGGACGCCCATTTTCCGAGTCAATGGCTCGGGTACTTTCAGCGATCAGATCAATGTGACTAATGGCGCGAGTGTGAATATCGACGCATCCTGTACGTTTGGAAATATTGAATGGCTGGAAGGTGGGCCGGGGACATTTAATGCATCCGGTACCCGGACTTTCCGTGTCAGATGCGGCGATTCCGAAAGTTGTAAAGGTTCAGAGAAACAATTCAGGGTGGTAGCTGACGCACCTCCGGTTGTATCAGCGTGTGATTTGAATCTGAATTCAATTGGAGGCGATGCAGGATTTAGCGGGGACTATACCATGTTTGAGTCAGGCAAAATTACATTTGGTTTTATGGCAAGTGCCAAGCCTGACCAATTGATTATAACTGTGAATGGCAGAGAAGCTATTAATAGTGGTTGTATTTCCATGGGTAATAATGGTGTTTACGAAGCCTCAGTTTCTTTCTCACAGGGCGACCAGATTTCAATTCGAGTTAGACCTAATTGTACAGGAACTAATGACACCTGGTGGAAGCTCTTCTCCTCATGTCAGTATAACACCAGCGCAGCGCCACGTCTCCCGGTCCAAATTGGATCAAACTTTGACCCTGAGACAACAAACCAATATTTCAGTGATAAGATCAAGGTGCCGACCCTAGAATAGGTTTTAGCATCGGACAAAGTTGACAATTTAGCATCGACCTGCTCAATGAATAACAGTTTCGAATTATCTAGTAAATCTGGACTAATGCCACGTCTTTTTCGCTTCATGCTATTCTTAGTGACAGCATGTTGTAGTCCAAAAGAAGTTCATGCCCAAACCACTGACCAGAACTACCCGGTCACCGCTCAGGCATTCATTGCTGCTCAGCCTAACGCAAGGCTTTCGACCTATTTCAGTAGTAATACGGCGCTGATGGTCAACCTGCTGCTGAAAGATTTGACCAAAAGCAGCATCCAGGTGTATCTGAAATGGAGCCTGGATGGGCCGGGTGTCCGCGTAGCCAGCCAGGAGGGGTACATCCCGGCGGGGCTGATCACCCTGGACCGGGGCGTGATCGTGCGCCTGAGCGGCGCGCAGCTGCAAAACGATTACTTTTTGGCGGGCGCGATTGAAGAGCAGGGTTTAAATGGGAATCCATTGAGGACGAGCTTGCCAGAGGGTTTCTATACCTTCCGTGTGCAAGCGCTCGAAGCAGGCACAGGCCGGGAAGTTTCCAATATCGGTGAAACCTATTTCAGTATCACCACCCCACTACCGCCGATCATCAACATTCCTTTCAATGGTGCTGAACTTACAATGAATCAGCCGCAGCGGGTAGATATACAATGGATGCCAAGGCATTACCGGCTACCCGGGAACATCACCAGCTACGATCTGAAAGTGTGCAAAGTCCCGGATGGCTACGAGCCGACAGAGGCACTGGATGCCTGCGTGAACCCGGTGATCGATGATAAAGGTAACCCGGGCACTTTCTATCCGGGCAATACCGGCATTGGCAATAGTATCATAGGGGCCTTGGAGCGCGGTGCCCGGTATGCGGCGCGTGTGACCGTGCATGAGATTGATGCGGATGGAAATGAGGTGGTGTTTGCCAACGACGGGCAGAGTGAGGTCACATGGTTCAGGTATGGTAAGCCTTGTGTTTCACCGGAGAAATTTACCATCAATGAATCCGGGCCTGGGAGGGTTCAGCTCGGTTGGGACTCACAACAGGATGTAGATGGGTATCATGTTTTGTACAGGAAGGAAGGCGAGCTGAAATGGACTAGCCAGAAAGTATCGGCAGCCAGCGCGACAGTTACAGGGCTTGAAGGGGCAAAATACGAGTTTGCTATTCAGAGTGTTTCATCTTCCGGTGGCTGCCCGGTAGGTGAACCGGAAAATAGCCAGCCTTATACGGTCAGCGGTGACGAGCAGGACGAATTGGATCTTCCTATCGCGCTCTCAGACCCGATGAACCTGCCTGTTCAGGCCTCAGGATGCCAAAGCGTTGATCCCGGGCAGCTGGGCGATTACTATTCCAATTTCCCCGGCGCGGTAGGGGCCGATACGACAAACAAGCTGAAAATCCCGGGCTGTGCGTTGCAAAGCGGGGTATTTACGGTTTGTAGTCCCGAGCATCCAAGCGTCGCATTGCCTGCGGGACAGAAGCTGACCAGCCTTTCTGCCGGCGACGTGCTGGGGATTTACGACTTTGCCGTGTTTGTGACCGAGGTTTCCGGGTCAGGTGCCTTCTCGGGCCGTGGCCTTGTCCGGATGCCGTTCATGGAAGGTACGCTGGCACTTGCCGAATTCAGCGGCCTGAAAGCGACCACAAGTGGCGACGGCGCGGGTGGATGCGTGTATGAAGCAGCCGAATTTAAAATTTTGAGTGTATCCCAAGCGGAAGTAGCAGCTGCCAGGAGCAAACTGACCGGCGCGCTTGCAAAGCGAACGGACCCCGCTGCTTATACCGGTACGCTTGCTGACGCGCTCGCACGATATGATTCGGTACCCGCCACAGCAGGTGCGCAAGCCCGGTGCAGCTACCAGGCTGCGATTGTTGGGGCAACTCAACAAATCAAAGAGGCATTGCAGCAGGTACTTTCGGACAATCCGACTCCTGCGGTGAACAACCTGATTGCCAAGATCGATTCGCTAATAGGTGGTTTGGCAGGTAATAGCAAAGTGGATAGTCTGCCTCAGAAGTATCAGGAACTGATTAGCCAGATAGATACCTGGAAACAGGAAAGGCAACAGCCGGGCGGCGGAGACGGCAGCACCGATCCTGTGTACCAGATTCGAAACGTAAGGGTGAATAATATCACTTATCAGGGTGCGGTTATTAGTTGGGAAGGACCTGTCGGCGTCAGCAAATATGTTATAGAATATACAGACAAGGATGGTGCTGTTTTACAGGAGACCGTGCAGGAAACGCAGATAGACCTGGCGCGGCTGCGGGGAGGAATGCAGTATAACTACAAAATAACGGCCTATAAGGACAATCAGGCGGTAGCCAGCGTGGAAGGTGCGTTTCTCACTGACATGCGCAGTGTTCCTCGTCCGGAAAATTTGCAATATGTCCGGATCGACGAGGAGTCTGTGAAAATCACTTGGGATAAAAACAGGCTTCATGACAGCTACATGCTTGTCTACACCGATCGAAACGGCGTGCGACACACGGTTTATCCGACCGATAATGCAATTGTTCTGAGAGGCTTGGATCCGTCGCAGTTTTACGATTACGAAGTGGTTGCTTATGACCGAGCGCGGCTTGCAAGCGATCCGGCAAATGCAAGAATTGCTTCGAGTGAGAAGTGTGAGCTAGGAATTGTTGTCCAAAACGCCAGGACTACTGCTTCACTGGCAGGGAATGTTCACATCCTCACCATAGCAGGCTGTATCGCAACGCCGGGAACAGAAAATCCAATAGCTTGGTCTAACGGAACCGCCGGTATAAGCCAAACAAATGGTCAAATAGTCTTTGGCGACGGTGAGATAGCTCAAATTAGCACAGGTAACACCCCATTGATTGGGGCTACACGTATGCTGACAGTAAAACCATCCAAAAATACGTTCTACACCGCAACTTGCGCGATGGGTAAGGGTGCTGCGACCAAGATCTGTACTTATTCGGTGGAGGTGAAAGTTTCTTCCCCGGATTGTGGATCCCGTTTCGCTATCACAGTTTCATCGGGCCAACAAACAGGCACTTCAGTGTCGGTGACGTCTGCTGCGATGGTCGAATTAAAGGCAACGGGATGTGACGGAGATGTCAGATGGTCCCCGGGACTTGGAAGCGGAAATGAGCTAAAACTGACTCCTATCAAAAACATGCTTGTTTCGGCCCAGTGCCTTAAAGGTGAAAATATTTGCTATTCGAATACTGTTGATATCAAGGTACTGCCGGCTGAGACGCCAGAACCTGTGCAGACCTGTAAGGACAAGTTACTTTATTCATCTACTGACCCTTACACAGCGGCAATTGAGGTTTATTCATACGCAGGGAGCTTTTTACTTTCTGATGGAATCAAAGATTACAACTCAACTCCGCTCAGCAGGGTGTCCGTTCCATCGCTGAACGTCAGCAATATCTACGTTGCTACCTTCCCGAATGGCTGCAAAACAAGCATTCAGATCCCCAATAAGTTCGAAATTGTTCTTTCAAAAAATGGATCGGGCATTGTAGGCGACGGTTACGATATTTCAGCGATACGATATGACAATCAATCCCAATTAAGAATGCTGGCTCGTACAGCTTGCAATGGACGGATAGTCTGGACTAACGATCAGGATGATAGCTTCGAATCGGAGGGGCCTTGGCTGGAATTCGGGGCAACTCCTTACCCTCCTGACATCCACCCCTATCCTTCTCTGACGACAACTTATTATGCCACCTGCTTTGCTAATGACGGTACGCTGTATCAGGCCACAAACCCGAAAACACTGATAGTGCCATCCGAGGAATGCATTGTCATGATCGGAAAGACCCAATATGGTAAAGGAGAAAGTGTAAGTCTGGCAGTCAGGTCCTGTGTTGGGAATGTGCAATGGGAAAAGGACGGTAAACCGTTTACAAATGGGCGTGCGCTTGAAGATGTAGCTCTCAAAGAGGCGATCTACAAGGCAACTTGTGATATGCCGGCTTGCTCGGTAAGCAAGCGTATAACTGTGAGCGGTTGTGGCCTGGTTGTAAAGCAAACGAAACTATCAGAAAGACCAGGAGATGATATCATACTAAACGCGACAGGTTGCGCAACGAAGATAAACTGGATGGATTCCGATGGGACGGTTGTGGATGCAGGTGCTGAATTGCGGGTGTCTCCTAGGCAAACGACTTCCTATAAGGCGGTCTGTGAGCTTACCGATTGCTCTTTCACAATAGAAGTCGAAGTTCCGGTTATCATGCCGCCTTTGGTTGTTTGTGAAAACCTGTCAACACAGGCTCAGCCAGCTGTTATCCGTAAAGGCGAACTGAACGATATTGTACTTACTGCCGCAGGCTGCACTGACGGAACGACGATTTGGAATGGACCAGGGCTTCCCACTGACACGAAAGGTGTTGGTCAGGAACAACAGGTTATCGCAAAGGGCGTCAAAGACCTGGCAGTATACTCAGTAAAATGCCAAAAAGACGTCGTAGGTGAAACAGAGGCTACTATTGAGGTCCCGGCCCAGATCAGACTGGATTTGATAGCCGAGCCTTCATCGGTTGAAAAGGGGCAAAAGACGACATTGATCGCGGAGGGATGCGGTGGAGGATTGATTACTTGGAGTGGTGGCGTTACCAAAACTTGTGCGGCACCTTGCAGAGTGGAAGGTGTAGTGATTAATGTTCCGTCAACTTTTACTGCGACCTGTGTTTCGGGTACCGAAACCTTGGCCAAACAAGTCAAGGTTTCGGTCAAGACTCCGATCGCTGGTCCTTCTGGTAACGACTATACTTCTGTGTTCGGGCCGGATTGTGCGAGCTTCGCGGCATACGTCTATCCTTCGGACAGGGCCAATGCTGTAGATTATCCCTATTTCGCGGGCACAAAACTGAAATTTGAAACATCGAATTGTAACGGCGGAACGGTGCGTTGGCGACTATTAGAGGGAGGCACTGTGGATATTTTAAACGAATCTCCAAAGGAAACAACAACCTACATCGCACAGTGCGTAGTGGGAGGCGCTGTATGTGCAGAATCGGTCAGAACAATAGATATTGTTGATTTCTCTTGTGAGGATTTTTCAGTGGCATACGAGCAAGTTAACGGACAGTTCAAGTTTTATCCAACCTGGTGTGTGGGAACTCAGACTGTTAAGTCTATCACGCTTTTTAAGAACAACGGAACGACTGAGAATCTGCAAATAGGGGGGACGAATGCCTATTGGCCAGATATCGACGATCTTAACGCCATTGAGTTTAAATGTACGCCCGAGATGCGTTACCCCGACCGCAGTTGTTACCACACCTTGTATTTTTCAGATAACAAAATAGTCCGGGGACAAGATAAGCCCTACAACGAGAAATTCGGTACCGAGCTTTCATCAGAACGTACCAGCGAGGGAAACAATGCTAACCTAGTTGATTGCCAAAGCCAGTATCCAATGTCCAACTTAATGGGCAGCTATTTTGATGCGCTGGTTTGCAATACAATCTATCAATATCAGGGAGTTGATAATGTTTTGTCGGAAGCGGATGCTAAGTCGTACCTGGAAAATCTTCAAAGAACTCTCGCTTCTGATCCCGCATTCAGCAAATACAGTTTTGATTTCTCAGCGGTAACACCTAAGGCGTTGGCGGCTGCAATGCTTAGCGAAACGCCCTGCAAAACTGCCGGTGCGCTACTTGGAAAAGCGGTAGATGGGTCCGAGTCGGCCGACACATATAACAATGTTATCAGAAATACCTTCCCAATTATTAATCAGAAACTTTTGGGTGAGGAATGTATCGATCCTCCCACTACCATCGCAGATGCTGCACCAACAACCGGACGGGTTGCTGCACTGGAGATTGATTACAATAGGTACTTCATTGCTCCGGATGGTATGGCGGTAAAGTTACCGACGGGAGCCGTTCCTAAATTCTCCAATTTTGGCGGGCGTTGGGCGGCTCCGCCTGCCGGTACTTTACAAGGCTTCACACTTGCTGATGGACGCGAATTCTTTGCTGAAATTACACATAGCCCTTCGCGCTTTGTAGGTTATCTGTTAAAGATGAGTCCGATTTGTGAGCCACGGGAATATTACGACAAGGATCTGTTTTATCTGCCTTCGGGTAAAAATCCGGTTTACTATTTTGCGCAACAGCAGGGTGGCGGGCAATGCGGGTACAATTGGATCGAGGCGAACTATACTTTCCAGCCAGGTTCTGGGCGGGCGACAATCGAGATTTCACCTGAATTAACTGGGCCTTATAACAACACAACCCGGTTTAAGGAATGTGTAGAAGATGGCGACTGGATCACAGGGAGCGACGGCGTGAGGCGAAAGACTATTACCGAGTCAGGAAGCAAATTTAACCTGGAAGATCGGAGCGGCAACATCACCGTTACCGGAGATTGGAAAGCATTTTCCAAATGTCCGGAATGCAAGCAGGTAGCAGAACAGGCGCTGCAATCCGCGTTAACAAAAGCACGGGCAGCAAATGGCGGAAAACTCTCCGAGCAAACAAGCGTCATTGCTAAAAACACGCAGAATTACGGAGATGCGGGCGTCGTCGAGTATGCCGATATGAAGCTCGGTGACATCCTGAAAAACCTGGCTCAAACATACAACAGCCTTTTGGACCGAGCCAAAGTGCCGACCGAGGCATGGGAGCCTGGTAAGCAGTTCTATGTGCGGGATGAAACGGCCGTGATTAGCGGTGCCATTGACCAAGCACTCGAAGAAGCAACGGAGCTACCGCAATTAGTGGGCCTTGGACTGACGCTGGCATCGGATCCCGAGGGCGCGCGAAAACAGCTGGAGTCTTTCGCTCAGGAGTTGGATTGGGAAAAGGCAAAAGAAATAGCTGTGGAAGTTGCCCGAGGAGCCGTGTTTGCCGACGAATTTGAGAAGGGTGGAAAGTATGCTCGCCATGCAACCGGACGTGCCGGAGTGGTGCTGGCGAAGACGGTGGCTACGGGCGGGGTACTCACGGCAGTGATGTTGGCACCGAGTAAGCTAAAAAAGGGTACTGAGTTATTGAAAGGATGGATTGTTGATCTGTCCAAAGTGAAGTTGATTAATGGAAGGTTTCCAATAAATTCGCAGATGTATGCTGGCAGGAAGTATTCGTTCGATATAGATCAAAATCTGCCACTTCAGGCAAAATACGCCGGGGAAGTACCAGGTGTAGTAAAAGCGAGAATAGATGCGCTGGGCGCAAAATATCCAAATGGAGTTGATTTTGATGAATTAGGATTTGCTCGGTTTGAACCCTACACGGTTATGGTGAATGGAAGGGAAGCGAAAGTGACCATTCAAACATCGGGGAGTCGGGATGTCGATTTTGCAGAGGCCGACAGATTGATGGGTATAGATAAGATTTATAGAGGGGAGAACGAACTTACATGGCATCACGTGGAAGATAGTAAAACAATGATCTTAGTACCATTTGACATTCATGATCAAGTTAAACACACGGGCGGAATCGCAGTATACAAAAACGATGTTTCAGTTGAAGAATAGAAAATAATATGGAATTTTTAAAAAAATTTGACAGTATCCCTTCTTCAAGAATTGATGCTTTTGAAGAGAAACATGGATTTAAACTCCCAACCGACTACTATGAATTTTTAAGTACTCATAACGGCGGATATCCGAGTCTCGATAAATTCGAAATTAGTGATTCGCAGGGTGCTGACGTGCTAGATGTGTTTCATGGGCTTGACGTGCAATCCAGATTTTGCAACCTAGATTATTTATTGGATAACTATCCTGACAAGTTTTTAAAAAAAATGATACCAATAGCGCATGATCCCGGTGGGAACTATATCTGTTTGAACGTTAATGAGGGGGATAGTTTCGGGCACGTCTACTTTTACGATCATGAAATAAGTAATGAAGGAGTTGATGGAGGTTTGACATCAGATAATTTGTATCTAATCTCCCGGAGCTTCAGTGAATTTCTTTTAAAAATTTATTAGGGAATGCGTTACGCTGGCGTGCAGAAGTATGGCATACAGGCGGCATAGAAATAATTGAGAATGATATTTGGTGATTGCCACCTTGCTTAAAGAAGATGCTAGTGTGTTCCCGCCGCAAACTACTATTTTTGAACAGACCATCATCGGTATTGACAGGCGATATGATGCCATTGTAGATGGGGCTGTGACGATAGGAGGCCGACCTGGAAAGAGATACTTTGAATTTAAATCCTATGGTAGTGTTCCGCCAGCAAACTTTGCAGAACAATTCCTCAAAGATTTAAATAATCCAGACATTATTGATCTTAACCAACTCCGCTGGCTATTTGACGCTGCTAAGAATCCAGCTAATTTTGAAATGAATATGAAAACGGCAATTGATGGGTTGGATTTATCCGTAAATAAAATCCCCGCAGCGACATTTCAGGAATTAGGTATTAATGGAGAGGCTGGGTTAAGAGTATTGATTGAGCAGAATTTTTCAAACATATTTAATTTGAATTGATATGAGAAAACATAAGAAAATAAACAATGCCTTTGAGATATTTAAAATTCGTAATAGCCTATTTTTATACAATTCGGAAAAAAAGTAATTGAAAACCTTGGGAATAGCGCACAAATTAGCATTCCTTTAATGTGCAGGTATTGGTACGATATTTACTATTTATCCTTAATTTTCGACGGAGAAATACAAATATTAAATCCGTTTTTTGAAGTGGTAGAAACTATAAAAGATGATCGAATAAAGAGTGACGGATCATGGATATTTTATTTTAGTATGAATTACTATATCCTTTTTAATGAGCATTTTGATATGAAAGCACGGAAGCTTGTTTCGACAGCGGTTATAAAGAGAGAAGGAAAGGAGATTTATCAAAATGGCTTTATTGGAAAAATTTTAAACTCTAGTTTTCGATTAAACTTCAACGAGAGAGAGAGGAATACTCCTCGTAATTTCCGATGCAGCGATTTGCTGGATGAACATACCTATTGGGAATACGATTGTGGCGAAGGGTATATCGCTGGCAGGTTCTACATGTGGAATGAAAAGCTGGTTTTTTCAAAAAGCAAAGGCGCAGATGTACAATTAATCTTAATCGACATGCCTACTGGTATAGTTGATTGGGAAGTGGAAATTCCATATGGATCTTTCTTTTTTGATGAGCAGAACGGGATGTTGACTTCTGTCTGGGGAAGCAAGAAGGAAGGTGGCGAGTTTCAAATAATTCATTTGGATAAACGTTTGGTTGAAATTGGAAGGTTAGAAGATTTTAACATGGAATATGTTCGTGTGAACTGGCAAACCCAGTACTTGGAAAACAATAAATACTATTTTACAGAAACCGTTTATACAACTAGCAACGAAAGGCCTCGGCCCATTAAATTTGGACGGTTTGATATAGAAACAAAAAAGATTGATTTTTTACAGGAAGTCCCTGGATCAGCTGGTCATCAATTTGCGCAGGTTATTTACCATGATAGTAAGCTGTATTTGCGCAGCTCTGCTAATGAGCTTTTTATTCTAGGGGAGGAAAACAGTGCTATGCACCTGAAAGTGTGAAATAGTAGACGAATCTATTTGAATTGGCTTTCGAATCCTTTATAGATACTGCTAGCACTGCCATCTGCCTTATTTCTCTGTGAAATACAAAATATGCTTACTATACAATAATAAAATCGATGAAGTTCCTCCGCTTATTTACCCTCCTTTTGTTGGTACACACTTTCGCATCCTGCGATAAAGATTATCTAGCCGAGATTGATGTTGCCGAAACGGTATACGTGGGCAGTTATGACAAGAAGCTATACGCGATTGACGCGGCTACTGGCGTAAAAAAATGGGAGTTTGCTACTAACGATGAAATTCATTCGAGTCCTTACCTGGCAAATGGTACCGTATACGTAGGAAGTGACGACCATAAACTATACGCACTTGATGCTGTTACGGGTGTGAAGAGGTGGGAATTTATTACTGATGACGAAATTCGTTCGAGCCCAATTGTGGCTAATGGAACTCTGTACGTAGGGAGCTTAGACGGGCGGCTTTATGCACTTGATGCTACTACCGGCGCAAAACAATGGGTGTCTGAAACTTCCAGCGGCCCAATTTATTCGAGTCCAAGTGTGGCTGGTGAAACAGTCTATATTGGAGGCAAGGACGGGAAGGTCTACGCAATTGATGCTGCCACAGGTGCGAAAAAATGGGTATTTGCAGAGATTCCGTCAAATGGGATAACTGGCCTTACATTGGCGAGGGGGCTGGTCTATGCAGGCCTGGATTCGACGTTGTTTGCTTTTGACGCGATCACCGGAGCAAAAAGATGGCAATTTCAGGCAGAAAGTGTGGTTACTTCCGCCCCGACCGTCAAAAATGGAAAAGTATATATAGGTACGTTTAAGGGGAGGTTGTACGCTCGGGATGCGGCCCAGGGGATCGAAAGATGGGAATTTTCCAGCGACACGACCAATTCCAGCGCTATGGTAGGTAATGGCATGGTATATGTAGCCAGTGTTGATGGTAAACTGCATGCGCTCGACGCAGTCAACGGGCAAAAGAAATGGGAGTCTATGACCAAAAGTCCAATTCATTCGAGCCCCACCGTTGCAGGTGGAGGCGTATACGTATCTAGCCTAAATGAGAAAAGCCTTTATGCATTCGATGCTACTACTGGGGCCGTCAGGTGGGTTTTTCAAACAGGAGGTAATATCAGTTCTTCGCCCTGTGTGGTGATGAAGAGCGGGGAAGCATATCACTCGGGGGGAATCGGCGTACAGGAATAGGAGCGTTGTTGGCATCTTACTATCTATCGGTTTTGCTGCAAAAAGGACTGCCATCAAGATTAATAAAAAGATGCAAAGGCATTAATCGATTAATTGTTACCATAAACTGATCAACGGCTCCCTAAAAAGCTCACTATGCATTCTCACAACACCATTAAGGACTCCTTTGTATTCACCCCAACTGAGCTACTGACTCAATTCCGCAATTCGTTACATTCAACGATGGACGGTCAACTCTTAGCTGTTTCCGGCTTTTATAACAGCACCGGTAGAGAGCAATACGGTGATTACTTTTATGACCAACTTTCTTGCAGTGCTGACGTAACGGGCAGCCTAGCAGTCAAAGTGTCGGCATTGATTCGAGACGGGCTGGAGAATGATAGCTACTATACCTTCAAGGGGTTTATTGAGAAAGGAAGGGTAAACCGGCAAGGGATCAACCTTAGTTTTCAAGTGACTGAAGTGGCGGGTGTTGACAAAGCGATAAGCCGATTTTCGAATGAAGACTTCAATTTAATCGGTAATAGAGTTAAAAGAGGGTTTGCTGATATCAGGACGATACTCGCCGGGCAAATTGAAAAAGGTCTCAGGCCACCAATCTTGGTATTAACTGGTAACGAGTCAATCGCGGACCAGGATTTTAAGCACGCGTTGGAGGATACCTATTCGTGTTTTGACTTCTTCTGGATTAGGGCCAAACTTGGTACCCCTGGCACAATCATCGAAGCTATTCAAAAAGTGCGCCTAGATAATCCGCCGTTGCTGGTATTCATGCGAGGAGGAGGGAGCGGCCTTGAAGTCTTTAATAGTATAACTCTTTGCAAAGCGGTATTCGATCTTGGTATTCCGTTTGTAACCGCAATTGGCCACCATAGTGATGAACCCTTATTACAAAAATTCGCGGATAGAGGTTTTGCCACACCCACCGCTTTTGGACATTTTCTTAAAGATTTAGCAAAACACGTTGCAAAGCAAACCAAGACAATCAGTTACTTATCTTCGGAATTGGAAAAAGCCCGTAACGAGCAGAAGAAGGAGAGACGGTTGTTGTATTGTATAATCGGGGTGATCCTCTTATTGCTTTTACTTGTCTTACTTCGTTAATCAGATGTTATCGGGATTGAAGATTTAGCTGCAATCTTCTAACGTGCTTGTTGGTATGCGCAAATCCGGCAAGCAGTTCTATGTCAAGGCGCCGCCCGCGTTGACGCGGGTGGCGCCCCTGTGACCTTCGAAGGGAGCGGAAACAAATTGTCTGGTTGAAGGTTTGTAACAAAAAGAGTCCCCTAGTCTTCACTCAGGGACTCCCGTAATCGAACTATAGGACACGGATGATCAAGTTCGCTCACCGAAGCTGGCAATAGCTATAACCAAAGATTGCTAGTCATCTCGGTAATTTTTGGATCGGTCCCCGACGAGTCCGAAATTTGAAGAAAGACGGTTTCAGCGTCAACCTAAATGTTTCAAGAAGCCTGTCTTAGAAAATAACCTGTTCCTCACCTTCGCCATATTCTCGCTAATTCGCGATTTTCTTACTCGGCAATAACGCATCGTTGTTCTAATGCTTCGGTGCCCCAACATTTTGCTGACATCTTCGAGAGGGACCCCATTGTTGAGCATCATATCTGCGAAGAAATGCCGGGCGTCGTGTGTATCCAGCCGTCTAATGTTTCCACTAACATCCCTGATTTCGCATAGCTGCGCAATGTCTTTCAAATACACGTTGTAGCGGTAGTTACTGTTAACAGGGATCAGTTTGCGGTTTGCTACACAATAAGGATGGTCTTCATATTTGGATATCAGTTGGTCGACGATCGGCAGGATCGGTACCATTTCGCCAACCTCTGTTTTACCTCTGTGCTTGACAAGCCAGCGTTCTTTCTTAGGCCCTACAAGGACGACGTTTTCCGGACTGAGGTCATAAATGTCCTGATAGGCAAAGCCAGTGAAGCACTGGAAAATGAATGCATCCCTAACCTCAGAAATCCTATCCACGCTAAACTGTTTTTGCTGAATTTTCTCGACTTGCCAAAATTCCAGCGGGATTACCTCCACATCGCCGCCAGAGCACTTGAAGCCTTCCATGGGGTTGGAAGGGATATATTTCTTTTTAACCCCAATTTTGACGATCTGACGCACCCATTTCACTTCTTTCCGCGCTGTCACCTCAGCTAGCGGTTTCGAAACGTGTAGGGTCAAATAATCGTACAAATCTTCGGCAAACGTGTCCGGAAGAGAAGAAAAGTGAACATCCTCACGCTCGAAATGATATTTGATGAAACCGGCCACCTTCTTTCTGGTGCTGCGCCAGTGCTTCAAGGTTTCATACGAGGCATTTTCCCGTTCTACACGCTTCTCGAATTTTGCGATGAACTCGTCGAAGACTTCCAGCAGGGTTTGCTCGTTCTTAGCAGCAGGCTTTGCCAGCTTAGGCTGCTCGATCGCAGGTTTGCACAGATAGACGTTTTTGACCATTGCCGGGGTAACCTCAGGAAACTGCGTTTGAAGGCCGTTGAAAATCCGTTCGACGTCAGTTTGCAGTTGTGCCAGTTTCTGGTTGGCCAGCTTTACTTCTAGTCCTGAGCCAGTGACCTGTTTAGCCTCCAAGTCCCAGGATGCCGGGTTTACTTTCTTGCCTGTTGAGATTTCGGTGTACTTACCGTCAATTGTGATTCTGGCGTAAATAGGAGCTTTGCCGTCTGCTTTCGCTTTTTGTCTGTACAGCCAGAAGAGTACAGTCAGGTTCTGTTTGAAATTCATCATCCTCACAGTTTAAGGTTAGAAAAACATTGATGTTTGAGAAACCTTGGTCAAAATCGCCTCTGTCAAACATGTCCATTCGGTAACCTAATTTAGTAAGCAAAGCAGGTTACCGAATAGGTTACCGAATGCTTTGATCTGGATTGAATCAGAATGATATGCTTATCTTCGAAAACAGTGAAAAAATGACGTTTTTAAACGAAAAAAGCGCCCTTTGAGGCGCTTTCAGTGATCCCGCTGGGATTCGAACCCAGGACCCATACATTAAAAGTGTATTGCTCTACCAGCTGAGCTACGGAATCGATCTATATGTTAGTGGCGCTTTTTCTGACTCTTTCAAAACTTCGTGACCTTGATGAAAACTTAACATTCGGGCCTTTTTTCGTTTCGATCTGTCTGCCGCAGCGCCGTATCGTGGTGCAAAAGTACAATTGGGATTTTATCAAACAAATTTTGAGAGGACTATTTTTTGAGCGGAAATGCAGGAAATTTCGCAATTGGCTCAGATTTAGAAATTTAAACGTCTAAAAAAATTTAAATTTTTTTGAATTCATATCTTGGTAACATTCCACCGCAAGGAGCGGATCGTCGGTGCCGGTTGAAGAATGTGGCGGCGGGATGGGAAAACTATGGACGAAACCGGTTTCCGGATATCAGGTGCTTTCTGCCGGCTATGCGTTTGCGGGTGCCGGATTTGAAGCTGTGGCTATTCCTGCGCCGATTCTGGCGACTTTTAAGGCACAGGAATCAAAAAATCAACAACAGGCGTATGGAAAGAGGCGGTAACCCGGCAAAAAAGGAGGGGAGGAGGTTGGTGAAAGGGGAGGTCAGGAAGTTTTTTGACCGGGAGTTCGATTGGATCGCATTATTGCTGATTGCCGCAATGATCCTGTTGAGCCTCGTACTCTTTTGAACGTCGTCACACATGCGCTTATGAAGACATTTTTAGCTTACCTTACTTTTGCGGCCCTGTTGGCGCTTTGTTATATCGAAAAGACGAATGCAGAGGTTGCCAAAAGTCAGGCGCACGCGTATCGCAACGGGCGTGAGGCACGGACTGATGCAGCCTCCCACGCGGGCCACGATGCAGCGGTGGCGCAGTGGGGGGAGTAAGAAGCCCTGCGCTTTCGCTTAAAGATATTATTTGGCCCAGCTCTTTTTAACCCGCATGCGGATTATCGCTTTTTTGACGCTCGTTTTCCTGCTTGGCGCGAATGTCTGTGCCCAGATGCCCGTTCTCACGCTCGAACATCTCACGACTAAGGAGGGGCTGCCTTCCAACGACGTCTGGTGCCTCAATAAGGACCGTCGGGGCTTTCTGTGGATCGGTACAGGGCGAAATCTTTGCCGTTACGATGGCTATTCGTTTTTGCGGTTGGACAGTTTGCAGCTCGGCTATTGCTCCGGCGTGTCGACGGACTCGAAGGGCGATTTGTATACTTCGGTGGATACGCGCGGCATCGCGCGGATTGATCGCAATACGATGGAGGTGAGCACATTGGTGCACAATAACTACGATGACGAGGACACCGGCAACGACCTGCATGAGCAGGGTATGGTGGATTCGTACGACCAGATGTGGGTTTGCGATTATACGTCGGTGCAGCGGTACGACATCGCCCGAAAGAAGCTGTTCCGCTACACTTTCGCTGCTTCGGGCGACGGCGGCGACGTGTATCAATATGCCAGTTTTTTCGAGGATCGGGAACGTGTATTGTGGATCGTTTCGGAGCTGGGGCTGTATTACTACGACCGCCGGGCCGACAAGCTCGTGTGCGTACTCGGCCCTGCTGCTATTTATCCCGAAAACCGCGTGAAAATCCGACTGAGCCGGGGTTCGCAGGATTCGGCGGGAGATCTCTGGATTGGTGGCTATGAATACGGCCTGGTGAAGTATTCGCCGTCGGATCACCGTTTTTCGATCCGTAAGGCTGGTTTTGAGCAGAACAACGTGGTATGCGTCCGGGAATCGCGCGATGAAAATGGCGGCAAGGTGTTGTTCGTGGGTACGAACGACGGCGTGAGCGTCTACTACCCGGAGCGTGAGGAGCTTTATCACCTCCCCGAATTCTACAACCAAGGCATCCGCATTAAGGACATGTACGACGATGTGGCCAATGGCATTTTGTGGATGGGGACTAGCGACGGCATATTCAAATACCGCTACCGGAATATCGGCGTTCGCACGGTGGCGATACCCGCGGACGTCGTGCGCCTGCCTGTACAGGTGACGAGCATCCAGCCCGCACAGGGAGGCAGTTACTGGCTCGGTTTGTCGCATTCGGGCGTGCTGCATTGGCAACCGTCGTCGAACCGTTTCAAACTGCACCGGTATGCACAGCAGGAGGCATTTGCCGATAAGGTGAGGACGATAGACGGAAAGGCCTTTGCGTTTACCGACAAGGGGATTTACGCGGGCGATGGTACGTCTGACCGCTTTCAGCCCTGGCAGGCGGGAACGGGTTTGTTCCGTAATACCGATTTCCGGGACGGGTTATCAGACCGCAAGGGCCGCCTCTGGATCGCCAGCTTGAATGAAGGACTGAAAGTACTCGATGCGGCGACGAACCGGGAGCTGCATTTGTGGGCGCCTGAGCAGGGGAGGAAGCTGGTCCAGCAAAGTTATATCAAAGCCATGCGGGAAACGCCGGACGGCAGGATCTGGATCGCCACCTGTTCACGAGGATTGTTCTTTTTTGATGAAATGAAGGCTGTTTTTACGAATATCCGCGAGTTGGCTATCAACAAAGACCGGCGATTGGGCGGCGACTGCATTAACGCCATTCAGGTTGCGCCGGACGGTTCGGTGCTGGTGGCCAGCTGGGGTGGCGTTTCCAAAATTGCGCCCAACGGTTTAATCCAGGAATCGTTCGATTTTAGATCCGGAACATTGAAAGATACGTACTGTTCCAATATCGCCGAGACACCGGATGGCAAACTATGGTTTAGCACCAACGAGGGCATCCATGTGGTTAATCCTAAAACGCGTTCAGTTCGTTACCTGACAACCATCGAGGGGCTTCGAAGCAATGCACCGGTCGGCTTTTATTACAACGCGCCGGGTGAGCTTCTGTTGGGTTATATCAATGCATTAAACATACTGGATGTCAGGCGGCTAAGTGGGAGTGTACGTGCGCCGGAGGTTGTGTTGTCTACGGTGGAAGTGAAAGGTAAAAAGATATTTCAGGATGAGGCGAAAGAAATTGTTCTTCAACCGGATGAGAACTCGGTCAGTTTCAGTTTTACGCCGTTGAATTTCGAACCGGCTTCGCAGAACCGCTTCAACTACCAGCTGGAAGGTTATGACAGTGATTGGATGGATCTCGGGAATGATCACTCGGTATCGTTCGCGAACCTGCCCGCGCGCTCCTACACATTGCGTGTGCGAAGCAGTAATGCGTCGGGGATCGCAAGCAGGGAGGCGCTGGTGATCAGGCTGGTCGTCCGGCCTTACTTTACCAGTACGCTGTTTTTTCGGGTGCTTATCGGCCTCACGATCGCCGGGCTGGTCGTTGCGATGATGCGCTGGCGCGTGAGCACGCTGGCTGAGCGGAACCGCCTCGACCACCAGGTTACCGAATGGCGGCTCAAAGCATTACAATCGCAGATGAATCCGCATTTCCTGTTTAATTCCCTCAATTCGGTGCAGAATTACCTGCTGACCAACCGGGGGGTCGAGGGGGCCAAATATCTCTCAAAGTTTTCCAAGCTGGTGCGCCGCATTATGGAGAACTCCAATCACCAGTACCTGTCGTTCGAGAAGATCATCGATACGCTGCGGATGTATGTCGAAATCGAGTCATTCCGGTTCAATCACGAGTTTAATTATTCATTTGATATTGAAGAAAATGACGTGCTTCTGGACGCGCAGCTGCCACCCATGCTCTTGCAGCCTTATGTAGAAAATGCGATCTGGCACGGGCTCATGCCCAAAGAGGGAGAGAAGAAGCTGACGATCACGGCGCGGCTCAGCGACCGGCACATTGTCTGTACGATCGAGGACAATGGGGTGGGCCGTGATTTCGCGCCGCGCACCGAAGGGCATATTTCGCGTGGGCAGGAGATGACGCGGGGCATTTTTGAGGCGCTGCGGCAAAAGGACAGCGAAGCGCGCATTGAAATGATCGATCTTTTTGATATTGATAAAAAGCCGGCCGGCACGCTGGTAAAAATGATCATCCCGATTGAAAACGTTTAGGCTATGAACCGATCTTTACGCGCCGTCATCATCGACGACGAAACCAATGCCCGGGAAGCACTCACTAACCTGCTTCGCATCGTAAGTCCGGAGGTGGAAGTCTGTGGCGAGGCCCGCAATGCCGACGCCGGTATCGATCTCATCCGGAAAGAGCGGCCCCACCTCATTTTCCTGGACATTCAAATGCCGGGCAAAAGCGGGTTCGACCTGCTTTCCGCGTTCGAAAAGGTCGACTTTGGAGTTATTTTCACCACGGCCTACCAAGAGTATGCGATCCGTGCGTTCCGTTTCAGCGCGATCGATTATTTGCTCAAACCCATTGATCCGGACGAACTTCAAACGGCCGTCGGGAAGTTCAGGGACAGGGTAGGGAGCGTAAACCCCGAGCAGCTGCGGATTTTGCAGGAGCAGCTGGACCCCGTTCGCGCGCCGCGGCTGATCGAGCGGAAGCGTAATGACAACCAGCGCATTGCACTGCCCACTGCTGAGGGCGTCCATTTCGTACAAATGACCGACATTATCCAATGCGAATCGCTGGGTTCCTACACCAAATTCCACCTCGTAAAAGGCCCTGCCATCGTAGTTTCACGGCTTTTGAAAGAGTATGAGGAGATCCTGGATAACTACTACTTCTTCCGCGTGCATCAATCCAACATCATCAACCTCGAACACATCAAGCGGTACGTCAAGGGCGACGGCGGGCAGGTATGGATGAGCGACAATACCGAAATCGAGGTATCACGCAGACGTAAGGATGAGTTCCTGGCGCTTCTTTCAGATTTTTATGTCAATTCGGGTAAACTGAAATAGCAGAATGCCATAGCGCAGACTGTCAGAACGAGTCGGGTTTTTCTTTATTCTATTTTGTTGTTTAGATTTAGTTTAAATAATATTTTTGCCCGAAATCTAAATCTACGCTATGACAAAAAAGCTATTTCTACTCGCGCTAATCTTCTATTTTGTTGTTGCAAAGGCATTTGCGCAAACCGGTACCATCAGCGGATCGGTGCGTACTTCCGACGGCGAACCGGTGGAGCTGGTGACCGTCAATGTGAAGGGCACTACTAAAGGCGCATTGACCGACCGCAACGGTAAATACCAGATCAGGAATATTCAACCCGGATTGCACAGGCTGGTGGCGTCGTTTATTGGTCTGGAAAAACAGGAGCAGACCATCGAGGTGACGGCCGGCAGTAGTGCCTCGCTGGATTTTACGCTTAAAGAAAATGCTTCGCAGTTGCTGGAAGTGATGGTTTCCGCCCGCAACCTGAACCGCGAGAATGTGATTGTGGCCAAAATACCCTTGAAAAAGCTCGAAAACCCGCAAGTTTACAGCACTGTTTCTTCCGAAATCATGAAACAGCAGGGCATTACCAGCTACGACGACGCCCTGCGCAATGTGCCGGGCATTTCCCGCACCTGGGAGTCGACGGGTAGGGGAGGCGATGGGGCTACCTACTTCGCATTACGCGGGTTTGAGGCGCAGCCATTGCTCTATAACGGTCTTCCGGGCATTACCAGTGGTAACCTCGATCCGTCCAATGTGGAGGAGATCCAGGTGATTAAGGGACCTTCCAGTACGCTGTTTGGCGGCTCGTTTTATGGTTATGGCGGCATTATCAATACCATCACCAAAAAGCCTTACCACCAGTTTGGCGGTGAAATCGGTTATAATGCCGGAAGCTTCGGACTGAACCGGGTTACCGCGGATATTAACACGCCATTGAGCAAGGCCGATAAAATCGCTCTGCGCGTGAATACCGCGTATCATTCCGAAAACAGCTTTCAGGATGCGGGTTTCAAGAAATCGTTCTTTATCGCACCTGCATTGGTATATGAGGCAAGCGACAGGCTGACATTCCATTTCCTGACCGAAATTCTCAATGAGGAGCGGGCCGTTGCTCCGGTGTTCTTTCATTCAGATCGTTCGAGCCCGTTGCCATTCAAAAACCTAGCCGAGCTGAATCTGGATCCGCGCCTCTCATTCACTTCCAACGATTTGTCGATCCGCAACCCGCGTTTCAATTTGCAGGCCCAGGCGGTTTACAAGCTTTCGGATCAGTGGAATTCGCAGACGGTGTTTTCGAGAGGATCGGTGAAATCGAATGGTATTTACACGTATATCTGGGATGATGTTTCGGGTGATAACTGGTTCAGCCAGTACTTCCACAACGAGCAGCAAACGACGAATACGACCGATATCCAGCAAAATTTCAACGGCGATTTCAAGATCGGCCACATGCGTAACCGTCTTTTGGTAGGGGTCGATTATTTCAAAAGAAATGTGATAGACAACGGCTCCGGCTGGGGCCGCGCGCGCAATGTAACACCGCAGGGGGACATTAATTATGTTGATCCTTACTCAGGCGACACCCTTGCGCCCGTGTACCTCACGCAGGCGTCGGTGGATAATCTGCTGGCCGGTACCGAAGGCGGGCCAAGCAATATCAGCAACTCGTCGTTAGGGTTTTACGCTTCTAACGTTCTGAATTTCACTCCGAAACTGAGCGCGATGGTGAGCTTGCGAGCGGATCGTTACGATTCGAAAGGCGACCGCAGCACTTCCGACGACGATTACGATCAATGGGCATTGTCGCCGAAGTTCGGGATCGTGTACCAGCCGGTGATCGACAAGGTTTCGCTGTTCGCCAACTATATGAATGCATTCATCAACGTGGCGCCGCGCCGTGTTACCGATGCCGACGGTACGAATCCCCGGGTGAAATCATTCAGGCCCGAACACGCCGACCAATGGGAATATGGCATCAAAACCAACCTGTTTTCGGACAAGCTCGCTGCCACGCTTTCGGTATACGATATCAAGGTGTCGGATCGCGTGATGACCAACCCGGCCAATATCCTGGATTACAACCAGGGTGGAAAAGTGGGAAGCAAAGGTTTCGAGCTTGATATTGTGGCTAACCCCGTAACCGGGCTGAATGTGATCGCCGGTTTCAGCCACAACAAAACCAGGGTGATTTCAGGAGATCCCGAGGATTTTTACAGCGAACCGGGCCGTGCAATCGGCGGACAAGGGCCGCAGAATCTTGCTAACCTCTGGGCTACCTACCGCATTAGCAGCGGTACATTGAAAAACGCCGGCTTTGGTATCGGCGGAAACTACGCGGGTGAGTACAAGGTGATCGACAATAGCAAGACCGGCGTATTTACGCTACCGAGCTACACATTGTTGAACGCGAGCGTGTTCTACAATGCCAGCCATTTCCGTATTTCGTTGAATGTCAATAATATTACCGATAAGCAATACTATATAGGTTACTGGTCGGTGAATCCGCAGAAGCCCAGAAATTCGACATTGAGTGTGGCTTACAAATTTTAGTTCAAAGAATAAGGTAACAGGAGCCGGAAGCAGCGTATTTGCTTCCGGTTTTTTTATTATCAAAATTTTTGCCCCTTTGCTGATAAGGTTGAATGCCGGGCGGTATAAACAGACATCGATTACCAGTCTGTCAACTACCCAACTTCCTTTTACAACTCATGAAGGCATCAACCAAAAAGAATTACCGAACACTGACCGACCTCGTCAGGGCTTGCCAGCACAACGATCAGCGCGCGCAGACGCTTTTCTACAACCGCTTTCGTACGGAGCTCATGCGTATTTGCGCGCGGTTCGCCCGGACGCGCATGGAAGCGGAAGATATTTACCAGGAGTCGTTCGTGAAGATTTTCAGGCACCTCCACGAGGTGCAGAACATCGAATCCATCGAATCCTGGATGCGCTCCGTGGTTACCCGCACGGCGATCAATTATTACCACCGCGTCACGAAGAAAGAGGCGAAAAACCATTCGATGGACATGTCGCCGCTGGATTTCGAATCCAATGATCACACCTGTATGATCGACCGCCTTGGCGTCGGGATCGTCGATGAAATGATCGCGCAGCTGCCCGAGGGATACAAACGGATCATCAACCTGAGCCTCATCGACGGTTATTCCCACATTGAAATCGCCCAGGCGCTTTCCATTACCGACAGCACTTCACGCTCGCAACTCCTGCGCGGGCGCAACCTCCTCATGAAAAAACTGAGAAAGCAGGGCATTACCGGCTACGAAATGCCCTGAAATCAGCCCATCGCGGGGTTTTCGGTTCCCAGCAATGCGGATTGCATTTTGCTTACGAGCCGGCTCAGGGCGTCACTGCGGTCTTTGTGCGTGCATGCGTACCAGTGACGTGTACCGATCTCCGAACGAAAAGGCAGCGTAGTAAGCCCGCTGGTGCTCAGGTATTGGCGGGCTGCCCATTCGGCCATAATGGTAATGCCCATGCCAAATCGCACCATTTCCACGATGGCTTCGGTCATCGGAATGTGGATGATTTTTTGGGGAGAAAGCTGAGACACCAGGTCCGGCGAAAGCAGGTTGCTATCGCTGCTGATCTGAAACGCCACCAGCGTCTCGGAATGCAAATCCGAAAATTCGAGCGGCATATTGCGCATTGCCAGCGGATGCTTATCCGAGAGCAGCGCCACCATCCGGTCCTCGAAAAGCGGCTCGAAATGGAGGCTGCTATTATGGTTGGTGCCGTTTACCAGGGCCAATTCCAGCTTGCCGGCTTCGAGGTACTCCATCGGGCGGCGGGTCGCTTCGGCGACGATCTGGATGTCGGTGCCGGGATATTCCCCATGAAAATCGATAAGCAGCCGCGGCAGCCAATGATAGCAGGTGTAGCATTCGGTGCTGATGCGGATCGTCTGTTTTTTCCCCTCGCGCATTTCTTTCAGCTCTGCTTCCAGTTCGCGGATCACAGGCAATACCTTTTGCGAACTGCTCACTACACGCTGCCCGGCTTCGTTGAGGACCAGCTTTTTGCCGATTCTGTTGAAGAGTTTGACCCCACTGGCCGCTTCCAGGTCGCGGATCTGGTGGCTCAGGGCCGATTGCGTCAGGTTCAGTTTCTCGGCTGCCTTGGTCACCGAGCCTTCACTGGTGATTTTTTCAATGATATAGAGGTGTTGGAGTGTTAGCATAACATGAGTATTGTTCATTGTTTTGATAAAAATAAATCATTTTTCTCATATATCTAAAACAAATACTTTTGTCATGTACTAAAAAACAACAGCACATGAAACTTCAAAGATTATCCTGGGCAGGCCTGAAAGTAGAATCCAACGGACAGATATTGCTTATAGATGCGGTACAAAATTACCAGCGCGGCGCGTCCATCGGGCCGGAAAAACCTGTTCAGTTTGCAGGAGATACGAAGGCGGACGTGGTGCTGATCACGCATTTGCATTCAGACCATTACGATCCCGAGGCGATTCGTACCGTGCTGAAACCGGAAGGTCGTTTCGTCGTTTCCGAGCAGATTGCTGCCGAGGTGACCAGCGACGGTTTTGTACCGCTGGCACTTGCGCTGAATGCGCCGCAGCAAATCGGGAACTTCACCATTACGGCGGTGTTCGCCATGGATGGGGTAGGCGACAAACAGGTTTCATGGGTGATCGAGGCCGACGGCCAGCGCATCCTGCACGGCGGCGATACGATGTGGCATAACCAATTCTGGCATTTGGGCAAAACCTGGCAGCATTTCGATGCCGTGTTCTTGCCCGTGAATGGCGCGGTGGTGAACATTCCGCGCGTGGAACCAAGCCCTGTACCCATTACGCTCACGCCCGTTCAGGCGATCACAGTGACCCGCCTGCTACATGCCGACGTGCTCGTGCCCATTCATTATGGTTTTCACAAGGAAGGCATGTACCATCAATTCCCGCAAATGGAGGCGGAGCTGGCCCACCACGCGGAAGCGCAAAACGTGAAAGTGCAATGGGTGGAACAAGGAAATGTGGTGACTCGGCCGGTGGCAGCGGAGCAGGTTTGACAAGCTGGCTTAGACTTTTTTAGGTAGTTTGTTGTTATGTTTCGAAACATGGATCAGCAAACTACATGAAACAACTAAGTCTGTTCGGCTCGCAGGAAGCCCTCCAATTCCCGGAAGATTTACTCGAATATTATCCGGGCTTCATATCGCCAGCGGAATGCACCGGGCTAATGCGCAGGTGGATTACGGAAGTGCCATGGCGGCAGCAGGTAATGCAGATGTACGGCAAGGAAGTGACCGCCCCCAGGCTGATGGCCTGGTACGGTGATACGGACAAATCGTATACGTTTTCAGGCACACGGTTTGAACCCTACGCATGGACGGCGGAACTTGGCGGTCTGAAACAGCAGATCGAGCAGAAGACGGGTTTTACGTTCAACAGCGTATTGCTCAATTATTACCGCGATGGCAACGATTCGGTGGCGTGGCATGGCGACAATGAGGATGAACTCGGTCGTAATCCCGTGATCGCATCGGTGAGTATCGGGCAGGAGCGCCGCTTCGAGTTCCGGTACCGCCCCGACCATTCCAGGAAATATGGGTTGACGCTCGAAAACGGCTCGCTGCTGATCATGAAGGGCGATTTGCAGCACACGTGGGAGCATCGCATCCCGAAATCGAAAACGCAGAACGGCCCGCGGATCAACCTTACGTTCAGGACGATTCGTAAGTAGTGGCAAAGTGTGTTTGGGTTACAAATTTTCCCGTTATTCCAACGAAAGGGGAATCGGGTGAATCTATGTAACCGAAACCACTTTAATTCTTAGCCCATGAAAACTACCCGTTTACTCCTTTCGCTGCTGCTACTATGGACGGTGATGGCCTGCAAAAACGAAACCGCCGATCCGACCGACGACACGGCCAAAAGAGGCATGAAAGAGAACAATGGCCTGGTCGGCAAATGGAAGCTCGTCGAATACCTCGCCGACCCGGGCGACGGCAGCGGGACTTACCACGAAGTGACAGCCGACTTCGCGCATACCATCGAATTTAAGGAGAACGGAGAATTTATCGAGAAAAAGGGACAGGGGCAATCCTCCGTACCATTATTCAATGCGTATAAAGTGCTCGACGACAAGCGCGTGGAGCTGATGCCGATCGATAAGGCCACGCCATCGCATATCTGGTATTATTCGGGTCTGTCGGCAAGCAAGCTTACACTGGGTTACGGTTGTATCGAAGCCTGCTCCGGCAAATATGTCGCAGTGGAGTAAATAGGTTCATAGCTGACCGGAAGCGGAAACGTTACTAAGCCTGTTGTTCGTGCAGAATCAGGAATAATAAAGATGGGTAACAACCTTTGAACGGTCTGGTTTGTCATGTGTTCGGTTGATGGAAAATTTGTAACTTTAATCCCGTTAGCTGATAACGTCATGAGAACCAGATCGTTTTTAATTTCTCTGTGCATGATTGCCGCGGCGATTGCACTGCCCGCCTGCTCGGATGAGGAGTTCTCCGTTTCCGATGACCAGGAAATCCTTTTCGAAGTCAATTACGTGAATTACGCCTGGGGTTTCCAGAATAACGGTTTCCTCATCGACAAAACGGGGCGTGTGCGGACTTACGACAAGCCCAAAGATTGGAAATTTGCCTCGGAAGGGCCATTTACCGTCGCGGAAATGGATGAAAGAGTGTCGAAAACAACGATTGCGAATTATACCGTGCCGGCCAACGAGCTATCCCAATATGTGAGTAAGATGCGGCGTGTAAGCGACAAGGATTTCACCACTCCTGCCAGTGTCGGTGCGGATATGGGAGCCAGCGCATTCTATATTTACCGGTACGACACGGGCTCAAAAACTTACAATGCAATATTACTGCAAAGCGTCGGCGACGATAATGTATACAATAAAGATTCCGATGCGAAGGAAATTGCCGACTGGCTGGTGAAAGTCAGGCAGGCATTACTTTGAGCATATCCTGCAAATAAAATGGGCCGCACTTCACAGCGCGGCCCATTTTCGTTATTAAGAGTGATACCGGCATCACTGCTTGAATACCGATATTTGGCGAACGTCGCCGTCTCCCGAAATCACTATCTGGTAAACTCCCGCCGCCAGCTTTCCTACCGGTATCTGAAGTTTTCCATTCTGCAACGCGATCTTTTCGAACACCAGCACTTTTTGGCCCGAAGTATTGATCAGTTCTGCACTTACAAAACCGCTTCGCTGGTCGGGCAGCTCAATGCTGAGCATGGATTGTAGCGGGTTGGGATAGAATTTCAGGCTGCCGGCCACCTGGGCATCAATGGCGATAATCTTGCTGTACGCAAACTTTCCATCGGTATCCACCTGTTTGAGCCGGTAGTAGGTAATTCCTGCCGGGAAATCAATGTCTGTGAAATGGTAGCGGTTTTTAACGGATGAATTTCCGGCTCCAGTAACCCGGCCTGTTTCAACGAACGAGCGGCCATTGGCACTTTTTTCAACTGCAAAATAGGCGTTGTCCTGCTCGGCACTTGTCCGCCATTCCAGCCGGTTGCCTTCCGGTGTGTTTCGGCCATCGAAGCTGATGAGCGTCACAGGCAGCGCACTGCCCACGGGGGCATCCGACAATGCGAAGCCGGAGAAGCCCGTCGTGAAAGTGGAGGTGAATGCGTAATCGGTGTTCATGGCTGCCGCGGATTGAACATCCACGAATACCGAAGTGCCTGTACCGGCCGGGATGCCGCCTTCGCGCTTGCACATCGATTTAATCTTCGTGCCGTTAAAAGTCGGGAGTTCCGACGATTTGTAGTAAAGCGTGATCTCGTAGTTGCCGTTGGGGTTGTTATTGGCAGGCGTGACTTTGAATGTTTTGTTGGTAACCTGGAAACTTGAAAACGGCGCGGCATCGGTACCGGCCCGGTCTACCTCGACGGTCGTACAGCCGTAATCGTGGGCACTGAGGTTTTTGATCTTCGCCATGATGTTTCCGGTAGACGGATCGTAAAAAAACGCAGTTTCATTTGGTCCGAGATATTGCTGGTCGGCATTTCCGGTGTTGACAGCCGTGAGAATAGCATCCGCCCGCGACGCCGAAATCTTGACATTATCCACAGCCCACCATCGTTCGGAATTCGCCACAAAGCGGAACCGCACTTTCATATTCGCATTGGCATACTGCGCAGGAATCACGATGTTCCGGACATCCGCCGTGAAAGTCAGTATGTCGCCCAGCTTTCCTGTGGCCTCATTTTGGGTTAACAGGAGTTGCCAGGCATTACCGTCCCAAACCTCAATAGTCCCCGTTTCGGGATAACTTCCTATGAAAGGAAGCCAGGCCTGGGAAAACGTCAGCAGGATGTTTTCGCGCCCGGACGTGTTCACAGCCGGGGATTCAAGGTAGTCATCAATGAGGATAGCGTTGCCCTGCGGAGTATTGCTATTGACGAAAAAGAATGGTGAACGCTGTGCGTCCAGCCCGGCATCCGAATACTGCGTCACACTCCAGGTGTAATCGCTATTCCCTCCGTTGCGTACCTGCCAGTCGCCGGGACCATTATCAAAGTCGGAGTCGAGCAATACATCGGTGTAAATACCGGGAGTAAGGTCATCATCGGTGATCGACAGCTGAAAATTCTGAAAGTCCGTCGCCGCGTAACCGTTGCCGCCGTTGGCGTTAAGCGCGTAGGAGAGGGTGATGGTCTCGGTACCTTCCACATAGGCGTCATTGTAGATCCTTACCACGATATTCTGGCTCGGAGACGCTGCCGAGAGGCTAAATGAGGTCGGCGAAATGGTATAATCCGCGGTGGCTCCCTGTTTGGCGCTGCCGCCCGGCGTGTTCAGGGTAACTGTCACAGGCTGCGTAGGAGCTTTGTCGATCAGCACGGTTACGATCTTGTCGATATAATTCAAACAACCCGCGCTGATGGTGGCCTCGCTTTCATTGACTGATGCCTCCGAAGCCAGGAAATGCACCGCGGGCGTACTCGCGCACGTATACACCCGAAGGTTGTCGATGTACCAGCCGTCCACTGCTCCGCAGGCGTCTGTACCCATTTCGAACCTGAAACGGATGGTCTGGCCTGGGAGCAGCGAAAGGGCTGATAAGTTGACCTGGCTTTGCCCCCAGGAGCCTGCAATAGTGCCGCCGTCGGAGCCGCTGAATGCCTGCTGGCCCTGCAGCGGATTATTATTGCCCGCCCCCGAGGTGGTCAGGTTCATGTTATACGGATTAGCGGTAAACGCCGTGGCCGGCACGATGGTCCAGGCTCCGCCGTTGATCGAATATTTGATATTGCCTCCGTCCATACCTTCCTCGGTAGCCACATAATGATCGAATGCCATTGCCAGGTTTCCGGCTGTGCCTGCCGGAATCGTGATAGCAGGGCTTTCCATTCGGATCAGCCCCTGCTGGAACGAATTGATACAGTTGCCGCCCGGATAATCTATCCCGAAGGCGACCTTGCCGGAGCGCCCGCCGGGGGCGTCGGCCTGAACCCAGCTGCGGCCTTCCCAGGTGCCGGAGGTAGTTTGGAAGGAGGTGGTGAACCCGCCCAAACCGCTTTCGAAACTCTCAAAATACAATGCAGTACCCTCCTTAGCACCTTCGCAAAGTGCGGGGGCGGGTTTCAGAAGTGCAGTGTTAACACAGCCCGTTTCTGCGCGAAGCTCCACGGCTTGTATAACTTTGGCCAGCTGAGTTGCATCGTTCGCGTCGATCTGGAGTCCCGATGCCCCTGCCGCGGGGCTATTGGTTGTGAGTGCAAGCAACGGTTGTCCGCTGAGCGATTGCACCGCGTCTTCGAGCATATCGGCCACCGCGGCGAAGTCGGTCGTACGGGTCATGTATACCGACTGTGCGCGCCAGAAAATGTGCGAGGCCTTGGTGATGCCGATACCGGTGATTGTTTGACCATTGTAGGTGCCGCCATCGACCAGCAGGGCAAAGGCGTGATTAAGTACGCCGCTGTTGATATGCACGCCGCCGTTATCATTGGCTGCACACCAGTACTGCGGATCGGAAACCTTGCCGGGCTGTCCGAAACAGGTCGGGCTCCACATATCGCGCAACGCGCCGCCGAATGCCGAAGCTTTTTCACCCATCTGCCAGCGATTGGAACTGCCGCAGCCGGTGCGGGGCAAGTTGCTTTCGCCATCGTCCATATAAATGTCGAGCTGATCCACCACTTCGCCCCATATATCCGAGAATGCCTCGTTGAGCGCGCCTGCCTGCCACCCGTACACGAGGCCGCTGGTGTACTCGGTATAGGCGTGCGCCCACTCGTGCGCTACCACGTCGTCGGATGCGGTTTCTGTACAATAGTTAGCGGTTACGCCGTCCCAGTTTGCATTGGGGCAGCCCACTAGCGGATTGTTGTTGATGGTGATCATCGGGGCATCCGCGCCATTGTAGGAAGTCATTCCGAAGCTGTTTTTCATCAGATTGTATATAAAACCGGCCGATTGAACTTCCGACTGCTGCCATATATCCAGGCTTCCGGGAAATGTGTCGCCTTCCTGCCAGCGGAGGTTGGGCGCACTCACCGAGGTTTCATACAACTTGCGCTGAATGCCGTGGACGCCCGTAAATTGCTCTACCAGCGCTCCACTGTGTGCATCAATGTAAAGAAACTCGCGGATCCCGCCGTCGTTTTTGACTTCCACTTCGTACACCAGCGATTTCTCCCCGTTGTAACCCTGCACCAGCCCTTTCTGGAAAATGTAAAGCGCGCTTTTTTCCGCCCGGAGCGGTGTAGCTGTTTTTTTCATCAACTGGTCTTCGACGAACGCCACGGCGATCGCCTCTGCCTCGTGCTGTGCGAGTTCGGGTATGACATTCACCTTAATGTTCGTGATCAGGTTTCCATTGACGGCGGTCAGGTCAAGGTTTTTGTTAAAGTGAAATTTGTAAGTCCCGTCGAACACCGGGACGCCCTGGTAGGTCTGTTCAAGTGTTACGTGCTGGAATCCGAAAGCGTCGGTATGCTGCGCACGGAAACGGAAGTCGTCATCGGATCGCTGCATGCCCAGCATGGCGCGGTTGCCGGTAATGAAGCCGGCGGCTTTTTGGCTCACATCGTTTCCGGCCACAGGGTAGGCGCGCTGCGAGGGGAACCGGAGAAAACTCAGAGCATTCGTGGCCTGGTCGACGGTCGGTCGGGCGCCTGTCCGGGAGGTGAAGGCATTGAGCTCGGGGCGGCCGACCTGCGCCCATGCGATTTGCAGGCCCAGCAGGAGCCAGCAGGCAGTTAGTAGCGTGTTTTTCATAGAGTAATTATAACGAGGTGACTGGTGTCGAATTTAACTAAATATTTCTATAAGTAGAATAGCACGAGTTCGACAAACGGCGGGCCCGGAAATTTGAGTTGAATATTGTGTTAATGTAATCAAATTGAGAAGGATACGCATCATTTCCGGGGTTACTATTATGAAATTATTAGTATTAAAAAACATGCAAACCTGGCCATTATCTTCAATGTTCCGGGGAAGGAGGCTTCGGCCCGGCTACATCAACAACCAACTATATTGTTTCGATTATGATGGAAGGATTTTTCGAGCTGCATGCATCGTATGATTTGTTTCCTGAAATACGGAAAAAACACGGTTGCCAAATTTCAGTTGTCATCCCACTTTTCAACGAGCAGGATAACGTACCCCATTTGCTCGATGCGGTGCGCGATACCCTGAAAAACTTCAATTACGAGATCATTGCGGTCGACGACGGCTCGACCGACAACACCGTAAACATGCTGAAACAATCCCGTGACGAGCGTTTGAAGGTGATCGTGATGACCCGCAACTTCGGGCAGACCAACGCCATGGCCGCCGGAATTGCCCATGCTTCGGGGGAATACATTGTGACCCTCGACGGCGATCTTCAGAACGATCCGGCCGACATTCCGGCAATGCTCGAACACGCTCGCAGCGGCCACTGGGACATTGTAGCAGGCTACCGCGCCAACCGCCTCGATGGCTGGCTGCTCCGTAAACTGCCCAGCCGTATGGCCAATGCCATGATCCGCAACCTCACGGGCGTGCACCTGCGCGACTACGGCTGTACGCTGAAAGTCTTCCGCAGGGAGGCAGCCGAACGCCTCGGGCTATACGGAGAACTGCACCGGTTTATTCCCGTGCTGGGCAATATCACCGGCGCCCGCATGACCGAAATGCCTGTGCGCCACCACAAACGCCGCTTCGGAAAATCCAAATATGGGCTCGGCCGCACCACACGGGTGCTGGGCGATTTGCTCCTGATGGTGTACATGCAGCGTTGGATGAGAAAGCCCATGCACCTCTTCGGGGCACTGGGCGGGAGCCTGTTGGCTGCCGGTGTGCTGCTGTTGTTGTGGCAGCTGATCCACCTGTTTTCAGGGATTACCGGAACGATGGCTGGGCTCGTGCTCGCAATGACTGGCACTGTGATCATACTCATGGGGCTGATCGCCGAAATGCTCATGCGCAGCTATTACGAAGGCTCCGGCAAAACACCTTATACGATCCGGGAGATTATCGAGGGGGCTGCTGAACTGGTTATCCGGAATGGCCACACATCCAAACAGGAGCGCAGAACGAGCGAGCCTGTGAGATTCTGAAATTTTTTATGCAAACACATCCGCCTTACATCCGGTACCTCTATGCCGGCCTTATCCTCTCGATTTACATCCTGGGCTTGCTGCTGCCGCTTTTCGATAACGACAGCGCGCATCACGCGCTCATAGGCATGCATATGCACGTCATGGGCGACTACGTGAGCCTCATCGACCGCGGCCGCGACTATCTCGACAAGCCGCATTTGCTCTTCTGGCTCTCGGCGTTGGGGGATATGCTGCTTGGAATAGGTACGTTGTCGTACAAACTGCCGAGCCTGCTGCTGGCGATTCCGGGCATTTACGCCACATTCCGACTGGCATCGAGGCTTTACGGCAGGCAAGCCGGAATACACGCCGCGCTGATCCTCGTCTCGACCCAGGCCTATATTCTCGCCCATAATGACGTCAGAATGGACGCATTGCTGCTTTCATTCATCATCACCGCCACCTGGCTGCTTTACGAGTACACGCTTACCCTGAAACCGGCCATGCTCATCGCCGGCACAGCCGTGCTGGCACTGTCGTTTTCGACGAAGGGCATGTCGGGAGCGGCGGTACCGGTGATCGCGGTGGGCTCGCAGCTGCTTTATACCCGCAACTGGCGGTTTTTGTTTTCGCTGAAATGGATATGGGCGATACCGCTCTTTTTTGTATTCATCAGTCCGGTGCTGTATTCGTATTATTTGCAGTATGATCTGCATCCCGGCAAAGTCATTCGCGGGATGAGCCGGACCTCCGGGGTGGCATTTATTCTTTTTCACCAGAATACCGAGCGGCTCAACGGGGTAAACTGGGGAAGCGCTGGGGGGAACGATCCATTCCTGTTTTTTCATTCGCTGCTGTGGGCGCTTTTGCCGTGGTGCCTGCTTGGTTACTGGGCTGTTTTTAAAAGGGGTTTTGAGTTAATTAAAAGAAGATTTTCTCCGGAAAAAAATGGCGAGATACTCAGCTGGACCACGATAGTCGTAATGTTCTGCATTCTTTCAGCTTCCAATTTCCGCTTACCGCATTACCTTAACATCCTCTTTCCTTTCTTCGCGATCCTTGTTGCAGGCGAGCTTGAAAAGGTGAATGCGGAAAGTACGGAGAGCAAGGTGCTGAATGGTATGCAAAAGTTCGTGGCGGTCGTGATGATCCTGTTGGGGTTGTTGATCAACCTCTACCTGTTTCCGGTGAAGGCATATGCCATTGTCCTGCTGGTGGTACCTGCGCTGTATCTGGTGTTCTACGAATGGCGCGCGACCAAGGGCTGGCCGCACCGGCTGATCGGCATTTCGCTGAGCGCCTCGGTGCTGGTGAATGTGCTGATGAACGGCAGTTTCTACTACGAATTGCAGAGGTACCAGGCCGGGCAGCACATTGCCGGTAAAATCAGGGATATCGGCCTGGAAGAGAACAATATTTTCGTCATGAACTGGGAAAGTCCCACGCTGAATTACTATTCCGGGTATTTTTACACCGAGGCCGATTCGGCGGCGCTGGTATCCCGGAAGGATTTCTGGGTAGTGGGGCCGGTCGACGAGATATTCGCATTGCAGCAGGCAGGAGGCTTACGGGCGCGTGAGGCGTATCGTTACCTCGATTTTGATACAACCAAACTAAAACCCGGTTTTATCAACCCCCGGACCCGGCTGGAAGCATGCAAGCATATCGGTCTCGTGCATTTGAAAAGCGACTGACGCATGATGAAATACCTGAAATGGCTGCTGAAATTTTCCATCACGGTCGCGCTCCTCTGGTGGGTTTTTAGCCGCATTGACCTGGAAAGTGTATCGCAGGCCATCGGAAAGGCTGATAAGTTGCTGCTGGCATTGGCATTTGTGCCTTACCTGGCTTCCCGCGTTACTGCGGCGGTACGGCTCACAACCATCCTTCAAGCACACAAAGTAGGGCTGTCGCATTACGGCGGGCTGCATCTGCATTGGATCAGCATGTTTTACGGTATGTTCCTGCCTGGCGGGTTGGGCGGTGATGCCTATAAGTTGCTCCGTTTGAAACAGCATTTTCCGGCACAGGGTACGATGCTGCTCACGCGCATTCTGCTCTGGGACCGTATCATCGGCTTTGTCATGCTGGGGTTCCTGGCCGGTGTGATCGGCATGTCCCGGTTCTACCACAATGCACTCGTGTTCGCCATACCCGCATTGGCCTTGCCCGGCGCTGGTGTACTTTGGTGGAGCGCCAAAAAGTGGTTGCCGGGCATTATTTCCGTACTGGGGCGCATATTGCTGCTTTCGCTCGGCACACAGGTTTTTCAGATCATCTGTACGGGTTTTCTGCTCTATTCTATGGGTGAAACCGACCATTGGGCCGACTATGCATTGCTTTTCCTGCTTTCCTCGATCGCTACGGTGTTCCCGCTCAGCATCGGCGGAATAGGCGTGCGGGAGCTCGTGTATTTGCGCGGCTCTGTATTGCTGGGCGTTTCGGAACCCATCGCTGTGACCGTAAGTGTGTTGTTTGACATTATCGTTACTGCGACGGCTGTCACCGGTGCTGCATTGGTGATAGGAGAACGCTCGGAGCGCGGCGCGAAGGTAGTTTCGGAATGATGCTTTTTATTGTCACGCTGAGCGCAGTCGAAGCGCGGTTCTGCGCCGCGCTTCGACTACGCTCAGCGTGACAAATGAATTACGGCTGGAAGAATTTCACGGTACCATCTTCTTCATTACTCGTCACGAGCAGACTTTTGCCGTTGGGGCTTTTGTCCGCGGGGATGAATAGTACGCCCTCGGGAGCATCGCCCGTTTTGATGATTTGCAGGAACTGTGGAGCACCCGGGTTGCTAAGGTCGTAAACGCCCACGGCGTCTACACGCTCCATAGCCACAAATGCCACCGGCTTGCTGTTCATCCATCCTACGGTAACTCCTTCCGGTTCAACGCCTTTGTCGTCCGAGCGGGTATCGTCGTAAATACCGGCCTTGATCACCTCCTGTTCGAGCGAGTTACCCGATTCGTACACACGCTTCATATCGGCGGCGTGGAAAATACTGAAACCACGACCGCCAAAGCTGTAAAGTTCTTCGTACGTGCCGTCGTTTTCAAAGTCACCGCGCGTGCTGGTCACGCGCAGGCGGCCGAGATTCGAAGTCTTTTTCAGTTCGTCGCCATTCGGAAAATATACGGGGTTCAGTTTGAGCGAGCTTACGCGTTTTTGCTCATCGAACGTGCTGTATTCGCGGGCGTCACCTTCGTCGGCTGTGATCACATATGGGGTGCCGTTCACCGTGAAATAGGAGATCGCATCGGGCAGGTAGAACGATTTGATCGGCCAGTTTCTCAGTTCGACTTTCTTATCGTCGTCGCTAGGATCGAGGGAGTTGAGAATGTAGCTGATGTCTTTAGTGCCGAGGGCATGAAGGCTCAGTATTTTGCCATTGATCAGGTCAATTTCGGCCACACCGTTGTTTTCCTGCAAGGTCACGAATGCTTTTTGGGAATTGTCGGAGATGGCCACATATTCGGGTTCAATGTCCTGTGCAAAAGTAGCCTTGGGGCCGAACTTGCGGAAACCTTTCGCTGCCAACGTGTTGTAATCGCTCTCAAATGCTTCAAAAGTGAGGGTTTTGACACTGTAACCGTTCGAAATATCGATAATGGATACCGATCCTTCCGGATCGACGCTATAATCGGCATTCGGCTCGCCTTCGTTGGCCGTCACAATAAAGCGACCGTCGGGGCTGAAAGTCACCATATCCGGCAATGCGCCGACGGTGATCTGCTTGATCGCTTGCAATGTGCTGGTATTGAGTACGATCACGCTGCCATTGGCCTGTTTGTTAGTCGCTTCGAGCGCGATTGCGAGTTTGCCGTTCGATACCGCCACGCTATTGGCCACGCCTCCCAGCGCCGAAACGTCGATGGGTTGCAGTTTGGTGATGGCCGGGAATGCGGAAAGGTCGAGCACATCTACGATAGCCGCCTTTTCGTTGTTCACGGTAAAAAGTCTTTTGGTAGCAGGGTCATAGGCGGAGATTTCAGCCGCCGCCAGGTTACCCAGGTCCATACTCGCCACTTCCTTGAACATCGAAGGGTCTTCCTGCACCGAGTTCTGAGGGAAATGGTCGGTACACCCATTCATGAGAGCTGCCGCGAGCAGCAACGCCAGTAGAGATTTCTTTTGCATCTTGATTTGTGAGTAGTTTTTGGAAACTAAAAATACTCACGTAGCAAAACGCAGGGGCGCCGTGTGTGGAGACTTAACAGAATGTTAATGCGGAGCGCGATTTTATATTCAAAAGGGTTTAGTATCAGTACTTTGGTTAATATTTGGGTAACAATTGCTTGATATTGCGGAAACAGCGGGGCAGTAGGTTTCCTCTTTCGCACTCTAGTTAATTCAGCGCAGCCGCCCAGGCGATGCCACCCATAATATGTCTCATTGCGGTGGGATCGCTGTATGTGGATGCATTATGCCCGATGGCCGTGTAGAACATCCTTCCTTTGCCCATTGATCGCGACCATGCAATGGGATGATCACCCCGCATCGCTTTGGGCCAGAATGCGGGGTAGGTGCTTTCGTCGATGGTCAATAAAATCTGAAAACCCGATTTCCCGCGCACGCTTTCGTGGAAATTGTACCATTCGTCCTTCTTCGACCAGCGGGCTGGGAGGCCGTCGATCGCAGGATGCAAGCCGGGTTCGGTCACGATCTCTGCCTTTGGAATAGGGTAGGGCAAAAACGTGTGGCTCCGGAAACGTGTACCGAGCATCGTGCCGTACCAGTCCCATTCGTATTCACAGTCGGCGGCGGAGTGAATGCCCGCATAACCGCCGCCGTTTTCAATGTATTGTTCGAATGCGCGTTGCTGTTCGTCGGTCAGGAAGTCGCCGGTGGGAGAGAGGAACGCGACGGCGCGGTAGGATTTCAGGCAGATTTCATGGAAGTAGGCGCCGTTTTCGGTTGCTACCACTTCCCACCCGCGCTTTTGGCCCGCTTCTTTAATAGCCTTCACACCCGCTTCAATGGACGCGTGCCGGTAGCCGTTTGTTTTGGAAAAGATCAATATGGCTTTGTCGGTAGCGGCTACGCAATTCGCCGGAATGGCTTTATCGAATACCGGTTTCTGCCAGGGCAGCCAGCGCATGGAATGCAATGCGTACCCGGCTGCGCCAGCCATAACGATCATCACTGCGGACAGTATTTTTAAAACCATACCCCTGGAAACAGGTTTCATTTCTTGGTCACAATACCTGTGGATTTATGGGTGTAAATGTAATTTTTTGAATTGCCCGGCTGCGTTACTTTTATTCCTTCGAACGTTGCGCCGTGGAGGTCGTCGGTGACGATGGCGGTGCGGTAGTCTTTCTTTTCGCAGGATAATGTGAGATTGCTGACTTTAATATCCTTCGCGTGGCGTATGTACAGGCCCCACGCGGGAAGCTCGTCGAACATCGAGAACTCGGGATAGAATGTAGGCTTTTCCGGCACCTTATCCAGTTCATCCAGCCCGATTTTCGCGAACATCGGGTTGCCGCCACCCGGCATTTTGATTTCAATGTTTTTCAAAGTGACGTTGGTAATGATCGCATCCGGCATGCCCACAATATCGGATGGCGAAATGTTCCGCGGCATGTCTTCGATAGGCCCTTCATATTCGTAGCCCGCATCCGGTTTGGTGGCAGGCACCTCCACATACATATTGGAAATCGAGACATTCTCCATCCTCCCTTTCCTCCCTTTCATCCTTTCTCCAATTCTCAAAAAGATCGCATTCCCGGTATTATAGGCCTTCAAACTATCCACAATCACATTTTCCACAAAACCGCCATCCACCGCTTGCAGGGTGACGGCCGAACGGTAGGTGTCGAAGATTTTTACATTATAAATTTTAACATTACTAAAACCGCCATACGAAGCCGTTCCAAACTTGATCCCGTTGGCGCTCGAACGGATGGTGCAGTTCCTGACCAATATGTTTTTGCAAACTTTGGACGCATCGTGCGATTTGAGGCAAATACCGTCGTCGTCCGAATCGATGAAAGAGTTGGTGACCGTCACGCCGTCGCAATCCACGATGTCGATGCCGTCGTTGTTCCAGTAGGCTTTGCTGTCGACAGTAATGCTGTCGATCGCGACATTCTTACATTGGTCGTAAATCTGCACCCAGCTTGACGAATTCTGCATAGTCACGCCCTTGATATTCACATTTTCGCAGTTGCGTATGTACGCGAGTACGGGGCGGGTTTCGGCTTCGGGGCGATCCTGCCGGAAGAGATCCTTGATGAGGCCCTTGTGGATCATGTCCACGATATTGCGGGCAATGTAGCGGCCGCGGCCGTCGATTACACCCTGGCCGGTAATGCCGATGTTCTGCTGGTCGTGTGCAAAAACAATGGCGGTCCACACTTTCTTGTCATAATCCCAGGGATTCAGCGAGCCGAGAAGCACGGCGCCTTCTTCGAAGTGGAGCGTTACATTGGATTTCAAATGGATGGAGCCGGTGAGATAGCGGCCCACGTTGAACACCAGCCGGCCGCCTCCGTTCTGGGAGATGAAGTCGATCGCGTATTGAATGGAGCGGGTATTGAGGGTAATGCCGTCGGAATGGATGCCGAAAAGCGAGGTGCGGTAGTCTTTGGCCTGCGATGGCAGGCAGGTGATGGTCAGCAGGGCAAGGATCAGGTAATTTTTCAGGCTCATAGTAAAAAGGGGATTGGATTGGTACGAACGGTTACTTCATTCAAATCCCCGTAATAAGCTGATTTTGTGGTGGAATTACCTGCAAAAAATAAAGATTCCCCCGAAGGCCGGGGGAATCTTTACCAAAAAACCACATCCTAAGTTAATCTATCAATTCCAGCCTCCTCCGAGTGCCCGGTAAATATTCACCATGGCATTCATCTGCTTCATTTTGGTTTCGATCAGTTCGAATTTCGATTCCAGTGCGTCGCGCTGGGTTAGCAATACTTCCATATAATCCGCACGGGCCGAGGCGAACAAGCGGTTCGAAATGGTGGTCGACTGGTTGAGTGCTTCCACTTCTTTCGTTTTCAGGTCGAAGCTTTTTTCGAGGTTGCTGATGTTCGAAAGCTGGTTCACGACTTCGATGTACGCATTCAAAACGGTACGCTCATAGTTGTAAATCGCCTGGATCTGACGCGCATTCGCGTTGGCATAACCCGCGCGGATTGCGTAACGGTTGATCACCGGACCAGCCAGGTCGCCGATCAGCGAGCCCATGATCGACTCGGGTACGCGGGCGAGGTAAATCGGCGTGAAGGCTTGCAAACCCAGGCTCGCCGACAATCCCAGCGACGGGTAGAAGTTCGCCCTCGCCACAGTCACATCAATTTTCGCCGCTTCCAGGTCGAGTTCCGCCTGTTTGATATCCGGACGGTTCGATAACAGCTGAGAAGGGATACCCGATTGTACCACGTTTGGAACGAGGTTTTCGAAGCCCTGGCTGCTGCGCTGTACCGGCTGCGGGTAACGTCCGACGAGGAAGTTGATCCGGTTTTCGGTTTCGATGATCTGCTGCTGGATACCGTATTGCAGGTTTTGCGTTTTGAGCACCTGCGCTTCGAACCGGCGTACGGCCAGCTCGGTTACGCGGGTCGCTTCTTTCTCCATGCGCACGATCTTCAATGCATTGTTCTGGATATCGATGTTCTGGCGGATGATGGCCAACTGCGTGTCCAGCGCGAGCAGTTCGTAATAGGAGTTCGCGATCTCCGCCGCCAGGTTGGTCATCATGAAGTTCTTGCCTTCGATCGACGACAGGTAGCGCGTTGCCGCCGCTTTTTTCGCATTGCGCAGCTTGTGCCAGATATCGACTTCCCAGCGTGCCACTGCCTGAATGTTTACGTCGGGGAGCGGATCGGGCGTCTCTCTGCCCGGTTTGATATCGGTAGTCGCTTCGCTGGCACCGATGTTGGTGTAACGCGCCGCTTTTTCCACGCCGGCTCCGCCGCGCAGGCCTACGAACGGCAGGTATTCCCCTTTGCGCGCCTGGATCTCGTTTTGCGAGATCGCGATTTCCTGCATGGTAATGTTCAACTCCTGGTTATTCTTGAACGCCGTGTCGATCAGCGCATTCAGGTTGGGATCCGTGAAAAACGTTTTCCAGCTTACCTTACCAGTGTTGGTGGAGTCCTGTGAGCCATTGAAGCTCACAGGTACCGCCCGGTTTTCCGTTTTCTGGGGCAGTGTCGGGATGTTACAGGCCTGGTAGGTCAGCCCCATAAGCGCGATACCGGCCCAGTTCAATATTCTCTTATTTCGCATGTTCGTCTTTATCTTCTGAAGTTGGGAAAGCATCAATGGCATGTACGAATCCTTCGGACAGTGAGCTGTCTTCTTCGTCTCTGATGAGTTTTCTGCCATCAGCCATTTTGGCGAATATGTAATACAAGCCCGGGATGATGATGACCCCGAAGACCGTACCGAACAACATACCACCCATTGCGGACGAACCGATGGTACGGTTACCGATTGCACCGGCGCCGGTGGCCATGATCAACGGGATCAGACCGGCTACGAATGCGAACGAGGTCATGAGGATCGGACGGAAACGTACTCTGGCTCCCTCAATGGCTGCTGCCAGGATAGTGGCGCCTTCGGCACGCTTCTGCACTGCGAATTCCACGATCAATACGGCGTTCTTACCCAGGAGCCCGACCAGCATGATCAGACCGATCTGCGCGTAGATGTTGTTTTCGAGGCCCATCAGTTTCAGCATGAGGAACGATCCGAACACCCCGACAGGGAGTGAGAATACCACCGCAAGTGGAATGATGAAGCTTTCGTATTGTGCTGCCAGTACCAGGTACACGAATGCCAATACAATCGCAAATACCACTACCGATTCATTTCCACGGATCGATTCGTCGTACGAAAGACCTTCGAATGCGATATCGTAACCTTTCGGAAGCGTTTTGGCGGATACTTCGCGAATCGCCGCGATGGCTTCCGCAGTGGTGTAGCCTTTCGCAGGAAGACCCTGGATCGCCGCCGAGTTATAGAGGTTGAAACGCGTGATTTCGTTAGGTCCCTGTCCCTTTTTCAGTTTCATGAACGACGAGTAAGGCACCATTTCGCCCGCTTCGTTTTTCACAAACAGTTTCAGAAGGTCGGTTGGAAGCCGGCGGAACTGTGGATCAGACTGTACGTATACTTTGAAGAACTGGTTGAATTTGATAAAGCCCTGTTCGTACGTACTACCGATCATGATGTTGAGGTTATCCATCGCTTTCCCGATCGATACGCCCTTTTGCATCGCCAGTTTGTTGTCGATTTCCAGTTCGTACTGCGGATAGTTCGCAGCGAAGAAGGTGAACAAACCGGTCAGCTCTTTGCGTTTGCCGAGGTTTTCCAGGAATTCCTTATTGATCTTGTCGAACTCCTGGTAATCGGTGTCTGTATTTTTATCCAAAAGACGCATCGAGAAACCGCCGGAGGTACCGAAACCTGGAATCGCTGGTGGTTCGAAGAATTCGACCGTCGCACCGAGACCTTTCGAAGCGTGTTCCAGCTCTTCCATGATCTCCTTCACGTTGTGGTCACGCTCGTGCCATGGTTTAAGGTTGATCAGACAGGTACCCGCATTGGAGCCGCGGCCTTCCGTCATGATCTCGTAACCTGCCAGTGATGATACCGATTCGATACCTTCCACTTCCTCGCATATCTTTTGCAGACGACGCGATACTTCATTGGTTTTTTCCAAAGTCGATCCCGGAGGTGTCTGGATGATCGCGTAGATCGTACTCTGGTCTTCGTTAGGGATAAAACCTGCCGGTACAATCGAGTTGGCCCAGTAAATACCGAAACAGAATAGTCCCAGAACGAGGAATGTCACCAAACGGCGGGCCACAATCCTGTTCAGCAATGCTACATATCGGCCGGTGAGTTTTTCAAAACCTCGGTTGAATGCATCGATCCCCTTGTCCATGATGGATTTCTTTCTTGCGTGGCCATGGTGGCTCTTCAAAAGCATCGCACACAATACCGGCGTAAGCGTCAAGGCGATCAACGCGGAGATCACGATAGAGCTGGCCATGGTAATGGAGAACTGGCGGTAGAATGTGCCCACAGGGCCCGACATGAACGAGATAGGTACGAATACCGACACCATGACCGCGGTGATCGCGATGATCGCTCCGCTGATTTCGGAAAGTACCTTTTTCACCGCATTGTAAGGCGTTATGCCGGGTTCTTCCTCAAACTTGGCGTGGACGGCCTCGACGACGACAATCGCGTCATCGACCACAATACCGATCGCCAATACCAATGCGAACAGGGTGATCAGGTTGATGGATAGCCCAAAGCCCTGTATCACAAAGAATGCCCCGACTAATGATACCGGAACCGCGAGGATCGGAATCAGGGTTGAGCGCCAGTCGCCCAGGAAGAGGAATACTACCAATGCCACGAGGATAAATGCATCACGCAGGGTGTCGATTACCTGCTCGATAGATGCGTCGAGGAACTGGGAAACGTCATAGCTGATCTTGTAGTCGATACCGGGAGGGAACGACTCTTTCATAACGTCGAGCTTTTTCTTCACTTCCTCGATTACGTCGCTCGCGTTACTACCGTAGTTCTGGCGCAAAACGATCGCGGCAGAAGCCTTGCCGTCGAGGTTGGAGTAAATATCGAAGAATTCGCTACCGAGTTCCACTTTCGCGATATCCTTCAAATGAATGCTTTCACCTTCCTTGTTGGCGCGGATGATAATGTCTTCGTATTCCTTCGGCTCGCTGTAACGTCCTTTGTAAGTCAATACATATTCCAAAGACTGTGCGGCGATACCGGAGCTTTGTCCGATACGGCCTGGACGACCGATGATACTTTGTTCGGCCAGCGACTTCATTACTTCTTCTACCGAAATGCTGTATGCACGCATGCGGTCGGGGTTGAGCCATACGCGCATCGCGTAACGGCGGCTACCGAGGATCTGTGCACGCGCTACCCCTTTGGTCCGCTGAATTTCAGGGATCATTTTGACGGTAGCATAGTTAAAGAGGAATTTCTCGTCAATGCTTTTCGATTTCGAGTACAGGTTGACGTACATCAACATACTCGGCTGAATAGGCGTGATAATTACCCCTTCCCGCTGAACGAGTTCCGGAAGAAGCGGCATTACCTGGTCAACCCTCGTTTTTACCCTGATCACGGCGTCGTTCGGGTCGGTACCGGGTTCGAAGATGATCCTTAATGTAGCTTCACCGGCACTGGTGGCGTCGGTAGCAATATAGCGCATATCCTGAACACCGTTAATCGCCTGTTCCAGCGTAATGAGCGTGGATTTTACCAACACGTCGGCACTCGACCCCGGGTAGGCGATAAAGATGTTAACAGTGGTAGGAGCAATGTCCGGGAACTGCGAGATAGGCAGTTTCTTGATAGCCAGTACACCGATAAAGACTATCATGACCGATATCACAATCGCGAATACAGGTCGTCGTATGAATTGATTAAACATATCTTTTGCTTTCGGACCTGATTATTCCGCGTACAGGCTTAGGTGAGAGATAACCGAATCGGGCTTCTGGAACTTGTAGCTGATCTTCTGGTTTTCGCGTACCTGGCGCAAGCCTTCCAGCAATATTTTGTCGTCCTTTTGAAGACCGTGTGAAACCGCGAAAATGTGCGGCAATTCGGCAGCGATCGTGATTTCGCGTGACTGTACTTTACCATCCTTGTCGATCACGTAGCAGTATTTCTTTTCCAAAACCTCGAAAGTCGCTTTCTGCGGGATCAGCAACGCGTTTTTCAACGGTACGCTGATTTGCACATTACCCGTCTCGCCGTGGCGCAGCAAGCCTTTGGGGTTCGGGAAAGTAGCCCGGAATGCGATGTTACCTGTTTCGTTATTGAAGTCGGCCTCGATGGTTTTCACCGCTCCGGTATGATCGAAGATCTTTTCGTTGGCCATTTTGAGTTTGACTTTCAGGAGGTTACCATTGTCTTCGCCCGACTTGTAGTTCAGGTATTCCGCTTCCGGAACGTTGAAGTAAACCCACATTTCACTGTTGTCCGAAAGGGTAGTAAGCAGGTCGCCTTCATCCACGAGACTTCCCAACCGCACCTGGAAATGGTCCATGATACCATTAAACGGCGCACGGATCTCGGTAAAGCCCAGGTGCGTTGCCGCCAGCCCCAGTTCCGCTTTCGCTTTGTCCAGTTTCGCTTTGGCCAATGCGAGTTCGTTTTTGGAAACTACATTGCTGTCGGCCAGTGCCTTGGTGTTTTTGTATTCGATCTCTGCGAAGTTGGCTTCGGCTTGCGCTTTTTGCTGCTCAGCCTGGTACACCAGCGGCATGATCTGGAACATCAGTTGTCCCTTTTTTACCAACTGACCTTCATCCACGTATATTTTTTGCAAATAACCTCTTTCCAGTGCCCGGAGCTCGATATGGCTGATGGCCCGGATCTGACTCACGTACTCCTTGATGATGGTGGTGTCTTTTTGTAAGGGGCTTGTTACTGAATAGTTAACCGCTTCTTCTTTTTCTTCTTCGTGTTTGGATGTACAGCCTGTCTGATACAACAATGCACCCAAGCTCACGAGCATGAGAATTCTTTTCATGATGATTTTTGGAGTTAGCTAATTTGAATTTTTGATAGTTACTGTTCGTATGGGTGTGCCTGACGGCACAGTGTAAAGCAGCCGTGAGCTACCGGGGGAGATGGGCGCCACGACGACCGGATTGACAGGCCATAGGTAGCCTGCCGCTGAGCGGGATCAAATCCTGAGTACGCGAAGCCTCAGGTATCGGCGGGATGAATAAAACGAGCCAAACCTGCGTACAGGCCGGGCCGTGGCGATGCTGTAAAAGGGGAAAAGCTGGCGCGAAGCAAATGCGGCCGCGAGAATGCCGCCGGCGCGTGGTGATTTTTTAAGGGAGAACGACTCGCTGGAATCTTCTTCTTTTTCTTCGGAAATGGTCCGTACAAACTCCGCGAATTTCCGGGCATTGTCGGGTAGACGGAATGCGGGATCGTTATCGTCGAAAGCCTGTACGAGATTCGGGTGTACCGAGTCGTCAAGAATCTGAAGGGGAGAGAGGCAAGCCTGGCGTTCCTGTGAGCCCGCATACATATTGCTGTATCCGTCCACCAGGAGAATGCACAGGGGCAGGAGATATTTCAGCAATTCTTTGATCATCTTAACGGGTCGCTATTGAGTCTTTTGTATAATTTGAAGCCGCGCAGGAGCGGCCTTAATGGGTATCTTTATTTCAAGTCTTTGAAAATGAGCATTCGTTTAGGCGCCGATGGTATGGCGCGGGATTGATAAATTGTTCTTTTCGTAGGTGTGTGCCTCTTATACGCATACAAAAACCGCACTTCATCCTTAACTCTATGTTAAAAGGAGGTTAAAAAGGGATTAAAATCTTCAAATGGCTATTGCGCGTGATTCCGCGGTGCGGAGGAAGGATTGTTTTGGATAAAATATTCTTTTAATTATTATATTATTGGTTACATTAGAGAAATGGAGCAAAAGCTCCGGCTTTGCACGCACTATTTGCAGGCCTCCGGCCGGTCGTGTATACTTCAACGTTTTTTGCTTAATGACCGGCCGGAGGCCTGCGAATATCAGGCACGCAGCAGAAGCTTCGCGTCATTGTGAAGCAACACCTTCGCGCCATTGACATTTCGGTTTCAAACGCTTACGCCATGAACTTTAAAAGATGCTGCTTTTTACTCGTTTTGCTTCCGGTCTGGGCATTCGGGCAACCTAAGATGTTTTACCATAAAGACACTTTAAAAGTCGCTGCGAACGCGGTGGGTGTCCGGTTTAGTCATATGAAGGCACCGATGATGCTGTCTGGTAACAAATTTGGCATTGTCGATCTCGGGTCGGACGGAGCGCCTGGCAAGACTGCGACCGTTTACCTTGAAAATGATTCCATTCAAATAAGAAATGACAACTTCCCCTACGAGGAAAAGCACTTCTTCCCGCTGCAATTGGCTGGGCATAACTACAAGCTGCGACTGCGTTTTAACAACGTGACAGCCTCTTTTCCTCCTGCATACATTCGCGAAAACCGGGGACGAGCGCTGGTTGAGATTCCGGAAACTTTTGAGCTGGCCAATATCTTGCTGATGCTCTCTCCTTCGGGAAAAAAGATGGGCGGTATGGTTGACTCCGGGCAGTATCACGACGAAGTCATGGCCTATTTCAAACCGTATTTGGGGCATCCGGTTTTCAAAGCATTAGATGTAGGCGAGGCGGAATACTCGAATAATTACTATGAATTCAGAGATAATAGTATCTGTTACGAGTTTAAAGGAGACAAGTTGGTGCCGACGCAATATTTCCTTGTGTATGGTTCTGACGATTCAACCTATTCCAATACATTCCGCAATCATGTCGGACTGGTTGCGGATTTTGCCAAACAGTCGAATTTCAGGGCTTTTTATCAAAGCAACTTACCCTACTATCGCCAGCTGATCGCGCAGCAAGCCGCATGGAGTGATGTGGCCGGAATGCAGCGATGGCTGGGTAAGCAATTCTCCCAACGCGGGTTTGATACGTCCAAGCTGATTTTTTCACCTATCATAAATTCCAGGCACAGCACGCAGCAGTTCGGAGGATCCGATGAGAATGGCAGGTCATTCCACGAAATGATTCTCTTTGTCAACGGGCCTAACTTATACAATGCGGCAGCGGACCTGAATGAGCAACAACGTCGCGGCGTGTTGGCAGGCATTATTTTCACGGAGGTAGATCACAACTACGTGAACCCGAGAACAAATAATTTCAAAGCTCAGATCGACAGTGTTTTTGCAAACAGGGACTTTTGGGCTCCTGTTGCGAAGACTTCTTTTTATTCAAAGCCGGCATCCATTTTCAACGAGTACATGACGCACGCGCTGTTTTCGCTTTACGCGACCGATACATTTGATGCATTGACGGCAAAATTCCTGATTGCCAGGCGTGAAGCTCTGAATGTCGAAGGGCGGGGCTTCACGAAATTCAGAGAATTCAATGCGGTGCTGATGAAACTCAAAAAGGAAAACCCGGACACACCGGTATCCGATCTGTACCCGAAAGTCATCGACTGGTGCCGGTCGTTTGCAATGCGCTAGTGCGAAGCTCCTGCTTTGCACGCACTATTCGCAGGCCTCCGGCCGGTCAGGAATGCAGCATCGTCTTGCGTTACAGACCGGCCGGAGGCCTGCGAATAGTATGCACGAAGCAGGAGCTTCGCGCCGTTACCGCGCTTCTTCCAGGAAATGCCTCCCGCGGTTGCGGTAGGCATGAATACCGTTGCTGATGAGGATAACCGCCGATACGGTGAGCGCCGCATTGACGACCGCCGGCGTAGTACCCCAGTTGGCCACAGCCACGGCGATCAATGCCCATACCCCGACCATCGCCGATTCGCGCAGGTTACGCGCCCACGTGAGGCCCAGGTATACGACGCCCGCGACGCAGATCATGATCACGGTCCAGGCCACCGGCGAGAGTCCGAAACCGTTCCAGCCGATTTTGGTGAAATAGGCCGCGACGTTCGCAATGAGGGCCACGGAGATCCAACCCAGGTAAATGGCAAACGGCCACCAGGTCAATGCTATTTTTTTGATGGGAATTACATCCATTTCCATGCGTGTGCGGACGATGATCAGCCATAGCGAGGTAAGCAGCACGATCATGATCAGTACCGAAAGGCCGGTAAAATCATAAAGCCAGGCCATTACCCAGGCTGAGTTGGCAGCGCAGGAAATGACAAACAGCCAGCCGACCTTTTCCACCACGGGCGGGACCTCGCGCCTGCCGGAAATGCCGCGCGCCTGGTAAATCACAAATGCCGCGAGCATGAGGTAAATGAGCCCCCAGATGGAGAATGCATAGCCTGATGGCGTGAAGTAATTCTGGTAACGGGCCGAAACGCTGGCCATCGTGCTGTGGTTGAAAATGCCGGTATTGGAAAGGTAGTTGACGATGATCGTCACAATGAGTGCGATGATATTGGCTACTTGCAATGTCCGTTTCATAGTTTTTGCTGATACTTGTTGTGTAAGTGGCGCGAAGAATGACCTTCCCGCCAGTTCTGTGCATCAAAAAGCATGCCTCACACAAACAAAAAAGGACGCCGCAACACCTGCGACGCCCTTTCCGAATGATTCTTATCTATCTTACAAACCTAAATGCTATTGTTGCGTGAGCAATCCCGGGTAGACGGTGCCGTCAGCAGAAGGGAAATCAATGCTCAGCAACTTGGCGATCAGCGGGGCAATGTCCTGCAAGCCCATTTCGGGGATTACCGCGCCTTTTTTAATACCACGGCCAAATGCGACGAAACCTGTCTGGATCTCTTTGAAATCGGGGAAGAAGCCGTGGGTACCGCCGCTCGCAGCGCGCACGAAATCGCCGGTAGCTGCATTACCGATCGTAAAACCCTGCTTCGGCGCGAGGGCCAAAGCCGCATTCGGATCGGAGCCTACGGCGTCGAGTGCGGCGCGGTCTTTGACTTCGAACATGGCTTTTTGGGCAGTAGGGAGGCTCGCAAGTACCGATTTTACCTTTTCGAGCGTCTGCGTGTCGTTCTTATCTTTCAAATGCAGGAACGATGAGCCGCCCGAAGCGTGGAAATAGGCTTTCCAGGCCGACGGATTCTTCGGGTCGTACAAGCCTGCCTTAGCGAGGAGTACGTTGGGTGAAAGCGACGAGTGAATATCGACAAACCCGTGGTCGCCGGTGACGATCACCGTGGTTTTTTCCTGGATACCTGCCTTGTCGATGGCTTCCAGAATGGCTTTAATGCCCCGGTCGACACTCGTTAATGCAGCGCGAACCTTGTCGCCGTCGCGGCCTTGCTCGTGTTCGAAGTGATCGACGGCCACCAGGTGTACCGCCAGGAACGAGGGCTTGTACTTGCGGATAATGTACGCGCTCGTGCGGGAGAGGTTATCGTCGATGCTCAGGTATTCGCCGTCAAAATCGATCTCTTCCAGTTTGCCCGTGGCATTCTGCTGGATTTCTTCATAAAAACCTTTTGGATTCGAGTTTTCGCTGAGCGCCTTGGTCATGTTGCGCTTGCCGCCCTTTGTTTCGGGCAAATACCAGTACTCCGGGATATTGTAATTGGCCGGCCCGCCGACAGACACCGGCCAGAATACGGACGCCGTGGAGAGTCCTTTTTCCTTGGCCGCGCTGAAAATAGTCGGTACTTTAATGGTCTTGTAATCCCAGATCCATTTGCCGGTCACTTCCAGCGGCTCGGGCGGGGTGTTGTAATAAACGCCATGCTTGATCGGCTTCACGCCCGTGATCATGGTCGTGTGCGAAGGGTAGGTGACCGTCGGGAAAACACCGGTCACGCCATCCGCATATGCGCCTGTTTCCATTCCCTGGCGCAGGTTCACCATCGACCAGGTAGGATCTTTGTAAAATTCAGGTCTCAGGCCATCGATGCTGATCAGGATCACGTGTGCATCCTGTGCGCGAAGGCTTTTGAAGGAGAATGTGGAAAGGGTTAAGAGCAGGATCAGTTTTTTCATAGGAAATGCGCTCGTTAGTTAAATTTCCGGCTCCCCGCGCGGCTATGTGCGTGAGGAGCCGGTTTTTGTATTAATGCAAAACAAATCAGAAAGAATAGCGAAGGCCTACCTGGATCTGGTAAGGGTTACCGTTGAGGCTGGAAACACCCGCGCCCTTGTTCACGTCGTAGAAGAATTCGTTTTTGGCCTTATCGAATTTCTTGATCGTGTACAGGTTGGTCTTGCCCAAGTTGTTACCCACTCCCCAATCCTTGTTGAGCAGGTTGGCGAAGTTGAAAACGTCGATCGAAGCCTCGATACCATGTGTTTTGTAAATCCTGAACTTCTTACCCAAACGGACATCGAACACGCCGTAGAAACCGTTCACCCCGCCATTGCGCTCAGCCATTTTACCCGTATCCCGGCGGATAAAGTCCTTAATGCTTTGCTCCGCCTGGGGGTTATCGAGGATCGCTTTGAGGCCCGTGCGGATGTATTCAGGTGTAGCGGAGCTGTTGGCGTCGTAAATGTAAGGCAGGTCGTTCGACGAAACGAAGTCGCCGTTCATATTACCGCTCACAGCCAGCGAGTAGCGTGTACCGCCGATGCCCGAGTAGCGAACGCCCAGCGTAATACCCCAGAAGCTCGGTGCGGTACCGTAAACCACAATTTTATTGCGGAACTGGTTGTTGGCATAGCTCATGCGGCTCAGGTCACGCGGATCGTCGATCACCATCTGGTCGAGGGTAGCGGTGTTGGCCACGTTACCATTGTAGGAAGTGTTGTCCTTGGAATCGTTCCAGGTGTAAGAAGCGGTGATTTGCCCGTCGCGGAAGTACTTGAACGTACCGTCGATGACCAATGCGTATTGGTTTTTCTTGCCATCGCTCACGAGTTCGAGCACGCGGCCCACCTGTTTGGTCCGGCGGCTGTTGAGCCAGTTGGTAGCACCGTTGCTGGCATTGATGGTTTCGGCGGGAACATACACGCCGCGATTGGCCTCAGCACCGATGCGGAAGAACGGCTCATCCACCATGTTGCGGTCAATGTACATGTAGTTGTTACGTGCCCACGATGCATAACCGCTGATACCAATCCGGAGACGGTCGCTGAAAAAGTGGTTGTACGAGAAATTGGTTTTGTAAATAACCGGAACCTTGGCGTCCGGGGCATTGGTGTTGATCGTGATCAGGCGCTCGATGCCAGGGATATTGAATAGTTCTGCACCCGGCGCTTTGCTTGGGTCCTGACGGTACAACGGGAAATCGGGTGTCGGTACAAGCGCTCCCTGGATTTCCACCGAAGCCACTTTGGAACCGTCGAACAGCATATTGTTCACCATCGAATAGGGGTTCAATGCCGATCCGAAAACGCCGGCGCCGAAACGGATCACGTCCTTGCTCTGCTCGTTCACGTCCCAGGTAAACTGCACGCGAGGCTGCAATTGAAGCGTGTTGATGCGGTTGTTGGTTTTGATACCCAGCTCATCGAACACTACCTGACTGAAATTCGCACGGTTGAGGTATACGGTATTGTCGAGGCGCAGACCGGCCGTCATATCCAGTCCAAGGCCCAGTTTGGTATCCATTTGCGCATACAAACCGGTGCTCAGTGATTTCACTTTGTTGCTCTGGTCTTCGTTCAGGTAAATTTCGCGGGCGTAGCGGTAAGGTTTCAGGTTATTGAAATTATCCATTCCCGTGAAATAGAAACGGCCGTTCATTTCGCTGCCATAGCGCGAATGCATCAGGTTGTACATCATGTCGATACCGAATGTGAAGTTGATCTTCCCGGTATTGTAATACAGGTTATCCACCGCCTGCACCACCGTTCCTTTAAACCATTCCGGCGAAAAGCGCTGTCCGCCGATCTGGATTGAGGCCAGGTAATTGGCGTTGCCGGCAACGGATTCTACGTTTTCTACAATCGCGCGCGGGATACCTGCGGCAGGAAGCTGCGAGCTAGGAAGCACCTGTACATCCTCATAGAAATGCTGCACTTTCAGCTCATTCGTCACGCGTGGGTTCAAACTCGTACGGAGCGAGGCCATGAGGCTGTTGTCGAATTTCTTACGGTCGATGTACGATTCGTAGAAGTTGATATTCGAGTTATCGCCTTCCGAAAGCGCGTCATTCTCGATCACCATGTTGTTGCGGATCGTCAGGAGATTTTTCGCATTCAACTGCCAGTCGACGCGCGCAAAAATCGCGTCGGTACCTTTGGCTTTGTCAAATGCACCGTATTGCGGGTCGTTCGAAACACCGTATTTGTCACGGGCGATGCCTACGAAACGTTCCAGCGTTGCATTGGTAACCTTGTTGGCCGCCTCGTCGGCAGGGCTGAGGATATTCGCGATGTAAAGCGGACGGGAATCGGCCTGGTGGTCCCATGCCACAAAGAAATGCGCCTTATCTTTAATGATCGGGCCGCCGAGTGAAAATCCGTACTGGTAAGTCGAAAACTCCTGCGTTCTCTTGTTTCCGCGAAGGTCGTACTTGCTGGAAAGCGCGTCGTTACGCATATACGTGAACGCGCTACCGGACAGCTGGTTGGTACCGGCTTTGGTTACGGTGCTGATGGTACCGCCACCCGCGCGGCCCATGGTCACATCATATTCATTGGTCACCACCTTAAACTCGCGGATCGCTTCCATCGAGATTGAATAGGCACCCGAAGTACCGCCGCCGGCAATGGTACCGCGCGAGGTCATTCCGTCGATGGTGTAGTTGGTTGAAGAGGCAAGCTGGCCGCCGAGGCTGCTGCCGTTGGTCAGCGGCGACAGATCCATGAGCGAGGTGAAGTTACGGCCGTTTACCGGAAGCCGTGCAATGTCGCGGGCGGTAACGGGGGTGGATGCGCCCAACGTCACTACCGTGTTTTTCAGTGAGTTGGCTACGATATCAATGGCTTTGAGCTCGTTCGCAGAGGCTTCCAGCGCAAAGTTCAGGCGCAGCTGATCGCCCTGGTTGAGTGAATACCCGGTCTTTTTTTGCTCACCATAACCGATAAACGAAACCGTGATGGAGTAGGGCGAACCAAGGGGCAATTGCTTGATAATGTAATCACCGTTCGCATCGGTAACGGTCCCTGTGCTGAAACCGGTCGATTCGTTCTTGACGTAAACCGTAGCGCCGACGACCGGCCCGGCTTGTCCTTCGCTGACCTTCCCGATAATGGATGCCTCATTCCCCTGTGCCCGCGTTTCGGGTCCCCAAAGCAGGAGGAATGCGCATAGTCCGAGACATGCAGTAATTAATTTCATCATTTTTTTTGTTCGTTTGGTTATTGGTACTTCGTTCAAATGCATTGCATAGGCGCTGCCTCCGAAGCTACGGCATCGTAACCCGGAAATAGGATGTGTTTCGGTTCGCAGTTATGGGTACTGCCGCTTGATCGTATACGTATAGAGAGGGGAAGTTTGACCGCTAAATCCGCCACAAAAGTAGGTCGGCAATGTTATCAGTCCGTTAACGACACGTTACGGTTGGGTTAACATTGCGAAAGAAAATGAAAGTATTTTAAATGAAAGTAAATTAAAATAAAGTACTATTGGAAGGCTGACTGAGTAGCAGAAATCGTATGCAGTGGAGACAGTTCCACGCGGAGGTTTACTTGAAATACGCCATCGTGATGCCCGTAAGCGAGGTTGTGAAGGCCGGGATAAATGAGCGCGAGGCGACGCTGTACATTTTTGAGACCAATGCCGCCGTAATGCACGGCCTGCCTTGTCGCCTCGGGAGAAGAGCTGTTGGAAACTGCCAATTCAAGCATGTTTGTTTGTATTTGCAGGCGGATTTCGATCCTGCTATTGCGGTCTTTCGAAACGTGTTTGAAAGCATTTTCAACAAAAGTCATTAAAATAAACGGCGCAATGCCCGCATCGGGAGGCAGTTCATCCGGAATCTCGGTGACGACGGTTACGCCGCTGTTCTGGCGTAGTTTTTCGAGCGCGATAAAGTTGTGGAGATAGGCAATTTCCTTATCTAGCGGCACGAGCTCGTCGTTGCACTCATACAAATGATGCCGCAGCAATTCCGAGAACTTCGCCAGCGACGACGAGGCAGCGTCGGGATTTTTGTGAATGAGGAAAAAAATTGAATTAATGCTGTTGAACAGGAAATGCGGGTTGAACTGGTATTTCAAAAAACGCAATTCAGTTTCGAGTTTCTCCTTTTCCAGCAGCTGTTTCCGCCGTTCGGTACGGATCCAGTTTTTGGTGAGTTTAATGCTCATTGCCAACGTGGTACTTGCCAGCGTCGACGGCATTGCTTCGCCGAAAAAATAGAAGAAGCAATTGGTATCCCTCCCAAACAGCGCTTCTACTGACTGATGCGCCAGCCAGGCGCTCACATAATAGCCCGAAACAATAGCCAGTGCCGTAGCCAGCAAGGTAATGCCCAGGTAGCCGATATAGGATTTGAGCCGCCCTTTTTCCAGGTATTTTGGAATGAGGTAGTACAAATTGAAATACACCGCAACAGCTTGCAGTACCACGTAAAACGCAAACTTGACTGCATACGGTGAAAAGAGAATGCTATGCGCGGCTTTCCATGGGTTGCCCATCGCCACCACCCACCACAAATAATGATAAGCGAGCCAGAAAGGGATGTGGTACAGTTTCGAAATGGCCTTTTGCATACCCTAATTTATCAAATATTGGCAAGCAAAGGCAACTTTCTGACGCGCTTGCCGGTAGCTGCGAAGAACGCATTCGCTAGCGCCGGCGCAATGGGCGCCACACCGGGCTCGCCGGCACCACCCATTTTGCCATCGTCTTCAACAATATGTACCTCAATAACGGGTGCCTCGTCCATCCGCAGGATTCGGTAATCGTGGAAATTGCTTTGCCGGATAGCACCGTTTTCAATGGCGATTTCTCCGAACAATGCCGCCGTGAGCCCGTAAATAATGCCGCCTTCCATCTGGGCCTTTACGCCGTCCGGGTTTACAGCGAAGCCGCATGCAATGGCGCATACGACCCGGTGTACTTTCAGGTTCTGGTTGGAATAAGATATTTCCACCACCTGTGCCACCACGCTGCCCATTGCCTCATGAACCGCCACGCCCCGGAAATGTCCTGCCGGAAGTCCGTTGGAAGGCGTCTCGCCCCAGCCCGCCTGGTGGGCAGCAGTGGTTAATGCGGCCAAATGCCTGGGATGGCCGGTCAATAGTCTTTTGCGGTATTCGACGGCGTCGATGCCGGCTTGAAAAGCCAGCTCATCGATAACCGTTTCCATCACAAAAGCCGTATGCGTGTTCCCGACCGAGCGCCAGGCCAGCACGGGGACGTTGTTGGCCGTCGTGTGCAGCGCAATGGAATGATCGGGACACCGGGCAATGTAGGGGGAGCCGTTGACACCGTCGATCGTGCTGTAATCGAGCCCGGCGGGTGCGATGTCTTTTTCAAGAACCGTATTCACAAAAAGCGACTGCCCGACGACATCGTGTTGCCAGGCCAGGGGCATTCCGGCCGCATCCGTCCCTACTTTGACCTTATGCAAATACACCGGCCGGTAATAGCCGCCACGGATATCGTCTTCCCGCGTCCAGATCAGTTTAACGGCCTTGCCGCTCGCGCGGGCAATATGCACGGCCTCCATCACCCAGTCGTTTCCGAACGAGCCCCGCCGCCCGAAACTACCGCCCATAGCAGGCGTGTAAAGCGTTACCTGCTCGTCTCTGAACCCCAATGCCCTGGCGACTTCCTGCCGGTGCAGCGCATTGGATTGGGTAGCCGTCCATATTTCGCATTTGTCTGCCGACAGTTTTACCGTACAGTTGAGGGTTTCCATCGGGGAATGGGCCAGAAACGGGAAGCAGAATTCCTGTTCGTAGATTGATTGGGCCCGCTGCCACGCGCTCGCCACATTTCCTTTGGCTTGCGCTACCTTACCGGGTTGCCCGGCGGCTTCACGGTATTGTGTAAATAGTTGCGTGGTATCGGGATTGCGGTTACCTCGGGTATCCCATTCAACACGCAGCGCTTTTCGACCCTGCATCGCCGCCCAGGTGTGGTCGGCCACGACGGCGATGCCTTCCGGTACCTGCACTACCTTCCGGACGCCCGGAATGCGCAGCGCTTCCGACGCATCATAAGACTTGACCTTCCCGCCAAACACCGGGCAGCGTTCGAGCACGGCGGTAAGCAGGCCTGGGAATTGGATATCAATGCCATATTGGGCCTTTCCATTCACTTTATCAGGGATGTCGAGCTTCCGGATAGGCCCACCGATCAGTTTCCATTCGTTGCGGCTGCGGAGCTTGACTTTGGGAATAGGTAGCCGGGCGGCATCGGCGGCCAGGGAGCCGTAGCTTAACCGGGCTGTTCCTGCCTGCACGTAACCTTCGGCGGTGGAGCATTGCGCCGGGGTAATGCCCAGGCGTTGGGCGGCTGCCTGCACGAGCATCGTACGTGCGATGGCACCTGTGGTGCGGTAGCGGTCAAACTCGGATTTGATGGTGTCGGAGCCGCCGGTGGAGAGTACCCACATGCTTTCGTCCAGGTGTGTTCCTTCGATCACACGGTGCTCCACGCGGATGCGCGTCCAGTCGCAATCCAGCTCTTCGGCGATGAGCATGGCGAGGGTCGTCCATATTCCCTGGCCCATTTCGACCTTGTTCAGGATAATGCGGACGGTATCGTCGGAGTCGATCCGGAGCAATGCATTCGGGGAGAAGCCGGTTGTCGGCAATGCCGCCGCAGCGGATCTCGAAGGCACGAAAAAGGAAAGTAAGAGGCCGCCGGTTGCCAGCGCGGCTGTTTGCATAAAATCACGGCGGTCCATACAGCATACCACAAATGTTCTGCTGCAAAAGAATGGAGCAAAATTTTGGCAGGAAAATTGTTTTGACAACCCGTTGATGAGAAGGGATCAAATGCAGTTTACGGATGAAGTCTGCGACCAACCGTCGCGGCAATGGCCTCTGGTTTGATTTTTGATGTAAACACAGATTTTTTATTCATCACAAACTCTGAAATCATGGCACATATTATTTTGGGCGCGTCGGGCCGGGTAGGTTCGGCAGTTGTAGACCGGCTTCTCGAACTGGGAGCACCCGTGAAGGGAGTCGTAAGGAATGAAGAGAAGGCAGAGGCGCTGAAATCGCGCGGAGCGGACACTACCATCGCCGACGCACATAACCTGCCTGCATTAAAAGCAGCCCTGCGCGACGGCGAGACACTTTTTGCATTAACTCCTGAAACGGGCCGGGAAAAAAATGTCCTCGGGGATACCAACGACATCCTGACCAACTATCGCGCGGCATTGGTTGCAGACGGTATAAAAAAGGTCGTGGGGCTGTCGTCGATGGGCGCGCAGCATCGCGAAGGCACGGGCAACCTGGTTATGTCGTACATGCTCGAACATGCATTCGATGGCATCGGCGTTTCGCGGGTATTCATCAGGCCGGCATACTATTTCAGCAACTGGCTCAACTATCTCGAACCGGCGGAAAAAAACGGTGTACTACCTACTTTCTTCCCGGTCGATCTGAAAATCCCGATGATATGCCCTTCGGATGTGGGCCATTTTGCCGCGGAGGTACTGGCCGACGGGGACAGCGATATGACAATCTACGAGCTCTACGGACCGGCAGCGTACAGCTCTGCCGATGTGGCGAAAGCATTCAGCGAAGTATTGGGCAAAGAAGTCAAGGCGCAGCAAATACCGCGGAAGGATTGGGACAAAACATTGGATTCGATCGGTTTTTCGAAAGATGGCGTACGCAACTTCGTCGAAATGACGGAGGCGGTCATCAGCGGGAAGTCGAAGCCCGACGGTAAAGGAACAGTCCGCGCGCAGGGGAACACCACGTTGGAAGCATACCTGGAAGAAGCCGTTAAAAAAGTCTGACGGTTTTCAGAGCGAACCGATATCCGACAATATCCGTATCCCGCTGCGCTTCATGAGTTCGCTGGCGTTGAAATCGGTACAAATACCGGGTGTGAGTCGATAGTCGAATGAAATCTGTCCGTCCCGGATCGTGCTGTTGAAGCTGAAATTACCTATCGCCAGGTCTTTGGTGAGTTGTGCCAGATCCAGGTCGTGGGTGGAAATCATGCCAAATGCATTGAGCTCGCTCAACTGGCGGATCAACGATACCCCGCCTCGGAAGCGGTCTTGGGAGTTGGTACCTTTGAACATCTCGTCGAGCAGGAAGAAAATAGGTTCGCCTTCGCCGACGAGTTTCAGCAATTGCTCGATCCGTTGCAGCTCGGCATAGAACGACGATACAGATTCTTCGAGGTTATCCTGTGTACGCATGCTCGTGAATACGCGCAGGGGTGATACCCGTGCGTACGACGCGCAGCAGGGCGCGCCCATGAACGCGAGCACGAGGTTAATGCCCACCGTTCTCAGAAAGGTGCTTTTACCGGCCATATTCGAGCCCGTGATCATCGTCGTAGCGCCCCGGCCATGCATGGTAAAGTCGTTGCTGATCCGCTTTTCCTGCTTTAACAAAGGGTGTCCAACTGTTTTGAAATCAATCAGATAGGGTTCGGTAGTGATTTCCGGGAAAACGTATTGCGGATTGGAACAGGCGAACCCCGCGATGCTGGCGAGCGCTTCCAGTTCGCTGACCGCCGCGATCCATGGGCCAATCTGCGCACGGTTCCGTGACTTCCATTCTTCCGTTTTCAGGATCAGGTGAACGTCGATCAGCCAGAGGTTATTGAGCATCCCGTAAAAAGCGTTCTTGCCGATGGTATTGCGGGTCCCTTTTTGCTGAAACATTTCCAGTATCCTTTTCAATGTGCCGATTTCGGCAGAAGCCTTCGTGCCCGTTTGGCCAAAAGCGGCTTGCAAATCATTTAACTCCTTTGTTTCAAATTGTTGCTTTTCAGCGGTTTTTATGAGCGATTGGTAGGCTCCGATAATACCCATATTTCGCTGCGTGCTCACGATAATGTCCTCCGCAGCATGTCTGAATTTCCGAAGATAAATAGCGTTGATGATCGCTATTCCAATGAGTGGGAGTAAATGAATGCCCGTCAGGTCGCGGAGATGAAAGAGGAAATGATACAGGAACCAGCCCAACGCTAGGCTGGACACAACCGCAAGCGACAGGCTGGTCGTTAGCAGTCTCTTGCGTGATGGCAAAAATTGAGGTGCTTCTTCGATCCATTTCAGGAGCAGATCATGGTCGCTGTTGGTGGAATGAAATGGCATACCCGAAGCCTGAAACTTCTGCCGCCAGTCGAGCTTATCCGCGAGCTCACGGACGGCTGCCTGCCGGCCGGTGATCGTTTGGCGGTCGGCGGGAGCAGAGAGCCAGTCGGCCAGCAGTCGTTCTCCCGACCCGGTGGTGGTGCGGTTGAGTAACTGAAACAGCGCGTGATGCCCGAAAACGTCGAGATCAGCCGCGTAATCGTGTCGGCGGCTCAGAAATTGCGCTCCGGTCGGAAATGTGGAAAGGTCGTTGTGCATCCGCAGGAGTTCGGCCTCGTTGATCTGAAGTAAAAACTCAACGCGCTTTTTGTCAGCGGTTAGGAGGTTATACCGGCGCAGCGTAAAAGCGAACCATGTGGCACCGATAGCGGCTGTGAGGACAACCGGAATGATCCAGCCGGAGGCAGCAAACAGCATGATCAGGATACCCGTCATCAGGAAGATGGTCAACCGGGTGTAGGAAAGGCTGTTGAGCTCCGGTAAGAAGCTTGCTGCCGATAGTTTATAGGCCTGTACTTTGTCTTGATATATTTCTTTCATGGGACTAATCACCGACGTGAGGCCGGTACGATGTACGCAATCGGTATACCCACGGCGACGATCAGGATCGCGATACCGAGCAATGCGGCGCCGGGGTCGGGGAGAGGCATGCCTTCGAAGACGATCTGTAACACGCCAAGGTTCATTACCAGCCAGATGAATATGCCGTACAGGATACCACTGACAAGCTTCCGGCGACGAAGAAAGGACAGGCCGGGGTAGATGAGGTAGTAAAAGATTGAAAAAATAAGGGCGATCAGGAAATGCAGCAATAGGCCGGTAATGATCATCGGTGTGCCGCCCGAATAGGCGGCTTTGCCGAAAATTCCGCTGGCGATAGACATGAGTATGCGCGCCGGACTGGTTTTCCCCAATATGACCGCATACACCAGGAATGCCGCCAGGATATCAAGCGTACCGGCAACCAAAGTGGCGGATAGGATGGCATTCCGGCCTGACCGGCCTATTTTGAGCACACTCATATTACAATCCGGATAAGGTAGAACAGCAAGTTACCTGGTAAAGACAGAACCTGCCGGAATCTGCTCGGCTTTGGCGAATGCACGTTCATATTTCGCCTTGATATCCGCTAACTGCCGGGTTTTTCGCTGTGCTTTCAGGCTTTGCGATAAGCCTACGAGTGACCAGCCGTTCGATGGGTTGAAGACCAGATCCTCCCGGTAAACCTTCTCGGCAAGCGCCGGTTTCCCGGCCTTTAAGAGATAAGCGCCCAGAAACTGGCGGGATGGAAGCGGCCAGTCCTTCGGTTCGGTGTAAATGAGCTGGTCTTCCAGCTTGACGGCTTCTTCCAAAGCTGCAATGCCTTTCGAGCGCTCGTTTCGAGAAATGGCTGTTACGCCTTCCAGGATTTTTCCGGCAATGGCGGCTACTTCCACCGGCGAGTTGAATGGAATTCTCCGTTTGGTCAAAACCGGATCTTGGATCCTGGCCTTCAAAGAAGCCAACCGGGCGGCTGCCGAATCGGGACGGCCGGTGTTGGCGAAGGCAATGCCTTTGGCAAAATCGGAGAGCAGGCTCGCGTAGGTCCATTTCGGATCGGGCGTTACCGAGTCGGAGAGGATTTGCTGCCATTTACCCATCCTTACCTGCGCCATTACCGGTAGCATGTAAAGGTATTGATCATAAGTGGTTTCAGGTTTTGGCACTACGCTCCGGCGGCAGCGCTGCGCATAACGCATGGCGTCCTTGTACATGCCTGCGGAGAGCGCACAATAGGTTTGTACGGCAAAGTAATGCGGGGAATGCTTGGTGAGCGAAAGGTTTTTTGCCAGCATATCATAATTCAGCAGGGCGTCGTCGGCGAGGTTGTTCACCTCCACGCCCTCCGCAAAGAGGCCGTTGCGCTCGTACTCGTGGCTGGCCATATGCACCATATGCGCCACGCCCGGGAGCAGGTCGCGCAATGCCTCGGCGCTCGCGAGCGCCACTTCGGGATGTTTCGAAGCCTCGGTCAGGTGAATGTGGTAATGCAAGGCAGCCGGATGTTTCGGATCGGCTTTCAGCGCCTTTTCACACAATGTGACCAGCTCCGGCGTCCAGGGTTTGGCAGTGCCGTCCTTCTTCCAGAAATCCCAGGCGTGCATCAGCATCTGGGAGTCGATAAAGAGCAGTTTGAACTCATTTTCATCGGGGAAATCACCTACCAGTTTTTTGAGCTTGTCGGAATAGGCCTGATTGAGTTCAGCCCGTTTGGCGTCGGCGGGGTCGTCGGAATACCGCGCATTCATGGCATCGATCAGCAACCTTTCCTTCTCGGTGGCGTGGGCGGTCAGGCTGTTCATTTTGGTCAGGGCCTGCGCTACCTCGGCCGGTTTGGTATATAAATGGGCCGCATTATAGTAGGGCCCCATTGCCAGCGCCTGACCCCAGAACGCCATGGCATTGGTAGAGTCGATGCGGGCAGCTTCCCTGAACGAAGCTACGGCTTCTTTGAAATGATAACCATAATACATGTTCAGACCCTGATCGAAGTAGAACTGGGAGCTGTCGGAACTGGTCGAAACCTTGTACGAAAAGCCGCCCCAACCTGGAAGTGCCACTACATACTTTCCATTCAGCATCGGCGCCGGAAGGTTCTGGTACGCGGGGCCGCACACGGCAATTTCACCGGATGGGGTCGGATAAGACGTTGTTTCCGGCGATTGCCGTTCGACTGCAACAATGCCCGTCAGCAACGACAGGGCGGCTATTGGTAGAATCGTTTTCATAAACATATTTAAGGCTTCAATCCCAATATAGTGATTATATTGCCGCTTTTCGCCGAAAATATCTTTAAATTGTACGAATAACAGGCTTTTAGGTAGGAGAGAATTGAGGTTAACGTTTATTTGCCATCGTTAGGGAAACTGTGCATCAGGTCATTTTGGCCGACAAACGATATGATCAACCATTATCTGAGTCAGGTATTTAAATTTCTCCCGGCGCCAAGTATGGTGGTGCTTCCGGATTTGCCCAAATTTACGATCACCGACGTGAACGATGCTTACCTGGAAATGGTGCGCATGGAGCGTAACGAACTGGTAGGTAAGGGGTTTTACGAGGCGTTTCCCAATAATCCCTACAATCGCGTACCACCCTGGAACAACTTGCTTGAAAAGGTCGTCGCGGACGGCCTTCCTAACCAGTCACCTGCGACGAAGTACATTCTGCCGCCGGACAATGCGGGGCGGCAGGACGTTAAATACCTGTTGGCCACCAACACGCCTGTCAGGGATGATGCCGGTGACATCATATGTATTCTCCGCACGGTGATGGATGTAACCGAGGTGACGATGGCCCGGCAGACGCACAGCCCTTTTACTTCCGAAAAATTTCTGACTGAAACGCTTCGCATTGCGCGCATAGGCAGTTGGGAAGCCGATCTGATCAACGAAGTGATCAACTGGTCGGATGTGGTGAAGGAAATTCACGGGGTACCGGCCGATTATCAGCCGGGTTTCCTGACGGCAATGGAATTTTACCGTCCCGGCGAGCACCGCGATGCTTTTATGCAGGCCGTGCAGGATACGATAACAACCGGTAAAGTGCTGGATCTGGAACTGGTGATCATCACAGGTGCCGGAACTGAAAAATGGATCCGGGTGACAGGTAAATCCGAAATCGTAGAGGGGGTTTGTACCCGGATTTACGGGGTTATACATGATATCGACGAACAGAAAAAGGTGGAGCAGGAACTCGTGCAGTCGCACCGGCAATTCGAATCGCTCGTGCAGACCGTCGACGGCATTGTGTGGGAAGCGGATGCCGGTACTTTCGAATTTAGCTTCATCAGCGACCAGGTGCAGCATATGTTAGGTTACACACCCGAAGAATGGCTCGCGGATTCGTCTTTCTGGCAAAGACATATTCACCCCGACGACCGCGATCAGGCGGTCCTGTATTGCCATCGCGAAACACAGCAGCTGCGCAACCACACCTTCGACTACCGCATGCTCAAAGCTGATGGTAGCCTGGTTTGGATCAAAGACGTGGTTTCTGTGATCCTGGAAGGCGGCAGGGCCGTAACGCTGAGGGGCCTGATGGTCGACATTACCGAGACGAAGCGACTCGAAAATCTCGAACACCTCGAAAAGGTTGTGCTGGAAATGAATTCGGTGAAGGGGACACCGCTGGCGAGTGTACTCGACAAATATGTAAGAGGGGTGGAGGCGATGTTTCCGCATTCGAAATGCTCTTTACTGGCTGTCAGAAACCAGAAGCTGTACACACTGTCATCACCCTCGCTGCCGGCCGACTACGTGGAAGCGATAAACGGCAGGGCGACAGGGCCGAATGCGGGCTCGTGCGGTACGGCGGCCTTTTTGAAACAGCAGGTAATTGTCAGTGATATTAATACGGACTCCCGGTGGGATACTTACCGACACCTTGCATTGCCGCACAACTTGCGCGCGTGCTGGTCACATCCTGTTATTGTCGATGGTGAAGTGATAGCAACCTTCGCGATCTATTATGATCGTATCTCAGTACCGGGCGAAGACGAGCTGAAAGTAATCGAGCGCGTTGCATCGATCCTGAAAGTGATTTTTGAGAACCGCCGGAACTCCGAGCTCGTACAGAATGTGAACGAGCGGCACGAATTTGTGAATATGGCCACCAACGACGCCATTTACGATTGGGACCTCGTGCGCGACCATATTGAATGGGGGGATGGCTTTTACAGGCTTTTCGGGAACGAACCGGAAAAAACGCATTACCCATTGGCCCGATGGGCGGAGCGGGTGCATGCCTCCGACAGGGAACAGGTTGGAGCAAGTCTCGAAAAGCAGCTCGCCGATCCGGCGCAGCAAAAGTGGATTATCGATTACCGATTCCTGAAAGCCGACGGCCAATATGCGTACGTGGAAGAGATCGGCTACATCCGGCGCGACCCGCTGGGAAAGGCCACGCGCATGATCGGTGTGCTGAGGGACGTTACCAAGGCGCGGCAGGAAGAGCACGAGCTGAAACTGCTGGTATCGGTGATTACCAACACCAACGACGCGGTGCTCATTGCAGAATCCGATCCTCGTGATATTTCGGGCCTCAAAGTGTTGTATGTCAATGCGGCATTTACGCGCATTACGGGCTACTCTCCCGAGGAGATTGTGGGTAAAAGTCCCGCGCTGCTGAAAGGTTTCAGCCCGGCCAGGAATGATTTCGATGGGCTTCAAGACGCCATTTACAATCTGGAAGCACTCAAAGGCGCCACGTTACGCTACACCCGCGATGGCGAGGAGTTTTTCATTAACCTGTCGTTGCTGCCTGTCGCTGACGTGCGTGGTGTGCATACGCACTGGATTGCGATCGGCCACGACGTGACCGACCGCCTGCGCTACATCAGTGAAATAGAAGAACGCAACCACAAATTACAGGAGATCGCCTGGATGCAGTCGCACGTGATACGCGCACCGCTTGCGAGGCTGATGGGCCTGATAGACCTGATCCGCAATTACCAGCATTCGGATACCGAGAAAAACGAGCTGCTCGACCACGTTCTTACCTCGGCATACTCCCTCGATGAAATCATTCGTGATATTTCCTCAAAAACCGAACGTATTTAATCAAAACCGAATTTCACGCCCAGAGAAAGGCTCACGATATCGTTCAGTTTCAGAAAGCTTTTGTTTTGTACGTAGCTGATAATGAGCAGATCATAAGTGCCTAACTCATAATACAATTCGAAAGACCTGCGCCGGTTGTTGAGCACCACGTTTCGCCCGGCTTTTCCCCCGATGTAGGCGCCCGGCCGGATAGCCGTGGCCCACCAGTAATAGCCGGCAGGGTAGTAGGACGGCCATTTGGTATCAAACTGCGGACCAAAAGTGTAGCTCATGTAAGCCCCGATCGAGAACGGCCGGATATAGTAGCTGTCGCGCAACCCGATGCGCCAGGGCGAATAGGTTGTTTTGAGCGTAGTGGTTACCAGCGCGTCGCCCCCGTATTTCTGGGGTAAAAAACCGAAAAGCAGATCGGTTTCCAGTGTTTTGTTGCGGGAAACATAGCCGGGGCCGCCGGAAAGGAAGCCGATGTTTCCGGCAAACTGCAATTTCAGGTGATCGGGCAGGTACCAGGCGCGGCGCGGCCTGAGGCCAACTTCCTGCGCCATGCCGCGGATACCGACTAATAGGAGCACTAATAGCAAATACTTTTTCATGGCTTTCAAAAATTAACCCGTTCAACACTGTAACCGCCTTTCCAGGTGGAAACCACCATGTAGCCGCGCGCACCCATGGAGGTGGTGAGATGGTAATTCACGCCATCGTCGTAAAACTGGCCTTCATAAAACCGGTGCTGATGGCCGTACAATGTGAATTTTACGTTAGGGGCGCCCGCGAGTGTCTCGGTGTAGGGTTTTTCAAGGTTTTTGTCAAAATCCGCATCAAATGGCGGAACATGGCCTACGACAATCGTATTGAGGTGTGCGGGATTGTTGGCCAGCTGTGCTTTCAGCCAGGCTATGTCGGGTACTGAGCCATCGAAGGCGTACTCGCGGGAGTTGGTATTGACGAAAACAAACCTGTCGTGCCCGAATGCGAACGAGTAGTTGAGCGGGCCAAACATTTTGCGGTAAGTAGCCGAGCCGTTGGCCACAATATCGTGGTTGCCGATGACCGTCACATAAGGGTATTTGAGGCGGGTCATGATCTCGTTCACCCATTTGAATTCCTGGGTGAGGCCGAAATCGGAAATATCGCCCGCGTGCAGCACGAAAGAAATGTCCCTCTGCTGATTGGCGCTGCGCACAAACTCTTCGCATTCGTCGTACCATCGCTGGCTGTCGCCCATCAGGATAAACCGCGTGGTGTCGGAAACGGGAAGCTGGCTTATTTTTGCAATGTTCTTGGCGGTGAGGTCTTTGTCCCTGTCGAGCAGCGTCTCCTCGTTGGGATTGTACTGGAAAAGGTCGTCGCAGGAAGTAAGCAGGAAAGCTAACCCCAGACTGAGCCCGAGGCGGGGCCAGCGTAGCATATTTTTCAATTTGTTGATGATTGGATGAATAATACGAGTGACCCGCATTGGCGGGAACGCCATTTATTAACCCCGAAAATCATTGTTTGATTCCGGGGGGAACATTATATTTAGCCACGCGCCCAGGCACGGTTTTTGCGTGGGATAGGTTACTATTGTTTATTTAAATTAAAAACCACTATGAAAATCAAGGACATAATTGCAGTAATGGGATTTTTGCTGATCACGATGTCAGTATCGGCCCAGGTGGTGTCCAAAGACTCTATCAACATGCTGAAAGACCAGAAGCAAGTGCTCGAAGTCAGCAAAAGGCTGAACGAACGAAAGCTTGAACTGGCCAAATTGGAAAATCAGGTTGCCCAGAAAACCGACGATGTAGCGACTACCGCGGAGAAAGCCCGCAAATCGGCCGAGGAAAACAAGCAAGCGGCCGAAAAGCTTGGCGATAACCCGCAGGACAAGAAGCACGCACGGCGTGCGAACAAAAGTGCGGGTTCGGCCCACCGCGATGCCAAGCGTGCGCGCCGGGCAGTGCAGAACCTTGATAAGCTAAACAAGAACATCGAATCTTTGAAGAAAAAAATTGCGGATGACGAATCCAAACTGGCTTCTCTGCAAGGCTCCGGAAGCGGCCGCTAGGTAAATGTGAATAACCTTGAAGAAATTTGTACTTTTTGATTGCGATGCGTGCCGGCCGATGGTCGGCACGTTGTTTTTATGACTGTCAGAAAATCATGTATGCTATTTAAAACGGCATATGGTTGATTTTAACGTACCGGTGAGTTACTTTTACTTTCGTGAGAAGGCTATTGCGAAATATCATTTTATTTATGGTTATCCTGGACACGACCTCGTTCTGCCAGGTGTACAAAATTCCTTTGCTTCTCAAACATTTCGCAGAGCACCAGTCGCTCAACCGGGAAATCACCTTCGCTGATTTCCTCTCCATGCATTACCTCGGGCACGACCTGAACGACAACGACGACGATAAGGACATGCAGTTGCCGTTTAAAAAGGTGGAAGCGCATACGTCCAACTTCATCTTCGTTCCCAATACCCCCGTTTTTACATTCAAGAGAGTCTACCTGCCTGTCAAGGCCGAATATGGCCCCGCTGTACCGCAGATCGATTACAGCACCGTCCTCGGCTCGCTCTTCCGTCCTCCGCGGGCATAAATACACCAGATCCGGGGCGAGTTGCGCCCTGCAATGTCCGTGCATGCTGCTCAGGTAGCCGTGCGCGTATACGTGTATTTATTTTCCGACTAATATGCTGAACAGAATCATCAGGTTCTCTGTGGAGAACAAGCTGGTGATCGGGATATTCATGCTGCTGTGGGTTGCCTACGGTACCTATGAGTCGACGCGGTTGCCTATCGATGCCGTTCCCGACATCACCAATAACCAGGTGCAGATCATCACCACCGCGCCGTCACTCGGTACCGAGGACGTGGAGCGGCTCATTACTTTCCCGATCGAACAGGCCACGGCGAATATTCCGGGCCTTAAAGAAAGCCGAAGCATGTCGCGCTTCGGACTTTCGCTCGTTTCCATCGTTTTCGACGACGACTCGGACATCTACTGGGCGCGCCAGCAGGTTACCGAGCGCCTTTCACAGGTGGATATGCCCGAAACAGCCGGCAAACCCGAGCTGGCGCCCGTCACAACCGGGCTTGGAGAGATTTATCAATACGTTGTCAAACCTAAAAAGGGTTTTGAAAAAAAATACTCGCTTGCCGACTTGCGTACCACGCAAGACTGGCTCATCCGCAGGCAATTGCTAGGTACACCCGGCGTGGCGGATGTCTCCACATTTGGCGGTGAGCTGAAACAATACGAAGTGGCCGTGGACCCCTCGGGGCTGAAAGCGATGGGGCTCACCATTACCGACGTGCTCACGGCCCTCAGCCGCAATAACCAGAATACGGGCGGCGCTTACATCGAAAAAGGCCCGACCGTGCTTTACATCCGCAGCCTGGGCTTGGCCGGTTCGATCGAGGACATTAACCATATTGTCGTTGCCAATCGAGCCGGAGTACCCGTGCTGGTGAGCCACGTGGCACAGGTACGTTTTGCGCCTGCGATCCGTTACGGTGCGCTTACGATGGCCGGTTACGGAGAAGTGGCCGGGGGGATCGTAATGATGCTCAAAGGCGGGAATTCTTCAGAAGTGATCGGTAATGTGAAGGCGCGCATTGCCGAGATCAGCAAGACATTGCCCGAAGGTCTTGAAATTGAGCCTTTTCTCGACCGTACCAAAATGGTGAATAACGCCATCGGTACCGTCGAGCATAACCTCCTCGAAGGCGCGGTGATCGTTGTGATCGTGCTGGTGTTGTTTTTGGGAAATTTGAGGGCCGGTTTCATCGTGGCGTCGGTGATTCCGCTTTCGATGCTTTTTGCCGTGGCGATGATGAACCTGTTCGGGGTGAGCGGCAACCTGATGAGCCTTGGTGCGCTCGATTTCGGGTTGATCGTCGATGGCGCGGTGATCATCGTGGAAGCTATCCTGCACCATTTGCATATTTCCCCTAAATATGCGGGTATCGGCAGTCTTAACCAACGGCAGATGAACGATGAAGTATCGGGCTCGGCCAGCCGGATGATGAATGCCGCGGTGTTCGGGCAGATTATCATTCTCATCGTGTATTTGCCGATTCTGTCCTTGTCGGGCATCGAAGGGAAGATGTTCAAGCCGATGGCTCAGACCGTCGCATTCGCGATCCTGGGTGCATTCATCTTGTCGCTTACCTATGTACCCATGATCAGCTCGCTGCTGATCAGCAAGAAGATCAGCCACACGCCCAACTGGTCCGACCGGATCATGGAGAAGATCGAGCGCGCGTACGAGCGGTTACTCGCGCGTGCCTTGCGCTTCAAGCGCACGATGGTAGCGGGTGCATTTGTGCTCTTCGGCGGCGCGGTGCTGATTTTCAGTCAAATGGGCGGAGAATTTATCCCGCAGCTCGAAGAAGGGGACTTTGCTACCGAGACGCGTCTTCTGGTGGGTACCAACCTCAGTACCACCATCGACGCGATCAACCGCATTTCCGACCGTTTGAAAAAGGACTACCCGGAAGTGATCAAGGTAGCGTCGCGCATAGGCAGTGCCGAAATCCCTACGGATCCTATGCCGATCGAGGGCGGGGATATGATCATCGTTTTGAAAGACAAATCGGAGTGGACCAATGCCAAAACCTTCCCCGAACTGGCGACCAAAATGGCCGCTACGGCGCAGGAAGTAGTACCCGGCGTGACCACCGGTTTTCAATATCCGGTTCAAATGCGGTTTAACGAGCTCATGACCGGTGCGAAACAGGATGTGGTTTGTAAAATATTCGGAGAAGACCTTAACAAACTTGCTGCGTATGCGGACCAGCTCGGCCAGATAGCCCGGCGCGTGGACGGCACCGCCGACTGGTATGTGGAGGAGGTAACTGGAATGCCGCAGATCGTGATCGATTTCAACCGCGCCGAGATCGCGAAGTATGGTTTGAATATCGATGACCTTAACAAAACCATTAATGCAGCATTTGCCGGGGCGGCCGCCGGGCAGATTTATGAAGGCGAGAAGCGTTTCGACCTCGTGGTGCGCGTAGGTGCAGAAGGTCGTAAAAGCATAGCCGATGTACAGAACTTGCTCGTATCGACGCCCGGCGGTTTGCAAATACCGCTCAGCCAGGTAGCGGCAGTGCGCGAGATCGAAGGGCCGAATCAGATCCAGCGGGAGGACACGCGCCGGCGAATCATCGTCGGGTTTAACGTGCGGGGACGTGACGTGCAGTCGATCGTGGAGGAGTTGCAGCAGAAGGTGGAGGCGAAAATCAAATTCGAGAGCGGCTATTCCATTACCTACGGCGGCGCATTTGAAAACCTGCAACAGGCCAAGGCCCGGCTGGGAATCGCGGTGCCGGTAGCACTTTTGCTGATTTTTATGATGCTGTATTTTACATTCTCGTCCGTGAAGGATGGCGCGCTCATTTACACGGCCATTCCCCTGTCGGCCATTGGCGGCGTATTCGCATTGGCCATGCGTGGTATGCCTTTCAGTATTTCGGCCGGTGTGGGTTTCATCGCGTTGTTCGGCGTGGCTGTGCTGAACGGCATCGTGCTGATCTCGGAATTCAACCGGATCAAGAAGGAAGGCCTCATTACCGACGCATGGGAGCTGGTAATGACCGGCACACGCAACCGCCTACGTCCGGTATTGATGACGGCCGCCGTCGCATCGCTCGGTTTCCTGCCGATGGCGGTCAGCAATGGGGCAGGGGCCGAAGTACAGCGTCCGTTGGCTACCGTGGTGATCGGCGGGTTGGTGACGGCTACATTGCTCACATTGTTTGTGTTACCGGCTTTGTATTTGTTGTTTAATTCAAAAAATAAATCGGAGATGAAGCCACGCAGTGTCGCCGCTGTAATGGCGCTCTTGCTGGTATTTGCGAACATGGCGCAAGCCCAGAACAGCTCCGTGAGCCTCGATGAAGCGGTACAAAAAGCATTGGCGCACAACCGGAGTATCAAAGGCAGCCGGCTGAGCGAGCATGCCGCGGATAAGCTGAGAGGCAGCGCGTACGATATTGCTAAAACGGGTATCAGCGCCGATTACGGCAAATTCAACAGCCCCAATAACGATACACGGATCGGTATTACGCAGACGATCGCGTTCCCTTCCGTGTACACCAACCAGCGTAAAGCCCGCGAGGCCGATTACCTAGCAGCGCAGGCCAGGACGAGACTCAGCGAGCAGGAAGTTCGTACGGGCGTGCGACAGGTTTTTTATGAATACGCGGTATTGAAAGAGCGCGAACAGCTGCTGATCTATGCCGACAGTATTTTCACCGGTTTTGAAAGCAAATCCAATCTCCGCTTCGAGCGTGGGGCATCCAACGTACTTGAAAAAACCGCTGCCAGCTCTCAGAAGCAGCAGATCGCCAACCAGCTCAACCTCGTGCGAAACGACCTCGGTATCGTGCTCGAACGGTTCAATTTCTGGTTGCAGGATTCATTGGCCTATACTCCGCAATGGAGCACGCCACGCATTGCGGTGCTGAATCTGCCGGGGTTGGACGGGGTGCAGGATTTGCCGCAGATCGAGATCGGCAGGCAGCTTACAGAGTCGGCGTACTTTCGTTACCGGACCGAGAAAGCCAGAATGCTTCCCGAGTTTTCGGCGGCCTATAACAACCAGAGTCTCCGCGGAACGCAGCTGCTCAACGGGACAGAAGTGAACCTGACGGGCAAAGACCGCTTTGGTTACTACGGCCTTGGGGTCAATATCCCGATCTTTTTCAAGGCCCATACCGCGCAAATTGCTGCGGCCCGGATAGAATGGATGCGTGCGCAGAACGATACTGAGCTTACCGGGCAACGGCTGCGCTCGGAGTGGCGCAATGCGCAGGAGCAGGTCCGGAAGTTTGCGGAGAACCTGCGCTATTATGAACAGCAAGGCCTGCCGAACGCCGAGACGATCATCACCGTCGCCGACCGCCAGTTTGTGTCCGGAGAAATCGATTACCTGCAATGGGTGATTCTCGCAGGGCAATCCATTGCCATCAGAAGCGAATATGTGAATGCGCTGGGCAGCTACAATGAAGCCGTGATCCAGTTACTCCATTTGAATAATCAATAAGACATCATGAAAACATACATCTTAATATGCGTCGTGCTTTGGGCCGGCATTTCTTGCAGTAGCCCAAGCGGAGAACAGCAATCGGCCGGTGCGCAGGACACGGCCGCTACGGCGGCGGGCGAACCGGTCATGCGGTTAGTGTCATTCGATCCACAGCAAATTCGCAATGTGGGGATCGAAGTGGGCAACCCGGTGCTGCAAAACATATCCGGAAAACTCACATTGCAAGGCAAGATCGACGTGCCGCCGCAAAGTACCATCAGCCTGAGTTTTCCATTAGGCGGCTATCTGAAATCGACCAAAATGCTGCCCGGAATGCGGGTCAGGAAAGGGCAGGTGCTCGCTGAATTGGAGGATATGCAGTTCATCCAGCTTCAACAGGATTACCTCACTGCACGCGCTAAATTCGAGCTGGCTGAAAACGAATATGCGCGCCAGAAGGATCTGAATCAGAGCAAAGCAGCCAGTGACAAGGTGTTCCAGCAAGCAAGGGCGGAAATGGAAACCGAACGTATCCTCATGAATGCGCTGGCCAGAAAACTGGAAGTGATCGGGATCGCACCTGATAAGCTGAACCCGGACAATATTTCCAAGACAGTCCCCATTCTTTCACCGATCAACGGGTTTGTTTCAAAGGTGAATGTGAATGTTGGCAAATACACCGCGCCTACGGATATGCTTTTTGAGCTCGTCGACCCGAAAGATATTCATCTGGCGCTGAGTGTGTTTGAGAATGACTTGAATGCGCTGTCGGTCGGCCAGCAAGTTACGGCCTACGCCAATGCCGACCCTGCGAAGAAGTTCACCGCCGAAATCATCGTCATCGGCAAAAGTCTGACGGATGACAGAATGGCAGAGGTGCATTGCCATTTCGACCAGTATAGTGCGGCGCTGGTACCGGGTATGTTTATGAACGGCGAGGTGGCGATTGAACGCAAAAAGGCATTGACCGTTCCGGAAGATGCGGTAGTCCGGTGGGAAAACAAATCATTTGTATTCGTCGAACGTGCGTCCGGCAATTTCGAAATGGTCGAAATACAGCCTGGGACGGTCACGGACGGGTTTCAGCAGATCCACGGGGCTGGTATCGACGCCGGATCAAAAGTGGTGGTCCGCAATGCCTACTCACTGTTGATGAAGATGAAAAACACCGACGGCGAAGGTTAGCGAGCCGTTTGCTCAAATTTTGTATGACATTAGCGGGCACAGGCATTATATTTTCATGTGCATTCGATGTACAGTCTGACGTACAGTCGTTTGTACACGTTGAGTAAAGCGAAAACAGCTCCCGGGGTTTCCTGGGAGCTGTTTTGTTTTGGAAGCTTTTCGATTATTTACGTACGAGCTCGTCGGGGAAAGGCACCTGCTTGCCTGTCGTTTTGAACGTGGGCCATTGCGCATTCCAGGCTTTGAGCTGCCGGGTGAAGAGCGTCGCCAGCTCTTTTACTTTCGACGGGTTGGAAGCAGCGAGATCGTGCTCCTCACTGATGTCATTGCGCAGGTTGTAAAGTTCCAGTTTTGCCTGCCGGTAATCGTAAATCAGTTTCCAGTCGCCCTGCCTGAATGCGCTTGCATAATGGATATTGGGACCTTCCGCAGCGATCCAGCGATTGGGATGGTGCCACACCAGCCCCCGCTTATCGTCTTTGAAAGCAGGGTTTTTCAGGATCGGCAAGAATGTCTTTCCATCTATTTTCTGAACTGTTTTTGCGTTACGAATACCTGCCATATCCAGGATGGTCGGGTAGAAATCCTCCACGATCACATATTGATCTGCCACGGTACCGGCTTTAACCACACCCGGCCATTTGACGAGCATGGGCTCGCGGATACCACCTTCGTACACAGAGCCTTTCCCTGCTTTCAACGGCAAATTGTGCGTCCAGGCCTTTCCGCCCCGCGCCGGAGTAATGCTCAGGCCGCCATTGTCCGACATAAAAAGTACTACCGTATTGTCCGAGATCTTCTTCTCGTCGAGGTAATGGAGTACATCGCCAAGGCTCTTGTCCATGCCGTCGATCAGCGCGGCGTATTTGGCTTCTGTGCTGTCTAGGCCTGCCTGGAGGTATTTATTCAAAAAACGCGGGTCGGCGGTAAGCGGCACATGCACCGCATAATGCGCCAGGTAGAGGAAGAATGGCTTCTGGTCGGTTACCGGCTTTTCGATCGCTTTGAGGGCCTCGATGGTGATCGCGTCGCTCAGGAAGGTGTCCGTGCCATGGTACGCTTCCAGGCCGGGTACTGCATTGCGGTTGGGTTTTCCGTTGGCAGGGCTGTCGTAATTAGCCCGCCCTGAATAGCTCGCCGGGTGCCCGATCGAACTTCCCGCGATATTGACATCAAACCCGGCATTCAGGGGATCGGCGCCCGGCGTTCCCTCGGAGCCAAAATGTGCCTTGCCGCTGTGAACCGTGTAGTAGCCGTTCTGGCGCAGTACCTCGGGCAACGCGGTGGCATGAAAAGTATGCTCGACACCGGCAACAGGGCTGAAACCATTGATGTTCCAGTCGACGGCATTAAGTGTCGCGTCGGCGTAGTCGGTATTTTTGTTCTTGTCGGGCGAGGTCCAGTGCGTTACGCGGGTATGCGCTGCATTCACGCCGGTGATCAGGCTCACGCGGGTAGGCGTGCATACGGGCATTGCGTAGGCGTTCGTGAATTTCATGCCCTCGCGCGCGAGCCGCTCCATGTTGGGGGTGTGGTAGCGGCGGTTGAAGTCGGTGGGTTTGTTCCAGAACGGCACAGAGGTGTCCTGCCAGCCCATGTCGTCGACCAGGAAAACAATGATATTAGGCTTGTTTTTGGATGCGGACTGCCCCAGGGTGGGGAAATTCAGGAGAAGCGCGGCCAGCATGATCACAAAGGGCTGCCACGCGTTAAAGCGGGTATTCATCGGATTAAACGGATCGGGGTAAGGAATTAAGAATGCGGTAAGATCGGGAAATTTGATGTACAAAACCAATTGTTGCCAATGCGGAGCGAACTTTTGCAGCTAAGGCTTTGAAGAGTGACAAATTTAACTTTACTTTGTCTATAAAATAAGTAGACTAAATAATTCCGCGGTAAACCACCTGTTGCTGGAATGGAATTTTGGGGTGAGGGACGTCAACTCCTATTTAACTGGAAACCATCATGATATTAGAAAAGACATTTCATCTGAGCGTGGGCCGGGAGGCCAAGATCATCGTAAGAGGGCAGGTGGGCCGGAACCGCGGCGAAATCATCATCGATTACGAATTCCTCATCCGCGAGAAGCACGACACCGGTTTCCGCGAGCCGATCGGGCCTAATCACCCGCAATACTGGAAACTCAAAAAATCCACGCCGGAGCGGTCCCAGCTGCTGCAACTTGAATACAGCGGCATTTCACGCAAGCAAATCAGGGAAGTCACCCGCGAGTTCAAGCGAGCAGCCGGCCCGGGCTACACATTCCGCTATCAAAACGAAATTGAAGAGCGCACGAAATACCTGAAAGGCATACGCGTAAGCGCGTTGAGTCGGCGGTTGCTTTCGGTGGCGTAACCTTCTGATCATTTCCCATTTATCCATCGGATTACCTGCCGGCACGGGTTGTACTGGCTTTCGGAAATTGTTATTTTTGTGAAACGCAATTTTCGAAAGCTATGCAGCACACTTTTCAATTAAATGCCTCAAACCTGACACTCGGGTTTATCTACATGATCAAAAATCTCTTTGGAGATAAGGAGATAAGGATCGTCGTGGAAGATATCCACCCCGCCGATTTGTCCAGAGCTGAATTGTACAAATCAACATTGGAATTAATTGACCTCTTTAAGGACGCGAAGATCGATCCGGACATTAATATTTCGGACATTGCAAATGAGGTGAATCTATGACATACTTCGATACCGATGTGTTGATTCATCTCCTTGTTCCGCAGGATCCTATAAAACATAAGCTTGCAAGAAATGTATTTGATTATGCTTTCGATGCCAAAAAAATGCTGATATCGTTTCTTGCATTGCAGGAGGCGATCTTCGTCTTATACCGGCTCGGGCAGCCAATGGAGAAAATTGAAAAGGCGGTATCCAAGTTTCTGGAGTACCAGCCGGTGGGCTACGATACGACCGAAATGCGAAGGGCTGTCGTACTGGGAAAGCAAATCGGCTTCCAGCACATCAACGATTGCCTCCACACCGCAATCGCCGAACGGCATTGCAATGAATTATACACTTTCAATAAGTCTGATTTCAGGAGAATTGCCCCGCTTTCAAAATTGAAGGTTGTCGTTTTGGAATAACAAACAATCACAAAAAGCCGCACCGCCAATCGGCAGTGCGGCTTTCACCTTGTCCAATCACCATTTACTTTACAGGATGTTCGATAACGCTGGTGCCGAAGGCTGGCCGGGCGTTGAGAAGGCCTTGTGTGAAGACCGTGTATATTTTTCCGGCTTCCAGTTGGAAGCTGGCTGTTCCTACTTTCGCGTTCGTGGAGAAGTCAAGGTAATCGATGTTGAACGTGCCGGCGTCGACGGTTTCAAACGGGCCGAGCGACCAGGCGCTTAATGCTTCTCCCGAAAGGGCAGAGTTAGCGGCACGTCCGTAGGCGACCTGGTTGAAGAGTGTCTTGCCGTTTTGGACTACATTCAATGAACCTGCGCCGGGCGAAAGGTTGATGAACCGGAGCTTGGCCTTACCGCTGGCAGGAGCTTTAAGGTCGTCGTAAAAGAGGATCAGCGAGTCGGCTTTGTTGTTAGCGGTGCGGGCGGCTACCACCGTGTGATAGAAGGTCGCGATAGGGCCGTTAGGACGACCTGTTGCAGTGAATGTCGCCGAGTTGCCAAACTGGTAGGACGCCTTGTAACTCGTGTTGGTACCTTCGGTGAAGTTAATTTGCACGTTCCCGAATACGGTAGGCAGGTACTCCGAGGCTTTGTTGATGGCAACAGGTGCGGGAGTCACTTTGTCGGTGAAAGTCCAGAAATAGAGGCCTGTGTCGACAGGGCGTGCATTTACAAAGCTGATGTAGGCACTGAGCGGAGGCCGGTCGGCGGCATCGACATCGAGGTAGCCGGCGTCTTTACAGCCGGAAAGGAAGAGCAGGGCCGGGATAATGCCGAGGAGCTGAATAACCGGACGGGCCAGTCGCTGGAATGTTTTCATGATTTCGTTTGGATTAGAGTTTTGCGGTAACACGGACGAATGGCTGTATACCGGCGCTGCCGTTCTGGATGCCGATCACCGATGGATTGTTCAATGCGCTCAATTTGGGGTCGGAGTAGTCGCCCAGTTCATTGAAAAGGTTATTGACGCCCAATGTGGCCTGAATGGATTTGGAAAGGGCGTAGGATACCGAAACGTCCGCTACCCAGATCGGTTTCAGTTTTTGGTAAAAGTAATCGGGTTTAGGAAAGGTCGCATTCAATGCCGAGGCATTGGTCACGGAACCAAAATAGACGGCGCGTGCCAGGTAGGTGAGGCGGTTTTTCTTGAAAATGCCCTGCAACGTGATCTTTTGACCGGGAATCTGGGAAGTAACGCGCGCCTTTTCGCCGTCGTTGAAGATAATGTAGCGATACGCTTCCAGGCCTTTCGGCGTATTCACCTTGGTGACCTCGTTTTTGACAAAATTGGCTCCCAGAAGCAGGCTCAACGTGCCATTACGGAATGGCGTACGGTAGCTTCCCGTAATTTCGAGGCCTTTGGTGCGGGTACTGAACGAGTTGTAAAAAAACTTGGCCTGAGTGGTACCGGTCTGCACGAACAACGTGCGCACTTCGCTTGGCAGGTTCACGTCCGTAGCCGAGAAGTTGCCGGTATTGCCCACGCGGTTGTTCACATCCACGAGATACGCGTCCGCTGTGAGTTCGAAGTTGCGGAATGGCTGGGAGGTGAAACCGGCGGTGTAGCCTTTGGACTTCTCGGGTGTGAGCGTAGGGATGCCCAACGCGCGGGTGGCAGCACTCTGGTTGGAGGCCGTAACCTGGTCGATCGCACGGCCTTGCTGGAAACTCGTTGATGTTTCGGTATAGTAATATTGAGCGAGGTCGGGTGCGCGGAAACCGGTATTATGCGACGCGCGGATGCCGAGCCAGTCGGTGATGCTGTACCGCGTTGCCACTTTGTAGGTTGTTACATTTTGAAGTTGCGAAAAGCTTTCGAGCCGTACTGCGCCGGATAGCAGCCATTTGTTCGTGATGTTCGCCTCAATATCCGCATAGCCCGCAAGTATCGAGCGGTTTACGCTTACCTCGTTTTCAGGACGGAAGCCCGCGTGGATCTGTGAGCCGGGCGAAAGGCCGTTCAGCCCGATGCTCCCTTCTTTGGTTTGATAAACAATACCCGTTGCCGTGGTATCGAGGCCGTAAACAGTCCGTAGATCGGCTTTGGAATAGGAAGCCTCCTCACCCGCGATGATCTGGTAAGTTTCCACACGGTATTGTGCTCCGAACGCCACGTTGATACCCTTCAAAGCCTTTGGAAAATAGCGGCTGATATCGATGCTGCCGGTATTCTGACTGGCATTATAACTGCCCGCATCAAAGGTAGTAGGCGTTTTCAGTCCTAGACTGGCATTCAGCGAATTGGTAATGACATTACCAAAATCATTTTTACCGTACACATTGGAAATATCGACGTCCCAGTCGCGGATCTTGCCTTTGATGCCCACGGCAAACGACTTGTCGGTAATGATGTTCTCCATCGCCGGCAGGAAACCGTCGGGGTAGAGGAACGAATTGTTGCGCTCGGTCCATCCCGGTAGCCGGTATACGGCGGTGAACTGCGAGTTGCGGTGGCTGATGCCCCCGAATGCGTAAAGCTCGGCGTTCTGACGGATCGGCACCGCGGCGTTGAAGAACAGCAATGCGTCCTTGGCCTTATTGGAGCCGCCGCCACGACGGTCGAAATGATGCCGGTCTATGCCGCGGGAAGCGAGGATTGCCTCATCGATCTCCTTCGTATAGATAGCATCGTAATTGCGTGTATTGGCACCGCCGCCGTAGATCGGCCCGAGGTACAGGCCGGCATCGTCTTTGCCGGGCAATATGGAAATCGCTTGTGTGGCAAACTCGGCCGTGGTATTGAGGTAACCGCCGTTTTTGCCCAGTGCGAAACCGTAATTGGCATTGGTGCGCGTGGTGACGCCGTCGCCACGACGCCGGGAGCTGGCGGTGGAGCTCAGCGTGAGCTGGTCGACGCTCTTGTTGAGCACGATATTGATCACACCCGCGATGGCATCGGAGCCGTACTGCGCCGCCGCACCGTCACGCAGGATCTCCACGCGCTCGATCGCGGCGGTCGGAATGGCATTCAGGTCGTAGCCCGTCGCTCCGTTGCCGAGCCCGCCCCAATTGATATTGGAGCTCTTATGGCGGCGTTTGCCATTAACGAGCACCAGCAGTTGATCCACGCCCAATCCGCGCAGCTGCGAAAGGTTCAATGCGGAGCCTGCATCGCCCGCATTGGTGCCGTTCACCGAGTGGAATGAGGGGGAAACATATTGCAAAAGCTGCGTGATACTGACCTGCGGGGCCGATTCCTGCAAAGGCTTCAAGTCGATGATGTCCACCGGTACCGGCGAATCGATCTTCGTGCGGTTGGCATTCCGCGAGCCTACCACCTGCACCTCGCCCAGCGTGTGCGTGCTGGCTGCCAGCGTTACATTGTATTCGTTCGCAGATGTTATAGGCAATTCCCTGGCGGTAAATCCGATAAAAGAGAACACCAGCGTTTCTCCTTTGACGAGCGGCAGCGTGAAACGCCCGTTGGTATCGGTAATCGTGCCCTGGCGCGTGTTTTTGATGGCTACATTCACGCCGGGGAGCGGGGAACCGTCTTCCGCGTGCACCACACCGGTGAGCGTACGTTGCTGGGCCAGCAGGGGAGTTGATATTAAAAGTATAAAAAGTAATAAATGTTTCATAAGTATTCATAGGATATTGAAGCCGTTGAAGAACCTGATCCGGCGATGGCAGAAATGGCTGGACGGAGAGCCTGCAGTCCCGTCGGTAGCCATTCTGCACACCGCCGGATCAAGTTTATTATATTTAATCTACGGATTTTATAGACTAAAATAATTTTAAAAAAAAGGCGATTAACTACGCCAGACATCCGCCGGACAACAACGATGGCGTGTACAAGTGCTTTTCAGCACGCAATGCTTGCAATGGATTGATTTTAACATGGTTTTAAATTTATGGTTTCCGAAATACAGTGGCCGGCAGGTGGTTGGGTGCAGTAACGCCAAGACGCCACAAAGGTAACGGCACGCATTCCGGTTTGCCAAAATTTAAAAAATACAAATCGGGCACATTGCCACAGGATGCCGATTCCGCATTATATGTATATGCGTAGGAGTTTGGTGGTATGAAAAACGAATTTATTCTACTTAGTCTACGAAAATTGTAGATAATTAAAAATCGCCGTTTTATATTTGCAACATGATTCAACGGCCTGTCACAAACCACCACCGACCCGCCGATGATCCTGGCCAATCCTGCAAAATGCCCTGGATCGAAAAGAGTACTTCCCTGACGCTGAGGCGCGCAGCCAGGAAGACTACATGCATTTTCATTTTTCAAAAACCTAAAAATTTCCAGTTGTATGAAAATCAACAACCAGATGAAAGCCGTGGCATTGGCAGGAGCCACATTGTTCGGTAGCGCAGCATTTGCAGGCGACGGTCCGGACGCCAAGGCACCCAAGCAAGGCGTATGGCGCGGCGAATTTGTGATCAGCGAAACGCACATTCCTTTCAATTTTGAATACAATGCCAAAGACAAGGACCATCCGACCCTGACTTTGCTCAACGGCACACGCCGCGACGATTTCAAGGTGACGAAGCTCGGCGGGGATTCTATTTTTGTAAAAATGAATACCTACGACGCCGCGCTAGTGGCGAGAGTGGAAACCGACGGAAAGATCACCGGTGAATACCGCAGCCTCGTGCCGGGCTTCCGGGGCAATGCGCTGCCATTCTCTGCCGAATACGGCAAAAATTACCGTTTCGTCGAGAAAGGTAAAGAGCAGCCTACCAAGCATAACCTTTCGGGTAAATGGGATTTGCAGGTATTTAGTAAAGCCAAAATGCCTGATAACGTGGCGCTTCTGAAACAGGAGGGCAACAAGCTCACCGGCGTGGTCATGTCGACGGTAGGGGATAGCCGCGAACTCGAAGGCGTGGTGCAAGGCGATGAATTTGTCCTCTCGCACTTCTCCGGCCCGAACCCGCGTGTGTACAAGGGCAAAATCAACGAGGACGGCAGCATTACCGGCGTGATCAGCTCGGGAATTTATGATAATACCAAATTTGAAGGCAGCAAAAATGACAAGGCGGAATTGCCCGATCCATATCAGCTGACATACCTGAAAGAAGGCTACAAAAAACTCGATTTCACCTTGCCCGACCTCGATGGCAAACAGGTTTCGCTCAGCGACGACAAATACAAGGGTAAGGTGGTGATCGTGGAGATCATCGGCACGTGGTGCCCTAACTGTACCGACCAAACGTCGTTCCTCGCCCCTTGGTACCGTGCCAACAAAGACCGTGGTGTGGAAGCGATCGCCATCGGTTTCGAGCAAAAAGACGACCTCGAATATGCCAAATACACGCTTGGCACGCTGAAAAAGAAATATGGCATCGAGTACGACATCCTTTTCGGGGGTATTGCGGATAAGAAAGTAGCTTCCGACAAACTGCCTGCGCTCAACCGCATGATGGCCTTCCCGACCACGATCCTCATCGACCGGAAAGGCGAAGTACGCCAGATCCACACGGGTTACACCGGCGAGATTACGGGCCAATACTTTCAGGATTACGTAGCGAAATGGAACAAAGACCTTAACGAGCTCATCTCCGAGCCGGTGCCGTCGGGCATCAGTTCCGCTTCGGCAGGTGCAACCAAGAGTTCGAAATGAGGGATTAGTGACGCGTACGTCGTTGTAGTTACATCCCTACGGGATTCTGAAATATCGCTTGGGGCCATGTTTCTACCAATGTCACGTGCCTGACGGCACTGATCTGTGAGGCGTCAAGTCGCGTTAGCGATGTAATCTTGGTAGCAAAGTCGCACGTCGGCCGTTAGATGAAATGCCATCAGGCATGTAACAACAATGCAACGGATTCCGCGGACACCGTACATGCCCTTCGACTGCGCTCAGGGTGACATAATGCAACAACAATACTTGGACTAAATCGTGAGTTCAACAAACTAGGTACGTGGTGATTTGAAACAACTGCAAGGCGAAGCCGGAAAACGGTGCGACGTGCTTTGCAGTTGTTTAACATTTCATTTCAAAACAGTATTCCAATGATTTACAGAGTAATAATGCTCGTGCTGTGCTGTGCAGGCAGCGCTTTTAGCCAGGATTTGAAAGACATTTCGCGCTGGAAAGTGAGCCTTTCGAAAGCGGGTGCCCAACCCGGCGAGCAAGTGGAAGTGGTATTTTTCGCGGATATTAATAAAAACTGGAAGCTCTATTCATCCGATTTCAAAGGCGATATCGGGCCGCTTCCCACCGAATTTGCATTCAACCCCAACAATGCCTACCAGCTGGTTGGCGAGGTAAAGGCCGTAAAGCCCCTCAAAGCGGTGGACCCGACCTGGGACAAGGCATACACCTATTTCACCGACAAGGCCGAGTTCCGGCAGACGATTAAAATCGCGAAATCCGGCGGTAGGATTTCAGGGACGATCAAGGGGCTTTTATGCTCCAATGAGGACGGGCTCTGTGTGCCTTTCAAGGAGTCGTTCGAAGTGCATTGATTTAAATTCAACATTTCAAATGGATATTACAAAATGGCTGGCAGCCGTGCTTTGCTGCGGTTCGCTGGCATTGGTGTCGCTGCAATCCAACGAGGCGTCCGTGGAGCTCAATACGAAGGAAGAACTGGGAGAGAAGCTGTTTTCGGACCCGATCCTTTCGCGCGGGCGGGCGATCAGTTGTGCTTCATGCCACATTCCGCAGTTTGCATTCGCGGATACGGCGGCGTTCAGTATCGGCGACAAGGGCACGCGGCTGACGCGCAACAGTCCGGCGCTGACGAACCTTTCCGGCCGTACCGATTTCTTCTGGGACGGGCGGGCGGCTTCGCTCGAAGAACAGGCGCTTGGACCGCTTTCGGCGCATGACGAAATGGACCTGCCGGTGGACCAGGCTGTTGAGCGCCTCAAAAAGAATGATTTCTACCGGGCAGCCTTTCAAAAGGTATTTAAAGCCGAGGTTAATTCTAAAAACCTGCCCGCGGCCATTGCGGCCTTCGAGCGCACGCTCGAAACCACCGATACGCCTTATGACCGTTACCTGGACGGGGACGTGAATGCAATGTCCGCCGCCGCCGTGCGGGGCAGAATGCTGTTCATAGGCAAAGCGAATTGCGCCACCTGCCATTCCGGCGAGGATTTCACAGCCGACCGGTTTAAAAGTATCGGCCTTTTCAATGGCAGGGAACTGAATGACCCCGGCCGGTTCAAAATCACGAAGGACAGCTCGCATATCGGCCTTTTCAAAGTGCCGGGCCTGCGAAATGTGGCCGTTACGGCCCCCTACATGCACAATGCGATGTTTAAAACACTACGCGAGGTGGTCCAGTACTACAATACCCCCGACAAATTTGTGCGCAACCCCATCAATCGCGACCTGTCGCTCAGCAGCGCGTTGAACCTCTCCGACAACGAGGTCGACGACATTGTAACCTTCCTGGAAGCCCTTACCGACGACCGTTTCAAGCGCAAATAGGCTCGGCCGCATATTCTTCTCCCGCTCACAGGTAGATTTTCGCCATTCCTACCTTATTTTGCTAAACAATTTGCATTTACTAAACAGTGTTTATTATATTCACATCGTAATTACAAAAGCATGGCGATTAAGGAAAGAAAAGAGCGGGAAAAGCAGGAAATGAGGAACCTGATCATCGAGTCGGCGACTCAGCTGTTTTTGAAGCAAGGCTACGATAAGACGTCGATTCGCAGCATTGCCGATGATATTGAATATAGTCCGGCTACTATCTACCTGTATTTCAAGGACAAAGACGAGATTTTTTATGTGATCCATGAGAATGCGTTTGATATCCTGGACAAGCATTTACGCCAGCACGACGGGATCGCCGACCCGTTTGAAAGGCTGGGGGCGATCGGCAGAACGTACATCAAATTCGGTCTGGAAAACCCCGATTACTATGATCTGATGTTTATCATGCGTGCGCCGATGGAGCAGATCAAGAACGAGGAAAAATGGAAGGCAGGGGAATGTGCGTTCGGTTATTTGCTGACAACCCTTTCCGAATGTCTTGAACAAAAGAAGATCCGGCCTGCGGAGTTACACGTAACGGCAATTATGGTGTGGTCTTTCGTGCACGGATTGGTATCGCTCTACGTACGCGAGCGCATGTGTATTCTCATGATGGAAGATGACGCAACGCGCGAAGTTTTGTACAGCTCACTCGATCTTTTTATGGCCAATCTGAAAACGTAAAAAATTTTGCCATTCACTAAACACTGTTTATAAACTAAACATTACTTAAAAATGATGCGATTATTGAAACCCATGCCGCGGCATTGGCAGTACCTTCTTGTGCCTTTGCTGAGCCTTTTCGCACCTGTTCGAGGGCAGGACGCGCACTTGCAAGGTTATATCGATCAGGGCCTGCGGAACAACCAGGGGCTTAAACAACAGCGCTTTATCCTCGAACGTAACCTGTTCGCGCTGAAAGAGGCCAGGACGTTCTTTTACCCCGAGGTTAATTTCAGTACTTCCTACCTCGACTCGCGCGGCGGACGGAAGATTAGCATCCCGATCGGCGATTTGCTGAACCCGGTATACAATTCACTCAACGAACTCACCAACTCGTCCGCATTCCCGAAGGTGGAGAATGTGAGCCAGACCTTCAACCCGAGGAACTACTACGATGCGAAATTCCGTACGTCCCTGCCGCTTTATAATGCTGAAATCACCTATAATACGAAGATCCGCAAGGAGCAGATTCATTTACAGCAGGCGGAGGTGGACGTTTATAGAAGAGAGTTAGTGAAGGAAATCAAGCTGGCTTACTATGCCTGCCAGCAAGCCGACGAGGCGGTGCGGATCCTGGAAAGCGCTGTGGCGCTGTCAAGGGATAACCTTCGCTTCAACCAGGCACTGGTGAAGAACGACAAGGCGATCCGAACGGTGGTGACGCGCTCTGAAAATGAGGTAATTGGCCTGGAAGCAAGGCTGGTAGACGCGCGGAACCAGTCGGTGAATGCGAAGGCCTATTTCAATTTTTTGCTGAATAGCCCATTGGAGACCATCCTGGAAATAGGCGCACCGAGCGAATCGGAAATACTGGCGGATACGGCGGCAGCGGGTAGGAGAGAGGAGCTGGCAAAACTGGAAACGCTTTCGAAAATCAATGCATTATCCGGCCAATTGGCCCGGGCAGGCGCATTACCGAAGCTCTCGACATTCATAGACCTCGGTTCGCAGGGTGATTTTGTGAATTTCAACCGCGATACCCGCTATTATCTCTTCGGCGTGACGCTCGACTGGCGCGTGTTTGCCAACAACCGTACGCAATACAAGGTGAAGCAGGCTGAATTGGAGCAGAAAGCTACCGGGGAGCAGATCAGTCAGGTAGAACAACAGCTTCAACTTCAAAACAAAACAGCGGCCAATACCTTTCAATCGGCCGTGCTGACATATCGGGCTACGAAAAGCCAGACTGCATTATCACAACAATATTACCAGGATCAGCAGAAACTTTACCGCGAAGGCCAGTTGCTATACATCGAACTGCTCGACGCGCAGAACCGGCTGATCAACGACCAACTCCAGCAAAGCATTTCCTATTTGAATGTCCAGACCCGCGCCGCAGAATTGGAACGGGCCCGGGCGAGCTACTTATTCTCAAACTAACATGATATGAAAGCTACAACACATCCCATTATATATGCCTACGTGCTCGCGGCCGCGCTCCTGACCGCCGCCTGTAAAGAAGAAAAGAAGCCGGAGCAGACCGACGACACGATTCCGGTAAAAGTGATCAGTTCTGCCGCATTGACCCAGGCGCAGGCCGTGGAAACATCCGGCTTGCTCGGTTCCGAAAACGAAGCGCGTTTATCATTCAAGATTGGCGGTATTATCAGGGATATTCTGGTCAAAGAAGGTGATAAGGTGCGTAAAGGACAGCTTCTGGCGACGCTTAATACCACTGAAATCGCCGCGCAAATGGGCCAGGCCGAAGAAAACTTCCTGAAAGCCCAGCGAGATGCCCGCCGCGTGCAGAACCTCTACCGCGACAGCGTTGCTACCAAGGAACAGCTGGAAAATACCCAAACCGCATTGATAGTTGCCGAAAAGCAGCTGGATATTGTCAAATTCAATTTGTCTCAAACGAAAATTTTCTCCACTGCGGATGGCGTGGTGATGCAGAAATTGCAGAATGCCGGAGAGCAGGTACAAGGTGGTACGCCCATTCTGCACATCAGCAGCACGAGCAGCGGCGACTGGGTCGTGAAATGCGGCCTTACCGACAAGGACTGGGCCCGGCTGAAAGGTGGTGAAAAAGCGGAGGTGCATTTCGATGCATACCCCCAGACATTCACAGGCAAAATTAAAACCCTCGCGCAGGTGAGCGACCCGGTGTCGGGACTTTACCAGGCTGAAATTACGCTCGACAAAGCAGCTGCCAAGCTCGCCAGCGGCCTTTTTGCCAAAGTGCAGGTTTACCCTAAAGAAAAAACCAGCATGGTTTCCGTTCCCGTCGACGCATTGATCGAAGGGGAGAACGACAGCGCATTCGTGTTCGTGGCGGATGGCAACCGGGCGCAGAAGAAGCGCGTGAAGATTGCGTTTCTTGAGGGCGATAAGGCATTTATCCTCGCGGGGATAGACGCCGGCGCACGGGTAATCCGCGAGGGATCGGCTTATCTGGCCGAGGGATCGGTGATTAAAGTAGTTCAGTAACCTGTTTCAACCGCAAAGACCATGAAATTACCTGAATTTGCAGTCAAGAATTACCAGTTTACGCTGGTGATATTCCTGGGTGTGCTGGCGCTGGGGCTGTATTCGCTCTTCACCATGCCGCGCAGCGAGGACCCCGACATTCACCCGCCGCAGTTTACCGTGGTGGTGGTATACCCCGGCGCTAATCCCAAAGACATGGAGCAGCTGGTGGTGGACCCGATGGAGAAGAAGATCAATGAACTCGACGATATGAAGCACGTTATCACCGACATCCGCGACGGTCTGGCCGTGATGCAGGTGATTTACAAATACAGCTCCGATCCGGACGATAAGTACCAGGAAGTAGTCCGTGAGATCAACGCATTGCGCTCGCAGCTCCCGGCAGATATTGCCGACATCCGCATCAACAAACAAATCCCGTCCGACGTAAGCATTTACCAATATGCGCTCATCAGCGAGAATGCGACTTACACGCAGTTGAAAAAGTATTCGAAGGATTTCAAGGAGCGGCTGGAAAAGATCAAAACGCTGAAAAAGGTAGAGTACTCGGGCATTCCCGAACCACAGGTGAATGTGAGCCTGAACTTGCAGAAGATCGCGCAGCAGCGGCTCACCCAGGACCAGATCGTGGGGGCATTGCAAAGCGAGGGCGTGAATATTCCCGGCGGGAGCATTAGTATGGCTACCAAAAAGCTGAACATCAAAACAAGCGGCAGTTACCGTACGCTCGACGAGGTGGCCAATACCGTGGTGTCACGTTCCGACGGCAAGATTGTGTATCTCAAAGACGTGGCCGATGTGAGAATGGGTTATGAGGACGAAACGCACATTACCCGGCTGAACGGCTTCCGGTGCAGCTTTGTGAATGTGAGCCAGAAAGAAGGCGAAAACATCATTTCCGTGCGCGATCAGGTGGAGCCGGTAGTAGCGGAATTTCAAAAAACATTGCCTTCAAACATCGAAATGATCAAGGTTTTCGATCAGGCCACCAGTGTGGATACCCGGTTATCGCATTTTGCACGGGATTTTGGAATAGCCATTTTACTCGTATTGCTCACATTGCTGCCGCTCGGTACACGGGCGTCGCTCGTGGTGATGATCTCGATCCCGCTTTCGCTGGCGATCGGCCTCACGATGATGAACCTGCTGGGCTACAATATCAACCAGCTCAGCATTGTCGGGATGATCGTAGCGTTGGGCATCCTGGTGGACGACAGCATTGTGGTCGTGGAAAACATCGAGCGCTACTTGCGGATGGGTTACGGTAAGGTGCAGGCGGCCATTCAGGCCTCGTCGCAAATCGGCCTCGCTGTGGTGGGGTGTACGATCCTGCTGATCTTTGCCTTCCTTCCGCTGGTATTCCTGCCCGAGGGCGCGGGCGATTTTATCCGAAGTTTGCCGATGTCGGTGATTACAACGGTGTTTGCATCGATGCTCGTATCGCTGACCGTGGTGCCGTTCCTGTCGAGCGTAATCCTGAAACCGCACGCTTCGGAAGATGGCAACTGGCTGCTGCGCGGAATGAAAAAGGGCATTCACAAAACTTATGGCAGCGTACTCGACCGCGCATTGCATTGGCCTAAAACCACATTGGCGATTGCCGGTTTGATATTCGTCGGTTCGCTGGCATTGGTGCCGCTCATTGGTAACAGTCTTTTCCCGAAATCGGAGAAGCCGATGTTCCTGATCGACATTGAAACGCCGCAAGGAACCAACCTCAAAAAGACGAACGAGATCGCGCGCTATGTGGAAGGCATTCTAAAACAGGAGCCGCTCATTACTTCCTTTGCGACCAACGTGGGCAAGGGTAATCCAAGGGTGTATTATAATGTAGTGCAGCGGAATGAGAGCGAAAACTTTGCCGAGATTTTCGTGCAGGTAGAGGGGCTCGAAACCGAAGAAAAGGTGGCAGTAATTGAAAAGCTGCGCAAAAAGCTGGAACGCTACCCAGGCGCCGAGATCAAGGTCAAAGACTTTGAACAAGGCCCGTTGATCGAAGCGCCGCTGGCCTATCGTATTTATGGTGAAAACCTGGAAGACTTGCGCAAAACTGCCTTCCGTGTAGCCGACCTGCTTACCAAAACCGAAGGTACCATTTACGTCAACAACCCGTTGCTGGTACAACCGACCGACTTACGCATCAACATCAATAAACAGAAAGCCGGAACGCTGGGCATTTCCTCGGCCGACATCGATCGTACGGTGCGGCTGGGGGCTGCCGGGCTGAACGTGGCCACTTTCCGGGAAGATGTGGGTAAGGCGGATAGCTACAATATCAATGTGTCGGTGCCGCGCAACGCAGCCATTCAGGATTACAGTGTTTTTGACAAACTGTATGTAACGTCCGCAGCAGGTGCAAGCATTCCTTTGAAAAACATCGCGACCATTGAAATGGAAAGCTCGCCGAACCAGATCCGGCACTACGACAAGGACCGGTACGTAACTGTTTCGGCATTCACCAAACCGGGCTACAATGTCCAGAAAATGAACGACGACATTACGGCGAAGCTCAACCAGTTCAAATTTGAAAAAGGGCAGCATTTCACGGTTGCCGGCGAAAAGGAGAGCCAGGAGGAGAGTTTCGGCGGATTAGGTTTGATCATACTCATTACCGTTTTCGGTTTCCTGGGGGTGCTGATATTGGAATTCAAAACCTTCAAAAGCATTCTCATCGTGCTGTCGGTGATCCCGCTGGGTATCGTGGGTGGGCTCGCAATGCTCTTCCTGACGGGCGAAACGCTGTCTTTTACGGCCACGATCGGTTTCATCGCACTGGTAGGGATTGAAGTGAAGAACTCGCTGCTGGTAGTCGATTTCACCAACCAGCTTCGTGAGCAGGGCAAGAGCATCGAGGAAGCCATTATCGAAGCCGGGGAAATCCGTTTCGTGCCGATACTACTTACTTCCATGACCGCGATCGGCGGGTTATTGCCGCTCGTGATCGAATATAGCGCCTTGTATTCTCCATTGGCATTGGTGCTGATCGGCGGGTTGATCAGCTCAACGTTGCTATCGCGTCTGGTGACGCCGGTGATGTACAAGCTGTTGCCGCCAAAGGTGGAGCAAAAGGCAACCGTGGAAGAAACTGAGCTGGAAGCAGCCTATTAATAACTCGTCGGGCGGGTTTTTCGGGAGCGTTTTTTATTTTGCAGGAATCGAAATGTGAGTGATCATGAGGATTTCCTATCAGAATGAACCGCTTTTTCCCGGAAAACCCGCTCCGGTTTTTACAGGCCGGGCGCTTTACCGCCATTATGAGCAGTCGGAAGGTGCTTTAACGGAAGGTGTACATTGGTTTGACTTTCAGACAAATGCGGCACATACATTAAATGTTGGTTATGAAGCGAGTTTTTACAAAATGGTGCTCTGTATTGCCGGTGAGTCAAAATCGTTGCCGAAGCGTTCGAGGGAATACAGTTTCCGGACAGGCCAGGCAGTGTTCTACCGGACCGAGGAGGAGCCCTACCAGGCTGCGTTGCCGGCTGACACGGCTTTCAAAGTGATTCATATGCACCTCTCCGACACGCACATCGCAATGCTGCAACGTGATGCTCCTGCCGTTTTTGAAAAAGAATTACCGGTAATGAACCTGACGGCCGATTGCGCGCAGGCATTTTTGCAGCTGAAAAATGTCTCGCGGGAAAATCAGGGGTTACTCAGCCTGTTTCAGGAAAAGCTCATTACCGAACAGCTTTTCAACCTCGCGTCGCACGTGCTTCCGCGTATCCCGCGTACCCGCGGAGAAGCTATTCTGGAAGAGGCGGTCTGGCATATTCATCGCGCTGAGCGCTATCTGACGATCGCCGAGCTGTCCAGGCTGGCAGGTACCAACAGTTTTTGCCTTAAACAGCTCTTCCGGGAACAAATGCGCACTTCTGTTTTTCAATATCAATGCGACCTTCGACTCGAACGCGCCGCAAATTTACTGGTAGAGACGAGTTTGGATGTTTCGGAAGTTGCGCTGCAATGCGGATATGAGAGCGCGGCTGCGTTTTCCAATGCTTTTTTGAGAAAATACAAGGTTAGGCCGACCGCGGCCCGACCGACCGCGGCCCGACCGACCGCGGCCCGACCCCTGACATTCAAAAACTCCCGTTTGGGCAAATAACGCTCCCTTGGGCGCAAATACCGCTGACGGCTCTGCCCCGACATTTGCCTAAAAGATCCAATCTATGAAAGCAAATGTAATTACGGCCCATGGGCCGGCAGCCGAAGTGTTCGCGTTGCAGCAGGTCGGCGATCTGGTTCCGACCCCAAACGACCTCATTCTAAAAGTATTGACAACCAGTGTTAACCCGCTCGATTGCCGCATACGCAGCAAGGCTTCGGTTCCCCGGAACTTTCCGCTTACGCTCGGTTTTGACGTTTGCGGTATGGTGGTTGAAAAGGGTCGGGATGTAACGGGTTTCGAAATCGGCGACAGGGTAATCGGGTCACCGACGCCGTTCCGGAACGGCGCTAATGCGGAGTACGTCGCAATCGATTATCGTTCCTGCGCTAGGGCAGGCAGGCTCGCGGATGAGGCAGGCGCCGCCATACCGTTGGTGGGGATTACCGCCTACGAGGCGCTGTTCGACCGGCTGCGGGCCCGGCGGGGTGACTGGGTTGTGATTCACGCCGGCGCGGGCGGGGTAGGACACCTGGCCATTCAACTCGCCAAAAATGCAGGATGCAAGGTGATCACCACCGCGAGTCGCCGGGAATCGCTGGAATATTGTACGCACGAACTCGGAGCCGACCACGTTTTGAACTACCGCGAAACAGATATCGCCGCCGCTATTATGGACATTACCGACGGCCAGGGTGCAGGTTTGATCATGGACAATGCCGGAACGGAATGCTTCGCCCGTTGCCTCGATTATGCGGCGCATAGCGGCCACATTTGCACGATACTACCAGTCGCGGTAGACGAGCAGCAAGGCTATCGGCTGTTGTTGAAGAACATCACACTGAGTTACCAGTTTATGGGCGGAGTGGGGAGCACTGGTGATCAGGTTAATCGCCAGGGACAAGTATTACAAAAGCTGGTAGAAATGGCGGAACGCGGGCAACTACGTCCGCACGTATCGAAAATTTACGATTGGCATGACCTCGCTCACGCGCATGAAGAAATGGAGCGAGGCCATGTAACGGGCAAGCTGGTGGTGCGTATTACAAATTGACTAACACCCGCTTGCCGGAATTTTGCCGGGCAATGCCCTGCCGGGTAACCTTGTTCAGGGCCCGGCCAATTCCTTTTGTGAATCCTTCGCCGATTTCGGCATAGGCGAGATCGGTGTTTTCGATGATCAGTTTATGGGCGAGTTCGTCGTAGCTCCATTTCATACCGGCCATTTTCTGGTCGTCGGTGGAAGTTTCCGTAGGAGAGGAGCATGCATCTGCATGGCTGGCCGGGACCAGGCCGGTGTACAATTTCCAAAGAATGAGCGCCGCCACAAAGGCAACGATCAACATGGCCTGGCGCTGCGCCTTATGGTGATGGAGCGCGGCCGATACCGCTGAGGTTAGGTTGGTGGTAGATTTGAAGAGCATGGCTAACGGATTTAATGAGAGTTAAATGTCGGGGATAGCTGTCCGGCCGGTGGCTGCCCGCCTGGGGAAGGAAGCTATCTTGTCTGACAAATTTGTACTCGAAATCGTTGAAATGGGTACGAAAAATGTCTGATCTGGACTTTTTATTATTTAAAGCGTGCATTTCAAATCGTGAACCGTATCGGCAGGCTAACCCATTTTGGTGATGAAAGCCTTGATATTATCGCGGTAGCCACGTGTCCATTTCACTTTTTCGCCGGTGGATAAATGAATGATATACTCCCCGTTGAAGTAGGTTTCAAGTTCGGAAATGAAGTTCATATTGACGATGTTCGAGCGGCCTACGCGGATCATGATCGCCGGGTCGAGGCGGTTTTCGAGGCTGCCAAGGCTCTCGTAAATCGTGTAAATCTTTTTCTGAGCGGTGTAAACGGATATGTAGTTGCCATCGGCCGAGAAGTGCGTGATGTCGTCCGTTTTAACCAGGTACATTTTACCGGCTTCTTTAACCAGCAGCCTTTGCAGGTAGTTTTCCTCCTTCTGGTCGCGCAGGAGGCTATTGACCAATTCCTCGATCCGAGGCTGCGACTTTTGGCTAAGCCGTTCTTTCAACCGCCCAAGCGACTGATGGAAGCGGATTTCGTCAAAGGGTTTGAGCAAATAGTCGATCGCATTCACTTCGAAGGCACGGAGCGCATATTGGTCGAATGCAGTGGTGAACACAACGAAGGGCTGATGATGCGGCCACACTTCGCGCAGCACCTCGAAACCGTCGAGTTCGGGCATTTGAATATCCAGAAAAATGACGTCGGGCCGGTGTTGGAGTATTTTCACCACCGCTTCCGGGCCATTGGCGGCCTCGTCGGTGATTTCAATGGAATGATCATGCTGTACAAAAGTCTTGATTACGTCCCTTGCCAGCATTTCGTCATCGATGATCAGGCAGCGGTATTTCATGGTTTCTTTGGGGTGTTTGGTGATTGTTGTTTTGACCGCCGACGACTGACCGCCGACCGCCGATCGTCCGTCTTCTATGTACATCTCAGCGCAGGCCTTTCGGCGGTCGGCGGTCTATGGTCTATTTTCCGCACCCACCTCAGTACCGGCCTTTCGGCGGTCTGCCGTCGGCGGTCGGCCGTCAAAAAACAGCGTTACCGCCGTACCTCCGCCAGTCGGCTGGTCAAATTCCAGGCGGGCGTTTGCGCCGTAGGCTTGTTGGAGCCTCAGCAAGGTATTTTGCAATCCGAGTCCCATTCCTTTCGACGATTTCCGCGATGCGGCACCGAGGCCGTTGTCGTAAACCGTTACCTGCATGCCCGCGGCCGTTACGGCGCTCGTAATGCGGACGAGCGCGTTGGTGGTAAGGTCGGAAATGCCGTGTGTAATGGAGTTCTCCACGATCGGTTGCAGGATGAGCTGGGGGACCGGGTAAAGTTCGGACGCCGGATCGATGCGGTATTCGACTTTCAGACGGTCCTGGAAACGGATTTGCTGGATGTCGAGGTATTGCCGGGTAAGTTGCAGTTCCTCCTGCAAAGGAATGAAATCGGCCGACTGGTTCACGAGTACCGCACGCAGCAGGTCGCTGAGGGTGGTGATCATGAGTGTGGCTTTGCGGATATCGTTTTTAACCATCAGGCTAACCACACTATGCAGCGTATTGAAAAGAAAATGCGGATTGAGCTGCATTTTCAGCGATTGCAGCTGTGCATTCGCCAGTTGCCCGCGCAGCTGCTCGTTGTGCAGTTCAGTCTCGAAATTCTGCTGTTTCAGTTCCTGGTAACGATAAATGTAGGATACCTTGTTAAAGCCCACCACAAGGAGCAGGTATTGACCAAAACTTGCAGTGTAGGCAATGAAGAACGAAAACAGGTAGTTTTCCAGCGGCACCGATTTGCCCACCGCGCGGTACATGAGCGGATTGGTAATATAGTAATGCAGGATGTTGATGAAAATATTGAGAAAAGTAACGATCGCCAGATGGACCAGGATCGGTTTGAAAATGGAGGAACTTTCGCGGACCTTGAATGCGATCGGTACTTTGATGGCCGCGTACAGCACAAGCGGACTCGTGGACCACCAGAAGAGGCCATCGAGCAGCCAGATGAACATTTCGTGAGGCTGCATCACCACCCCTTCCTTCAAAAGCCACAGCATCATAAGCTGACCGAACGTTATTACCGCGAAAATGCCCCAATAGCAGAAGGAGTACCACCAGAACTGCCCGACAGACAGCGGGAGCCTGGATTGTTCCAACATACGTTTTAAAAAGGTCATGACAGGATGGATGATCGGAAAACCATAAGGAGGATTTCAGGGTAAATCTAACGGTCCGTGGTCGGGAACTAATCCGCTTTTACGCAAAGCGGGCGAATCATTATCTGAAATACATTGGAGCTGTGCAATGCGTTGAAGGTAATGAAAACGGGTTATGTGCTTATTTTTAGAAAAAATGTTAAAATATTTGCTTCGAAATTTTGTTGTTTAATCGATTAAATCTACATTTGGACACAATGTTTCCTTATTGGCGGATTAAGTATCAAATATTAAAGACACACGTGCTTAATATTTCCTCCTGCTGCCCGGCACAGTTCCGGCAAGCGTTTTAAGTACCCGATACCATCACAGCACAACCTGATTAAGACAGTACCATTCGACATTTTGTATCATAAGTTGCTTAATCGTTTAAACTTGAATAGATAGTTCAAACATAGCTTGTATTTAAAGCCATTCAGGCATGAGCCGCGTCGATGATGTATTATCGGCAGCGCAATGGATGCTTTTTGGATTGCGTATATATGCTATCGTTCGGTTGTTTAGGCCGTGCCTGACACTTTTTTGCTTGTACTATTCCTGGCCCTCGTGTCCGTAAGCAATTACGGTTTTCGTGTACGTTCTGCATAATTCCTACTCACCCTGAATTTTGACCCAATTAGATGTGATGAAGAAATGTTTTACGATTATCGTGCTGCTTGTGACGCTGTGTAGCGGGCTGGTTTTAGCCCAGGCAGGCCGGGTTACCGGCACCGTCACCGGCGAGAATAAGGAACCCTTGCCCGGCGTGAATATCCTGATCGGCGGCACTTCACAAGGTACCGTTACGGATGCCGACGGCAAATATTCGCTGGATGCGCCCGCGAATGCGACGCTTGTTTTCTCTTTTATAGGTTATGTAACTCAAACCATCGCAGTCGGTGCGCGGTCTGCGATAGATGTGCAGCTCGTGCAGGAATCGAAGAATCTCACGGAAGTGGTGGTAACCGCACTGGGTATCAAGCGGGAGGCGAAGACGCTCGGTTATGCCACGGCGACGGTGAATGCAGACCAGATTTCAACCAATCGTACTCCCAACGTAATGAGCTCGTTACAGGGTAAAATGGCAGGTGTGAATATTACTTCATTATCGACCGGCCCCGGAGGAACGGCCAAGATCCGCATCCGCGGGCAATCGTCGTTCAGCGGGCAGAATAACCCGCTTATTGTTGTAAACGGCGTGCCGATCGATAATTCCAACTTCGCCGGCGGGGGGGATTATGGCCCGCGTGCTGCGAACAGTTCCGATGGCGGCGACGGGCTTTCCAGTATCAACCCGGACGATATCGAGTCGATGACGGTGCTGAAAGGCGCCACCGCGGCGGCGCTTTACGGCTCGCGCGCCAAGGACGGCGTAGTGATGATTACGACCAAAACCCGGGGCACAGGAAAAGGCATCGGCCTCGATTATAATATCAATTTCACAACCGATACGCCGCTGGATTTCACGGATTTTCAATACGAATACGGCCAGGGAGAAGGTGGAAAACGACCGACTACCGAGAACCCGACTTCGGGTGTGTGGAGCTTCGGCGAGAAGTTTGAGCCGGGTATGACTCAAATCCTGTTCGACAACGAAACCTGGCCTTACGAGCCTGTACGGGGGCGTGTGAAGAAATTTTATCGCACGGGAACGAACATGACCAACACCATTACTGTTTCGAACAATGGTCCGAACGGCGGTTTCAGTTTGTCCCTGGCCAACAGTGATAACCGGGGTATTGTCGAGAATAACAAGTTCAACCGGAAAGTGGTGAACCTGGGGTTCACGCAGAACATTTCAAAACGCCTCACCGCTTTTGGTAATATCAATTATTCCAAAGAAAAGAACACGAATCCGCCGCAGATCGACACCCAGGACTTCGCGACTTCGACAGTCATTTTCACCCTTGCCAACTCCATGCCTTTCGAGGCTTTGAAGCAAAATCAGACCAAACCAAACGGTGATGAGTTCGTGTTTTCCCGGTTTTTGGTGCGAAATAATCCTTACTATTCGCTCAGCCACCATTTCGAGAACATTTCCCGCGACCGCCTGTTCGGTAATGTGGCTTTGAAATACCAGTTCACCGACTGGCTTTACCTGCAACTCCGCGGTGCCCAGGATTTTTACGTGCGCAGTCAGGATTACAACATTCCCAATGGCTATGCACCCATCGCGAAAGCGCCGGTGGGTTATGTAAACGGCTCATTCACACAGGATGTACGCCGCAATACCGAGCGCAACTTCGACTTTATTCTTGGCGGCAACCATAATTTCGGCAACATCGGCCTGGACGTAACCCTTGGCGGTAACCAGCGCTACGCACGGATGGATTACAACAGCGTTACGGTACAGGATTTTATCCAGCCCAATCTGTATACGGTCATGAACGGGCGCGTCAAAAACCCGTTGTACAGCCTTTCGGAGAAAAAAATCAATTCGCTGTACGGTGCTGCCACCATTTCCTGGAAAGAGTTCATTTACTTGAACGTAACGGCGCGAAACGACTGGTTTTCAACCCTCGCCCCTCAGAATCGCAGCATCCTTTATCCGTCGGTAACGGGTAGCTTCATATTCTCGCAGGCATTTCCGAACCTGCCGGCCTGGATTTCATTCGGCAAGTTCCGCGCGGCTTACGCGCAGGTGGGCTCCGACAACGTGAACCCGTACTCCAATGCATTGTACTATGCCGTGGATAACAACTCGTTCCCGAATCCGTCGGGCCAGCTTGTGCCGGTGGGCGGTATCAATGCGTCGGTCGTTCCAAACAAAAACCTGCGCCCGCTCCGCATTAAGGAGGCGGAGGCAGGTCTGGAAATGAAGCTGTTCAACAACCTGCTCGGTTTTGATTTAACGTACTACCACAAAACCACTGACGATCAGATTCTTGCCGCGCAAATTTCCGACGCTTCTTCCTACACTGCGCAGCTGATTAATGTCGGTCGGAGTATGAACAAGGGTATTGAGCTGTTGCTGACGGGTTCTCCGGTGAAAACCAAAGATTTTACCTGGGATGTGAGCTTCAATGTGTCCTACAACACTTCCAAGGTGTTAAAACTGGGCCTGGCGGAGAAAGATACCGTGATTACCGTCGGTGGCGGTGGGGGCCGGACGCTCAATATGGTGGTCGGCAAGCCGCTCGGCCAGCTTTACACATTCACGTACCTGCGCGACGCGCAAGGCCGGCAGGTGTTCGACAAAAACAGCGGTATGCCTTTGAGAAACAATACATTGATGAATGTAGGTAATGCATTGCCCAAGTATTTTGGTGGTATTACCAATACGTTTAATTACAAAGGCATAATGCTTTCGGCACTGATAGATTTCAAACTGGGCCACAAAATGATCGCCGGGCGGAACATCAACTACATGCGGCACGGGCTGTCGAAACGCACATTGCCGGGCCGCGCGGAAGGTTATGTGATCGGGAACGGCGTGAACCCCGACGGCGAGGTGAACCAGACGAAGGCCGCCGTGCAGCCATTTTACGAGTCGATCAACCCGCTGGGAATCAACGAGGATTTTGTGCAGAACGCCGGTTTCTGGAAACTGCGCCAGCTCACGTTGGGATATGACTTGGGCAAACTGCTTCCTGAAAAGTCGTTTGTGAAGGGCCTGCGCCTGAGTGCTGTCGCGAACAATGTGCTCGTGATCAAGAAATGGACGGAGAATATGGATCCGGAAGAAGTGCTGAACTCGTCGGATAATGCTACCGGCCTCGATTTTTGGCCAGGTTTGCCGCCGACCCGCAGCATTGGTTTTAATCTCAATGTAAAATTCTAACCGCCGAACCCATGAAAGCTACATTCAAATATATGCTGGCGCTCGCCCTGTCGCTGACGTTCATAACCGGTTGCGACGATGGATTTGACGAGATCAACACCAACAAAGTCGATCCGACCTCGCTGGCGCCGTCCCTGATCCTGAACAAGGCCATCATCGCTACGACTTACCTCGACGGCGTTTCGACGCTGGGTATGCTATGTTACAACTTCGGCATTGTGCAGCAGGTGATTACACCTTATGGAAGCTCGTTGTCGGGAGGGAATTACAACCAGCTCAATAACTCCAACTCGCCGCTGGTTTGGGTTAATTTTTACCGGAATGTGATCAAGCAGCTGGTGGCCGTGACCGAGCAAACGAAGGGCGATCCGCTGAATGCAAATATCTACCACGCTGCCCGCATCTGGAAGGCCTACGCATTCATGATCCTGACCGACACCTACGGCGACATTCCGTATTTCGATGCCGGGAAAGGTTATATCAGCGAGGAAATCCGTCCGAAATATGATCCGCAGGAAGCCATTTACAAGGATATTCTCAAAGAATTGGAAGAGGCCTCCGGTGCGCTCGATGCCTCGCAGCCAGCTGTAACGACCGATATTCTTTACGGCGGCAATGTGGCCCGCTGGAAAAAGCTGGGCTATTCGCTCATGCTGCGAGCTGGAATGCGCCTCTCCAAAGTAGATCCGACGACAGCCAAAGCCTACGTGACCAAAGCAGTCGCAGGCGGGCTTTTTGAGAACAATACCGATAACTCGATCATTCGCCACACGTCGCTTTACAACAACTTTATTGCCAATCACCTGGCGGCACGGGAAAAGACCAATTTCTACCTCGCCGCGCCATTTGTGAATTATCTTAAAGAAAACAACGATCCCCGCTTGCCCGTGTTCGCGGTGCGGTACGTAGGCGCGAAGGGCGGCCCGGAGCAAACACCGGAGCGTGCCTCGTCAGATCCAAAGGTGCAGAAAGGAATGCCGATGGGGTATAACGATGTGACCATCAATAGTGTACTGGCCGAAAATGGGGTGGTGAGCTTGTGGGATTTTACACAAATCAACCTGACCACCGTATTGAAGCTCGATGCACCGGAATTTCACATTACCTACGCACAAGTGCAGCTCCTGCTCGCGGAGGCGGCCGTGCGCGGCTGGGTGACGGGCGAAGCAGCCGATTATTATGCCAAAGGTATCCGGGCGAATCTGGAACAAATGGCACTTTACGACCCCAGCGCGACCATCAAGGAAGATGCGATTCTTGCCTACCTGAAAGCGCACCCGCTCGATGCGGCCAAGGCTTTGGAGCAAATCAATACCCAGTATTGGGTGGCTACGTTCCTGGACGGCAACGAATCCTGGGCCAATTTCCGTAGAAGCGGCTTCCCGACGTTGAAGAAGAACCCTTATCCCGGGTCGGAAATCAAGGAAGACTTCATCCGCCGGATGCCTTATCCCGACAGCGAGATCGTCGTGAACTTGCAGAATGTAAATGACGCCAACGCGCGCCAGGGCCCTAACGACCTCAATACAAGGATGTGGTGGGACAAAAAGTGACTATTCTTAAACCTTTAACCTGATACAAATGAAAGAGAACGGAATGAGTCGTCGAGACACGATGAGAGCATTGGGGCTGAGCGGGTCCGCGGGAATACTGGGCTTGTTTGGAGGCATTCCGAATGCGCGCGCCGACCGTCGGACCGTCGACCATCGGACCGCCGAGCGTCGGACCGCCGACCGCGAAACGCCTCAGTACGCCAAAGGCTTGAAATCGCTGACGATCAAAAGCGTTCGCGCGATTGCCACGGCGCCGCAGGGCTCCAACCTCATTGTCGTGAAGGTCGAAACCTCCGAACCGGGACTGTACGGGCTTGGGTGTGCCACGTTCACACAGCGCGCCGAAGTGGTGCTGGTGGCGATCAATACCTATCTCAATGAATTTTGCGTCGGAAGGGACGTCGACAATATCGAAGACATGTGGCATGCCGCCTATGTGAGTTCTTACTGGCGCAACGGTCCGGTGCTGAACAATGCGCTGAGCGGGCTGGATCAGGCGCTTTGGGATATCAAAGGCAAACGTGCCGGAATGCCGTTGTACCAGCTGCTGGGCGGTAAAGTGCGTTTCGCCGTGCCGTGTTACACGCATGCGAACGGCCGCACACCCGAGGAAACGGTGGAGAGCGTGAAGAAGATCCAGGAGCAGGGTTACCGCTACATTCGTATTCAGCAGGGTGGTTACGGGGCCGTAGGCAGCACTACCAAGAAGCCGGATTTCAAGGAGGCAGGCTTTGGGGGCGCTACGGACAACTATATGAACGAAAATGCCTACCTGAAAGCGATCCCGATTCTGTTCGAAACCGTGCGCAAGCAATGCGGGGAGGAAGTGGAGCTCCTGCATGATATCCACGAACGTGTGCAGCCGATGAATGCGATCAATATGATCAAAAAACTTGAAGAATTCCGCCCATTCTTTATTGAAGACCCGTTTTCACCCGAAAACATGAAATGGTTTAAACTGCTTCGCCAGAGTACCACGGTGCCGCTGGCTATGGGCGAGCTGTTCAATAATATCAACGAGTTTCTGGAACCGATGGCCAACCAGTGGTTCGACTACATCCGCATTCACGTGTCGCAGATCGGCGGGGTTACGCCGGCCATGAAAGTGGCGAGGCTCGGGGAATGGTTCAATGTCAAAACAGCCTGGCATGGCCCTGGCGATGTGTCGCCGGTAGGGCATTCGGCCCATGCCCATATCGACCTGGCTGTGTGGAACTTCGGTATCCAGGAGGCGGTCCAGTTCAATGACAAAACATTGGAAGTATTCTCCGGCTGCCCGACGATGAAGAACGGTTATATGTCGGTGAACGAAGTGCCGGGCATTGGGGTGGACATCGATGAAAAGGTCGCGGCCAAGTTCCCCATCAGTACAAAATCGAACTGGCAAGTAAGAAAATTCGACGGTACGCTTATACGTCCATGAAAAAAGCATCGCTCAAAGATATTGCACAGCAAGCGGGGGTCTCCACGGCTCTGGTTTCGTACGTCCTCAATGGTAAGGAAAAGGAAACCAGGGTGGGGGAGGTCATTGCGCAGAAAATCAGGCAGATAGCCAAGGAATTGAACTATCAGCCCAACCACCTGGCCAAAAGCCTCCGAAGCGGTAAGACCTACACCATCGGGCTGATCATCGCCGACATTTCCAACCCGTTTTTCGCCAATATCGCGCGGGTGGTGGAAGATGAAGCGAAAAAGAATGGCTACACGGTCATCATCGGGAGCTGCGACGAGCACGCCGAGAAATCGTGGGATCTGCTCAATGTGCTGATCAACCGGCAGGTCGACGGCTTCATTATCGTTTCCTGCGAAGGTTCCGAAAACCAGGTGCATTATCTCAAAGAGCGGAATATCCCATTTGTATTGCTGGACCGCCATTTTCCCGAAATACAGACAGATTTTGTGGCCACTAACAACTACAAAGCCTCTTACGACGCCGGTGTTCATCTTATTCAAAGCGGCTATTCGAAGATCGGGATCATGGCCTACAAATCGAATATGTACCATATGGAGGAGCGGGTGCGGGGTTACAAGCACGCGTTGCGTGACAACCACATCGAGTTCCACGATTCCTGGCTGAAAGAGGTGCATTTCGAAACGATGGATAGCGAGGTACGCACGGCCATCGACGAAATACTGGCATCCGAACAGCGCGTGGATGCCATGATTTTCGCGACTTATGGTTTGGCTATCAATGCATTAAAGTACATTAATGAGCTGCGCCTCAAAGTGCCATCCGATCTGGCGATCGTCAGCTACGGCCAGGCAGAAGTTTTCGACCTGTATTATTGCCCGATCACCTACGTGCAGCAGCCCTTGGAAATGCTGGGCAAAACGGCGGTTGAGTTTTTATTAACCAAACTGAAAAACCCTGAGGAGAGTATGAAGCAGATATTGATGGAAGCCAAACTGATCGCCCGTGAATCCTCGAAGGCCAAACCGGCTCTTACCGGCTGATCCGGGGAGCTTTTTTTGGCTCGAATTGCTTAAACGTTTAATGAACAGGCGGTTATAAAAGTAATCAGGGGTGGTCAGGTATTGTCAAGCATTGTCAGGTATTGTCAGGTATTGTCAAGTATTGTTAGGAGACGGACAACCGATTCTGAGTAGGAAGTTTACAACAAATGACCGCATATGACCATACCTGACTATTCCCTGACAACTCTTGACTACACCTGACTACACCTGACTACACCTGACAACTCTTGACCACACCTGACTATTCCTGACTACACCTGACAATATCAGACCAAACGAAACATTTATGAGAAGAAGAAATTTTATAAAAACCGCCTTCCTGGGTACTACCGCCGTTGCGGCGGGCTTTCCGTTCGCGAAGGCCGAGGCCGCTTCCAAAATGAAGATTACCAAAATACGGTACTACGCCGCGCCGGGGTACAACAAACCACTGTTCAACCAGGCCCGCGGGATTGTTGAGATCGAAACCGACGGCGGCATTATCGGCATTGGCGAGGGCGGCTCGAAGGATATGATTGAACAATGCGCGCAGATGATGATCGGAGAGGACCCGTTCCGCATCGAACACATCTGGCAGAACGTGTACCGCGGGATGTTTTACCCGCCGGGGCGCGAGAAGCTGCACGCATTGGGTGCATTGGAAATGGCGCTTTGGGACATTAAAGGCAAGGCCCTGAATGTGCCGGTGTACGAGCTCCTGGGCGGTGCCACCCGCGATTACGTGGAATGCTATGCCACCGGTTTCCGCGCCTCAAAAGCCAAAACCGAAGAGGAACGGGCCAGGGATTGCATTGAAGCCGGGCTGCGCGCGTACCGTATCGGACCGACGGGTGGTAATGGCGATCAGCCTTTTGACTTTTACGAAAATGTGAAAAAGACGATCGAGTTCTGCAAAAGAATCGACGAAGCCGTGGGCGGCGGGGGTAAGTGGGCCATCGACCTGCATACCCGTTTCGATATGACCGACGGTTTGAAGATCTGTACCGCGCTCGAATCGCTCGAACCGTATTTCGTGGAGGATATTATCCGCTCGGAGAACCCGTCGGTGTACAAAACCGTACGTTCGATGACCAAGGTGCCTATTGCCGTAGGCGAGCAGTTCGGCGATCGCTGGGATTGCAACGAGTTTATCGAGAACCGCTGGATCGATTACACCCGGTTCACATTGCCGAACACCGGCGGGATCAGCGAATTCAAGAAACTGGCGTCGATGTGCGAAACGCATTATGTGGGTATGATACCGCATTTTACAGGCCCGCTGGCGACGGCCACATTGGTGCACGTATTGGGTTCGAGCAGTCCGGCACGGGCGCTGATGGAGCTCGGCGGAGGCGAACCGGAGCGGCCGCCTTACTTCAACGAGGATTTTATCAATTTCAAAAACGGTAAGCTATATCTCAACGATGCGCCCGGACTGGGGGTAAAATTTGATCCTAAAAAAGCGACCTTCATCATGGAGGTCAAAGAGAAAACCAAATTCCCGCATCCGATCCTGAAAAGTCCGGATGGCGCTATCCATAACTGGTAACTCCATGAAATCCAACCCGAAATCTACCACTTTGTCGCGCCGGGCGGCCATTCAATCCGTCCTGGGCGTTGCGGCTACGGGCACGATGCTGCTGCCCCAAACTTCGTATGCAGCCAATCCCACGCCTTTTCAGGCATACGGAAAGGTCAAGATCACCAAGCTGGAAACATTTTTGGTAAAGCCACGCTGGATTTTTCTCAAAATCCACACCGACGCAGGCATTGTGGGCCTCGGCGAGCCGCTGCTCGAAGGCCGCGCGCTGACGATCCAGACCGCGATTAAGGAGGTGGAACCATACCTGGTCGGCAAGGACCCGCGTGCCGTGGTGCACCATTGGCAGGCCATTTATCGCCACGCGTTCTACCGGGGCGGGCCGATCCTTACGAGCGCATTGAGCGGCATCGACCAGGCATTGTGGGACATCAAGGGTAAGCTCCTGGGCGTACCTGTGCATGAGCTCCTGGGCGGGCCCACCCGTGACCGCGTGCGTATATATGGGCGCGCGTCGAACGCCGAAGACATGAAGAAGCGTAAAGCCGAAGGGTACACGATCATCAAAACCAGCGTTGCCAAGAAGAACCCGGCGAACATCGTCGAGAACCAGGCGTTCATTAAATATGCTTCCGACAATTTCGCTTCGCTGCGTGAGGCCGGCGGCCCGGAAATGGATATCGCGATCGATTTTCACGGATCGGTTCCGCAGCAGACCTCCAAGGTGCTGATCAAGGAATTGGAGCAATACCAGCCCTTTTTTGTGGAAGAACCTTGCCAGGCACAGAATGTCGATACGCTGGTGGATATTGCCAGGGGCACGCATATTCCCATCGCCACGGGCGAGCGGATTTTTACCAAATGGGGTTTCCGCGAAATCCTCGAAAAAGGGGCTGCAAGCATTATCCAGCCGGATTTGTGTCATGCAGGAGGAATTACCGAAGGCAGGATCATCGCGGGAATGGCCGAGGCCTACTACATTCCGATTGCCCCACACAACCCGATGGGCCCGATTTCGCTCGCTACCGGCCTCCAACTGGCCGCCAGCGTCCCGAATTTCCTTGTCCAGGAGCAGGTAACGCTGGGAGAAGGCTACCTCAAAGAACCATTCAAACTACAAAAAGACGGAACCGTGATGGTGCCTACCAAACCCGGCCTGGGTGTGGAGCTCGACGAAGATGCCTTGAAAGACAAGATCGGCCACGACTGGAAGAATCCGGAGAGCTATAACGCGCTGGATGGGTCGGTGGTGGATTGGTAGGGCGGTACTGTACCGCTGTGCGGAATGGCCGTGGACGATCGACTATGGACCGCCGACGGCCGACCGCTGACAGCCGATCGCATGCTAGGGGCGGTTGGCTGCAACAGCTGAAAATCAAGTAAGATAAAACCTAACGATTAAATCAAGCAATCGGCGGTCGGCGGTCAGTCGTCGGCGGTCGATATTGGAACGGTACATCCATGCTTTCGATAAAATAGAATTTAATAACGTTCAACTATAAATATTCCATGAGAAAATTACTGAGTTTATGCTTGGTGTTGCTCGGCTTGGGGGGCGGAAGTTTGCTTGCCCAGAATGCCAGGGTGACCGGAAAGGTGACCGATCAGGACAATGCAGCGCTGCCCGGCGTGAGTATCCTCATCAGTGGTACTTCGCAGGGTACCGTAACCGACGGAGAGGGGAACTATGTGATCCAGGCGCCGGGAAGCGGCACGCTGGTGTTTTCGTTTATCGGCTATGAAAGTCAGACGGTGGAAATCGGTAACCGTTCGGTAATCGATATCAAACTTGCACAGGGCTCACGCAGCCTGGACGAACTGGTGGTGGTGGGGTATGGTACCCAGAAGAAAACCGACGTTACCGGTGCATTGTCGGTGGTTTCGACGCGCGAGTTCTCGCAACAGCCCATTACCCGGCTCGATCAGGTGTTGCAGGGACGTGCGGCCGGTGTGCAGGTAACGCAGTCCAACGGCGCGCCGGGCGGGGATTCGAAGGTCCGTGTTCGTGGGGCCAACTCGGTACTCGGTAACAACGATCCGCTTTATGTGATCGATGGTTTTGTGGGAGCTAATTATAGTTTGCTGAATCCCAACGATATCGAATCGCTGCAAGTGCTGAAAGATGCGGCTTCGACTTCCATTTACGGTAGCCGGGGAGCTAACGGGGTGATTATCATCACAACCAAAAAAGGCAGTAAGGGTATTAAAGTGAGTTATGAAGGGCAGGGAAGCGTTTCGAACGTGATCAAGAAATTCGATATACTTCCTGCGGGCGAATTCGCGGAGATCGTCAATGCACGTGCAGCTGCCACGGGCTCCAATGCACCGTTTACACAAGCCCAGATCGACGATTTCAAGAAGAATGGCGGTACCGACTGGCAGGACCTGGTTTACCGCAAGGGAAGCGGTCAGCAGCATCAGGTGACGGTTTCGGGCGGGAATGAGAAAACCTCGTTCCTGATCTCCGGTAACTATGTAAACCAGAAAGGGATCGTGAACAACAGCGGTTTCAAGCGGTATGTTTTGAGAACCAATTTGCGCACGCAGATCAATAAGAACCTTGCATTGCGACTCAATTTGTCGGGTGCAAAGACAGCCAACCATAATACCGATGGCGGCGGTGCGCTGATCGAAGCGTTGCAATGGGCGCCTACCACGCCTGCGTATGGCTCCGACGGCCAGCCTACATTCGCGGATCCGACGGGTTCTGTTTCGAGGAGTCCGCTGGATCACTTGTACGACAAGTCTATCGACGTCGAGCGGATGAACATCAACGCCATCGGCGGGCTAAGCTACCAACTGCCTATCACAGGCCTGTCGCTCGACTTGCAATACGCGATCAACTACCTCGACGCGCAGAACAAGAGCTTTAATGGCAAGCGCCTTTCGAATAATAACCCGAATGCAACCCGCTACTCGGCCGACCAGGTGACTTTGCAGAACACCAATGCACTGAACTACACCCGTACATTCGGAAATCACTCGATTACGGCGGTAGCAGTATTGGAAACCCAGCAATTTACCGACAAGAACTTCACAGCCACGGCCAACGGGCTTCGTTTCCCGCAACTGGGTTATGATAACATCGGTGGCAACTCGGCCGCAACCGTGAGCTCGGGCTTCTCGAAATGGACGCTGCTTTCGTTGCTCGGAAGGGTGAATTACGCATTCAAAGACAAGTACCTGGTAACCGCGGCTATCCGTCGTGATGGTTCGTCGAAATTCAGCGAGGATAACCGGAACAGTATTTTCCCGTCGGTTGCCCTGGGGTGGCGGCTTTCGGAGGAGGAGTTTATCAAGAACCTCAATGTATTCTCGAACCTGAAATTGCGTGGAAGCTGGGGTAAAACCGGTAGCCAGGCTATTAACCCTTATGCGACCTTGTCGCCCTACAACTCTACGCAGGTCGGTTTCAACAATACCGGCGTCACGGCCGGGGTGATCCAGGGTAACCAGGGCAACAAGAACCTGAAATGGGAGACCACCACGCAGACCGACGTGGGTATTGAAATGGAGATCCTGAACGGAAGATTGCATTTCGAGGCGGATTACTTCAACAAGAGCACGACCGACCTGCTGCTGAACGTACAGCTGCCCAACTACGCGGGCGGAGGTACGCAGCCGCGCAACGTAGGCGAGATCCGCAACCGCGGGTTCGAGTTCGCCATTGGTGGTACGCCTATCGAAAAAGGGAAATTCAGCTGGGAAACGAATTTGAATTTGTCAACCCTGAAAAACGAAGTGGTGAGCCTCGGCGGGTTACCACGGCTCGGAACGGGAACCGGTGCAGGCGGCGGGATGTCCATCACCAACGAGTTTATGCTCATGCCGGGTCAGCCGCTGGGCTCTTACTGGGGCCTCAAATACCTGGGTACTTTCAAACCCAATGAAGCCGACATCGCTGCCAAACAGGGCCGTGTTCCCGGCGATCCGCATTATGAGGACGTAAACGGCGATAATGCGATCACCACCGACGATTTCCAGATTGTCGGCCACGCGTTCCCGAAACTGACCGGCGGTTGGAATAACACCTTTACCTATGGCGGACTTACACTGAATGTGTTCTTCCAGGGGGCATTCGGCGTGGACAAGCTGAACTACACCCGCGCAGGCGCGATGTCGGGCTCCGGGGAAGCACGCCAGTTTCTGCTGACGGAGATTCGCGACTACTACCGTCCGGGTAATGAAGATTCGGATATTCCTGCATTTACCAAAACTTACCAGCCATTTACGCAATCGAGCCGGTTTGTGGAAAACGGAAGTTTTGTAAGGTTGAAAAACGTGAGCCTGGCTTATAACGTGCCGTCTTCGGTTTTCAAGGATAAGGCCAATATCCGCGTTTTCGCGAGCGCCACGAACCTGTTTACGATCACCAAATACACTGGTCCTGATCCGGAAACGAGCAACGTAGGTTCCAGCACCGACACGGCGATTGGTATCGACCGAGGTTCGTATCCGAATGCGAAGGTGTATACGGTGGGGTTGACGTTGGGATTCTGACCGCGGACCATGGACCGCCGACCACCGATCGTTGGTGGTCGTGCCAGGGTAGGAGTAAAAACAATATTTAAACAACAGACATGAAAAAAATAACCATACTTCTTTTAAGCGGCTTGCTTCTGACCGGAGCTGGTTGCAGTGATTACCTGGATGAGGATACGACCGGGCTTTTGTACGGGCCGAATGTGCTTTCGACGCAGGATGGGCTCGAATCGGCATTGACCGGGGCGTATAAGGGTCTCGCCAACCAATGGACTTACGGCTTTTTGCACCCCTCGGCCAATGCAGCCGTGCTGGGCGCGGACGATGTTACTACGCACCCCGCCAGCAACAAGGCCGACTGGCGGGAGTTTGACCAGTTCAATGTCTCGACTACCAACCAGCGCTCGAATGCGGTTTATAACGGTTGCTACAAGGCCATTCAAGGAGCGAATAATGTGGTCAATAATTACCAGAAAACAGTGGGTACCAAAGCTACGATCGATATCATCGTGGGCGAGGCGCATTTCATCCGCGCGTTTTCCTACTACTGGCTGACGCGCTTCTGGGGCAATATCCCGTTGATTCTGGCAGGGGAGTATTCCGATGATTTGCTGACGGTTAAAAAATCGACGCCGCAGGAAGTCTATGATTTGATCGTCGCCGACCTGAAAGTGGCGGAAACCAATTTGCCGAACGCAAAACGCGATCCGGGACGGCCAAACAAAGGGTCTGCGAAGGCGTTCCTGGCCGACGTGTATCTGACGATGGCAGGCTGGCCTTTGAAACAAACCGACAAATACGACCTGGCGGCTGCCAAAGCCAAAGAAGTGATCGATAATGCAGCGACTTACGGCTTCGAACTGTTGCCGACATTCGCAGCGGTTTTTGAAAACGACCCGGCATCGCCCGGAACGAAGGAGGCAGTATTTCAGATCAGCGGTTACCTCGGTGGAAGCGGTACGGCCAATGCGACTTACGGGAACACCACCATGCCCGGTGAGGAAGGCGGATGGGACGATATGTTTGCGGAGCTGAATTTCTTCCGTGATTTCCCTGCCGGACCGCGTAAGGACGCTACTTTCCGCACGGAATTCGGGCTGGGTGCTACCAAAATCCCCTGGCAGAACAGTTTGACAAAACATCCTTACTACCAAAAATGGTATATCAAAGGGAACATCGTGACGTCGAGCATTTCCCTGCCTTCTGTTATGATGCGTTACCCACATGTGCTGACGATCTACGCCGAAGCCAAAGCCCGCGGAACCGGCGGTCCCGACCAGGCGGCTTACGATGCATTGAACAAGGTACGTTTGCGCGGGCGAGCGGCAGGTACTAAGGCATTAGCACCCGGTGATGGCCTGACAGCGGCGCAGTTCGCCGACGAGGTCGTGCAGGAGCGCGCATGGGAATTCGCTTGCGAGCGCACACGCTGGTTCGACCTCGTGCGTCTCGAAAGGGTGGAGGAAGCCAATGCCAAGAAGAGCGCCGACGATTTGCAGCCGATCAAACCGATCGTGAAAGCTAATTACTGGTTCCCGCTGCCTTATACGGATACTTCCATCAATCCGAATCTGAATCAGTAGCGCACACGGGATTTGTTATTGTTGTTGCATCCCTACGGGATTGATTGAACGGGACGTTCTTCTACCAATGTTACGTGCCTGACGGCACTTGCGAGATCAAGTCGCGTTAGCGACGTAAAATGGGTAGCAAACAAGAATGCATCCTAATATTTGGATAATGCCGTAGGCATGTAACAACAATTAGCAGCAAACCCAACGCAACAATACTTCCGGGCCAATTTTGAAATACAAATACCTTTATAGACCCTATGACGATCCGTTTTCCGATCATATGCTCCATACTTATTGCCGTAACATTCTGCGCGCTGATACCGGCAATCCGCGTCCCGGACGGTCGCGTCCCGGACGACGGTAAGGATGCCGACTGGCCCGTGTACGGCGGCAACAATGCAGGCAACCGCTATTCTGCTTTGACGCAGGTCAACAAGAATAATGTGAGAAACCTCCAACCGGCCTGGACGTACGACACCGGCGAAAACAAACCCGGCGAGCGCGGCATGGATATGCAATGCCAGCCGATCGTGATCGATGGGGTGATGTACGGTACCACACCGCGGTTGAAGGTATTTGCAATCGATGCGGCCACGGGAAAAGAGCTTTGGAAGTTTGACCCTTTTGAAGGAAAGCGGCCGCGGTTCCATCCGACGCGCGGTGTGGTATATTGGTCGGAGGGGAATGACAAACGCATTTTATTTACGGCGGGGGCATCGCTGTTTGCATTGAATGCCCAAACCGGGAAACTGGTTGAGAGTTTTGGCAAAAACGGCGAAGTGGATTTTCACGATGGCCTGGGCGATGCCGCGAATTACGGTTACGACCCTTACCAGTTCAATATCCGGAACACTACGCCGGGTGTGATTTTCAAGAACCTGCTTATTACCGGTTCGTCGGTTTCGGAAGGCGGAGACGCATTGCCGGGGCACATCCGCGCATTCGACATGCGGACGGGCAAAGTGGCGTGGGTATTCCGTACGATCCCGCTGCCGGGAGAGTATGGCTATGAAACCTGGTCGAAAGACTCGTACAGGAAACTGGGCGGCGCCAATTGCTGGGCAGGGATGGTGATGGATGAAAAACGGGGAATGGTGTTTCTCGGAACAGGTTCTCCTTCGGTGGATTTTTACGGCGGCGCCCGGAAAGGCAGTAATCTTTTTGCCAACTGCGTGATTGCGCTGAATGCCGAAACCGGTAAGCGCGTGTGGCATTTTCAAACGGTTCATCACGACCTCTGGGATCGTGATATTCCGTGCCCGCCCAACCTGATCACGGTAAAAAGAAATGGCAAGATGGTGGATGCCGTTGCGCAGGCGACCAAAGACGGCTACGTTTTCCTGTTTGATCGTGACACGGGCAAGCCGCTTTTCCCGGTGAAGGAAGTGGCGGTACCGAATGCGAAGCCGCTACCCGGTGATCAGCCCTGGCCAACGCAGCCCGTGCCCGTTAAACCCGCTCGATTTGCCAATCAGACTCTGACCGAAGCAGACATCACCACGCGCACACCCGAGGCGCATGCTTACGTGCTAGACCGGTTCCGCAACAGCAATAGAGGCCCGAAAAACCAGCCTCCTGATCTGTCCGGAGGGTTGCTGTATGGCATCGGCGGCGGTGCGGAATGGGGTGGTACCGCGGCCGATCCGGAAGGAATTGTGTATGTCAATGGCAATAATATGCTCTGGTGGCTCAAAATGAGGGACGCTGGGGAGATTCGGAGTGGTGAGAACGGTCAGACATTGTCAAGGGGGCAGGTTTTGTTCAATACGAATTGTGCGGTTTGCCATGCTACTGATTCTCAAACCGCCGCTGCTTCCGCAGCCACTCAGGCTTATCCTGTGCTGAAAGACGTCGGCCAGCGCATGAGCCGGGAGCAGATTGGTGCATTGCTCGAAACAGGGCGTGGAAGAATGCCTTCTTTCCAGCATATTTCGAAAGAAGACCGCGCCGCAATTTTGGATTTCCTTTTAAAAACAGAACCTAAACCCGCCGCGAACGACATTCATGCTCAAACAACGACGACCGCGTTCAAAACCAATGCCAGCTTTCCGTACCAGCCTCCTTACGTCAACAACGGTAATGTCCAGTTCAGGGATCAGGACAACTATCCGGCCATTAAGCCGCCCTGGGGCACGCTGAACGCCATTGATATGAACACCGGCGAATACCTGTGGAAAGTAACGCTCGGCGAATACCCCGAACTGACGAAACAGGGCCTCCCGCCAACCGGCACCGAAAATCACGGCGGCCCATTGGTGACTGCCGGCGGCCTGCTTTTCATAGCAGCCACTTACGACGAGAAACTAAGGGCATTCGATACCAAAACGGGCAAGGTTGTTTGGGAATACCAGCTTCCGGCAGGTGGTTTTGCGACGCCCATTACCTATATGGTCGATGGAAAGCAATATATTGCAATCGCCGCCGGCGGTACCAGATATGGCCTGAAACCCGGTGGGAGCTATATCGCATTTGCATTGCCGTGACGCATTTTTTTTCGTCCCGTCGACTGAAGTCGACGGCTGGAAATTGACGGAGATAAAAATGACAAATTCGCATGCCTGCCGACGTAATACAATCTTTTCCCGTCGACTTCAGTCGACGGATGGTACCTAACAAAAAAAGAAACTATGAGTAAACACCTGCTGAGTTGTGACTGGGGAACGTCTTCGTTCCGGTTGAGACTGGTCAATGTGAAGGATCACGATGTGGTAGGAGAGGTGACGTCTCCACATGGCATCGGGGCAGTGTACAATGCGTGGCAGGAAGCGAATGCGGACGGTGCGATCGTGCGGGGTGATTACTATCGGTCGATCATCACAACTCAGATCTCCGCATTGAAAAAGCAAACCGGCCTGGATCTGAGGGGTGTGCCCATCGTGCTTTCCGGCATGGCGTCGTCGTCGATCGGGATGCAGGAGTTGCCCTACGCGCGCCTGCCGTTTGCGCTGGACGGGGCACATCTGGGGATGAAGTACTATGAGGAACAGCCGGGTTTTCCCCATGAAATCACGTTGATTTCGGGTGTGCGGAGCGACCATGACGTCATGCGCGGAGAAGAAACGCAGCTGATCGGCCTCGGAGCTGCAATGGATCTTTCGGGCCGCGACGCGATCTTCATTTTCCCCGGTACGCATTCCAAGCACATGTTCGTGCGTGACGGCCGGCTGATTGACTTCAAGACCTTTATGACCGGTGAAGTTTTCAACCTGATGGCCAATCAGAGCATTCTCAAAGACTCCATTGACCATTATCACCAGTCGGATTTCAACGAAGAAGCCGCAGCCGCATTCCGCTCGGGCATACGCGAATCGGGCACAGGAAATATTTTAAATGCATTATTTACAGTAAGAACCAACCAGCTTTTTGATTTATTAAGTAAGCGGGAAAACGGGATGTTCCTGAGCGGGCTGCTGATCGGCTATGAAATCCGCGATCTGACGAAGGAAACGAATGCGCATCTGGTGCTCTGCGGCGGAAATAACCTGTACCAGTTGTACAAAGCCGCGATTGAAACATTGGGGCTGGCAGGCAGGGCAACGATCATTCCGTCGGAGATTGTAGACCGTGCGGCTACCACCGGGCATATCCGGATTTTTGAGAACCAACATTTAACATTGAATAAAACAAATTTATGAGTGAGCGTACATTTTCGTGGGAGTTGTTCAATAAAGCACCGCTGGTGGGTATTATCCGTAACGTATCGCCGGAGGACGTCAAGCGTATCCTGCCCATTTACCGTGAGGCAGGCCTGACGACCGTCGAAATTACGATGAACACGCCCGGCGCGACGGATATGATCCGCTATGCGTTGGAAAACGAGCATTACGGCCTGAATATCGGCGCCGGAACGGTTTGTACCAAAGACGACCTGGATGCTGCGCTGGAAGCAGGTGCGCAGTTTATCGTGACGCCGGTTTTGAGCAAAAAAGTGGTCAAATCCTGTGTGAAAAAGGGTATTCCGGTATTTCCGGGGGCATATACACCTACGGAAATCTTCCAGGCATGGTCATGGGGTGCGTCGATGGTGAAAATCTATCCCGCGACGGCGCTGGGGCCCGGCTACATTAAGGACGTCAAAGCCCCGATGAACCAGCTCAAACTCCTTCCTACCGGAGGGGTCAGCCTGGAAAACATGGAAGCTTTCTTGAAAGCAGGTGCCAACGGGCTAGGCATCGGAGGGCAGCTATTTGACAAGAAACTGATCCAGGACAAAGACTGGGACGGACTGAAAGCACATTTCCTTCAATTCGCACAAAAACTCGCTTAGCAAATGGGTAAAATCAGGAATTACCGCTGGATCATCGTGGTCCTGCTCTTTCTCGCCACGACCATTAATTACCTCGACAGGCAGATCATCGGTCTCCTGAAACCCATTCTGGAAAAAGAATTCGTTTGGACCGAAACCGATTTCGCACGCATTGTGATGGCGTTTACGGCCGCTTATGCAGTCGGTTTGCTGGTTTTTGGCTGGCTCATCGACAAGATCGGTACCAAGGCCGGGTATTCGTTTACGATCATTTTCTGGAGCATCGCGGGTATGCTGCACGCGGTCGCACGCGGCGCATTCGGGTTCGGGGTAGCACGTGTGGGGCTGGGATTAGGGGAAGCCGGTAATTATCCTGCGGCAGTCAAGACGGTGGCCGAGTGGTTCCCGAAGAAGGAACGGGCTTTGGCAACGGGTTTATTTAATGCCGGTACGAGTATCGGCGTTGTGGTCGCTTTGATACTCGTACCCTGGATTCTGAGCCATTATGGCTGGCAGGAGGTGTTCTGGATTACCGGCGCGCTGGGTTTCGTATGGTTGATTTTCTGGCTCATTTTTTATGACATTCCCGTCAAGCAGAAGCGGTTGAGCGCCGAGGAGCTTCATTACATCCTGAGCGGACAGGGGCAGGACGAAAACGAGGCCGAAAAGCAGCCCGTTAAATGGATCAAACTGTTCACTTTTCCGCAGACATGGGCCTACATTACCGGTAAAGGGCTCATCGATCCGATCTACTGGTTCTTCCTGTTCTGGTTGCCTTCCTATTTCGCCTCCACATTCAACCTGGACCTTAAAAAGCCGAGTTTTGAACTTATGCTGATTTATACCGCAACGACCGTCGGTAGCATTGGTGGGGGATATCTCTCGTCCTGGCTTATCAAACGGGGCTGGCCGACGCTCAAAGCGCGCAAGACGGTTTTGCTGGGGCTCGCATTTTGCGAACTATCCGTGATACTGATCCAGTTTTCCAGCGGCGTCTGGATGGCCGTTGGACTCATTAGTCTGGCAGTGGCATTACATCAGGCATGGGCGACGAATGTTTTCACGCTACCGTCCGACCTGTTTCCGAAACAGGCCGTTAGCTCGGTCGTAGGCATCGGAGGCATGGCGGGAGCCGTGGGCGGTATTCTTTTCCCGATCCTGATCGGCAGCCTGCTCGACAGCTACAAAGCGGCGGGGAACATTCAGGCGGGGTACAACATCATTTTCACAATCTGCGGTTTTACTTATCTTGTGGCGTGGCTGATTATCCATTGGCTCACCAGAACGCCCAAAGTAGTAGAACTCGAAGAATTGCAATGATCATTTTAAGAAGAACCGATTCCGACGCCCCCGATTTCAAAGCATTGGTAAAACTCCTCGACGCCGATCTCGCCGAACGCGACGGTGCTGATCATGGATTTTATGCTCAATTCAACAAAATTGACAAGATCCGACACGCGGTGGTATGCTATGAAAACGACGAGCCCGTGGGCTGCGGCGCCATCAAGGCTTTTAGTGAGGAAGCCATGGAGGTAAAGCGTATGTACGTTTCACCCGACGGCCGCAAAAAAGGCATTGCTACCCGCGTACTCACGGAGCTGGAAACCTGGGCCAATGAGCTAGGCTATGCCCAATGCGTCCTCGAAACGGGCAAACGCCAACCCGAAGCCATTGCGCTTTATGAGAAGAACGGTTACCAGCGCACGGAGAATTACGGACAGTATGTGGGAGTGGAGAATAGTGTCTGTTTTGCGAAGGTGCTCGCGGGCTAGTCCTTCTTAATCGCGGTGATATCGATGGGCGGGTACACGATCATGAGTGTCGGTCCAAAGAAGCATTCCTTTTTTAGGTTTCCGCTGATTGTGTAATCGGGAACTTCGCTATTCGCGCTTTTGGCCCAAAGCGAATCCGCATCGCAGGCCCAGGCGGATGTTTTATTAAGAGTAATAGGGTGCGTAAAAGTAAATAGCCCGGCGCCTTCGTGCACCGCACGGGTGTTTTTAAGCACAAGTACCGCAGGGCCATCGCATCCGCAATCCGGCTGAGGATCCTTTTCGCAGCAGAAAAGTGCCAGTGAAAGGATCGTAAGCGAGGCGTTGGTAAGGAGTTTTTTCATGGCTTCTGATTTTTTCAGGTTCAAAACTGGCTAACTATTCCCTTCAAACCACCCAACAATCACCGGGTACAAATCCGCAACGGTTTGCCCCTTTTTGCGCGCTTTGTAGGTTTTAACTAAAAACTGATTGAAATCCGCAAACCGCCGAAAACCGCGGGCGTTTACCATCATCTCCTCGACATTCGCGATGAGTTTGGCTTGCTCCACGGCGGGGGCGTAGTCGATATACCGGAGGTTGACGAGCGCCCAGTTCATGTATTCGTCGAAAGAGGCTTGCGGGGTATTGTAGCCCCGTGCGGGTTTGGATGGATCGTTCCAGATGGTGAGATCGGAGAATGCTTTTTGAATGCGGGCGCGGTAAGCCGGTTTTTCACCTTCGGGGCCGATGAACGCGTGGTTCAGTTCGGTGAATACGATGTTGCCGTCTTTGACATGAAGCGCCTCGGGCGACCAGCCGGTGGTATTCTCCGGCGTATGGAAGGGAAAGTTGACATGAGCCTGTGCCTCCCGGAAACCGTTGGATTCAAAGAAACTTGCGGATTGGTTATTGCCTACGAGCGGCGACAGGATGATTTTAAATGCATCGTAACGGGTCGAAGGGAAGTTTTTGCCAAGCCAGCGCTGCATTTCGGCGACACCGATGGAATCGCGATAGGCCTTGATAAGCTGGTTGTAGAATGGTTGATGGGCCTTGTAAAATTCCTGAAACCGGCTCGACTTGGCGAACTGTTGTAGATCCGCAATATAGGTGCGTAAGCTGTTACTGTTTGAGCGCCCGATGCGGTCGAAAACAGGGCTTTGAACGATGGTGCCGTCCGCATTCAGCTCGAATGCATATGCGTCCATTTTTAATGCATGGTAAACTCCGTCAACTGCCAGTTCAGTGTTGATTTTTTTTACGGCAGGTTGGTCACGATAGGGCGTGAACCACTCCATCACCTGACTATAATAGTCGGTGTTGCGGGGAATAAGGCCATTGCTCGTCCGCCCTTTGTCGGTCAACGCGAACACGACGTTGAGCAGCTCGTACATTTGCGGAATTTCAACCAATGTTTTGCCACGGTTGGCCTGCTGATACGCTTTTGAAAACTGCGCCCGGGGCATCAGTTTGATTCCCCTGATTTCGGTAAATGCGCTATCCTTCCCGTTGAGGACGAAGGCAAAAGGATAAGTTTTGCCCGGCATAACGTCGAAAGTTATGGAATCGCGGTCGGTGATGAAGCTGACTTTTTTACTTTCGCCTTCAATGTATGTTTCGTACACGTCCGGCCGGACCGAGGGGTCAATACCCCATCCGCCTTTTCGGAACCCGCTACCGTCGCGTACGTCCATGCTCGTACTGCCCGTGTGTACAACACGCACGTGCTGAGCCTGCGCATAGGTGTGTGCGTATAGGCATAGGAGTGTCGACAAGGAGCATTTAGCAACGAGCTTGGCAGAGGTTTTCAAAGCGAGGCGTTTATGTTGATGAAAATATCAATATAAACGCCTATGTAACCTTGAAATACTTTTGAGATACCAAACTATTTTTTCATCAGGCCATTCCTGAACTGAAAACTGGCACTCTGGTACCAGGCAATGGCTTCGTCGAGCAATTGGGTGTTTTGTGAAGCCGGAGTGGTGGAGCCGTCGGTAAAGTTAGGGGTGAATGTAGCGGCAATTCGCTGGGGCTTTAATACGATCAACGAGTCGTGTTTAATGTATCCCAGGCTCTGATAGGTGCTCACAAATGCCCGCTCGCGGCCGGGTTCGAGTTTGAAAATGTCATAACCAAAGAACTTGCTGCGGTAGGAGAAGTTAAGCAAGCCCAGCACAGTCGGCCCGATATCGATCTGGCTCATAAGCCTTGGCATCACGCCGGGTTCGATGAATCCCGGTGCGTACATCATCAATGGTATTTTGTATTTGTTAACCGGCAGATCGGTTTTTCCGGCGCTGGATGCGCAATGGTCGGCCACAATGATAAACAACGTGTTTTTGAACCAGGGCTGGTTTCTGGCATTGCGGATGAACTGGCCGATGGCGAAGTCGGTATATTTTACGGCGCCCTCGCGGCTCGTGTGTGAGGGGATGTCAATGCGCCCTTCGGGATAGGTGTAAGGACGGTGATTGGACGTGGTCATGATGTGGGCGAATACAGGCTTGCCGGTCTTGGAGGCGGAGGCGATTTCACGTGCAGCCAGTTCAAAAAGGTTCTCGTCGGCAACGCCCCAGATGTTCTCATAGTCGATGTCCTTTTTCGAAAGCGCGGTCCGGTCGACCACCTTATAGTTGTTATGGCCGAAGAAATAGCCCATATTGTCGAAGTATCCGTAGCCGCCGTAGATGAACCGGGTCTGATAGCCTTTGTTTTGTAATACGCTACCCATAGAGAAGAGGCCTTCGTTGCGGGGCCGGCGTACGATGGATTGGCCGGGCGTCGGCGGTGTGCATATCGACAGTGCTTCCAGACCGCGGACCGTGCGTGTGCCCGTCGCGTAAAGGTTGGTGAACAGCAGGCTCTGCCGGGCCAGCGAATCGAGCGAGGGTGTGATGCCCTGCGTATTTCCGAAGCTTCCCAGAAAATCGGCGCTGAGGCTTTCCACGCTGATTAGGATGATGTTTTTGTGCAGTTCAGCACCCGTATTGACAATATCCCGCTCAATGGAGAATGGTTTATTATCGGTAAACCTGCTTTCCGGCGTTTTTACCAGCGACCGTATGGTCGACGAGGCCTGTTGATCATCAAGTTTGATATAGAACTGATTGTAATCCAGCTCGTTGTTAAGGTAAGCCGCAAAGAGCTCGTACATTCCGTTGCCAGCCAGCTCGTTGACGTAGACATTGCGGCTAAATTGGCGAATCCTGTTGTCGACCGTCATAAAAACCGTTACAACGATCAGGAAATATGCGCCTATCACCAGCGATCGTCTTCCGAAGCGCATTGGCCCGAAGGCGAACCGGCTGGATAGCCGCGATACCAGTATTGTCAGTAACACGGCCAGGATAAGTAATACGCCGATGATCGTCTCCACCGGGTAAGATTGTCGGATATTACCCACCACTTCCTGCGTGTAAACCAGGTAATCGACCGCGATGAAATTGAACCGGGAGCCAAATTCGTCCCAGAATACCCATTCGGAGACGGCGTTCAGCAAAAGCAGGAACACCAGGATGAACTGTAAGATCCCGGCCGCTATTTTAGACCCCATTTTGCCGGCGTACCTGGTGGGTGTTACCCAGCCAAGCAACATAACAGGAATAAGAAAATACAGGGAATTGAGAATATCATAGAAAAGCCCTATACCGAAAATGCCCAGCATATTGGTCAGGCTGTAATCTACGCCGTTGCCGGCTTTCAGCATCAGGGTAATCCGGGTTAGCATCGAAATGCAGACCAGGAGCAGCGCAATAATCAGAGGGCGGGATAAAAAGGTTGATTTTGAGCGTACTGTGCTCGGTGTTCCAACTCGCTGAGTGGCAGAATCCATTTAGTTAGGTTTTGTTAGGTGGTGTCAGTTGGGCTAATGTACCGTATCAGGCGCTTAACGTACTATTGAATTCTGAATTCTTTTTGAATTTCCGAGTGTAAGGCGGGAAAGGTATTTTGTAGTTTTGATCCCGATAAGTTCTCAAACCCGCATTTCAAGCAATAGCACCATGATCGACAAGCTGGCCCTGATTTATATTGAAAATAAAAAGATACTCGCTGCCCGAAGCCGCGGACGAGACACCTACTACATTCCGGGAGGCAAGCGCGAGTCCGGAGAATCGGATGAAGAAACATTGGTGCGGGAGATTTATGAAGAGATCAGCCTGAGGTTGGATCCTTCCTTGTTGGCGTATTACGGGGAGTTTCACGCGCAGGCGCACGGGCAGCCCGAGGGTGTAGTCGTGAGACTCAGGTGCTACATAACCGGCGAAAGGGGAGAGGTGAAAGCCGCGGCGGAGATCGATGAAGTGTCCTGGCTTGGTTATACCGATCGTCCGAGGGTTTCACTGGCTGCGCAGCTGCTTTTTGACGATTTGAACGCAAAGGGATTGCTTGCCTGAGGCGCACTTTGTCGACAAATGGATGCTGTTGGTCGACGCGTGGAACAAATGTGCCGGCTGGCGGATTATGCCGTCAGTTTAATATTCGTTAGCCACATTCAAATGTCAGATTTAAAAATAGCAAAAACCGATTGGGAGCCGGAAAACAGGCTTATTATCACGCATATCAGCGGCGATTTGGAGAAAGAGGATGTGATCCGCTGGGAGCAATCCCTGTACGAAGCGCTGGACCGGGTAGAGGACGGGGGCACGTTCAGGATTTTTGTGAACCTGCATGGCTTCGCGGCCCTCAACCTGGATGCGCATAAGCATTTCCGCACCATCGTGCCGCTGACGTTGGCGGATTACGATTGGAAAGTGGGATATGTGGCGATGTTTGAAGAGGAAGCCCACCAGCTCGTGCTTTCCAGCAAGCGTAACATCCGGTGCGTTGCCGCGGCGCATTGCCACCAGGACGCGACGAAAATCGAAAAGTACGAATCGCTTTACAGCAGTGCGAACGAGCGTTTTTTCACGGATCCGGAAAAGGCGGAGGAGTGGATACGCAGCATTGCCTGACTTTTGCGAAGCCCATCGTTCAACGGTGGGCTTTGCTTTTGCAGCTTTTCAGGCCTCTTCCTGAATGTATTTTTTGTGCTCCTTGCCCCATTCGATCATCGCGAGAATGATGTTTCCGAAGGTTTTGCAGTACGGAGTCGACTCGTATTCCACCAGAACGGGCGAGTCGGGGTAGACGGTGCGCTTGATGAGCTTGTTCATTTCCATTTCTTTCAGCTCCCTCGAAAGCATTCTCGTGGTAATGCCCGGAATGCTCCGCTCGATCTCCCGGAAACGCTTGTTTCCGTTGCATATCGAATTGATAATGGGCAGCTTCCACTTGCCGCCGATGACGTAAATCGTGTCCTGCAAGGCATTCACTTCTTCGGCCTGATTCCTGACTAATGCCGCTTTTGCCATAACGTAGTTGGTATACTCTGTGATACTGATTACAAAGTTATACCAATAGCCGGTAATTTTGTCTCATTCAAATCAAATTTTACTTAAAATGAACGAGCAAAAGACCATTTTCATAACAGGTACCAGCAGCGGGCTGGGAAAATTGACCGCCAGATATTTTGCGGAAAACGGCTGGAACGTGGCTGCCACGATGCGCACACCCGAAAAGGAAACGGAGTTGACGGCTTACGACAACATCCGGATCTTCAAACTCGACGTGACCGATCCCGCGCAGGTGAAGGCGGCCACCGCGCAGGCGATTGAAGCATTTGGAAAGATCGACGTGGTGGTGAACAATGCGGGTATGGGTACTTACGGCGCGCTGGAACTCGCGAAAGAGGAAGATATCGACTGGCAGTTTGCCGTCAACACGCGGGGGCCGATTAACGTGATCCGCGCATTTCTGCCGCATTTCCGTGCAAGCGGAGGAGGGATGTTTATCAATATCAGTTCGTTTATGGGTATTACCACGGCGGTCCCGTTGGGCTCGCTTTACAATATGTCGAAATTCGCGCTGGAAGGACTGATCGAAGGGCTGTACTATGAGTTAAAACCGTTGAATATCGAATTGCGGCTGATCGAACAAGGCGGGTCGAAAGGGAATAATTTCAGAGAGAGCATCGTCTGGAATACCCATCCCGAAATTACCGCATACGACGGACTGACGAACAAACTCCAATCTATTATGGAACACGCCGGCGATGATCAGCTCGACGATCCGATGGAAATCGTGAATGTAATTCATACCCTCGCGACACGCGAAAGCAACCAATTCAGGAATGTAATCGGGGCGACGGGGAATCAGTTAATGCAAATGCGGCATTCGATGGCCATTGAAGATTACATGGACGCAATGCGGAGCCATTTTTGAATTTCGTTTAAAAAGGTGGCGGGTAACGTCCGCCGCCTTTTTAACGATTTGCCAAAGGATGTTGCAGGTAAATGATGATCAGGTTTAGAAACAGAAATGGAAGTTCAATGGCTACCCCTTTCAAATCTTTTTCCAGTAGGTGAAAGCAAATGATCATTAAAATAGTGGCAGCCATCAGGAAATTACCCCAAACAAATGTTTTTGGAAATAAAATCAGCAGAGCGCTGGCTATCGTGACCACTCCGTTGATCATCACGCCGGTTTTGGTAAAGCCCCATTTGCCGAACATTTCGAGCATTTCCGGCTTTCCGCTGGCCATGGCCCATCCCTGTTTGAGACCCATAAACACAGCGATCAATATCAGAATTCCGTTGATTATTTTCAGGATCATTTCAGTGATTGGTTGGAGGTGAATAGGGTTAATTTAAATCAATTTTTGAAATTCATTTGTTGGTAACCGAAGTTATATTATTTTGGTAAAGAATATAACTACTTCTGATATGAACCTTCTCGCATTTTTGGGCCTGGGCCAAATGGAATTGATATTGGTTTCGGCAATGCTGCTCCCTATGCTGCTGACACTTTGGGCATTGATCGATGCGATCCGCAGCGAGTTTGTAAAGGATATTAATAAACTGATCTGGATTCTTGTAATTCTTTGTTTGCCGCTGGCCGGCGGGATACTCTATTTTTTACTCGCGCGCAAACAAAAAGTAGCAGCCTAAAAACCAAAACCGATGATTTCAGCCATATTACTGTTTATGGGCCTGGGGAGTTTCGGGTTTACGTTGCTGTTTATCATTCTACCCCTTGCCATTACCATCTGGGCATTGATCGACGCCATCAGGAGTGATTTCAAAAAGGATATCAATAAGCTCGTGTGGATCATCGTGATCATTTGCTTCCCCTTTGCCGGTGGAATACTCTATTATTTTCTGGCACCAAGTCAAAAAGCTGGCTTTTGAAAACCGGCGCATTGGAATTATAACTCCGGTTTTTATAATGGACGCGTATAACCCTGTGCCTTTTGCTTTTCCAAAAGCGTTTTAAGCTCCTTTGCAATTTCAGGTTGCTTTTCAAACAGGTTGGCGGTTTCCGAAGGATCATTTACAATATCATAGAGCTGTCCTTCCGGGTCTGAGGCTTCGCCTTTCGACGACCATCCGCCGCTTCCCTTGCCGTCTATGAACTTCCATTTGCCCCGGCGGATAGCAAACATGCCGTCGATGGAATGGTGAATGACGCTGGGCCTGACAGGTGCGGAGTCGCCTGCGTTGCGCAACAGGGGCAAGAAGCTGAAACTGTCCTGACCCGCATTCGGGTCGAGCCTTTGCCCGGTAATGGATGCGAGCGTTTCCATCAGGTCTGTCAGGCAAACAGTTTGTGCCGTTTTGCCGCCTTTTTTGACGACCGCCGGCCAGCGTACAATGAACGGTACGCGGTGACCACCTTCCCAGATATCGGATTTCTCGCCCCGGTAAATGTAATTCGCGCGGTGAGCGGGGTAGATCTCCGCGTCGCCAGGTTTCCAGTCCGCGCCATTATCGGAAGTGAAAACGACGAGTGTGTTGTCGGCAATACCGAGGCTGTCGAGCGTATGCATGACCGCGCCCACGACGGCATCGGTATGGTGCACGAAATCACCATAAATTCCGGCCTTGGAACTTCCCTTATGCGCTTCCGACGGTAGCCAGGGCGTGTGCGGGCTGGACAATGGCAGGTATAAGAAGAATGGCTTCGAGCGGTTTTGGGCAGCGCTCACGATAAAGTTCTTCGCTTCCCGGCCGAAAACATCCAGCGTTTTTTGCAAATCGAAACTCTGCGAACCTTTGCCGTCGCGCCAGAAAACCCCGCGGGGAGTTTTGTTACCCGCAATATCCGTCAAATGCGGATCCGTGGGCTTGCCATTTTGCAGGTAAATGTAAGGAGGAATATCCAGCGAGGCCGGAATTATGAAGCTGTGGTCGAAACCAAGGTCGTTGGGGCCGGCAGTTATGCCTTTTTCGAGGGCGAGGTTTTCATTTTTGGTCCAATCTGCATCATATTCAGCGTGATTGATGCCTTTTGATGCGTCAGTTTTAGCCCAATCAAGTCCCAGGTGCCATTTCCCGACTACACCAGTCCGGTAGCCTACTTTTTTCATCAGATCGGCTACGGTAAAGCGGTCGTTTTCGATAAGCATGGTCGAATACCCTCCCAAAACACCCTTTTTGAGGCGCGAACGGAATGCGTAGCGGCCGGTGAGAATCCCGTAGCGTGTAGGTGTGCACACGGCGGAGCCCGAATGCGCGTCCGTAAATACAAGCCCGTTGGATGCGAGCTGGTCGAGGTGAGGGGTGTTGATTTGCGAATCGGGGTTAAGGCAGGAGAGGTCGCCGGAGCCGAGATCATCGGCTAGTATATAGATCACGTTCGGCTGACGGGTGGCACCTTCGGCGAGGCCTTTTTTGCGAAATACCAACAAGGCCGACGACGCCAGTAACATCATCAGGACCGTGTAACTCAGGTTAGGATAATTTCGGAACATAACGAAACGGTTTCCCTGTTCGGGATGGGGCGGGGTTAAGGACTATTCTACTAGCTTGCTAGACAAATAAAGAGAAAGGCAGAGAGATTTGCAAAAGCGCGGGGCAAAAAAATGACGGCCATTTACAGGCCGCCTGCAACCCACAACAAAGAGTGGCACAGCATTAATCTGCGATTACATAATTGTAGTCCTTGACTAATCTTGGGCTTTTACAAGCCTGTATTTGTGGTCAGTTATCACATTAACTCATGGAAAACAGCAACTTGGTTGCTTGCCGTTCGTTCGTTGACCCGACCGGCGCCGGAAATGAAGTTGCCTAAAAATCCGGTTCCTGTAATGTGATAAAAGAGGTTGCGATAGCGAAATTAACACATTCATTTCTTCTGGCAAAACCTTATCGGATTGATAGGCCCACTCATTTTTTGATAGAGTGGCTGGCATCTGCCAAATGGCAATATACGCCGCATTTCTTGTACCCACAGATGGAATTGCCGCTTAAAAGCCCCTTTTGGCATGGCTTTTGAGGGATTCTGGGCGTATTATGGAAAGTTTATATCAGTCAGCTAACACGGGGAGGCTCATTATCGTCGCGTACCGATTGCCGTTCAAGGTGGTCAGGGAAGGCAGTGAGTCCCGATTATTTCAAAATTCCGGCGGCCTGGTTTCAGCGGTGCTTTCGCTGGTGAAAGATCAGCAAAACGAGGCTTTTGACGCCCACCAGAAGATCCAGTGGATCGGTTTTTCCGAGAATACACCGGAGGAGCTTGAAGGGCAGTCGATGGAGAATGAAAATTTCAGGGCACACCCGGTTTTCATTCCCGAGGAGCTTAACGAAAATTATTATGAAGGCTTCTGTAACAACCTGATATGGCCGCTTTGCCATTACTTCCCTTCGCTGGCACAGTTTCACGACGTGTATTTCGATGCTTACCGCGAGGCGCATGATTTGTTCTTCGAAAAGGTGAAAGAAGTGATCCGGCCCGGCGATGTGGTGTGGGTGCAGGACTATCAGTTGATGCTGCTTCCGCAAATGATCCGCAAGGCGTTTCCGGAGAACAAAATCGGTTTCTTTTTTCACATTCCTTTTCCCTCTTTCGAGATATTCAGGTTGCTGCCTGTGGCTTGGAGAAAGGCGATCGTGGATGGTATTCTGGGCGCCGATGTTGTGGGCTTCCATACCAACGACTATGTGGAATATTTTCTGAAAGCGGCGCGACTTGTCTCCGAATTGGGGAATAAATTGCATTACATCAACCTCGGTAACCGCATTGTTAAGGTCGATTCATTTCCGATCAGCATTGATTTCGATAAATTCAATGATGCGTACGACGATCCGGATGTGACGGCCGCACGTTCCGACGCCCGCCAGTCGCTCAAAGAGAAGATTATTTTCTCCGTCGATCGCCTCGATTACTCCAAAGGCATTATCCACCGCCTGCAAGGCTACCAGCGCTTTCTCGAACAAAACGCCGATTGGCATGAAAAGGTATCGTTTGTGATGGTGGTGGTACCGTCGCGGGACACGATAGAACAATACCAGCAGATGAAATCGGATATCGACCAGACGGTAGGCAAGATCAATGCCGATTTTGGAACAATATCCTGGCAGCCGATCATATACCAGTACCGTTCAATGCCGTACCACGAAATGGTGGGCATGTATACGGCCAGCGACGTCGCGCTCATTACGCCCGTGCGCGACGGCATGAACCTCGTTTGCAAGGAGTATGTGGCGAGCCGCCAGGACGGCCTAGGTGTATTGATTTTAAGTGAAATGGCAGGTGCCGCCGCCGAGCTGGGCGAGGCTCTGATCATTAATCCGCTCGACCGGCAGGACATTGCGGACGCGATCAAAACCGCATTTGAAATGCCCGAAGAGGAGCAAAACAAACGAATGGAGGCCATGCGCGAAAGGATTCGCGATTATGATGTGTTCGCATGGACCAGTGATTTTTTTACCCAAATGACAATGTTAGAATTAGAACACGACCGTTTGCGCCAGGTTTTCCTGAACAACAAAGGTATCGACGCAATCCGGCACGCTTACCAATTATCCAATAACAGGATTCTATTTTTCGATTACGATGGTACGCTCGCGCCTATCGTTCCCGATCCGGCGAAGGCCATTATGAGCGAGGATGTACGGAAGTTGCTGACCGATATTGCCAAGCGGGATACCGTGGTGATCGTCAGCGGCCGCGACCGCTATTTTCTTGACAAACTGTTCAGCAACCTGCCCGTGCATATGATCGCGGAGCACGGCGCGTTGATCAAAGCCAAAGATTCCGGTGAATGGCAATTGAATGAAGGTTACGAGGAAAACTGGAAAGAGGGCATCCGTCCGATGATGCAGATTTATGCCAAACGTTGCCCTGGTGCATTTGTGGAGGAAAAGGAGACGGCGTTGGCGTGGCATTATCGTACCGCCGACGACAAAGAATATGCGAGTCGCCGTGCGCAGGAGCTGTTATGGCAACTCAAAAACTACATTCAACCCGAACTGAATTTGCAGGTAATCGATGGAAACAAGGTAGTGGAGGTTAAGAAGACCGCATTCAATAAGGGAACGGCCACACGCACGTTCGCGGAGGGGAGCGACTTCGACTTCATTTTGGCCATCGGAGACGATACAACCGACGAAGACATGTTCGAGGCATTGCCTGACACCTCTTTTACGATCAAAATCGGGGATGACCTTTCGGCTGCGCGTAATCACATCCGAAGTCAGGACGAAGTTTTCCATTTCCTGCATTTTATGGTTTCACCCGTAGGGGAGTAGCAAGTGCTTTTGTATTTTAGCGGTTCTATGGAGGAACCGCTAAAATTGCTTCATTCGGTCGTTCAGGCCATTCATCCGCTCGATCAGTCCGATTGGGAGGCACTCTCGCTGATTTGGAGGCCTTTCAGCGCCCGGAGGAAAGAGATCATCACTTCCGCAGGCGAAACCGAGCGGTACGTGTACTTCGTGACCGACGGTGTTCAGCGCATTTACTATCTCGACGACCAGAGCCGGGAGGCCACCATCGCATTTACCTACCGGCCATCGTTCGGGGGCATTATCGATTCGGTGATGATGGAGGTACCATCTCGGTATTACTACGAAACGCTTACGCCTTCGAGCTTTATCAGAGCACCTTACACGGAGTTTAAGGAGGTAGCTTATGAACGTCCGGCCATCGAGCGCATGCTGCGCGCGGGTATGACGCAGACGCTTTCGGGCATCCTCGAACGCCTTGTGGAGGTACAATGCTTTTCTTCTGAGGATAAGTTTCGGAATTTGCTCAAACGCAGCCCGCATATCCTGCAACTCGTGCCGCATAAATACCTCGCCAATTATCTGGGCATCGATCCTACCAATTTCAGCAAGCTGGTGAATAAGGTACGGATTTGAAAATGTTGGTTTTTACCAAATATTTCAAAAAACCGGATGTGCAACTTTGCAATATCAAAGTATCGAACGTCCATGGAAACCATTAACAAGAAGGAATTACTTGAAAGACTCGACGACGTGGTCGAGCAACATATTGCGGATGCAGTGGCATTGTTTCAGAACAGGGATAACGAGTTCCTGAACAAGCCATCGGCTACCGGGGGGTGGAGCATTGCGCAATGCCTCGACCATTTGAACAGCTACGGGCACTACTATCTGCCCCGAATGCGGGACAAGCTCCGCGTTGCGCCACCGACTAATGCGGAAGGTTTTACCAGTACCTGGCTGGGCGCCTATTTTATTAAAATGATGGACCCGGAAACTGGTAAGCGTAAGTACAAAGCTTTCAAAGGGCATATTCCGACTTCACAACTGGATTCGGCCAAGGTAGTAAGTGAGTTTATCCGCCAGCAGGAAGAACTGCTCCACCTCCTGCGCGATGGAGTGGATAAAGACCTCGACACCATCCGCATTCCCGTATCAATCCTTCCGCTTATCCGAATGAAGATCGGAGATGTTTTTCAGTTCATCATCGCCCACAACGAACGTCATATGCAGCAGGCAAAACGAAACCTGGTGCCCGAAGGCATTTATTAGCCATTTACTCCTGTGCCGGCCTGCGGAGAGCCAGGCCGGCCTTTTCGCATAAAAAAAGCAGCCACCGGGAAACGATGACTGCTTAGGAAAAGGGGAGTGGATAGCCGATAAACGTCAGTATGTTATGCGAGTTTGAGGCCGTTGGCATCCAACCGGCTCTCATTCATGTTTTCGAGTTTGATAAAGTGGCAGACATAACCGGCCGACCGCAAGGCGAGCTGGATACGGGTAAAATCCGGTAGTTCGGAGGTCAGGGTCAGGAGGAAGTCCTGAAAATCGTAAGCCCAGTGTTTAACATTCAACTGTTTCAGGCAATCGTGCAGCTTTTGCAGCGATTTACTGGCCTGGATATGTGTCCGAAAGAAAATTTTATATGTATTGGCCATTGGTCGTTACGTGAAATTTAAGGTCCGGATGTTACCGGCATGATTTAGATCGTTGACTTAATAATTCAAAGCTAATACTTATTTAAAATGATTCCAAATAAGTAAGGGTGTTTATTTTGGGTTTAAAACAAAAAAGCTTCGCAACCATGATACCAAGTTGCGAAGCTTTTTTGAAAACTCCTTTTATTGCTATATTAAGAATTTATTAGATTTTATAAATTCTTGCAAAATAGTAGGCTAATGCCGTCAGGCCCAGTTCCTTTCCAGGAAGTTGACCCAGTTGCGCCACATAATGTGCTCGATATCGCTCGCAGAGTAGCCCCGCGCGGCCAATAGCCCGGGGATCGTTTGGAGATCCGCGATAGAATCCAGGTCGCCCGGCGATTGCTCTTTACCATAGGCACCGTCCAGGTCGGAGCCGATACCGACGTGCAATGCATTGCCCGCAAGCTGGCAAATGTGGTCGATATGCTGCACGACGTGCTCGATTTTCAGCCCGGTGCTTTCCGGAGTCGATTTGCCGCGTACCCAGCCGGGGATCATCATCCAAGCATCGAACGCCATGCCGATCACGGCGTCGCGTTCCAGCAGGGTCTTGATCATTTCGTCGGAAAACTGGCGGTTGTGCGGCGTAATGGCGCGAACGAGGTTATGACTCGCCCACACCGGACCTTTGTACAAGTCCATGGCTTCCCAGAATGCCGTGTCGCACAAATGGGTCGCATCTAGGATCATATCCAGCAGATCCATTTCGCGGAGCAGGTCTTTGCCTTTTTCGCTCAGGGGCGCGTCCGAGTCCGTCCCGTATGCATACACGCCCGGGCCATAATGCGCAGGCCCGATCGCGCGCAGGCCGTAGCTGTAAGCGGTTTCAAGGTTTTTGAGGCTTACGAACGAATCGGCCCCTTCGAGGCTGAGAATGTAGCCGATCGGCAAGCCCTCGGTCGATTCGGCATTTTGCCATAATTCCAGGTGGCTCCGAAGGCCTGCTAATCCGGTGATCTGCACCATTTCGCCTGCATCTTCCATAGCCTTGTACCAGGCAACCTGCGCCTGCGTAATCGCCCAGGCCTGCGCCTGTGAATGCCAGCCGGGTATTTTGCTGTCGGGCTTAATGTAACGGCCAATTTGCGTGGCCACACAGAGCCCGATATTGCCTTTGCGCATTTCCGGAAAACTCACTACACCTTTGCCGCGGTCCGGCTTGTCGGTAAGGTTTTTTTCACGGTCGCGGATCGAATACAGATCCTGGGTAAGGTCCCGGTTCCATTCCACGGCATTCATGGAAAGGTCAAGGTGTGCGTCGAAGAGGAACATATTGGATGTCAATTATGGTCAGATGATGGTCAGGTATTGCCGGGGTGGTCAAGTATTGTCAGGTATTGTCAGGTGTTGGCAGGTGTTGTCAAGTGTTGTCAGGTGTTTTATTAACCTTGGGAAACAATGAATGACTACACCTGACAGAACTTGACTATACTTGACAACGACGAAACCGGCACTAAATAGTAATGCGTCTGCTGCGTGCCGTGATGCGCCATTCGTCCACCACGTTACCATCCTCGATTATCGTTGCGAAATCGTGCAGCGCTACGGTTGGGCAAATGTGGTAGGGGAGTGCGTAAAAAACGTCGCCGATCTGGATGGCTTCCCAGGCATCGGTACCTACTTGCAGGACACCGTGCTCCTCACTTTGTCCCAATAATGTGTAATCGGGTAGGTTGAGCAGACGAAGCCGGTTTTCTATTGGATTTTCGGCGGCAATGGCTTTATGGCCAAGGTCTATCGTGACAATGCCAGGGGCCGGTTTGGACACTACACGCGTCAGGATTAGTGCGGCGTGTTCGAAGGGCTGGCCGTCGAAACGGTCGCCGTAACCCCAATCCCAAAGCACATTCGTCCCCGGGCTCAGGTAGACATCAGGCCGTAGGGTGTGTACCGTGAATGACGGTGACCCGCCGACGATGATCATCGGTTCGTATCCACACTCGGTTTCAATGCGATCGAGGAGCGGAAGCACTTTTTCGTACGCTTCGTCGGCAGCGGCTTTACGCTCCGAGAATTCCGGATTGCGGATATGACCGTCGTAAATATGCACACCGCCAAATGCGAGTCCTTCGAGGCTATTCACATAGCGATAAAGTGATAACAGGCTTTCGTCGGTGGCATGGCCGGTTCGGTTCATACCGTTGTTGACATCCAGAAAGACGTTCGACCGAAGTCCCTTTGAAATGGACGCTTCATGGAGCATTGCCGCAGTTTGTTCGTTGTCCACAAGTGACGCAAATGTCGTATTCGGAAATTTCGCACGCAGTGCGAAGAGCCGCTCGATATTCGGGCCGACGAGCTGGTAGGCGATCAATACCCACGGTGCACCAGCGCTGGCTACCATCTCAGCCTCGGCAACGGTGGCGCATTTAAACTTGGAAATGCCCGCAGAAAGCTGCTTTTCAACGATCTCCGGGCATTTATGGGTCTTGACATGCGGAACCAGCCGATCAGGCGAGCCGGCAATGCTGACCATACTCCGTATGTTGCTTTCGATGCGGTCTTTATAGAATAGGAGCGACGGAGATATTACTTCTCCGGGGTTGTTGAGCTGGTACCAGGACATGCGGTGCAGGTTTGGGTGACAGTTTGGTCAGGTATTGTCAAGTAGGGTCAGGTGTGGTCAGGTGTTGTCAAGTATCGTCAGGTTTGGTCAGATATTGTCGGAAGTTGTCAGGAAGTGGAAGGAACACATTAAATGACTTTCTGACAACACCTGACTAGAAATTGACTAACTCTTTAGGTATTCATCACTTCTCCTCCAATTCAAACATCGCTTCGATCTCTACCGGGATGTTGTCGGGCAATGTACCCATACCTACGGCGCTTCTTACTCCGATGCCGTTTTCCTCGCCCCAAACCTTTGCGAAAAGCTCGCTGCATCCGTTGATGATGAACGGGTGTTTTTCAAAATCGTCGGTACAGTTCACCATCCCGAGGACTTTGATTACTCTTTTAACACGGTTGAGGCTGCCGAGGTTGGCTTTCAGTGTAGACAAAATAGCCAAACCAACCTGACGCGCAGCGAGCTTACCCTGATCTGCATTCAGGTCCTTCCCGATGCGACCGATAATCAGTTTGCCGTCGTCCTGTACCGTACCATGGCCGGAGACATAAACCCAGCGTTTGTCGACAATCAGCAGGGGTTTGTAAACGCCCAGCGGTTTCGGCGCGGGAGGAAGATTAAGGCCAAGGGCTGCGAAGTTTGATTCTGGGGTATTGTCCATATTAATAAAGTGGATTGAATTTGATTTCTTGACTTACTAAATTTTGAGTCTTGTTTTCTGTAAAGCTTTCTTTTAATCTATAATCCAACTCAAACTATAAATCTAATCTGAGACCGTTCGTTGAAACGAACGGCAAGTCGAAAGGATAAAGATTGAAGATAGGGTGCGGAATACTCTATAATTGTTAAAAAATCTATTACCGTCCGTTTTAACGGACGGAATTGACTAGGACTTTCAACGGGTGGTATTCGCTACACGAACAAATTTAATACCAAAACGCCCAGCAAACCCATTATTGACACAATTGTTTCCATTACCGACCAGGTAAGGATCGTGTCTTTGATGCTCAGGTTGAAGTATTCCTTGAAGAGCCAGAAGCCGCCGTCGTTGAGGTGAGAGAACATCAAACTGCCTGAACCAATGGCGAGTACGAGCAGCTCCGCGGGTACGCCTGCGTTTGCGAGCAGGGGCGCCAGGATACCCACGGTGGTGAGTCCGGCAACAGTAGCGGAGCCCACACAAACACGGATCACCGCGGCTATGGCCCAGCTGAGCAGGAGCGGGGAGATGTCCATTCCCTTGAGGCTTTCGGCAATGTAGGTGCTTACGCCGCTGGCGGTCATGATTTCTTTAAAAACACCCGCGCCGGCGATGATCAGCAGGATGGTGGAAACGCCTTTGAAAGCTTCCTCCATGGATTTGCCCACCTTTTTCATACTCATTCCACGTTTCACACCTAATGCGTAAGCAGCAAAAAGCACTGAAACGAGCATTCCGAAATAGGGCTCGGCCAGCAATGCGATCAGTTTGTTATCGGGATAAATGCGTTTGACACCCGACATAGTGGTGAGTAGAAACACGGGTAGTAACGCGGTAACGACGCTGATGCCCAAGCCGGGAAGTTCGGAAGCAGGGCGGGGTTTTACGTCGAACAGGTCGGCGTCGGGTTTGGGCTGGAAGCGCTTCAATGTTTTTCCAAAAATAGGACCGGCCACCGCGATAGCTGGCAGCGAAACGATCATCCCATAGAATAGGGTCTTACCCAAGTCGGCATGCAGCTGGCTCGCAATCGCCGCCGGGGAAGGGTGGGGTGGGAGGTACCCGTGAGCGACCGATAATGCGGATAACATTGGAATACCTATATATAATAATGGTAACCGTGCGGTTGCACTGATCATGAAAATCAGCGGGATCACGATCACGAAACCTGCATTATAGAACAATGGAATACCTATCACAAACCCTGCGAGGGCCATGCCCCACTGGATATATTTCTGACCGAAAAGGCTGATCAGCGCATCGGTAATGCGCTGGGCCGCACCACTGTCGGCGACCATCTTCCCTAGCATCGCCCCGAACCCGACAATCAGTACGAGGTCGCCCAGGGTCCCTCCCACACCTTTCTGGATGGCTTTGCTTACCGTGTCCACTTCCAGCCCGCTCGCGAGCCCGAGCGCGATGGAAACCAGTAAAAAAGAAATGAATGTGTCGATTTTAAGCCAGGCGATGAGTAGAATTAGGGCGAGGATCGCGATAAAGGTTAATAGTAAAGGCATAGGTGAAATTGTCGAAAATTAAGCTAATGCTAATAAGCAGGAAGAACGGGATTTTTAATGATAGATGCCAATTTAGTTTTCCCCGGGATATTTCTGAAAGGTAATGCGCGGATAGTCACGCATATACGCCCCAGGGGCCGAAATAGCACAAAAGATAGTTTGTTAGAATGCTTAAAAATGGCGAAATTTGACTTTTTAGTACCAACAAGATTGTATTAATCCGCTGGGCGATTGAATCTATCGGTTTAGCCCAACTTAAAATTTTGATTCTTTTCTAATCGTTTATGGCAGAATCTTCTGGTGAAAACATTATCCCGATTAATATCGAGGATGAAATGCGTGGAGCCTACATCGATTACTCGATGTCCGTTATCATCTCCCGCGCTTTGCCCGACGTTCGCGATGGTCTGAAACCCGTTCACAGACGGGTCCTTTATGGAATGGACGATCTGGGCGTAAGTTACAACCGGTCCCATAAAAAATCGGCTCGTATTGTTGGGGAGGTTTTGGGTAAATACCACCCGCACGGTGACTCATCGGTCTATAACACGATGGTGCGTATGGCCCAGCCATGGTCGTTGCGCTATCCGCTCGTCGATGGTCAGGGTAACTTTGGGTCTGTCGACGGTGATAACCCGGCAGCGATGCGTTATACGGAGGCAAGGCTGAAAAGAATTGCTGATGAGTTGCTCGCCGACCTGAACAAGGACACGGTTGATTTCCAACCCAACTTTGATGACTCGCTGAGCGAGCCGTCGGTACTTCCGGCCAAATTCCCGAACCTGCTCGTTAACGGGTCTTCCGGTATCGCGGTAGGTATGGCCACCAACATGGCGCCGCACAACCTGGGCGAAGTGGTAGACGGGGTACTCGCTTACATCGACAACAACGACATTACAATCCCGGAACTGATGGAGCACGTAAAGGCTCCTGACTTCCCGACGGGTGGTATCATTTACGGCTACAATGGCGTTCGTTCGGCCATGGAAACCGGCCGCGGAAGCATTATCATGCGTTCGAAGGCGCAGTTCGAAGTTTCTAAAACCGGCCGCGAGCAGATCATCGTAACCGAAATTCCTTATATGATCAACAAGGCGGCGATGATTGAACGGATCGCGTCGTTGATCAATGATAAGAAACTCGAAGGTATTTCCGACATCCGCGACGAGTCGGACCGCGAAGGTATGCGCATTGTTTTCGACCTGAAAAAAGATGCTATACCTAATATCGTTTTGAACCACCTGTTCAAATACACACCGCTTCAAACCTCTTTTGGGGTAAACAACGTGGCGCTCGTAAAAGGCCGCCCGGTGTTGCTCAACCTGAAAGACCTGATCAAGCATTACGTCGACCACCGGATTGTGGTAATTACCCGCCGGACGGAATACGAATTGCGCGAAGCGGAAAAACGTGCACACATTCTCCAAGGTTTGCTGATCGCGCTCGATAACCTCGACGCCGTGATCGCATTGATCCGTGCAGCCCGTGACCCGGAAACTGCGAAGACCGGATTGATGGAGCAGTTCAGTCTGTCGGAAATCCAGGCACGCGCGATCCTTGATATGCGCTTGCAACGTTTGACCGGTCTGGAAAGAGAGAAAATCGTGAAGGAATATGAAGAGATTATGCTCCTGATCGCCGACTTGAAAGACATTCTGGCCAACGAATACCGCAAGTACGAAATCATCAAGACCGAGCTGACCGAAATTAAGGAACGCTACGGCGACGAGCGCAGGACACAAATCGAGTTCTCCGCAGAGGAATTCAGCGATGAAGATATGATCGCCGACGAGGAAATGCTCATTACCATTTCCAAAGAAGGTTACATCAAACGTACGCCGCTTTCGGAATACCGTACGCAAACAAGGGGAGGGGTTGGTTCCCGCGGTGTGAAAACCAAGGATACCGATTTCACCGAGCACTTGTTCTCCGCGACAATGCTTAACTACCTCTTGATATTCACCGAATATGGTAAGCTATTCTGGATGAAGGTTTACGAGGTGCCGGAAGGAAGCAAGACTTCCAAAGGCCGCCCGATCCAAAACCTGATCAGCCTCGAATCCGGTGATTCGATCCGTTCGGTGATCAATGTGAAGACATTGTCGGATGAGGATTATATCAACAACAATTACCTCATTATGTGTACCGAGCAGGGCACTATTAAAAAGACTTTGCTCGAAGCCTATTCACGTCCGCGTACGAATGGTATCATCGCTATTTCAATCAATGAAGGCGACCGCCTGCTGAACGTGGCATTGACCAACGGTGACAACGATATTGTGATCGCGTCTGCTGCCGGTCGTGCGGTTCGTTTCAACGAAAAAGGCGTAAGACCAATGGGCCGTACCGCTGCCGGTGTGCGTGGTATCAACCTGAACGATCCGGAAAACAAGGTAATCGGAATGGTTTGTATCAGCCGCGAGGATGCACAGCTGCTCGTAGTTTCGGAACATGGTTACGGAAAACGCTCTGCGATTGATAGTTACCGCGTTACTAACCGTGGTGGTAAAGGGGTTTCGACCATGAATGCAACCGACAAGGTGGGTAAACTGGTAGCTATCCGCGAAGTAACGGAAGAGGATGATCTGATGATCATCACGCGCAATGGTATTGCGATCCGGATGAGCGTACTCGACATCCGCCAGGCAGGACGTAACACCCAGGGTGTGAAACTGATCCGCCTGAACAGCACCGACGAAATTACTTCGGTAACCCGCATTCTGAAAGACCCGGATGAAAAAGCCGAGGAAGAACTCGATGAAGAAGGCAACGTAGTTGCTAAACCGGTAGCACAAGTGGAAGGTGCTTCGGCGGAAGATGTAATTGTTACGGATGATGAGTTGGACGAGGATGAGGAAATTGCCGACGACGAAGAGGAAGACGACGAAGAGCCTTCCGACGACGCAGAGGCATGATTTTTGTAAAAATTATATTAATTGATTTATATTTAGAACTCGAACAATCAATCACAACCAAAGTTAATATTTATGAAAAAACTGTTTTTTGTTTCTGCACTTAGCCTGTTCGGCTGTGCTGCGATGGCGCAGGACGCTGTGAACAAGGCTTTGGTAGATGGATTTCGTAAGGACAAAGAGAAAAGCGATAAAGATGCCAGTGACCCGAAAGCAAGTGCCAAGGCTTCATTCTGGCTCGAACGCGCCAAGCTTTATGAAAACATAGCCCTACAAGGTTCAGAAGTAGATTCTAGTGCAGCAAAAACGGCTTTGGAAGCCTACAAAAAGGTTGTTGAGCTGGATGTTACGAAAAAAGGGGAGCCAGGTAAATCTTCGAAAGAAGCCGCTAACATCATCGCGGGCGGAGAAGGAACCCAGCTTTTCAATGCTTTCGTAAAACAAGGCGCAGAAAAATACCAGGCTAAGAATCTGGGCGGTGCCTTGGAAATGTTCCAGGCAGCTCAGGAGATCAACAAAAAGGATACTTTGGCATCCCTTTATGGTGGTATCGCGGCGCAACAGCTTGACAAAAAGGATATTGCAAAATCTTCTTTCGAGAAATATGCTGCTAACGGCGGTAAAGATCCCAGCGTTTTCTACGGTCTGGCTCAGCTGTACCGTTCAGAAAACAACTTCGACAAGGCTATCGAAACCTTGAACAACGGTTTGAAACAATCTCCGGGTAACAAAGACCTGAAAGCGGAAGTTGTGAACATCTTGCTTGCTTCGGGTAAAGAAGATCAGGCTATCCAGGAGCTTGAAGCTTTGGCAGCAGCTGATCCAAAAAACACCCAGAATGTGGTAAACCTGGCTATTTTGTATGATAACATGTACAGAACAGCTACCGACAAAGTGAAGCAACTGAACGCCAAAGTAGGTTCCGGAAATAATGCTGCCAGCACTGCGGAGAAAGGTCTTGCTGCCGAAAAGGACAAGATCGCTGTGTATGACGGAGAGGTAAAACGTATCGGTGCGTTGATCAAGAAGCAGCCTAAGAATGCGGACCTGAAACGTCAGCTTGCAGACGTGACTGCTAAGAAAAAGGAGAGCGTCGAAGCGGTTGCTAAACTCGAAGGTGAAGTGAAAGTTGCGCAGGAAGCTGCAAAAGGACAAGATGTAGCTGCAATGCAAAAGGAGCTTGCTGACGCGAAAGCAAAACAAAAAGAAGCGAGCGACAAAGCTGTGTTGAACTACAAAAAGGCTTTGGAGATCGACGCAACGAACTACGACGCGCTTTACAACCTGGGTGTTTTCTACTTCAACGAAGCGGTACAGCTGAAAGGCGAAGTGGATAACATGAACATGACTGAATATCAGCAGCGTGGTAAAGAAGTTGAAGGCCGTGTTTGCGGTAAATTCAAAAAAGCGAAACCATACTTTGAAAAAGCAATCCAGGCTAAGGACGAAGCTGAGGCTAAGGACAACCTGACAAACCTGAACGGCGTTCTCGAACAATTCGCTGCGAAAGGTGTTGCATGTATTGAAGAATAATAAATGGCGCGTAGTTTCGCATCATGAATAGAAGAGAGCATCAGGAAACTGGTGCTCTGTTCGTTTAGGAATATCTATTTAACATAATATAAATTATACAACAATTATATAACAACGCAACAGTGAATTACCAGCGACCCATTTGGCTTCGCAACCACGCACTAGCCTTGCAACCTACGGTCAACGTTTTCGATCGCGACGAGGTTTTGATAGCCTGGCCTGGATATCGGGTTGGAATTTTTGTTGAAATCTCAGGCGCTTTAATTCGGTTTGTTTTCGGTGCTAACTGGCTGAAATTGAGATTTCTTTCCGGGTTTTTCGACGCTTAAAAAACAGGATGATAAAATGCAAAATTGCCTGAAAATAGCTGTTTGAGAGCTTTTCCAGCGTTTCAAACAGCATTTTCAGGCAATTTATCAGAGAAAACCTTGAAAGTATCCCGGTTTCAGATCAGACTATATCACAAATCTTTACACATTCAGCCAAAGAAGCCAACGGCTCGCGCTTTGGAATGAATTCCTGCGCGACAAATCCTTTGTACCCGGTTTCAACAATCGCTTTCATGATCGCAGGGTAATACAACTCCTGACCTTCGTCGATTTCGTTGCGGCCCGGGACTCCGCCGGTGTGGTAATGGCCGATGTATTTGTGGTATTGCTTAATGGTCGCGATCACGTCGCCTTCCATGATCGACATGTGGTAAATGTCGTAAAGCAATTTGAAATTTTCGGAACCCACCATCTCGCAAAGTCCGGCGCCCCAGGCGGTATGATCACACATGTAGTCACGGTGATTGACTTTGCTGTTGAGCAATTCCATGATCATCGTAATACCGTACTTTTCAGCGGATGGCATCAGACGGCGCAGACCGATGGCACAGTTCCGCATACCGTCATAGTCGGACATCCCGCGACGGTTACCGGAAAAGCAGATGACCGTTTTGTAGCCGGCTTCTTTCAGTTTTGGAAAAAGGTCCTCGTAACTTTTGACGAGCTCGTCGTGCAGCGCCAGATCGTTGAAGCCTTTTTCGATTCCCATTCCTGCGCCGTTAGGCAGCGCGCACGTGAGTCCGTACTTTTTTAATGTCGGCCAGTCTTCTGGTCCAAGGAGTTCAATGGAAGTGATACCGATTTTCTTACATTCCTGTGCGAACGTGTCGAGCGGAATTTTTCCGTAACACCATTTACACACCGAGTGATTGATCTTACCATTGAGTTTAGTACCGAGTACGGATTCCGTTTTTGCAAAAACTTCCGAAATGGACATCACTCCGGCTGCGGCGGTTCCTGCGGCTATATTTTTTATTGCGTTTCTTCTGGTTGACATAATCTAAAGTATTGAATATCAGTACTAAGCAATATCGCAAATGGTAACCCCCTGCTTCAATGAAGCCAGATCGTCGCCGCGGCTAGGCACGAACTCCTGCCCTACGAATCCCTTGTAGCCGGTTTCTACAATGGCTTTCATAATCGATGGATAATAAAGTTCCTGGGTTTCGTCGATCTCATGACGGCCCGGCACGCCGCCCGTGTGATAGTGCGCAATGTACTTGTGGTATTTTTTGATCGTCGCGATCACGTCACCTTCCTGTATCTGCATGTGGTAGATATCGTAGAGTAGCTTAAACTTCTCAGAACCAACCGCTTCGCACAGGGCTGCACCCCACTCCGTCCGGTCGCACATATAATCTTTGTGATTGACTTTACTGTTCAAAAGCTCCATCACCAACGTCACATTATACTTTTCACAAGTCGGGATCAATTTGCGGATACCTTCGGCGCAGTTTCGGATGCCGTCATAATCCGACATTCCGCGGCGATTACCGGAGAAGCAGATAATCTTGTCGTAACCCGCCGCGCGCACTTTCGGGATCACATCTTCAAATCCTTTGATCAGCTCTTCGTGGTTTTTCGGGTCGTTGAACCCCTTATCAATGCTGCGGGTCAGTCCTTCGCCCCAGGGTAATGCACAAGTAAGCCCGTACTTTTTGATCACCGGCCATTCCTCCGGACCAAGCAACTCGATAGAGGTCAGCCCGATCTTCTTACATTCCTGCGCGAACGTCTCCAGTGGAATTTTACTATAACACCATTTGCATACGGAGTGATTAATCTTGCCGTTGAGCTGCGGCCCAAGCGCTTTTTCCGACGCAGCAAATGCCTGAGCGAGCTCGCTCGAAAACGTGCCCAACCCAGCTGCGGCAGCCATGTTTTTAAGCGCTTTTCTTCGATTTGAAAGTGACTTCATTTATTAGTTAACTATCTGATATAATATAAGTTAATTATTGCTTTGGGCCATAGCCCCTACCCTTTTTCACGCTTTGAACGCTTTGTTATATACGTTTTACTTTTGCCTCTATTTCCCGTTGCCGTATCCACAAAAAAAGTAGTGATGCTACCGGATCCATTTTTGCTTTGAAAGCATCAGGATCAACACGCAGCACCACTATCTTAAGCTTAATTAATTATAATCTACTCAAAAAATCGTTTGATCTATTTTCCGCTTTTCGGCGCGCCGGATTCGGAATAGATCGGGTTATTTTTGTTACCGCCAGCCATCAGATAAGCCACCAAGTCTCTCAGTTCGTTCGGGTTCAAACCGTTGATCAGGCCTGGGAGCATGATGGATACCGGAGAGATTTTGCTGGACACCACATCCTTCTTGGCCACTTTCCGGATTGTTTTCGGATCGAACGGGTTTTGTGACACATAATAAAAGTTGGCATCCTGGTTTACCTCACGGCCAACGATCGACTGTCCGTCTTTCATCTGGAACGAGATCGAAGCATATTGGTCAGATACCGCTTTGTCCGGTTCGATAATCGCTTCGAGCATATCTTTTACTGAGAAGCGGGTTCCCAACTGAGTCAGCTCAGGACCAACGTCAGCGCCTTCGCCCTGGATTGTGTGGCACCGGCTACAAAGCACAGCGGAGAAAATTTGCTTGCCGCGTTCGAAGTCACGGTTAGCGAGACTGTCTTTTACGAGTTCAACAGCCTGATCTACTTTCCATCCACGGCCTGGTCCTTTCGGGGTGTAGAGCTTCACCAGGTCGTTTCCTGTTCCTGTAAGTAGCTCAGATCCAGACAATTTGTTGTAATAAGCCACTTTGTCGCTTGGTACGTGTTTCAATGCGAGCTGACGAGCCTTGTCAATGAAGCCGATGTAGCTGCGTCCGCCCTGGTAGCTGAATGCCTTATGGAACCATTTGAAATACTCCTCGCGTGAAGCGGGTGTCCAGCCGGTTTTAGCGCTGCTCAACATGATCGCGTAGAAAGTCTGTTGCTGCGGCGGCATCTTTTCCAGGAGACCGGCCAGGTCGAGACCATATTGCGGGTTACGCAGGATCAGGTCGGCCGAAGCGGTTACCATTTCATTGTCCTTGTCATCGAACTTCTCGTTTTTCGCAATGAGCGCCAGAGTTTTTTCAACCACTTTCGGAGCCTCGATAGTTACGAGGATTTTCGCCAAGAATCTGTTCTGCAATGCGTTAGCAGACGGATATTTTGGGTTCAGGTAAGCAACCAAAGCAGCTTTCGTAGCGGCGTCAGGCTGACCAGTGCGGTAGAGGATTACTTCCACAGCACGCAAAAGCGCTTGTTTGTTCAGGTCGTCAAGTTTCGCGTAATCGATAGTCGTCAGTTTTTTCAAGAGCGGCCCTCCTACTTTTGTAGAATCCCCCTGGCGACCCAATGCAATAGCCGCATAAATGATCGACTGAGGATCCTTCTCTGCATAAACCTTAGCTTCCCACTGGCTCACAGGCTGGTGTTCGATGGCCAAACGACCGGCATAACGAAGGAAACGATCCGGGCTTTTCAGCAACGGCCAGGCCTGCTCGATCGCTTTCGGATCTTTCTTTACATGGTATTCTTCGATAGCTGTACGTTGCTTGTGCTCAGGTGTAATCACTGGCGTAACCGCATTCGATCCTGGTGCAATGTTTTTGTAATCACCATAATACACGCGGTAAAGGTCCGATTCCAAACGACGCCCCCCAGTCAGGAAGTACAGCGCACCGTCAGGGCCGATTGCACCGTCGGTCAACGGAAGCGGTGCTCCTGAAAGGAACTCTTCGTGATCAGCAGTGTAAGTAGAACCGCTCGGTTTCAGGTGCAAACCGTGGACAATACCAAAGCTCCAGTCGAATGCGAGCAAAGTGTTTTTGTACTTCGCAGGGAAGCGGGCGTCTTTCAGGTAAATCAGGTTCGTTGGAGATCCCTGCCCGATATTCATCACCGGTGAAAGGAAATCGGCAAATGCAGGCGACGTGTTGGCAGAACCTGTTCTCCAACCGAATTCGCCACCGCTTACCGCATGGCAAACACGTGTAGGACGATACCAGGGTGTTCCGAAGTCCCATTCCATATCCGAGTCATAGGCGAAAAGATCGCCTGCTTCGTTGAATGCGATATCATACGGGTTGCGGAAACCGGCTGTGTACAATTCCCAGTTTTTCCCTTCCGGATCGGTATGGGCAATCCAGCCGCCCGGTGCATGGCGGTCAGTTGCGTGGCCGCGCGGATCCTTGATGAACGGGAAAAGGTTATCGTTTTTCCAATTCGGCATCAAACGGTAGATATCCATTTTGGGCAGGTCGGTGAAGTTACCGGCTACTACAAAAAGCGATTTCTGATCCGGAGCCATCACAATGCTGTGCGGTCCGTGCTCGCCTTCGCCTGTCAGCGGTTTGATGAGCGTGATCTTATCGTATTGATCATTGTTGTCGGTATCCTGCAAACGGTACAAACCGCTGCCTTTCGGGAAGCGTGCGTTCGACCGGTTGTTGATCATCACGTAAAGGCTATTGAATGCGTAGAGCAAGCCGTGGGCATAGCCCATCGCCACTTTCGCGGTATCTCCTTCTATTTTAAGGACTTCAACCTGAGGTTTATCGGTAGAGCCGATCGCCGGCAGTACCAGACGGTACAGTCCGCCGTATTGGTCGGAAGTAATCATTCTTCCCTTGTTGTCGAACGTCATGGACACCCAGGAGCCGTTCTTCTCTTCCGAAACACTGTATAAATGATCGGCCTTGAAGCCTTCCGGGAGTTTCAGTTTGTCGACCTTTGAGCCGGGAGGACGGTGCTTGGCAGTTCGGTTACTTAGCATCACTCCACAGAAGACCCCTACGGCGAGCAGTACCGCGAGCGTCATCGGAAGTTTTAACCATTGTTTTTTTGTGTACATTTTACAGCTCAGAGTTTAAGTAAATATGATTGATAAAAAAGGATGAAGCGCCGGGATGTGTCTGATTGACGTAATTTGTTTCGTCTTAAATAAAGCAAACTAAAACTTTAAATAATCTGATATTGCAATATTAGATTGAAACATCCACGCTACTATCCTGTTCTGTGGGGTATCGGGCTGATAAGTATGTATATAATGGAAAAAGTGCAGCGAGCTCGCGCCTGCTGCACTTTTTTCATTCTTTTACATCCATCAGAAATGTGGCGTCAATGCAGCTTCAACAGCAGGAAGACCGTAGTAGTCGTCCAGAACCGTGAATGCATTGCTTGGCGGAACGGCGTCGGACGGGAAGTAGTAAGCTTGCGGATTTGCTTTCACTCTGGCCCCGTAGGCTCCGATAATCTCTTTCACGCGTCCCGTGCGGGTAAGGTCGAACCAGCGCTTGTTTTCGAAAGCCAGCTCTACCCTTCTTTCCTTGAAGATAGCCTCGCGCATATCCGCCTGCGACGCAGCCTTCGTAGCCGCCAGTCCGGCGCGCGTGCGTACCTGGTTCAGGTAGGTAGCAGCATCGGCAGGTTTACCCTGTTCGTTCAGAGCTTCGGCAAGGAAAAGCAATGTTTCTGCATAACGGTATACAGGCCAGTTCTGACCCGTGTTATTGTGCAGCGAATGCGTCCGGGCGTACTTTTTAATGTAAGGATACGTCTTGTTGGTAACCCGGCTTCCGCTCAATGTCACGTAGCCGATGGAAATATCCTTTCTTTTGTCACCGGTTTCATATGCAGCGATGATGTCAGGCGTCGGAATGTTGTTACTTTCCTGGGATGTGCCCTGCGGGTTGGATGTTCCGGTAATGGGTGCAATCTCCTGCGCTGTGATCGGTGAAGGAATGAAACGGTAGATCTGGTTGCCGTTGTACCCTGCCGATCCCTCCATATACTGGATCTCGAAGAGCGACTCCTTATTGTTCTTGTTGCCGCTGGTTGTCGAGAATGCATCGTTGTAATCAGGCATCAATGTGTACTGACCGCCGGATACGATTTCTTTCAGCAATGTCTCAGCCTGAGGCCATTTCTTTTGGGTAATATAAAGATTGGCCAGCAACATTTTAGCAGTTCCCGAAGTAACGCGTCCTGCCTCCTGGGTTGCCTTATCCAAAAGTCCCGCAGCAGCTTCCTTCGCATCCTTTTCGATCTGTGCGTAGAGATCTTCGGTAGTGGACAAAGGCAGCGGAGCATCATCACGGCCAGTAACCGGAACAAGGTGCATTGGAACTTTACCAAAGAGGCGAACGAGATCAAAATAGCAGAATGCACGCAGGAACAATGCCTGGCCTTTGAGATTGGCTTTGGAAGCAGCGTCAAAATCGACGCCGTCTATCAATGCCAGGATCTGGTTGGCGCGCGCAATAACCCTGAAATTCAGGCGGTATTGTACCAGCACGTTGTCGTTAGCTGTTACGCCATTTGCAGTAGGTACCGCGAAATCGGCTACGTTTTCTGTCGGGTCCACAGCGCCGTAGAGCGTGTTCCGGGCGTAATACGTATTGTCCGAGTGCATTTCTTCTAAAACCCAGGCTCGTTCGTTATACATCTGACGGAAGGGCTCGTATGCCGCGTTGACGGCTTGTTTGAAATCACTCTCGGAGGTGAAAAAATTATTGGAAGTCAATGCAGTTTCCGGGTTGACTGTCAGGAATTTATCCCCACATCCGGTCACCAAACCTGCTGCCAGAATCCAGGCCGCTATATATTTTGTTTTCATTTCTATCGGAATTAAGATGAGATGTTTTACAAGCTAGGGCTAGAAGTTCAGGTTCACACCCACCGTCCACGTACGTGGAACAGGATAGTTGGACAAATCCACACCTTGGCTCAGGTTGCCACCATCACCCTGTCCATCGCCTTGCGCGCTGGTTTCCGGGTTAGGTCCACCCCAATATTTTGTAAAAACATATACTTGCTGAACGCTGGCATAAAGGCGGGCCGACTTGAAGAACTTGTTGATTCCGCCCACGTTGTATCCCAGCGTAATGTTCTTGATCGTAAAGTAAGAAGCATTAGCGAGGAAGTGCGAACTGTTCCAGTCACGTTCCACACCGGTGTAAGTACCGCCATTGTTCGTAGCGCCATACATACCTTTACCGGGGGTTATCACAGTCTGCGCTTCGGGTTTACCCGTTACAGGATTCGGACCGTTTTTCACACGGAACCGGTCTTTAGCTCCTGCTACCATATTGAATACCCCATCGAGGTTGGCTGTGCTGTACAAATGGCGTACCCAAAGCTGATTACCCTGTGAACCGGAGCCAACGATTGAAAAATCCCAATTGCCGTAGCTGAGGTTGTTCGTGATACCATAAGTAAATTTCGGGAAGGGGCTGCCGATAATTGTACGGTCATCATTGTCACCGCCGTTGGTGATCAGCTTATCGCCATTGATATCCTTGTACTTAATGGTACCGATAGCCGATCGACCCGGGATGATTGGCGAATTGGCCAGTTCTTCCTGACTCATGTAGAAACCTTCCTTAACCAGACCGTAGAATTGACCGAACGGCTGACCCACCTGCGTAATATGGAATGTACCATACACACGGTCGATACCGGGAGCCAATTCCATTACCTTATTCCGGTTAAACGAAATGTTGGCATTGGTTGTCCATTTGAGTTTGCCTACAAGGTTGCGGGTAGTCAGGCCGAACTCGTGTCCCCAGAATTTGATCTCTCCGATGTTATCATTGTAGTTGGAAAAACCAGACTCCTGTGGAACCTGAACTGCGTAAAGCAGGTTCGTGGTACGTTTTGTGTAGAAATCGTAAACCAACTGGATACGGTCGTTAAACATACCAAGGTCCAGACCTGCGTCGAATTGCTTGGTTGTTTCCCAGCCCAGATTACGGTTAGCAAGTGAAGTAACCGCTGCACCTGTTGCCACATTCGAACCGTTGACGATGTTGATCGTGTTGCTAACCAGACCGTATTGGGTGTAGTTACCGATGTTGTTGTTACCGATCACACCGAAACTGGCGCGGAGTTTTGCAAAAGATACTTTTGGCATCGTCTGCATGAAATTTTCATCCGAAACAACCCAGCCAACGGATGCCGAGGGGAAAGTACCCCAACGGTTATCAGCACCGAAACGGGAAGAACCATCGGCACGTAACGCAGCCGTAAACAGGTATTTACCTTTGTAGTTATAGGTCAAACGTGAAATGTAAGACATCAATGCCCACTCATTGGCCCCATTGAATGTGTTGGAACCGGAAATACCATTTACGTTGAAGGAGCCCCCACGGTCGATGTTGATCGCACCCTGGATAGTCGGAAGGCGGTCGTCCGTGTAAGTGTTGGCTGTAATACGGTCAAATTCCTGACGGAATCTTTGAAGCGTAACCCCACCCAGCAACTCAAAATTGTGCTTTTCGTTGAAGCTATGGTTGTATGTTGCAAGGTTTTCATTCAACCATGAAAAGTTCTGATAGTTCTGACGGATCGAAACAGCTGTCGTCGGAATCGCAACGTTGATATTGCTGGTAGCTGTCGATGGGTTGAAGAAGAAGAACTTGTTACTCTCCATCTCAACATTCAACGTCGATTTCAGTGTCAGGCCCTTAATTGGCGAGTACTGAAGGTATGTGTTACCCAGCAATTTGTTGATCTTCGTTTCATTGGTAAGCTCGTTCGCTGCACGCACCCAGTTCGGGTAGGCGAAGATATTACCCGTAGCATCAGGAAAGCGGTTGAATTTCGTAAGTTCTCCATTTGCATCGCGTATAGGCATAACCGGCCATGTGTGCAATGCATTAAAAAGAACGCCCGTACCGCGGTCACCATCCGTTCTCGGGGTATTGTCGTAAACGAACTGAGGGGCTACATTGAAACCGATTTTTACTTTGCTCGAAATATCATATTCGGTATTCATCCGCAGAGAGTAGCGCTTGTAATTGTTGTTAAGCACTACCCCTTTCTGATTGAATACACCCGCTACGAGCGATGTACGCATATTCTCTTTGTTGGAGCTTACCGTCAGGTTGTAGCTCTGGATGGGCGCAGTACGAAGCAATGCATCGTACCAGTCGTTGTTTTTGCCGCGGTAATCCTCCGGATGTTCAAATTCCTTTGGTACCGTTTTGTTTTCATCCTCATACATCTCCTTCTTGAATTGTGCGAATTCTTCGGCATTCAGCATTTTGATGCGTCCTCTCATTGGCACCTTCTGAATACCTGCATAAGCGTTGACGCTCACAGACATCTTGCCGGGTGTTCCCCGTTTGGTAGTAATCAGTACCACACCATTAGCTGCCCGCGAACCGTAAAGTGAAGTCGAAGCAGCATCTTTCAGAATGGTAATGTCCTCTATTTCATCCGGGTTCATCTGGCCGATGGTACCGGTGATCGGGAAGCCATCGATTACATAAAGCGGATCGCTACCGGCTGTTACCGATACCTGGCCGCGGATACGTACCGACATCCCTTGCCCCGGCTTACCGGTGGTCTGGTTGATCTGCACACCGGCAAGGCGTCCTTGCAGTTTTTGAGTAACCTGCGATACCGGAATATCTTTCAGCTCCTCACTTTTTACGGTTTGGACCGCACCGGTAATTTCTTTTTTCAACTGGCTACCGTAGCCCACTACCACCACTTCGGTAAGTGCTTTGGCATCGGTGGCAAGTTTAATATCCACCGTAGACGCTGCCCCCAGAGGTACTTCCTGCGTAAGGAAACCTACGGAAGAGAAAATGAGGACACCGCCTCTGTCAGGGACATTGATGGAGTACACGCCTTCCGCGTCGGATACGGTTCCAATGGTAGTGCCTTTAAGTACCACACTCACACCCGGTAGTTTTTCACCGGTGTCGTCGGTAACCCTTCCCTTGATTGTCCGGTCGGCGGTGATGTTGCTACTTACCACCAGCGGGTTAAGATTCAAACTATTATCGGCCATCGCGTTGAATCCGCAAGCAACTCCAATGAGCGCCTGGCCCACCGAAAGTTTCAGGATCGAATTCAATCGGGCACCATAAAGGGATTGTCGAAATTGATTCATAAGCTTCATTTTTAGATTTAGTAATTAGCAGAGGCCCCGGAGCATTGTCTGAAACGCCCGGGTAGCGGGGTTAATCGGTTAAGCTTTGTATTCTCATAGTCATCGGTTTAAGTGAATAATTGTCGGGATTGGGGAAAAACAGCGTTCAGGTATGTAAAAAAACGGTGTTGTCTGATCACGAAACGGATGGCTTCCCTGCGTGTAAACAGGCCTGGAAGCTGGCAGATCTATCGTTGATGAAGATTTTGAAATACTTTAAGAAATAAATGTCTTTGTGACGCATAAAAGACAATTATTCATGCTTAAAGTAACATTTATGCAATAGTAGAACGATTGCCAGAACAGACTGTCCTGCTCTGTCTGGTTTTGATTAATATTTCATTAACATGAGTTTTTTGGATATATCTTATATATGGCAAAGGAATGCCGTCCGTTCGCGGTAAGGCGATGGTCTTCAATATAGGATACGAGGCAGGTGAGGTAGTAAGAAATATGTCCGCCGGAAAGCTGGCTATCAGCATGTTCCGGCGGATCAAGTAGGTAAAATCAAATGAGCAGCTCTTTCACCGCGAGGCCTTTTCCATCAGGTGTTGTATAAAACGGCCGCTTTTCGATTTCGTACTGGGTATCCGGCGGAATACCTAATGCGTGGTAGATCGTTTGGTGGATGCCGTCGATCTTAACAGGATTTTCAATGGTCTTGCAGGGGCGTTCATCGGCAGTCTTGCCGTAGACAAACCCTTTTTTGATACCGCCGCCGAACATGAGCATTGAGCAACCGTCGGTGAAATGGCGGTGCATGCCGTAGAATTTGAGATCCGAAAGAATGTCGGGCTGGGCAACCTGCTCTTTCACTTTGGCGTCAGGACGCCCTTCCACCATCATATCGCGGCTGAACTCGCTCGCCAACACGACCATCGTACGATCGAGCAGGCCTTTCTCATCAAGGTCTTTAATGAGCTGGGCAATCGGCCCGTCGATTTGTTTCTTCATATCCTGCAAGCGGGTGTGCCCATTTTCATGCGTATCCCAACCTTTGAATGGCTCGTACTCAGTGGTGACACTGATGAAGCGTGCACCCTGTTCAGTGAGCCGGCGGGCGAGCAGGCAACCGAGCCCGAAGCGGCCGGTATTGTAAATGTCGTAGCTCTTCTTAGGCTCGGTACTGAGGTCGAACGCTTTCGATTCCGGTGAATTGAGCAATGCATAGGCTTGTTCCATGGATCGTTTCAGCGACTCACGCTGGTAATCGCTGCCGAACTCTCCTACCGGACTGTTATTGATGAGCTCATTGTACAACTGGTTCCGGCGTTCGAATCGCTTCGCGTCCATGCCCACGGGCGGCCGCACACTTTCGAGGCCCTGGCTGGGGTCGGGAATGAAGAACGGCCCGAACTCGTTGCCGAGAAAGCCAGCTGTGTGGAATGCTTTGAGCTCTTCCGCCTCACCTACCGTGAATCGCTGACCAATGTCGATGAACGCCGGGATGACCGGATTTTTCGGTCCGAGCTCCTTCGCGATCCAGGAACCCATGTGCGGTGCGGCCACGGTTTGCGGTGGCTCATAGCAGGTGTGCCAATGGTACTGATGACGCGAATGAAGGATGTGTCCCATGTCGGCCGCGACGTACGAACGGATCAGCGTTCCTTTGTCCATCACCTGCCCTATCGATTGCAAACCATCCGAGAAATGGATGCCGTCGAGCTTGGTGGGGAATGATTTGAATGTGCTCAAAACGCGGTTGCCTTCCATGTCTTTTTCGAACGGCGTATAGGCTTTCGGGTCGAAAGTTTCGGTGTGCGCCATGCCGCCTGCCATCCATAAAAGTATCACCGTGTCCGCCGAAGAATTGGCTCCTGCCTTGCCCCGGCATGAGGTAAGCAGGTTTGATATGGGTGCTCCCGCTGCCAAAGCAGCCATCGTAGCGGCGCTGGCCCGTTGCAGAAACTCCCTCCTATTCCATTGGATATTCATTTCTTATTTTATTTTAAATGATTGTATGTCAAGAGTTTGATATTATTTGCATTTTATACTTTAAATACTTTTAATATTTATAATTAATACTGAAAATTTCATTCTTTATATACATTATAAATGTTTGTACTGTATTTAAAGTGCTATTCATTTGATATTTTAAATACGGATTATTTGTATTATACATTTAATATATCAACTGAAACTCGGGTACCAGCGCAATCGCCCAGACAAGGTCTTGGATACCTTCTTCGCTCGGCGTTGGGCCGAGGATTTTTTTCGCTGCCGCAAGCTCCTTCGGCACCGGGGAACGGCCTAATGCCTTTCGGTAAAGTGCGGTCACGAGCGAGTCCGATGTCGGGTATTGCGACTTCCATACCTTCGATCCGGCTTTGAGGGTTTCCGTGAATTTCGAGCCGTTCGTAAGTTCCAATGCTTGGAGCAGGTTGGCCTGGGAAGTACGGCCGGTACTCACCGTCTCGCGGTTCGGGCGCCCGAGCGAAGTAAGGAAAGGGTCATTCTTTACAAACGCCGCGCGTGGGAATGGCAACCGAGACTGGATATCTTCCGGAAGCTTCTTCAATGCAAGTGCGGTGTCGGCATACATGGGCGTAAAGCTCGTGCTGATCGCGTCGGCGAACTGTTCGGCGGTAAGCCTTCTGCGTACCATGCCGGTAAACTTGAAATCGTTCGCCATCATATCGCCCGCGTCTTTCACCGACGTCGACGGCAGTTGGTAGGTCTTCGAGGTGACGATCGTGTAGATGAGCTTTTTGACATCATAGCCATTGGTCACAAAGTCGGACGCCAGCCAGTCGAGCAAGTCCTGGCTCCAAGGCAAATTATCCATGGCATCCACAGGCTCAACAATGCCGCGGCCCATTAGCTGCGCCCACACGCGGTTTACGAGCGTGCGATACAATCTTCCGTCTTTCGGCTGCACCAGGAAGTCGGCCAGCTGGCGGAGGCGTTTTTCAGTACTTGCATTCACTTCGATTTCACCCAATTCCGGGTAGAGCATGCGGGTTCCCGCGATTTTGCCCGTAGGCTTGTCGCAGCGGTTGATTTCAAGCAGGGTGTCCGCAAAGATATTGGCAAATGCATAAGCGTCGGCCAGTTTCCAATCGCTGATGAAGCTATCGTGACAGGACGCACATTTCAGGTTTAAACCCAAAAATACCTGGGCTACATTCTGGGCCGCCTGCATTTCGGTGCGCTGGCTGGAATTGATCGTCCCGCGCCATTTGATACCTTTAATAAAGCCTTCGGATTCCTTATTGGGGCTGATCAGCTCTTTCACGAACCAGTTGTAGGGCTTATTATCCAGCAAACTCGCGTAAAGCCATTTCGAAATACCGAAGCGCCCGCCGGTAATGTAGCCGGTTCCGTCGTAATCGTTCCGGAGTGCGTCGTTCCAGAATGTCATCCAGTGCTGGGCATAGGCGTCGTTTTGGGACAAGAGCTCTTTGGCAAGTAATTCACGCTTGTCGGGGCGGGTATCCGCTACAAACGCATCCACCTTTTCCGGGGCTGGAAGCAGTCCGATAATGTCGAGATAAACACGTCGAATGTAAGTGCGGTCGTCGACTACCGGTTTCCAGCTGCCCTTATTCTTTTGGAAATATGCATTTACAAAAAGATCCACAGGCTTGTTGAGCTCGGTCGTAGCGGCGGGTACCTGCGGCGTACGCGGCGCAAGATCTGCCACACGGTAAATGCTTTTTTCTTTGCCATCGGGCCAAGGAGCACCTTTTTCAATCCAGAATTGGAGTAGTTTTACTTCCTTCTCCGTCAGGCGCTTGCCTTTGGTGGGCATCGCTTCCTTGTGGCCTTTGGGCAATGAAATACGGCGGATTAGCTCACTTTTGTCGGGATGATTCGGAACAACTACCACGCCGTGCTCGCCGCCTTTCATAATGGCGTCTTTGCTATCGAGCCGCAGCTCGCCTTTCATTTTGGCTTCGCCGTGACAGCTATAACAGTTGTGTGCCAGGATCGTCCTGACTTCCACATTGAGATTCTGTATTTGTTCCGGGGTTAATGCACCATTGTTGGTCAGCACGAAATCGGCTTCGGTTTCTCCTTCCGGCTCCACCGTTTTGTCGGCGCCGGGCAGTACGCTGGTGAGATAATCTTCACCGTGGGTAAGCATAGCGCCGTAATGGCCTGCAAATGAAACGCCGAATACGGTGGTGAGCAACAGCCCACGGAACAGGCTCCTGTTGCCGGAACGCAAAGTAAATACCGTAACGAGGGAAAGCACCATTGTGGCGATTCCAGCCCAGCGGTGGATTTCGAGATTGGTACCGCTGGAATCTTCGGAGCCGGCGAGTAGCAGGCCGAACACTACGGCCAGCACTGCGCTTCCCGCGCTCACCCATGTGATAATGCGCGTGCCATCGCGCAGGACGGTCGATTTGTGCTTCCAGTCGATGAGTTCAAAAAGCAATGCAATGCAGAGAAGTCCAATGGGGAAATGGACCAGTAAGGGGTGCAATCGTCCTAAAAATTGCCAAAGCCAGAAAGTTTCGGTTGCTTGGAGTAACACAAGTTCAAGGGGTTAGTGGTTCAGGAATACCTGCGGCGGTATTCCGCAATCATACAATACTAAAATGCAGCGAAGTGAATAGTATCCTGTGCTGTCTTGTTATGAATAATAAATATTCATGATTTTCTAAAAAGGTTTATATAAATAGTGATTGAGCTACTGCATTGGCTATTAGAATTATAACGAGATTTTTCATGGATTAGTTATAAAATTTAACAGGAGAGGCATATGGAATGTCTCTCCTGTATGTTCAAATCGCTCACACGGATCAATAACCCGGGTTTTGGATCAGCTTAGCGTTGATCAGGATCTGTGGTGCCGGCAGAGGGAGAACGTACTCATTCTCGGTGTAGACGTAGTCCGTCGAGTTAAATGGCACATTGCCCCGGTCGACAGTCGGTTTCGCACGCTCCTGCGCACCGTGCGCATTCATGAATGCCGCCCATTCAGCCGGTGTTTTGGTCCTTTTCAAATCAAACCAGCGGTGGTTTTCAAATGCCAGTTCCAATCTCCTCTCTTTCAAAACTGCTGTCCTGAACGCCGCCTTATCTGCAATGGCGAGTTCTTCGAGTCCCGCACGTTTCCGGACTTGGTTCAGATAGCCCAGCGCTTCTGCGGTCGGCCCGGACTGCTCGTTAGTCGCTTCTGCCAACATCAGTAGGACATCGGCATAGCGCAGTACCGGCCAGTTGGTGTTAGTACGGCTCACGATCGTATGCGGGTAGTTGTATTTCGATACGTATGGCACCGGATACACTTTTCCATCCAGCGTGAAGCTGGTTTTCAGGGAAATGTCTTTCCGGAGATCCCCTTTTTCATAGGCCGCCATAATGTCGTTGGTAGGCACGTTCCGCCCGCCGTTTGCACCTGCCGCATAGCCGGTTACCGCTCCTTTTGAAATCCGCGGTGCAAAAACATACTGAAAGTTGCTCCACTCGCCGAGGTCGTTATCCCCCTGATACTGAATCTCGAAGATAGATTCAATACCGTTTTTCTTGGCGGGCGCGGGGTCAAAATTGTCGGCATAATTCGCATTCAGTGCATAGCCAAGCTTCGTTACTTCTTTCAGTGTTGCCAGGGCATCGGCGTATTTCTTTTGCGTCAGATACGCCTTGCCGAGTAAGCTCAGCGCCGCACCTTTGGTCGCACGACCTTTGTCCGCAGCGGCGGTATATTTCTCAGGCAATCCTGCGGCGGCATCTTTCAAATCCTTCTCGATTTGCGCCCAGGTTTCCGCTTCCGTCGACCTTACCAGATCGAATGCGGGATCCGGAACAGACAGTGTGGAGGTGACGATGATCACGCCGCCAAAGTACTGTACCATATTGAAATACATGTAGCCCCGAAGGAATTTCAGCTGCGCTTGCACTTCCTTTCTGCCGGTTTCGCTCATCGTCGCATCCACCATCTTTTCCAGGGTCAGGTTGCAGTTGTACAAAGTGGCGTAATACCCGTTCCAGAGGTTAGCGATCTCCCCGTTGCCGGAGTTGACGGTCCCGAATTCGAATGCTTCCCAGCTTCCCGCACCACCGCGATCTGCGGGGTTGAGGTCCACAGTGGTGTTGTCCGTCTGGAACTCTCCGAACAAATACCCGGTGTTTGTCAGCGTCTGTACACCGCCGTACACGCCGTTCAATGCCTGTTTTACCTGGTCTTCATTTTTGTAAAACAAATTCACCCCTACCTTCGTCGGATCCGACTGGTTGAGAAAGTCTTCGCTGCACGAAGACGCGAGCGTTGCGAGGAGCATAAGCCCTGCTGCTGTTATTCTATTCATCTTGATGCGATTTAGAAGTTGATCTTGATACCAGCCGAAAAGGTTCTTGGAACAGGGTACGATTCGTCATCGTTGTTGAGCTCCGTTCCGCCTCGCACGCCTGCATCCGGGTTGTTGCCGGGATACTTGGTGATAATCAGCAGGTTTGCTGCATTGATAAATACCCTTGCGTCGGAAAGCACTCCTTTCACTTTCGGGAAAGTATAGCCGATCGTGATGTTTTTGATCCAGGTATGCGTGCCATCGTAAACATAACGATCACTACTCTCGCGCGACCATTTGAAGTAATCCGTTCCGCCTTGTGAATGCTTATCGTTGGGGTTTGGCCCGGGGTTTTCGGGCGAACGCCAGCGGTCCTTCGCTTTTTCGAGCACGTTGAATACCCCATCCATATTCATGGTCGAGGCTTCGATGTTGCGGTAAACGTCGAACTTGTAGGCGCCCATCAGCAAGATATTGAAATCGAATGCCTTATAATCTCCTCCTACTGTCCATGCCCAGTTGAATTTGGGGTTCGGGTTACCGATTTCCGTCATGTCTTTCGTGTCGTAGGATACGATTCCGTCAGGACCTCCGTCGGGGTTTCCGTGCAAATCTGCGAACTTCATCGCACCAGGCACCGCACCCTCTTGTACCGGCGATTCGTTGATCTCCTTCTGGGTGTTGAAAATGCCGATTTTCTTGTAGCCGAAGATCATCCCGATCGGCCGGCCGACTTGCTGGATGTTATAGCCTCCGTATTGACTTCCGTACAACAAGAAGTCGTTCTGCCCGCGTATTGCCAGTACTTTGTTCCGATTGAAAGTAATGTTAGCATTGGTTCTGAGGTTAACTTTCCCTACGCGGACACGGTAGTTAACAGCCAGCTCGATACCTTTGTTCTGTACTTTTCCCAGGTTTTTGAGCGTAGAGGTAAAGCCCGAAACCGCCGGAATGCTGTAAGGAAGCAACATGTCGTCTGTAATTTTCTTGTAATATTCAAACGTGAAAACCAGCCGGTTATCGAATGTAGCAAGGTCGAAACCAATATCGGTCTGATTCGATTTTTCCCATGTCAGCTCAGGGTTTGCGAAGCGTGTAACCGTTTTACCGGAAGCCAGGGAATTGTTGAATATGTAATTGTTCAAACCTAGGAAAGCCAGGCTCGCATAGTTGCCGTCATCGCCTGCATTTTGTCCGATACCAAAGTTGTTGTTGGCGCTGACGTTGTAGCTGTTGTTACCTGTCATACCCCAGCTAGCCCGCAATTTAAGATCATTCAGCCATGCCGCTTTGGGCATAAACTGTTCCTCGGAGAGACGCCAGCCAACGGATGCCGCAGGGAAATTGCCGAACTGATGCCCTTCGCTAAACCGTGAGCTACCCTCGCGGCGGAAGCTCGCGGAAAGCAGGTATTTGTCTTTGAAAGCATAGTTCAGCCTTGCCAGGTAGGCGATCATCGTCCACTTTCTTTCGATGGAGTTGGACGACCGAATACTACCAACACCCAGGTAGGGAGTCAGGTCGTCCGGAAACGTGTTAGCTGAGCCGTAAAGGCCCTTCACGACCTCCTGCTGCGCCGAATAGCCCACCATTGCATCGATGTGATGGTTCGCTCCCAGGTTCACGTTGTACGTAAGTAATTGATCGGCAGCGAAGTTTTTCAGCTCTTCCGAGTCGTCGCGTTCGGTGGCAATGCGTGGCGGAGCACCATTGGAAAGCGTCGCGATGGCGTTTCCGATAGTCGAGGGAACATATTCTTTATAGGTATTATAATTGATTTTCGCATTCACGGATGAGCGGAATTTCAATCCGGGAAGAATGTTGAACTCCACATATCCGTTAGCCAGTACATCCGCGATGTTCCGATTCCGCTTGACGTTTTTGAGCACATACAATGGATTGGGGAAGCCGAATATGTCACCGACCCCAATGTGGTAAGGGATCAGCTCGCCTTTTTCGTCATACGCCGGCCGCCGCGGATCGCTGATCAGCGAGAGACCGACCAACGCACTGCGGCCGTCGGTGCTGGCGAGGCTGGATTTGGAATAGCTTCCCGCGACATTCATCCCCATTGATATGAACTTGTTGATATCACCAAAAAGGTTGGTCCTCACCGAAGCCCTGTCGTACCCGGTATATTGCAGCGCACCATCCTCTTTGTAGTAGCCCAAAGAAACGACCGATTTGATAGGCCCTTTACCCGAAGATAAAGTAACATTTGCGTCCTTGTAAGGTGCATTGTTGTTCAATATCAGATCGAACCAGTTGGTGGAGTACTGGGTTTCGGAAGGTTTTCGAAAATCGGCTGGTATCTGTTCCTCAGTAGGTTGCACGCCATTTTTCAGTACATATCTGCCGATGTAGACTTCTTTCAGAAACTGTGCGAAGTCGGGTCCGTTCAGCACTTTCGTTTTGCGCGATTCGGGCACGTTCTGAATACCATAATCGAAGGACACGCTGAGATTCGTTTTCCCCTCTTTCGCGGACTTTGTGGTAATAAGTACTACGCCGTTCGAGCCCCGTGCTCCATAAATTGCCGTTGAAGCGGCATCTTTCAGCACCGATATGGTTTCAATATCGTTGGGGTTAAGGTTTTGGCCGACTGAAATACCGACCGGGAAACCGTCAATTACATAGAGTGGATCACTACCGGCACCCAATGAGCTGATACCGCGTACTTTTACTTCAAACTGTTGGCCGGGCGTACCACTCTTTTGTTTAATGATGACGCCGGGAGCTTGTCCCTGGATCATGCGGGTCACGTTGGATTTGGGTACCTCTCCAATGTCTTCTATACTAATGACGGATACAGCAGAAGTAATGTCGCGCTTGCGCTGGGTACCATAACCCACCACGACTACTTCTTCCAATGCTTTGTTATCCACGGCTAATTGAATGTCCAAAGAGGTCTGATTTCCCACTGTAATCTCTTTTGGTACGTACCCGACGAAAGAGAAAACTAAAACCGGGCTGCCTGTTTCAGGAACATTGATGTTGTAGCGGCCCTCGGTATCTGTTACAGTTCCGGTACTGGAGCCTTTCACAATGATACTTACACCCGGAAGTCCGGCGCCGTTTTCATCGGTAACTTTCCCACCCAGCGACCGGTCGGTGGTCGCCAGAATCGGGTCCTTCATGGGGGCTGCCGTCGCCGGGGCTTGATAGAAGCCTGCAATTGCAACGCCGAACAATACCTGGCCGAGCATCAGCTTTCGGAGCGGACGCAGCCCGGTATCGAATCTTAATTGTCGAGATTGATTCATACGTTCAGGATTGGAATAGTTAATGATTGAATAAGTAAAATGGGTTTCAAGCTTGGGATCTTTCCATAGGCAGTTGTTTGGGGTGGAACATGGTGGCCGAGCGGCCGGAACGGAATAATAAAATTCAAACATACCGGCGAGAGCCAAAATGTTTGACATTGAAGTACATATCACACACTATGCTTGATATGTACAATAAATGATTTGAATTATATCATTTTTACAATAGTATCGGTATTTGAATTCCATACTATCCTGTGCTGTCCGGTATACTACCAAAATTGTGAGTTGGACACAATTAAATTATTGTTGGCTTGCTAATGAGAAAGTTAACAGCACCTTAAACATGTAAGAGTCAGCCGGCGATAATCGGTGCCGGAGGGCCTCACTCGCATCACGCGAGTTGTGGGGAGGTTTTGGAAGGGACGAGCGTTACAACGACGCAGTCGGATCTTTTTGGGAATCGAGTGACGGTAGTAGTGATACGTTTCGCATTTCGATGCCGCTGGCCGGCATCGAAACGATTTTGAGTTTAAAATGGCATCGGAGAGCTGCTATGACGGAATATTGAATTTGGTGCCGTCCTTTTGTCACCCTTGTTTGAATTCCTGAAAAGTGCCGTCAGAATAGAAAATAAGCACTTTTTCGATCTTTTTGTCCGGTAAAACGACCGGTTTCTCCTTAACGACATTCGGCTGTGTGGGCTGCGGAGCGGGAACTGCTTTTTTACGCGATTCTAAGACGGGTTCATTAACTGTCGCGGGGGCTGTGGCAGGCAGTGGCTCGTCGTCCAGAATCCAACTGATGCCGAGGTCGGGGAAGCGCTTTACAATTTTTTGTACCATGTCCAGACTCGGCTTGTTTCTTCCCGCAAGTATATGTGACATACTCGATCGTTGTATCCCTATTTCATCAGCAAAGAGCGACGGGGTGATATTTTTGTCAATCAGTATCTGTTTAATCTTGTCAGTGAGATCCATGTTGTAATTTATAAAATGTGATTACAAAAGTAAACACTGCGAATTAAAATTGCAATATATAAAAGTTAATTACTACAACATGACTAATTTGAATAAGTAAATAGATGTCAGTTGTAAATCATAAACTATATAATTGTTGTATGAATACATTTGTAAATGACAGGTTCGGGCAAAAAAATAAGTGCGGCACGAAGATTTCATGCCGCACTCAGATTGCGTTATTCGGATGATTTTCCGGAGAACTACACCGCTACGCTATTGTCGCGAAGCGCATCATTCAGTGAAGTTTTGAGGTCTGTGCTTGGTTTACGCTTGCCGATGATCAATGCGCAAGGTACGTGGTAAGTACCTGCCGCAAACTCCTTGGGCAATGTTCCAGGGATTACAACAGAATCCTCAGGTATATATCCTTTGTATTCCACAGGCTCGCTGCCGGTAACGTCGATGATTTTTGAGCTACCTGTAATCGTTACTCCTGCGCCCAAAACGGCTCTTTTTCCAACACGGGCACCTTCCACAACAATGCAACGCGAGCCGATGAAAGCACCATCTTCAATAATTACGGGAGCTGCCTGAACTGGTTCGAGTACCCCTCCTATTCCTACTCCGCCGCTCAAGTGAACGTTCTTTCCAATCTGTGCGCAGCTTCCTACGGTTGCCCAGGTATCCACCATTGTACCTTCATCTATATAGGCACCGATGTTTACATAGGATGGCATGAGCACTACTCCTTTGGAGATATAAGCACCATAGCGGGCCACAGCCGGCGGCACTACCCTTACTCCAAGCTGCTCGTAGCCGGATTTTAGTTTCATTTTATCGTGGTACTCGAAAATCCCAACTTCACTCACGTGCATTTGCTGAATTGGGAAGTAGAGAATGATGGCTTTTTTTAGCGCTTCATTAACAATCCATCCCCCATTAGCATTGGGCTCCGCCACACGCAGCCTTCCTTTATCAACCTCCTCTATGATATCGCGGATAAAATTCTTTGCTGATTCTTCTTTCAATAATTCCCGGTTCGCCCAGTAATTCTCAATTTGTTCAGTAAAATTCATGTTAAAGTATAGAGTTAATAATAATCATTTAATTGATTGTAAATCAGATAGTTATGCGCAGAATTAATATAAAACCGAAATATTGATTTACTAGCAGCGCACCACACTCACGAGAGCAGGAACTATGGCACAATATTATAAGTTATTAATGTAGAATCAAAGCAGCAAAAGGAAGAATAAGGATATAGATTAGCTACTATATTTAGTAATTTAAATAGCTCAGGTTACTAAAATTTTGCACTGCGTTTTACTAATTTACTAAACGCGGTGTCTTTTTGACTCGTAAATACCTAATTTGTTATATTTCCTGTATATGCTTTTCATCCGCATACATTTTTATTAATATTGCGGCTGAAATAACCAATCTACCTCGATATGTCAAAAGTAAAAGTCGCAATCAACGGATTTGGCCGCATCGGTCGCCTTGTTTACCGTCAAATCTATAACATGGAGGGCATCGATATCGTAGCCATCAATGATTTGACAAGTCCAAAAGTGTTAGCACACCTCCTCAAATACGATACTGCACAAGGACGTTTCGACGCAGATGTTAAGTCTACCGACAATTCAGTTGTCGTAAACGGCGAAAACATCGTAATCTACGCACAACGCGATCCTTCGCAAATTCCCTGGGCTCAACACGATGTTGATGTAGTTCTCGAATGTACTGGTTTCTTCACCAGCGCAGAATCTGCAAGTGCACACATCAAAGCAGGTGCTAAAAAAGTGGTTATCTCCGCTCCTGCTACCGGTGACCTGAAAACAATCGTTTTCAATGTAAACCACAACATTCTCGACGGTTCTGAAACCATCATCAGCGGTGCATCTTGTACTACTAACTGCCTTGCTCCAATGGCGCAGGTATTGGAAGACAAGTTTGGTATTGTTAACGGCTTGATGACTACCATCCACGCCTATACTAACGACCAAAACACCCAGGATGCTCCACACCCGAAAGGTGATTTGAGAAGAGCAAGAGCCGCTGCACAAAACATCGTTCCAAACAGCACCGGTGCTGCAAAAGCGATCGGCTTGGTATTGCCTTCACTGAAAGGTAAACTCGACGGCTCCGCTCAGCGCGTTCCTACTCTTACAGGTTCATTGACTGAATTGACTGTTGTTTTGGGCCGTGAAACCAGCGTTGAAGAAATCAATGCTGCTATGAAAGAAGCCGCCAACGAAAGCTACGGTTACACAGAAGACGAAATCGTGAGCAGCGATATCATCGGTATCAGCTACGGTTCACTGTTCGACGCTACTCAGACTCGCGTTCAGAAAGTAGGTGACGTTCAGCTTGTTAGAACTGTTTCATGGTACGACAACGAAATGTCTTACGTGTCTCAGCTTGTAAGAACTGTTTACTACTTCGCCGGCTTGATCCAGAAGTAATATAACATACTTTAATACAAAAGGGCCCGTCCCGGCATATGCTGGAACGGGCCCTTTTCTGTATAGCTCGTGCTAGACGAGCTCTGCTTTAATGTATTTGATGGTATAACCCTTGGCCGTGAAAATGCCTTCGTAATGCGTACGTACACCATGATGCTCGTCCAGCAAATGCGACTGGTACAAATCGTAGGTATGCTCGATAATGCGGAAATTCGGCGCTTCGGCGAGTGTCTGCAATGTGTATTCATACAGGAAATCGCTGTCTGTTTTAAGAAAAAACATCCCTCCTTCTTTCAGGAATCCCGCATATTTAGCGAGGAAACTTGGGTTGGTAAGCCGGTATTTCTCGTTGCGATCCCGTACCTGCGGGTCGGGATGAATGAGCCAGATCTCACTCAATTCCCCTTCTCCGAAAAACTCTTGCGAATATTGAATACCTGCCCGGAGGAAAGCGACATTCGATAAATTCTGCTCGGTAGCGAGCGCGCTACCCCGCGCGATCCGGTCGCCCTTGATATCGACACCGATGAAGTTCTTTTCCGGGAATTTCTTACCCAATCCAATTGTATATTCCCCTTTGCCGCACGCCAGCTCCACTACAATCGGACTTTCGTTGTTAAAGTATAGCTTGTTCCAATTGCCTTTTACTTCCGAGTAGAGCGGTTTCCCTACTTGAACCACATTTTCTGCCTGCTCACTAAACTTGTAATGATGTAACTTTCTTCTTGCCATTATACTTGTATGCTCTATAAACTTTCAATGTCTGCGACTACAAAGGTACTACCGCCAACGTAAATTGCGTCGGTCGATGCGGAATCCCTGACAGCCTCTTCCAGCGCTTCGTTTACATTTCCGAAGGTCTTTCCTGCCAAGCCGTGTTCAAGGGCTCTGGATCGCAATTCTTCCGCCTTTAACGCCCGCATGTTGGAGGGCTCACAGAAGTAATATTCCGCATCCCTGGGAAACAGCGATAACATGGTCGAAATATCCTTATCGCCGACAAAGCCGATTACAAACCGCTTTCTTCCTTCACAAAGCGTATCGAATTGAGCCAGGGTGATGGTGAGCCCCGCGGTATTGTGTGCCGTATCACAATAAACGTCAGGATTTTGGCGCAGCTGCTGCCAGCGTCCTTTCAGCCCTGTGATCGCACTTACGGATTGTAGTGCCCTTTTAACCGAATCGTCTGTTATTTTCCAGCCTTTTTTAACAAGTACTTCTTTCGCAGCCCATACCCCGGCAATGTTCTTCAATTGGTACGAGCCGGTCAGGTCCGCCGCCAGGTCCTTTGAGACAGTAGCTCCCGAAACCTTTTCTATCACATCCACGAGCATCTTACCCGCTGCGAGTTTGCCAAACTTCACCTCAAATGCATTGGACGCAAACGTCAATGGTGCATTTGAGGTCTTGGCCGCTGCGGTAATTACGTCCCCGATCTCCGCATTCTGGTATTCACTTACCACAACCGGAACACCGTTTTTGATAATTCCTGCTTTCTCGCCGGCGATTTTGCCCAGCGTATCGCCCAGGAATTGCATATGGTCGAAGCTAATATTGGTAATAACCGATAGCTCCGGTGTGATCACATTCGTCGAATCCAGCCGGCCGCCCATACCCACTTCTATCACGGCCACGTCCACATTCGCTCTCTCAAAATAGGAAAAAGCCATTGCCACAGTCACCTCAAAGAAGGAAGGAGATAATCTATCGATGTTAGATTTTTGATCAGCAACAAACTCGATAATGAACTCCTCGGGTACACACGCGCCATTTACGCGTATGCGCTCACGAAAGTCCTTTAAATGAGGGGAAGTATACAATCCCACCCGATATCCCGACTCTTGCAGGATAGCAGCCAGCATATGCGACGTACTTCCCTTACCGTTGGTGCCGGCAACATGGATGGTGGGATACTTGTCCTGTGGATCGCCGAGGGATTTACACAATTCCCTGGTAGTATGAAGGCCCGGCTTGAAAGCACGGGCCCCGATATTCTGAAAAACCGGCAATCTGTCGTACAGATATCCGATCGTTTCCTGATATGTCATTTAGGTATTAACGTGAACGTATTTTAAAAGTAATGGTACCAATCGATTCATCTGGCACATTGGCCGATTTCGGCACGAAAGTGAGGTCCCTGACGGCGCTCTTATACTTGTTGACCACCGCATAATCGGTAACAGTTGTCGCCTGGGTAATCACGCTCTTCACACGGCCATTGCGATCGACGGTAATTTTGAAGGTAATATCACCCGTGGCATCCGAATTATCATCTACAACCGGTCTTCTGGACCAGCTCCAACCCGATAGGTTAAGCCCCACGTTCGTTCCACCTCCGCCGCCTTCGCCTTTGTAGGTTTTGGCGAAAAGGCTACCGGTTTTGGATCCTTTATCACCTACACCTTCCGCGTCGTCGCCATTATTGTTACCGCCAATGCCTGTCTTGGTTCCATTCGTACCGTTGCTTCCTGATTTGCTGCCGGAAGATTTGCTGAATAATGCATCCTTGTTGACGGCCTTCTCCGGAGCTGGTTTCGACACGGGTGCCGAAGCGTTTTCACTACCAGTCGATTTTTTCACGTCAGTCTTCTCCGGAGCTTCCACCGGGCTCTCTACCTTAGAAGTTATCGCGGGCTTCTCAGCGACGGTTTTTGCAGGCTTTGGCGATTCTATTTTAGGCGGTGTGGGAGGTGTCGGCTTCGGCGTAGCTACCGATTTCACCTTTTTAACCTCTTCCGCATCCGCTTTCATGTTCTCTCTTACCTTGCTGTCGTTGGGTTTATTGTAGGTCTGCACGTCCCCTCTTCCCACTTTACTGGTTCCGTAGTTGACCTCGACGAACAACTCCATGGGTTCGACTTTCGGAAGTGATGAGCTAAGACGGATGAAAAAGAATATGCCCAACATGGCCGCGGTAATCCCGAAGGACCACGCCCATGATATTGCGATTCGCTGCCGGTCTTCTGCCTGTAATGTGATCATTTATCAAAAAATGGGTTTTCTTTCGGAAAACGTAAAAGTAGTAAAAAACGTATGCAACAAAAAAGGAGGTCGACTGACCTCCTTTCTCTATTTCCAGGTTTAGAACCTTATTTTTTCTTGAAAACCCAACCTGCTTCGCCGATTACCTTTTTCAGTTCGTTGGCAGCGCGGTAGGCATCCGATTCATTGTCAAACCCATCCACGGCAACCTTCACTTTCTTGCTGCGTTCGTCTCCGGGGATAATCAATGCTTTTGTGAGTCCTTTTTCTTTCAGCTGTGCGAGCAAAACATTTGCTTGTTTGGTTCCTTTGAATGCACCGGCGACCACGTAAAATTTCGCAGAAGCTACCTCCCCAGGCTTGGCCTCCGCTACGGCAGGTAATGTAGTCGGTACGGTTGTAGCGGTTTCAGTTGTAGCGACAGGCGCTGAGTCTACCGGCATGGAATCCACTTTCGCTGCAACCACTTCGGCAACTGGTGCTGGTTTCGGCGCTTCAACTTCCTCGTTCTTTACCACGGTTGTTTCAGCAGCTTCTTTACGGCTGAACATTTCCGAGAACGGGTTCAGCGTGCTCTTGATATATTCATTCTCCGTATTGACCAGAAAAAAGCTCAATCCGCAAAGCAAACCTGCGATTACCGCCGCCGCAGCCCAGCCTGTCCAGCGACGCGGCCGTGCTTCGGTTTCCAGTTCAACCACTTCAACATCGTCGCTGATGTATTGTGCCGGGTTTAATGCAGCAACCGGACGAGCCTGTGTTACAGCTGCTTTGATCTTCTCGAAGCCGTACCACTCATCTTTAAAGTACTTACCTGTGTTAGGTTCAAACACCAACTTGCCTTCCACATTCTGTTTGAACTCACCAATACCTGCAATGCTGGCTTCGCCGTTAATATCGAGGCCGGATCTCAGGCGATCGGTATAACCCTTGATGTAATCCACCGCATCTGCGTGTGTCACCTTCTCGTGACGCGAAATGTAGTTTGCCAGCAAGCCATCATCCAGCTTCAAATACTCATTAAACGCAAGTCTTTTGACAGGCGGCGCGAAAATCCCCGAATTACCATCATAAACCGCAGGTACCTGATGCGAGAGCAAGGCACCGAAGCCGGGAATGATCACGAATTCGTATTCTCCAATGAGTTTCCGAATGACTGTTTCGACTGCTATCATGAAGCAAAGTTTGGTGTTAACTGAGCGAAGTTAAAAAGAAAAAGACAATCCCGCAATAAAGTTCAGGCCTTGTTGCGGGTAGTATTGATACCGCTGGTAACGTTTACCCAATACGTTGTTCAGGTTCACAAATGCAGAGAAGTTCCTGGTTAACAGGTAGTCGATTTTAAGATTCAGGTCGGCGATTACCGGAAGTTTTGTCACTTCTCCGGTCTGAAAATTTTTCGCTTTCAACCCTCTCAGCATATAAAAATCCGCCGTTACAAAGAGCTTTTTGCTGATGGTAAGGGCATTGAACCAGTTCAAAGTAAGGTCAGGACGATGCCATGGTTCTTCCACCTTATCCACCGCATAATCGAAGAAATTCGCCTTCAGGGAAGTTTTGAACAACTCATTGAAATTATATCCGGCCTGCGCGGAAATCGTCAGCACCTTGGTCTTACCCGGATCGTAAATGGCCGAGAAACGTGAGGTATCCGATAGCGAGTTGTTGTAAGAGTAAAAATTCCGATAAGAGGTGTAAGCCACTTTACCCTCGTAGTTAATGCCGGTGCCGGTCTCGCCTTTCACTCCTGCGCTGATATCCGAAGTCTTTTCGGTATTCATCACGAGCACATTTGGTCCGAGCCACTGGTTCTCGCTCAGCATGCTTCTCAGCGTATTCCGTACGATATCGCCATTCCAGCCTGCGAAAATGTGTATGCCTGAAAACGGGGTCACATCCAGGTTGACAGCAGGAAATGCCTTCGTGCGGTTGATATCCAGCTGGCTATCCGTCTCATTAACAGCATTAATACCTGCCGAAACCGAGAACATGTCGTTCACGTACTTGAACGTAGGTTTAACACGGAACAAGTTACGGTTGTAGGTAAAGTAATCGACACGCTGCGACACATAAGCGTCGGCTTCCAGCAATGCAAAAAACGTTTCTGAAATAGGTACCGAGGCCGTGAGGTTAGTCCCCCAATCGATTTCCGACGCATTGTAGCGGTCTTTCAGCGTATTCAGGCTCGTTTTCACCGAATAATCCACCAGTACCGAAGCGTCGGTGTTTTCAAAGCCCAGATTGAACCCAAACTGGTTGAGCGTCTGGCGAATCGTATCGCGGTCCACTATCACACCTTCCGGTTGCGGTTTGTAGCCGTAGAAGTAATAGTTCTTGCGGTCAAAATTGAAGCCTGCATCGACTTTATACTTAGAACGGATATACTTGCCGCCAATCTTGAAACCGGTGGCTGCATTAGCCGAATTCTTACCATCTACGGGCCCGTTCGCGGCTGAAAGGTGTTTCAGCTGCACGGTATATGCGAGGTCTTCCTTGGGTCTTCCCCCCACAAACAGTTCGCCAAGGAAACGGCCGTAGTTACCGCCGCCTGCTTTCACGTAATTGTTCAGCACATCGGGCTCGTCCTTGCGGCTCTGCTCGTCCGACGAAGCAGCTACCGCCGGGGTGAGTTTCGGGGAAGCGATGTTGATTTCCGGATCGATGATCTGATAAGACACCTTCTTCTTGCCGGTTTCGCCTTTCACTGGCTGCACCTTGTCGAAAACCCGGTCGGCCGGGGCAAATTCTATGCTTTTATCCTTTAAAATTTCGTATGTCTGGCTTTCAATCTCTCCTTTTTGCGCAACCGCGAACTGGGAAGAGAAACCCAGCGCCAGCAAAAACAGGGAGGAACGTAATATCTTGGAATGCGTCATGGTAACGGGTTTTTCTGTTTAATGAAACCGTAATTCACGGGTTACTTTTCAATTTTGTTCAACTTCTCTTTGGCCATTTCAACCGCCTCCTTATCATCGGAATTCTCGATAATGGAGTTAAGCGTCGCCTTCGCCTGAACCTTCTCGTTCATGCCCACGTACACGTCCGCAAGCAGGATAAACGAGCGTGCGCGCCAGAAGTCGTATCCCTCGAAATTTTTACCCATATCAATGATGGCAGTCTCCGCTTCCTTGTATTTCTTCTCTTTGTAGAGGACCATGGCCGACCAGTAAGCTGCTTCCGCACCGAACTCATCTTTGGATGAAGCCGAAACTTTTCGGAACTCTTCGCCGGCCTTTTTCAAATCGCCCTTCTCGTAAGGTACCTTACCGAGGTACAGGTGCGCCTTTCCGAGGCTTGCAGGAACGATATTGCCCATGTTAATGATCTCTTTCGCATAATACAGCGTCGAGTCGTAGCTTTTCAATGTGAAATACGTATCCATCAGGCCGGTCCATGCAGTAGCCTGATCCTTCTTGTTTTCGGCATTGCGCGAAAGCACCCGGAAGCTCGTCACCGCATTGTTGAAGTTACCGCGACCGATTTCCAGCTCAGCCGAACGCTGCGCTGCTGCTCCAACAAACTGCGAGCGGTTTTGCTGAACCACTTTACCGTAATATTGAAGTGCTTCATTCACGCGGTTAGTCTTGTCGTATGATGAAGCGATGAAATAAGTAGCATCATACTGGTGCTTGCTGGCGGGGTAACTTTGCAAGAAAGCCTGTAATGCCGTAATCGCATTATCGTACTTCTCGGCGTAATACAGGTTACGCACATTGTCGAACTCCACACCTTCCAGCTTCTCGTTGCCAGGGTTGTTTTTACGCACAACACCCAGCACCTGGTTGAACTCCTCCGGACGCCCCACTGCCGAGTAGCTTTCCTGGATACCTTCCAATGCGCTTTCAGCAGACGGCGAATCGGAATATTCGGTCAGGATCTTGCGAAAATCGACGATTGCCTGCTCGTACACCTGCAAGTTGTAATATGACTGTGCGCGGCGCAGCAACGCAGCCGGAATAAGCGTGCTTTTCGGCTTCTCGTTGATCATCCGGGTAAAACCCTTCACCGCTGCCGAATAGCTCTGGTTTTGGAAATCGATGTCTGCCAGCTGGAAGTAGGCATTGTCCAGGTGCTTCGACTGCGGGTACTGGCTGATCAGCAACTCGAACTGGCGTTTTGCTTCCGCCTCGCGGTTCATGTACACATAGGCGCGAGCTTTCTGGAACAACGCGTAATCCTTATCCACTTTACCTTTCGCTGCTACCTGCTCGTACGTACGGATGGCCTCGTTGTAGTTCTTGGCAGCGAGGTAGCAGTCGGCCAGTCTCGCATGTGCGTCCTCGATCATATCCGCCTCCATTCCTTCGATGTTGTTGGTAAAGTCTCGGAAGTAGGGCAGCGCCTGGCTGTATTTCTTTTGGTTATAATAAATATATCCCAAAGCGTACAAGCTTTTCTTCGAGTAAATGCCTGCTTTGGGGTTCTTGGCAATCTGGTTGTACAGCGTCGCCGCTTCATCGACACGCTTTAACCCATAAACCGACTCCGCCTTGTAAAACGATGCGGAATTGAAAAGCTCCACGTCGATCGGGTATTTCAGCGACTTCTCGAACATTTCAATTGCAGGTTCAAAGCGTCCCGCATTGAAATCCGTCACACCCTGGTTATAAGTCAGCCTCTGATAGGTACTATTTATTTTAGCATTACGCGATTTCAGGCCCTCAATGTACTTTATCGCTGCCGAACTATTGCTGGCGCTGGCGTATCCTTCGGCCACTAATTCGGTCGCTTCCTCGGTATGTTTGCTTTCCGGGTACTTCGCCATGTAGTTATTCAGCTCCTTTACGGCATCGGTGTTATTACCGAGTTCCAGCTGCACTTTTGCATGGTTATAAGTCGCTTCTTCTTTCACTACCTGGTTGAAATCCAATGACGCAGCATTGCCGAATGATGTTAAAGCATTACTTAAATTAGTAGTCTTTAAGTTGCTGATTCCCAGTATATATGAAGCGTACTGCGAAACAGAGTCCTTGCCGTTTCCGATTGGCTTCAATGAGGTTATTGCTCCCTCAAAGTTGTTGTTGCGGAACTGCGCGTGGCCATAATGCAAGGCCACTGTCGGCGGTACTGCACCTGGCTTCATACGCTTGTAGCGCTCGTAAGCTTTAACGGCATTAGCATAATCCCCTTTCTCGTAATAGACCTCTGCTACATACAAAGCAACATCGTCGAGCTTGGTGTTACCCCGCTGCGCACCAAGAATGCGTTCACCGTAGGCAAGGAGCTCATCAAACTTTTTAAGCTGATACAGCGAAGAAATGATCCAGTTAGGGGCCTCATTCTTATAATAAGGATGCTCTTCAATCCGCTTGAAATCCTGATAGGCTTCTTCGAAGTTATTTTTCTGATAATTGATGACGCCGGCGTAGAAAGATGCATCGCCCGCATGCTCGAAACCCACCTCTGCTTTCACCTGGTTGAACAACGGAAGAGCGAGATCAGGTTGCTTGGTATTGTAATAAGACATCGCGAGGCGGTAGGTGCTTTCCAGCCTCCCCGCTCCTGCCCCCGGTAAGTCTACTGCCTTTTCCAGGTACGTAATGGCCTTTTCGTAGTTGCCGCTTTCATAATAATACTTTCCCAAATCACTGTAAATAAGCTGCGCTTTGGGGTGTTCGGCGTGGTTCTTGACAAACCTGTCAACCTGCACTTCGGCCTCGGGATAGTTCAGATATAGGCCTGTTACAGCCACATAATACTCGGCCGTAACCTTATTGTAATCGCTCGTGCTGAGCAACTTATCCTGCGAATTCAGGAATTCGCCGAATTCCTGCCTTGCAGCTACGTAATTGGACTTTGCGTAATATTCGAGGCCGTTGCGAAAATGTGCTTCCGGCTCCGTAATACTAAGCGTATTCTGGGCTACTACGGAAGACGCGCCTACACATACAAACATGCCGATGGTGGAGGCGCTGCGTTTAAAAACCATAGATACTGAGTTGGTGGAGTTTTGAATTAAGTTTTTGTGGTCTGCCATATCCTGACAAAAGAATATTTTGGTCCTCACTTACCGCTTAAAATTGTTTGCTATCTAACGAAAAGCGCTTTAAAACCGTATACGTCTGCTTGTCGGAAATACGCCGGAAGCGCTAAAAAAGCACATTATTCCGGACTAACGTGCCGTTGAAATCAGCATGCATGGCATCGAACCGGGAAGCGACGGCTTGTGTGAAAGCTTCGTCCATACAGGCTTCCAGCTCTTCTGTCGACGCTACTTCGTAATCATCGATTTTGTAAGTTTGCTCATACATTCCTGATTCGATCTTGATGATGTACTTGCTGTTCCATTGGTAAAGACCGATTTTGTAGCGAGGGTTAGGGATGTCCTTGATGTACCTCATAACTGGTGTTCTTACTATTACTAATTATATGTTATTCAAATTCAATACTTTAATTCAGCTACTTTTTTTAGTACTAACATTACTAAACTGTACAAGCCAGAGCAAAAAAGATGCGGCTGATTTTTTCCTGAAAGGCAATCAGGCTCTCGGTCAAAAGAACTATGCCGAAGCATTGAGGCTGTACGACGAAGCGATTGCCAAAAATGCAGATTTTTCGGACGCCTATCTCAACAAGGGAATAACTTTGTTGAAATTGGGTCGCGTTGAAGATGCCCATGAGATTTTAACAGAAGCGATCCGCCTTGATCCTACACTCGTACAGGCAAATCTCGTCCGGGCGGAAGCATCACTGGATTTGGGCCGTCTGAACGATGCCAAAGCCGATCTGGAACAGATTGAAAAGGAATATAAGGACTCTACCCGCTTCCATCTCGTAAAGGGTAATCTGCTCGACGCGCAAGGTAACTCGTCGCTGGCCATTCCTGAATATGATCGCGCCGTGCAATTGAGCAAGACAAACACGGAAGCATACGTAAACCGCGGCGCTGTGTATTACCGGATGGGCTCATACAATGAGGCAAGGCTGGATTTCGAAACTGCCGTAGCCCTGGATCCCGCACAACCGCAGGCATTGAACAACCTAGGGCTCATTGCCTCCAAAAACAAGCAGTGGCCGGTGGCAATCTCGTACTTCGACCAGGTGCTTGGCCGCGATCCTGCCGAGCCCTATTCACTCAATAACAAGGCCTACGCATTGCTGCAAACAGGCAAGCCGGAAGAGGCTCGCGTGCTTATTGAAAAATCGCTGGATAAGCTGCCTAAAAACGGCTATGCGCTGCGTAACCTGGGCATCTATTACCAGCAGCAAGGAAATAGCTCAGAGGCGTTGAATGCATTCAATAAGGCCATCGAAATAGCAGAGCCTGTGGAATTGCTCTACGGATTGACCGGGCAGGCCTATCTGGCACAAAAAAACACCGCAGAGGCGTGTAAAATATGGAAGCAGGGAGTCGTGTTAAAAGACTCCCTCGCTACTGCCGAGGCCGCCAAATACTGTCGGTAGCAACTGCCCCGATACTCCTAGTGAGCCGCACGTTTTAATGCCTTCCAGGCTCGCGTGTTTTCGGCGGGATCGGTGAATCCTTCCAGGAGGGCGATCCCGTCGAAATCCAGAAATTCCTTCACAATCCCTTCCGTATCCGACAGATCGGAAACACGGAAATATGCAATCCCCGAATCTTCACAGGTGCGTTTTGCCGAGAACGAATGCCTGGTCTCGAAGAAAGTTTCCAGCTCCGGCAAACTTCCCGGGCCGTCGATCATCCGGAAAATGTTTCCGCCGGCGTTGTTCAGCACAACGATTTTCAGGTTCTGTGGAAGGTTATCGGTGAGCAAGCCATTTCGGTCGTAGAGAAACGCAACGTCGCCTGTGATCAGTAAGGTCCGTTTGCCGTTCACCCTGGCCGCCCCGATTGCGGTACTTACGCATCCATCGATACCACTTGTTCCCCTATTCGCCAACACCCCCGACCATTCGTTTTCGACCGCCAGCACGTTCGCATATCGAACAGACATGCTATTGGCAATATGTAACTGATGATTATCTTTTATAAACTTAAATATTGAATCTAACAAAGTTAAATCACTGAACACTGATAGACTTTTCAGCATTTCGTACTTTTTTTGGCATGCATTTCGCTCATTTTGCAACCATAATGATTGAAATGAAGTGTCATGCCCCAAGTCTGAGTTCTCAACAAAAGACTGATAATCAAGCTTTTCAAATAATTTACCGAAAAATAAAGCCGCATTCCCGGGGATATCCCTCGTTACCGACTGGAATGGATCGGCCAGATAAGTATCCTCACTGACATTCCAATGGTAGCGCGGGGGATTTTTACGGATAAACTGCTTGAATTCCTTTGAAAGGAACGACATTCCGAACGTAATCAGCAAATCGGGGCGGAGGTTTTCGACCTCCTTTGAACCTAAAAAGAGATCGTGGTGACGAATGACTTCCTTTCCGGACAAGTTAGCGATGCAATCACCCAATACTGGAATCTGCCACTCCTCGTTAATCCGATCCAGTACCCCATTTAAAGCAGCATCCGGCTTCCCCTGGCCGCCAGCTATTAGGATTCTAGACGCGCTTTCCCACTCGTCGAGCAGCTCTTCCCAAACCGCCTGCGGCCACACGATCTCTTTCTCCTGCCTATTGATAATCCTCACGTCACCGGAGGCAATGAAATCCTCATTGGCAGACGGATAGAACGGCTCCCGGATGGGCACATTAATATGCACGGGGCCATTCGGACTGACTGACGCCAGGTTAATCGCCTCATTCGTAACCCGGTTGATCGCCCATTGTACGTCGGAATGCTGGTAATCCGGCGATATTTCGAAGGAACGCTTCACATGCTGCCCGAAAATGCCCGTCTGATAGATCGTCTGTCCGTCATATTGGTGCTGCCATTCTTTCGGCCGGTCGGCTGTGAGTACCAGCAACGGTATTTGCTGAAAAAACGCCTCAGAAACGGCCGGAGCAAAGTTGTATGCCGCACTACCCGAGGTACAGATCAAAACCACCGGAGAATCGATTTGCTGGGCCATTCCAAGGGCAATGAAGCCTGCCGAGCGCTCGTCCATACACACGTGCGCCTGGAAGCCTCCGTGACGCGCGAATGCGAGCGTAAGCGCAGCGCTGCGCGAGCCTGGTGAAATAACGACATGGCGGATTCCCTGCCGGTAGCAGATTTCCGCCATGTCGATCAAAGGTTGTAAAATAGCCATGGAAAACTTCCTGTCTGAAAATGAAAATAGCCTCCCGAAAGAGGCTATTAAAGTAATTAGAAGGTTTGCATTGAAATATGCATTAACCCAAATAGGTTTTCAAAGCTTTGCTTCTGGAAACGTGGCGCAATCTGCGGATCGCTTTTTCCTTGATCTGACGCACGCGTTCGCGAGTGAGGTTGAACTTCTCCCCGATCTCTTCCAAAGTCATTGCATGTTCGCCATTCAGACCGAAATACAGGGCAATTACGTCCGCTTCGCGCTGCGTAAGCGTGCACAATGCGCGCTGTACCTCTTTGCGGAGCGATTCATTCACGAGACCCGAATCCGGTTTGTCTTCCAGGTCGTTTTCCAGAACGTCCAAAAGGCTGTTTTCTTCCCCTTGTACGAATGGCGCGTCCATAGACACGTGGCGACCGGAGATCTTCATGGTATCAACAACCTCAGAAGAAGAGATTTCCAATACTTCCGCCAACTCCTCAGGTGATGGCTCGCGTTCGAATCGCTGTTCCAGCTCTGAGAAAGTTTTCGAAATTTTGTTCAGTGAACCTACACGGTTGAGGGGTAAACGTACGATACGTGATTGCTCCGCCAACGCTTGCAGGATCGACTGGCGAATCCACCAAACTGCGTATGAAATGAATTTAAAACCCCTCGTTTCGTCAAAACGCTGTGCTGCCTTGATCAGACCGAGGTTACCCTCGTTGATCAGGTCACCCAACGACAAGCCTTGATTTTGATATTGCTTTGCAACGGACACCACGAAACGGAGGTTCGCCTTGGTCAAACGTTCCAAAGCCAACTGGTCTCCATCCCTGATTTTCTGAGCTAACGTCACCTCCTCATCCGGCGTTAGCAAATCCACCTTACCGATCTCCTGCAAATACTTATCTAACGATTGACTTTCACGGTTGGTAATTTGCTTACTGATCTTTAGCTGTCTCATCTATGTCTTTATTAAGTATGTTATATAACGACGTTTACCGTTCCTGCCTAGAAGAACACTGAATTAATCTTTTTTGTTCTCAGGCTTTGGTAACAATACTTTGCGTGAAAGGCGGTATTTGCCGGTTTTCTTGTCGATTTCGACGAGCTTCACCTGCACCTCTTCTCCTACTTCCAGAACGCCATCCATTTTTTCGAGGCGCTCCCACTTGATCTCGGAAATGTGCAACAAACCGTCTTTGCCAGGGAGGAATTCTACGAACGCTCCGAAAGGCATGATCGACTTAACTTTACCGGTATAGATTTCACCGATTTCAGGGACCAGAATGATGCCTTTAACCCGTGCAACTGCCTTATCCATGGAAGACTTATCGGCAGAGAATATACTTACGAAGCCTGCGCCATCTTTCTCTTCGATAGAGATGGTTGCGCCGGATTCTTTTTGAATGTCCTGAACCACTTTTCCGCCTGGTCCGATCACCGCACCGATCATCTCACGATCGATCTTGATCACGATAGCGCGTGGTGTGTGAGGTTTCAGGTCAGGACGGCTTTCGGTGATGGTTTTGTTCATTTCACCAAGGATGTGCAGACGGCCCGCTTTGGCTTGCATCAAGGCTTCTGTCAACACTTCAAATGAAAGACCGTTCACCTTCATGTCCATCTGGCAGGCAGTGATACCTTCCGATGTTCCGGTTACTTTGAAGTCCATATCTCCCAGGTGATCTTCATCGCCAAGGATATCTGAAAGCACCGCGTATTTGCCGGTTGCTTCGTCAGAGATAAGTCCCATTGCGATACCCGAAACAGGTGCTTTGATTTTCAGACCTGAGTCCATCAGCGCCAATGAACCTGCGCAAACTGTCGCCATGGAAGACGAGCCGTTGGATTCGAGGATATCGGAAACGATACGGATAGTATACGGGTTGTCTGCCTCGGGAGGAAGCACTTTTTTCAATGCACGCAATGCGAGGTTACCGTGACCTACCTCACGACGGCCAGGGCCGCGGTTAGGCTTCACTTCGCCGGTTGAGAAACCTGGGAAGTTGTAGTGCAAAAGGAATTTGCTGTAACCGTATTTCAACGGGGTGTCAACGATCTGCTCGTCCTGCTTGGTACCAAGTGTTACTGTGGTCAAAGATTGTGTTTCACCACGTGTGAACAATGCCGAACCATGTGCATTCGGCAGGTAATCCACTTCCGAAGCGATCGGTCTTACCTGGTCGAGTTGACGGCCATCAAGACGGATTCTTTCGTCCAATACCAACCGGCGTGAACCTTCCCAAACCAGGTCGTTGAAATAGCGTTTCGCCAGACCTTCGTTGAATTCCGCAGCTTCTTCTTCCGTAATAGTAGTTTTGAATTCTTCCCAAACCGCTTTGAAACCGTCTTTTCTAACGTTTTTGTTGGTAGAACCCTGCTGAGCGACAGCATATATTTTAGGATACGCGAATGCGCGAACGCGTGCTTCAAGCGCCTCGTCGGCAGGATCGCCTACGTATTCTCTCTTTTCAGCTTTACCAACAGCCGCTTCGAATTCTTTCAAAGCAAGGCATTGGGTTTTGATAGCTTCGTGTGCAATTTTCAATGCTTCGATCACTTCCTCTTCGGAAACTTCGCTCATTTCACCTTCCACCATCGCGATATCGTTATACGTCGCGCCTACCATGAGGTCGAGGGTTGCATTAGCCAATGCAGTCGTGCCCGGGTTGATCACGTATTCGCCGTCGATTTTCGCAACGCGAACTTCTGAAACCGGTCCGCCGAAAGGAATATCGGACGCCGCCAATGCAGCTGATGCTGCCAATGCAGCGAGCGCGTCAGGCAATGCTTCTGCATCCGCAGAGATCAAAAGGATATTTACCTGCACTTCCGCGTGGTAATCGTCCGGGAACAATGGGCGCAATACGCGGTCAACCAGGCGGCTGGTCAAAACTTCGTGATCGGACAGCTTGCCCTCACGGCGCTGGAAACTTCCCGGAATACGTCCCGCAGATGCGAATTTCTCCTGATAGTCAACAGACAATGGCAGGAAGTCGAGGCCTTCCTTAATATCCTTGTTAGCAACAACCGTAGCCAGCAACATGGTGTTACCCAGTCTAACTACTACCGACCCGTCGGCTTGTTTGGCTAATTTTCCTGTTTCAATTGTGATTTCCCTGCCGTCCGGTAAGGTTATAGTCTTGGTAACTATATTAAAGAGCATAGAATATTTGATTTTTGTAGCTGTGAAACGCCATCCTGACGTCCCGGTAAGTTCTTGTTTTTTCCGCAAAAAATCAGGGAACTTTCACATATGTCAAGTTCCCTGATTTTAAAATTACTTACGTATGTTCAATTCGGCGATGATCGCACGGTAGCGATTGATGTCTTTTTTGTAAAGATAATCCAACAATCTTCTGCGCTTTCCTACCATTTTGAGGAGGCCCAGACGTGTATCATTATCTTTCTTGTGCGTTTTGAGGTGCTCGTTCAGATAATTGATACGGTACGTAAATAAAGCAATTTGTGATTCAGCAGAGCCGGTGTCACCGCTCTCCTTTTTAAAACCTTTCGATTCGAAGATCTCGCTCTTCTTTTCCGCGGTTAAATACATGATTGTAACAACAGATTAAAGTGATATGTAGTAATTACGGCACCTTGCCGCAAATAAGGTTGCAAAAGTAGGCTTTTTAAACCGCTTTTTAAAATAATTTAAATTAAATATCAGTGATAAGCTCCCTTTTGCCAAATCTACTTGCCCATTTCGACTTAATTCTTTTGAAGAACATCTGGTAGACGTCTTTATCGAACAGCCGTGAATCGCTTCGTGCGCGATCGATGAAGTAAATTCCGGCCGAAAGCAGGATCGTATTTGCCATCCACGCACCAATCGGAACCGCGACCAGCCCTTCTTTCACCCATTTATCCCCCTGGTTGGTCAATACATACAACAGGATAAAGAATAGGATCGAGACCAGCACCGGCACCCCGAATCCGCCTTTCTTAATGATAGCCCCCAGCGGCGCGCCGATCAGGAACATAATCAGGCAGGAAAGGGCCTGGGTGTATTTGTGATGTCTTTCCAACTCGTATTTGCTCGCATCCTTCAATTTCGCCTGCAAATAATCCTGCTGCGACTTGATGTAGCTCAGCATGCTATTCGAAGCCGCCTTCGTATTCATCAGGATATCCTTCTTCAAACTGTCGGAAACGGGCTTCGTCAGCAAAGAGTCGATCCATTTGCCGGACTTGATCGTTTTATCCGTCCCCTCCCGGTAGTTATACGAATAATACTGCTGGCTCCCAGCAACAAGATTCTTCTTGGTCTCCTGATAGGAATTGCGCAACGAATCCGCCGTTGAAGTGAGGTCGCTGATGTTCTTCATAAACTCGTGGTATTTGAACTGCCCCTCATCTGTACGCTTCATACCAAACGACGCAAGACTTTCCGTAAGGCGGTAATGCCTGAATGATTGGCGGTTGAAGTTACTATAAGGCGTCTGCGCCCCCGCCGGAGTGGAAATATACACAGGCCTCGAACTGCCCGATCCCTGCTCGTCGGTATACCGCGTACCGTTGTACAATTCGATCACCAGGTAACGGTTCTCGTTAATGGCGTACATCCTTCCCGAATCGGCCAGGATAATTTCGGTATTCCCCAACTCATACGACCGGCTGTTGTGCTTGTAGATCACCATGCCGATCATCTTGCCGTTTTCCAGCTTTTCATCAACTTTGATGCTATACCCCGGCAAATCATTGTAAAAAATCCCTTCCTTGATCTTCAATGTAGCCTTGGTCGTTTTGATATCATATAGAAGGCTGTACCCTTTCAGGTTGGCCCAGGGCGAAACTCGGTCGTTAAAAAAGAAAGAGAAAACGCTGATCCCGATCGCGACAATAAACATCGGCAGCATAGCCCGCACCACGGAAATACCTGCGCTTTTGATAGCCGTAAGCTCAAAGAACTCGCCCAGGTTTCCGAATGCCATCAGTGAGGACAGCAGCATGGCCAGCGGCAATGCAGTAGGTACGGTAATGAGACTAAAAAAGAAGAATAGCTGTGCATAGTCCATGACATTCAGGTCCTTCGACACGAAGTCATCTATATAAAAGATCATGATCCGCATCAGGAAGACGAACACCACGACCGACATTGTAATCACAAAAGGTCCCCAAAAGGACGTTAAAATAAGCTTGTCCAGCTTTTTCATCAACTGCCTACTATTTCTCTTAAATTATCAATAAATCCCTCCCACAACGAAGTCAACTCATCTTTATCCTTGTTCGACGAGTAGTCGATGATCCGCAAAAAGGTTGTCTGGGTTAACTCGCTTACTTCTAATTTTAGTTCCAGATGGTTGTTGTCGAGATTGTCTTCGCTGGTATCCTCGAAATCGAAACGCACCGCTTTGTTAATCCTCAGTCCTGTCTGCCGGGCTATGTGGCTGTCGCCGTCCCATTGGAAATCGAACCGGTGGTCGGGCAGCACAGTAACCTTCTCGGCAAACCATTGTTGGAGCCCCGAGGGCGTGGAAATATATGGAAAGAGAACTTTTGGGGAGGATCGCAATTCAAATTCTGTAACAAATTTATATTTTTCCATATGTGCTGAAATTAAAGGAGCCGCCTCGTTAGCGATCGCCTTATGTGCTGATTTAAAAGTTGTAATATAACATAAATCGACAATAAAAGCGTGTAAATTTAAATTTGTTGTTTTAAAAATATGCGAAATTTACGCTAAAAATGGACAAATGGGTTGCATCGTAATATTCTTTAACATACTTTTGCACCACAATACAACGGCGGGGTAGCTCAGATGGTTAGAGCGTAGGATTCATAACCCTAAGGTCGGCAGTTCGATCCTGCTCCCCGCTACACGATAAAGCCCCTTTTTGGGGCTTTTTTTATGTCGTTTTCAAGATTTGTAAAACATATGTGAAACATCGAGCGCTTGAAAATTGTCAGCGCTCATGATCCTTATCATGGTCGCGGGGCTTGAACTTTTTTGCAAATTCACTCTTACGCCTCTCTCTTTCGGTCATATCCTCGAATAGCTCCTTATTCTCCTTGGCAATTCTGGCCTTCTGCTGGGTGCGGATATTTCTGATAACTGACTTGTCAGATGGAAGCTCAATGTCCTTCATGCGCTCCTTCATTTGTGCAGTCCGTACTGAGAACTTGTTCGGCTTGTCGCGAAGTTTTTTCAACAAATCGAAGCTTCTGCCGTTTTCGTCGATAATCATGAATGGACGGCGGGTTGTGCTGGACGCAACTGTGTATCCGTAATCTTTGCAACGATCAAAAAACTCCTGTCCGGTCTTGGATTTCTGCCAAGCATCAATGACATTTTTAGTCAGGATAGGTCGGTTTTCGTTGCGCTGCGGTGTTCGCGCATGGCCTAACTTAATCTCACAAGTGGCTCTTGCACGGTCATTACCTTTATAGGAGTGGCTATCAGAAATGAACCTTCCCAATTCTACACTGTACCGCTGATGCGTAGTGTGCATATGCCATTTACCATCCTTCAAGTGCTTCTGTGCTGCCCAAGGCTGTCCATGTAATCCCTGCTCTTTGGCAAGGGTATCGATACAAAACAACCAGTCTTCATCGGTCATTTTGTGACTTTCATCCCTGTCCGGGCTGATGATCGCATGGTAAATAGATTTGCTTCCCTTTGTCAGTTTTGCAAACCTGTCCATCTCAATTATGGATGCAGTAAGATCGTCCGGGTTCGAGGTCCCCCACGCCCCGAAAAATTCGACACGTTCGTTCTCGGCAGGGGTTTGAAGGTACTGGGCAAGCTGCTTGCCATTCCCCCGAGAGGCACCACGGATAATCATTTTAGTCCCTTCGATATAAGTTGCCCTGCCGCCATCAGCTCTGTCCTGACCATCATCAGGATCTCATCGGAGACATTACCTTCCTTGGCAAGCAAATCAAGGTTCTTGCTGATTTGTTGCACTGCCGCAAGACCTTTGAGCATTTCCTCTGCCTCCGGTGTAGGCTTCAAACGCATAGGCTGAACTTCTGCCATACGAAATCTCCCCCACTCTGAGAGGGTCATTCGGGCTTCCCGAGCGTTGCGCTCAGCAACGGTTAGCTCCGAGTCGCTAAAGCAGATTTGAGGCTTGTTTGTTCTTTTTTCGAGAGAAGGTTTTCGCGCCATGGTTTTTAAACGTGAGGGTTAAGGGAGAGTGTAACGTCTCCTTACAAGATGGTTCTGGACGGGTCAATAACGGAGTTTTGATACGTATAGAACACGTCTTGCTATACTACGCTATACTACGAAAACATGCACATGAAAACAACCCCCAATCGGCTAAATCCCAAACTTTTACACCCTCAATCATTCCATGAAAATAAATCCCCAAGTGGTTACACGCATTAAATAAATTAATAAATATCTTGGCAAAGTTAAACCTCACCTATATCAGTTATGCAGAACAACCAACCTCCTCAGTGGACGGCTGACGACATCCTCGCGCTGTTCCAATCCCCCAAAAATCCAGAAGCAAAAGTCAAATACATTCTCTGGGCAGTCGGTATCTTCCTAACCCCTATTACGCTTGCCGGTGCTGTGTGGGGCTTTATCAGGGCTTACAATCGGAAGCTCTACAAGCTTGACGTCGCCCCTACCCTTGCACCCCTTCACCCGTTTGCCCGTGTGTCGATGATTATTTTCGCCGTCGGGATATGGGTAGTTCTATTGGTCGGGTTCTTCATTATATCCCATGTGTATCACTGGATCGTGGGAAGTAATGGTGATCTGTTTCCTCTATTGGCGTACCTGACCACAAATCTTTTTATTACTGTCGTGGTGATGGTTGCCTTCAACCGCTGGCGGGAAAAGATGTTTCTGTTAAAGGCTGATATGAACCGTTACGGATCAGCGAAGTGGGCAACCAACGACGATTTAAGACCATACGAAGGTAAGAAGGGACTGTATATTGGCGGTGGTTATACTTATCCGAAGCAAGGGCATTTACTCTCGGTCGCAGGGACGCGTTCAGGGAAATTCACAAACCTCATAGCGCCCAACCTTCTCGGAATTGGCGGGTATGATGGTTCGTGGTTTGTAATTGACCCCAAGGGTGAATGTGCTTATGTGACGGCAAATTACCAGCGACAATCAGGCAAAGATGTTCGGGTTATTGATCCTTGGAAGGTATATTCGACAAGTCCAGACCGCTATAACCCCCTTGATGTAATGGACGCCACGAATACCGAATCATTGGGCGATGACGCGGCTATGATCGCTGAAATGATCGTTCCCGAGGATGCCAAGACTTCGGACCCGTTCTGGAATGACCGCGCCAGATCGCTGATTACTGCATTGATAATACATTGTGTTATCGAGGGATCGAAGGGCAATTGTTCACGAGAGCTTGCGACGGTGTGGAGATGGCTAAGAAAGTCCGAGGAAGATTTTAAGGAATTGCTCACTGACATGGCGGTAAGCGATAATGAGATCGTTGCGCTGACCGCTACCGAGGTTCAGTCAGTAATGGTCAACTCCGAAAAAACTTTTGGTAGCATAATGTCAAGCTGCCACTCACAGACTGATTTCTTAAAATCCTCTGCATTGCAGGATTCAATGTCGGAATCTTCATTCGATATTAACGGGATCTCCGATGGCAAAACCGCGTTGTATTTGATTATCCCCCCGGATAAGATGAACAGCCAGTCAAAATGGCTTAGGCTGGTGGTTGCAACCTCATTGAGGGCTGTTGTCAGGACACGGAATAAGCGCGTAACCTTCATTCTGGACGAGTTTCCATCACTCGGGAAGATCAACGATGTTAGCAGCTTCATGGCTATGGGTGCGGGGTATAACATCACCCTCTGGCCGATATTTCAATCTCTGAGCCAGTTGCAAGCCATCTATGGCAGTTCTTGGCAGGTGTTCATGGCAGGTGCTTCTGTGAAGCATTTTTTCGGGATCAACGATGCTTTCACAGCCGAACATGTTTCAGGATTGGCGGGAAAGGCCACGTATGTGGTTTATGACAGAAATGTTGTAGGGGACGAAAAAGGCCAACCAAACGCCCGACCATTGGTAACTGCTGATGAAATCAGGCGGGGTTCTTCTGATAAGATATTTACTTTCATAGATCAAAACCCTATCGCAGAATTCCAGAAATGGCCGTATTACGAAATGAAGCAAGCAAAAGAACGGTCTGACAGAAACCCTTATTACGAGGAGACTATCGGGGTCTAAGTGTTTGTCTCGGTGAATTAGCCCGATACGCACTTTGCAATCCGCTCGTATTCCCTATATGAGCAGCACTCAGGTCTTTATGACCGTCATAAAGATGATCCATTGATCCAAAATGTACGCCTTCCGCTTCCAGAATTGAGGCGAGGGCGTGCATTGTTCTTTCCCCTGAGCCTGACACGTCATGGTCGGTAAACGATAGGACACGGGCGATTTGAACGTTTTTGGACGTAAGGTACTCTCCAACAGAAGAAATCATGCTGTCGCCGTTGCTGACAATATATTCCTCATTTGGCTTTGGCAGACCTTTCAAGTTAAGCCAGGTCAAAAAGTCGAAAAAGCCAGTAAACACAAAAGCAGTTACGTCCGTTGCCTCTGGATGGGCTGGAAAGGTACTGATAGCCTTTGGGCCGATGCATGTTTTGAAGGATTTATGCAGACGGGGGTTGTAAATATTTATCTCGTGGCCTTCCTTATCGTTTTCGAAAGCAAAAGCATAAAACGTCTTTTTCGTCTCATTGTCGTAAATGCTGGACTGTTTAACGTAGCGCTCCACCAGACCTTTGGGAAGTCTGCGGCGGTCAATCTCTTCTTTCAGATTTGCGGCTGTCACACGGTCTGACAGCTTTTTGATCTGATAATGATCTGAATAGGTCATTGCCTTGGCTTCCTTGTAAATGGTGGTGCGTGGGATTGTATCGAATGCTTCCAGAGCTTTCAATGCCTGTTTGGTGCTTTCGGGGTCATTCCGTTTCAGTCCGTGGAAGTCCACCCAAAGATCGATCACGTCACCCTTCGGTAGATGGTGACCCCAATCTTTAAAGCTGTTGGTTCGCTCGTCGATATGGAATGAAGCAGTTTTCTCATTCCGAAACGGGCTGAACCATACAGTGATGTGTGGCTTGATCCGCTTGTGCAGCTTCGCCCCCAGCCTTTCGGCTACGTCACTTATTGGTATGGTTTTGGCTTGATCGACGTTCATAATCTATTGCTTGGATGATGGCGTGAAGTTCGGATAGTTCTTCGGTGGGCAGTACTCCGGCATCAATAATGGTTGATCCGATATGAATACTGGAAATGCTTCCCATATCAACGCAAAAAGTCGTCCTAATCCATTTTACACCATCCGGCCTGATTGCCTTCAACTCTTCGCGGCTGCGAGTGTAGCGAATTATTAACCGAGACATATCTAAACCAACAAATTTTTCCTTCGGTCCTAAATATTTTGCAATGAATGAATAACAGCAATAATCCTTGTCTGTATTATCGGACATAGAAACATAGCTGAACTCTTCAGGTCTTACATAACAATAAACCCTTGCATCAATCTCATCCAGCTTTTCCGTATCATTCGGATCAACGGTTTCTATTAATCTAAGGATCGTTTCAGCTTCAATCATTACATAACCTCCTTCATGATGGTTTTTACGGCCCTGCTATATGGTGCTTTACGTTCGATAGTAACCCAAACGGCAACAACCTTATTTCCTTCATAGCAGTTTTGCTGGGCAAAGGATTTGCTCTTAAAGACCATCGGACATCCATTGAGGTCTTTATCAATTCGGCCTGATCTTCCAATCACGCCCCACATTTTTACTTGGTTCATTCCTGTACTCCTAATCGTTGTTTCAATGCTATCCACTCTGGATGGGTTTTGAGGTCTTCTATTTTGATGTGGGCGTTTAGCCAGTTGTATATTTGATCGTTGTCTATCGGTGTAGGTAATGGCCCGCAGCAACTTTCATCCCCGCAATGGTTTCTTCTCATAGCTCTACTCCTGTCACTTCACAATAAACAGCGTATATAAGAATCAAGCCGACAATGGCGCAGAAGGTGATGGCGAGGATTGTTTTAAGGTGTTCGGTCATTTAGATATCCCTTTTTTGAACTCGTTGTAAGCGGCTAGTTTATCTCTTGCAATACAGTTGTAGCAATCGCATTCACCGGGAGGGCTACACTCATATCCTGCAAACGGCTTTATGGCTTCCGCAAGATCGTCAGCATATTTCCCCAAGTCCATTGCAAGCAGAGATTGATGATTATAACTTTCCATGCTCAAGGGCATAGGCGGCAACGATGCACGAATCTCAACCAATTTGTCAGTCGTTGCACGCAATTCTATAATTGCATCATAAAGATCTTTCGAAGTAGCATCGCTCATCAAATCACCTTCTTCTGCTCACCATGGAGCGCTAGGGTTCTCATTTCAGTGTTTATTGCTCTTGCAGCGATGTGGCCGCGTGATGTGCCCTTTGCGACACGTGAGGCGTATTTCATGCCTTCAAAGAAGCGCTTTACTTCAAGTGGTGTCGGCTCCGGGCGTGGGTTGGCGAGGTTGTATTCGTGGAGTTGCTGGAGAATGTTCATGCGTCACCTTTGGTTTCAGCATCTCGATAATTCCTTAGTCCGGCGCAATAGGCATTAACAGCTATTTTCTCTTCAAGATAGGCTTGGATTTCCTGTACAGAAAACGCTTCTAGCACTTCTCGTACTGTTGTTTTTCTTGTGTCTGTTGGTAAGTTTTCGGATATATACGGTTTACCGCCCTGAACTCGATAGTCATTAATGTAGACACATCTCCTTCCAATAATATCAATAGATATCTGACGGCTGCACAATTCATTTTGAGGTCTTTTAGCGTATGCTTCATTCCATTTGCACATGGTATTATCCTTTCAATAGTGAGGTTATAAAGCATCCAGCGAATAAGATGCATAGTGTGGCTAGGGCGAGGTGGATTATATCAGACATGGCGACTCCTTACTGGCTCAAAATGTTGTAGGCGTTGCTGTCTTCATAGCGGATTTTATCGCCATCCCACATAGGGCCGAGAAGTTTGGCAAAGGTTGGTTGGTTTTGAAGTTCGGCTCGGTTGTGGGGATTATCGTTATATCCTTTGTGTTCGTACCCGAGGTTAGCAGCGAAGTCGATCAGGGCGTCAGTGGTGGTTTCCTGAACAGTGAAGCCCTTTCCTTCGCAGAAGGTTACGATAATGGCTTTCATTATGCACCTGCCTTTTCAATGTTTAACGGCTCTCTCAGACTGTTAAAAGCGCGTCGGGCATTGTCAGTTAATTGACGCTGCCAAGCAGAAAATCTCAGAGACCAGCGAAAACCGTTCTTTTTGAGTAATGAGCGGGCTTCCTCAGTGGGCTTTCCGTCAAAAATCAATTGCAGTCTGTCTTCATCATAGTTCTCGACAACTTCCAGTCCTTTAAAATAATGTGTTTTGTTTTCCTTGTCGGTTTTGCGTCGATCAACCGCCTTCAAATATGACAGAGCATATTTCTGCATGTTATCGTAATAGGCAAGCATTTCAGTTGAGCGCTTGTGTTCCGCGCTGTTTGCCTTTTCTGCTTTTCGAACAGGAAAACGAGCTGGGCCAGTAATCATAGAAGATAGACAACGGGATGTAGCCGACAACCAAGCTTGGGTGCGCTTTCTGTATCCTTCGCGCAGTTTGTCAAAAACTTGCTGCCCAAGCTCCTTGTCTTCCGTGTTCTCTGCGATGAAAGAAGCTAATTTAGTCATTGTCTGAATGTACCCATCTACGACGCTATCACCGCGCTTTTCGGGAGAAAAACTTACATTGAAATATGCACGGCGGGCGGTTTCTCTGTTAATGTCGTTTTCGATTCCGGTGATATTGATCACTGCATATTCTCCTTAAATTCTTGATATATGTTGGTGAAGTAGGGCTTGTAGAAGTAGAACCGTGCGTTAATCACGGCGTGGGTAAAGGCGCGTAACTCATCCATCGATCTGCTCCAAGATCATGTCATCGAATGCATCAGTGGTTTGGATTTCGCGGAACTTGCCGTTGTATTCCAGTTTGACGCTTTCGATCTCAGCGCCGCCATGGATACCGACATCACGCTCGGCAGGATACGTAGAATAAGTTACTTCGATTTGGTGGCCGTTGTAGTCAAAATTGAAAGTGTCGGACATTGTTTTCTCCTTGGTTGTGAATACACCGTATCACTAAATGATACGCTCGTCAACAACTTTTTTGAAGAAATCGCAATTATTTTTTAGGGCGAGATGGCTTGTGAACCAACCTTCTAACCCTTCTGCTTTTACCAGCTATGTAAAGGTCAATATAGAGTTTTCCCTTGTATGACTTGGGATTCCAATTGAAGTGGTATACCTCCGCTAGCTCAAGTTCGTAACGATCATGGGGTGGAATGGTAATTGGCCAGTCATAAGGACCACCTCGATCATCAGCTCTTCTTTCGACAGGCCAAACAAAAAACTTTCGTCGCTTCCATGTCATCTCCCAGTCTTTAATCAATATTGGTGTGGACGACAGATTTGTCAAAATAACTGAATTCCATTCTTTTTGTTCGTGCTTCGGCCTTCCTTCAACGATAATTCCACGGCGGTCGCGGCGATATTGAGAAATCTGAATCCATGCCAGTGGCACTGATATTAATAATGCGATAATGGCTGTAACAAGCGCTGCGAATGCTATTGAGTCTGTCGTGTTCATACCCAAATATCAGCAAAATCCTTCTTTCTTCCTCCCGATAGCCCCTTGTGCCGAAGGCGCGCCGAGCCTATACTTTCTAAAAAAAGGAGACACCATGTCGAGATTACTTACCCCCGCCGAGCAAGCCTTACTTGAAGAAAACGGTATGCGTACTGATCAGGGAAATGAGATTGACCCGCCGCCGGTTGTCAAACTGTTCGCCGTAAATGGGGTTGCTACTTGGTTGCTGACAGAGCTTAGTCCCTTTTACCCTGGAATGGCGTTTGGGTTGGCGGACTTGAACGATGGCAAGCCTGAGCTGGATAATGTATTCATGCCAGAGCTGGAAACAGTCCAGTTTGATGATGATGGCGGATTCATTGTCGAGAAGGATGAAGACTTTAAGCCGGAGTATCCCCTATCTGTGTTCACCGAAGCGGCAATAATGTGCGGCAAAATCACAGAAGATCCAGAGCAGTTGGCGTTGGCCCAAAGGCGTTTAGAATCGCGAGCGCCTTAATTAGCGATTTTCTGAACAATATCCTAGGAAAATTTTGTTTTTTCGACAAATTCCGTTATCTTTGTGTAATGCCATAGGTATGGCAGGTTTAAACATGCATAAGGAATCATTTAATGACATTCCGAGAATTCGAAGATCAATTAGTTGATCAAACCGTTAACGACAGCAGAAACAAGTCGTTAGCACCCTTCCTTGGCCTCACGGTCAAACAATTGTCCAAACTGAGTTACGGTGTCTCTGATGAGCGAGACAAAGACGGAGCAGTGACACACTACGTTGTGACGTTTCATGACGATAACCCGCCGAAACTGTTATCAAAAGTGAAAGGCCTAGAAAACGGAAACATGGTTATTTTACCACCGCACGTGTTCGGCTGACCAGACGAGAAACTTCATTTGACATTCGCTTGATCCCTCATAACGAGGTAATCGGGCATAAATACATTTGAAAGTACAGGACAGTGGCCGCTCTCAATTTCGAGGGCGGCTTTTTTTTGCACTTCTTTTGAGTACTGAACGACGTCCGGCTGCGCGTTAAAAGGAACCGTCTCGCAAGCGGTTAACAACGCCAATGGCATCAGGGCGATTATTGCGGATTTCACGTTGTTTCTCCTTTACCTGTACGATCTTTTCAATTGTGACGGTGCGTTGCTTCTCTTTGCCGTCTGAGTATCCAGACCAGTAACCAAGGGTTATCCCCAAAATGAACGCTGCGAGGCCGATGGCAATAGAATTCAAGACTGACACAGGCTCATCTCCTTCATTCGGCGCTTAGGTAATCCCATACAGCCATTGGCTGCAATTTTGCAATCCGTTTTCTTCACGAACGTCCAGCGCATTAGCTCCTGACATGCCTGCGGGTGGCCTGCATTCAGCTTTCTACGCAAGGTGGATGTTCTGAACGCATTCAATCCAACGTTATAGGTGAATGACGTCAAAGCTGCCCATCGGCTATTCGTCATCGGAGTGTCAACCAGATACCAGACGGCTATCCCAATGGCGCGAAGCTTGGTTCTCAGTAGAAAATCACATTGCTCTTTCGAAACCGGACCAGATGGCTTCTGCCCTTCAGTTTCTCCATAGCACCATGTCCACACGCCTCCAATATCCTTGTACGGAACGGATCGAAAACCTTCCTCGACTGCGACAAACGGAACTGCAATGGAGAGCATCGCCGCGACGGCAGCGCCAGTAAGTTTATTTCCCAGAGACATCGAGCTTTCTTTCCTTGTTCCACTTCCAGATAATATAGAGCGTTTGAACAAAGAAATACAAGGCGGTGCAGATCCCTGCGTACTCAGCGGGGCTAAGTCCAAAAACAAGAAATCCCCCTGCGACTTTGGAGCTGGCGGTCAGGACTTCGAGCTTGGCTTCCATTCTCTTCATTCTCTCTGTTTAGTAGTGATGGTATAAGTAATCCATGTGGTTTAGTCGTCTCTGCCACGTTTATCAAAGTATCCAAGTGTAGAGATGTACAAATTGCTGTTACTGGCCGCGACGCGGGTTCTGATCTGTCCAGATGTATTTGTCCAACAGGTAGCCTCACCGCCTACGACGGAGGAGTTAGCACCATCCTGACCTTGAAGCGTAGCCAGTGGGGCGACAGTTGCGCTCGGGGCAAGATCAACGGTGTCAGGCGCACTCAGATATAGAGCAGCAAATCCCCCCGCATTACCATTCGTAATCGAGGCATTGACGCTTGCCTTTAACTTTAAGCCAATCGGGACTGACAAGGTTTTAAGAACGGCCGTGGTCACTGGCGATGCGTCGCTCACATCCAGAATGGGTGTAAGATATTCGAATTCATCCCCGCGCTGTGCATATGGGCGGATCGCCCCCGTTGCATCGGTTTTGAACGAGGCAATACGGCGTCTCTCGGTGAAACCACTTGAAGCGACAAAGGCTGTCCCGGAAGGAACAAACTTGTAATCAACTGCGTAAGTTGTCGGGTTGTAGATGGCGAACAGGTCAATCGTCTGGTTATTGGCCTTAGCAGAGCCTGATTGCATCCCCCCGGCGTTGTTTCCTGCCGCCCAGGTTGCGTCTTGCTGTTTCGTCATGGCGACAGATTGGATTACCGTCCCCTCGTCTGTGGCAAACCATACGCCACCAGCAATCGTAATGTCATTGGCAACATCCGCCGCGTTGCTTGTTTCTGGAGGTGCCTTGCTGCGAGAAAGCCTGCCTAATAAACCTCCACTTGCAGGGTAAACAAGCTCAAACCAGCCAGAGACAGGTTTATAGACAGCTTCAAAATAACCGCCTACTGCCAAAACATTGGCAGCAGGATCGACACCGTTTACCTTAATATTCTTGTTGCCGAGGGAATTAACGTTTACTTGTAGCGCTCCTGCGGCATTAGCCTGAGTTGCGAAACCGCGAATAGTCATCGCATCTGAGTATGCTTTCGGTGCAACAGGGAGGGTTAATGTGAGTGCGTTGGCTGTGCCGCCAACTACGCCGAAATGCTCAATAAAGTTTAGGTTTTCATCTCTTGTCGGTACAATATCAGCGATGAAACCAAGATAGACGTTCTTGGTGCCGGACCCGAAATTAACGGGCGCGTTGGCATTTGAAGATTTCAGTACGGTATTTCGCGCCAATGTATCGGGAGAGGCATCTGTTACCGTACCAATGCCGCATTCCCACGAAACAATGACCCCAGAAATATCAGCTTGTGTGATCGTGTAAGGAACTTTCGCACCGCTACCAACGCCAGTGACAAACGCTTGAAAGCCGTCTACCGGCCCACCGAGCGAAAGCGTCCCTGTTCCAGTGGTGGTGGATGTTTCAAAAACGCGATCTGCTGTTTTCAGTGTCATACGGGAATTTCCTCAATGCGGAAAGCTTTGTTGAACAGGGAGAATTGATAATTCACCTTTGGATTGATTATTTCCATCGTGCCATAGTACGAGCGGATTTGCAAAAAATCTTTTGCGTCGGGATCAGGAACAAACAAAACATCCTTTGTACGCCCACAGGCCAGTTCCAAGGCGTATATCTTACCGAACATCTCAGCCTCGTTTGAATACCCGAGTGCGAAATCTGCCGTTTTGTATTTCACAAACTCTCGTGGAACCTTACCGCCTGACACCACCCGGCTTACGCGTGACGGATCAACAACACCTTCCGCAAGGCCGTAATCCATGTTTGTTTCTGGCTGGAAAGCGTTACTAATATAAAGTCGGCCAATATCAATGTACTCAGCGCCTGTGTCCACTACATCGATAAACCAGTATCGGTAAGTCTGGGCAGAGAAGAAGGAAAGAAACATATTCTTTTCCAGCGGGTATCCACTGTCAGAAAATCCTGTTTGATTTGATCGGGCTGGTAACAATCCCGTGTCATACGGTGCTGTGCCTGCGTCATTCGTGTTTGAGGCACGAACTCTCACCGAAGCTGCGGCAGAGCAATTGTGTGCTATTAATGCAACAAGATTTATTTCTTTTGAATTGAGCAGATCAATCGTCAACGAAACTGTGTCTCCAATAACCCGGTAAACGGCTTTCAAATCCATTTTTTGAAGGTTCCCGATAGATAGATCACCGGCTCCTGTTGTTCCGGTAATGGTCGCTGCATCAGATAGAGTGGCGCTTGCCAAAATCATATTCTGCATGGCTTACCCCCACAATTCAAATACAGTTGCGCCAGTTTCAGCGTCCTCGGATATGCCGGAAACCATAAAGACCTTTCCGTTATCAAGGTTGAACCGATTGTATATCAGTTTCACCTGATCGCCAATGTATAATTTGAATAGCTCACGGTAAACCGTCAGTTGGAAAACCTGTCTCGGCTCGCTGTAAACGGACACAAGACGATCAAGAAGTATCTGTGCATTGGCTTCGTCAGCAATGTTCGTGTAGAAAATCTTTTCCACCATCTCTCTGCTCTTACCTCGGACACCGCGATCTTCATTTGTAACGAATCGGTATTCATTCGAGACAAAGGAACGTATGTCATCGGTGGTTGCCGATGCAAGCTCGCTTTCGTCCTGAACCGTCCACGCAGGGGCGTAAGCGACAGAAACACGCCAGGCGGGTTTAGTCACACGGTCTAATTTAATTCCCTGTTCATCAATGTCATCAATGGAAATTGTTGTCGTTTCAAGCGTTGGTGGTGAAACCGTACCAGCAAACAACAGCCCTTGCCGGGTAAAAGTCCAATAAGCCCCTACCCCTGAAATGAGGTCATTGATTGCATCACTGGCGGTTAAATTCCGATTGATGTAGATCCCGACATCTCCGGCCAAAACGGTATCAAGCTTATTCAAAGAGCCACCGTCGATGTATTCAGGCTCAATCGGATTAAGTCCGAGGCGTGTTGTAACAATTCTTTCGATGATGTCGCCTGTCTTTGAAACGTACCCCCCGGAATTTTCACCCTGAACATCAAGGGTAATTCGTCCTGCCGGGGTCGATCCAAGCTTTACAAATCCGCCTGATAGCTGCGTTTTGAACTGGCCGGGAGATACTGAAGCCGCCGTAATGTCCGCAACATCTCCACCGTTTGTTAGCGCAACACCTCGATCACGGCACGCATCAACTGCGAGTGCTGAACCGTCGTGAAATTGGTAGATGAGGTTGACCGAATCTACCAGAACAGGCTCGACGTTCTTGCAGACACCATAGGCAAGCGGTTTATAAGTGTTGGCAATGTCAGAACCACCATCAATCCCGCCCGTTCCGCCGTAAATGCCTGAAACAATCTGTTGATCGGTTTTTGAACGGTTATCCTTAATCGTCAGGGTGAATTGGTCGTCATCCCCGTCAAAATCGTCAATTGCGCCATCGAAGATTGTTGCAAAATCCTGATAACGAAACCACTTTGCCCCAGCCTTTACAACCACCCTTCGAGATGACCAGTAATAATCTACCAGTCTATCAAGATCACCATTGCCATTCTGGATCACGATTGAACCATAAGACTGGTTGCTATTCCCGAATTCATCATTTGAAAGCACTGAGACATCGAACTGGAAGGCGTTATTGACCTGTCCGATGAAGTATTTATTTGCGAGTGTGTCTGTGGGCTTGGTAACAAATCCCGCATCAGAAAGGCAGATAAGCGTCACACCTCCATAGTAATTAAAACCATACTGGCTGATTGGCAGCGTCCCATACGGCGGCTCTCCGCTAAATGAGCTCTCCTGTGTGAGGTCATAAGGATAAGCCTCAATCAGATAAACAAGCTGGGCATCCGGATTTTGTTGAAGCGTTACAAATGGATCTGGCGTGGAATGGTCGAGATCATCCGCCAGTTGGCTGATGGCTAGATCACCAAAGAAATTCAGGTATTCGGTCATGCAGCTACTTTCATGTAGTTCAGTAGTCGCTCCATTACCTTACGCATCTTTACGGTTTCCTTACGGCTTGCACGGGCTTCCTCTGTGTTTTCCTGCATTAGTGCCGCTACCTGCTGGTTTCCACGGACAATATCACCGGAAACATTACCGGACAACGCCATTATTCCTGCCGTTTGCCCTGCGGTGTAAACCTGCTCACCGCCGTTCATACGAACTAATTCACGGCCTTGCTCACCCACCATCGCCAACCCGGGTGAAGCGGAGTTTGTACCCTTCGCGTACCCGGGAACGCCTGCGGCTCTCGCAATCTCACTAACACTGGAACGTACAAAGCTTTCCAATGCAACAAAACTCACAGATGATGCATAAATGCCACGTCCAAGCTCAACAAGCGTGGCAGCAGCGCCCAAAAGATCACTTGTGACGGTCAAATCGCCACCCTGGGCGGTTTTCAGAAGATCATCAAAATTGCGTTGTGCAAGTCCAAGCTTCTCCAATGGGGTCAGTGAAGAATTGTTGCTCAACGACTGTCCATCAAGGAATGCCTTGAATGTCTTGGTCATGTCCTCCAAGCTCGCAAATCCTGCGGCCTGAGCTTTCAACGCTCCCACGGCAGCATCTCGCTGCTTCTCAAGCGCTTTTGTGTACTCCTCAATAGGCAATCCGAGATTGGTTGCAGTTTCCAGCAACTTTTGCATGTTGTCATTGACGGTTTTGATCGCAGTAGCAAGTTGGTCGGCGGCAAGGTTCGGATTAATCGCGTCTTTATAAGACTGACCGAACGCAAAGGCGTCAGAAAGCGCAGAAGCGTTCTGAGTGCCAACCTTCCCTAAGATTTGACTAAATGTTTCATCCAGCCCTGTAATGCTGTTTTGAAGGTCGGTGAATATCTTGTCAGTGAACGCTTGGGAGTTATTTCCGAAGTTTTGACCGTTGTACCGCAAACCATCTCGGCTACCCACAACGATATTGGCAGAGCCATTGACCGCACCGCCGTACTGTTTAATCGTCGCAATAACGCTCGACATTGTGCTGAATATCGCATCGCGGTAATTCGCGTTCTCCTGGCTGAATTTCTTACCGGTCTGGCCGTTGGTAGACAATGCGCCTGAGGCGAAGTCCAGTGTACCGCCTTGTGCTTTATCAGACGGTTTTCCACCGCCAAACAGCCCGCCAAGAGCAGATCCGACAAACCCGCCCAATCCGGCACCAATCGGACCACCCAGCAATCCACCGGCTAATGAGCCGAGTGTAGATGCACCAGCGTTCACAAACATATTCTTATTGCCAAGGCCGAGCAGGGACGCTCCTAGCCCACCAATTGAGCCATAGCCCAATGCAGACGAAAGCGTTAAGCCCGCGGTTTGTCCGGGCAGAAGCGGCCCCATAAAGTTTGAACCGACATTCGCAAAGCCGAATTTTGAGCCGAATGTGTTAATCGCTCCACTGATACCAGAGGAACCCAGCGAATTACCAAACAACGCTTTACCACCGCTGTAAAGGCTTCCAAGGTTACCAAGAAAACCAGAACTCCCGACTGTCGTTCCGACTGTCCCACCAGTGCTTGAAGCTGCCGCAATCGCACCGGATGATAAACCAAACGCTCCACCAACTGCCCCAACCAATGAAATGACAATCGGACGGGCAAACGCCTGATATGCAAGATCAGCAAGGAAGTTTTTAAATGTGTTCTTCCAGCCGTTCAAAAGAGCCTTGAAACCACCATCGCTTTCCGTGAAGGCAGATTTGAAAGCATCCTTGAAACCGTCATCAATCTCGCTTGCAAGGGATTGGAACGCCTTACCCACCGGACTGTTCAACTCAGCTTCAACGCGCAGTTTGTCCAGTTCCTCACGGGCGTTTTGAATGTTCTTTGCAATCGCCATGCTCTGCTCAGTTGTCTTGGCGAATGGTTTTAACTTCTCCATCGCTTCGATTTCGTCGTGGAGCTTTTCAGTCTCGGAACGGGAATCCTTGATTGCATCGGTGAGCTGCTGCTGGATTTCTTTCTGTGCTTTCAGGGCTTCCTTGTTCTCTTTACCCTTTTTAGCAATCTCACCGGCGATTTTGGCGTATTCCTGAGAAATAGCGCGTTTTTCAGTTGTAATTGCCGAACTGAATTCATCACCGAACAAAGCGTCTTCACGCTCTTTACGTGCTGCGTTGGCTGCTGAGAACGCACCGCCAATGTCGGAAGTTTTAAACAGATCAATTTGCGAACGGTCTACGCCCATCCATGCTGGGGCGTTGCTTTTTGCCCAGTTAATCGCCTGAATGGCTTTGTTGATACCGGTAAGCATCAGGTTTACGGCTTCCTGAACACTTGCAGCCAGATAATCGAATGTCGTGGCGAGGCCGTTATAAATCATTTTTGCCCCAACACCAACTGACCTTAAAGCCAAACCGATAGCATTGGTTGCTCCGGTTGCTTTGTTGGCTTGTGCAATGACCTGCTCGAAGCTATTGACCATCTGTTTTCCGCCCTGTTCGGCAGTTTTGGGAAACTGCTCAAACTCCGAACGGACTTTCTCGGTCTGGTTCAAAACTGCGGCGAAAACATCACTGGAAAGTAATTTGCCCTCAACAACCAATTGGCGCATCTGTCCGGTGGTCACGCCCAGTTCATCTGCAATCGCTTTGCCGACCGCCGGAATATTCTCCATGATCGAGTTGAATTCTTCTGCGCGTGTGTATTGGCTGGAAAGCGCCTGACCCAACTGGGTAAGACCCGCCTTCATTGCTTCTGGAAGTGCTCCTGACGTCACACCAAGCTTTGTAACAGTCTCGGTGAAAACAATCATATCATTATTAGTGGCTTTGATCTCTTCACGAACAAATGAAAGACGTTGGAGAATAGAAAGGCTGGTCGCCATTTCACTCCCTGTCGCATTTGAGATTCGACGCAGCTCACCCATCATCCGGGTTGCTTCTTGTGTGCTTCTGGCTACGCTCTTGAGCCTTGCTTCCATGACCGTAAATTGGTCAGCAGATTTAACGCTCTGCACCAAACCTAAAGCCACACCCATCGCAGAAAGTGCCGATTTAAGACTGTTTGTAGCGGAGGTCGTAGCTCTTACTTGGTTTTCGAGCTGCTTTGTGGAAGCGACAGCACCCTTACTGGAAGCACTAATATCGTCGAGGGATTTTTTGATAACGCGACCGCCAGAGGTGTCTCCGGTAATCCCTACAACGATATTTACGTCAGTCATTTCGACCCCTTGCGCTTCTCTTCAAATTGATAAGCGGCGTTCTCCAATGACCTGATATGGCTTTCCAAAACTGTGAAATCTTCAATGTCATTCACTCCGTTTCGTATTGCCCATCTGTCAATGGAAGACCAAGGTATCGGGCCTACGCTCATTCCAATTGGTTTATCATACCTCAGTTCGTGGTATGCAATCAAGTAAAAGTCCAAGCCGGGAAGAAGTTTAGGGCGACGGTCTAATGCATCAACTTTTTTACCGCTGTGCTGTAAACCTTGAAGCCATTCAACCTTATCGCCCCACTCCAGTTCCCAGGCAAGGACTTCAATTAGTTTTTTGCTTCGGCCTCTGTTCTTTTCTTGCGGAAGTTTGCAGCGTCAGAAGCGTCAGATTGGATTTTGGTGAACAGATCCGGCGCAGCTAAAAACAACCTGACCAGACCCTCTTTTGCGTCGTCATTGTATGGAATGCTCACGCCGTCAGCGGTTTTCAGACCGACGATAACTGTATCAGTGTAAATTTCGGCCATCAACTGATTGGCTCTTTGGTCTTCTTCGCCTTCTGCAACTTCTCCGCGTGCCTCTAGATAAGGCAGAACCTTCTCCTTCATAGCTTTCACATACGCATGGTTGCGGTGAACTGCTCGGCGCAAAATGAATGTACCGTAACGGCCATAGTCGAATGCGACGCCTGCGGAAGTTTCGAGGTTTGTATCAGTCTCAAAACCTTGATGCAAAGTCTCGAGGAATGACGACAACAGATCTTTGGCAACTTTTGGAGATGCTGGGGTTTTAGGCTTGGACATGTGTGATCCTTCGGGTTGGACGGAAGCGGCCTGCCCGAACAGACCGCCCCCTAACTTGCAAGTATTCAATTAGCCCTCGGGTAGGCATTCGGTTTACGGTGTGCGCGTAATTCTCATTTGAGCGGCTTGTGTCGCATCGAAATAGGCTTGGAAGCTGATCTTCTGCATAACGTCTTGGTTGTTGCCATCGGCAGCGATGTTGTTTGCTGTCAGTTTCAGCTTTGGAATGAAGAATGTGTATTTCGCTGTGGATACGCCACCCAGAGAGAATGTCAGGTCTGCCGCAGTATCGGCGAGGAACAGTTCGAACAATTCTTGGCTATCGAAATATGCTTCCATCTCACCAGTAACAACGAATTGACCCGCACGGATGCCTTTGCTCGCAACCTGACCCATAACGGCCTGTTGTTCCAGGTTGTTTGTGATGTTCAATGATAGGGACATCAACTGAACTGTACCGCCGCCTGTGATTGACAAAGCTGCGAAGTTATTGGCGGCGTTGATGACAGGGTTTGCGTTTGGATCGGTGTAGGTCGCGCCTGCGATAATTGCCTGAGCAGAAGTCGTTGTCTGGCACATCATATTAAACGAGCCGGTAACGATCTCCTTTGCACGCATATTCAGCGAAAGGCTGTTTACAACAGCTCCCGGATAGCGGTGGAATTGGTTTGCAGTTGCAGCAAAGGTTTTTTCCAGTGTGAATGATTTACGAGTTACGCCGTTTTTCAGGACGTTTGTTGCCCACGTGCTGTACATCAAGCTTTCAAGGAAGTCATCGAATGTCCCATAGGAAAGCTCAAAGTTGATGTCGCCACCAGCTTCCTGACCGACACGAGTCATATCCGCGACGTTACGATCCGGGCGAATCTCGTTGCTGGAAACGTACTGAATAGCCGGGGAAAGGCTTTCACCAGTCATGCGCAGTTTTTTGAAGACAGGCGTTGTAGGTGTGACACCGTATGTTGCTTCGGCGACATAGCCCAAGCGGGTTTGTGAAGAATCAGTCATGGATGGCTCCTTGGTTAAGCGATAACGTCATAATAGAATTTGGATAGCACGTTGATCTGATGCCACCCTGCGCCGTCATTACCGATTTCTCGCGCCTGAACGTCATAGAAGGTTATACCAGAAATTTGCTTTCCTTGAAAGATGGGAATGATTAAATCAGCCTTTTTTCGGGCGTCCTTGCTGGCGTTACCCTGCGGCTGAAAAATCTGCGCGGTGATTAATCCTTCGCGGCGAAACTTGTTGCTGCTCGGTGATCCGATGCTGGCCTGATAGCCATCGACATGAGCAATTTTCAAGCGCACCCACGTTTCACTGTTCGGAATATCAAACTTCACGTCATCGTATGCGACTTTGGTGGTTGCGCCCCATGCGATCTTAAATGCATTACGAATGGCGGCTACTGCGGATTCATAGCTCATTTCAATTCCCTCGCAATGATCTGCTTGGCTTGACGAGAAGCCAGCATAAGCCCTTTATCAACGAAGTTTTCAGGGGCTTGCGAAGACCAGCCTTCATTCAATCGCTGGATGTACGGAAGGTTGTTTGAGATGTAGATCGTGTCCTTGACCTTGTATTTGGCCGTCACGTTGATCGCCTGAACGGTATCTGGGGCATCAGTGCTTTCAGTGACAGATAAATCAACGGTGTTAATGTCGATATTCCAGTTCGCACGAGCGCGTCCGCCAACATAGCCGGGCGGTGGATCGGATTTCCAGAGGTCAGGATTACCAACAGGAGTACTGATAACGATATTTGTGTAAGCCTGCAATGCGTAGATCCGAACAGCCTTTTCTAAGGAGCCTTCGACCTTTTTCTTGTATGCGGCTTTGATTTGCTCATCAACGGTCATTTTCTGACCTGCAACTTATAAATGAGCGGTGTGTCGCCTGGGCGGATAATGTCAAGCGGCAGGACTTTGTATTCGTAGTCACCGTCCACCAGAATATCATTGTGCTGTGGTGGGGACGCCAGTGAAGAAGCGGCAATTAGGACTTTCTTGTCATCTCGCAGGATGATCGTGCCGTCAATCTCGTTCTGTTCAAACTTGGTAAACAGGGCGATAACAGACACATCGGCAGAACTCCCACCGGAAAACGAATCAGTCGCAGGATCGTAATCCCCCTGATTGTTGCGGCGCAAAATGACAGACCGACCGAATTCCTCAATCTGCTCTTTCGCCAGTTCAGCCATTTCACCGTAAAAGCTCATACGCGCACCGTTGGTACGTTAATGCCGTTGCCGGAAAGGTATGGGCGCAATAGGCCATCAACAGCAGGGCGCTTCGTGCTGGTAAAGGGGGATGCGAAGTATTCAACCTCGATCACATCGACCTTTTTGAATTTCGTTTGTCCGTTTGGGGATATGGACGGATTTAATGTGGCTGTCAGGGCTTCCAGTGCCAACACACATACAGCTTGCTTGACAGCGTTTGGAATAATGTTATTGGCGACATTCTGGATGCCGGATCGCGGCCAGTTCAGAGGCTGGTCTGCTTCAACCAAGCAACCTTTCCATGAATATTTTTCTTGCAGATAATCAGTGGCGCGGATCAGGGCAGCTTGTTTTACAGCATCGGTGCCTGTCCAGCCGGTATTATTACGGTCGGAGTGGTAGCTGTTCGCGAAATCCAAATCAACGAGTGAGTTGGCTCCCTCTACAATGCTTCCATCTTCGACCGTAAGTGTCATTTAATATCCTATTTGCTCAACGCTGCAATGTGGTTATCAACGTCAGTTTTGGTAATTGCACCGTTTTGGCCTGTGCCTACAACTTCCTCGATATTCACGCCATTTGCTTGTGCATGTTTAATGGCAGCATCGGAAGCCTTTACCGGGTTCATCGGAGCTTCTTCTTTTCGGTTTGGATCAAACTGAGCATCAATGATCTTATAGCCCTTTTCACGCAGCTCTTTCTTGCGTTCCGGGGTAACTGGGTGTGGTTCGTAGATGATTTTTTCAGACATGGTCTATCCTCTTGGGTTGGAAGAAGGGCGGCTGTTACACCGCCCCATCAATTATTTAGAAGCGTCGCCGATAGCGATAACGCCAGCGGTGTGCTTGATACTTGTCGCTGTTTTGTCCCAGTTGGAACCTGTAGCGAGTTCAGCATCAGTCGGGGATTTACCGCCATTGGCCTCGTCCCATGTGTAACCCTTCAGGCCCAGACCGAATGTGTAGTCTACCTGCATGGTTGTTTCGATACGAGTTTGTCCGTTTGTTGTTTCGATGTTGGAGATCACGTCACCACCGTCATGAACGATAGCGGCGCTCTCAACCAAGCCCAAAACCTTCTGCTTGTTCGGTGTGCCCGTAACGTACAGAGCCGGAGCGTCTGTTACGATCACCGCTTTACCCAGAATGTCAACAACTGTTACGTTGCCTGCCTGGAATAGCTGTGTGGCGTTTGCAAGGTTCTGGCCGATGAACTTGTGGTAAACCTGACCAGTCATCACGTCAGCAACGATTGAACCGGAATGATCGCCGAACTTCGCGTGAGCGTCGTTAATGGCTCCGTATGTCAGGCCGAGTGTTGCGGATACGTCGTTTGTGGCAGCAGCTTGGTTACCGATAGCGGCGCATAAAGCGGCGATTGCTGTGTTCAGTTGATCGGACATCAGAGCTTCGGCAAAGTTACGGGAAGCAACTTCAATGCCTTCGGCAGTTGGTTTTTGCAACCATGTCAATTGACCCGGCTCAAAACGAATCGGACCGAAACCACCAGCAACCTTGACGGAACTGTTTTTCAACTGTGTCAGGTCTGTTGGTGTTGCGGACGCCTGAGCAGCATAGCGGTCAACACGGCGTTGAGCTGAGTGAATGCTTGCGAAGAATGATTCCTGCAAGAAATCACCTGTAAAGCCTTCTGTTGTCAGACGGATAGCGCCACGTGAAGCGGAGTTGAATTTGTTGACCATTTGAGCCAGTGTTTCGATTGTCGCTGGCATAATGTATTCATTGAAGACTTGCATTTGAGAGAGTGACATGGATGATCCTATTTGTCAGAGAGTTGAAATTTTTGTGCGATTGCTGCGGTTCGTTCCTCACGAGTACCACCCATATTCGCGGTTGCAGTCTGCGCTTTGCCCTGACTGTTTGATCCATTGGACCCGCCACCACCGTTGGTCGGAGCAGCAATGAAGTGTTTACCTGAGTCGCCTTGCGACCATTCGGTAATAAACTCACCGATGGCCTTACCACCAATGAGTGCAGTTACAGCCCCATCAACCTCACCGATCTCTGGTGTGTGTCGTGCTTTGATATGGTCTTTCGCCATTTCAAGGAACTGTGGGGCTATTTTAGCCTTAATTAACGCGTCTGTCAAACCATTATCAATCAATACCTGATTTAAGCGAGCTTCGGCCTTTGTTGCCTTGTCGGAAGCGGTGTCAAGTTCGCGTTTATGCTTCGCCTCGAGCTGCTGTTTGATTTTCTCAATGTCGCCGGATTTGTTGGCGGCTTCTTCTTCGGCGATGCGCTTTGCTTCTTCGGAAGCCTCTCTGGTTTCCTTTTCTTCTTTCAGCTTGCCGAGCAATTCAGCATTCTTTTCCTTCAATCCCTTCGTAGCCTTGTCAACGGCTTCGTCAACAGCTTTTTTCAGATCTTCTTCGGTGATAGTCATTTTAGCCCCTTGGGTTCAAATTAGACGGCCTTACCGTCCGAATGTTTTTTGCCAAATCTCAGCGTCACGCTGTTTCAGCTCGTCAAGTGTATATGATCTGCCTTGTTTGTCAACAAACCTCTCAATCGGAAGACCATTGCGAAACAGCTTTGCAGCTTTCACACCAAGGACTTCATTTTGAACAGATATAGATTGTTTCTTCAACCATGCACCGTACGTCATATCGGAAGGAACCGGACCAAACACACTAGCTCGTGTACCCTTGATGGATGTTTCACCCAGGAATGGAACCGTCTTTGATCGGCAGTTGAAATGGATTGGTGGTCGCGGCCCCTCACCGATTGGGAATATCTTACCATCATTCGCCCGGCATGGTGCGGATGTACGACTATCCAGAGTAGAAACCCACTGCACGCCTTTGATTATATCCTCGTTGGCGGCGTAAAGTTCTTCGCTTGCGTGTGTGGCTGTGCTGGCGATTGCTGTGTTTATCAGTGAAGCGGCCTGTCGGCGCCCGATCTCCAAAACGCCATCACGGTAATTCAGGGAGCGTGTTCCTATCACCCTGCGAATGATTTCATCGGTGGTTTCGCCTTCCGATATGCCGATCTTTACCGCGTCATTCAGTCTTTTACGCTCGGCAGCGTTTAAACTCGAAAACCAATGCTTCAACAGATTGCCTTCGAATGGCCGGGATGTCACAACAGCCTTCAATTGCGTAAGGGATGGCTTTTCAAGACTGACAGCAACGGCTGATTTACTTACCTCTTCAATCAATCTTTGCTGGAAGTCGGCCTCATGTACCGCAAAATCTTTCAGGATTTCGACGGTTTTAACCTCTGCTACTTTGTAAAGGTCAGAACGCATGGCCGTGATTTCGGCCAGCATTGTCTCAATTCTCTTTTTCGTGGCATCTGAAAGCTTATACCCACGCTCACTGATTGATGACAGCCTAGCGGCCAGTTTCTCGCGAAGGTCAGCGTCTGCGGAATTCAAAAGAGCGATTATTTGCCGGACTGTTCCGGCTTTGAACCGTTCCAGCCATACCATGTGCCGAATGGATGCGTCCTGAATTTCCTCATTCGGTGTCATTTGTCATTGTACCCAGTGGTGGGGGTGAATCGGCCTTGCGCTCCTGCTCGTCTTCGAATGTCAGGGTTTCCCCTACCACCTCGCCAGCTTGCAGGGCTTCAAAGAACGTTTCTTCGGATACTGCACCTGATTGCCATGCCTTCACCCACGCTGTGAGCGAAGCGGCATCCATCGGCATTGGCAGGAAGTCTTTGTTGATCTCAAAACGTACATCGCCTTTCGCCCCGCCCCATTCAGCCATGAAAGCAAGAGCCTGTTGCAGGGACATTTCCACCGTTCCGGCAATGTCTCCGAGAACGCTGTTCTCACCACCGCGACGGATACCGGCTGTTTCTGCGGCTTCCGCTGCTTTCTTTTCCGGGGCAATCATACGCGCACCAAGTGCCGCGAGCATGTTTTCCTTACGATCCATCAGCTTTTCGAGCGTGGCAAAGCCATCAGCCCCAACGTGAACGAACCCGACTTTACTGTCCACATTCGGAAGCTGCCATGATGTTCCGGTACCGAGAGCGAGCTTTGGGGTATCCGAGGCATCAATGCCCGTAATGTACGGAGTCGGTAATCCTGACACATGAGCGCCATTTTCGAGGTCAGCGCTGTTCTGGTAGTGGGAGATGTTCACATATACCATGTCTTCAATAGGCGGGTTCTGCACCGATCCGTCGGATTCTTCGGCTGCACTGAACCAGAACGGTATCCAGTCCAGCGCCTTTCCGTTCATAAACGGGGTCACTGTCTGGATAAGCTCCCAACTTCCCTTATCACCGGACGCCCAGACAAATTGCTGATAATAACCGTTTTGCAAGGTTAGTTGGCGGATCTGCTTCTTGTAGGCTGTGTTTAATACCGGCTCATTCAAGAATACATTGGTCAGGATGGTCTTTGATCCTACTCTCTCCAGTATCCAGTTCAAAATGTTCTCGGCTGTGTATCCTGCGATGTATGGTCGAATATCCATCTTCGCTGCGTCGTTGATCGTCAGGCTCGCGCCTTCTACCAGTTGTGGGGCAAGCGGGTAGTCAACAAGCAGACCGTATCGGCCTACTTTCATAACTTCTTCCAGGTTCTTCTTTGCCAGACCGTTGAATGAAATTCCGGTCATGGTGATGTCTTCCAGCCACGGTTTCATCATTTCCGGCGTCACCAGAACGGGTTTCTTACGGAATACCAGTCCTTTCATGCCCTCCACGGTTCGGCCTGTGGCGTTGTAATACAGCGCACGGGAGCGGTATTTATCGTATTCGTCGGTGGATTGACCTTCCAGCTTCGGCAGGTACTCTTCCCCGCCTTTATGAATGGCACGCTGTCCAGTGGCGGCATCCCGGCATCGTTTCCATACTTTTGAAAACTCATCGTATTCGGGGTGCTTTTGATCTGGATTCATGAAAGGCTCCTTGTTTCGATAAGGATACCAGATATTTGCCGGGAAGCAATATTAAATTCTGTTTCAGGAACTAATCAACGTAGATGCGGGTTGCAGTGGAATAATCAAATCATTATGAATTTTATATCCGACGTGCTTACCTTACTCGACCACCTGGGCAATATTGGCTGGGCTGGCGGTGCCGTCTGGATGGGGTACAAATGGTATACAGGAAGCTTCACAGACGGTCTGGCCTCTTTTGAGAGCCACATAAAAAAAATTTCAATCTTGTCGTAAACCAAAGATTATTCTGAAAACATGGTGACCCAGCCTCTCACGGCCTGTGCGGAACCAAACCAAATAATATTCTGAATTTCACTGCCCTCCGACCTTCGCCATTGACATTGTTCTCTTGATAACCGGGTACTTCTTCGCCAGAAAATAACCCTGTGCATCGTTGATGTGATCGAAGCCACTGGTCTTATCCGGCTCCCCATTCTTGTCATACGCCTGCTGTTCCAAACTCTCCGTCAACCTCGGGCAGTTATTGGTATTCACCAGCCATCGCCGTTGCCCTGTGGAATTCAGGATCATTCCATTCACTGACAGGACCCGATCCTTCACAGCGGGATTCGTGCCGTCCACTTGTACAGAGAAACCCGACTGCCGTAAAATGGACAGGTCGCTTTCACTTGCGTTTACGGACTTACGGCTCTGACCGCTGGCATCCGGGTAAATGGAAATCGTACGGTTTGGGTATCGGTCTTTCAGCATACTCACCATCGTCGGGGTATCCCTCACACCTGTAAGCTCATTCACTGAGAATGGCATACCTTCGCGGATCACGTTAATAACCGCCGCCATATTCATGACGTTGAAATCCATCCCGATGTGTAGCGGCTCGTGGTCACGCATTACCGCGTCGGCGTGATTCAGGTGGCGGTCGAAATCCGGGTACACACTGCCACTGGCAAGGTTGACGAATTGTCCACGGAGGTAAGCGTTGATTAGCTGTGGCGGGTATGATGCCAGTAAAGAAGGAATATAATCCGCAGGGAGGTTCAGTTCGTTATCGAATGTGCTGGCCTGCACCATCCCGTACATATCAGCCAGTTCCGGGACATCCCGTAGCTTCTTGACAAACGTCTGGTAAACGAATTTGAATCCCTCGGGCGTCGTCGTCACGTCAATCCCGTTCAACAGACCTGGCTCATTGTAACGCATACGGGCGATGATCTTCCGCCATGCGAGTTCCGCCTTGTCGGTCTTCATCACGTCCAGCTCGTCGATCAGCGCTTTACCGATCTTGAAACCCACGATCTCGCTGGGCTTTTCCATCGACCGGCACAGGATTGTCGTCCGGTAAATGCCGTTTGAATACAGGTCAACTTCCTTGTTACTCAGGTGTATTTTAGTCGTAAGTCCCCAGTCATAGGCTACTTCGTCGATAGTCGGGTAGAAAATATCCCGGATCTGTCCATACGTCGGGGCGAAGTATCCGGCGCTGATATGCGGATGCTCCCATGAGTGCTTACAAAGCCCTGCACATCCAACCCATGTTTTGCCAGAACCGAACCCGGCGACAAACCCTTTGAACTTGTGAGGCAAGGCCAGAAATCTTGCTTGCGGCAGGTTTAGCTTAGGCATCGACCTTCCGGGCGTCGATCACTTCTACTTTTACCAGAACAGGAACCGCTTCTTCGTCCTCTCCTTTCGGTAGCTCCATTGGGGATGGCTTCCCGTATGCGCGATCCAGTAATTCACGGGCGGCGGAGATTTTGACGACATCCTGCTTTGAATTGGTCATCAGTCCGAACAGGACTTCGATTGCGGTGTTGGCGTAGGATTGAGCCAGATAACGGATGTCGGCGCTGATAATGTTCTTTGAACCAGCCTTCCGCCCTCCTGTCTTTCTTCCCTTGGCCATTCCTACCGCATTCTATTTTAGATGATTATGGTTAAGGCTTTACAGCCGTCCATCCGCGATTCAGGTATTGGGTCTTATTGATTTCATACACGCCGAACGCGTAAATCAACCATGAAAACCCACACGTGGGTATCGCGAGCAGAGCTGACAACAGGAAGTGCTTGAAATTCCCCTTCATCAGGAAATACAGCGGCCCGAACATCAGGCACAGGAGGAATGAGAATGGTGTAGTGGCTGTCGCAACGTATCCGTTGGACGGATTCTTGAACTTATCAATGTATTTACTCACGTTGCGCCCCTTGGGTTAAACGGTTGGAGCCTTGCTCCGATGGTTAATTGTAACTGATTTGATACTGGTGGTCAAATGCTTAATTTTGCACAAAACCCCTTTATCATATGAATGAAAGTTTACAATCTGCTCGAAACATACATCAAATCCTTATCGTTGTCTGCACGATCATCGGTGTGTTCGCTATTTCTGTTAAGCCAACCGAGAACCGTTTTGACTTAGCATTGAATGAGCTGAAAACTTTACAAGCCGTTATGGACTCCGTGAATTCTGGCCGAATGGAAAGCATTAAGCTTGACTTAGCAGCCAACAACGATGACTTCATAGCGAAAAGAATAAATGGGAAAATTGAGTTTAGTGACAAGACAGCATATTCATACAAAACTCTCGGTGTCTTTAAAAGAGAAATGGGCGATGCATGGTCTATGATGGACACAATCATCTACCTCGGTTTGTCGAAGTACAAGGCTATGCAAATATCACAAGCTGAAATCCCGGAGATTATTGATTTTGAAGGCTTTCCCGTATTCGCAAGACCAAGCTTGTCTGATGGGTGGTTCACATTCCCCAAGTATGTTCCGACGTATAGCTATCGGGATAGGTTTGCAACTAATAATCTACTTCCAAATAAAAATGATCCGAAGACTGCATTTCCAAGACTTATGGATGTTTGGGAATTTGTAAAAGACAAAAACTTCGATGATGCAAAAGTCATCCTACAGCAAGAAGGGAATGCCACTCGCAAAGATGGTGGCAATGAAATTGAGCTGGCCGGTCTGAAGGTGTCTGGTGAATTTATGTATTTCACAGGCCCCTTTATCGCTTTCATTCTACTGCTGTACCTTAAAATGTTAATCGACCACATCAATACGATTAAAGATGTGGAGAATAAGGACTTGACGGAGTTCCCCTGGATGCTTCTCTTTCGCCATCCTTTAAGTCGGTTCGCTGGATTTTTCTCGATCTACCTATATCCAGTCGGTGTTTCAATCGGGATTATAATTGCCTCCGGCTTGACGGAAAAACTTAAATGTTACTGGAGCCTTGGCTACTTTGCGTGCTACGCTGTTGCCTTAATCTTCTTTCACAAAAGTTTCCAAAAATTGAAACTGCGAATCAACTCAGCTAGGTGAATGTTCACTAAAACGGTTTATCCCTAATTTCAATACTTACTTCTGCTGTTGCTCCACCAGAGCACAAAGATATCCTTTGATTATCAGGAAGCGAACTCACGTCAAAGTTTCCCATTGAACATGCTAGGCCGCTGTCAAAGTCGTGGATTTTTCCTTTGTCGTCCTTCGCTAACAGACTTACGTTAAGTGCACCACTTTTGGCAGGTAAATAGATTGGATAAAAAGACGACGATTCTCGAGTAGTAAGTTTAGCCCAAATCACTGGAACTGGGTAAACTATTCTATTTTCTCCTATCATTAAGGCTATTCGGACAGAATCAAATTTCTGATCTTTCGATTCTACAGACACCTTTGTTATCTTAAGAAAGTATACGTTGGTAACAGGCTCTCCTTTACCGTTATTATTCATATAAGCGGCAGCTAGACTGAACGCACCAGTCACTATGGCTACCCAAACTGCTTGTGCTAATTTGAATTTCTCGAACCAGCGCTTTTCGCGTACGGGAAGTTGATCTTCAATTTTCATTCTGATGATAAAATTTTGGAGATGAACGGGTTAGTAATTATAGCGAAAAATCACAAATCATACTAGATAGTGAGTAGCGACAATTACAGGCATAATAATTACCCAACCACCTCCTGACCATCCGGGCGACCAGTGCATTTTCGGAAGCCGCGTCCTTCTGGCATTGTCGCTATTACTTGTTATCTCACCGCCAAGTTGAAAGGTACAGTTGGAACCGAAGTGGTTCGTAAGCTATCAGGCCGTTTCTTTTCGGACGTAGATTGCTGTTTCAGTAGGTGAATCTTTTCCATCCAGATAATGATTGCGCTGCTTCACTATAATTTCATCAGGAAAAACGCCTGGCTTGATGCCCATGCCGGGCATTGGCTCCTTCTCAGGTATTCTGAGTGTAATTGTTTTTCCACCATTCGATAGCAACATAAGACTATCTCCTGTAACCTGTCCATGTGAACCGCACTCCTGCACAGAGCGTGAGATCATTGAGTCGTGCAGCTCTCCATCACGTTTTATGCGGCTCGCAAAGAAAGGTTTCCGGTCTTTTGTCGCTGGCCGGAAAGCGCTGGGAAATGAAGACTTACATGACAAATCCATTAGGGCTGTTGTAATTTATATGCGATTCATCGTACCCCAGATAATTGAATGAGTCAATTGATTTTCTCACGACGGATTTGTATTTTTCAGTTACAAACCCGACCTCATGACAGAAGAACAACGCAAACAAGCCTACGCGGAGATGGAGCGCCGTATGGCTATGTCCCATCCAGAAGTTGAGATCCCGGTTAAACAAGCGCCTGATCGGTCTGCAATGCAGGCGAGAATGGAACAGGTTTACCAAGAAAAGGAAATACAGCCAGTGCTTCCTAAACCCATCCCAGTAGTCGAGCAACCGAAACCAATTGCAGAACTGCCGAAACCGCGAGTATCGCCCGTGACAGTCGAAGCTCCCGTTGTGCCGCCCGTAGTCGAGCAGCGAGTCGCCTATTCTCAACCTTTAAAGCAAAGTCCACCCGCAGTAAAACCAGTTCTTCCAATCGAGAAGATTCATGAGCCATATCTCCAGTCGGAAAAGGAGCCTGTGAATTGGCGGGATGTTGGACGTCGATGGAAGATTGGGATTGGAATTTTCCTTGTAATCGTACTGATTCTCGTTGAGATGTGGTTTGTACTGTCATAGCGTCGAATGGCTCGTATTCTGCGTTTTTGCGACTATAATCTTTCATAAATCCCCCTATCATAAATCTCTATCATCATGGCTGAAAGCAATTCTTCGGCTGGCAAGTGGGTCATCAGGATACTACTCGTCATCATTTTCGTCCAACTATTGAAGTATTGTGGCGATAAACCCGAGCCTGTCAAGTCCACCGCCTCACAGTCATCACCACCATCGTCCGAAAGCATCAGTAAGGTGTATCGCTTCACTCTAACGGAATGCCTCGGTAAGGACTTGGTGAAGCCCGCGACCTTCACCGTTGATCCAACGTCCACAAATTGGGAACTCGACTTTAACAACGGTACATCCCTCACATACACCATAATATCTGGCAATCAGTACGATCCGATGTGTGGACTGAAAGCAAAGGACAGCTACGGCGACCGCTGTGAGATCTGCATAAAAAAGGAAGGCGATGAAACTGTTGTAACATTTGATTACTCCGGCAAGAAACTGGTTTATAGGGGTTCATACATGAATTGACTTCCAAAACCCTCGGAGTAATTCACGCCAGTTCCATGGTCGCCAGTCATCCTCATAAAGGTTTGACTTACCAATGTTGCAGTACTGACACAGTATTTGCAGATTGTTTATATCCAGTTCCAGTCTTGGAAACTTTGACCTGGGCTTGATATGATCGACGTGCATTTTCGCTCTCGGTGGCGTTAAGCCGCAGCACATACATTTCGGGCCGTACGTTCTCAGCGCCCGATATCGGAGTTTGTACCATGCGTCTGAGGTGTAGAAATTTTCTTTCAGGGTTGTCTCCTATGTTCAGTTAATAGTCCGCTTTCCGCTATTATCCTGATACCAGAACAATAGACGGTTCCCTCTCGGGGCTATCTTCCTCCGTGTATACCCAGACTAGACGTTAGGATCAATTTGTCGCTGACGACAATATGATCCCCGGTGCCTCAATCCGCCTGATCCAACTGTTTGAGCGCTGCTCGATCCGTTGGCGATAACATCAGTTTAGCGGTCTGGATGCGTCCATAGCCTAAGCGGGCATTTGAACGGGGCGGAAATCTCGTCATTTGGCGTCCGGCTGCTTAATTCCATAGCCATCGAAGTAAAGACCCCCACGGATAGACGGTTTTCAGTAGACGGAACCGACAACGCTGGGCAAAAAATCAAACTAATGGATGTTGACATTGTTGGTGAGTGGTACTATTATACCTCTATCACCTAACTGTCCCTGAAGCATCCAGTTAGTCGCCCTGTGGATTTCTGCCAGAAACCATGGGGCTTTTTCTTTTTGTAGCACTAAGCGGCCACTTTGTACACCTTTTTCTGGGTTAGTTCTCCGAGATGCATATTTACCAGCACCGGCTCAATGTAAGTAACACGTCCTGATTTATACCGACGAACGTGTCCACGTCTCCAATGTGGTTTACGCTTTAGTCCGGTTGGACAATGCTCGCCTTTTTCTTCATTGGCGGCAGGAGGATTTCGAATAATTGTATATCCAGAGTATTCGTATTTGCCTTTCTTGGATCGGCTATCATTCAACCTCTGGGAAATCTCAACTTTCTCCCTGCGCATCGACTTCATAAAAATGATTAGCAGTACAACTGCCATCAGAGATGAGATTTGCTGCGAATGGTCATTAGGGCACCAGAAATAGTTACCCTTGAACTCAACATTTCGGTCTTGGCGTGGGTCAAGAAACTTTCCTCTCTGGCTGACAAGGTACTCCTGCACCTTCCCATTATCCATGTGGTAGATGAAGTACGCTCCATCCATCTTGATAAAAACGTAGAAATTGTGGTACGGAGGCTTCAACAAACCGGCTTTCAGAAATTCCTGAGCGGTTTCGTCAAACGTCGGGTCTTTCGCATTCTCCAAAATGTCATTCAGGTAGAAAACAGGAACATCATTATTTCGGACATTGTGGTGGTGAAAGAAATCGTCGTGGATCATTCCTTATCTCCTTGAAAAAAGTCTAGTGCGTTGTAAATAATATCTCGGTATTCAGATACCGCTGGAAGGATTTCATCAAGCGGAAACCACTTGCCCGGACCCTTTCGTAAATCATCCAACGCCAAAACCACAGCTACTTCTGGCATATCCTTGATGTCACGATACAGCATTTCATAAACCATATCGTTTCGGTCAGTATCTGGGTTCTTTGCGTCTGCCTCGAAAAATGGCTTGAATGCCTGCAATGCCACAAAATACCTTGTCACAGTTGGGGAGCATGGTCGTATCAGCTCGATAAGGCCACGGACAACGCTTTCATGCGTCATCCCTTCCGGCATGGTGTAACTAGAATGGTAAGTAGTTTCCATCCCCGTCATATCCGACTTCCAGCCGTGTTTCGCTACGATCTTTCTGGATGACTTTAATTGCCGAAGCCATTGCATTGCGGATTCCGCTCTTTCTAGGCTGATTGCTGTTTCCCTCGGCTTGCTTGCTTCGATCATCTGCTCGGTAGTCATTTTCCCACCGGCTTTGATTAAGCCATGTTGCAGGGTGGCAGATATATTCTCGGGCTGTGCCGTTACGGTCACACCATTGCTGATATTCGATAGCACCGTTGATAAGTTGTTCATCGGTTGCCCCCTGCTTGATTGCCTTGGTATAGGCTTTCAGCGCCTGCGCTTTGTTGACGCGTCGGGGATAGAGTGAATAAAATTTCTCGAAAGACATTCATGTGTTCTCCGCCTTCTTCGCCTGAGGAAAGTGGGGCTGTCCTATCCGGCGAAGGATGAAACAGGACACCGTGCCCGGCTGCCCCATCATCACTTTATCCTACGAGATAAGAATGTCAATACCTAAATGAGTCCGTCAAGGTACGGTCTGATAAGAAAGGAGGAAGTATTTGGTGCTTTCTTTTTTAGTTGTCGTCTGTGGAGTATAAACGACCTTTATATCAAACCTATAAATATCGGTACCAATATTGATGTGGTCACCTTTGATGACTTCCACTATATCAGCATTAATCCGCCCCTTCACGACAGAATTATCCTCCATATTCCAGACCTTGAAGGATGGCTCAGCTGCATCAATATCAATCTCAAGAAATGACCCCTCTATTATCTCGATGTCTTCAATAACATCAAATTGCTCTTGTAAGATTTGGCTCAAAATTGCAGCCCTTTCAACGCCGAGAACCGTTGATCGGAACTCCCCGGTTATTGGATTTGCATAGCTTGCATTCAGCGTTGCATCGTTTTTTATTACAGCGTTAACAATCGTGGCAAAGCTCTTCCAGTGCGAATCGGATCTGGTTCTGCCTATAACGTATTCCAAGTCTTCTTTTGTGCTGGAGTTTAATAAGCTGATTAAGAGGGAAATTTCCCGTGTCTCTCTTTCAAGGAATAAATCTCGACTAACATTGACTTCAATCGTCACCCCGAGTGAAGCCGCACGCAAATTAGAAAAAGCGAGATATTTGTCTTGATTCCTGCCATCAATCGAAAGGAAGGTTTTGATAATATTTACGATGGGAGTGACGACATTAAAAATGGCATAGGGTTTGACATTTTGAACAAGATTTCGGCTCTGCAAATAAATATCAAGGACAACCTTGTTTTTTCTGATCGCAAACCCAACTAACTCGTGTGGATTAACCACAGCAGGCTGAACTTTTATGGATACAGCATAGCCTGGGTTGATCATTCCCAGATTGTTGAAGTAGTAAGACGGCACTAAAAATGCGGCAGTGTCATCCCCGTTGTCGAGGTTAAAGGTTGCGATGAACACAGAATTGCTTTCCGCTTTATGAAAGGCGTCATGAATTGAGAGATTCCCCGATTTTACGTCATTCAGGCGATCTGAACTAACTTGAAGTATTGCTCTCAACTCCTCCTCCTCGCTCATGGAAACCAAGTAACTTAGGTACTTGTTGCCACCCTCATCGCTCTCAACGGTGAGAATTGGGAAATCGATGAAGTCCAAAACCTCCAAAACGGTCAGAGATGGGTAAAGCTTTTCTAGCCTATATTTTTCGTCGATATCTTCTAACATTCTTGCAAATCTAATACTTCCAGCTGATCAATCGTAAAATCCCTGTAAAACCAAAAGCTGTGATGCCCCGATTCATCTTCATACTCAGATACACCGTGAGCATGGTTGACACTCAACTGCACAATATAGTTACCAAGGATTTTATTTCTCTCTCGCGCTCTAGCAAAAGCAGCTCTGGCGTTGTCGTAGCTATCAAAAAAGGAAACCGCGTGCGCTATGCATAAATCTTTATACCTCTTATTCTCTGGCTTCAAACGAGCTATTGGGATGAAATCTTCCTCAGCTAATGTTCTATCGGCGGTTATCCTGTAAACGGTTTCTTCAATATTGCACGCATTTAAAGGAGGGCATTGATCTGGTAAATTTTCTCTCCACATGAAAAAATTACATTTATTAGAAAAGCGATACTGTATTTATTATACTCGAAAACAGCTTCAAGCGGCGGATATTAGTAATTTGATAGCTTGTATCAAAATATTTCTTATCAACCGGAAAGTGCCAAATGACACTAATCAAAAGGTGCTACTAGACCCTAGATCCACCCTTAAAGCGTTAATTTGCTCTTCTTCAGTCTCATACAGCTCGTAATCTTCCTTCTCATTGGCATATATCTTAGGGAATGGCTGCTTGCGGCGCTGGCGGGTATTGTTACGCTTCACTTCATTTCTGCGTGCATCGTGGTATTTTATTTCTTTCGTGGTCATTTGTTCGTAATCCTGATCTCTACACGTGGGTTCGTTTTGTCCACTCCTACATGATCCCATGATTCGCTGTCAACAATTTCGTAGTTGTCGTCGGCAATTACACCCTGGCTCACCAGATAATCAGTCACTGCTTTGAAGTACGATTGCCCGTCCCGTTTACGGCGGCACGGCCATGCGAAAGTGTAATGAATGTGTACGGGCGTTGAAATTCCTGCGGCTTCCAACTGTGGGCAGGCCGCTTTCCATGCCTTGTATTTCTTTGATGGGAAACGCTTCTGTTTGGACCCGCCGCCGAATAGGGAGTTAACGCTGGGCGGGAATGGCAGGATAATAATCATTCATTGACAGTATCTTACAAAGCGCTGACTGTCAATCGAAAATAATTTCAGTTTTGTGCATTTTGTTGTTGACTGATACGTCCGTTGATGATACGTTCAAATAGTCAACAAAGGAGACAGCATGAAATACCGCATTGAAAAAGGGATACCAATCCCGGATGCACACCCCGGCGGCGAGCAGAAATTCCCATGGGATAAATACACCCCGGTCGAAGCGCCGGTCAGAACCTCACCCCTTTCGGATCTTCAAGTCAGTGAAAGCTTCTTCGTACCAAACGTCCGTGAATGGAGGTATGCCGCCGTTTACCAGAGACGTCACCCCAAAAAGCAATTCCTAACCCGTCAGGCAAAGAAGGGTAAAGCTCTCGGCGTCCGTGTATGGAGAACGAAATGACGACGCCTCAGCAAGCCGCAAAAGATGGTATTGTACACCGCCTGATCCATATTTTTCCATCCATGTCACTCGACGAGATGGTGGCAAAAAGCGGTCTACCAGAACATGTCCCGGTGGCCGTGGATGAACTGGTTGTTGAAGGTAAGATCGAATATATCAATGGCCGCTACGTGTTGAAAGGAAAAATGTAAATGTCAATTTTAGAAGATCTCTCGGCACCGTTTGACCCATCACTTGTATCGTGGCGTGTCGGTTCAACAACGAAAAGCAAAGACAAGGGCATGGCGCTCGCGTACATTGATGCTCGGGATGTCATGAAACGTCTGGACAAAGTTCTTGGCCCTGAAAACTGGAAAGATCGTTACGAATACTACGGGAATACTGCCATTTGCTATCTTTCAATTCGCATTGATGGCGAGTGGATTGAAAAAGCTGACGGCGCTGGCGATACTGCGGTTGAAGCTGAGAAGGGTCGCATATCGGACGCATTCAAACGAGCTGCTGTAAAGTGGGGAGTTGGTCGTTATCTGTATGACATAGATTCAGTATGGGTTAATCTCGAACAGCGTGGAAATTCCTACGCCATCCCGAAAGCCGAGTACGATCGTCTTCAAAAATGCCTGCCGGGCAGTAAGATTGATCCCGGCCCACCGGAACCGGAACCAATCACTGCTGAACGCATGGCGTTCATCATCAAAGAGATTAATAGTGCTAAGGACGCCGCAACGGTTAGAAAATTAAATGCTGCCGCGCAAGTTGAATGTGAAAAAGCAAATGATGCAGCCGCATGGCAGGAAATTCTGAAAACTGCCAAGGAAAGAATAAACCAACTACAACCACCACAGGAGAATACAATTGACCCAACCAACTAATATCGGCGGCGTTGCCGGAGAACGTCTAATCCAGCTAATTGAGCGCGTGGAAAGACTGGAAGAAGAAAAAGCAGGTCTGGCCGATGACATCAGAGATGTTTACGCAGAAGCAAAATCTGCTGGCTTTGAAACAAAGATCATGCGCCAGATTGTGAAGCTTCGCAAAATGGATCGCCAGAAGCGTCAGGAACAGGAAGAAATTCTTGAAATGTACAAGTCAGCTATCGGATTGGAGTAAGTAAATGTCCTCTGTTAACAAAGTAATCATCGTCGGCAATGTCGGGAAAGATCCCGAAATCCGAACAGCGCAATCCGGTTCTCGTTTTGCTAGTTTCTCCATCGCGACGTCCGAAAGCTGGAAAGATAAAGCCACAGGTGAGCGTAAGTCCAAAACTGAATGGCACAACATCGCAATTACCAATGATGCTCTTGTCGGAATCGTTGAACGCTACGTCAAGAAAGGCTCGAAGGTTTACATTGAGGGCCAGTTGCAAACCCGTAAATGGACTGACAATAACGGTGTTGACAAATACACAACCGAAGTTGTCCTGAAGCCATATAACGGTGAGATCGTATTGCTTGATGGCAAGCCTGACGGACAGTCTGGTAATGGCACGGAATACGCACAAGCTTCAAACGGAAGCAGCTACTCAACTGGAGGAAGCTTCGCTAATGATTTAGACGATGAGATTCCGTTTGCTTGGGTTTCCGCACTTATTGTTCCAATCACAATGATTTTGGGAGCGGTGGCATGAAGACCGTTTATTTAGACATTGAAACAATCCCAGCGCAAGATCCATCAATTGTAGATCATATCAAGGAGGGTGTGAAAGCACCTTCCAACTACAAAGACCCTGAAAAGATTGAAGCATATATCGCCGAAGCTCTTGAAGGAGAGGTGTTGAAGACCTCATTTGATGGAGCATACGGCCATGTTGTAAGTATCAGTGTTGCGATTGATGATAATGATCCAGTGAATTTTCATGCAGAAACCGTCGATAAAGAAGTTGAGATATTGAGCCAATTCTATTCCTATCTTGAAGAAAATGGGAAAATTAACGGATATACTGGTTCTACGACTTTTGTCGGTCATAATATAGTTGGGTTTGACCTACCAATGCTTAAAAAACGATCAATGATCTTGGGTATTAAACCTTACGGCACGATCCCGTTTGATGGTCGTCCTTGGGACAAAAACCCTTATGACACCATGACGCAATGGGATGTAAAGAACTATTGCTCACTCGATAAGCTGTTAAAAGCTTTCGGATTGGGTGAAAAGGGTGAAGTTGACGGATCAATGGTCTATCAAATGTGGCAAGATGGTAAGCATCTGGAAATTGGAAAGTACTGTTCCGAGGATGTTACCAAGGTGCGTATGCTACACAAACGAATGGTTTACGCCGCATAATGGAACAAACATTCATCATTGCCAATGAGCAAGTCAGAAAAAACGCGATGTCTGCTCTCATGGATGCGCCCATTGGCAGTGGTGTTTCGTTCACCAAGAAAAAGAAGACCCGTCAGCAGGAAAAGTACCTACACGTAATTATCAATATTATCTGTAAGCACAATGGAGCTGATCCGGATGATTTGAAGGACGATATTAAAATTCCAATTCTCGGGTTTACCGAACACACTCACAATGGAAATACATATGTCAGAGTTAAATCATCTAAGCACATCTCTGATGATCAATACGGTAAACTAATCGATGCAGCGCTAATTGTTGCCGATTTTCTTAATATAAAAATCCATCCACCCTCATACTACGGATACCAGTTTCATGACCCACGATCTTGACGGTCAAATCTACATCTCAATAAGCCACTGGGGACTGTTCCTTGCTATTTCCTAAGCCAGCCAAGAAAAAGAAAGTCAAACAGGGTGACGAAGGTTTTCTGAAATTCCTTCGCACCCTCCCCTGCCTTTGCACGGGAAAGATGGGACAGGTTCAGTCACATCACCTGCTGGATACAGGATTACGGGGCATAGCATTGAAAAGCCCTGACCGCTACTCGATACCGCTTGATTTCCAAATCCATCGGAAACTCCACGATTTTGGTGATGAGACGATTTTTCTCGCTGGTTACGGGATAACCGACGCTATGAGTATTGCAGATCAATTCTACGAATGCTACCTAAACAACGATGACGACACACCCTATGATATGATAATGAGGAGATTTATATGAGTGAATGGAAGCCCATCGCAACAGCGCCCAAGGACGGAACATTCCTTTGTAACGATTCGTCCTATTCAGGTGAAAAAATTTGTATAGCTATGTTTCATGGCGGAGATATTATTAATACTGATTATTTCGGGGACGTGATACATCCCACCCATTGGCATCCCCTACCAAAACTACCGGAGAATAAAAATTGACCGACCTTTATGAGCAAATCACATTCAAAATCATTGAACAACTAGAACGAGGCACCGCTCCTTGGAGACAGCCGTGGACTGGCGGAATGGATGCGCCATTCAGAATCCCGGAGAATAAGACCACAGGTTGGAAAATTCGGTGAAATTGACCACCTCAATACGGTTTAAACTGACCACCTGTTCCGGCTGAAATTGACCGCCTTGTTTCGGAGCAAATTGACCA
>NZ_PYAS01000015.1 GCF_003014695.1 Dyadobacter jiangsuensis | reverse complement strand
TGACCCCTTGTTAATTTAACCAGGCTTCTATCAGTCTCAAAAATCCAAAAAGCCTATTTACAGCCAAATTGACTCGGGCCTTTTTAGTCAGCCCCAAGAAGATTAATTTCAGTTGCCAGCTTTCGCCCAGTTATCGCGCAGTGTCGATGTTCGGTTAAAGACCAGCTTATCGGCTGTGCTGTCCGGGTCTTTAGCGAAATAGCCTTTTCTGAGGAATTGGAATGATTCGCCTTCTTTGGCTTCCAGCAATGCCGGTTCTGCATAGCCGGTGATCACGTGCAGTGAATCCGGATTAAGGTAATCTTTGAAATCACCGTCTTCGGACGACGGATCTTCAACCGAGAAGAGGCGGTCGTACAACCGTACTTCAATTTCAGCAGCATGCACCGCCGAAACCCAGTGCAAAGTTCCTTTTACATTAATGCCGGTCGTATCCTGGCCGCTTTTGCTGTTTTCAATGTAAGTACAGCGTACCTCGGTGATTTCGCCGTTCTCGTCTTTTACAAAATCATCGCATTGGATAATGTAAGCGCCTTTCAGACGCACCATTTTGCCGGGAGCCAGGCGGAAGTATTTTTTAGACGGTATTTCCATGAAATCTTCTTTTTCAATGAAAATCTCACGGGTGAAAGGAATTTCGCGGTTGCCGGTCGAAATATCTTCCGGGTTGTTTTCGCTGTGGCACATTTCGGTAACGCCTTCCGGGAAGTTGGTGATCACCACTTTCAGCGGATCGAGCACAACCATCCGGCGCAATGCCTGTTTATTCAAATCCTCACGCACACAGAATTCCAGCAACCCTACATCCACCATATTCTCACGTTTGGCAACCCCGATGCGGTCACAGAAATCGCGAATCGCGAATGCGGTGTAGCCGCGGCGGCGCATACCGCTGATTGTCGGCATACGCGGATCATCCCAGCCGCTTACGCGGCCTTCCTGTACCAGTTGGAGCAATTTGCGCTTGCTGGTAACGGTGTAGTTGAGGTTACGGCGGGCAAATTCATATTGATGCGAAGTATAAATGCCGAGTTTTTCGATCAGCCAGTCGTACAGCTCGCGGTGCGGTGCAAATTCCAGCGTACAAATCGAATGCGTGACGGTCTCGATGGCGTCGCTTTGCCCGTGCGCGAAGTCGTACATCGGGTAAATGCACCATTTGTTGCCTGTCCGGTGGTGATGCGCATGCTTAATGCGGTACAAAATAGGATCGCGCATAAGCATATTGATGTGCGCCATGTCGATTCTGGCACGCAGCGTGCGGCTTCCGTCGGGGAAGTTGCCGTTTTTCATTTGTTCGAAAAGTGCAAGGTTCTCTTCCACGCTGCGGTTGCGGTAGGGGCTGTCCTTGCCTGGCTCGGTAGGCGTGCCTTTCAGCGTCGCGATTTCCTCCGACGTGGAGTCATCCACATATGCCAGGCCTTCGTTGATCAGCTTGATCGCATAGCCGTAAAGGGTGTCGAAATAGTCGGAAGCGTAGTTCTCGTTCTCCCATTCAAAACCCAGCCAGCGGATGTCATTCTTGATATTTTCAACGTATTCGGTGTCTTCGGTCACCGGATTGGTATCGTCAAATCGCAGATTGGTATAACCCGGAAATTTCTTGGTCAGCCCGAAATTCAGGCAAATGCTCGTAGCATGCCCAATGTGCAGATAGCCATTGGGTTCGGGGGGAAAGCGTGTAATAATCTGGGTATATTTTCCTGATTGCAGGTCAGCGTCAATAATCTCCTCGATAAAATTCAGGCTTTTCTCTTCTTTTTTGTCTTCCGTAATCATACTAAAATGAAATTTTCCAATTTTCAAAGTTAACCTTCTTCCTGCAAATTCCGCAACCGGGCCGTCGAAATCGTAAATCCGGAGGTTTGGCTTAATTTTGCAAAATGCGCTATTTCCTAGAATTCAGCTACCGCGGCACGGCCTATAACGGCTGGCAGAAACAGAACAATGCATTGGGCGTCCAGCAGGTGCTCGAAGAAGCCCTCGCCAAAGTGTTGCGAATGCCCGTTGAACTTACCGGCAGCAGCCGTACCGATGCAGGTGTACATGCAGAACAGCAATTTGCTCATTTTGATTTACCGGAGGCTGTTAAGGATGCCGATCTGCTGGTTTACAAACTCAACGCACTGATTCCCCGGGATGTGGCGATCCAGCGCATAATCCCGGTGAACGAGGACGTACATTCAAGGTTTGCGGCAACGCACCGCAAGTACGAATACCGTATTACCTATCAGAAAAACCCATTTTTAACCGATTTGGCGACGCAAATGCGGCGGAACCTGGACGTGGCCCGCATGAACGACGCAGCCGCATTGCTGCTTGCGCACAATGATTTTGAAAGTTTCAGCAAGATCCACACGAATGTCAACAACTTTCGCTGTACGATCACCGAATCTCACTGGGTAGAATCTGATGAAATGCTGGTATTCCATGTCAAAGCAAACCGCTTTCTTAGAGGTATGGTGCGCGCATTGGTAGGAACAATGCTGGAAGTCGGGCGCCAAAAGATCACGGTGGCCGATTTTGAGCAAATAATCCTTTCCCGTAACAGAAAAAATGCCGGAGCGCAGGCCCCGGCAGAAGGTTTATTTCTCGTGGAAGTCGGCTATCCCGAATCGTTGTTTAACTGACCGCGTCTTTGGTCTGGACGTTGTCGACGAGCCTGAAAATACCCAGCGGGTTACTGTTTTTCAGTTCATCGGGTAAAAGTGCGTCTGGCCAGTTCTGAAACGATTGCGGTCGGACAAACCGCAGGATCGAATGCCTTCCTACCGAGGTAAACTTGGAATCCGCTGTCGCCGGGAATGGACCGCCGTGGTGGATAGAGGGGCAAACTTCCACGCCGGTAGGCACGCCGTTCATGATAAAGCGGCCGGAAATTTTGGCTAATTGGCGTACGATTTTCGGATAATGCGCGACCTCCGCTTCTTCGGCGATCAATGTGGCTGTGAGTTGTCCTTTTAAATGCGCCAGGGCTTCGTACAATTCATCCGTATCCTCACAAACAATCAGCAATGAGAACGGCCCGAAAACTTCTTCATGTAATTTCGGATTAGCAATGAAAGTTTTACCTGAAACCAACGCAATGGAAGCTGCTGCCTGATTTTGACCTTCTGAATGCAGATCGGAAATAGCCAGTGCGGAAACTTCCGGCTGCTCCAATGCTTCTCCGCGTAGTTTGTAATAGGTTTTACAAATACCCGCTGTCAGCATTGTGGCGGAAGGAGTGTTCAGAATTTCAGTCTTATATGCATTTTGGAATACTTCCAGTCCTTCTGATTTTGTCATAAACACCAATCCCGGATTCGTACAAAACTGCCCTGCACCGAGACTTACCGAGCTAGCCAGCGTTTTGCCGAGTTGCTCCGCGTTGTTTTTCAAATATTGGGGCAAAACCACAATCGGGTTTACGCTGCCCATTTCCGCAAATACCGGAATCGGCTCTTCACGCTCTTGCGCAAGCCGGTACAGTGCCATCCCGCCCCGGTACGAGCCCGTAAACCCGACAGCCTTGCTGGCCGGATGCTTTACCAACGCAGTCCCTACTTCAAATCCATCGTCATACAGCATCGAGAATGTTCCATCGGGCATGCCCGTCCGTTCCGCCGCACGTACGATCGCCTGCGCGGTGAGGTCGCTCACGCCCGGGTGAGCGGGATGGGCTTTGACGATCACCGGGTTGCCCGCTGCCAATGCAGGCCCGGAGTCCACACCAGCCACAGAATAGGCAAATGGAAAGTTGCTCGAACCAAACACGATCACCGGCCCGATCGGGACCAGCATTTTGCGGATATCGGGCTTGGGAACCGGTGAGCGGTCGGGTAGGGCGGTATCAATGGAGGCTTCCACCCAGGAGCCTTCCCGAAGGAGTTGCGCGAACTGGGTGAGCTGGTTGATTGTACGGGCGCGTTCGCCTTGCAACCGGGCGATAGGTAATCCTGTTTCCTGGCTCGCTCTTTCGAGCAGCTGGTCGCCCAATGCAAGTAGTTCCTCGGTAATGGCGATCAGAAAGGCCGCTCGCTCTGCTGCCGGTACTTGCGAGTAGCTATCGAATGCTTTTGCGGCCAGAGCCATAGTTTTATTCACCTCCTCAGTGGTTGCACACTGGAAGGACTCGGGAAGGTAGCTGTCACTTGCTGGTGCGTAAGCTTTAAATTGCTTTTCGCCCTCGGACGATAGCGTATATCCTATGAAGTTTTTACCTTGAATGGTCGTCATTGTGATGATGTGGATTAATTGGTTTTGCCTAAAAAACAAAAGTTTGTGCCATCCGCGAACGACACAAACTTATAATGTTGAAATAGTAAATTCTTACTGGTTTAAAGCAGTCGTCCGATAATATCGTCGACAGAAATACCTTCTGCCTCGGCCTTGAAATTGCGGATAATGCGGTGACGCAATACCGGCAATGCAACCGCTTTCACATCCTCGATATCCGGCGAATATTTTCCCGAAAGCAATGCATTACACTTTGCGGCCAGGATGAGTGACTGCGATGCCCGCGGCCCTGCGCCCCATTCGAGGTAATCGTTGGTGTCCTTGATGGCCAAACTGCCTTTCGGACGGGTTTTATGTACCAGTTTTACCGCGTATTCGATCACGTGGTCGGTCACGGGTACACGGCGTACAAGGTGCTGGAAATCGGTGATTTCTTCTGCTGTGATAACTTTCTGAACCTGGTAACGGATATCGCTGGTCGTATTTTTGACGATATTCACCTCCTCGGCGTACGAAGGATAGTCGAGCTGGATCATGAACATGAAACGGTCCAGCTGCGCTTCGGGCAGGGGATAGGTACCTTCCTGTTCGATCGGGTTTTGCGTAGCCAGTACGAAAAATGGCTTGTCGAGCGGATGTTTGGCACCTGCAATCGTTACCGAGTATTCCTGCATCGCTTCCAGCAACGCGGACTGCGTCTTAGGCGGAGTCCGGTTAATCTCGTCGGCCAGGATAATATTCGCGAAGATTGGGCCTTTGATGAATTTGAAATTCCGGTTCTGATCGAGTGTTTCCGAACCGAGAATATCGGAAGGCATCAAATCGGGCGTAAACTGGATCCGGTTGAAGTTCAGGTCAAGCGAAGAAGCGATGGTCTGGATCAGAAGTGTTTTCGCAAGGCCCGGAACGCCTACCAGCAAGCAGTGTCCCTGGCAAAAAATGGCGGTGAGCAGTCTCTTAACAACTTCATCCTGTCCGATAATCACATTCCCGATTTCACTCCGGATTTTATCATAAGCTACTTTCATAGCTTCGGCAGCTTCTACGTCCGATGAATACTTCACGTTATGTTTGGTTAGATTTTCACTCGTTAAAAGCAATGATTACCGCCATTTTACCGCTATAAATCGTCGGCGTTGGCGGCCAGGCCCAATACTTTACAATTTCTGTATTCCGGTTCGATGCTGATATAAACGTCGCCCTGCGCTTTTTTGAACCACTCTTCCAGCGCATTGTTGCGCTTGTTGCTGAGTACGATCTGCGCCATTTTCTCGTAGTCGTCGTGTAGGTTAGCGGTATGCGGTTCCGATTTGCTTTTGTACCAAAGGATACGCATTGCGCTGCTGCCGTCCTCCAAACGATATGAAACAGGCATGCTCAAATCACCTACTTTCATGGTATCGATCGCGAAATAGAGGGCCGGGTCCATGGAAGCGTCGAGTGTGAGCTTGGATTGTCCTGTACTTCTGTCCTGGATCAACCCGCCCGATTCTGCGGTTTCTTTATCATCGGAGTTATCCAAAGCCGCTTTCGCGAATTTCAACGTATCGCTTTTGATGAGCGTGCGGAGGCTGTCGAGCGCGCGGGTGGCTGAGGTCATATCCGTGCCCTTGTTGTAGTCGGGGCGGAGCAAGATGTGCCTTGCGTGGTATTCGGCACCACGTGTTTCGAGGAGTTTGATCAGGTGAAAACCGAACTGTGATTCGACGATGCCTGACATTTCTCCTGGTTTGAGCCCCAAAGCAGCGCCTTCGAACTCGGGTACCATCGCACCGCGTTTCGCAAAGCCAAGGTCGCCGCCTACTTTCGCGGAACCCAAATCTTCCGAATAAATCTGCGCCAGCATCGCAAAATCTTCGCCTTTTTCAGCCCGCGCTTTCAGGTCCAGCAATTGCTGCCGTAGTTTCTCTTTCTGTTCGCGCGTGACGGTTCCCTTCTTCACAATATGGCCCACTTCCACTTCCGAGGGGATGTAAGGCAAGCTGTCTTTGGGAATCGAGTTGAAGAATTTGCGTACTTCCGCCGGTGTGATCTTCACATTGCCGGAGATTGTGCGCTGCATTTTTTCGACGATTTTCTGCTCTTTCACTTGCTGGCGAAGCTCCCCTTTGAGGTTTTCGACGCTTTTGCCATACGCTTCCACGATGTTCTTCTCTGAACCGAAGCGTTGAATCATGTAGTTCATTTTTGCATTCAGTTCACCGTCCACGTCCTTGTCCTCCACGGTTACTGAGTCGATTTCCGCTTTGGCGAGGAGCATTTTATTGATGATCAGGGATTCCAGCAACTGGCATTTTTCGGGCGCCTGACGTCCTTCGGCCTTGTACTGGTTGTACATCTCTTCCAGCTCCGAATTCAGGATGTAGTGGTTATCGACCCTGGCGATGATCTTGTCAAGGCTCACTCCCTGCTGACCTTGTCCGTAGCTTATCACGCTGATCAGCAGCATGAAAGCGGCTATCAAATGAGCCCCGATCCATTTATTTACTTTCATATTTTTCCTTGTATGCTGATTTGGATTATTGCGGGTTTTATTGAATTAAACTCCTAAAAATGAAACAGATTCGATTTATAAATGCTAAAATACGGCTAACGCTTAATTTTTTCTAATTCCTGTGCATTGACTTTAACCGGGAACTTCTCCTGCAACTTCGCCTGCCATTGTTTTTCCAGCTCTTTCTGGTAATCGTTGATCACCGTACCGCGTGCTTCCGCAAACGTTTTGGGACGTGGTGGATCGATCTTCGCTACATTCGTCCACAAAAAGCTGCCGTCGCTGGTAATCGTCTGCTCGCCGGCCTGCCATTTGAAACCAGCGAACAGCGGATCGGTTTTTGGGAAATAGCCTTCACGGATCGTTACCGAGCCGGGGGTATCCCCATTGTACACCTTTTCCACATCACTTTTCGACTGGCTGTAAAACTGGAATGCCACCCGACGGTTACGCTCCTGCTCGGCCGATTGCCGGAAAGAGCCGTAGTCTTTTTCTATGATACGCAGAATAGGGATGTTTCGTGCATTTAAATATTTTACAACATTACGGGCGCGGGTCGAAGAAATGGTTTCTGGCTCATCCGCAGCACGATATCCGGCGATTTCAACCACGTAATCCGCATTTTTTTCCATGATAATATAAAGGTCATTCAGCGCTTCCAGCTGCTGATTGCCTATTTCTGCTGAGTTGACAGGGAATAGCAGTTCCTTCGATTTTCTTTCCAGCTTATAAGGGCTGGCGGCTAAAGTTTTTTTCACGCTGTTTAAAGTTTGCGTGTCTTTCGCCGTTACGATCGTCGCGAATGCACGTTCCGGATAGTTGTAGCGGGTCTTGTTCCGCTCATAAAAACTACGCTGTCCGGTAGAGTCCGAAAGCGAGCGCTGCCAAACCTGCTCTTCCATGATCTGCGAAAGCAGCACACCCTCGCGGATTTCATTCATCAGGCTGCGGAATTCGGGATTACTCTCTTCCAAATGCTCTTTTTCATAGTCCACGAGCGATTCGTTGAGGTAATCGTTGTAGTAGCGACGGAAAACAACCGCCGGCGATGCGTCCTTCGGGCGGGGAGTTTGCTTGCGTTTGACGTAGTTCAGAAACGACAAGGCATCGTAAGGCCGCTGCTCGATGCGGAAAAGGGTAACGGTAGACCAATCGGCCGAAACGGCGCGTTGGTAATCCCATTTGCCGGTCCGCAATGTGCTATCTGCCAATGCCGCAACTTGCTGCCACTGATCGGCGGCTTCTTGTACGGCATATTTCTCGCGTAAGCGCTTTGCATTGGCCTGCTCGATCACCTTACCGCGCGAGTCCGTCACGACTTTCTTGCGAAGCGACGGAGCCATGTTGGCCAGCGTTTCAATCGGGCGTTTTTCGACCAGACGAATAATATGCCAGCCGTAAATGGTGAGCACGGGTTTTGAGTAGGATTGCACGCGGGGCAATGCAAATGCGGCTTCCTCGATCTCCGGTACCATCTGGCCGGTACCGAACAGGGGTAGCAGTCCGCCATTTTTTCTGGATTCGCGGTCGTCGGAATATTTGTCGACTACCATGTTCCATTCTGCACCGTTTTGGAGTTGCGTATAGGCCTCGTCGATGCGCGCTTTGGCCGATTCTTTCTGAGCTGCTGTGCCAGTCGTATCCACCTTTACCATGATATGCGCCACACGCACCATGCCGCGGTTGGTTCTGCGGTCGTTCACTTTAATAAGGTGGTAACCCGCCTTCGTCCGAACTGGCTGCGATATTTTTCCTACGGGCAATGCGTAAGCTGCGGTTTCGATCGGATAGAGCGTTTGGAAAGCGGTGAAATAGCCCAGATCGCCCTTTGTTGTTTTTGCAGCGGGATCTTTGGAGAAGCGGGCCGCCATATCGGCGAAATCCGAACCTTCTTCAAGGCGTCCGCGGAGAGCAATCGCTGCACGGTAGGCTTCGAGTGTGTCTGCGGGCGAGGCGTCTTCGGAAACGCCGACGAGTATGTGAGATGCCCGTACTTCCTGTTTCAGTCGGTTATAAGCTTCGTTGGTCAGTTTTTCGACTAAATCTTTGTCTACCAAATGATTTTTGGCCAGCTGATCACGATAGGAAGCTATTTCTTCGCGGTAGTCGAGCGTGGTATCTTTTCCTTCTGACTTCGCTTGAAGTACTTTGATTTTCAGGTCGGTGTAGAGCGGAAGGTATTCCTCCGGTGTTAATGCTTTGGTCGAATCGGATGCGAACTTGTTTTTATTGTAGGAATCCTGGTAATCATCGAGGGAGAATTGCTCTTTGCCGATTTCGAGGAGCGGCTGTGTTTCGGCTACCGTTTGCTTCGGCGGGGCCGTTGTTTTACACGCGCTGACAAGTGAAATCGTAACGAGACCAATATGAAACTTGATTTTGGACATATTCAGAATTTGTATTAGGCTTTCGCGACTGCAAAGTAAAAACCGCGATAGCGCTCAAATATTGTAAAGCCAGCAAAGTTAGCCGCTTTCTTGTCAGGACAAAAAAATGCGCACGGGTATGTGGTTTGCTCAATCCACATTTCCCCATCTCGCCGGTCACAGTTATGGCAAAATTTGCCCACAAAACGCCGTTATTTTTGTGCCCGATATTTTGAAAAAAGTTTATTAAATAGTTTTTATGACTTAAAAAGGAATTACTATTTAAATATCTATAAAGCAGGATGTAGACGCTGATTCGGGTACAATTTTTTAAGAACTAATCCTACAACGCTTTAACTTTTACAGCATATGGAGGAGAACAAGGGCAAGGAGTTCATTCAGATGATCAGGGCGTTATGGAATGAGCAGAAGAAGAGGGAGGTTCTGTACCTGGAAGCATTGAAGAAGGACGGTATGGGGCCGTTCAGGCGCATGCTGAGCCAGGGGCACGTGAGTGCTGTGTTGTTCCAGAAAGAAATCCGTGCTGTATACGATTACTTCAAATGTTTTCTCAACGATAAGGAGCTGGCCGACCAAAACCAGATCACTTCCCATACTTCCCTGCAGTTGCTTGAAAAAGCAACGGGGAGGGAAGAAGTGGCTTCCTGCCTCAAAAAAATTGAAGCGGCGACCATTCAGCTCTACAAATCGCTCAGGAATTATCTCGATCGTGAGCCTGAGGCGCAGCGTCTGATGGACGAGCACCTTACGCGTACTTCGGAGTTCTACGATATGCTTTGCAAACTCGAATCAGGCAACCAACGGAGCTATGGCTACGGCTTCACGGCAGCTGCCTGACGACGTTCCCGTTAAATTTCATACAACTCGATTGGCAGATCGTCGGGATCTGCGAAGAAGGTAAATTTCTTTCCTGTGAACTCGTCGATCCGGACTGGTTCCGGGAAAATACCTTTTGCATTCAAATCGGTGATTGCTTCTTCCACGTTTTCCACCTTGAAAGCAATGTGCCTCAGGCCGCAAGCCTCCGGGCGTGATACGCGTGCGGGCGGCGACGGGAATGAAAACAGCTCGATAATGTACTGGCCATTCAGCGAAAGGTCGAGCTTGTAAGAGTCGCGCGCCTCGCGGAAAACTTCACGGTCGATATGGAATCCAAGAATTTCGGTATAAAACTGTTTCGACTTTGAATAGTCGGAACAAATGATCGCGATATGGTGTACGGCTTGAAGTTTCAGCATGGAAAAAATAGTTGAGAATAATCCCAAAGATAGGGCTGCAACTCAGATCTTGATGAAAATCTTCTTTTTGTACATCCACCGGAGGATCAGCCATTCGGTCAGCAGGATCAGCGCGCCGCTCACGAGCGAAGCGTAACTTTCGCCAAAAACGGCATCGTAATGCTGCCCGAGATGGATTTTGAACGATCCGCGGATGAAGCTTCCGAAGCCGTCGGCGATCACATAAGCTGCAATCGAATTGGTACCGATCACGATCAACGGGAAGAACCAGGATTTTAAATCTTTCACATCCACCACAAAATAGAATGCGGACAAGAGCAGAAATGCGCAGCCGCCGCTGAATAGCGTCCAGGCGGGTGTCCAGATGCGTTTCACGATCGGGTTAAGGCCTGTGAAATGGAATGCCAATGCGAGCACCAAAAGCACAACCGCGGTAATCAGGAAGCGTTTTAATAAAAAGGTCGATGAAGTAGCGGATTTCAGCCATTTACCGGCGATCAAACCTAATGTCATGGTTCCTAACGTGGGGATGAAGCTCAATGTGCTGTAACCGCCGCCGTTGAACTCGAACGGTTTTTCGCGTGGGAAGAGGTTCATAAACCATCGGTCGAATGCCCAGGCCGCATTGGTGTTTTTGTTCCAATGTGCCGCGAAGCCTTTCAGGTTATGTTCCCAGTCGGCAGTAGTGCCGGTTTGCGACCAGTCGAAATCGGGGCCCGGGAGCGGGTATAATGCGAAGAATGCCGCATAACCTACCAAAATCACCGCTAATGCGCCCCAGACTAACGCGTCCCGTTGAATTTTCTCCGAAGCGAATCCCAGGGCGAAAAGGATCGGGTACCCCATCCCTATTTGTGTTAAGGTATCTTCAAAAGTAAAGTTGGTCTGCTCCGAATGCATCGAGCGCAGGAAAATACCCAGCAATATCAGGATCAGCGAGCGCCGGATCGTGTGTATCCACATCATCGTCACCGACTGATTTTTGCTCGCGCGGCTCGCCATGGAATAGGGTAGGGCTACGCCGACGAGGAATGAGAAAGAAGGCTGGATCAGGTCGTGGAGCGAGCATCCTACCCAGGGAACGTGACTTTGGTGGAAATCCAGAAATGCCCAGAAAGCGCTCTCCGGAAATGCCTCGGCCACTCTGCCGAGCCGCAGCACTTCGGCCATCATGAGGAACATTACAAATCCACGGTAGGCGTCGACAGACGAAACACGTTGAGGCGGCAGGGTAGTGGTTTGTTTCAAAACAAGGTGGTTTAGGGAACGGTTACAGGCAATACTGATAAATAGCCGGAAAGGGTTACACCCAAAAAGAAAAAACCTCGCAGGATTTACCTGCGAGGTTTTGGCGTGATGCGGGTCAAGACCCGTTATACATTCATCTTTTTGAGCTCCTTCACAGCATGGTCGGCAGCGCGTGCAGTCATCGCCATGTAGGTCAGCGATGGGTTCACACATGATGCCGAGGTCATGAACGATCCGTCGGTAACATATACGTTCTCTGCGCCCCAAACCTGGTTGTTCTTATTCAGAACGGAAGTTTTAGGGTCGTTACCCATACGAGCCGTACCCATTTCGTGGATACCGATACCCGGGTGTTTCGATTCGTCGTTGTAAGGTGTCACGTTTTTCAGACCGGCCGCTTCGAGCATTTCAGCTGCATCGTTCATCATATCCTGACGCATTTTTTTCTCGTTCTCGCCATAAGCCGCATCGAAAACAACTACCGGGAGGCCCCATTTGTCTTTTTCGGTAGCGTGCAGGGTGAAGCGGTTTTTCTCGTCGGGGATCATTTCACCGAAACCACCGATGTTCATCGTCCATCCGCCTGGTTGCGAGATTTCCTTTTTGAAATCGGCACCGAAACCGTCGGTTCCTACACCACGGCCCCAGCTTTCGCGGCTTGCACCACCCTGGTAACCGAACCCGCGCACGTAGTCACGCTTATCGTTGCCCCAGTTGCGGTAACGTGGAATATAGATACCGTTCGCACGGCGTCCGAAATAGTATTTGTCTTCAAAACCGTCCACATCGCCTCTTGCGCCTACTGCCAGGTGGTGGTCCATGATGTTACGGCCCAGCTGGTCGCTATCGTTACCCAATCCGTTCGGGAAGCGTTTCGATTTCGAGTTCATCATAATCGATGACGAAGCGATTGCCGATGCATTCAGGAAGATGATTTTGGCAAAGTACTCCTTCGTTTCGAGGGTATTCTGGTTGATCACGCGGACGCCGGTTGCTTTGTTGAGCTTATCATCGAAAATCACTTCCGAAACGATCGAATCCGGGAGCAATGTGAGGTTGCCGGTTTTCTGCGCTGCCGGTAATGTGGCTGCCTGCGTGCTGAAATAGCCTCCGTACGGACATCCGCGCATACACATATTACGGAATTGGCACGCTGCGCGGCCAAGCTCGGTATGGAATGCCTGCGGCTGTGTAAGGTGTGCGGCACGGCCCATGATAATGTGGCGGCCTGCGAATTTCTTCTCTACCTCGCCTTTGACGTGCTTTTCAACACAGTTCATTTGCATTGGGGGCAGGTAATGCCCGTCGGGAAGCACGTCGAGGCCGTCTTTGGCACCGCTGATACCCGCGAATTTCTCCACGTAGTCGTACCACGGAGCGATGTCGGCATAACGGATCGGCCAGTCTACGCCGATACCCTCCTTACCGTTCGCTTCGAAGTCGACCGGGTTGAGGCGGTAGCTCTGGCGGCCCCACAACAGGGAGCGGCCACCGACGTGATATGCACGGATCCAGTCGAATTTGCGGGTTTCCAGGTAAGGATTTTCTTTATCGTTTTCGAAGAGGTAACGGTGCTCTTCATTGGCAGTGTAGCCTGTGCGGATACCAGCCCAGTATTCTTCTTTGGCCACGGTGGTAACCCTGCCGCGGTGTTCAAGCTCCCACGGTGCGAGGGTAGCGGTTTTGTAATCTACGATGTGCTTGATGTCCCGGCCCCTTTCGAGCATCAGTACTTTCAAACCTTTCTCGGTTAACTCTTTAGCGGCCCATCCGCCGCTGATGCCCGAACCCACCACAATTGCGTCGTAAGTGGCTTGTTTTGTTGCTTTTATGTTCAGATTCATGATGAAAATGCTTCAAAGAATTTTAAAATATGGCCGTGGTGGCCCCTACTTGAATGTTTGGGATTACATTGCCCAGTTTTTCTGGCCTGGTTTCAGGTCAATGCAGCCGTCGTAGCGGCCCGGAACGGCAACGTATTCGAGCGCTTGCGTAGCACCCGGTTCGGATGTGAAGTATCCCAGGAGTGTCAACTCTTTCATCAGGCGGAAGAACGGCACACCGGCGTCGGTATATTCCTTGCCTGCTTCGGTATATTTTTTCTTTTCCTCACCAGCCTTAGCGAGCTCGTCTTTCGCATCGGCTTCCATCTCTTTCAGGATCTTGGTTTGCTCTTCCGGTTTCGCTTTCAGAAAATCCTTCTTCTCCAACTCTGCCAAGCCCTTGTTAAAGCTTTCCTGATCTTTTGCCGCGTAGCAGTCTTTCAGCATCATTTCAATAAACTCTCCCACTTTGGCGTCCTTTGCCCCCGGGGTGTCCGTTTTCGGAATGATAATTTCAGCCACCTCCGAAACAAGTGCCTTGCGATCCGTCGAGAACGGAAAAGTCATTGCTGAGGCAGTCTCTGTGGAAGATTTACATCCTTCCAGAAAAGCCAGCATGGTGGGCGCGGAGAGTGTGCCACCCATTAATAGTGCCACACGACCAAGGGCATCACGTCTTTTCATCTGATATACTTAATATAGGTTAACAATCCAAAGTGAAATTCCGCATTTGATAAATGCAATTTTGAACAGCCTGCTAATTTATGAAATATTCTGACTCATATGTTGGTTAGAATGATTCTATATAGCTTCCAGGACTGTATCAGGCTATTTCAGAGGGTACTCGGAGGGATTAAATTTATATTAAAATGTAACCGCGCGGTTATGCGCAGCACGGTGATGCTAACGATTCAGAGAACCATTAAATTGCAGCCACGGATGTCCGAATTGTCGAAACGGCCCATGACGTAGAAGGTCCCCGCTTTTTCCCCGAACCGCCCAAGGTCCTGGGTTTCGATGAATGAGCATGTATCCAGGTTGGCCAGGTCAATCACGTTAATGCCGCCGGTTTTGGATGAACCGAGGTTATGGTCGCTGATCGTGAACGGATCGTTGATGTCGCGCAACAGCACGCGCATCGAATACCCGGGTACGAACAGGCCGTGGCCATGCGAGTAGCCTTGCGAAAGGAGTTCGGTCATGCCGTATTCGGAATGGATTGCCGGCACGCCGAAACTCGCGGTGAGAATATCGTGAACCTCCTCTCTAAGCAGCTCTTTCCGCCGGCCTTTCATCCCGCCTGTATCCATCACCGTGAAATGTTCGATGTTTTGCAAAAATGAAAGGTCAAAACTGCTTTCCGCCAGATCCAGCAATGCGAACGTAACGCCCAGCAGCAGAACTCCCCTGCCATCGGGATTGTCGGCGAGGTGGCGCAGGCGATGCAGCATTTCACCCGTATTATTAAGGTAAAAGCCTGAATATTCGGATTCGCTTTCCTCAATAAAGTGCTGCATCATATACACGAGCGAAGAGTTGTTTCGTTCAAGGTATGACGGTAGCAGCGCCAGGATATGAAAGCGGTTCAGATCGCCATAATTGTGCTGGAAAATACGATAGGAAACAGCTTTGTAAAGTGGTTCGTCGTAAAGGTGATGATGGCTGGTAGCCTGGCCGGTTGTCCCGCTGCTCTGGAAAATAACTGACGCGTCGGAAGAATGCCCCGTAGCGACGCGATGATTCTTAAAAAACTGGATTGGAAGGAAGGGAATTTGGGTCAAATCGGTGATGCGTGCCGGATCGACGCCCAGATGCCGGATATACTCCCTGTAAATGGGATTGTACTCGGCCTGAAAGCGGAAAACCCTGAGTGCAAGCGACTCAAAATCGGCCGGTTCGAAGGTCACGATTTGCTCACGGAGTCCTGCCCGTATTTCGGCAATGGATTTATTGTTTTGAAGTTCCAATCCTCTTACTTTCGTAGATACTAAAAAAGCAAAGTTAAAAATAGAACTCATATGAAGCTGCAAGTTTCCTTGTTCATACTATTGGCGGTAGCATCGGCTAGCTGTGTCGATATTCCCGATTTCAGCGATACCCCGGTTCTCTATTATAACGGCATCTCTCAGGATACACAGATCGATAGTGTCAACGGATCTCCTTCAGGGGAAACGGAGGTTGTGACAATTACCGTTGATTTTGAGGATGGTGACGGTGATCTGGGTGCTACCAATGCAGAAGTACAGGATTTGGATGTTTTTACTAAGCAATATAAGAATGCACCGGGCTGGAATCTGGAAGCAAATTACAGGCTGGTGACGATGATCAAGCGGAAGAACGGCACCTGGTCCGAAAGAATCATGAGTGGCGACTCATTCAAGTTTTTTCCAAGGCTGAAACTGGATGGGAAGGCTGGTCCGATCAAGGGTAAACTGGATTTGAACGCCCGTTTCCTTAAATCAAACAGCACGGTTCCGACTACGGTGAAATTCAAAGCCACTATTATCGACCGTGCATTCAGGATCAGCAACGAGATCACGACAGACACGGTAGTGGTACCGCTCCTGCCGTAATTCATTAAGATTCTTCTACAATATCGGCATTCAGGATGATCCTGAATGTCGTTCCTTTTCCTACCTCCGAGGTTTTGACGAAGAGCTTGCCCGCGTGGTAATTTTCGATGATCCGTTTCGCAAGTGTTAACCCCAGGCCCCAGCCGCGTTTCTTGGTACTGAAACCGGGATTGAAAATCTTGCTCGCCTGCGCCTTGGTCATTCCTTTTCCGGTATCAGCGATGTCGATCCATATTTCCTTCGCACGCGGAGGCGCTTGCAGCGTAACGTGAATTTCGCCTACGCCGCTCATCGCATCCACCGCGTTCTTGCAGATATTCTCGATCACCCATTCAAACAGGTTCTTGTTGAGCAAAGTGGTTTGTTCTTCGGCAAGCTGGTTGTGAACTTCGAATTTTACTTTAGAAGAAACCCGTTTTTCGAGGTAGTTGATAAAATGGGTCACAATATCGGCGATAGGCTCCTGCCGGAGGGTAGGGATAGACCCGATGTTCGAAAAACGGGTCGTGATCATTTCCAGCCGTATTACGTCCTTTTCAATTTCTTCGGCAATGGACGGATCTATCGACGGGTCGCTGCGGAAGTATTCCACCCAGGCCATCAGCGAGGACAGCGGCGTGCCCAGCTGGTGCGCAGTTTCTTTCGCCAAACCCACCCAAACCCTGTTCTGTTCCGCTTTTCGTGCCGAACTGAATGCGAGATAGGCGAGGTAACCTATCAGCAGCATGACCGACAGCTGCAAGAACGGATAGTAACGAAGTTGTGTAAGCAAAAACGAGTTGCTGTAATAGATCTTTCCCGCCCGGCCTTTGCCGAGTTCCACCGGGATAGGCGGATGTTCGAGCTTCATCTCTTCCAGCTTTTCCTGGATAATGCGTTCGCGTTCCTGGCGACTTACTTTGGCAGGAAACTTAATGTTCTTGTTAGGATTTGGGATATTGTTTTCATCCACATAAATGGCCGGAATCTGGTAGAAATTCACGGCATCCTCAATGACCTGGTAAATCACGTTGAAGTTTTCGTCCAGCGGACTGTTGACGACATATCGCAAACCTTCCGCATAAAGCTGCACTTCCCTTTCTTCGCGTTCTTCCAGCTCCTCCACCAGCTTATCGGTATAAAACAGCGAACCGATACTTAGTATGAGCAGGATAATCCCGATCACGTATTTATAAAAGCTCTTCTGGTCGTAGGTGTCCATCAACGAACGGCGCAGGCGCTGGCTGTTCAGGATGGCTACGGGGTGCAGCTTGAAACGTGGTTTTTCTTTTGGGGTTTCGCTGATCATTCCGGGTCGGGCACAATAAGCCCGATATTAATGTTATAGTTTACAAATAACGCAAATAATTTAAGCTTAGTGGCTTCACGACGGTTTTTCATCCCCTCACACGTCAGTTAAGAATATGACGGGGATCATGTTTTCGAGCCTTTCCAGGGTTGAAATTTGTATGACTTATGGCAGTTTTATTTAAATGCTTTCTAAATAAGTGAACGGTCATAGTTCCACATTTATATTTGTGATTTTTGTAAAGTATTTTTGTGCATCGAATTAGACAAAGTGATGTATAACCAGTTCAAATCAGTCAGTTTATCACATCGGAATGCTCCTCTTGCTATCAGGGAACAGCTTGCATTGAATGAGGCGGAAGCAAAGAGCATGATGCTTCGTCTCAAAGATTTTTTCGATATCGCCGACGTTCTTGCCGTCTCCACCTGCAACCGCACTGAAATATACTACTCCTCCGCCAACGATCTTAATGAAGACATTATCAAGCTTTTGCTGATCGAAAAAGGGGTTGAGGATGTAGAAAGCTTCAAAGCCTATTTCGAGCAGTTTTCGGAAGGCGACGCGGCGGTGCAGCACCTGTTCCACGTAGCCACAGGCTTGCAATCGCAAGTGGTAGGGGATATGCAAATCCCGAACCAGATCAAGCATGCATACCAATGGTCGGCCGACCTGAATATGGCCGGGCCGTTTTTGCATCGATTGCTTCACACCATATTTTTTGCAAATAAACGTGTAGCGCAGGAGACATTTTTCCGCGATGGCGCTGCCTCCGTTTCCTATGCGGCCGTCGAATTGCTCGAAGGCCTCATGCCAAACCCTAAAATACTCGTTGTAGGCTTGGGAGAGATTGGAACGGATGTGTGCCGCAACCTTTCGCAAAATACCAATGCGGAAGTGACACTCGTAAACAGGACCCGCAGCAAGGCCGAAGCGCTGGGCGCTGAGTTGGGTTTCCGGGTGGCGGATTTTGCAGATATTGAAACCGAAATTTCCAATGCCGATATTATCGTATCGTCCATTCAGCGTGAAGAGCCATTCTTTACGAAGGAAATGATGGTGCGCCTCCGCGGCATGTCATTCAAATATTTCATCGACCTCTCGGTACCGCGCAGCGTATCACCAGAGGTGGAAGAAGTTCCGGGGGTGATGCTCTACACGATCGATTCGATCCGGTCAAAAGCCGATGAAGCATTGCAGCGCCGCCTGGATTCTGTGCCGCACGTGGAAGAGATTATCAGCGAAGCAGTAGTTGAATTCAACGACTGGTCGCGCGAGATGATCGTTTCTCCGACGATTCAGAAACTGAAAGGCGCGCTGGAACAGATCCGCAAAGAAGAGTTGGGGCGTTTTACAAAAAACCTCACCGAATCGGAACTGGAAAAAGTGGAACGCATTACCACCAGCATGATGCAGAAAATCCTCAAACTGCCGGTGCTTCAATTGAAAGCAGCCTGTAAAAGAGGAGAAGCAGAAACGCTGATCGACGTATTGAACGATCTGTTCAACCTGGAAAAAGAAAAAGAAAGCCATTAATATCACATAGACCTCTTCCAATATCATACTCCCGGGCTCTCCCGGGAGTTTTTTTATGTACAAAAAAGAGAGGGTGACATTCGCCACCCTCTCTATGTATTACCTTACCCTCCACAATAATTAATTGTATCTTCAAATCCGCACCGGGTGTCGCGCACCGGGTGTCGCACACCGGGTGTCGCACACCGGGTGTCGCACACCGCGTGTCGCAAAATGTGCTAAACGGTTTTGGATTGGTCGTTCGTCACCATGAAACGACATACGACGGAGGAAACTCTTTAGATCACCGACCCGAAAAAATATTTCAAAAATTTTTCAATCCTGGTCCCGGCTCATGGTTTCGAGCATCTTCCCAAGGTTCAGACTTCGGGCGGAAGCATTAAAAATTTGCCTGTAAACGCCGTTTTGCTCGTACAGTTCCTCATGTTTGCCGGATTCGACGATCTGCCCTTTTTTCATGACGTAAATCTGATCTGAATCCAGAATTTGCGCCAGGCTGTGTGAAATGATTACGACCGTCCGGTTTTTCTTAATCGCGTCGAGGCTGTTTTTGATTTGCTCGGTGGCAATGGCGTCGAGGCTGGCCGTGGGTTCGTCGAGGAAAATAATGGGCGGATTTTTGAGGAAAAGGCGTGCAATGGCAATGCGCTGTTGCTGGCCTCCCGAAAGCAGCTGTGCATCCGTTTCGTATCCGTGAGGTAGCTCCATAATCTGCTCGTGCAAATAGGCGCTTTTGGAGGCTTCTACGAGCTCATCCCAGGTAGCATCGGGCTTGCCGTACCAGATGTTTTCCGCAATAGAGCCCTTGAAAATGTGGTTCTTTTGAAGCACCATACCAATCGCATTCCGGAGTGAGGACAGGTCATAGGATTTCAGCGGTCGCCCGTCGAGCAGGATTTCGCCCATATCCTGCGCGTAGAAGCCCACCAGCAGGTTGATTAACGTGCTTTTACCCGCGCCCGAGAGCCCCACCAACGCCGTAGTTTGCCCCGATTTGATTTCCATATCGATGCCGGATAATGCCTTCGTCCCGTTGGGGTAGGCAAATGACACATTTCGCAGCACGTAATCGCCCCGGAATTGGGGTTTCACGGTTTCTCCGCTGGTTTCCACCGAGTCGCTGGCATCCAGAATGTCGAAGAAGCCTTCGGAATACGTTAACGCGTCGTTCATCTCGTCATAAATGCGGTGCAGCTGGCGGATAGGAGCGGAGACGTTGTTAAAGAGCAGAATATGGAACATGATCGCGCCGATAGACATTTGCTGATCGAGCACGAGGTAGGCTGTGAGAATGATAATCAGTACCACGCCGATTTGCTCGATAAAGCTCTTGATACCGTCATAAGTGAAGTTGGTCTTCCGCGTTTTGAGTTGCGAATCCATCAGTTCCATTTGCAGCCGGTACTGTTTTTCGCCTTCCAGCTTCTCGCGTACGAAGGATTTGATCACAATCACCGATTCGATGAGGTTGATGAGCCCGTTGCTTTTGTTTTCGCGTTGCCGCTTCAATTTGCGGCGGACACCCTGCAACTGGCCGGCTTGCTTGTAACTGACCCAGAAATAAACCGGAAGAATCGCCAATGCAATGCATCCGACGTAGAAATTGGCTGAGAACATGATGCCCAGTGCCACAACGGCATTAGCAAACAAGGGCAGAATATCGATAAAGAAGTTCTGGATCAGCTTCGTAAGGCTCTCCGCGCCGCGGTCGATGCGGGTTTGCAGCTTGCCTTTCTGGTTTTCATTATCGCTGAAAAACGCCAGGTTGTAAGTCAGGATGCGGTTGACGGCATTCTGGGCGAGATCGCTGGAAACTTTGATACGGATTTTTTCACCAAAATATCGCTGCCCGAAAACGATGAACGTGTTCACGATCTCCTTCACGAACAATATCACCGTGATTTGAAGCAGCAGCTCCTTACCTTGCAGGATGCCCCAATGCTTGTCGTGCATGGATTGTACCGTGTCGACGGTATAGCGCAGGACCCAGGGGTTTACCTGCGCCGTGACAGCACCCAGCAAGGTAAGGAATAATGCAAATGCGATTTGCCGGTGATACGGCTTGACAAAAGGCCGCAGCCTTTGAAAGATTTGCCAGATATTCATGTAAACTCAACACGAAATCCGGCAAAATGATTTGAATACCTGTTGCTTAACTATTTCTCTTGGGCTTGTTGCCTGAGCGCTTGATAGGGCGCCCGTATTTGGCCATTTTTTCCTTGGCATGGTCACGGCGGACATTAACCTTCTGATTTTTAGCTTTTTTCTCGTGAAATGCCGGGCCTACATCCTCGCGTTTGGGACGTTTCAGCTCGATATTTTTCATGAACACTTTCGGCTCTTCGTCGGGTGTCAGGATTTCCGAAATCTTCAAACCTTCGGGTAACGGGAGCATGGGGATTTCAAAATCCATCAGTTCCTCGATCTGCTCCTGAAACGGCTTTTCACGTTCGGTAATAAAAGAAATGGCAATACCCTTCTGGTCGGCGCGGCCGGTGCGGCCTATGCGGTGAATATAGTTTTCAGGGACTTCGGGAATATCGAAATTGAATACGTGCGATACTTCTGCCACGTCGAGCCCGCGGGCGATAATATCGGTGGCGATCAGGATGCGGTAATTGCCGGCGTGGAATTGCCTGATCGTATTGAAACGGTGGTTCTGGTCCTTATTGGAATGGATAACCCCGATTTTATTCATGTAGCCGAGTTCCAGCTGGCCGTAAAGCTGGTCGGCGAGCTTTTTGGTAGCCACAAAAATCAGGACCTTGCTCATTTCCTCGTGCCGGTCGAGCAAAAGGTCAAGCAGGTTTACTTTGGTATAAAAATTGGGAACATCATAAGCCTGCTGCTCGATATTATCCAACGGTGTTCCGACGGGCGCGGCCTCAATGCGCACGGGGTCATTGAAATACGTTTTCATCAGCGCTTCCACTTCTTGGGTAATGGTAGCTGAGAAAAGCAGGTTCTGGCGCCGCTGCGGAAGTAAATCGAGGATGTTTTTCAATTGGGGCCGGAACCCGAGGTTCAGCATTTCGTCTACCTCGTCGATCACCAGCTTTTTGATGTTTTTACTCTTCAAAGAGCCATTCAATGCAAGGTCGTACAAGCGTCCGGGCGTGGCCACCACCACATCGGCACCCTCGTGGAGCTCCGCCATTTGTACCTTGATATTCCCGCCGCCGTACACGCCTACGGCTTGCAACGTAGTGTAAGCTGCCAACTTGCGTACTTCTTCCAGTACCTGCACCACGAGCTCGCGCGTAGGTACGAGGATCAGTAATTGCGGCAGGCGATCTTTGGCATACTCAATCTGCCGAAGTGTCGGCAGCAAATAGGCGAATGTCTTTCCGGTACCTGTTTGGGCAATACCGCAAACATCCTTTCCGGACATCATGACCGAAAAGACTTTGTGCTGGATAGTAGTGGGCGTCGTATATCCCGCTTCTGAAAGCGCTTTCAGAAGCGGTTTAGTGAGATTTAAATCTTCAAAAGTCATAATGCAGTTCGTCAAAGACCACAAAGGTACGGCTAATCCCTCTGAACGCATTACGCAAGTCGTTTTATCTACTCGTGCGGAGAAAGCGCGGCGCGCCTGAACAACAATGCGGATCCCGCAAATAACCAGCCAAAACATGCATGCAAGCCAAAGACGGCAGCCAATCCGTTCGCAAACGCAGGCGTGCCGATAGCCCAGGCTACCAACGGCACTAGTACCATAGCAAATGCCGTCGCAAATAATGCGTGCGACATTCCCTTAGGTTCGAGCCGCGAGATAATGGCGCCTGCAAGTCCCACCAGCAACACTCCGAAATACATCATATTTGCAGGGTTGTCGCCCAGAATGCCACCTACTGCCACATTTATCCAAACTAACAGCGCTACCGCAACGACGGCGAGCCCGAAAGCCAGTTGATAAGCCCGGTTACTCATTTTCTTCATAATAAGTAGCTCGTAGGCGATGCGTGCGCCCCCGAGCGCGAGTACCGACGCGAGCACAAAAACGCCCGGTTTCCATTGCCAGAGGGCAAGACAGGTGAGTAGCAGCGGAACAAGCACGCCGACGGCCACAATATGGCAGGGCGACAATCTGGTGTTAATGGTTTGCATAAGGCAGGTGATCGTTTAAGTTTGATTGCTCAAAATTATAAAAGTACTTTGTATTTCAAAGTAAAATTTGAAAACTATATTTTAGACCAATGTATATGGTTGATTTATAGCTTGATCAACACCTTGGATTGCACATAGGAAGCTCTGGTATTCGGGTCCAGAAAGCGGAAGTCGAGGATTCTTCTGGGGTATTCCTCGCAGCTTCCGAGGATTTGCAGATCGGGCCGGATAGCCTTGAATTCCCCCACGAAGTTCTGGTGCGTGTAAACCAGACAATTTTTCATCCCAACCAGTTTTCCAAAGTCGTCCATTTCGGTCACCTGTGTACCCGAGTAAAAGCGAAGGCTGTAAGGTGTCCCGGCCTGATAACTGAAAAGCTGCTCATGTGAAGCGCCGTTTGCCCTGGCGATGATGCCTAGCTTGGCAGGGGCCTGGTACTCGTAGATATTGGGGTAAAAATAGGTCGTCAGCACGATATTGGCGCCGATTGCAAACACCACACAACCAGCGATGAGCTTGTTACGGACAGACGAAAAGAAAATGAGCCAGGTGAGAACGGCGAGGAGTGCCATGAAATGAACGAGGCCATAATAATTGTCGGCCGGAAATGTGAACCACACCAGGCAAAACAGCAGCGCGAGAGCGGTATATGCGGCTACTGCGTGCAAATACGCCAGTAATCCCGAGAAAGTATCTGGAACGCTTTCAAGACGGCGGATCATATAGATGGCCGTCACCACCGCTGCCACCGGGTAGGCCATATATACGTCAAAAGTTGCCCTGAATGGGTTGAGATAGGCAAAAATAAAGGGCATGATAATCGAGAGCAGGATAATCAGTTCATGCTTCTGCTCTTTGCCTTGATCTGGAAAAATAACCCGCTGCACGAGATCGATTATCGCGAGAATGAAAAAGATCGTCCAGGGAGAGAATGTCACGAGCAACGTCAGCAGCGGATCCACCGGCCACTGGTTTGAAGTGTCGGGGAAAGTGTTTTTAACCCATATCAAACCGGCGATCCCGACAAGCGAAAGCAGCAGGCTGATCACTTTCCGGGTTTCGAGGTAGGCGTTGAGTTGCCACAATGCGAAAATGAAGCATGCCGCCAGGTAGCTCGAATCCCCCAGTTCATTGTTGACCAGAAATGTAGCTTGCGACGTGCCCAATATCAGCACGGAAAGCACGGCCGGCGCTGCACCCGCAAGCGCGCGCGTGAAGCGGTAGGTACAAAACAAACTGAACAGAATAGCCAGGAACCCAGGAATATGCAGCGACAACTGATTGACACCGAAAAGCCTCATAGCGCCGACGGAGAATGAAATAATCGGCGGAGAAATGCCCGTTTGTTCATCCAAACGACCATTCTTTACCGCTTCGGCCGAGATAGCGGCTATTTGGGCAGATAAATCTTCGGGAATCAGCATCAGCCAGCCGATCATCCAGATCAGCACGGCAGCTCCCAAGCCCCATTTGCTAATTTTCAACAAATCCTTTTGAAGCATAGGCAGTGTGCGTTAAAACCTACCGGTAGCAAAAGTAAAGAAGGGCACTCAAATTTGGATGCCCTTCTATTCATGGATTATAGTGTGTCAGCGCGTACGTAGCCTTCCGGTATGCTTGTTGTAGGTGCCGAGCGGGAAGCTCAACCCCACATTGATACCCCAGTTGTTGTTTCTGATTTTCGCATTGTCGAGCCTTGTGACATCGAGCAATCCGACGCCGTACCGTACATCGAAGTTCAGCCATATCTTTTGTTGCAGGCGGTAGTTCAATCCACCCCCGAAAGTAAGGCCAAGGTCAAACGGAGCGTAAATGCGGTTGTTGGAGTCTCCATTGATGTTGTTGCCGTTCTTGTCCCTTGCACCAACCAGGAAGTTGAGGTTAGGGCCGAGAAAAATCTTAGGCCGCAGGCGGTCGCCGTAACGCCCGAAAAAGAAGGTAGCCAGCAATGGAGCCTGGATGTAGTTTAGGTTAATTTCATTGGTTTTGTTGTTGATCTGTGCACCGAGCTGCGTGAAAAGCAACTGGCCGCTGAAACCAAAGCCTGATTCGGAGCTGTAATTGTAGAAGCCGCCAATGGTCAATCCGGGTTTCCAATCGGTGTTAGCAACATCGCCGCGGAAGTTGGCAATCGATAATCCTACCAGCGGGCCGATGGAAACGTTTTCCTGAGCTTGTGCCCGTGAGCTACAAAATACGACTACGAGCAGCAAAAAAATGCAATTTTTCATTTAAATGTGAGTTTGGGTGCGTCAATGCCGATAAACACAAATTATATGCCACTGGCGCATTTTGTGCGTCATTTCGCCTAACCAGCTAAACATTAGCAACGTGTGTAGCTGTATTTATAAAATCACATTTAAATGAATGTTGAATATCGTGGAAAAACATCTACGCATTGTATACGTTTCCCGCAAAAACTGCCGTTTTCCGGCTATTCATCGGAGTCGTCTTCGGGCTGGTTGGGGATCTGGAATGGTTTGAGATAGGCTTTGAGCTGCGACGGAACTAGCCAGTGTTTATATACCTTCTTGATATTCTTGATCTCGGCCTTCAACTCGTTGATATTGGTATTGAATTTCGCGATAACGGTTACCTGGGAATTGGCGTGCTGCCAGGGTAGGCCACAGATAGCCGAAATCTTCTGCTGAATCGCGGTTTTTTGCTGATCCAGCTCTTCTACTTGTTGTTTAAGGATTTTGTTGTAATAACTCAGCTGGTTTTTGTTGAGGTTTTCAAGCCCGTTGCGGTCGGTCTGTTCAAGCTCCATTTGCAGTTTCAGGAGATCGAGCAGGTTGTTGGCCTGGTACGCCTTCGTAATGCGCTGCATGGTCTCTGTTTTACGCAGCTTTTCGGCCTCGTCTGTTTCCCGGTCGGGATGGAAGGTTTTCACGAGCTCCATGTACACACTCCGCACCGATTTTGTGGTTTTGGCCTGCTGAGCTTCCCGTGTACGCTGATCCATGCGCTGTTCCCGTCTTTCCGCCTTAATGCGTTGCTGCTCTTCTTCCGACAGCTCGTGAAACGATACTTCGGGTTCTGGCTCATACGCACTTTCCAATAAAAAAGCGGGGTCTTTAATGCGGGAAACTTCTCTCAGGCGCTCTTCTTCCAGCAGCACATCAATGTCCACCGGGCTGTATTTGTTAAAAACAGGTTTCAGATCGGACAGCGCGTGATTTTTAATGAGGTCGTAGGCATTCTCGGTGATCAGGAAGGCCAGTTTGGTTTGGTAGGCTTTCCGGAAATGCTCCGCTTCGTAGGTACGGTCCCATAGGTTGACAATATCGGCCCGGTAACCCTGGTATTCCCGCACAAGGGGATCGAGGTCGGATGGGATCCGCCGCAGCATTTCATCGTAAGCCTGTTGAAGGTCGGCGATCTGGCGGTCGAGCGCCTCGATCGTGTCGGAAAGAATATTGAACTCCTTTTGTTTTTTGTTGAGCGGTTTGTCTTGCTCGGGAATATGCAGGATGGCGGTGTCGGTCATGGTCAGTAAACAGCGCTTGCGGGATCACAGGTTCAGTTCCTGGTAGGAAATCAGCACAATGGCCGCTACCGCCAGTACCAGTCCCCACTTATTCAGCGTATTGAGACGTTCCTTGTATAATGCCCAGGCCGCAAGGGCCGAAACGAGCATGGTCAGGATGTTGTAGATCGGAAAAACGTAAGCCGCGCTATTCCCGAATGCCGCGAGCGCGAGCAACAGAAAATAGAGCGATAAAAAGTTGGGTACGCCCAGCACCAGCCCACCGACGACGCTCCGGAGTTTCAGTGAATGGCCGTGCGCAATGATGCGGTAAATGAGGATGGAAGTGCCGATCACCACGGCGCCAAAACAGGCGATGATCATGAAAACGGTGATCTGGCCGGCGGGGTAATACCTGGAAGATAAAAAATTGATCAGCGTATTGTTTGTGCCGGTGGCAAAGAATGTCAGTACCGGCAAAATCCATAATGCCTGCCTGGCGGCCTGGCGGCCATTTGCTGTGTCGGATGATTGGGGCGAACGCTGGATCGCCCCCAATGCCAACGCGACGAGCGCCAGCACGAGCCCAAGGTAATTGAGCGCCGTAAAGTCTTTATTATTGTTTCTGAAAACAAAAAGCCCGAAAAGCACCGGGATCACCAGCGACATATTCCCTGCCAGCGACGTGGCTGTTACGCTCACTTTTTGCGCAGTAAGCCCTATGAGCATAAATGCCGTGACGAACATCGCTCCCAGCGCCATCGTAAGGATTGTGCCTTCCGAGGCCCATTGTACCTGCGTAAAAAGGCCCAGGTCGGGTGTCAGCACAAGGCCTGTAAGCACGCAGGAGTAATAGTTGAAAACCACCGCATGGAACGAATCCACCTGATAGCGCGGGTAAGCGCGCATGATCAGGTAGAGCATGACAGTGAAAACTACCGCGAGCAGGAAAAACAGCATGATGCAGCGTTTATCGTCCTGTAAGGATTTCGTCGATCACACGCGGATAATGCGCGTATTCGAGTGCGTGCACTTTGCGCGCAACGTCGTCGGGCGTGTCGCCGGGCACGACCTCGCATTTAGCCTGGAAAATGATGTTACCCTCATCGTAATGCTCGTTCACATAATGGATCGTGATACCGGATTCGGTTTCACCTGCATTCACCACTGCCTCGTGTACGAAATGCCCGTACATGCCTTTTCCGCCATATTTAGGCAGCAATGCCGGGTGAATATTGATCATTTTGTTCGGGAATGACTCTACCAGTACCGGCGGCACGAGCATCATAAAACCGGCCAGTACTACCAGATCTATGCCTTCGTTTTGGAGGATCTGGGGGATTTTCCCGGTATGGTAAAACGTTTTTCGGTCAAAAAACACAACCGGAACCTGTAATTTGAGCGCCCTTTTGATCACTCCGGCCATAGGATTGTTAGTGAAAATCAGCGACACATCCACGTCGTCGCGGTCCGCGAAATGCTCGCAGATCTTTTCGGCATTGGACCCTGAACCGGAGGCAAAAATGGCAATTCTCTTCATTATTAAGCGTAGTTGATATATGATAGATAAGGAGTATCGGTGAAAAAATACCCGGACAAAGCTATAAAAAGAACGGCTTGCCGACGAACCGGAAGCCGTTCTTTAGGGAAATGTTAATATTGAGTTGTCTGATATCAATATATTTTGGACAGTTCGCTATATCCCATCAGTTTCCCTTTGCGATACGTCTCGGTTTTGAGGTCCCATACAACACCGGTGGCACGGTACGAAACGGTCTGCATCTCCATTTTAACCGGAAAACCCATGACCATTTCCATGTTCATATCCGAATTGATTTTGTAAACATCATAAGTGCCCGCAGCGATAGTGAGCTTTTCCTGGCCTGCCACCGTCCGGTTTTTGATAAACATATTGAAAACCACCGGCATGGGTCCGGATTTACCTTCGCCTTTGACGGCCGCGTCTTTCAACTTCTCGCCGACCGAAAGCTTCGAGGGAATTTCGATATTGTCGTAGGTAAACTTCATTTCCATATTCTGAAACGATTTCATCTGCTCCTGGTTAATGAGCGAGGCTGCATCGAGCGTCAGCACATTTCCGTCGCACTTCATCTGGTAAGTGTTTTTTAGCTCGGATTTACCTTTCGTGTTGAAAGATTCCATATCAATCGTTACCACTGTGTTGCTGCCTTCTTTGGCTACTTTGGCAATTTTATAGGTGAGTTTGCCGAGCGCTTTGCCTTTGCCGTCGTAGTTGTTCATTTCAAATCCGCCTCCTTCTTTAAAGGCAAAACCGGCGCATTCCTGGGCATATGCCCTCAGGCTGAGCATCATCAGGCAGGCGATGCTCCATAGGATTAACTTTTTCATATCTGTAACAGCAATTTAGTTTTGGGGTAACCAAATATAGCTTTTCAGCCGGTCAATTAAACGGCGTGAACTGTTAAATTAATCGGTGCGTCAGGCCCAGATCATGGTGATCAGCCCGAGCAGCATCACGATCTTGCAAAGGCTGCTGATATCCTTGAAATCGCGGCGGGTATCGGCCTGGTACAGTCGCAGCACGAGTAATGCAATCGGGATCAGGAGCAGCAGGAAGAGGAGGGTGAGCAAGTTATTCTGTAATGCACGCGCCATGACGAACAGCGTCAGCACAAATACCACGATGACCGAATACAGGAATGTTTTCGTGCGTCGGATACCCCAGATGATGGGGAGCGTGCGGCAGCCGTGCGCTTCGTCACCGCGAATGTCTTCCATGTCTTTCACCACCTCGCGGATCAGTGAAATAAAAAAGGAAAAGACCGCATAAATGAATACCAGATGCCTGTTGGCCGGATAATGCACGGTGAGTATGAGCAACGTAAGCCCCGTAAGCAGCGAAACGATGAAGTTGCCGATGAATGGCAGCCGCTTGTAACGCTCGGAGTAGAACCAGAGCAACGTGATAGAGAATACGTTGATAATGAAGACGTACGGGCTGACAACCAAACCTAATATCGCACCGACGACATTCAGCACCTGGTGGGCACCCATGGCCCAGCGGCGTTTCAGGTAACGGCCTACCACCACTCTTTCAGGTTTGTTGACAATGTCGATTTTGACATCGAAATAGTCGTTGATGATGTACCCGGCGGCGGCAATGCATACCGTTGACAGCGAGAGCACGAACATATCGATGTCGGTCACGATCGACTTCCATTCATGGCGCGGGCCGATGAGCAGGATGCGTGTAAGGTACTGTGTCAGGGCCACAATGACGAGGTTGGTCATGCGCACAAGACGCGCACTCCCGGTGACATAATCCCACGTTGTGATCTTGGGTCTGGCCGACACATTCATGAAGTTTGACGCTGGAAAAAGAAGGTTTAGGCAATAAAATTATTCATTTTATCCCATTAACGACAATTCTTCACTTCTTTATCCATTTGTGGGATAAAAAACGTGCATTTGTTGTTAGCTATTTTGAGCCGTTATCCGGACGGCCGTTCATCCCGGATGTTCAACCATTTGCTGACTTAATATGAAAATTGGTATCGTATGCTATCCTACCTTCGGAGGAAGCGGTGTGGTAGCTACCGAGCTTGGAAAAGCGCTTGCGAAAGCCGGCCACCAGGTTCATTTCATTACCTATTCCCAGCCTCAACGACTGGACTTTTTTAATGAGAACCTCTACTATCATGAAGTAAATATACCTGCCTATCCGCTGTTTCAGTACCCGCCTTACGAGTCGGCGCTATCGAGCGAAATGGTGCATGTAGTGGCCAATGCGGGCCTTGATTTGCTTCACGTACATTATGCGATCCCCCACGCGTCGTCGGCGTACCTCGCGAAGCAGATCCTCGCCGCGCAGGGCATTCACATTCCGGTGATCACCACCTTGCATGGTACAGACATTACCCTGGTCGGAAAAGATCCTTCCTACGAGCCGGTGGTAACATTCAGTATCAATCAGTCGGATGGCATTACCGCAGTTTCCGACTCGCTCAGAAAGGATACCTACGATCATTTCAAGATCACCAAAGACATTGAAGTAATCCCCAATTTTATCGACCTCGACCGATTCAACAGGCAGAAGAAAGACCATTTCAAACTCGCCATTTGCCCCAACAACGAGAAACTGATCGTCCACACTTCCAATTTCAGGAAAGTGAAAAGGATCGACGACGTGATCATGATCTTCGAAAAGCTGCGCAAGCTCCTGCCGAGCAAGCTGCTTCTTGTAGGTGACGGCCCCGACCGGATGCGCATCGAGCGCCTTTGCAAAGATCTGGATATGCTTTCGGACGTTCGTTTCCTGGGTAAGCTGGACGCGATCGAAGAAGTACTCTCCGTGGCCGACCTGTTCCTGATGCCTTCCGAATCCGAAAGCTTCGGATTGGCTGCGCTGGAAGCGCTGGCTTGCGAGGTGCCTATCATTACGTCTAATGCGGGCGGTCTGCCCGAACTCAACGTGCACGGAGTAACCGGCTTTTTGAGCGACGTGGGCGATGTAGAAGACATGGTGAAGCACGCCGCTTACATCCTGGACGATGCCAACCTGCCTACCTTCAAAGCGAATGCATTGGCAAGGGCGCGTGAATTCGATGTGGCGAAGATCCTGCCGCATTACGAAGCCTACTACGAACGCGTGGTAGAGAACAGCAAAGCGGTCGATCTGGCGTAGACAACCGCTGGTAAACGGATAGCGCCGCTCAGTTTACGGTTTCGTCTTTCATGCGGTTTTCCTTATATTCGTGTGCTAATTATGTTAGGTTTACGTTATTGATTGAGGTAAAAAACATTGTTGAAAGATGAAAGTGCTATTTAATATATTATTCATATTCCTGCTCCTGATTGCATTTGTGCCATTTTTCCGGCGCTTCCTTTTCCACTTGCTGGTGGGCAGGCAGCTGATCAAGCAACAGGAGAAAGCATACCGCGCGCAACAGCAAGCCGAGCGCGCCCGCACGAAGCCGGGAGGAATCCGGGTCGACAGCCCTCCGCAGAACAACAGCGAGTCGTCGAGGTTCAAAGGGGGGGAGTATGTGGATTATGAAGAAGTGAAATAGGAAGATTTAGAAATCGATATAATGCAAGAAGCCCGGAGCGATCCGGGCTTCGTTTGTTTGGTATCAATGCATTTACTGCTTGATCACCTTGAATGTAGCATTCTTGCCTTTGGAATTTACTTGAAGCAGGTAAATGCCGGGGGAAAGGCTACGGATATCAAGGGCTTCATCCCGCCTGCGGGTTTTGATAGTGTGGACAACTGTACCATTTTGCGAAATAAGCTGAATGTTTTTCTCATCGCTGTTTTCAGACTTTACCGTAAGGATGTCCTGTACAGGATTTGGTGCGACAACGACGTGGAATGCTGGTGCATTTGGTTCCGTTGCGGTTATTACTTCCACTTTTACCGTAGACGGGGACTCGATGATACCGATGCCGCAGCCATTAGAAACCCGGAACAGCCGATAATACTGGCTGGGGGATGCCTGAAATAATTCAACGACGTCGGTAGAGGTGTAAGCTTGCCGGTTCATCACCGAGCCATCGGTGCCGAACTGGTAGTACCATGGACCGCCGCCGCCAAGTAGAACAGTTACCTTCGGGTTGTTGACGCCATCGAAGATCACGGTTTCGGATGCGAAACGGGCCCGCGCTTTTTGCATCGCAGTAAGCGGTGCTCCGAAGGCGCCGCTGCCTGTGTTCGGGTCGGATCCAGTTACCCGGATGCGGTATTGCGCAGTGGGAGAGAGGTCTCCCGGCACGACAGCCTGGATGGGTTTGGCGTTTCCGATGGTCGTTATATTCCGGAAATTCCGTCCGGTGCTGTCCGAAATTTGTACTGTAAAAGTATTGCCGGCGGAGAATGTTCCGGCTGTCTTGTAATCAACACCGATGGTATCGCCCGTGCACGCGTTAAAACCCGATTTGGTGATGATCCTGGTAACTGTGACAGTACGCTCCGAAGGTGGGTTGACTTCGACCGTCGCGGATCCGGTTGCGATTCCATTACCGCACGCGTTGGTGATGGAGGCAATGGTGTAGGTGGTGGTTTTCGTTGGAGAGACATTGATATTATTAAGAGCTCCTACGCCGGTGTAAATGCTGCCCTTAGTGCCATCCGACAGGACGAAATTAGGGGCATCAGTATTGTATTTATTGGACCGGATCACCAGCTGCGTACTTTCGCCGCTGTTGATTGTTGTGTTGCCATACAGTGTTACGTTGGGTTTCGTGGTGACGCTCACCCCCAAATTAGCAGTGAGACCATATTTAGGCACCGAACAAACAATGACATAATAGCTGCCAGGTAACGTGTTGGGCAGTTTCAACAACATACTGCCTTTGAGCGTGCGCGTGGAGTCGAGGCGGATCGTACTTTTATTATTTTGGTCTACGATCGAAAAGTGCACATAGCCGTCGGAAAGGTTCACATCCCCCATCAGCTCATAGTCAACATTGATCGACCCCCCTTCGCAGACACTCCACGACGAGGTATTGGCTACAAGTTTAGGATTTACCGACACGTTTACTTTTCCGGTCGCTGTGCCGTAACCGCATACATTACTTATCGAAAGGATACTGTACTCCTGGCTTTTTCTGGGATAGACATACCAGCCCTGCTCGTTGTAGAGTTCCTGGCGGGTGTTGTCGCTAAGAATACCGATAATCGGAGGCGCTCCTTCCGTACGGATTCGCAATACGACGCTTTGTCCCGCGTCTACCTTTACCGGGTCCGCCTGTGAGTTATCCGCCGTCAGCGTAGCCTTTACAGGTGTTGAGACTTGAATGCTCTGCGGCTCTGACCTGGAGCCGTCCGATGACACGACGCGCAGGCTGTAATTGCCTGTGGGCAACTCATCCGGAATTAGCGTGTTGAATCGCTTGCCTTTCTGCCCGGTCACCAATGCTTTGAAATCGAAGGTGTTTACGGGAGAAATTTCGAGTGAATATGTTGGGTCGCCGATTTCAACTCCTTCTACAAGATCGAAAGAAAGGCTGAGTGGTGTTCCTGTGCAATATACCTGCGACTGTAATGAGGTAATCTGTAAAAGGCCAGGCATAGCCCGGTAATAAGCTGTCTTGTCGACGGGGAACGTTCCACACTCATTGGAAGCCGTTTTTACTACGTAAGTACTCGTTTCACCCGACTTTGGTGTTACGTATACAGAGTTGACATTCTGGCTAAATACAGTTTTTTTCTCCACGCCGTTTTCGGTATAGGTAACACTCTGAATCTGGGAGTTCGACCCCAGGTACAGTTGTGCGGGAGTTGGATTGATAATGTATCGCTGAGGGTCTTCTGGCCGCCCCTGTGGCGAAAGAGAGAATTCCGTTAGCGGAGTATGTAGCCTGATGCGCTCGACATTGCTGAAAAGCACCGGATTCGAAGAGGCGATCCGAAATTCCAGTTCATAGGGAAAATACTGGGTAATGGCTACTTTCACTTTATACTTTCCGCCTTGCTCCACCACTCGCAGTGTACTGAAGTCGCAGCATGGCTGGTTAACTTGAATGCTGAATTTGTTTCCCGCGCCGAATTGCCCCACCGTGCCGAAAGTTATTTCCAGGCTGTCGTTGTTGCAAATCGCATTTTTGAGAGGCTCAATGTAAGCAGCCGGCTCGCTGCCCGGTTGTAATTTTAGTGTTACACTGGCTGGATTATCATTTTTGAAACATCCATTAGACACCGATTTGACTTTATATTCAGTCGTTTGCCTAACAAACATTTGGACCCCTCCGATGTCGGAGTACTGTGTGGTCTTGATCGTGCCGTCGGCTTCTTCCAGCGTATAGGGGCCGCCGCCATCCAGACCATAGTTGAGCGAAACTCGGGAGGGTATGGTTAATGTCGTGGACCCCCAGCCGCTGACCGAATAACGTATTGTCGGGGTAGTTTGAACAACCAGATCAGAAGTAGGCTGCGATTCGAGGCTTGGATTAGTGGTTATAATCTGGTATTGGTGGTAGTAGGAGCCGCTTTGACCGGCAGGCCATGCAAATTCAAGGTAGTCGCCAGAGCGTTTTGCATCGATGAAAAACCTGGTGCCATTGCCTGGACTGACCCCGATCTTAAACCTGGTCGCGTCGGTAAGCTGCGCACTACTCACGAATTTAACACGCATATTTGGCCCTGCGCAAACTACTTGCTTGCCTTCGGCGAACCGGATGCCAGGGCGCACTTTGATCCGTACGACCTCGGGTTCGGTGATATCAACCGTGCCGCAAGCCGAAGTGACGGATTTAATGCTGTAATTTTTGTCGACAGTCGGCGAAATCTGGAAGGAAATATCGCCATAGAAAGAAGTTGCCTTGTTGCCGTCGGTCAGTTCCACCGAAAAGGGAGGCACACCGTAGGTTTTCACAGACAAATAAATGGAGGAGTTGATATCCACGGTTTGGCTGGGTGTACTGAAACTAGCGCCGGTTTTGGGGTATAGTGTCAAGGCGGTCGGTGCAATGGAAGATACAGTCGCAGGGTTACTTGTAATAACCTGGACGCTTAATTGCTGGCTGTTGGATAATTTCACGTAGGCGGGAAATGTACCAACCAGAAAATTACCTTGCAACGTGGCGGGCACTTCAATCACTTTGGGCGTCCCGGTCGGATAAAGTTCTTTGAAGCGCAGCCGGTAGCGGGTTTGGGCGGTGAAGGCAGTTCCTTGCGTTGAGAATGTTACTTTCACCTCGCTGTTCTCACAAATTTGCGTAGGCGAGACCGAAACAGTTTTGACAGATGTTGAATTGATTACGGGTTGATATTGACCGCTTACTTGCATGGCCCCGCAGTTGTTTTCCGCGTGAGCTATGTTATATAGGGGATAAGTCCCAGGCACTGTTAGCGCCTGGGACGATGTAAATCCTCCCGGATTGCCGTATAAGTTGAATTTGCTGCTATCGTTCAAAGTCACGCGTATATCACCGATGCCGATACCTGCAAAGTTGATATCGACGATGTCGAAAGTATTAAGCGTATCACGCCTGTTGTCGGGATTGAGGGTGATACGCCCTTTGGAATACACTAAAATGCCATACGACCATTCGCTCTGGACTTTCGGAGAAGATGCGAGCGCCCTGAACTGAACAGAGATGTTGGCATACGCAACAGAGTCTTTAAGCACGAATTCGAGCCTTCCGTTGGTAAGTGTCGCGGGAACTTCTTCTACAACGGAGAGGGTCTCGGCTTTGCGAACCTGGATAGAAAATTTGTTGTCCGGATTGAACGTCCCTGTCGTGTTGATGCCATACCGGTAGGTCGTGTTCAGGCAGGCATTCCAGGAATAATCGCTATTGAAGGAAATTGTAGGCGTTTGTGCAAATGCAGCCGATTGAATACAAAGCCACATTGCAAGAATGCAAGCGTAAAACTTAGACATGTAGGGGAGTGGTTACAATTAATTCCCGAAAATAGCACATAATGGAGAATTATCCGGGGGGAATGTTACCACTATTTTATTCTGGTTTACAAATGCATTGAATGCAAAAAGCCCCGGATCACTCCGAGGCTTGATGTTACTGCAAATCATTATTACTACCGGCTCAGGTAAAGATTCCTTTCGCCGTAGATTTTCTGAAAGAACTCATCTTCCAAATCTTTGATGAAGTAGATCGCTTCACCGGTCGATTTCATTTCAGGGCCCAGTTCCTTGTTCACATTCGGGAATTTGTTGAATGAGAATACAGGAATCTTGATTGCCCAGCCATTTTTAACCGGTTTGAAATCGAAATCCTTCACCTTCTTGTCGCCCAGCATCAGCTTGGTAGCGTAATTCACGTAAGGCTCTTCGTAGGCCTTGCAAATGAATGGTACGGTACGCGACGCACGCGGGTTCGCCTCGATCACGTACACGACGCCGTCTTTCACCGCAAATTGTACGTTGATCAACCCCTTCACGTTCATCGCCAGTGCGATTTTGCGGGTATGCTCTTCGATCTGACGGATTTCGTCGGCTGTGAGGTCGAATGGAGGCAATGCAGCGTGAGAGTCGCCGGAGTGGATACCCGCAGGCTCAATGTGTTCCATCACACCGATAATGTAGGCGTCTTCGCCATCGCAGATCGCGTCAGCTTCTGCTTCCAATGCACCTTCGAGGAAGTGGTCGAGGAGGATGTTGTTGTCCGGAATGTCGTGCAGGATTTTTACCACATGCTGTTCCAGTTCCTTCTCGTTGATCACGATTTTCATGCTCTGTCCACCCAAAACGTAGCTTGGACGAACGAGCAGCGGGAAGCCCAGCGTGCGCGAGAGTTCCACCGCAGTATCGGAATCTCTTACAGTGCCGAATTTCGGATAAGGGATGCCCAGTTCTTCGAGCAATGACGAGAAACGGCCGCGGTCTTCTGCCCAGTCGAGCGAGTGGAAGTCGGTACCGATGATCTTCACGCCATATTTTTCGAGCTTCTCAGCCATTTTCAAGGCCGTCTGACCACCGAGTTGAACGATTACGCCCTCAGGCTTTTCGTGCTCGATAATGTCGAAAACGTGCTCCCAGAAAACGGGTTCGAAGTACAGTTTGTCGGAAATATCCGGGTCGGTTGAAACGGTTTCAGGGTTACAGTTCACCATGATCGTTTCATAACCGGCTTCTTTCGCGGCCAATACACCGTGTACACAAGAGTAGTCGAATTCGATCCCTTGTCCGATACGGTTAGGTCCGGAACCCAATACGATCACCTTCTTGCGGTCGCTTACGACCGACTCGTTGTCAGGGAATTCCTGGGAGGTATTGAAAGTAGAGTAGTAGTAAGGTGTTTTGGCTTCGAACTCAGCCGCGCAGGTATCAACGCATTTGTACACGCGCTTTATGCCCAATGCTTTCCGGCGATCGTATACCTTGCTTTCTTTGGTACCAAGCAAATGGGCGATCTGACGGTCGGCATAACCTTTCTGTTTCGCTGTCAAAAGAAGGTCTTTTGGCAGGTCTTCAAGGTCGAATTTCTCGATTTGGTGTTCCAGCTCGATCAGCTCTTCGATCTGTTTGAGGAACCACGCATCTATTTTAGTCAGGTTCTGGATCGTTTTGAACGACAGACCTATTTTGAATGCATCATAAATGTGGAACAGGCGGTCCCAGCTTGGGTGTTGCAGACTGTATTTGATTGCTTCCTGGTCGCGAAGCTCGCGGCCGTCGGCACCCAAACCATTGCGGCGGATTTCCAGTGACTGGCAAGCCTTTTGCAATGCCTCCTGGAAGTTACGTCCGATACCCATTGCTTCACCTACCGACTTCATTTGAAGACCCAGTGAGCGATCAGCGCCTTTGAATTTATCGAAGTTCCAGCGAGGAACTTTCACGATTACATAGTCGATCGAAGGTTCGAAGAATGCGGAAGTACTGCCGGTAATAGGGTTGATGAGCTCGTCGAGGTCGTAACCGATCGCCATTTTCGCAGCGATTTTTGCGATAGGGTAACCCGTCGCTTTCGAAGCCAATGCCGATGAACGCGATACACGCGGGTTGATTTCGATCGCGATGATCTTGTCGTCCGCGGGGTTCACCGAGAATTGTACGTTACAGCCACCCGCAAATTTGCCGATACCGTTCATCATTTTGATCGAAAGGTCGCGCATTTGCTGGTACAATGTATCCGGAAGCGTCATTGCAGGCGCTACTGTGATACTGTCGCCGGTGTGCACACCCATCGGGTCGAAGTTCTCGATCGAGCAAATAATGATGAAGTTACCTTTGCTGTCGCGAAGCAATTCGAGCTCGTATTCTTTCCAGCCCATTACACTTTGCTCCACCAGTACCTCGTGTACAGGTGATGCGTGCAAGCCGTAGTTAAGCGCTTTGTCGAAATCTTCTTCTTTCTCCACAAATCCACCTCCTGTACCACCCAGGGTAAATGAAGGACGGATTACGAGCGGGAAGCCGATTTCCTGTGCGATCTCTTTTCCTTCGAGGAAAGAGCGGGCTGTGCGGCCCTGGCACACGTTTACGCCTAGTTCGAGCATTTTCAGACGGAATTTCTCCCGGTCCTCGGTCGTTTCAATCGCTTTGATATCCACACCGATAATGTCCACCTCATACTTTTTCCAGATACCTGCCTTATCGCAATCGATAGCCAGGTTCAGCGCCGTTTGGCCTCCCATGGTAGGAAGTACCGCGTCGATGGGCTTGCCCATCGCCTTGTGTTTTTCCAGAATCTCAACGATGTACTTCTTTTCGAGTGGCAACAGGTACACATGATCTGCACTGATAGGGTCAGTCATGATGGTTGCAGGATTGGAGTTGATCAGAACTACCTCAATCCCCTCTTCGCGTAGTGAACGGGCTGCCTGAGAGCCAGAATAGTCAAACTCGCACGCCTGACCGATGACGATGGGGCCTGAACCGATAATCAGAACGGATTTGATACTCGTATTTTTGGGCACAGTAAATGGTAATTTGTAGAAATGAAGGAAATACTTGAACAACTTTTGGCAGTTGCCTGACGATTTTGAGCAGGGGTACGTCCAAAAATTCCACAAAGTTAATTCTCATATCCGAAAAAGGACAGGTTGTGGCCCGAAATAACTGTAAAATTTTAAAATGGTGTCATTAATGGTCAGTAAGTCAGGAAGTTGTGAAATTGACTTGTAAGCTATTGGAACGGCGCAATGGCCGGGGCGGAGATGTCGAAGTCGCGCAGGCGCAGGGGAACGTTGCCCGAAGCGGCGAAACGGGTGGGTGAGGAAAGCTCGGGGATATTGACGTAATATCCGAAGCGTACCTGCAGGGTATTGAAGGTCAGATTTTCATTCCGGAGCCGTAAGCCTAACCCATAACCCTGGTACAGCGGGCTCTTCCAGAGATGCGGAACGCCATTGACGAGGCCTAAATCCGCGAATACGAAGTAGGCGATACGGAAACCCAAAAGGCTTTTGTCGGAGAAGAACACGGTCTCAGTTCCGATGGTTAGCTTCTTGGTGCCGATCAGCCGGTCGTTATTGATGCCCCTGATGCCCTGGTTCCCGCTGATATTGAGATAATCCAGCGGGTCTCTGTTGATGCCTTTTGCAAATCGGATGTTGACAAATTGCCGGAAGAAGCTGTGCCGGAAGGGGATCAGGTTACTGATATAGGTAATCTCCCCATTGATAACTCCTTGCTGTGCAACGCCTTTTTTGGAATAGGTACCCAAATTGGCCAGTCCGTAAAAGTAACCCAGGTTATGGGGCAGGTATTTGCCCGTCGCGAATTGGAGACCACCGTAGCCCCGTGCGCCATATTCGGTATTCTCGCGCCCGATGGTGAGCGCGAAAAGGCTACCTACCGGCACGTCCTCCGTTCGTCCGAAACCGTAGATCAAGACGTCCCGTTTGTAGTTCCGGTTGGAAAATCCCAGGCTTATGAGCGTCGCAGTGCGGTTCCAGTAGTTCTTGTTGAGGTTCGGTGCCACCTCTGGTCGCTCGTCGTAGTTGTATTTGTTATGCCTGAATGCGGTTACGATCCGGGAGTTCTGGGCCAGTTTGCTGTCGGGGAAAGGGAATTTGAATGCCCGCCCGATCCAGAAATCATAATATTTGTAGTCGGTCTCCAGCAGCGTCAGCGAATCTTTCGATTGCAGTTCCCGCTTGACTTGCCTCGTCTTATAGTGGCCCACTTCCAAAGCACCGGCATATTTCGTTTCCGTTGTAATAAACCTGCGGTTAAACCGGATGGATTGCTCTTGCAGGTCGCGCTCGAAGATCAGGCTGGCCTGGGCAGTAATGAAGGTTTTACCGATATAAGGAACAGTGTAAATGGCCCGGAATTGAAACTTTCGCACGGAATCCTTCGAATCCCAGCGAATGGCCGTTCGCTGGGAATGCGTGGTCCCGCGGACGTTGATGTTCTCAAGCCCCAGGCCGAATTTGTTGAAGGAACTGAAACTCCCCGAGAAATTAAGCGACCAGGCATCCTGAATGAGCACGATAATGTCGGCCATCCAGGTAACATCCTTTCGGGGAATGACAATGATACGCGCATCGACGAACATCCGGTTGGAACGCAAAAGACGTTCGGTGTCTTTTAAAACATGCGCCTGGATATCGTCACCCTCCGAAAACAGCAGGAAGGATTTCCGGACAATACCTTCCCGAGTATTGGTATGGACACTTTTACTCAAAAACCTTTCGAGCTGGTTGCCTTTCCGGGTGGTATCATAAACCGATTCGCCGAGAATGTTCAATTGCCGGATGTAGATTTTCCGGATCACCATGCCCTCGTAAGGGGTAAACGGGTTGGTTTCGATCTCCTTCACCTCGGTAACCTTGCCCTGGTTGTAAACGTCCCTGAAAAGCAGCCGGTAAACAGCCCGCGAGAACTTGGTTTTCGACATCCGGGCTTTGAGGTTCGTATACCGGATACTGTCGCGGCTGTGCACTTCCAGGCTGTCGGGGTTTTGTGCCGACGCGCAGAAGGAAAGCATCAGAAACAACAGCAAATATTTGCACATGGGCTATCCGGATTCCAAATCAACTGTTTCTTAACGCAAACGCAGCAATGCGAGGTATACACTACTGGCTGTTGACCTCGATCAGCGCCTTGGCCGTCTTTTCTGTTTCGCTTGGTGCCGGGGCATTTTTGGTGGCAAACTTGCCGTTAGGCCGGATAATGGAAAATGTTGCGAAATCCAGTGGGTTGAGGCGGAACAGCAGGTCCATGGCCTGGTTATCATCGATCGACATGTGAATGCCTTTTAATCGGTGCCGAACGATGTACTGCCGCAATATCGCGTCCGAAACCGTGTAGTTCTCGGTGGAGAAATGCACGAAGAGGAACACGATGTTTTCCGGGAGCCGGGCTTGCAGTGTCGGAATGAAATCCAGTTCCTCACGGCTCTTGGCATCCTCAATGTTCCACTTCACGAGGTAAATGGTTTTTCCTTTCAATCCATCGACAATGCCGTTGAACCACGGAGTACCCCGGTCGTTTGAAGCGCTGAGGTAGTAGCCGGGCAATACCTCGATCGGCGCGGTGCGCACGTTTTTGAAATCCACCAACTTACGGATATTCGCGCTGTCCTTCACTTCCAGCTGGATGATCTCGTCAAGCGATTGCTTGAACTGTGGAATGCCTGTGCGGGACTTAATGTGGTTATTGAGTAGTAATTGCTGCGAGTAGGTGTATTTGTAAAGGTTTTTGGCCAGGTAACGTACTTTGAGAAACTCGGTGGCGGTGCTGTCGTACAGATCCCCGTAAATGCGGCTTTCGCGCTCGTAGTTGAAAAGCAGGTTCAGGACCATTTCATTACGGGCAAAAAGTTTGTTCATGAAGTCGAGCTCGCCTTTTTCGGCCAGGCCGTTGGCTGCGATCTGGTTCAGGTGCTGGCGATCGTCCGCAGAAAGGTTTCTGGAATTGTCGCGGATCAGCGCGGCCATTAGTTTCACTGGGAGGGAATTGGTTCTGCTGGGATTATCGAACTTCTTTCCTTCCACCATCTGGTCGGCGTAGTTACCGAACCGGTTTGCCCAGATCACGCGCTGTCCGGTTAGCGGAGCCCGGTCCAGGCGTTTGAGGCTGTCGAGCAATGCCTTTCCGACCTGGTACTGATTGCTCAATGCGTGCTCATACAAAAGCTGCAACTGTTCCTCATCCGTCACCGATTTGACCCAATTGTACAAAACGGGTGAGGTTACCGTGCTTTGTGTTGCAGCTTTTACAGATCCGAGGCGAAATTCACCGCGACTTTCTGCGATAAAGCGGGCATCGGACGGGCTTTTGTCCCAAAATGACTTGAAAAAATCGGTACCTAATGTCCTGCTTCCGTTCAACCGCTGGTTTTCTGCGGCCAGGTACAACGGATATTGATTATTGGCGTCGGCATTGGCTCCGGCGAAGTAAAACAACTTTTTAGCCCTCCCGATGGAATCACCATTGAAAATAATTTCCACTGTCCCCGGCGACCCGAGGAAGGTAGTGAACGCCTTCCCGCCGTAATCCATATAAATTTCCTCCTGCGGGAAAAGCATAGGAAGCGACACGCGGAAAGTCCCGTCGGCTTGCAAATCGGCCTGCTTGCTCAGTTCCGATTGCGGTTGCAGGATGTTGTTTCGTGAAAAAGTAATGAACGGAGCCTGGCGGTAGAGGCGTCCGTTGAGGTTATTGATCCGACCTTTTATAATAAGTGAGTCGGTGACTGCGAATGCTGAGTGCAAAAAGCCGAGAAAGAGGGCTGTCAGTATGATGAAGCGCATGCGGGTGATCATTAAAATTTGGTAACGAAAAATAACGAGGCTTTTTCATGCTACCAAATATGAATGATTATTTGCCCGAATGCACAGAAAACAAAAGCTAGGCTCTGTCCGGGTCAGTGGACGGTTCCAGTGTCTTGCCATCTTCATAGCGGACATAAATGCCATGGTACCTTTCCTGGGCATCGTAATCCTTGCGGAGCGGATGGCCTTCCCAGTCTTCGGGAAGCAGGATCCGGCGGAGATCAGGGTGTCCCTCGAAGGTAATGCCCATCAGGTCGAAGGCTTCGCGTTCATGCCAGTCGGCCGTGCGCCAGATATGGCTCACCGTCGGTACGGATGGCAGGGAGGCCTCAGCTGTATTTCTTGGGAACACGGCTTTCAGGGTAAGATCCAGGCCGTAGGGAATGGAAGTAAGGTTATAAATCAGCTCCATCGTATCGGCGGCGGTGCCGTTATCGATGGCCGTAATGCAGGCCAGGTAATCGAAATACAGTCTTTCGTCTTCATGTAAAAAACGGCAGATGGCAGCAATGCCCTGCACCGGAACAACCAGAGCAGGCTGCGGGTTCTTGGTTTCGGCCGTGATCGCGTATTCCGGGAACTGGCCGGCAATCATATCGGTGATTTCCTGAAAAGTCATAGTAAAGGATTAGGATAAAGCGGCTGGCTGGCCTGCGGCTTCCATTTCCAGAAACAGCTCGGGGACCTGCTCCTGCTTGCCGCGGATTTTTTCCTGCAATTTCATAAAGCCGCCGATCAGCGCCTCGGGCCGGGGCGGGCATCCGGGTACATATACATCCACGGGAATAATCCGGTCGACGCCCTTCACGACGTGGTATCCATGCTCCCAGTAAGGACCACCGCAATTGGAGCAGCTGCCCATCGAGATCACATACCGCGGTTCAGGCATTTGTTCATACAGCCGGCGGATACGGTCGGCCATTTTGAAAGTGACGGTTCCGGCGACGATCATCACGTCCGACTGCCGGGGCGAAGGCCGCGGCATAATCCCGAAGCGTTCGAGGTCGTAGTTGGCCGCGTAGGTAGCCATCATTTCAATCGCGCAGCACGCCAAACCGAAGCCCATGGGCCATAGCGACGACAGGCGGGCCCAGTTCATCAGGTCTTCCGCATTGGTCAGGATGATGCCGCCGTCGCCGGTTTTGATTCGTTCACTCATGAATATTTGAAGATGCCGGATTTTGGTACGGATATTGCTTTAAAATACATTGTCCGTCTGCAAAACTAACCATATTTGGCAAGAAACTGTTTCAGGAGGCGTTACAAAACAAATACAAACCATCAACTATATGAAACGAAAATTACTCATCTGTTTCCTGCTTTCGGCCTTTTGCACCGGCGCCGCGTCGGCTCAGTCGGATTCCACAGTCAGGATATTCAAAAGCGGAATGGCTGTTTATGCGGAGCTGGGCATGCTTCCAAACAACAAGACCCTGCGCGATCAGCTTGCCCGTTTGCAGGTAAAGCCGTTTACATCTTTCATGGGAAACCTCGTGCTAGCCCGCCGCACCGAGTCGGAGCGATGGTTCTCCGAGGCCAGGCTTATCGTTATGAATAGCACCAACTACACCTCCCACCGCGATACGCGCAAGGCATACCTGAACGGGTTCGGTATCGGCACCGACGGCGGGCCGAAACTAGTGAATAATGCACGCTGGAATGTGACCATACCGCTGGGCGCCGATTTCATGCTGTACAGGCTGAATATCAAGAGCAATGCTTCGGTATCTGCCCAACAGCTGCTGAACAATCCGTCGGCTTACCAGGCTGTAAAGCTGTACACAGCCAATATCAATCTGCACGGCGGTATAGGAGTGGATTACAAAATGGATTTCCTGCCTAAAATTCACGAAAAAGTGTACCTGAGCGGTAAGCTGACTTACCATCAGCCGATTCTGGGCAGACGCAAGTGGAAAGGAGACAACGTGACGGTCGACGATTTGTCCCGTTTAAAGGTCAACCAGCTTTACCTGCAACTGGGATTTGTGTTCTTCCCGCGTCCGCACATGAAAAAATGGGGCGGAATGCACTAGGTCAGGCACCTTTTTTCTCGGCGAGTAACGTGCGCAGCTGATTTTCGAGGATTTTAATATACGTATCCTTATCTATCTCGCTCAGCGATTCGGGTGAAAACTGCCCAAGCGGAATGTCCCGGACGATCTGCTGCACGGGGCGGTCGGTGATCAGCTCCGGCACGGTACTGTTAAGAACTTGTGAGAGTTGTCTGAGGGTGTCGACAGAAGGAGCGATATGCCCGGTTTCCAGCTCGTTATATTCTTCTTCGCTGATTTGGAGCGATGATGCCATTTGAGCGACGGATAATCCTTTTCGCTCACGCCCTGCGCGTAAGTTTTTTGTGAAAGCCTCCATAGTATTTTGTTGATGATGACAGAATCGGTAACAAGCCGGAAAAATCGGTATTTTTTAAGTAACTGTCAATATAATTCGATAAAACAAACAGTCCATTGGATAATTTATGGAGTTGTTTATCAGAAAGTTATATATTTAAGGTAGAGGAGGGAGGCATTGAACAACCCGGAGATTTTCCGTAAATTGGAACGGAGGTCCTCGGCTCGGAATTTTTCTTGAAAAAGCGATATATGGCACATACAATCACTATTGAGACAGAAAGCGATAACGATTTTGCGCTGTTGAAAGGGCTGGCCGAGCGGTTGGGGCTACCGGTTAAGGAAAATCATGGCGGTGATTCGATACGAAATGCCGACCAGGCGGCTGCAATGAAAAAATTTATAGGTACCTGGCGAGGGGACGAGACTGCTGAGGAGCTGGAAACAATGATCTACAATGCGCGTAGCGATCGGTCACGGGAGGTGGATCTATGAGCTACCTGCTGGATACCAATATGCATCCACTTGTTCAAAGGAAATGAAAGTGTTGTTGGCAGGCTCGAAACAGTTGGGCTAAACTCTTGTCATCTATCAGAAATCACCATTTTGGAACTGATGTTTGGCGTGGAAAATAGCGCGGCGAATCGTTGTTCTGCAAACCGGGAAAATCTGGATTGGTTGCGTGCTGCTTTTTCTGACCGGATATTGTTAATAGGAGCAAGCTTTGAAGAATATGCCAGGCAGAAATCCGCTTTACGGCAAGCCGGACTTCCTACCGGGGAATTTGATCTGATAAAGCTTGAAAACTGGCTGGATTAGAAGGCCTATTTCTTGTACCGCTCATTGACTTTTGCATACAAATCAGCCGGAACGGGCGATTTGACTTCCGGGATCTGAGGCTTGGGAAGAACCCAATCGAGGTAGCCTTTTGCCCAGGCATAGGCCAGGCCGAAGATGAGGATGCCGATGAAAACGGTCATTTCTGCCATCGCGAACCAGCCCCATCGGCCGTTCGTTTGCGCGATGAGCTCTTCACTTCCGAACACCACCGACCAGGGAAAAAGAAACAGCAATTCGACTTCAAACAACACGAAGATCAATGCGACGACGTAGAACCGGACATTGAACTGGATATTGGCATTACCCAGCGGTTCTTCACCGGATTCGTAGGTGGTCAGCTTCTCTTCGTTGGGATTATGCGGGCGGAGGAATTTCGCAATAGTGAGCATAACACCGAGCAATATCAGCGCGGCGATGATGAAGAGCAGGATATAACCGAAATCGGTGAGCATGGTAATGAGCCTGTTTTGTGCAAAACTAGGCAAAATGCGCCGGATATCGCGAAAATGGGACTATTAAATGCTTAATAGGATGGTACGGATGCTCAGGCCGATTACCAGTATGCCGACGATCAGCATCAACGGCTTGCGTTTGATTTTGCCCACGAGCATGGCGCCGAAAGGAGCAGCCATTACACCACCGACGATCAATCCGAGAACGACTTTCCAGCTGTCTACCCCTGTAAAGAGCATGAAGGTAATGCCACTGGCGAATGCCACGGCAAATTCAGCGGCATTCACCGACCCGATGGTGTAGCGCGGATCGCGGCCTTGCCCGAGCAAGGTGGAAGTAACGATCGGCCCCCAGCCGCCTCCGCCGATCGAATCCAGGAAACCTCCCGTGGCGGCAAGCACGCTGATGCGCTTGGTTTTATTTTTAACAAAGGTCTTTTGCAGTGCCTTGCGGATGATGATCACGCCCAGTATCAGCATGTAAAATGCGATAAATGGCTTGATGGCGTTGCCATCGATGACATCGGATAGCAGGTATGCGCCTGTAATTGAGCCCAATACACCGGGGATAAGCAGGCTTTTGAAAAGCTTTTTATTGATATTTTTAAAGCGGAAATGCGAGATGGCCGAAGCGCCGGTGGTGAACATTTCGGCGAAATGCACGCTGGCGCTGCTCACTGCCGGCGTAACGCCAAGGCTCAGCAAAAACGAATTGGAAGTAACGCCGTAGGCCATTCCCAACGCGCCGTCCACCAGCTGCGCCGCCAGACCTACCAGTACGTACAATGCGAAATCGCCCGTGAGGAAATCCGTCACCTGTTCGGTGCTGACGCTGATGACGCCATTTGTCAGCAGAAGTCCAAGCAACAGAAGAATCGCTGCAATCGGGACGATATACCAGGTCGGTGACGAGGGCAGTTTAAGCGAGAGCACTTTGGCAAGCATTACCGTGAATTTTAGAATTTTGGAATATAGAGTTTACAAAAATAGCAAAACTATTTAATCTACGTAATTGATAGATTATTAAATTTTACTTAAAGTGTCTCACGGTAACTCCGATTTATATTTCTCCCGTCACAAAATCAATGAAATTTCCCTGGTTAACCCAATGCGTGGCGGCCTCGGGATAGGCTTCCAAAAATGCCTTAGGAAACTTCACCTTGGTATCTTTCCATTTAAATTCATAGGCACTGAGCTGCTCGTCGGCGATTTCGAGCCAATCGAGTTCCTGCTGGTCGTAGGTGCGCCAAAAGTGGGTAAGGGGCGTTTTGCGGGTATAGGAGTTGTATTTAAGCCTTTCCGCAACCAGGTAATTCTCCCATAATGCGCCGGTATCTGTGCGCTGATTCATGGGAAGGAAATTGTTGATCAATGCGTTTCGTATCCCGTTATCAAGAAAATACCATTTAGACGACTTGGTTACCTCCTTGCGGAGATTCTTACTGTATCCGCCAATGCGTGTGATGATGAATACTTTCGAAAACAGATCCAGGTAGCGCTCAACGGTATTCCGGTCGATTTGTAATGTTTTGGAAAGCTCGTCGTACGATACCTCCTGCCCGATTTGGAAGGCAACCAATTGCAGCAATTGCAACATTTTATGCGAGTAGCGGACCTGCTCAAACATTAGGATATCTTTCAGCAGATAAGCACTGACCAACTCTTTCAGGTAATCGGTTTTGGCATCGGCAGTTTCGTTTTTCAAAACTTCGGGATAGCTGCCGTAGATAAGCCGGGTTTCCAACTGCTGCTTTGTTACAAGATAGTTTTCTTCTTTTGACAGCTCCATTTGAGCGATCGGGAAAAGCTGGAACCGAACCTGGCGCCCCACCAGTGGCTCTCCGGTTTTATTTGACAACTCGAATGCCGATGAGCCGCTCGCAAGTATAGTCAGTTTGGGAAACGAGTCGATAAGCAGTTTCAACGACTTGCCTATTTCAGGCACAACCTGTGCTTCGTCGATAATAAGGAGGTCAATGTCATTTACCCAACGACGGAACGAGGCGACACGCCTGTCTGCCAGCAGGGTGACTGTATCAAGATCTTCCGCATTTAGAAATAGCGACTTGCCGACAAATTGTTTCTCGACAGCTCTCATTAAGTGCGTCTTGCCGACACGTCTCGCGCCGTAAACGATAAGCACCTTGTTGGAAGCTGTCTTGTCGACTATCTGAGAGAGAATATGCCTTGGGAAGTCCATTTTAGCTAAATTCATTGAATTAACTCAACAAATTTAGCTAAATTCATTGAATTGACTCAACAAATTTAGCTAAATTCATTGAGCGAGTTCAACGAATTTAGGTTTTACAGCCAGATCACCCGTTGCTCGGAAACGTGTCCTCGGCCGATAATATCCTTGTATAATTCCGGTCTGCGGGCCTGGATATAGCGGTGGCCACCGGCCTGTTGGAGCTTTTCGGGAGTAAGGGTTGCGATAGTGAAATCGTTGTCGAGCTTGCGGCATTCGGCAATGATATCGCCGAAGGGGTCCAGGATCATGGAGCAGCCGTTTTTGAGCTGGTCCTCGTCCATGCCGATGGGGTTGGAGAATATAGCGTAAACGGCATTGTCATAGGCGCGGGCGGGGAGCCACTTCATGAGCCAGGCGCGGCCTTTCAGTCCGTCGAACTCCTGGCGCAGCGAAGTTGGGTCGGCTTCCCGGTTGTACCAGAGGGCAGGGTCGACAAACCCGGCACCCGGGCGCGTGGAAGGCGTACACATGGTTACGTGCGGCATGAAAACGATGTCGGCACCCAGCAGTTTGGTAGCCCTCACATTCTCGATGATATTGTTATCGTAGCAAATGAGTATGCTGCATTTCCAACCGAACAAATCGAAAACCACATATTGGTCGCCCGGTGTAAGGTGGGGGTTAATGAAGGGGTGCAGCTTGCGGTACTTGGCGGCGAGGCCGTTTTTATCTACACAAACGTAGGCCTTGTACATTTTATCATCCGCATCTTTCTCGAACAAACCGGCCAGGACGACAATGTCATGTTCGGCAGCAATCTCCTGCAATGCGTGAATGCTGGGGCCGTCGGGAATGGGTTCGGCAACTTCCAGCAGTTGCTCCCGCGACAAGTTTCGCGCAAAAGTGTAGCCGGTTATCGAACATTCGTGGAATGCGATGACCTGTGCACCTGCTTTTGACGCGTCTCCGGCAAGCTGCCGGATCACGCCGAGGTTGTACGCTTTGTCGCCGCTTTTGTTTTCAAACTGGGCTGTTGCGATTTTGATCGGTTTCATAGCTCTGATTTTTTTACCCAAAAGTAAATGCGCGGACTGCACATGTATTGTACAAACCCGACAAGCGGTAGAAACTAATGAACGAGCCGGATCAGATTGGCAGCGAGGACGTTTTGCGGGCTGAGGTATTGGCCCGGCGTAAGTCCCGAAAGGTTCTTCATTTCACGGATCAGGTGTGCCTGGTCGAAGAAGCCCGATTCGCAGGCGATGCCCGCTAATGACAAATGGGTGGATTTTTTTCGCAGCATTCTCAACGCGTATTGCATGCGGATGATGCCCGCGTAACGTTTCGGGGAAATGCCGATATGTTCCTCAAATTTGCGTTGAAGCTGACGCTCGGTGGTGCCGGTCACCGCGGTAAGCTGTGAGACGGAAACCAGGCCGTTTTGCGTATGGATAATGTTGACAGTATTCGTTACCAGTGCATTACTGCTGCCTGCCACCCGTAATTGAGACAGCAAAAAATGCTCGGCCGCCCGGATTTTGTCATGAATCGCTGGTGAGCAGGCAATTTCGTCATTCACCCATTCAAAATGGGTTCCAAAACAATCTGCGCATTCGATGATCTGGTTTCTCAGTTCCGACGCCGGCATTTTAAACAATGCCGCTGCCCCGAACGGATGTAGCACCGCGATGAGTAGCCGGATTTTCCCCACTGTCCAAACGTTCTTGTAAGTATCCAATTGGCCATACAAAAAGCCGGCAGGAAGCAGAGCCGCGCCCGAATGCATTTCATTTTGATAGAAAAGCGGATCACCGTAGTTGAACACCACTCCCGTATTGCCATCCGAGAAAATCCGCATGGCCGACTGCGTGTCACTTTCTATAACCAGAAAATGCCGCACAATGCCGGAAAGGAGGGGTGTCGGTTTGACCTGCATAATCGATTACCAATGCTGTGCCCAGAAGCTTTGCCCTTCGTAACCGCTTTGCGTCAGCAATTTCGCTGCCTGCAAGCTTCGTTTGCCGCTATTGCAGTAAAAAACGACTTTTCTGCCCGAAGGGAATGTCCCGATACTTTCGGGGATTTCGGAGAGCGGAATATTTTCGCCGCCGAAGTTATCCGCCTCAAATTCATAATATTCGCGTACATCTACAAGTAAAACCTGTTCGGGGTCGGCTTCCCGCAATGCCTCGAATTCGTCGTAGGACATTTCGCGCGTATTTTCCTCAAGAGGTTGTTTGGTAGCTGGTTCCGGAGATTTTACAGGAATTGTTGCGGCCGATCTCGAAAACTCGAAAACGGATTGGGTATTTGAAAGGGTGTTAATAACCAGAAGTTTGCCGGACAGCGGTTCGCCTATGCCCGCAATGATCTTGATCGCCTCATTGGCCATATAGGTGCCTATAATGCCAGGCAGTACACCCATTACACCCGCTTCCGCGCAATTATCGCCTTCCTCGGCGTCGGGGAAAAGGCAGCGATAGGTAGGCCCACCCTGGTAGTTGAATACCGAAATTTGTCCTTCGAAGCGCAGAATGGAGCCGAATACGAAAGGTTTGTCCAGTCTCACGCAAAAATCGTTGACAAGGTAACGCGTCTCGAAATTGTCGGAACCGTCGATGACCAGGTCGTAGCCATGGAGCAAATCGGCCGCGTTTTCGGCAGTCAGCCGGTCGGGGTAGGCGGTAAGGCGCACAAACGGGTTAAGTACCGAGAGCTTTTCGACGGCGGTAATGGCTTTGTTTTTCCCCACGTCATCGGCGGAATAGAGTATTTGCCGGTGCAGGTTGGTGAGGTCCACGGTGTCGTCGTCGATAATGCCGATCTCGCCTACGCCTGCGGCTACCAGGTATTGCAGGACCGGGCAGCCGAGCCCGCCTGCGCCCACGACCGCCACTTTGCCGGCGCGCAGCTTTTCCTGGCCCGCCAGGCCCATTTCCGGCATGATAATCTGGCGTGCGTAGCGTTTGCGTTCGATTGGAGTAAACATGGTAATGAGTGAATGAATGAATGAGTGAATGGAGAATATATTCACTCATTCAAAATTAAAGAAGCGTCCCAGTCCTTCCAAACCGGCTCGTAGCCTGCCCCCCGGATCATTCGGGCAATCTCTGCGGGTGTTCTTTCGTCCGAGATCTCGAATTGTTCGAGCGATTCCGGCTCGACCGCGTAGCCGCCCGGGTTGGTTTTGGAGCCGGCGCTGATGGATGTTACACCCAATTGAATGCAATGGTTCCTGAATTTCTCGGATTCACGCGTGGAGAGCGACAGTTCGACCTCTTCGTTGAAAATCCGGTAGGCACAAATGAGTTGTACCAATTCCCGGTCGCTCATTTCCACTTTGGGTTCCAGCCCGCCCGAAAACGGGCGCAGGCGGGGGAAGGAGAGGCTGTACCGCGTTTGCCAGTAGGTTTTTTCAAGGTAATTTAAATGCAGGGCGGTGAAAAAACTGTCGGTGCGCCAATCTTCCAAACCAATTAATACTCCCAAACCCATCTTGTGAATACCGGCTTGGCCGAGCCGGTCGGGTGTTTCGAGCCGGTAATTGAAATTTGCTTTTTTACCTTTCGGATGGTGTTTCCGGTAGTCGTCCTGGTGATAGGTTTCCTGGTAAACCAGCACGGAATGCAGGCCGAGCGGAATCAGTTCCTCATATTCATCGCGATCGAGCGGCTGCACTTCCATCGAAACCTGGGCAAAATGCGGGCGGATCAGTTCCAGTACTTTTTTGAAATATGCCACATGCACGGTCTGGTTCGCTTCCCCCGTAACCAGCAGCACGTGTTCGTAACCCATGCTTTTGATTACCTCCACTTCTTGCAGGATCTCGCGGTCGTTGAGGGTGCGTCGGCGTACCTTATTATCCAGACTGAATCCGCAGTAGGTACATATATTGGTACACTCATTGGACAAATACAACGGCACGTACATTTGAATGGTATTACCAAACCGCTTTCGCGTGAGCTGCCGGCTCAGCCTGGCCATCGGTTCCAGATAAGCCGCCGCTGCGGGCGAAATCAGCGCCATGAAATCGTCCAACGTCCTTTTCGGAGCGGCCAATGCCCGTTCCACGTCGGCGGAGGTTTTGGCATAAATGGCTTCCTTCACTGTATCCCAGGAGTACCGCGCAAATTCTTCTTTAAAGCTCATCCAGAAATGCGGTTAACGGGCTGCTAGGCACGGCCAGGCTCCCTTTCGATCCTAATTTGGCTTCGTAAGCCATTCTTCCCGATTGCACGGCGAGTTTGAAAGCCTCTGCCATGGCTATGGGATCTCCGGCTACCGCAATGGCCGTATTCACCAGTACCGCATCAGCCCCGATCTCCATCGCTTTCGCGGCATCCGACGGCGCACCGATGCCCGCGTCTACGACCACCGGGACCTTGCTCTGTTCGATGATAATTTCAAGAAAATCGATGGTTTTTAACCCTTTATTACTGCCAATCGGCGAGCCCAACGGCATTACCGCGGATGCGCCTGCTTCTTCCAGTCTTTTGCAAAGCACGGGATCGGCGTGAATGTAGGGCAATATCACAAAGCCCAGTTTCGCCAGTTCCTCGGTCGCTTTTAAAGTCTCGATGGGATCAGGCATGAGGTATTTGGGGTCGGGATGGATTTCAAGTTTCAGCCAGTTGGTTTCCAATGCCTCACGTGCGAGCTGGGCGGCGAAAACCGCTTCTTTGGCCGTACGCACCCCGGAGGTATTCGGCAACAAATGGATATGACTGTGTGTCAGATGGCTCAGGATATCGTCGCCCGCGTCGTGTACATCCACGCGACGCAGGGCTACCGTCACCAGTTCGGAGCCGGAAGCCAGCAGGGCTTCCTCCATCACCGCCGCCGAACTGAACTTGCCGGTACCGGTGAAGAGCCGGGATTGAAATGTTTTATCTGCGATAGTCAGCATAATGCTTGTTGGATTTGGTAAAATGTTTTTTGCGGATCGGCAGAACCGATCAATGCGCCCGACATGGCCACGCCATGAAGCCCCACCTTCCGAAGCCCATTGACGTCGTCGGACGTAATGCCGCCGATCGCAATGATGGGTGTGGAGTGGCTTGCTTCCTGCATTTGGCGCATTAGAGCGCAGTAGCCGTCTATGCCCAGAATCGGGCTGAGGTTTTGTTTGGTATTCGTAAACCGGAACGGCCCGAGTCCGATGTAATCCGCCCCTTCTTCAATCCGCCGTGTAATATCCTCCCAGCTGTTGGCTGTGCCGCCGATGATCATTTTTTCTCCCACGAGTGCGCGCGCCTCGGGTACGGGCATATCCGTGAGGCCGAGATGCAGGCCATAGGCTTCCACAGCTTGGGCTACATGTGGGAAATCATTGATGATCAGCCTGGCGCCGTAGCTATCGCACAACTGCTTGGCTTTCGAAGCAACCGGCAGCACTTCCTCCGCAATCCGGTTCTTCACCCGCAACTGAATCCACCGGCAGCCTGCTTCCAAAGCGAGCTGGATGCTGTCGATATGCGACATTGTGCCAGTTTCATTGGATATGAAATGCAATTTGTCAACAAAACCAGCTTCACCCTTTTTCTCCGGATCCCCGGGTTGAAACCCGGGGCAATGGACTGCTATTGAATCTATTGCCCCGGGTTTTAACCCGGGGATGCAGGATGATTGCTGAAATGATGATTGTTGAGAAGAAGATTGTTGAGATGATTTTAGAAATGATTGCAATGATTTTAGATTTTCAAATTGAGCAATAGCATTGTCAGGATTTTGCCAAATGCTGCCAAGCACTGCTGCGCCGTCAAAGCCCATTTCTAATGCAGATTTCAAGTTTTCTGCATCAATGCCTCCTAATGCGATGATTTTGCCCGGGAAGTTGTGTTTTTGCAATTTGAAATCGGCCGGCAGCTTTGAAGAATAACCCTCCTTTGAAATACTATCAAAAACAGGCCCCAGGAATGCATAATCAAAGCAATGGAACAGTCTTTCCAATTCGGCAGGCCCATGTAAGGAAGTGCTGATTTTGAACCCACTGTTTTTTAACACTTCAAATGCTTCCCGGCTTTGGGCTAACCTGCTCATTTCTGTAAAATGCAAACCGGTAATGCCGAAAGCCCCCGCCAGCTCATGATGCTGATGCAATGCAATGCGACTGCGGAATTGCGGATCGATCTGTTCCAGCAATGCCCGCAGCTCCGCCTCGGCCACGTCGGGCTTGCGCACGTGCAAGCGCGCAAGCCCGCGTGCGAAGAGCTGGTTAATAATAGCAGCTTCTCCGGGCAGCATTTCGGGATGAGTTATAACGATCAGTTCCATTACAGATAAATTTCGCTGCCCTTCTCCGCAAACTCCCGCGCCTTCTGCTGCATGCCTTCTGCTACGGCTTCTTCGGTAGCCAGTCCGTTTTCTTCCGCGTAATCGCGGACATCCTGCGTGATTTTCATCGAGCAGAAGTTCGGCCCGCACATGGAACAGAAATGCGCGACTTTGGCACCTTCGGCTGGTAGGGTTTCATCATGGAATTCACGCGCGGTATCCGGGTCGAGCGAGAGATTGAACTGATCTTCCCAGCGGAACTCGAAGCGGGCTTTGCTCAACGCATTGTCGCGGTACTGCGCGCCGGGGTGGCCTTTGGCGAGGTCGGCAGCGTGGGCGGCGATCTTGTAGGTGATTACGCCGTCTTTCACGTCTTTTTTATTCGGCAATCCCAAATGCTCTTTCGGGGTTACGTAGCAAAGCATGGCGGTACCAAACCAGCCGATCATCGCCGCGCCGATGGCTGAGGTGATGTGGTCGTAACCCGGTGCAATGTCGGTCGTCAATGGCCCGAGCGTGTAGAATGGCGCTTCGTGGCAATGCTGCAATTGCTTCTCCATATTCTCCTTGATCAAATGCATCGGCACGTGTCCGGGGCCTTCGATGATGGTTTGCACGTCGTGCTTCCAGGCGATTTTGGTCAACTCGCCCAGCGTTTCCAGCTCCCCAAACTGCGCGGCGTCGTTGGCATCGGCAATGCTGCCGGGGCGGAGACCGTCGCCGAGTGAGAATGCCACATCATAGGCCTTCATGATCTCGCAGATTTCCTCGAAATGCGTGTACAGGAAATTCTCCTTGTGATGCGCCAGGCACCATTTCGCCATAATGGAGCCTCCGCGCGAAACAATGCCGGTAATGCGTTTGGCCGTCAGCGGAATGTAGCGCAGCAGCACGCCTGCATGGATCGTGAAGTAATCCACGCCCTGTTCGGCTTGTTCGATGAGTGTATCGCGGAAAAGCTCCCAGGTCAGGTCTTCGGCTTTACCATTTACTTTTTCCAATGCCTGGTAAATAGGTACGGTACCGATCGGCACGGGTGTGTTGCGGATGATCCACTCGCGGGTTTCGTGGATGTTCTTGCCGGTGGACAAGTCCATGATCGTATCGGCGCCCCAGCGACATGCCCACACGGCTTTTTCCACCTCTTCCTCTATGCTCGACGATACTGCCGAGTTACCGATATTGGCATTGATCTTTACCAGGAAGTTCCGCCCGATGATCATCGGCTCGCTTTCCGGGTGGTTAATATTGGACGGGATGACGGCTCGTCCCGCTGCTACTTCCTGCCTCACAAACTCCGCAGTAATGTGGCTTTTCGGTGTATTCGCCCCGAAGCTGTGTCCGGCGTGCTGATGCGCCAGTGCACCTGCTTTGCCATTCAACGATGCCAGATGCGCATCGATGCGCTGGTTTTCGCGGATGGCGATGTACTCCATTTCCGGCGTGATAATGCCTTTTTTTGCATAATGCAGCTGCGAAACATTCTGTCCGGCTTTGGCGCGGAGCGGCTTCGCATTGTGCGCAAACCGCAAATGGTCGAGTTTGGTATCCGCGAGGCGCATCCGGCCGTACTCGGACGAAATCGTTTCCAGTTCCTCCACGTCGCCGCGCGAGCGTACCCATTCAGCACGCAATCCGGGAAGGCCTTTTTTGACGTCTATTTCAATGTTAGGATCGGTGTAGGGGCCGCTCGTGTCGTACACGGTTACCGGCTCGTTGGGCTCGCTTGCACCTAGCTTCCCGTGAATGCGCGTATCGTTCAGCGAAATCTCGCGCATGGCGACGGAAATGTCGTGGATGTGCCCTTTTACATATATTTTCTTCGAATTGGGAAACGGGTCGCGGGTGATGGTTTCCGGTGTTTTTTCTGTTTTCATGATATTGTTTTCTGGTGAAATGGTGGGACAAAAGGGCACTAGCCGCCTTGCGTGGCGGTAATGAGGGTGATCTGGTCGTTGGGAGAGAGCCGGCGTGTGGGCCAGGCGGATTTCGGGACTACCGATTGGTTGATGGCTACGGCGATGCCTTTGCCGGACGGAAACAGCTCGGATACGAGTTGCCCTACCGAATAATCAGCGGCTATTTGCTTTGCCTGACCGTTTAGGATGATTTCCATTCCTGATTTCAGTTTTAAATACAAAAAACCTTAGGAATGGACCTATGAAGAAAGAATAGACGGAGCTACGTGCATGGTAACTCCTGCTTTTCCCTATCGGCAGTACTAGCTGCATCAGGTTCAAAGGGTATGATCTCAGTCCGCATGTCGGGACACCCCTAAAGTTGAGGCAAAGCTATTCGAAATTCAGGATTTTCAAAAGAATTAGAAAAAAACGTAAGACGGATCGGGGATTAAGCGTGAAATTTTTTAAAATAATAAGGTATTTTTGGCCTTAATATTAAACCTGTATAACGACCTGCTTTATTTTGATGGATTTGATCATCAGAAGTGCGGCTCCTAAGGATCTGCCTTCGCTGTTGGAAATTATCAACCACGCTATTCTGAACACCACGGCTATTTATGACTACGAAGCCCGGACCTTAGAGCAACAAAACGCCTGGTTTGAACAGATGTTCTATGATGGTATGCCGGTGATTGTAGCAGAGTTGGAAGGCGAAGTGATCGGTTATGGGTCCTACAATATTTTCCGTCCGAAAATCGGATACAAATTCAGTGTGGAGCATTCCATTTACCTCGACGAGAAGTCGCGTGGGATGGGTGTGGGCGGCAAATTGCTGGGCAGCCTTATCCAGCGTGCGAAGGAATCAGGCTTGCACACAATGATCGGCTGCATTGACGCCTCCAACCGCGCGAGTATTGAGTTTCACAAGAAATACGGGTTTGTGGAAAAGGGATATTTGAAAGAGGTGGCTTATAAGTTTGATCAGTGGCTGGATCTGGTATATATGCAGCTGTTGCTGGAAGAGGATTGATTAATTGGAAGGAAAGGGAGGATGGAGGAAAGGGAGAAGGTAAAAATATAATGCTGTGAAGGCTGGTGCAAATCTCTTGATTTGTGTACATATTATTCGAAGGCCTCCGGCCGGTCATGATACCCGCATCGTTTTGCGGTATTGACCGGCCGGAGGCCTTCGAATATTTTGGCACGAAGGAAAGACCTTCGCGCCATTTTTTAGTGGGCTCTGCCCGTTTCTACGTAAGTGTCTTCGTCGCCGGTGGGTTTGCCTTGCCACCACGAGGCCAGGATGGAGCCGGTGATGTTCATCAATGGCCCGAAAATCGCCGGTGCGAGACCGACGGTCGCCATTTTACCCATTTCCTTGGCAATACCGGAAGCCAGACCGCCATTTTGCATCCCTACTTCGATGGCTATCGTGCGGCAGTCGCGCTCGCTCATGCGGAATAGGCGCCCCGACCAGTAGCCTAGCGTGTAGCCCGAGAGGTTGTGGATCAGTACGAGAAGCAGCAATGCAGGTCCGATCGACAGCAGGCTGTCGCGACCCGCAGCAGTGATGATCACGATAATGAATGCAATACCTCCCATCGAAACCAATGGCATAGCGGCATCCAGCCATTTCACTTTTCCGCTGAACAGCTTATTGAAAATCAACCCGGCACCGATGGGGATGATCACCATTTTAATAATATCCCACATCATATGCAGCGTGTCGATCTTCACGAACGCGCCCGCGAGCATACTCATGAGCACAGGCGTTACAATCGGCGCGAGCATGGTGGAAATGGCGGTGATGGTAATGGATAATGCCAGATTCGCTTTCGCCAGGTAAGAAATCACGTTGGAGGCCATACCGTTCGGTGAGCAGCCGATGAGAATGATCCCTGCCGCGATTTCAGGCGGGAAGCCGCTGATGTTAGCCAGCGTATAGCCGATGGTCGGCATGATGATAAAGTGGCTCACCACGCCGATCAGCACGCCCTTGGGCATTTTAACGACACCCACAAAATCACCGAAACTCATGGAAGTACCCATCCCGAACATGATGATCTGGATCAACGGAGTAATGAGTGTCGAAAGCTTGAAATCGCCCACAGTCAGGAAATGCTGCGGATAATACAATGCAGTGGTTACCGCCGCGAAAATCACGGTGGTGTAAGTGAAACCTTTTAATTTTTCATATCCTCTGAAACTGATGGCCAGCGAAAGGAAGAACGCAATAAAGAAGGGGCCGGCCGAGGGGAGGCTTCCCGTGAAAGCGAGGTAAAGCGCTGTCAGCAGGCTAACCGCGGCGACGGCGGACATGAGCTTGTAAATATTCATATAAATGTATTTAAAATGCAATTTTGAAAAAGCGAAAGAAAATTCCTGTCTGTTTCACCAAACAGGAAATGCGGAAAACCAGGCCGGATTACTCGCTTACCAGGTTCTTTTTTTCATGTACTCATCCAGCTCCGAACGTTTCATCGGGATTTCGTTCGGGTTTTTATCGAGCCATTTCAGGAAGTCGGTTTTCAGGGCGTCGGTCCATTGGCTGTCGATCTGGCCCGGGGTGTATTTGCCTTCTTTCAGCATTTGAATGCCGAATTTGTCACGCAATGCAATGAACTCAGCCGTTTGCACCACTTTCTCCACCATATGGGAGGGGACGAAGATTACGCCTTCTTTTTTGGCTAAAACCAAATCTCCCGGCAGTACCACGGCGCGGCCAATGCGAATGGGCGTGTTGATACCGGTTACTACCGCGTCTTTCAGATAGGACGGATCGAAGTCACGGACAAATGCATTGAAACCCGGGATTTTGGAAAGGCCGTCGAGATCGCGCACGGATGCGTCGAATACCACGCCGTTGCCTGTTTTGGCATAAATAGAGTTGGCAAGGTTATCGCCGATCAGCGTTCCTTCCACGATTTTACCCATACCGTCGGCCACATATACGTCGCCTTTGCTAAGCATGTCGATCGGCCATGAGTTGGTGTTGCCGATGCGGCCCTGCTTGGCACCGCGATCTTTGATATTCTTCTCGATGTCGGGGCGCGATGGCATAAATTGTGCCGTCAATGCGCGTCCGGCGATCACCACGTCGTCGTGTACGATTTTCCAGTTGCCTTCAAACTGGCAGTTGTAGCCTTCGTTTTTGAGTACTACCCAGGCTTCTTCGATATTGATGTCCTTTGCGCGGCGGACGAGGTCGTCGGAGATTTTCGGGCGGCCGTCGGCGAAGCGCTCACCTTTCCATTCCGAGGTCAGGAAAATCAGCTCTTCTTTCGGCATGGTCTGCGCCTTTGCGGTTTGCAGGGCTCCGAAGGTTAGGGTCAGGATGGTCGTTAAAGAGAGAATCGGTAGTTTCATAAGACAAGAAAAATGTACGGCAGGGATATTGAGTAGGTAAAATTAGGCAAAATATAAATGGAAGCCCTTTTGGATGCGGCCGCAAGGACTTCCATATGTGACTGTTATCTTCTGGAAACGACGATCGGGTTGGTCAGACCGTTGAGGTCGTAAACCACTTTGCCAGCGCGGATGGTTACTTCGGCTTCGAGCTTCTGCTTGCCCTGCACTTTTGCGCCGGTGTAATCGAAGAAACCGAATGTGCCGGTGTCGTTCATCTGGAACTTGCCGTCGAGCACGCGGAGTACGGATACGTCCGCACGCGAGCCTGCGGAAAGGTTACCCAGCTCTTCGCGATGGATGGCTTGTGCGGGAGCCCAGGTGCTGGCCTTGATCACCGCCGGCAGGTCCATGCCCATGGCGAGGAATTTGGACATCACATTCAGCATGTCCTTCATGGCGTTGTTCATACTGCCCGTGTGGATATCCGTGCTGATGGTGTTGGGGTAAAAACCGGTTTTGATGGCCGGAATCGCCTGTGAGAATGCGAAGCTGATACCGCCGTAACCCACGTCGAAAATGATGCCTTTCTTGCGTGCTTCATATACGAACGGCTTCACTTTGCCTGCCTTCACATCCACGATCGGTTCGCGGCTGGCCAGCTGGCCGAAGCAGTGCGTGAAAATGTCGCCGGGGCGGAGGTGTTTCATGAAAAGCTCTTCGATGGGCAATACCGGTTGGCTGCCACCGAAATCGATCATGACCGGGATGTTGGCCAGCTTACCGGCTTCCACGGCGCGGTCGGTAGGGGCCCAGTTGTAGCCGTTGAAGTGGGCGAGCTTGATACCCACAATGTATTCGGGATATTCTTTCGCGACTTTGGCAGTAGCGGCAGCGTCCATGTCTTCCACATTCTGCTCGTACGTGCCGCCGCGCATGCCTTCGCCCACGATGTTCAGGAACGAGAGCACGCGGGTGCGGGAAGCGTCGATGGTTTGTTTTTTGAAATCAGGGAAGGATTTCCAGCCGGCACAACCTGCATCCACGACCGTGGTAACGCCGGTGCGGAATGTGAAGCCGTCGGGTGGGAGGGCATTAGGACCATTGCTGTAAGTCTGGTCCATTTTGGTGCCGAAGAAATTGTGCGAGTGCATGTCGATCAGGCCTGGGGTTACAAAAAGGCCCTTCGCATTCACTACCTGCACGCCTTCCTTGGCGTCGATGTTTTTGGCAACGAGCATGACCGTATCGCCTTTCAGCGCTACGTCCATAATGCTGTTGATATTGTTTTTGGGGTCAATCACATGACCGCCTTTGATGACGATCGAATACTTCTGAGCCTGTGCGGCAAAACCGGCAGAACAGAAGAGGGCGGCGGCAAGGAATACTTTTTTGATCATGGGTTTTGGTTTAGGAAAGAACTATTATAGTTAAGACAAAAAAACACATTGAAATACCCCATTCAAGGGACGAAAATTTTCAGGCTTAAAAAGCGATACGGACTGCCGATTTTGGTCGGCAATCCGTATCGGTCATTTACTTTATAAACAGGCAGGGCATGGGCTCCGCTTATTTATCCCACCAAACTACACTCGAAAATGTGTTGGTACCGCCCTGGCGGGAACGCGCTTCGAGGAAATTGACATTGTTATACTGCTCTTCCGAGTCGGGAATCACGAAGCGGGTAGGTATTTTACCGCCTGTGATGTTGCCGGGATAATTGGTTGGCGTCAGCTTGGGATAGCCGGTGCGGCGCCAGTTCGAGAAGATCTCATATTCGTCTTCGAGGAACAGTGCCACCCATTTGTGCGTAGCGATCTGCTCGATTTGCTGTGCTACGGTGCCGGTTGCGTTGTATGGGTTGTTAGCAACATAGGCATTGATTTTAGCATCGGAGATCATACCTGCTGCACCGAAAAGTGCCCACTGACGAAGCCCGGCCTTCACAGCAGCCTCATAAGTAGCTTTCGCCGTGCTGCCTGTGTACCATCCACGCACAGCTGCCTCGGCCAGCAACAGGTTGGTTTCTGCATTCCCAAACACGATCAGCGGGGATGCGTAGCGCAAAACGGTAGCCGGATTAGGTTCGGAGAACGTGTTGAATTCCGCAGGACGGCTGTTGAAGGCCGCATTAGGCATTCCCTTTTGCAAAACGGTTGAAGTATCGGCTACATAAGTGTCCTTGGCTACCTCGCGCCACACGATCGAGACTACGTTCAGGCGTGGATCATTGGTCGTTTTCAAATAGTCGATAAATGTTTTGGCGAATTTTCCGCCTTCCACGTTGTCGCCGCCCGGAGTGGTGTAATCTGTGTTCATCAATCCGTTAGCGATGAAATTGCGGCTCAAAGTTTGCGAACCGTCCACGTAGCCGATAATCGCACGATCCACGTCTTCCAGGATCACACCGCCTGCGATCGCTTTTTGTACCCAGGTTTTAGCCATGGCATTGTCGACTTCCGTCAAACGCATGCCCAGGCGAAGCATGAGCGAGTACGCGAATTTTTTCCATTGGTCGATTTTGCCTCCGTACATCAGGTCGGCGCTGGCAAAGTTGGCCTTGCTCGCGTCGAAAGCCGCGATGGACTCGTCCAGCTCTTTCAGCATGTCTGCATAAATCGCCTGCTGGGTGTCGTACTTGGGGCCGTAGTTTTTGTCGGTTAATGCCTTGCCTGCATCGAAATAAGGAATGTCACCGTAGACATCCGTGAGGCGATGGAAAATATATGCCCTCCATATCCTGGCTGCCGACAGTTTGTTCACAGCCAACGGATCATTTTTCACCGCGTCGATAACCTGGTTGATCGAAATGACCGAGCCCTGGCCTTGCGCGGTGCCGGCATACGCATTCCAGCTTCCTTGCGAATAGGTGAAATTGAAGTACTTGTCACCCGCGGCAGGCACCTCTTTGTAGGTGGCAAAATGCTGCATGGACTGGCCGATCGTCAGGTAAGCAGCGCCGGTGAAGTTCGTGGACACGCCGTCGAGCTGCGCCCGGGTGAACATAAATTCGGGAACTACCTTCGAGTATTTATTGGGGTCGACGTTCATTTCCTCGAACCCTTTATCGCAGGAAGTAATCATCATGGCCAACGGGGCCGCATATATGAGTTTTTGAAATAAGCTTTTCATCGTACAGTTCAAGTTTAGAATTTCACCATCAGGTTCACGCCCATACTGCGGGTTCTTGGTACACCAAATGCTTCCAGACCCTGTGCATTGGTGCTGGTGTAGCTCGATTCCGGATCGAAGTACTGTTGTTTCTTGTCTTTGAAAAGGATGGCCAGGTTACGTGCTACGAATGACACGGAAGCCGATTGCAGTTTCAGGAACGCCAGCTTGTTGACCGGGATGTTGTAGCTCAGCACGACCTGACGAAGCTTGATGAAGTCGTTGTTGAACATAAACATCGCTGTATAGTTCTTGTCGTTGTCGTAGTAAGTATCCACATCCTTTTTCTCCCAGGTTTTGGTATAAGGAGCGCCTTCTGCTGTTACACCCTGTACGGTTACGCCCGTTTCACGTCCTGGCAGTGTTTCAACCGGCAAACCGAAGCGGTAGGCATACTGATAAAGGTTTGAGTACACAATGCTTCCGAATTTACCATCCACCAATACATTCAGGGAGAAGTTTTTGTAACGGAAATTGTTGGTGATCCCCATCGTCAAAGGAGGTGTTCCCTGTCCGATCTCTTCCAGGTCGCCCCGCACAGCGTAACCGCTCGACGGGTTGTACACGATATTGCCTGATGCATCGGTCTTCTTGCGGTAGCCCCAAACCGTTCCGTATGGTCTGTTGATGGCGTTACGAACGATACCACCACCTACACCGGTGCCAATGTCTACCTGGTTGATCCCGTCGGCCAAACGCTCGATTTTGCTTTTGTTGTAGGCCATGTTATAGCTCACATCCCAGCTGAAATTCGTTTTCTGAACCGGAGTACCTGTGATCAAGAGTTCGATCCCTTTGTTGCTCAGCTCACCAACGTTCAACAAAGCCGAGGTATAACCCGAAGACAATGCAATGTTGGTCGTAACGATGTCGTCAGTCGTTTTTCTGTTGTACAAAGTCACATCCAATCCCAAACGGTTGTGCAGGAATTTAGCTTCCAAACCTCCTTCGTAGGTAGTTGAGGTCAAAGGTTTCAGGTCAGGGTTAGGTACCTGCGAAGAAGCTAGGCCTTGTACCGGCTGGCCATTGTGGCCGCCTTGCTGCATATTGTAATACTGATAAATCTGGTATGCATTCACAGTAGCACCACCCACTTGCGCCCATGAACCGCGCAATTTTGCAAAGCTGATCGCCGAAGGCAGGTTGATAGCTTCCGAGAGGATCACCGAACCACCGATCGACGGGTAGAAAATGTGGTTGCTCTTAGGGTTCAAAACCGAGAACCAGTCCTGACGGCCCGAAACGGTCAGATAAGCCAGACCTTTGTAACCGAAGTCAACCGAACCGAAGAGCGAGTTGATCGCGCTTTTCATGTAAGTCGGCGTGGTGGTCATTGCAGCCAGGTTGGTATAGCTGTAAAAATAAGGTATGGTAAATTCGCTACCTGCGATGACAGTCTGATCAAAAACGCTGCGCTGTGCATTGGCACCGGCCATGGCTGAGAAGCTCACGTTTTCGAACTCTTTGTTATAGTTCACGGTCACCATACCGTTGGTTTCGGAAGAGGTGGTTTTTCTTCCTTCATAGGTTCCGCGGGGGAAGAATGCGTTGTTGGTCGGCTGCACGTATTCAGAGGTGAAGCTGTAAAAATCCTGGCTCACGCTACCTTTTACGTACAGGTTTTCCAGAATGTCGTAACGAAGGCTTCCCTGGCTCAAAAAGCGGTGCTTGGTATCATCGTTTTTGAATTTATTAACCACAAAATAAGGGTTTGGCGCAGCGGGTACCGGGTTCCATTCCAATTCTTTACCAGTCACGGCGTCATATCCGGGAGCTAAGCTGCGGATATCTACCACGTTGGCAACCAGGTATGTCGCCCAGTGCGGGTTCATATCTGCGTAACCTACTTTCGGACGGTTGGTTCCTTGTTCGAGGTTGTATTGGAAAACTGTTTCGAGGCTTAGTTTTTTACCCAGAAATGCATTCAGGTTCAGGTTCGCAATGCGGCGTACGAATGAAGAGTTCGGTACTACGCTATTTGATTTGGTGTTGTTCAAACCCAAACGGAAGTTGATAGCCTGGCTGCCGCCTGTCAATGCTACCGAGTTAATGTAGTTCGTTCCTGTATTATAGAAGTTTTTCAGGTTGTTTTTCTGTGGTGAATACGGGTGCATTTGTCCATCGACCTGAATAGTAGGCTGTCCATCCATTTTGGCGCCGTAAGACAGACGTCCTGTGCTTTTGGCCTGATCCAGTGATGTCGGTTTTACACCATCCACACCCTGGCCGTATTCATATTGCCATTTCGGGATTACCGCAAGGCTTTCAAATGTGGTGTTGCTGTTGATCTCCACACCGATGCCTTTTTGCGCACGTCCTTTTTTCGTGGTAATCAAAATCACACCGTTCGAAGCGCGGGCACCATAAAGGGCCGCCGCCGGACCACCTTTCAAAACGCTGATCGACTCGATATCGTCCGGGTTGATACCACCGATACCGTCTCCGCGGTCAACGTTCATACCGTTACCGTCGGCAGCGGTTCCGCCGGGCGTGGTGTTGTCCATCGGCATACCATTAATTACGTACAAAGGCTGGTTGTTACCATTCAAGGAACCGTTACCGCGGATTACAATGCGGCTCGATCCACCAGGGCCTGTGGCCATACCTGTCGCGTTCACACCGGCGATTTTACCGGTCAGCGCATTACCGATGTTATTCTCACGAGCCTGTGTAAATTCAGCCCCTTTCACTTCGGTCACCGCGTAGGCCAATGCCTTTTTCTCTTTGGCGATACCCAAAGCCGTTACCACTACTTCATTCAACGCCTTTGCTTCGGGAGCTAGCTGTACATTTACGGCAGTCTGATTTCCTACCGTCACTTCTTGCGACGTGTAACCTACGAAGCTGAAAATCAGGACCGCTGTTTCAACTTCGCCATCGGGGATTTCCAGCGAGAAGTTTCCCTCCCCATCCGACGAAGTACCACGCTGGGTACCTTTCACGAGTACGCTCACGCCGGGCAGACCAACGCCGGTCTCGTCTTTAACGTTTCCCGTTACGTTGCGTTTGGGAGCTGTTTTGGATGCATTTTCTTCAATAGGTGCCTGTTCGCGGCGCAGGATAATGCGGTCCTGAACCACTTCGTAAATAACTTTATGCGGGGTCAGAATTTTACTGAGAACTTCGGATAACGATTCGTCCTGAAATTTATAGGATGCTTTTTGATTGTTGAAGATCTGAGGGTTGTACATGAACTTAACCTTCGTCACATTCTCGATCTTCTCTAATGCCTTGTCAATCTCGGAATTGGCTAAACGCAAAGTCACTTTTTGTTCTAACACACGCTGTCCGCGCACGTCGTTCGCATGAACGAAAGTGCTGAACGCGATGGAGAGCAGGGCTTGATACAGAGTAATGCGCATGATTTTCTGTAAAGCATGGTGAAATTGTACTCTTTTTGACATAATTTTGATTTTTGTCGGGTTAAAATTCGGCATAATGATTCCCATAGCAGCCTCTATCAGATGCTGTTAAGCGTACACAAGCGGGGGGATTAATCGGGTCGGTGGTGTTGCAGCATCATCGACCTTTTTTGTAGAATAGAAATTAGTAGTGGTTTTGGGTCATAGGCAGAGGTGAATTTGTCATAAAGTATTGAGAGAAAGGTATTTTCATTAACATCCTTTACTGTTGATGATGATGCTGGCATCGAGCTGTTCATACTGTGCGCCGATCGTCTTGCAAATCAGGCTGATCTTCTCGAACAGCGGCTCGTCGGAAAGCGATGCGGTGAGGTAACAGTTCTGCATCACCTCCGCATCGAAAACGATCTTCACACCGTATGATTTTTCCAATGCCGCAAACACTTCGGTGATTGGCGTTCCCTTGAATTCAAATGACTGTCTCTGTATCGGTAATTCCAGAAGTTTGGGATCTGGAATAAGGCTTCTTGTAAGTCGTAACTCGTTGGGTGCGAATGTAATTTGCTGGTTGGGCGTCAACACCATTCCGCCGAGCTTATCATCCGCATGCTGGCTGGCAATGGCTTCCTTCGTCATAGGGAATACCGATACTTTACCCGTTTTTACGACCACTTTCACCTCCTGGTCGTCGAATGCACTTACTTTGAAGCTCGTACCCAATACTTTCGTCGCAAGCGTATGTGCATACACGTAAAAAGGTTTGTCGGGATTTTTGGCCACTTCAAAGAACGCTTCCCCTCTCAGGAACACTTCCCGTTTACGGCCTTCGAACCGGCGCGGGTAGGTAATGCGGCTGTCGGGTTGCAGGAGCACCGAGCTGCCGTCTTCCAGAATCACCAGCCTGGCCTCTTTCCCCGAGTTCACCGCCTCGATCAGCGGCTCCTTGATCTGGCTCAGGATCACTTTATACTGATCCGACTGCTTTTGGGAGAGCGTTTGCTTGTTGTACCACCATCCGGCAAACATCAGGATCAGCACCGAAGCCGCCATATGGTACCAGTTTGGCCTGAAACGCAGCCATATAGATGATTTTTTTGCATTATTTTCACCGATGGCATGCGATAGCCTGTAAATTTCATTAGCCACTTCCTCATCCGAAATACGATCGAATGCCGCTTCCGTCGTTGCCAGGAAATTCCGGGCACTGTTGACGAGGTCCAGTTTATCCGGATTATGTTCCAGCCAATCGGTCCATACGGCCTCATCGGCAGGGTCGTTGAACAACACCCAGCGTCTGAAAGATGGATCGGCGGCCAGTTCCTCCGGAAGAAAATTGCGGTAATGGAGCATATCAGGCAAATAATAATATGGCTAATTTTAATAAGGATGCGAGAACATTACGCCGATACTCTCTTTTTGGAAATTAATTTTTTAAAAAAAATGAGAGAGCTTCCGAAGTAATGTACCGTTAGAGTTCCAACGCAACCTTCTGATAAACGCCGCTTTTATTAATGTAGGGAATTAGATTATTTGCCTTGATTTTCCGTAAGCCTGGGCACAGTCCGGGCCTGTCATAAACTGATTTTGAATTTCATGGTTATCGGAGACGACGTTCTGATCTGTAAGGAAATAGTTGATTCGTTGTTGCCGAAAAACGGCGATGAGACGCTCTTGTGCCTATCGTTTTATGTGACGTTGTATTTTGAGGATGGGCATTTGTCTGCCAAACGTCGAGCCTGTGTAGATCTGTTTGATGAGTATCGACGAATTTTCGATGCGCCATTGATGTGGGGTACTCATCCCAAGAAATATACTTGGAAGCCCTTTGAGCCGAGCCTGAGCCCGAGTTCCTGGCTTATAGACACTCATCAGGATGTTTGGCAATATTATTATCATGGAGGCAAGACTTATGACAGTTGCTCTCCATGGAGAGTTCAGGCATTCGGCTATCCATCTATGGCGCCGGGTCATAAGCTAAGTTTTTTGAATGTTGCATTGCCGATAACGTTTTTTATTGATCAGCCTGCATTTGATGTGCCAAAGCTCTTTACTAATTGGTGCGACATCTTGCAGCCGTTGCATGGAAGTGGCGGGTTTGCAGTTTTGGCCTCACCTGACGCAAAAAAGGAAATGAGCATTTCTCAACAGATTCGGGTGTTGGCACAACGTTTTCCCGGTTTGGAGGTTGATTATCCGGCTAGCCATATTCTGTATTTACAGAACACAATCAAAGGCGTTAATTGGCTCACTTGTCTGGGTGATCGCTGGATCGAACAGCTAGGAGGGGTCGATTGGATGCGAAAAGACCTGGGAAATGAATTTATTTTTCATTCTTACACAAAGGGACTTTTAATTCAGGCGGGCCCACAACCCGGAGTTGGCGATAACTTATGCGGGGCGGGAATTGCCCATTACAAGAAGCTTTTTAGTGTACTAAGGCACATTTGCTGCTATGAGCATGCACCGCTCTTAGGTTTCGATCAAAAAAGTACAACGCAATGGTTTAGGCGTTTTGACTGGTTTCCTCCAATTAAATATACTTCCTGACAATAGGTATTTTCCTAAGCAAATAGCCTGATAAATAACTTCCGACAAATGCTGTCAGGAATGTGATCAAAAACTTAGCGAATGCCGGAAGTGGCACTTCCAGTAACCAATACTGCATCCAAAGAACAAACGGATAGTGCAGCAGGTAAATAAGATAGGCGTGGTCGGAGAGCGAGTCCCAGGCCCATTGGTGCCTTTTGGCCAAAGCGCGGAATGCAGTCATGAAGGCGATGCAGCTGAATGTGCAGGACAAAACGTAGATGGTGAAGTAAACGAAGTATCCTTGAAACTCCGTCAATGCTCCGGTTTTGACGAGCGTGGTCAGGTATGGCGATGCGATGGTAAGTGACGTATAGACCAGTCCGCACGCAACAAGCCAGAGCGGCCAGCGACGGACGAGCGGAGCGGAAGAGCCGAACATCGTTTCGTTGAAATTCACCTTACCCAGCCAGGTTCCCAGCAGGAAATAGCCGAAGTACAATGCTGCGCGGCTGATTTGAAAGTCGAACGGGCCGAAGCCTGTCCACTTGTATGGGCCCAGCCAGAATGCAAATGGGACGTACAGTGCAAATGTGAATAAGAACCACCATAGGACTATCCTGCCGGGTTTGTATTTGCTGGAATCGAAGTTTACTGGCGCCGCAAACTTTGGCCGGAAAAGGACGTAGAGGAACGCGAATGCAATGTTGAACACAAACAGCACCCATATAAACCATGGCGGTCCGACGGGCCATTGCTCCACGATGAAAAAGTCTTCCACATATGCGCGCAAGCCTGTGCTCTCGTGCGCGAGTACGTAGGAAGGGTAATGTGCGATAAGGTTCAGAATGGTACCGCCGATCAGAAATGGAATAAACAACCGGTAGAACCTGTCGCGGATAAATGCGCCGGGGCCTTTACGCTGAATGCTTTTGATGACGAATAACCCAGCGATGAGGAACATCAGCGACATGAAGAACACATCGTTGAAGTTCTCGAAGATGTCCAGGCCGATCCAGCGCTGTGCGTCCACCACAGGGTGGGTAGACCGGATGTACGCAACCTTGTCGAAGCTTGCGAATGTGGTATAGGCGAGGGAGGAGTGGTGGGCAACCACCAGAACGGTCAGAAATGAGCGGAGGTAGTCAATCCAGAGAGTTCGGCTGGGGGCTTGTTGCATGGGCTACGGGTTGTTACCGAAAGGATGCATTAAATGAAAGCCCGGTTGCATACGGCGACGAGATAATGGAAAGTTTTAGGCAGGAGCTTCGGTCGAAACGAAGGAATTCGCGTCCGGAGGCTAGAATTGCAGCGCAAAACAAAGCAACAGCAGGTTGCTGATAGGATGAATGTGCTGTTTCAGCGCGGTGATTGCCTTGAAAAGGAGGTTGGCTACCGATTGCCGGTTTACCTGCATGAGATCGGCGATCTGTTCGTTGTCCATCCCCTCGAAGTATTTAAGGAAAACGGCCTCTTTTTGGCGACGGGGGAGTTCTTCGATGGCGCACCGCACTTTGACCTGATTTTCACTCAGTAGTTCCTTCCGTTCAATTTCGGTTTCGACTGTCTGATAATCGGAAACCTGGTGAGCTTCGTCGATGTCCAGGAATGGGTGGGACCCGTTGCTGCGCCGGAATTCCTGCATGAGCTGGTTGCGTAAAGCACGCAGGAAGTAAATAGTAACGAACTGTATTTGAATGTTCTGCCGCCTCTCCCAGATGTGAATCATCAGATCCTGGATCGCGTCTTTGATGAACTCCCTGTCGGCGGTGAAATTGCAGGCGTAATTGAAAAGCGTGCGGTATTGTTTGTCGGCAAGTTGACAAAATGCCAGACTGTCCCCGCCCTGGCTTTGGTGCCAGAGATTTAAAAGAATTTCATTCTCCTCAGCGATGCGTTGTTTCTTGTTCAATTCTTGTCGGGTCAGTTAAACAAATTAACTGTTAAATCGCCATAATCTAAAATATAAGTCCGACTTTATTTTTTGTGAGCGAATTTAATCCTGGTTAATTGTATTATTCCGAAATAAAAATTTTCCAAAAGGGTCGTATGTGTCCGTTCTGCCGGATTTGTAACTGCTTGAATTAGGAGGAAAGGGAGAAAGGGGAGGAGGGAGGAAAGGGAGGAAAGGAGGATGGAGGAAAGGGAGGAAGGAAGAAAGTGGCGAGGGAGAGCATAACCTTCGTCCCTCCTCCCTTTTCTCCTTCCTCCCTTTCCTCCTCCTAATTCTAAACGTAAGCAATACAGTCAATCTCAACCAAGGAGTCTCCTGGTACGCCGCCGTACACTGCCACCGTGGTGCGGCATGGCGGCTTGCTGCCGAAACGGCCCTTGTAGGCTTCGTTCATGGCTTTGTAGTCGTTCAGGTCGTGGAGAAATACGGAGCATTTCAATACTTTTTCCATTGAAGAACCTGCTTTGATCAGCTCTTTTTCCAACTCGTCGAGTACGTGCTTGGTGTGAGCGGTAATATCGCCGTCGAAGTGTGCACCCTTACCGGCTACGAAAACGAGGTTATTAAACTTGGTATGGCCCGAGAAAAGAGGCACATCCTGATACATTTCTACGTCGCCCACTTCTTTTTCAGGTGCCGGTGCAGGTACTGCTGCCTGCACTTTTGATACAGCGCCGATGCCCGCGATGCCGGCAACCGATGCAAAAAGCTTTTTGATAAGAGATCTTCTTTCAGATTTCATAACAGATTAATTAGAGTTATATGTAGAACGAGATGTATTACGAAGTTTTCTTTTTGGCTTTTTTCGCCAGTTTGTCATTGGCTGGCAATGTTATTTTCCAAAGGCTTCCGCCCGCTTTATTACCGCCTTGCTTACCGCCATATTCGATCACATACAGTGTGTTACCAACTAGCAGGGCGTCGGTAGGGGCCGTGAAGTTGTTGATGATGCTGGTGGTTTTGGTTTTGTAATTGTCGGTCTTTTTATCGTAAACCATTTCCAGGTGAAGCAGGTCTTTACCGTAACGGCGCAGTGGGTTCGGATTAACGACGCCGTTGCGCGGACCACCGGTATAGCGGATCACGAAGCCGTCGCCGGTGAACTCTTTGCCCAACGCATTGTGGGTGTCAAAGAAAAGGCCGAGCGGCGACGAGTGTGCATTGAAAGTACCCACCGTAACACCAGTGGTATCCCCGTCCATAACTACGCCGGTTTTACGGTCGCGGTACTCGTTGGCGTCCGGGCCCATGTTCTGTACCGAAGGCGAGAATTTTACGCCGGCAGGGCGTTTCGGGAAGTCGGGGTCGTTGTGGAAGTACTTCATGAGGAATGCGAATGCAAACTTGCTCAGGAAAGGGTCCTTTTCCGGGTCCGGGTTAAAATCCGGGAATTGCTGCGGGTTTTCAATGCCGCCCATTACCCAGGGAAAACCGTAATGATGGCCCTTCCTTACCCAGAACATGTCCTCGGGGTGATCGTAATCGCCGGAGTTGGAAACGGCAAAAAGATTGCCTTTGGCATCGAAAGCCATGTCGTACGCATTACGGATGCCTTCCGCGAAAATGTAGCCGTCGGCTTTTAGTTTCGCAAGATCCGTTGACAGCAAGAGGTCTTTGGAATTGATCGGGAATCGGAAAATGTTTGCAGTGAGCGCATTGTCACGTGCATTCGGATATTCCCCGCCATTGTCCTGGACCTCGCCGTGGTCGGTGCGCGCGCCGGTGTTCACGTAAATGTATTTGCCGTCGGGACTGATTTCCAGTGCGTTCCAGCCATGGTCGAAGGTGGTTTTGTTGGCGCCGTATTCAACAGTATTGAACACGACCGTCATTTCCGGTTTCTCGACGCCTTGCTTCATTTCGTAGCGGACCATCCGGCCTTTGTTGCCTTTGTTGTTGTTGACGCTCACATTCCCGGCGAGGAAGAGGGTATTGCCATGAAATGCAGCTCCTTGCAGGCGTGGAATGCCGTGGTCTTCGACAGAAAGCAGCTTTTTGCTCACAGGCTTGCCGTCCTCGATCACGATTTTAACGACATCTCCGAAAAACGTAGTGTAGTACATTTCACCGGTTACCGGGTGCTGGATCAGGCGAACGGCTTCCGGTTCTACTTTCATGTACTCTTCAATGGTAATGTCGTCGCGAAGTGCTTTGGGGACAGATGTGGTGACCTCCCGTTGTTGTCCGAAAACATGGAACGTCATGCCCAAGGCGAGCGCCGACGTGAATCCGGACTTGATAATGCGGCTGTAATGTAACATAGTGTTTAAGGGGTTTAGTAATTCTGGCGGTTGGGTATCGGCGGTCCGCTGTCGGTGGTCAATTTTACTCGGTTTTGCCCAAGTGCCGGATATAGGCCACGAGTTGCCAGCGCTGCTCGGCGGTGAACACATCCTGGAAAGGCGGCATGTTACCACGGCCGTTGGACATCTTCCAGAAGAGTGAACCATCGCTTTGAGCTTTTACCAGCGTGTCGTGAAAGTTGGCTGGCTTCTGGCCCAATGCACCGCCTGCGGCGCCGTCGCCGTAACCGGTTTCGCCGTGACAGGAAGAGCAGTACAATGTAAACAGTTCTTCGCCTTGCGCGAGCGTAAGCGGCTCTTCATGGTAAGGGCTTTTCAGCGTATCCGCCCAGGCAGGTGCCTTCCAGGGCTCCTGGGTGTTGTGTGTGTAAGTGTGCTTTTCGGATGAAAATCCGGCGAGGCCGATTCCGGAAAGTACAATGAAGCTTGCGGCTATAATGTTGTTTTTCAACATGAATATACAGAAAAGGTAAATTGGCTACTTTGCCATTCTTCCCCCAACCCCTCTAAGGAACACTCAATTGCCGGAGAGTAATATCCGCTTAAACGGGGTTGGGAGATGAATGGCGTAATGTCTTGTTACTTGATCGATGCCCGCACTTTGGCCACTTCTTCCGTCGTGACAGGGCTCGCATTGTTTCCGAAGTTGCTCCGGATGTGGGTCAATACCTCTGAAATTTCTTCGTCTTTCAAAAAGCTGTGTTGGGGCATTACGTTGTTATACGCCTGTCCCTTTACCTCGATAGGGCCTTCCAAACCATTCAGCAACACCTTGATCAGTCGCTCTTTGTCGCCGGTAACCCATTCTGCACCTCCCAGCGGCGGGAAACGCTGCGAGTCGCCCATGCCGTTGCGTTGGTGGCAGGCGGTGCAATACACGCTGTAAACTTTTCCGCCCGCAACGGGTTTGTCCTTATCCAGGTTGTCGTTAACGAAATCAGGCGTGCGGATATGCGTCATGGTCTTGCGCTGTTCCATTTTCGCCAGTGCGGCGTTGGCGAATTTCTTCTTGTTGCCTTTGTAGGTCACTTTCCAGATCTTACCTTTTTCAGTTTCAGCGAGGTAGATCGAGCCATCGGGACCCATTGCAATACCCATTGGGCGGTAAACAGCGTCGCTTACATTCACGATAGGATCGAGGCCTGCGAAACCATCTGCAAAAACCTCGTACTCGCCCGCAACCTGCCCGTTTTTAAATGGTACAAAACCAATGAAATAGCTTGATTGCGGATACGGTGCCCGGTTGGTAGAGCCGTGAAACGCGATGAACGAGCCGTTTTTATAATGCTCAGGAAATTGGCTGCCCTGATAAAAAAGGATATCATTAGGTGCCCAGTGGCCGGGGAAACCGATCAAAGGCTTCTCGTACTGGTCGCATTGACCTACCATTTTACCATCACCGCCATATTCCGGGTTCAACACCTTCTTGGCTTGCATTTGGTCCCAATAGCAATAGGGCCAGCCGGCGTGCGTACCTTCTTTAATTCTTAAAAACTCTTCCGAGGGTAGCATAGCACTCTGCCAGCCATTATAGAGCTGCGGCCAGAGGCGCAAAAGGTCGTCGCGGCCGTGCTGAACTGCATATAGGTTGTTGTCCTGGAAATTCCAGTCCAGTGCCACTACGCTTCTCAGGCCGGTAGCGAATTTGGTACCATCTTTCTGCAACTGTCCGGTCTTGTTCGCATCGAATTTCCAGATACCGCCGTGATCTTCCAGGATAGGGCACGGGTCCATGCCTTTGGAGCCCGGGGTGCGGTTTTGTTCCTGGCACGCATTGGAATTCGCACCGAAAGGCACGTACATAAAGCCCTTATCATCAAATGTGATGGGCTTCGCGATGTGCTCGTGCATGCCGTGCGGGTGATCGTCGGTCAATATCACCTCTTCCGGACTTTCCGGAACGAGCTTTCCGGGAGTGAGTTTGTAGCGATAAACAACCAGTTCGGAGCTGAAATACAGGTAACCCTTGTAAATGCGCATGGCCGTTCCATAGGCGCGTTCCTTGGCAGCGCCGCCAAAACGCTTGATAATGTCGGCACGCCCGTCATTGTTCGTATCACGCAGGGCGATGACGGATTCACCCTTGTCGGCAAACCGTGCTTTGACGTAAATATCGCCATTGTCGTTCACCGCAATGTGCCGCGCACGGCCCGGAAGGCTATCGACCACCACTGTAGCCTCAAATCCATCCGGCAAAAACAAGCCGCCGTTTTTGGTATTAACAACCGGCAAATCCCGGTCGGAATGCTGCGTAAATCCAAGCGCCAGCAGCACCAGGAGGAAAGCAGACAATTTCAAGCGTTTCTTAAACATAGGTCAATTAAGAGGGGTCCAGGTGATTGTTGTCGGCGGTCGGTCGTCAGCGGTCGGTGGTCAGGATTTGACCGCCGACGACTGACCGCCGACCGCCGATTACTTTATTTCGTCAAATATATCGGCGATGTAATGCCGTTCAAATCATAAACTATTTTTCCGCCCATGACGGTCAGTTCACATTCGAGTTTTTCTTTGCCTTCTACTTTGTAGCCGGTTTTGTCGTAAAAGCCGAAGTTACCTTTCCGCATTGAAAAAACAGCCACATCGGCGATGGCGCCTTCGGTAATATGGCCGAGCTGTTCGCGGTGTATCACTTTTGCAGGCTCCCAGGTGCTGGCCTTGATGATCGCCGGCAGATCCATGCCCATGTTATAGAATTTCGACATAATGCTCAGCATATCCTTCATTGAGCCGTTCATGCTGCCTGTGTGAAGGTCGGTGCTGATGGTTGTCGGGTAAAAACCGGCTTTCATTGCCGGGATCGCCTGTGAGTAGTTGAAGCTTGCGCCGCCGTAGCCCACATCAAACACGATCCCTCTCTTGCGTGCCTCGATCGCGAACGGTTTTACTTTTTGCGTGGCTTCATCCACAATGGTTTCTCTGATATTGCCTTCGAGCAATGTGTATGCGTGTGTATAAATGTCGCCCGGGCGAAGGTGTTTCATGAACAGCTCTTCCAGCGGAAGGGGAGGCGTACTACCTCCGAAATCCACCATAACGGGCATATTAGCTAATTTACCGGCTTTCACCGCATTATCCACCGGTTTCCAGTCCTTACCCTGGAAATGGGCTACTTTGAAGCCGACTACATCGTTACGGTTTTTAATGGCGACGCCCGCAGCCAGGTTCGGGTCCATATCGGCCGTGTCCTGCTCCCAGTTGCCGCCGCGCATGCCTTGTCCCACGATGTTCAGGAAGGAAAGTACACGGGTTTTAGAATTGAAAATCACATTATTCTTAAACTCCGAAAACGAATCCCAGCCGGCACCGCCCGCGTCGACGATCGTAGTCACGCCCACGCGGAAGGTGAAGCCGTCGGGTGGTAACGCCACCAAACCATTACTGAGGTAATGGTTTGGCTCGGTACCAAAAAACACGTGTCCATGGATATCGATCAATCCGGGTGTGACATACATCCCTTTGGCATCTACCACCTGGCGAGCCTCCTTCGGATCGATATCCTTCGCCACTTTTTTGACCTTCCCTTCGAAAATACCGACATCCATCACCTGATTGATATTGTTCTTCGGGTCGATCACCGTGCCGCCTTTGATCAGTATGCTGTAAGTCTGGGCATGAGAAACCACGCCAAGCAGACATGCCAGAAATGTGAAAAGGATGGACCTGTGTTGCATTTTACTTCTTGAAAAGGTTTGGGTTTAGGAAGAGTTAAATGGTACTGTACATATTTAAACAACTGCTTTCGACAGTTCTTCTTTCAATCTGGACGCCACGATTTTCTCCTCGCCCGGTTTGAGCATCCAGGTAGTAATGGTCAGCGAATTGTTCTCGCCGGGCATTACTTCGATCGACGGGTTGCCTTTCCGCAGGCTTTCCTGTAATGTTTTCACAGGCAGGCTTACTTTGGCGGCATCCCACGATACTTTCAATGTGGGGGTGTGGTTACCCAGTTCAGGGACAGTTACTTCGGTGACAACCCCCTTCACGCTTTTTACGGCATTCTCGATGGTCGCCACGCGATCTTCCCATATTTTCCACTCTTTTTTGTGATCCATCTTCACGAAGTTGTCGAGCGCAACATACATGCCGAGGATCTCTTCTTTATTCACTTTCATACCGCGGCCGATCGTCGAACCACGCGGCGGCATGCTGAGGCGGGCGGCGTCGATATACTGCTTTTTACCCATCAGGATACCCGCGCTTTGCGGGCCGCGCATCGCTTTCCCGCCCGATACGCACACGAGGTCGAAGCCCAGGTCGTTGAAACGCCAAAGGTTTTCAACCGGCGGTACATCCGCCGCCATGTCGATCATCGTAGGAATGCCGTTCTTTTTGGCGATTTCTATCCACTGTTCGTGCTTGATCAGCCCTTTGTCCGACTGGATATGGAGAAACCACATCAATGCGGTCTTTTCGTTGATTGCCTTCTGCAACTCTTCCACCGTTTCAACCTGCACAATTTTGCAGCCTGTGTTGGTCAATGCGTGTGAATAGCCGATGTTATGGCCTTTCTGAATAATCACTTCCGATTTCATACCGGTACCTTCCAAATGCGGCAATGCTTCCACTTTCTTCTGGTCCATGCCCGTGAGCACGCCTGCGAGGCCGAGTGTGAGTGCCGAAAAGCATCCCGCAGTCACCACCGCGGACTCCGCATGGGTAATGGCGGCGATTTTCTCGCCTACCTTGGTCTGGACTTCATCGAGCATCATAAACTCCTTCGCCGCGCCCTGGATCGTTGCCACCACATCGTCCTGCATGAGAGAGCCGGTCATCATAGTGTAGGTACCCGCTGCATTAATAAAAGTACGGATGCCCAGTTCTTTGGCGAGGTTACGGACAGGCGCCTTGGCCAGGAGGCCCGCAGCCTCGGCAGTGCCATTGCCCAGGAACCCGCCCAGGAGGGGAACAGTGGACAGATGCTTGATTAGATCTCTACGGTTTATCATAATGGTTAAGGGACTGAATAGATTGGTTAAAGGCTTTACAAAAAAGGGGTTCAGACAGTATGCAGAGAAAGGATGCGTCTTATGCGGCTCAATACTCTGTTTTGTGGGATTATTTTTTTAATAAACCAAAATTTAAAAAATAAACTTTGGTCAATACCCGTTTCGTTGCCTTTTTATTCCGGTGGAGGGGTTTTTGAAAGTGCCTTCCGTTAAAAATGTTCCGGAAGGCACTTGTTTTCCATCAGAATTGCTAGTTTTTGTCCCACCAGAGCGGTGTCGCTGCGTTGTCGGGGCCGCCGAGCAATTTAGTCGCTGCCTCTACTGCCGCTCCGTTGTTTTGTTTCTCCTGTAACAGGAATGGGATACGCCTTACTACCGCTGTGGTAGGAACGTCGGTGTTGACCGAGTTTACCACCGGATAGAGTTTCGGCAGTCTTGTGCGGCGGAATTCCGACCATGCTTCGATGCCGTCAGGATACAGGGCCAGCCATTTCTGCGTAGCGACCTGCTCTCTCTGGATAGCTTCCGTTGCTCCCCATTTTACCGGAATGTTGGAAAGCGCGGCGGATTGTTGCTGGTCGCCGGGAGCCACGGGTGTTTTTGTACTGTTAATATAAGTAGTAACAGCCGCTCCGGTAATGCCCCAGCCTTCCATCGAGGCCTGAATACCTTTTTCATAAAACGACTGCGCGGTTCCGCTGCCCACATTCCAGCCATTCAATGCGGCTTCCGCTAGGAGAAAATAGGCCTCGGCAGTATGCATTACATCTTGCTTTACAGCCAACTGGCGATCCCAGGCCGAGCCGCCGCCTGTGTTGCGGATCCAGCGCTCGCCGATATTGGAATTGTTGTCATTGCTATTCGCAGCAACGGCTAGTTCCGTAGGGCCCAGTCCATTACGTATACCTTCGTAGGTTTTGGTAAGGAATGCCGGCTGGAAGTAAATGCCGATGCGAGGGTCGTCATAACCTTTCAGTACCGATTCCATAGCCGCGCTCATCCGGAACTCGCCCCATCCGGAGATAGTCGCGAGACCGTTGTTATCGCCGCCGAGCAAGCTTTTCGCCATGTATGCGTTGTCCGCAACGTCGGTTAGCAGGCCTCCTGCAATCGCCGCTTCGGCTTCTGTTTTAGCTTTGGCAGGATTCACTTTCGAGATGCGAAGTGCCAGGCGCAGGCGCAGCGTGTTCGCAAATTTGATCCATTTATTCACATCGCCGCCATAGACGATATCGTAGGTACCGTATGGTTTGTCGGTTGTTTTGCCTTTGAGCAATGCAGTTGCCTCGGTCAGACGTTTGAAAAAGTCGTTGTAGATCTCTTCCTGCGAATCATATTTGATCGGCGTCGCGTCCTTGCCAGCTTCCGAATAGGGGATAGGCCCATAATAGTCGGTTACCCTGTGGAATGAAAACACCCACCAGATATTAGCCAATGCATATTGAGACGTGGATTTATCGAGTTTTTCGAACAGGATTTGCAGCTGTGGTACCACCTGGGTATAAACCGGATTCCAGTGGTTGTCGATCCAGGTCGGGTGCATGAAGTAGCGGTCCGATTGGAAGTTCGGTGTCGTCGTTGCGAAATATTGCGCATACAAGTCTGCGAACAGGTTCTGAGCCGTCTGGTAGGTGCCTGCGGAGTAAGAAGACTGCTGCTGCGCCCGGGAGAACAGATAGGGAATTTCCGCATCGGTGATGGCGGTGAGCGCCGTGCGGCTGGTATTCAGTTCGTCGAAATCACCCGTACAGCCCGCCACGACCATCGCTGAGCCGGTGAGTACGCCCAATGTGGTTGCTCTGATATATTTATTCAATGCTAATTTCATGTTACAGTATTTTAAGAGGCTGTTTAATTAGAATCCAACTTTCAAATTCAAACCAACAGTACGTGTTGAAGGGAGGGCTCCGTATTCTGATCCCTGGAAGTTACCTGCACCCAGGTTTACATCCGGATCGAATGGAAGTTTACGTTTTGCAAGGCCAGGAATATCCATTTTGGCATAACCGCGATAGATAAAGAACAGGTTGCGAGCGGTAAGCGACAGGCGCAGTGACTTGATGAACATGCCCGGAGGGGTTGGGATGTTGTAGCCGAGTGTAGCCTCTCTCAGGCGGAAGTTGGTAGTAGAGTACGTAAAGAACTCACCCCAGGTATACCGGCCTTGCGAAACAGTTTGCCAGAAAGTTTGTGCGTCGATTGCCACATTGTTCTGCTCGCCGGTTTCGGTTACCGCTGGCAATACCCATCCACCCTGACGGTGTGCTTCGGTATAATCCGCAGTACCGTCGTATGCCAGGTTACCATCTGTTCCGGAAGTCATTACACCACCCACACGGCCATCCACCAGGAAGCTGAATACAAAGTTTTTGTAAGAGAAAGAGTTGTTAAGGCCAATGGTGAATTTAGGGTTGAAGTTACCCACGATATTATCGAATGCGGTAGCTACCGGAAGCCCTTTTGCATTCACGACGTAGTTGCCGCTTGCATCTTTTTTCCAGCCGAATGCCTGCAAGTCGCCATAGGAGCCGCCTTCACGCACAATGGCCGTGGTGGTACGGGTATTTCCGCCCAGGTTGGCTGTTTTGATAGTCTCGTGAAGCTGCACAATCTTGTTTACGTTGCGTGCGAAGTTCAGCGTCGCATCCCAGGTCAATGCCTTGCCTTTCAATGGAGAAGCCGTCAAGGAGATCTCAAAACCTTTGTTGTTGATCTTACCCGCATTAATAAACTGGTTTTGGAAGCCGGTTGGTGTTGCTTGCGGCAGGGTAAGCAACTGGTTCACGGTGTTGGTATTGTAATAAGTAAAATCCAATCCCAGTTTTCCGGAGAACAGGCGCAAATCAAGACCTAATTCTGTCGAAGACGAAATCTCCGGTTTCAGGTTCGCAGCCGGACGTGTCGTGTTACGGTTGATGAAACCTCCGCCGTTACCACCTTGTGTGAATGTGTAGGTTTGCAGCAAACGGTATGGGTCAGTATCGTTACCCACCTGTGCCCACGATCCGCGCAGTTTCGCGAAGCTGATCACCTCCGGCAATTTCAATGCTTCCGAAAGTATTACATTACCACCGAACGAGAAGTAGGCGTAAGAATAGGGCTTAGGCAATGTCGAAGACCAGTCGTTGCGAACAGAACCGTCGATGGTAATGAAGTCGCGATAAGACAATGACGCTGTTCCGAATACATATTGTAGTTCTTTCTGACTGAATGCCGTTACCTGGGTCAATGCAGCAGCAAACGACAAGTCGAAGAAGTTTGGAACGGTAAGCCCCGTTGTTGTTCCGCCTATCTGGGAGTATTTCTGATAAGTCTGACCAGCACCGAAGTTGTAGGTCAAATGCAGGTCTTTGCCCAGATTGTTATTACCCGAAACGATCACGTCCATGTTGCGTTCGGTAGTTTCAGCTGTCCAGTCGGCATACGAACCACCCGATCCTGCGAAAAGCAATGTGTTGTTGTAGAAGCCACGATTCACGCGATCGGCATACCAGTCATAGCTGATACGGCCTTGTACGTTCAGCCAGTCGGTCAGTTCATATTTGACCGAACCCAATGAAATCACACGGTTACGTTTTTCTGAATCAAAGGTTCGGTTGATGGTCCAGTAAGGGTTCATGTAAATGCCGGAACTTGCCCAGTAGGTAGGCTTGCCTGCGGCGTCCTCGAAAGTTTTGTATTGGTTCAAATCCACGCTGCGCGGGACTTTGTACAAGTTCATGGTTACAGAGCTCTCTTCACCTGAACGAGGTTTGTTCTGAATGTCAGAGTTGATGTAGGTGATTTTAGCATCGGCTGAGAGGCGCTTGGTAATCTGCGTATTCAGGCGAAGGTTAAAGGTATGCCGCATGAGCTTGTTGTTCGGCAGGATACCTTGGTTATAGTTGTTGGTATAAGACAAATAGGTCTGAATCTTTTCGGAGCCAGCTGAAACGCCGATAGAGTTATTGGTCGAAACCGCCTTGCGATAGAAATCCTTGATATTATCGGGAAACGTCTGCATCGCAGGTCCCCAGCTCTGGCTCGAATTGGTACTTTCCTTGCCGCCGCTTCCTTGTCCGTAGGTATTTTGAAGCTTGGGAAGCAGGAACGGAGATTCGACCACAACACCGGAATTGATATCGGCCGTTACCTTACCCGCTTTTCCTTTTTTAGTAGTGATCATGATCACCCCGTTAGCCGCACGGCTTCCATACAACGCCGAAGCTGCGGCGCCTTTCAGGATGTTCATAGACTCGATGTCGTCCGGGTTAATGTTGGCTGCACCATCGCTGCCGTTGATACCTCCGAAATCGCTCGTCACCTGGCCGCGTGCGGTATTGTCGATAGGGACGCCATCTACTACGAACAGGGCATTGTTGTTACCGGCAATAGAACGGTTACCACGAAGTACCACGCGCGTTGCCGAACCCGGGCCTGACGACCCCTGCGTAATCACCGCACCAGCTACTTTTCCGGAGAGCGTGTTCACAAAGTTTGCATCCCGCACGTCCGTGAGTTTTTTGCCGTCGATCTGCTGGGTCGCGTACGTGAGCGTCTTCGCGTTACGCTCGATACCCAATGCAGTTACCACCACTTCGCCGAGTTGTTTCACGTCTTCCGCCAATGTTACGTCGATCGTCGTTTTGCTGCCCACAGCGATTTCCTGCGATACATAGCCGATCGATGAAAACACCAGCACGGCGTTTTCGTCAGGTACGTTAATCGAGTACGTGCCGTCGGCACCCGTTGTGGTGCCCTGAGTGGTACCTTTCACAAGGATATTCGTTCCGGGAATGCCGGCGCCTGCATTGTCTTTTACAGTTCCCTTAATTTCCTTGGCCAGATTCACAGCGGCCGCAGGTTGGATCACCTGGCTGGTGGCCTTCTCCTGTTTGGTGCTGATCACGATATTATTCTCAACCTGAGTGTAACCCAGCCCGGTACCGTTCAGAATGGTTTCAAGTACTTCCTTTACGGGCTTTTTCTCGGCGTGGATCGAAATCTTCCGTTTCTTATCGATACGTTCGATGCTGGTGATAAACTTGAAATCACTCTTTTTCTCGATCGCAATGAAGGCGCTTTGAAGTGTCACATCTTTCAGATCGAGCGAAATTTTTACTTCTTCGATGCCCTGAATGGATCGCGAGGCAGAAGCAAAGAGCGGTTGTACGAACATCAAACATGCCATCATCAAGGCCAAGCCTCGCCTGAGCGCCGTTCCTGTGTTCAGGTGGGTGTCGGGTAACTTTTTTTGCATACTGTTTTGAGTAGATTGAGGTTAAATGGATTTGAGGGATTCAATTATTATTTCAACTTCATAATAATTCATAGTCAAAACACCTCGCGTGCAACGGCGTGCGCGGCTGCAAGGATTCTGTTAGGGATGCTCAAAAGTAGGATGGAACGGGGGCGCCTAGTGGCATGTACCTCCTGTGATGGTAACAACGTCTTTACCGATCACATAATCAAAAGAATTGGACATACTCAGCAATTTTAGCACATCATTCAACGATGCATTGGAATTGAAACTGGCCATTACACGACATTTGCCAATGCTGCTTTTAAATACAATCTTTTTCCCGAAGCGATCCTGTAATGCCTGCATCACTTCGTCGTAAGTATTGTCCCTGAAAATAAGCTGGCCCAGATGCCACGGTGCAATGTTTGCGACGCTAACGATATTAATATACGTTTCATCTTTTTCTGTATTAATCACGAGTTCCTGCTCGGGCGTCAGTTGCGTAATCCGGACTGGCTCGCCTTCCTCGATTTCCTTGCTGACCTCCACTTTCCCGGTCGCAACCGACACCGATGCAGTCTCGTCCCCATTATAGGCTTTTACATCGAACGACGTTCCCAAAACCCGGGTCGATAGCTTGTCGCTCTTCACGATAAACGGTTTCTCGGGATTGGGTACCACTTCGAAAAACGCTTCTCCCTGCAGATAAACCTGCCTTTCGTCCCCGTCAAATGTTTTCGGGTATTCGAGTTTACTGTTTTTGTTGAGCCATACCTGCGTCCCGTCGGACAGCTCGACGCTCACAACTTCCTTGGAACCGCTTGTTTTGGTTTCCATCGCAACACGGGCCGTATTGTGGCCTTCATGCTGCCGGTTCACCCAAAAGTATCCAAAGCCCGTTGCTACCAAAATCGCTGCTGCGGCCATCCAGGAACTGAGCTTGAAATACCGCGGTCGCTCCTGAATCTCTTCTTCGGGCCAGTTTTGCTGCTCTGCCATCTTCGCGTGCAGCTTCGAAAGCCCGCTGTCCGGGTTGAACACCGGATCGTTTTCCGGCTCCTTTTCCTGCTTCCATGCCGCCTCTATCTGCCGGAACAACAGCATGTTATCGTATTCTTCAAGCCACCATTCCATAGCCAGTTTTTCTTCCGGGCTGCATTCGCCAGCTAGATACTTGGCGATAAGGGGCCATGGTGTGTGATCGGACATCAAATTCAGAGCTTTCTAATGTTAGGACAAAGAAAAAATGGGCATACCCCCATCCTTCCAGAATTTTTTTTAAATCTGATAAGTTTTTTGCAGAAGTTTCAGCTGTTTAATAGCCTTACCCATTTGGTTTTCTACTGTTTTGGTGGAAAGGGAGAGGATTTCGGCGATTTCGTTGTAGGTGAATCCCTCGAAGCGGTTGAGTTGGAAGATCGCCTTTCTTTTTTGCGGGAGATAATTAATGAGGTCGGTAATGCGGGTTTCGAGCTCGTGATACATCAGTTCGTCGTCCGGACCGGGCGTTTCTTCGATGATGTCGTCGCTGAGCTCTTCCATGATGTGTTTTTCCTGCTTCATGTAATTGATGCAGGTGTGCCGGGTAGCGGTGAAGAGGTAGGAGCGGACGTTCTTTTCGACGGTCAGGCTGTCGCGTTTTTCCCAGATCCTGAAAAAAACATCGGCTACGATTTCTTCTGCGAGGTCCTTACGGTTGTTGAGGTAAGTGGCAAAACGGCATAGTGAGTAATAGTATTTCCGGAAGAGGCAATCCAGCGCCCGGTTATCTCCTTGCTTGATCAGGGAAATAAGAAGCAAATCATCCTGGCCGTTCATCATAACTGTGGCTAAATTGGGTATCAGGTAATTCCAAAACTTTATTCAATGACCTTGTCGGGGCGTCCGGGGTGATCGGCTGATATTAGCTTATTTAGAATCTGTACAAGTCAATTTTTGTGCCAGACATCAAAATAGTAATATTTTCTTTGGTGTATTTTAAATAATAACGAAGAATAGCATTAGGAATTCTAAAATTAAAAAAGTTGATAGAAAATAAGCGCCAATCGCTGAAAAATTTATTCAATATTGTTTTTTCAGCCACTGGCGCCCATTTCTCAAAGAGGCGATATAGGATAGGGAACTAGTTGAGGAACAGTTGCTTCACGCATACGGGCGTAGGCGCGCTGATCTCTTTCCCGGTATAAGTCAATTGGCCCGTTGCGGCGTCGCGTTTGAAGAATACCGCATTATCGTTGTCGCGGTTGGTCACGATCGCGAATTCACCCTTCGCGTCGATCAGGAAGTTTCGCGGGTGCTTGCCGTGCGTATCCGCATGGCCGGCGACTGTCAGCTTGCCCGTTTTGGCGTCTACGGCATAAATAGCGAGGCTTTCATGGCCGCGGTTGGATGCGTAGAGAAACTTGCCGTCGGGCGAGAAATGGATATCCGCAGCATAGCTTTTGCCTGTAAAATCCGAAGGCAGCATCGTCACGCGCTCGAATGGCACCAATGCGCCGGTTCCCTTCACGATCTTGAAAGAATTCACCACCGAAGCCAGCTCGCAGGCTGAATAACCGAAGTTACCGTTGGGATGGATCGCGAAATGGCGTGGGCCGTCGCCGGCTTTCACTTCCGCATAAGGAACCGAGCCTGGCGTGAGCTTGCCGGTTTTCGGATCAACAGCATATACCATGATCTTATCGATGCCCAGGTCGGAGGCATAAATGTATTTGCCGTCGGCCGAAGGGGTAATCGAGTGCATATGGGGCTTCTGATCCGGACGGCCTTTGTCCTGAATGGTGTCGGCCAATGCGCCGATGCTGCCGTCCTGGTTCAGTTTGTACACGGCCAGATCGCCGCTTCCGTAGTTTGATAAATAAATGAAACGGCCCTTTGGATCAACGCTGACGTGGCACGGACCGCGACCTTGCGCGGGTTGCGTGTTCAGTGCGGTGAGTTTGCCGGTGGTTTGGTCGATTGCATAAGCCGAAACGGTGCTATTGCCTTCATTGGCAGCGTAGAGGTACTTTTTGTTGGGGTGAAATTCGAGGAACGAAGGGCTGGTCTTGCTCGTCAGTACCTGCAACTCCTTGAACGAATAGTCGCTGCGGTCGAATTCATACACATAAATGCCCTCGCCCTTCTGCGTATAGGTACCGAGGTAGAGTATTTCCTTTTTGGGTTTCTGCGCAAAAGCTGTCATAGCCGACAATAAAAGGATGAATGAAAGAATGGTTCGTTTCATGATTCAGGAAAAGATTGAGATAGATTATAATGTTGTTATTCAAACACTAACGTGCCGAACTTGTTGAATTCGTGGAAGCTGCCGCCGGTTTTTTGCCAGGAATAATAGGCCGTTTCGCTGTCGTAGTCGATGCGGTAGAAATTGCCGCGCCATTTATCGCCCGGCTTGGGCGCTGCATTGGCAATAGGGTTCATTAATGCGAAAGGGATGAAAAATTCGGCTTTCCAGCCTTCTACGGCCGCCATGCTCTTCTTCTGCCCGCCCTGTGCGCTGGTTTCGTGCTGCACGCGGTTGCGCTCGTTGTAATGCCAGGGTTTCCAGCCTTGTGCGCGGCCTTTGATGTTCGGGACGAGGATAGCCAGCTCGTAGTTTAGCGGTGAAACTTCGTATTCAAGGTAAATGGGTACCGAGGTATCGGGCCAGAGAAAGACCTCTACGACATCCTCTTTGAACAATGCGCCGAAGTCCTCCATAATGGTGGAAGTTAGTTTCTGGTCCGTGCAATCGAAGAGGAAATACATGCCCTTGTCGGAGTAAAGGATTTTGACGCGGGTAGGGAACTGCTTGCCGGGTGTGGGCTGGTTGGGGCCTTTCTGTACGGTGAGGTTAAACCACTGCGCGTTGGCCCAGTTAGGGGCGGTGCCTTCGCCGTTTACTTTGAAGTCGGTGGTTTTCTTAACCGTCAGGGAAGAGTCGGGAACGGGGCTGGCAGCGTGTCCCCGGTACATGAGGCCGCACGCGAGCAGTCCCATGAGAACAATTTTTTTCAACATTCAATAAAAAGGGTTAGGATTGGGAAAACTGGTTCAGGTATGGTCAAGTGTGTTCATTTGCAGTCAGATGGGCCGATAATTATCCGGCTATGCAGGCATTCCGGCGCAACAGGCGACGATTTTTTTTCTCTCTGGCAATTTCAAGAGGTTTTTACATTTTACCAAATCATTATTTTTGTAGTGTCAATTATTGATGAAATCTTTCGACAGGAAAGAAGATAGGGTAGCGGAATATTTTAATAATTTAGGTCGTACGTTTAAAAATTGAAACCATTTAACAGAACACTGTCATGATACGCGAAAGTGGAGAACTGGCCTTTGCTGACGTCAGCGAGGCAATTTTAGAACCAGCTGTTTTCCCTGACTACCAAGGGAGCACAAAACAAACCCGTCCGGTAGCGCAAGATCCTTATGGAGATGATGACGACGAAGACGAGGACTTTGACGAAGATACCGACGATGAAAAAGTCATCGACGAGTATGATGAAGATATAGAAGATCGCGAAGTAGTTATCGAGGACGGCGACGAACTCCTTAGAAGACTGGACGACTTCGATGATGACGACGACGATTTCTGATAATCGTTTGAGAATTAAGACCTGCCTCTGGATCATTTCCAGGGGCTTTTTTATGCATGGGTTATGAGTATTGAAATGAAGGTTGTGCCTTATTCACCTAAATTGTTTAATTCCTCACCTTTCCTAAACCCATGCGTTCAACCGAATCCAATGTTACCCAAAGCATTACACAGGTAATCGCTGCTTCTTCATTAGGTACTTTAATTGAGTGGTATGACTTCTACATTTTCGGGAGCCTGGCGGTCATCATCGGCCAGCAGCTCTTTCCAAGCGACGCCGGCGCCTCGGCACTGATCAACACGCTGGCGATCTTCGCCGCAGGATTTATTGTACGCCCCTTTGGCGCATTAGTGTTCGGTCGCCTGGGCGACTTAATTGGACGTAAATACACGTTCCTCCTGACACTGGTACTGATGGGCGGTTCCACGTTTCTCATTGGCCTTATTCCTTCCTATTCCAGCATCGGTTATGCCGCTCCTGTCCTTGTGCTGATCCTCCGTCTCGTGCAGGGGCTCGCGCTCGGGGGCGAGTACGGTGGCGCGGCTACGTACGTAGCCGAGCATGCGCCCGTAGGCAGGCGTGGCTTTTTTACCAGCTGGATCCAGACGACCGCTACATTGGGGCTATTCCTCTCCCTGGGCGTGATCGTTCTCACCAAAAACATCCTGGGAGCCAAAAACTTCGCCGACTGGGGATGGCGTATTCCATTCCTGGTTTCGATCCTGCTCGTGGTGGTATCGATTTACATCCGGATGAAAATGCATGAGTCGCCTGTTTTCTCCAAACTCAAAGCCGAAGGAAAAGTCTCCGCTAACCCTTTGAAAGAAAGTTTTCAGAAGAAAGCGAATTTCAAGATGGTGCTTGTCGCATTATTTGGAGCGACCATGGGCCAGGGCGTTGTTTGGTACACGGGGCAGTTTTATGCGCAGTCTTTTCTGGAAAATACCTGCAAGCTCGATTTCAACGAATCGCGGTACATTCTGCTGTGGGCAATCGTTTTCGCAACACCGTTTTTTGTGATTTTCGGTTCGTGGAGTGATAAGGTAGGTCGTAAATGGATCATGCTGGTCGGGATGCTGCTTGGCGTGATTTGCTACCGGCCCATTTACCAGTACTTCCTCGATGCCACGAATGTGAAGGAAATGGAGAAAACCATGCTCCTGAGCCAATCGGAGCCGGTTGTGGAACGCGGGCTGGTGCCGGATAAGGCCGATTCCCTGATCACGACTACCGTCACCAAGACATTGACGAACGGCATGACTTTCAAGGAATCAAAGGTGGAGGTGATCACGGAAGACGTATTGGCCGAGGTGCCCGCCGTGGAGACGGTGATTAAGGACGTAACCTTATCGCAGAGTTCTTATGTCGTCATCATCTTGCTGGTATTCTTCCAGGTGGTGCTCGTAACGATGGTGTATGGCCCCATTGCGGCATTCCTCGTGGAGCTGTTCCCGACGCAGATCCGGTACACTTCGATGTCGTTGCCTTACCACATCGGGAACGGTGTTTTCGGGGGGCTGGTACCATTCATCGCCACGTTGATCGCCTCGTTCCAGGGTTCTACGCCGCTTTCCGGACTTTGGTACCCCATTGGTATAGCCGCATTGTCATTTATCATAGGAGCCGTTTACATCGACAACCGGCGCGACGAGAATGTAATGGATTGAGTTTTGAAAAAAAGCATTTGACATTTAAATAACCAATAGAAAATGAGTGGTTTAAAGAAAATACTAGGTTTGCTCTGGATCGCATTGGGTCCGGTTATCATCCTATTCCTCTTCATACAGGCAGCCGATAAAATTGCCGCCGCCACCGAAGGCATCGCCCGCACCAACACGACCCTGCAATGGGCGATTATTATCCTGATTTTCATTCCCATCTGCACCGGGCTGGTGATCTTCGGCTACTATGCCTGGAAAGGCGAGTACGATCATTTGCCGGAGAGTTCGGAGGAGTTGTAATGAACGATTGGGTGAATAGTCAGGTTTTGTCAGGAATAGTCAAGATTGTTGGTAGATGTTTTGACAATTATTTCCATACCGGACAACTAATGACTATACTTGACCACAACTGACCATTCACCCATCGCGCCGGCGACCCGGTAAATATTCATCATGCAAACTGACGTTTTCATACTTTCCGCATCCCGCACTCCAATTGGTAGCTTTGGCGGAAGCCTTTCGAGTATCCACGCAGCGAAACTGGGGGCTACTGCCATTCAGGGCGCATTATTGAAATCGGGTATCGAGCCAACTTCGGTCGATGAGGTACTAATGGGAAATGTGGTTTCGGCCAATCTCGGGCAAGCGCCTGCGCGGCAGGCTGCTATTTATGCAGGCCTACCGGTCTCGGTGATTTGCACGACGGTCAACAAGGTTTGTGCTTCCGGTATGAAGGCAACTGCACTCGGTGCGCAGGCCATTCAGCTGGGCGATGCGGAGATTATAGTAGCCGGAGGAATGGAAAATATGTCTCAAATCCCTTATTATTTACCCAAAGGCCGGAATGGCTATGGTTACGGTCACGGCGAAATTATCGATGGGCTCCTGAAAGATGGGCTGACGGACGTCTACGACCAGATTGGCATGGGCGTTTGCGGCGATAAAACTGCATTGAAATACAACATTTCACGAGAAGCACAGGATGCATTCGCGATCCGGTCGTACCAGCGCTCGGCGGAGGCGACGGCGAATGGGTCGTTTGCCGGTGAAATCGTGCCGGTTGAAATTACTTCTGCGAAAGGAGAAACGACCGTAGTCGGCGAAGATGAAGAGTACAAACGCGTCAAATTCGATAAGATCCCCGCATTAAAGCCGGTATTTTCCAAAGACGGCACAGTAACCGCCGCCAATGCTTCGACGATCAATGACGGCGGAGCTGCATTGGTACTGGCCGGAAGCAGCGCAGTGAATACGCGCAATCTCAAACCTATTGCCCGCATCGTGGCCTATGCCGACGCGGAACAGGAGCCGGCCTGGTTTACAACCACGCCTGTGCTGGCAACCGAGAAAGTATTGAAAAAGGCAGGCCTGAAAATTTCGGATATCGATTATTTCGAAGTGAATGAGGCATTTGCCGTGGTTGCATTGGCCTATATTCAGGCGCTGCAAATCGATATTGACAAGGTAAATGTATTCGGAGGAGCGGTATCGCTCGGGCATCCGCTGGGTGCGTCGGGTGCGCGCATTATCACCACATTACTCTCCGTTTTGAAGAAAAATAATGGCAAATATGGCCTCGCTGCCATTTGTAACGGCGGTGGAGGGGCCTCTGCTATGATCGTGGAAAGGTTGTAACGATCAGCGGATCAGGACTTTCAGGCGATTGTAAAAGCCGGTGCTTTTGAAAGTGAAGGTTTTGTGCAAAATGTAATTGCTCACAAAGCTGAAACCCATCCCGATTACGTAGCATACCATTTCGGTCACATTCACCTCTTTTTTGGCGAAGGAGAACTTCACTTTGTACACCTCCATGCCCAGGTAGTCGATGAGGAATTTTGAGGAGCCGATGGTGAATGCCCAGGTGATGAAAAGCGAAACCATCGAAACCATCAGAAACTTCACCATCTCGCGGCGCGTCTGATTACTGCGGCGCGCATCGAATGCGAACAGTTTGGTGAGCGTGAAACCCCAGAAAAAACCGATGATATAGGAAGGAACAATAGAATCACTCCAGGAGATATTGAACCAGTCCTGGATAAGACTGCTGGAAACTAACTGGATCAATGCACCGGTACCCGCGACAAGAAAATAGGCAATGATATCTTTGGGATTGAAGATCTTGTTCTGCTTGATTTGGGTCACTGGTGTGTTAGTTTGTTTGGAACGGCGAACCTGAATGAGGCCCCAATATTAGAAAGAAAATGGTCTGGAAACAAAACAGGGCCTTCGATTTTGAGTAAATGGGTAAGCCGGTGCAAGCCGCCTATTTTTTGCAGACCGCGGTACGCACCTTGAATTTATTCCCAAATTCCTTTACTTTAATCCCCGTCTCGGCATCGGTCTGAGGCATAACTTCTAACAGGATTATCGGTGAAAAAACTTTACATATGGTCTGTAATGGCAGCATTTGCCGCACTGGCCTTCTCTTGCTCAGCCGCATTGCAGCGGCGCTACGACCAACGCCACGGCATTTCATCGTCGTCTTCGACATCGTCGAGCGACCGTTCTTCGCGTGCTCCGGATGGCGGCAAAGGTTCAGAGACCACCGACGGAACTTACCGGAAGGACTACGACCGGGTAGTGGATGGCAGCAGCGCGGCGGGGAGCGTGTCCACGCCTGCTGGCGGGAATGCCGGGTATAACCAGCAATTGCTCAATCAGTACACCGATATGGACAAACTGGCGGAAGTGGTTTTGTATGAGTTGGACAACCTCGAAAACCGGTACAATAACCTGCTCAATGAGTACAAGAATGCAAAGTCGTCGTCGCGACAGGTCATGGCGATGGAGCTCGACAAGATCAGTGACGACCGGCTGACGCTTTACAAGGCTTACACCAACATTTACCGCAACGGCAAATCGGACTGGGCGAATGTAAAACGCGACGTCGACAATACGCTTCGCGAGTATCGGAAGAAAAACTGATTACCAGCCCGCGCCCTTTGTATTGGTTTTGATGCGGCAAACGTAACCGTCGACGGTCATGTATAAGGTAGTGCCATCGTTGCCCCACGCGCAGTTGGAGGTGAGTTCACCCATTTCGATCCGGCCAAGCAGCTTTCCGGCAGGGCTGATAATGAGCATTCCGCCAGGCCCCGACGACCACAGGTTACCGTCTTTGTCGACTTTGAGACCGTCGGGCAGGCCTGCCATGCCGCGTTTGCCCATGGGTGTAGCGTCGTAAATGAGTTTTCCCTTGCCCGCATTGCCGTTCGCATCGAGCGGATAAGCCATCCAGATCGACTTTTCCGGGTCGGATTGCGCTACATACAATGTCTTGCCGTCCGGCGAGAATGCCAGGCCGTTCGGACGGCTGAGGTCGCTGACCTGCATGGTCACTTTACCATCCTTATGAATGCGGTACACGCCGAATTGCGCGATCTCACGTGTCGGATCTTCGTGTTTTTTCATCAGGCCGTACGGCGGATCCGTGAAGTAGTAATCGCCGTTGCTGTGTTGCACCACGTCGTTTGGGCTATTGAAACGCTTACCCTCGAAGTTATCGGCCAGCGTGATTTTTCCACCCACGTTGAGCGGCATCGCGGAAATGCGGCGGTCGCCGTGCTCGCAGGAAACGAGGCGGCCTTTGTGGTCGATAATGAGTCCGTTGCTTCCCGGTTCATCGCTGTAAACGCCCCGGCCGGTGTAGCCCGACGGTTCCAGAAACACCGAAAGCCCTTCTTTTTCATCCCACTTATAAACTTTGTTTTTAGGTACGTCCGAAAACAGCAGGTAGCCGCCCTCTTTCACCCAAACCGGCCCTTCCGACCAATCGAATCCTGACGCCAGGACTTCAATTTTTGCGTCTTTGGACAGCAGTTTTTCAAATGCGGGATCTTCATAAACAATCTTGCCCATGGTAGGGTACGACTTTTGCGCCATAGCAGTACAGGTCAGAAGGACGATCAGACAGGTAGAAATAATACCGGATTTCATAGGGAATGCATTAGCAGTACCGACATCGATTTAGCAATAAAGAACCGATATGGGGCTTACCTACTGCTTCGCGGCACGTTGCGCGTTGCGTGCGGGAGCAAGTACGACGCTCGAATGGGGCGATAACCGGTTTGCGGTCAACCCGGTTTTGTGCAATGGATCAGTGGAAAACAGTACTTCGGTAAACGGTGATTGATCTTCCGGCATTTGAAATGTCATCTCCGTGTCTCCAAGATTATGCATGATCATGAGCGAGCGGCTTTCGTGGGGGAGGCAATAGCCTAGCAACTGGTCGCTGCCAAGTGGCACGGTTTGGAGACGAGGGGCCAGGATTTGTTCTAGCGCGGGTTCGGTCCTGCGCAGGTGTATGAGGTTTTTATAATGATTGAAAACAGATGTAGGGTCGCCTGCTTGTTCCGAAAGGGGCGCCACTGTTTTGAGGGTAGTAAACTTCGGCTCGATCCAGCTGGTAAGTTGGGGATCGGCGGGATCGGCGGTCCAGAGGAATGGCTCGCGGATAAACTGATCGGGTTTCTTGCCCAGCATTCCGATTTCTTCACCATAATACAGGTACGGCTGGCCCGGAAGCGTGAGCAAAATACTGGCCGCGAGTTTGATCTTTTCAATATTGCCTTCCACAACGCTGCCGATCCGCTCCTGGTCGTGATTCGTGAGCATGATCGCATTCACGAACAAGGGATTATACTGCTGGAATAGTTTGAAGCTGGCCTGCAACTTGTCGACAATCTGCTCGTCGCGGCCGGCTATGAGCATGCGTTGCAATGCGAAACTGAGATCGAAGTGGAAGGTAGCATTCAAATTGCGGAAATAGGGTGCTACTTCTTCGGTATCAGCCCATACTTCGCCCACGGTAAATGCACTTGGCTTAGCCTCACCGACGATTTTGGAAAAAAACTCCCAGAAAGTGACGCTCTGCTCCGTATCCCATTCCGGGTAAATGTGCCGGGCTGCGTCGAGCCGGAATCCGTCGACCCCAACGTCTTTCAGCCAGAACCTGACAATTTTGGCGATTTCTTCCCGCAATGCCTCCGAGTGGAAGTTGAGATCGGGCATGCCTTTGTAAAACAGGCCATAATACTTCTCGTCGTCGCCGGGATTCTCATGCCATGGGTAAACAATCTGCGAATCATCGGAAGTCTCCCGCTCGGAAATGCCCAGGTGATCGATCTGGTCTTGGGTCATCCACCAGTAAAACTGCCGGTATGGATTATCCTTACTTTTACGCGCCTCTCTAAACCACGGATGCAGGGTGCTGGTGTGGTTGATGATCAGGTCGAGGTAAATGGCGATCCCACGCTCGTGCGCACCCGCGAGCAGGCGCTTGAAGTCGGCCATTGTCCCATATTCGGGCTCGATGGCGTAGTAATCGGTGACGTCGTATTTATGGTAGCTCGGCGAAGGATGAATGGGCGTGAGCCAGATCGCCTCGATGCCCAGTTCGGCCAGGTAACCCAGTTTGGAAATAATACCGTTCAAGTCGCCGATGCCGTCGCCATTCGAGTCGCAGAAAGAACGGACGAATATCTCATAACAAACTTTCGGGATACTGGCTGACTTCTCTGCGAACATAGCGTGGTATTATTGAAAATGCGGTTTCAACAACCGGTAAACAACCTGGACCGGCAGGCCCATGATTGTGTAGTACGACCCTTCGATTTTCTCTATTCCGACCATCCCGATCCATTCCTGGATGCCATAGGAGCCGGCCTTGTCGAAGGGTTTGTATTGCTCAATATAATGGTTGATTTCCCAATCTTCCAAGTCGCGGAAGTAAACTTCTGCCACGTCGGATGTGGTTTCGATGATGTCGTCCGAAAGCAAACTCACCGCCGTCACGACCTTATGGCTTCTTCCTGAGAGGATTTTGATCATCCGGAATGCGTCGGCGGCGTCTGCCGGCTTGCCCAAAATGTGATGGTCGGCGATCACCACGGTGTCGGCAGTGAGGACGAGTGAATCGGGGCGGATGCCACGAAACTGCTCGGCTTTCTCGCGAGAAATGTAGCCTGCTACTTCTTCCGCAGGGAGGTCTGCCGGATAACTTTCATTGGTTGGGAGCACTTCGACGGTGAATGCGAAGCCTGCGTCGTGGAGTAATTGTTTTCTTCTGGGGGAGTTGGAGGCGAGGATCAGCGATTTGCTTAGTGTGATCATGTTAAGTGGTCGTCGGGAAGTCAGGTGTTGTTAGAGGTTGTCAGTGTTGTCAAGAGTAGTCAGGTGTTGTCAGGAAATGGTCAGGTGTTGTCAAGTGTGGTCAGGAGTAGTTCAGTGCTGTTAAGTTTGGTTGGGAGTTGTCAAGTGTAGTCAGGTGTTGTCAAGTGTGGTTTAATGATGTTGTTTTTTTTTGTATTGATAGTCAATTACTTAAATGTATTTTCTAAAAATTTTTAAAATATTTTTCCCTTGACTGAACTATTCTCGCACTAATAGATGTTTCTACATTAAATGTATATACATCATTATTGCATTTAACGCGATTAGCTATGTCTATTGAAACTGATATTAAGCAGAAAAAATTTCGGAGCCCCTTCCAAAAGTTGGCACTAAACTTGATGTATACCACCAAGTGGCTCGAATATAAGCAGCTTGAGTCTTTCAAGGAATACGACATTACGCCGCAGCAATACAATGTGCTAAGGATTCTGAGGGGACAGCAGGGCAACCCGATCAAGGTGAGCGACATTACCGAGCGCATGCTCGACAAGAGTTCCAATACATCCCGGCTCGTTGACAAGCTGCTGGCAAAGAACCTGGCAAAGCGGAGCTCCTGTGAAAGCGATCGCCGCGCTGTGGATGTCGTGATTACCGAGGAGGGTTTAGCGTTGCTGAAAGTGCTCGATCCGTTTATCGAGGATTGGGAAAACCGGTTCAATATCATTTCCGAAGAAGAGGCCGAGCAGATCAGTGCATTGCTCGACAAGCTTCGGGAAAATGAAAATCAAGCTTGAAACACAATTAACACAAATCAATAAATCAATTTAATTTTTAATCAAAACTACAATGAAATCAGTTAAATTTTTTGTCGCATCTCTTGCAGTAGCATTGTTTGTATCTTCTTCTGTGTCAGCAGACAATGGTAAAAAAGCAACTAACCTGAAAGTGAATCCTGCTAAAAGCGAACTGACCTGGTTGGGTAAAAAAGTTACCGGCGAGCACACAGGTAAAATCACTTTGAAAGAAGGAACAATCGTTTTGGATGGCGCTAAACTGACCGGCGGTAAATTCGTTGCCGACCTGAACAGCATTACTTGTACTGACCTTACCGACAAAGAATACAACGGCAAACTGATCGGCCACTTGAAATCAGACGATTTCTTCGGCGTTGAAAAACACCCGACTGCTACTTTCGTAGTGACCAAAGCTACTCCAAAAGCAACCGGCGTTTACGATGTGACTGGTGACCTGACTATCAAAGGCATTACCAAACCTGTTACTTTCCCTGTAACTGTGAAAACTACTGCTGCTGGTGCAGAAGCTACCGGTAAACTGGTTGTTGACCGTTCGAAATACGACATCAAATACAACTCGAAGTCATTCTTCGATAACCTGGGCGACAAAATGATCAACGACGATTTCTCTATCGACGTGAAATTGGTTGCTGCAAAATAATTACCCGCAGGCGGTTGCCTGGTATCAGCCGTCTGCATTTGTATGACCTGAATGTTAAAAGAACCTGTCCAGTTTGGGCAGGTTTTTTTTGTGATCAGGGGTTGAAATCGCGGTATTTCGGGAAGTCGTCCATGAAGTGGATCTGTCCGTTCACAGCCTGGAAGCAATAGTGCGCCATGCCATTGGTAACTGCCAGGTATTGAGGCTGTAATGTGAAATTGTAGCGGCTGATCTGCGCGAATGTGGCATCGGTTACCTTCACGAACGGTGCTTTGCATTCGACGAGCAGAAACGGCAGCGCATTGTTGGAAAGCACCATGATGTCGGTTCGTTTGGCGAGCGTATTGTATTGTAAGCCAGTCTCTACCGCGAACAACGATTTGGGATAGCCATAGTGCGTAATAAGCAAATGGATGAAATGCTGGCGCACCCATTCCTCGGGCGTGAGGGTAACGAATTTCCTGCGGATAATGTCGAAAATATGCGGTTTCCCGTTAACCTGCTTAACTTTGTGAGCAAAGCCGGGAAGGTTCAATGATTCCATGAACGAAGATAATGAACCCCGGCTTGCCTCGCCAACAAACCTGCTGAATTCATGACCACCAAAGAACAGATCGTCGAAAACTGGCTGCCGCGCTATACCGGTACGCCTGTGGAGGAGTTTGGTAGCTACATTCTCCTGACCAACTTCGGAAACTATGTAACCATGTTTGCCGAGAAGTTCGGGGTGGAAGTAAAGGGCGCCGGCCGCGCCATGCAAACCGCTACTGCGAAGGACATCACCATCATTAATTTCGGGATGGGGAGCCCAATGGCGGCAACCGTAATGGACTTGCTGTCAGCCATTAATCCGAAGGCCGTGTTGTTTTTAGGTAAATGCGGCGGATTGAAGAAAACGCAGGTAGGGGACTTGATCCTGCCGATTGCCGCTATCCGTGGCGAAGGTACCAGCGACGATTATATGCCGCCCGAAATCCCTGCATTGCCGTCATTCCGGTTGCAAAGTACCGTCTCGGCCGCTATCAAAAAGCACAAACTCGATTACTGGACCGGCACCGTATATACTACCAACCGTCGCATTTGGGAACATGACGCCAGTTTCAAGGAGTATCTGCAGGCGGTTCGCGCCATGGCTATCGACATGGAAACCGCAACCATATTCATTGTAGGTTTCGCGAATTCCATTCCGCACGGCGCATTGCTGCTCGTATCGGATAATCCGCTTGTACCCGAAGGTGTAAAAACCGAGGAAAGCGACAAAAAAGTGACTTCGAGCTATGTCAAGCAGCACCTGGATATCGGTATCGAAGCATTGACGGAACTTGCGCGCTCGGGCGAGTCGGTGAAGCATTTGCGTTTCGAGAACTGACAACTGTCATAATCCCGGCGGGAACCTGTTGGGGCTCCCCGGAGGTTTAGTCTCCGGCGGCCAGCAGTTTTCCGCCGGTTATTTTTATGGAACATCAGACCTTATACGAGCGCATTGGCGGTGACGCGGCGCTCCGGCAGCTCACCGATAAATTTTACGACCAGGTTTTCGAGCACGAGCTCATTTCCCGGCTTTTCAAAACCGATAAAGACCTCATCAAGGAAAAGCAGCGTCTTTTCCTGACCCAATTTCTGGGCGGGCCACAACTCTATTCGGAAGTCTACGGCCACCCCATGATGCGTGCCCGCCACATGCCTCACACCATCACCGAAGACGACGCCGTCGCCTGGCTGCAATGCATGGCCAGCGCTGTCGAGTCGCTCTCATTACCCGAAGAGTTGAAAAACGAGTTGTTCGATAGGTTTCCCCGGACGGCGTTTTTTATGGTGAATAGCTAAAAAAGTCTATTCTACAACGCGTTACCTTTTCAAGATTCTTTCGTATAAATGGTGTTCCATATTTGGGAACATTGTATATTTGTAAACTGAATCGAGATGAAAAGAATCTTTGTGAAAGGAACGCTTCGCGATTTTTGGGAACGGCATCCCGAGGTTGAGCAGCATCTGAAAGTTTGGTACGAGGATGTGCTCGCAGCGAACTGGAAATCACCGGCGGATGTGAAGAGGCAATATGCTACCGCAAGTATTTTAAAGAACGGGCGGATCGTCTTTAACATCCGGGGTAATTCGTTCAGACTTGTAGCTCATTTCGATTTTGAGAGGCAGATGGTCTATATCCGCTTTATCGGTTCACACAAGGAGTATGACAAAATAGACGCTAATTCAATTTAACTATGCTGAAACTGATCAAGACAGAGGAAGAGTATAAGGTAGCATTGAAGCGATTGGGAGAGGTTTTCAGTGCGCCCGCAGGTACGCCAGAAGGCGATGAATGTGACGTGCTTGCGCTATTGGTCGGAGCATATGAAGATGAGCATTATCCGATAGAGTCGCCGGACCCGATTGATGCGATTAAGATCAGAATGGAACAAATGCAGCTTAGGCAGGTGGATTTGATTGATGTGATTGGGAGCAAAAGCAGAGTTTCGGAGGTGCTCGGCAGAAAAAGAAAGCTGAGTCTTGAAATGATTAGAAACCTTTCGGAGCGTCTCAATTTGTCTGTGAATACGCTTATTCGCGATTATCAATTGGCACAGTAATCGCAGCGCGCTTCATGTCGAGCAAGAATTCCCTACCTTTGCCGCATGAATTTCAAAGAGCAGTTGACACCATACCCCGTTCTGGAAAAAGTTGCCGGCGCCGCGAAGGAGCTGGGGGTGGAGGCATATATAATCGGTGGGTTCGTCAGGGACCTGATACTCAAAAGGAATAGCAAGGATATCGACATTGTTTCCATCGGTAGCGGCATTGAGCTCGCCGAAATGGTAGCCAACAGGCTTGGGCCGGATGTTTTTGTGAGTGTTTTTAAAAATTTTGGCACTGCTCAAATCCGTCAGGGCGATCTCGAAATAGAATTTGTAGGTGCCCGAAAGGAATCCTACCGCTCCGAATCCCGTAAACCAGCGGTGGAAGACGGCACGCTAGCCGACGACCAGAACCGCCGAGATTTTACGATCAATGCCATGGGGATCAGCCTTAATGCAGGCACATTCGGCGAGCTGGTCGATCCATTCGAAGGTATGAGCGACCTTCGCAAGAAGATCATCCGTACCCCGCTCGACCCCGAAATCACATTTTCCGACGACCCTTTGCGCATGATGCGCGCGATCCGGTTTGCGAGCCAGCTCAACTTCGATATCGAGCCCGATACGTTCGATGCGATCGTCAAAATGAAAGACCGCATCAACATTGTGTCGATGGAGCGGATTTCCGATGAACTGAATAAGATTATTCTTTCTAAAACACCTTCCTATGGCTTCAAGCTGCTCTATCATGCAGGATTGCTAGCCATTATTTTCCCCGAACTGGTGGAATTGCAGGGCGTGGAGCATATCGAAGGCAAAGGTCATAAGGATAACTTTTACCATACGTTACAGGTGCTTGACAACGTCTGCCAGGTGTCCGACGATCTCTGGCTACGCTGGGCGGCTATCCTGCACGATATTGCCAAGCCGGCTACCAAGAAGTTTGACAAGCGCCACGGCTGGTCGTTCCACAACCACGAAGAATTGGGTGCTCGGATGGTGCCTGTGATTTTTCGCCGCATGAAACTGCCGCTGAACGAGAAAATGCGGTTTGTGAAAAAGCTGGTCAGGTTGCACTTGCGCCCTATCGTGCTTTCCAAAGACGAGATTACCGATTCGGCGATGCGGCGTTTGCTGGTAGAAGCAGGCGAGGACATCGAGGCGCTGATGAACCTTTGTCGGGCGGATATCACTTCTAAAAACCCGGAAAAGGTGCGGCGTTTCATCAGCAATTTCGACCTGGTGGAGCAAAAGCTCAAAGACCTCGAAGAGCGCGACAAGCTCCGCAATTTCCAGCCGGTGATTACCGGCGAAATGATCATGGAGGCATTCGGATTGAAGCCTGCGAAGGAGGTGGGGGTTATCAAGGAGGCGGTACGCGAGGCGATTCTGGAAGGTATTGTGCCGAATGAGTATGAACCTGCCTTCGCGTTCATGATCGCGGAGGGCGAAAAAATGGGTCTCACCCGCGTGTAAGGCACATTTTTTATGCTAACCAGGCCAATGCCAGCGCATAATTGATATTTTTGCGAACTTTTTAATCTCCTCATAGACACATTTCATGGAAAACGCTCAGTTCAAACGTTTTTTCGGCTCTTTGCTCACCATTCTGGGTATTGCGGTATTGCTATTCGCATGCGTCGCATTTTTGTCAGACAAACCCGTGCTGGGGCTTACAGTTTCCAAATGGGAATCGATCGTGCCGTTTTTGGTGGGAACGGTATTTCTGTTGACGGGCGTAAATTTGGTTAAAGGCTAGGCGCCCCCGGCTAGGCGGCCCCGGCTGAGGGCCCCTGACTAAGCGCCCCTGACTGAGCGCCTTCTGCTAGCCGTCTCTCACGAGTGATGCGCCAACCATGCATTCCAGGCATTGCTTCGGCGTGCAGTAGTTATTGAACCACTCGATCAGTGCCTGCGAATCCGCGGCGGTTTTCACGCGCATACCCAGGGACGCCCACTCGCGCGTGATCCGGTTATCTTCCGCGGGTATTTCCGAAAGCCAGTAAATAGCTTTATCTAGCAGCTCGGGTTGCTGTCTATGCTTCGAATAGGCGACGAGCAGCGGTACAGCGGCATTGACGATCAGCAAATGAGCGGCGTCGGTACCCAACACGGGGACCTGCGCCCGCGCTTTCTTTCCGAATAGGTAATGCTCACGCCAGTAGGCAGATTGTTCGATCCGGAACATCGCCCGTATTTCATCAAAATGCTCCGATACGATAAACCGGTTCAGAAGCCCGCCGGTATTGCACAGCAACCGCGCGAATTGTGCCAGCCGGACCGTCGGAAACCCTGCCGGACGCAACCGTGCATATTTCCATTCATGCGGATTCATCTTGTCGTCCTGTAACTTGTATTTGGCGCTGAGAAAGCGGAACTCCTGGTGCAGCTGGCGAACATATATTTCCTCTGAATGCTCGGAAATGAGTCCCGAACAGCCAAATAGCAACGCTTCAACCTGAATGAGCCGGTCGGTATGTTTGCGAATGATTTTCCAGGGAACAATGCTGGTCTGCCGTTGGAATGGGGCGTCATTGAGTTTGAATCCGAAATGCCGGCCAAGCCATTGATACGCCGTCTGCTCCCAATCCTGCTGATTCGCTTCCAGCAGGTACTGAATTTCCAGCGCTTTACGTTCCAGCCTTTCGAGCAATACCCTGTCTAGCATGGCATATTTGCGGATTTGCTCCACCGCTCCAAACTGCCGATTGCAGGGTACTGTATCTTTTTCATCGAGCAGGCAACGGTACCTTTCGATCACGGCGGCTTTTACGAGGCCATTCAGTGATAATGTCGGGACTATTGTGCCGTCGCGCCGCATTGCCGGGCGATCGTTTTCCCACACTACATGAAGAATCACGCAGTCGTAGGCACCGTTGTGTTGGTGTTCGTGGAGATACCAGTCGGATGCTTTCACGTGGATTTCGATACTTCCTACCCAAAGCACTCCGTTGATCGCAACGCGGGCTTCGGAAAAATCCGGTCCAGCGTTGGTGTTCCTCTGGCCGGGTCGGATGATGGAAAGCGGCAGGTGCTCGTCGGTCGCCAGCCCTTTCTTTTCGAAGTACTGGAAACGCCAGATAAAACTCAGTAAATCCTCATTCATATACAGCGTGTTTAAAAAATTGGCGATTAAGGCGCATATTTCTTTGCCTAAACCTGATTAGTTTCTGTTCTTTGTACGCTGTTTTTGTTACTTGGTTTCTGTTTGTAGAAGTAAAAAAGTTTTATGCTCCGCCGTCTGCAATTTATTGCGCTCAAAGTCTTCCTTGCTTTTCTCGTGCTTTCAGTGGTTTGGGTGATTATCCTGAGGTTCTTGCCCATTTGGGTAACGCCTTACATGATCTCCCGGAAGATCGACGCATTCAGGGCAGATGAGGACACGGAGATTTATCACGATTGGGAGCCGTACGAGAACATTTCCAAAGAAGTAGCCCTGGCCGTAGTGGCCTCAGAGGATCAGAATTTCCCTAACCACTGGGGGTTTGATTTCGATCAGATATACAATGCAATGACCGAGGACCGCAAGCGCGCCCGGGGAGCCAGTACCATTTCCCAGCAGGTCGCTAAGAACGTATTCCTCTGGCACGGCCGGAGTTTTGTCCGGAAAGGCCTTGAAGCCTATTTTACAGTTCTTATCGAAGTGCTGTGGAGCAAGGAACGTATTCTGGAAGTGTATTTGAATGTAGCCGAAATGGGTAAAATGACTTTTGGTGTAGAAGCGGCTTCGCTGCGTTACTATAATAAATCGGCCAAACGCCTCACCCGCTATGAGGCCGCGCGCATCGCAGCGGTATTACCCAACCCGATCCGGTTCTCGATCCAGAATCCGTCTGCGTATGTGAACAAGCGTACCAACCAGATTGTCCGCCAGATGCGCTACCTGGGCGGGCAGAAGTATCTGGCGGATCTGTAACTAATCTCAATAACTAAGCGGCTAAGGCCGCTCCGTCTCCCTCGACGATCGCGGTGAACTCTGCTGACGGCTCGATGGCGTTGTGGAAGGACGCGGCGTTTCCTGGCGGGGAGCGGGTGCGGGCCTCGCATTGGGTGTCTGCCGCGTAGGACGCTCGATGTTGGGTCGCGATGTTTCCGGACGAGGAGTTGGTGTGGGTCGGGTCACTTCCGGGCGGGGCGATGGCGTCGGGCGCGTCACCTCGGGCCGTGGCGTGGGGGTAGGTCTGGATACATCCGGGTTACCTGGCCGTGTCGGCCGCTCGATATCCGGTCTTGTTACGCCCGGATTGGGCCGCGATGTTCCCGGGCGCGTAACTTCGGGACGGCCGGTTCCTGGTCGGCTTGTGCCTGGGCGGCCGTTATTCTCGCTGCCGGGTCTTTCAACAGAAGGACGTGTAGTTCCGCCGTTTCCTGGCCTGGTTGTGCCCGGTCGGCCGGTCGAAGGTCGGGTGATCACCGGACGGCCCGTTTTATCGAAGCTGGGAAGCCTGTCGCGTGTTGTGGGAGCTTTGGGGTATCTTTTTACAAATAATGCAGATCCTTGCCGTGCCGACGAAGGTCGTGAGTACGTGGCGCGATAGTCGCCTCGCGTGGAGCGCGTACGCACGATCACCGAGCGAGAGCGGAAATTACCGCCATAGTAATGCGTGTGCCAAACCGGGTTGCGGTAGCTGGGCCAGCGACGGAAATGCCCGTTGTAATAGTAATGCCAGTGGTAATGATAGCCGTAGTAATAATGCCAGTATCTCGGCCTCCATGGACGCCAGTAGGAGGGGTAGTAATGCCACCGCCACGGCGACCGCCAGATCACATATCTAGGCACAAAAATGAATTGAATGACCGGCCAGCTGGAAACATAAACGACATTCTGCTGAGTGGTAGCAGGCTGAACCTCCCTGTTTCCGCTATACCCAGGATTAGGCGTTTCTGTGACTGTTCCCGACTGTGAATTGGGTTCGATAATATAGTCCTTGCCGTAAAGATCCTCGTCACCTACAAGTTGTATCCATATCTCGCCGTCTTCCTTTTTTTCGACATAAAATGCAGCTACATCTTGATCCTCTCTTTCGCTGACTGCCACTTTCAGGCTAATCGTGTGAAGGTTTCCCTCCACATTATCCTCTACGCGGATGTAGTCTGTCTGGTTGTCTCCATCAAGGTCAAGGTTGTTGATCTCTGAATCTTCTTCATTGAGTTTTCGCTCAAAACCTTCCAGGGTTTCGGATTCCTGGAAGAGCTTTAAAACCGCATACAGATTGAGGTTGTCGCCTGGAAGATCGAGTTTTTCTTCTTCGGCCTGTGCAAAGGCCCGGTTGCCTGTCCAAAACATCAATGCGCTCAGGACAATCAGAAGGAGATTTTTCATAGTGATGTTGTTTAAAGCAATGTAGCGATTCTTGCTTATTTAACCCAAACTCCGTTCAGCATAACTCTGCTAACGTTCCGGGTAGCCGATATGTTCTTCAATGGATCCCCTTTTATCAGGATAAGATCGGCCTGCTTTCCCTTTTCTATGCTTCCCAGCCGATCGTCTACTTGAAAAAAGCGTGCATTCTGGAGTGTCGCTGCCGTAATTACCTCAGCCGGACGGAGCCCGCTCAGGACGAGCAATTCCATTTCCCGCTGGAATGCCCAACCGGTTTCCGCATAAGGAATCATCGAATGCGACCCTACAACGATCCTGGCGCCTGCGCGATACAGCCTACCCGTGACCTTTTTCATTTTGATAAATCCTTCCAAACGGGCGGTGTCGAGTGGCTGCCCTGTCGTGGCCTGGTACTCGAATGCGCCGAGCGTCGGACTAACAAACGTGCCTTTGTCTTTCAGGAAAATACCCAGTGAATTGGTAACCGGACTGTCCGGGTCAATGTTTTTCCAAACCTCGTACCGGCCTTGTTTTCGGGCATTATTGTCAGCGAGTACCATTTGCCGGTACTTTTCGGCCTCTCTTTGCGGCACGAGCGTCAGACCGAAAGAGGTAATATGCTCAATGCCGTCAAGTCCAGCCTCGATGGCTTCACGGGCCTCCGTAATTTCGAGGTGGCCGGTTACGGGAATACCTCGCGCATGAGCGGCTTTACACACCGCGCGGATGATGGCTGGTGGCAGGCGAAAATAGACTTTGATTACCGAAGCGCCCTGATCGATCAGATGATTGACCTCGCGCACGGCCTCGTCCGGATCCCTGACCACGTACGCGTCGCGCGGGTAGGCGGGAGGAAACATGTCGATATGCGGCCCGGCGAGGAAAAGCCTTGGTATCGGTTTCCCGCCCTTTCTTTCATCGTCATATGCTTCGATCCATGCACCGGGATCGCGCAGCGAGGTTACGCCATTCTGGAGAAATTGTGCGGGGAGGCCATGGACGCCGTCCAAATGGAAGTGGGAGTCAATGAAGCCTGGCAGCAACGTGAGGCCCTTGGCATTGACAACCTGCGCATTTGCGGGTATTTTAATGTCCGCTTTGTTGCCCACGGCATTAATTATCCCGTCGGTTACGATCACACAGCCATTTTCGATAGGCGTTCCACCCGTGCCGTCTACAATGGTCGCACCCGTGATTGCAATAATGGCGTTTTTTGAAATGATTTCTTTCTGGTTGATTTCCCGGATTTGAGCGGGCTTCCCGGCAGGACTGTCGGCATGTTTACTACAACTACAAATAGCTGCAATTAATGCCAGTTGGCAGGTTATCCTTCGGAAGAGGCTTGTCTGCATTGTTTTACAAGTTCTTGGATTGGATCAAATCTACCTTAACGCCTTTTCGGAGTGTGTTGTGGATTTCGGCTACCTGGTCGGTATGCCGGATCAACTCTTCGATTTCAGCCCCCGAGGCATTTGATGTCACCGAGACCTCATACCGGAAATTGGTTCCGGAATCGCCGGGTGCTCCGAAATCGGCAAAGCACTTTACATCGATGTCATCCACTACTATGTTACGCAAAGCTGCTTCCCGGTAAATGTCGTTGCAATAGCAGGTAGCGAGGGCCAGTAACAGCATTTCTCCTCCATTGACGGACGAGCCGTAGCCGGTTTCTCGTGGGGGGATTTGCAATTGCTTCTCGGTACCGTTGGTCGCGACCGTTATGGTATGCCTGTTTAAACTGTTTTGAATGCTTGCCGAGATCTGCATTATCCTGAATATGGTTTGAGCACAAACTATTAACGATTAAATTGAAAGCTAATCCATTGATATAAAGAGATGAGTAACCCTTTTTTAATGTATGGAAAATGTGGTCGATTGATACACTATGGTTCGAGGTTGCAGTTGTCAGCCAAAGCGAAAATACTATGCGTTTCGCGGCTGGGATACTGATGTTTTTGGCAAGGAGTAGCCGGTTGCCGATATATTATTTTCGAACGCCGGGCGACGCACTTTTAGCAATTCCTTTATTCTTTTCGCTCAAAAAACGGTAATTCCGGTGATGTGCCAGCGAACGATCCAGCTTTTCGAACAAGCCCCGGTCTTTCAATGCAAACCAGTTGACTTTCAATAAATACAAACTGACGTACGATTTGGGGTGATTGGAAATGAAACTGGTTGTCGCACTCCAGAGCCTTTCGCGCTCCAACGCCTGCTGGTCAACCCAATACCGTGCGCTATCCGGAAGGTTGCGTTTTTTCGCACGCGCCTCCGCGAGCAGGTAAGCGTCCAGGCGCTGGTCAGAAGGGGATTGAACGAGCGATTGATATTCCCGCCATTCTTCATTGCTTTTCGAATGAGTTACCGTTGATTTGGCGAGGTTGAAAGTATCCAGCCGTATCTCCGTGCCCGGGTCGAAGAAAAATGTCAATGCGCCTTTTTTCTGCGAAACCTGGAACTGGTACAAGTCCGGCAACAGATCCGAGTCCATCGTCAGGTGTGTCGTATCAAATCCCAGCCTGATCGAATGCACCACGGCCGCAAACCCCTTCTCCCGCGTGAGCAGAAGCGCCTTCCTGTCATTCCATGCTTTGGGGGCAATAATTTTGATTTTGACGCTTTGCGTCGACGTCAATGCCAGACACGCTACTGCACAGATTATCAAAAGGTTTGTACGGCTTACCACGGGTTACATGCTTGGAGATGATGCCTGTAATTTAGTATTTATCTTTGCATTACATGCACTATGATCAATATGAGATAACACCCGGTGATACCGCTTTGACTTTCGAGTTTGTTAGTCAGGGTGTAAAAGGTGACGTCGAGAAGCTGGTAGTTTATTCTCGAATTGGCTTGACTGGCACATTTAACATGGGATTCGGTAATAAAATTGGTTCGACTGAGGACTTTGATGACTCAACAGTGACGAACAACGGAGACACACAGAAGGTTATGGCTACGGTAGCAGCAACGCTTTATCCTTTCACCGACAGATTTCCAGATGCAAAAGTGTATTTTAAGGGAAGCACGAGAGCGAGAACAAGACTTTACAGAATCGGAATATCTAATAATTTGGAGCTGATTACTCTTGATTTTCAGATATACGGGTTAAATCATGGTCAGTGGGAAAAGTTTGTTTTGGGGATTGATTATGAGGCTTTTCTTGTTACCAGAAAAAAAAAGATGAAATGAAAAACGCAGAGAAAGAATTAGAGCGGAATTTTCGGCCAAAGCTGAAAAAAGTGGACAAATCCCTGGACAGATATCTTGAAATGAATCTGTTCAAGAAGAAAGTCGATGAGGCCACTGAAACCTTGAAAAAATACGGCCTGCCAAAGTTTGACGATGAATAACAGCCGACTTTTGGTGATCGGGCACAGACCAAATCCTCAAAAGCCGGCTGCTGAAAGCTTGAAGGGCGAAGCCCAAATTATTTAATCTCCACTTTCACCAACACCGGCTGATGATCAGACGGATAGCGCTGCTCTTTTGAGTCGGTTAGCACGCCGTATTTCAGTACATCCACATTTTTGCTTACGAAGATATAGTCGATGCGCGTCTTCATTTCCGCATCGAACTTGAAGCTGTTGAATGTGCCTTCCGGACCGTATGGAGCTTGTTTGGTGACATTGTGTGTGTCGTTGAGCACGCCGGCGATCGTTTTGATCTGTTCAGTGTCCGGTGATGAGTTGAAATCGCCGGTGAGGATTGCGGTGTTGTTTCCTGCGATTTCCTTGATCTTTTTCACCATCAAATGTCCCGATTGACGACGGGCTTCAACGCCCTGGTGATCGAAATGCACATTGAAGAAGTAGAATTTCTTTTTGGTATTCAAATCCTCAAACTGTGCCCACGAACAAATGCGGTTGCAGCATTTGGCATCCCAGCCCAGACCCGGTTTGTCGGGTGTCTCGCTCAGCCAGAAATCGCCCGATTTGAACAGTTTGAAACGGTCTTTTTTGTAAAAAATAGCGGAGTGCTCGCCGCCTTCTTTGCCGTCGTCACGGCCTTTGCCATAGTAGGCAAATTCAGGTAGTTCGGCAACGTCTTTCAACTGGCCTACCAATGCTTCCTGCACGCCGAAAATGTCGAATTCATGGAAGCGGATGAGGCCTTTCACATTCTCTTTGCGGTTGGGCCAGGCATTAACGCCGTCATTGGGGGTGTTGTAGCGTAGGTTGTACGAAGCTACATTCATAGTTGCGGTTTTCTGCGCATACGACGCGCTTGCGAGCGAGACGAATGCCAGTAGGTAAAGGGCAATTTTTTTCATTGGGTATAGAGATGATTGATTAACTATAAAACAAAAGACCCCGAAGGGTCTCCTGTTGTGAAGCCAAAAATATGCGATTAATGTTAACTCATGATGAAAATTCGCATTTGGTCCGCTATTACCATCCCGGTGTCTGCTTGTAGGCGCCGTTGCTGCGCGAAATTTCATCCGGGTTCATCGGCCATGCCATGTGCTTGCCCGGGTCGAAGCTGCGGGCCGGCCAGATCACCTGGATTTTGTAAGGCGAAGCCGGGTCGGTTTTGTTGTCGTGAATGCGGCCGTGGAGCGGCATGTTGATCTTGTCGTAGTCGCCCCAGCGTTTCAGGTCGGCGAGACGGTCGGTCCATTCGCAGGCAAGTTCCACACGACGTTCATGTTTGAGATCGGCCAATGTAGGCGCGGCAATCGGTGCGAGTCCTACGCGGGCGCGGATTTCGTTCAATGGTGCAGCTGCTTCCGCATTTTTATTTTGTTTGATCAACGCCTCCGCTTTGAAGAGCAGGATCTCTGCATAGCGCATCAGCGGTAGGTTCAGGCGGGTCGACGGGCCGTCACCGTTTTGATTGATCATCGTATTGCTACCTGCATTCTCGTTGGTTCCGTAGCTGTACGGCTCCATGTATTTGCGGATCTGGAAGCCCGAGAGGCTGTTGGTCGAGAAGTAGGCACGTTCTTTGCCGAAATAGGTGAATTTGTCCCCGAATTTCAGGATAGTCACCTCGCGGCGCGGGTCTTTCGCTTCATACTCTTCGTAGAGTTCTTCGGTCGGTTGGAAATAGCCCCAGCCATTGAAAATACCCCAGCCTTTGTTCTCCAATGACACACCCGGGAAGATAGAACCGCCCTGGATGCCCGAGTTGACCGACCAGATGTATTCGCTCGTCCAGTTATTCTCGATGGTGAATACCGCCTGGTAATTCGCAACTGCGCTGCCTTTGCCGGTAATGAGCGCACGCGCGCCTTCATTTTTGATCTTATCGGCCAGGTCCGGGATCAAAGCCCATTTGGAAGCATCATACTGCGCCCAGTAAGCGTAGGTTTTGACCATGTAACCCCACGCAGCGGCCTTGTGCGCACGCCCCTGATCGCCTGCCCCGTAGGTTTGGAACAATGGAAGCAGGTCGGCGGCTTTTTGCAGATCACTGATGATCTGTGCGTAGTTGTCGGTTACCGAAGGAAGCTGAGGTGGAATACGTTTTCCGAATTCTGCATTCTCAGGACCGTCGAAAGGCACGCCGAGGTCTTTATGGCCCCATGAATAGGCCAGCCAGAAATGCGCGAACCCGCGGATGAAGTAGGCTTCGCCCAAAGCACGGTTCTTTACGGCATCCGATACACCGGTAGCCGTCGAAATGCCCTGGATTACCTGGTTGGCCTTGTTCAACATCCAGTACACATCGTTCCAGCAGTTGGAAATAGAGCCCTCGCGGCCGGTAATGTTGAAGTTCTTAATGTTATCGCTTTCCGCACGCACGCGGCCGGTCACTACGTCGTCGGAAGCATTCTGCATCCAGAACAGGTTGCGGCCCCAGGTGCTTTCGTAGCCCATCGGCGCGTACATCGCCGCCACGGCCTTGTTCAAGTCTTCGTCGCTTTTCCAGAAGAATGCGGTGGTAGGAGAGCCGTTGGGTTTGGTATCCACCCAGCTTTCGGTACATGCGGATGCACTCACGGCCATGACAATGGCAAGACCCGCATTTTTAATGATATGTTTCATGAGTCAAAGTCTTTGTTTGGTCGAAATTGGGTGTTAGAATTTGAGCTTCACACCGGCTGAATACACGCGTGCTACTGGGTACTGACCGCCGTCGAGGCCTGGCGCGGTATAGCGGCCATCGATCAGCTGGCTGCCGATCTCAGGGTCCATACCCGAATACTTCGTGAATGTTAGCAGGTTATCGCCGCTCACGTACACGCGCAGGCTAGGCTTGCCCGGCTTGCTTTTGAATGTGTAGCCGATAATCAGGTTTTTCAGACGCAGATAATTGCCATTTTCCAGATACCAGTCGGAATTGGTCGAGAAGTTCTTGTTCGGATCGTTCGCTCTGATTTTCGGAATATCGGAACCGGTATTGGTTTCCGACCACGCGTCGAGGATTTTGTCCCAACGGTTGTAGCCCTGTTCAGCGCCATTCAATGTGGATTGTTTGAATGCATTGAACAGTTTCACACCGCCCACACCCTGGAAGAAGATGCTGAAATCGAAGTTTTTCCAATTGGCATTAGCTGTAATACCGTAAGTGATTTTCGGGAATGCGTTCCCCATGTACACGCGGTCGAGGTCGTCGATTTTGCCGTCTCCGTTTTCATCTACGAATTTCAGGTCTCCCGCTTTGGCATTAGGCTGGATGCGATCACCCTTTGGTCCCACGTAAGCCGCAGCGGCTTCGTCGGTTTGGAAAATACCTGCATTCTTGATCAACCAGTAAGAGTAGTAAGGCTGGCCGACCGTTGAGCGGAAAGGCACCAGAATGCTTCTCCACGCATCGCCGTGTGTCCACACCGAGTTCGGGTTTTCATCAATATAATCGACGCGGTTTTTGAGGGTAGCAAAGTTACCACCGAGCTCGTAGCTGAACTCACCAACCTGGTCGCGCCAGTTAGCGGCAAATTCAAAGCCGGTATTCCGGATCTTGCCCTGGTTGATGAAGGGCGCGCCGTAGCCGTTGGTGTTTGTCCACTCGGTGTCCTGCTGTTTGATCAGGTCGTAAGTCAGCTTGTTAAAATAGTCGGCGGTAATAGTCAGTTTTTCTTTCAAGAGGCTGATATCCAAGCCGAAATCTGTCTGCTGCGAAGTTTCCCAAGACAGCTCAGGGTTAAACCTTGCATTGACATACAAGCCATTGCTGATAGGCGCTCCATTACCCACCTGGTAGGTGTTGTTCGGGGTAAGGTTAGGATAGCCGTAGTATCTGCCGATGGAACCGATGTTGCCAATGCGGCCCCAGCTTGCGCGGAGTTTCAGGAGATCGAGCCCTTTTACATTAAAGAAAGGTTCGGAGCTGAGCTTCCATGCACCGGTGAAACCCGGATACCCTTTGGCACGGAAACCTTCTGCAAGGCGTCCCGCGATATCGTAACGATAGCTGGCTGTCACGAAATAACGGTCGGCCCAGCTGTATGACAAACGTCCTACGTACGATGCGTTGCGATCTTTCCATTCGTCGTCCGTAGGTCTGTTTTGGTCAAAAATGGAGGCATTTACGAAGAATTGAGCCCAATCCGCTTCATTCTCGAAACCTCTCGCAGCAATGCTGAAATTGCGGTTGCCGTTTTCCTGTGCGGTCATGGAGGCCATTGCGCCTACATTGTGGCGGCCGAATACACGAGAGTAGTTAGCGGTATTTTCCCAAATCCAGTGGTAACCGCGGTTGGTCGAGTAGGAGAGGGTATTCTGGTTGTTCGGCTTGCCGGGTTCTGTTCTTTTCGGCTCAAAATTCTTCCAAAGCGAGCTGTTCTGGCGGTAGCTGAAACGGGTCAGGAAGCTCAGGCCGGGAATAATGTCGGAATAGCCGAGCTCTGTAACCGACTGCATGTCGTTACCTTTATTGTAGGGCCTGTTACGAAGCAATGTGCCCACGGGGCTGATCGCATCGCCGTGGATACCGAGGTATTTCGAGTCACGCGGGCCTACACCGCCGAATGTGCCGTCATCATAGTAAGCCACTGCGGAGCGGGGCATGTAAATAGCCGAAAGTACGGTCCCGCTATAACCGCTCGTTGTTTCAGTTCCGCGGTTGTCATTGTTGTTGTAAAAAAGCTCCTGGCGGAGTTTAATCTTATCGGTGAACTTGTACATCGCATTGAAACGAACTGACAAATTCTGCGCATAGGTGTTGATGAGCGTGCCTTCGTCGCGTTCGTAGCGGCCTTGCAAAAGGGTCGAAAACTTGTCGGTACCGGCATTGAAGCTGATATTATGGCGCTGGATAAGGCCTGTGCGGAAGATTTCGTCGATCCAGTCGGTGCGGGTTACTTGCGCGTAAGGGTTTTTGGTAGCGTCCCAGCCGTCGAGCGGGGCGAGGCCAGCGTTGGTGTAAGCGAGGTTGGATACTTTGGCTTCATCGGCTGCGGTGAGTGATTGCGGCAGTTTCCAGGCTTGTTTCATCCCCATAAATCCACTGTATTCAATGCTCGGCTTGCCTTGTGCAGCCTGGCGCGTGGTGATGAGGATAACCCCAGCCGAACCGGAAAATGCGCCGTAAATCGCCGCCGAAGCCGCATCTTTCAAAACGGTAATGGATTCGATATCAGCGGGGTTGTAGGGTGCATTGGGTACGCCATCTACGACGTACAATACACTTTCGCCTCCGCGGGAGCCCGTTCCACGAATGGTGATGTTGGGCGTCTGGTTGGGGTGACCGCCGTTGCTGATCGCCGTTACACCGGCCACTTTACCCTGGATCATGCTGCCCACGTTGAGCACCGGCCGGTTTTTGATCTGTTCCATATCGGGTACCGTCGCCACCGAAGCCGACAAATCGGCCTTTTTAACGGTTCCGTAACCGATTACCACCACTTCCTGCAACGACTTCGTGTCCGAAAGAAGCGTTATGTCCAGTTCCGATTGGTTACCCACGTTCACTTCCTGCGCGAGGTAGCCTACGAAGCTGAAAATGAGCTGGGCGTCGTCATTGGGTACTTCTATTTCAAATGTTCCGTTTACCTCGGTGGAAGTACCGCGCTGGGTACCCTTCACCACCACGCTTACGCCCGGCAGTGGCTCCTTGGTATCCGAAGCAATGACCTTTCCGCGTACGACCCGGTCGACGGCCTCTTCGTTATCGAAAATATCGAGCAAACTCGTGTCGTTCGATCCGGCCGTTTTGCTGGGCTTGCGGTTGAGGATAATGTATTCTTTTGAAACCGAATAACGGATATTGAGCGGCGAGAGCAGCTGGTCGAGGACGACCGACAGCCGCTGGTTTTCGGCCGAAACGCTCACTTTCTGGTTCCGCACGAGCGAGGGCACGTACGAGAAGCGCACCCCGGTGGATTTTTCGAGGTTGGTGAGCACCTGGCGCAGGTCCTGGCGCTCGGCTTTCAGGGTTACATTGCGTTGCAGCAATTCCTGCGCGAGCCCGTTACTGGCAAGCGACAGGCTGCTGAACAGCAGGGTCAGTATGAATGGTATGCATGCAATTTTCATCACAGTCACCAGGTACGTTAGTGGTCGACTACTTTTTTTCATAAATTCGAATGGTTTTGATGAATTCTGGACAAAGCCCTCCCGTGCTCCGATTTTGCGGAACTGTCCTTCTGTTGAAATGAACCGGGAGAATCAGGCCGGTAATGCTGCAATCATTGCCGGCTTTTTAGTGAATCTGGGTCAAAGTTTTGCCATAGGGTAGAAGGGTTGTTTTGGTTGAAAGGAAAACTTGGGTTTATTCGCAGCCTTGCCCCGTGATAACGACCTGTCCGTCGGTTACCTGGTAGCTTGCTTCGATTGTAGAGCAGATTATTCCTAACTTGTCAAAGAATGGCTCGTCGCGCAGCGCCACGCGCAGGTAGCAGTTTTCGAGCCTAGTGGAGTCGTATAAAATCGGTATTCCGTAAGTTTCCTGCAATAATTTGAATGCCTCCCCAACCGGCTGATTGTCAAATGTGAAATCCGGCTTTACGACCGGACGCGCGATGGCCACGGGGTTTTCGGTAATGCTGCGAGCGAGCAGCGGTTGTTCAGGCGTAAACACCACCTGCTGATTAGGCGTGAGGAGCATTTCGATGCCCGGCTTATTTCCATCGAGGTCTTTGGCGTGCATAACCGCCACTTTCCCCGTACGGACGATCACTTCCACACGCTCCGAAGAAGATTTGATGGTAAAACTCGTTCCCACTACCCGCGTAACGAGGTCATTGGCATACACAAAAAATGGATTGGCTTTGTCCTTTTGCACTTCAAAAAAGGCCTCTCCTGAGAGAAACACCTCTCTTTTGTGATGCTGAACAAAAACCGGAGCATAGCTGACCGCCGCATCGGGCATGAGCCGTATTTCGCTACCATCCGGCAGACTTACCTTCATCGGCTTTGTGCCTTTGTTGACGATCTCTTTCAGCGGAACGGGGGATACTGCAACGTAACGTTTATACGTGTACTGACTCTTTGGGAATACCTTATCTCCTGAAACCAGCCAGCCCAATCCCACCAGAACGAGCACCGCGGCCGCGGCGTACCACCACCGTAACCGGACGATATTGGCTTTCCGGGAGGCCATCGTGCGTACCGCCGAGTCATTCAGAATGCGGTTCACCTCGTGGTCGAGCTCTTCGTGCGTGAGGTCGCTCGGTTGCTTTTCCCAGGTAAGGATCAACTCGGCAGCCTGGTCCATCAGCAGCGCTTTCTCCGGGTATTCCGAGCGGAGTTTGGTCCAGAAAAAATCGTTGCGCGGCTGGCCGTTTTTTACCCATCCCCTGAAATCGTCGTCAGTCAGAAAGTCTTCCAGGTTGTAGTGGTAAAAGGGATGCATCGGCTTATTGGGAATGTGTTCTAAAAGTATAATCCGCCGCGACCGCCAGAATCATGGAAGAATGAGGAAAAATTTTAAAAATTTTCAGATCAATGTCCCCGAACGAGGAAAAGCAGGAGCATGCCGGCGAGCAGGAGCCATTTCTCCCGGAACATTTTCAGGCTCTCATACAGGAGGTTAGCCGTGGCCGGGCGTGATATATTGAGGATTTCGGCAATGCGTTCGTTGGAAAGGTCCTGATAGAACTTCAAATGGATGATTTCCTGCTGCCGGGGCGTAAGCGACTGGATAATGTGCTGAATGCGGGAATGCTTTTCCGCCGCGAACTCGGTGAGGATCAGCTCGCTTTCGATGGAATTGGCAGTCTCGTGAAAATCTTCGGGCGTGTGTTCCAATGCCAGGAAAATTTCCGGCCGGGCTTCCAATCGGTTACTGTTCTTGAAAATGCGGTTGCGGAGACTGGTAAGCAGGTAGGGTTTGATCTGGTCGGTCTTGCCGAGGGATTCCCTGCGTTCCCATAAGTAGAGGAAAAGATCGTGCACGAGGTCTTTCAGCACATCGCGGTCGCTGACGAAGCGCCTTCCGTAATCGAACAACGGGCGGTAATAATTGCGCAGGAGTTGCTCAAAGGCAAGCGGGTCGCCTTCCCTGAACTTCTGCCAAAGTACCGAATCCTGTTCCACGAAAAATGGGTTACGTCAGGAGCAAATGTACTATTTTTCTTTGTCGGCAAAAATCCGGTGCGCAGCGCGGCGATTATTTAATGTTGAGGTAATATTTTAAGTAACCGCATGGCTAAAAAAATGCAGGGCAGCAAACCGGTTGATCTGCTGCCCTGCAATGCATTACTTGTTCTTCTTCGGGATCAGAAACTTACCTACGAGTTCACCGTCGTCGCGGATCATTTTCAGGTCCAGTTGCTTACGCGTCGCATGGAGTTTGATGAGCGTCCGCTTGCCTTCGAGCGGCCCGCCTCCGATCACGATCGGCCAGTTATGGTCGGCGTCGGGCTCGTGCGTCATGTACCTGTGCGTGTGCCCGGAGATTTGCAGGTCGATTCTGGCTTTGTTCAAAACCGGCCCGAACAGCGCCCGGCAATGCATGGTACCATGCCAGTCGCCCGAGTGATACGGCGAAATGTGGATCAGCAACACGCGGAAATCGGCTTTCTTGAACTCCGGCGATTCAATTTCCTTTTCCAGCCATTTCTTCTGCACTTCCCGGTAGCGGTCAAAGGCCGACAAGCCGCCGTACTCGACGCTGTCGTCGGTCTTGTCCTCGCCGGAGTCCAGTACAATAAAATGTACAGGTCCGCGGGTGAACGAGAAATAGTACTTGTTGTCGGGATAAGCATAGTACTCGGGAATATGCCGTGAGAAACTGCCCCGGCACTCGTGGTTGCCTTGCGTGAGCAGGAACGGGAACTCCGTCGCGAAAATATCAACCGAGGGTTTGATCAGGTGATCGACCATTTGCTGCTCTTCGGTAACCCAGTCGAAGCAATCTCCGTTGAAAACCACGAAATCGTAATCTTTGGTATTACCTGTATAACCATGGCGGTAGAGTAGTTGCGGGATGATCTGCGGGCGATCGTGGATGTCGTTGAACACCACCATTTTGAACTCGTCCTCGTTCTGTCCCCAGGTTTTGAAACCATACAGCGGACTGGCGATCGTTTCCCCAAACTCCACTTTCGAGCCTTTGTAACCCAGTACTTCGGTGGACACGATCTTGTATTTGTGCTCCGTTCCCGGCGCAAGGTTGGTCAATGTGATTTTATTAATGCGGTTGTTTGCCTCGATAAGCCCATTGTTGTAGCCGAATTCGCGCTTGCTCGTGTAAGTGCCCGCGCCGTATTCGACCCAGCTGAAACAGTTTTTATGAGTGATCCACATGATCGTGACCTCGTTGCTACCCATATTCTGCAAATAGGGGCCGGCTACGAAATGGTTTTTCTCTTCCACTGGTGCGGCTTCTGCTGCATTTGTTGCCGCCATGGGCAACAAGCTCAGTGCCCCGATTTGAGACATTTTTTCAAGAAACGACCTTCTGTCTGAAAGCATAAAAGTTAAAGGTTAGGAACAGTCGATAATGGTTTACTCCCAGTTGGGGTTTTGCGTCAGGTTGGTATTCAACAGTCGCTCCTGTTTGGGGATTGGGTAAAGGTAATCACGGTTTTCAATGAATTTCTTGGTGATATGGCCGTTGATGACGATGTTACCGCCCTTGGCGCCGTTTTCCAGCACGATATCGCTGCCCAGTTTCAGCAGCTGCGCGCCTTTGATATCCGGTTTGGTCCCTTCGTAAATAACCAGGTCAACGGTTCCGCTCTTGTCGAGGTCATACTGGCCGGGGCCGGGGAAATACATTCCTTTGAATTGTTTGGTCAGCGCCTGCCCTTCTTTCCAGCGGATCAGGTCGTCCCAACGGAAGAAATTCTCCATCACCAATTCAATGCGGCGCTCGCGGCGGATTTCGAGGATTACCCCCAGGTTTTTGCCGCTGATCTGCGCGTATTGCGCAGCCTGGTAAGCATCCGGATTGGCATTGGCCTGCTCCAAATTGATGTTCGGCATTCCCACGCGGTCGCGGATGAGTTTGGTCGAAATGTCAAGGTCGGTCTGCGTCAATGTGCCTTTTTCGGCTTTGGCTTCGGCGTAGTTCAGCAATACTTCGGCGTAACGGAAGATCGGCATGTCGGTAATGTCTTTCGAGAAGGTATCCCATTTCGGTGCCGAAACGAATTTGATCAGCTGGTAACCCGTTACAGTAGCCCCGAATTCCGGTACGAGCGGGGTGTTTTCACCGATGCGGGTATAGCCCGGCGTGCGGATCGTCTGCGTGAGGCGAGGGTCGCGGTTTTGAACTTCATCGAAAAACTGCATCGTTTCGTAACCCTTTTTGTCGGTGAAACGGGTGCCGTCGGCCATGAGGTAGCTATTAACCAATTTCTTTTCCAGACCCGGTCGGCCGTATGAAGCGGTCATGGTGTAGTAGTTCAGGTTATGATAAACCTGCAACTCGTCGCTGAAATCTCGGGCCAGGATCACCTCATCGGGGATCGCATTGTCGGAGGAGAACAGCTTCATGTACGCGGTAGCAGGTGTGGCTTTGTAAATGGAATAGCCGCTGTTTTTCATGAGATCTTCCGAAGCGGAAATACAGGCATCGAGGAATTTGTCGGCATTGGGCAGGTTGAATTCCGGGTGGTATTTGCGGAAAGTACCTTCAAATAAACCGATGCGCGATTTCAATGCCAACGCTGTGTATTTGGTCACGGTCGTTACCTGGCGGCTCGCGTCGAGGTTGGCGATCGCGTAGTCGATATCGGCCATCACCGAATCCATCACGAGCGTGCGGGGATCGCGGGCTTTGGTGAGCAACTCCTGGTCATCGAGCTCGATGGTCGTCGAGTACCAAGGCACATCACCGAAACGTTTCACCATTCCGAAGTAGAAATAGGCACGGAAGAAGCGCGCCAGGCCATTGTATTTGGCGACGGCTTTTTTATCAGGGCATTTGCCGGAATTGGCGAGGAAATAGTTGATGTTCCGCAAGTTCCCCCAACCCCAGCCGCCGCCGCTGGTAGGTACCACGCGGGTTCCTTGCAACTCGTCGCGCAAGCTGGTTTTGACAATATTGTCGACGTCCTCGTTATACACATCCTCCGCCGTGGGCAGTGCATTGTAAAAAGAGTTGGTATAAAGCAAAAGGTCGTTTTCGGTATTGAAGAAAGTCTCCGGCGAGATCGCATCCTGCGGGAGCTGATCCAGGTCACAAGCCACCAGGCCGAGTGAAATGGCGATAATGCTAAATATTTTTTTCATCGGTATGAATGCCTGTTAGAATGTGAGGTTAAGACCGGCTGAAACGGTTTTCGACAATGGATAGGTACGTCCATTGGTTCCGTCGCCGTCAAACTGCTCGGGATCGATGTATTTCGAGCGGAGCGGGGTGTAGGTCAGCAGGTTTTCACCGCTGATGTAAATCCGCGCTCTCGGAATACGAATCAGCTTGCTGATGCGCTCCGGCACCGTGTAGCCGATCACCACGTTTTTCAGGCGCAGGTAACCCACGTTCTGGATGTAGCGGTCGTTGGTGGAACGGAGGTCGCCGCCGTCGTTAAGCGCCGTGTAACCGCGCAGTGCCGGGAAGTAGGCGTTCGGGTTTTCAGGCGTCCAGATATCGTTTCCGAAGTCCTTCGGGATAAACGAGTAGTAAGGGCGCGAATAGGGGCCCCAGAATTTGTCCGCATTGTTGCCCGGATACCAGTTCCTGCGGAGGATACCTTGTGCCAAAGCTGAAATATCGAAGCCATTCCATGAGGCGCCCAGGTTGATACCGTAGCGGAAACGCACGCGGTTGTTACCCACGATCTTCATGTCGCCCGGATCGGCGAGCGTGTTGGAGCCGTTGTTGATCTTGCCGTCACCGTTCAGGTCCACAAAGCGCAGGTCACCGGCTTGCAGCTTGGCCCATTCACCAGGGGCGCTCAGCCGCTGTTTGTTCACGAACGACTGGTCGATCTTGAAAGCCTGCGCCTCTTCGTTGCTCTGGAACATCCCGTCGATGGAGTATCCCCACATTTCACCGATTGTCTGGCCTACGTAAGGGCTCGAAAGCACTTTGTTCGGGTTATCGTATTTGGTGATTTTGGATTTGGAATCGGAAACAATGAACGACACATTGTAGCTGAGCGGCTTACCTGCCAGTTTAAACATATCAGCCCAGGCAATCGAAAGTTCAAAACCTTTGGTTTGCAGGTCGCCCGCATTCTGGGTAGGAACGGCCGCGCCATATACAGAAGGAAGTACCTGTCCAGGAATGAGCATGTCGGTGGTTTTACGAATATAACCGTCGAATGAAAGGTTCAGGCGGTTTTTCAGCAATGTCGCGTCGAGACCGATGTTCGAAGTCGTGGCCGATTCCCAGGTCAATCCGGCGGAGATAGGCGACGGGCTGCTTACATATTGCAATTTCTGACCATTGGTAATCCAGGTCGACTGCGCGGTAGGCATCATCGGAACGTAAGGATAGAAACTGGCCGAGCTCGGGTTGTTATTGAAGTTCGGAGGCAGCTGGTTACCCAATGTACCATAGGAAGCACGGATTTTCAGGTTGTTCACCACATTGCGCACCGGTTCGAAGAAATTCTCCTCGCTCAGACGCCAGCCCGCCGACACCGAAGGAAAGAAGCCGTAACGTTTGCCTTCCCCGAAGCGCGAAGTGCCATCGTAGCGGCCATTCACTTCGAGCAGGTACTTGCCGAGGTAATCGTAGTTGGCCCGGAAGAATGCCCCGAACAATTCATATTGGTAGGCGCCGCCGCCCGAAAGTTGCTCGCCCGTTCCGAGGTTCAGGTCGTTGAGGCTTTCTGAGAGCAGGTTTTTGCGTGAACCGGCCAATACCTGATGTTTACGCGATTCGTAGTTGATACCCGCTGTGGCGCTGAAAAAGTGTTTGCCGAAAGTGTGGTTGAAGGATGAGAACACGTTCACCACATTCTGCGGGTCGAACCACAGGGTTTTCTTGAACTGGTCGGTATTGTAGTTGGGAACCGTCGTCAGAATACCCGGCTGGATCGAATAGGTTGCTATGGCCGAACGGTACCAGTCGTCGGCAATGTAGAACGAGTAGGAGTGGTTTGCGGTGATGTTCCAATTTTTGGTCAAATCCATCTGAACCGTGTTAATGGTCGTCAGCTCGTGCACTTTTTGCTCTCCACCTGCCACGCCTTTCAAAAGATTGGCGAACAAACCGTCACCAATAGAGTAGTTGTTTTTCAGCGTATTATAAGTAGGCGTGCCGTCCGGGTTGCGCGGCGCGTAAATAGGCAATGCATGCACGGTAATCGCTACGAAGTTGGAATTGGCACCGCCTTCCAGACCCGGGTATTTGTATTTGGAATCAAAATACTGGGTATTGTTGCTCACTTTCAGCCAGGGTGTAAGCTGGGCGTTGATCTTGCTGCGCAACGTGTAGGACGTAAATTTATCCGTGTTGATGCGCATGATGCCGTCCTTTTCAAATACCGAACCGGAGAGGAAGTAGTTGATTTTATCGGTACCGCCGGAAAGGTTCAGATTATGCTGGTGCGATGGCTGGCTCATATTGAAGATCGTATTCCACCAGTCGTAGTTACCATAGTAGTTGTAAATGTCTTTTCCATTCACATTCTTCACCACTACCCATGGACGCGCAGGGTTTTCGGTCTTGTCGTAACGACGTGCTTCGATCTCCTTGTAATCTTCCTCCGAATAGCGGGTGTAGCTGTTACCGGTCGCGCGGATAAACGCTTCATCATTGATCTTCACATAGTCATAACCATTGGTCATGAAATCGGTGTTGATCGTCGGTTTCGACCAGCCGAAGTTGTTGCTGTAAGAAACGGTAGTCTTGCCGTTTTTGGCGGTTTTGGTAGTAACCAAAATTACCCCGAAAGCACCGCGTGCACCGTAAATGGCCGAGGCTGCCGCGTCTTTCAGTACGGATACCGACTCTACGTCGCCGGGGTTAATGCGGTTGATATCGCCCGGAATACCGTCGATGAGGACAAGCGGAGAGCCGCCGTTCACGGAAGTTTCCCCGCGGACGTTGAGCGAACCGCCCTTACCCGGCTGGCCGGTGCTGAATGTAATGTTCAGGTTAGGCACCATACCTTGCAGAATCTGCGACATATTGTTCAAAGGCCGGTTTTCGAGGTCTTTGGATTGTACCTGCGATACCGCGCCGGTGAGGTTCACGCGTTTCTGCGTGCCGTAACCCACCACTACCAGTTCCGACAATGCCTTGTTATCTGCCTGCAACGTAAGATTGATCTCGGTGCGGTTACCCACCACGATTTCCTGCGAAACATAACCCACAAAGCTGAAAACCAATGCCGATTCCACATTCGGCACGGTGATTTCAAACTTTCCGTTGCCGTCGGTCGTCGTGCCTTGCGAGGTCCCCTTCACCACGATACTTACACCCGGTAGCGTACCCTGTCCGTCGGACGAGGTCACGGTTCCGCGCACCTGGATTTCGGTGGGCAGTACGTATTGAAGCAGCTTTTCTTCCAGTTCGGGGATCACCGATTCCTCCCGGCTCATGCGCGTCTTGGCAAGCACGATCTGGTTGTTGATCACCTTATAATTGATTCCGCGAGGTGCCAGTAACTGGTCCAGGATCCTGGAAAGCTTCTGGTTCTTCACCTCGATGGTTACGTTTTCCTTCACGGAAACCCGGCTGCTGTACACAAAGCGGGTATTGGCACGGGCCTGGATCTCATTCAGGGCCTGTTTGAGCGAAACATTGCGGAGTGTGAGCGTCATATCCCTGCTCAGCACAGACTGGGCCGCAGTTTCCTTCGCATAGCTGCCGGCTGCGAGCGAGACGGCAAGAATCCATTGAAGCAGTCCAATGCGCATAATTTTTCGCCAGTCGACCGGCTTGTTACGTACTGTTTTTTGCATAATTTTGATTGTCTGATGGTTAGGCACTATTGGATAAAACATCCTTTTGAAACGGTGGTACGAAGAAAAAGGATGGCATTTCGGGCCGGGTAGTGGTGGTACACTTCCGGCCCTTTTTACGGTGGTACGGATGGGTTCATAAGTCGATGGGTGGTATTAAGGATTATTCACATGGTTCGCCGTTAATAGTGATGTTATTGTCTGAAATAGTGTAGGTTACTTCCAGTGAAGTGCACAGGATTTCGAGGATGTTGGAGAAACTCTGCGACTCGAAATTGGCCGTCAGGCCGCATTTGGCCAGGCCCGGGTTAGCCAGTGAAATCGATACGTTGAAGCGCTTTTCGAGCTGCTCGATCACCTTGCTCAGCGGGGTTTCTTCAAATACAATGGTAACCGGCTCGTAGATTTCCTTTTTGGCTTGTGTGATCAGTGTTTTCGAAATCAGTCGCCTTGAATCCAGCTCGAATAGCGCTTGTTGCTGCGGTTTCAGAATGACCTGCTGCGAGTTGGTGGTTTTGGCATAGGTGCTGACTTCCACCGTCCCCGTCACGACATCCACCTGGAACACCTTGTGATTGCTGGCCGCTTTTACATTGAAACTTGTTCCCAGAACCTTGATTACCATTTCCCCGCTTTGAATGTAGAATGGCCGCGTCTTGTCCTTCTGAATGTCGAAAAAACCTTCACCGCTAAAAGTTACAAGGCGCTTGTCGCCGTCGAATGTGGCAGGATAGGTCACAACCGCATGCGGGTGCATCGCGATCGAGCTCTGGTCGGGCAGGTGGTGGGTGATGATCCGTTCGCCGGTGTTTTCGAAGCGAACCAGTTCGGTAGACGGGCGCTCTTCGAGCTGCTGAGAGATGGTGGCGGCCGGCGTCTTTTTGATTTGAGTACCCAGATAAACCCCCGTTACCAGTAGAATCGAAGCGGCGATGCCGGTCAGCCAGCGCCACGGGAACACCCGCACTTTTGCAGGTTCCTCCAAATCCAGTTCCCGGCGGATGTTTCCGAACGTTTCCTGCTTCAACCCGTCCTGTTCCGCGTCCGGCAAATGGTCGAGATAGCGCGGTTCGCCTTGCAGCGATGCATACCAGGCTTCGACGAGCTCTTTTTCTGCATCGGTGCACGCACCGGAGAGGTATTTTTCGAGTAATGCGGGCGGAATACCGTTTGGCTTCATGAGATCGGGGATGTTGTCATCCGGGAAGTCGCACGCCAAAAGGGGAACCCTTAGTAGTTTTTGAAATTTTTTTTAAAAAGAGGCAAAAAGGATCAGCGCACAGATCATATGCTCCTTCAAATGTTCTTTCAGGATGCGTAATGCCTTGGTAATGTGCTGCTCCACGGTTTTTTCGGAAATGTTGAGCTGTTCGCCGATCTGCTTGTTGGAAAACCCCTGGCGGCTCAGTGTGAAAACTTCGTGGCATTTAGGAGAAAGTAAATGCAGGCCTTCCTCGTAGCGGTTTTGCAGGTCGGAGGCAAGGGTAGGCTGGTCGGCGAATTCGGAAGTTTCGCTGCGGTGGATCTCCCACTGGCCGTAATGGTGCTGGCGGGTGTATTCTTTCCGGTAGAAAGATATGATCAGCCGTTTGGCCATTGTAAACAGGAATGACCGGCCGCATTGCACCTGGTGCTGGCGACGCTGCTGCCATAGGCTCACAAAAAGCTCCTGAACGATTTCCTGCGCCGTGAACCGGTCGCTGACCTTTGAGTAAGCGTAGTTGAACAAGGTTTTGAAGTAGCGGTCGTAAAGTTCCGCGAAGGCCAGCTCATCGTCCTGCTCACTGATCAGCGCAAGGATATTTTCATCGGAACAGGTAGCGTAAAAGTTGTTCATCATGAAGATAGCCTTTTAATAATCTGATTATTTTCGCTGAGAAGCGGTACAAAATTCGTACTTAAATTTGTGACTTAACTCTTTAAACAGATTAAGTATTCTCGTACTTTTTTTTACTTTCTTAACATAAACTTAACATTTTCCGGGATTCCCCGTGAAAATATTTTGTAACTAGTAGTTGAGTTAGTGCCTTGAAAGACAATACTTCTACGACACCGCATTAGATGAATAACTATCCCCAGGCATCCCGCATTCTCGTGGCCATCGACTGTATTATTTTCGGATTTGACGGAAAAGATATCAAGCTGCTGTTGATCAAAAGGAATTTCGAGCCCGAAAAAGGAAAATGGTCGCTGATGGGTGGCTTTTTGAATGCGGAGGAAGACCTCGCCGACGGGGCGGTCCGTATTCTGTACAATCTGACAGGGCTCAAAGATATCTACGTCGAGCAGCTGGAAACCTTCGGCAAAGCCGATCGCGATCCCGGCGAGCGTACCGTTTCCGTCGTATTTTTTGCATTGATCAAGATCGATGACCACGATTCAGAGGCTGTTAAAAGCCACAACGCCGCCTGGATCACTCTCGACGCCCGCCCGAAGCTGATATTCGACCATGAGCAAATGGTCGGCAGGGCTATCGAGCACCTCAAATACAATGCAGCGCTGCATCCGATCGGTTTCGAACTGCTGCCCGAGCGTTTTACGATCCCCCAGTTGCAGAAGCTCTACGAAGCGATCTACAACATCCCCATCGACCGCCGGAATTTCAGCCGCAAGCTGCTCTCCACCGGCCTGCTTATCGATACGGGGCAGAAGAATAATAATAGTGCTACGAAAAAAGCCACCCTTTACAAGCTGGACGCCGAGCGGTACAAGACGAAATTCCATTCGTTCTGGAACTTTATGCCGGATTCGATGAAGAGTCAGTAGGGGAGGAAGGGGAGGAAGGGGAGGAAGGGGAGGAAGGGGAGGAAGGAGGAAGGAGGAAGGGGAGGATGGAGGAAAGGGAGGTGACTACCAATATTGCATCGCTACGCGATTCGACTTCTCCCTTTCTTCCCCTTCTTCCATTTTCCCTTTCCTCCTTTTCATAAAATTTAAATTGTGTCAATACTACACTAAAAGCAAATTTATTTATATTTGTTAGGTGATTAATTAAATAAATGCATCAAATTGGTCTGAGAACATCCTAAACCGACATTTATGAAGGAGAATTACGTCATTGGTATCGATTTCGGTACCGACTCAGTGAGGGCATTGGTAGTGAATGCGGACACGGGAGAGCAGGCAGGAACCGCCGTGCAGGAGTATCCCCGGTGGAAGCAAGGTAAATATTGTGATGCGGCTGTTTCGCAGTTCCGGCAGCACCCGCTCGACTATCTCGAAAGTCTGGAAAACGCTGTCCGCAATGCGCTTGACCAGGCGCCGCCGGCCGTAAGGCAAAATGTGCGGGGTATTTCGGTGGATACCACTGGCTCTACACCCGTCGCAGTGGACAGAAACGGCACCCCGCTGGCGTTGCTGCCGGAGTTTGCAGAGAACCCCAATGGAATGTTTATCCTCTGGAAAGACCATACCGCCAATGCGGAGGCCGAGGAAATCAACCGGCTGGCGCACAGCTATGATATTGATTTTACCAAATATGTGGGCGGTATCTATTCATCCGAATGGTTTTGGGCCAAAATCCTGCGTACACTGCGCGTGGACGAGGCTGTACGGGAAAGCGCATTCTCCTGGGTGGAGCATTGCGACTGGATCTCGGCCGAGTTGACCGGCATTACCGATCCGCTTCGATTGAAACGTTCGCGCTGTGCCGCAGGTCACAAGGCACTCTGGCATCAGGATTTTGATGGCCTTCCATCCAATGCATTCTTCCGGGAACTCGATCCTTTGCTGGACGGACTTCGCGACCGGCTCTTTGCCGATACGGCAACCTCCGACCAACCCATGGGCGCCATTTCCAAAGAATGGGCTGCGAAATTAGGCATTCCTACGGACGTGGTTATAGGGGTGGGCGCGTTCGACGCGCATATGGGCGCGGTAGGTGCGCTCATCGAGCCGTATTCATTATGTAAGGTAATTGGTACCTCCACCTGCGATATGCTGGTAGCGCCGAATGAGGAGGTAGGGCATTTGCTGATCAAAGGCATTTGCGGGCAGGTTGATGGCTCCATAGTACCGGGTATGCTGGGCATGGAAGCGGGGCAATCGGCGTTCGGAGATATTTATGCCTGGTTTTCCAAACTCATCATTGAACCCGTGCGGACATTACTGGGCGAAGAAGAGGCTTTGAGGCTTTCGAAGCAATTGATTCCGCATTTGGCGGAGCAAGCGGCAAAACTCCCGGTTACTGAAAAAGACATTATCGCCATCGACTGGCTCAATGGCCGCCGTACCCCTGATGCGAAGCACACGCTCAAAGGCGGCTTGCTCGGTCTGAACCTGGCCAGCGACAGCGCACGCATATTTAAAGCATTGGTGGAAGCTACCGCGTATGGTTCCAAGGCCATTGTCGAACGCTTCCGGAATGAAGGCGTACCTATTCACCAGGTGATCGCGATTGGCGGCGTGGCGAAGAAATCGGCATTCGTGATGCAAACGCTGGCCGATGTGCTCAATATGCCCATTAAAGTAGCGGCTTCGGAACAGGCCTGTGCATTGGGCGCGGCGATGTTCGCGTCGGTGGCGGCTGGGGTACATCCCAATTTGCAGGATGCGCAGGATGCGATGAGTTCGGGGTTCGATGCGGTATATCAGCCGCGCGACGTACAGTCGGCAGTGTATCAGCAGCTCTATCAGAAATACCTGGAAGCCGGTGCCTATATCGAAAATGAATTTTTACAAAAAGGATATTTACAACTCACCTGATGCTTGATTTAAAACAGTTTGAAGTCTGGTTCATCACCGGAAGTCAGCATTTGTACGGCGAGGAAACGCTCCGCCAGGTCGATGAACACTCGCAGATCATCGCCCGTTACCTCGACGAAGCCCCACAGGTGCCTGTGCGGGTGATTTTTAAGCCCGTCGTCAAATCGCCGGACGAAATCTACAACATCATTCAGGAAGCCAACAGCGCTGTTAATTGCATTGGCATAGTAGCCTGGATGCACACTTTTTCCCCCGCCAAAATGTGGATCCGTGGCTTGCAGATCCTGCAAAAGCCATTATTGCATTTACATACCCAATACAACCGCGATATTCCCTGGGCCGAGATCGATATGGATTTCATGAACCTGAACCAGTCGGCGCACGGCGACCGTGAGTTCGGGTTTATGATGACGCGCATGCGATTGAACCGCAAAGTAATCGTAGGACATTGGCAGCAGGAGCATGTGGTGGAAGGCCTTGCGCAATGGGCGAGGGTAGCAGCAGGCCGTCATGATCTGAAAGGAGCGAAATTTGTTCGTTTCGGCGATAATATGCGGGAAGTAGCCGTAACCGACGGCGATAAGGTAGCTGCCGAGATGACTTTCGGCTTTTCCGTCAACACTTATGCGGTGGGCGACCTGGTAGCAGTAATCAACCAGGTGTCGGATGCCGAAATTTCGGCATTGATCGGGGAGTATGCCGATGCCTACCAACTTGCTTCCGGCCTGGAAAACGGCGGGCAGCGCCACCAGGCATTGCGCGACGCCGCGAAAATCGAACTCGGTTTGAAATACTTTCTCAGGGACGGCAATTTCAAAGGCTATACCAACACATTCGAAGACCTGCACGGCATGAAACAGCTGCCCGGCATTGGTTCGCAGCGTATGATGGCCGCGGGTTACGGCTATGCCGGCGAAGGCGACTGGAAGACGTCCGCGATGGTGCGTGCTCTGAAAGTAATGGCCAGCGGCCTGCCGGGCGGCAACTCGTTTATGGAGGATTATACCTATCATTTTAATCCAGCCAATAACCTGGTCCTCGGTTCGCATATGCTGGAAATTTGTCCGAGTATTGCGAAGGGCAAGCCTTCGGTGGAGGTTCACGCATTGGGAATAGGAGGGAAGGAGGACCCCGTTCGCCTGGTGTTCAATGCACCGGCCGGGCCAGCGCTCAATGTCTCGCTCGTGGATATGGGCAACCGTTTCCGTCTGCTTGTGAACGAAGTGGAGGCCGTGGAAGCAACCGAACAATTGCCGAAACTGCCCGTGGCACGTGTGCTCTGGAAACCTCAGCCGGATATGCAAACAGGCTGCGCGGCCTGGATTTATGCCGGCGGCGCACACCACACCGCATTCAGCCAGAACCTTACGACGGAACATATCGAAACGTTCGCCGAAATGGTGGGGGTCGAGCTGGTTGTGATCGATAAAAATACCACGCTGCGCCAGCTGAAAAACGAGTTGCGGTGGAGTGAAGCTTATTACAGATAATCCGAAATGTCGAAATATCAATATCTCAAAGAGCAGGTTTACGAAGCCAATATGGAGATCCCGCGGGAAGAATTGGCAATTGTGACCTTTGGTAATGTAAGCGGTATCGACCGGGCCGCGGGTGTAGTGGCGATCAAGCCCAGCGGCGTGCCTTACCACCGGTTGAAAGTAGAAGACATTGTAATTGTAGACCTGGACAATGCATTGGTAGAAGGCAATATGCGGCCATCTTCCGATACCAAAACGCATACGTTGCTCTATAAAAGTTTCCCGTCGATCGGGGGCGTGTGTCATACGCATTCTACGTACGCGGTGGCGTGGGCACAGGCGATCCGCCCGATCCCGAACCTCGGTACTACGCACGCAGACCATTTAACGTGTTCCATTCCGGTGACGGAGGTTATGTCCGACGAAATGATCCAGCGCGATTACGAGCTCGAAACCGGCAATCAGATCCTGGACCTTTTTGCCAGGGAGCAGCTGAGTTATGAAGAAGTCGAGATGGTGCTGGTAGCATGCCATGGGCCATTTACCTGGGGAAAAGATCCGGGGAAGGCGATTTACAATTCAATTGTACTGGAAGAGATCGCCAAAATGGCTCACCTGACATTACAAATCAATCCGTCGGCAGCGGCGATCAAGCAAAGCCTGTGCGACAAGCATTATTTCAGGAAGCACGGCAAGGATGCCTATTACGGGCAGGGCTGCTGATAAAGAGCCGGATCAGTTCTTCTTGGAGGATCTGCGGCTGGCGATGTTGCGCATTTGCTGCAATGCTTCCTGGCGGGTCATCGCTTTTTCGTTGGACTTGGCTTCTTCGATGGCGTCTTTGGAAAAACGGCCTTTCAGCAGGTTGAAAATCGTGAAAATCATAATCTTTAAGCTAGCGGGGCAGGTAACTTTCAGGAAGCACGGCAAGGATGCCTATTACGGGCAGGGCTGCTGATAAAGAGCCGGATCAGTTCTTCTTGGAGGATCTGCGGCTGGCGATGTTGCGCATTTGCTGCAATGCTTCCTGGCGGGTCATCGCTTTTTCGTTGGACTTGGCTTCTTCGATGGCGTCTTTGGAAAAACGGCCTTTCAGCAGGTTGAAAATCGTGAAAATCATAATCTTTAAGCTAGCGGGGCAGGTAACCCATTGTCTACCCAAACTTAACAAAGAACGCGCTATAAAAAAAGAGCTGCCGGTGTTCCCATTCACCGGCAGCCTCAGTCATAAAACGTTGAGTATAATGAGTGCTTGTTTGCTATTCAGGACAGAGCCTCTTTGCGTAATTTTTTTCCGGGATGAAATTCGTCCTGGATCCAGCGTACAAAATTGTGGGAGTTAGTTTTGTAAATCTCCATGGATAGGGGCTTGATGCCACTGAACTCAACCTCTTTAACGTACTGTGCGTGCAATTTCAAAATCTCGGCCAGGGTTTTGCTATCAGTTTTCATTAAACATTGTGTTAAAGTTTGCACTGGTTGTCGGACAGTATGCAATAAGAACGTACCCAACCCTTCCTAAAATCTTTTAATATTTGAAAAATCATATTGTTGATTCGAAACCTTATAGTATGGTTTGGGAAATAGCATTCCTCCGGCGCATTGTTTCAGACAACGGTCGTCGTGGTTGTTACATTATAGGACAATTTGTGGAGGTGTGTTTGATTTCGTTCGTCAGCTTATTGGCTTGACAATCAGCAGATAGGGCTTCGGTTTAGCGGTTTGTTCTTCAAAAATGTACACAGAGGGCCATTTAAGGTCACACGCAAGGGCAACAGTGGACGAGAGTACTGATTGACTTGTCCACCTAATTTAATGTCCTAAAAAAATTATACTACAAATGTCCTAGATGGCCAGCTTCTTTTTAAGGAAAGGAATCTCCAACGGTTTCGGCAGCAGGTCAATAATGTGCTGGCTGGCTTTGGCTTTTTCGATGTCTCGCGTGTCGATCGTCGAAGAGAGCATGAAAATCCGGACTTTCTGCCGCAGGGTTTCCGGCAGCTGATCGAATTCGTCGATGAACTCGAAGCCGTTCATGTCGGGCATCTGAAGATCGAGCAAAATGATGATGTCCGGCAGGCTTTCGGCCTGGCCAATGAGGTGTTTGAGGGCGTCGCGCGCCGAGTTGAAGGTTTTGACTGAATTTGTAATCCCGCTTTTGATCAATAACTTTTCGTAGATGAACAGGTCGAATGCGCTGTCATCTATCAAGAAGAAGTTAAGCAGTGGCTCCATGTCGGGTTATTTGTTAATAGAAGGAATGTTGATTTCAAAAATACTACCCTGTCCGATTTTTGAAGTTACGCTGATTTCCCCTCCCAGTTTCGCGATCGCCTCGTGTACGATGTAAAGGCCTATCCCTGAGCCACTGTTGGTAGCACCTGCGCGGTAAAACATTTTGAAAATTTTATCCTGATCCGACTCCTTGATACCCGTCCCGTTGTCTTCTACGATGATCCGTGCGTCGGAATCGGTAGATTTGACGGTCAGGTGAACAAACGGATTAGCCTTGTTCTTATCCTGGAATTTGATGGCGTTGTTGATGAGGTTATTGAAAATGATCCGCAGCTTCATCACATCCGAATGGAATATGCCGTCCTGCTGGATGTCCGTGGTCATTTTCAGATTGCCGTATTCGGGCAGGTATTGAATCGTGGCTTGCACTTCGGTAACCAGCTCCTCGAAACTGATGTCCGTCACGACGGGCACGCCACGCGCATTTTTGTAATAATCGATAATGTTGATGATGAATGTATCCAGCTTCTTCACCGACTGCCGGATCAGTTCCAGGTATTCATTCTGTGATTTGACGTCCTCTTCCAGCAATGCGAGGTTCACAATGCCGAGTACCGACATCAATGGCGCACGCAGATCGTGCGAGGCGCTATATACAAACTTGTCGAGCTCCTCATTCGCCTTTTGCAGTTCGATATTCCGCTGTTTCAGATCCTCGCGGGTTTTGTAGATGTCGTAGGCATTGGAAATCGCATTTTCGACATACTTATAATCCCAGGGTTTGTCGATAAACCGGAATACCTCCCCCTTGTTGATCGCGTCGATCGCTGCACCTATATCGGTATGCCCGGTAATGAGGATACGTATCGGTTTCGGGAACTTCGTTCGGATCTTTTCGAAAAATTGTACGCCCGTTAGCCCCGGCATTCGCTGGTCGGCCAGGATGATGCAGAAATCCTTTTCGTCCAGCATTTGCTCCGCTTCCACTACCGAAGAGGTAATCGTGATATCGTACTGCTTGCGGAATGAAGCCTTGAACGAATGCAGGTTGTGCTCCTCGTCGTCAATGTACAGAATGGTGATGGCTTTTTCGCTCATTGAAAATCAGGGATTGGGCGTGCTTTTCTTTTAACTGGCAGTGTGATCAAAAATTCTGTTCCTTGTCCCACCTCGGTATTTACTTGGATGTTACCGCTGTGAACTTCGATAATTTTAAAGACAATTGAAAGCCCCAAACCGGTCCCGTCGCCTACCTGTTTGGTGGTGAAGAAAGGCTCGAAAATCTTGGCACGGACCTCCGGCGTCATGCCCGGACCGTTGTCGCGCATCGAGATAGCCACGGTTTCAGGGTCTTTCAGCCATGATTTTACCCATATAGTCGGGGTTTTGCCTTCCTGCTTTTCCTTTTGCAATGCGTAGATCGAGTTGGTCAGGATATTCATAAACACCTGATTGAGCTTGCCCGCATAGCATTCGATACTCGGGATGTTGCCCAGTTCCTTCACCAGCGTGATCGAATTCCCCATCTGGTAGTTGAGGATAATGAGTGTGGATTCGATTCCCTCGTTGACATTCACGAGGTTGAGGTCGGTTTCGTCTACGCGCGAGAATATCTTCAAACCTTTCACGATCTCGACGGTCCGGTGGGCGCCGTCCTCCATGCCTTTCAGCAATGTGCCCAGCTCGGTTTTGAGGTAATCGAGGTCAAGGTCCTCTTTGAGGCGTTCGATCTCCTTTACTTTTCCCTGAAGTCCTTCTATGCTGTCAATCTCCCTGATGCCATCGTAAGAATCGAGGATTTCCAGTACGTCGTCGATGTCTCTCCGGAGCGGGCGGATGTTCGAGCTGACGAAGTTGATCGGGTTATTGATCTCGTGCGCGATACCGGCAGTAAGCTGACCGAGCGATGCCATTTTTTCCGAATCGATGAGCTGCGTCTGGGCATCTTTCAGCTTGGTGAGGGTCAGGTTGAGCTCGGTATTGGCAAACTGCAACTCGGCCGTGCGTTCGTTGACGCTCTTTTCGAGGAAGGCATTCTGTTCGAGGATGATTTTCTCGTTTTCCATCGAAATCCGCAGTGCCTGCGCCTGGGATATTTCTTTTTCCTTCTTGAAAATGTTGATCTTATCCGCCAGTGCGAACGACAGCAAGATTACCTCGATGGCCGTGCCGGCCTGCATGGTGTAATTCGTAAAGCTGTTGTAAGGCAGAATGTTAAGGTTGCGCAGCGAATAGAGCACGATCCCGATCAGGAATATCGACCAGGCAACCAGGAAGAACTTCGCCGGACGGTAGCCTTCAAGGGATAGCATCAGGGCCACCACCAGCGCGAAAAGCGCAGCCGAAGGCGCGAGCAGATCGATAATGCGGTAGCTCACCATGTTCAGCCCCAGCAAATTGAATAATACTGCTACCCCGTAGGCAACGATGATGACAATAATGATCCGGTAATTGGTCGTGGACCGTTCGCGGATATGCAGGAAGTTCTGGAAGAACATCAATGCAAAGCTCCCGGCGAGCGCAGGGAACAGTATAATGGAATATTCGTTGAACGCCGGTGTTTCGGGCCAGAGAAATTTGAATGTATATCCTGTGATGGTCGTTTGCGTAAGTCCGATGAAGAGGATGTACAGCACATAATACAGATAGCTCTTTTCGCGGATCGAGAAGTACACAAAGAAATTGTAGAGCATCATCACGAAAAGCACGCCGATGTGAATACCGGAAATGATTTCGTTGGTCAGCGCAAACTGGAAAAAGCCCATCTCGCTGCGTACGATGAGTGGTACCACAATCTGCTCGCTGCCGTGGATTCGCAGGTAGTAAGTTTGAGCCTTTTGCCGCGGAATATCGAGTTTAAATACGATGTTCTGGTGCTTGACATGCCGCTTGTCGAAGGCGTCGTTCCAGGAAATGGTTTCCTCTTTGGCTTTCCCGCGCTCTGTTGAATACAGTGTTACCGATTCGATACGGGGGTAGGCGAGTTCCAAAAACAAATTGTCCTCGGCACTGTTGTTTTTGATATTGAGGCGGACCCAGAAAGTGGAAGCACTGACGCCGAAGTTGGGCGTATCTTCGAAGCTTGGCGTAAATTTTCCATGGGCTTTTACGTCGTCGATCGTTAGCGTCGCCGATGTGTCTTCCAGTATTTCCACCTGCCTCCCGATCGTCACATCGTTACCCTTGAACACGACCTCCCCCGCATGAGCGTGGACGAGCAAGCTCACAAGCAACAGAAGGGTTCCAATAATCCTGCGGTAGAACTTTACATCCATTTATTGATATCGTAAACTATGGTTAAGTCCCCGCGACGACCGGTTTCAACGACGGTTTGCGTGGGGTTTGCTCTCAGACTGAATATCTTTTCACGTTCCTCATCGGTGGCAAAAGGCAGGTTGATCAGGTCCCTGGCAATCAGCGATGTGGCGATCAATCCTTCTTTGGGATAATAAAATGTCCCGTTGTTCCCCAGGTCGGTTAACACTTCGAATCCGATCCGCTGGCTGATAACCAGGGTAATAGGCGAGCAAAGGCCCATCAGGCAATGAATCCCGACTTTCGATGCAATCGCCATGGCCGTTCTTCCCAGGTATACGCTACCAATGCCATAACCGGCTACCTCCTTCGAATTGAAAAGCCCGCAAAATTCCGCCACGTTATAGTCGCCGATCTTGTCGACATAACCGTAAATGCTCTTGTCAATCTTCGCGATCGCGTCCTCCATTGGCATTTTGAGGTTCTCCGAGCGGACCTGTACGCGGGTACCTCCATAAATATCCTTGCCATCCTCGGATTGCACGATGATCACATAAGTATTCGGATCCTCCAACCAGGTGTGATTGGCCGATGTCACCTGCTTCACGCCGTATGCTTCGAGTACCTTACGGTGCCCCTCGACATATTTCAGGCTCGTTTCCACATCATCCGGTGCACGGTATGCTTTAATATGTGCTACCATGTACTGTTATGGGTTTACAATAAATAGTGTTTCGTTTAACGGCAATCGGTAACTTTTGATCCCGGGCTTTTCCGCTTTTGCAATCTTAAACAAGAACACTTCGGCCACTTCCTCTCCAAACGGTACAAGCTCCATGAATCTCTTTCTTAAAGTACGTAATCTCGCTGCTTCGGCTTCGTCCAGGCCTGCATTGTTGCCCTTTGTAATGCGGGGGAACAAATAAAACGGGGAAATTAATGGATGGATCGCAAATTGCAATTGTTCGGCCTGAAGCCAGAGGCGTTGCATGGCCATTCCGCCGAGGAAAAAATCCTTGTAACTGTACTTCGGCATGGTGATCATGCCCAAAGCAGAGGCTGTACTGACCGATTTGAGCGCTGCGTCCACCAGTGCACCGCCTCCCTGCACGCCTTTCAATGTCTGGGAAATTTCACGGTCGCGGATGATCGAGAGCGCGGCTATCTGCGCATTGTTGAGCCCGAGCGTGCGCACATCGATTCCGTCCCTGGACAATTCGGCTTCCGTGGGCGACCATTTCATTTCGCGGTGAACGAAATCGTAATGTCCTTCGGGGTTCAGCAGGCGCACACGGTCGCATTCGCCGATGATCTCGCCGATGGCCATGATCTCCTGTTTGTCGGAGAAATAATGGAATTCCGCTCCGGCAACGCTACGGGCAGCATTCTTTAATTGCTGAAAAACGGCTTCCGGAATTTCGACGGGCGTCGATGGATTGCGGTTCGTACACCGTTCGTAGATCACACCAACGGCCTCGGGGGCGTAGACAGGTTCTGCACCGTTTGTCCCGGTATGCTCAAAATCAATCGCCGCAATGAGCGGTGAATCTTCCCCCAGTGGGAAAATTTCGGCTTTTACACCCAGGCCGGCCTCATGGGCCTTCAATAGTATATTTTCGTAAGAAGCTCCGAAAGAAATGTTGGAAGCAATCTGGTCGAAATCCCCAAAAGAGAACGAACGGAAACGGTCGTGGAAAAGGAACAGCCTTCCGTGGTGATAAAGCCATTTCCAGGGTTGGTCATTACCTGTGGAAGGAGCCTGGCAGGCGGCATTGACAATGTCGGCCAGCGTATTTTCGGGAATCGTTTCGGTTTGTTTCTGAGGTAACGAATCAGCTATACGAACAGCTTCGGTGAAGTCGAAAGGCGCGTGTGGGTTATGTCTGAAAGAGCCCTGAGGCTTTTCCGATTTATCACCGACGAGTTCTTCCAGGTCAATGTAATACCTGCCCGACTCATGAAACTGATTGAGCAGAATGCGCCGGCACACATCCGTCACGACGCCTCCTCCGAGCGTCACCGCACTGGCCAGCTGGGGCCACGTGCCGATGCTCTGACCGATCTCGACAAGTGAGACTTTGCCTCTCTTGGAGCCGTTGATCGCATTCACGATCCGCAGCACGAGCGGAAGCCTGTCTTCTTCGGAAATATGTTCGAATTTGTCCAGCGGGAGTCCTTGCAGATAGCCATGGAAGATGGGGCGTTCCGGCTCAGTGTCAAACCGTTCGACGTCGAGCATGCCGCGGTCGCTGGTTTCCATTACCACCGGAATGCCGAGCTGTGCCGCGCGGATACGGGCGCTTATTTTCAGCGCAATATCGTCGCATTCGTCGACGAGGATGTCGACTTTCCCGCCGTCAAGCAGGAAGCCGTCCAGGTTCTCCTTCGTGATACCGTCGGGAAAGCATTCAATATCGAGGAATGGATCGATCTCGGCGATTTCGCGGGCGGTCACGATGCATTTGTTGACGCCGATATTGTGAAGTCCCGTACGTATACGATTAAGGTTACTGAGTTCAATCGTATCAAAATCAGCCAGTTTCAGCTTTCCGCAGGCCCGTTCGGTAGCAATGCTGAGCGCAACGGAATGCCCGACCGATAGCCCGATAATACCTATCGAGCGTTTGGAAAGGTGAAGCTGCTCGTCGGGTGTGATTTTGTATTGGTTACGGCTGGTCCTGAGCTCAATAAATTCCGCTTCGTCGACCAGGTGCAGGAGCCGTTCCGACCAGGGATAGTAAACCCACACCCCTTCGGTGTTGATGTCCTTGCCTTCGGCCCATTCGCGGTACTTTTGTTCTGTTTCCGCGGCACTGAGCCGTTTTTTAGGGTGTCGGATCCGGATGAGTTCTTGTTTCTGGGAAGCAAATAAATCCAGGATGGTTTTGCCGCGATAGTCTTCTATGAAGGAGAGGAAACTTGTTTTATCTGCGTGGCGCTCTTTGGAGATGAAAACCGGTTTGTAGATATAGTTGATCTCTGTGTTATGGTGCATTTTAGAATAATTGTGAAGCCTGTCCTTCAATGGGCCGTGGCCGGATTTAACAAATCACAAAATTGTGCCGATCTTCGTATTAAATTCACAGGACCGGCTATCGCATACCCTGAATCTCGTATATTCACGCATTTTTACTCGCTTCAATAATTACACAAATTGCTGAATTTATTTTTGTAAAACTAACCTCTGGTTCAATGGGGGACAAAATATTTGGACGGAAGTCCGTAAAATTCCCTTATTAGCAGAAGCTTGCGCCAATGCATTGTGTAAAAAATTTGTCGAAAGTGCTGTGGCTGTTGATGCGAATATAGAATTAATATTATAATATTATCAATTAGTTCGGGGTGGACTAACTGCCCGCCCCGCCAAGCACCAAGTATTCAGAATGGAAAAAGGAAAAATAAGCGTACTGTATGTAGATGATGAAATCAACAACCTCAACTCATTCAAGGCCGCTTTCAGACGAGACTTCAATATTTTAATTGCGACTTCGGGAAGAGAAGGTCTCGAACTTTTGAAACACAACGTCGTCCACGTGATCATTACCGACCAGCGCATGCCGGAAATGACGGGTGTGGATTTTCTGATCGAGGTGTTAAAGGATTACTCCGACCCTGTGCGTATCCTGCTTACCGGCTATACCGACATTACCGCGGTAATCGACGCCGTGAATAAGGGGCATATCTACTACTATCTCAACAAACCCTGGGACGAGCAGCAGTTGCGGATCATTATCAAAAATGCCTACGAAATTTTCCACTTGCGGGAGGAAAACAAGGAGCTGATCGAAAAGCTGATCGACGTGAACGGCCAGCTCGAATTCCTGCTCCGGCAAAACCTGCTTTCGTAGACGCTAGCGTGACGAGTATTTTTTCCTGACCAGGCTTTTGATCCCGGCTGCCGATGGCCGTGTGCCGCGGAACATGTACGTCAGTACCGAGAATGCGGAGGAAAATGCTACCGCCAGCAAGAGTATCGCTGCGAAAAGAAGGTTCCCGATTGCTTTGAGTAAGATGATGATATCCATGATTTCATAATAGTGGGTGACTGCCGTTGCTCTTGTAAAAACCGTACCAAAGGCACTATGATGCTTCTGACCACGGAGCTGGGCTGGTATCTTTTTTGTAAATGACCCGTCTTTTGAAATCAACAAACTAAACGGGTATCAATCAAAAAAAAGGAGCATAGCCATAGGCATTATAACGGGGGTTGTCCTGTTCCTGTTCGTGATCTCCTGCGGGAAACGCATGCAGGCAGGCAACGCGGAGAAGGAGGGTGTGGCCAAAAAGAACAAAACCGAGGGGTATTTCTACCATCAGGCCGAACAGGACACGAGCAAAGATTCAAGCACTATCAGGAAAAACATAAATAATTGAATCAATCACTCCCGCGACGGACACATTTGAAGGGAAAACAGCGTATTTTCGTGTACGGATTGCCCCGAGCATAGAAACGGCCGGTACTCATAACCCGGCCGTCTTTGTGTTACCACGAGTCGATAATCCGTATCAGAATTTATTTACCCTAAACATGTTGAAACAACTTTACTGGACGTATGGTCTGGTTGTACTGATCGGGATGATTGCAAGCTGCCGTTACCCGGCTCCGGACCCGATAGATGGCGGGAGTGACACGACAGTGCCTAACAAGCCCGATACCGTGATCATCGACACGATCCCGGCCAAGAATCCCGATTCTTCCCTCGCAAATACAGCCCGCTTCGGCGCTGATAAGATTTTTACAGACATCAATCTCAAAACCAGTGAAGGCGTTTTTGATACCGCGACAGATTACCGCGGAAAGGCTACGGTGTTGGACTACAAGTTTGTAGCTCCCAATAACGATACCCTGCAATACCGGCCATTTGTGCTGATGGTGCATGAAGGTGCATTCATTTTTGGGGATTTGGACAACGAAATGGGGATGGCCCGCGGGCTTGCACAACGGGGCTACGCAGCGGCGTCGATCAACTACCGCCTCGGGTTCAACGGGGCGAGCCAGACTTTCGCCTGCGGGGGAAGTAGCCAGGATGCGGTTCGCGCCGTGTACCGCGCGGTGCAGGACACTTACGCGGCCATTCATTACTTCGTGGATCGTGCGGAGGAGTTCGGTATCGATACCCGGCAGATCATGCTGGCGGGGAGCAGCGCGGGGGCTATTACGGTCAGCGCACTGGTTTATATGAATGAAGCGGATTTCGAAGCACTTGCGCCCGGTATTACCAAAGCATTAGGCCGCCTCGATCCCCTGGCCGAAGATAGCCCTTTCCGGGTTCGGGCGCTGCTCACACAGATGGGTTACGGGATATTCAGAAGCGAGTATATCAACGCATCGAATGCAATGCCGACGGTGTTTTTCCAGCGCATTGGGGATAATGTACTGCCTTATTATGGCGGCACGTTCCTTTCGTGCCCCACGTATCCGGGCATGGTAGGCGCGAAAGTGGCTTCGGATCAGTTGAAAAAGTTTAAAATCCCGCTTGAACTCAACTTCGAAAACCTGGAAGGGCACCATCTCAGCTATCCGGAGGAATATGTGGTGGGACGTTATGCGGCCTTTATGAAACGGCTGTGGTCTCAAAATCCACGACAGATCACCAATAACGGTTACAAAACCGTGGAAGATGTAAGGCTGCGTTAGGCCTTGCTGCCGGCGTGCTCTTTTACCGGCAGTTTCTTGCTTTCCCGAAGCCACCGGCTCAGGTAGGAGGTAAGTTTTACTTCAATGTATTCGTAAGAAAGGTGCGAGCCAATGAGCGTCAGGGCCAGTGAGAGCAGGAACATGGCCGTACCCTCGCTGTAAACCGGAAAGCCCATCTTGCGGAACAGGAAACCTAGTCCTACGACGACAGGCACGTGCAGGAGGTAAATGGAGAACGACATATCCCCTAAACGGACCAGCCAGGACGGAAACTTTTGAATGCGTTCCTGGTAATGAAACACGAATGCCGTAAAAACAATCGTGGAGCCCAGGCCCCATTCCAAAGGGCCGAAACCGCCCAGGAAGCCTGAAAGAAATTGCCATATGGCCAGGCAAAGGACGGTAGGCGCTACCATTTTAATGGAAAGGAATGCGCGGATCCGCTCGTGCAGGGAGTCGTGGTAGTAGGCTAGCCCGAGGAATACACCACATACAAAGTTCCAGATAATCGGGTTGGTGATCATATTGAGGTACGGGACGCCCAAATCCTGCATTTTATCCGCTTTTAACGTAAAAATTCCATAGTATGTCGGAATACCCACCAGCGTGACGGCGATCATCAGGAAGAACGCGTACCAGCGGAAACGTGAAAAAAGCATGGAAACAGCGATCAAAAGATAGAAATAGATCTCATAGTTGAGGCTCCATCCTACATTCAGGGTGGCATAACCGTAAAAAGGCGCCGGCGTATTGGATAAAGGAATAAAGAGCAGGCTTCGCAAAAGCTCGGACGGCCATTCGGGATTGGGCGACATGCGGCTGTGGAGCAGGCAATATGCCAGCGTGATGATCGCGTAGGCAGGCCATATGCGGATCAGCCGTTTGGCAGTGAAGCGGAAAATGCTCCGCCCGGACGGCACCGTGTTGCGGGTGATGTACACCATGATGAAACCGCTGATCACGAAAAAGAGGCTTACCCCTGCCGGGCCGGATCCTGCAATGAAATTAATTTCTTTCCGGAAAGGATCGTCGCCGGGGATCACGTCTTTTAAATGATAAATCGTGACGTACAACGCAGCAATGCCCCTCAAAACCTGAATGCTGTCTAATTTGGATTCACGAGTGACGCGGCCTTGTTCCTGTGCCATTCCGTTGAACATTGATTAAGTTAATTGTTCGTTGTTTCAAGCTTTGACACGGAAATAGGAAAATCCGTGTCAGCGGGAAAGATAAGGAAAAGTGTTTTTTTTCTTCACAATAAGTAAATATAGGTAGACCTCACACGGCATAGTTTTTTGACAAATTGGAAATGAAAAGCTAAATATAGTTTTATGACACAGCAGCTTACCGTTACCCGAAAAATTACCATCGAAGCACCTGTGGCGAAGGTGTGGGAAGTGTTGATCGCCCCGAAATATATCCGGCAATGGGATGATCTGCCGAATGACTTCGAAGATTACTACCTCGAATACGGTAAGGTCATTGATTGGTCGGGTATGACGCGGCTAACTGTCACCGGGTACGAGCCAAACAAGCTGCTCGTTTTTTCACTCTACGTATCGAAATGGGAGCAGTCGCCTTCGCATTACGACATCGGCTACCGTTACCGGCTGACAGAAGAAGGGGACGGAACGCTCCTGGAACTGGAAATAGGTGATTTCTCGGTGTTACCGGACGGCAAGGATTATTACGTTTCCTCGGAGGAGTTTGCGGAGACAGCGCTGGAAAAAATCAAAAATTTGTCGGAAAACCGGGTTTAACAGCGGGCACGATTATCTTTGTAATAACCGCTTTGAACCTATGGAACCCAATACCAAATTATACTACGATACCAACGAAGTTGCGGAAATGGTAGGTTGTGAGCCTTCCGCCTTACGTTTCTGGGAAAAGAAATTCCCGCAACTCAACCCCAAACGGGATTCGCGCAACCGCAGGCGCTACACCGAGCGCGACATCGAGATTATCCGCAAGATCATGCACCAGCGCGACAAGCAGGGGCGTACGATCAAGGGTACGCGCGAACAACTCCGCCGCAAGGAAGAAGCCCAGCTGCTGATCCAGCGCCTCATGCGGGTAAGGAAGTTTTTGACGGATATTAACGAAGTGCTGTAAGGGCGCTGCGCGCCTGACCGTAGACGCTGCGCGTCGACCGCCGACCGCCGATGCGGCAATAGAATCATGGTCTGTGATCCGTGGTCTATTCAAAAATGTAATCGGCCGTCGGCTGTCGGTCGTCAAAATCAACCGCAACAAACACCACACAAAATGCAATACCTTCTCTCCATTTTGCTCGCATTCACGTGCGCTTCGCACGCATTCGCGCAGCGGTTTCAGACCGCCCCGATTCGTAAACACATTGAATACCTTGCTTCCGACGACCTCGAAGGGCGTGGTACGGCTAGCCTGGGAGAAGTGCGGGCGGCCAATTACATTGCTGCGGCTTTCCGGGAAATCGGGTTGAAGCCTGCGGGGACGAAAGGGTATTTTCAGCCGTTCGAAGTTTCATTTGCGATCGATGGCGAGGCCCACGATCTGACAGGTCGGAATGTGGTGGGCTTTCTGGATAACGGTGCTGCCAAAACCATTGTAATCGGTGCGCATTACGACCATTTGGGTAAGGGTTTTCAGGGTAGCTCACTTTCGCCCGACAGTAAGAACAAAATCCATAACGGGGCCGACGATAATGCTTCCGGCACAGCCGGTGTGCTGGAATTGGCGCGGTACTTCGCCGGGAACAATGTGAAAGAGAAACATAACTACCTCTTTATTACATTCTCAGGAGAGGAATTGGGGCTGCTGGGTTCCAAGCATTATGTCGAAAAACCGACACTTCCGCTGAATGCCATCTCGGCCATGATCAATATGGATATGATTGGCCGGCTCGATGCGCAGAAGGGCATTATCGTGTCGGGTTGGGGTACGAGCAAGGTTTGGGGCAAGCTCATTCCCGACCTGGCCAAGCGTCAGAACCTGAAATATACCGTCGATTCCTCAGGGGTAGGGGCATCGGATCATACTTCGTTCTATTTGAAAAACATCCCGGTGGTACAGTTCTTCACCGGCGGCCATGGCGATTACCACAAAGTATCCGACGATCCCGACAAGATCAATTACCAAGGCGAAGCCAGCATACTCACATTGATTTCGGAATTGCTGGAAGGCCTGGATCAAGAAGCCACCGAGCCGGAATTCCTTACGGCAGGTAACGCGCATTCCGGAAACACAACGAGCAATTTCAAGGTGACACTCGGCGTCATGCCGGATTACAGCTACACCGGCAAAGGGTTGAAGATCGACGGCGTTTCCAAAGCACGCCCGGCCGAAAAGGCGGGAATACTGGCCGGAGATATCATCACCAAACTGGGCGGCGAGCCGATCGGCACCATTTATGATTACATGGAAATCCTCGGGAAACACGAAAAAGGGCAAACCGTGGAGGCGGAACTGCTGCGTGGAGCGGAGAAGAAGGTGGTTAAGGTGACGTTTTGAGTGACGTTGTCATTTGTGGTCATGTGTGCTCATGTATTGTCATGCTATTGTCAAGTGTTGTCATGCTATTGTCAAGTGTGGTCATGTATTGTCAAGTGTGGTCAATTTTGATTAGAGCTAACTTGTGACCATTCCTGACCACTTCCTGACCATTCCTGACCACACCTGACCACTTCTGGCTGTTTCTGACCGCTCCCGACTACATCAGTGCCCCCCGCTTACCCAGCTCAATCGCTTCCATCTGGCTGATCAGCCCTTCGTGCAGGTTGAAGCGGAGTAGTGTGCGGAATTTGTGAAATCCTTCACGTCCCGCGGCTCCGGGGTTGATGTACAGCATATTATTTAAAGATTTGTCGCGGATCACCCGGAGAATGTGGGAATGGCCGCAGACAAAGATATCCGGCGTATTCGACTTCAATGTCGGCATTACCTGCGGGTTATAGCGCGGAGGTGCCCCGCCGATGTGCGTGATCCATACGCGGAAGCCTTCCACTTCAAAATGGAGGTTCTCGTGGGTGAGCGCGCGCACCTGAGGGGTATCGATATTCCCAAAAACAATACGGGTAGGCTTAAACGCCTGTAACTGGCTCACGATCTCCGTCGAGCCTATATCGCCTGCATGCCATATTTCGTCACAATTGGCAAAATGATCGAAAACGCGTTCATCCAGGTAGCCGTGTGTGTCTGATATTACTCCGATACTTTTCATTTCAACACTAAAACAATAACAACTAGAGGGCAAATATGGTCAATGAAATCCAGCTGGGAATAATTTAACAAAAAATTTATCGAATTAAAGTAACTTATATATACCAAAAAGAGTACTTTCACAGTTGTTATTCTTAATAAAAGTTAAATATTTCTCAATTCGATATAAAATCAGGTTTTAACTATATTTTTAGTTGTAAACTTGATTTGCATTCTCTATAATTGCAAAAATGTAGTGCCCCAGTTACAAACCTCTACTCACATAACCACCAAAAACTAGCCTTGAAAAAAATCCTACTTCTGTTATGGTTATGCCTTCCCATGCTCGCTGCGCACGCGCAGACCGGAGGGCGATTTACGTTAAAAGGAACCGTCACCGACACCTCCGGGACGATACTACCCGAAGCGACGATCATGTTGCTGCTCCCCAAAGACTCCTCGCTCGTCAATTTCGGAAGAACTGCCAAAGACGGGTCTTTCGAAATGAAGAATCTCAAACGTGCGACTTACATTTTTAAAGTATCCTACGTGGGTTATGTACCTTATCAGGAGATTATAGATCCTAAAAATCAGGATGTTGTGGATATTGGTAAGGCCAAAATGAAGGTCCTGCAAAAAGAATTGTACGAGGTGGTAATCAAAACCGCCAGGGCGCCGCTGAGCATACGGGGCGATACGGTCGAATTTGACGCGAAAGCATTTAAAGTACCACCAGGCTCCTCAGTGGAGGACCTTCTGCGCAAGCTCCCCGGCGTGCAGGTAGATGGCGACGGTAACATCCGCGCACAGGGTGAAGAGATCAAACGTGTAACGGTAGACGGTAAGCGCTTTTTTGGCGACGATCCGAAGATGGCCACCAAAAACCTTCCGGCTGAGGCCATTAACAAAGTGCAGGTTTTTAATGGCAAGACAGAGCAGGCCAAAGCGACAGGCGTTGACGACGGCAAGCGCGAGAAAACCATGAACCTCGAATTGAAAGACAGCCATAAAAAGGGCGGCTTCGGTAAAGCCGTGGCGGGTGTCGGAACGGATTCTCGGCTCGAAGGCAAGGTGAGTTACAACCGTTTCGATGAAAAGCAGCAGTTTGCGGTGCTTGGATTTGGAAACAATACCAACCAGTCGGGTATTGCACGAAATGACTACCAGGATTTTAAAGGCAGTCAGTCGTTCAACTGGGGCGATGACGGCGATTTCGGTTTCAGCAGCGGCCGTTACTATGGTGGCGACGACATTACGATCCAGCCCAACTGGGGCGGACAAGGCTCCGAAGGTTTTACCAAAAACTGGGCGGGCGGTGCTAACTACAACTTCGATACCAAGAAGACCAAGTTGAGTACCAGCTATTTTTATAATTCGACGCGTGCGGTTACGGATGTGCAGACAAGCTCGGAGAACTTCCTGACAAATGATTCCTATATCACCGCAGGTAAAAACAAAACGCTCGGTTTTACCGGCAATCATCGCCCTGCGTTCCGGTTCGAGCACAATATCGACTCGCTCAACACGCTGATTCTGATCAGCAACTCGCGGATCAATAGCGGCGATAACGACTATTCGAGTGAAACGCAGTCGTATCGCAACGAGGGTATGCTTACGAACCGGTCGGATGTGAAGAACCTGAGCGATTATAACTCGTTTGCCATGGCCAATTTGCTGCTCTACCGTCATAAGTTCAAGAAAAAGGGACGGAACTTCGCGGCGAGCGTGGGTTATAATATCAATAATTCGGATGAAGATCGCCGTCAGAACTCGGTGAACCTGTTCTTGCAGGATTCTACGAAGAACAGCGTCATCAACCAGTTACAGCAAACCGAGAGCACGCGCGGGAATTTCAAAGGCAGCTTGTCGTATGTCGAGCCTTTTGCCAAGAAGTTTTTCTGGGAGACGTTCTACAATTACAGCATGCGGAAGGACAAAGTCGACCGGGATGTTTTTGATGTAGAGGGTATTGAGGATAAGGTGAACCCGTTCCTGACGCGTTATTACACCAATGACTTTACCTTTAACCGACTCGGAACCAGCGTACGCTATTCGCACAAGGGACTGAACCTGGCACTAGGGATCGCGGGCGTGCAATTTGACCTGAAAGGCAAGTTTGCACTCGACGAGTCGCAGCAGAATCTGACCCGTGTGGACCGGACATTCAAAAAGCTGGTACCGAACGTTTCATTGAATTACAGCCTGAAAAACAACAAGTATCTCTATGCGGAGTACGGCCTCAACGTGCGGGAGCCGTCTATTACCGACCTGCAACCAATTGTGGACAATAGCAACCCGCTTTATATTGTGGAGGGTAACCCGGACCTGATCCCGCAGACGACCCACAACGCATACGCAGGTTTCAATATGTTCAACCCGGCGAGCTTCACCAACTTGTATATCAATGCATATTACAATTACAATGAAGACCAGATCGTGTACAACCGCACGATCAGCGCCGACCTCGTGACGACTACCAAACCGATGAACATCAGCGGAGGGAACAATTACGGTACCTACATCGGGTTCGGGTTCCCGTTAAAGAAAACGAAGGCGACATTTGGTGTGAATACAGGTATTAATTTCAGTAATAACCTGACTTATATTAACAATATCAAAAACGAGACGAATACAGATGGCTACAACTTTGGTGCACGCCTGGATCTGACGCCGAGCGATGTGTTTACACTTTATACCAATGCCAACTGGAATATCAGTGAGACAAAGTATTCGATCAACACGAATCAGAACCAGAAGATTTTTAATGCGAATTACAATGCGGACATGAATATCAAGATGCCGAAAGAGATTTACTTCAACGGCCGCCTCAATTACCGGACTTATAAAAACGACCAGTTCGGTTTCAACCAGCAGGTGCCTATTCTGACGCTTTCGGTTTACAAATTGATCTTGAAAAACAAAAAAGGCGAAATCCGTCTTACTGCGAACGACGTGTTCAAAAGAAACCTGGGTATCAGCCAGAATACCAGTCAGAACTATTATTCCGAGCGTCGTGTGACAACATTGTCGCGGTATTTCATGCTGAGCTTTACCTATAACATGCGCGGTATGACGGCTTCCGTAAAACGCAGTGGATTCTATTAATCAGTTATAAACCAAGTCATGAGAACAATCAGAATATGGATATTCATGATGGCGATTGCATCCGCGCCATTATTTGCACAAAGCCTGGAAGGGGAAATCACCTATGAAAGGGTGTATTACTGGACAAAGATCAACTCCCGCCTGAGCTTCCTCAGCAATGAAGAAAAAGACCGGATGAAGCAGACCTGGGGCAAAAACGACGAGTACAAGCAAAAAATGACCCTGTATTTCAACGAGAAGCAGAGTTTTTATGGTTATCCCAAGGTGATTGAGAATGAGCACGGCTGGTCGTGGTCCGAGGCGGATTACAAGATTTATCGGAATTTCGAGAAAGAGACCAGGACGGACATTATTGGTATGCTGGGTAAGACCTACGTGATAGAGGATTCGCTGAAAGCGCCGAGCTGGAAAGTGATGAACAAGATCAAAGAGGTGGCAGGGCGTATGTGTATGATGGCCGTTACGGAGGATACGATCAAAAACCAGAAGATCACGGCATGGTTCGCCAATGACCTGCCGGTTTCGGGCGGGCCGGAAATGTACACCGGCTTACCGGGGATGATTCTTGAACTGGATATCAATGACGGCGACATTGTGATCAGCGCCATCGATATCAAAATGAAACCGGTTGCCGCAGAGGATATTAATCTTCCGAAAAAAATAAAAGGGCGCAAAATTAACAATAAGCAATACGAGGATATTGTGTCCGTACACATTCGTGACAGCATTAAGGCGCGCAGAAATCCGTTCTGGTCGATGCCTTATTAGGTAAAATACTATATTACATTGCGAAAAAGGGAAAGTGTCGGTACGACATTGTTCCCTTTTTTTGTACTTTCGCGTTTTGAAAGCACCCCGAGCGGCGACTTTTAGTGTTTGTGGCTCGATTATTGATAGCGATCAGTGTAGTTACCAAATGTTTTACTTAACAGTGTTTATCTATTTTTAACAACCCTAGACGATTATGAAACAAACGCTTTTAGCCGTTGCTATGCTCTTTGTACTGGGCTCATGTGCCAGCAAGAAAAAATTGCTTTCCGCACAGAAGCAAGCCAATGAGATCCAAATCCAACTGGACAAAGCAAGAGCCGACCTGAATGATTGTGATAGCAGAACTGCTAGCTTGAATAATGATTTGAAGGCAAAAAATGACGAACTGACCAGCAAAAACGCGAAGATGAAGGAGCTGGAAGAACAGGTTGAATTCCTTAAAAAGAACAACAACAACCTTCTTGATCGTATGTCGGACCTTTCGGTAATCTCGAAAGAAGGTTCGGAAAGCATCAAGAAGTCACTCGCGATGATGGACCAGCAAGGTGCCCAGATCCGCGACCTGAACAAAAGCATCCAGCACAAAGATTCTTTGAATATGGCGCTGGTACTGAACCTGAAACGTTCATTGGCTGATGTTAGCGATGAAGACGTTCAGATCGAAGTTAAAAAAGGCGTGGTTTACGTTTCTCTTTCCGACAAGATGCTTTTCCGTTCGGGAAGCTCGGTTATCAACTCAGCAGCTGATAACGTGTTAGGCAAAGTGGCGAAAATCCTGAATGACTACAAAGAAATCGAAATCCTGATCGAAGGTCACACGGATAATGTACCTATCGCAACTGATAAAGTAGCTGATAACTGGGATCTTTCAGTATTGCGCGCAACGGCTGTTGCACGTACGCTGCAAAAGAAATACGGTGTTGAGCCGGTTCGTATGATCGCCGGTGGCCGTGGAGAATATCTCCCCAAAGTGGCTAACGATTCAGCGCCTAACCGCAGCCTGAACCGTCGTACGGAAATCATCATTACGCCGAAATTGGATCAGTTCTTCAACCTTTACACACCAAACGCTGGTAAATAAGGTAAACTGATAAATTTTTCAGATGAGGGTCCGTCGGTAACAAGACGGGCCCTTTTTCTTTTTATTGCAGGAACAATTTTCATAATACACATCCCTATGACAGGAACTGTACCTACCAGAGCAACCATCGAGGCCGCGCACGCGCTCGTCAAACCCTACATTCATCACACGCCTGTTTTCACGTCGCAATTCCTGAATGAGCTGTCGGGTGCAGAATTGTATTTCAAATGTGAAAACCTGCAAAAGATCGGCGCGTTCAAGGCGAGGGGCGGGCTGAATGCGGTGCTGTCATTATCGGCGGAACAGCTGGCAAACGGCGTCATTACGCATTCGTCGGGCAATCACGCGCAGGCGATCGCGTTCTCGGCGCAGAAGGTGGGAGCAAAGTGCTACATCGTCATGCCCGACAATTCGCCGAAAGTAAAGATAGCCGCCGTGGAAGGTTATGGAGCCACCATTACTTTTTGTAAAAACACCCCGGAAGACCGGCAAGGAACGGTGGACGAGATCGTCGCCCGCACGGGAGCCACTTTTATACACCCATTCAACAACTACGAGGTGATTACCGGACAGGCAACCGCTGCGAAGGAGCTGATCGAGGACTTAACCGTGACCCTGGATGCGATTATCGCACCGGTAGGTGGTGGGGGCCTGCTGAGTGGGACTGCGCTATCGGCCAAATACTTTTCCCCGCACACGCAGGTGTACGCGGGCGAGCCCGAGGGTGCCGCGGACGCCGTGCTGTCTTTCAGAAGCGATAAGATCGAAAAGGCGCCCTATGTGAACACCATTGCGGACGGTCTGCTCACGTACCTGGGCGACAAAACTTTCCCGATCATCAAGGCAGAGGTAACCGATATTTTTACGGTTTCCGACGAGGAGATCATTCAGGCAATGCGCTATTTGTGGGAGCGGATGAAGATTGTCGTGGAGCCCTCGGGGGCGGTATCCACTGCCGCCGTTTTGAAAAACAAGGCTGTTTTTGAAGGAAAAAAGGTGGGTATTATTATTTCCGGAGGCAATGTCGACCTGGGAAGGCTGCCGTTTTGAAATGGTTTGAAATGAATAAATTATTGCCCCGATATGCGTATCCCGGGGCAGTGCCGTTATAGTAGGAAATTTAGGATGCGTGTTTATATTTGAAAATTGTTTACTCTTAAAATTGAAGTATGAAAAAGCTGATTTTTTGCTGTCTGGTACTACTAATGGGCGCTTGTAAGGACGACAAGAAGGACCCTGAGCCGGAAACGGATTATGCAACAAGCTTTGTAGGAGTTTATGAAACCACCACCGTAGAGGGAGGGATCACCAGCAATTATAAATGGGACATCACCACCGAAGCGAAAAACAAGTTGAACATTAAATACACTAAAGCAACAAAGGTCACGATATCGGGTACTACCATTAACCTCACACAGGAATATCCACTGGTAGAAGTGAAAACCACTGCGCAGGATAACTTCGAGGTGAATGAGAAAGTAAATGTGACTCAAAACACAGGAGAGGCCCTGAGCGTTCGGTTGAGCGGCCTCGGCAGCCGGATCGTGAATGGGAGCGGGGTGTCGCAGATCAACATTACCCTGAAATCATCGGAGGCGAGCAGCGGTGCGCCGAACGAGGAAGTATACCTGGAATTCAAAAAGAAATAGCGGCATTGACGATGCAGCAAAAAGGCGGATGAGATCACTTATCCGCCTTTATTTTTTGAGAGGCATTTCGATTTGGTATTATAAGGATACTTCTTTGAAGTGCAATTGAAACTTGTCGAACAGGACAATCACGGGGAACGTAATGCCTACGACGAGGCAGGTGACGACAAAGGCCATTAGCCAGATCATGAAGAGGGTCAATTTTGCTACAACGATCATACCGTAAACGATTTTTTAGAAGAGATCGCTTTGTTCGGGCAATGGTTGCAAGGCTTTGCGGCTATTTTTCAAGCGGTAGATTACCGCCCGCAAATGCCGGTGAAGTCGCAAAATTGGCAGGTTGTCAGATCGTCGGTTTTGCGGAAAGGTATGTCCGGATCGAGCATTACGTTGAGGATATCCGTTAATATAACCTCCGATTTTTCGATGAATTCCTGCGGCGCCAGTTGCTCGGTGATTTCCAGCGGATTGGCAATGAGGTTTTTCGGATCACGGAACGAGTAAAAACCCGATTTGACGGCATATTCGCCAAAATTATAAGTGGTACCCCGCAGTTTCAGCCCGTTTTCTTCCTTCATCCGGCGGTACATCAGGTACTCGTAAATCCAGAGCTGGCGCACGTAACCCATTTTGCGGTCGGGATCGACGCGGATCACTTCTTCGCGGCCTACCGGGTCGGCGAGTTTTTGCTTGCCGGTTAGTTCCACGCTGCCGGTTTTGTAGTCCATCACGTACAATGTACCGCCTTCCGCAAGCTCAATGCGGTCGATCTTCCCGCCCACGCGCACGGGCGTGTACGCGCCTTGCAGCACGAGCTGGATGCGTGTGTGCAGCGGTTGCTCGGCCGCGAGGATTTTCCTCCTGGGCTTTTGCGCCATATGATGGCGGAGGAACGTCAAAATCTGCTGCTCACCGATCTGATAGTAAATGCGGTTGAGGCCCAGGTCGGTTACGTAGCCTTTGAAAAGCCGGTCGAACTCCTCACGTAGCACAGTCGCGATCTGCTCTTCCGACGGGTCGTTATCGAGCAGGAAAAACTCATGGTCGAGGCGTTCCAGCGACGCATGCAGCCAGGTACCGATCTTGTCCATGCCCAATTCTTCCTCCACTTCCTCTTTTTCCTTTACACCCGCAATATGTTTGAGGTAAAACTGCATGGAGCAGCGGATAAACTCATTGAGGTGCGTCGGGTAAATGCCCTTGCCGTCGAGGTAGGCGCGGATGGCGGCTATCAGCGCGTCGTCCTTATGCACAACTTCTTCCAGCTCCTGCTGTTGCTGCGTTTCGAATACGACGGTTTTGTTCTCAATGCGGATCTTTGGATTGTACTCTGCCAATTCATATTCGATTTGCCTCACAAACCGGCTTTTTTCGCCTCCGCCCGGCGCGTCGTTGGTGCTCGTGTATAGAATATGTACTTCCGAAGCGCGTTGCAGCAACCGGTAGAAATGGTAAGACATCACCGCCTCCTGATGCTGGTGCGTCGGTAGCCCCACGGCTTGCGCCGCGTCGAAGGGGATCAGGGAGTTTTGCCGCTTCGCCTGCGGAATAGTGCCTTCGTTGACGGACAATATAATGATCCGTTCGAAATCCAGCGCGCGGGTTTCGAGCATCCCCATGATTTGCAGGTTGCTGATTGGCTCGCCGCTGAACGGAATGCGCGTTTGCCGGATCAGCTCAAACATGAACGATTTCAGTGTTCGCAGCGTAATCAGCTCCGCCCGTTCTTCGATCGTCTGCTCGAATTGTTTGAGTAATGTGTAAAAAAGATAGAGGTACTCGGTTTCCAGCGCATTCTTGTAATCCTTGTAAACTTCCCGCAAGAGCTCGATCAGCTGGTAAAACGAGCGGATGACCTGCTGTGCATTGTTTTTCTGCCAATGCGTGAAGAGGATTTGAAACAATGGATGATTGTCGCCCAGCGCGACCAGTTCTTCGGAGCTCAGGAAAACCTGATTGCTTTCGGTAATCTCGCGGAGCGTTCGCTGGATGATGGTCTGCCCGTCTTCGAGCGGTGTGAGCGCTACGTGCTCGTAATGCCGTATGAATGGGTGGTTGAGGATTTTGTCAATGGATTTGTGCCCGAATTTCGGGATACGGATCATTTTACCGCTCTTGGTCCGGAACTCCACCACATTTTGCTGTAATTCAAAAATGCCGTCGACCAATGTGTAAAGCAGTGAATTTCGCATCGAAAGCCCCATGGTCACGTTCAGGTCACGTACCTCCTGATCCAGCGAATACAGCATCGGGAGAAGCAGGTTTTCGTCGGCTAGGACAATGGCGGTCGGGATGGGCTCCTCGTCCGAATCAAAACGCTTCATTTGCTGGTAGAGCTCGCCCGCGACTTTCGTTTGCAGGGTTGCATTAGGCACGCCGTAAATGGTAATGTGCTTTTCAGTGGAAAGCAGGTCGTCACCCGTCCAGTTCCATTCGCCGAATTCCTTGCTACGCTGGTACTCGCGGAGGCTTTTGCCGGCCTCTACCACGGTATTCTCCGACATATAATAGCGGTCCGAATCCCATAGTACCTCAGCCTTTTTAGCTTTGATCAAAGCGGTGACGATCGTCCGCTCCGAGGTAGTAAATGCATTGAAACCCGCAAAATAGATTCGTTCGCCTTCCGGGCGTGCTTCCGCGAGGCTGCCGATATCCTCGGCCAGCTCGCGGTAGGCCATTCCCCGGTAGGCCTTTCCTTTGGCGATCAGCCGCTGCCTGAACGACCGGTATACTTTATTGATATTCTCAAAAAGAGAGAAATACTGTTTGGAACCGCCTTCTCCTTGCAGCGACTTGCCTTCCGGAAGGCTTTCCTGCCAGCGAGCGAGCGCGTGTGCCTCCGAGAGGTATTCAAACAGAAAATCCGTTTTGACGAGGTACTGGTCGATTTTGTCGAGATCGCTCAGCAAAACCGATGCCCAGCCCATAAAGCGGTCGAACTGTACATCCGGGTCTATTTCCCGGAAAGTTTCGTACAAATCGAAGAGCAGGTGCACCGGATCTTCGATTTCCAGGCTGCAAATGCTTTCCACGAAGTCGTCGATCGCCATAATGCCTGGGCTCATCATTGCTTCGCTAGTCTCGCTCGCCAGCTCCTGCATAAGAAAAAATGCGGCCCGGCGTGTCGGTACCACTATTTGCACGTGATCGAGCGAAGTATGATTGGCCAGGATCCGTTTGGCGACGAGGTTCAGGAATGATGGCATCGGGAATGCGGATGAAAATGTCAGTGAATGCGGTCACCGCGGGGTGACAGCGATTGCATGATCTCGGCTTCGGCGTGCAGGAGTTCTTTCCAGCGTGCCCTTACTTTCTCGGCCGGGACGTAAGTTTCGGCCAGTTCGAGAAACGTGCGGTAATGCCCGGCTTCGGAAATCATCAGCTCGCGGTAGAACTTTTGCAGCGATTCGTCTTCCAGGTTTTCCGAAAGCAGTTTGAAGCGTTCGCAGCTTCGTGCCTCGATCAGCCCGCAGATCAGCAGGCGGTCGAGGAACATTTTATTGGCGTCGCCCTTGGTAATGAGCTGCATGAGCTGGTTCACGTACTCGTCTTTACGTTGCCGGCCAAGCGGGATATTTCTTTTCTTCAATTCCTTCAAAACCCTCTGAAAATGCCCCCACTCCTCGGCGACGATGGGTGTCAGCGTTTCGACCATCAAGGCTTTGTCGGGATAATGCACGATGAGCGAAATGCAGCTCGAAGCAGCTTTTTGCTCACAATAGGCGTGGTCTATCAAAACATCGCCGATCTGCATGGAGGCAATGTCCGTCCAGCGGGGATCGGTCGGAAGTTCCAGTCCGAGTGTTGTGAGTGATGTAGCCATATTGGTCAAAAGTTTGTTCAGCTAGTCGAACATCGGCCAATTGATCCCGAATGAAAATGACCTTGCAAGACCCAGGTAATTGGGCGTCACGTAATACCCTTTCGGGAAAAGGCCGAAGTTGCCGCCCTGGTTAAGATAAGACATTTTAAAGAATAACCTTACCCGTTTGATCCGCACATTGGCAAAACCGTCCACGACGACATTCTGGGCGAGTGTTGTACTGTCTTGTAAATGAAACTGTTGTGTAACCGGCATATAAGCATCTGCCAGGTAGGACGAGCGGTAACGCGCCGCGAGGCCGAGCTGGATGAAAAGCACTTTGGCATACACAAAATCAAAAGTGACCTCGCCGCTCGCAAAAGCTGTGGGAATGCGCATCACGTCCTTATTGTCGTTCAGGGTGAGGTAACCCATCGTCGTGAAATTCCAGCGGTTCAAATGGATGCCGGAATTAAAACCGACGCGGAGCAATCTGAAACCGGCATTGAGCTGCCGGGGTACAGCCGCCGTATCATAATAAATGTAGTCGTTGATCTGGTGGATCTGTATTTCGGGTACGAACTCGATCTTCTTGGTTTTCAGCACCAGCGAGGCGAATATTGTCTGGACCTTGGTAGGGTCAAAATTGTTACGCCAGTCGAAATGGTTATTCAGATAACGTTGTACGAGCAGGTCGGGGGCCGTCTGGATACTCTGGAACCCGGCTTTTCCCCAGCGGGTATTCAGTTCGCCTTTCAAACGGTATTCCACGTTTTTGGCCAGGTTCAGATCGGCCTCAGCGGTAAGGTACTGAACAGAATCTTTCAGGTAATAGCCCAGCCAGGCGCCGATGATATTGTCGAATTTAAGCCCGGTTCGGTAAGTCGCGTAGGGATCGCCGGTTTCGTTTTTCGACTGCGCTCCGCCGCGCATTCCGTAAAAACGCTGCCGCACGTAGGCGCGGTAGTTGAAACCTTCGTAGAAACCCTTAATCCCGACCTTATTATCGAGCAACTTATAGTATATATCTTGGCGGGTTTGCTCGGTACTGAATTTAGGGTCCGGGTAAATTCCTTTCTCGAGCCCGCGTGCCAGTTGGAGATCAGTATAGTGGTCGATGGTACTCTGGAAATCGGCTTGCTGGAAGACCTGGAACCCGTTCAGCAGGCGATACTGCTGGTAAACGTGAAAAACATGGCGCCGTTCCCAGGAGTTGGCATTGTCGCTGATTCTGGCGGCACCATCATAAGAATATTTATCGACAACACCGGCCTCGTCCACATTCGATATCACACCGCCCTGTTCGGCAACCTTCATATTCAAATGCCGGTAATGCGCGAGGATGAGGTATTTTTTGTTTTTGGAAAAGAAACTGGTATGCGCCAGAAAAGTCCAGTTCTTGCCAAGCAATGCCGCAGACGAAATGGAATTGGCGAAGCCGTATATTTTGTTGGAAGTCAGTCGTGTAGCGCGTATGCCGAAGTTAAACCGCGAATGCACGTTCTGGGTGTAGGCGAAGGTGCCGAGCGAGGTCTTTTTGGGACCCGACATGAAATCCAGCTCGGTATGCTGCGATTTGGTATCCACATAAGCCACGTCTTCCTGCTTGATCGCATAGGCGTCGTACACGCGCAAGCCGAGCTGCGTGCCAATATCCTCACGAGGCTGGAAAAACAAGCTGCGTGTGGCCGTAACGTTATTGCCGAGGTCGACCAGCTTTCCCCAGGCTTTGTCCATCGGCATCCACCGGTGGAAGTTGGTCAAGCCTGTATCCACGCGGTACCGAACCGAATCGCGGTTGTTGAGAATGTCGTGCTCGTAAAAATGCAGGGTCGAATGCGGTCCGTAGACGTTCTTGGTACTATCGTCGAGAATGGATTGTCCTCCGCCTCCGCGCGAACCGCCCCCTCCGCCGCCGCTCGGCATCCGGATATTGCCCGGAAGCTTCACCTGGCCGCTGGCTGTCGGGATGGTTAGGATGAAGCTGCATAAAACACACAGGAAGCTATATAAAACAATTCTCATAGAGGGAAACTCGTTCTGCCGTTTTTAAAACCGGTCGGTGGTCTGTGACTTGACCCATTGTGCGAAAGCCTGTTCGTCGTCCCCGAAATCAACGGACACCGGAACGTACGCAAAGCGTGCTGCGCAGCCTTTTGCGACAACCAACGGTTTTAATTTGACCATATCCTTTTCAGTCGTGACCACAAAAGTATCGTTTTTTAGGTTCTTAATCAGGTCTTCGACGTCACTTGGCGTGTAATTGTGATGATCCGGAAAAACCTTTTGATCTGTAACGCTGAACCGGGTGGTCAAATATGCGGCGAATGGCTGCGGATTTGCGATTCCGGCCGCCATTTTAACATTCTTTAACTCAACAGTCCCGCCTTCGTACGACAGCGGGACATCGTAGCGGGTAGTAGCAAAGAAAACCGGCACGCCCGGACGGGTGTAACGGCGGATATTTTCAATGATATTTTCTTTTTCCGCGCCCGGGAGCTTTGCCGGGCATTTGGTGACGACCACAGCATCTGCGCGCCGCGCGCCGCGCCGCCGTTCGCGCAATCTACCAGCAGGAAAGGGGTGATCCTCGTAAAAGGGCCTGTTGTAGTCGTTCAGCAGGATATTAAGATCGCGCTGAATGGCACGGTGCTGGAATGCGTCATCGAGCAGCAGCAGTTTTACGTCCGGGTGCTTTTCATGGATTTTCCGGGCGCCCTCTACGCGCTTTTCACAAACCACCACAATTGCCTCCCGGTTGAATTTAGAATAAAATTGAAAGGGCTCGTCGCCGATTGTAGCCGCTGACGCATTGCTATCGGCTTCGATAAAGCCACGGGTGTCGCGCCCGTAACCGCGGCTGAGTATCGCTAGTGGTATTTGCTTGGATAGCAGTCGGGTAAGGTATTCAATAACGGGTGTTTTGCCGGTTCCGCCGACAGTAAGATTGCCTACTACGATGACTTTTTGTAGTACTTTTTCGGAATGCAGAATGCCCTTGTCGAACAGAAAGTTACGTATATCTGTGACGGCGCCGTAGATCCACGAGAGGGGCAGCAATGCATTTTTTATCCAGGGCAGCTCTTTCATCCTGGTGCATAATTACGTAAATTTTGTCTAATATTGTGCCCCTTTTAAAATCTGACACCGCAAAATCATGCCGTTAAAAATTGTGTATAAGCCACATACGCTTCATTTTCGCAAGGAAGCGGGCACCTCTCGCGGGGTACTTACACAAAAAACATCCTGGATCGTCATCGTTACCGACTCTGAAAAACCCGGGGTGGCCGGTTATGGCGAATGCGGACCGTTACCCGGCCTGAGCGTCGACGATATTCCGGATTTCGAGGCGCAGCTTGCCGATGTATGCGGCATTTTCAACGAGCTCGACCTGGATGTATTTCCGTTCAACCTGGGCATTATCCTCGAACAACTGATTCCCGACAACCTGCCTTCCATTCGTGCGGGCATTGAAATGGCTTTGCTGGATATAATGAACGGCGGGCAGCGGATGCTGTTCAAGAATGGTTTTTCGGGGAATGGCGAGGGGATTCTGATGAACGGGCTGATCTGGATGGGTTCTTACGAAAACATGCTCGCGCAGGTGGAGGAGAAACTGTCGCAAGGTTTCACTACGCTCAAAATGAAAGTGGGAGCGATCGATTTCGAGCAGGAATGCCGCATTCTCGAAGCCATTCGCGCACGATTCGACAAAAACACGATTACCCTGCGCGTCGATGCGAACGGAGCATTTACTGCGGACAATGTGAAGGAACGACTCGAAAGACTAAGCGCGTTCGATCTGCATTCGATCGAACAACCTGTGAAGGCAGGCCAGCACGAGCTCATGGCGGAACTCTGCGCGTCGTCGCCCGTACCAGTAGCTCTGGATGAAGAGCTGATCGGCATTCCCAACTACCGCGACAAGTTTGCATTGCTGAAAAAGCTCGCGCCGCCTTTTATTATCCTTAAACCAACACTGCTCGGCGGTTTTACAGCCACGAGCGAATGGATCGAAATCGCAAACCGGCTGCATATCGGCTGGTGGATTACTTCCGCATTGGAATCCAATATTGGTCTCAATGCCATTGCGCAATACACGGCCTCGTTCAACAACCCGCTACCGCAGGGATTGGGTACCGGCCAGCTTTACACCAACAACTTCGAATCTCCGTTGACCGTCGAAAACGGCAATTTGTACTACCGGAAAGAGGTAGCCTGGGAATTACCAGGCCACGCCCTTGCGGAGCCAGTGTAAGGTTTCCGCTTCCGCAGTTCCCGGCTCCGGTATGAAATTGTATTCCCAGTTGGCCTGAGGCGGCAAACTCATCAAGATCGATTCGGTGCGTCCATTGGTTTCCAGTCCGAACTTCGTACCACGGTCCCACACCAGGTTGAACTCCACATAGCGTCCGCGGCGGAGGTACTGCCATTGTTTTTGTGCTTCTGTAAATGGCTTATCCGCATATTTCTGCATTAATGCGGTGTAGATAGGGGCGAAGTTTTCGCCTACCTCCTTCACAAACTCGAAAAGCTGTGTTTTGGACAGTCCCTGGCCGTTTCCCGGCTCATCGGGTTTGAGGTAATCGAAGAAAATACCTCCTACGCCCCGCGTTTCATTGCGGTGCTGAATGAAGAAGTAGTCGTCCGCCCAGGTTTTGAATTTGGGGTAAAAATCAGGGTGATGCTTATCGCAGGCGGCTTTCAAAGTCTGGTGAAACACGCGTGCGTCTTCCTCTACCACATAATGCGGCGTGAGGTCGATGCCGCCACCGAACCAGCAAGTGCCATTGTCGAGCTCGAAATAGCGCACGTTCATGTGTATGATGGGTACGTGCGGGTTGCGCGGGTGCATCACGATGGATACGCCCGTGGCCGTGAACTGCGGGCTCGCATCTTCGGCCAGGTTCATCTGCGCGCGCAGCCTGGGATGCACCTCGCCTTTCACACTCGAAAAATTAACACCTCCCTTTTCGATCACCGCACCATTCTGAATCAGGCGGGTACGACCGCCGCCACCGGAATGGTGCTGCCAGAGGTCTTCGTGAAATTGGGCGCCGCCATCGGTCGTAGCAATGGCTGCGCAAATGCGGTCCTGTAAATCTTTGAAAAACGATTCTATATCTTCTACTTTCATGGTAGGTAGTCAATGCTGCGAGCGGCAAAAGTACGATAATTAGTGCTGTCCGGACATAAAAAAAGCAGGGCAACCCGCCCTGCTTTTAGAATTCAATATACATCTATCTAGTCATCAATGCGGAGGAAAGTGCCTGCGAGGTTGAATACCAGCTCCTTGTTGTTTGACAGGCGCACTTCCTGATCGGTGCGGTCTTTTTCCCAATCGGTAACAAAAGCATCGGGATAATGCTGCTTCACGTATTCAAGTATTTTTAAAGGAATTACCGTGTCGGGCAGCTTTTCCGTGCGGCGGCTTTCGATGCTGTAACAATCCCCTTTTTTATCAAATTCGAGTTTGACCTGATTATCCAGGATCACGTCATAGGAAGTTTCGAGATCGTCGCGGTCGCGTACCACTTGTGTGATGCGTGCGTTCGGGAAATGAGCTTCGATGTAATCCTGTGCATTGACCGGCAGCTTGGTTTCGTCCACCACTTTTTCGTTATCGCAGGCCGTCGCCACAAAGAGCAGGAAGGCCATGAAGAGAGCCAGTTTTTTCATCATTGTTGTCAGTTAAGTTGCGTGTTCGTTTTGTTTCTGACAACCGTGTGGAATGGTACCCCTATGCAGAAGTGTTATTTTTTCATATCTGTTTTGGCCTTTGGCGGTTCGAACCATGTTATTCTGACCAGTACAATGCGATCCCGCATACGACGGTCGAATGTTTTGTCAAATTCATCATTGGTGGTCAATTCCAGTTGATATTTATAGCCTTTGCCTTTTAATCCACGGCCTATCAGCTTGTGCAGGGTGTATTCGGCAATATCTGTGTTTTTGTATTTGTCAAGTTCGGTATTAGGAACGTGCTTTTCATTTAGCCAGATGCCGAATATGTGGGGCTTTTTCCAGTTTTCGAACATCTCGGGCGTCGGCGCTTTTTTGACAGGAATATCATTCTCAGAAAGTGAAATGCCGGCTTTACGGACGGCGAGTTGCTGTTCTTCACTCATTCGGGAATAGATGGCAAATTCCTCTTTCAGTATTTTGGTGTCCATCTCAGTCACAGGACCCCGGCGGCCCTTTTTGTCGGTGACGTAACGGGTATGCTTTTCCATGACTGCATAGAAGGTGTCTAGTTCCTCTTTCGAAACCCCATCGGCGGAGGGTGTTTTCGCTTTTGTTGCATTGTTCGAAGGAATCGTTTTTTGCGGATTTTTTTGCGAATAGGTCTTTTCCGCCAGCACAAATGCCAGACCCGGCAGCAGCAATACAACCAATGCCTTTTTTACAAACTGAATGCGGAGATTAATGTTCGTCGTCATCATGGCTAATCGTTTTTTGGTGACAGGATAATTAAAGGAACTTGCAAGAACAGTCGTGCGCTGAGCAAGAAGGGAATCGAGCAGCATGAGTTGATATTCTTTCACGCCGGTTGGCCCGGCCAGGACAGCGGCGTCGGCCAGGTACTCGTGGTTCAGCCGGATGGCGCGGCGGTAGAGCAGCAACAGCGGGTTGAACCACCATAATGCAATCAACAATTCCGTAAAGAGGATATCCAGCGAATGCATTTGCCTCGCGTGGGCGAGCTCGTGCGTGAGGATCTCTTTGGGGATGGCTTGCTCGTCAAATGCTTTTTGTGGTATGAAAATGAAATGGAAAAAGCTGTAAACGGGAGTGTTGCCTGGCATCAGTACCAATTTTGCAGTTTGAAAAGGTATGGTTCGTCGCTGCCTGGGCCGGACTATGGCGATAACCTGAAAGCCCATTCGCAGGAGTAATGCGGCGGCGATCAGTCCGTAGGCCAGCCAGGGCAGGTAATCGGGGTAGCTATCTCTCGCGGTAACTTCCATTGGAATGGAATTGTCAACGGAAGCAATGCCCGCCACATTTGAAACAACCGGGCCGGCGGTGAACACTTCATTCGCAGGTGCGGAAGGTATTTCAATCGTCGCCAATGGCGCGAGAAGCGAGAAAACCATCGCTCCCAGCAGAAAAAAGCGGTTGAACCGCAGCATTTTCTCGCGTTCCAGCAAGAAATGATATACCGCGAGCAATAGCCCGGAACAAACGATGGATTTGATGAGATAGCTAACCATTTTGCTTGCGTTTGATTTCTTCGTCGATAATGTTCCGTAATTCTTCGAGCTCGTCGGTGGTCATGCTCGTATCGCGGGCGAAAAACGAGCCGAACTGTGCTACCGAGTCGTTGAAGAAGTTTTTGATGATGCCATTTACGTGCTTCGAGAAATAATCCTTCTTCTCCACCAGCGGATAGTACTCGCGGGAGTTGCCATAAAGCGTGTAGGCTACAAAACCCTTGTCCTGCATTCTTTTAAGCAGCGTCGCCACGGTCGTGGTGGCCGGTTTCGGATCAGGAAAGCATTCGATCAATTCTTTCATAAAGACCTTTTCTTTCTGCCATAGGTACTCCATGAGTTGTTCTTCGGCTTTGGTGAGTGACATGATAAGCGTGCTTTGTTCTACAAGAATATACTATACTCTACAAATGTAGAGTTGAAATTGAAAAATAAAAACATCGGATGCAACGATTCGCTCTATTTTTGTAACTGATAGTTTTTGAATAGCAACCTGCCACCGATGATCCGTACCGTTTTACTGCTCCTGATTTCCATTAATATTGTGTTCGCCCAGGAATTTACGTCCGTCGTGCGCGGGAGCGTGAAAGACGCCGATACCGGCCTGCCGCTGGCGCAAGCAACCGTACAGCTCGATGACAAGGGCGGCGTCACCGACGAGGCGGGGCAGTTCCGTTTTGAAGCGGTAGGATTGGGACGGCACGTTCTGACGGTGTCATTTGTGGGTTACCAGACACTCGTGATTCAGGAGATATTGCTCGAATCGGGCAAGGAAAACGTGCAGGAAGTGCGGCTCAGCGCTACCGGCAGACAATTGCAGGAGGCCACCGTATCGGGCAGCAGGCCGCCCGCATTCAACAGTGTGCAAGCCATTACCGTCGAGCAAACCCTGCGCTATGCAGCCACCTACCTCGACCCGGCGCGTGTAGCGACTTCCTTCGCAGGCGTAGCCGCAGCCAACGATCAGGCCAACGGGCTGGTTGTACGCGGTAACTCGCCCAACAGCATGCAATGGCGTCTGGAAGGCGTGGAGATCGTGAATCCGAACCATTTATCGAACGCGGGAACATTCAGCGACAGGCCGACGTCGGCCGGAGGCGGCGTGAATATCCTGAGCACGCAGTTGCTCGGCACATCCTACTTCCTGAACGGCGCTTTTCCCGCGCAATACGGCAATGCGATCGCGGGTGTGATGGACATGCGCCTGCGAAAAGGAAACGACGAGCGCCACGAGTTTACGGCGCAGGCGGGTTTAATAGGGTTGGATATTGCAGCCGAAGGGCCGTTTTCGAAGCGATCAAAGGCATCGTACCTGGTCAATTACCGCTATTCCTTCACTGGTTTGCTGGGAGCGATGGGCGTCAATTTCGGGGGGGAGGACATTCGTTTCCAAGACCTTTCGTTCAACCTCAATTTCCCTACAAAAAAGGCTGGAAACTTCACGGTTTTCGGCTTGGGCGGCATTAGCAGCAATACTTTCAAGGCCGAGCCGGACTCTACCAAATGGGAGTTTTACAAGGATTCGCACAATATCATTTATAAAAACAAAATGGGTGCCGCAGGCGTGACGCACGCGCTTCCGATTGGCAGTCGCGCCGTGCTGCATACCGCATTGGTCGCTTCGGGCCTGCAAACTTCGCGGGCATTTTACAAGGGAGAGGTGAACACACCCGAATATGCCTACCCAATCGAAGACGACTCATTGACCAAAAGCAAGGTAACGGGCAATATGATCCTGAGCCATCGGTTTGCACGGGGCGCGAAGATGAAAATAGGGGCTTACGCCACATTCCAATACGATCGGCTGGCACCATTGTATGAATATGAAGAAATGAAATCGCGCCTTTTCCAGCCCTTTGCCGAATGGACCCTGCCTGTTACCCAAAACGTGACGGCGGAAATCGGATTGACCGCTACGATCAGCAAACTCGACCACCCGCGAGCCCGAACTCACCGAACGCTCGAACCGCGCGCCGCATTGCGCTGGCAGGTAGCGACCCACCAAAAGGTAAGTGTTTCGTACGGCCTTCAAAGCCAGTTACCCCTCGCTCAACTTTATGCGGCAAGTTATTCGACAACGAATTTTTCGGGCAATCCGAACCTGGCTCCCGCCAAAGTGCATCATTTTGTAGCCAGCTATCAGCATGATTTTCAGCAAAATAATAGCCTTAAAATAGAGGCATACTGGCAGGAGCATTTCGATGTGCCGGCCAATGGTAACGGTTTTTCCGCATTGAACCTCATCGAAACCCGGGTAGGCGAGGGTCTTACAAATACAGGTAAGGGGCGTAATTACGGTGTGGAAGCTACATACCAGAAGCTCCTGAGCCAGGATTTTTACATGATGATTTCGGGTTCGTTGTACCGCGCTACCTACGCGGACGCCGACGGAATTCGCCGGAACGGCCGTTTCGATGGTAGGCATACATTCAGTTTCACCGGCGGAAAAGAATTCAAATCCGGCCAGCGCATTTGGGGCATTAATGCCAAAATACTCTGGCTGGGAGGTTTCCGTGAAACACCGATAGACCTGCAATCGTCTAAGGCCAGCGAGCAAACGATGTACGTAGCCGGCGATCCATTTGCATTGAAGTTAAAGGACTACTTTCGTCCGGACCTGCGCGTTTACCTCAAAAAGAGCCGTAAGTCATACAGCACGACCCTCGCACTGGATTTGCAGAATGTTTCGGGTACAAAAAATGACGCATTCAGTTACTATGATGCATTTCAACAGAAAGTTGTGAGACAGAAGCAATTGGGCCTGATTCCGGTGCTGAGTTACCGATGGGAGTTTTAATTTTTATTAAATTTTTGCTCACACCGCCGAACTTTCTGCATTTTAAAATTGTAAGCTTATCTGCAATCAAACTTTGGCTTAACCAAAGCTGCACTGCCAAATGGGGGTGACTGGTTTTGACAGCGGGCTGAGGGCTTGTGTGTAAGCATGTCGGGAGTTGAGGGCACCTCCCGGAAATAATGTTCTCAAACAATAACTGGCGAATCTACTTACGCCATGGCTGCTTAATCCGGAGGATTAACCAAATGCCATCATCTCTCCACCTAACGTGCTGCCGGGTGGGTCAAGAGGTGTCGAACCGCAGCGCTGGTTGGTATATTGATGCGTAAAACCAACGAGACCCTAGTATCTAAGGCTATGACGCAGGTCCGCCGGGAACCTTGTCAGGCTCGAAAACCGAATCACGGATAAGCATGTAGAAGGCGCAGGTTTTCCCTGTTCTGGACCGGGGTTCGAATCCCCGCATCTCCACCAGAGAAACAATCAAGTTTCAAAAGCCCGTAAATTATTTTACGGGCTTTTGTTTTTCCCGCCGATCCGCATTCAGACCAAAGGGACGAATTTGGGACGGGTTCCGCTGATCTTTGTAAATGAGAAACGCTGGGTTGCCATAGAGATACCCTTCAAGAAGTGGCTAAGTTTTTTCGGGTAGTGCAAAGTCGGGCGTTTCTCATTCCATCTTCTCGAATGCTAATCTAAAAGTATCCTGACTACATCAACCTTCTTCTCTTGCAGCCTACTATTCTTGATATGCAAGTAGTAAGTACCTCGGGGCAACGCTTTTGCATCGATTTCTACCTGCTTGCCATTTTTGAGACCATTCCGCTGATAAAGTGTTTGAACGTCAATGTTCTCAACAGGCGTGGTTGATTTTTCGGACAGTAGAACGATTTCATCTGGCAAGGATTCCGCACTTTCGATCTGGCCAAATTCAACCGTAATATAATCTTTCGCAGGGTTTGGAAACACGGAGTACTTTGCAAAACAGTTATTCAGACACATTGTCAAGGTTTCATTTCTCGATCCGCATGCATTTGAAATGTTGACATTGAGGTAATAGCAACTTGCGTTATAACCAGTAAATGCAGTACTCGATTGAGTTGCATTGGCTATAAAACCATTTGGATCGCTTTGGGACCAATAGTAGTTGGCGGAAGGGTCGTTTGGAACCGCAGCAATTGGAATGTAGCTGTTTGTGCACCCTGAGCCATTCGATGTGGATTGCCCATTTACCAAGAAACCTGAGAATTGAGGTGGGCCAACATATATGCGGCGTGTTATGCCACGTGTTGCATTACAGCCGATCCGATAAGTAATGGTCACGTCTTCTGGGTTAATCATAGTAAGATTTGCAACATTCCCACTACCTGATGTCGGCGTAACACCGGATGGTGTTGAAACCGACCAACTAACAGGAACACCACCCGGAACATTGTTTAAAGTGTATGTTCCGCTCGTACACAGGACAGACGGCCCGGAAATTGATGGAATTGTTAATGGGCCAACGTCAGTAGCCCCACTTCCAGAAGGGTCCAGCCAATTACTTAGCCTTGTGTCATTAGTACCGCCTCCCACCCAGGAAACATCGAAGCGTCCATATCGGGCGTCGCGATTTATACAGCGGCCTTCATAATCACCCCCAGTTAACCTTCCTCCGTGCAACTGACCTACCACGCGATGGTTTTGATTGAACAAAGGGGAACCAGATGAACCTCGTTCAACAGTTCCTGTTTCGAAATTTACACCCCAGTGTGTATTTGGTCCGACTCCGTTCCAATCAACACTCGTTGCAACGTTATTCTCGACAGATATTTTCATTACATCTCCTTTAGGATGGTGAATTCCAACCGAAGATGTTGGTGCAGCATTTGTTCTAGACCACCCGGCATAGACGACCCCTGTGCCTGGTTCCGGTGTCTGGTTTAATTCTAACAACGCAAAATCGCTTATATTCCAACCTGCCCTGTATGTTGCGCCAGCGAATTCAACAACATTGAAATCATCAGTGCTCGGAGTACATCCAGCGCTCATATATTGGAACATAAAATGCCAAGTTTGTGCAGCTGCAATTTCATCGCCACCAGCGGCACCATCCTCATTAAGGTCCAAGCAATGAAATGCTGTCAGGAAATTTGGCGTCATGTTGTTACATGTGTTATTTAACAAGCTTCCCGAGCAAATTCGCTCATTGTTATTTAGAAGCACCATTGCAACCATACCCTTCTCGTTTTGCCAATTATTGCCTTCTGCACAATTCACATTTCGCTCGCATGGATCAGGGGCTGCTTGTCCAAAACCTCCAGCCATTGGAGTAAGTCTATATCCATGGACAACTTTAGAAATTTGAAGTTCTGTTTTTGCAAAAAATTCAGCGGGCTCAAATAATTCAATTATAACCGAGCTGCCTTTTAGAAGACCGCTCGAGAAGGTTCCGGCAAGACTATTCTGTGTATGATCAATCGGCCCAGAGACCACAGTTCTATCTCCATTAATAATAAACATCGTTGCGCCCTCAGGCAGATAAAAACGATCAAAAATCATGTTTACGGTTTTCGCTTCAGGCACGTCAATCAGCATCCTCCAAATCCTGCCTCCATCAACCGTTTCCCATTTACCACTATTTGCTAGATTGATCTTAACGTCAAGTGCCTTTCCAAACCGAAAAGGCAACCCCAAACTAGCTTCTTTCTCGTCTTCCTTCAAAAGTTGAGAAACATTCACCTTGGGTAATTGCACTGTGGACAATGCTTTTTTACTTGTAGGTACGAAACGTGAGTACTCTTTCACAGTCTCGGGTTTGAGGCTGCGAGTCCGTACTTGGGCAAAGGAAAGCGTAGCCAGCCAGCATAACGCCGCTGCGAGGTAAATTTTTTTCATACGGCAAGAGCTTTTAGTTTATTATTGAATTTGAAAGGTGAGATTATATTCGTTTAGAGGGATTTCGTGGCCAACTCCTGCACGGGATACTTTGATTGCACCATCCATTTTAGTCATATATTGACCTTTGGGTAAGAAACTATTGTCTTTTGTAGATAGGCCGCAAGAAGGAACCTTTGTTAAAGACTGATCCGCTATCCAAGGTATATCGACCTTGTAGGTACCCTTCGCAGGAATTAGTACCCCGCTTTGAAATGAACACATTGCGGACACATATGCAGGTCCAATGAGGCTGTCCGAACCAGCTGATGATTTTTTGTAAATCTCGGTAAAGTTTGAGGCAATAACTGAACCATGTTCTATATACCACTCTTCATCGGTTGTATTAGTGACTACTAAACTAAAAATGAAGTTTTCTCCTTCTTTTACAGTGTTTGTTCTTTCGCCTTTCAAATTAACTATACTGTACATAACCGAGAGGGGCAGCTTTTCAGCGTCAACGCTCGATTTATCGCAACTGAACGCCATCAGAATTATTCCGGCTGTTGACAATAATAGTTTTCTCAAGTGTCTTAGAGGTTCCATGTGATGAAAGCTAGGATAGATTTAAATGTTTACTATCAGACACATTTATTAAGTGCATAGTTGTAAAATCCTGATTAATATTGAAATATTCATTTATAGTAGGATAATACATGACTAATCAAAGCAGCTGAGCGGCAGATTTAGTCACCTGAAAATGGCATGGATAAACCCAAGGAGAATTTGCGATGGCAAGCTCACACTCGAAGACGAGAGCTCGGTGTTTGATATGCAAATTTGGGCTTATGTGGGTGCTAAATGGGTTCCGCTAAGAAACCCGAGGTTACTTCAAAGATAGTTGTTTGAATTATTTTTACAAATTTTATAATATTAATTTTATATTTTTTGTGCGTACTAGTTCTCAATCCAAAAGATGGCGCGAATGGATGATCGATTTTGGGCAGTTTTGAAGGTTGATAATTAGAATTTTTTGACTTATTGTAAATAATTAAACGACTGAAAATCAAACTATTGTTATTTTGCAGTGCAATTTGTTACAAATGAAGATAGAGGTCGGAGCGCCCAAAGCCGTAGACAGGACAACCGTGCGGCAGAAAACCGAAGGCAACTGAACATGAAACCGCCGTGTAGGCGAACTACTAACATTTTCTCCCTGGCGTCGTCCAGAGATAAGAACCAGTTGACCGAAAGGGGCCCAGATCTGTCGATTTTCAACCTGCCCAACCAGATCGAACCCCAACATGGCTAACGATTAGCAAATGCCTGCTGATAGGCAGCCGGCGTCTTGCCGGTAATCTGCCGGAATTGTTTGTAGAAGCAGGTGAAGTTCTGAAAGCCGCTGGCGTAGCAGATTTGCTTGATGTTCATATTGTTGTTAATGAGCATTTTGCAGGCGTTCCCGATTCGGATTTCGATAATGAACTGGGAAAATTGCTTGCCTGTGCGGGATTTGAAGTACCTGCAAAAGGAGTTTGGGGACAGGCCCGCAATCGAAGCTACTTCTTCGAGGGTGATTTTTTCGCTGAAATGGGCCAGTGCATATTTGTAGATGGCATTGAGCCGCTCATTTTCCTGCTCAGGCCTCGTATAGCTGAATCCCAGCGAGGCAAGTACGTCGTCTTCCGTCACCTGGTTTGCGACAATCAGGCATTCCATCAGCAACATTACCCGATAGGGCCCCTCCGCGGCATGCAGCTTTTCCATGAGTCCCGAGATCGCTTTGCCCAGCTCACCCTTGATGGACAAGCCGCGTTTGGCCTTATCCAGCACATTCCTCAGCATCGTATTCTCCGCGAGCATCAGAAAACGTTCTCCCCAGAAGTTTTCGGTGAAATGCACGACCGTCGCAAAGGGCTTTTGATCGTCGGCCTCGTACGACTGGTGCTCATGATCGTAATGCCAGTAATGCGGCAGGTTGGTGCCCACCAGCACGACATCGCCGGCAGTGAAATGCCGGATATCGTCACCGACGAACTGGGTGCCGCTCCCCTTGTGGAAACAAATAAGCTCCACTTCCGCATGGCAATGCCACCGGCAATTGATGTTGGGAATCAATTCTTTTCTGACTGAGAAAGACCGGTTAGGGGCTGTCGCGACTTGCAGGAGGTGCGGTTTCATGGTATTCTCCGATAATGAAAATGCTTCGGCTCGTTTGCTGTTTCTGAATTTTGAATTGAAAAAACACAAAAATAAATATGAAATGTCTTAGATGCCAAAATAGCTTAATAACTGGATAATATTTAGGTCGAGACGCTTTTCCAATATATTTCCTTTGTATCGTCCAATTGGGCGCTCGCTTGTCTGGTCGGCGGACGCTTTGGGAAATTCTTTTTCAAGTTATGCAGAAGGAAGATGTTTGTATGCATCAATGCAAACATAGTATTGTAAAATATCAACCCGACATTGATTTGCTGTACTAATCGACTATATGTTTGTACATAATTGTTGATAGAGTAGTCTTATAGGAATGCGTGCCCGAGCGTGACCAGACCGTATCGAGTGCCGTATGCTTGGATTAGAGCTTCAAAGTCGTTTTGAGTGCGATTTTGAAGTGGTTATGACTCAGCTGCACCCGACAAATTGTCGAAAAGGGTGAGTGGTATCATATTGACTTTGCCGAACGCGGCAGCAGAGGGTTGTTTGTAAGTCCATTTAACTTTTGATTCACTATGAAAAATCCTTTACTACGAGGATTCGGGTGTTGGCGCCCGGACCGATCGTTATTCATTCTGCTATTTTTTTCCATTGTTTGTTACGCCGGGTTGCAGCCGCTCTATGCGCAGCAGGTATCCAGGGTGACGGGCACCGTGAGTGACTCGACGGGCACTACATTGCCCGGGGTGAATATTGTGATCGAAGGGGAGGGGAACCGGGGAACTACCACCGATGCCAATGGCAAATTTGAAATCAGCGTCAACCCGCAGGGCAGGCTGGTATTCAGTTACATCGGGTATCAGACGCAGCATGTGGCCGTCGCGGGTAAAAGTGTGATTAACGTGCGGCTTGCTCCGCTGTCGTCCAACCTGAACGAGGTGGTCGTGGTGGGGTATCAGTCCCAGGAGAAAAGAAAACTGCTCAGTTCGGTCGCCACGATCTCCGGGGCCGATATCAACAAGCGCGTCGGTACTAACCCGCTGACGCTTATGCAAGGTAAACTTCCCGGTTTGCAGGTAGTTCAGGGATCGGGTGAGCCGGGGAACGAGGGGATTCAGTTGCGGGTTCGCGGTATTACCACTTTCAGCTCGGTAGGGAATGATCCGCTGGTGATCGTCAATGGCTTACCGGGTAACCTGACGGCCCTCAACCCGAACGACATTGAGTCCATTTCGGTATTGAAGGATGCGGCTTCCGCGGCCATTTATGGTTCCCGCGGGTCCAACGGGGTTATTGTGGTCAAAACTAAAAAGGGTAAAGCCGGTTTTGCATTGCAGTACAACTTCAATATCGGTATTTCCAAAACAGCCAGGCTTCCCGAGACGATCAGTAACTCCGCGGAGTTCATGGAGCTATCCAACGAGGCCCGGAAAAATTCGTCTTTGCAGCCGCTGTATACGCAGGCCCAGATCGACCTGTACCGTAACGCTACCGACCGGGTGAAGTATCCCAACCATAATTGGCTCGATGATGTGTTCGTTACCGCATATACCAAGAACCATTTTCTTAACCTGAGCGGAGGGACTGAAAGTACAACTTACAACGTCGGTTTCGGGATTACGAACCAGCCGGGAACCATGATCGGGTTCGAATATCAGAAGTATACCGTGAGTGTGGGCCTGTCCTCCCGCCTGAGTAAGCGTGTGACGTTCGGTACGGATCTGCAAATGCGTTACGGCAACCGGAAGGCCCCACGCTCCGGTGGTGCGGATATATTCTTGTCGACGCTGGCGCAATCGCCATTGTATCCTGCGCAGGCGGCGGATGGACGGTGGATCGCTTCGGCTTACCCGAATGAGCAGCGGAACAAAAACCCGGTGGCTATCGCGGCAAATGACGTGAGGATCAGGACACTGGACTATTACGCGCAGGGTAATATGTCGCTGGATATTGATATTATCGACGGCCTGCGCTGGGAAAACCGTGGCGGTGCAACCTATTATTCGCTCAAAAACAATGACTTCCGGCCTAAAATCCCGATGTTCTTTTACAATGATATGAGCCCCGCCGGAAACCTCGATGTGGGGGCGCCAGGTTTGAGTGTTCGCCGGGAAGACAACGTTTACGGGTCCCTTTACAGCCAACTTAATTTCAGCAAGAAGTTCGATAACCATAATCTGACGGTGCTGGCTGGTGCACAGCAGGAATACAATGCATACAGCGAGCTTAACGCAGGCAGAAACGCCTTTCCATCCAATGATCTGCGCGAACTGAATGCCGGTCCGGCGGACGGGCAAAGCAATAGCGGCGCTGCTTCTGAATGGGCCTTACGGTCGTTCTACGGAAGTTTGAATTATGATTTTAAAGATAAATACCTGATCGGCGCGAGCATACGGTACGACGGAACTTCCCGTCTTCCTTCTAATACACGGTGGGGAACATTCTATTCCGCTTCCGCGGCATGGCGCCTTACGGAGGAGGCATTTCTGAAAGATGTATCCTGGCTGAACGATTTGAAAATCAGGGCTTCACTGGGTGAAGTCGGGAACCAGAACATTGTAACGGACGCCGGACGGGCCGCCCTGACGCCGTATCCTTACCAGCCGGTACTTTCCTTGCGCAACTACGCATTCGGAGGCGCTGTTTCAACCGGGTATTCGGCCTCGACGCTGGTTGATCCCGCATTGAAATGGGAGAGTACGCGGGTGTTCGACATCGGTGTGGATATTTCCGCTTTCAACAACAAGCTCAATATTACGGCCGACTGGTTCAACAAATACACCTACGACATTCTGCGCACGCCGCTGATTCCGATTTGGGTGGGGCTCAACGCGCCGGTGATCAATAATGGTGCGCTGCGCAACAGAGGCGTGGAGTTGAATATTGAATACAAAAACCGCATCGGCAATGATTTCTCGTACAACATCGGGGGAAATATCCAGACGTACCGGAACAAGGTCGAGAGCTATGGCGTGAAAGAGATCGGCAGCAACACGATTCGCGAGGAAGGCAGACCTTTGGATCAGTTCTACATGTATATCTGGGATGGAATTTTCCAGAACCAGGCAGAAATCGACAACTCGCCGGTTCAGCCGGTCAGACCGACACCCGGCGACCTGAAAATTAAAGACGTGAACGGTGATGGTAAAATCGACCCGAATGATCGTACGTATGTAGGTGGCCGTTATCCGTCCGTGCAATATTCCTTCAACCTTGCGGCAAACTGGAAGGGCTTTGATTTGAGTGTACAGTTCTACGGTTCGCAAGGACAAAAAATATACGTGAGCGGCTGGGGAGCGGAACCGTTCCGTCAGGGATCGGTACCTACTACCGACTGGCGAAACCGCTGGACACCGGAAAATCCAAGTACCACAATGCCTAAAATCTACGTGGCGGACGGATATGCACCTGTGCAGAACTACGCGTCGACCTATTTCCTGAAAGACGCCTCGTTCCTCCGGCTTCGCGGTGCACAGCTGGGCTATAATGTGCCTGTGAAATTGATTAGTAAAGTCGGCGCGAAGTCATTGCGGGTATATGTGGTAGGAGATAACCTGTTTATGTTCAGCAAATATCCGGGGCTGGATCCCGAACGCGTGAGCGTCAGCGGCAGCTACGTCACCTTCCCGCAAATCAAGACGGTTACATTCGGGGCGTCTGTTCAGTTTTAATTATTTCAAAAGGCATCGACATGAAAAAGTATAACAAACACCTATTGTCCCTGCTTCTGCTGGTTACGGCCGGATCCTGCAAGGATAATCTGCTTGACGTTAATCCATTGGAGAGCAGATCGACCACTACATTCTGGAAAACAGAAGCCGACGCCGATTACGCGCTGGCGGGGCTTTATAATTTTCTCTACGCGCCGGGAGGAGGTTATTCCAACTCGCAGTTTCAGATTTACGCGTGGGATAATTTTAGCGACAATACTTACAGCCAGGATAACTACGGCGGAGGCCAAACCGTGCTAAGCTCGGGAATTACCCCTCAATCCGGTGATTTTGTGAGGAATTACTACGACAACAGCTACCGCGCCATTGCTGCGATCAATACGTTTCTGGCGAATGCAGACAAGGTTTTGACAGGAGAAAAACTCACCCGGTACAAAGCGGAAGCATACTTCCTGCGCGGGTTTCACTATTCCTGGCTTGCGCAATTGTATGGCAATGTGATTCTCACGGAAGAGGATCCTTTCAGCATTGATTTTAAAACAAAAAAGGCCAAATCCACGCGGGATGAAGTGATCGCCTTCGTGCTGGCAGACCTGGATAAGGCTATCGCGGGGCTTCCGGACGACCTTTATGGAAGCGGCCACGCCACGAAAGGTTCGGCGCAAGGTTGGAAAGTGAGAATGCTGCTCTTCCAGAAAAAATACGCTGACGCAGCCACGCTGGCAAAGCAGATTATTGATGCGAAAGTGTACTCGCTCAACGACAGCTACCTGGGCAACTTCTACAAACCGGCACAGAATGCCAGCAAGGAGATCATGTTCTCGGTTAAATACCAGCTGCCGAATATGTCGCACCAGGACAACGGGCTTGCCGTTCCGCTGTTCCGCTGGAAAGAAGCGCAAGCAACACAGGATCTGATCGATTCTTATGAGACGGCGACAGGTAAAGCGATTAACGAGGCCGGTAGCGGTTATGACGCCAAGAATCCTTTCAGCAATCGTGACCCGCGCATGCGTATGACCTGGTTCTTCCCGGGTGACACCAAGGAAACTTCCGGTTGGCCTTTCACCGGTGATCTGGCCGTGGCTACACCTGGAAAAGGCGGCTGGACCGTCGGCTACTATTGCGCGAAGAAGTGGCTGGATCCAACGCTCGTCAATCCCGACTACGGAACATTGGGCGATAACGATTTTGTGTTGCTGCGCTACGCCGATGTGCTGCTGATGCATGCGGAGGCTGAAAACGAAGCGAGCGGTCCGGCGAATGCTTATGCGTCGATTAATGCGGTTCGGGCCAGGGTTGGTATGCCGGCTTTACCCGCCGGTTTAACGAAGGATCAATTCCGCGAACGTATCAAGCGGGAGCGCCGGTCGGAGTTCGCGTTGGAGGGAATCCGGTATTTTGACCTGAGAAGATGGGGAATGGCCACGCAAAAACTGAATGGCTTCGTCCAGAACCCGCTGGCCCCGAATGTCAAAACGAAATATGAAGATAAATACGAGTTCTGGCCGATCCCGCAGACGGAAATAGACCGTAACAGCCCCGAACTGAAACAAAATGACGGTTATTAAGAACCGCCGGATTCTGATGGGGCATTCGATTTAGTAATTAGTTAGGTCAACAGATAGGCAGGGCAATTTTGCCCTGCTCTATTTTTATCAGCTGATACCCGATCCCTATCGATCAAAGAACTCGATTTCCGCAATGGCCAGCGACTTATCGTTGCCTTCGATGCGGGTGGATTCTATTTTGACAAAGCGTCCCTGCAATGGGCTGGAAAACAAATGTTGCCTGCTGGTGGGGTCATTGACCAGGTTGCCAAATTGAAACGTGATCGCATCCTTCCAGGTTTTACCGTCGTCACTGACCTGTATCGTGCCGGCCGCGAGCATGCCTTTGGGTTGGCGTGTCTGCGGTGTGTAAGTAAATCCCGCTAAGGCGGTGGATTTGCCGAGGTCGATTACGAGGAAGTGATTTTGCGCCGTGCTGTCCGACTGCCAGTAAGTATCCGGATTTGAATCAAAAGCCAGTTTACTCTGATGTTTGCCTGATTGGCTGTCGGAGGCGGTTGCATTCCAGGTTTTGGGAGAAAGCCCTATTTTTCGTTCTGCGACGCTTCCGCGCTTTTCATGGCTGATTGCCACCGCTTTCACGTCGACAGACTCGGCCCGGAAGGGCGCGTCGTAGATTGCAGAATGTGCATCGGGCCGGGAGCCGTCGGTAGTGTAATGGATTTTGAGGTTCCGGTCAGCGTTGAGCGCGGCGTTCTGACCGTGAGGCTTCCACCCGAAATCCTCGAACGGGCTGATATGGACCAATCCTTCTCCGTCACGCGTGATTTGCAGGCGTGGCGGGTGTGGTTCGTAGTAATGGGCCGAGACATGGCTGATCGCGGGGGTGAGGCGCGAACCCGTAATGCGGACGCGGAAACGGTCGGAGGTGACGTCTGCGAAGCGCAGGATACGTTTGTAGCCGATGTTGGTCGAAGTGGCCACCGGTTTCCAGGCGTTATCGATCCAGGCGTCTACCGCGTGGCTTTCTACCCGCTCGCCATGAGTGGCAATGGCTTCCTGCAAAACGATCCGGTTAACCTTTTCCGGCTTGGGCAGCTTTATGGTGAACTCGCCGGTGGTTGAGGTCAGAAGCAGGTAGGTGTTGTCCTTTCCGTCCAGCACCTGGGCCGGGCCGGTAGCGCTGCCAAAGAGATCGGTACCGTAAGTAGCCCTGATCCGCTTGCCGGTTTCCAGCAGCACCTCCACATCCTCCGATGGGAATTTCCCGTCCCTGTCGGGTGGGATGTTCAGCAGGAATGTTGAATTGCCTCCTACCGAGCGTTCGTAAATGTCAAAAACATCATCGGCGCTTCGGACTTTCTGGTAAACGTCGTCGCGGTAAAACCAGCCTTCCCGGATGGAGGTATTGGTCTCAGCTTGCTGGTAATGCAGGAAACGTCCTTTTTTCAAATCCTGCCGGCTTCCAAGTGAAGGCTGCGTCAGGTCAGCGAAACGGGTCATTTTCCGCGGATCGTCGTCGTAGGGAATCACGTTCCATTCGGTATCGCGCGTTTTGCCGGCTTCGTTGCCGCACCAGCGAACATCTTCGCGGCCGAAAATCACGGCTTTCGGGGCCAGGGTCCTGATCAGCTTTTTCCATGCCAGATAGTCATATTGCTGGTTGCCCTTGGTTTTGGGGTGCGCACCATCGAACCAAACCTCGTCGACGGGCCCGTATTCGGTCAGTACTTCGAATAGCTGGTTGAGAAAATATTCATTGTAATCGTCGACGATGAAATCAAAGGTGGTTTTGTTGGCGAAAGGCCGGCCCGGAACTGTCCTTGGTATAGTCCTCTTTGTTGGCTTGCTGAGGTTTCCGTATAGGCCAGCCGGGTTTTCGATCTGGTATAAATCAGCCGGGGAGAGGTAGATGCCCAGTTTTAAACCCGACTTCCGGCAGGAAGCGGACAGGTCCTTTAAAATATCGCCCCGGCCATCCCGGAAGGGCGTCGACATGATACCATGTTTCGTGTACCGGCTCTGCCAGAGCACAAACCCGTCGTGATGCTTGACGGTCAGGATGACCATCTTCATCCCCGCGGCTTTCATGGAGCGGCACCATTGGTCGGTATCCAGATTTTTCAGGTCAAAGATTTTGGGATCTTCCATCCCATTTCCCCATTCCTGCCGGGTGAAAGTGTTCGGGCCGAAATGAACGAAAGCGATGAACTCGTTTTTCAAGGCAGCATATTGATTTGCTGTCGGGATAACGCGGGCCGCTTTGGCAATGATGTCAGCTTCCGTGTCGGAGGCGGTCAATGCGATGGTGTTGGATGATTGAGCTAACAGTGGGGGAACCGCCAACAGGATTTGCCCCGCACACAGCACAGTGGCTGCAAGACGGCTGATTTTAGGATCGAGTCGCATTAATTGAAATGGAATTTAAAGAAAACAGGAAAGGGTGAATTGTAACTGAATTTAACAAAAATCTACATTTGTTTAGCGAAAGTAAACATTTCGGGATTCAATGTGCATATTAAGTCAAAGTAAGTTTCAAACAGGGCTTAATAACGATTTTCTTCCCTCAATAACGTGGTCCAGCACGGCTTAACGATTTTTTAATAAACTATTGTTTAGTATTAATAAACAATAATGCTACATTTGATGCATCAATTTCTGGCATCGGTTTACACTATGAATTCGGCTAACCTATTGGTATTTAACGGCGCAGGCGAAACCCTGCAAATGATAGAGCGAACTCTTCCGGGGATCAGCCCGGGGGAGATTATCGTCAGGAACCTGTACACAACCCTGTGCGGTAGTGATCTGCACACATTCTGTGGCTTGCGGCAGGAGAAGACCCCCACCGTACTGGGTCATGAAATTGTGGGTGAGGTAGTGGAAATCGGGGAAGGGCATTCCGGGCTGGACTATGCGGGCAATCCGCTGGGGCCGGGCGACATCGTTACCTGGTGCATTTTTTCATCGGATCCGCAATCGGATGAAGCGCGACGCAGGATGCCGCAAAAAGCTTCGGCATTGTTTAAATACGGACATGCTCAGGTTACGGAACATGACGCGTTTCATGGAGGGCTAGCCGAATACTGCATTTTAAAAGAAAACACAGCGATTTTGCGAATACCAGAGGGTGTTCCGCTGGATGTGGCGGCGACGATCAATTGCGCCGTGGCTACCGTAGCGGGCGCGCTGAGGCTTGCGGGCGATGTGCGGGGCAGGCGCGTGCTCATCACGGGCCTGGGGTTGCTGGGGATCGTGTGCGCGGCTATGTGCCGCGACCAGGGAGCAGGCCGGATTTTTACTGCCGATATCAACGCCGACAGACTGAGGCATTCGCTCGATTTCGGGGCCGACGAGACGTTTTTGCTCGCGTCGGCCGAGTCCGCTCATTGCACCGAATGCTCACCGCACGATATCGACATTGCTTTTGATATGAGCGGGGCTCCGGATGCGATGGAACTTGGCACCTGGGCACTCAGGGTAGGCGGCACGGCGGTATGGATCGGTGCCGTATTTCATGCCCGCCCGGTGCAGGTCGATGCCGAGCAGGTGGTAAGAAAGCTATTGACCTTAAAGGGTTTACATAATTATAACTATGAAGATTTTGCATTCGCAGTGGATTTCATCGGGCGATGCCACAGTTTGTTTCCGTTCGATCAGATTGTAGGGAAGGAATTTGTGCTTCCGGACGCGCAGGCTGCATTTGAATACGCATTGAAGTACAAACCGCTTAGGGTAGGAATTCGTTTTTAGACTTTAAAAAGGGGCAATCATGATCAGGTCGTTTCGCGTGCAACAATGGAAGATGTTACTGCTTACGATGTTTTGTTACCTGTTTTTCTATACGGGACGGCATAACTTCGGATGGGCAGCGCATGGGATGGCGGCGGAGTTTGAGGTACCTTTCGCGACCATCGGATGGATCAGTTTCGCCATGCTGATCGGCTACGCCTTCGGGCAGTTTGTGAACGGGAACCTCGCCGACCGTTTCAGCGCCCGTATTATGGTGCCGCTGGGGGCTTACCTGTCCATCGCCGCCAATGTCGCCGTGAGTTTTGCGCAATCGCTGGAATGGGTAATGCTGCTTTGGGCTTTGAACGGCTACTTTCAGTCGATGGCCTGGGCGCCGGGCGGGAAAGTGATTGCCAGCTGGTGGGGTAAAGAGGAAAAGGGAAAAGCATTTGGTTTTTATACCATGGCTGCCGGGCTTTCGTCGGTGGTTACTTACCTGCTGTCTATCCTGATCCTGAAACAGGACCTGGAATGGCGGTTGCTGTTCAGGTTGCCGATTCTCCTGCTGTTTATTACTTCTACGCTGTTCCTGATCTTCGTGAAGGACAAGCCGTCGGATCTGGGTTTTCCGGATCAGCCGGCGAACCCGAAGCATTCGCTCCAAAACGACAATTGGAAACTTCGCTACAAGGAAGTGCTGGGCGACAGCAACTTTTTGCGGGTAATGCTTGCATTTGGTTTTGAAAGCATGGCCCGCTACGGCTTTATCTTCTGGGTGCCGGTGCATTATCTGGGAAGTAACTGGAAAGACAACCCGCATAACCTCTGGGTTACTTTCCTGCTGCCGGTAGGAATGGCGGCCGGAGCAGTGTCATTCGGAGCGTTGTCGGATTCGCTGTTTCAGAGAAACCGCATTGCCTCGATCAGGTTCGGTATGCTCGTCAGCGCGGCGGTAGCCCTGGCGATCTTTGTAATACCTGCGGAAAACGTCGCGCTGCAAGCGTTCGTCATGCTGCTCGCCGGATTTTTCGTGTATGGTCCCCAAACCAACTTCTGGACTTTGTGCCCCGAAATGCTGGGTAACGAGCGCACCGGTACGGGTATCGGGCTGATGAACATGTGCGGGTATCTTTTCGCTGCATTGGGTGAGCCTCTGCTTGGCAGGCTGATCGACGTCACAGGAAATACAGCGCACATTTTCCTGTTGATAGCGCTGATATGTCTCCTGTCGGCTGCCGCTATTTCCACGACTAGCCGCCATTCGTATATAGCATACCGTAATTAATGGCCCGGACTGTCATTATCGCGCTTCCACACCGATTTATATGTTGATTTTCAGCACAAGAAGAGGGTAGATGCTGATAAAGCCGGTGAAGCCGCCGGCTGCATTCGCATCCGATATTTTAAGAATATTAAAAAAGTGGTTACTAAAAATTAATAATTTTTATTGTAATAGTACTTGTTTGTTTAGTATTTATACATAATTTTATCGAAAGTTAATAAATACTAAATAATCTATTCCTTAACTGTAAACCTGCTTAACTTAATTTTATGAAACACGCTCTACGCGTAGTGGTACTGCTATGCCTTTCGCTAGCCGGTATCCACATGGCCGCGGCCCAATCAAAAGTGACCGGTACGGTGCGCGATGCCCGACGAAACCCGGTGCCCGGTGTGAACGTTGTGCTTTCCGGCACGACCAACGGTACGTCTTCCGACACGGAAGGAAATTTTACATTATCGGTTCCTTCGCTGAATGGAACACTCGTCTTCTCTTCCATCGGTTACGAGCGCCGGGAGGTGCCGATCGGCGGGAGGGCCAACCTGGATATCGAACTTGCGGAATCCGCCGCATTGCTGAATGAAGCGGTGGTGGTGGGGTACGGTACCCAAAAGAAGGTGAACCTCACAGGTGCTACCGAGCAGATAGGTAGTGAAATCCTGGAAAACAGACCCGTAGCGAGGATCAGCCAGGCATTGCAAGGCGCTGTGGGTAACCTGAATATCTCAACAGGGACAACAGGAGGGGCACCCAATGCTACACAGAGCATCAATATCCGTGGCTATACAGGCCTGGGTACTTCCGGCTCGCCGCTTATCGTGATCGACGGCATCCAGGGAGGCGACCTCAACTCGATCAACCCCTCGGATATCGAATCGATTACCGTGCTTAAAGATGCGGCATCGGCGGCGATTTACGGGTCGAGCGCACCTTATGGGGTGATACTGGTGAACACGAAGCAGGGTAAAAAGGGCAAGGGCGCAAGCATTACCTATAACAACAACCTGTCGTGGGCTCAGCCGATCAACCTGCCTAAAATGGTCAACTCGCTGGATTTTGCCAACCTGTATAATGAGGCGTTCAAAAATGCGGGCCGGGCCCCCGCATTCGATGACGAAACCATTCAGCGTATCAAAGACTACCAGGCCGGAAAAATCACCACCGAAACGATCGCCAGCCCCGTGGCGGGCTCCAACAGCTGGCTTACCTGGGCGTCCAGCAACGCGAACCACGATTGGTTTAAAATATATTTCAAAGATTTCGCATTCAGCCAGCAGCACAACGTGGGCGTTACAGGCGGGTCCGACAAGACTACCTACTATGTCGGGGGTGGTTACAATTACCGTGGCGGGATGTATAATTTCGGCACCGACACCTACAAGCGGTTCAATATACGGGCCAATGTGACTTCGGATCTGACCCGCTGGCTGGGTTTCAGTTTCCGGAGCAGCGCTTCCCGCCAGCTTTACGACACACCTAACCTCTACGGCAGTAAAACCGGTGGTGGTAATGAAGCGTATATGCACCAGATCGCAAGAAAATTCCCGACCGTCGCGCTCTTCAATCCGGACGGGAACTACTCGTCGACCAGTGACGTGCTGCTGCACGAGCAGGGCGGAAGAAACAAAACGGTGACCGACCAGGTAATGCTGACGGGCGAGTTTAATGTGAAGTTCACCAAAGACTGGACGGCGACGGCCAATTATACGCTTGACGGCAGTTTTTACGATGCGCAGTCGCACCAGAAGACGCTTTACGAATTCCTGCCGGACGGAAGCAAGGCGGTCATTGGAGGCACTTCGCCGAGCTCATTCAGCAGGAACAACGAGCGCAACTTCCACCACATTGTCAATGCATTTACCAGCTACGAAAAGCAGGAGGGAAGCCATTATTTCAAAGTGCTGGGGGGATATGTGCGTGATTTGACCGAGTTTCAGAGCTATTCCGCCTCCAATTCGCTGCTGTATTCGGACAACATTCCGTCCCTGAATACTTCCTACGGAACGTCCCCGACCATCGGCGATAATATCCGCAAGCTTGCTTCGGAGGGCTTTTTTGGCAGGATCAACTACAATTTCAAAGAAAAATACCTGCTGGAAATCAATGGTCGCTACGATGGTACCTCGCGCTTTTTGCAGGATGTTCGCTGGAAGTTTTACCCGGGCATTTCCGCGGGCTGGAATGTGGACAGGGAAAGCTTTTTCGAGCCGCTCGCGAAAACCGTTACTGCATTCAAGATTCGCGGATCGTACGGGCAGCTGGGCGACCAGTATTTTCTCGATGCGAACGCCCCGAACTGGTATCCGTTTTATCCCAGTTTGAGTATCACCAAACCCACCTCGACTTCCTGGCTATTCGGTTCGGGACAGGAAGCTGCTGTTAACTACCCGACGATGGTGAATCCGATGCTTACCTGGGTAACGACCAAATCGTCGAACATCGGAGCGGATATTGCCCTTTTCAACAACCGCCTTACCTCTTCGTTCGACTGGTATGTGCGCAAGGCTGACGACTTCGCAGGACCGTCGCAGGCATTGCCGGCGATTCTGGGGGCCGCTCCGCCGACGGCCAACAATGCGGCCATCGAAACCCGCGGTTTCGAACTGACGATCGGCTGGAATGATCATATTGGTGATGTTCGCTACGGATTGCGGGGTGTTTTGAGTAACTATTCAGGCAAAGTGGTGAAATATCCTAACCCAAACGGCACGCTTTCTACCTATTATGAGGGACAAAAAATGGGTGAAATATGGGGTTATCAGAGCGTCGGATTATTCCGCAGCGAGCAGGAAGTGGCCGAGGCCCCGGCGCAGACATTCCTTTCCGCGGCAGCCTGGACGCCCGGAGATGTGCGCTATGCCGACTTGAACGGCGACGGTAAGATCGATGCGGGCAACAGTACCCTGGCTAATCCGGGCGACCGGAGGGTGATTGGTAACAGCACGCCGCGCTATTCTTACAGCTTCACCGGTGACCTGGCATGGAAGGGTTTCGATCTGCAAGTTTTCCTGCAAGGCATTGCAAAAAGGGATGTGTTTATCGGCTCCAATTACTTCTTTGGTATTGTGGGTAACGAGTGGCAGAGCTCGGTATTTACCGTGCACCAGGATCGATGGACGGCGGAAAACCCCAACGGCTATTTCCCGAAGTTCTACATGAGCGACCAGAATTCGAAAAACACCCAAACCCAGACGCGCTATTTGCAGAATGCGGCTTACCTGCGGATCAAAAACCTGCAACTGGGCTACTCGCTTCCTCCGGCGGTGATGAAGGCGATCAGATTGCAGCGCGTACGTGTGTATCTGAGCGCGGAAAACCTGGCGACTTTCACCAAGCTCGTGAAAACGCTCGATCCCGAACTCTCGATCGGTTCCGGCAAGATCTATCCATTGCAGCGGACCTTCTCCGCCGGCCTGAATGTGACTTTCTAAACCCTTATATGAATACAAATATGAAAAAGCGATTCTTATATATACTGCTTTTCGTCTGCGCCGGAGTGCTGGCAGGCTGCAAAGAGGATTTCCTGGACCGGGCGCCCGAAACCAATATCAGCGAAGCCGAATACTGGAAAACGGCCAACGATCTGCAACTGTACGCGAATAATTTTTACACGGCGTTTCCTTCCACGATTGGTGCGTACGGTACCACCGGTATCTACGGATACGATGCCGACGAAGGCAGCGATAATATGATCTATACCGGCTATAATACCGCATTGAACGGAGAAAGGGTAGTGCCTTCCTCGGGCGGCGGCTGGGCGTATGGCGATTGGTCGGCCCTGCGGAGTATCAATTATTTCCTGGCGAATTACCACAAAGCCGACGAGAGCTGGGACAACAAGAAGAAGTTTGTCGGGGAGGCGTTGTTCTTCCGTGCTTATTTCTATTATGCCAAACTCAGATCTTTCGGGGATTTACCGTGGGTCAACAAGCCGCTTGACCCTACCTCGGCGGAGCTCAAAAACGGCCGCCTTTCGCGGGCCGTAATCGTGGATTCGCTGATGAACGACCTGGATAAAGCAGTGGATTACCTGCCGACGAAATCCAAGGCAGCGCCCATGCGTATCAACAAGGAGATTGCCCAGCTGTTCCAGGCCCGGATTGCATTGTTCGAAGGTTCCTGGGAGAAATACCACGCCGGTACAGCCTTCGGCGTGACCGGCTCCAATGGAGAAAAATTCCTGAAAAAGGCGGCCGATGTGAGCGAGGCGCTCATCAAGGGCGGTTCGGGATATCAATTGCAGGCGTTGGCCGGTGACGAGGGTTACTGGCGGCTTTTCAACCAGACGGACTATTCGTCCAGTACGGAGATCATGCTCTGGCGGAAATTTGACCTGAACCTGAATGGCGGGCATTACTGGCACCGTTACACCAATACCGGGGCCGCCCGTGGGATGACCAAAGACCTCGTGGACAGCTACCTGTGTACCGACGGGAAATCCATCGCGACAAGCCCGCTGTATAAAGGGGATGCTACCTTGCAGACCGTCGTTGCCAACCGCGATCCGCGCCTTGCGCAAACCTTATATGTAGCGGACGGCAAGCACGTGATTACCAACAACCGCCCCGGCGGCGCGGCGCCTGCGTTGTTTGAAATTCCGTCATTCAATGCAGCGAACGAAAACAAACCCGCAACCGGCTACCAGGTTTACAAAGGCCATAACCCTGATTACAACCAGCAGCTCGACCGCGGTACAACCGGCCTGATCCTCTTTCGTTACGCCGAGGCTCTGCTCATTTTTGCCGAGGCAAAAGCCGAGCTGGGCACATTCACCCAGACGGATGCGGATATCAGCATTAACCTCTTGAAGTCGAGGGTTGGAATGCCCACACTCACGGTAGGCGCCGCGCTGGCTGATCCCAATTCCGAGTTTCCGGCATTGAGCCCGCTGATCAACGAAATACGCCGCGAACGCCGGGTGGAGCTGGCATGCGAAGGCTACCGGCACGACGACCTTTTCCGTTGGGCAGCCGCGGACGAGAAAATTGTGGGCTGGAAACCGAAAGGTGCCATGCGTGCACAATGGGAAGGCAAAGTACCGGCTGCTCAGCTGGCCACTTATCCCGTGGACAGCAAAGGATACATTGAATTTTACCAGAATATTTCGGGCATGAGCAACGGCTACAAGTTCAATGTGGGCCGGGATTACCTGGCGCCGCTCCCGCAGGACCAAATGGTGCTTAACCCTGATATTAAACAGAACCCGGGCTGGTAATGCCCGCAAACCTTATGATGAAAAGAAGAGATTTTTTGATGAATGGTTCCCTGGCCGCCGCTGTTGCGGGCGTGCCGGGGGCCACGGCTGCGGAAGCGCAGCACAAAAACAAACCCGCATTGACCGTCGCGCACATCACCGACGTGCACATCCGTCCGAAAGACGATATTCCGGACCGCTTTAAAGCGAGCCTGGAAAAGGTAAAAAAACACAAAATGGATTTCGTTCTCAATGGGGGCGACTCCATTTACGCGGCCGATTACGAGAATGTGACGCGGGAATGGATGCTGGCACAATGGGCTACCTGGGACGAGTGCATGAAAACACTGGATGGCTATGAGGTGTATAGCTGCGTCGGCAACCACGATCCCTGGTGGCAGGCTCCCTCGAAGGACGACGAAATGCACGGCGTGGCCTATGCGGCCAGGCGCGCAGGTATGCCGCACCGGTATTACAGTTTCACGAAGAAAAACTGGCACTTTATAATTCTCGACGGGAATAATCCTGGCGTGAAACTGGATGGTGAGCAAATGGCGTGGCTGGAAAAGGAACTTGCCAATGTGCCGTCAGGGCATTATGTGCTGCTGATGTCGCATTATCCGATCCTCTCTGTGACTGCGATGTGGGCGGGTGGAGCCCACGGCGACCATGTGGCGCTCCGCAAGCTATTTTACAGATATAAAGATAAGGTACGGGTTTGTCTGTCAGGGCATAACCACCTGCTGGACGCCAACGTTTTTAACAACGTTCAATATTTTTGCAACGGCGCAATGAGCGGCTATTGGTGGGAAAAGGGAGACGAGCAGTCGGCGGGGCCCTACTATTACCAGGAGACTGCCCCCGGGTATGCTATCCTGAAATTGTATGAAGACGGTACCGTGGAAAACCGGTATTTTGAACACCATATCTAATTGACCAGAGATTTAATATTGCTATCAAATGAAACGCAGACTATTTCTTCGAGCAGCGACCATTTCGCCGCTGGCACTCCCTGATTGGGATGTTTCACTAAAACCCGGAAAACGGATCCGCTTTGGAATTTGTGCAGACCTGCACAATGACCTCGTGCCCGATGGTGAGCAGCGGTTGTCGGCTTTCATTGAAACCATGAATGATCAGAAACCTGATTTTATCATCCAAATGGGTGATTTTTGCATGCCAAAAGAAAGCAACCGGCCATTGATGGCTATTTGGGATCGATTTTCGGGGCCTAAATACCACGTGATCGGCAACCATGAGACGGATGGCGGTTTTAACCACCGCCAGGTAGTGGATTTCTGGCAGGCGAAGGGCACGCATTATGCATATGACGCTGGCGGCTACCATTTTGTGGTGTTGAATGGCAACGAGAAGAACCCCAACAATGCTTCAAAAGGTTATCCCAGGTACATTGGGCAGGAGCAAAGGAAATGGCTTGCGGAAGACCTGGCGGGGACCAAACTCCCTACCATCATCTTTTGTCACCAGGGAATTGATAACGACCTCGGCGGAATCGAGGAGGCTGCGGCGGTCAGACGTATTTTTGAAAAAGCGAATGAGCAGGCGGGATTCACGAAAGTGCGCATGGTTTTCAGTGGTCACCACCACCAGGATTACCATAATCTCATCAACGGAATCCATTATGTTCAGATCAACAGTATGTCCTACTTCTGGGCCGGAGAAAGCCGAAACAAGACATCCTATGACGAAAGCCTGTTGAAGAAATATCCACATCTGCGTTCGATGCTGCGGTATAAAGAGCCGATTTGGGCGTTGGTTACGATTTATGCGGACGGCAGCGCGGAAGTAGCGGGTAAGCAATCGGGTTTCATGGATGCGACGCCTTCGCAAGTCAGGCTCACCGAGGAGGAGAGCGTTTATCCGGTGGTGCCATTCATTTCCACCAGGCGTTTCAGGCCGGTCAAGGCTTAGCGTCGTTCAAGAATTTTACCAACACAAAACAAGAGAAAGATGATTAAAATGGCCGTTTTCGACATGGCGGGTACGACTGTCGATGAGGATAATGTCGTTTACAAAACGCTCATGCGCGCCGTCAACGAGCGGGGCTTTGATTTTACATTTGACGAAATACTCGCGCAAGGCGCAGGCAAGGAAAAGTTGCATGCGATTAAAAGTGTGCTCGGGCTTAGAGGGATCCTGGATAGTACATTGGCCGAAGAAATATTTGAACGCTTCCTGGTAATGCTGGAAGAAGCCTATAAGGGGCTGGAAGTGACGGAACAGCCCAATGCAAGCAAAGTGTTTGCCGCGTTGAAAGCGAAGGGCGTCGCGGTCGTGCTGAACACGGGCTACAACCGGGAGACCGCCGAAGACCTCGTGCAAAAAATAGGCTGGGAGGAAGGCGTGCATTTCGATTGCCTTGTAACGGCATCGGAGGTGGAGCGCAACCGTCCCGACCCGGATATGATTTTCTGGGCTCAAAAAAAGCTGGGTATCGACAACGTATCGGAGGTATTGAAAGTAGGTGACTCGAAGGTCGATATTGAAGAAGGCCGTAATGCGGGTTGCCGTTTCAGCATAGGCGTTACGACCGGCGCACATACCGAAGCTCAGCTCAGGGAGGCAAGCCCCGATTTTATCATCGACAATCTGTTGGAGTTGATTCCCATTGTCGAAAGCAGGGCTGATTCAATGGTATAGGGGGAGGGATCTCATACCGGCTGCCTCAGGAATTTTGATCAAAAAAATACAGAACGAGCAGTGTACAGGCGGATGAAGAGATGTTTTTAGGGACATGCGGAAGACGGCCATCGAAGAATATCGAGTCGCCTTCTTCCAGTACCAGCGTCTGGCCATTTACGCGGTACTCGGTGGTCCCTTTCATGACATATATAAATTCGTAAGCGTCCGTGGTCACTTCCTCCCGGTGCGAGTCGATGGAAAGTTCCAGTATCGCAAAGTCGATGGTGCTGGCCGGCAGGTTACGCATCATCATTCGCTTGTAACTGAATCCCTTCGCGTCCTCTTTTTCAAACGGGGTGTAATCCGCCTTGCGGTTCACAAGAATGGTCGGTTCCAGCAGGCTCAGTCCCTGAAAAAATTCGCTGACTTCAATTTCAAGGGATTGTATGATAGCCAGCATTACCGGTAACGAAGGGATCGTCCTTCCGTTTTCGATCTGAGAAACCAGGCCCTTGCTGACGCCGGATTTGTCGCCAAGTTCCTGCAAAGTCATACGCTTGTCGAGCCGCTTTTCTTTGATCCGGCGGCCGACTTCCAAAATAAAAAATCCTTCCATAATGCAAAGATTGATAAAATCAGCGACTCGAAAGGTTACAGAAAGGCTAAAATTTTACTACACGTTAAACAAAATATTTAGCTGTTCTAAACATTTTTTATAAAGAGTAAAAAACAGCAGTGCTTATTTACTCATATAATACATTTGTTTATCAAAAGTGAATAATTGATTACCCTGGTTAAGGTTTTGTTTAACCTTCGGTACAGGTTTAAGAGTGGAAATTTCAGAACGGATAACCTACACCAATGTTCAGGACAAGGTTCTGGCGCCGCCAGGTTCGGCTGGTGAGCGCAAACTCATCGATGACCCATCTGTTGCCCTTTTCATACCACGGCTTTCTGAGGGGAATGCCGAGATCGAAGCGCAGAACGAGCAGGGAGAAATCGAGTCTTAATCCCAGGCCCGTTCCAACTGCCAGCTCGGACAGAAAATAACTCAGATCCGCCCCGGGCTTGGCAGGGTCTTTGCGACGCAGCCAGACGTTTCCAGCCTCCACAAACGTCGCGAGTTTTACGGTCGAGCTGACCGAATGCCGCCATTCCGCATTCATTTCGATTTTGAAATCGCCGTATTCGATGTTGCTGAGTACTTTTTCGGTGCTATGGTAACTGCCGGGCCCCAGGGTACCCGCCCTGAATGCGCGGAGGCTGTTGCTGCCGCCGATGAAGAATTGTTCGGTATAGGGAAGCGATGAAGAGTTGCCATAAGCGACGCCCACGCCCAGCAGCGTCCGCAGCGCGAGGGTATTGGATGCATTTGCTTTGACGTACCCCCTGAGTTCTCCTTCCATTTTGATGAACTGTGCAATGGGCAATCCCGCGAGTTGTTTGCCGCCGTCGGGGCCGGGTTTGTTTTGCAGGACAAGCCCGAGGAGATTCCCGCTTGCTTTCACTTTGATGCCTCCGCCGCCTTGAAACCAGTAGCCCGGTGCGAACGGCGCATTCACCCAGAGCCGGTAGGCACTTCCTACGAGAAGCTGTGAACGGAAAGTCTGTCGCAAAGTAGGCACGAGCACGAGAGCCGAATCGAACAGCGGCGAGGCGCTCCGCAACTTGAATGTTCCGACATCCAGCGGCGTAAGATTGTGTTCCGCTTTGCGGTTGGACCGGAACAGGTAATCGAGTGATAGCCCGGTGAGTACCACCGAAAACAGTTTCGGGACTTTAATATAATTGGTACTGATGCTGATTTTGGTTTCGGGCAAGGTAGGGTTCAGTCCGCCGTCGATGTGAAAACGGGGAAGCAGCCGGGGAAGTGCAAGGCTGAGATTGCCCCCGAAATTGAATGAATTTGCACCCAGCCGGTTCCCGCCGAACTGCACATCCCCGCCGCCCTGAATTTGCAATTGCAGTTTCTCCGCGCCCCCGAACACGTTGCTGTTCAACAGGCTCGACGATAGTTTCGAGCCCAGGTAATTGTTGCCTTTTGCGCCCGCAGACACTTCGAACTTCATCCTGTAACGCTTGGTAGGAGTTACATACAGATGTGTTGTAAGCAGGTTTGCCGAGTCGCCGGGATGCTGGGTAAATGAGAATTTGACAAACTGAAATGTTTCCAGGTTCAGCAGCCGTTGAATGCTCAGGTAATGCTTCTGCTTGCTGTAAAGATCTCCCTCCTTCAAAAGCAGGGCATTGCGGTACAGCGCGCTCCGGTACCCGGCAGCTTTGGGCAATGCGTTTTTCGTGTCAGATTTTTCTCCGAGGCGGATACCGTGGCTGGTAGAATCGCCGGTCACCGGGTCGTTGTTATGCACGACGATCCGCCCGATCTTCCAGGTTTTAAGGGTATTCGGCGCAGAAGTGTTTTTCAGGAACAAATGCAGGTCATTGCGGTAGCCGTCAAGTGTGTCGGCACGAAATGCCAGCTGCTCCGGATTGAACAGAAAGTATCCTTCGTTTTTCAGATGCTCGTTTATGCGCTCGCGCTCGCGGGCGAGCACGTCCAGCCTGAGAAAATCACCCGGTTTCAGCAGCGAACTGTCCGCCGCCGCCCGGATTTCATGTAGAATGCCCGCAGAGTCTGGCGGATAAACCACTTGCCCGAGCCGGTAGCGTTTACCGGGGCGAATGGTATAGTGGATTTGCGCTTTTTTTTCCGTCTTTTCGGGGGCTGCGTGTAGTTCCGACTTGAAATAGCCCGCGGCAAATAGCTGCTGCCGAAGCCGCATCATCATCGCCAGCGTGTCGATCTGGCTGAGCAGTACCGGTGGTTCTCCCAGCTTTTGCAGCCAACCGTCTTTCGTTTTTCCAGGTTTATGAAGGGTGTTGTAAATAATTAATTTATAAGGTATTCCGATGAAACGGGCGTTTTGCTTCGCCAATACCTTCTTTTCTGCGTCTCTCAACACACCGGTGTCGATGCTGTCGGTAGTTGAAAACCGGTTGCCGTCATACAGATAGTCGTTTTCGGGAACGTGGCGGGTGAGGCGGCATCCGGCAAGGAGTATGCTCCATAACAGGAAAAAGGCGAGGCGTAGCGAATGCTTCATCGGGCAGTTTTTTGATGCGCCCGTTTTGCCTCGGGTTGATTAAATTCCCACGTGACGGTGAACCTGACGCCGGTCTCCATATGCTCCCCATGGAGCGTAAGTTCGTTGTCACGGACATGGTAACCCTTGATCCGGTATTTGCCTTCCGGGTCGAGCAAATACTCGACCGACACGTCGTTAGCCAGCCCGGAAATGCCCGAATTGTTGCCGGACAGTGTTTCTACGCCGAAATTATTGCCGACATAGAGATTTAACCGGTGGTTGAACAGCGACTTTCCGAGACCAAGCTTGATATCCGAACGTGTGGACGAGCGCCCTCCATCGACAGATTCAGACCAGTTCACACCCAGCGTAATATCTACGGCTTTGACCATTCCCGCAAGCATATTGTTAAGCTGCCGCGTCAGCAGGTTGCCGATGGTGTTGTAGGCGCCCGCTTCCATGGCCGTACTGCTGAATTGGCTCAGGCTGCCGAACGGGCTGTCGCCTACGAACGAGTTGAGCACAAGCAGGCTCATTACCTGTTTGGTAGCATCGGACTGCGAGTTGTTGATCTGCCGGATCTTCGAATACACGGCACCGTCGAATGCGTCCTGGTCGGTTTCGTTCATGCCGATTTCGAAGGTGATATCGGGTTTGGCCAGGTTTCCTTTCAGTTTCAGTTTAACCAAAAAATCAAACTTCCGCCGCCCGGCTTCTGCGTCGGCGTCGGTCCCCTGCATGAGTACACCGGCCGAAGTGTTGACTTTATAAACGGCAGTCAGATCGCATAGGGGTTCGTAAATATTTCCCATCCACTGAATCGTGCCGCCATTTTCCAGGTTGAATTCCTTTCGGATGTTGTTGCCGACGCTGAATGTATAGGTACCGGACGTAACTTCATATTTCCCGTTCAGCTGCATTTCGCCGCCTGCATGTTGTGAATAATTGAGGTTCGACTTGCCCTGCACTACTGCTTTCTCGCCCCGGTACTCGTCCAGAAGCAGGGTGAGTGTGGCATTGGAAGGGACCGAGATGTTGGTATTGACCAGTCGGCTCATCGAGCCCGTCGCGGGAGTTGCTTGTTGGCGCCTCTGGTTTGGGATCGTAAATTCGAGTAGCCCTTCGCCGAAATCGGGTCGGGAAATGGCGGCGCTGCGATAAAATATCTGCGAGCTGTCGTTGAGCGAAACCTGGCCCGTCAGCTTGTATTGATCCAGATTCCCGGATAGTTCCAGCGTGGCGTCCGTTTTGCCGTTTCCATACACCAGCTGCTCGCGACGGCGTAACTCGCCAATTGTCTTAAAACGTTTGGCGTCCATTTTCAGCTTGTAATGGATGCTTCTGTGGTCGGTGGGGACGTTCACCGAGCCGGTTATGGTAGCCTGGCCGCCCGCACCATCCCGGAGTTGAAGGGGTTCCAGGTTGACCTGCTCACCGGCAAATGCAAACCCACCGGCAACGACCTGAATGCGGCTGCCGGTTTCCCGGATGTCGAACGCCGACGAGTCAATTTTCACCAGGCCGTTAACCGCAATTCGATTTGTATCCGATTTGACGACCAGGTGCCCGCTGAATGCGCCTTGCAGGGAGTCGACGGCACTTCCCAGCAATGTGCTGAGAGGGGCAATCGGGAAGGAACGAATGTCGATAGCTACATTGCCGGTGCCCGTCCTGGGTTCGTACGTCCCATTTGCGTTTAGGACAGGCCGGTCGTTTCGGATGTCCATGGCAACCGTGTAGCGTTCGGCCGATTCACTTTTGATCTCCGCTTCCAGTTTTCCCAGCGGCGCACCTTTCAGTTTCAGGTCATCGACATGCGCGCGTGCCGTAATAGCCAGAGGTTCCAACTGATTTACCGAAGCGGTTCCACTCACCGAGCCGGTAAGCAGAGTGGAGTCTGCCTTCATCAATGCAAATAAAGGGCCCAAGCTAATGTCGGACAGCTGCAATTGGTAGGGGAGGCCCTGCGTTTCCGGGCCCGATGCCGTAAACGCTGCGGACCTGACGCCGTTCGCTAATGCCAGTTTCGACCCCGCCAGATGCGGTGCAAAAGGGTAGATCGCATTGTCACGGTTCACTTTCCAGAGCTCTTCTTTCAAATACAGGGAGTCGCCCAGGATTATGAATGGGTTTTGTTGCAGGCCATTGTATTGAAATGGGATTCTGAGCAGGCTTCCGGGCGAATTTTCTGACGATAGCAGCTCTCCCGTGTGCAGGCCTGCGCGTACGCGTCCGCTGACCTGCGTGTGCGGGAGTGCTACGGAATTGCCGCTGATCTTTTTGGCGCCTATCAGGTAGTCGGTGTCCGGTGAGGAGGTCACGTCGTTTCTCCGTGCCCGCACATGCACAAAGCCGGAATCTACTTCGATGCCGTCGACTGTGAGGCTGTCAATGGTTGTTTGTACTTCAAAAATCCCCGGGTTTTGCGCGTAGGCGGAGGTAAAGCTGAATGGCGCCAAACGGGAGACACCGGGTGTGAGCGCCAGTACCTCCGGCGGCAAATGTACATGGCCCTGCATCTGAAAGGAAGCTACTCCATCGGCAGCAGGGAAGTCGGCATTAGCTGTAAGTGAACGCAAGAGCCCGGTCCCCAATGCGGGGATCTTGTCGAGGGTAAACTGCCCCGAAAGGTCGATATCCGCCAAGGCCGAATGCAGCCGCAATACCTGCTGGTCGCCAGGATGCGCGGCGTTGAGCGTCAGTTCGTTCAGGTCAATATCCTTTCCCTTGTAGCGGGCATGCGCGGAGGAAATTTTCAGATTGCCGATCAGTGTATCCGGCGAAAGCCTGTCGATCTCCGCCGAAATCCATCCACCGACGGAGAGACTGTCTTTCAATAACCCCAGCTTGTGCAGATCAGCATGGTTTACCCAGCCGTAAATGCTTGCCAGGCTGTCGGGGTGGCTCAGAAATAGTGTAGGGGACAGTTCAAAGTTCAGGTCCGGATGGGAGGATGCCAGGTTTCCTTTCAGCCACCCGTCGGCCAACTGCGCTTCGAACAAAACGGCCTGAAAGGACCTGCCGGCCACCCGTAACTGTTCGGAATATCCCGTGGATCTCAAAGCGATTTGGTTTGCATCGCGTAGTCCCGTTCCCTGCACATGACCGCGGGCTGTTACCGGTCCCCACAGCGTGTCTTTTAAAACTTTGCCAAGGTCAAACCGCCGTCCGTCGAATGCCAGATTGTAGCGAATCCTGTCCAGATCGTCAAAGTTATTCAGTGATCCTTTGAGTCGGATTGTCCCGAGGTTCGAGGCGAGTGCGATCGAGCCCCGGAGTGCGTTGGCCGTGATCCGCAGCTTGCCGTTCAGCCGAACTTTTTCCGGCAGGCTTTCCAGTAATGCGGCAGACAGTACCGACTTTGATACGACATCGAGCAGGCCTTTTTTGCCTGACAAACCTTTCCGGACGTCGAGCAGCAGCCAGGTGTCGCCTTGCCGGGGAATATGTATTTCACCGCTACCCATCGCCAGGTTATGTGCCGTTGAAATGTCAAATCGCCCGAGCCGTATGTTTCGCGGGGAGCCATCGATTTCGGCATTAATCCGGATGTTTTGCTTGTATAGCGGATAAATGTCGTGGTAACGAAGCAAAACCGGCAGGAAATAGGCCACTTCTTTGAGGTTCAGCCTACTGGATTTGATAGCCGCGGTAAACCGCGTCCTGCCGGGTTCTGACAGCGCTTTTTCGATAGACGGGTAATACCAGGCGATCCGGCCCCGAATGGCATTGCGCTCGGAAAGCAGGTTCAGCTCGTCGAGACGGGCAGCCTTATCATCGATCTGGAAAGTTGTTCCGAGTGAATAGAGCCGGAATTTTTGTGCATCGACGAACGTCAACTGTGCCAGCCGGCCGGCTAATGCACCAGCGCGGTAATGAATGCCGCTGGCAGTTATCCCGATGTTTTGAAAGTCATTGTGAAAAGCGTCAAATTCCTTGCGCGAGGTCTTTTTGATGTGTTTTAAATCAATGGAAAAGCGGTTCTTACTGACGAGCAAAGTGTCGATATCAAGCCTGAATGGCACAGCGCGATCCGTATCCTGGCCCTGCTCTTCATGCGTACCCGAGCGAAGCGTTGTGAAATGATCGTTAATGACTAAACGTCCGATATGAAATTCATTATGCTGAAATCGGAAAGCCCCATTCCTGGCGTGAACACGTGCAACGCTGGTATGAACAGCCAGTTGTTTAGCTTCGTCGGATCGATGAAAGAGGGCATTGGATAGCAGCAGATCGCGGATGGTCAGCAGCCCGCTGTGACTCCAAAGTATGGACGTTTTCAGTGCAGCAAATGAAACGGCAGCGCTGTCCCTTGCGGGTGCGTCGCGGTAGGTTAGAGCGAGGCTGCGAATATCTACCAGTCTGGGAATCAGCCATTCAAGATCCGGGTCGGAGGTGTTTGTACCTTTTTCGGAGCCATTGAGGGCATCCAGGAGAAACTGGTAATTGAAATGCTGCTCTTCCGACTCCCGCTCTATGGTTCCCGTAAGGCGTTCAATACGCAGATCATCGAGAAATGTACGTTCCGATTTCCACCAATAAGCCCATTGCAGTTCAATGGACAGCGTTTTAAAGGAAACCAGAATCCTGCCGGTCTGGTCGAGCAGGCTGAAATCCGAAATGGCAAGGTGGTAAGGGTTTCGCAGGTGAATCCGGCCGATAATGACAGTTGTATGCAGTTTCCTGGAAAGGTAGCTCTCAAGGTGGGCCCGCAGCCATTCGTTACCGCGGGGCGTTAATAGAAACGTCAGGGCTCCCGCTACGGGCAGGGCCGCGAGTCCGATCGCGATACCTGTTGGTAGCAGGAGCCTTTTGATGACCGACTTTATGACAGACCGCAATTTCGCCATCCGGGTCAGGCCAGCTGTTATTTGCTATACAAAGGGGATCTTTTCAAAACATATTCCAGCGCATTCTGGTAAGCGTCCTGTGTTTTAAAGAACGATTTGCGCGACTGGCTGAACATGTTGTTGCCCTTGTCGTTGTAAACGTCCACATTGATGGTCGTCTCGTAGTTTTCGTAGTTGTAGGTATTCGCGGAGCTGTAACCTGAGCTCTTGGAATCCGTGCGGTTGTTTTTGCTTTTATCGCTGTAAGAGGCATTCGCCAATGTCTGCTGTGCCACTTTGGTGAGTACAACGGTCCCGTCCACGACGAATTCAACGCCCAGAATATTACATATATCGTCCATCGTAAAACCTTCGATATTCTCCCGGGTCACACCGGCTTTGATGAGTCTTGCATTGGTGGTCCGCGTGTCCATTACCTGCAGAACGCCCGCATGCTTGCTCAGGAAGGTGAAGCAATAGTTCTGCACCACATTGCTCATTTCATCCGCCGCTTTTTGTCCTTCCCTTACAAATCCGAATGGCAGGATGGCTATCCTGTTATGATGGTCAGACAAGGCGCCATTGTCTGCCTGGCCCGATGCCGGGCTGCTTTTTTGTGATGAAGCACTGAGCTGAGGCTTGTTGAATACTTCAACGCGTCCGCTGGCGTACGTGATTTTCAGGATATCGGCTTTTTTGATCGTGTAGCTCAAATTTTCGCCGGCATACATGAACTTGACAGCATCGTCGGTGATCTCTGTCACTTTACCTGTTAGTTCGTCGCCGTTCAGTTGAAGTACAACGTCATTTTTTGTGGCGTTCTGTGCCTGCGAAGTGATCGACAGGACGATCAGGATGAGGAAAGCAAATAGTTGTTTCATTGGTCTTGAATTGAGGTTGAGTAGTTTGTGATTTTACTGCATTTCCGCCAGTTCGCGGATACCCACATAGTTTTCGATGACATACATGTCGGGCAGAGAAATGCTGTTGCCCTTGGTCACGCCGCAACGGACGAAGTATTCCTGGCCCTTTTGAATGTCGAGCGTCACCGAGTCCTGTTTTTTGGTTTTGCCGAAGAAGCGGTGTTTGCCAAAGCTGGTGATCTTGTACTGGAACTGGTGGCCGTTGGAGGCCCTGCCGATCGTTCCCTGATCGTCCATTTTGATATTATAGCCTATCGCCGCACCTTCAAAATCTTTGGGACGATAGAAATATACGATCGCGTAATCGGCGTCTTTCGGAAGCCTGCTCTGATTGGCCAGTTCCTGCGCGCCTGCCAGTTTTCCCAGCTGGGCCGCGTCGTCGTTTTTGTAAAGCCTGGCGGAAATATGATAGCAGCCATTGCCGAGCGCAGGCCTTTTGATTTCCGTAAAATGGATCACGTTTGCACCGGATTGCTTCGCCTGAAAACGCGCGTAGTTCATCAGGTTCTTGTAACCGCAGTTGTTTGAAAACAGCGACGCACCCATTACAATGTCCCGCACGAACTCCGATTTTTCCGGGACCGACTCGTCGGGCTGCAAGGTGTAAACATGAACACTGTCGGCAAGCGGGTTGGCGCGGAACCCGGCCGTGCTGGTGCTGGCCTTTTGCGCGCATTGCCAGCAGGCCAGGGCAACCGAGAGCAGGTAGAGTATTCTCTTCATAGAATGGCGGATGGCTTTGATTCGAAATTAACAAGTGTAGGGGATAAAACAACAAAAAATACAATTTTTCTTTTTCTTTGTGTTGGACAAGAATTTGTAGAATTAACTTACAATTGCTTATTACAATAATTATTCATAAATTATTAACCGCTATGATCAATATAATATACTTATCGGCAAATATGCAGTCACTTCGATTTGCTTTGAATAATCATGTGTATTGTATTTTTCTAATCTCATTCTAATCTTGTTCTAATAAGTAGCCAGCAAGGTTTTCATTCACCTTTCATGAACAAAAGATCCAATCCGGGCCTGGTCAGGCGTGCCGTTTTTCATTGCAGTATCCATTCAAACCTGGCGGGCGTAACGATTGGCATGTTGCTTCTTGTGAGCTGTGCGGTGTTCGGGCAATCCCCGCCCGATTCGGTGACGAGCCAACGATCCGAATTTTCCGCTCGTGCGCAGCAGGCGATCCGGGGTGTAGCGAAAAAAAGCAGGCAGAAATACCAGGATGAAACTGTGGCCTTTGGCCAACAGCGGACGCTGGATCTCTTGGAAAGGGAGATTCAGGCGGCCAAATTGTTCATGAAGAGTGAATTGGATACCAGCTCGGTTTCAGGGGAAATTGCCAGAGCCAAGAGCTCATACGAAGTGGTCCGGAAAGGCATTTCGGTAGAAAAAGGCGAAATTCCCACGCACCGCAACTTGACCGTATCATCCGCGATTATCACCCAGCTGCTTCGCGATATGCGGGAACGGAAAGCCCGGATCGACAGAATGGCGCAGCGGATGGTAGGACATCGCTACCGCCTCGATTCCCTGTCTACCGATTCGCTACTGTACACGTTGTCAACGGATTCGGCGACAGTCATGAGGTATATCCGGAAATTGACGATCTCCAATTTATCCATCAAGCCCGCAGATTCACTGATCGACAGGGCCATTTCGGATTTGCAGGTCATGCAATCCCAGCTGGATCCGCTCGTTTTCGAGCTCGATCTGGCTCTGGAAGGACTAGAGAAAGATAAGCAACAGCTTTCCGGGAGATTGTTTGCGAGGGAATTGCCTGATTTATGGCAACACGCTACCCTGGCGACTTTCATGGAAACAGCCCGTTTTTCATATGCCAAGGAGTCGATGGTGCTTCAATTTTATGTGGCCAACTATGCGGGAAGGTTTCTGGTTTTGTTGGCGGCGCTGCTGGTCAGCACGGTGTTTCTCTATTCTCTGCGAGCGCGTTACAGTGAAAGTCGCCCGCAGGACGGCCCGCCCGACAATACCCGGGTACTTGCAAGGCCGCTTCCGGCTTCGGTACTGATCGTAACCTGCCTGTTTCAGTTCATATTCTCGGATCCGCCTTTCATTATCAACGTCTTTCTTTGGCTGGCGTCGATCGTAAGCCTTACAGTCATTTTCAAAGGATACGTCAGCGGCTACTGGCTCAGGTTCTGGTTGACGATCACAGGGCTGTTCCTGGTTGTCTGTCTGGACAATATGCTCTTGCAAGCCTCAACCGCTGAGCGTTGGCTAATGTGCCTCTTTTCCGGCTCAGGTATGCTTTATGCTTTGAATGTCCTGCGGGGGGGGGCAGCTGCGGACATTAAGAGAAAGCTATGTGATCTATGCCATCCGTTTTTTTGTTGTATCCGAATTTTTTTGCATTGATATTCAATATGATAGGTAGGTATAACCTGTCCAAAACACTGATGGTGGGAGGTTATGTAGGCCTGGTTATTGCTATTCTGTTTTTGTGGGCGGTGAGGATGATCGACGAAGCGCTGAGGCTGGCCAATTCGGTTTACAAAAGTCCTGACAAGAAGTTGTTCTATGTCAATTTCGACAAGCTGGGCAACCGCGCTCCCACATTCCTGTACGTGCTGCTCTGCCTGGGCTGGATTATTCTGGTAGGTCGTAACTACTTCGAATTCAGGCAGGTCATTAGCCCTTTTAATTTTTATATCAACGAAACGAGAAGCATCGGGGACTATGATTTTACAATCCGCGACTTATTGTTGTTTGTAGGCATCGGCGGCTCATCCGTGCTGTTATCCCGGATCGTTTCGTTTTTTGCCACCGAACCGGGTGTTCAGGGGCAGGCTGGAACGGCCGCTTCCATTGCGGCTAACTGGTTGTTACTCATTCGGATCATCATTATCACGGCGGGGGTATTGCTCGCATTTGCTGCTTCCGGAATCGCGCTGGATCGGTTGACAATTATCATCGGCGCATTGGGCGTGGGGATTGGTCTTGGATTGCAGAGCCTGGTGAGTAATCTGGTAAGCGGTCTCATCATCGCATTCGAGCGGCCCGTCAGCGTCGGCGACCAGGTAGAGGTGAATGGCAAGTTCGGCACCATGAAGTCGGTGGGGTTCAGGAGCAGTGTGATATCGCTTTCGGATGGGGCTTGCATGATCGTGCCGAACGGAGATTTGCTCAGCCAGCATTTGATCAACTGGACGATGGGTAAGAGCAAACGGCGGCAGGTACTTAAAGTGGGGGTGGCCTATGGTACGGATTTGCCGACTGCGAAACAGCTTCTTTTAGAGTCTGTTACCGGTAACGATGGGATTGCATCGCGCCCGCAGCCAACCGTGGTCGCGAAAGAGTTTGCAGCGTATTCTATCGATTTCGAGGTGAGTTTCTGGGTCCGGAATATGGATCAATCCGCGGTGGTTCTGGATCAGGTATTGAACCGGATCGATTCGCTTTTTCGCCAGCATAACATCGTTATTCCTTTTCAGCATCAGGACGTTACCGTTACCATGGCGCCTCGTGCGGAAGATAAAAAATAGCCCCGCCATCAGGTGAGGCGATTGTTACATGGCGTCAGGCGGCGTTTTAAGCGTTTACTTTTTAAAATTCGAATACTCCATAATGGTGGTCGTAGCTACCTCCTGGCCAAGCAGTTTGATGGTCATGCTGATGTTGTCCTTTTTAGGGAAATACTTCTTTTCCGCCTCGTTCCAGGTTAACTCGGAATAGGTGTTCAAGACAGGTACGTTGAAAGTCTTGACCTTTAATGGTTTTTCGTTAACAGACTCTGCCTTAGTTATTTTTCCGGTATTAGTGTCTATGGTAAGGTAGCTCCGGCAGTCCTTGATGAAGGCGTTATCCGGCACCAGTGAAGCAGGGTCGAGTTTGAAACTGACCACGAGAATGCCTGCATCGTCTTTCTCTACTTTATAGGAGCTTTCATCGATCTTCGCGGGTGGGTAGGGCGCTTTCCCGTGCTCCTTTTTAAAGCGTTTGATCTCCGTGGTGGTAGGGTCCTGGTCGTCCGAAGAGATCACGGTCCAGCGGTCTTCCTCCGGTTTGGAAGCGTCATAATGCCCCAGAATTATTTTTTCAACGCCCTCAGTAGCAACAGTTTCCTTTATATCGTAAGAATAGTCTGTCGGTTTCGTCCTCAGTTTTTCATCCAGAATGCCCTCGTCGAGTTTGTATTTGGCTAATGCACTCACTACCGCTTCTTTCTGTGCAACGGCGTGTTGTCCGATAAACAGTGCCAATGCCAGTGTCAGGATTCTTTTCATCGTTTTAAGAGGTTGAAAATGTTGATATTACTTTTTAAGCCATGCCTCGTTCAGGTCTTTTTTACCAGTGTCGCCGAAGCGAAAGCTGTCTGCGTCGTCATAGTTCAGTTTTACGGTCCCCTTCAACTCCATATCCTGACCCGCCCGGTTCACTTTCACGGTAATAGGGCTGCCTTCGTCGAGGTCATATCCCAGATAAATGATCGAGTTGGCGTCCTTGGGGTTGACTGGTATTCCATTGAATTCCAGGAATATGTCGTTGTCTTTGATGCCCAGGTTCTGGTAGAATTGGTTGGCGTCGTCGGGTACGGACGCCATGACTTGGGTGTTGGATGAATCGGTTTTAATGTAGGCTACGTCCTGTGTTACAAACACAATAGGTTCCGGAAACGGAACAACCTGTTTTTTGAGCCCGACTTTGGCCAGGAAATCCGCATAAACGATGCGCTCACCATTCTGGACATGGCTGACGAGAAATTTACCCGCCTCATCTCCTGCGATTTGCGTGATAGTCGGGATCAGTTCGGCGTCGTCGAATGGCTTGTCGGCCCCATATTTTTTGGAAAGCTCGCCCATCAGCCAGAGCAATCCACGCTGGCCTTGGGTCTGCTCGCGGATCACGATATCGAGACACATGGCGATGAGCGCACCCTTTTGATAGACATTCGGATATTGAGCCTTCATCTTCGAATCCAGGATGTTACGACTCATTTCAGTGAAGGAAAGTTTATCGTTGTAATTACGGGAAGCTTCCATTTTCTGCGCCATCAGGTCGTAAAATGCATGATCGTCGATCAGCCCCTGATTTACCTGGAAAAGGTTAGAGAAATACTCGGTAACGCCCTCGTAAAACCACAAATGCTGACTCATTTTGGGGTTATTGAAATCGAAATACTGGATTTCCTTTGAATGCACCTTCAATGGGGCTATGGTATGAAAAAACTCGTGACTGATGACATGGATCAGGTCCTTGCTTTTCATCGGCTCCCGAAAAACGGCGGAAGTGGAAGTGTTATGTTCCAGTGCTCCAATGCCTTTGGCGTCGTCATCCGCGCCCGACGAAATGTAGGCCAGTACCGCATATTTTTGCGTATCATTAATAGGCCCGAGGAACCGTTTTTGGGCCCTTATCATCTTTTCAAGATCCGGCCGGAGGTCGCTCGCGTGCGTCTTCCCGCGACGCGAATACACGCCCAGGAGTACCTGCATATCGTTCACGCGGAATGCGGCCGTGTCTGCAGGCGCGTACATGACGGGGTGGTCCACCACTTCGGGATACCGGGAGAGATTGAAAACGTCGGTCCTGGCAGCGTCGTCGCGGTCCACCATAGCCGTTGTGCCGTACAGTGCTTCCGGATGCGCAATGGTAATGCGGTAGGGCTTTTCGAGCTGGTCTGTGAAATAGCCCACAAAGCCGGCCATATTCAGCAGAAAGTATTTTCCTGCATCGATATTGGTCCCGGCGGGGGAGAAAATGGTTTTGCTTTTTTCTGAGAATGGATCGCTATCTTCTTCATTATCAAAGGTATCGTTGACCAGATAGGAGAGATAGGCAAGTTGCCGGGCATTCTCGATAACCACCGTGTTAGAATCCGGCCTGCTCGTTTTAAGCTCACTTCCATCCTTATTAAATGCCTTGATATCATCGACATACCGGCCGTAATCGGCAATGGCGTAGGTGCCGGGGATGATTTTGGGGAAACGGTAGGCTACCGTGCCGGATTTCTGGCGGGGCGGCACTACTTTAACCCGCACCCGGTCGGCATCCACGTTTTGAAGGTCGATGGATACCTGTATTGTGTTCTTAGAGCCCCCACTGGAGGTTTTGCTGACGGAGCAGGCACCCAGCCCCAGGAGGAAGAGGAGCGGAATGAGCGGGGAGGTTTTCATAACTATTTCATCAATAGATTCATATCCGGCTGGGAGCTAGTTCCCAGCCGGGATTGATCCAGTCATAACAATTCCTGAATAGCACGTTCGATGATGGTGTCCTTGGTTTTGTTGTTCCAGTCAAAGGACGCCGGGATATCGGCCGGTACGCCCGCTTCGTAGGCATTGTTTTTATCGAGTGTCAATGCCTGTGAAATGGAGAAACGGTAGGTCCATCCGTTGGGTAGCTGCCCGCCGTTGGGTAGGCCCAGGCCTCCGCCGGTCGTATCGCCAATGAGTACTACATTATCCAATGCCTTGGTAGCCAATGAGGTAAAGGATGCGGCGCTGAACGTACCACGGTCAATGAGCACCGCAATCTTCTTGGTGTAACGGACACCGTCATAAGGTTCTACGTAGGCAGGCTCCGGTTCGGAAAAATCGTTGCGGCCCGGCCCGTTTTTGACGCGCACGTAGTACACGAGGGTTTTCTGGTCGACAAAGCGGCTTAGCAGCTCAAATACGTCCGTAACGGCGCCTCCGCCATTCTCACGCAGGTCAAGTATCAGGCCCTTGGTGTCTTTGTAGCGGTTCAGGACAAAATCGAGGTTTTTCTTGTCGACGGTTCCGGTGAATGCAGGAAACCGCACATAGCCTATTTGACCATTGGCGATGAAATCGTGCGAGAATGGGCCGGAAATGTAGTAATTCCGGGGAAGGTAGTTGTCCTGCACAAACCGCCAGTCAAAATTGTCCTTTCCGTCCCGGAACACCTTGTAATCGGAGATGTTGAAGTTCGAAACCAGGTTGGTATGGTCGTCGCGCAGCTCATTCAGCATGTATCCCAGTACTTTAAATAGTGAGTCTTCTGACATTCCCTGGTAGATTTTGGCTGAATACCGCGTCTTCACTTCGTCCCAGTTAATGCCTTTAAGCTCGAAATACGCGTATTTCTCATTGCATTGATTCCACAGGTACTCGAAGTTTTTCATGGGGTCTTTCGACTCCATTTCCTTGTCGAAAAACACAGATTCGCAGCCTGAGAAGAGAAATATGCTAAGTATGGTCAGTAGAAGTGTATTTCGTTTCATGATCAGTTGTTTTTAGTGTTGAAAAGCAAGGCTACGCGGAGCGTATGGCTAGCCATTTCGAAATCGGCGAAATCCTTTCGCGTCTTGTAGGCGTCCCAGCCATAAGAGAACCGCCATCCATTTTTATTTTTCAGCCACAAGGTGTAATCCAGGGTGGTGCTCAGTGCATTAACCCCGAAAGCTTTGAATCGGTAATCATCCAGCAGGCCTCCGAGTCCCTCCTTATCTACCACCTGTCCAATGCCGAGGTAGGAGTAGCCGTTTCGGAATGAGCCGCCGATAATACTGGCATTGATCTTCAATGAGAGGCTTTTTTTCTTAGGTTCCTTCCCGCGGCGACCGGTTGCCCTGGTCAGGTCCTTAGTGGCTTTGAATGTGCCGAACAGAATGGGAAACGCTTCGATGCCGACGGCACTGTTCCTGAATGCCTGATTGATGCGCAAGTTACCCGTGAGGTTGGCCTCGCCGCCCACTTTGAAGTTCCATCGCTCCGAACCGTTTTTAAAGATCTGATAGAGCCGGGCGTGATGTATGGAGATTGTTGTGATTGTACCCGCCGCTTCGTGATCGTTATAATCGCTTTTTAAGGTGCCTCTGGTCAATGCAAAGCCGGTGGAGATGTCACGGGATGGGCCTAGTCTGGAAAGTGATGCCCCGATCCGGCTCACGGAGCCTTCGTAAAAAAGTGGTGAAGTGGCAAAATCGCGCAACCTGCCCAATCCTGTCCCTAGCGATACTTCAACATATTTCGAATTGCCTAGAAAAGAGGGTTCTGCGGAGTCTTGCGCAAGTGCAATGCCCGGTCCCGCGGCTAACGAAAGGGATAGGGCAGCGAACATGCCGCGCGCGATCTGCCGCAGCAGGTGCCTCCCGGCCTTTCCGGGAGCCAACATGCGTGGCCCGATATTGGATTGTCGATGTTCTACTAGCATAAGCGTTTGTTGGATTTGGTTTGAATGAGGATTAATTAGCTTGTTTTCAGGGTATTAATGCTAATCAGGGAAAATGCGCTGCATCACTTCTTTTCCTGTGCCGACTTCGGTTCCATGGAATTCCAGGTAGGCTACATCGGGGTGCAGATGGCTACCACCGACGATTCGGATGAAAATTCGTTTGAGATTGCATTTGCGATTGTTCAATGCAACCCTTACGTGATACTTGCTATCCAGACCCCTTTGCAGCCGCATATCCAATTTCGGGTAGGCAACCGCCTTGACCTCGAACTGGTCCGCCCCGCTCGGCTTGATGTGCAACCCGTAAGCAAGGTCTTTCTGAATCAGGTTCAGCGGTTTATGTACGCCTCCCTCGGTATACTTTACCCAGAAAATACGGATAGGATCCTTGGGGTCGATTTTCCCGGATTCGTCGGTGTTGAGCGTGTAAACGACCGTGTTTACATCGGGATCGCGCTGGATGTAAAATAGCAGGCCCGGCACATCGGGTATCGGTAGTGAGCGATCCGTCAGCGGTGCTTTTTGGGCAAATGCAGTCACACACATGCCCGCAACTGCCAACAGAAGTAGGTAGAGTCTGGTCAAAGGTGTTAGGGGGTTAGTTGGTGAAGTAAATATCTGCCGGCTCCGCCGGGTACTATCGCCGGAAATGGTAGACCAATCCCACGTTTGCGAAGAGGTTATACATCTTGAAATCAATGCTTTGGAAGTCGCTCTTCATCAAAGGGGTTAATCCCCAGCTGAAATTCACGGAAGCGGTCAGGTGAGAACGGATCTTGTAGCCCGCACCTAATTCGATTCCGGCATTGAAGGGGCGGATCTGGTCGCTGAAATCGTAGGCGGCTTCGCTGATTTCTTCTTTTTCGCCCACTGGAGTCTTATCGCGGATATAGCCGTCCCGGGCAAATCCGGTAAACTTCTTTTCCAGTATCCACGAGGCGAACCCGCCCACTCTTACTGATAACGGCGAATTGAAGTTGTAAATAAGATGCACAGGTACTGTGATGTAGCTGTTCCTGACTGTTGTCTCGACGTTGCCGGTGTAGTAGCCGGTAACGCTTTGATCCCCGCTCCGGTCGCCGGCATTGAAAGTGGTATAGTAACCCTTCACCTGTGCTTCGGTGGTCATTCCCTTCTGTTCGAACCTGACGGCCGATGCAAGGGCCCATGGTTTGGAAAAATGGTATTCCGCCCCCGCTTCGAGGCTCAATAGCAGCCCTGGGTTGTATTTCCTGATTTTACGGATCGATTCGGGGAAGCCCACCGGCGATGCGCCGCCAATAGAGAAGCCCGCCCTGACGTTGAAATCGAGCTTCTTCTGATCCTGTGCGTGTGCATAGGAATTCAGGAAGATCAGGCCAGCAACTAAGATAGCGTATGGTAGTTTCATAGTCGTCGGCTTATTCGGTTAAGATTTTGACATTGTCAACCAGCAACTTACTGCCTACGGCGCCTTCGAAAACCGCACCGTTCTTGCTGGACGAAAAGACGACGGTCAGCTTGTAAGCATAGGCGGCCAGGTCCGTCGGGTCGATTTCGGCCCGGTACTGAAACGGGATGTCGAAAGCTACAAAGCCGCTGCCGGCAGTTGAACGCCCGTTTGCTAGCTGGGCTACCGCCACCACCGACGGATCTGTGAGCACATTGGTGCCATTCAGGTAGGGTTGGCCCGCAGATCCTTTGAAAATGACAGCATAGATATCGCATTCGTCGAGCCGCTCGGGGGATACCGGCTGCTGGTTCTTATCCTTGACCGGCCCTCCCGAAACATATTTGTATTGGCCTGTAAAACGAACGGGCTTTTTGTTGAACGGAATGCCGAAGACGGTGGCTTCCAGCGGTGCGGTAAATGATTTCGAACCATCGAAACTGCCCAGAAACAAGTTTCCCGCCGCGATAGGCATATTGAACATAGCGCCCAGGGTGCCTGTGGACTTGGTTTCCAGCAATGCAGAATATTTGCCTTCAATGGCTTCGGTGAACTGTCGGGTGGGGTAAGCCTCGGGCGCTTTTTCCGGGGTTACCAGCGAAAAACCGCTGTTGCCGGACGCCCATACATTTTGCTGCTCACCGAATTCGATTTCATAGGGCGTGCCATAGTTGGCCTCCGGAGTGAGCGCCCAGTTCTCAAAGAAAAAGGTACCCGAAACCGTGTTTTGAAGCAGGCTTACCCTGTATTGCTTCGTCCAGTTCCCATCCGCAGACCGTACCGTGTAGGTTACAGGGCTGGAAAAGTCCTGTGCGACGCCAGATTGGGGCGATATCGTAGCGCCAGGAGTAAGCACAAATTCGAGTGCAAACGCCTTGATATTCATTTTTTCATACTTGACGAACGCGCGTACCGTCGTATTGGAGAGCACGGGCGGGGCGATGAGAATGGAATCCGGGAGTTTGACCTCGAGAATGTCGGCCTCCATATTTTCCGCTTCGGGTCGGATGCATCCCGCAAGCCAGAAAATCAACAGAAGGGTTGCTGCCGCAATTGTATTTTTCATGGAAAGCTGTTTTTGATGAATACGGATGAGGAGCGGAGGCCGTGGACGAGTGATGTTTATGCAATACTAAACAATTTTTTAACTGTCATAAATTAAATTTATAGAAATAATTTGTAATATTTGAAAAAGTGTGCTGATTGTTTAGCTGTTTTAGGAGATATAATAGAATATGACGAACGTCATATTATTGGAAAAGTACAAATATTAGCTTTGGCCCGGACGCGGTCTGTATTGTTTGAACACCAGATAACCTCAACCTTCTATGCTTCGAAAAATCCTTCTTTCCGTGACGCTGTTGAGTTTTTTCGCGGCAGGCTGCAAGCAGCGCAGCAATGAGGCTCGGGAAAGCGACGCCAAGGAACAGCAGCCCGATAGTACGGCGGTAGCAGCAGACCCGGATCCCGATCCGACCGATACCATTCCAGCCGACGGCTATGAGGCGCATACCGATGACGCCGCCGTGGCGGAAAAGCTGCGGAAAGTCCTGCCCGGTGTGTTGAAGCAGGAACTCGTCGGAGCCGACTCGTCTGCGCGCCGCTTTGTGTATTATGAAACAGATCTGAACGAGGACGGGGCGGGCGAACTGCTGGTGGGATTCACCGGGATGAACTGGTGCGGATCGGGCGGCTGCACGGCATTGCTATTGTCGGCCAATGGCGAGCTGATTACGCGTTTTACCGTAGTCGATTTTCCATTCAAGATTCTGGGCCAAAAAACAAAAGGCTGGAAGGATCTGGTTGTGTACAGCGGAGGTGCCGACAGGCTTTTGCAGTTCGATGGCAAGGGGTATCCACGCAACCCGTCGGTGGCGCCGAAGTTCACTGGCAAGCTGCCCGAGGGGCTGCCCCTGGCACTCGCATTTACCACCAAACCATATCCCTGGTATACATTCTAGCCCCGTAACTAGGTACCACTTTCGAGACGCAAAGCTGTTGACACCAGCCATGGTGATATTATCGACAGTCGGGATCGTTTCAAACTACTCTACTCCCTAACAACGCTATGAAAAAAGAATCAGAGTCCCATAACTTCTATGTCCGGCTCTTGCTGACGATAGCGTCAGGGCTGTCATTTCTGATTTATGTATTTGTTTACCGGATATTCCGATACAGGTATGAAGTTGTTATCGGGAATTTATCGAAGTCATTTCCGGACAGCAGCCGCGAGCAGATCGAGCACTATGCGCAGGAATATTACCGGCATATGGGCGATTTGGTTGTTGAGTCTTTGCTGTTTGTTCTTGTAAATGACGCCACAAGGAGGAAGTTCGCCAACTATACGAACGCCGGATTGTTGGAGAGGTTTTATCAGGGAGGCCGCAATATCGTTACGCTTGCCTCCCATTGCGGTAACTGGGAATATATGATCGATATTCCCAGAGTTTTGAATGTGAAAAGTTATACGGCTTACACACCCCTTTCCAATCAATGGATCGATAGCTACATTCTTAAATTAAGGTCAAGCTTTGGAGTTACCTTATTTGCCAAGAAATACTTTTTTCGGAATGCCTTGTCTGTGCTGAAAAACAGGAATGAACCCTGCATTGTGGTCGTAATCGCAGACCAGAGGCCGGCAGGAGGGAGTGCCAAACAGACTGTGCAGTTCCTGGATCAGTCCACCCGCGTGCAGACGGGCGCTGAGCGGCTTGCACTCGCATCCGGTGCGGCGGTTCTATTTCTGGAATGCATTAAAAAGTCGCGGTTCCACTACGATTACACTTTCCATGTCGTTACCGAGGATGCTGAGCATTGTCAGGCAATGGAAATTACGGAGGCCTATTACCGCATTTTGGAAGAAAATATTCTGAAATCTCCTGCTCACTGGCTTTGGTCGCACAAGCGTTGGAAACCATTGCCGGAGCCGGAGGCTGAGCCCTCGTTCTCCTGCTGATCGTATTACTCACTTCATTTACAACCGCATGCTGAAAATATCTACTCCCTTATTCATTTTCGTACTCATGCTTGGTGCGAAGGCGCTGGCACAGCAGCACGACGTCACCTCCCTGCAAAGCGCCCACCCCGAAACACATCCCGACAGTATCGGGAAGAACTTCTCTTCCTACAAACGGTCGTTCTCGATAGCGGGCGTGCTGCAGACGCGTTACGTGGCTTCGCTGACCGGCGAGGTGGACGTCAACGGAAAGCATTTTGATCCCGACAAAACCAAGGGCATTACCAACACATTCATGGTAAAAAGGGCCAGGGTTATGTTTAAAGCGAATATCAACGACCACTTTTCGGCCAATGTCCTGGTAAACTTTGCGGATTTCAATAGCAGCAACACCTCGGGAAAGGTTCTTGAAAATGCCTATATCAAATACACCCTCAATAAACATTTCAATGTGCAGGGCGGGCAGTTCAGGCCATTCTACGGGATTGAAGATGCTTTGCCTGTCGACATCGTGCGCACGCTCGATTTCTCCAACCAATATTATGCATTCGGCAGGAACGGCTGGCAGAGCTTTCAGATCGGGCTGTCGGTTTTTGGAAGTGTCACCAAAGACGACAAGCTCCGATACTTTGTAGGGGCTTACAATGGCAATAACAAGAACCAGCTCACCGACGACAACAACGAAAAGAACTTTTACGGGCGGCTGGAATTTCAGCCGTTGAAACAGCTGGTGATCGCCGGAAACGGCGCTTTCGGAAGTTTGGGAGAAAGCGGCACGGGATCCAGCTGGGGCGGCGATGCGACGACCCGCATTAATCTGTCGAAAAAATGGAAGCTGCTGATCATGGCCGAATACAAGAACGGATCCAATTTCACGGCCTACAATGCGGACGTGGCCCCCGGCAAGCCGGGATTGGACCAGTACCGGATGGAAGGCTTTTACTTTTTTCCCACCCTCCGGTTCGAATACAAAAAGCCGCGGGTGAGGGCCATCGAGCTATCGGCCCGTTACGAATACCTGAACGAGCTTTACCGCCGCGACAGCAACCCGCACCAGACGCTCATCCCGAACGTCTCGCTGATATTCGCCGACGATTTTTTTGCCGCCATTCAAATGGGGGTGTCGATGGATTGGAACAAAAAGGATATTCCGCTATCGACGACCTACACCCGCAAGCTGGCCTACGTACAGCTGCAAATCAGGATATAACCAAACAATAATAAAGCGATGAAAGAAATTAAACCCGTCTATCTGCTTGTTACCCTGGTCATTGGTCTGGTGATCTGGTTCATTCCCGCGCCGGAGGGGGTGAAGCCCAACGCCTGGCATCTCTTAGCCATATTCATTTCCACAGTCGCAGGTATCATCATGAAGGCCGCCCCGATGGGTACGATGGCGATGATCGGTATTACGCTATGCGCGGCGACACAGGTGCTCGAACCCGGCGATCCTGCGAAATCGATCGCTCATGCGCTCAGCGGTTTTGGTAATTCCACGATCTGGCTTATCGGCCTCGCCTTCTTTATCGCCCGTGGTTTTATCAAGACGGGGCTTGGGACACGCCTGGCTTACAACTTTATCCGCGTTTTCGGCAAAGGGCCGCTGGGGCTCGCTTATGGCCTCAACATCGCCGACTTGCTGCTGGCGCCAGCCATTCCGAGTAATACGGCACGCGCCGGCGGGGTAATATTCCCGATCATGAAATCCATCGCGATCAACATGGGCTCGGTGCCCGAAAAGCCCGAAACGCACCGGCGGATCGGGGCATTTCTCACGTTGAGCAGCTACAATGCCAATATGATCACCTCGGCGATGTTCCTGACCGCCACCGCGAGCAATCCGATGGCGCAGAAATTTGCCAAGGACCTGGGTATTACCATCACCTGGGGCAGCTGGGCGTGGGCGGCGCTCATTCCGGGACTTGCGTGCTTTCTGTTGCTTCCGCTTTATCTCTACAAATTTTATGGCCCCGAGCTGCGTCAGACTTCCGATGCACCTCAGATGGCCGCCGAAAAACTGAAAGAAATGGGGCCGGTCACCAGGCAGGAAAAGCTGATGGTGATCACGTTTGTGACGCTGCTCGTCTTATGGATTTTCGGCAGCAAGGTGCAGGTCGATGCCACCACCGGAGCGTTGATCGGGCTGTGCATTCTGTTGCTTACCAATGTACTCACCTGGGAGGATGTCAAAGCGGAAAAGGGGGCATGGGATACGATCGTCTGGTTTTCTTCGCTGGTTATGATGGGATCCTACCTGAACTCGCTGGGATTTGTGGGATGGTTCGGGAACCTGGTAGGTAAGGAAATGAGCGGGATGTCATGGAAAACGGCCTTTCCGCTGATCATTCTGGTGTACAGCTATTGCCACTACATGTTTGCGAGCGCCACGGCCCAGGCGGCAGCGATGTATCCTGTTTTTCTGGCCGTGGGTATTGCCGCGGGCATTCCCGGCGCAATGCTCGCGATATTCCTGGGCGCGTGCCCCACGCTGATGGGCGGGATCACGCATTATGGCCATGGGCCTGCGCCGATCTTTTTCGGGAGTACCTACGTGGATATGCGCGACTGGTGGAAACACGGCTTTTTTCTGAGCGTGCTGTTTCTGACTGTCTGGTTCCTGATCGGCGGCGGATGGTGGAAGATCATCGGGCTCTGGTAGCCGCTGCCAATTCCAGTTGTGCAAGTACTTACTTTTAAATGCAGAATGTCCTATGCTGAACGCAAAAATCCCGGAAGGGCCTTTGAAAGATAAATGGACGCATTATAAGGAGCATTCCAGGCTCGTAAACCCGGCCAACCGTCGAAAGCTGGAAGTGATCGTCGTCGGTACCGGACTGGCAGGGGCGTCATGCGCCGCTTCACTGGCCGAGCAGGGCTACCGGGTGAAGTCTTTCTGTTTTCAGGACTCTGCCCGGCGCGCGCACTCGGTGGCGGCACAGGGTGGTGTGAATGCGGCGAAGAACTATAAGAACGACGGCGATAATGTGTTCCGGATGTTCTATGATACGATCAAGGGCGGGGACTTCCGCTCCCGGGAGGCCAATGTGTACCGCCTGGCCGAATGCTCACTCAATCTGATCGACCAGGCTGTGGCTCAGGGAGTACCGTTTGCCAGGGAATATGGAGGATATCTGAATAACCGGTCCTTCGGCGGCGTGCAGGTTTCGCGCACGTTTTACGCACGCGGGCAGACGGGCCAGCAGTTGCTGCTGGGCGCATACCAGGCGCTGATGCGGCAGACCGCTGCTGGACAGGTACAGACTTTCACCCGGCACGAAATGCTGGACCTGGTACTGATCGACGGCAAGGCTGCCGGCATTATCACGAGGGATCTGGTTACGGGCCAGATTGAAAGGCACGCCGCCAATGCGGTGGTGCTGGCGACGGGCGGTTATGGTAAAATTTACTACCTCTCGACGCTCGCCATGGGCTGTAACGGGTCGGCGATCTGGCGTGCGCATAAGAAAGGGGCGTTTATGGCGGGCACGAGCTGGATACAAATCCACCCCACATCCTTACCGCAATCGGGGTCACATCAATCCAAGCTGACGTTGATGTCGGAGTCGCTGCGGAACGACGGCCGGATTTGGGTTCCTGCGAAACAGGGGGATGCGCGTGCGGCGGGAGAAATTCCCGAGGATGAACGCGACTATTATCTGGAACGGCGCTATCCTGCATTCGGAAACTTATCTCCACGTGACATTGCTTCCCGGGCGGCCAAAGAACGCATCGACGCCGGTCATGGGGTGGGGGCTATGAAAAATGCCGTTTATCTCGATTTTTCGAAAGCCATTAAGGAGCAGGGCGAAGGCAAGATCCGGGAGAAATACGGCAACCTTTTCAGGATGTACCAAAAAATTACGGGTATCGACGCTTACCATCAGCCGATGATGATCAGCCCTGCCGCGCATTTTACGATGGGCGGGTTGTGGGTGGATTATGAGCTGATGACGACTATCCCGGGGCTTTTTGCGTTGGGAGAAGCCAACTTCGCCGACCATGGTGCCAACCGCCTCGGTGCCAACTCGCTTTTGCAGGCGTGCGTCGACGGTTATTTCATCGCGCCCTATACCATTCCTAATTTCCTCGCCGGAGAAATCAATACCCCCCGGCCGGCCGTCGACCATCCTGCATTTGCGGAGGCCGAGGCGGCTGTCCGTAAGCAGCTCGACCTGTTTTTGAATATCAAGGGGAAACTGTCCGCGGATCATTTCCATAAGACCCTCGGGGCTCTGCTGTATGACAAATGCGGGCTGGCCCGGAATGCGGATGGGTTGCGTGAAGCGATTGCCGGCATAGGGGAGCTCCGGAATTCATTTTACCGCGACCTGAATGTGACCGGTGACGGCCTGCTGAACAGTGAGCTGGAAAAAGCGGGTCGTGTAGCCGACTACCTCGAACTCGGTGAGCTGATGTGCCGCGATGCGCTTAGCCGTGAGGAATCCTGCGGGGCGCATTTCAGGGAGGAACACCAGACCAAAGATGGCGAGGCCGTGAGGAACGATGAAGACTTTTGTTTCGTGTCGGCCTGGGAATGGATGGGTGCCGGTAAGGAGCAGGTGCTGCACCGGGAACCGCTGGAATTCGAGAATGTAAAACTGACAGTCCGTAGTTACAAATAACCTGATTAATACGAACAGCATGAAAATACATCTGAAAATCTGGCGGCAAGAAAACGCGGGGGCAGACGGCAGGCTTATGGACTATGAACTAGGTGAAGTGGACGAGAATATGTCGTTTCTGGAAATGCTCGACTCGCTCAACGAGCAGCTGATCGCCCGCAGTGAGCGGGTTATCGAATTCGACCACGATTGCCGGGAAGGTATCTGCGGCCAATGCGGGGTGATGATCAACGGCAGGGCACACGGCCCGCTCGATCACACGACCACCTGCCAGCTGCATATGCGCACATTCCGTGACGGCGACACCATTTTAATAGAGCCATTCCGTGCCGCTGCATTTCCCGTGTTGCGTGACCTTAAAATCGATCGGTCGGCATTCGACAGAATCATTCAGGCGGGCGGCTTCATTTCGGCAAATACCGGGCAGGCACCCGAGGCGAACAGCATTCCTATTGGTCATGAGATGGCGGAATCGGCATTCGACTCAGCCGCTTGCATTGGCTGCGGCGCTTGCGCGGCTTCGTGCAAGAACGCCAGCGCGGTGCTTTTCACTTCCGCCAAAATCAGCCATCTGGCGCAATTGCCGCAGGGGAAGGTCGAGCGGGAACTGCGGGTCAGGAAAATGGTCGCGCAAATGGATGCCGAGGCATTCGGCGGGTGTTCGGATACCCGTGCCTGCGAGGTGGAATGTCCCCAGCAGATTTCCGTAGCCAACATCGCCCGCATGAACCGCGAGTATCTTACTGCCTCGTGGTTTTCGGTTTAGCGGGTTGCACAACAAAAACTATTCAGAACGCAAAAGCAAAAACGATTGACATGAAGAAAACCGGAATAACCTTCGCCGCCGTTGCCCTGTTACTGGTGGCGTTTCGCCCTGCGGATAATCCACGCAAAGCCGATTGTATGATGGCCGTCACTTACAGTGAAATGGCTTACGGCCAGTTCAGGAAAGTAAACAAAGCGTCGTCACTGGATAAAGCGCAGAAAGCATTAAAAAAAGCGTTGCTCGACGCGAAGGAAACCGCCGCCTATGCCGCGCAATGTGGGTGTACCAATGCCGAGACATATTCGCTCTCCGCATACGAGATTGCCAGCAAGGGCGTAAATGCCACCTCCGTGGAGGACCTGAAGTCGATTTCCAAGAAGGCCATGGATCTGTCGCTGGATGCCATGCAGGCTGCTCAGCAGTGCAAGAAGTAAGAACGTATCTGTCAAACAATTAATTTAATAACTATTATGAAAAGAGTAATGTCATGCTTGATTTTGGGCGCAATTTGTTTATTTCAACCAGGGTGTAAAAAGACGCTCGAATCCATTGCGAACTGCACTGGTGAAGGCCTGTTGATGTCGGTTCACCATACAGAGGATACCTCCTCGCCCAAACTGATTCATTTCGAAGCTAAATATTCCGGCTCGCATACTCTCGAATCCGTGACCTGGAACTTCGGCGACGGCAGTACGGGAACGGGCCCCAACGTGGACCACACCTACGCGGCAAGCGGGACCTATTTGGTGACAGCCAAAATCAAAATAGCCAGCGGGAAGTCTACTTGCGAGAGTGATCCGACCAGGTCTGTCGTAGTCAAGTAATGGATCCGGAGCGGAGGATAAGCGCGAAAGAGAAATAGAGTTTCCATTTAAATATCAAAATCAATGCTGAAATATGTATTCACCTGTACACTTTTAATGTTCGGCATTGCCGGCTGGGCGCAAACGGTTCATGAAATTGGTGTATTCAAAGCCTTTCCGGTAGGAAAGTTTGCGGGAGACAAATTGGGCGGAGGTGGTTTTGCCACGCATGGCTGGGGATTTCAGGTTGAGAACAGGTCGAAAGCCGCTTTTTTGCCTGATAACCTGACAGTCGGCTTTCTGTTCAGCTATCAGAACAACAGTCTGGACACCGACCGGATGGCAGCTGCATTCAGCCGGGAGCTCGGCCACCGGACCAAAATAAGCGATACCCAATATCAGCCGCTGACCCTGATCGCGGGGCCTAGTTATACGCTGGCTTTTTCCAAAGTAATGCACCTTGACCTGAAAGCAGGTCTTGGTGCAATGTTTACCGACGTGAACTCGTTCAGGATCGATGTGACGGACGCGCAGGGCGCCGTGATATACAGCGACGTCGTGGATTTGGTCGGGCGCCCGTCATTTGCCTATTCGCTGGGCGCATCCCTGCGTGCGAATGTAGCGGATAATTTCTCCATTGGATTTTTCGGGAGGTTCAATCAGGGGAACGAAAGCATGGAAGTGCGCCTGGGCCGACTGAACCTGCCTTCGTCTTCAATCAAGGTAACAACCCTCAATACCGGTTTTTCCATTCATTTCAAGTTTTAGTTTTTCCATTGCAGATAGTCACAGGCTTGGAAAATACGGTGCCATTACTCCCCCAATTTCATGGCAGGTCGACCACGACTCCTGGATACGCCGTTGTCACAGTTCGGTTACTCTTATTTATATTAGCGGGTCCTAATAGAATGGACAGGTTAATTTTTTTGTATTAAACGATGTTGAGCAGTGACTTCAGTTGAATCTTTTATGACCCGCCTTGTCAGCCGGAATGCCGGTGAAATTGAATTCCATCAGGCAGTACGGGAAGTCGTCGAAACAATTATTCCCTTTATTGAAGATAAACCGCATTATCAGAAAGCCAGGATTCTGGAACGGATTGTCGAACCTGAACGTGTGATTATTTTTAGAGTGCCCTGGATGAACGATCAGGGGGAAGTCGAAGTCAACCGCGGCTATCGTGTCCAGATGAACAGTGCGATCGGACCTTATAAGGGCGGTTTGCGTTTTCATCCCTCGGTCAATCTGAGTACACTCAAATTCCTCGCATTTGAACAAATTTTCAAAAATAGTCTCACGCAGTTGCCCATGGGCGGCGGTAAGGGAGGAGCCGATTTTGATCCGAAGGGACGTTCCGATCGGGAGGTAATGTTTTTTTGCCAGAGCTTTATGACGGAGCTTTTTCGGCATATCAGTTCGGATAACGATGTTCCTGCCGGGGATATCGGGGTAGGGGCCAGGGAAATCGGGTTTCTATTTGGTCAATATAAGCGGCTCAAAAATGAATTTACGGGCGTTTTGACGGGTAAGGGTGCAAGCTATGGCGGCAGCTTGATCCGTCCGGAGGCGACAGGGTATGGCGTAGTCTATTTTGTTGAACAAATGCTGAACCAGCGGCGCGACAGCATCAAAGGCAAGCGGGTAGTTATTTCCGGATCCGGTAATGTGGCACAGTATACGCTCGAAAAGTGCGTAGAATTGGGCGCGAAGGTCGTTACGCTTTCGGATACATCCGGTTATATCTACGACGAGAGAGGCATTGACGCGGAGAAACTGGCGTATATTATGCATTTGAAGAATGAAGAGCGGGGGCGGATAAGCGCGTATGCCGACAAATTCGGATGCCAATTTGTGGCTGGCAAAACTCCCTGGGAGGTGCCATGTGACATTGCTTTGCCCAATGCCACTCAAAACGAGTTGCACGTCGAAGATGCGCGGATGTTGATTAAGAACGGCTGTTTCTGCGTTGCCGAAGGGGCCAATATGCCCTGTACACCGGAAGCGATCGAGGTATTTGAAAACAGCGATATATTGTACGCTCCCGGGAAAGCGGCAAATGCAGGTGGCGTAGCCGTATCAGGCCTGGAAATGTCACAAAATTCGCTGCGCCTGTCCTGGACGCGTGAAGAGGTGGATAAGAAGTTAAAGGAAATCATGCTTAATATTCATTCAACCTGTTTACGCTACGGGCGCAAACCGGACGGTCGCCTGAGCTACATACAGGGTGCCAATATTGGTGGCTTTGTGCGGGTGGCTGACGCCATGATCGCCCAGGGATTGGTGTAGGTAAGGGCTGATTCACATTTGATTTGCGGGCGGCAATAAATCCAATTGCCGCCCGCTGATTCTTAATTGATCTGCATCCGTAGCGCTTAACGCCACCCGAGTCCGGGGGCCACGTGCTCTAAAATGGAAGACAATACATGTACATTGTAGTCAACGCCCAATGTATTCGGTATTGTTAAAAGAATAGTGTCTGCTTCCTGAATGGCTTCGTCCTGTGCCAGTTCTTTAATGAGCTGGTCGGGTTCCGCGGCGTAGCTTCTCCCGAAAATGGCGCGCTTGTCTTGCTCAATCATTCCGATCTTGTCCGTCCGGTTGCTTTCCTGTCCGAAGTAATAGCGATCCTGATCGGTTACCAATGCGAAAATGGACCGGCTTACCGATACCCTCGGTTCGCGCTCATGCCCGGCTTTTTTCCAGGCTTCTTTGTACAAACGGATCTGTTCCGCCTGTTGCACGTGAAAGGGCTTGCCGCTTTCGTCGTATTTCAGGGTGGAACTTTGAAGGTGCATGCCGTTTTCGGCCGCCCATACTGCCGTGGCGTTGGAAGCGGCTCCCCACCAGATGCGTTCGCGCAGGCCTTCGGAATGCGGTTCCAACCGCAGCAAGCCCGGCGGGTTCGGAAACATTGGGTACGGGTTGGGTTGCGCAAACCCTTCACCTTTTAATCTTTCGAGAAATTCCAATGCCTTTCGGCGGCCCATATCGGCGTCGGTTTCTCCTTCGGCCGGTTCGTAGCCAAAGTACCGCCATCCGTCAATCACCTGTTCCGGCGATCCTCTGCTGATGCCGAGTTGTAATCGCCCCTCCGAAATCAGATCCGCAGCACCGGCGTCTTCCACCATGTACAACGGATTCTCGTAACGCATGTCGATTACACCTGTTCCGATTTCTATTCTACTTGTTTTGGCGCCGATGGCCGAAAGCAACGGGAAAGGTGATGCCAGCTGAGCCGCAAAATGATGCACCCGGAAATAGGCGCCATCCAAACCGATCTCCTCGGCGGCAACAGCGAGGTCAATGGATTGAAGCAGTGTATCGCTCGCGGTTCGGGCGTTGTAAGCCGGATGGTTAGACCAATGCCCGAACGATAAAAAACCTATCTTCTTCATAACATGTATGTCTTGGTCAAATGCCCGATTGGGACAATAATACCACTTTTACCACCTCGATGCAAAGCGGAGACGAATTGAGGAGCGTGGCATTCCCAGGTTTATGAGCATTTACACATGTTCGGAGAGCTTGCAGGTCCAGACGGCTTCACGGGTGTGGTTAATGACATTTTCGGCTACGCTTCCCAGCATCAGGTGCGTCAGGCCGGTGTAGCCGTGTGTGGCCATCGCGATCATAGAACCCGGCATACGGGCAGCGAATTTTAGGACGCCCTTTTCTTCGTTGGGCGCGTGCGTAACGTGTACGCTATATTCGGTGAGGGAGTAATATTCGGCGAGGTCGCTGAGCATATGGGCTAATGCCTGATCGGTATCTTTGGAATCGGGCGTTTTTACGTAGAGCAGGTGCAGGTGCGCGCCCAGGAACGATTGCAATGCCCTGATCTGCCATATGAAGCGATGCTGCTGCAAATCGATGGTGGTCGGGAAAACGATGTTGCGGATCTGGCTGATCTTTTGTCCCTTGTGAATGGAAATGACGGGTACCGGGGCGGTTCTGACGACTTTTTCCGTATTCGAACCCACGATCACTTCCGCGAGCCCGCTGCTGCCGTTTGTTCCCATCACCACGAGGTCCGCGCCGGTCTCATGAATGGTTTTGATGATGATCTGGTGGAGTAATCCCTGTTCGACGCGAAAGCCGGGTTCCAGGCGTGTTTTCAACTCGCTTTTTACGCGCGCAAAGTTCTCGGTGGCTTCGCGGCCCAGTTCGGACAGGATCGAAGCGGAGCCGACAGCGTATCCATTCGGATCGAGGCTTTCCAGGTAAACGGGCGTCATATTCACCACATGCAGGGCAATCACCTCGCCCCCGGCAGCTTCGGCCAGCTCGATGGCAAACCGTAGCGCGGACATGGACAGTGCAGAGAAGTCGAAAGGAACAAGGATCTTTTTCATATGCAGGCAGCTTAGCAAAAAACGGATCATTTGAATCGGCTGCAAGGTATGGGCAAATAGCCGGGTTAAGGATGATCAACGGTGCCTTGTGAACTGACTTTGCTCATGTTTGCTGTATTTGTTGTCATCAAAAAGATTCACGCTTGTAGAAGTAGAATATATATCGATTGCGAACAATATCGATTGATAATTAAGCAAAAGTTATTAGTTTGCTCACTGGTTGTAGAATTTTATCTACTATCGATCAGAATTCTAGTGATTTTCAAGTGCGGGAGGCTGGTTGAGTACGGGTATTAGTTGTACAGAATACACGGTTAGAGGTAAGTTTTACACCAATTTTAGGCTGTCCGCCTGAATCCGTAAACTCACAAAACCCTGTTGCTATGCAAAAAATGTTGCAGACGATTAGGGCCAACAGAAGCAATCCTGTGCTGGCCAAAAAGCTTTTTTTAACGATCATTTTTCTCAACGTTATTAGTTTTTGTCCCAAAGTGCATGCACAGCAGCGCTATCTGGGGCTCAGCCTGGTAAATGAAGGCAACTGGAATAGTATGAAGGTGATCGAACAGGCACATGCGGTGGGTTGCAATGCGGTTTTTCTGAGTATGCAATGGGGGATGGTCGAGGGATACATCTCCCGGGTTTTGAAGCAACAATACGGAGAGGATTATAATGTGTGGCAGATGTACGACGACCAGATAGCCAAAGCACGGTCGCTGGGTATGAAGATCGGGATTAACATCGCGGTCAGTACGGGCGATAACGTCACCCATAGCTATTCCGATCGGTATGGCATCAATACGGGGGATGGCTGGCTGAAAGAAGAACGGATACTGAATGTCGGATACGACGGATCAGAAGCCGTCTTTCAGAAATATGGCGGGCAGATCAACGGCGTCAATGTGCAGTTCGTGATGACCTCTCTCGCAGCGCAGTCGACCCGCGACAGGATCGTCGCTTTCACCAACAAGGTCTTACAGCGGTATGGCCATCTTCAGGATACAGGTGAATTGCTTTACATTGACCTGATTTACACCCGTAACGGAGAGGGAGAATTTGAGCTGGGAACAGACAAATACCACTACGAACAGCCCACAAACCTTCGCGATAATGCGAGCCTCTCGGATTACTCGCAGCCAATGGTGAGAGGTTACAGAGCCTGGCTTACGGCCAAATATGAAAAGATCCAGTCGCTTAACTTTGTTTGGGGGACCAACTATCGCTCTTTCAACGAGGTATCTCCTAAAAGGCCGTCACCCACCACTTTCACCCAGCCCGACGGGACAGACTGGTACTTGTACCGGGCACAGGTGTTGAAGGAAGTTAATACCATTTTCAAGAATACGGTGAAAGGCATTGACAGCCGGATCAAGGTTATAACGCATCATGGCTCAGTGTTCGATAAGTTGTCGTTGGGACGGACTACTTTTTCATTTAATGAAATCGCCTCAGAAATGGACGGGATCAAGATCAATGACGACTACCTTTATGATCACCGCTTCGCCATTGATCTTCTGCGCTCAAATCTTCCCGGAAAGCTGTACATCAACGAGGCGGGATTCAATGCGAGCCTTGGCATTGCGAATTTCATCGCCTACGCCACTGAGAGCTATACCCATGGCGCGCAGATGGTGAGTTGTATGTTTTTTGAAAATCTGCTGAGTGCGGGGGGCGGCCCTGCCGTCCGGGAACTGGCCGATACCTGGGTTAATCAGCCCGTTACGACTCCGACTCCCGGCAATCAGGATAGTTTTACATTATCGGGTATCATTCAGCAAAATGGTTGTGTGACGAATCGCGACAGTTATTCCGGAGATTGTGATGCCTATAAAACCTGGATGGCCGCGCGGAATACGGCCAGCGGGGCGCCGGTCAATATATTGATTAACAATGACCTGAAGGTGGACTGCCAGCTTTCGATTACAGGTTCGCCGAGTGTGAATAACCCGCGGATAGGGACGATGATCAACCTGTCGTCGGCTTGCACGGGAGACTGTTCGGGGCTCACTTACCGGTGGGAACTGAATGGGAACCCGATCGGCACCACCGCTAACCTTACCGACGTAAAAGTATCGTCGACCCCGGGGACGTACACTTATTCGGTAACAGCCGGGCAGGGTGGTTGCGTGAAAACGAGCGACGTGGTGGTTACCGTCACCGACGTACTGCCCGTGACGCTGATCGCTTTTAAAGCAGCCGCCAGGGAAAATCACGTATCGCTCAACTGGTCGACCGCCGAGGAAACCAATTCGAGCCATTTTGAAATACAGCGCAGCGCAAGCGGAGACAGCTGGCACATAGTAGGAAAGGTTGAAGCGGCGAATGCGAGCCGGGAGAGAATTGATTACGAAGCCATGGACAATGCGCCGCTCATCGGGAGCAACCTCTACCGCCTGAGAATGGTAGACCATGATAGTACATTTTCATACAGCAAAATAGCACGCGTGGTTTTCGACAGCCCCAACTTGCTTTCCTTTTATCCTAATCCGGCTGCCGACCGTCTGCAACTCACCGAAACCGTCCTGAAAAACGCTGCGTCGGTGGAGTTGGTAGATCAAAGCGGCAAAACGGTGCTGAAAACCTCCAAGCCAGGCCCGGTGATCAGCATTGGTCATTTGCCTGCCGGGATGTACGTTTTGCAGATCACCGGCCGGGACGACATTATCACGAGCCGGAAGGTCGCTATCGGCCGGTAGGCCACCCTGTTTGCCCCGGTAGCACTTTAACGGTACTATCGGGGCAAAAAACGATTCGGTATTGAGTTTTCTTTATTAATGCTAGCTTTGTGGCTTGCATTGATGGTTTTTAGATGGAACGAATTACGCCACTCCTGTCCGGCAGGTCGCTGAATGATAGCGTCCTGCACCAAACGCCGTTTGAGAAATCCTTACGAAGAAGGTTGCTTAAAGTCGGCTCAGTCCTGGAACTGATTGAAAAGGAAAATGAATACACGCCGGCTTCCGCGCTATCCTCTCCCGGGGAGCTACGCCGGCTTATCGACACCTACGAGGAGCTGGACAGCGAGCTCGCCCGGGTGATCACACAATATATAGATGTATCACTCGTACGTAAGCGCCTGTTCAAGGGAGAGGAAATGAGTATCAAACACGTAGCGTTTGTGATTAAGGCAACGGCAGCCAAAGGCAGGCTTGTGAAAGACGGCTATTCGAAAGAAGTGAAAGAGATTTATGCTGCGATTTCCGTGCAAAACCCGCTGGCACCTCCTTTTGATCTGGCAAGGCCTCATTTTGAAAAAGATCTGGATACGTTCAATTTGTCGTACCAGGTGCTACTCGACAATTTTAAACTTTTGGCGGCCAGGGTGGTGGCTTCCGGCGAGTTGGCCGCAATATCTCCCTATTCCGTAGAGACGCTGCACGCACTCGTAGCGCAAGCCGAAAACCTCACCCGCGAGATTGCGGTGATCATCCAGAAAATATTCGTCGTTTATGAAGAACGATTGTTGGTTTTCGAGCAAATAAAAGAGAGCTGTCACGCGATCTGCAAACGGTCGCGCTTTGTGTTAGGGTCGCATCATGCTGTGTATAAGGAGCTTATCGCTTTGAAGCACGCAATCATGTAGAACAGGACTTAACAATAACTTAATATTAACGACATATCGGAATAATGTTGCCGCCATAGTTTTGTGTCAAAATATTAGACACTGATTATGAGACATTTGGTTACAGCGATTTCCCTCCTTATTTTAACAACAGGCGCTTGTTTTGCGCAATTGGGCTCGATAAAGGGCTCTGTCAAAGACGGCAAGAACAACGAAGCGATCATCGGAGCGACAGTTCAGTTGATCGGTACGGCAACACCATTCGGCTCCGTGACGGACGTTGAAGGTAACTTCGAAATTCCGAAAGTACCTGCCGGTGCATATAAAGTACAGATCAGTTATGTATCGTACGCAACGAAAGAAATAGACAACGTTCGCGTTGAAGCAGATAAATCGACGCTCATCACCACCGCGCTGGTTGAGGACAACAAAACCTTGCAGGAAGTGGTCGTAAAGGGGCAGCGTCAGACCAACACCGAAGTTTCGGTAATCACAGAAATCAAACAGGTACAGCAGATTGCAGTAGGTATTTCAGCACAGCAAATCCAGCGTACCCAAGACCGTGACGCCTCTGCGGTAATCCGCCGCGTGCCCGGTATCTCCATTTTCGACGACCGTTTTATTGTAGTACGCGGCTTGAACGAGCGTTATAACACGGTGTTACTCAATGATATTATCACTCCTTCTACTGAGGTAGACACTAAATCCTTTTCCTTTGATTTGATTCCATCATCAGCCATTGACCGGATGCTGGTTTTCAAATCGGCCTCAGCTGACCTCCCCGGCGATGTAAGTGGCGGTGCTATCAAAATTTACACCAAAACCATCCCCGACGGCAACAGCTTCTCCGTGAATTTCTCGACAGGCTACCGTGCGGGAACTACATTCAACTCGGCTACGAGCCACAAGGGCGGTGCATTGGAATTCCTTGGTATCGAGAATGGTACACGTACATTGCCCGATAAATTCCCTAACAGAAGAGGCGTTATCCTGAACGCGCAGTCGCCAACCATTATCCAGAAGTTCCAGGATTTGCCTGACTACTATGCACCGAAGCAGATCAACGTTTCACCGGATTGGAGAGCGGGTATCAATTTCAGCCGCCGGTTCTACGTTCGCGATATGGAGGTTACCAACACTTCCTACATCAACTATTCTTTCTCACGTATAAACAATACCGTTACTCAGAGCCGCTACAATTTCTCGGGGCAGAAAATCGAGGGTTTCAACGACCAGTTCTTGCAGGAGAATGCTCGTTTGGGTATCATGTCTAACTGGGCATTTATTCTCAATCCTAAAAACAAGATCGAGTTCCGTAACCTGTTCAACCAGATGGGTAATAAGGAAACGGTTGTACGCGGCGGAGGAAACCTTGAAAACAACCTGGATTACAGCAACGGCGCATTCCGTTACGAAGCCAGGAGCATCTACTCAGGCCAGCTGAGCGGTACACACGAGCTGAGCGCGAAATCAAAACTCCGCTGGATCGCCGGTGCAGGTTATACTTACCGTAACGAGCCTGATTTCAGAAGATTTACATCGACCCGCGAGGCAGGCACCAACCTGCCGTTCCAGATCAACCTGCAACAGTTTGAATCTCCTACCTTGCAACAGGCTGCGCGTTTCTACTCACGTTTGGGCGAGATCGTCGGTACGGGAACGGTTTCTTACGAGCAGCTGATCGGTGCGAAGAAAGATGAAGCTGAGCAACAGGCAAAACTGAACGTAGGTACTTATGTGGAATACAAAGACCGTAAATATTCTGCCCGCTGGTTCGGTATCGTAAACCCGAACCGCGTAGGTGACGAGATCCTGACACAGACGCCGGAGCAATTCTTCCAGAACTCGAACCTGGCTTCTGATAAAGTATACTACACAGAAGGAACCAACTTTGACGATAAATACGCGGCACAAAACCTTCTGGCAGCTGGTTACGCATCGTTCTACTGGCCGATCACCGAGCATTTGAATGCAACCGTGGGTTTCCGCGGCGAATACAACCGCCAGCAGTTGCAGGGTTATGAGCGTGGAGGCGGTATCCAGGTGAATGTGGACCGTCCGGTTTTCACTCCGCTGCCTTCTGTTAACCTGACCTACAAATTCAACGATCGCCACGCGGTAAGAGCGGCTTATAGTACGACCGTTAACAGACCTGAATTCCGCGAGCTTTCTCCAAGTACCTATTACGACTTCAACTTCGACGTGTCGCGTAAAGGGAACCCGAACCTGGTGAATGCAACGATCCAGAACTACGATTTGCGTTACGAGTTCTACCCAAGCCAAAGCGAACTGATTACCCTGTCGTTGTTCAACAAGACATTCAAAGATCCTATCGAAGCGGCGATCTTCTATAACGGTAGCACCGTGGCTTTCACAGTAGCAAATGCAAGAACAGCTTATGCAAGAGGGGTTGAACTGGAAGTTCGTAAAGCATTGTCGAACCCTGATAACGCGACTTTCCTGAGCAAAATGCTCGTGACATTGAATGCATCGCTCATCACCAGTAACGTTAAGACCAACGTGACTACGGGCAGCTCCGATCGTTACCTGCAAGGCCAGTCACCTTACCTGATCAACGCCGGTTTGTTCTATAATGATGATGAGCGCGGCTTCCAGGTGAATGCATTGTATAATGTGATCGGCAAGCGGATTTTCATCATCGGCGACAACCAGATCAGCGCGAATATCTTCGAAATGTCGCGTAACGTGATCGACCTGAACATTATCAAAACCATCGGCAAGCGCCTCGAAATCCGTGCAAGCATTCAGGATCTGCTCAACCAGCCGTTCCGCTTGTACCAGGATACCAACCATGATAACAAAATCGATACTAAAACAGACGGTTTGTATCAGAGATACCGCAGAGGAACTTACTCGATGATTGGCTTGCGCTACACACTTTGATCATAAAAATTAAAAACAAATCAATTAAACATCCTGTTAAATGAAAAAGTTAGCAACTTGGTTATTGGCAATGTCGGTATTATCCGCATCGTTCGTAGTTGTGTCGTGTAAAACTGATGATGATGGTGAAGATCCGGGCCCAACGGCTCCAGTGGGCGAAACAATTACCGTAAAAGGAACGATTTCGGCTTCGACAACCTGGAAAGCTGCAAACAAATATATTCTCGAAGGTTTCGTATACGTTGACAACGGCGCCGTGCTGACGATCGAGCCGGGAACGATCATCAAAGGCGATAAATTGACGAAAGGTACGCTGATCGTTAAGCCAGGTGCGAAAATCATGGCAGAAGGTAGCGCTACCAAGCCTATCGTATTTACTTCTTCTGCTGCAAAAGGCGCTCGTAACTATGGCGACTGGGGTGGTATCATCCTCCTCGGAAAAGCACCGGTGAACAAAACTCCGGCCACTATCGAAGGTGAAAACGTATCTACTTTCGGTGGAACGGACGCGGCCGACAACTCGGGTACTTTGAAATATGTTCGTATCGAGTTCGCTGGTATCGCTTTCGAAACGGATAAGGAGATCAACGGTCTTACTTTCGGTGGCGTTGGTTCAGGAACTACTATCGACTACGTACAGGTTTCATACAGCGGTGACGATGCTTACGAGTGGTTTGGTGGAAATGTAAATGCAAAACACCTGATCTCTTACCGTACACTGGATGACGATTTCGATACAGACTGGGGTTTCAGCGGAAACGTACAGTACGCAATGGCTTTGAGAGACCCGGCTGTGGCTGACCAATGTTCATGCTCGGATTCCAATGGTTTCGAATCAGATAACGATGCTTCCGGATCAGGTGCATCTCCAAAAACAAGCGCTAAGTTCAGCAACGTAAGTATCTTCATCGGACCAGGAACCCCGAATGCAAAATACCGCTCGGCATTCCGTATCCGTAGAAACTCGGCTGTCAGCATTTACAACTCGGTAGTTTCAGGTGCTTATCCTAAGGGTGGTCTGGAACTGGAAGGCGACTCTACACAAGCTAACTTCAAAGCCGGTCGTTCGGATTACCGCGGATTGGTTCTGACAGGAATGACAAAAGCGATCGTGTCGGGTGACACAACATTGCTGAAAGATGCAGCACGCAAAAACACTTTCGGTGCCGACATCGCTACTTTGAAACTGGATGCGGCATACAATACGCTTGGCGCAGGTTTGAAAGTGCTTCCTCAGGCAGGCTCGCCTTTGCTCACAGGCGGTGTTACATTGCCGGCAGGGTTTGAAGCCAACGCTTACATCGGAGCTTTCGGTACCACAGACTGGACAACCGGCTGGACGAACTTCGATCCTCAAAATACAGAGTACTAAGATCTTATATAATTGGTGTCAGAATTTCAAAAAAGCCGGGGGCGTTGCTCCCGGCCTTTTTTGTTGTGCAATTCCGGAGATTTAGTCCAACCCCTGCGTGATCGTCCAGGTATGGTCGGGATTGAGCGTAGCATTCATCGAGAAGATACCGTAAGGAAATTCAATTTTCACGGCGTTGATGTCGGACGGATTCAGCACCTGACCCTGCTTTACGTCCGCGAACGTGATCCAGTAGTCGAAACGGGGCGAAAACCGGAAATACATATTAGGCTGTGCCTGCACCGCGAAGGCCACCGCGCCCGACATGCCGATCCCCACGCTGGCCTGATTAATGGCGGTGGTATTGTCCGACATGATGTTGAGCGAACCCTGCGGATATGCATTTTTCTTGTTGACGAATTTGTAGTTCCCGTCTTCCTTGGTGAGTGTTATATCATTGTTCTCCGTCAGGCTGGTAGGGGAATTTTCTCCTGCATTAAAAACAACGCCGGGTCTTAAAGCGCCGGTCTTGCCCCAGAAGAAATAGAGCTCCATATTCCAGGATATCGCTAACTGCGAATGCGGACCGGCTTGTTCCACGCGCCATGCCAGCGGAAACACATCCGGATTGGGGCTGTTATGATTTTGCTGGAAAACACAAAAGCTTCCTGATGAGTCGGAATTGTTAACAAAATTGATTGTGAAGGTTGGCATAAGTAACTGAGAGGTTTGAGGTTAATTCCAATGCAAAAAGTAATCGGCGTGTCAATCTACTTCTACTTTCTATTAAGCGGGCGAGTAGAATGGAGGTTGTAGTAGGGTTGGTTTTTTCAAAACCGGAATATTTATCAATTAAGCGGTTAACTGATTTGTTGTCAGTGATTTGAATTTTTGCACGAGTGGAGTAGAGAGCACCTTTCCGCCAAGTCGCCAGGCGGCCATACGCGTAAATTCAGCTCAAAGTTGTTTCTTTGTGGCCCCGGTGAGCCATAGCACCTTATCGTTTTCGGCGGGTAATAAAAATTGCATGCATGAACCAAATTGACGTTTGTATTAATTACTACGGAAAGCCGTACCACACTGCCGTAACCTTGCTGACACTTTGGAAACATTCTTCCAAACACATTCATAAGATTTACCTGGTCATTGAGAAAATACAGCCGTATTACCAGTACGATGCTGTTCCCTTATTGAAATATTTCCTCAGAGACCTGCCCATCGAATACGTATATCCGCAATACTTTTATTATTCCGGTAACCCCGAGGAATCGTGGCTTTCCGATCCTGAAAAGCGCTACGGCCTGAAATACCAGTATGCGCTCGAAAAGTCGGATAAAGAGTTCTTGTTCCTCTCGCACAATGATTGTCTTTATGAAGATGATTTGCTGGGCAAAATGCTCGAAAGGGTAAAAAAGGAAGGCGGCGCAGGGGCTGCCCCGGGAGCCGTCGCGGGAATAGGACTGATAGGGCAATGTTGGAATTGCCCCGCATTTTCTGCCAAACTTTGTGACGGCAGCCGGTTCGAAAACTTTGTGCCTACCAAAGAGGAATTGAAAGAATTGGTGGATACCTACAATCCGCCGCGCGCGCAGATCCACTATAAACTGATCGACCGGGAAATCATTCATCCCCTGCCTGAGTGCCGCCTGAACGAATATGCCTGCCTGGTGAATGTGCCGGTTTATCGCAAAAACGTAGTCCCAACCGGCGATATCCTGCCTTTTGGCGGAAGCTGGCACGGCACCGACTGGGGTGCAATCTGGTTCCATTCGCTGTTCAACCGGGGTTATAAGTTTATCAATTTCCCCTTCGAGCCGCACATGCAGCACGCCCCGTTCTCGAACAACGGAAGCGGGCACCGCGCGGATACCGAATTTGATTTGTATAAAAACTCGGAGGAAGGAGCGAAGGCCTATTTGCTGTCCCACAGCCTGATTCCAAAGGATATTCCTTTTGCTTTAAAATTGGAGCGGCAAGCCATCAGAACCAAGCATCAGATCAGAAACACACTGATCAAGTTGAAGGTGAAATTGATGGGTTAATGAATTATGGATGGGTGTTGATCACTAACACCCCATTACCGCCCCGCGCTCCGAATGCAGCGGCGCTCCCATACCGGACCGCGGAGACCGATTTAATATCACGGACCGTGAGGGAGTTGAGAATAGGGATCACGCTGTCGGCACCGCTGTAAAAGACCCTGTCGAGCAGGAGCGCGACGGTATTGTCAAAGCTGGTACTCGCGTTGAGATTCGTGTTGTTCTCTATAAAATGTACTTTGTATGTATTGGATGCCGCATCGAAGGTAACGCGGAGGCCGGGAATTCTTTTCAGTAAGTCAAAAACAGTGCCGGAATTGTCGCTTTCGCTTACCGGCAGCACATAATCCGGCTTGATCAGGCCATCGCCTGCTTTGTCTACCGGTTGTATAAGCCCTTCCTTATCCAGAAGCGTCTGCTGGGCCTCGATGGCCGGTAGTTTCAAGTCGGTATTTGGGGGTTCTTTTGCCTGCCCCGCATTTTGAAGCAGCGCCACGGACATTTGCCGCGGTTCGCTTTGGTCTTTGGGCAAGGGATAGTCGATCGGAAGCATGTCGGCGAAACCTTCCCGCGCCCAGGTATCGTGAATGGTGATTCCGTTCGGGGATACCAGCCAGCCGTTTTCTGTAAATGTGCAGGCAAAATTGGGCAGGACAATCTGCGAATACTTGAACGGATAATCCGAAAACACCGATGCGCTGTTGAAAAGTCTCCGCTGAAAGACGAGCACCGGATACTTCGAATGCAGCACATAATGCCCTTTGTTTGGGTCAAAAAAACAGATGGAATCGGCGGTAACGGGCATAAAATTGCCGCTGGTTACCTCACGTTCCAGCGGGATTTTGGTGAGGTAAAACTCCCGGGTGGTTTTCATTACAAACATTTCAATGCCGCCTGCTTCGAGGTCCTTCCTGGAAAGTAAAACGAGGAAATTGCGGAATGAGTCCTTAAATGCGATCTCCCTGTTGCGAAGTTGCTTTTTCTGTTTGTCAGGATCTTCGGCAAGCCAGGATTCAAAGAATTTATACCCTGAAAGGAAAGTTTTCTTTCCATTGGATTCAAACTTGCTCATATGGAAGCGGATCCGGTAGCCCAGCGCCGAATTCTCGATCACGACCGGCTCGCTGCTTGCCGCTGTCACACGTCCGCTGGCTTCGTCGAGCCCCAGCGTGATGGATTCGGGATTCACGATTTTGCATTGCCTGGCGAACGGTGCGTCGCCGAGCAGTCCGTTCAGGAAAATCTTCCATTTCCGGTTCCAGTGCCTGTCGCGCTTTCCGGTAATGACCACTTCCTTGATCACGTTGTTCAGATCGAGCTTGAATACCACATTGGCGGTGCGGCCTGGCGTGGCCTGTAACTGCTTTACTTCTGGTTTGTAACCTACAAAAGAGGCGACGAGCTCTGCTTTTCGATGTCGCGCAGGCACAGTGAGGTGGAAATTGCCTGCTTTGTCGGTGGTGGTGCCAATGGAAGTGTTGTTAATATAAACAGCGACCGACGGCAACCGCTGGCTGTTTTCGTCATAAACGGTGCCCGCGATCTGCCATTCCTGCGCATGGCATGGAGCATACAGGAAGAGCAAAAGCAACCAAAGGCAGCCGTACAGCAACCGGGCACCTGACAATGCGCTGGAAGTTCGATGAAATCCGCTATCAAACATACGCCGCTGTTTGAGGGTACAACTATTTGGACCTAAAATAGTAAACTTGCGTTACAACTGACAATGGTACGCATATGCATGATGCCCGGTTTCCGTTTTACCGAATTGCCTCGTAATTTTGCCCTCCGAAACTATCAAGAAAGAGGTAATGGGTTTAGGTAATGTACTGAAACAGGTTGAGTTTATTAAGGAAATTGACAAACTCAAATACATTCAAAGGAAAACCAAGCTTTTAAACAGCGACAGGAACGAAAACGACGCCGAACACAGCTGGCACCTCGCGGTAATGGCCGTCGTGCTCGCCGGGCATTCCAATGTGCCGGTGGATGTTCTGAAAGTCGTGAAAATGGTGCTCATCCACGACATCGTGGAGATCGATGCAGGTGATACGTTTATTTACGATACCCAAAAAAGCCACACCAACACGGACAACGAGCGCTTAGCGGCCAACCGGATTTTCGGGATGCTTCCCGCCGAGCAGGCGAGCGAGCTGATCGCCATTTGGGAAGAGTTCGAAGCGGGCGAAACGAGCGAGGCCAAATTTGCGAGGTCTATGGACCGCCTGGAACCACTCCTGCAAAACAGTTCCAACAACGGCGGTACCTGGCGCGAGTTCGGGGTGAAATACGAGAAAGTGTACGAGAAGAAGAAGGTAATCAAAGAAGGATCCGAGGCGCTGTGGGCCTATGCCGAAGGCGTGATCAATGAAAGTGTAGAAAAGGGAATCCTGGAAAAGTAACCGGTAGCTTGCAACGCGCCGGTTGGCTACCAGCGGCGCGTTGGTCTACGTTTTCAACGGTTCGTCTACATTATTTTTTCCGGGTGCAGGTATTTGGTTTCCTTTGGGTAATATCAAATGCTCTGTTATGAAAACGCTCAGAAACTTGCTCATTATCACCATTCTGGTGTCGATATTGGCTTGCTTTACCCGTGATCGCGGGCTGGCGCCATTCAAGCCTGTGTACACGTGGAAAGAAATCCTCCCGGCCGGAAATGGCTCGCACCAGTACGAATGGAAATCCGGCACATTCCCGATGGGACTCGTACCGCACGTTGCATTGAATGGAAACCTCTGGATGGTAGGCCAAAAAGCCTCGTGGTCGTCGGCAGACGGCATTACCTGGACGCGCCACGGAAAGAACGACTGGGGCGAGCGCATCTGGTTGACGGGCATTTACTTCGCCGGCAAGCTCTGGCAGACCGGCGGCATGCGCTACAAGGAACGGGAACTTACAGATGAAATATGGAACTCCGTCAATGGTTCGGAGTGGCAGAAAGTCGCCAACGGCAAATGGGGGCCGCGAAAAGGCCACGCCCTGGTGATTTTCAAAAACAAACTGTGGCTTTTCGGCGGGACTTCGAAGGTATCGCGGGATTTCGAATCCCTCGAAATGAAAAATGATATATGGTCGTCGCCCGACGGCCTGAAATGGACGCAGGAAACGGGCCAGGCACCGTGGTCACCACGGGATTCGCCGCAGGTGGTAGTGTTGCGCGACACATTGTATATGGTAGGCGCACAGGGAATGGCCGACGTCTGGCGTTCGGCGGACGGTAAAAACTGGACGCAACTTACCACGGAAGCCGGCTGGAAAAAGCGTTACGACATGGGTGTGCACGTATTCGATGGCAGGCTCTGGGTATTCGGCGGCCGCGACCTCGATCCCGATCATCACAAAGGAGCATTAAACGACGTATGGTTTTCTTCGAACGGCGCCGAGTGGTTCCGCCACGCCGAACATGCTCCTTGGAGCGTCCGCAGCGGTGGTAACAGCGTCGTATTCCGCGATCAGCTGTGGATATTCAGCGGCAAGCACACCGGTGCAGATCCGGTTTGGAAAGGCGATGTGTGGGTGCTTCAAAAGAGATAAAAAACGAAGATTGTAGCCTTGTGGTGATATAGGAAAAATTAAATTAAAAACTTTAATCACAATATATGACTAAGAATTAGGGTATTCGGGCTTTTAACTTCTGAAAGGAGCGTAAAGACAGGAAATCCATGAAGTTACGAGCGAAGAAGTTTGCTTTTTTGAAGTGGGGAAAGTGGGCGGCTGCGGCCTGTGCAGGCATGCTCGTCCTGGCGCGCTGCGGTGTGGAAAAGCCCGAAGAAGTGAAACTCGCATTGAAGGAAGTACCCGCGGAGCTGGATTTTAATTATGATGTCAAACCGATTCTCTCGGACAAATGTTTCGCCTGCCATGGGCCTGACGCCAAGAAGCAAAAGGGCGGCTTGCGGCTGGATACAGAGGAAGGTGCTTACAAAGCGCTGAAAAACGCGAAAGACGGGCACAGGGCTACGCGATACGCCATTGTTCCCGGCGACCTGGCCGCCAGCGAAGTTTACAACCGGCTCATTTCGCAGGACCCGGATTTGAAAATGCCGCCGCCTGCCTCCAATCTCGCATTATCTGTAAAGGAAATAGCAATACTCACGCGCTGGATAGAACAGGGAGCAAAATACAAGCCGCATTGGTCGTTCATCAAGCCTGAAAAGCCCACAGTACCCAAACCGAAGCAGGCCGGATGGGCCCGCACACCGATTGACCATTTCATTCTGGCGAGGCTGGAAAAGGAAAAGCTGTCGCCTTCTCCCGAAGCGAGCCGGGAAGATTTGATCCGCCGGGCAAGCTTCGATCTCACGGGCTTGCCGCCAACACTCGCTCAAATCGACGCATTCGTCGCCGATCAGTCGCCCGACGCCTATGCGAAACTGATCGACCGCCTGCTGCAATCGCCGGCTTACGGCGAGCGGATGGCCAGCGAATGGATGGACGTTTCGCGGTATGCCGACAGCGATGGTTACCTCGACGACAAACACCGCGATTTCTCGCCCTGGCGCGACTGGGTGATCAGCGCCTTCAACCGTAATATTCCCTACAACCGGTTCGTCACGATGCAGCTGGCGGGCGACCTTTTGCCGGACAAAACCAAGGAAACCATCCTGGCTACCGCATTCAACCGACTTCACAAGAAAAGCTCCGAAGCCGGGATCGTCTTTGAGGAATACCGCGTGGAATACAATGCCGACCGCGTGCAGACGCTGGGGCAGGGGATTATGGGGCTCTCGGTCCAATGCGCCCGCTGCCATGACCATAAGTACGACCCGATCAGCCAGGAAGCCTATTACAAGATGTTCGGGCTGTTCAACAGCACCAACGAAACCGGAAGTCCCGTTTATGGTCCCGATCAGACGCCCGGCCCTGCATTGTTACTCACCAGCAAGGAAAACGAAGAAATGCTCCGTTTTTTCGATCGGAAAATTACCGGGCTCACTAACCGCCTCGCTCTTGTGAAAGACAATTCAGAGGAAGATCTGCGAAAGTGGCAGAATACGGGCGTGTTATCCGAAAAACTGCTCGATCAGACGCTCCGCGAGGGCATGGTTGCCTATTATCCGTTCGAAAAGGCCGTCAAAACGGGCGACGGGAAGACGGTCATGCCCAATGCGCTTAATGCCAAACAACTGGCGCAATGCAGCGAAATCATTCTGAAACCTGGCGTAAAGGGCAATGCCTATTTTGTGTCGGACTATAATTCCATCAAACTCGGTAATAATATCGGGTGGCATGAGCGGACCGAACCTTTTTCGGTTGAACTGTGGGTCAACCCGAACACGATCTATCCCGATGCCGGTATTTTTTACCATTGCGAAGATTTGCGGTTGGGTTACAAAGGCTATTCATTACGGCTCGCTAACAACAGATTACAGTTTATCATCGCGCATTCCTACCCGCAGAACGCCATTCAGGTAAGCACCCTCGCGCCCGTACCCATGAAGCAATGGACGAAGGTGACCGTCACCTACGACGGTTCGAGCAAAGCATCCGGCGCCAGGATTTATGTGAATGGGGAAGCCGCGAAAACCACCGTCGATTTTGATAATCTGTATAAAGGTATTTTGTATGAAAAGGATATTCATACGTATGGCTTTCAGGGATTTATGGTCGGGCAGCGTAACCTGCTCATTCCTTTCAAAGACGGCGGGATCGACGAGTTGAAAATCTATAACAAATCGCTGACCGCTCTTGAAGTTTTATATAACCATAACCCCAAAAAGGCTGCTGAAATGCTGAAAATACAGATTTCTGCGGACCAGAAGGCGATGGTGAAGGAGTTTTACAACGCGCATTTCAATGCAAAGGCTCAAATGCTGCGCGACAGCCTGAAAGTGAGAATGGACGAGCAGAACGCGCTGATCAACAGCGTTCCCGAACTGATGGTAATGGGTGACCTTCCCCAGCCGCGGCCTACCTACCTGCTCACGCGCGGCGCGTACAATGCGCCCGGCAAGCGGGTGACGCCGGGTGCGCTGGATGCGGTGATGCCGTTCGAAGGGAAATTTCCGCAAAACAGATTAGGTCTTGCGCGCTGGCTTTTCGACAAAAACAACCCGCTCACCGCGCGGGTGTTCGTGAACCGCGTCTGGCAAATGCATTTCGGAAACGGTATTGTGCGCTCTTCGGCCGATTTCGGCAACCAGGGCAACCTGCCGTCGCATCCCGAGCTCCTCGATTGGCTGGCCGTCGATTTCATGGAATCCGGTTGGAATATCAAAAGGCTGCACAAGCTCATCATGCTTTCGGCAACCTATCGGCAAACGTCCAAAGCCACCCCGCAACTGCTTGAAAAAGACCCGGATAATACATTGCTCGCAAGGGGCGCCCGTTTCCGTTTTACAGCTGAGATGATACGAGACAACTCGCTTGCTATCAGTGGATTGCTCGTCAATAGAATTGGTGGTAAAAGTGTTTATCCCTATCAGCCCGCAGGCCTTTGGGACGAGCTGAGCGACAAGGTGTGGCGTTACAAATACCAGCAGGAGCCCGGAGAAGGGCTGTATCGCCGGAGCCTTTACACGATCTGGAAGCGGACTTCGCCGCCGCCGTCGATGCTGATATTCGATGCACCCGAACGCGGAGAATGTGTGGTGAAACGACGTGCTACGGCCACGCCTTTGCAAGCATTGGTGCTGCTCAATGACCCGCAATATGTGGAGGCGGCCCGGGCATTGGCCGAGAAAGTGTTGCATACGTGTAAAACGGGCGGGCAGGATGCAACGGCTTTGGCATTCAGACTGATAACGGGTAGAAAGCCCGACAATACGGAGCAGCGGATACTCCGTGCGTTTTATACGGACGAGTTGAAGCGTTTCCGAGCGAAGCCCGCGCAGGCGCTCGAATACCTGCGTACAGGCGAGCGCAAGTGGGACGCGACGCTGCAACCGGAGGAAATAGCCGCCCTAGCGACGGTTTCCAGCTCAATCATGAATACCGACGAGGGGCATACCCGCAAATAACTTGGTTATGGAAGATCTGAAAAAGGTATTAACGCAACTCAACCGCCGGGACTTTCTCACGAAGGCCGGCCTCGGGTTCGGTTCCATTGCGCTTTCGAGCATTTTACAGGCTGGTACCTCTCCCGGTGCGCGGAAGGAGGAGGCACAAGGTGCTGAATCGGCCATCGCCCCGTTTGTCCGCGGGCCGCATTTTTCGCCGAAAGCGAAGCGGATTATTTATCTGTTCCAAAGCGGCGGGCCGTCGCAGCTCGAAACATTTGACTACAAGCCTGCATTAGCCAAATGGCACGGGCAGGAAATCCCGGATTCGATTAAATCGACGCAACGGAACTCCGGAATGGTAGCAGGGCAATCGACCTTTCCGCTGGTCAAATCGATTTATGATTTTAAACAATACGGACAGTCGGGCGCGTGGGTGAGCGAGCTTTTACCCTACACGGCTGGTATTGTAGATGATTTGTGCATTGTCAAATCGGTGTTTACGGAAGCCATCAATCATGAACCAGCGGTGATGTTCGTGCAAACAGGCTCGCAGCAAAGCGGGCGGCCGTCGATGGGCTCATGGCTGAGCTACGGGCTGGGATCCGATAACCAGAATCTTCCGCATTTTATGGTGTTGATTTCCAAAGGCGTCAGCGGTGACCAGCCATTGAGTACCGCGGCCTGGGCCAACGGCTTCCTGGCGTCGCATCACCAGGGTGTGCAGTTACGGGCAGGGAAGGACCCGGTGCTGTATTTGCAAAACCCGTATGGCGTGCATAAGGAAGACCGTCGGCGTGCATTGGACCGCATTAAGGAACTGAATGAGCACCAGTTTACGCTTTGGGGCGACCCGGAAATACAGTCGAAAATCAGCCAATATGAAATGGCGTACAAAATGCAGACGTCAGTACCCGACGCCGTGGATACCTCCGGCGAGCCCGATTATATCTACAAAATGTACGGCGAAGATGCCCGTAGGCCAGGAACATTCGCAGCAAACTGCCTGCTCGCGCGGCGTATGGCCGAGCGCGACGTGAAGTTTATCCAGCTCTATCACATGGGCTGGGACCAGCACGGCGATTTGCCCAAAAACATTGCAAAACAGGCCAGGGATGTCGATCAGGCCTCGGCTGCATTGGTGAAGGATCTCAAACAGCGGGGATTACTGGAAGATACGCTCGTCGTTTGGGGCGGGGAATTCGGCCGTACGAGCTTTTCGCAGGGCAAGCTCACCGCCGACAACTACGGCCGCGATCATCATCCCGGTTGCTTTTCGATGTGGATGACCGGCGGCGGCATTAAAACCGGGCAGGTGTACGGCGAAACGGATGAATTCAGCTACAATGTCGTGAAAGATGGCGTGCATGTGCATGATTTCCAAGCGACATTGCTGCACCTCTTCGGCCTCGATCACGAGAAGCTGGTGTTCAAGCATCAGGGGCGGCGGTACCGGCTTACCGATGTGCACGGCAAGGTGATCAACGGGCTGATCGCGTGATGAGGCTATTAGTTTAAGTAAATATGGTATCAAAAGTGCTTCCAGTTCGTGACTATTGATAAGCCAATGAAACCGAAACTCAGAATCCTTGCCTTTGCCTTAGTGCTGGGCAGCCATTTGCTTTCCGCTCAGGACCATTCGATCAAGATTACGAAGCGCTACCTGAACCTTCCCGTGTCGCAATCGGACAACCGTGGTACCATGCAATTTAGACTAAATGGTAAACTGGAACGGTCGTTCAAAATACGACTGGCCTCTGGCAAGCCCGATTACTGGGTGTTTTGTGATATGGCTGCCTTGCAGGGGCAAACGATCGCGGTCAGCTACGACGGCAAGGCCGATGGCCTGGCGAAAATCTCACAGGACGACCGTATCGCCGGTGAAGATTCCATGTACCGGGAGCGGAACCGTCCGCAATACCATTTTACGACCCGCCGCGGATGGATCAACGATCCCAATGGCATGATATTCTACGATGGAGAATACCATCTTTTTTATCAGCATAACCCTTACGAACGCGAATGGGAGAATATGTCGTGGGGGCATGCCGTAAGTAAGGATATGGTGCACTGGCAGGAGCTACCTACCGCCTTGTCGCCGGATTCGATGGGTACCATGTTTTCGGGCTCCACCGTCATCGATTATGAGAATACGGCGGGTTTCAACAAAGGAAATACACCGGCGATGGTCGCCTTTTTTACGGTTGATAACCCGGAGAAGCAGGTGCAATGCATGGCATACAGTCTCGATAAAGGCCGTACCTGGACCAAATACGGCAAGAATCCGCTGATTGATTCCAAGGCCAAATGGAACAGCAAAGACACGCGCGACCCGCGGGTGTTTTGGTACAAGCCTTCAAAGCATTGGGTAATGGTACTCAACGAACGCGACGGCCATTCCATTTATACCTCCAAAAATCTGAAAGAATGGCAGTTTCAAAGCCATCTGACCGGCTTCTGGGAATGCCCCGACCTGTTCGAACTGCCGGTTGACGGTAACAAAAGCAAAACCAAATGGGTGATGTACGGTGCCTCCGCCAGCTATATGATCGGCTCATTTGATGGGAAGACCTTCAAGCCGGAATCGGGTAAACATTATTATACCACGGGCAGCATTTATGCCGCGCAAACTTTCACCAACATGCCCGAAACCGACCCGCGCCGTATTCAGATCGGCTGGGGCCGGGTGTCGCATGCCGGAATGCCGTTCAACGGTATGATGCTGCTTCCTACCGAACTGCAACTCAGGACTACCAAAGATGGCTTGCGGTTGACCAGCCGGCCAGTGAAGGAAACGGAACAGCTTTTCAACAGCATCGGGAAATGGTCGTCGCTGACCGAGGCGGAAGCAAATGCGAAATTGAAATCGCTCCTGTCGCCGGACCAATTCCGCATCAAAACCACGATCAAACTTTCGCACGCTACCAGCGCGGGGCTTTCGCTGTTTGGCCAGCGGATACTGGATTACGATATGAATTCCAACCTGGTGAATGGCGTGTTTTACTCGCCGGAGGATATGACCAGCATGGAAATCACCGCCGATATCTACGTCGACCGCACGACCGTCGAGGTGTTTATTGATAGCGGGGCATATTCCTACTCGCTGCAACGCAAACCCGATGCACGTGCCAAAGAGACGATGAACTTCTGGGGCAACCGGATCGAGGTGAAGGATTTAGAGATTTACAGGGCTGAGTCGGCTTGGAAATAAATGCTGAATCCGCCGAGCGTCGAGGCAAGCCTGATAGAAAGCCTACTTTTCAGCCAAAGTGGTTCCTGTCACTTTAATCCTGTACGGCCACTGCTCCTCCTTCTGCTGCGCAGCCTGTCTGCCGAACGCGACCGGCCAATGCTCGGTAGGCGCGCCGCTGACTACCAGCCAGAGATATTGCGTGTCTTTGGGTAGTTTGAAAGTGGCGTTGCCCTTGGCCTCGCGTGCGACTTTTCCATAGACACGTTTACCGTCTTTGGTATGCGCCACAAAACCGTAGCGCCAGCCCGCTTTTTCGGTTTTTACGTCGCTGTAACCTTTTGCACCGGCAATGCCTTCGAAATCAACGGTTACTGAATTGCCAGAGGTGGGAACGGCAAGGCGAATGCCGTTGTAGCCGTAGTTCTGCGGGGTATTCAGTGAATCGACCTGGTACCAGCCATTTTCAAGGGCCGTAAGTTTCGTGGAATGTTTGTTGGCATAAGGCGCCGCCACGTTTTCGATCCTATTCAGATCCCAGGTCATAAAACGGCTGGCGGCTTCGAACATCTCGTCGTTGAATGCATCCTGGCTGAGGTTGTTGAGCCTTTTGTAGGTCATGACGGGATCTTCGCCTTCCTGCGTAGAACGGCATAATGTCCCGAAAAACTCCTTGCCGTGTTTCTCCGACCAGTATTCCAGCACATAGGGCGAGTGGTACATATTCTGCGGATGCAGGAACGCGAAGTGCGTCTTTTTAAGGTAACTGACGAAGTGGTAATTCTCGAAAGTCATCCATTCGGGATAGACCTGCCAGAGCATGTACTGTGCCGACATTTCCATCACCGGCCCTCGTGGGCCCGCCTGTGCGTCTGCGCGTGACATATACTGGAATGCGTGCCCGAGCTCGTGTGCGAGGGCACCGTACGGTGCTTTCGACATCCGTACCGCCGGAGTCCAGAGGATACCGATCTTGTTCTCGACACCCCCGCCGAAAGCCGTCTGCTCCGTGCCGCCGATCACGTACAGGATCATTTTGTATTGGTCGGTCAGCGACTTGCCTTTTTGAACAATTTTCAGATCATTGACATAGTAGTCGTAGAACCGTTCGCATTCCCGCAAGGCATTACGGACATCGAAGCGGCGGGTAGAGTCCGGATTAGCCATCGGGTCATTGCCAAACTCTTTGTGCCAGAAAATGGCGATGTTGTCCGATTGCACCATGCGTTTGTAGCTGAACTCGCTTTCTGTATTATTATAGTCGTTGCCATCGGGCACCCGCATCGCCTTGGCAGGGATGTAGAGTTCCTTGGTTTGTGCGTGGCTGTGGGATTGGTTAAGGAATAGGAGTATTCCAATGAATGCGAATGTCAGGAGGTAGTGGCGTTTCATGACCGGCTGGCTTGAAGTTCAGGATTGATATTGCAAAATATATCCTTTCACCTATACTTGCCCGATCTTGCGCCTGATCTGCTAAAATAGGTAATGAAGTGGTTAATATACAGTAGGTTGGGGCTTGGGGTTGGATTTTGTCAGGTGTGGTCAGGTTTTGTCAAGTGTGGTCAGGTGTGGTCAAGTGTAGTCAAGTGTTGTCAGGTGTGGTCAAGTGTAGTCAAGTGTTGTCAGGTGTGGTCAGGTGTGGTCAGGTTTTGTCAGGTGTGGTCAGGTTTTGTCAAGTATGGTCAAGTGTTGTCAGGTGTTGTCGGGTGTAGTGAGGTATAGTCAGGTGATGTCAAGTTGGAGACAAATGCCGTTAGGCATGCAACATTGGTAGAAAATGCGTTCTGCCCGCGACGTCAAAATGCCGTCAGGCATGCAACAACAATGCTTTGCGGTTACATGCCTGACGGCATTTGCGAATATCTCTTTCGGTTTGGTTGCTACCTACATTACATCGCTACGCGATTTCGGTAGTGCATTGTATCAATATCTTATTCCCGTCCGGTAGGTTTCAACCACCCCTGATTACTTTTGACTCCCTAACAACAAATGACAATAAATGACAATACTTGACTCCCCCTGACAACAAATGACAATACTTGACCACCTCCCGACCACCACTCAGTTCCGATAAACCAGGTTCCCGCGATGCACCAGCGCTTTCACCGGGGAAATACGGGCAACAGCCTCGGCCGAGCAACTCGCATCTACCAACACCACACTCGCTTCGTCACCGGCCTTGGGCCATTGCTGTTTTCCTTTTTCGTCGAGCGGCAGAATACCGCAGGTAGCCAGTTTGAGACAGCGCGACAGGTCCAGCTCCGTCGACTGGCCATAAAGCTGCGCCATCAGGTTCGATTTCTGCAACACGCTCCCGGACCCGAATGTGTTCCAATGATCCACGATGCTGTCGTTGCCGGTCATGACGGTTACGCCATGGCGGTAGAGGGTCGGGATGGGCATAATGGTACTCCCGAACGGAATCGTGGAAATTACACCTACACGTGCGTGTGCGAGTTTTTCAGATACTTCTTCCAGTTTGGGTTTTTCGAGCCGGGCCAGCACAAAACAGTGGCTGAGAAATGTTTTACCAGCCAGTGCCGGATTTTCAATGACTTTCTGGGTCAGGTATTCAACCGTTTTTAAACCCGGTTCACCGCCTTCATGCAGGTGAATATCAATGCCTTTGCCGTGATCGAGTGCGAGCTGGACGATGAAATCGATCTGTTTCTCGACACTGCCATCGATGGCATTCGGGTCGAGACCGCCGATGAAGTCGATATCCATCGCAGCCGCTTCTTTCATCCATTGCTCTGAATGCGAGTAGAACACCCCGTGCTGCGGAAAAGCGACGAGCTCTGCCCCGAAACTATCTTTCTTATTTTCAATTGCTTTTTGCAGGTTTTTCAATGAATCCAGCTTCGAAGTCGGCTCGATATTGACGTGGCTCCGCGCAAAATTCGTGCCTTTCGATTGCAGCAGCTCGATGATCTTTTCGGCCCGGTAAGTGGATGTTTTCAGGAGTTCGGGCAGCTCTTTCTGCTCGAATGCGATCATGTCTTTCACCGAACGGTTTTTAGCCAGCCGCGCTTTCCAGGGGCCGCCGTAATACGTTTTGTCCAAATGAATATGCATATCCCTGAACGCCGGCAGCATCAGCTGCCCTTTGGCATCGGTCGCATCGGCTTTGGGGTCGTTAGGCAACACGGCTTTGATCTTCCCACCTTCGATCTCGACGCGGAAAAGTCCGGTTTCGGTCGCGATAACCTCACCGTCTTCATACACAAAACCCGTTTCCAGGCGCACGTTTTTCAGCATCCATTTCTTCACAGGTTTGCTGCCGGTTTCGGTCGGTTGGGTCGCGCCCGAAGCGAATGCCCCGGCTTTTTTGACGAGTATTTCGCCTGCCAGCAACAGACCGGAACTTTGAATGAACGTTTTGCGGGAAATGGACTCCATATGCCTGGGATTAAGGTTTATGCAAAGTTAACCCCGGCGCCACGTTCAAACGATGCGGTATTTATCCCAAAACTTGTAGGATTTATAACGAATTTCGAAAGGCGCGGGGTGATAAACCTGTCTGTGCCTTGAAGAAGTTGGAGAAATGAGGAAGGTCGCTGAACCCCAGTTCAAAAGCGATCTCTTTGGCCGATTGGCCCGAAACCAACAGCAAACGCTTCGCTTCCAGACCGACCCGGTTATGGATCAGGAACGTAGCCGGTACGTGCAAGTGCCTTTTACAGAGAATATTAAGGTAGTTTGGTGAAATATTGAGCTGGTCGGCGTAGAATGCGACGGTCTTGTGCGTCTTGAAATGCGCGTCTACCAGCGCGTGGTACTTGAAAAGGATCGGGTTGGCCCGGTAGGTACCGATATCCTCGTAAATGCGCTCGGCTTCACGGCTCACAAGCTGCAAGGCCACCCGACTTCGAAGTTGTACCATATCCCAATCCACCAAAGCGGTGCCGAGCTCGCCTTCCAGGGCTTCCAGCTCGTAGCACAATGCCTCGAAAACCGTCGGCGGCAGATCGATCACCTGGTGGTTCCGGTAGGATATAAACGACAGGCGCAGAAAGTTGGAAGAAGTCTCGAAAGCACGCCGCCCGACCATCAGTTGAAACCCTGACGTAGCTTCGTCGAGTTCCCATCGGTGTACCTGCCCCGGAAACAACAAATGTACCTGCCCGTTGACAACAGGGTAATCCACAAAGTCGATTGAATGCGTGCCGCCGCCCCGCTTCACCACAAAAAGCATAAAGAAATCGTGCTTGTGCGGCTTCTCGATCCGGCTCTTCCCATCGACCTCATGGCGTAAAAGCTTGTAACCCGACTCCGCAGAAGAGTCGAAAGCATCGATGCCAAGGGTAGGAAACGCCGGTTTAGTATTCATAGGTTGAAATTACAAAAAATGCCGCAAGGGGGTTCCCGGTTCTTATTGTAAGGTCAAAGGAGGGTTTGGAGCCGTCAAATAGTATTTATCTTCCGTTAGGATTGCGTTCTTGTGCGGTTCTGAAAATGTTTTTGGGGTTTGCTAATTTTGTCGCAGTTAAGTCGCTCAGATAGCGACTTTTATTTACTCTGACTAAGAATCATCAGGACATGACTATCGACGATAAGAAGACCTTCAACTTGTTTTGCGATGAAAGCAGTCATCTTCCCTACGATGGAATGCGCTATATGCTGATCGGTTACGTACAAGTTGGTTCCAATGATGTAAAGCGTTACAAGGCCGAACTGAGGCATATTAGATCTACACACAGAAAAAAGGGTGAAACCAAATGGTCAAAAGTATCTGAATCGGCATTCCCGCTGTACGAAGAACTTTTGAAATTTTTCTTCGATTCGTCGATGTGTTTCAGGGCTGTGATTATCGATAAATCTCAAATAGACGAAACAAGACCGGGTTTTACACATGATGACTTTTATTTCAGAATGTACTATCAGCTACTTCATCACAAAATGAATTTATCGTATATCTACAACGTGTATTGTGACATTAAAGACACGAGAAGTCACCGGAAACTGGCAAGATTGAAAGAAATGCTACACTGGAATGCAGCGATAAAGAATTTCCAGTTTATGAGATCACACGAAAGTTCGTTCATGCAGCTAACGGATCTGATTATTGGTGCAATCAATTACGCATTGAGAGGCAGGGGAAATGTTGAGGCTAAGAACCGGTTGGTTGATATTATCGAGACGATGTGTAATGGGCCGATTAATCACTCGACTCCAAAAAGCGAAGACAAGTTCAATCTGTTCTTTATTGATCTGAAATGATTACCACTCATGCCACACAACCTCACAAAGATTTATGACAACTTGCTTGAAGTAGGCCATTTATCCGAGTTAATGAGGTCGCAATCTTTGCGCCGGATTTTTGACCGGGATTTTGACGGCACGCTGGCATTCAGAAGGAGACAAATCAGACCTATTAAGAAAGATGGTGAAGCATCCCTTGACACGGCCTTCCGGCACTTGACGACCCGCGAAGACAAGGATAGCAATGGAAAGACACTCGGCAGCAGGAGTTTCGAGACGTATAGATCAGTAAGACTGCACTGGATTAAACACCATCTGTGTGAATCTAGTCCGACATCGATAGAGGTGTTTAGTTTCGAAGATCGGGTCGCTGGAAGAGATAAGATCAGAACCTATGTTTATGACGTTCGAAATGAGTACGTAATAATTTTGGAACCTCAACGATCTCTGATGGATTACTACATTTTGACCGCCTATTACCTGAACGAGCCGGGTGGGTTAAAACAGATCAACAACAAGTTGAAGAAGAGATTGCCTAAGATATACTAACCGCAAAGCCCGGTACATGTCTGGATGTATCGGGCTTCGAAACTCCTTTCTCCAAGGATGGCAGAATGAGCATTTCAAAGATACCGGGAAAATGTGGTATTATCAACTGCTTGTATCTTCCAATCATTACCACACTCTTCAAGTAAAATAAAATTTTTTAAAATAATAAACTATTAAATTGGTAGACTAAATAGTTTAATTAATTTTGTGCACCAGCCACCACCAAAATTGCGAATCCTGATACGCCGAGGACATCCCCGGTGGAGGAAAGCGTATGTGTCACTTAACAAACACCTGAAAATGAAAAGGCATGTTTATCAACTACTGGGGCTGGCGGCGGTATGGGTTTTGGCCGCATTTACCGCGACCGACAATACTTACGAAGAGCAGATCCGCGACTGGCATCAGAAACGCGTAGAGAGCCTGAAAGCGGAATCGGGCTGGCTGAACCTGGCCGGGCTGTTCTGGTTGAAAGAGGGGAGCAACACTTTTGGCAGCGCGGAAAAGAACGATATTCTGTTTCCGGAAGGCAAAAGCAACGCGTTTTTGGGGGAATTTGTGCTTCAAAATGACAAGATCACGCTCAAAGCAAAATCCGACGCGCAAATCTTCAACGGCGACCAGCCTGTAACTGAGCTGGATATTTTCCCGGACGGCAAGCCCGTTACATTGAAACATGGCCCGCTGCGGTGGTTTGTGATCAAGCGGGGGGAGAAGTATGCGATCCGCCTGCGCGACCTGGAAGGCGAATACCTGAAAGGTTTTTCAGGCATTGAAAGGTACCCCGTGCAGGAAAAATGGCGGGTTAAGGCGCGTTTTGTGCCGACGCAGGGCCGCACGGTGTCGATTACCGACATTACCGGTCGTACCGACAATCAGGTCTCGCCGGGCAAGCTCGTATTTAATGTCGATGGCAAGGAGTACAACCTCGACGCCGTGGGCAAGCCCGAAAGCCTGTTCATCATCTTCGCCGACCAGACCAACAAGCACGAAACTTACGGCTCCGGCCGCTTCCTGTATTCCTCCGTCGAGGCTGACGGCACAGCATGGTTGGATTTCAACAAAGCCATCAATCCGCCTTGTGCATTCTCTCCGTACGCAACCTGTCCGCTGCCTCCGAAACAGAACAAGCTGACGCTGGCCGTTTCGGCGGGCGAGAAGCGTTACGGGGACCACTGACCGGTGCGTTAACCCCGGATTCTTCCAACATTACAACCAACACTCCTGTGCGCTGCCCTTAACCGGCTGCCCTGCTTTCAGCGGGGCGCCCGGACAGGACGGTGTTGCCTTTGCATCCCTTTTTTCACTCCCAGAACACTTTTAAATCCATTTGAACATGATAAAACCTTACTTTACGAGCTTACGTATAGATCAATACGGTAATGCCGGCCGGATCGCATTGGCGGCGCTGATGCTCGGGCTGGCGACGCCGGAACAGACCTATGCCGCCCGTCCCTTGGCCCCGGCGTTCGTGCGGGCAGATAAGCCCGTATCGGGCGTGATACGCGACAAGGAGTCCGGCCAGCCGCTGCCCGGCGTTTCGGTGATTGTCAAAGGTTCGTCCAATGGCACTATTACCGATCAGGACGGTAAATATCAATTGATTGCCCCCGAAAATGCCACGCTGGTGATTTCTTTCATTGGGTATGCTTCCATTGAAAAGGCTGTTGGCGGACAGACGCAAATCGCCGTCGAGCTGAGCGCCGATACGCGCCAGCTCAGCGAACTGGTGGTGGTGGGTTACGGCACGCAAACGAAGTCGGAATTTACCGGTTCGGCGGTTCGCTTGAAGGGTGAGGCGATTAAGGAGCAGCCGATCCAGAGTTTCGACCAGGCGCTCGCGGGGCGTGCGGCGGGGGTGAGCATTTCCCAACCGAACGGCGTGCTCAACAACCCGCCGGTGATCCGTATCCGGGGTGTGAACTCCATTTCGCTGAGTTCCTATCCGTTGGTGGTCGTGGATGGCATTCCCATCAACACCGGTAACGTTTCCACGAGCACCGCCGTGCCGAACAACCCGCTGGGTGATATCAATCCGGCCGATATCGAGTCGATAGATGTGCTGAAAGATGCCGCCTCGACGTCCATTTACGGCTCCCGCGCGGCTGCCGGTGTGCTTTTGATCACGACCAAAAGAGGCAAGACAGGCAAGCCGAGAGTCAACCTCGAATCGTGGGCTGGTGTGTCGGAGGTAACGAGGCTTCCCGAACTGCTGAATGCCGAACAATACATCGCCATCAAGAATGAAGCGGTACTGAACGCAAAGATTTTGGGCGGAAATGAAAACAATGACAAGGTGCCTTCCGCATTGTTTTTCCAAAATACGAACCCCGACGGCACGCCGATCGACACGCGCTGGTACGACTACATTTACCGCACCGGCGTTTCACAAAACCATAACCTGAGTGTTTCAGGCGGTACGCAAAGTACTACGTATTATTTTTCAGCCAATTACAGCAAGCAGAACGGCTTCCTGCGGGCTAACGAGTTCGACCGTAAATCGGCCCGCTTCAATATCGACCAGGAGGTGAACCGCTGGCTGAAACTGAATGGCAGTGTTTCGTACAACACCTCCAACAACGCATCGCCCTACGCCGGGTCGTTGCCGGGTTCCAACTTCTTTCTCGTGGGCTTGGCGCGGCTGGCTATTGCATTGCCTCCCAACGTACCGGCGTACAATCCGGATGGCTCGTACAACATCAGTACCACGAGCCCGAACACGATCGGGATGGGCAATAACCAGGTTGTGAGCAACTGGGGTAACCCGGTGGCACAGTTGGACAAAAACCATTATACCTCGTCCAACGATCGCATAATCGGCAGTTTCGCGGCAACGGCGCAGATCTTGAAAAACCTGCAATTCCGGACCAGCTATGCCATCGACCGCCTTCGTACCGAAACCAAAACCTTCGATAGCGCCTTACAGGGCAATGGCTATTCGACCAAAGGCAATGCGATCAACGTTTCGGCGCTGCGCGACAACTGGAACTGGACCAACACGCTTACTTTTACGCCCACATTCGGCAAGCATTCGGTGTCGGTACTGGCGGGGTATGACGTGCAGAAGTTCAATAACTCGGCCTGGGGCGCGTCGCGTTCCCAGGGGGCCGACCCGTTTTTTGAGAACTACCAGGGCAACTGGGGTTCCATTACGACCTCCGGCAACGAACTCGACGAGCGCGCCTACCTTTCCTACTTCTCACGTGTGAGCTACGACCTGGCGAAGAAGTATTTCCTGACGGTTAATTTCCGTCGCGATGGTAACTCGGCATTGGGTTTTGACAAGAAATACGGGAATTTCGGTGGCGTTTCGGGCGGCTGGGCATTGTCGGAAGAGGCATTTTACAAAGACCTCCGGCTGGCCTCGGTGCTGAGTTCGGTGAAGCTGCGTGCGAGCTGGGGCCGCGTCGGAAACGGCAATATCAGCAATGCATTCGGCTCGCTCGAACTGTATAACGGCGGCTTGTACGGCAGCTCGCCTACATGGGCGATTTCGCAGGCCGGTAACTCCGATCTCGGCTGGGAAACAAGCCGGCAGACCAACATCGGCGCCGATCTTGGCCTGCTCGACGACCGCGTTCAGGTGGACTTCACTTATTTTGACAACAATGTCGACGGCCTCATCCTCAGTGCTCCGCAGGCTATTTCAAAAGGTATTCCGGGTAATTCGATCCTCCGGAATGTGGGCGCGATGTTCAACCGGGGCGTGGAGCTGGGTATTTCGGCGAATATCATCCGCTCAGGTGAGTTTTCGTGGAATGCGTCGGTCAATTTCACGAAATTGAAAAACAAGGTAACCGGGTTGTCGGACGGCAATACCGATATCGTAGGCACTACGCATGTATCCTACGAAACGACGAACGTGACACGCGTGGGGCATTCGGTGGGTAGCTTGTATGGCGCTAAAACGGCGGGAGTGAATCCTGAAAACGGCCGGAGGATATTCATTAATGCCAAAGGCGAGAAGGTGCAGTACAGCCAGATCGTCGGCCCCGGCGAAAGCAACTGGACTTACCTTGACGGTTCCAAAGCGGCAGCCATTACCGGCGCCGACTATTACCTCATCGGCGATGCGCTGCCGAAGTGGTACGGCGGTTTTTCGAATACCTTCAAATACGGCGCGTTCGATGCCTCTGTGAATTTGACATTTGCGGGAGGGAACTACGTCATGAACGGCACCCGCGCGACCCTGCTCGACCAGCGCGCCTACAACAATTCGACCGAAATCCTGAAACGGTGGCAGAAACCGGGTGATATAACGGATATCCCGAGGCTCGTTTACAATGACCAGCTTTCGAGCGGCTCGTCATTCCCGGTGTCGACCAATGCGGAGAAGGCCGATTTCCCGCGCCTGCAAAACCTTTCGCTGGGGTACCGTTTGCCTGCTTCGGCGTTCGGAAACTCGGGCATCGGGCCTGTGCGCATTTACGCGCAGGGCTCGAACCTCTTCCTGCTGGCGGGCTACAATGGTACCGATCCCGAATCCTCCGTGAATGGTAATTCCAACACCACGCCGGGTGTCGAAAAGAACTCGGTAGGGCAGGCGCGGACGTTCACGCTCGGGGTAAATCTCAGTTTCTAATTATCAGGTATTTCAATCATGAAAATATTCAATCAAATAGGCCGTAAATCAATCGGCTGGGGCTTTTCTGTGGCATTTGCATTGCTATTGCCGTCCTGCGATTCCGACCAGCTGCTGCATCCCGTTCCCGAGACTTCCATTACCGGGGCCAATGCCTTCGAAACGCAGGAGCGCGTGCTCGGGCTTGTGAATGGCATTTATAAATCGGCCAAAGGCGGCAACTTCTACGGCGGCAACTACTACACCTATTCGGAAGTACGGGGCGAGGAGTTTATCAACCGTACCAGCAACACGTTCACCGCTTTCGAAGCGTGGAACCACACCCTGAATGCGAGTTCCAATTTCATCGCGGGTTTCTGGGCATCGGGTTACGAAACGATCAACAATGCGAATATCCTCATCAAGGGTATCGGCGAGCACCCGGGTGTGGTGAGCGAAACGTTGGCGAAACAATATGTAGCCGAAGCAAAATTCGTGCGGGCATTGAGCTACTTCGCGCTCGTGACCGCCTATGCGAGGCCTTATAATGAAGATCAGGGCGCTTCCAAAGCACTGCCGCTGCGTTTGCAAGCGGAAACCACTATCGCCAACAACGATTTGAAAAGGAGCACCGTCGCCGAGATTTACACACAGATTATCAAAGACCTGGACGAAGCCGAAGCCGACCTGCCCTTGAATTACAGCACCGCATTGCTCAATACCACCCGGGCGCACCGCAACACGGCTATTGCACTCAAAACCAGGGTGTATCTCAATAGCGGACAATATGCGAAGGTGATCAGCGAAGCCAAAAAGATCGTTTCCGCCGTGCCGCCGTTCGCTGCGGCTACGGGTGTGAAGCACCAGTTGGGCAGCATTGTGGAGATTTTTACGACCAATTACACCAGCACGGAGTCGATTTTGTCGGTGCCCATGACCGAGCTCGACAACGTGACCGGGCAAACGTCGTTTCCCTACGTGATCAACGCCAACTCGGAGTATAATCTTAACCCGACCGGCATTTGGGGTGAACCCGAATGGCGCGCCGACGATCTCCGGCGCACATTTGCGCGTACGGCAACGGGCGTGCAGTTCCTCACCAAATATGCGAAACCATCGCCGTTTCTGGATTACCTGCCCATACTTCGCTATTCGGAAATATTGCTGAACTACGCGGAAGCGGCAGCCCGGACAGGCGATTTGGCTACGGCCACGGCATTACTCAAAGCCGTGCGCAACCGCTCCGACGCGAGCTACGAGTTCCCGAAAGAGGCAACCGGTACGCAGCAGGCATTGGTATCGACGATCCTCAAAGAGCGCCGTATCGAGCTGCTTGGCGAAGGGCTGCGCTCGATTGATATTCTGCGTAACCTGGCACCATTCCCGGCCAAATCAGGCAACGGCTTAGTAGCGCCGGAAGTGGTGCCTTCGCAAACGAACTATGTATTTCCATTACCCAATACGGAGATCATCACCAACAAACTCCTGCTGGACTAGCGGAATCTCAAGAGGGTGACCCAAAAGCAAAAGCCCTTTTTCTACTATGTAGAACGAGGGCTTTTTTGTATTTTTAATTACGACATTAGAAATACATGGGCAAGAT
>NZ_PYAS01000014.1 GCF_003014695.1 Dyadobacter jiangsuensis | reverse complement strand
TGACCCCTTGTTAATTTAACCAGGCTTCTATCAGTCTCAAAAATCCAAAAAGCCTATTTACAGCCAAATTGACTCGGGCCTTTTTAGTCAGCCCCTTTTTATAATGTCCAGAGGCTGTCTGTAAAATAGGCCTTGCAATCCTGAAAATGCTCCACCACCCGGAAACCGTTGGCCGCAGCCACTTCTTCGATCTCAGATAAGGTATATTTTTTGGAAAGCTCGGTCCAGATCAGCTCGTTACGGTCGAAATCGTAGCACTTGTCGGTATGCCGGACGTGTACTTTTTGCGGTACCAGGCTTACCAGGTAGCTCCTTACCTCACCATTGACGGGATTGTAATGCGAGTAGAAATCAAACTGGTTGGTTTTGAAACTTCCGCCAAGCTCCCGGTTGATACGGTGTAAGAGATTGATATTAAATGCTTTGGTAATGCCTTTCGGATCGTCGTAAGCACATCGTACAGTTGCCGGGTTCTTTTGCAGATCGAAGCCGGTCAGCAGGTAATCGCCCGGGTTCATGCATTTGCGGAAATCTGCGAGCAGGCTATTCACCTCGTGTGCTTCGTAATTGCCGATATTGCCGCCCAGGAAAAGCAAAAGGCTCGGCACGCCCGACGCGGCCAGTTCCTCCATCATCGAAAAGTAGTTGCCGATCATCGGGCTGATCTTCAAGCCGGGCAAATGGGCGTGCATATTGGCCGTCAACTCCTCAATGGCTTTGGACGAGATATCGATGGGCACGTAAGTAAAATCCACCTGCCGCTCGACCAGCTTTTTCAGCAGTTGACGTGTTTTGATACCATCCCCCGCGCCGAATTCCACGATCTGGAACGGCTTGTTGAATGCCAGCTTTTGTATGATATTCTCGCCTTGCAGCGACAGGATTTCGAATTCGCAGGGCGTAGGGTAGTATTCCGGCATTTTCATGATGTCCTGGAAAATCCCGCTGCCGATGTCGTCGTAAAAATATTTACTCGAAATGTGCTTCTGTGGTGCGGACAACCCCTTGTGGATGTCTCTGGCAAAAGTTTGTAAGTCAGTCATAACGTTCGATTTATCGCGCCAGCCGGATGCCTGTGTATTGCCAGCGCTCGTGTGTGTGAAAAAAATTACGGTAGGTTTTGCGGGCGTGCCCCGGCGAAGTGGCTACCGACGCGCCGCGGAGCACCATCTGGTTCACCATGAATTTGCCGTTGTACTCGCCCACCGCCCCCGGCGCCTTGGAGAAGCCGGGGTAGGGAAGATACGCGCTGTTGGTCCATTCCCATCGCTGGCCCCAGTCGAGGTTGGCGGATGCGATCTCCCATTCAAATTCCGTTGGTAACCGCATTCCTTTCCATTGTGCAAATGCGGCGGCTTCGAAAAAGCTGATGTGGCTCAGAATGGCGTCCGGTTCAACTTTTTGCAGGCCGTTCAATGTAAAATAGTGCCATTCACCGTCTGTCAGGTGCCAGTACATCGGAGCAGAAACCTGGTTTTGATTTACCCAAGACCAGCCTTCATCCAGCCAGAGGTTGAAATCCTGGTAGCCGCCGGCTTCCATGAATTCGATGAATTCGCTGTTGGTAACGAGTCCTTTGGCAATTTCAAACGCATGCAGATACACTTTGTGCCTGCCCAGCTCATTGTCGAAACAAAAACCTTCGCCCTGGTGCCCGATGTCGTAGATTCCTTCTGGAATGGTCAGGAAGCCGGTTTCGGTGTTACGACCGTCCACCATATTCTGTTCCGCACGGTAAACGGGAAAGAGCGGGTTGTGGCCGAGAATGTATTTAATGTCGGTGATCAAAAGCTCCTGGTGCTGCTGCTCGTGGTGCAGGCCAAGTTCTACCAAAGCCAGTATTTCCGGGTCGGAGAGCTCTTCCAGGAACGCGTCCATTTGTTCGTCGACGTACCGGCGGTAGGCGTACACGGCTTTGGTGGTGGGGCGTGTCACATTTCCACGGTCGGTGCGGAGTGTGCGCTCGCCCACGTTGTTGTAGTAGCTGTTGAACAGGTAGTTGAAATCGGGATCGTAAACACGATAGCCCGGCACATTAGGTTTGAGGATGAAGGTTTCAAAAAACCACGTCGAATGCGCCAGGTGCCACTTGGGCGGGCTTACGAACGCGACTGGCTGCGGTACGTAGTCTTCTGTTTCCAGTGGCGCACAAATGTGTTCCGAATGCTTTCTGACATTGTGAAATGCTTCCCTAATGCCGGTGGCTTCCATTAGTTGCATAGTTTTTCAGATCGGTGATGGATTGGATATTCAAGGATTGTGCCTGCGCGCGACGCATCATCAGCGCGTAAGCATTATTAAAGCCGATAGGCCGGAGCCATTGCAGCTTGTATTGTTTTAAAAATTCATTTTTGACATAATCATAAACTTTTTCACGGTCGCCGCCGAGCTTTGCGAGCTGTTCGCCACGGGGTTTGAGGACCGCAAGCAAGCCTGTGCCCGTGTACTCGGGATACATATCGATTTCGGCGTTGTTCAATGCGTCGAAACAGATTTTTGTGCCGCCCAGGCCGGTTTTGGTAATGGCTTTCAAATCGGTATTACCTTCGATCAGCTCTTTGTACATTTGAATGAGAATGTATTGCTCGGCAAAAATCTTCGATCCGAGGCGTATGGTGCCTTTGCTTCCATTGCGGGGAGGCTGGTAGAGGTTTTTGGATACCAGGAAATCATGGGCTACGCGGTCGGGGGCCTGTTTGAGGTAGTCGACGCGGTAGTTCAGTTCCGTCATGACCGAATCGTTGATATAGCCGGATAATTGCTCCAAAACCGGCTGCAACTCCGGGTATTGTCCAAGTACCTGGCTCCGTACCACCGGCGCGGCATAGTAAGGCGGGAAAATATGCTGGTCGTCATGCAGGGTCACGAGGTCGAATGCTTTCAATCGGCCGTCGGTGCTGTATCCGCTGATCACGTCGAGCTTTTCTTCAAATGCAGCTTTGTACATCACCGCGTCGCTGATCACAACGGTGGGGATATCGAGCCCGTACTTCGATTTTAGCCCTAAATAGCCATCTTCCCGGCCCATGAATTCAGGTGTAAATCCAGCCAGCAGCTTGCCTTTGGTATAAGGGATCAGGTAAAACGAAGAGAGGAAAAGCAGCAGAACAGGCAATATGATTGAGATTTTGCGCATGCTTTCCAAGCCTGTTTTTTGCAGCAATGACAACAGGACGTCGAACAAAACGGCTAGTAATGCAGCCGGAATGGCACCGGCCAGGATCATTTGCGTATTATTCAAAGCAATACCTCCGAAAATGAACTCGCCCAAACCACCTGCCGCGATGTAGGCGGCCAGCGTCGCAACACCCACGTTAATGACCGTGGCTGTGCGAACACCCGCCAGGATAACCGGCATTGCCAGCGGCAGTTCCACACTCGTCAATATCTGCCACGGGCTCATGCCCATGCCCCGCGCGGATTCGGTAATGGCCGGGTTGACGCCCGTGATGCCCGTGTAGGTATTTCGGATAATGGGCAATAATGCGTACAGAAACAGCGCGGTAATGGCGGGTAAGGCACCAATACCGAGGAGCGGAATCATAAAACCCAGCAATGCGATGCTCGGTATGGTTTGCAGCACGCCCGCGATTCCGAGTACCAGCCACGCGGCTTTTTTACGCCGGGCGATCAAGATCCCCAGCGGCAATCCGACGGCAATGGCTATCAGCAGTGAAATACAGGTGAGGCCGATATGGGCCACCGTCTGACTCCACAGTTTACCCGATTGCTGTGCCATAAAAAACCAAAGCGACTGTTGCTCTTCCATTATCCCTGTGCCCTGATGCGTTCGTAAATGCGGGAAATATCGTCGAGCTGCTGGCCGAGGAAGGCGTGTACAAAATCGTTCACAGGCCTGAGCAGCAGATCGGCCGGTTTGCCTTGCTGAACGATACTACCCTTATCCATCAGGCAAATATGATCGCCCATTTGAAGCGCTTCCTGGACATCGTGCGTGACCAGCACGACGGTCTTCCGTTTCAGTGCGGGCAGCTCCGCGAAATCCTTGCGCACGCTCGTGCGTGTGACTGGATCAAGCGCGCCGAAGGGTTCGTCAAGGAGCAATACCGGCGGGTCGGCTATTAATGCACGTGCAATGGTTACCCGCTGCTGTTGCCCGCCGCTCAACTCAGCGGGATATTTGTTTTTGAAATGCGCCGGAAGTTTCAGCTGTTCGAGCCAGCGGGTGGTATGCTCCCGGATTTCGTCGGGTTGCCAGTTCAGCAGCTTCGGCACAACGGCAATGTTTTCGGCCACGGTATAATGCGGAAAAAGGCCATTGTTTTGAGAAACATAACCGATGGACCTGCGCAGCATTTCCGGGTTTTCTTCGGAGATATTTTTGCCCGAAATATCGATACGGCCGGAAGTGGGTTCTATCAGCCGGTTGAGCATTTTCAGTGTCGTGGTTTTGCCGCAGCCGCTTGTGCCGAGCAGTACCATGGTTTCGCCTTCATTCACCTGGAAGGAAACATCCCTAACAGCCTCAATACCATTAAAATGCTTGCTGATGTGGTCGGCAATGATCATGATGTTTGCTAACAGGTACGTGGTTCAGGTCTGCAAAATGAATTTGCATATTCTTTTTGTACGTAAATCCGCGGAAAAACGATCCATTTTTACCGAAAAAAGCAAAAAAGCCGACCGCTAATCGAGGCCCATGAAAAGGTTGTTCAACGACTCGGCATAGGTAGGATGCGCAAATACACCATTTCTGATCTGCTGGTAGGTAACCCCGCCGATCATCGCCATTTGGAGGATCGTCACGATCTCGCCGCCTTGTTCTGCCAGTACGGCCGCGCCCAGAATTTTGCCGGTCCGTGCATCCACAATGGCTTTCATCATGCCCCGCTCGTCGCCGGTTTCGATCGATCGCGCCACACTGTCGTTTTTCAATACTGCTACTTTAATATCCAGCCCTTTTTCCCGCGCTTGCTGTTCGGTGATGCCCACACGGCCGAGCTGCGGGTCTATGAACATGCAATATGGCACCAGCCGGTCCGCAATACTGATTTGTTTTTGCTCAATAACCTGCTGAATGATCAACCGGTAATCGTCATAGGAAACATGCGTAAAAGCGGGGCCTCCCTTCACATCTCCCAATGCAAAAATGCCCGCTGCCGTGGTTTCGAGCTGCGCATTTACTTTGATATATCCTTTTTCATCGACTTCAACGCCAGCCGTTTCTAGCCCGAGCGCATCCATTTGCGGCCTGCGTCCGGTGGCTACGAGCACGTGCGTGCAAGAGCGCTGGCTTCTGCGTCCCTCGGTTTCGAGCCCTACCGCGATAATATGTCCGCTTTGCACAAATTGAACAGCGTTTGTTTGGGTGAGTATTTCAATATCTTCCTGTGCCAGTATTTTCACGACTTCTTCGGCGATATCGGCGTCTTCTTTTTTCAAAATCCTCTTTTCGCGCTCGATGATCGTTACTTTACTGCCAAACCGTGCAAACATTTGCCCGAATTCCAAAGCAATGTAGCCGCTGCCGAGAATGAGCAAATGCTCGGGGATCTCGGACAGTTCCATGATGGTGGTTGAGGTCAGGTAGGGAATGCTATGGATTCCTTCGATGTTGGGTATGACGGGTTGGAGGCCGGTGTTAAGAAAGAACTTGTCCGCCGTGAGCATTTCGCTTCCACCGTCGTTCAAGGAAACTGTAATTTCCTTTCGACCGGTAAATCGGGCGGTACCGTAAATCAGGTCGAGGCCGGCGGTGTTCAGAATGCGCTTTTCGGAGTTGCTGCGCATTGTGTGAACAATGCTGTTTTTGCGCCCAAGGATTTCGTCGAAATCGATCGTAATGCCGCCGACGCTCACGCCGAGCACTTCATTATGGCGTGCGGACCACGCTGCTTTTGCAGAGGCTACCATGGCTTTGGTAGGGGAGCAGCCGTCGTTGACACAGGTACCGCCGACCCATCTTTTTTCAATTAATGCTGTTTTTAAACCTGATTCGGCCAGTTTGCGGCAAAGCGGCGTGCCTGCCTGGCCCGCACCGATTACAATAGCGTCGTAGTGTTTCATAAGGAAATGGATTGGCATTCGGACCCGCAACAGAAAGCAGCTCCGGTCCGGATTTTACGTATAGACACAATAAAAGCGTGCCGGGTAAGGCACGCTTTACGCAAAAGCAAACTGTATGAGTAGGTAAAAGAGTTCGGGTTGGTCAGGCGAACCAGGCAAGGGTATTTTCCTTGTCGATTCCGATTTGTTTGACGAGCATATCTAGCCCGTCGAACTTCTGCTCCGGACGAAGATAATGAAGCAATTCCAATTTGAGGTCCTCGCCGTAAATTTCTTTGTCAAAGTCGAACAGGTTTGCTTCGATCGTGCGGATAGTACCGTCCACAGTCGGTCGAACACCGATGTTGAGCATGCCTTTAAACACCTGATCCTGGTAAACCGCATGGATCACGTACACACCGTTCATCGGGATCAGCTTGTAAGGCTCGTGCACGTACAGGTTTGCCGTCGGGAAGCCGATTGTGCGGCCTAGTTGTTTACCTTTTACCACAGTTCCCGAAAGCGAGTAGGGGCGTCCTAGGAGCTCGTTCGCTTCATGGATATGCCCGGTAATCAGTGCTTTACGAATACGTGAAGAGCTGATCGCCGTGTGTTCGATATCTTCCCTGGGAATTTCTTCCACTTCGAAACCGTATTCGGAGCAGTTTTTCTGCAAGAATTCGAAACTACCTTCCCGGTTGCGGCCAAAACGATGGTCGTAGCCGATCACGAGCTTTTTAGTCCCGATTTTCTCTACCAGGATCTGTTTGATAAACGCATCGGAAGTGAGCTCGGAAAAGGAACGCGTGAAGGGGATAATGGCCAGGTGCTGGATGCCCAGTTTTGCAAAAAGCTCTATTTTCTCCTCGATCGTGGAAAGCAGTTGCAGATCCTGGCTGTCTTCCGACACCACCGTGCGTGGATGCGGCCAGAAGGTCAATACAACCGATTCGCCACCCGATTGCCCGGAAATCTCTTTGAGCCGGGTCAGTATTTTTTGATGTCCCAGATGCACCCCGTCAAAAGTGCCGCTGGTTACGACGCCATATTCCAGTTTTTGAAAGGAATCCAGGCTATGATAAATGTTCATTCGTCAACTTCCAAATTCAACGCTACTCGTTTCTGATGGATGAAAGCCGTCAGCTCCCATGCATCTTTCAGTTCGAAATCACCGATCCTGGTCCTGCACAGCTTGCTCATGTAAGCGCCGCTGCCCGCCAGCTCGCCAAAATCGCGAACCATACTGCGAATATAAGTACCTTTTGAACAAATGATCCTAAAATCAATGGAAGGAAAGTGGGTAGCGTCAATTTCGAACAGCTTGATTTCCACAGGCCGCTTCTTGATCTCGGCCTCCTCACCGCGCCGCGCGAGCTTGTATGCACGCACGCCGTCGATTTTAATGGCGGAAAAAAGCGGGGGAATCTGCTCGATATGACCCGTCAGCTGTCGCCGCGCATTTTCGAGTACTTCCGGTGTAATATGTCCAACGGGGTATTCGGCATCGAAATCGCTTTCCAGATCAATGGAAGGCGTCGTTTTGCCTAATACCAATGTGCCGGTATACTCTTTTTCCTGCGCCTGGAAACTATCGATCTGCTTGGTTTTTTTGCCGGTGCAAAGGATCAGCAAGCCAGTGGCGAGCGGGTCCAACGTGCCGGCATGGCCTATTTTCTTGAATTTACAAGCCCTTTTGAGCTTGTTGGCCACATCAAATGAAGTCCACGTCAACGGCTTGTCAATCAAAATGACCTCGCCTTCGTCGGGTATGTTTTCTTGTTGGTTCAAATTAGGGAATTTTTGACGGCCGACCGCCGATGGTTGAAGTGTTGACCACCGACGGCCGACGACTGACCGCCGAGTGCCTTAGGCTATGGTCTATGATAAGACCGAAGGCCAAGATAATCGGTGGTCAGCGGTCGGCCGTCGGCCGTCAATTTTTAAACAACATCCAGCTGATAACCCGATGCCAGCAAACCGAGCAGGATCAGGCCGAGGATGATGCGGTAGTAGCCGAAAACTTTAAAGCCGTATTTCGTCAGGAAGCTGATGAAGAACTTGATCGCCAGCATAGCCACTACGAATGCGACTGCATTGCCGATCAGCAAGGTCTGAATATCTTCCTTTTGAATGGTATCGTAAGTTTTCAAAAGCTTATAACCTCCTGCGGCGGCCATGGTAGGTACGGCCAGGAAGAACGAGAATTCAGCTGCCTGTTTCCTCGACAAGCCATTGAGCATACCGCCGATAATGGTCGAAGCCGAACGCGAAACGCCCGGAATCATCGCGATGCATTGGAAAAAGCCGATTTTTAATGCGGTAGGAAAGGTAATCACCTTTTCACGGGTATCGTTCGCGATGCGATCGATGAAAATCAGTACAAAACCTCCGAGGAGCAATGAGATCGACACTACCCACACGTTTTCGAGCAATGCATCGATGAAATCGTTCAGCAGGAAGCCTATTACGGCTGCCGGCAGAAATGCCACGAAAAGTTTGAAATAGAAATCGGTAGTCTGGAAAAAACGCTTCCAGTAAAGTACGAGTACGGAAAGTATAGCCCCGAACTGGATATTGACCGTGAACATTTTGGTGAATTCCAGATGGCTGATCCCCATGAATGAGGAGGCTATAATCATATGCCCGGTAGAAGAGATGGGCAAAAACTCGGTAATTCCTTCAACAATTGCTAGAATGATCGCCTGCCAGATACTCATGAATTAGCGGGTTTACGGAGGATCGCCCAGAACTCGATGATGAAGCCCGCAATGGTAATGACGGGGCCGAGGGTCAGGCCTAAAAAGCCGAAACCAAACTCTTCGCTATCGAAAGTCATGATCAGGAAGCCTGCGAGGATCACCGCAATACCGACCAGCATCATCACATAATTGGATGATGAAAATGGAAGTTCATTTTTTGAAGTACTCATAACGTTTATTTATCGGTTACTGTTCTTGAATGTCTGATAAGAGGAACGGGCCGCACGAGGCCGCCCGCGGTAAAAGTTGCCGGATCAATAAAGATCGTCGAGTGCCATACGCAGGTAGCGCGCCAGCGACTGGTAGGTGCTCGCTACACCGACCGCCACACCGAGACCCACCACAGAAGCGATCAGGATCACAATCTTGTCATATTCCTGTAATAGCGCAAGTCCTTCCACATTACGGATCGCCAGCTGTTGCAGGCCGATCAGCAGAATCGCAGCAATAACGCCGCCAATAAGTCCCTGAATGGCGCCGCGCATTACATAAGGTTTCTGGATAAATCCATTGGTAGCACCCACGAGCTGCATACTGCGGATCAGGAAGCGCTGCGAGTAAATGGCCAGCTTAATGGTGTTGTTAACCAGCAATACAATGATAATCAGCATGATTAATGCAAAGCTTGCCAGCACGATGTAGATTTTGGTTACGTTGCGGTTGATATTGTCCGCGAGGTCCTCCTGGTACACCACCTCGTACACACCTTTCACCTGATCCAGCTCTTTCTTGATCTGTTGCAGCTTGGCTTCTTCGAAGTAGTCTTCCTGGATTTTCACCCGGTAGCTGTCGCGCAATGGGTTTTCCCCCAGAAAAGACCCGAAGTCTTCTTTGGTACCTTCGATAAATTCCTTGGCGGCTTCTTCTTTTGAAACGAAGGTAATCGCTTTTGTTTCGGTGGATTTCAGGACAAACGGCTTCGCCTGGATAATGTTGAGGATCGAATCCTGACCAGCTTTGGAAACTTGTTTGTCAACGAACACCCGCACTTCGATGTTCTGGCGAATGATGGAAACCAGCTTTTTGGATTGGATCACCAGGAGTCCGCAAAAACCGATCAGAAACAATGCAGCCGTAAGGCTCATGACGATCATTGCGTTGGGGTAACTCCCGATCTTCTTTTTTTTAGGCATAACAGCGTAGGATTTCGCTCGTCGTAGGTTCTGTTTTCTGGAATACGACCCGGGCAAAAATAAGGATTAAAATTTCAAAACAGCCCTTTTGGGGACAATCCTTAACTATTTTTAACGATAATGACAGTTTTAGTTCCGTCTTCCCATTTCGTCGCGGATCTTGGCAGCCTTCTCGTAATCCTCTTTGGAAAGGGCGTCGTCGAGCATACGTTGCAGCTCGTCGTAGGTAAGGTCGCGGAGCGAGTCCTTTGAGCCGGAAGGTCGGATGGTTTCGCGAACGGCGTCCTCGTCCTCATCTTCTTCCTCAGTCACGGAGCTGGAAACAATACCTGCCTCCGACAAAATGGTTTCGTAGGTATAAATAGGGATGTCGAAACGGAGGCCTATCGCGATCGCGTCCGACGGGCGTGCGTCGATCTCCACTTCGCGAAGGTTGTCGGTACAAACTATTTTGGCGTAGAAAATGCCCTCTTTGAGGTCGGAAATGACGATTTCCTTCAATGTATAATTCATGCCGTCGGCGAACGATTTGAAGAGGTCGTGCGTCATCGGGCGGTTGGGTACTATGTTTTCAATCTGGACGGCAATGGCTTGCGCTTCGAATACGCCAATGATAATAGGCAGCCTGCGGTTGCCGAGTTCTTCTCCAAGTACCAATGCAAACGAACCGGCTTGGGATTGGCTTGGTGAAAGCCCCAGAATTTCTAACTTAATTTTTTTCACGTTTAAATTAAATGCGCAAATGGTTAACAGTCGTGGTGAATGGTCTTAGGGCTGATTCTTGATTTTCAACGAATTAACAAGTAAACCCTGTAAAGTGTTCCTGTTTGAAAAGCGCCATTGGCGGGATCAAAGGTGCAAAAATAAATAACCCTTACTGCATAAAAAAATGCTGTAAGGGTTAAGATTGGGCGCCTGTCGGCAGGGCAAAAATTAAAATAAGTTAATCAACTGATTTTAAGCCCTTTTTTTGCAGACTGTTATTTCAAGTAATTTGAAAAAAGAGCCTTAAAACCACTATTTGAGGCTTTTTGCAGCCTCCGTCAGTTTGGGCAATATTTCAAAAACGTCGCCCACAATGCCGTAGTCGGCTGCTTTGAAGAATGGTGCTTCCGGATCTTTGTTGATTACGACAATGCATTTGGAACCGTTCACACCCGCGAGGTGCTGGATTGCGCCCGAAATGCCGCAGGCGATGTACAGGGCCGGAGCCACCTTAATGCCTGTTTGCCCGATGTGCTCGTGGTGCGGGCGCCAGTCAAGATCGGAAACAGGTTTGGAACAGCCGGTTGCAGCGCCCAATGCTTTGGCGAGGTCAATCAGCGGCTGCCAATGCTCGGGACCTTTCATACCGCGTCCGCCGGAAACGATGATCTCCGCCTCGGTAAGGGATAGTTCGGAATCTGCTTTCTCGACACTTAAGACACTCGCCGTGAAATCGCTGTCGCGCAATGCAGGTTGGAATGCTTCCACAGCTGCGTTACTGCCGGTCAGGTTAGCCTCGTCGATTTCCACCGCATTCTTGCGAACGACGAGTACCTTAATATCCGACTTGATTTCCGTCGTAGCGAATGCTTTGCCGGTAAAAATGCTCCGCGTCACTTTAAAACCACCTTCGGTTTCAGGCAATGCGGTCACGCCGGACACGATACCTGCTTTCAGCTTCGCGGCTGCACGGGCTGCCATGGCATCGCCGAGGCCGGATTTGGAAAGGATAATGACTTTGCTGCCTTCCTGCGCAGCTGCCTGCACCAGTGCGTCCGCGTAGGCGAGGCTGTTTTCGTGTTCCAGTTTGGCGTCGGCTCCGTGGAGCACTTTGGTTGCACCATATTTGCCCGCTTTTTCCAGCTCGGCATTTTCCGCCTTGCCCAGCGCCAGCACCACGGCCTGGCCGCCGGTTTTTTCCGCCACTTTGGCGCCGTAAGCCACGGCTTCCAGGGAAGTTTTCTTGATGTAACCGTTATCGAGTTCTACATATATAAGGACTGACATGATCGTGTTCGTTTGGATGTGAAAGATTAGCCGCGCGTTACAGGACTTTTGCTACTGTTTGCAGCAGTTTAATGAGCGTTTCCGCTTCGCTGGCCGGAATCATTTTGCAGGCACCCTTCGGAGCGGGCAACCGGTAAGTTTGCGGCACGGTCATATCGTCCACGGAAACCGGTTCTACCACATTCAATGGCTTGGTACGGGCAGTCATAATGCCCCGCATATTCGGGATTTTCCATTCGGCGATCGGTTCCTGGCAACCTAAAACCAGGGGCAGCGGTGCTTTGAGCACTTCTTTTCCGCCGTCGATTTCACGGGTAATTGTTGCATTGCCGCCTTCCAGATCGAGCTTCATGACCGGGGAGTAGGAGGGAATACCCAGCATTTCGCCAACCAGCCCGTGCACTACGCCGCTGTTGTAATCGATCGATTCGCGGCCCATCAGAATGAGGTCGTAGCTGTTTTGGCTGGCAATGTGCGCGATTTGCGCCGCCACGAAATACGAGTCCTGCGGATCGGCATTCACGCGGATGGCATCGTCGGCGCCGATTGCGAGCGCTTTGCGAATCTGCGGCTCGGCGTCGGCTTCGCCCACATGCAGGACGGTCAGGGTGCCGCCGGATTGCTCTTTCAGCTCTACACCACGAGCGAGCGCGTAGTCGTCGTAAGGACCGATGATGAACTGCACACCGTTCTTGTTTAGTTTGGTGTCGTTGTCGGTGAAGCTTATCTTGGCTGTTGTATCGGGGACATTAGTTATACAAACGAGTATTTTCATGATGGTATGGTTACTTATCTTTACGTTTGATGAGAATAACTTTGCCCGGGCAAATTAAGGGAAAAGTAAATAGTATGCAAGCATAATAATATCGATGAATAACTCCTTACTAGCCAATTTGATCGCTTTTTACGAAGAAGACCCGGCTGATCCGTTCAATGCCTACGCGCTCGCGATCGAGTATTCCAAGTCAGATCTGAGGGAAGCGGAACGGTTTTTCGACCTTCTCCTCGAAAAACACCCGGAATATCTGCCCACTTATTACCATGCTGGCGCATTTTTTGCTGCATTGGAAAAAGTGGAAAAGGCTGATGGAATTTACAAGAAGGGTGTGGAACTGGCGCTGGTTCAACAGAATACCAAAACACATCGCGAATTGCTTTCGGCTTACAATAATTTCAGGGATGAACTGGATGACTGATGGCGCTTGCGTGAAATTTGCGGTTTTGCGGAAAATTGGCTATCTTTCTTCAAGATCCTGCTCCACCGGGAATATCGCTCCTGTTATATCCCCTCTGCTCAGTCAAGATTTGTATTGTATAAACTGCTGGTTTTAGAGCAGAAAATTATTCATTTCATTATGGAAAAAGAAGCATTCATCCCGCTTGTGGTAAAGTGGGCAAAATCGCACGGGTTCAAGGAAATCCAGGCTAATATGGAAGGGTATGAAACGCCCAAATCCTACGAAAGGGCGGCCGATAACACCCGTTTTACGCCCGACGTGACAGGTGTGAATATGTTCAACAGGCATTATCTGGAAGTTTGTATTAAAACCGACCAGATGCGTGGTCATATTTCCAAATGGAAGCTGCTCAGCGAATTAGCAGGAATGAAAGGTGCGAAGCTGTACCTGATGGCTCCACGCGGGCACGTACGCTTCGCGCGGGAGGCGGTTGATCAGTATAACATCCCCGCGGAAGTCGTGAAGATTGATTGATAGTCATTTGTGGTCAGGTGTTGTCAGGAATAGTCATTTGTGGTCAGGTGTTGTCAGGAATAGTCATTTGTAGTCAAGTATTGTCAAAATAGTGAGAGATTTATCCAAATGACGGTCCCTGACCATAAATGACAACACATGACAACACATGACAACACCTGACCACAAATGACCGCTTTTACACCTCCGGATACTTCCACTCGCCGCGATAATTCCGGCTCAGTAACTTGTTCGCTTCCTCGTCGCCGGGAATGATTTCTTTCTCACCATCCCAAATAATGCTCCTTCCCAATTTGTAGGAAAGCATCCCCAACAACGCCACATTCGTGGAGCGCTGTCCCACTTCAATTTCGCAAACCGGCGGTTTGTTGCTTTTAATGGATTCCAGGAAGTTGGCCCAGAGCTGCTGGATATTCTGGTCGTCGGGTTTGTTGAGCTGTGCGTCCTGATGGATCACCGGTTTGTTCGGATTGGTCGGGTAGAAGGTCCAGCCGTCGAGCCAGCCCATGTGAAATGTGCCCTCGGTTCCATAAAAATACACGCCTACGGCCTGATTTGGATGCGTTTTTTCGGCATTGTTGGCGGCAAAATTGCGGTGCTCCCATTCCAGTGTGAATCCGTCAAAATCATAAACGGCTACCTGGTGATCGGGGGCGTCGGTATTGTCCTGGCGGATAGCCCGACCTCCGGTAGAGTAAACCTTCTTCGGATATTTCTGCTCCGACCACCAAAGCACCTGGTCCAGCCAGTGAATACCCCAGTCGCCGAGCGTACCATTGGCAAAATTGAGGTAATTCCGGAAACCTTTCGGGTGAATGGTTTTATTATAAGGAACGAGCGGAGCCGGGCCACAATAGAAATCCCAATCGAGGCCTTGCGGCGGTTCGGCGTCGGGCGTTTTCTGGCCCGGGCCGCCTCCGTAATGCACGAACGCCCGCGCCATCCCAATCTTGCCGGCCTTACCCGATTTCAGGAACTCCATACCCGACACGTTATGCGGGGACACGCGCCTGTGCGTACCCACCTGCACGATGCGCCCGTGCTTGCGCGTGGCATTCACCATTGCCCGGCCTTCCTTAATGGTATGTGAAATGGGTTTTTCGACATAAACGTGTGCGCCGGACTCGATGGCGGCAATGCAGCACAGCGCGTGCCAGTGATCGGGCGTAGCCACGATTACGATTTCCGGCTTTTCTTTGGCCAGCATTTCGCGATAATCTTTGTACAGTTTCGGCTTGTCCGGCGTGAGTTTGGAGAAAACTTCGGAGCAGATTTTCAGCTGGTTCTGGTCGACATCACACAAAGCGACCAGTTTCGATTCGCCTGCCTGGATGGCGCAGCGAAGGATATTCGTGCCCCACCAGCCTGCGCCGATGAGCGCTGTGCGGTACGGTGACGCCCGTTTCAATGCTGCCAGCAGCGGAAGCGAGGAGAATGCCGCACCCGCCAGTGCCGACTTTTCAATAAATGTTCTGCGATCCATAAATGTATGTTCCGGTTTTGTTGAAATTACTTGCCTTTTAGCTTATCTACCAGCCAGTTGTTCATCGCGTCGCGTTCGTCGGAATAGGTCCAGTGGCCGGTGTCGAGATACAATTTAAGTTCTTTGGGAGCGGTGGTCACGTTATAGGCGGCGTACATGGAAGTAGGAGGGCAGGTTTCGTCATTGAAACCCCACATATAGAGCCCCGGCGCTTTTACGCGTCGCGCGAAATTGACCACGTCGTAATACGAAACTGTGTTGAGTTTTTCCTTCGTATTGTTTGTTTTGACCCCGTTTTTGTCAAAATAATGCGGCCATCCGCCCGCACGGCCGTGCAAATAGCCTGTGACGTCGCTCAACGCAGGGTAAAATGCCCCGAGCCATTTTACACGTGGGTCGAGGCCTGCGGTGATGATCGACAATGCGCCGCCCTGGCTACCGCCGGTTACAGCCAGGTTTTTGCCGTCGTACTGCGGCAGGCTGGTGAGGAAATCATTCGCGCGCACACAGCCGAGGTACACGCGTTTGTAGTAGAATTTATCCTTATCATCCAGATTATAAGCCGGATAGCCATTCAATACGCCCTGGCCCATATCGAGGTAAACAGACGGGTCCATGATCACCGGAATGCCGTGAATACCGATTTCTAGCGTTATAATTTCTTTATCGGCAGTAACCACGTCACCATAGTAAGCGCGTACACCGGCACCGGGCACGCGGAGCAGCGCAGGGTATTTACCTTCTTTTTTTGGAACACTCAAAATGCCGTACACGCGTACGCCCGGACGATTGTTTTGTAAACTCAGGTGATAAACATTCGTTTTTTCGGTGCAACGATCAGGTAGCAACGTCATTTTGGCATCCATCGGCACCGCGGCCAGTTCCTTCTTGGCATTATCCCAGAACGTGTCAAAATCTTCCGGATTGGCAACAGTCGGTTGTATTTTCGATGGGTCGAAACCAGCGGTAGCCAGGCCTCGGAACTCCACGCCGTCGACGGTCGCCCAGGCAATGCAGCGCAGGAAGCCCGGGGTTTTGAGTGTGCCGCCGTCCACGGTCAATGTGCCATTGGCGGCGGTTTTGGTTTCTTTAATGGTTGGGTCTAGTTTTTCTAAACCTATTTCATAACGCACTTGCGCATTTTTGACCGGGTTGCCGTTGCGCAGCACGCTGATGATGAATTGTACTTTCTCTCCGGGCTTGTAGGTCCAGTCGTCGCGGTCGGCGGTGACGATCACTTCCACGGGCCTGCGCGCAGGTTGTGCATGGAGAGCAAGAATGGTTATCCAGAAGAAGAGTTGACTTAATAAAAGGCGATTTTTCATAGACCGGCAATTTGTTCTATTTTGTGATCTGATATAATAGGCATTGAAGAGGTAAAGGGTAAAAACGCCCGAATCTTTATATGTAACCACATTTTTTTTGTGATTTGAATTAATTTGCCGTTGGATACGCCGGTTACGGCATTGGAAAAAGTATAGAAAGCATTGGAGCCAGTCAGGATCAATAAGTTTATCAGTGAAACCGGGTTTTGTTCGCGGCGTGAGGCCGACAAACTCGTGGAACAAGGCCGCGTGACACTCAACGGCCGGAAGGCGGTTTTGGGTGACAAAGCCACAGAAAGCGACGACGTACGCGTCGACGGGAAGCCGCTCAAAGCCAAAAAAGCGGGTGTTTATATTGCATTCAACAAGCCCGTGGGCATTACCTGTACCACCGAGCGCCATATTAAGGGGAATATCATCGATTACATCCGTCATAAGGAACGTATTTTCCCGATCGGTCGGCTCGACAAGCCTTCGGAAGGTTTGATATTCCTTACCAGCGACGGCGATATCGTGAACAAAATCCTTCGCGCTGGGAATAACCACGAGAAGGAGTACGTGGTGACGGTAAACAAACCCATTACGCCTGATTTCATCCATAAAATGTCATCGGGAGTGCCTATTCTGGGGATTGTTACCAAAAAATGTTTCGTGCGTAAGGAGAGTACTTTCGTGTTTACCATCATACTCACGCAAGGTTTGAACCGCCAGATCCGCCGTATGTGCGAGTACCTGGGCTATAATGTAACGAAACTGAAACGCGTCCGGATCATGAATGTGGCATTGAACGACCTGCCTGTCGGCAAGTGGCGAAACCTCACCGCAGCTGAAATGAAGGAAATCAATGAGGCGGTGGAGCATTCGACTAAAACGGAGGAGGGATCGTATGTGGATGATTGGGATGAATGAGTGAAGGGGGGGAAAGGGAGGATGGAGGAAAGGGGGGATGGGAGCTGGTGTAATCTGTAATAGCTGCTTGTATGTTCAGATTTTTACTCTTGGTGGTTTTGATTTTGCCAGGTTGTGCTGCGTTGGCGCAGAGGCCGGATACGGTTTTACTGGAAGGGCTGATGCGAAACCGCCCCGAACTGTTTGGCAAAATCCTGAGTCATCCCCAGAAGAATCAGGTTCAGATTCTTTACACGCAGATAGACCGGGACGCGAACAATGTCCCGCATTTCAAAAGTTACAGTTACAATCTCGACGACCTGCATTACTTTTTCCCGGCAAGTACGGTAAAGTTGCCGACTGTGATTTTCGCACTGGAAAAACTCAATGAATTGAAAATTAATGGCCTGAGCCGCAAGAGCGCCATGATTACCGGGGCAGACTTTACGAAGCAGACACGCGTCGACCGCGATAGCAGCGCTCCGAACGGGTTGCCTTCTCTGGAACATTATGTCAAAAAGATACTGCTCGTCAGCGACAACGATGCCTATAACCGCCTTTACGAATGGATCGGCCGGGCGGAGATTAATGAGCGGTTACGAATCCATGGCCTGAGCACGAGCCGCATTCTTAACCGGTACGCGGTAAAAGACACGGAGGAAACTTCCAGGCATACAAACCCGGTCAGTTTTTATGACGGCAATAAACTGCTTTACAGTCAGCCGGGGCAGTTTGATCCCAAAAATTACCCTTTGAATCTGACCAACACTTCCATGGGCCGTGCCTACCTGGATAGCTCCGACCGACTGGTGGAGAAGCCGTTCAATATGGCTATTAAAAATGCATTCAGCCTGACTGATCAGCAGGCGGTGATGAAAAAGCTGCTTTTCCCGGAGGTTTTTCCCGAGAATGAACGCTTTCATTTGGCAAAAGATGATTACAAGTTGATTTACACTTACATGAGCAAGCTGCCGAACGAAAGCGACTTCCCTCGCTATGATCCTTCGGAATACTGGCCGCTCTATGCGAAATTTCTCTTCTGCGGAGCCGACAAAGAAGCCGCTCCCCAAAAGGGAATGAGGATCTTCAACAAGTATGGCGATTCGTATGGCTTCATTATTGATAATGCCTATATTGTTGATTTTGAGAATGATGTAGAGTTTATGTTAAGCGCTGTAGTGCAGTCCAATGAGGATGGTGTTTACAATGACGATCGCTATGAATACAAGGAAGTTTGCTACCCGTTCATGAAAAACCTGGGGCGGTTGGTGTATGAATATGAACTAAAAAGAGAGAAAAAGCACAAGCCGGATCTCTCCAAGTTTCATTTGCGGTATTGACGTCACAATACAGCTTTCAAATTTTGATATCATGACTGCCCGCCCATGCCGCAATATCCTGCTTGCTTAATGCTGCCGCCATCAGGTCCGGGAACTGGTCGGGTGTACAAGCGAAAACGGGGACTCCCAGGCTGGCGAAGAACTCGGCGTTTTTGTGATCGTAGAAAGGGGCACCATCGTTGTTAAGCGCCAGCAATGTGATTACCTGCACGCCCGCGTCGACCAGCTGTGCTACCCTTTTACGCATTTCAATTTCATTGCCTCCTTCATACAGGTCGCTGATGAGTACGAGCACGGTATCGAGCGGGCGCGTGATCAGTTGCTGGCAATAACTGAGGGCCTTGTGAATATCGGTACCGCCACCCAGTTGCACACCAAAAAGCAGGTCGACGGGATCGCTAAGTTCTTCTGTCAGGTCTGCCACAGATGTGTCGAACACCACCATTTTGGGGGCAATGGCGGGAATGGACGCCATTACCGAGCCAAAAATACCCGAGTAAATGACGGATGTTCCCATCGATCCGCTTTGGTCGATACACAGTACCACGTCTTTCAGTGCTTTGCGTTTCCTGCCAAAACCAATTTTTGTCTCCGGGATAATTGTTTGATAATCTGGCTGATAGTGTTTCAGGTTTTTGCGGATCGTCTCATGCCAGTTGATTTCGTTATGACGCGGCCGTTTGTTTCGCGCCGCGCGATTGAGGCTGCCTGTAATGGCCTGTTGGGTCGGGCCAGCCAGCTTTTGCATTAACTGGTCGACCACTTTCCGAACCACTTCACGGGCTGTTGCCTTCGTTTTTTCAGGTATAAGCTTGCCTAACGTCATCAGATTGGCCACCAGCTGGATATCCGGAACGATGGTTTCCAGCATTTCGGGCTCGGTGAGCATGGACGTCAGTTTGAGGCGTTTCAATGCATCTTGCTGCATCACTTTCACAACCGAAGCCGGAAAGTACTCGCGGATATCCCCAAGCCAGCGCGCCACATTCGGTGACGACGCGCCCAGCCCGCCCTTGCGGTCGGAATTGTAAAGAGCCTCCAATGTCCGGTCGATTCCGGCTTCTTCCCGGGTGAGGGTATATTCCAGCTCGTCCTGCGTTTCTTTACCCAATACGAGCCGCCACCTTTTTACAGCATTATCATCCATATCATTTATATTAAAAACCCATCAGCAATTCCAGCATTGGTAATACCTGCGCAGCTCTTTGGTGATCGATATCGGTCGTTTGCGGGATTGACGTCCCGGATTGTCCCTGCTTCGCCCGCCCCGCGATCTTCCGCTTTTCTATATTGCTGAAATTGGTAAAAGTGCGTCGTAATAATGGCACTACCTGTAAAAACATAGCATCGTCGAGTGATTGCAGCCATTCGTTCACTACTGCCCAGATTACGTCGTCGAGAATCAATACGGTGGCAGCGTCTTTCAGGAATCCTTCCAGCCAGTTGGCGGAGGCCGAGGGTTCGTTATTGACCGACAAAGCCTTTGAAAATGCATTGAATGTACTGTCTCTATCAAGCAAACGGCTGTCGTATAATGCCTTGCAGCAATATCCCTGGACCAGGGGCGCACTGCGGTCGGCTAGGAACGTCGTTTTGAGCGCGGCGGTCCAGGCCTCTTTCAGATCTTCTCTTTCGAGCATCAGAGTAGCCTGGTTTACATCCCTGATCTTATCGGTTATCAATGCCGCTTGCTCGTCGTCGATGCCGGTGCAACCTGCTGGCAGGCCCGCAACGATCCGGTAAAACATCGTGGTCATGATCAGGTCGATGCTTTCACGGTCGGTCCTTCGCACATTGCCGTACCGGCTCACCTGTGCAAGCGGAGTGAAGGCGTCCATGAGCATTGAAATATCGGAGGTACTCGCCGCAAGCTCATCCATTTTCTGCATCACGGCAGCAAGGGCGGTCGGCAGATCGGCGGGAATGGCGCTTGCTGCCAACGGCGTTATCTCATCCAGCCGCGTGCATTTTCTGGCGGTGCTTTCGAGGTATTTTCCAGCTGCTTCGTTAACGGTGTTGCCCCATGGCGCTTTTTCGAGAAGTTTAATGGTCAGTTCAGGATACCAACGCAGCGTCCATTCCTCTTTGAATGTGCCTTTCCCGCTGACGGTTTCCAGTGTACCCCATTCGATGTCAAGTAATTGCAGGCGATGCAGCAAGATACTTTTTTGCAAATCATGATCCTCGCGAAGATCCAGTTTGAGTGTTTTCTGTTCAGGTATTATTTTGATCCTGAATCGTTTCGCCAGCAGGTCGAGGTCGCGTTGGAGCGGTACCTGTGGCGTCCCGTCCGGAATTTGCCCGAAAGCCTTTCCTACGATCAACTCGCGGTAAATAACTTTCATGAGAATCGGTTCGCCCATACACATGACTGCCACCGTCGCTTCATTGAGTTCTTTTAAACCGGGGCGGGAAAGTCCGCGTAAGCCTGCCAGTGCGCCTGCGAGTCGTACCGCCTCGATAATGTGCGCTGAGGAAATGTCGACCTGGTTTTCCCGGAAGACACGTGCGGTATGCGAAAGCCAAAGCGTACCATGGTCGTTGGGATGTTGCCAGTGGTGCATATACCAGCCCGGTGATTCCACACCGGCGCCATAGCCGCTTTCAAATGCCATGCGGTCGTTCGTCCAGGGAATCCAGGTACATTCCACTTTGGTTTTGGGCAAATTTTTCAGGAGTGCATCATCTTCTTTTTGCGTCGGAAACTGCATGAGCGCCGGCACGTGCCACGCGCCGCAAACCACTGCAACGCGCTCAAAACGTTCTTTTTGAGCAATGCGAATCGATTTTCGCATAAATGCCTCCCGAATTTCTTCGCGGCGGTCGACACCGCGCCGGTCGACACCGCGGCGGTCGACACCGCGGCGGTCGTCGGTTTGCGGCAGGGACTGTCTGAGCGCGGCCATGCTTTCCGAGATGGCCTCGAATACCTCATAAGGCTGCTGCGCGATTTCGAAATGGTGTTCCCACCATTCTTCCGGATCGTCGAATCCGTCGATTTCGGCCAGGTAGGAGATCGGGTTTTTACGGATTTGCTCGGCAAATTCTGTGGTGGCGCTAGTCGCCTGGGTTTCTGTTCCTTCCAAAGCAAAACCGTGAGCCAGCGGCATGTCGATGAATCGTACGGGAATATGGTTCTGCAATCCGTACAGGATGGCATTCCATTCCGGACTGTGAACGGTAAACGGGTAAAACACAGCTTGCTGCGGATTATCCGGCACGTAGGCCAGCAATGCCACCGGCGGCTGCATATCGGAATGCGTGGTCCAGGAGAGCATTGCCTCGCCCTCCGGCGGGCCTTCGATCAGGATAATATCCGGCCGGATTTCCGCCAATGCATTCAGTACGTGCCGTGATGAGCCGGGGCCGTGGTGCCTGATCCCTAAAAGATGAACGGACATAAATTCGTGGTCAGATGATTTCCCGGCAAGCCCTGTAAATGTCTTTCCAACCGTCACGTTGTTTCAGTACGCTTTCCATGTATTCCTGGAAAACAATTTTGTCCTGTACCGGGTCTTTGATAATCGCCCCGATCAGGCCGCTTGCCAGGTCGTCGGCTTTGAGACTGGCATCTCCGAAATGATAGGCGAGGGATAATCCACTGTTCATCACCGAAATGGCCTCGGCTGTGCTCAATGTACCGGAAGGGGATTTCAGTTTGGTCTTGCCATCGGCAGAAACACCGTTCCGCAGCTCCCGGAATACGGTTACGATGCGGTTGATCTCTTCCAGAATCGGCTTTTCGACGGCGAGATCAATCGACTTACTGAAACTCGCGACACGCTGCTGCACGATTTCCACTTCTTCCTCAATCGTCTCGGGTACTGGCAGAATCACCGTATTGAACCTTCGCTTCAACGCGCTCGAAAGGTCGTTCACGCCCTTGTCGCGGTTGTTGGCCGTGGCGATGATATTGAAACCACGAACTGCCATTACCTTGGTATTCAGTTCCGGAATAGGCAGCATTTTTTCCGAAAGAATCGTGATAAGGCTATCCTGCACATCGGAGCCGATGCGCGTGAGTTCTTCTACGCGCACAATTTTACCTTCTTTCATCGCGCGCATAACAGGCGTTTCAACGATCGCCTCCGGTACGGGCCCGGCCGACAGCAATTGAGCATAGTTCCAGCCATAACGCACGGAGTCCTCGCCGGTACCCGCTGTCCCCTGGATCACCAGGCCGGAATCTCCTGAAATGGCCGCACTAATATGCTCAGAGACCCAGGATTTGGCCGTACCCGGTAAACCGTACAGCAGCAGCGCACGATCGGTGGTGAGCGTAGCAACTGCAATTTCCATCAACCTGCGGTTGCCAATGTATTTAGGGGAAACAACAAATCCATTGGCGAGCTGCCCGCCCATCAGATAGGTTACCACCGCATGCGGAGACAGCAGCCAGTTTTCGGGCCGCGTGTGCTTATCCTGTTTTTTGATTTCCTCGATTTCCTGTGCAAACTGCGTCTCCGCTGCTTGCCGTAAAATGTTTTGTGCCATATTTTTCAAGCAATGTTTTTTCTTAGTTCGACCAGGCGCATCATTTCGGACGCCTGGTTTTTGAAATATCTCAATTGGTAATCCTGCCGTGGATCTTCGGCATATTTTTTCAGAACGGGCATGATGTTCGCGGGTAGCTGCAATGCAAGCCACTGGTATGTCGCCTGGGTAATGTGGTAAGGAAATTTGGATAGATGGTCGAGCAACTGTTCGGACAGCTGCTCCGGAAGGATCGTATAGGCATCGTCCAGCAGATAAGCGAAGAGGTTGGCCGCATTACCATTCAAAAATTGCAGAAAAAACGGTAGCCTCTCCGCAGGCGTCAGCGCATCGAGTAGCCTGATATCACGGGCGTCACCCCGATGCAACAGGGCTAGCGCCCATGCCTTGTTTTTGAAATGTGCCGCCGCAGACGTCAGGAATGGGAGCAATGCCTTGGCGCCGGGATGTTCGAGGAACAAGGTGATGAGTTGCTGATCATCGATAGCCAGCCGGTTGGATAGCTCGGCGGGGTCAATGGCAGATAGTAACTGTCCTGCAATAAACACATGATCCTGCACGCCTTTTTCGGTACTCATTTTCTCGATGCCGCTTTTGAAGATGCTTTCATCCGGGATTACATCTTCGGCAATAAAAATCTTTTTCTTTTTGGTAACGAGCAGGTGCCTTTCCTCGCGCACTTCCAGCATCCGGAGCAGCCATTCGAGATAACTGCGGTTCAGGGCCGATCCCTGGATCTGCCGGAGCAGGCCAATGGCTGTTTGTCGTACCTTCTGGCTTTTATCGGTTAACAGATTTTGGAGAAAGGGTTCATCGGCGAGTGATAAACTTTCGTTGAGCAATTCCACCAATGCGAGGCGGTTGCCGGCATTTTCTTGCGTCCATGTTGTTTCGAGCAATGCAATGGCCGCATGGGGTCCGGTTTTCCGTAATGCGGAGAAGAACAGCTTTCTCTCCGCCATCGTCCCGGTTTCCCAAATGTTTTCTTCTACCTGGATGCCGCTTCTCAGCTCCTTCCACTGAGGATTCAACCCACAGAGCCACTGCCCGGTCGACCCGCAAATGTCCAATAGCTGTTGCCGGTTGGTATTTTTCTCCAGCGCCCGGTTAAGAATGGCCGGGACTAGCCGAGGCTGGACCACTTCATTTCTTTGCACAAGTCTGAATACCAGAAAATCAAACAAAATCTCCTGTTGATCCGCCAAAGCAGACTGCAAAAATGCAGCCGGTTTGCCGGTAATGATCGCGAGCGGCTCGGGTGGGCATTCCGGCAATTGAGTATGGATGGTCAGCGGTTTTGCGCCAGCCTCTTCACATAGTATCGATGTAAAAGCCGTTTTCAAGAAACGATCCTCTTTGCTGGTCGTTAATGCTTGTATTTTGGTATAGATCGCGGCTGCATCTTTCGGGATTTCAGGCATATGTCTGTCAGTACCTAGTAGCGCCGCCTTCAATATTTCTGCATTCATGATTTGATAAAAGTCCCTTGCTGGTCTGTTGATATAAAGTGCAAATCGAATTGTTGTTGATCGTAAACGCCAAAGGCTGAAAAACGGCGCCCTCCTGAAAACGCGAGCATTTTCCAGCATTCGTGTTCGGGGTTCGATATCCTGACGCTTTGTCCTTCCACGTCGGTCAAAAACCATTGGCCATTCTCGAAAACTGCTTTGATACCCTCGATCATGAATGGTATCTGTTCGGTAAAGGGGCTTTGGCTTAAAGTGGCCGTAATGGTCTTGTATATTGCTGAAAATGAATCAGGTATGGTAATTTTCGCAGGATAACTGCCAGCCGGGCGCTGCTCCCGTATGAGCGCGCGCATGGGCACGGAGGCAGGGTAGTAAACGATATCAGCATCGATTTGGATCCCGGGCACGAGCATCGTCTGGTAGGACTGATTTCCCGCATAAAAATTCAGCAACAATGCAAACCGGGCTGTCCGGAAGCCATACAGCCATATCCGTTCCGTGGTTACATTCCCCTCTTCCGACATTGTTACCGATAGCACGATCCAGTGGTCGGTGACGGGTTCGGATTGCAGGACTTCTTCTTTCGGGATCGCCCAGCCGATCAGCGTTGCGAGGTCTCTCGCGGTCGTGTCGGGCAGTGTCTCCCGGTTGCGATACCCCTCGGTGATCATGTAAATGGTTGATAACCTTTTCAATAACTGTCCTTGCCAGCCTTCGGTGAAAAAGTTGATCTGATTAATCTGACGCAGTTGGCCTGCGAGTCCACCTGCCTGGGCGTCGACCATCCTTGCGGTGATATTCTGATGAAATTGGTATGCTTGCTGCGGCACATGCATGATGCCTGTCCGTACAACGTCACTCAACCAGGCACGGAGTTCTTCAATACCACCATTTACCTTCTTTTCCCGCGACTCGATACGCTTCGCACGGGCAATTTCGTCTACGGGTTTTTCCGTCTTCGCTTCGTGAGTCGCTTCCCGCACCTGTCGCTTGCCAAGCCATTCGGAAACGTAAAGAGGTGATTCATCGCTGATTGTGAATGCTTCGCGATCTTCTACATACAGTAAAAGCAAGCCTATACCGTGCTTACAGGGGAATTTTCGGCTGGGGCAAGTGCATTTGAAAGCAATATTCGTCAAGTCGATCACCGTTTGGTAGGGATTTTTACCGCTACCCTGGCATTCACCCCACAAAGCCAGGGGATTGTATTTTGCAGTAACCCATTTGCTTCGTGTGGCCAATTGCCGGCCCGCTTTTGCCGAAGCGTCGTCGGGAGCGAGTTGAAAGACCTGTTCGCGGTTGTATTGCATTAATATGGATGATCGCTCTGATTGAAAAATCAAAAATAGAAATTGCCTGGAATAAATTCTGACAAATGAGCAAATGCCTCTCATTTGCTATCAGAAGGCGAAAAACGATTATATTAGGTCTCCCTAAATCCAAACCTTCTAAATGATGCCCCCTTATTCCCCCTCGCTCCGCCTGGATTCGATAGACGTATTCAGGGCAGTTACTATGTTTTTAATGATTTTTGTGAACGACCTCTGGACGCTCGAAGACGTGCCCGACTGGTTGAAACACAGCCAGGCGGCGGCAGACGCCATGGGGCTTTCGGACGTCGTATTCCCCGGTTTTTTGTTCATTGTCGGCCTTTCAATTCCCTTCGCGATTGCTAATCGCAAGAAAAAGGGAGACTCTGATGCATTGATTATCAGGCATATTGCTGAGCGTACTTTTGCGCTGCTGCTTATGGGCATATTCATTGTGAACTACGAGAATATTGCGGGTGAGGCGATGGCCGTCAGCAAATATGTATGGGAAATTGGTATGGTGATCGCCTTCTTCCTGATTTGGAATGTATATCCTTCGAACCCCGAAAGGAAGGGACTTTACACGGCATTGAAAGTGACAGGTTACCTGTTGTTGGTGGGCCTGGCTGTAATTTACAAAGGTGGCGATCCTACGACCCCGTCGTGGATGGAAACGCATTGGTATGGTATCCTGGGCCTCATTGGATGGTCGTACCTGCTTGGTGCGCTCGCGTATCTGCCCACGCGCGACCGTGTTACATGGGCGATCGGCGGCTGGTTGTTTTTTGTTTTGTTCAACCTGGCCGACTTCGCGGGCGTGCTGGATTTCCTGGATCCGGTCAGAAACTATGCTTGGATTGTCGGTAGCGGGTCGATGCCCGCTTTTGTGATGGGGGGGGGTGTGGCGTCGGTGATTTACCGGGATAGCGTTAGCCGGAATGCGGTCGGTACTACTTACCTTTTGATTTTGGTGGTCCTTGGGGTACTGTCACTGGCATACGGTTTTGGTACCCGGCCATTTTGGGGGATTTCCAAAATCAGGGCTACGCCGGCCTGGGTAGGCATCTGCTCGGGGATCAGCTTTTTGGCATTTGCGTTCCTATTCTGGTTGGTTGATTTGAAAAAGATCAAAAACTGGGCGAACATCATCCGGCCGGCCGGAACCGCCACGTTGACCTGCTACCTTATTCCTTATATATGGTATGCCGTCATCACCCTCGCAGGAATCAGCCTGCCAATGTACCTGCGCACCGGAATGATAGGTCTTGTGAAATCGGCCTGTTTTTCCTTATTGGTCATTTTGCTCACAGGTGCGATCAACAGGGTTGGCGTAAAACTTAAGATTTAAGTCGATAGGTGGTAAATCCGCTACTCTTCGTCTTTTACCTATACAGCAATTACTTTTAATTTAAACAGAATGAATTCGAGAAGAACATTTGTCAAAAAGGGCATCGCCGGACTGATGGCCGGTAGTATCATTTCACTTCCGGAGCAAAGCAATGCGGCCCCGGCTAAAAAAGAGGACACTTTCAAACTCGGTATGGCCGGTTACAGTTTTGTGCATTTCAAACTTGACGAGGCGTTGGAAATGATGAAAAAGACAGATGTTCGTTATTTGTGTATCAAAGATTTTCACTTGCCCTATAACAGTACTGCCGAGCAGATCACGGCATTTCACCAAAAGTTGAAAGACGCAAATGTGACCGGCTATGCGGTAGGTCCGATTTACACGAAGACGCACCAGGAGATCGATAATGCATTTGACTATGCCAAAAGAGTAGGCGTGGACCTGATCGTGGGCATTCCGAATCACGACGATCTTAAATATGTGGAGCAGAAAGTGAAGGAGTACAATATCCGTTACGCGATCCATAACCATGGGCCGGAGGATAAATTGTATCCCAACGCAACTTCGGTATACAATTTCGTGAAAGATCTCGACCCTCGTGTGGGGCTTTGTTTTGACATGGGCCATAACCGCCGCGACAACCAGGACTCCGTGGCCGACCTGGGCAAGTATAGCAAACGCATTTTCGACATTCACCTCAAAAATGTTACGGCGGCCACCAAGGATGGTAAAACCTGCGAACTGGGACGAGGAATTATTGATATTCCTGCATTTGTGAAAATGCTGCGTAAAGTGAAATATGCGGGGTCGTGCAGCCTTGAATATGAGAAAGATATGAAGGAACCACTAGCTGGTATCGCCGAATCGGTAGGGTATTTCCGGGGAGTTTGCCAGGCGAGTTAATCCGAAAAACACGCATTTAGTGCTGTAAAACCCTATTTTTGCATGAACAAGGTTTGATTTTTTACCATAACGCCAAAACTAATGCTATCAAACGTCCCCTTTGATCAGTTGGCGGCTTATAAAAAGCTGAAAACGCATCACAAAACCATTTCGCAAAAGCATTTAAAAACGCTCTTCGAGGAAGACACCGATCGTCATAAAAAGTTCTCCATCCGTTTCGGGGACATATTGCTGGATTATTCCAAAAACCGCATTACCTCGCGTACGCGCTCATATCTGGTTCAACTGGCAGAAGAGGCTGGTTTGGCCGAGGCTATCGAGGCGATGTTCACCGGCGCGAAAATCAATGCCACCGAGGGACGTGCCGTTTTGCATACTGCATTGCGCAATCGCTCCAACGAGCCTGTGCTCGTGGATGGCAAGGATGTGATGCCGGATGTGAATGAGGTACTTGCGAAAATGAAGGACTTCTCAACCCGCGTAAGATCGGGAGCATGGAAAGGCTATACCGGAAAGGAAATCACCGACATCGTGAACATCGGTATCGGCGGTAGCGACCTGGGCCCGGTAATGGTGACCGAGGCGCTGAAAGCCTATGCGAAGAATGGCTTGAATGTGCATTTCGTATCTAACGTGGATGGTACGCACATCGCGGAAACTGTGAAATCGCTGAACCCGGAGACGACGCTGTTCATGATCGCGTCGAAAACTTTCACGACACAGGAAACGATGGCCAATGCGCACAGCGCACGCAGCTGGTTCCTGGAAAAGGCCTCGGATGAAGAGCATGTGAAAAAGCATTTCGTTGCGATTTCAACGAATCGCTCGGAGGTTGAGAAATTCGGTATCGATCCTGAGAATATGTTCGGGTTCTGGGATTGGGTAGGAGGTCGCTACTCGCTGTGGTCTGCAATCGGTTTGTCGATCGCTTGTTATGTGGGCTTCCAGAATTTCGAGCAGCTGCTCGCCGGCGCGCACGATATGGACAAGCACTTCCGTACTACCAAGCTGGAACGCAACATTCCGGTGATCCTCGCATTGATCGGCATCTGGTACAACGATTTCTTCGACGCGCAAACGCAGGCGATCCTTCCTTACGATCAGTATATGCACCGTTTTGCTGCTTACTTCCAGCAAGGGGATATGGAAAGTAATGGAAAGAGCACCGGCCGTGACGGCAAGCCGGTAGGTTACCAAACCGGTCCGGTGATCTGGGGTGAGCCGGGTACCAATGGGCAGCACGCATTTTACCAGCTGATCCACCAGGGCACGAAACTGATTCCTTGCGATTTCATTGCGCCGGCTGTCAGCCACAACCCGCTGGGCGAACACCACAAAATGTTACTATCCAACTTCTTCGCGCAAACCGAGGCATTGATGAACGGCAAGACCGACGAGGAGGTGCGCGCTGAACTGAAAGCTGCCGGAAAGAGCGACGCGGAGATCGAGCAGATCGCACCGTTCAAAGTTTTCTCTGGTAACCGTCCTACCAACTCGATCCTCGTGAAGAAGATTACCCCGAAAGTATTGGGAAGTCTGATCGCGATGTACGAGCACAAGATTTTTGTACAAGGTATCATCTGGAATATTTACAGTTTCGATCAATGGGGTGTTGAGCTGGGTAAACAGTTGGCCAACAAAATTTACCCCGAGCTACAAAACGACTGGCCGGTTACCAACCACGACAGTTCGACGAACGGTTTGATCAATCAGTACAAACGCTGGCGCTAGTTTTTCAGCACCAGTTTTGTGAAAAGATAACCGATTAATACACCAGCAGCGTCTGCCACGGCATCCCACCAGTCAAAAGTGCGGTCGAAGGGCAGAAGCTGCTGGTAAAATTCCAGCCCAAGCCCGTAAGCCATTCCCAATCCCACCACCAAGAGGCTTTTTTCAGGGTAAATAATCAGCGCGAGAATCGCCCATACCGTAAAGAGTCCCGAGTGGACAATTTTATCAAAACCTAAGACGGGTGCGGCAGGCAGATCTTTGCCCGGCCAAGTGCACGCAACCAAGATCAGGAAACTCCAAAACCAGATAAGCCATTGACGTTGAGCAATAAATTGAATCGTCGATTGTGAAAATTTTGAGGTCATAGTTGTGAAATTGTACACCGAAAGTTACGTTTCATTTTTCGAATTTTGATAACTGACTCCTAAAAAAGGGTTATTTGAGACAGTTTAGAAGGTGTTTTGACTGAATTTTGAGTTAATTAAAAATAGAGGGTATTATTATTAATATTTTTTATTAAGTTTAATTTTCTCTGATCACTAAACCTCTTTCAATGAAAAGGATTTTTGCGACACTCTCATTACTATTTGTTTTTTCCCAGAACCAGGCACAGTCGGTTTACCATTTTGAAGAAGGACTGGCCGTCGGGCCATGTCACCAATATGGGCGGGAAGCATTGTACACCGACCAGCTGGCATATCAACTTTACAAAGGTACGCTCAAACCACTAGAAGGAAGCATTTTATTAACCGATCCGAAAGCAGGGGAGGTTAAGTGGAAAAAAGTGCAAGCCGACTCGATCCACCGTTTTCGGGGCGACTCATTTTCCAATGGGTATGTTTACCTGACCTACGAATCCAAGAAAGAACAAACCGCCATTCTCACGATGACCGGCCAGGACATGATTTTCCTGAATGGCGTACCGCGCGGCGGCGACATGTACCGCTACGGCTGGATGCATTTGCCGGTTGTTCTGAAAAAGGGCAAGAATGAAATCTACGCGCGGGTAGCGCGTTTCGGCCGGTTCGGTGGTATTACCGCTAATCTCACTTTTCCGGAAAAGCCTGTTTCTATTAATACAGAGGATCTTACGATCTCCGATATTGTTCCAGGTTTCAAAAATGACTCACTCTGGACGGGCGTCGTCATTTCGAACATGACCAGAAAGCCATTGACAGGCATGGAAATGAAAACGATCGTAGCTGGAAAGAACATTGTTACAAAACTACCGTCGGTACCTGCCATGACATTGCGCAAGGTGGGCGTACTCATTGACGGAAGCGGGGTGACCGGTGTTGGTAAGAACGAAGGTTCGCTGAGTTTGCTGCAAAATGGCAAAGTTACCGATCAATCAAAAATTGCGATCCAGTCGGTAGAGGCTGGGAAGCAGTTTAGTCGCACATTTGTGAGTGAGCTGGATGGCAGCGTGCAGTACTATGCCGTTTCTCCACAGATCAAAAGTGATGGCAAGGAGCAGCCGGCGTTGTTTTTCTCGGTGCATGGTGCAGAGGTTCAGGCGATTAGCCAGGCTCGCGCTTACAAACCGAAAGATTGGGGTGTGCTTGTTGCCCCTACCAACCGCCGTCCTCGCGGATTCAACTGGGAGGATTGGGGAAGGATGGATGCATTGGAAGTGCTGGGCATTGCGAAGAAGCAATTCAACCCGGATCCATCGCGTATATATTTGACCGGTCACTCTATGGGTGGGCATGGTACCTGGTTTCTTGGCGCCACTTATCCGGAAAAATGGGCGGCAATAGCCCCGTCGGCTGGTTACCCAACCCTGGCTGCTTATGGCTCGCACGACGGTGTCATTCCCGACAGCGCCGGATCGCCTATTGAGGCTATGTTGCTGAGAGCCAGTAATCCAAGCAACGTTTTGGCATTGACTTCCAACTACAAAAGCCTGGGCGTGTACATTGCGCACGGGGATGCGGACAGGACCGTACCCGTGACGTACGCGCGTCAGATGCGCGACATTCTTGGAAAATTCCATCGCGATTTCAGCTACTACGAACATATTGGCGGCGAGCATTGGTACGGAGATATCAGCGTAGACTGGCCGCCGATCTTCAACTTTTTCAGCTGGCATTCGATTCCGAAAGACACGACTGTAACATCCATCGATTTCAAAACGGCTAACCCTGGTATTTCATCGCGCATGCGCTGGGCAGGTGTGCATCAGCAGATTAATGCATTGAAATACAGTCATATAAAGCTTAGTAGCAGCAAAAAGGACTTGCGAATTGAAGGTACTACCGAGAATGTAGCATTGCTTTCATTAGACCTCAGCGCATTTGCAAAGGGTTCTCAATTGAAGATTGTGCTGGATGGCAAGGCGCCGTTAGAATATGGGGTGAAGGGAAATGAAACCATTTACCTGAAAAATGAAGGCGATTGGAAATTGGCGGGCGCACCAGCGGCGACCGAGAAAAACCCGGACCGGAGCGGTACGTTGAAAGATGCATTCAGAAACCGGATGGTGTATGTATATGCAACGGGTGGAAGCGTGGAAGAAAAGACCTGGGCATTTGAAAAAGCGACATTTGATGCCGAGTCGTGGTATTACCGCGGAAATGGCGCGGTGGACATTGTCGCGGATAAAGACTTTGATCCCCAGCAGTTTAAGGATAGAGGTGTGATTCTTTATGGTAACAAAACCACGAACCTTGCCTGGGATAAGGTACTGAAAAACTGCCCGGTAACCGTGGCGAGTGGAAAGATCGACGTAGGCGGGAAGCAGTTTACCGGTAACGACCTCGCGGCCTATTTCATTTACCCAAGATCAGATAGCAAGACTGCTTCGGTGACGGTTATTTCAGGGACCGGTAAAGCAGGTTTTCAGGCAGCCAATGCCAATCAGTATTTCAGCGGCGGCAGCGGTTTTCCGGATGTAATGATTTTCTCAGCCGATATGTTGAAGAACGGAATTAAAGAAGTGAAAATGTCCGGATTCTTCGGAAATGACTGGTCAGTGGAGCGTGGGGAGTTTATGACGCAGTGATTGTCAGGTATTGTCAAGTGATTGTCAGGTATTGTCAAGTGTAGTCAGATGTGGTCAAGTGTGGTCAGGTGTTGTCGGGGATAGATGATTGTAGGCAATGATACTGATTATCAAGTAGTTGTTAAAAGAAAACGTCAGGTATAAATGCCTGACGTTTTTTATTGACTTAATGACTATTCCTGACCACACTTGACAATACATGACTACACTTGACGAGTCCTGACCACACCCGACAGTCCACTAGCCATTATCGGCAAATTCGGGGTAGAGCGTCATTCCGCCGTCGATGTATAGCGTTTCGCCATTTACATAGTCTGAATCATCCGATGCCAGCCAGGCTACTGCTTTGGCAACATCCTGTGCTGTTCCGATCCTTTTGTACGGAATCAGGTGAAGCAGGCTTTGGTATTTATCGGGATCCGACCAGACCTCTTTGTTGATAGGCGTTTTGATTGCGCCAGGGCTGACCGAGTTCACGCGAATTTTGTATGGCGCAAGCTCCTGCGATATGGATTTCATGAACATCATCACGCCACCTTTTGATGCGGCGTAGTTGACGTGTCCCGCCCAGGGAATCACATCATGCACGGAGCTCATTAGCACGATTTTCCCGATTGCCAGTTCGCTATGGTTAGGTTCAGTAACTGCCTGTTGCTGAGCTATAAACTGCTTAGCTGCTTCGCGACAAGCTAGGAATTGCCCCGTCAGATTGACGTCGATTACTTTTTGCCATTGTTCCAAAGTCATTTCGAGAAATGGCGAATCCTTTTGCAAACCCGCATTGCTTACGAGTACATCGACGCGGCCAAATTGGTTTACTGTTTCGGCAAATAGTGCTTTTACATCTTCCTCCTTACTCACATCGGCTTTCACCAGAACTGCACTTCCGCCATTGGCTTTGATTTCGTCGACCACTTCCTGACCTGCGGCTGCATTGGAACTGTAATTCACGACTACATGCGCGCCGTTGTTTCCGAAATGCAGAGCACAGGCTTTCCCAATTCCGGAGCTTGACCCGGTGACGATGACGACCTGACCTTTGAATTTCAGTTCGATCATATCATTTCTTTTTCAACAGCTTTCAATTTTTTCCAAACGCGACGGTTCACATTTTTAACCGCCCAATTTTTCGCAATCAGAATTGCTTTGGAAACAGCCTCGCGAGGGGAGATGTTGGTTGATCGTAATAGTTCCTGGGCGACGGCCACCGCTTTTTCGCGGGTAGTTGGAGAAAGGTACATCAATTCTGGTAATGCGATTCTTGCGTCCATAGGAGTCTGAATTTTTAGTGGTTTGATTAGATTGATGAAGATTTGTTTTGGTTTGAAAAAATCAATGCCAATGAATTAACGGTTGATTTTCTATTATTATATACGCTTTGTCACCCCAAAATGTAACACTGCGTGTAAAAAAAATCCCCATCTGTTTAACGGACGGGGATTTTTTCTAATCTCATTCTTATTTTACTTCTTCGAAGTTGACGTCCGTCACGTCGTCAGTCGAACCATTGTTGCCGGCACCTGCGCCAGGGTTTCCGGTTGGGTCGCCTGCACCTGGCTGGCCTTCACCGCCTTGTGCATACATTTCCTGAGCGGAAGCCTGCCATGCAGCATTCAGTTTTTCGGAAGCAGCGTCGATAGCTGCGAGATCCTGAGACTGGTGAGCGGTTTTCAATTCTGCCAGCGCACCTTCGATGCTCGATTTGTTGCTGTCAGAAAGTTTATCGCCATATTCTTTCAGCTGTTTCTCAGTTGAGAAGATCAGGCTGTCAGCTCCGTTGATTTTTTCGATTTTCTCACGTTCCGCTTTATCAGCAGCTTCGTTCGCTTTCGCCTCTTCACGCATTCTGTTGATTTCGGCGTCGGTCAAACCGCTGGAAGCTTCGATACGGATCTTCTGCTCTTTGCCGGTTCCTTTGTCTTTCGCAGAAACGTGCAGGATACCGTTTGCATCCACGTCGAATGTTACTTCGATCTGAGGTACACCGCGTTGTGCTGGCGGAATGTCGGACAAGTGGAAACGACCGAGTGTACGGTTGTTCGACGCTTGTGGACGCTCGCCTTGCAATACGTGGATTTCCACAGATGGCTGATTATCAGCGGCAGTCGAGAACGTTTCAGTTTTCTTCGAAGGAATGGTAGTGTTTGCTTCGATGAGCTTGGTGAACACACCGCCCAATGTTTCGATACCGAGTGACAAAGGAATAACGTCCAAAAGGAGTACGTCTTTCACTTCGCCGGTCAATACACCACCCTGGATAGCAGCACCTACGGCCACAGCCTCGTCAGGGTTAACGTTTTTCGAAGGTTTTTTACCGAAGAATTTCTCTACTTCTTCTTGCACGCGAGGGATACGGGTCGACCCACCTACGAGGATTACTTCGTCGATGTCGCTGTTCGAATATCCTGCGTTTTTCATCGCTCTCTTGCAAGGTTCCATCATACGTTGGAACAGAGAATCAGCGAGTTGTTCGAATTTTGCACGAGTCAAAGTGCGAACCAAGTGCTTTGGAATACCGTCTACCGGGAAGATATATGGCAGGTTGATTTCCGTCTGAGCTGAGCTGGACAGTTCAACTTTTGCTTTTTCAGCAGCTTCTTTCAAACGCTGCAATGCCATTGGATCTTTTCTCAGGTCAACGCCTTCGTCTTTAAGGAACTCGTCGGCCAACCAGTTGATGATCACCTGGTCGAAGTCGTCACCACCCAGGTGAGTATCACCGTCGGTAGATTTTACTTCAAATACACCATCACCCAGTTCCAGGATTGATACGTCGAAAGTACCGCCACCCAAGTCGAACACGGCAATTTTCATATCCTTGTGCTGTTTGTCCAGACCGTAAGCCAGGGCAGCAGCAGTAGGTTCGTTGATGATACGTTTTACATCCAGACCGGCGATCTGACCAGCTTCTTTCGTAGCCTGACGTTCCGCATCGTTAAAGTATGCAGGAACCGTGATCACCGCTTCGGTAACTTCCTGACCCAGATAGTCTTCCGCAGTTTGTCTCATTTTTTGAAGAATGAATGCAGAAACTTCCTGTGGTGTGTAAAGGCGGTCACCGATAGGAATGCGCGGAGTATTGTTAGGGCCTTTTTCTACGCTGTACGCTACGGTCTTCATTTCAGACGTTGTGTCATCGTATTTTTTACCCATGAATCTTTTGATGGAGCTAATAGTATGCTTGGGATTGGTAATCGCCTGACGTTTGGCCGGTGCTCCGATTTTGCGTTCACCATTATCCATGAAAGCAACTACGGAAGGGGTAGTGCGGGCACCTTCGCTGTTGGCTATTACAACCGGCTCGTTACCCTCCATGACAGCCACGCAGGAGTTCGTTGTTCCTAAGTCTATGCCAATAATTTTTCCCATTTTTCTATTTTATAAGTTAAGTATGATTTGATTCTGGACTTCGGACCTGCCGGGAGCGTTTGTGCGCCTTTTCAGCCGGTCACTGGGAGTTTTATTAAAAACCCCGTACCAGCAACTTTCCTACAAAACCAGAATGACAAAGTGTCAGGCCAAAAAATGGCCTGACGATGGGATAAGTATTAGCTAAGCATTTGGCCCATGTAAGGGTCGCTCTGGCTGGCAGCACCGGTTTCGACATGCCCTGCAAACCGCGAGAATGCATTCTCAGCACCCTCGATCGCAACGGTGAAATCGTACCAGTTGAAGCTTTTGGCAAGGTTGAGCACGATACTCTTGTGTGATTTTGCACCCGCAGAAGCTTTTTCGAGTGTAATGCTTTGAGCGGCAGTGCCATAGGCATTATCGGAAATCTTCAACACTGCCTTTTGGCTTGGGTGCAGGTTGCTGATTTTCAGTTCGATGTGGCCGGTCGGTTTTTTGCTGCGGTCCAGCTGGTAAGCACATTCTACCTTCAAAAAGCTGTTTTCCTTGTTGCCAGCGTACTCACGGAAGAACCCGTTCGGGCCGTAGACCTTCAAATGGTAATGCTGATTTTCAAAATCGGCAAGTTGGAATGAACCGGTCAGGGCGTCGCCGGCTTTCACCGCGTAATTCCAGACTTTGACATGTTCATTTTTGTATTTTCCCGGGGCATACACGATAAATGGCGAACCGGCAGATTTGTCGTGAAATATGCCATTTCTGGCTTCCAGCTTAATTTCAAATGCATTTTTGGCAGAGTTGAATGCGCCGTCGGCATATAATTCATACGGGATGGCACAGGATGGCCGCGTTCCTTTTTCCTGGTTGGGCAAAATTGGAGAGGTCAGCGGATTGTTGTTCACCTCGTCGATCTCGCTTTTGGATAATGCCTTGTAGCCATTGGGTAGCTTTTTGAATTTGGCATTGAAAATGCTTTCCATGAATTCCTCTCTTTCCACGAACGTCGGGAGCTTTATTTCCTGGCCGTCGTAAGGCGTGAAAGTGGAAGTAAGGTCACCGCAAATGGTGCGTCGCCACTCGGTAATATTCGTTTCCTTCACTTGCTTGCCGGATTTGAGGCTCACGAATTTTTCGAGGAACTGCAAAATAGAAGTATGGTCGAAGACCTCGGAGCACACATTGCCGCCACGATTCCATGGCGAAGCGACGATCAGCGGCACCCGGTAGCCGAGGCCGATCGGACTTTCGCGGCATTCTTCTTTCTTTTTCTTCTGCATATCCTGCTCCATTGTCACGAACTCCGTCTTGCAATCGATCCCCGCGGATACGGCACCGGTGTCTTCTTTATATGGATTAGGCACAACATAAGGAGGTATGTGGTCGAAATAGCCATCGTTTTCGTCGTAGCAGAGAATAAAAATGGTCTTTTTCCAAACCTCGGGGTCCGCCGTAAGGATATCGATCACTTCCGAAACGTACCACGCGCCATACCAGGGCGCGCCCGGGTGGTCGGAGAAGTTTTCAGGTGCAACGAGCCAGGAAACGGTAGGCAGTGAACCGGTTTTTACGTCCGAACGGAACTGGTGCAGCACGTCGCCCATCGGCGCCTTGGCTTCATTTTCGATATCGCCGTCCTGGTATTTTACCGTGGTAATCTTCCGGTAATCCGGGTCGTTCTTATTGACGGTGAATGCCTTATTGTGAATATTTTTCTGACGCTGCGAGAGTCTTTCAAACTTCTCAGGGCTCCAACGGATCAATTCCTCATTCGCCAGTTTCAGCAATGCCCGTTTTTCCTTTAATACTTTTTCAAGATCGGCGGCCTCCTTGCCTGAAAGCGATTTCAGCTTAGCTTGTGCTTCCTCAATCTCGCCGGGGAGCATTTGCTGGCGTTCTTTCAGGTAACGTTGATAGCCCGTGTGGTAGCGGATATTGTATTGAGAGAACCACTCGATCGGGTTGTCGGTGAAGTTAGCGAGCCATGCCTCTTCCTCGCCCGTAAAACCGGTATTGATACTCAGCTCGTTCTGGTATATTCTCCATGAAATGCCGTTGTCTTCGAGCCGCTCGGGGAATGTCGTCCACGTAGCTTCGCGGTCGTCGGTCACATTCTCGTTACGGATATTCGCATAATGCTTATTAGGATCGGTGTTTTCACGTACGTTACCTGTCCAGAGGTAAAGCCGGTTGGGCGTCGTACCGGTCAGTGATGAGCAGTAATTCTGATCGCATACGGTAAATGCATCCGCCATTGCATAGTAGAAAGGAATATCCTCGCGATTATAGAATCCTTGCGTGAGGGGCATTTTGGCATAATCCTTATTGCCGGGCTGCTTGGCAATGAGCCATTTATCATATTTTCCCTCATTGCGCGCATCCACCTGGTTGGGCCATGAATGTGGGAGCGAGCCCATCCAGGTCGCTTTGGACTCCCTGATATTCAGGCGGAAGGGTACATACGTTTCGCCGAATGCATTGGTTTGCAGCCAAACGAGGTTATTGTTCGGTAGCGTAATAGCCCGCGGATCGTTGAAGCCGCGTACACCGCGGAGCGTTCCGTAGGAATGGTCGAACGAGCGGTTTTCCTGCATGAGTATGACTACGTGCTCGGCGTCCTTCCAGGTTGTGCCTTTGGGTGGGTTAATAGCCAGTGCTTTCTGAATCGAAGCGGGTAGGGTGCTGAACAATCCGGCTGCTCCTGTGAGCATGGTGGCTTTCCGGATAAATTCTCTTCTTGAGTCCATGGGGTAGGTGAGTTAGGAAAAAGAAAAAGGGCTTTTACGATAGTACATCATTTTTTGCAAATGTACTATCGTTTCAAAGCCCTTGCTTTATTCTACTATTATTCTTTGTAATTACTTTCCGCCGAATAGGCCGCCCAGCATGCCGCCCAGGTCGATACCGCCGGAAGCCGGTTTGCCGCCTTGCTGGTCGTTGCCGCCGCCGAAGAGGCCGCCGCCCATTTGAATGAGTGATCCGAGGTCAAAGCCGCCGCTACTACCACTACCACCGGCAGTGCCGCCTTGTCCATTCAACTGGCCGATCACCGCGCCCAGCACGCCTGGCAATACCGAGTTTACGATATTACCCGCCACCTGGCTGTTCAGTCCGAATTTCTGAACAATAGCGCTGACAGCGTTGGTCGCGATGGATGCTACGATAGGGTTATTGAGAAGCGAAGCCGCGGAGGTACCGCTTTCGCCGCCGAAGAGTCCCAGCAATCCACTGATGTTGCCGCTTTGAACTTGCTCCTGCAAACCACCGGTAATGGAACTGGTGAGTGTATTGATAACTTCCTGATTATGCTCGTTGGGAACGTCAGGGTTGTCTACAACCGATTGTTGCGAGTTTTGTTGTACAAGGTCGAAGAGTTGTTCCAGCATTTTTATTTGGTTTTGAGGTACGATGATTCGTTGTCGCCTGCAATATCCAAATTTTATGCAAAAAAAATCCCGCCGGAGAGGCGGGATGCTGTTTTATTTTACTTGATCAACGATCGCTTTGAATGCATCAGGGTGGTTCATCGCGAGATCCGCCAGAACTTTCCTGTTTAGCTCGATGCCTTTTGCATTAAGTTTACCGATGAAAGCAGAATAAGACAATCCGTGCTGACGGGTTCCTGCGTTGATACGCTGGATCCACAATGCGCGGAAGTTACGTTTCTTCTGCTTACGGCCTTCGTATGCGTAAGCCAAACCGCGCTCAACGGCGTTCTTGGCAACGGTCCATACATTTTTGCGACGGCCGAAATAGCCTTTCGCGAGTTTTAAAACTTTTTTACGTCTTGCACGTGACGCAACGTGATTTACTGAACGTGGCATAATTTAACTGTTTTTGATAATCGGCGCTCTGCTGAGACTTAAATGCCTTTTATCGGGTTGAACAAAAAACCAGAATTTAATTTCTGAATTGGCTTTTTACGGATTATTTCCGAAGCATTGCCAATACTTGCTTCTCGTTAGACTCATCGATCAGACCAGTCTTAACCAAACCACGCTTGCGCTTGTTTGATTTTTTGGTCAGGATGTGGCTGTGGAAAGCGTGCTTACGTTTGATTTTTCCGGTGCCAGTCAGCGCGAAACGCTTTTTAGCCCCAGAGTTGGTTTTCATTTTAGGCATGATTCAAAAAACTAATAGTTGATAAAATATAAAACAGCGCGCAAAATTAGCCATAATCTCTAAAAAATAAAAATCGTGTTCCCGACATGATGCCGAAAACACGATTTTCTATCGATATGCTTTACTAAAAGCGTATTATTTAGCGCCTTTTGCAGGCGCAGGAGCGAGGATGATCGTCATCCGTTTTCCTTCCAACTTAGGTTCCATTTCCAGCTTGCCGTATTCGGCCAGTGCTTCGGAAAATTTCTTCAGAAGGTTCACACCGCGTTCTTTGAAGACAATCGTACGTCCTACGAAATGCACGTATGCTTTCACCTTCGAACCTTCTTTAAGGAAGTTGGTCGCGTGCTTCAATTTGAAATCGAAGTCGTGGTCGTCCGTGTTCGGGCCGAAACGGATTTCCTTGATAACCACTTTCTGCGCTTTCGCCTTGATCTCCTTTTGTTTCTTTTTCTGCTCGTACTTGAATTTGGAATAATCCACTACTTTGCAGACCGGCGGAACTGCCGTTGGCGCAATCTCAACCAGATCAAGCCCTTGTGCCTTTGCCATCGCTCGGGCGGTATTGATATCCACGATGCCCGGTTCAATGTTTTCGCCGACCAATCGTACTTCTTTTGCTGTAATTCGTTCGTTAATTTTGTAAGGTTCTTCGGGAATCCTCATCCGTCCACTAGGGGGTCGTAATGCCATATAATTTGTATTGGTGTTTTTTTGTTTTTGGTGGAAATCGAAAAAATTAACACTAGCTCCACAAAAATAGTGCCTTATTGCTGGAATAATACTAAAATCTTACAAAAACATCAAGCAATAGCGGCTTCCTTTTTGAAAAACGCCGTGAACTCTTCGATCGTCATACTTCCCAGATCACCCTCACCTTTGCGGCGTACCGACAGTTTTCCCTCGGCAGCTTCCTTCTCGCCTACAATGAGCATGAATGGCACTTTGGTAACTTCCGCATCACGGATCTTGCGGCCAATCTTCTCGTCACGGTGATCTACAAACCCGCGGATGTCGTGATCCTGCAACTGGAAGAAAACATCCTCCGCATAATCAGCGAATTTCTCCGAGATCGGTAGAATCGCAATCTGATCCGGCGACAGCCACAATGGGAATTGGCCCGCGGTATTTTCGATCAGGATCGCGGTGAAGCGCTCCATGGAACCGAACGGCGCGCGGTGGATCATCACCGGGCGGTGCTTCTGGTTATCGGAGCCGGTATATTCGAGCTGGAAGCGCTGTGGAAGCTGGTAATCCACCTGAATAGTACCCAACTGCCATTTACGTCCCAATGCATCACGCACCATGAAGTCGAGCTTCGGACCGTAGAATGCGGCCTCGCCCAATTCGGTCACAGTGCTCAGGCCGCGTTCAGCAGCAGCCTCGATGATCGCGCTTTCCGCTTTTTCCCAATCTTCGTCACGACCAATGTATTTCTCCTTGTTATTAGGATCACGCAACGAGATCTGCGCGCTGTAATCGTCGAACCCGAGGGATTTGAACACATACAATACCAGGTCGATCACGCGGATGAATTCTTCCTTCACCTGATCAGGACGGCAGAAAATGTGTGCATCGTCCTGTGTGAACCCGCGTACACGTGTGAGCCCGTGCAGCTCGCCGCTTTGTTCGTACCGGTAAACCGTCCCGAACTCAGAGAACCGCAATGGCAGATCCTTGTAGGAGCGGGGAGAGGTTTTGTAAATCTCGCAGTGGTGCGGACAGTTCATCGGTTTGAGCATGTACTCTTCGCCGAGGTTAGGGGTTTTAATGGGCTGGAACGAATCCTTACCATATTTATCCCAGTGGCCCGAAGTCACGTACAAATCCTTGCTGCCGATGTGCGGGGTGATCACAGGTGTGTAACCCGCGCGTGACTGCGCCTTGCTCAGGAACGCCTGCAAGCGCTCGCGCAGCATGGCACCTTTCGGCAGCCACAATGGCAAACCTTGTCCTACCTTTTCCGAGAATGCAAAAAGCTCCAACTCTTTGCCGAGGCGGCGGTGGTCACGCTTTTTGGCTTCCTCCATCAGGGTTATATATTCTTCCAGCTCTTTCGCCTTTGGAAAAGTAATGCCGTAAATGCGGGTCAACATCTTGTTTTCCTGCTTGTTACGCCAGTATGCGCCCGCGATGTTGGTCAGTTTGGCGGCTTTGATGAAACCGGTATTCGGGATATGCGGCCCACGGCAGAGGTCGGTGAAACCGCCTTGCTCGTACAATGTAATAGAGCCGTCTTCCAGCCCGTCGATCAGTTCCAGCTTGTATTCATCGCCTTTTTTGGTAAAATAGTCGATGGCCTCTGCCTTGCTGATCGGCTTGCGGATATATTCGTTTTTCTGGCGTGCGAGTTCCAGCATTTTCGCTTCGATTTTCGGGAAATCTTCCTGCGAAATGGTCTGTCCGCCCAAGTCCACATCATAGTAAAAGCCCTTTTCGATCGAAGGCCCCGTACCGAATTTAATTCCCGGATACAGCGCTTCCAATGCCTCGGCCAGCAAGTGGGCCGAAGAGTGCCAGAATGTAGCTTTACCGTCCTCGTCGTTCCACGTCAGCAGTTTTACCAGGGAGTCCTCCGTGATCTGGCGCGTAGGGTCCCAGACTTCATTGTTGACTTTGGCGGCTATCACATTCCGTGCAAGCCCTTCACTGATACTGAGCGCGATTTCGAGAGCGGTTACCCCTTTTGGGTAAAAACGTTCGCTACCATCGGGCAGGGTAATTTTTACTTGAGACTCGTCTTTCATTCAAAAAAATAATTCTGTGGTATGGTTCAATGGCAATGCGGCAGGCCGCAAAACACAAAGCTATTCAATTTTAGCTTTGCGTGATGAGTCCACGCGGATATTTGTAGTACCGCGCGGTTGGATAATATTAATTTTAACCCGCGCCGTATCGAGTAATTTGTACCCCGGGTTGGTATTTTCCTCAGGATAGTAGGAGGGGTACAGTCCTTCCGACTCGATTTTCCGGATGCGGTACATGCCGTAGCGTGCATCCTGGTCGCCCGGCGCGATGGTCAATGCCGTTTCGTAGTAAGTTTTTGCAACATCGAGCTCGCCGCTTTTTTCATAGGCATAGCCCAGCATATTGTTGATCTCTTTCGACTGCGGCTTCTTTTTCAAAAGCGTTTTCAATGCCGGGATCGCCTGCGGGTAAGCGCGGAGCTGCATGGCTATCGTCGCCAGCTGATTGAGCGCTTCGTCATAATCCGGCTGGATTGCTACTGCTTTTTGATAAAAAATCAAGGCAGTATCCGGCTGCGCCAATGCATTCAGGATTTCCCCTCTTCCGAAAAACAGGCTCGCACGTTCGGGAAAGCGCTTTAATGCGCGTTCATTGATGGCGAGCGCTTCGGCGGTATTTTTCAGTTTCAGGTTGATCATCGTACCCTGCTCGTAGGCACGCAGCAACCGGGGATTAACGTTCATCGCGTAGTTCAGGCTCGATAGGCTAGCCAGCGAATCGCCCTGCCTTGCCTGCAACATGCCTTTCACATAATAGGCAGAGCCGTCGTAGGGAGCCATTTTCAATGCCTGGTTCAGATAGCCAGCCGCCTCGCCGAAGCGGTTTTTTGCTTGCAAAATGTCCGCTAGCAACACATACAGCTCAGGACTGCTTTGCTGCAATGCTTCGGCGCGTTGCGCATCTTCGAGCGCATTGTCGATCTTGCCCAACTCGCGGTTGATTTTCCCGCGCAGAAGGAAATACTCGCTCACATTATCCTGCTCGTAAATTGATTCGTTGATATCGTCGAGCGCCTCCGAATACTGTTCGCGTTCGAAGTAAATGCGTGCCCTTTTGAAATAATTCACGTCGGAATCAATGCCGCGGTTGATCAGGTCGGTGAGCGACAGCAATGCATCGTTCTGCCATTGTGCCCTGCCTTTTTTGATCACCGGCGGGATGCGTGTGGATGTGCGCGCGTCGCTCTGGCACGACTGTTCGAGCCCGCCCAGCGCGATGAGCATTGCAAATGGTAAATATTTCAGATTGTCAGACTTCATTCGCCTCTAAACATTCTGGTCTGAAAAACGCGAAAACACGCCCAGCGGCAGCTTTTTGCCAAACGAATCGGGAATAAACAATTCACCGAACTCGTGTTTGATCTCCGTTCCGAAATGCGTCTTGATCAGGTTCTCAACGATCAACGCGGAGAAACCCAGCGAGTACAGGTTAATGATAAAAAAGAAGTTCTTTTCCTTTAATAACTGCGCACAGAGCCTCAGTAGTTCATTCAGGCTCTCTTCCAGCAGCCATTTTTCACCGTCCGGCCCGCGCCCGTAGGCAGGAGGGTCGAGGATCAGACCATTGTATTTGTTGCCGCGGCGCACTTCGCGCTGTACGAATTTCAAAGCATCTTCAACCACCCAGCGGATATTGCTCAGTCCGCTGAGCTCCATATTCTCGCGCGACCAGCTGATCACCTGCTTCACCGAATCCACGTGCGTTACATCCGCGCCCGACGCCTTTGCGGCCAGAGACGCAATACCCGTGTAGGCAAACAAATTGAGTACCGAGGGCTTTTCTTCCGGCATTTGTTTCAAAGTCCGTGCGATGAAATCCCAGTTGGTAGCCTGCTCCGGGAACACGCCGACGTGCTTGAAGGAAGACAATGCCAGTTTCGTGCGTAAATGCAGCTCTTTGGTCCGGTATTGGAATACCCATTTATCGGGCATGTCGCCTTTGGTAATCCACTGGCCTTTTTCCTGCGAATTCTTATCCTTTTTGAATACCGCATTCGAGCGCTTGTCCCATTCGGCTTCCGAAAGTGACTTGTCCCAGATAGCCTGCGGCTCCGGGCGCGAGAGCACATACGGCCCGAATTTTTCAAGTTTCTCAAATCCGCCGCTGTCAATCAGTTGGTAGTCGGTATGTTGGTCTGGTGAAAGTAGTATCAAGTTAGTTAAATTTATGACCACCGACGGCCGACCGATGACCGCCGTTTGGTGTATTGTTACGTTTGTTTATATAATCTTTATGACCGCCGACGGCCGACCGCTGACCGCTGATTGGTGTGTATTCTTACGTCTATTTCTATAATCTTTATGAAATCGGCGGTCGGCCGTCAGCGATCGGCGGTCAATATGCAATCTTATTCAAATAAAACACATTCCTCCGTCCCCGTGTGTTCGGATCGCCTGCTGCATTGACAATGCGCTGCTCGCCCCAGGCGAGGTAGAAATTGTCGTACCAGTAGTCGATGTCGTCGGTGCTGGTTTTGCGGACTTTGTCGCCCTCTACGTAGGTGTCGTTCGGGATGACGCGGTCGCTGTCGATCACCTGGCTGCCTTTGATGATCTTGCTGCGAATGGCGCCATTATGGCTGTAAATCAGTTTGGAATTGCCGTTGGTGAAAGATTGTACTTTAATCTTTTCCTTCAATTCCATGCTTTTTACATTGTCGAAACTAATGCTGTTGTCCCAAAGCAGGTTGCCGTTCTGATCCACGTCCGCCACGACAGCATGCGTATAGGTGAAGCCGTCGAATACCTGCGAGTTGTAACCCCGGCCGCCGTACATCGGGTTCCAGAGGTAGGGGTTGTAAAGCCCCATGCCGAATGGGTAGCCGTAACCGCCATATCCGTAATTGAAACCACCCATCATACTGGGGTTTTGGTAGCGGTATTCGGGATAGAATACTTCGGCTACCAGAAGGAAGTTGTTGGTTCTCGGTACAATATCATGTACGAGGAGCCGGTAGTTCAGTTTCAGGTCGTCGCCGCTTTCCTTTTTCTTGCGGATGCGCTTTTCCATCTTTTCCTGCTGGCGTTCGCTCAGGAAGTTGAAGAAGTTTTTGAAATCGGTAAAGCTGTGATACTTAGTGAATGCGGTTTCGTCGCCGACGATCTTGCTGATATACAATCCCTGCGATGCCGCCACGGTGCTGCTCTGCATATTGCGGTAGCCATAAGTGCCGATCACAATGCGAACTGAGTCGTTCAAAACCTGCAAACGGCCGCTAAGCAACGAAAAATCATCTTCGGGCTCCACGCTTACCTGTGTGTAGAGCTCGCCGGTTTCTTCATAGGAGCGCGCCACGATTTTGGTTTGACGGCCCTTTTTAACCGCAAAGCAAACATTCACCAAATGCTGCGCCGTGTCTACTTCGACGGTCTGAATGGCGTTAGAACCCTTAATAGCCGAAGGTAGAACCCGGGTTTGCTGTGTAGTAAGCTGGGTGTAGATCAAAACCGGCTCGTTACGCACCATACCGGCCATGAAAACGGAATAGCCCAGCGTCTTGAAATCGGTGATCTCGAAACGGTCGACTGTATTAATGGTAAAAGTCTCCACGAAACCAGGGCCGACATTTACCTTCACAATTTGATACAAAGAGCTCCGGTATTTGCTGAAAAGCAGGAAAACGGCTTGTCCGTCGTAGGAGGAAGCGATGTAATCGAGGTTCGATTCGATCGGGCCGTCGATGGACCACACCCGTTCGAGGTTTGTATCGAATTTCTGGACATTGAACGTGCCTTTGTCGGGCTTGGAAATGAGCAATACGCCCTGTTTACCAAGCGGAACGGCCTGGTAAGCCGTATTGCCGGGCAAAGGAAGTTCAATCCGTTTCACTCCCTGGGCGAAAACCGGCGTGCCGAGGACGCCCAGGAAGAGTAACGGTAAGACCAGCCGAAAAACGGATCGCTTATTTTTTGTCATGTGCCAGGGCAACGATATGGTCGAATTCTTCGCGTTTCACCGGTACGACCGAGAGGCGCGACAAACGGACCAGGTCCATTTGTTTCAGGAGCTCGTCCTTCTTGATCTCCGCGAGGGTAACGGTGTTCGGGAACTTCTCAACGGGAACGAGGTTCACCACCACCCATCCGGCTTCGTCGGTCGTAGGGTCGGGGTAATGTTCCTTGGAAACCTTGGCAAGCCCAACTACCTCCTTGCCCTCATTGCTGTGGTAGAACAGCACGAGATCGTCCACTTTCATCGCCATCAGGTTATTGCGGGCAGCGTAGTTGCGGACGCCGTCCCACATGCCCTCGCCCTCGGCAACGAGATGGTCCCAGGAGTATTTAAATGGTTCTGATTTTACGAGCCAATGGTTCATTCAATGAGTATTTGTATTGATGTGAGTTAAAATGTTAATCTTTCCCGACTAAATCAAGGGAATTTCGGGAATTTGCTGAAATCCGGCTTTCTTTTTTCCAAAAACGAACGCTGGCCTTCCTTCGCTTCTTCGCTGAGGTAGTAAAGCAATGTTGCATTGCCCGCGAGTTCCTGGATACCGGCTTGCCCGTCGAGTTCCGCATTGAATGCGCTTTTGAGCATACGGATGGACAGCGGGCTTTTTTCCTGGATTTTCTTTGCCCATTCGAGCGTCACCGTTTCCAGTTGCTCCAAAGGAACTACCTTATTCACCAGGCCCATTTGCAATGCTTCATCGGCATCGTATTGGTCGCACAGGAACCATATTTCGCGTGCTTTTTTCTGACCCACCACGCGGGCAAGGTAAGAGGCGCCGAAGCCGCCGTCGAAGCTGCCTACTTTCGGGCCGGTTTGTCCGAAACGTGCGTTATCCGCCGCAATAGAGATGTCGCAGATCACGTGCAGCACGTGGCCGCCGCCGATTGCCCAGCCGGCCACCATCGCGATAACCGCCTTTGGAATAGAGCGAATCATCTTTTGCAGGTCGAGCACGTTCAAACGCGGTACATGGTCGTCGCCGATGTAGCCGCCGTGGCCGCGTACCGACTGGTCGCCGCCGGAGCAGAATGCTTTGCCGCCTTCGCCGGTCAGGATAATGACGTCGATCCGCGGATCTTCGCGGCAAATGTGCATCGCGTCGATCATTTCGGTTACCGTAAGCGGGGTGAATGCATTATGCTTGTGCGGGCGGTTGATACTGATTTTGGCAATTCCTTCGTGAAGTGTAAAGAGAATTTCTTCGTATTCTTTAATGGTTTCCCATTGAACTGTACTGGACATAAAATCAGATAGGTAAAATTGGAATAAATGCAATGACGTGCATTGCCCTAATGCGCGAAATTACTCATTGTTTGGGTTACCTTCAAAAACAAATGAATAACTTTCCACCACATTAAAAACGGCTATTCACAACCGGGAATGACGAATCCGCAGAAATTGGAGCTATGATCTGGACAACGGGCAAAACGCATTGGCAAACGCAGAAAAGGCCGCGAAATCCCTATTTCGCACAGGCTTACGACTTTATGGGGAAGTGGCTCGAAGGCGAGCGGGAGTTTGTGCTCCATACCTCCGGCTCAACGGGCATGCCCAAGCCCATTACCGTTACACGCAGGCAACTGGAAGCAAGCGCAGCCATGACGGGGAAGGCGCTCTCGCTCGGGAACGGTACGCGAGCGCTCGTGTGCCTGAACGTGGGCTACGTTGCCGGGTTGATGATGGTCGTCCGGGGATTGGAACTGGGATGGGAACTGACCGTCACTGAGCCTACCTCGAACCCACTGAATGGCCTCGATACGGTGGATTTCGATTTTGTGGCTATGGTACCCATGCAATTACAGACGATGCTCGAAAATCCCGTCACAGCTGGTCAGGTTAACCGGCTAGGTAAGATACTGCTCGGAGGAGCGCCTGTGAGCTTGACATTGACAGAACGGATCAAAGGGTTGAACGTCCCTGTTTTCCAAAGCTATGGAATGACTGAAACCGTTTCGCACATCGCGTTGAAGGCGCTGAATGGGCTGCGAGTGAACGATTCATACGTGTTTCTGCCCGGCATTTCGTTCGGTACCGACGAGCGGGGCTGCCTGTTTGTTTCCGGAGCAGTTACCAACGGACAAAAGGTACAAACCAATGATTTGGTAGAAATAACTGGCGATGAATTTGAATGGATCGGGAGGGCGGATAATGTGATCAATTCCGGCGGTGTGAAAATCGTGCTGGATCAAACAGATCAGCGGATTGCGCAGGTTTTTCACGATCTGGGTATTTCAAATGTATTTTTCTGCTGGTGGGAGCCCGATGAAAAACTGGGGCAAAAGCTCGTGCTGGTGGTGGAAGATACGCTGCACCCGGAGCTCGCGCAGAAGCTGCCGGTGGAAATTAGAAGCCGTGTTTCGACCTATGAAAACCCGAAACATATTTACTTTGCAAAAGCGTTTGCCAAAACAGCCACGGACAAGGTTGACAAGCGCGCTACATTTCAACAGTTTTTAAAATCTTCGAATGGATAAGAATCTTCAAATACCAGGTCAGTATATTATTCGCTTTCAAACTGCTCCGGTCGTTCCGGCGCCATTTGCCCATTTTTACACTTTGAAAATGGACATTCAATCGGCAGAGGACCTGCGGGTGGATTTCGATATTGTTTACAACGATCGCGAAGAGCTGACCGAGGATGAAATTTTTGACGAAGGTTTTTCTACGGACGATAATTACAGATGGAAGGGCAGTTTGCCAGCGGTTTGGATTAATGAGTTTCAGGACATCTTAGCATCCTCGAAAATCATTCGCAAACGTGAGGAGAGCGAGTTCGAGGATTTCATTGAAATAGAACTCGATGAAAACGACAAACGGGTAACGATTTACCCGGTCGACAAGGAACGCTGGTCGTACTTCTTGCAGGAGATGATGCAGGCCATTTTCGAAACCGGCGGCCGCGAAAAGCCGTTCGAACTGACTTATATGGACATCGATAACGACGGCAAAACGACCATCGATCTGAAAGCTTCTTTCGGTAAAAAGGAATTTACATTAAGCAAGAATGCGGGTACGGCTCGTAAACTGGATTGGAACCAGTTGCAAAAAATAATGGACACGATTTACAAAGCTGAATTCGTGCCTGACAATGCATCGGATAGTAAACCTTCAAAAAAGGGCAAATACATTACTGCCGGCGATGGCTTGTGGTATCAGATAGGAGTGGCCGTGCTTGAAACTACTTCCAAAAGCAAGGACCTCGCCAAGATCGAGGCATTGTTCAATACCCTTTCAAAGTAATTACTGACGGTACTGGCTCAGCTCCATCTGCAATTCGTCGACGAGCTGGGCCACCCTTTCGAATGAAGGCTGTGGTACAGGCATTTGCACGCTTACGAAAGCCTTCACTTCCCATACTTCCAGCACATCCTGCAAAGGAATTTCCAGTTCCGCAATCTCCGCATTATCCGATGTCAGCAGCAAAACTCCCGCTGTTTTCACCTGATTGATTACATTTCTGTAAATCAACCCATGGTTTCTGAGCAGGAAAACATACTGCATCCCGTCCTTGATATCGTACCAATTACGAATGAACGTCCCCACGAGTATGGAGCCCGGGTAGGTGAAATCCTCACCGCTTTCAAATGCGCGATAGTAGCCGGAGGGCAGGTTCGGCAATTGGAAAAGCGGCAGCGAGTTTAAATAACCCGGATTTTGAAAGTTGGCTATGTATTCGGCCTGCTTGTTGCGTGCAATCCATTGAATGGTAGGGAAATGCTGCGCGGGCTGTTCGATCGCCGCATTGAATTGCGGGGTCTGGTACTGGTTGTTAAATGTAGGTAAACCCGCGTTGGGCTGCGGCGCTGCTTGCGGCTGAAAAACTTCTTGCTGCGCTGAGCGGGGGCCATTCGCTTGGGGCTGGTTATACGGTACCGCCTGCGGGCTGGCGGCATTAAATTGCTGAACAGGTTGGGGCGCATTAGGCTGGGATGCCGATTGCACTTCGCCGCTAACCGGTTTCAAATTGATCTGCCGTGAAACCTGCCTTAGAGGCTGCTCCGGCTGTTGATACGTTTCTATGATCTTAGATAATGGCTGCGGCTCCGTGTACCCGGGCGTGCGGGTAGGCGTGGGCTGGGGCATCGTACCCGAATGCGAAACCGTCATTTGCCGCGAGGTAGTCAGCGGAAGCGACATTTCTGGGGTTTCTCTTAGCTTTCGCAGATCGTTTTTTAGCAAATTGTCAACGCTAACCCCGAATGCGGCGGCCATGTTTTTGAGATTAGTAAGGTTGGGATTAGCCCTTGCTTCCTCGTAAGCGCCCAGTAACGATCTCTTGATCGCGATCTTACGGGCAAACTGTTCCTGCGTAAGGCCGTTGAGCCTTCTGAGATACTTAATGTTGTTGCTGACGATGCTCATAGTACAACCGATCCGTTCAAACTGCCTGCTAATTAGACAAATCTTTTAGTAAAAAACGAATTGAGCAACTTTCTTACCTACTTTTTTAAAATTTTAACATAAAAAGGCCGGATCATCAGGTTTTGCTTACTTCCTGACGATCCGGCTTTTACGGAAATGTATGTTTTACCTCCATTACCATCCAACGGTGGTCGGCGGTCAATGGTCGGCGGTCACTATTTATAAATCTCCTTCTTAGCAGCCTTAAAAGTGTTGGTCAGCAAACCACAAATGGTCATCAAACCCACGCCGCCAGGAACCGGTGTAATGTAGCTCGATTTCGGAGCGACATCGTTGAAATCCACATCGCCCTTAATCGAGAAACCACTCTTTTTGGTAGCGTCCGCCACACGGGTAATGCCCACGTCCACGACAACCGCACCTTCTTTGATGTAATCAGCCTTCACAAATTCAGGACGGCCTAATGCCACGATCAGGATGTCGGCCGACTGGCAGATCTCTTTCAGGTTTTGTGTTTTGCTGTGCGTGATCGTCACGGTACAGTTACCCGGGTAGGTATTGCGCTGCATGAGAATGCTCATCGGCAGGCCCACGATCTGGCTGCGGCCGATTACCACGCAATGTTTGCCGCTGGTTTCGATTCCGGCGCGGATCAGCATTTCGAGGATACCAAACGGCGTAGCAGAAATGTAAGCAGGCAATCCTTTGCACATTCTGCCGACGTTGATCGGGTGGAAACCGTCCACGTCTTTGGCGGGGTTCACCGCTTCCATCACCGTGTTTTCAGAAATGTGTTTCGGTAGGGGAAGTTGTACAATGAATCCGTCCACGTCAGGGTCGTTGTTCAGCGATTCTACGGCTTCGAGGAGCTGGGCTTCGGTAATATCGGCTTCGAAACGCAGCAGGGTGGAGGTAAACCCAATCTCTTCGCAGCTCCGGATTTTGGAGGCCACATAAGTTTCGCTGGCGCCGTCCTGGCCTACGAGTATCGCGGCCAAATGCGGCTTTTTACCACCGCCGGCAACCCATTGTTCCACCTCGGCCTTGATTTCAGATTTTATTTGGGAAGAAATAGCTTTCCCGTCGAGTAGTTGCATTATTATTCAGGTAGTAAATATTTCTTGATCAAAGTTTGCATTCCGGTGGTGGCTTTTTCCTGGATGAAAATCATGTTCGATTTCAAGGTAATGTCCGGTTTGTTCGGATCTACAATGTAAATGCGCTTGCCGATGGGAACATAATGTACAAGCCCGGCCGCGGGGTAAACCGCGAGGGACGTCCCAATTACCAGGAACATATCCGCCTGTTCGGTCACATCCACGGCTACTTCCATCATCGGCACCTCTTCACCGAACCACACGATATGCGGCCGCAGCTGGCTGCCCAGTTCGCACAAATCGCCTGTTTTGAGCTCCCAGCCGTTCATTTCATAAACCAGCTTCGGATCTTTCGTGCTCCGCGATTTGAAAAGCTCCCCATGCAAATGGATTACTTTCGTAGAGCCGGCGATTTCATGCAGGTTATCGACGTTCTGCGTCACGATAGTCACATCGAAATGCTTTTCCAGCTCCGCCAGCGCGTAATGCGCCGCATTTGGCTTCACATCCGCCGCCTGTTTCCGGCGCTGGTTATAGAAATCCAGCACCAGCTCCTGGTTCCGGATCCACGCTTCGGGCGTTGCCACGTCCTCGATGCGGTAATTATCCCAAAGCCCATTATTATCTCTAAAAGTACTGATCCCGCTCTCAGCGCTGATCCCTGCTCCGGAAAGTACAACCAGTTTTTTCATGGGCTTCTTCGTTTTATGTGTGTTAACCTTTTTTTGTTGCTTTTTTAGTAGCCGGCTTCTTGGCAGCAGGTGCTTTCGCGGCGGCCGGTTTTTTCGCTCCGCGTCCCGCAGGTTTGTCCGGCGTTTCGGCGGCCAGTTTCAATACCTGGTCGTAAGTCAGCGATGCAGGCTCGGTACCTTTCGGGATTTTCACATTCTTCTTTCCAAAAGCAATGTAAGGTCCGTACCGTCCGTTGAGCACCTTTGCTTCGGGATCTTCCGCAAATTCCTTGATCGTGCGGTTGGAATCCTGCAAACGCTTTTCTTCAATAATTTCAATCAAACGGTCCTCGGTTACACCCATCGGATCGTCCGTTTTAGCCAGCGAGTAATACTTGCCGTCGTGCTTCACGTAAGGACCGAATTTGCCGACGTTCACGACCATATCCTTGTCCTCGAAGAACCCAACCTGGCGGGGCAGTTTGAATAGTTCAAATGCCTCATCCAAAGTAATGGTCTCCATGAGCTGGCCTTTCTGCAAGCTCGCAAAACGCGGCTTTTCTTCGTCCTCTACATCACCGATCTGCACGTAAGGGCCATATTTCCCGATCCTTACCGATACTTTTTTGCCGGTGGCGGGATCCTCACCCAGCTCACGTGAAGTAAGGCTCTTGTCGATCGCTTCTTCGCGCGCTTCGGCGACTTTCTTCTGGAACGGCGTATAGAAATCTTTGATCATCTGCTGCCAGCCGAGTTGGCCGTCGGCAATGTGGTCAAAATCCTTTTCTACGTTCGCCGTAAACGAATAATCGACGATATCCTGGAAATGGCTCACGAGGAAGTCGTTTACCACCATTCCGGTGCTGGTAGGGAAGAGTTTAGCCTTCTCCGAACCGTATACTTCTTTATTTACCTTGCTCTTGATCTGATCATTGGCAAGGGTCATTTCCTTGAATTCTCTTTCAAACCCCTGACGGTCCTCTTTGACAATGTATTCCCGTTTCAGGATCGTCGAGATCGTCGGCGCGTAAGTAGACGGGCGTCCGATCCCCATTTCTTCGAGTTTCTTCACCAGGCTCGCCTCGGTATAGCGCGGCGGGTTGCGGGTGAACCGCTCTGTCGCTTTCATATCCGCCAGTTTCAATATCTGACCGATGTTGAGCGGTGGAAGCATTCCTTTTTGTTCCTCATCTTCATCGTCACTCGATTCGAGGTACACTTTCAGGAATCCTTCGAATTTGATCACCTCGCCCTGTGCTACCAGCTCTTCCGAAGTGGTCGAAATGCCGATCGTGGCAGTGGTGCGCTCCAACTGGGCGTCCGACATCTGCGATGCGATGGCACGTTTCCAGATCAGTTCGTACAGGCGCTGCTCGTTGCGGTCGCTGCTGCCTACCAGTGTAGAGAAATCGGTAGGACGGATCGCTTCGTGCGCTTCCTGCGCCGATTCGGACTTGGTTTTGAATATACGGCGGTTATAGTACTCGTCCCCATATTCTTTCGTGATCTGCTGCTTTGACTTATCAAGCGCTTCTTCCGACAGGTTGGTGGAGTCGGTACGCATGTAGGAAATCTTACCGGCTTCGTACAGGCGCTGCGCGACGGTCATCGTCTGCGCTACCGAAAAGCTCAGCTTACGTGATGCTTCCTGTTGTAATGTAGAAGTTGTAAATGGCGGTGCAGGTGATTTTTTAGCAGGTTTTACTTCGAGATTGCGGATCGAGAACTCGGCGCCGACGCATTTTTCCAGAAACTGGTAGGCCTCCTGTTCGGTCGGGAAGTTCTTGGCCAGTTCCGCATTCAATACTTTCCCGTTGCCCAGATCAAAATGCGCGGTTACCTTAAAGCTGCTTTTGCTTTTGAACGCGTCGATTTCCCTTTCCCGTTCTACTATTATACGTACGGCCACCGATTGTACCCGGCCTGCCGAAAGGTTCGATTTTCCAATGCGGATCTTCTTCCAAAGTACCGGTGAAAGTTCATAACCCACGAGGCGGTCGAGGATACGGCGTGCCTGTTGGGCGTCTACCAGGGCTGTATCGATGGTCCGCGGCTTTTCGATGGCATTCCGCAGAGCGGTTTTGGTAATCTCACGAAATACGATCCGCTTGGTATTGTCGGGAAGCCCGAGAGCCTCTTTCAAATGCCAGGAAATAGCTTCTCCCTCGCGGTCATCATCGGTTGCGAGCCATACTTCTGCATCTTTTGCCAGTTTTTTGAGCTCTGAAATGACTTTGACTTTATCGGAGGAGATTTCGTAAGAGGGTTGGAAACCATGCTCAACATCAACACCCATATCGTGTTCCGGGAGGTCACGCACATGTCCGAAACTGGACTTGACAGTGAAATCCTGCCCTAGGTAACTTTCAATGGTTTTGGCCTTCGCCGGTGACTCTACGATCACCAGATTTTTTGACATAACTTTCGATTTAAGGGACCTGGTAGCACTTTGAATATCCAAATATAGGGCACAATCCGAGAAAAAATCAAAGCGCAAATAAAAGCTGACTGAAAAACGGAACGCGTTACAAGACCTCCCGAAGGGGGGATTTCAAATTATTTCTTCAATATACAGGTTGCCAGAACAAAAAAAATTGGACGGGGGTTATTTAAATGTACGACTAGAATATACTGGTTTTAAATAGTAGCGAAAATCGGACGGAATGCCTCCGTATATTCTGTAATTTCGTACTTTCGCCCGTTTTATTGACAACAGATATTGCCTTTAACATTGAAAAGATTTCATCATGAATATCTATCAGGACTACATTAACGAGATTGAAGAAAGAAAGACCCAGGGGCTTCACCCGAAGCCGATTGATGGTGCCGAATTGCTGGGAGAAATCATCGCACAGATCAAAGACACAGCGAACGCGCATCGGGAAGACTCTCTTAAATTTTTCATTTACAATACCTTACCAGGAACTACGAGTGCAGCTGGTGTGAAAGCCAGGTTTTTGAAGGAGATCATCCTGGGAGAATCCGTAGTAGCAGAAATATCACCAGCCTACGCATTTGAGCTATTGTCTCACATGAAAGGCGGACCTTCTATCGAAGTATTGCTCGACCTCGCACTTGGTGACGATGCTTCTATCGCCCAACAAGCGGGAGACGTTCTGAAAACACAAGTTTTCCTTTACGATGCCGATACAGACCGTCTGAAAGAGGCATTCAAAAACGGCAACGAAATCGCGAAGGCTATTCTTGAAAGCTACGCGAAAGCCGAATTCTTCACAAAACTTCCCGAAGTTCCTGAAGAGATCCAGATCGTTACATTCATTGCCGGCGAAGGCGACATTTCTACCGATTTGCTGTCGCCCGGTAACCAGGCGCACAGCCGCTCCGACCGCGAATTGCACGGTTTGTGCATGATCACTCCGAAGGCACAACAGGAAATCAAAGCTTTGCAGGCAGAGCATCCTGGCAAGAGTGTAATGCTGATCGCCGAAAAAGGTACTATGGGCGTAGGTTCATCCCGTATGTCGGGTGTGAATAACGTGGCGCTTTGGACCGGTAAACAGGCAAGCCCCTACGTTCCGTTTGTGAATATCGCTCCGATCGTGGGTGGTACCAATGGTATCTCGCCGATCTTCCTTACCACGGTAGACGTTACCGGCGGTATCGGTATCGACCTTAAAAACTGGGTTAAGAAAGTGGATGCGGATGGTAATATCGTTCGCAACGAAAATGGTGATCCTATTTTGGAGGAGGTTTACTCGGTAGCAACGGGTACTGTGTTGACCATTAATACCCAAACAAAGAAACTTTATAATGGTGAAAAGGAGCTGATCGATATTTCGAAGGCGCTTACGCCTCAGAAGAAGGAGTTTATCAGAGCAGGCGGATCTTACGCGATTGTATTTGGTAAAAAAATCCAGACAGTAGCAGCGAAGATTCTGGGTATTGAACCTACACCGGTATTTGCTCCTTCGAAAGAGATTTCCAACGAAGGGCAAGGTTTGACGGCGGTTGAAAAAATCTTCAACAGAAATGCAGTCGGTACTACTCCGGGCAAAGTGCTGCACGCTGGTTCGGACGTTCGTGTGGAAGTAAATATCGTAGGTTCTCAGGATACGACCGGTTTGATGACCGCACAGGAACTTGAATCGATGGCTGCCACGGTGATTTCGCCGATCGTCGACGGTGCTTACCAGTCGGGTTGCCACACGGCGTCTGTTTGGGATAAAAAAGCGCAGGCCAACATCCCGAAACTGATGAAGTTCATGAACGACTTCGGTCTCATCACCGCCCGTGACCCGAAAGGAGAATACCACTCGATGACCGACGTAATCCACAAGGTATTGAATGATATCACGATCGACGAATGGGCGATCATTATCGGTGGTGACTCTCACACAAGGATGTCCAAAGGTGTGGCATTCGGTGCCGACTCCGGAACCGTTGCATTGGCGCTCGCGACAGGTGAGGCGTCCATGCCGATTCCTGAATCCGTGAAAGTAACTTTCAAAGGCGACATGAAGGATCATATGGATTTCCGTGATGTGGTTCATGCTACCCAGGCTCAGATGCTTCAACAGTTTGGCGGAGAAAACGTATTCCAGGGAAGAATCATTGAGGTTCACATCGGAACACTGCCAGCTGACCAGGCATTTACATTTACCGACTGGACCGCGGAAATGAAGGCGAAAGCCTCGATCAATATCTCCGAGGACGACACTTTGATTGAATCACTGGAAATTGCGAAAAACAGAATCCAGATCATGATCGACAAAGGCATGGATAACCATAAGCAGGTTCTTCAGGGCTTGATCAATAAAGCAGACAAGCGCATCGCGGAAATTAAGTCGGGTGAAAAACCAGCGCTTACACCGGATGCGAATGCGAAATATTACGCGGAAGTGGTGATTGACCTCGACGTGATCGTTGAGCCAATGATCGCCGACCCAGATGTGAATAATAAAGACGTTTCCAAGAGATATACCCACGACACCATCCGTCCGATCTCTTTCTACGGTGACGATAAAAAAGTAGATCTTGGCTTCGTAGGTTCTTGTATGGTTCACAAAGGCGATTTGAAGATTGTTTCTCAAATGCTTAAAAACCTGGAAGAACAGCAAGGCAAGGTGGAATTCCACGCACCGCTCGTTGTGGCTGCGCCTACCTACAATATCATCGAAGAGCTGAAAACAGAAGGCGACTGGGATGTATTGCAGAAATACTCCGGGTTCGAATTCGACGACAATGCCCCGAAAGTGGCTGCACGTACCGAATACGAAAACATGATGTACCTCGAACGTCCGGGCTGCAACCTTTGCATGGGTAACCAGGAAAAGGCAGCTAAGGGAGACACGGTTCTGGCAACATCAACCCGTCTTTTCCAGGGCAGGGTAGTAGAGGATTCGGACCGTAAAAAAGGGGAGTCCCTGCTTGCTTCCACGCCGGTTGTGGTACTGTCCGCAATTCTTGGACGTATCCCTAATGTGGAGGAGTACAAAGCTGCGGTGGTAGGCATCGACCTGACCAAGTTTGCACCTCCTGTTAAGACACTAAGCAGATAGTTAGTTAGTGTTTCAATTGTTGAAACCGTGAATGTGTAATCATTAATTTAAGAGCTATGGCGTTTGACTTAGATATGATTAAGGGTGTTTACGCCCGCATGGAAGAAAGAGTAAATGCTGCCCGTAAAGTAGTTGGGCGGCCTCTGACGTTGTCGGAGAAAATTTTATACTCCCACTTGTGGGAAGGAAAGGCCACTCAGAGCCACGAACGTGGTAAATCTTACGTGGATTTTGCTCCCGACCGCGTGGCGATGCAGGATGCTACGGCTCAAATGGCGCTGCTGCAATTCATGCAGGCAGGCCGCCCGAAAGTAGCGGTTCCGTCTACCGTGCACTGCGACCACCTGATTCAGGCGGAAGTAGGTGCGGCGCAGGATTTGAGGAATGCGGTAGACAAGAATAAAGAAGTATACGATTTCCTTTCTTCCGTTTCCAACAAATACGGAATCGGTTTCTGGCGCGCAGGCGCGGGTATTATCCACCAGGTGGTACTTGAAAACTACGCTTTCCCCGGCGGAATGATGATCGGTACCGACTCACATACGCCTAATGCGGGTGGGTTGGGTATGATCGCGATCGGTGTGGGTGGCGCGGATGCGAGCGACGTGATGTCCGGCCTTGCCTGGGAACTGAAAATGCCCAAGCTGATCGGTGTGAAACTGACGGGCAAGCTGAGCGGATGGACGGCTGCAAAAGACGTGATCCTTTGGGTTGCAGGCCAGCTCACTGTAAAAGGCGGTACGGGTTATGTGGTAGAATATTTCGGAGAAGGCGCTGAAAGCCTTTCTGCGACCGGTAAAGGTACCATTTGTAATATGGGTGCGGAAATCGGTGCTACCACTTCGATCTTCGCCTATGATGAGAAGAGTGCTGCATACCTGAAAGCAACGGAGCGCGCAGACGTGGCCGATGCGGCCGACAAGATCAAAGAATACCTTCGTTCCGACGATGAAGTATATGCAGATCCTGCTGCTTACTACGATCAGGTTCTCGAACTGGATCTTTCTACTTTGGAGCCGCATATCAACGGACCATTCACGCCGGATCTGGCGTGGCCGCTTTCCAAATTTGCTACGGCGGTGAAAGAAAACGGATGGCCGGAAGTGCTTTCGGTAGGTCTGATCGGTTCTTGTACGAACTCTTCCTACGAAGATGTGAGCCGTGCGGCTTCCCTGGCGCGGCAGGCTATTGATAAAAAATTGCAGGTTACCTCCGAGTATACCATTACACCTGGTTCCGAACAGGTGCGATACACGGTGGAACGCGACGGTTTCCTGGATACATTCGAGAAAATCGGCGGGGTAGTGCTGGCGAATGCCTGCGGGCCTTGTATCGGTCAATGGGCGCGTCACGGTGCGGAAAAAGGGGAGAAAAACTCCATTATCACCTCATTCAACCGCAATTTCTCGAAACGTGCCGATGGTAACCCCAATACGCACTCTTTTGTAGCCTCGCCCGAGATCGTAACTGCCATGGCTATTGCCGGACGCCTTACTTTCGACCCGCGCGTGGACAAATTGGTCAATACCGACGGCGAAGAAGTATTGCTCGACGAGCCGACCGGTCTCGAACTGCCGACCAAAGGTTTTGCGGTGGAGGATGCAGGTTACCAGGCTCCCGCGGAAGATGGCAGCACAGTTCAGGTATTGGTGAGCCCTACTTCGGATCGCCTCCAATTGCTCGAACCATTCCCTGCCTGGGAAGGAACGGATCTTACCGGTTTGAAACTTCTGATCAAGGCAAAAGGCAAGTGTACCACCGACCACATTTCAATGGCCGGCCCGTGGCTGAAATACCGCGGACACCTGGACAATATCTCAAACAATATGCTGATCGGTGCGGTTAACTACTACAACGAGAAAACCAACACCATTAAAAATCAGCTTACCAACCAATATTCGGAAGTTCCGGCGGTGCAGCGTGACTACAAAGCACACGGAATCGGAACGATCGTGGTAGGGGACGAAAACTACGGGGAAGGTTCATCACGCGAGCACGCTGCGATGGAGCCGCGCTTCCTGGGTGTACGCGCGATTTTGACCAAATCGTTCGCGCGTATCCACGAAACCAACCTGAAAAAGCAAGGTATGCTGGCGCTCACGTTCGTCAATACGGCAGACTATGACAAGATTCAGGAGGACGATACAATTGATATCCTTGGTCTGGAAACATTTGCGGAGGGACAACCTTTGACGATCGTGCTGCACCACAACGACGGTACAACCGACGAGTTCCCGGTAAATCATACCTACAATGCCCAACAGATCGAATGGTTCAAGGCAGGTTCTGCATTGAATATCATCCGCAAGTCGGTGGGTGCAGCCTAGGCGAAATATTGTTTTTCCAAATGCAAAAGGACTTCCGGTTATCGGAAGTCCTTTTTGTTTATGCTCTTAAGAAGCCTCTTTCGCATCGTCGTTACATGCCTGACGGCATTTAAATCCGTGATGAATGCTTCGGGTTGCTACCAATGTTGCGTGCCTAATGGCACTTGTAATGCGCACGCAACCAAATTGTAATGGCGTTGCGATATTCCAAACGCGCTAATTCTGTTTGTCTACAAACATTGCGCGCCTCTTGCGCTTGGCGATGTGCCGTTTGGTTGTTGAGGTGCTACCAACATTGCGTGCTTAACGGCACTTGCGATGAGGCTATTATGAATTAATGCCCAATCGCGTTAGCGATGTAATATTGGTAGCAAATGAAGTGAGACCGGTGTGCGGTAAAATGCCGTCAGGCATGTAACAACAAAGATCGCGTCACGCACCCATGTCAACCAACAGACCCGCATTCCAAATGCCCTCTCAAATACCTGGGAACCTTGACTTTTGTCTGCTATATGACTGGTAGAGAAAGATAAACATCCCCGTCATGATCGACACGTCGGCCATATTGAATATGCCGGTTTGGAATAACCCAAAATTGATATGCATGAAATCGGTGACCGAGCCGTGCACGAGGCGGTCGTAAATGTTGCCGATACCGCCGCCGATGGCAAAGCTCAATGCGAGCGCACTGAGCCAGGTCAGGTTCTTTTTGGTCAACAGATAAATAATGCCGAACAGTAAGGCGATCAGCGGAATGACGGATAACACGAATATCTTGATCGAATCCGGCAGTGAGCTTCCGATGCTCAGGAATGCACCCGTATTTTCGACGTAAGTAATCGTTACGTAATCCTTGATCACGTGGATCGTCTGGTAAAAGCCGACATTCTCCCTCACCACGCTTTTCGAGATCTGATCGCAGCCGATATTGGCGATCAAGACCACGACGATGGCGATATTCCTGAGCAGGCGGTTTGATTTAAGGTTCATTATTTGGAAAGCGCTTTAATCGGCGTCAGTTTAATATCCTTGAACTCAACTTCGGAGCCTTCCGACTGCAATGCGATCTGGCCTTTGGAAGCCGTCGCGTCATAGCCATAGTTGACCAGCACACCATTGAGCCACACTTTAATTGAATTCTTAACACATTCTATCACCATCGAATTCCATTCGCCCAAGGGCTTTTCGGTACCGTCGGTGAGGTTGGGAATGCGGCGGAGCTTATCGCCGTTTACGCCCCATTTTTCCTTCGGTCCGCGGCGTTTTTCCATGTCGGGTACGGTAATATCCTCCTGAATACACCAGAAATCCCCCGCATTCTGGTGCATCATTTGTACTTCGATGGATTTAGGAAACATATCATACAAATCGCGGGGCTTCGAAACGAATACCAATGCGCCGCAGTTGCCGGGCTTGCCTGCGAAGCGGTATTGGTAGGTGAAACGGAAGTTCTCGTGCTGCGCGTCCGTGATCAGGTGTCCGCCGGGTGTACCCAGGCTCACGAGCAGACCATTGCGCACGAGGAACGGGTTTACGGCCTTCGGATCTTTGTCCATTTCGGGTACATCGATATGCCATCCTTTCAGGTCTTTTCCGTTGAAAAGCGCTTTTGTTTGGCTGTAAGCGTGTTGTGAAGTGATAGCGAGGGTCAGGGCGAGCGGAAGGAACAGTTTCTTCATGAACGGTCGATACTATTTAAAGTTTTAATGGGATTTGAACCGGAAAAATTAAGCAATAATCGGGTTACTAGCGGTATGGTCGCTTCAAATGTTCGGTTATTGGCTTAAATTGGTGCTTTGTCACTTCAAAAACATTTAATCAGTCCATGAAAAAACTGGCCGCATTGCTTGCCACGCCCATGATATGCTCGTACGCGTTCGCGCAATCGATCCGTTACGATGTATCGTTTCCCAATATCGTACACCACGAAGCCCGCATTGCGCTGAGCGTATCGGACGCACCTCAAAAAGAGCTGCTGTTCAGAATGTCGCGCTCTTCGCCCGGCAGGTATGCGACGCACGAGTACGGGAAGAACATCCATGACGTGGCGGCATTCGACAAATCGGGTAAACCGGTGCCGGTACAGCGCGTGGATGGAGACGTGTATAAAATCGTGGGGATCAATGGTTTTGTAAAGGTCGAATACACTTTATACGCCAACCACGCCGACGGTACGTACGCTGGGATCGATGCCAGCAGTGTGCATTTCAATATGCCCGCTACATTTATGTGGGTGAAGGAGCTGGAAAAGGCGCCGATTACCGTGGCCTTTAACCTGCCGAAGCCTAATACATGGAAGATCGCCACGCAGCTCAAAACGACCGGCGAAGCGAATGTGTTCACTGCACCCGATTTACAATACTTCATGGATTCGCCCACCAAAATCGGCCAACTGACGATCAAGGAATGGACGGTACCCAATGCGGATAACAAGCCGTCGCAGTTCAGGCTGGCATTGGAGGCGAAAGGCAGCGATTCGCTCGCTACCGCATTTGCCGGGAAAATAAAACGCATTACCGAGGAAGCCCGGATGGTTTTTGGGGAGTTTCCGGCATTTGATAATGGCAGTTATACCTTCCTTGCGAGCATCAACCCTTATGTAAAAGGCGATGGCATGGAGCACCGCAACAGCACGATGATCACCCTGCCGGTCGCATTCGATGGTTCCGACAACCTGCTCGGCGTGTTCTCGCACGAATTCTTTCATACCTGGAATGTCGAGCGCATTCGTCCGAAGACACTGGAACCTTTCAATTTTGAAAAAAGTAACATGAGTTTCGAGCTCTGGTTTGCCGAAGGGTTTACCCAATATTACGGTGATCTGATTCTTGAAAGGGCGGGTTTCGATTCATTGGAGGAATATTGCAGGACGCTGACATCTTTGGTTAATACAAAAGAGAATACTGCCGGTGCAAAACGCATTTCGCCCGTGCAGGCTAGCAGCAATGCGGTATTCGTTGATGCAGGCGTGGCGATCGATAAGACCAATTATCCTAATATTTATACTTCTTACTATCCTTACGGAGCCTCCGTGGCGCTTGCATTGGACCTTCAACTGAGAGGCAAGGGGCTGAACCTTGATGATTTTATGAAGACTGTTTGGGCAAAACATGGGAAACCGGAGATTGCCTACAATGTAGCTGACCTGGAAGTGGTTTTAGCAGCTTACACGAAGGACAAGATGTTTGCACAGCAGTTTTTTGCAAAATATATCAACGGTCATGAGTCGCTGGATTACACACCGCTGCTGGGCCGGGCCGGGTTGCTTTTGAAAAAACAATTTGAAGGGCAGGCCTGGATAGGCGATATCCGATACAAAGACGGCACCGGGCTCACGATTACAACCAATACGGTAATAGGAAGCCCGCTTTATAAGGCCGGATTGGACATTGATGATGAAATTCTGAAAGTTGACGGGAGGTTGGTTTCGAAAACCGATGAGCTTACTTCTATCCTGAAAACGCATAAACCGGGCGATCAAATTACCGTCGAATACGCACATCGGGGTGAGACGAAAACCGCAGTGCTGGATATGATCCAAAATCCGCGATGGGAGGTAGTGACGTACGAACAAGCAGGGAAAACGGTCACGCCGGAAATGGAAACGTTTCGAAAAGCCTGGCTGGGAAGCAAATGGAAGTAAAGTAAAAGCGGTTGCCTGATCTCAGGCAACCGCTTTAGGTATTTAACGCGTGAGTAAAATCTTTTTCGTCTCCACCGAATCCGGTTTCTTCACTTGGAGCAGGTAAATGCCTGCGGGGGCATCGCCGAGGCTGATGCGCTCTTCGTGCGAGCCCTTGCCTTTGACGCTCCGCGTATGCCAAACCTTACCTTGCACATCGGTCACACGGATGGTTGCCGCTTCGCCGGTTTTCAGGTGGAAGCTGGCCTTGAACTCCCCGGGAGCGGGGTTGGGGTAGGCTTGGAGCAATGGTACGTCGGTTGGTGCTGAAATAAACTCCGGTGCGGCCATTCGGGCATTGCCTGACCCATTTCCGACACAAATCTTGTCCTGGCGGACAGCTGCGCCCGGTAAGCCTTGAATGCGAATCACACTGTTACCGGCAGGTACCGCAATGTAGACCGTGGCTTCCCGCGATACAATATTCCAGCTGTTGGATGCACCTAACAGCACGGAGGAGAGCTGTACGGTGCCATTTACCGACACGCTTACCTGCGCATCCGATTCCGCGTAGTAACGAAGCGTCAACGGGTAGGTGCCGGCCGTGAAGTTATTGATCTGGTAATCTACATAATAATCATAATTGTTTTGAGCGCCGCGTGTTTGCCCGTTCGACGCGTTGGGATCGCTGGTGCCGGGTCCATTGCTGGCCATATGCTCGGCTTCCACGCAAGCAGAAGTTTCACCGCCGGGAGCCCCACAGTCGTTCACTGTGAACCAAACCGGAATGTGCCGGCTGGCGCATCCTTCCTTACCTGCCACGAGTGTGTAGTAATATGTCCCGTTGGCGGCCGGTACGGGCACATCGATCGTCTTTGTGTACCGGGCATAACCATCCGGCCCGTACCAGTTGTAGAACACCTGGCCGCAATCCGCCCCCGAACAATTGGACGAGAGGGTAATCTGTGAGCCGCATTGCGGGGTAAAAGTGGACAAGTGCGGCACTACCACGAAATCGCACGCAGGAGGTACGCCGGGCATTTGCTCGACACATATCTTATCATGGCGTACCGGGCTGTAACCGGGCAGGCCTTTCACTTCAATAAAATTCAGCCCTTTTTGTAATGCAAAAACAATAGTCTGCTCGGTCCAGACGATATTCCAGGAGTTCGACGCCGGGAGTTCTATTTTGTATGGAAAAATTTCGTTGTTGATAGTCACTTCAATGGCTGTATTGGTCTCGGCGTAGTATCGGAAAGTGACGGCGTGAGGGCCCTCGGCCTGGACATCGTGAACCTGATAGGAAACCGTATAGTCCTGCCGGTCCTGACCGCCCCGCGTCTTGCCTCCCGATGCATTCGGATCCATTGTAACGGGCCCGGTACCACCGGCATCCTCTGCTTCGAGGCACACTTTGAACGGCTCGCTGCCACAATCGGTGATGGTGAGCTTAAATTCGGTGACATTGTCGGGGCAGCCCGGCTTTGAGGTAGTTCGGGTGTAGGTGTATATGCCATTCTGGGACGGCGCATAAAAATTGACAGACGTTTTTGCGGGGCCCGAAACATCCAGGCCTGGTCCCGACCATTTGTAATTAAGGCCCAGGCAGCCCAGCCCGTTGCAATCTGCTATCGCCCACATACCTTGCCCGCAGCTGGGCGTATAATCGCTCACGGTCGTCCCCACGATGTAATCGCATTCGACAGGCGTGGTTTGTACACGTATTTGCATGGTCGCCGTTGTGTCGGCGCAGCCTGGTTTCGAAGCGGTTACCGAGTAGAAATAGTCTCCGTCGGTCATTGGGGCGGCTGTTGAAATAGTCTCGCCATTGAGCGCAATGCCATTGCCGCTCCATGCGAAAGAGGTGGCACTACAATCACTGCCAGTGCATTTGGCACTCAGGTTCATGGTTTGCCCTGGCGTATAAATCGGATAGGTCTCTACCGAATAAGGACGTATTTTATAGTCGCAAGACACGGGCTGACCTGTGTCGCCGGTCCTTACCAGGCAGATTCGATCCTGACGGGTAGGGCTGTGAAAGGGCAGCCCACCAATGCGAATTTTGCTGTAACCCTCGGGTAAAGTAACATCCAGAGTACGCTCTCCCCAGACAATATTCCAGGAGTTGGTAGCAGGCAAACCCACTACCGGGGCGGTCTCCGCACCATTAATGGACAGCCAGGTCCACGCATCGCCTTCCGCATAATACCGGATCGTGAGCGCGTACCTGCCGGCGGGCGCCCCAAACACCTCATAGTCGACATAATGGTTCCAATTATCCTGCGCACCCCGCGTTTTGCCGTTGGAAGCGTTGGGGTCTTCGGTAATCGGCCCGGTGCCGTCGGAATTTTCCGCTTCGATACACACACTGAACGGCCCGGCGTTTGCTGTCGGCTGTTTGTCGGGAGTATGGATGTTAGAAGGAACATTGTCATAACCGCCCGCAGGCGCTATGGCATAGGAGGCAATCGCTGAGAGCAGAATGCAAATGACAAACGTAAAGATTTTCATAGCATGTACGGAAATGTGGTTGAATGGACATTCCAACGGGGATCGTTGGAAAAGCTAATCCGAACTTGGATTGTCTACATTTTCCGAGACACGATCTGCTATGTTAACCGTGGCGACAAGTACAAAAAATTATTGATTATCAGCGAAATCTATCCCTGTTTCTCCGAAAGATACTTCCAATAGCGCCGCGGCACGTGCCTTACGTGCAGGCGCATGTTTTTGCGTGCCTGAATGTTGGTGCTTTTGAAGTAATCCTGCCATAGCAAAGTGTACAATTCTTCCTTCTCGTCCAGCAAATCAGCGGGAAGGGCGTTCACGATCGACATTTGCGGGGCTGTTTCGAGCTCGATCTCTTCCGTTTTTTCGAGATCGTAGTAGATCCCGTATTTTCTTTTCAAATCATAAATAATCCAGCGCTGGTCGGCATAGCGGTTCTGAAAATGCTCGGGCAGGAGGGGTAGTACATCGAAATCCGGCTCGATGTGCGCGTAGTAAATGCCGTCGCCCGTTTTCTGAAACCGTACAAACGCCTCCATCCGGTGCTTTTCGCGGTGGACTTTCTGCGCTGCCTGGGAGACGGCGAGCACATCGGCGTGAGCGAAGTTTTCAGACGCACCTGGCGGCTGGTCGATCACATATCGTGCAAAATTGAGTAGATGCTGGTAAACTTCCGGCTGTTCAGAAAGGAATGCCTTGTAAAACCGGAACTGCCATTCTTTTCCGAGTTTTTTACAAAGCCCTTTCCAAACCCGCTTGCCTTTTTCGCGATCGGAAATCACCCGATAGCCGGGATCAAAAACATCGGGAATGTGAGAAGCCTCGTTCACGAGCTTTACGACCTGCGATTTTCGCTCGTAGCACGCGAAAACGGCCGATAGCAATCCTTCCAGCGAACCGTCGAAAAGATAGAGCTCCATTAGAATAGCGACAATTGGTTAAGCGCATTCTTCTGGTATTTGCTCTTGCTTTCCGAAAGGATCAGCCCCTTGATGTGTCCCGCTTCATATTCTTTGAGCTGAACGGGGCTGTCGGCATACCGGATGAAATGCCGGGCCTTGCCGAATGCAATGCCGAGTTTTCGCAAGTGGCTCTGATACAAACGCCCGAATTTGCGCGCCTGGACGATTTTCAACGCTGAGCTCACGCCGATGCCCGGCACCCGCAGGATCATATAGTAATCGGCCGTGTTGATATCGACAGGGAACTGGTCGAGGTTGCGTAATGCCCAGCTTAGTTTCGGATCGACGTCCGCTTCGAGGTTGGGATGAACGTCGTTGAGGATTTCCCGGACATTAAAACCATAGAAACGCATCAGCCAATCGGCCTGATACAACCTGTTTTCCCGGATCAGAGGCGGTTGGGAGCCGATTACCGGCAGCCGCGCGTCGTTGCTGATCGGAATGTAGCCAGAGTAGTAAACCCGTTTCAGGGAAAAGTTCTGATAGAATGCATTGGCTGTATATAATATCTCCTTGTCCGATTCCGGTGTGGCGCCTACGACAATCTGTGTACTCTGTCCGGCCGGTACGAATTTCGGAACGCTTTTGATCAGCGCCTTTTCGCTTTCGAACTGCGTGATATTACTTTGAATGTATTTCAAAGGCTTTTTCACCTCCGCGTGTGACTTTTCGGGCGCTAGCAGTTTCAGCCCTGTTTCCGTGGGCATTTCCAGATTAATGCTCATGCGGTCCGCATACATGCCCGCTTCGTGCAGCAGTTCGTCGCTCGCACCGGGGATGGTTTTCAAATGGATATAGCCATTGAAACGCTCCTCCTGGCGGAGCTTTTTCACAATGCGAACCAGCCGTTCCATCGTATAATCGGCATCTTTGAAAATACCGGAGCTCAGGAACAGTCCTTCGATATAATTGCGCCGGTAGAAATTCATCGTCAGTTCTACGACCTCTTCCACGGTAAATGCCGCCCGCTTGATATCGTTGCTGCGCCGCGAGACACAGAATGCGCAATCGTAAATACAGTGGTTGGTAAGCAGTATTTTTAAAAGCGACACACAGCGGCCGTCTTCGGTGTACGTGTGACAGATTCCGCTTCCTTCCGCATCTCCAATTCCCTTGTTCTCATTTTTCCGGTTGCTGCCGCTCGATGAGCACGACACATCGTATTTCGCAGCATCAGCCAGAATCCCCAACTTCTCCCGGATCCGCTCGTACATACCAAAATTTGTAATTAGTTAAATCTGCCTAAAATATCTAAGGGCGATTACCAGTTATTACGAGGTCATGCCTGATGAATATTTGTGCATGAAAATATCAATAATATGATACTAATGCAATCTTTTGTGGGGGAATGTTTGTGAGCCGTTTACCTAAATTTACCATTTGTTTGCTGGCGGTAATCGGATCTGTCAGATTTTCAGCATTTTGCCAATCCGGGGAGCCTAAGGTAACCCGCTACAACGGCAAGGTCAGTCAGCAGTTTGTCATGAACCGCGATTCTCCCATTGTCGATCATGCGACCGGCAAGCGGATCAGCTACGAGACCTACGATAATATGCTCAGACGGAGTCCGGGACAATACAAAACGCAGCCGATATTCGACAAATACGGGAAGGCTTCATCCTTTGAAATCATTAAGAAGAGCCAGTTGTACGTGCAGCAGGACGGCTCGGTGATGAACAATCCCGACCTCATGCCGGAAGTGGGCGAGCCGATTGCCCCCTTCGTGATGCGAGGGCTGGATGGGCGGGAATATGATTCCGAAAAACTGCGGGGTAAGTACATTCTGCTTGGCTTCTGGGTCCGCTACGAAAAACCGCTCTACACGCTCGCTAGCACGAAGGTGATTTCCAATTTTGTGGATGAGAATAAAAGGAAAGGAATTGAGATAGTATCGCTTGGCACGACGCTTAATACGGAGGAGGAATGCCTGGAAGCGATTCCGAAACGGAACTGTGGTTTCATTCCCGTTCCGGAATCGTATGGTTTTAATCACCGCTATAAGATCAGCGAAACGCCCTATTTCATATTGGTTGATCGCAAAGGGATTGTGAGGGCGATGGCACCGCACACCGAATTCTCGAAAATCAGCGAGCTAGTCTTGCGCTGATCAGCCCAGCGCGCCGCTGATGCGGTTGTAAAGATGCTCGGGATGCCAGACTCTCTTTGGTCCGAGAATCATCCTGCGGGAGGTCTTACGCAAGTGGAAGTCATGCTCTTGCAGGAATTTCAACCCGGCTGTATTGCCCATCGGCAGGATCGCAAACGGCGTGGACGCAGCCCGCAATTGCATCAGTGCAAAACCGGCGGTATCGTTCTTTGCCACGATCGGCCCGTCGCTCCAAGACGGGAGATAGACGCCTTGCAGTACCTCATTGGAATCTACATATACAAAGGCGTCGGCCAGAAACCCGGCCATAACGCCGCGCCTGTCTTCACCGGACACCATGCGGTCGATCGCATAAGCTGCTTCACGAAAATCTTCCGTAAACGGGCGGATATGCGGAGAAGCTTTTAATTCCGACGCATTGTCTTCACGACGCAAATGCGCATACTGGCATTCAACTTCAAATCCTTGTTTCAAATACACCGGATACCCAAACTCGGTGGCATCGAGGTAAATCGTAGGGTAGCGATTCCGGTCGGCACTTCCGATCAGATGTCGGGTAATGGCGCTTCCGAGGCCTCTGTTGCGGTATTCACCGTGCGTGATGATACACGCCAACCAGACCGTATCGCCGTGAAAAATAGAGGTACCCACCGCAACGGGCCTGCCGTCTTCGACGATCTTGATCGGCTTGCAGCAATCCGATTTTAAAAAGAACTGGAACCGGGGGCGGATATCGCCCCAGCCCTCAGGTTCGAGGGCGGGGAGGAAAGCAATGTCGTCTTCTGTAAATTCCTGGCAAATCATGGCGTGGATCGTTAGTCCCGCTAAAATGTCAAAAATCTGCTTCTAACTGCCTGAAATGCGTAATTTTTCTTTGCCAACTGATCCAGGAATAGTAGAATAACAGAGCGAATGTGATCATTAATGCACTCAAAATGATGTATTTGCGCTGGGTGAAAGCCGTTTGATAAGTCAGGAAGAACAGGAGCGCGGTGGCATACACTACCGATGATGCCAGCGAAAGTACCGCCAGCCTTTTCAATGAAAGCGTTTGCTTTGCCAGCGCCTCCCGGATGTTTCCGCTGACCAGGGGATTCTGGATTTGAAGATAACCTAACGCATTGTTCACTATATAGAGAACAATGCTGATAATCAGTAGTATGTTAACTGTCAACGGCTTTTGAGCACCATCGAAGGCGTCATAAAACAGAAATAGGAGAGCGGTAAGGCCTGCTATTTCCGTCATCAACTTGATCCGCAATTTGCGCAGGGAAGGGTGGTTGCGGACGCGCGTCATCATCGCAAGTTCCTTTTCGGAAAGCGGTTCCCGGCCGGCGCTTTGCCAGTCTGATTTCAGTTCATCGATATTCATGGATTTTTTGAAATTGAGAGTGCTTTGAGTTTTTCTTTGATGCGATGGAGCTTTATGCCCACATAGTTTTCGGAAATGCCTGTCACAGAGGCGATTTCGGTGTAAGAGTAATCTTCGAGGTAGAGGGAAATCAGTGCTCGTTCCGATTCGCTCAACGTCCGAAATGCGCGGAAGAGCCATTCTTCCCGCTCGGAAATCGTGTCGGTTGTATCGGCGAGGTCGGGAGGATGTTCGGAGAGGGAAATGGACGGGCGCTGCTTTCGGTAGGACGCCATGGCGGTATTCAGCGCGATCCGGTAAATCCAGGTGGTAATCTTGGACTCGTTCCGGAATCCCGGGAAAGCACGCCACAGCTGGTACACAATTTCCTGAAAAAGGTCCTGCTGATCCTCCGGCGTATTGCGGTACATCCTGCTCACCTTAAAAATGATCCGCTGGTGCGCCCCGATCGTTTCTAGAAAAATTTTCTCCATAAAAAATCAAATCTTTCCCAATAGGTTGCTGGAATTGGGAAAAACTTACGCTCGTCAAGATTTTTTTATGGATCAGTGCGGATCTACTATAACAGGTAGCTGGCGAACATGTGCAATCTCGCCACGTGTGATCGCACGAATCTGAGAGGGGAGGAGCGTCTCAATAGCGACAGTTTCGCCATCGAGCGTGCAGAACTCGACTTCGAAGGCCGCATTTTCCCCGTGCGTCATTACGATAGTGCCGATATCGCCCTCTTGCAATTCCAGTTCGGGCAAATCTTGGGTTAGAACGATAATATCGAGTTCTTTCATTTTGATCTTACGGGAATTACAGTGATTAATCTCGGAATATTTTTGGGGTCATCTCTATCAAAGAACCAACCTATGCGCACCCGCGGGTTCCTCAAATCAGGTGTGTGCAATGTGCCTTCCGTTGTTATTCTGGTTCCAAATGGAGGTCGTTCTTCAATATGGATGATTAAACTCTCACAGGCAAGGGCTCGAAGCGATTCATGGAAGTCGCTGCTGTTCGCGAGTGAATAACCAAATTTACTAAAAAACATCGCTTTTGATTTGCCTTCACAATGTGCGGGGTTCAGCAGATAGTGTTCAATTTTGCTTCTTGATATAACTGCCTCCGAACAATTGGGTAATTTACTCATGATAATAGCGTGCGAAACAGTTCAACTTGACTATTTAGACGCTGCTTTTCGAGAAAAGTAACGTTATTTACCAAAGTTTTTTCAAAAGACCCGGACATGAATATCATTACAACAGACCAGCTTAAAACCATTCTGGAAAATGAAGACCCCATTGTGATCGACGCGCGGGGAGGGACCGATGCTCTGGAACGGTACAATCAGGCGCATCTCGAAAATGCGCAGTTTGTAGACCTCGAAACCGATTTGTCGGAAAAAACCGGAGACCCGTCGAACGGAGGCCGCCACCCGCTGCCCGAGCCGGACGATTTCGGGCGGTTTTTGGGGATTCTCGGCATTAACCCTTCTTCAACGGTAGTTGTATATGACGATAAAAAGGGCGCCAATGCGGCGGCGCGTTTCTGGTGGATGCTCAAAGCGGCCGGTCATGAGAAGGTGTTTGTGGTAAGCGGCGGGCTGGACGCTATCGTAGAGGCGGGTATTGATCTGACCCAAAAAACAGCCTCACTGCACGCTTTGGAAGAATATCCCATCAAAGGATGGCAGATGCCACTGGTGGATGCCGACGACGTGGCGCTTGCAGCCGCCGATCCCGAATCAATGGTGATTGACGTGCGTGAGCATTACCGCTACCTGGGCGAAAGCGAACCGATCGATCTCGTGGCTGGGCACATTCCGGGAGCTGTTAATATACCTTATACTTCCAATCTCGATGGAAAGGGCGATTTCATGTCGCCTGCGGACCTCGCCGCAAAATACAAGGAAGCATTTGCGGACAAGGATCCACGCAAGGTGATTGTGCATTGCGGGTCGGGCGTAACCGCGTGCCACACGCTGCTGGCGCTCGCGGAGGCGGGCTTGCACGGGGCGAGCCTGTATGTAGGTTCGTGGAGCGAATGGTCACGGACGGACAGACCCATCGCAACAGGGGAAGAATGATATCAGCACCGGGCCGGACTTCGAAAAGTCCGGCCCGGTCGTTTATTGGATAGAATGCAGGAAATCGTAGAGTGAGGAAAGTTCGCCACGGGTGTACTGCGCAGTCATTTTCCACGGCATATCTTCATTTTTGAGCACATGGCCTTCGGGTGTCTTTCCGGAGGTGAGCGTTGCGATAAACTGGGCTTTGGTCCATTTGCCTACGTGGCCTGCCCGGGTAATGTCGGGTACTGGCGGGAATCCGGGCGCGAGGGGTTCACCTCCCTTGAAATTCTCGCGGTGGCAACCTGAACACGATACGGCCAGGTATTTCCCTTGCGCTGCTCCTTCTGCGGAATCCGCCCGGGCGACCATCGGTTTGTTGTGGTCAATTTTTTCTACGGATAGGAGCGGCATTTTTCCGAGATAACTCATGACAACGGCTACCGGGCCGAGGTCGTTCGCAGGTAGGGTATTATCTACTTTGGGTATCTGGCTGCAATAGGCGATGAGTGCCGACATGTCCTGGCGGGAGAGCAATGTCGTTTCATGTGAAGGCATGAAAAGAAGCGGTTTGCCATCCTGGTGAACGCCGTGGCGCAGCGCGTTAAGCCAGTCGGAAACGTCGTAGTTGCCGGGCAAACCTCCCTTGCCTTTCGTGAGATTGCCGGCAACAAGTCGGCCGATGGCACCGTCGTCGTTCATGACCTTGCCTTCCAGCTTGTTTCCATGGCAATCCTGGCAACCTTTAATCGCGACTAAATGCTTTCCCCGGGCGACGGCAGCACTGTCGGTCGGGATTTCAATAATTTCTTTTTCAAATGCGTAGGCCTTGTTCATGCGGCTTTTCATGGAAACCGACATGTAGGTGTAAGTTGAAATTGCTGCGAGTACGAGTCCGGCCAGGAGAATACCTGTCCATTTTAAAATTTTTCTGATCATGGCGTTGAAGTTTTTGGCAAAAATGAGGAGGGTAATGCCGTATGGGCCTACGCAAAACGGATTAAAATCTACGACAAACGGATTTCGTCTATTAATTGGGCCGTTCACTCAGTAAGAGCGAGACAAGAGGCAGCGGCGGGTGTATTTTCGTGTTGTGTTCAAACCGTTCCATCCTATGGCTACACTCATTCATTCCGCCGACATCCTTGATTTTAATCCGGTACCTAATCCGCAATCGGTCGTTCCGGGAGCGCGCGTGGAAAATCCGGGGGAGGTATTTACCCGCTATCATCCGAAGGTGGGTGAGATGAAGTTCAGGAGCCTGCTGTTCCCGCATATGCATGTGATGAACCTGCATTGGACTTCACAAGAGGACGTGATTCTCTATGATAGCACGCCGGTCGATACGATCAATATCAATTTCCACATGGCGGGTAAGCTCGATACCACTTTCGAAGGGCTTTCGCGGGATCTGAATATGAGGCCGGGTAAGCATAACCTGGTGTTTTCACCAGAGGGTGGCGATACCAACCGGGTCTCGGCGAACGATTCCCTGGAAATGTTTCATCTCAGTCTCGACAAGACATTCTTCGCGGATATTATCGGGTGCGACGACCATTGGAGTGAGCGTGTTCAGAAGAACTTGCTTTATAACCAGCCGTTTTCGGGCATTGCCGGCACAGCAGACACTACTCCGCTTATGCAAAGTATTATCCGCGAAGTGAAGCAATGCAAGCAGACCGGGGCCATGCGCAATCTGATGATCCAATCGAAAGCGCTGGAATTACTGGCACTGCAGATCGAGCAGTTCCGCGGGCCACAGTACGCGGAAGGGATTTCAGCGGTCGACAAAGACAAGCTGTTTCAACTGAAATGTTTCCTGGATACGCATTTTCTGGAAGAATTTTCACTTGCGGAGTTGTCGAGGATCTGCCTGTTGAACGAGTTTAAAGTAAAAAAGGGTTTCAAAGAACTGTTCGGTACCACCGTTTTTGGTTACCTGCGTAACCTGCGAATGGACTATGCTGAGCGGTTGCTGCTCGATGCCTCACGGTCTGTGGAGGAAGTCTCGGATCTGCTGGGATATGAGCACGCACATCATTTTTCAATTGCATTTAAAAAATACCGCGGAGTGAATCCCTCCATGATCAAAAACAAACGCGTGCTGGCTTGATAGGCTTGAATTCACAATGAGAAAACATTTAACAGTGATCAGTTTATTGATAATGAGTGGATATGCATTCGCTATGGTTGCGGGTTGGCGCATTGCCGAGGGCTATCAGATCAGGTTCGATGGCAAATATGCGCATGGTTCTTTCGGGAAAATGGAGGGGGATATCCGCTTCGATCCTTTGAATCCCGACGATTCCCGCTTCGAAGTGTCTGTGGATGTTGCATCCATTGAAACGGGAATCGAGCTGAAAAACAAGCACGCGAAAAGCGATAAGTGGTTCGACGCCGAGAAATACCCGCGCATTCATTTTGTATCAAAATCCGTAAGTCGGGCGGATACCGGTTTCGTCGTCCGCGGAGAACTCGAATTGAAGGGTATCAAAAAGGAAATAGCAATTCCGTTTGCTTTTACGAGTACCGGGGATCGCCACCTGTTTTTTGGAAGATTTAAAGTCAACCGCGGTGATTTCGGAATCGGGAAAGTGAGCGGTAAAGAGTCGGACTCTACGGTCGTGGAAGTAACTGTTCCGGTCCTTTCGCTTGAATGAGCGCTTAATTACCCTTTAATGCTTCGAGTTGACGTAATAGTTCTTCCAACTCCCTTTCAGCAGCCTACAACGACCGCATTTCCGCGCTATCGGCTACATTTTGTGCCGGGTCGTCAAAATTCTTTGTTTCTTCCATCACTTCCGGATTTTCGCGGTTTTCAGCCGAGAAAGCAATGGTTTCTTCCAGGTTGGTTCGCTCAAAGTCTATCTGTTGTCGTTTGGCCAGGATTTTATCTTCGAGCTGTTGTCTTTCGTATGTAATCATCGCCATTATTGTTTTTAAATTTACCTAACAATAACTGGGCCAGGCATTTTACTCATTTAATAGGGGGTATTTTTGATCCGTGCATTACTTTGCTGGTCTTTGGTACGAACTTGGTATTTATCACTCAACAACTCACACAGAACTATGGATTATGTAAATGCTTCATCTGATTACCTGAGCGCCAATCCCAGCTGGCATATCGAAGACTCGCCGTGGAAGGCCACTCAGATCATCAAAATGCTAAAAAAGAATAACCTGCACCCCAAATTCATTGTGGAGATCGGATGTGGAGCAGGGGAAATTCTCAATCAAATCCATGACCGGTGGGAGGATAAGACTGTGAAACTTTACGGTTATGACATCTCTCCGGATGCGTACGAGTTTTGCAAGCCGCGGGAAAAAGATCGTTTGAAGTTCTTCAACGACGATTTGTTGCAGACCAACGAAAAATTCGATCTCTTGCTGATGATTGATGTTTTCGAACATGTCGAAAACTATTTCGATTTCATCCGGAAAAGCGCACGGCATGCGGAATACAAGATTTTCCACATCCCGCTTGACTTTTCAGCCCTGGCCGCATTTACGGGACATTTGATGAAATTGAGGCATTCCGTGGGTCATATTCACCATTTTACCCGCGAAATGGCCATCAATACGTTGAAAGACTGCGGCTTGGAAGTTGTCGACTGGTTTTACACCCTTTCGGAGCTTGAATTGAATTACGGCAAGCACAATTTCAACGGAAAAGTGGTCAACTCTTTTAGAAAGGTATTGTACACGGTCAATCCGGAGTTGGCGGTAAAAGCGGTCGGCGGTTTTTCACTGCTCGTTTTGGCCAAATAAGGAACTACACATCTGACTTTTACGCGTGCGCGGCCCGATTGTTTGGGCTGCGCTTTTTTATGCTTCCGTTTGGTCATTGCCTGCTTGCCGTTTGAACAACGTATTTGACACGGGCGGGTGGTATTTTCAAATTGCAGGAGATTATTCATCAGCACAGCGTCAAATGTGCCCGACACCCACTTGCATCCCGAACATGAAAAGAACAGACGATTTGAAGCGAGAGGTCACTATTTCACCCAACCCGGCCAGGGACGAAGTTCGGATCTCCGGAATGTCGAGGATGGAGGTTGCAACGATCGTCGCCTGGACGCGCTCCGGACAGGCGATCTCATTGAAGGAAAAGCAGAATGGCACGGTCGACGTGTCGCATTTAAAGCGCGGACTTTATTCCCTAGTCATCACCTGCTGGGATGGATCCATGATTTCAAAGAGAATTTCCATTCGCAAATAATGCTGGGTGATGGCCCGTATGTCCGTTCTAGCTACTTCATATTCAATGCTCTCTTCAAAAAGCCTCCCAGGAAACTCGCGGCGAAAGTAAGGATCATCGAGCCGTAGAGGCTGAAATTTTCCAGCTCCTGCCGGGCCTGGTCGTCGGGGCGGGAGGTAAAAAGAAAATAGCCGGCGGCCAGGAGAATGCATTGCATGATAGCCAGCAGCCAGCCTTTGTAAGGTTCGACAAAGCCGATGGAGATCGCAGCAAAAACGGCGACCAGGTACGGCAGATGAATGCTTTCCGCATTTTTGATGACATATACAAGCAATGCACTCGTCATAACGATCATCAGCATGTTAGCCGCCAGTCTTTTGTCGAAGAAGGGGGTTCGGGGGGCGGCGGATGCCTTGGGGCTTGACAACAACTTCTTTTTCAATTCGATTTCATGCGTCGCATCTTGCATCGCTTCCGTTTCGCGGCCTAGCTGCATCAATGTCTTTGACCGCCAATGATAAGCATCGGTACTGGTTTCTTCGGATAACGCGACGGCCCTGTTTAGCGCGGCAAGTGACTCGTCAGGCCGGTTTTGATCAAGATATAGCTTTCCTAGTTCGAGGTGGAGCAGGAAAACCTGGTCATCGTAGCTCAGGCCCGCCTGCATATCGGCGACCGCCGCGTCAAGCTTTTGAAGCTTTTTCTGACAGAGCCCCCGGTAGAGGTAGGCAATGCAAGACTTGGGTTTTTGTCTGATCTTCGAATCGAAATACGCAAAGGCCTCAATGGTTTGCGCGTTCTCATACAACTTTATGCCTTCGGAGAGTGCGGCAGCTTCTTTTTCACTGGGTGTGCGGAGGTCGGCGTAGTTGCGCAGGTAGTAGATATAGCCGAAAAAGGCGATAACGACGAGAAATTCCATATAATCTGCAAATTCAATCAGGCATTCATAAACGCCAAAATTCGGCACGGAAGTCCGCAAATCAAAAGGAATCAGATGTTTTGAAGTGGGAATTTTTGTGAATGGCCCGCTTTCAGACGAGGATTACCATGTTAGGCTCTCCGCCGCTTTCGGTGTGCAGCGCACAATACGTAAGCGCGATGCGTTTGCCCGTATTTTCAGCTAGTTCAAGCAATTTGAAAACCTTCTCTTCCCCCTCGATGCGTAAGGCCTGGTACAAAATGTTCCCGTAATTGAATTCGTGAGAACCCAGTCCGTTCTTTAATGCCGCCAGTTGATACCGGTCGAATATTTCCTTTCCTGACATGAAGTGCAACATTTGGGTGTGATATTGCAGGTGAATTTGCCCGAAAGATGCTCAAACCGGTATCAAAGTTGCATGCGGTTAACTTAAATGTTGAGGAAGTGGAATATTTTGGCTGGATTCATCGGCGACCGGCTTGCCCCGTAAAGTTTGCAGGGGAATGAGTCCGGACCAAATCGGCAGTTCCTGATCTTCCGGCTCGTCTTTCGGCATGCCGTCACGCATTTTGGCGGAGGCTTCGTCGAAAGAGAATGCCAGTGCTGTCGTTTTTCTCACCTCGCTGTCGGTCATCGCACGGAGGTAATCCCAGCTGTCGGGGACTATTTTGTTGGTAAGCCATTCAAATGCAGCCCGCTTTGTTTCGATATCTTCAATCTTTTCCGCTTTGGAAAAAATAATCACCGACCGGTAGTTGACCGAATGGCTGAATGCGGATTTCGCGACAACAAGTGAGTCTGTCAGCATGATTGAAATGCAAACCGGTATGCCCGTTTCGATCGTTCTGATGAAATGGCTGCCGACGGAGCCATGAATGTAAATTTTGTCTTCGTAGCGAACAAAAGCCGTCGGAATGGAGAACGGCTTGTTGTCCACAGCATAGCTAATAGTGCAAAACAGTGCCTCGTCGAGGATAGCGCAGATCGTTTCGTGCTCGTAATGTGTGCGTTTGGCAGCCCGGCTGGGTACAAGATAGGGTGGTGGTGTGCTCATTGGCGTTGTTTTTCTTCAAAATTATGGCTTAATTGGCCTATTGCTATCATCCAATATTTTAAATAGTAGTAGTCCAATTATGATGAATGTGCTGTCCACGCTGATCACCCCTGAAAAAGGAGGTAAGCAGCCGGTTTATCTTCAAATTGCTAATCAACTGATGGCGCTCATCAAGAACGGCACTTTGCAGTCCGGCTATCGGCTGCTGAGTACGAGGCAGCTGGCTTCTATTTTGAAGGTTCATCGAAGGACAGTTGTGCAGGCATATGACGAACTGCTGGCGCAGGGCTGGCTGGAAAGCCAGACCGGCAATGGTACATTTGTAGCCCGAAACCTACCCGATTTGCGGCCGCTTCCATTGCTGGTGGAAACAGCGACAGATAGAGACCCTCTCAAAAAAGCGGGTTTTCAGTTCCAAAAACCCCCTCACCTCGATCGCGCCGTGTTGAAAGCGGGCTCACGGCTCCACCTCGACGACGGGTTTCCGGATCCGAGGCTTGCGCCGCTGGAAGACTTGTCGCGGGCTTACCGAAGCCAGCTGCTGCACGGAAACCCCTATGCGCGACTCGGTTATGGTGAAACCGGAGGGACAACCTGGCTGAGGCAGGAGTTATCGGCCCATTTGAACGAGACGCGCGGGCTGAAAACTTCGCCGGCTAATATATTGATTGTGAGGGGAATGATCATGGGCATGTATCTCGCTGTTACAAGCCTGGTGAAGCCCGGAGATTGTGTCGTCACGGATTCGCCCGGGTGGTTCGGCGCGTCGATGAACTTTGTTCAGGCAGGCGCTAATATTTGTCATGTGCCTGTGGATGAGCATGGAATGGATATCGATGCCCTGGAAGACATCTGTTTGAAACAGCCCGTGAGAATGGTGTACGTTACTTCCCACCATCAGTATCCTACTACCGTCGCATTACGGCCCGATCGCCGGATCAAGCTCCTTAAACTTGCTGAAAAGTTTGGTTTTGTCATTTTTGAAGATGATTACGACTACGATTTCCATTATTTGAGCAAGCCGCTCTTGCCGCTTTTCGGGGCTGATCAGGCCGGGATGGTGCTTTACTGCGGGTCATTCACCAAAACCATTTCCCCGGCATTCCGCATCGGTTATCTCGTTGGCCCGGAAGATGTAATCGCGCACCTGTCCTCACTGCGGCGCATTATCGACCGGCAGGGGGATACCATGCTCGAAAATGCGATTGCCGAACTCCTTCAAACCGGCGTTATTCAGCGGCATTTGCGGAAATCGGTGCGGGTGTACAAGCAGCGCCGCGACTTGTTTTGCGAACTTTTGAAGCATGAGCTACCCGACCACATCAGCTTCGAAATCCCCGACGGCGGCATGGCCGTGTGGGCGCGTTTTGATCCGGATATCGACATTGCCAGGCTCGCGGAAAGAGCTGCACAGAGGGATTTGTATTTTGCCAATGGAAAAGTTGCTGGATATCCTGCACAATTCAGGAACTATATACGCCTCGGATTCGCTTCTTCTGATCCGGGAGAACTGGAAGAAAGCGTAAAGATTATGAAGAATTTGCTATGATCAGGAAAGTTATTGATGCTTACAGAGTATCGTTCATTGGGCTAAGCAGGGAAACCTGGTTGCTGAGCCTGGTTATTTTGGTGAATCGCTGCGGGTATATGGCTGTGCCTTTTATGAGTATGTATATTACCCAAAGCCTGCACCGGAGTATCGAAGACGCCGGGCTTATCATTACCCTGTTTGGCGTCGGTTCGGTCCTGGGCGCGATGGCCGGCGGGTACCTGACGGACAAGCTGGGCTTTCAGCCCGTGCAGATCGGTAGTCTGATATTGAGCGGTGTGTTTTTTACACTTTTCAGCTTCGTCACCGATTTCGGATTGCTTTGCGTTCTGATAGTTGTCCTCAGCTTTTTTGTGGAAGCATTTAAACCGGCCAACCAAACAGCCATTGCCGCTTATTCTACACCGGAAAACCTGATTCGATCCTATGCCCTCAACCGCCTCGCCACCAATATCGGTTTCGGGTTCGGTACGGGAGTGGGAGGGCTGCTGGCAGCCATTAATTATCACCTGTTGTTCTGGGTTGACGGTGTAGTATATGTGCTGGCCGGCTTGCTGATTGTGATGCTCCTGCCTAAAAGAAAGCACGTTACGAAAAACGACCTTCCCGCCGAGGCCGATGTAAGTACGGCTTCTCCCTGGAAGGATGCGTTTTTTGTACGGTTCCTCGTGATGGTTACCCTTTATATGCTGTGCTTTGTCGTGCTGTTCAGGCTGGTGCCGGTGTACTGGAAGGAAGAAATGGGTATTGGAGAATCCACCATCGGGATTATGCTGGGTATGAACGGGCTGATCATCGCTCTGTTCGAAATGGTGCTGGTACAGAATCTGGCCAATCGGAAACCCGATTACTTTTACATGGTTTCGGGCCCGATTTTCAGTGCAATGGCATTCCTGGCACTGATTGTGCCGCATGTTTTACCGGTAATCCTGGCTGTGGCGACGGTCGTGTTGTTTACAACGGGCGAAATGCTGGCATTCCCGTACCTGAGCACTTTCGTGATGAACCGCGCCAGTGATCTGAACAGGGGCAAATATTCGGCCGCCTATTCAGTGTCTCAGGCTGTTGCACAGATCATCGGCCCGGTTATTGGAGCCTATGTGGCCGGGCATTGGGGGTATAGCGCTCTGTGGATCTTACTGATCGTCACCAGCTGTACCTGTGCATTGGGTTTCCGGTCGTTGTTTCAGCGCAACCTGGCACTATGATACAGGTTCCTCGCCGGGTTCTTCGCCTTTCTGCGCTTGTTCCAATTGTTCTTTCAGGGTATTGATCCGGTCGGCTTCGAGTTCGAGGGCCTTCCGTTGAAGGTCGATCAGGTCGTCCTTCTTGATCATGATATACTGTTCGCGGGGCTCTTCGAACATCGGTACTTCGCCAACCAGCTGGGCCACCGTGGTATCGAACAGTTCGGCTATCATCCGAAGCTCGGCCAGCGAAGGATCATTCCTTCCATTTTCCCAGTTTGATATAACAGCCTTGCCTGATTTTTTCAAAGCCTTGGCCAGCTTGTGCTGGTTCCAACCCGCCAATTCGCGGCATTTTCTTATTCTTTCGCCAACAATTGACATTAGTTATAAGTTTAATATAAAATTACTTGACGTTTGTATAATAATTCTGTACTTTTGAATTAGGTATGCTTTACAGCATGTGTAAAGCGCAAATTACAATTTTTCTACACACCCTATCATAATCTCATGGCAGAGCTTCAAGCCCGAGTCTCCGAGTATGGTGGTTTATCCATTAAGGAGCGCCTGCTAGTCAGGTTCATTAAGTCCAGAAACATTGTCGGCAAAAGCTGGCGGGGAGTGCTCGCGGAAGCGGACCCTTTCTTCAACACCAAACTGGGGGGAGATTACTTAACCTCAGTGGCACAGGCAGTTTCGGATAGTAGTCGCGGCAACGTCGACCGTATCGAAAGGGTCACCATCGCCCTTGAAAAGGTGGCAGGCATTACTCCCGTTCCAGTCGTTTGAAGAATTATTTTTCGGTAGGTTTCAATGATTTATCGGAGGCTTTAAGTCACCGTTGAAGTCGTGTACTATCGGAAAAGCCGGATTGGTATTTCGCATTCGATGACTCGTTTGCGCAAGGAAACCTGTGTTGAAACACACAGCAGGTTCAGTACTGTTGTACCTGCTGTGTGTTTATTTGCCCGCATCCGATGGGGTGGAGGCAAAGATACCCGTGTCGAAACCATCGATACTGGCCATGTTTTTTCTTGCCCAATAATCATGAATGCCGTCCGGTCCTTGTTTCCTGGCCCACGCGTTTAGCTCCTCCCGTTCACGGTTATAGTCCATGAACGGCACAGCCATGCCGCAGGAGGTCTGGACGAGGTCTACTTGTATGTCTATCAACTGCCGCGCGCCTTCGATCGAAGGAAAAAGTTGGTAGTATTCGTGCCACTCTGCGTCGGCGGGATGGTAAGCCTTGCCATGCCCGTAAAGTCGCAGAATAAGAGGCTTGCCCTCGAATGCGCAAAACATGATGGTAATACGGTCATTCAGCAGCAAATGCGCTGCCGTTTCATTCCCGCTACCGGTAACGTTCAGCCACATAACCCGGTTAGGACCCAGGATTCGGAAGGAGTCCATTCCCTTGGGGGAGAGGTTGACCGTACCCGTCTCTGCCGCGGTGGCAACAAAATAGATCTTCTGCTTGTTGATAAACGACTCCAATTCCGGAGTGATCCGGTCCAGTTGCTTTCCCATGATTTTGAATAATGCAGGCTAACTATATTTTCTTCCCTTGAATGCGGTAGGCGTTCAAAATGGCCAGCAGCGCTACGCCGACGTCTGCGAAAACAGCTTCCCAGAGCGTGGCAACGCCACCCGCACCGAGCACCATCACTGCAATTTTAACCCCCATCGCGAGTGAAATGTTCTGGTAAACAACGGATTTTGTGATTTTACCAATCTTCACCGCCGCGGCTATGCGCGATGGCTGGTCGTTCTGGATCACGATATCGGCCGTTTCGATGGTCGCATCGGAGCCAAGCGCGCCCATGGCTATGCCCGCGTCCGCGAGCGCGATCACCGGCGCGTCGTTTACGCCATCGCCTGCGAATGCAATGCGTTTGCCTTGATCTTTAAGCTCTTGCACGATTCTCACTTTGTCTTCCGGCAGCAACCCACCGTAACTTTGGGTTATTCCCAGTTCTCCTGCGACCTTGCCAACGACGGCTTCTTTATCGCCCGACAACATAATGGTCGATATACCGAGGCTTTTCAGCTCTGCAACGGCTGCGGCGGCGTCTTCTTTGATTTCATCGGCAATGAGGAAATAACCCGCATAGCTGCGGTCAATCGCAACGATTACGAGCGTTTCTACCAGCGATGCAAGTTCGGAGGGATATTTGATTGAATGCCTGTCCAGGAGTTTGGTGTTTCCGGCGAGGACAGTCCTGCCATCAACCGTACCTTTAAGGCCGTGCCCGGCGATTTCTTCGACATTGAGCGGCTTAGTCAACACGGCTGCGTCCGCAGCGGCCACCACTGCTTTGGCAACTGGGTGTGTGGAGTAACTTTCCAAGGACGCCGCGATCCGTATGAAATCGCCCTTATCAATGCTTGTTTCCACTTTTTGGACTTTAAAAACACCTTTGGTGAGTGTTCCCGTTTTGTCCGAAACAACCGTATCGATTTTGGTGATAACATCCAGAAAATTAGCGCCTTTGACCAAAATACCATTGCGGGACGCCAGCCCGATGCCTCCGAAATAGCCTAATGGAATGGAAATCGTCAATGCGCACGGGCAGGCGATCACCAGGAAGACCATGCCGCGGTAGAGCCATTGGTCAAAGTTGTAATCGGTTACAAAAAGTGCCGGAACCGCCACGATGAGCAATGCAAGCAAAAAGACAGTAGGCGTATAACTGCGTGCGAGGCGACTGATCAGCAGTTGGGTGGGGGCTTTGCGGGCGCTTGCCTCCTGCACCATTTCCAGTATGCGGGAAAGTTTGGAATCCTTGAAAAGCGCTTTTACCTCTACTTCGACCGATTTTTCGATCGCAATCATACCGGCAAGTGCTTTCTGACCTTTTTCGATGATTTGCGGCTTCGGTTCGCCGGTGAGGGCTGCGGTATTGAATATGCCCGATTCGGAGAGCATTTCACCATCCAGCGCCACTTTTTCACCAGCTTTTACCAGTATTTTTTCGCCAATTTGAACCCCGTCCGGTGTGACTTGCATTGGTTTGTCGCCGCGCAACACGGTTACCGTGTCGGGCCGGATGTCCAGCAAGGCCTTAATGGAGCGCTTGGACCGGCTGACGGCAATATCCTGGAAAAGTTCACCGATTTCATAAAAGATCATCACCGCTACTCCTTCGCTAAACTCCCCGATGTAAAAGGCACCGAAGGTCGCGATAGTCATCAGCGTGAATTCATTGAAAAAATCGCCGCGGCTTGCCTTGCGGAATGCCATCGCCACCGTCTTGTTGCCGGCCAGCACATAGGCAACCAGCATCATCGCGATTTCGATTGTCCGCGGGAGTTCAATTTTGGCAATGTATGTCAAAATGAGAAACACGGCCAGTATCGTCAGGCTAAGCCACAGCATCCACCGACTTTTGAGAATGCCGGCGTCGCCATCCGCCCCGTGGCTGTGGTCACCGTGGTCGTGGTCGTGATCATGGTCATGACTATCACCGTGCGCGTGGTTGTGTCCATTATGTTTGCTGTGCTTGTCCGTTTTCGTCGAGCAGCAATCGTCATGCGTATGGGCGGAGGTATTTTCGTCGAGTTTCATAATGCGATCATTCAAATACAAAGACCTGTCTTGTGCGGGCAACCCGCCGCAGGATCATTACAAAGGTAGGTTGCAAACCCGTGCAACAGGGTTACAGGTGCTGAAAATCAAGTAATTGCAATATTGTTGCGATTGTTTTTAAACTATCGATCAGCCACTTGCACATTGGAACGGGCCAGGATTTTGAATTGTTATAACAAATTATAACTTTGTATTATGCTGACCAAAATTAGACGGATCGGAAATTCCCAGGGGATTTTGCTTTCCAAAACCATGCTGGATCAAGTGGACATTGAAGAGTATGTCAATGTGGAAGTCAAAGGAAACGCCATTATGATTTTTCCTGCTACTACGAATCCGCGTGACGGATGGGCAGAAGAGTTCCGACTTGCCAGTGAGGACGTTGCGGCGAACGACGACGAAAATCTGATGGATGATGTTTCAAACGCATTTGACGATGCCGAATGGACATGGTAATCCAGAGATTCGAGATCTATTTCGCGTCGCTGGATCCCACGCTGGGCAGCGAAATCAAGAAAACCAGGCCTTGTCTTGTTGTTTCCCCTGACGAAATGAACGACCATCTCAACACGGTCATCATCGCTCCATTGACTTCTACTATTCGCAAGTATCCGACGCGCGTTGATTGCCATGTCGATGGAAGAGATGGACAAATTGCGCTGGACCAGATGAGAGCTATTGATAAAGCAAGACTAACAAAGAAAATCGGGCAACTGAATCCGGCTACGTCGCAGCAAGTTTTAAGTTTACTGAGAAAAATGTTTGCCTGGTAAGATTTTCAAACAGTTTGTGCCCAGATCAAATCTCCCAATTTCTTTAAGCTGGCATCTATGGCTGCGCTGAAAGGTGCGCCGAAGCTGATGCGAATGTAGTTGCAGAATCGGGCGTCGGTGCTGAAAATCTGACCAGGCGCGATACTGATGCTTTCCTGAATGGCGCTTTCAAAGAGCTCAAATGCATTGACCCGCTTGTTGAGTTCGATCCACAAAACGTAGCCGCCCTGCGGTCGGACGAGCCGGGTGTCGGGAGGGAAGTATTCGCTGATCGCTTGCACGTAGCGCAGGCATTGCGTGTGAAGTGCTTTGCGTAAATGCCTCATGTGTAAATCATAACGGCCTGTTTCGAAGAAATTGGCCACTGCTGCCTGCGTCGGTGCAGCGGACGAAACGGTATGTGTGATTTTGCTGCTCAATACCTTGTCCTTGAATTTTCCCGGAAGGCACCAGCCAACCCGGTAACCCGGTGCCAGCGTCTTGGAAACCGATCCGCAGAGCATGACCAGCCCATTTTTATCGTAGCTTTTGCAGGTGCCTGGTCTGGTTTTGCCAAAATACATTTCGCCATAAATATCGTCCTCGATCAGCGGGATCTGTCTCACCGCCAGCATTTCGACCAATTTTTTCTTTCTATGATCGGGCATCAGCGCGCCGGTGGGATTGGAGAAATTGGGGACGAAAAGTACCGCCTTGATCGTAGTGCTTTCCAATGCCTTTTCCAGGTATTCCAAGTCTGCGCCCTCGTCAGGATGACAGGGGATTTCAAGGATTTTAAGGCCCAGACTCTTCATTATATTGAATATACCAAAGTAGATCGGGTTTTCTATCGCGACGGTATCGCCGGGCTCGGTGACTGCTTTCAGGCAAAAAATCAGCGCTTCCATGCAACCCTGGGTCGTAACCACCTCGTCCTCGCTTACATTTCCCTTCCAGTTGAATGCGTATTTGGCAATCTGTTTACGCAATGCGGGGTTTCCCTGTACGTCATCGTATTGCGTGCAGCTGTTCGGACTCTTTCTAAGCGCTTCAACCATCGCCTTGTTCAACTTCGCTTCCGGAATCAATTCGGCGGCAGGCGCGGCTACCGACAGGCGGACGACCCGCTCGTAGGTCATGGTCTTGTAAACAGTCCGGATCATCTCATCGACGTTCGCCTTTTCGATAAGGGGTCTGGGAGGGGTATTGTGAAGTCTTTCAGGGCTATTGAGTGTCGAAAAACGCACAAAATAGCCGGATTTCGGCCGTGCTTCGATGATGCCCTTGTTTTCCAGTTCTACATAAGCCTTGAACGCCGTACTGAGGCTGATGCCCTGTTCCTTGCTCAAAGCCCGCAATGAAATCAGCTTGTCGCCGGCTTTCAGAATGCCTTTTTCGATCTGCGCCGCGAGTCGGTCGGCTATTTGTGAGTAGAGAAAATCTTCCCGTACAGGTTCATCCACCATGTTTCGTGCCATTTTGATCTGTTATGCTTCAAAATAACAAAAGTGAATCTGTTTTATTAAACTTTGGAGCGGGAATTTTGTGGCGTTCAATGTAAAACGGCTATGAAAAGTAATCTGACGGCATATTTCGCATTAGTATTGGTGTGTTTCTTTTGGGGTACCACCTACCTCGCTGCCCGTATCGGCGTGACGGGCTTTCCGGCTCTTTTCTTCATGGGCTTCCGGAATTTGGCTGCCGGTGTCATATTGCTGGGATTTTTAGTACTCAGGAACCGGTCGTTTCCATGGGCTTGGGCCGACATCCGTTTGCAGCTCGTTCCCGGTTTTTGCATGCTCACTTTCGGTACCGGTCTGGTGGGCTGGTGTGTACAGTTTATTCCCAGCGGTTTGGCGGCATTACTCTATGCGACGGTTCCGATTTTTACGATATTGATCAATATGCTGGCGAGGAGGGACGAGCGTATTAATGCCCACGTGGCAACGGGTATGATGCTCGGTCTGGCGGGCGTGATGCTGGTTTTCAGGGATAATTTCGAATACCTCACCAACCGGAGTTCGTTCCTCGGAATATGCGTTACATTGGCGTCGTGCGTGTCGTGGTGTCTGGGAGGATTGTATACCAAAAGCTTTCCGGGCAAAACGGATTCGTTTTTCAACGCAGCCATCCAGATGATAGCCGGCGGGGTCGGTTTGCTGACGCTGAGCGCGTTCAACGATGACTGGACCAATTTGCCCCATATGCGGCCGCAATCCGTCATGGCATTGTTGTACCTGATTTTCTTCGGTTCCATTCTTGCATATGCTTCGTATCTGTTTGCCATGTCCAGGTTGCCCGCAGGATTGGTGTCGATTTATGCGTACATTAATCCGCTGGTAGCTTTGGTATTAGGCTTTTTCATATTGGATGAAAAGATTACCTGGCTCACAGCGCTGGCATTCACGGTAACGCTGAGTGGGGTTTTTCTGGTCAACCGCGGTTACCAGCTTCAAAAGCGAAAAAACACATTAACCTTGATAAACAGTCATGAATAGCGACATATTCGCCACCTTGTTCAGCCGGGATTTGAAAAAACTCCGGAAAGAAATTGAGCAGTACCATTCGGAAACCGCATTGTGGGTGAAGCTGCCGGGAACCATCAATCCGGGCGGGAATCTCTGTCAGCACCTGATCGGAAATTTACGTACCTACGTGGGCCTTACGCTGGGCGGATACGCTTACGTGCGCGATCGCGAGGCAGAGTTCAATCAAAAGACATTTACGCAAAAGCAAATGCTTACCGAGCTTGACGAGCTCCATGAAATCGTAATGAACACCTTGGCTACGCTGGATGAGCAAAGGATGGAAGAGGAGTATCCCCACGATGTAGTCAACCTGTTCCCGGAACAGACTGTGCGATTGGTTCTTACGCATTTATTGGCTCACCTTTCGTGGCATTTGGGACACATTAATTACCACCGCCGCTGGATAACGCAAGTACAGGCGGCACAACAATAAGCAATATGCATTTGACAGAACAAGTAGCGCAATCCTTTGCAGAACAATGGATTGATGCCTGGAATCGCCATGACCTTACCGCGATTATGGCGTTGTATTCCAATGAAATCCGGTTCTACTCGCCGTACATTATCAAGCTGGGAATGAATGAAGAAGGAGTAATTACCAGGAAGGACGAGCTGGAAAAATACTTTGGAAAGGCCCTGAGCATTTATACAGACCTGCATTTTGAGCTGAGGCAGGTGCTTACCGGTGCGGGTTCAGTGATCCTATATTATAAAAGCGTTAGCGATAGGATGGCAGCCGAGATGATGGAACTCGATGAGTCCGGTAAAATCAGTTTGGTAAAGGCACATTACAATGGATAGTTTATGTTTGAAGTATTTGAAAATGAATTAAATAACCTGCAATCGATATTGGTGCAGGTTAAGAATGCAAGTCTGGATTTTCTGGAAAATATCGCTGAAAAACCTACCTATATTGCCGATCAGGCGGTACCTGTCGCTGACCTTGCGGATGCGGGCATCGGCGCCTCCGGTAGCCTGGAAGTTTTTAGAAAGCATTACGAAAAACTGATGGTAGCCAGTCCCGGACCCCGGTACTGGGGATTCGTCACAGGAGGCGCAACGCCAGCCGCCATCGCGGGTGATTGGCTCACGGCTGTTTACGACCAAAATACGCAAAGTACGCAAGGTGCGGGTGATGTTTCGGCCATACTCGAAAAGGAGACGATCGGGCTGTTGTGCCAGCTGCTGCATTTGCCGGAGGATTTCAATGGTGGTTTTGTAACGGGTGCTACGATGTCCAATTTTACCGGACTGGCGGTGGCCAGGCAATGGGCGGGTGAGCGATCGGGCCGGGATGTATCGCGCGAGGGCGTATCCGGCGATCTCGTGGTAATGGCGGCCACACCGCATTCATCGGTTGTCAAATCGTTGGGTATGTTGGGCATCGGCAGTAATAATGTGGTGCGCATTCAGGCGCTGGAAGGTCGCGAGGCTATGGATCTGACTGATTTTGAGCAAAAACTCATGGATAATCAGCATCGCCCGGTTGTCGTCAATTGCAGCGCAGGAACTGTTAATACCGTCGATTTTGACGATATCAAGGCTATTGTGGCACTGAAAAAGAAGTACACTTTCTGGCTGCATATCGACGCGGCATTCGGAGGCTTTGCCGCCTGCCTGCCGTCCCAGCGGCATTTGCTGGCTGGTTGGGAGCAGGCCGACAGCATTACCATCGACTGCCATAAATGGATGAATGTGCCTTACGACAGCGCAGTTTCATTGGTGAGGAAGGAGCATAGTCGCTTGCAGGTGAGCACTTTCCAGAACTCGAATGCCCCGTACCTGGGCGATCCCTCGGAGAATTTCTCCTATCTCAACTTCCTTCCCGAAAATTCGCGGAGGTTCAGGGCATTGCCTGCGTGGTTCAGCCTCACCGCATATGGCCGGAATGGTTTCGAGTGGATCGTGCGGAACAGTATTGCCCGTGCGGAGGAGTTTGGTGCTTACATTCAATCCAGCGAGCATTTCGAATTGCTGGCGCCTGTCAGGTTAAACGTCGTCTGTTTTCGCTTAAAATCAGGCCATGAAAAGATGCCTGTTTTTCTGGACCGATTGAATCGCCGGGAAAAAGTTTTCATGACGCCTACTTTGTTATCGGGCGAATCGGCGATACGAGCTGCGTTTGTGAATTACCGAACGAGGAAAGAAGACATTTTGATAGCCATTCGTGAAATGGAAGAAGTATTGCAGACACTGTGAAATTCGTTAATAAAGCTGTACATTGATTCACGTACAGCTTTATTCAAATTACACATGCTAAGCATATTCCCCACGGCCGCCATTGCGCTCGTCGGCTTGCTGATGTTCGGTTGCAAGTCGGGACGTTCTGTGTTGACTGTCAGTGAACTACCCAACTACGATACCCGGTCGCCTGACCATCTTTTGTTTCTGACTTTTCGCATTACCGGCAAGCCCGGAGGCAATGAGCGTGTGGAGCTGTCGAGCGCGAGCGTGGCTAACGGGCGTATGAAAAATCTTGCATACCCCGTTCATTTTCCAGTTCAAATCAAGGCTATTCCGAGGTACTCTACCAGCGCAGTGGAGCAGGAAATGGTGTTCGAGCATCCGCTTTATCGGGCGGTCGAAGTGAGCGATCCGTCCGGCCATATGCGGCGAGAAGAAGTACGGGCTGGCGAGGGCTCCCTCATGATTCGCATGCCACTGCATTCAGGACTCAACGCTTTGGAGCTTTTCAGTGTCACACCCGAAAAGGGTTCAGTGAAAATCTATACGCTCAGTTTTAACTAGCTATGAAGAGTATTTTTAGCACATTGTATGCGATTTGCATTGCTGCCGTCTGTTTCGGTCAGGAATATCAGGTTGATACCCTCTATAAAACCGGGCCGATGGATAACCGGATCAACGTCGTGATTCTTGGGGATGGTTTCACGCAGGAAGAGCTTCCCAAATTTGCGACGGAAGCTAAAAACTTTGCTGATTTCTTCCTGGGCTATAATCCCTATCTCCATTATCGCAACTATTTCAACTTTTTCGCCATTCGCACGCCGTCCGCCGAAAGCGGTGTAACGAACCCAGGCACCGCTCCCGACGCTTATAAAGACCAGCCCGTTGGTGTAAAAAACACATTTTTTGGCTCCACTTTCGGTAGCTCCATTCACCGATTGGTAACAATTTCTAAGTACGACGTGCTCTATGCGCTTCTTGCCAAGCAGCTTCCGATGTATGATCTGGTGATTGTGCTCGTGAATACGCCTTTTTACGGCGGCTCGGGCGGAAGTATCTCCGTACACACGCTCCACACGCAGGCGAATACGATCGGTGTACATGAAATCGGGCACACTTTTTCACACCTCAACGACGAATATTGGGCAGGGCCGGGTTACGGATGGGAGGCCCCGAATATGACGAAGGAAAGCAGCCCAGCACTCGTTAAATGGAAAAACTGGCTGAGCCAAACAGGAATCGGCATTTATAAACATGGAGAGACCGGGGACGCGGCACTGTGGCATAAGCCTGCAAATGGAACCTGCCTGATGGAATATTTAAATCAGGAATTCTGTGCGGTATGCCGTGAAGCGACGGTGGAGACGCTTCTGAAACAGGTTAACCCTATCGAAAATGTGGAGCCGGCGGCCGGGAGTGTCGTGACTGTCAATGATGCGCAAACCTTTAAAGTCGGTTTACTGGCGCCTAGCCCCAATACGTTACAGGTGCAATGGACTGTCAATGGTGAGCTGCTTTCAACAACGGGTGCGGAACTTACGCTCATGCCTGAGCAGGCGCCCGACGGCGCCATTCTGGCCGCCTCTGTTTTCGATACTACCGATGTCAGCAGGTATGACGGCGCCAGGGCTGATCGTACGCGGACACTGGAATGGACGCTCAAATCCGGTACCCCCAATGTATTTCGGGTCACAGCATCGAAGGATACTATCTGTGTCGGTCAGGAAGTTACACTCACGGCCTATGGTTGCCGGGGTACATTAAGCTGGACGGGTGGAGCGGCGGGAGCATCATTAAAAGTAAAGCCCGAACAGACTACAACCTATTCTGTTTTTTGTAAGGTGGAAGGAGCGCCTACCCAAACGATTGAGGTGCCCGTGCAGGTAATGCCATTGCCGAACGCAACCGCAGTAAATGGTGGCCCCTACCTGGTGGGCGGCACCATAGAGCTTACTGCGACCGGCGGCATCAGTTACCTTTGGAGCGGCCCAAGATCGTTTGCATCTACATTGCCGCATGTTCTTCTGCACGATGCAGTCCTGGAAAGTGCGGGTACCTATGAAGTGGGGGTTACGGATGCAAATGGATGTTCCAAGTCGGCTCAGACAGAGGTGAAGATCGATCCGGTCCTCTCGGTCCCTACCGGTCCGGAAGCATTCGTCACCATTTCACCGAACCCTGCACGGGAATTTCTTTCTGTTGAAACCAGGTTGGGCGGGAGGTCGAGTATCAAACTGTATGACCAGGCTGGGAGGGAAGTGTTCTCAAAATCTTTTGAGAAGAAAACAGATATTAAGCTGAATGTGGCTACGGGGCTGTATCTGTACAGGTTCACAAATGGCGGTCGGGTAGTTTCCGGCAAAGTAGCTGTGCAGTAAGGATAGCAGTGGGATCGCATTAGTATGAATTTTGACATTTCCATACTGAGATAAATGAAGGCACTGATTTTTACATTTTGCTTGACATTCGTAGTTATCAGTGCTTCGGGACAACACTATGAGGTTGATACCCTTCAAAAGACCGGCCCGCTCGACAACCGGATTAATGTTGTTATTCTGGGTGATGGGTTTATAAGTAGCGAAATGCCGAAATTTGCCGAGGAGGCCCGAAAATTTGCTGCATTCTTTACGTCGTTTGAGCCCTACAATCAATACCGCGATTATTTCAACTTCTTTGCCATCCGTACACCTTCCAGGCAAAGCGGTGTTACCAACCCGGGCAATGCCCCTGATGCATATCCGGATCAGCCTGTCGAAAAGAAAGACACTTTTTTTGGGGCTACATTCGGTTCTTTCATCCACCGGTCGGTTCAAGTAACCAGGCAGGACGTTCTTTCTAGCCTTTTAGCCACGCATCTTCCTGCATATGATGTCGTTGTGGTATTGCTAAACACACGCTATTACGGAGGATCCGGGGGATTAGTAGCTGTTTTTACATTGAACGAAACTGCCAACACGGTGGGAATGCATGAGATCGGGCATACACTCGGCCGTCTCAGCGACGAGTATTGGGGCGGTGGCGTTGTCGGCAGGGAAACAGCAAACATGACAGCCGTTTCCGACGAAGCAACGGTTAAATGGAAAAACTGGCTTAATACCCCGCCCATAGCGATTTACCCGTATGGCTCAAATGGCGAGGCTGCATTGTGGAACAAGCCGGCAAACGGAACTTGTCAGATGGAATTTCATGACAAGCAATTATGTGCAGTCTGCCGGGAAGGTACCGTGGAGCGCATTCTGCAATTTGTCAACCCGATTGAGAAGATGGAGCCGGATACGACTGGTACGGTCGACGCGGATGCAAATCACAATTTTAAACTGAGCCTTTTAAATCCTGTTCCGAACACATTGCGGACCGAGTGGCGATTAAATGGACGGCTGCTATCCGTCTCGGGTAACGAGCTGGATCTCGAAAGTAGGCAAATACCTGATATGTCCCTACTGACTGCTTCTGTGTTCGATTCTGTCGGGTTAAGCCGCAGGGATGATGCAAAGGTTTTGCGCACACATTCTGTTGCGTGGAAGTTGAAGTCCTCCGTTCCCGCTGTATTTCATATTGTTGCGTCCGCGGACTCATTGTGTGCGGGCGAGCAACTGACTTTGACTGCATATGGTTGTCCCGGAACCTTGGAGTGGTCGACCTTCGAGAATGCAAAGACCATACAGATCAGGCCATCGACTTCGGGTAGCTACCAGGCTCAATGCAAGGTTGCGGGTAAGCCCACTATTACGGCTGAGGCGTCAGTTAAAATGTTGCCTTTGCCCAAAGGAGCCATCGCTGGTGGTGGAATTTACTATGAAGGACAAACCATTCAGCTCCGTGCCTCCGGCGGGCATAGCTACAAATGGACGGGCCCGGGCAATTTTTTCGCGGACACGCCGGATGTTTTAATTCAAAATGCAGGAACAGCCAACGCAGGAATTTATCGGGCGGATATTCTGAGCGCGCAGGGGTGTTCAGTGACTGCCAAAGCTGATGTAAAAGTCGATCTGCTGCTTTCCGCGCCCAATGACCCGCAAATGCCGGTGATTGTTTCCCCCAATCCTGCAAAGGATTACATTTCTGTGGAGACAAAGCTGCCAGGTAAATCCAATGTACAATTGTTTGACCCGGCTGGGCGCGAGCTGATTTCCCAGTACTTTGAAAAGAAAACGCATATCAAGCTGAATCTGGCGGCGGGGATGTATTTGTACCGGTTTATCAACGGGGGCAGGGCGGTTTCCGGGAAAGTAGCGGTGCAGTAGCGAGTCCTGCTGTGATACAGAATTGTTCAATAACACACTATATATTTTATGAAGAGATTATTTCTTGTACTTATGCTCTTGTGCGCTACATTCTGCGCTTTTTCCCAGCATTACCAAGTGGACACGCTTTACAAAACAGGATCGCTGGATAAACGTATTAATGTCGTCATTTTAGGCGATGGATTTACCAAGGACGAAATGCCCAAATTTGTCTTGGAGGCCCGAAAGTTCGCCGATTTTCTTCGTGAGTGCGAGCCATTTGTTCATTACCGTGATTACTTCAATTTTTTTACCATTCAGACTCCATCCCCGGAAAGCGGGATCACAAATCCCGGCACTGCGGCGGATGCAGTTCCCGGACAGCCTGTTGAAACCAAAAATACCTTTTTCGGGGTGTCTTTTGGTTCATACACTCAGCGGCTGATGACGATCGCAAAATGGGAGGTTTATCAGGCATTGCTCAAAAGCCATCTTCCCGAACAGAACCTTGTGATCATGCTCGCCAACAGTTCCTACCTCGGTGGGTCCGGAGGAAGTACCGCGATATTTACGCTGCAAGGAATGCCGAATGAGACCGGCAGGCACGAGGTAGGGCACACCTTCGCAAACCTTGCCGATGAAAGCTGGAACGATGCTGTTTTTGGAAGGGAAGCACCCAATATGACTTCTCAGGAAATGCCGGGGCCGGTTAAGTGGCACAGCTGGCTTAATTATCCACCGATTTCCATTTATCAATACGGCAGCGGTGAAGCTTCGCATTGGTGCCGGCCTTCGCCCGGCGAGTGCTCGATGGCATACCTTGATAAGCCATTTTGTGCCGTCTGCACAGAAGCCATCGTCGAGCGGATTTTTAGTCTGGTAAGCCCCATAGACCGGTTCATACCAGGTAATGCAAATGCGACAAACGTGGATGCGGGCGCAACCTTCAAACTCGACTTGGTTAAGCCGGTACCCAACAGCCTTCAAGCCGAATGGCGACTCAACGGAATGCTGATAGCAGACAACGTCGATCAAGTCGTTTTGAAGCCGGACGAGGTTACGGACTGGTCGACGCTTGCAGCTACTGTTTTTGACTCTACCGCATTAAGCCGGAAAGACAACGCACGTCAGTTGCGGACGAAAACGATCAGCTGGTCACTGCGGTCGTCCCTTCCGGCGGTGTTGAAAGTTGCGGCATCGAAAGCGGTGACTTGCGCCGGCGATACGGTCATCGTAACTGCCTATGGCTGTCCGGGCAAGGTAAGCTGGGCGAATGGGGCGGTGGGCAATTCACTGACCGCGGTTCCTACTCAAACAACCACTTATTCCGCGTCCTGTGAATTTACCGGATATCCATCCATGCGGGCAGAGGCAACGGTAACGGTGCTGCCGCTGCCCAATGCGACGGTCGATAATGGTAGCCCGTACACAGTTGGCGCAACAGTTGAGCTTCACGCGGCAGGAGGAGTGGAATATGAGTGGGCGGGACCCAGGCTCTTTCATGCCGATACGCCCGACGCCAAGTTTCGGAATGTGACCCTCAGCCATGCAGGTACGTATCAGGTAAAAGTCTCCGACGACAAGGGGTGCTCGAAAACTCTGTATACGGAGGTTCATGTCGATCCGATTCTGTCTATGCCGACCGACCCGACACAATGGGTCAAAGTTTCGCCCAACCCGGCGAAAGAGCGCGTAGCAGTGGAGACGATGTTGCCCGGGGAGTCGCTTTTCACACTATTCGATCAGTCGGGCAGGAAATTGGTCAGTCGTTTGTTTAAGCAGAAAATGGAGATCCGGCTGGAAGGTGCTGCGGGACTTTACATTTATAAGTTTACCAATGGTAAGCGGCAAGTAAGCGGGAAGATTGTGAAGCAGTAAATGCAATGCAACAAAAAAGTCTCCCTCTCAGGAGACTTTCTTTTTTTATACCAATGCCGATTTCGGTTTGCGGCCTACTTTCGTCCGGTTGCGTATCTTATCGGGGCGTGGACGGATTTCTTTGTCCTGGAAATATAGCTTTAAGGATTCGATGATGATGTCTTTTTGCGTCAGACCTTCCCAGTAACCGTAATCCTTCATATTTTCCATCAGCACAAAATCACAATCGAAGGTAACCTTGGTGGGGGCGCCGTCAACGACTTCGGCAGTGGGTGCCGGGGTAATTGCTACGACGGGCTCGTCCTGTACTTCGGGTAGCGGTAGTGGCGCAAAATCAAACTTCCTTTCCTTTGCCATACGTGTCAGTTATTTATTCGTTCCAGTATTTCTTTTGTTAACTTATAATAGTCTTCTGCTCCGTTGCTTGTTGGCGCGTAATCGAAGATCGTCGTTCCGTTGGCCTGCGCTTCCGACAATGCGATGTTGTCGCGGATGTACGCTTCCATGAAAACTTCACCCAGCTGCTCCCTCGTCGCCATGATCAGTTCGTGGCTGATCTTCTTCCGGATCTTCGGATTGTAACGCGTCGCGAACACACCGCCGAGGTTAGTGCTCGGGCTGATCTTCTTGATTTCCGCAGAGTACACCAGGAAGTTCCGCAAACCCTCGTAGCTTAAAAACTCTGCCTGCAACGGAACATAATACTGGTGGCATGACACCAAAGCCAGCCTCGTATTTCCGTAGAGGGCAGGAGGGCAGTCGATGATCACGAAGTCGTAACGGTCCTTCACTTTTTCCAATGCAATTTTCAGGTTGAAAGGAAAAACCGGTGCCGACTTGATCGTGTCTTCCCGGTGGATCATTTCGGCTGATCCGGGTAAAACATCAATGTCTCCAACTCGCTTAACGATCTCATCAAATTCGTATTCGCCGGTGATGAACGAGCCGCTGTCTTTTTTTAGGCCGGCATGATGAATGCCGAAACTTTTGGTAAGACTGGCCTGCGCATCCAGGTCAATTACCAGCACTCGCGCATTGGCAAATTTGCTGAGACCGGCAGCAATACTCTGGGCAGATGTAGTCTTTCCCACACCACCTTTGTTGTTGACAATACTGATGATTTTCATTTAAAAGTATTATAAGTATAAAAAGTTAATAGTTTATTTCGCGTCCAATACGTAAATAAACGTAAAATATTTTTATCCCTAATCCTTATAAATAGAAAGTCGTAAAAGTTTTTGTCGTGGTAAATGTATCAATCATTTTAAATGAATAAAAAGTATTAAAAGAATTTTTTTGTAATTATTTTATAATGATTTGATAATAAGAATGCTATAAAATGACTGTCACGCTGAGCGGACCGGGCCGCCGGGCGGTCGAAGCGCGGTCCAGTCTACTCAGCGTGACAATATAGTTAGTCAAAAACTTTTAAACCGCCGGATTAGGCGCATTCGCAGGTGCTACTGCTGCTAATTTTGCTGCAACATATTTATGAATACGGTACATAAGTAATGCGGTAACGATTACAGCGAACACAACCACATCACCCAACAATGGATAGTTTTCAATGAAGCCGGTGCTCGTTTCCGAAACAATAAATCCTGCGAGTAACGAGGCAAGCCCGCCGGCGATTTGCTGGATCGACGAGTTGATACCCATGTAGGCGCCGCGGTCCTGCGGGTCGGGAACTGCCGTCATGAGCGCCGAAGCGGAGATCATCCGGCCGGTAATTCCGATGAAGAGCAGGACGTTCAAACCGATGATAATCCAGAGCGGGGTCACGCTGAGATTGCAATAAATGAGGGTCATGATACAGGTCACCGTCGAGCCCATCAGGAACACTTTGTACTTCCCGGTTTTGTCGCTGAGCTTCCCGATCATCGGACTAAACACGAGCATCGAAATGCCCGTTACCATATACAATGTCGGGAGCGATCCTTCGGCGATGCCCAGGTTGTGTACACCAAAAGCAGTACCGAATGGCATGAGCATAAACCCGCCAGTGGCAAGCAGCGCAGTGGCGGCGAAGCCCTGAAGGTAGTCGGGGCGGGCGAGCGTTTTGGCCAGGTGCTGGAATGCATTACCCTTCCGCGGGTTCTTCAAGTGCGCGTCGATCGGTTTCATTTGGGTTACGATCAACACCCCGACAATCAGACCAAGTCCGACGATCATCAGGAACGGCGCATGCCAGCTGAATTGGTTGGCCAGATAGAGCCCGATAGGGATGCCCAGGACCTGGCTGCTGGCGAAAGCCATTTGTACAAAACCCATCACGCGCCCGCGAACATTGATCGCGAACAAATCGGTAATGATGGCAAAGCTGATCGAACCGATTACGCCTCCGAAAATGCCGGTGAATATGCGCGCCGCCAGCAACAAATGGTAGGTAGGTGCGATCCCGCAAAAGAGTGTCCCGATCAGAAAGCCGACATAAAAGAAAAGCAGCAGTTTTTTCCGGTCGAACTTGTCGGCAAAACCGGCGGTGAGCAGCCCGGAAGCACCCGCGCTGAATGCATAAGCGGATACGACCAGCCCGAACTGACTGGTGGTAATGGATAATTTGTCGAGCAGAATGTAGCCCAATGGCGATAGCACCATGAAATCGAGTACAACTGTAAACTGCAAAGTGGCTAAAAGCGCTATGATGAACTTTTCATAGCCGGTAAATGTGGGTTTGGCTTCGGACATAGAGTTTGATTTTGTAAATTTTTAGTCTGTTAATTCTTCGCATGCGTAGCCCGCACGGGTGACCAGCTCGATCACGGGCCCGCAATGCGCGTGAGTCGATTCGACGCGCAGCACTTTGTCGATATCGGCCAGGTCGACGTTCCATTTCAGGATGTCGGGACAGTTATCGAGCATAGTCGCAATCGATTTGACTTGCTTTGGGTTATTGATGTTGGTCTTAAAAACCAGCACAAACGCTTCGGTAATACTATGATCGTTCATGGCAAACAAAATAGGATGCGGACCGGTTTCAGCTTTCCGTTAAGGTTTTAAGGCTTTTAATACCAATCCCAGTGTGAGGTTGATTTTCTCTTCATCAAATACAAATGGAGGGCGGCCGGGCATACTTTTACCCGCAATATGAAATTTGACAAGCTGGTAGAGCGGCGCAAATGCGATCGACCAGTATATTTCTACCGGCAGTGGCATAATTTCCTTCCGGTCGATCGCATTATGGACAAACCGCTGCATTGCCTGCAAAAATCGCGTATCCACGGTCGAGCGGTCGACGAGCGGCGAATGCTTTACCTGCTCCATGAACGTCATGCTGTACGGATTTTCGAGGCAATAGGTCATACGATTGATCCATTGCCGCTTCAAACCCTCATCGAAATGCGCATCCGGGTCGAAGTTGAGCAGCGTGGCCTCCGTCATTTTGCGCGATTCATCGGTGTAAACTTGCTGGATCAGATCCTCCCGGTCTTTGAAATAAATGTAAATCGTCGCGACCGATACACCCGCTGCTTTGGCGAGTTTGTGCATACTTAACCCGTCGAAGCCATGGTTGACGATCAATTCAATGGCCTTCTCGCGGATCAGTGCTTCCTTATTAGCGTCCCTGATTCTCAATCGTTAATCGTTTTTTCATGATGTAAATATAAATGAACGTTCGTTTATTTATGAATTATTTAAATTTTTTATTTGTGTATCGAACTGATTAGTAAGTTATTATTTGACGTAAATGGTGCTCCATGTGGTCGACATAGTCGTCAAAATACCATTTCAACGTATGCGGCTGGCCGTCCCTGCCTCTACCAATACGCGAAAGGTTTTCAGACGGAATCGCTTTCGCAATGGCTGCTAAATGAAGGTTATAATGCTTCCAGGTTGAAATCAGCTGTTCAGTAGCGATGTCGTTATACCGACTCAACCCAACCCAGTCGTTCTGGTTGTAGAAAATCACCGGCTCATGTTCGGACTGAATCCGGATAAACCGCTGATGATTATTGGCGGCACTGTCGATCAAATGGCCAAGAATTTCTTTTTTGCTCCATTTTTCGGGCGAAGGCTTACGTTCAAGCTCCTGCTCGGAAGCAGCTCCGATAAGTGTCGGAATGTGGTGGCATAGCCAGGTTAAACGGTCGATAGCGGCGTTAATATCCATAGTATCAGGAATGATTGGTGACAATAAAATTTTCGATTACCTTTTTGTTATAACCTTTGTACCCGCCCTGGAAATCCCGACCCGCCACAGCCACAAAATCAGCCATTCGTTGCGAATTGAGTTGTTTCAAAAGTGATTGATAATCACCATTATACTTAATAAAATAGCCTGAATATACCGTTACGTCCGGATTTTCATACAAAATGAAATTGGGTTCACGGTTCATCGGCGAGAAAATGATCTTCTTGCCAAATGCATTATCCAGTCCCTGTGCCCGCCCGAATGCGTACCATGCCACTGCGTTAGGCTTCCCGTTATCACGACGATCCAGTTCGGATTTTACTTTAAGCAGATAGGAATATGTTTGAGGAAATTCAGTTTTGAGCGTTTCTTCTGGGATAATGCGCTGTTTATCAAGTTCATCCTTTTGGTAGGGGAACAAAATATATTCCGTCACAACATCGTCCGCGCCTTTTAGTTTCGAGCCTTTGACGATCGGTTTTAAAAGTGCTTTTTCCAAATGCGTAAAGAATCCGCTCTTGCTTTTGGCATACACCAAGCCATTTTTTTCGCTGATGATTTGAAACAGGTAACAACCATCTGCGAGCGTTGTCAATCCAACAGAAATTTTACAAATATCACCCAGCCGCTGGCCTTCCTGCTTTGTTTGCTCGCGGACGGAGAGCTGCCACGGAATGTCGATCCGTAACTCGGAATGCGGAACGTCGCGGCCCTCATATTCAAAACGATTATTCAGGCAATGCTCGAACCGGAAATAGTTGGTCGATTCGCCACCGAAAATTGTAATAGCGGGGTAGGTGGACGCCGCTCCAAAAACAGGTATCGTGCGGTAATTGGTGATAAGCCGCAGGTTGCGTTTTTTATGAAAATACTTCCGCAGCGGGCCGCCAGACTCCGAAACCAGGTAGGAATTAGGCGTAATCATCGCGCAAATGCCATTGTCCGTCAATAGTTTAGCAGCTAGCTGAAAGAAGGCGATGAATGCGTCGGTCGATCCTGTACTGCAAAATGAATAGTGCTTTTGAATGTATTTTCGCTGAGCCTCAGGAAGGTGCTGAATGCGGATATAAGGCGGATTCCCGACGATCAGGTCGAATTTTTTTCTCGAACGCCATTGTTTCAACGCATCACATTTCCGCAAATTCCATTCCACGGACAACCCCAGTGGTGCTACGAGTGCATCCAGGTTTTCGCGGCATTGCTGCAATGCTTTTTGATCGATGTCCCAGCCGTGGAGTTGTTGCAGTTTCCCTGCGATCTGGTCGGTCGGAGTATTGCGAATGATAAATTCCGCCATGGGAACGAGGAAGCGCCCGTCACCGCAAGCCGGATCTAAAATGCGTTTTCCGCTCAAATCGGCCTCATAAAAGCCGCAATGCCCCAATATCTTATCGACAATATGAAAAGGTGTATAAACCTGGCCCAGCAATTTCTTGCGCGCATACGTGCGGGTTTGTGAAGCCATTTAAAAGTCGATGCCTTTTTGCTTTTGAAGCGTGTCGGTTAGGAAATGCAGTGGCGACATCACGAGCAAACTGTCATTGTTCCCTGATCGGAAATCCCGCAAATTGTTCGTTATCAGATAATCGCAGTTGTTTTTTAAGGCACATTGATATTGAAATGAATCCTCGACATCTCGGAAATTGTTGGAGAGGGCGCTCATTAAGCTTGCCTTGTCATGTTCTGCGATCTGAAAAATATGCAGATAAGACAATAATCTATTGGTCAGTTCGCTTTTCCGGATGCCATTTTTGTGCATCAAATAGGTAAAAGTATAAAAGCTTCCGGTAGACACGAACATAGGTATGCGTTGCTGATCAGCCCACGAAAGTATGTATTTTGCTTCATAAGGTTGCCCTGTCGCACGAAAAAGGGCGTGATCCAGCACGACATTGGTGTCAATAAACAACCTCATATGCCATACTTGTCCTTGATCATCATGTCTTTGATTTCGCGGTCGGTCATATTCCTCATCGGACTGTCTTTCAGGAAACCGAACATCTCGTTTATGCTGTAAGGGGGCTTGGTCGTCTCTTCTTGTGACGGAATATTGTTCAAATAGTTATCGACCAGAAGTGATAAGGTAGTACCATGTTCTTTGGCGTACTTTCTGGCATTTTCCAGACTGGATTTCCTGACACTCAATGTCAGCTTGCTCTTTTCTGTGCTCGAAGTTTTCATGCTAGTGCAAACAGTTGATGAATGTTAAATCAAATTTACGCACAAAACATACTCATTTCAATTGACACAAACGGAATCCCTTTATCCGGCGGAGCGAATTAGTTACCACCGGAGGCGCAATGTCGGAAAACAACACTTCGTAAGTCGATTCATTGAAGGTAAATGCACTCCCATCGGCCCGCACACGCTTTGTCCCTGCACGGAACAACTTTCCGATTTCGCCATTTTCCAAGGCTTGTTTGTCAATAAATCCGAGCAATGACGCAATGGTGCCTTCGGTTTCGGATTGGTGGAAAGAGATGCAAAAGTAATGCGTGGTTTTGGAGCCGGGCTTGTGAAGTTGGGACGAAGGTATGTTCAGTACATAGTCGCGGGCCAATATGCCGGAGCGGCGTTTCATAGATTTGATGTCTACGGCGAAATCCCCGGTGTCGGAGCGGATGAGGAAATCCTGGCCCCAGTCCTGGCCGTCGGAGGCGCCGAACGAGCGGGCAGGGCGGGGAAGGTGGTAGCAGTCCGCGAAGACGACCTCGCCGAGCGTACCCGTGAAACGCATCATGCGCGTCTGCGCGAGGCAATCTGTATTTTTATCCCAAATGTTCGAGGTGTGATGATGAATTACCGAGTGGTTCACCAGGTGACGGGCAAAAAGCTTCTGTTCGTCGCTGACAGAGATTTGAATGTACGTGCCGTTGTTCAGAACAATTTGCTCCATGCAAACCTGATGGCTAGCAAAGTGAGTACAAAACCGATTAGAATGACCGAAAATGGAACGTAAGTGAATGCTACTAAGTGGATTCTGTCGAAAAACCACATGACGCCGATGAGCGCGGCAATCAAGGTAAGAAATCCTGAAATTTTCCCAAAACCGGGAATCAGGGAGAATGGGATCTTGCTTTTGATCAGCATCAGAGTAATCGCCATCGAAATGATGGGCAAATATTGCAAAACGATGTTGGCGGTCCAGATGCTCTGACGTTCGAAGAGGAAAAGGTAAATGTTGAGGGTAACCGCAAAGATGCCTGGAATGCAAACTGCATAAACCAGAATGGCGTAAATGATGCCCCAGAATTTAATATCCCGGCTCCCGTCCGCGGCCATGCCTACCACCCACGCCGTAAATGGCAATATCAAAAAGTAAACTACCGCAGGCCACGGATTGGATGAAACGGAAGCGAAGAATTGTTGTAGCGTCATGGGTTGAAAAAGGGAGGAAAGGGAGGAAAGGGAGGAAAGGAGGAAGGGGAGGAAAGGGAGGAAAGGGAGGAAAGGGAAGAGGGGCAGGACTTCCATCCTCCCTTTCCTCCATCCTCCCTTTCCTCCCTGCTAATTACAGCCCAAGCAAAAAGCCAATCGTAAAATTAGCGTCCCAGTCGAATACGAATTGCTGGCAGCCGGTTGCGTCGGTTACAGCTTTATAAATGTTAACTCCGGCTTTGGATTTGGCATTGGTTAGTTTGGTGTACGCCAATGGAGCGCTCAAAGTAGTGTAACGCTCCTTGCCTTTGCGAACTTCCTTGGCCATTTCGAACGGTACGCCGCCAATGATAAAGCAGGTATTACGCAGATTGGCAGGTACTTGTTTCGCTTTCGCGCTCACTTCCTGGTATACTTTTGAGTCGTCGGTTCCCTCCTGGAAGTATTTCGCTCCGTAGGATTCCAGTGCGGAGATTTTACCGCCGCTGATCCAGGAAATTTTGGTGTTACCTGAGCCAATATCCACTACGAATGCTTTGTCGGCATATTCGGCGGGCAGTACTGATTTGAGTGCGAGCTGGCCTTCCTGTTCCGGAGTAACCTGGTTTACAACGTAGCCAAGCGACTTCAAAACGCGGGTAATTTTGGTAGTTACCTCTGCTTTTGCAGCCCCCGAACTCACCACAAAATGGATGTCTTTGCTGCCCACACCGTAATCGAGCATGGTACCGATGTACTTTTTCAAACCAATGCGCACATCTTCGTCGGTGGCCATATTCTCGGTTACGAGGCTGTTGCCAAACTCCGATTTTTCCAGTTTCCAGCGTTTCTCTTTGTCAACTGTGATGATAAATGAGTTGAAGCCGCTTGCACCCAGCTCGACAACTCCGCGGAGTTTTCCGTCCACGGGCGCGGGTGACGTGTAGGTGAATGCTGCGCTCTCGCCCGAAGCAGTGGCTTCGCTGTTCGATGAAGTGCCCGGATCCGACGCCGTGCTCTCGGCCTCGCCGGTGGTAGCTTCTGTCTGAGGGCTTTGCGCCTGATCTTCGGCCATTTGGTTGAGGGCTTTCTGCCCGCCCAGGTACTTATACCCGACGAAAATGGCCCCCAAAATGAGCGCGGTGATGATCAACCGGCCGGCAACTGTTAGTCTTTTCATGTAGTTATGATGTGAAAAATGAGAAATATGAAGCGAATAAATGAAGAATTATCAATCCAGTAAGCCTTTATAGCTCGAATCTTTCGGCGTATCTATCGAGCGGGTGGCAGGCGCGGGCGAATCCAGCTGGATCAGTTTAAATTGCCCGGAGTTGTAAGCTTCCAGCATGGCCTGTCCTTTGTCCGATAGCAAACCATTCTGCACGTCCACGCCATTAATAAAGTCCAGCGACAAATCCATCGCACGTTTCATTTCCCCCAGTTTCTGGCTCATATCATCCTGGATGTATTCCATCGATTCATCGAAATAGAACTTCTTATCAGGATTACCCTTGAAAATGCTGATTGCCGTACGCAATGCATTGGAGCTTTCTTTTACAATTCTATATTCTGCTTCTTTGAGTTTAACTTTTATTTCGGTCTCTTTAATAATGTAATCTGCACTCTTGTTTACTTTTTCCATAAATTCCAGCACAGTCTTCATATTCCGCTGCAAGGGGAGAAGTTTCTCGTTCATCTCCTGCAAACCGGCGCCTTCAATCGTCGCGAGCGATGCCGTTTCCTTCATGCCCGGGCGATCCAACATGGTGCTCGCCTTGTTGGCCTCCGCGAATTTCTGCTTGATGCGCTCGTTATTTTCGTTAATGTTCTTGTTGAGCTTCACCAGCTGGCCGGCCAGCGTGTTGATCTGCCCCTGCATTTTTTCGCGTTTCTCTTTCAGGTCGTCGACGTAAATCTTCATGATCGCGATCGGATCCAGCTTGATAATGAGACCGGTAATGCTCCGCATGAGCGATTTGAACAGGAAGAAGGTCGCCGTGCGCACATCCTTGCTCGTCAGCAGAAAGATTACGAGCGCGAGTATGGCCATCAGGAAGCCGAGGTACAGCGTATTTTGGGTTACTTCGATCAGGAAAGCCGCGATTTTGTTCCAGAAATAGAGCGCCACAGCCCCTGCACCTCCCAGGAAAAGGAGGGAAGTAATGCCTTCCGGTCGGCTCCAATAGGACTTCTTGGAAGAATCCTCCTGCGAGCCGCCGATCTGGGTGAAATCTGGTGTTGCCATTGTGATTTAGTTGTCAGGTTTTATTGAAGATATTGGTTGATTTTTGCCAGGTCGGACTGTATCTGGTCTACAAAGCTCACATAGGTGACCTCGAAACTGTCCTTATTGGTATTGATTTTCGCTGTCTGCTCCGAAACCTCCCCGGAAATCTGCCCCAGACGGTTTTTATTATCGTCGATTTTCTTTTGTAAATCAATGATTTGCTGCGCATAAGCCGCATTCGTTTGTTCCAGTTTCTGATGCTCGTCCTGCAATGCGCCGACTCGCTCCTTGATGGCCTTCTCGACATCTTTCAGGAACGACTCACGGTCCTTGACCAGAATCGTGAGATATTGATCGGCGGAAGTTTTGAGAACAGTGGTATCTTTTGCGCCGCCCATGGCCTTGAAACTCGCCCAGGCTGCCTGAAATTGCTTTTCTTCGCCCAATCCAAGCCCTTCCATACTTTGAAGCGCCTGTTTATATTCGAAATAGTCGGGGCCGGGCAGGTTGGCTTTCTCGAGTAGATTGACAAAATGCTCTGTAAACTTCTTGTCAATCTGGCCTGTACCCGCTGCATTCGTAACAGTCGCAGGTGCTGGTTTCGACGTTTCGGGAGCGGGGCTCGCTACCGCTGGTTTTGGAGCTTGTGCTCCTGAGGCGGTTTCGTCGGCGTCTTTGATGAAAAAGCTGAGTATCTTTTTACCAATACCCGGTTCAGAGTCTGCCATAAGTGATAAAGCGTTAAGGTTCATTGTTTTTGTCGGATCAATATTACTAAAATTCGCAGGATTTCATAGGGGGCGATATTTACCAGTGGTATCCTGCGTTGATGAAGCCTCGGAAATTTTGGATGGGAATTTCGGGTAACCCTTGAAACCCGGTCGTTTTTTGCGGATGTTTGCCAAAAAACTAAGTCCTTATGCTCAAATTAGGTTTTAATAGTGCAATCCTGGCCGATTTCGGCTTTGAACACGTCGTTCAATTTGCTGGAAATAATGGCTTTTCGTGTGTAGAAATGATGTGCTGGCCGGCCGATAATGCCGACAGCCGCCGGTACGCGGGCGTGACCCACATCGATGTCAACAACCTCACCGACCAGAAGGTATCGTCCATCAAACACAACCTCAGAGAAGCCGGGGTCTTTATTTCGGCACTGGGTTATTATCCTAATCCGCTCGATCCCGATCCGAACCGCTCGGAGTATTATATAGAACACATCAAGCAGGTAATCCGCGGTGCCGCGAAGCTCGATATCCCTGTCGTAACCACTTTTATTGGTCGTGATCCTTCCAAAAGCATTAAAGATAACCTGGCCCGTTTTGCCGACGTCTGGCCTGCGATCGTAAAGGTAGCAGCAGAAAACAACGTGAAAATAGGGATTGAAAACTGTCCCATGTTTTTCACCGACGACGAATGGCCGGGAGGAAAGAACCTCGCGATCAGCCCGGCTGTGTGGGACCGGATGTTCGAAATCATCCCGGATCCGTTGTTCGGCCTGAACTATGACCCGTCGCATATGATCTGGCAAATGATGGACGAGTTGCTACCAATTTATAATTATAAATCTCGTTTGCATCATGTTCATTTGAAAGATGCGAAAGTTTATAAAAATAAATTAAATAATGTAGGCATCCTTGCTAACCCGTTGGAGTACCATTCGCCTAAGCTACCCGGTCTGGGAGATGTGAACTGGCGCGGCTTCTTTGCCGCACTCACGGATGTACGCTATCGAGGACCCGTTGTGATTGAGGTAGAAGACAAGGCTTATGAAGGCAATATCACTGATGTGAAAAGCGCCATTCTGACCAGCCGTAACTATGTGAGTCAGTTTTTGGGTTGATAAGGCTGGTTTGGAGATGTTTGAAAGCGGAACACGGAGTGCAGAGAAGTCCGGTATGCCTGAGGATGGGTTGCTCCTTAGCTTTGTAGTTGCATGCTTGACAGCATTTAAAACGTTGGTAGTTGCCGGTATCCCTACCCATGTTACGTGCCTGACGGCACTGGATTGTGAAAATCCCAATCGCGTAGCAATGTAATATTGGTAGCACCGGCGATAGTCATTGGTTGCCCAAAATGCCACTAGGTATGTAACGACGCAAATGCCGCACGGTAAGCAATCTGTGCGGCATTTATGTTTTAGTTTATTTATATTTGTAAATTTTATCTACGTTACAAATATAAATGGCAATTATTTTTCGAGAAACCGTATCAAAGGTGTAATGAACTTGTTGAAATCTTCGATATGCGGTAAATGCCCGATATTTTCGAGCTCTACAAGCTCGCTGTGCGGGATTTTCGCTTTGGTTTGCCTGCCGAGTTCCGGATAATTTCCGAGCGTTTTTCGCACATGCTCAGGCGCCAGGTTCTTGCCCACGGCACTCCGGTCGCGCTGGCCGATGATGAGCAGCGTAGGAGCCTTAATATGGCCGAATTCATAGCAAACGGGTTGCGTGTAGATCATGTCGTACGTCAATGCGCTGTTCCAGGCCACTCTCGGATAGTCCTTCCCAAGTGTCCAGCCGGCCAGCAGATTTACCCATTTCGTGTAAGACTCCCTCCACTTGCCGTCATAATAGCTGTTCAGCTGATAGTTTTTAATGGAATTGAAATCGCTTTTCAACTCGCTCATATACCATTTGTCGACGGGCTGGTATGGTACCTTGGCCTTGTAATCTTCAAGACCTATCGGGTTTTCGAGGATGAATTTCTGCACCATTTCCGGGTACATCAATGTGAAACGCGTTGCCAGCATGCCGCCCATCGAATGCCCCAGAACGGCTATCCTGCCAATGCCCAGCTTGTCGAGGATCTTTTTGGTATTGGCAGCCAGGTCATGAAAAGAATACTGATAATGCATAGGCTTGCTGGATTTCCCGAAACCGATCTGATCGGGAATGATCACGCGAAAACCCTTATCTGCTAACGCTCTGGCGGTTTCTTCCCAATAGGCCCCGTTGAAATTCTTCCCGTGCAGGAGCATGACCGCCCGCCCGTTGGCCCGCGCAGGCCGCACATCCATATATGCCATGCGAAGCTTTTCGCCCTGGGATTCCCATTCGAGGTAGTCGACGGGGAAAGGATAGGTATATGCTTCCAGGTTCATGTCCAATGGCCGTAATGCGTCATTTTGTGCATTTACGCCAGTGAGGGATAGGATTAGCAGGCCAATGCCCAGGCTGAGTTTTTTCATAGGTCTTGCGCTTTAAAAACGAAAAGAGGATAACGTGACCGCTATCCTCTTTTCGCATTGAAAAATATGTACCAGTACGTCTTAGTCGATCAGACGGGCTTTGGTCGACAAATAGGCTGTCAGCGTTGCCAGCACACCTACAATCGCGAATGACCAGCGAAGGTTGGCAAACTGTGCTACGATACCGATCAACGGCGGGCCGATGAGGAAGCCGATGAAGCTGATAGACGAAACCGCCGCCAGGGCCATTCCAGCCGACATGGTTTTAGAACGTCCGGTAGCGCTGTATACCAGTGGAACAACCGATGATACACCGAAACCTACCAACAGAAAGCCCAATGTAGCAGTTACCAGGGTTGGGAATGCTACCGCGATAGCAAGCCCGGTACCCATTAACGTGCCGCTCAATTGCAGCATTTTGCGACGTCCGAGACGGTTGGCAAGCCAGTCGCCCGCAAAACGTCCGCCGGTCATGGTACCCATGAAGGCTACATAACCAAGGGTAGTCATCGAAGCAGGTACGTGAACGGCCTCCTGGAAGTAAACGCCGCTCCAATCGAACATAGCGCCTTCACAAACCATCGCACAGAAGCCGATCAAACCAAGGATCAGCAGGTCGCGGTCCGGTTTTACGAACATCGGTTGCTCTTCACCTGCCTCTTTCTCGGTATCAGGCATGGTGTGCTTGTACGCGGTGAAAATGATGGCGAATGCGATCAATGCGATGACGATGAAATGGATATGAGGAGGGACGTGTACCGAAATGAACAGCGAGCCGATCATCGCGCTTACGAAGCCCGCAAGGCTCCACAAGCCGTGAAAGGATGCCATAATGGATTTACCGTAAACCTGTTCAACTGCCACTGCCTGGGTATTTACAGCAATGTTGGTAAGGTTGCCCCACAAGCCGAATGCGAACAATGCGATGACGAGCTGCTCGGTGCGGGTTACAAAGCCGATGAATGTGAGTGTGATTGCATACAAAACGGCGCCGATCAATACCATCTTCTTGCTTCCGTAATGGGTTACCATCCAGCCGGAGATCGGAAGGCTGGCCATTAAGCCCAAAGGAAGGGCCAGAAGCACGGTACCGAGACCGCCTTCTGTGAGGTGGAGCATGTTTTTAATGTCCGGGATCCGGCTTGCCCAGGCGGCGAAGCTGAGTCCTTGTACGAAGAAGAAGGCCGCGACGGCCCATCTTAAATATCTTCGGGAGTCGGAAGGAGCGAAAATTGAATAATTCATGACTGTGTGATTAGTAATATCTTTATATAATTTTTTTAATTTTTTTGATTCAGGAGTAATGGGCCTTAAAATTGCATTATGTGCAGTTGTTAACTTTCAGTAATGCAAATTTAACGCATTAGGCAACCATTTGATTCATGAGAATTGGATTTTTTAAATTAAATTAAAAAGTATGTGTTGTACAAAACCAAGAAACGTTGCATTTTAGTGATTTAGCGGCTCGGGAAGGAGTGGTTGTAAGTAAAATAGTAGGCAAAACGGTGACTGTTTTTTAACTTCACCCATTCACCTAACCAACCCTTTTACTACCCGATGCGCGTCATTTTCACTTCACTCCTGAGTTTAATAGCATTTCAAACCTGGTCACAAACCGTTTCTCCGGAGCGGCTCGATAAAATCAGGGCAACACTGCCGGTTATCGAAAAACTCTATCGCGATTACGCGGAGAAAAACCATTTCCCGGGGCTGGCCTTCGGGTTGGTAGTGGATGGCAAGCTGCTGATTTCGGGCGGACAAGGCTTTTCAGAGATCGCTACCTCTACGAAAGCGACGCCCCAGTCGCTTTTCCGCATTGCATCGATGTCCAAGAGTGTGACTGCGATGGGTATTCTGGCGCTTCGGAAGGAAGGGAAATTGAAACTCGACGACCCCGCATACCTTTATATCCCCGAATTGAAGAACATGCCGTCGCTGACGAAAGATGCACCGGCGATTACGATCCGGCATCTGCTAACGCATATGGCGGGTTTTCCAGAAGATAACCCGTGGGGCGACCGCCAGCTGGATACCAAAGACGAGGAGCTGATCGCGTTGATTTCGAAAGGCATATCCTTTTCCAACGTGCCGGGCGTTACTTATGAATACAGTAATCTGGGTTTTGCGATGCTCGGCAAGATTATCTCCAATGTGTCGGGCAAGCCCTATCAGCAGTATATTAATGAAGTAGTTTTCAAACCGTTGGGCATGACCAATACCATTTGGGAATACACACTGGCCCCGAAAAATCTGCTTGCGCATGGTTACCGCTACGAAGACGATATCTGGAAGGAAGAAGAACTGGAACACGACGGTACCTACGGCGCTATGGGTGGGCTGATTACCTCCATCGACGATTTTAGCAAATATGTTGCGTTCCATTTGTCGGCCTGGCCGCCGTCGTCCGGCGCGGAAGCGGGCCCGGTGCTCCGCAGCGACGTGCGCGAAATGCAAATGCCCTGGAACTTCAACAGCCTCAATGCCTCGTACAAGTACCCGGGCGGGCGCGCCTGCGCGATGGTGTCGGCATATGGCTACGGCTTGCGTTGGAGCAAGGACTGCGAGGGTAGGACGGGGATCGGTCACACGGGAGGCTTGCCGGGGTTTGGCAGCCAATGGCAGATTCTACCGGAATACGGCATCGGTATCATCGCACACGCGAACCGCACGTATGCGGGAATGGCGACAATTAATACAGCAGTGCTCGACACAGTTATTGCGCTGGCTGGCCTGAAACCACTGCCGGTTGCCGTTTCGAATGTTCTGAAACAAAGAAAAGACCAGCTCGTTAAACTCCTTCCGACATGGCAGTATGCCGAGCAGAGCGGTATTTTCGCAGAAAATTTTTTCCCCGATCGCTCCGTCTCGCACCGTCGAAAAGAGTTGGATGCACTGCTTGCCAAAGCGGGAACGATCACCGGTTCGACCGAAATCGTCGCTGAAAATCAGCTCCGTGGCACATTTGTATTGAAATGTACCTCCGGCAATATTAAAGTATATTTCACGCTGTCGCCGGAAAATCCCGCATTGATCCAGCAGTTAGATTTCTCAGCTTTGAAATAATGATTTGATAAAAGTTGAAGGGCACATAGGGGGATACAGGAGGCCGGTTGTCTCGGAAGAAACAACTTAGCGATTATGAAAAGGACTCTTTTATCATTCACCTTCATTTTTGTGCTGGGCGCTACCGTAAGCTCTTTCGCACAGGATAACCAAACGCTCTTTCAAAGTCGGGGCATTTACCGCTCGGGCGGTTACGCGGCCATTTCCAATAAGTTCACGAAAATCAATGGGGATTATGCAAACATGGCCGAGCTGTATGGCGGCTGGTTCATCAATCAACGATTTTTACTCGGACTGGGAGCTTCCGCTACGACCAACTACATTCCGGTGCCGGCTTTGGAACAGAATTTCCCTGCTCGTAAGATGACTTATCAGTATGGCCAGTTCGGGTTAATGACGGAATATGTGTTCGCGTCGACGCGCAGGGTGCATGTCACGGCTAATTTGCTGACCGGTGCAGGCTTTACAATGCAATATGACCGTAACGATATCGACGACTGGGATTGGGACGACTGGGATGATCGCCACGACGATGACGACGTGAAATGCTTCTTTGTGATGGAACCGGGTGTGCAGGTAGAGTTTAATTTATTGAAATGGATGCGGTTTAGTCCAGGCGTTTCTTACCGTAAAGCATTCAATGCAAAAGGTAATGGGCTTACCGACAGCGATTTGAGCAATATTTCTTACAATCTGACCCTGAAATTCGGCCGGTTTTAAGCCATAGGGGGATTAGGTGCCGTTCACTAAGTGGTGTGGCATTTAATCCCCCTTTTTCCCGAACGGTCGCCACTCTTCCAGTGAGTTGCAGTAAGTTAATGGCCTGATAATCTTTGTTCAAGGGCAATAGGAACAGAAATAATGGAGTTATTAGGTGATTGCACACGATTGGTAACCAAAACAAGAGGGAAGATGCGTGTATCGGGATTTGTATTGATCGGGTGTTTCATGCTCGCAATGTCGGTGGCTCGCGGGCAAAATGTCTACGACGTGATCGTGGCGGGCCGGACTATCGGGTCATTGAAGGTATTTGATGAGAAAGGGGCGGACGATACAGAAACGCACCGCATCGAATCCGACTTTAAAGTGATGTTCTACAAAGGGTCGTACTCCACCCAGACTAATTACGTGCAGGGAAAACTCGTTTCCGCTACCTGCGCGCACCACGTGAACGGCGATCTCAAAGAGAAAACGCTCACCAAATCCGGTTCCAAATCGTTTTACGAAGTGCTCTTCTCGGGCGAAGATGTGGAGGACAAACCCAAAGTGCTGGTGAATAAGCCGATCAGCAGCACCATTACCAGCCTGTATTATAAGGAGCCTATTAATATCACAGAAGTCTATTCCGAACGGTATGGCAAGATGTGCAACATCCGAAAGCTCTCCGAGGGCAGGTACGGTGTGACGTTGCCGGACGGGAAGGAAGGGGTTTATTCCTACAAAAACGGCCTTTGCCGTGAGGTAAAGACCGATCTTGCAGGTTTTAAACTAAGAATTGTATTGAATGAGGGCAAAACCGCCCTGCGCTGACAGGCCTAAATGGCTTCCTGCTTCACATTTTTCAAATCCGAATTGTCGCGGATTTCTTCATTGGCTACTTTCACGAGCACGTCACCTTCTTTGACGTCCCCGAAAATCTCAGTCTTTTCGGTACTGCTGCTACCTGTTTTCACCGGTACCCAAACCGCCCGCTTATCTACGACCTTGATTACGTAGGTACCTTGTGTCGAATTCAGTACAGCCGTTCGCGGAACGGCAAAAGTGTTCGCATCGCCGGACAATGGGATCGAAACTTCGGCAATCATACCGGGCAAAAGTTTTCTATCACTGTTAACTACATCCATTTCCGTGCGCTGCGAGCGTAAACGAGCATCCAGCGCTCCCGCTAGGCGGCTTACCTTGGCAGGGAAATCCTGGTTAGGGAGCGACTTCACTTTGAAAGTAACCTGGCTCTGATTTTTCAGGTAGCTGGTATATTGCTCCGGCACACTCACCACCAAACGAAGCTTGCGCTGCTCCACCAATGTGAAAAGGGGAAACTCTGAGCCTTTTCCGGATGGCCCTACGTAAGCGCCTGTGCTCACATTACGCGCGGAGATAATGCCGCTGAAAGGCGCCCGTATTTCGAGGTAATTGCGGGTATCCGTGATTTCGCGGCTGGCAGAGCGTGCGGCGTCCAGCTGGGCGAGGTCGGAGCGTTGTTTCGCGAGCGCCACGTCCAGGTCGTTTTGGGAAACAGTACCAGGCGTTTTGCTGGTTTCGAGCAGACGTTCGTAATTGGCTTTGCTCGCCTGGTAAATCGCTTCAAACGATTTCAAACGTGATTCGCTCGTAACGAGTTGGGAGGTAAGCTCCGGCGCTTCCATGGTGGCCAGTAGCTGGCCCTCGCGCACTTCCGTACCCACATCCACATGGAGTTTTTTGACGAAACTGCTCACTTTGGCATAAATGTCCACCTGCTGGAAGGCCACCAGTTCTCCGGGGATCTGGATGCTTGATACGAGTTGTTCTTTTTTAAGCGGGAATGCGTCTACCACCGCAGCAGTTGCACTCGCTTCTGCCGCTGCTTTTTTGCCCTCTTCTTCTTCGGCCCGTGACGAACCGCAGCTTTGCAGGACCGTCGCTGCACCTGCAACGAGTACGGTCATGGCGATTTGATGAATATGTCTCATAGTCGGATAGGTTCGATGTTGTGATTAACGGGTCATTGGAACATAATACTTGCTTTCTTCATCCTCGGGGTCGAGGGAAACGCTTTGCGTCGATGCCTTGCCCTGTCCCCACGCGAATACGAGCGGGAGAATGAACAATGCTGCAAAAGTCGAGGCGATCAGCCCGCCGATAACGGCACGGCCTAATGGTGAGGATTGGTCACCTGCTTCGCCAAGCCCGCTCGCCATCGGGATCATCCCTACCACCATCGCTACGGCGGTCATCACGATAGGGCGGAGGCGGAGGCCCGCCGATTCCTTAGCGGCTTCGATGGCATTGCCGCTGTGCTTCCGCAGCTGTTCGGCATTGGTAATCAAAAGCACGGCATTCGAAATCGATACCCCCACGGACATGATAATGCCCATATAGCTTTGAAGGTTCAATGTGGAGCCGGTTACCATCAGCAATGCCAGCGAGCCGAGGATTACGGCCGGAACAGTCGCCAGAACGATCGCCGATACTTTAAACGACTGGAAGTTAGCCGCCAGCATGAGGAAGATCACCACAATGGCTACCACCAGACCGTTCTGGAGGCTGTCCAGCGTGTCAGTCAATGTCTGGCTCAAACCCACCAACTCTACGGTCAGCCCGCGCGGGAGTTCACCGAGGGAAGCTAATGCTTTTCTCACATCGGCCTGCGCCACGCCGAGGTCGGTATTGTTCAAATTGGCGGTTACCGAAAGCACCGGCATGGCACCGAGGTTGTCGTTCTCACCGTAAGTGGTATCAGGTGTAATGGTTGCGATATCGCCGAGTACCGGACGGTTGCTGTTGCGAAGCAGGGGGATTTCACTCATTTCCTGGACGCTGTTCATTTTGCTTTCCGGGATTTGCACCTGCACCGCGTAGCTGAAACCGCCTTTTTCATCAACCCAGATATTCTTGTCGGTATAGCGGGAGGAAGACGTCGACGCTATCAGCGATCTTGATACATCATTCATATCCACGCCCAGTTGCGCTGCGCGCATGCGATCGACTTCGATTTTAATGGCCGGATATTTGTTGGATTGCCCCAATTGAATATCACGCAAATAGCTGATTTCCTTCAATTTGGCGATTACCTTCTGCGCATATTCTTCGTTGAGCTTCTTGCTGCGTCCCGACATTCTTACTTCAATCGGCGTAGGGGAGCCCTGGCTGAGGATCTTGTCGGTGAGTTCAATCGGTTCGAAAGACATGGTCAGGTCCGGGATCGCTTGCCTTACTTCCCGGCGGATCTTTTCTTTCAGCTCATCCAGATTCGTGTGGAATTCTTCATGCAAACCCACCTGCAAAACGGCTTCCTGCGGCCCCGCCATGAACAGGTAAATAGGGTTTACCGAGAATAAAGACGGGTGCTGGCCCACATATGCCGAGGTTACCGACACATTTTGTGGCCCCACGATTTTCTTGATAATATCGATCGTTTTCAGCGTTTTCTCCTCCGTGCGCTCCATACGCGTACCCTCGGGAGCACGCAGGCGCACCTGGAACTGGCTGCCATTTACCTTGGGCAAAACATCCTTTCCAATATTACTCAACAACAATGCTGCTAATGCCGTAGTGATGATCAGGTATGCCGCCACGATGGGTTTGCGGAAAGGCATTACGCGGTTAATGAAGCGCATGAAACGTGCCCGGATGCGTTCGAACGGGCTTATTTTGCCATCTTGGTTGAAGTCGGCACGGTGGATCAATGCTTCTTTTTGGGATTCAGGGTCTTTGCTGAGGCCGGATGCGGCAAACTCTTCGGCATCGGTCATGGGCGAGCCGTCGGCTTTCTGGTGGTGTTTCACTTTCATGATCCAGTTAGCCATCACCGGTACGAACGTTTGTGCCAGGAAGTACGAAACGATCATACTGAAACCGATCGCCAGCGCCAGCGGCAGGAACAACGACCCCGGAATACCGCCCATGGTAAATGCGGGGGCAAATACGGCAAGGATACAGAAGAGAATCAGCAACTTAGGAAATGCGATCTCCTTACAGGCATCCCAAATAGCAAGTGCCTTGGGTTTACCCATATCAAAATGCTGGTGAATGTTTTCGATCGTCACTGTACTCTCATCCACCAGGATACCAATAGCGAGCGCCAAACCGCTCAATGTCATGATATTAATCGTCTGTCCGAACAAATTCAGGAACAAAACGCCGGAGATAATAGAGGTTGGGATGGTCAGGATCACGATCAACGCCCCGCGGGCATCGCCCAGAAAGAGCAGTACCATGAGCCCTGTTAGGATCGCGCCGATGGCGCCTTCCGTGAGCAAGCTCATCACGGAATTCATCACATAGGTAGACTGGTCGAACTCGTAGCTCACCTTCACATCCTCAGGTAATGTGCTCTGAATGCGAGGAATGGCTTTTTTCAGGTTTTGAACCACTTCCCAGGTCGAGGCGTCGGCGCTTTTGGCAATGCTCAGGTACACCGAACGCTTGCCGTTTACCAATCCGTAGCCCGAAGTAATGTCGGCACCATCTTCCACGGTCGCTACATCGCGCAGGTAGAGGTTCTGCACGCCGCCTTTGAAGAGGGGAATGTTTTCAAATTCCTTTACAGTATGAATGGTCGTGTTGGTAGGGGTAATGTAGTTTTTATCGCCGATGCGCACGTTTCCGGAGGGTGCTGTCTGGTTGTTCACGCGCAATGCTTCCACCAGCTGATCCGGTGTGAGGTTATGCGCACGAAGGAGCTCAGGATCGGCTTTGATCACCACGGTGCGGATATTACCACCGAACGGGGGCGCCGAAACCAGACCGGGGATCGAGGTAAACGTCGAGCGCACGTACACGTTCGCGAGGTCGAGCAGTTCGTTGTTGCTGCGCTTTTCGGAGCTTAATACCAACTGGCCCACCGGCAGCGTCGACGCATCGAAGCGGATAATGAACGGCGGGTTAGAGCCCGGCGGGAAAATGGCCTGCGCACGGTTGGTAAATGCGCTCAGCTCCGCCGAAGCCTGCGCCATGTTGGTACCGGGGTAGAAGTTCACCTTCATCAGGGTAAGGCCCTGGATGTTCTTCGTCTCTATGCTTTTGATCCCGTTTACATAGAGAAGTATGTTGATGTATTGCTTGGCAAAAAAGGTCTCCATCTGGTCGGGCGTGTAGCCCCCGAACGGGTGCGCGATGTACATCACCGGCAAATCGAGTTTCGGGAAAATATCGACCTTGATCTTCCGCACCGCATCGATACCGAAAAAGAATAAACCGGCTACTATCACCATGATGGTGATCGGTTTACGTAATGCAAAACGTATTAAATCCATGTTACGAAAATGTAAATTGTAACGGTACTACTTTATTGGTGACCGATATGGTCAGGTGTTGTCATTGGTAGTCAGGGCTTGGTCAGGAGTTGTCATTGGTAGTCAGGTGTGGTCAGGTATTGTCATATTTGGTCATTTGTAGAATATAGTGAGGGAGAGAAATGGAAAACCGTTCGTATAGCGAGAAGAACCAATGACAATACTTGACTAAACCTGACCACTTCTGACAATACTTGACTAAACCTGACTATAACCGACAACTCCTGACCATTTTCAACCTCACCTTGTTGACGAGGCTATTGGTTTAGAAACGTACCGATATCGCCACTTGCCGCTGCTTTGAGCAGCACCGCCTGCCAGATATTCGTCGCGGCGATGTCGCGGCTGGTTTCGGCGCGGTTGAGGACGTAGAGCGCCTGCGTCATGTCCACGATGTTGCTCAGGCCGTTTTTGTACAAAACACTTTTCTGCAAATAGGCGTCCGAAGCGGATTGTACCTGCACCGGAGCCTCCCGGTAATTGGCTATCGCATTGCTGATCTTCGTTTCCGAAAGAATGAGCTGGTTTTTCAGCTGTTGATCTGCCAGGTCGTATTCTTCTTTCAATGCATTGGAAACAAACTTCTGCGACATCACCTGTTGCCGGATGCGCAAGACGCTGGTCATGTTCCAGGTAGCGCCGATACCGAGCAGGTAGTTGGCCCTGACGGGCTTGATACCTTCGAAATAGTTATGCGTGTAAGCCGTCTGGTCGGTTGCGTAGGTCGATGAGAAGCCTGCGCCGCGTCCCTGAAAGACCCCGAATAGCGAGAATGTCGGCATGCCGAGGGTGTGGAAGTATTTGGCCTGCTGCTCGCTGACGGCAATGCGGTTGGCGTAAAATTTCAAAAGCGGGTGGTTCTCGGTCTTGCCGGCCGAATCGGCGATCGCGCGAGGCATGCGGGCGAGGAGCATGGTGTCGAGCTGGAAACGCTGGTCGGTAATACCCATCAGCTTCGCCAGTGTATTGGCTTGTTCCTGTTCAAAATCCCTTGCCTGGGTAATGCTGATCTTCGCATTGGACACTTCCGCATTGGCCAGCGAGGAGTCCACACCGGGTATCAAACCGTTTTTGGCGCGGGTAACCACGACGGTCTTCAATGCATTCGCACGTTCCAGGTTGTTTTCCCAGGAACGTATCAGGCGCTGGGCAGCCAGGAGGTTCAGGTAAGCGGCCGCTACGCGTACGCTGTGTTGAAATTGCTCCTGTTCCAGGTCGGCACGGTCGCGGTTCACGGCCTGCTGCGCTACGTTGATACGCTCTCGGGCGCGGCCGAATGCGAAGAAATCCCAGTTGACGTTCGTCAGGTACAATGCTCCGAATGCCGAATTCCAGTTTTGATGCGGCAGCGGCAGCCCCGACGATGCTACCGAAAGCCCAAGGCCGTACAATGGGCCGTTCTGACCATTGATCGTACCATAATCCTGTTGGGCCGACAGGTTGAGATTGGGAAGGTATTCTTTCTTGCTTTGAAGGACCGTCGCTTTGGAAGCGCTGAGGTAGTTGTTCTTGGCTTTGATGCTTCCGTAGTTGGAGACTGCCGTTTCTACGGCTTGTTGCAATGTAAGCGTTTGGGCACTCAGTTTTTCACCGGCTCCGACCAGCGAGAGGGTCAGCAGCAGGGAGGGGAAATACTTCTTCGATGTCATTTGCATTCAAAATTATATGGCAACTGAACCGGGGCGAGTGTGTGGGGTCAATAGATTGGCTGCCAAGCCCGTCGGATTGCTTCGCAAAGGTAATCCGACGTCCTGTGGCAATGTTTATTACTTTCAAACAATATCTTATAAAATTCAAACATCCCTAGCGTTCGTGCACGCGGTAGGATTTGGGGGTAGTGCCGATTTGTTTCTTGAAAAGGTTGTTGAAATAGGCAGGATACTCAAAACCGAGGCAGAACGCGATTTCGGCGACGCTCCAGTTGGAATGCCGCAGCATTACCTTGGATTGCGCCAGGACGCGGTCGATAATATGTTCGGTGGTAGTTTTTCCGGTGATTTCTTTCAGTGCCCGGTTGAGGTGGTTTACATGCACGCCGAGCCTGGTGGCGTAGTCTTTGGCGGTTTTCAGTTTGAGCTTATGCTCAGGGGATTCGATCGGGAACTGGCGTTCGAGCAGCTCGTGGAATTGCGAGGATAGCTTAGCCGAACCATTCACATGCACATCGCTTACTTCCGAAGGCTGCATTTTCATGGCCTCGTGCGCGAGCACATTCACGTAGTTGCGCATGAGATCGTACTTGTGCACATAGTTCGATTCAATATCGGCTTGCATTTTACCGAAGATACTGAGCAGGTATTCCTGCTGTTCTTCATTGATGAAATATACGGGAATGGAGTCGGTGCGCAGGATCGGGCAGTTGGAAACCGTCGCCGAACGGTTGATCGTACTCAAAAACTGGTCGGTAAACAAACAGAAGTAGCCCGATTGCTCTTCCGACAACGCCTGCCAGGAATAGGGCACATTGCGGTTGAAGAAAACCAGTGCATTGCGGTTGATCTCGATCTCCTGGTTGCCGTAGGTAATTTTCCCCTTTCCGAGGATGAGCGAGATCTTGTAGAAATCCCTTCTCGCATAGGAAGTGTACTTGTTGCAGAACACGCGGGAGAAGACGTTGAAATGACCTTCATCCCCGGTCGTTTTATCCGGACCTTTTAGCCCTTTCGCAGCCGGGTGCGTCTGGTAAAAATGCGCTACGGTCTCATTCGGTATCATGAGCTGAAATTATGAAATTCAAATATTGGCTACAAAGCCAGGGGGTTAAAAATTAATTAAATAGGAGACGCGCTTGGTATCGTCATAAATTTTCCCGGTTAAACCACTTTCAACGGGAAAAGCCGGTGCATTGGGCACCGGCTGGCAATGGGTAGCATTTGTTATAATTACATCGTACCGCAGATCCATTCTTCTTCGGGAACGGGCTTGATTGTATGCACACCATTGCCCGTTTTGTAGTTGCGGGTCGAGATGAGCGGGTTGATGGCGTTCCGCTGGGTACGCTGGCGCGTGAAGATCACGAACCGCACTTCGCGCGGCGCATATTTGGGCGTCGGGTCGTGCTCGGGGCGGCCGACATTCAATGTAGCAAAGCGGGCGGCGAGCGCCGGAGCAGAGGATTCGACAACCAGCCTGGCCTTAGGCGCCGCCGCCGCTTTGTTGGGATGCTTATAATTGTGGGTAGAAATGCCGGGGTCGGAGATACGAATCGGTTGCGACCATGCTGTGTGATTCAGGCTCGCCGCACACGCGAGCAGTGCTGCAAAAATGAGTGGTTTAGGATTCATTAGAAGGTTAATTAAGAAACAGGTTATTAGGACTTGTTTTCAAAATTACCTGCAAGCTTTTTTACAATACCTATCCATTTCAAACATTGAACTATAAAATTCAATCATGCAGAGAATTATTTTTCAGCGAGTTAGCATTCTGATCGGAAAGAATTTAGTTTTTTGAAGGCGTAAAAATCGTCGGTTTAAAACAGACAAAAAAAGCCTAAAAAATTCCTAATTGCCTTAATTTGAACTTTTTAATATTTAGTTGGATCGATTTTGGAATAATAAAAACGCCGGCCTCATCGAAGCCGGCGTTTTCTGCAATTATACAATGGTTAATCTTGCGTCGGATAAACCTTATCCGGACTATTATAATATTCAGCCATTTGCGCCGTGTCCTTGGTCACACTGATAGCGGGGGTTTTGTAATTTCTCGGCGAGGTGAGCGGATTGATTTCCACTCCTTCCGGCTTGTATTCGCGGGTTACCACGAGGGCGGCAGGCCGCGGCGCATACTTGGGCGTTGTGCTGGCATACTTCGTCTGGTACTTACCGTAGCGCTCGATAGTCCGCATGTTTGCAACGCGTATCGTTTTTTGATCCTTTCCGGCAGCTTTGGCTTGTGCCGCCTTGTTGGGATGCTTATAGTTATAAACCGAAATGCCCGGATCTACGATCGACTGCGCGTTGGCTGCAACGTTGAGTAATCCGACAAATAATATGGCGATTAAAAATGTGGCTTTTTTCATGTTGGTAATCGTTTATTCTGATTAATCGACCCTTCCGGACCGTCATAGCGGGGAGGGGTTGAATTGAAATTACCAACAGAAAGAGGCATTGCCAAATGCTCTAATAACTCCTAAAATTGAGTTTTTTGCGAAAATAGGGTGCTATTAGATGCTAATGTTAAGCGAAAATAAAGAGAGTGTAAAAATCAGGATTTGCGGGAAACCGATTTTTATGAAAAAAATGGGTAGGGGCAGAAAACACTTTAAAATGAGATCCTGTGAAAATCCCGGAAAAATTTTAGATTTTAATCAGTTTCTAACTACTTTCTAATGATTCCGGGATTTCAGGGTTACTTGAGCAGCGCGCGCGTCGTTGTGTGAATGCCTTTGCAGATCCGCTCCATAGGCAGATCGTTGCTATCGTCGCCAAACGGATCTTCAATTTCCTCGGCGATTACTTCAAGGCTGGCGAGAATGTAGAACACGAACATCACGAACGGAATGACGAGGAAATGCAGGCTGAACACGTACCCGATCGGTAGCGTGAGGCAGTAAATAAAGATGAATTTTTTGATAAATGAGCTGTAAGACAGTGGGATAGGGGTATTCTTGATCCTCTCACAGGCACCGCAGATATTCGTGAAGCCTTCGAGCTCGTGATTTAATATAATGGTGTGCTCCGGCAGCAATGCGCCTTTTCGTTGCAGCTCGATCACCTTGGCAAACAATGCGGCGGCGATCTGGTTCGGGACGTGATCGGTTGCGATCAATGCGGATTTGTTATAAAGGAGCGAGTTCTCGAACTCCTCCGAGATGTAAGTATTCCGCAAATGGTTTTTCAATGCGAATGCGTAGTTCGGGATCATCTTGGTAAAAAACTCGCGCTCCGCGACATACTCCGGGCCGATGAGCGCCGCTAGTTTCAAAGCAAGGTTACGGCTGCCATTCACGAGCGAGCCCCATTGCTTGCGGCCTTCCCACCAGCGGTCATAAGCGGTGTTGGTCCGAAACACGAGCAGCATCGAAATCACAAAACCCAGCAGCGAGTGCATGAGCGAGATGTTTTTCAGGTCGTTGTTCTCGGTGATTTTGAGGTGTATAATAATAATGTATGCGACAACGCTCGAATAGGCCGCCATGGTGAGGATCATCGGCGCGAGTTTGCGGACGGTGTCGGCCTTCTGGAAATAGAAAATGTAACGGAACCACTCTTTGGGGTTGTAATCGATCATATGAGCTTGACGTGGTCGATGAGCTTGAAGAATTCTTTAAAGCATTTGGCGGTAAGGCGGGCATCTTCCAATGCATTGTGCGTTTCCTCCTCCCGTTCGAACCCAAAATAGCTTGCCACCGACCCGAGGCTCAGCGAACGCGGCACTTGCCTGCCATTCTTTTCGAGGATCTGGAAAAATAAATAGGAGACGGTGTGCAGGTCGAGCTGCTTGTTGGAAAAGCCCCACTTCATTTTTTCGTTGCGGTAGGCGAAACGCAGGAAATTGATGTCGTTGATCACACTCTGGCCGCAAATGACCACATTGGCAAGGCTGGGTTTGCCGACGTTCAGTTTTTTGATCCACTTTTCAAATTCGGGGAGTACGTCGTAGATCATCGGCGCGTCTTCGAGGTCGTCGAGGGAAAGCCCGTGCACCTCTTCGGATTTCACCGAAAATGCCTCCTCATTCTCTGGATACACATTTTGCAGGTATGTTCCGAGCGATCGCCAGTTGTCGTCAAAAAACTCCGCGCCGATCTGGATAATTTCATTCCAACCCGGCTCCGGCCCGGTCATTTCGATATCTAAAACAAGGAAGGACATAGGCAGGCTTTCGGGGCTGTGTGAAAAATGGTCATGATTTGGAAACTCAAACTTATAGTTTTGTGTACAAAATTATGCAATCATTGCATGCAAGAAGATTCTACCAACACTCATTTATAGCAAATGGCTATCGATTTTAAAGAAATTCCGTCTCCCTGTTTCGTATTGGAAGAGGAGTTGCTCCGCAAGAACCTCGAATTGATCGACTCGGTCCAGAAGGCGGCGGGATGCCAGATTATCCTCGCACTCAAAGGGTTTTCCATGTATAGCGCATTCCCAATTGTGAAGGAATACCTTTCGGGTGCCACCGCCAGCTCGCTCAACGAAGTGAAGCTGATCAACGATTTTATGGGCTACCAGTCGCATACCTATATGCCTGCGTACCTCGACAGCGAGTTTGAAGAGATCATGCAGCGCAGCAGCCATATTACCTTCAACTCGCTCAGTCAATGGGAACGGTTCCAGGGCAGGGTAGAGGCTTACAAGGCGGCTAACCCGGGTAAGACATTATCGTGCGGTATCCGCGTGAACCCGCAGTACTCGGAGGTGGCCACGGACATGTATAACCCGTGCGTACCGGGCTCGCGCCTGGGCGTTACGCGCGACAAGCTGCCCGACGAGCTTCCCGCAGGGATCGACGGCATTCACTTTCATACGCTCTGCGAAAATGGCAGCGACACTCTGGAGCGTACGCTCGCCGCATTGGAAGAAAGGTTCGGGGATTTACTGCATCAGGCGAAGTGGCTCAACATGGGCGGCGGGCATCTTATGACCAGGGAAGGATATGATATTAGTAAGCTAATAAAATTAGTTAGTACTATCAAAGAAAAGTACAATCTGGAAGTGATCCTGGAACCGGGTTCAGCCATTGCCTGGCGCACCGGAATATTATACACGACCGTGCTCGATGTGCTCGACAGCCAGGGTATCGATGTGGCTATTCTGGACACCTCATTTGCAGCTCATATGCCCGATACGCTGGAGATGCCCTACAAGCCCGCGATCCGCGGTGCTCACCAGGAGCCGGTAGAAGGAAAGCCGACTTACAGATTGGGTGGAATGACCTGCCTGGCAGGTGACTACATGGGCGACTACTCATTCGATAAGCCCCTCGAAATTGGCGATAAAATTATATTTGAGGATATGATCCACTACACGATGGTGAAGACCACCACATTTAACGGTGTTAATTTACCTTCCATCGGGATATGGAAAGCTGACCAAAGTTTTCAACTTGTACGTTCCTATGGGTACGAAAGTTTCAAGGACAGGTTATCGTAGTAAGAGTAAACTGATTTGCAAGTTTCGTTACTTGTGGCTTGAAGGGATTCGCGGAAAAGTTCTAATGAGTGAATGAGTGAATGAGTGAATGAGTGAATATTTTGGACTGAAAAAACATTCACTCATTCACTCATTCGCACATTCACTCATTCATTTCGGCAGCATCGGAAATAGCCGCCTTACCTCGTCAGCCGAGGGCTGCTTTCCATATTCGGTGACCTCGAAAACCTCCACATATTTCACCTTCTCAGCCTTCTCGGTACCGTACCATTTTTCCAGCGAAGTCTTGATTTCCGGGTTCACTGAGGAGCGTCTTTCCATTGAGGCGAGGAGCCACTTTTTACGCTCGACTACGTCTTTGGGAACGTTAGCAAGATCGCCGCTCGTCCAGGGAAGCCACTCATAAAATTGGGAAACGTGTGCATCGAGTCCGTCTACTTTTTTAGCAAGCGTTTCGGTGATATCGATGGCAATATCCGGGCGGAATGGGTTCGGTCTTTGAAAACGGTCGCGGAAATAGAGGAAAACCGGGTTCTTGGTGAGCGGAGGCACGCTGCTCAAAATATTCGGTACGATTACCAGGTACGCAGCATCCTGCACGACCACGCCTGTATTGCGGTGATCGGGGTGATAATCGTTCGTACGCGGCGCAATGACCACATCTGCATTCCATTCGCGGATTTTACGGATCACGGCGAGGCGGTTTTCCAGGGTCGGGAACAGCTCGCCATCATGGTTATCGAGAATGTCGTATTGGATTCCCCAGCGGCGTGCGGCTTCCTGTGCTTCTTTGTAGCGGCGATTAGCCAATTCTCCGCCGCCAATGTCCTGGTGTCCTTTGTCGCCGTTGGTCATCGAGACGAATTTCACCTTGTGCCCCATCGATGAGTAAATGGAGGCAATGCCGCCGGCGCCGAGATCGCAGTCGTCGGGGTGGGCACCGAAGACGATAATGTTGAGCGGTTTCTTCGAATCCGAGGCTGCCTGCGCCCAGGCAGTGGCGCCGCAAAATAGCAATGCGGGAAGGAGCAATAACTTTCTGATCATTTGTATTGAGGTGATAAAGGTTTGGAATAAATGCAAAATAGAAATTTAAATTCTGGAAAGGCCTGCCGTTGCCTTATTTTGTATGTCGTTGCAAGGAATTGGCCACAGGCGTGCGAGAGCAGGGCGGAGTTTGAGAATATAAATTTTTCAATACATTTTTTTTAAATGGAATTTTACCCATTTTATGAAGGTGTCAGGTCGTACACTTTCGATCGAAAAGTGCGATTCCAGGGCGTGGGGCAAGAAAAAATTATATTTTATTACCAACCAGACAGCCAGGCGCTTACTGTTTTCCAGCCAAATATTTAAACACGCCCCGCTTAGATTCTTCTAATAATCCTGTATCTTTGTATCCCGTAATCATAGAAAAACAGCAAAGTCTTATGGCTTCCAAAGCACGAAAGACCGCTAAGTACATTTTCGTTACGGGCGGTGTTACATCTTCACTTGGCAAGGGAATCATTGCCTCATCACTAGCTAAACTACTACAAGCGAGAGGTCTCTCGGTCACAATCCAGAAATTTGACCCGTATCTGAATATCGACCCGGGCACCATGAACCCCTACGAGCATGGCGAATGCTACGTAACAGACGACGGGGCCGAAACCGATCTCGACCTGGGCCATTACGAGCGTTTTCTGAACGTTCGCACTTCACAAGCAAACAACGTCACCACAGGGCGTATCTACCACAACGTTATTACCGCCGAGCGTCGCGGCGACTTCCTCGGAAAAACCGTGCAGGTGGTTCCGCACATTACCGACGAACTGAAAAGAAACATGCTGTTGCTGGGCCAGTCCGGCGATTATGATATTGTGATTACGGAAATCGGTGGTTGCGTAGGTGATATCGAATCCCTGCCGTTCCTGGAAGCGGTTCGTCAGGTGAAATTCGAAATGGACCACCAGGATACGCTGGTGATACACCTTACATTGATCCCTTACCTGAACTCTGCGGGTGAGCTGAAAACCAAGCCGACGCAGCACTCTGTAAGAATGTTGCAGGAGTCGGGTATCCAGCCGGACATCCTCGTGTGCCGTACGGAACATCCGTTGCCTTACGATATCCGCAAGAAAATCGCGCTGTTCTGTAACGTACAGGTGAACTCGGTGATCGAAGCCATGGACGCGGACACCATTTATGCCGTGCCTTTGCTGATGCTCAAAGAGCGCCTCGACCAGCGTGCATTATATATGCTCGACATTTATAATGATAAAGACGTTGATCTCGACTCTTGGAAGACGTTCCTTTCCAGACTGAAAAATCCGATCGACTCCGTTCGTATTGGTCTGGTGGGTAAATATGTAGAGCTGCACGACGCTTATAAATCGATCGTGGAATCGTTTATCCATGCCGGTGCAGCCAACGAATGCAAAGTGAATATCGAATGGATACACTCCGAAAGCCTTACTGCCGAGAACGCGGTTGAAAAACTGGAAAACCTCGATGGCGTACTGGTTGCTCCTGGTTTCGGCGAGCGTGGTATCGAAGGCAAGATCGCCGCGATCCAATATGTGCGCGAGAACAATATCCCTTTCTTTGGAATCTGCCTCGGTATGCAAATGGCCGTGATCGAGTACGCACGTAATGTGATCGGGTGGGAGAATGCGCATTCGGTTGAAATGGATGCTACCACTTCACATCCGGTGATCCACCTGATGAAAGATCAGAAAGACGTTTCCAATAAAGGAGGAACGATGCGTCTGGGGGCTTATCCGTGCCGTGTTAAAAAGGACACATTGGCCCACAAGATCTACGGCAAGACCAATATCAGCGAGCGTCACCGTCACCGCTACGAGTTCAACAACAAGTATCTCAAAGAGTTCGATGAAAAAGGCCTGGTGGCTACCGGTATCAATCCCGACAATAACCTGGTTGAAATGGTGGAGATGCCTTCGCACCCATTCTACATCGGAGTACAGTTCCACCCTGAGCTGAAAAGCACGGTGATGAACCCGCACCCGATCTTCGTGAATTTCGTGGCTGCCGCGTTGGCCTATTCAACGCAGAAGAGATCCGTAGGAACCCTGACACCGGTTTCCCACTGATCACATTTTAAGGCCTGTTAAGCGAAAAAACTTGTTACCTTTGCCGCCTTATAAGCGGTATGTTATTTCAACAATTTAAAGTAAATAATGGATAAAAATTTTGTAATCGGCCTGGTCTTGATCATGCTGATGCTGATAGGCTACCAGGTACTGGTTCCGAAACCTGTGGAACCCACGCCGGTAGCGGAGGTGAAGAAAGCAGCTGCCAAGCCCGCGTCTGTCACTTCGGATACTACCCAGAATTCCTCACAATCAGTTGATTCCACCGTCGTTCCTCAAAAGGACCTGGTAATCGAAACGAAGGACGCCCGCGTGGTTTTCACCAACAAGGGTGGGGTTATGAAAGAGGTAATGTTGAAAAACTACAAAACCTACGATCAGAAACCACTTTACCTGATTGCCGAAAAACACAACAATTTCCAGATCGATTTGCCGACGCAAACCGGGGATGTGAGATTGACCAACCAGACTTTCAGTACCGATGCGCAGGACCGTACGTTGGCTGAGAAGGATTCGGCGGTGATTACCTACAAGACGACACTGAAAAACAACCAGACCGTGGAGCAGACTTACGTCGTACGCGGAAGCGGTTATGTGATCGACTATGGTATCAAAGCCAGCGGCGCATTGCCAGCCAACAAGTCGGTGGAATTCCACTGGGATAACGACCTGCTGCAACTGGAAAACGATATGAAGAAAAACCGTGAGGTAGTTACCGTTAACTACTACACGGACGAGCTGAAAAGCCTTCCTACCAGCCCTACTTCGAATGAAGAGGAGAAGACGGCTGACCCGGTGAAATGGTTTACTATCAAGCACAAATACTTCCTGGCGGGTCTGATCGCGGAAAAACAACCGCTGACAAACGTGACCATGCGTGCGAATGTGAATGCGGAAGACACGGTGATCGTGAAAAACATGAACATCTTCGCGGGTATCCCTACTGCCGCTGTGCAGAAAGGGGAGGCGAACTTCCAGTTCTATCTCGGACCGAACGAGTACCATATTGTAGACAAAGTAAAGGCGGAAAACTTCGATCAGAACGTGTACCTCGGCTACGCATTCCTGAAACCGATCAACAAGTTTTTCCTCGTTCCGCTATTCAACCTCATCGAAGGGTTTGTAAGCAACTATGGCTTGCTGATCATCCTCCTCGTATTGTTTGTTAAAACGTTGCTGACGCCGCTGACTTACAAATCGTACATCAGCATGGCGAAAATGCGTATCCTCGGGCCTGAGCTCGAACAGATACGCGAACAGAATAAAGACGATATCGCGAAGCAGCAGCAAGAGCAAATGAAGCTCTACCAGCAGGTAGGCGTGAGCCCGTTGAGCGGATGCGTACCGGTACTGGCCACCATGCCGATCCTGTTCTCGCTATTCTTCCTCTTCCCGAACCTGATCGAACTGCGCCAGCAATCGTTCCTGTGGGCCAGCGACCTTTCGACTTACGACTCGTTCTTCAAGCTGCCGTTCAATGTGCCTTTCGGTATCGGTAATCACATCAGCTTGTTCACGATCCTCATGACGGCTTCCAGCATTGGATATGCCTACTACAATAACCAGAACACGCCTACGCAACCTGGTCCTGTAAACATGAAGGCCCTGGGTTATGTAATGCCGCTGATGTTCATGTTCATCCTGAACTCGTTCCCGGCTGGTTTGACATTCTATTATTTTGTTTCAAACATCGTAACTATCGCGCAACAGCTGTTGATCAAGCGTTTTGTGAATGAGGATAAAATCAAGAACATCCTTGAAGAGAACCGCAAGAAAAACGCTACCGGCGAGAAGAAGCAGAACAAATTCCAGAAGTATCTTGAAAAGTCTTTGCAGGCTGCGGAAGAGGCAAAAAAGAAGCAAGCTGAATTAGAGAAAAAGACCAAAAAGAAATAAAAGGTTTTTCAGATCGTAATAATAAAGGGCAATGTTCCATTGGGATATTGCCCGTTTTTTTCCATTTTGGGCTGATTTTTGCAGTCCGGAAATCAGCACAATCTTGACCCCGAAATCCTGATGAGAATTATCTTTTTTTTGATTTTGACAGTTTATACCGGTCTGTACCAGCCGTCATTCGGGCAGGGAAATGCCCAGGCGGAAAGCAGGTACCGGTCGGCCCTGGCAGATTACAAACAAGGTAAATACGCCGTGGCGATGGAGAAGTTCTATCCCATGACGAGTGTGAATGCAAAGACGGCGTATTCGCCTTATGCGCATTATTATTACGCATTGAGCGCCTACCAGCTGAAACGCTACAAAGACGCCAAGCCCATGCTGCTGCAATTGCAGAGCCGGTATCCCGGTTGGAATAAAATCAATGATGTGTATTATTTGCTGGGCGCGGTAAGCCTCGCCAACGGGCAGATCAACGACGGCCTCGATCAACTGGCCAGGATTAAGGAATCTTCCCTGAACAAGGATGTGCAGGCATTGAAGCAGTACCATCTGGGCGCTATCAAAGACTTCCTGAAACTGAAAGACCTGCAAAAGCAATATCCCTCCGATCGCGACATTGCATTGATGGTGTATCAATCCATTCAGTCGGCACGCACGCCTGCGCAGGGCGACCTGGCCTATGCCGAGCAGCTGGATAAGCAATTCAAATTCCGCAAAAATGAAAAGGTGGAAGAGGCGCCGAAGCGCAGTACACCGAAGTCGGATACGCAATGGACGAAAGGTTACCTGGACGTAGCCGTATTGCTGCCGTTCCGCCTGGATGAATTCCATACTGCCAAACGTCGCTCGAACCAGTTTGCTTACGATTATTACCTGGGTATGACGGTTGCAAAAGAACAGCTCCAAGCTGAGGGAATCACCGTTAACCTGTGGGCTTACGACGTTAGTAACGATGCCAAAAGCATGCAAGCGATCGCCGACAACAAGAACTTCCAGCTTTCGGACATGGTAATAGGGCCATTGTATGCCGGTACTTTCGATGTAGCCGCAGATTTCGTTTCGGGGAGCAACGCCATTATGCTTAATCCGCTTTCGACCGACGGTGCGCTGCTGAAAAGCGGAAATATCTATCTCGGGCATCCTTCGATCGCCTACCAAACTCAGAAAGCTGCGCAATGGATGCGTACCCTCTCGCCGGGCCTTAACACTGTAATTTACTATGGTAACACCGCTAAGGACTCCGTGATGGCCGCTTCTTATGCTTCCGAATGGAAGGCCAAAGGAGGGAAGGTAATATCCCTTACCCGCATTCAGCCCGACCGCGAGTCGCTGGAAAGCAAAGTACCATCCTTTGAAACCAACAAACCGGCGCACATCGCATTGTTTTCATCGGACGGGGAATCGGGCGGCAACCTGATCGAAGTTCTGAACGGCCGCAAATTGAATACGCTGCCGGTTTTAGCGACTTCGACGAGCTTCAATACCCAGCAAGCCAGATTGTCGCGCTACGGAACGCGGTTAACATTGATCGATGCCGATTATGTGGATCGCGAGAAGGAGACGATCCGCCAATTCCAGAAGAATTATTATACCAAAACCAGTACATTTCCTTCGGTATATTCCTACCAGGGCTACGACCAGCTGCTTTTCTTCGCGCGGATGCTTTCCAAGTACAAGGACAAGCTTCCTTCCGGTCTGCAATCGCGGAAATTCGGCAGTGAGGAATACCTGCTCTCGGGCTTTGATTATACCAAAGCGAATGAAAACCAGATTACGCCTGTCCTGAAATACAGCGGTTCCAAATGGGTGCCGGTGGACAGATAATACCAACCTTTTTTAACAGAATGAATACTTCAACCAGCCAGCAACTTTTCGCAAAAGCACAAAATTATATTCCCGGAGGCGTGAACTCGCCCGTACGCGCATTTCGCGCGGTAGGCGGTAACCCGATATTTATTAAATCGGCCAAAGGCCCTTACATCTACGATGAGGATGGCAACGAGTACATCGAGCTGATCAACTCCTGGGGCCCGATGATCCTCGGCCACGGGCATGAGCTGATTCAAAAAGCCGTTTCGGACGCCATCCAGGATTCGTTCTCTTTCGGTGCGCCAACGCGCAGGGAAGTGGAGATTGCAGAACTGATCGTTTCGATGGTGCCTTCGATCGAAAAGGTACGCATGGTAAACTCCGGTACCGAAGCTACGATGTCGGCCATACGCGTGGCGCGCGGGTACACTGGGCGCGATAAGATCATCAAGTTCGAAGGCTGCTACCATGGCCACGGCGACAGCTTCCTGATCGCGGCCGGGAGCGGTGCGGTAACATTCGGTACGCCGGATAGTCCGGGGGTGACGAAAGGCGTCGCCAACGACACCTTAACAGCTCCTTACAATGACCTGGAAGCTGTGCAGCAACTCGTGGATGCGAATAGGGGCCAGATCGCCGCGCTGATCCTCGAACCGGTAGTGGGTAATATGGGTTGCGTGCTTCCAAAAGAAGGCTTTTTGCAAGGTTTGCGCCGCATTTGCGATGAGGAAGGCATTGTTTTGATCCTGGATGAAGTGATGACCGGCTTCCGTCTTTCGAAGGGCGGAGCGCAGGAAAGATTCGGAATTACGCCGGATCTAACAACGTTAGGAAAGATAATAGGTGGAGGAATGCCTGTTGGAGCCTATGGCGGCAAGGCAGAGATTATGAATTACGTGTCGCCGGCCGGCCCGGTTTACCAGGCTGGGACGCTTTCGGGTAACCCCATTGCCATGGCGGCGGGGTATACCATGCTCACCTATCTGAACGAGCATCCGGAAGTGTATACCCAGCTCGAAAACGCGGGTAGCAAGCTCGCAGCCGGTTTCCGCAGCTCAATGGAAAAGTTAGGTTTGAGATACACCTTGAACCAGATCGGTTCGATGTATACGCTGTTCTTTACGCCGGATGCGGTAACGGATTTCCCGTCGGCGAAATCTTCGGATTTGCCGCTTTTTGGTAAGTACTTCCATGCGATGCTGAACAGAGGCATTTACATGGGCCCAAGCCAGTTTGAGGCAATGTTCTTGTCGACAGCGCTGACGGATGCGCATTTGGAAAGGATTATTGCAGCAAATGAGGAGGCGTTGGTTGAGATAACCGCCTAATCGCGTAGCGATGTAACATTGGTAGCAGAGATTGAAATGCATATGGTTCCTAAATCCCGTCAGGGATGCAACAACAATGCTGGCGTGCAACGCAGATGTTTTGTTGTTACATGCCCAGGGGCATTTTAAAACCGATGTTGATTATTCATGCTACCAATATTACATGCCTAACGGCATTTAGTCATGTCGCCATTTATTGATCGCCTGAGGACCCGGTTATTGATTCAATCAATCATTCCCCGCTCCACGGCGGATCATTCAATCATTCACTCATTCAATCATTCAAAATTGAACCCGCGCCGCTACTCGATCATCATCCCCGTCTACAACCGCCCCGATGAGTTAGAAGAACTACTGGGCTGTCTGGCCGTGCAGACTTACAAAAACTTCGAAGTCGTGATTGTCGAAGATGGCTCGAAAATCAAGGCCGACGAGGTGGTAAAGTCCTTCGCAGGCAAGCTCGACATTCACTACCATTACAAAGAAAACGGCGGTCAGGGTTTTGCCCGTAACTACGGTTTTGAGCGTGCTGCGGGCGATTACTTTATATTGCTGGATTCGGATGCGCTGATTGAGCCGAACTATCTCTCTATCGTGGAAAACCGGTTGAATACGGATTATGTAGACCTCTACGGCGGGCCGGATACCGACCATCCTTCATTTACACCGATTCAGAAGGCCATTAGCTACTCCATGACCTCGGTATTTACGACGGGCGGCATTCGAGGCAAGAAGAACAACATGGGCGGTACATTCCACCCGAGGAGCTTCAATATGGGCCTCTCGCGTAAGGTGTGGGAGCGCACGGGCGGGTTTCTGACGAGCCGGATGGGAGAGGATATCCTGTTCAGCATTGCCGCATTAAGGCTCGGTTTTAAGTCGGCGTTGATTCCCGAAGCATTTATTTACCACAAACGCCGTACGCAGTTTGGAGCTTTTTTCAGGCAGCTGAAATTCTTCGGCCGTGCGCGCATCAATATCGCCCGCTATTACCCCGACGAGCTGAAACTCGTGCATACGTTCCCGCTGCTGTTCACGCTGGGCGTTTGCAGCATTCCGTTGTGGTACTTCATTTTTGAGCCGTTCTTTTACCTCGGATTGTGGTTTCTCGGCATTTACGTGACGTTATTGTTCATTGACGCATTTAAAAAGACCAAAAGCGCAGAGGTAGCATTCCTGAGTATCGGCGCGGCTTTCGTGCAGCTTTTCGGTTACGGGATCGGTTTTGTGCAGGAAGGGTGGAAGCGGCTTTGGGAAAACAAGTCGCATCGGGAAACGGGGGCGGCGATTGAGTATCCGTCGTGAAGTGGTCAGGAAGTAGTCAGGTGTGGTCAGGTGTGGTCAGGAGTGGTCAAGTGTAGCCAGGTATTGTCAATAATAGTTAAGTCTTTAAAGTAAGATAGGCAGCTTCTCGCGAAACTGCCTATTTATTTTTTCAACAATTCTTATTTACAACGAATGACTATTCTTGACCACACCTGACCACACTTGACTACACCTGACCAAACCTGACTATTCCTGACTACTTCTGACAGAAATAAACAATCTCTTCCCCCGGTAGCGAATATCGCAAAACTTCCGCCTTGCTTAGCTCATCCATTACAAAACGGTCCTCAGTTACTTTGAAACCGCCTTTTTCGAGCTCTCGACCGTAATTCCGGCCGAAAAGGCGCAGGTGGTCGTTTTGGAGGAAATGGATTTCACGCTCTTTCGGGTCGGTGATCGTCGGGTCTTCGTAGGTTACTTCGTATTTCATATCCTGCGGGGACTGGATCAATGCCCAGCCGCCGGGTTTCAGTACGCGGTGTAGCTCGCTCATGGCGAGAATATAGTCGTCGACGTGCTCCATTACGTGGTTGCAAATCGCGACGTCGAAAGTATTTTCAGGGAATGGGATCTGGTGGATGTCCATTTTCACCTTTGCGAGGGGTGACTCGATGTCGGCGGTGATGTAATCCAGGTTTTTCATCTGCTCGAAACGGTCGATGAAGCAGTACTCGGGCGCTACGTGCAGGACTTTGAGATTGGCAGTATAGAAATTGGTTTTCCGCTTCATATAGAGTGCCATTAGCCGATGGCGTTCGAGCGACAAGCAGCTGGGGCACAACGCATTCTCACGGCTCGATGTGTTGCGGCCATAGGGGAGAAACTTGCGGTATTTGCTGTTGCACACCGGGCATTCCACTTTGTTGCCGATATAGAAGATGCTGAGTCCCCGGGCTGCCCAGTGTCCGACAAGTTGGAGGTAGGGACGCGGAATGTAGCGCAGAACTAAACTAATGATGGATTTCATTAAACCAATTAACTAAAAATTAATAATTTTAGGATCATAACATCGAATAGCCTGAATAAATGATCCCCTCGATTGACCCGAAACCACCTGGTAAGCGACTGATAAAAAGAATGTCGACACGCACGAAATGGATGATTCTAGCTCCACTAGGCTTGTTGTTGTTCAGTTTTGGTCTTACCGTGCTCAGCGAAGCGGCGCATCAGCGGCGTATCGGTGAGCCTACGCAGGTTTGGGTCGTTTTGGGCCTGTACAGTCTCGCATTAATCAACGGAGGCCTGATCATGTTCGGGGAAGCGCTCCGTTTCCGTATCCTGCTCGATGTCCGCCGCGAAACGCGCCGTAGTATGCGCCAGCTGCTGCGGAAGGTCAATCTGAAAGCTGCTCCCGGAAAACATAAATCCGGTAAAAAAGCAAAAAGCCCTACCAAAACAGATTGACAGGACTAGTTGAATAACATTCCGAAGAGGCTCGATTATTTTTTATTTGCTTCGAATTGAGCCTTGATAGCCTCAACGTCAACATTGCGCACTTCTGGTTTGCGTAGAAGGTTTTTGATTTTAGCAGTGCGGTTGTTAGCAACTGCTTTGTTTCTGCGACCTTTACGTTTTAATTCCGTAACTCCCATTGTAAAAGTTTGTTTTGTGAAAGAGCCGCAAAATTAAGCATTTTAACGCAAATAATGCACGCAATAGTCATAAATATTGCATAACCTGCCCTAACTTTACGGTTTCATAGGCTATTAACAGCCGAAATCGATAGCATTATTATAATGAGTAAACCATCTCTTGCCCGCGGAACCCGTGACTTTGGTCCGGAGCAAATGGCAAAGCGTACTTTCATTTTCGACACCATCCGACGCTCTTTCCAACGATACGGCTTTCTGCCATTAGAAACACCCGCTTTTGAAAACCTGTCGGTACTGATGGGAAAATACGGAGAAGAGGGGGATCAGCTTTTGTTCAAAATCCTTAATTCCGGCGATTTCAGCGGCAAGCTGACCGATGCCGACTGGCAGGCCGGTTCGAAGCCATTGACCACCAAAATCTCCGAAAAAGGCCTGCGTTACGACCTTACCGTGCCTTTCGCGCGTTACGTAGTGATGAACCGTGGTACTTTGGCGATGCCTTTCAAGCGGTACCAGATCCAGCCCGTTTGGCGTGCCGACCGCCCGCAGAAAGGCCGCTACCGCGAGTTTTACCAATGCGACGCCGACGTGGTGGGCACCGATTCGCTGCTTTGCGAAGCGGAAATCGTGATGCTTTTGCATGACATCCTGCCGGCATTAGGCATTAAAGACTTTACTGTTAAGATCAATAACCGCAAAATCCTGACCGGTATCGCCGACATGATCGGAGCGCACGGCATGGAAGGACCGCTTTGTGTGGCGATCGATAAATTGGATAAAATCGGGAAAGAGAAAGTCGTTGAGGAACTCCTGGAACGCGGTTTCGCTTCTGATAGTATCAGTAAGCTCGAACCGATTTTTAGTCTGTCGGGCGAAAATGATCCGTTCACGGAGCTGAAAAGCTGGCTGGCCGAATCGGAGGTTGCATTGAAAGGTATTCAGGAACTGGAAGAGGTATGGGCGATGGTGAAGATCCTGGGATTGGAAAATGCGAAGATCGAGTTCGATGTCACGCTTGCACGCGGGCTCTCGTATTATACGGGCGCGATTTTCGAGGTGAAGGCCAATAATGTGCAGATCGGCAGCATTTCGGGCGGAGGGCGCTACGACAACCTGACGGGTACATTCGGTGTGCCGGGCATTTCGGGCGTGGGTATTTCGCTTGGTGTGGACCGTATTTATGATGTAATGGAGGAATTGAACCTTTTCCCGGAAAGCCAGAAGACGAGTACGAAGGTAATGATCTCGAATTTCGATGAGGAGGCATTTGCCTACGGACTGTCGATCCTGCCGAAATTCAGAAAGGCAGGCATTAATTCGGAGATTTACCCCGACTCGGTGAAGCTGAAAAAGCAGCTGGATTATGCCGACAGGAAGAGCATTCCATTTGTTGTTTTGATTGGTTCGGACGAAATCCAATCAGGTTTGCTGACTTTGAAAAACATGAAAACCGGCGAGCAGCAGAAACTGAAAACGGAAGATATCATAACTTTGCTCAACCGGGAAGACCAATAACCCTAATTCAATACCGACAAACGGCTGCGTGAGCATCCTATAACTTTATGAATGATAATATTTTAAGAATTGCCATCCAGAAATCGGGCAGACTTAGTGAAGATTCTTTAAAACTGATCAAAGAATGCGGCATCCGTTTCGACAACGGCGCCGGTAAGCTTAAAACCGATGCCACGAACTTTCCTGCGGAGATCCTTTTCCTCCGCGACGACGATATTCCGGGTTATGTAGAAGACGGCGTGGCACATCTGGGGATTGTAGGAGAGAATGTTTCAGAAGAATCGTGCAAGGATGTGGATACCGTTCACAAGCTGGGTTTTTCGAAATGTCGCCTGTCGATCGGCGTTTTGCGCGAGGCCGAGTACCATGGCGTACAGGACCTCGAAGGCAAAAGCATTGCGACTACTTACCCGCGTTTGCTGGAACAATATCTTAAATCCCATAATGTTACTGCGGATATTCACGAGATCAGCGGATCGGTGGAGATCGCGCCGAGCATTGGTCTGGCCGATGCGGTTTGCGATATCGTGAGCTCAGGCAGCACCTTGCTGAGCAATGGTTTGAAGGAAGTGGAAACAATTTTCCGCTCGGAGGCCGTCATGATTGCCAGCAAGCATCTTTCGCCCGTTCAGCAAGACCTGCTGGACCAGCTTTTGTTCCGTATCAAATCGGTGCAGGTGGCGAAGAATAATAAATACATTTTGCTCAACTGCCCTGTGGATGCGGTGGAGAATATCACCAAGTTCCTGCCGGGTATGCGTTCTCCGACGATCCTTCCATTGGCGACGGAAGGCTGGTGCTCGCTGCATTCGGTGATCAACGAGAACAAGTTCTGGGAGAATATCGAAAAGATTCGCCAGGCCGGTGCAGAGGGGATTCTGGTTATCCCGATCGAGAAAATGATTGTTTAAGACTGGGTTTGATTCTGACATTATGAATATTATTCCATTTCCGGAAAGGGCGCAGTGGCCTGCATTGCTGGCACGGCCTGTTCTGGAAGCCAAGGATATCGAAGGGCGAGTACAGCCTGTGCTCGAACAAGTGAAGAATGAAGGGGATGCGGGTATTAAAGCCCTGGCCCTGAAATTTGACAAAATTGAACTGACAGAACTCGCTTTTTCGGAAAAAGACATGGCCGAAGCGGGCGATAAGCTGGACGACGCATTGAAAGCGGCGATCGGCGTTGCTTACGAGAATATCTACAAATTCCACAAGGGGCAGCTGCAAGCGCCCGAAAAAGTGGAAACGATGCCTGGCGTTACCTGCTGGCGCAAAAGTGTAGGGATCGAGAAGGTGGGGATTTACATTCCCGGCGGCTCGGCTCCCTTGTTCAGCACGGTGTTAATGTTGGGTATTCCGGCCCAAATTGCGGGTTGTAAGGAAGTTGTGCTTTGTACGCCGTCCGATCACCCGGCTATTTTGTACGCGGCCAAATTGGTAGGTGTTACCAAAGCATTCCGTATCGGCGGCGCGCAGGCGATTGCTGCGATGGCTTATGGTACGGAGAGCGTTCCGAAGGTTTATAAGATATTTGGTCCTGGAAACCAGTATGTTACCACTGCCAAAATGCTGATTAGCAAGGAAGGTGTGGCTATTGACATGCCTGCGGGGCCGTCGGAAGTGGCGATTTTTGCGGACGACACCGCTTTGCCATGCTTCGTAGCTGCCGATTTGCTTTCACAGGCCGAGCACGGCGCTGACAGCCAGGTTTTGCTCGTTTCAACCAGCAAAAAACTGCTTGGTTCGGTTAATATCGCATTGGCGGAGCAGCTGGAAGCGCTGCCGCGGAAAGAGCTGGCCGCGCAGGCGATGGCGAACAGCAAGGCAATCCTTGTCGAAACAGAGGAGGAGGCCATTGAAATGCTTAACCAATATGCGGCGGAGCACTTAATCCTCAGCATTGCCAACGCGGAGGAGGTTACCGAAAAGATCTTCAATGCCGGCTCTATATTCCTGGGCAACTACACGCCCGAATCTTGCGGGGATTATGCCTCGGGTACCAACCATACCTTGCCTACCAACGGTTATGCGAGGGCTTACAGCGGCGTTTCCGTGGATAGTTTCGTGAAGAAAATCACCGTTCAGCATATTAACGAGGAAGGGATACGTAATATCGGCCCGACCGTGGAAGCCATGGCCGCTGCCGAATCACTCGACGCTCATAAGAATGCCGTGAGTATTCGATTGAAAAATCTTTTGTGAAAAATTTCAAGACCGGGAAATTTGTCCTAAATTAGAGGACAAATTTCAACGGCCTTAAAATTACACGGAAATGACAGCATACATGGTTAACGAACGTTTGGGAGGCTATGAGACCCTCAAACATGCTGTGAAAAATGACTTCGACCTGGCTTACCTGGCCGAAAACGGCGTTCCGAAAGCTTCTATTCAGCATCTCGCTGATTCTATCGGGATGGATATTAAAGATGTGATAGCGCTGTTGCCTGTTACTTCAAGGAATTTGCAGCGTTACAATGATATTGATCTGCTTAGCAATGTAGTTTCCGATCATCTGATCGCCCTCGCCGATCTGTTCTCTGTGGGGAACCGGGCGTTGGGGAAAGAATATTTCCTCGATTGGCTCAACAACGAGGTGCCTGCGCTGGGTAGTGAGAAACCGATCAGCTTTTTACGGACCCATGCGGGTATAGAGCTGGTCAAGACCGAATTAGGGCGCATGGAACACGGTATTTTCGCTTAATGGAGCTATTCAGGATAACAAGATCGGAATATCAGGAGGATTTGAGTGGAATAGGGGCATTTTATAATGGAGGACGATGGAACTCCCCCCGAAACGCTATGCTGTACACATCTTCGCATCGCTCGCTGGCCATGCTCGAAATACTCGTTCACTGGCACAAAACGGTGACACCTCCCAACTACGTGATTGTTTCCCTGGAAATTCCCGACAATGTCGCAAGCGTAACCGCTCCCAATCTGGTCCCCGAATGGTATGAGGACGAGCAATGGAGCAAAGGGATCGGTGATTCGTGGCTGAAAGCGGGCAACAGCCTGCTGCTGCGGGTACCATCGGTAGTGGTCCAGGCCGAGCCGAACTACCTCGTTAATCCGATGCATCCCGACGTTCTTTCGCTCCGGATTACCGACATAGCGCCGCTGAATTTCGATAAAAGGCTCTTCAAAAAGATTTAGAATCCACACAACGGCAGCCGCCGTAATTTTTCAGAGTATGAGTAATACCTTCGATTTAAACAAAATCCTTTGCCCGCACATTCTCACGCTGGCTCCGTATTCATCCGCAAGAGACGAGTATACCGGCCATGTGGGTATTTTCCTGGATGCGAACGAAAACCCTTACGGTTCGGTAACCGGCGAAAACTACAACCGCTACCCCGATCCGTACCAGGCCGAAATCAAGCAGAAACTGAGCCCGATCAAGCAGGTGAGCCCCGACCGTATTTTCCTCGGAAACGGCAGTGACGAGCCGATCGATTTGCTCACGCGGGCTACGTGTACGCCCGGGCATGACCACGTGATCATCCTGCCGCCTACGTATGGCATGTACGAGGTGAGCGCGTCGATCCACGATGTGAAAATAGACAAGGTATCGCTCACGAATGATTACCATATCGATACGGAAGCCGTTTTGAATGCGGTAACGCCACAGACGAAGATCATCTGGATCTGCTCGCCGAACAACCCGACGGGCAATGTCATGGAGGCGGACGCGATACAGACCATTCTGGAAAATTTCAGCGGTTTTGTGGTCGTGGATGAAGCATATATTGACTTTACCGACGAGCCTTCCTGGATCCAGCACCTGGACAAATATCCTAATCTGGTGGTATTGCAGACGTTCTCCAAAGCCTGGGGCCTCGCGGGTATCCGGGTAGGGATGTGTTTCGCTTCACCCGAACTGATCCGCATTCTGAACAAAATCAAGCCGCCTTACAATATCAGTCTGCCCGCTCAGCAGGCATTGCTGGAAGGCCTGAACGGCATTGAGAAAAAGGACAAAATGGTTGCCGATATTCTCGAACAGCGCGATGTGCTGACCAGGCGGCTGCAAAATCTGCCGATTGTCGTGAAAATACACCCTACGGACGCCAACTTCCTGCTTGTACAGTTCGAAGATGCGAAGGGGGTGATGGACTATCTGATCCGCGAGACGATCATCGTGCGTGACCGTTCGCGCGTGCATTTGTGCGAAGGATGCCTGCGGATTACGGTTGGTACAAAAGAAGAAAACGAAGTTTTGATAGAATCATTAAAGAAATTCCAGCCTCAGAACGTTATTGTATAGCTGTTGTTTCAGCGTTCCAGGAATATTTTCCCCGATTTAATTAACTATGAAGAAATTAGCCTTAACTTTTATTTGCGCACTTTGCTTCGGAATGGCACACGCCCAATACGACAACTGGGCGGTAGGTTTCAAGCTCGGTGAGCCCACCGGTGTCAACATCCGGAAGTACTTCAACAACATCCACGCGATCGACGTTACCATCGGTACTTTTGGTGGTGTCCTTGGTAACGACCGCAAGTATCGCGGTGACAACGGAATTTACAAAAACACCGGTATTTCGCTTCAAATGCATTATTTGTGGCACACACCATTGTTCAACTCGGAGGCTGTGCACGTGTATTACGGCATTGGCGGGCAACTCAACAACCGTCGCGCGTACCCGAAACGTCTGAATGGCGATTATGAAAAAAACCTTACCCTGGGAGGTTCTGCGCTGGGCGGTTTTGAATATTACATCCCCGACAACCGGATCTCGGTGTTCCTGGAAGGGGGTACCTACGTGGAGCTGCTGAGAAAGCCGTTCTTCCTGAGTCCCAATATCTCTGCCGGGCTTCGCTTCAATCTTTAAGCGATACTTCTTTCAAAAGCATACGAAAAGCAGGCGCAAGCCTGCTTTTTTGTTTAATTTGATCTGCGGTTCTCATTCGCTTCACTCATACATCAGCGCAAAGTGTTTAAAGTTTACAGTTCATCAGCAGGGTCGGGGAAAACTTATACCCTCACCAAAGAATACCTCAAACTGGCCTTGCATTCCAATTCGGAGTTGTATTTCAGGCATATTCTGGCGGTGACGTTTACCAATGCGGCTGCCAACGAAATGAAGGACCGCATTCTGCTGATGCTGCGCACATTTTCGGCCTACACCGAAAACGATGCGAAACCGCACCCTATGATGCGCGATGTGGTGATCGAAATGTATCCGGATACGGAACATGACGCGGCGCTTTTCGCAGGTGCGTGCCAGCTCATCGCCGCCCGTGCACAAATGGTTTTCGGGCAAATCCTGCACCGCTATTCCGATTTTTCGGTGATGACGATCGATAAGTTTACGCAGCGGCTGATCAGCAGTTTTACCGATGAACTGGGTATTCCCTTTGTATTTGAAACCCAACTCGACAGCGATTTGCTGGATGACGCGGTAGACCGTCTGCTGGCGCGCATCGGGCAGGAGGGCGAAGAAGTGCTCACCGACATTGTCGAAAAGTACTATCGCGAGAACGCCGAGGAGGGGAAAAACTGGGGTGCATTACCGATGCAGATCCGCGATACGGCGCGGACTTTGCTCAGCGAGCAAAGCTACATGCAGATGAAACGGGTAGAAGACCTCAAAATGGAGGACTGGATCGCGGTACGCAAGCAAATGCGCGACTTCGTACGCGGGCGCGAGGAAATGATGACCAAAGACGCGAAGAATGCATTTGAACTGATCCAGTCGACTTATTTGAGTGAAAAAGACTTCCATCAAAGCGGCAGGGGCATTTACGGCTATTTCCGTGACCGTGCCGAAGGCAAGAAGCTCTGGATGGAGCCCAATTCCTACGTTTACAAAACCATCGGCGAAGGGGTCTGGTATGGGGCCAAAACACCCGCGCCGATCCGCGACGAAATAGAACGCCTCCGCACCGATCTGGAAAACTATTATCACCAGATCGAAAACATACGCTCGGCGGAAACCGGGAAAATCACATTGTACAACCAGCTCGACAGGCATATTTACAACCTCTCGCTGTTGGGCGAGATCAGGAAGGAGTTCGATGCATTGCTGAAACAGAACAACCAGGTCCATATCTCGGATTTTAACCGGAAGATCGTCGATATCGTGGCCCGGGAGCCGGTACCGTTCATTTTTGAGCGGCTGGGGGAAAAATACAACCACATCCTGGTCGACGAGTTCCAGGATACTTCCAAACTGCAATTCGCGAACCTGCTGCCGCTGATCGAGAATGCATTGTCCAGTGGCTATTTCAACCTGATCGTGGGTGACGCGAAGCAATCGATTTACCGGTTCAGGGGCGGGGATATGGATTTGATACTGCATCTGGCGCAAAACCAGGTGATGCGGTTGGGCAGTATCCTGGGAAACAGCCCGTTCCATGACGAGCGGCTGTTTGCATTGGATAATTACCTGCATATCAACCATCTCAAAACCAACCGACGCAGCTTTCGGGAGGTTACCGAGTTCAACAATCAATTCTTTGGCTTCATCGCCGACTCGCTGGGCGACGAATACCCGCTCATCCGCGAGGTATACGACGAGCATTTCAGCCAGGAAATACCGGAAGGCGTGAGCGAGGGCGGTCATGTGGAAATCGAGTTTCTGGAAATGAGCGAAACTGCGGAGGAAGGCGGCGAAGAATCGTCCTCCGATCCGATTTCCCGCAGGGCGCTGGGACTCGTGCAAGCGCTCCGTGAGGAAGGCTACCACTGGCGTGATATCGCCATATTGTGCCGGAAGAAAAAAGAGGCCACAACGCTGGCCAACACCCTGAAAGAGGCCGGTTTTCCGCTCATTTCCGACGACGCATTGTCGCTGGCCTATTCGCGTTCGGTGCATTTCATTATTTCGTTTATGAAAGTGCTGCATAGTTCAGACCACCGGCTGGCTCGGTACGAGGCCGCTTACCTGTTCCACCAGGTGATCCGCCGGCAGAACCCGGCACCGCACGAGTACGAGGAGATCAGGGTGCTTTGCGAGGAACGCGGGCTCGATAGTTTTCTCGAATATTTCAGGAAATGGGACATTACCATTACCTCCTTCAAAATGCGGCAGGTTTCGGTATTTGAGCTTACAGAACTGCTGATGCAGCAATTCGGACTTTTCAAACAGCAGCTCGAAAGCGAATATCTGTTCCGCTTCCTGGATGTGGTGCTGGAATTCGGCAACCGGAAGAGTAATCACCTTGGCGATTTTCTGAACTATTGGGAAACAGCTAAATACAAGTTCTCGATTACGGTGCCGGACGGCACGGATGCCATCCGCATTACCACCATTCACAAGTCGAAAGGCCTGGAATATCCCGTTGTAATTATTCCGTATGCGCAATGGAAAGTAACACCGAATGCCCGCCTCGACCGGCTTTGGGTTGATATGGATGAGGTTGACTATGAAGAAATTAAGCTTCAAGACAAACCACATTATGCCGATGCCAAGCTAAGGAGCTCGATGGTATCGGTCGTGAAAGAGCTTGAAAACACGGTGGTAGGCGAGCAATACCGTGAAGAGCGGATGCGGACGCTGATCGAGAACCTGAACTTACTTTATGTGGCATTCACGCGCCCTGTGCAGCGCCTGTATGTGCTGGCGAAGCGGGAGCGCAGGTGGGAGTCGGGGCAGCAGATCAACCACTGGCTGCGTGACTATCTGAACCGGGAAGGTTTTAGACCCGCCTGGGATGAAGCCATTTCTCAATATGTAATTTCCGAGGCGTCGGGCGGCCTCAGGCACGCGCACGTAAGCGCAGGTACGAGCCCTTTTGTATTAAAAAACATACTAAGCAACGACCGCACCGAATCGCTGCGCCTCCGCCGCATGGCCGACCGCATTTTCGACGTGCAGACTTTCGAGCCGAGGCACGACCGTCTGCAAAAAATGCGGTATTTGCTCACCAGGCTGAAAACCATTTCGGATCTTCCGGAAGCGTTGGAGAAGCTCGTAGGCGAGGGGATATTTACCCGGAAAGAGACACACGAAATCGAAAAACTGACGATTTCTCTTTTGCAAGATCCTTCATTACAAGTGCTTTACCAGGACGAGAACCATATTCAAATCAACAAAGAGCTGCTGGTGCCCGGCGGGAAAATGCTGCACATAGACAGGGTCGTTCAACGGCCCGGCGGGGACTACATTTTCATGTCGTTTGTCGGCGGTAACAGCGCCGATGAACCGCGCAGGCATTTGAAGAAACTGATCAGGACTTTTTCGAAAAATGGTAAGAGTTCCCGCGGCGTGTTGATCACCCTCGAGGACGAACTGGCAGAATGGGTAGATCCGTAGAAATAGTTTATAGTTTTTTGAATGGCTGTCCAGTTTAAAAACTGTGAAGAAAGGCCGAAATGCGGCCAAAAAGCATTATTTTTCCGAAATATCCTTCAAATCGTTATTTAGTAGTACTTCTACTTGATATTCAGCGTTTATGCAACTTACATTTCAGCGCCAGGTTTTACTGGGAATCTCATTTTCAATTCTTTTAGTACTCGTAGTAGGATATGTGTCTTACAATGCTATTGTCCTGCAACAGGAAAATGCCGGCTGGGTGGATCATACGCGGGAGGTTATGCGTGTGTCAACTTCGGTTAAAAACCGGTTGCTGACCGCCGAAGCGAACGTCCGTGGATTTGCGTTAACGAGTAACCGTGCATTCGAAGCGAATTATCTGCAGGCCTCCAGTGACATCTGGAAGGATGTCGAAGCATTGCAAAAACTGGTGAGAGACAATAAGATACAAAGCGCCCGGGTGGATTCGCTGTCCGATCTTCTCGAAACGAGGGTGGAATTGATGAATCACCAGTACGAAATCCTTAAAACCGGCAAATACAGTATCGACACCATTCAGCGCATTGTTTTGCAGGGAAGAGAAGTTTCTTCCAGAATCGAATTCAGCTTCCGCAGGATAGAAAATGTGGAGGAAGCCTTGCTGTCAGAGCGGGAACAAGTAGCATCCACAAGCTCGACGCGTGCCAAGCAATACATCGTGATCGGTTCGTCGCTGTTTTTCATGGTGATCCTTTTACTCTATTATTTTATCCGTAAAACTTACCTTGCCCAACGTGCCAGTGAAGAAGCGATGCAATTGGCTAACAAGAAGTTGGAGCAGCTCGGATTGGAAGACCAGGAGAAAAACTGGATATTGAATGCGGCCATGGAGGTATCCAGCGCGGTAAGAGGCGAACCTACTTTAACCCAACTTTCGGAGCGGCTGCTGGGCAAATTGGCCCAGGTGACGGAATCGCAGGTTTCGGCCATGTACCTTGTTACGCGCTCGGGAGATGTGCTCGAACGGTCGGCCATTTATGGGATTTCGGCACCCGATGCGGCGCCTTCGTTCATACCATTCGGAGAGGGGATATTGGGGCAGTTCGCGGCGGACCATGGCAATATCAAACGCCTGGATGTGGCAGCGGGCTATTTGCAGGTCCGGACGGCTACCGGCAGCTCCGAGCCGGGATTGGTGTTGATGAAAAATATCAGTTTCGACGGCACTACCGCCGGGGTGATCGAAATAGGCTATCTGAGAGACCCCGGCACTAAGGTTATCAAGCTGCTTGATATGGTCTCGGACAACGTTGCGGTGGCGATTATGGCTGCCCGTGCCCGCGAAACGGCCAACGAATTGCTCGAAAAAACGCAGTTGCAGGCAGAAGAGCTCGAAAGTCAGCAGGAAGAGCTGCGGGTTACCAATGAAGAGCTCACACGGCAAACTTCTCTTTTGCAGGTTTCGGAAGAAGAATTGCGGGTCCAGCAGGAAGAATTGAAGCAAATCAACACCGAGCTGGAAGAAAAAGCATTCATGCTCGAAGAACAGAAAAGTACAATCGAAGAGGCACGCGATCAGATCCAGATCAAAGCCGACGAGCTGGAAAGGAGCGGGCGTTTCAAAAGCGAGTTCCTGGCCAATATGAGCCACGAATTGCGTACCCCGCTGAACAGCATCCTGATTTTGTCACGCATTCTAGGCGAAAATAAGGGATCGCGGTTGAACGAAGAGGAGGAGCGCTATGCCTCGGTGATTTATAATTCCGGGAACGATCTGCTGACGCTGATCAACGATATCCTCGATCTGGCCAAGGTGGAAGCCGGAAAAATAGAGCTCATACATGAAAATATCAGCACGGAATCTATCCTGACGGAGGTAAGAAGTACTTTCCAGAAAGTGGCTGAAAACAAAGGCCTGGCATTGCAGGTGGAAAAGACGGCTTCGTGCCCGGCGACCCTGTTTACCGATCACACCCGCCTGTTACAAATCCTCCGCAACCTGATTTCGAATGCGGTGAAATTTACGTCGGCACCAGGTAAGGTTTCTCTCCTGATTTCGCAGGAAGAAGGCCAGTTGTATTTCGAAGTGACCGATACCGGCATTGGAATACCATTGGACAAGCAGGCGTCGATTTTCGAAGCGTTCCAGCAAGCCGATGGCTCTACCAGCCGAAAATATGGAGGGACCGGTCTCGGATTATCGATTAGCCGCGAACTGGCGGGCCTGTTCAACGGGTCGATTTCGCTGAAAAGCGTTCCGGGCGAAGGGTCTGTATTTACATTAAAAATCCCTTATCTGACCAAAGCAGATGTGCAAACCGCCGAGATCGTGGAGCAGCCTGCGGTTGAACCCGCTAGGTCGCAACCAAAAGAATTTAAAACACAGGCGTTGGAAAATGGCCAGTCGCGCCGTTTGCTGCTGATCGAGGATGACGACATTTTCGCGGCCGATATGGCTGCAAAAGCGCAGGCAAGCGGATTTGCAGTACAGATCGCAACCAATGGCCGCGAAGCGCTGGATATGGTTGGCACATTCAATCCGACCGCCATTATTCTGGACATGCATTTACCGGATATGCCGGGTGAAGCGGTTTTGAAGGAATTGAAAAGTGATACCCGTACACGCCTGATTCCGGTCCATACGGTATCTTCGGGAGATTACTTCCAGGATGAAATGCTCAAAAACGGAGCGATCGGTTTCATGCAGAAGCCGGTGGACGAGCGATCGGCTCAACAGATATTCACTGCTTTGAAGCTGGAAGGAAAAGACCTCGACCAGCAGCGTATCCTGCTCATCGAGGACGACGCCTATCAGAGCCAATACCTCGGCGATTTCCTGGTGAGCAATAACATTTTTGTGCTCTATGCCTATTCGGCTGCCGAAGCGTTGTCGATACTCGAATCGGATCGGGTGGATGGCATTATCCTCGATGTGCGGCTTGCCGATATGAACGGGTTGGATCTTTTGGATAAAATCAAGGAAAACCGGCGATGGAATGAGCTGCCGGTGGTGGTGAATACAGCCGAAGATCTTACCCAGGCAGATTTGGGGCGTGTGATGAAATATGCACACCCGGTGGTGATCAAAACGAAGAAATCCAACGAGCGGCTCCTCGACGAGGTGAAGCTCTTCCTCAAAAAGATCCAGCCGAAAACGCAGGAGCCGGAAGTACCGAAGGAGTCGTTTAGTAATGCGGTTGTGAATGCAGGGCAGCTCTTCAACGGCAAGAAATTGCTGCTGGCCGACGACGATATGCGCAATATTTTCGCATTGAGTGCCGTGCTGGAAGACGCCGGTTTCAGTATTGAAATCGCCACCAATGGCAAGGAGGCGATTTACAAGCTGGAAGATAATCCGGATATAGAGCTGATATTGATGGACGTAATGATGCCCGAAATGGACGGTATCGAAGCCACGCGCCGGATCAGGCAGGTACCCAGGTGGGCTAATATCCCCATCATTGCCGTGACCGCCAAGGCCATGCAGGGCGACCGTGAGCAATGCCTCGAAGCCGGTGCCAACGATTATATTTCGAAACCCGTGGATGTTGACAAGCTGCTTTCGCTGATCAAGGTCTGGTTACAAGCTGCGTAATTATGGTGCTGATGGAATACTCCGAGCTGGAAATACTCATTGTGCGGATCAGGGAGATATCGGGGTTCGATTTTTCGGGTTACGCTAGACCGTCGCTGTTGCGCCGTGCAAGCAGGTATCTGACCACCCACAAGATGGATTTCCCACAACTGCTCGTGCACATCGAGCAGGGCGGCAACGTGGTATACGGCCTTATCCAGGAGCTGACGGTCAACTATTCGGAGATGTTCCGCGACGCGGACTTCTTCATGAAAGTGAAAACCGAGGTATTTACCTACCTTGAATCGTACCCGACGCTGCGTTTCTGGGTGGCCGGCTGCGCGACGGGCGAGGAGGCCTATTCGCTGGCCATTTTTCTCAAAGAAGCCGGTTTTTTGAACCGCTCGCTGATTTATGCCACCGACCTGAGCAACAAGGCGCTCACGGCTGCGCGCGAGGGTATATTCACGCTGGGGAATGTGCGGACGTTCTCGGAGAATTATCTGGCGGCGGGCGGCAAACATTCGCTGTCGGATTACTACCATGTGGCTTACAACAAGGCCGCTATGCTGCCCGAGCTGCGGCGTAACATTGTTTTTTCGATGCATGATCTCACGGGCGACGGCGTGTTCAACGAGTTTCAGTTTATCAGTTGCCGGAACGTGATGATCTACTTCACGCTGGAATTGAGGCAAAAAGTATTCAGGCTTTTGTATGACAGTCTCAGCATGTTGGGTTTTCTTTGCCTGGGAAAGCGGGAAACGCTGCGTTACTCAGGCCTGGAAGACAACTTCAAAGTGATTGACACTACGTTAAACATTTATCAGAAGATCAAATGAGTACGGCAAAGGACAATGATTCACTCAGGTTGGTGCTGGTCGGCGGGTCGTCGGGCAGCTTTGCGATCTTTGAGGAGATTATCCGGCTGGTGAGAAACCCATTGTCTGTCGCATTGATTTTCGTGCTGCACCGAGGTAAATCCAGTACTGCTGTTTTACCTGAAATATTCAAGAACAAGACCAACGTAGCTATGAGCGAGCCTTACCATTTGGATCCGATAGAGGCTAATTCCATTTATTTCGCCTATCCCGATTACCACTTGCTGATAGGGTCCGATCGGCGGTTCTACTACGATTGCACCGACAAGGATTTTTTTTCACGGCCCTCTATTGACGCTACTTTCATTTCCGCCGCGGTTTCGGGTATTCCCGTAAAAGCGGCCATGCTATTTTCCGGTTCCAGTGCCGATGGCGCATTGGGTATGAAAACATTGGCTGAGAAAGGTTTCCCGACGTACGTCCAGAATCCGGCCGAGGCAGAATCCCCGCGCATGCCGGAACAGGCTCTTTTGGCCTGTGAAAAACATCAGGTGCTGGCCGGCGGAAACCTTTTTTCGATAATCAACGATATCCTTCAATAGCTACTCGACGAATAACCCATGGAGAATACAAAGATTTTGCTGCTGGACGACAGGGAGGAAAACCTGATCTCACTCAAAGCAATCCTGAACCGGGACGACATTGAAATATATGCCACAACCTCGCCTAACGAGGCGCTGCGGATGGTCTGGGAAAACGAGATCGCCGTGGCTTTGGTGGATGTTCAAATGCCCGGAATGGATGGTTTCGAATTTGCCGAGACACTTTTTTCCAATCCCAAAACCCGCGAGATCCTGATCGTTTTCGTAACGGCTATTTCAAAGGAAACCACCTACGCTGTTAGGGGCCTTAAAACGGGTGCTATTGATTACCTCTACAAGCCGCTCGATCCTTACATTACCAATGCGAAGGTAGATTCACTCATCAAACTGGCGCGCAGCCAGCGTGAAATACGGGAGAAAAACAAGCTGCTCGAAAACTACGCGACGATCGTGCTGAACTCGCCGGATATCATTGCCACGGTAGAGCCCGATACGGGCTCGATATTGTCGATCAATCCATCGGTGGAGACGATCCTGGGCATTGCACCCGGTTCGCTGATCAGGACATCCATGCTCGATTTGCTGGTAGACCCGTTGAAATCGGGCTTGCGTGAGGTGCTCGTGAAGCGGAGTTTCGTGGGCGGGGAGACCATCGTCGTGGAGGATCAGTTTTATGGCCGGTTAAGGCAACCTGTTTGGCTGGAATTGAGGATTATGTATAAAAACAGGCTGCTGTTTGTAAACCTGCACGATGTGGAGAAGCGGAAAGCGCACGAACTGGCGCTGATCGACGCGCAAACTCAGGCGGAAAAGGCACGTAAAACGAAGGAGTCGTTTCTGGCCAATATGAGCCACGAGATCAGAACCCCACTGAATGGTATTATCGGCCTGGGGAACCTGCTGTCGGCGACCGAGCTCAGCGATGGCCAGGAAGAGCTCGTGAACATGCTCCGGCAGTCGTCCGGGTCGCTACTGAATATCCTGAACGACATTCTGGATATATCCAAAATCGACGAAGGTAAATTCTCGATCATCCCTACGTCTACTGACCTACGGATGCTTGGTAAACAAATCATCGATCTAATGCAGTTTAAAGCCGATGAAAAGAAGCTGGAACTGCGTCTGGAAATCGGGAAACAGATCCCCGAATGCGTTACGGTGGATGGCATGCGCCTGAACCAGATTTTGCTGAACCTGATCGGTAATGCGCTGAAATTCACCGAAAAAGGCAATGTGTCGGTAAAAATGGAGCACCTGGCCGAAACACCGGCGGGGCACAGGATACGGTTCGCGGTGGAAGATACGGGTATAGGGATGTCGGATGAGCATTTGTCCAACATTTTTTCGGAGTACGGCCAGGCCTCGGAAAATACTTCCCACCAATATGGCGGTACCGGCCTCGGACTGACCATTTCCCAGAAGCTGGTACGCCTCATGGGAAGCGAGCTGGAAGTGAACAGCCGTTTTCATCAGGGCAGCCAGTTTTTCTTCACATTGATCGTCCCGGACGCCAATGAGAAGTCGGGGGATAGCAAACCGGTTGTCTCATTCCAGAACCTGCCTTCATTTGATGGCAAGAAGGTACTTGTGGCGGAAGACAATCCGATCAACGCATTGCTTTTGAAGAAATACCTCAAAGCCTGGCAGCTCAATGCCGTGATCGTGGGCAATGGAAAAGAGGCTGTGGATCAGTTGCGCGAAGAGCTTTTCGACCTGATTATCATGGATACGCGCATGCCCGAAATGGACGGTTTTCAGGCCGCCCGCGTGGCGCGCGAGGAGCTGCATATCACCACGCCCATTCTCTCGCTTTCGGCTACGGTATTGCCCGAAGAGGTGTCGCAAGCATTGGAGGCGGGCATGAACGATACGCTTTCGAAGCCGTTCGAACCGGAGAAGCTGCACCAGAAAATAGACTTGCTGCTTTCAACCATCGTACCCGCAAACGTGTCCGAGGTTTAACGTGCAACGATTTGCGGCAACTTTTCGTAATGTTTGATTGCCGGATTACGTTGTAGAAAGAGTAATTCTAATTGATAAAATAACCAATGAAAACGATCAGAAACAGTTGGTCATTGCTGCTGTTAATAGCCCTGGGCGGTTGCAGCTCTTCCAAAACGATGCCTTATGCGTCCAAATGGAATGCGCCGTTCTCGTATGTGGACGAAATCAAACCCGACCAGCAAGACCAGCGGTCGCGCCTCAGATACGGAATCATCAACGACGACCAGTACGTGTACATTACGCTCAAAACAAAAGATCCCAACACGATCCAGAACATATTGAGCAGCGGCCTGAAAATCGCTTTCAGTCCCGAAGGCCAGAAGAAGGAAGCCTATGCACTGACCTTTCCCGTGGTAATGAAAGAAGACCGCAAAGCATTGCGACGTGTTGAAACCGATTTGCCCAACAGCCTGGGCCTCGGGTTGCTCCTCGATTCCTACAATAAGGAGGCTGTTTGGAAGGACCGTGACGGCCAGCATCTGATCGACCTCGTGCGGCCGGATGGCAGCATCAAATCGCATATTGCTATGGACCGCGACGGCGAGCTCACCGAGCAGATTGCGATTCCTTTCGCGCTCATGAATGTGAATGCGCGGGAGACGGGAATGATGGGAATGAGCATTAAAGTGGACGGACAATCGTCGTCCAATTCAGGATTCAGCCCGCGCATTGGTATCGGCGTTGGAGGCGGTATCGGAATGGGTGGCGGTATGGGAGTGGGCATCGGCACCGGCGGATATAACTCGCGCTACAATGGCAACGATCGCAATGTAGACATTCGCCTGGAAGTACAATTGGCAAGAGCTAATTAAACCAGTCTTTATCAGGATTTCAGCCCGCGGCATTTTGTGTCGCGGGCTTTTTTGTGGGGTTTTGCGCGATCGGTTTGAAATGCCCTTAGGCATGTAATATCGGTAGCACGTTAATATCTCCACAACTTCCGGGCGTGCCGTAGGTACGCGACAACAACGACCCAGTGAATGGTCAAGGCATCTCCTTATGTTTGATAGTCAATCAGATACGTGTCCGCCAATTTTTAAATCCAGTGAAACGTCAATCAATTGTTTTTCAAATACTTATTATTGATATATATTTGTATAATACTTGACTAATCAAGTATATATCAACTATAAATCAAATATATTTCAAGTTTATGTCAACTATTTCCCAGGAACTGAAACTGTTTTTAAACCTTGCCATTATTCAGACAATCGTCACGAAACGGTTCGATGCGAAGCTTCAAAATCATGGAATCAGCCTGAATGAATTCATGATTTTGCATCATCTGGCGAATGCCGACGACGAGAAATTGCGGCGTACCGACGTGGCTGAAAAGGTGGGATTGACGGCCTCGGGTATTACAAGAATGCTATCGCCTTTGGAGAAGCTGGGGTATGTGAAAAGGGAGGCGAACAGCCGCGATGCGCGGGTCTCGTATGTGAAGCTGGCCAATGCCGGAAAGAAGGTATACCTCGAAGCGATCGCCACTGCCGAAGCGACTACCGGACAGATTATGGCTTCGGTGAAGACCAAAAAGCTGGATGATTTGCAGAAAATGCTTTCGGAGCTCGGCGCGACAATTGAATAGGCGCGCTAGTTGTTCAGATAAGCCTCAAAAAAACGCCTCTGGCAGACGATCTGCCAGAGGCGTCGGTAACGGCCCAGGAAATGCTATTTCGCTTTCCTGACGTAAATATTTCCGTTCATGTTCTTCATCATGATCTCGCTGCCGCCACCGTTGACTTTGCCTTTTACCCAGTCTTCGATGCTGACCTTGTACATGCCGTCCTTGGCTGTTTTGGTGGCCTGCTGTACGGCCTTGTCGACGTCCACATCGAAGTCGCTGTAAATTTCGCCCCGATCGGATTTAGCCTTGATGTCGAACTTGGCTGTTGGCGGCAAGGTAATGTCGACATTGCCATTCAGCGTGGAGAATGCCATCGGTGATTTCGCGGACACGGTTTTGAAGTTTGCTTTCAGCAGGCCGTTGACCGTGTTGGCCACAGCCGAACCCGATATGTTGGTGAGACGGATGTCGCCATTGACGTTGGTGATCTCCATTTCGCCGTCCACGTTTTCGATCAGAATGTCACCATCGTTGATCGTGCCTACATTCAGCGAGAACTTCGCCGGTACCTTGATCACCAGTTCCATTTTGGTATTGAACAGCTTCGAGCTCACGTTCACGACATTGTTTTCCTCGGTAGCAGAAATGTCGAGGCCGCCGTTTTTGGAAATGCGTTTCATGCCGTCCACTTCCTTCGGCTTTTCCGCTTTGTCGGGTTGTTTCGTAGTTGCGTCGATCACCACCTGGTTGCCTGCGTAACCCGTTACACGGATCGAGCCGGTAATGAGGTGTACTTTCAGCGATCCGGGCTTGGCGGGGTCGCTCAGGGGGATCGTCAGTTGTTCTTTCAAATCACCCTGGGCAATCAGTGGTGCCGAAATGGCCGTAAATGCTGTGAATGCTGCGAGGGCAAGAATGCGCGGGGTCTTCATTTTGCTATGATTGTTTTTTAAGATAGATATTGCCATTGAATGTTTCGAATTTGTAGGTGGGACCGCCGCTGCCGATGCGGATAAACGTTTCGGTGCTTAGCTTGTAGACGGTCTTGTTTTCGCGGTTTTCCGCATTTTTCACCACCCTCACCGGAAGCCTTTCGACATTGGGGAAATCGGTGTAAAAATCGCCGTTGAAAGTCTTGAACTGGCAATCCACAGCCAATGCAGCCGGGTAACTGATTTTGACATCGCCATTGAGTGTTTTGAAATCGGATTCGCCCGGTGGTAATGCCAGGTAATTGACTTCCACATTGCCGTTGATCGTGTGCATATCGGCCTTTCCTTTGGCATTCACGACTTTAATTGCCCCGTTGACATTGCGGATGCCCAGCGAGCCGGTCACGTCGTTCACGTTGATATCACCGCCGTTCACCGTCGAAACGTGTAAATTGAGCGAGTAGGGGACTTTTACTGTGAAATCCAGCTCAAAATCGTACTTGATTTTCGGTCCGTCCCAGTTGCGGCGACTATGGTTGGGACGCGAGTCGAACGGATTGGCGATATAGGCGATAATGCTGTCGGCCTCCTGTTCGATTTCCAGTTTAAACTCGGCCTTCCCTTCGTCGAGTCCTTCCTGCGTTTTAGCCCGGATATTTTTATCGATTTCGAGCACCACTTTATCGCCGTTGTAGCCTTCCACCTTGATAAACCCGTTGATGTTATAGATCGCGAGCACATTTTTGGCGGCCTGTCCGGCGCTGACGGTAAATTCTTTGCTGACGTGTTCTTTGTGTTCCAGCTTCTGCGCCGGGGCCTGGGTACAGCAGAGCACTGCTCCCGCCAGCAGGGGGATTGCAAAATACTTCATGGCTAATAGTTGATTTTAGGTTTATGAAAGGTCTTTGATAGTCTGTTCGATCTTGACTTTGACGAGGTCGTTGAGGTCTTCTTTTTGCAGCAAGGTTTTCAATGCCTTCACCGAGCGTTTTTCCTGCAATTTGACCATCACATCTGCAAGTGCCACCTGCACCATCGGCGAATCCTGCAATGCGAGGGATTTTACCAGTCCCTCCCGCACCGACGCGTCGCCCGCATATTGTGTGAGCGCTTCGAGTGTGACGAGCCGCACATTGACGTTAGGATCGTTGTTTAAGGTGGCAAAAAGCGCTTCTAAGACGCGATCGTCGGCATGCGTGATCTCGCTAGTGTAACCCACTGCCCGGAGCCGCTCGGTGGCCGAAGGATTTTCAAGCAGCGAAAGCATCATCGTGCTTTTCATATCCTGCACCTGGCTCGCCAGAGTTTCGATGCGCTGCTGATACGCGACGGCGTCGACCTTAGTGCGGCTCGTCCGGTTGCCGATAACCCAGCCTAACCCAACCAATAGCAGGCTGAATCCGACTTGTACCGTCCATTGCGGCAATACAAACTCCCGGATACTTTCCATCATGCTCTGAAACGAGAACCTCGCCGCGGCTTTTTCTGCCTCCTTGAACTCGTCGAGCATCGTGTAAAAGTTGGCACGCATTGCTTCTTTGGGCTCAGGAATCCTGATTTTCGCCATGCTATCCCAGATCTGCTTGTCGGCTGCGAACTCTTCCTGGCAGCTCACGCACTCGGCGAGGTGGCGATTCACCTCCATTTGCTCGCTTTTTTCGAGGTTGTTATTGAGCCATTCGGTCAGCTTGCCTCTGGTATATTCGCAGTTCATTTCCTTACCGTCTTTCATTTGTAAAAAACCTTTTCTTCAATTCTCCTAATGCCCTGTGTACCCGAACCTTCACTGTTCCTTCGTTGATATTCAGCACTTTGGCAATTTCGTCGTATTTCATTTCCTGAAACCTGCTTAGTATCAGCACCTCGCGGTATTCCGGGCTTAACGCCCCCATGGCTTCGTGCAGGATGGCGTTTTCCTGCTGCCTTTCCAGGCTTTCGTCGGCGCGGATTCCGCCTTCGAGCCGGTCGGCGACCTCGTTCACATCGTAAAAATTAAACGACCGGTTCTGCTTCACCGAGTCGTTGAGGACGTTTCGAGCCAGGTGGTACATCCATGTCCTGAACTCGCCGTCGCCGGTAAATGTGTGCCGGTATTTGAGCATTCGGTAAAACACATTCTGGACAAGGTCCTCACTGAGGTCGGCCTTGTGCGTCATGTGGTAAAAGAATCCGAAAAGCGGCCGGTTGTACCGTTCGAAGAGCAAGCCCATCTTATCCAGGTCCCCGGTTTTGACCCGGAGCATCAGCGAGTTGTCGGTTAGGGTATTCAAGGCTCTGCGCTTTGTTTTCGTGATTTTGATGTGGTAACTCCGGGGAATGGAAAAGGTTACAGGAATTTAGGAAAAAAGTTGAAAAAAATTTTAAGTTGCTGATTATCTGTTAACTAAAAAGCCCCTTCCGGGGCTTCTTTAAGTTGTCAGCGGATATTTAGAGACGTCTCGCTGGCGGTCGCGTTCGGCTTTGATGCTGTCGTGGGCCGCGAGTATAGCGTTATATTGGTGTTGGATCAGCTGGTAGATTTCCTCGGAAAGCTCGTTGGATTGCAATGCTTCCTCGTAGGCTTTTTTCGCCGCGTCCTCACCGGCCTCGGCGTTTTCGAGAACGGCGCGACGGTTGTCGGAAGTGAATGTCGCCCGGATATCCATCCAAATACGGTACAACTTGCCCGAAAGCATGGTGCCGCTTGCCGGCTCTCCGCCAAGTTGCGTGATGCGTGATTTCAATTCGCCCGCATACGTGCGGCTTTCTTCGGCGAGGCCGCTGAACATCGCCCGCAGATCATTTTCAAGATCGCCGGCTTCGGCTTCGGCTTTTTCATATCCGGCGATCCGGTCGTTGTTGATCAGGACCAGGTCGTTCAGGATTTCGATGGTTTCTGAATTTTGTACCATGGTGGTTATTGGTTTGATGAAGGCCTATTTACATCAATAACCATTCCAAAGACTCAGCGCAGAATGCTGATCGAATTCTCGTAGATCTTGTATGTGCAGCCCGGCGCCTGATCGCGGATTACTTGTTCGCAGAGGAATTTCAGGATTTCATCTCTGCGTGAAAGTGGCGTCCCGGTTTGCGCTTCCCAGTATTTTGTTTCCGGAATAAACAGAATGACCACCGCGTTGCCTCCGCCAAATTCCCAGCCGAACTGGATTTTAATCGCGCCCTCGGTGTAGTAAATACTGCCACCGCGGCCATCCTGCGTGTATTCCAGCTTGGGAAAAAAGCGGCTCATAATTTCTTTTTTGAATTTATCCACATCAATACCGCCGTCCCGGCTGAGGCCATTGTAATCGCGCGACCGCTCGTCGTCGCGGTCGTACATCATGTGCAGGCTACACGCAGGTGACGTATACCCGGAATCCCGGTCGGCGCGATATTCCGGGGTTCTGCCATGGTTTGCCGCAAGTTCAGGGTAGGGTTGTTCTTCCGGCAATGGCAGCAAATGCACCTCCTCGTTCCGAATAGCATGGAAGATATTGGCAGGCGCTTTGCCGTAGGGCGCATTGGGAAAACCTTCGGTGAACTTGATGAATTGAATGCGATGTGTCCAGCCATCGGGCCAACCGGCTTCGATGGTGTAAAACCCTGGCGGATAGGGTAGTGTATTGGTTAAAATCATGGTGCCACCGTTGAGGCGCTCCCGAACGGGCTTTTCTTCGATCACTTCCTGCGAGCAGGAGTTGGTAAGGCGGAAGGCACCCGCATCCCAGGCGTACTGGGGCATATGGAACACGAGCTGCTGGCAGTCGGGATAATGGACCACCCGCACATTTACCGGTTTGATGCTGCCTGCCTGGCCCTCGCCGGTTCTTTCCGGATTATCTGCCCAGAAATTCGAGACGCTTGTCAATACGCATTTGCCGTAATGGGCGTCTTCCGTTGGCGCCGGATCGGTTACTGGGTCGGCGGCGTCCAGAGGGATAATCCCCGGGGTGCCATCGCCGATATCAGGAATGGAATAACCAGATTGTGACTGATTTTCAGACTTTTCTAAAATGCGCCGCCGCACCTCGACGATATTACCTGGCTGGAAAACGTAAACATGCCGGGTGATTTTGCAGCGGATAGTGGCTTCCATGGGCACTCAACGATTTGGATTAAAACAGTAAACCCGGGCCGGATGCAAACCTGCACACGACCCGGGTTCGAATGTAATAACTATTTGCTATTCAAATGGTTTAAATCGATCCACCGGCTACTCCGAACGAAGCGACTCAACGGGGTTCATCAATGCCGCCTTGATAGACTGGTAGGAAATCGTGCACAATGCAACCAGCACCGATAGTACGCCTGCCAGTGCAAACATCCACCAGGCAACATCGATTTTATAGGCGAAAGCCTGCAACCAGCGGTCCGTCAGCCACCAGGCTGCGGGCGTGGCGATGAGCAATGCGACAATCACCAGTTTAAGGAAATCTTTTGAAAGTAACGCGATAATACCTGCCACCGATGCGCCCAATACTTTTCGTACACCTATTTCCTTGGTACGCTGCTCGGCGGTGAACGTAGCCAGACCGAACAGGCCCAGGCATGCCACGAAGATCGTCAGCCCGGCAAATGTGCCCAGTATCTGGCCGGTTTTCTGCTCGGCTTTATATGTTTCGTTGAAACGTTCGTCGAGGAAGGTGTAGCTGAATGGCATATCGGAATGGAAACTGTCCCAGCTCTTTTTCATTGAGGTCAATAGCCCCGAAACCTCCGCGCTGCGGGTTTTGACCATCATCCAGCCCCAGCCGTTGTTCAACGTCATCACGAGCGGGCCTATCTTTTCGTGCATGGAACGGAAATGGAAGTCTTTCACAATGCCAATGACGTGGTAGGTTGCCTTGTTTCCCTGGTTGTCGCTGCGGGTAATGGTCCGGTCCATCGCATTCTCCGGCGTCCAGCCGAAGGTTTTGACGGTCGTTTCATTGATGATAATGGCGGTTGAATCCGTACCGTAATCCTTCGAGAAATTACGTCCGCGGGCCATTTCCATACCCAGAGTGGCCAGGTAATTATAGTCCACCTCGTAGCGGAGTGTTTTCACCATCCGGTCGGTGTTTCCATCAGGGTTAACCGTGAAATTGTTGTTGTCGGAAGGTCCGGCAGGCACATAGCCCGACAGGCTGACGTTTTCAATGCGCGAATCGTGCATGAGTCCCTCGCGGAATGCCTCCATATTTTTGCCTAGCGACCAGGTCGGGATCACGATCACCTGGTCTTTGTTATAACCCAGCTTTTTATTGCGGATAAATTGCAATTGCTGAAAAACGACCGTCGTGCCTACGATGAGAATGATCGACATAAAGAATTGAAATACAACCAGCCCACTGCGCAGATTGAAACTTTTGCCCGAAGAAGAGAGCTTGATGACGGAGGAGCCGCCTTTCAGCACGGTAATAGGTTTGAACGACGACAGGAAAAACGCAGGGTAGCTGCCGGCGAAGATCCCCACAAAAAGGCCAAAACCGATCAGAGCGGGAATCAGGCCCGGGACGGCATCCCATTTCAGCGTCAGGTTTTTACCGGACATTTCATTGAAAACAGGTAATGCTACGATGCTCAGCAGGACTGCCAGTACCAATGCAAGCGATGTGAGTAAAATGGACTCAGTGAGAAACTGGCCCACCAGTTCACTTTTTTCGGAACCCATTACCTTGCGTACGCCCACCTCTCGTGCACGCTTGGAAGAGCCCGCGGTAGAAAGGTTCATGAAATTGATGCAGGCAATGAGGAGCATCATTACGGCCACCGCGCCGAAGATGTAGACGTAGGTAACGTCGCCGTTTACATCGAGGTCATATTGGAAGTCCGAATGCAAATGGATTTCCGTCAGCGGTTGCAGGCGGAGTTCGAGGTTGTTACCCTGCTTGCGGAATTCAGCCGTTGTTACACCCATCGATTGTTTGAGCTGGGGGCTTATGTACTTATCGACAGTGGCAGGGAGTTTTGCTTCCAGCTTCTTGTAATCGTAGCCTTCCGGCAAAACCAGGTAGGTGAAAAACTCGGAAGTCATCCAGGAATTGGCTTTTGCCTCGTCCACAGACGCCATGGAGCCCAGCAAATCGAAGCGGAAATGCGAATTGGAGGGAATGTCCTTCATTACCCCGGTCACGCGCAAGGTTTTGTTCCAGTCTTTGAAAGTGATGATTTTGCCAAGCACATCGGTTTTTCCGAAGTATTTCCGCGCTGCTGTTTCGGACAACACAATGGTGTTCGGTTCCAGCAGCGCGTTTTGGGGATTACCGGCAACGAAAGGCAATGTAAACACCGAGAAGAAGTTGGAATCGACGAAGGCCAGTTTTTCATCGCTGTAAAGCTGGTTGTTGAGCAACACCAAAGGCTTGCCGCCTTGCCGGAGCCTCGTGGATTCCTGTACCTCGGGGTAATCGGCCTTCAGTGCGGCGGCGGTGGGAGGCATGACGTGCGATTCGTTGATGATCCCGCCCTGCATTGTTCCCTTGAAAGTGGTCCGCACAATGCGGCCGGCTTTTTCATGGAAGCGATCGAAGCTCAGCTCATCGATCACATACAGGCTGATCAGCATACAGGATGCGAGACCGATAGCCAGCCCGACGATATTGATGGCAGAGAAAACCCGGTTACGGACCAGATTTCGCCAGGCGATCTTGAAATAGTTTTTTAACATAGGAATGGGGCTGACTGGGAGTTTTTCAAAAATTCAATTTTCATGGCTAATAGACGGTACATTGTATTGCATAGTACATTGTATAAAATATATGCCAAAATTATAATTTATTGTTTTACAGCGCATTGGATTTGCCTTAGGGAAATCACCCGTTCGCATTCGGACACTTTTGTACGATAACGACCGTGCTCGGAGGCCGTTCTTTGCTACATTTACGACCGATTTCAGCGCATTATGACGGATCTTGAACACTACCTGCAAACCTACTTCGATTTCGACCAGACCGAGCTGGTGAAAGTTTCGTCTTTTTTCAAACCCGAAATACTGAAAAAAGGCGACTACTACCTCAAAACTGGGAAACTTTGCAATAAGCTAAGCTTTATCAAATCGGGCCTGCTGCGGGTTTATGTGGATTTGGAGGACAGGGAGGTCACGCAGTGGATCTGCACGCAGGGCTACTTTGTGACGGACTTGTCGAGCCTGGTGTTTGCCAACCCTGCCCGCTGGAACATCCAGGCGCTGACCGATACGGCCGTGTACACCATCGAAAAACAGGATTATGATCGTCTGGGCGATTATGTGCCCAAATGGCCCGTCACGGAGAAGCTTTTCATCGCGCATTGCTTCACCACCCTCGAAGACCGGGTGTTTTCTTTCCTGTCCATGACCGCCGAGCAGCGCTACAACCTCCTTTTTGAAAGTCACCGTGATATTTTCACGCAGGTACCATTGCAATACATTGCCTCGATGCTCGGCATGACGCCCGAAACCATCAGCCGCATTCGCCGGAAGCAGCTCAACTGATTTCTTGATCTAGGTCAAGTGCGTTCGGAAATGGCCCAAATACCTTTGTAGGGTCATTTATCAACCACTTGTATTATGTTTTTAGGTCATTATGGTTTAGCATTCGGAGCGAAAAAAGTTGCTCCCAAAGTTTCGCTCCTGACGCTTTTCGTGGCAGTTGAGTTTGTCGATATTCTCTGGCCGTTTCTGCTTATGCTGGACGTCGAGCAGGTGAAGATTCGTCCGGGTTTTACGGAAGTTACGCCATTTGAGTTTGTACATTATCCTTACACGCACAGCCTTGTCATGGGGATTGTGTGGGGGCTTGTCTGCGGGGGTATTTACTGGTTGTTCCAAAAAGATACACGCAGTGCAATCGTCGTAGGTCTGGCAGTACTGAGCCACTGGTTTCTAGACCTGATCGTCCACGTCCCAGACCTTCCGTTGACGCCTTTTGGTACTGAGAAATTCGGATTGGGTATGTGGAACTCGTTGCCGCTGACGGTTTTAACGGAATCCGTGATTTTCATCGCCGGGGTGTGGGTTTACATGAAAAATACCCGGGCAAGCAACGGAAAAGGAAAATGGGGCCTTGTCTCCCTGATCGCCTTCTTCGTTATCGCGGAGCTCTTCAATATGTTCGGCCCGCCGCCCGAGGATTCTATTCCTGCATTGCTCGGCTCATTTATGGTTTTGCAGGTGATTGTGCTGGGGCTGGCTTATCTAACGGATAGGAACAGGACGTGGAAGTAAGGTTTAGTGACCGCAGGATCATTGGTGGTGGAAGTTACTGTTTTTCAGTTGACCTTTCCATCCCAAAAGCCTAACTTTAAGTTTTACACACTATAAAATATGAGGAAAAAAAGCCGACAGGTCGAATTGGCTGAAAGACTCAGAAGTCGACTAGATTTTCTTGAAAACCTGATGTCGTCCTCGTCGACGGAAATAAGTGACGCCAAATTCGAAGAAGTCCGCGCAGAAGCGGTGAGGCTGAGAGAGATGTTGAAAATATTGGAGCATTTTCGTTAAAAGCACATGAGAATAGAACTTAGGAATCGCGTTGATGCATACATGGCGCAAATCAGGACGGCTGATACCTCTGAAATTCCGGAAATCAAATCAACATTTTTCGAGTGGTATAACTCAGTCTCGGACGAAGATAGAGCCGAAATGGAGCCATTTTGGGACGAAGTCAAAAAAGAAGCCTGGGAAGTAATAGCCGAGATAAAGGAGCTGATGAAAGAACTCATCACGCTCAAGGAGGAGGAGCTTGCCGAGGCACGCAAGTTGATCGATGCTACAAATTAGCCGACGGCCGACGGCTGATTCGAATCAGCCGTCGGCCGTCAAAATCACTTCCGCTGAAATCCCTTATAATGAGTAACAATATCCTTGTCGCTGAACTTGTGGTCCAAATCCTTCCGTCCCAGGAAATACACACCGCTCGCGGTATCTACATTAAATGAATCGGGTACGAGGTGGTCGAAGAACCTGATCCAACCAAACGCCATGGCGATCACAATAGCCGCTTTTTTGCTGCGGGTGAGTCCCCAGGCCGCGTACCGCACATTCCAGAGCAGTACGGTGCCGATACCGGTCAGGAAGCCGGAATCTACTAATTTGAAATCTTTGAAAAGCAAACGATGACCGCTCTCGGTAAAGCGGGTGAAATCGTATGGGCCTTCGTGTACATGCTGTTGGAAAGGCGTTTCCGCGTAGACGATGCCGCCCGGTTTGAGCACGCGGTGGATCTCCGCGACCACACGTTGCGGGTACATCACGTGTTCGAGTACTGCCTGGATCCAGATGCCGTCGATACTGTTATCGGCAATGGGCAGGGAATGGCCGTCGGCAATAAAATCGGTGTTGGCAGAAGCGTAAATATCGAACGACAGGATGTTGATGTCTTTGGCATCGTACATACCCGCTGCGCCGTTCCCTACGGCCCCTCCGCCAATGATCAGTACAGTAGGCTTTTTGCCAGGCTGTTTCGGAATGACTTCAAGGAAACGCGCCAGGTTTCGCTTCGTTTTTCCGTCGCTTCCCCAGAAAATCCTTTTGATGGTGTCGTATTTGTTGCCGCTGCGGGGGATGAGACTTTCCCCGCCGGTTGCTAGTAAAGCATCTTTACTCAGGATGGTTTCGTCGAAATTGACGAGTATGGGTATCTTCTTCTGAATCAGGGGTATTTCGGTGACCGAATGCGAGCACGCGGTGTTGGTGCAGTAAATGCTTTCGTCAACGATTTTTAAGGGGGACAAACATAAAGGACAAACTAGTGTGCCGTTTTCAAGATGCTCGGTAAGCAATGGACTGAAAGATTTCATTGAAGAAAATGTGTATGGATTGGAGTGTGGTGTGTGAATGGTTTCAGGTAAAAGGTTTTGTTCAAAAATCTAAATTAGGGAAAAGTACTGTTTTACAAACCTGGAATGCGGGAATTAATCGATGGCGTGAAATGGACCACCGACCGCCGACGGCCGACCATGGTCTATGGTTTATAGTCTTTTCTATTTGATTTTCGTAACTTTGTTTTATGGAAAAAACGGAGTCACTCGAAGAATTCTATCAATACAAGTTTAACTGGCTGCCGGGAAATTTGCAGCAGGATATCGGGCATTTCAATGTGTTTCCGATGGGCGAAAACCTGGCTGCGAACCCGGTTCCCGCGCGGTACAGTCGAAGGGACTTTTACAAGATCGCGCTGATACGAGGCAAAAACCTTTATCACTACGCCGACAAAAGCCTCGAACTCGACGGAACCGCGCTCATGTTCTTCAATCCGACGGTACCCTATACCTGGGAAGCGGCTTGCGACACGGTGACGGGGTATTTTTGTATTTTCAAAGAAGGGTTTTTCTCTGAGAAACTGCGCGGCAATGTAGCGGATCTGCCTATGTTTGCGGTGGGCGGCAAGCCGTCCTATATTCTCAACGACGTTCAGGATGCCCACGTAAGCCAGATTTTCGAGAAAATGCTGGAAGAAATCGCCTCCGATTATCCTTTTAAATACGACTTGTTGAGAAATTATGTGACCGAACTGGCGCATTATGCCCTAAAAATGCAGCCCAGCGAGGCATTGTACCAACACCCCAATGCAAACTCCCGCATTACCGCCGTATTTACCGAGTTGCTCGAACGCCAGTTCCCGATTGAGGCACCGTCGCAACGGTTCGCCCTGCGTTCCGCCAACGATTTTGCACAGCATCTCTCTGTGCATGTCAACCATTTGAACCGCGCCATTCGCGAAACTACGGGTAAAACGACGACCACGCACATTGCCGAGCGCCTTGCTTCGGAAGCGAAAGCGCTGTTACGGCACACCAATTGGAACATTTCCGAGATCAGCTATTGTCTGGGCTTCGAAGAGCCTTCCCATTTCAACAATTTTTTCAAAAAGCAGACCAGTTATACCCCTTCCGCGTTTCGGATTGTTTGAATTTCGCAAGTATCTGTTTGAACCGCGCAATACCCGGGCGTGGCCGCCATTCTACCTTTGTCCTATTAAAACAATCAACAAAGAACAATGGAAAACAGAAAAGTATGGTTTGTTACCGGTGCCTCCAAAGGCCTGGGACTGGCACTTGTGCAAAAATTATTGGCAAATGGCTTCGCCGTAGCCGCGACATCACGCTCCATCGATGAACTGAAAACCGCAGTAGGGAGTACAGAAGCCCAGTTTTTACCGCTCAGCGTTTCGTTGACGGACGAGCAGAGCGTAGGCAAGGCGATCGCCGATACGTTGGCGGCATTCGGTCGTATAGACGTGGTCGTGAACAATGCGGGCTATGGGCTGGCCGGAAGCCTGGAAGAGCTGTCGGATGCCGAATCGCGGGGTAATTTCGACGTGAATGTCTTTGGTACATTGAATGTGATCCGTGCCGTAATGCCGCACTTGCGTGCCCAGGGATCGGGGCATATTCTCAATATTTCGTCGATCGCCGGTATTACGGGCGCATTTCCGGGCTTTGGAATCTATTGTGCTACCAAATTTGCCGTTAACGGTTTATCAGAATCACTGGCAGCCGAAGTGGCGGATTTCGGTGTGAAGGTGACCATCGTTGAACCGGGATACTTCCGCACCGATTTCCTCACCGCCGGATCATTCGTAACCCCAAAAAGCAGCATTACGGCTTATCAGAAAGTACGTGACTCGGAGGCACTGCACCAGGAGCAGATCAACGGCCAGCAGCCCGGTGATCCAGCCAAAGCCGCCGACGCGATGATCCGCATTGCGGAGGAAGCGAATCCGCCATTGCATTTGATACTGGGCGAGGATGCGTTCGGTTTGGCCAATGCAAAGATCAATGCATTTTCGAGCGAGCTGGAAAATTGGAAATCTGTGTCGGTTTCAACGAATTTCGACGCTTAGTTGACTTTAAAATATCCTTATCTTGCGGCAGTAAGACCATTTCAAATCAAAACAAACTATGGCCGTTGAAGGAAAAATAAGAGCAATCGTTACCGGAACGACCGGTATGGTAGGTGAGGGAGTACTGCTGGAATGTCTGGAAAACCCGGACGTCGAATCAGTACTCATCATCAACCGGCGGCCTCTGGAGATGAGCCATCCAAAGCTCAAAGAAATTGTTCACAAGGACTTCTATGATATTTTGCCGATCGAGAGTCAGTTGAAGGGCTATAATGCCTGCTATTTCTGCCTGGGAACCTCTTCGGTAGGGATGAAGGAGCCTGAATACCGGCGTATTACCTACGACCTGACGATGCATGTGGCTGAGGTACTTAGCCGTTTGAATCCTGATATGACGTTTTGTTACGTTTCGGGGGCCAGCACCGATAGTACCGAAAAAGGCAGCCTGATGTGGGCAAGGGTGAAAGGCAAAACCGAGAATGATTTGCGCAAACTTCCTTTCGATCAGGTTTTTGCGTTTCGCCCGGGCTTCATGAAGGCAACCGAAGGTCAGAAAAACCTGTTGAGTCTGTATAAGTATATCGGCTGGATGTACCCCATCATAAAGGCGATTTTCCCAAACGGGGTTTCTACGCTCACGCAGGTGGCTAAGGCGATGATCAATGTCACGAAATACGGTTACGAAAAGAATATCCTTGAAGTGAAAGACATCAATCTGGTTGGGGACAGGCAATACGTGTGATTACTTCATTTTCTCGTAGGAGAATGCATCGCCTTTGAGAAGCGGATGTTCACCAACTAAGCCGTCTTTCTCGGGTCTGAGGACGATATTTTCAACAAAAATCTCGATGATCCAGGGTTCAATTCGGAATTCGAAATAATTATCGTCCGACTGCACGGGGAAGGAAGTATAACGTTCAGGCGCCAGCGAGAAGAAAAGATCGATGCCCGTCGTTTTGATTTTGGGAATTTGAAATATGCCCTCCTGGCTCATTTTCCCATATTTTTCACCTCCGTCGGTTTTGATCAGGGTTTCGAAGAATGGCAGGATCTGGGCGTTGCTATCTACGATTTTCACGGTCGTGAAGTCATCGGAAGCTGTTTTACTCGTCACCAGCGCGAAGTCACGTTCAGGCCTTTGGCGGCTGTTAAGTATGATCTTCCCATCCTGAAACTGCCATTTCCCATTCCCCTGGCGATCCATGGCACCGTAAGAAAAGTAGAGCTCGAAGGTACTGTCCGGTTTGAGAAGGATAGCAGAGGCAGTTTCCATTACGCCTTGCAAGTGGTATTCTCCCGGAATGGATTTAGGCACCTGCGCAGCAGCGGCAGAGCCAGTGAGGAGTAGCACAGAGAGGAGGTAGAGTGTTTGCTTCATTGACGGATAGTTTAAAGTGTATAGTTGAGTATGTCGTGTTCCGATAAGGACATACGACTTAGGAAATTTAACTAAAAACAGCCATTTTATCCATCGGATAATTATTATAAGGCGCAAATACTGAGCGTGTAGAACAACGAAGCCGGACCCATCGCTGGATCCGGCTTCACTTTTTTATCGGTAATCGACCAATTAGCAAGTGGCGGTACGCTGTTCCACCCATTGGATGATTTCGTCGGCGCGTTCGAGGCCTCTTCGGGCAACAACAACGTCTTGTGTACCGTCATAACCCATGTACAAATGAAGGAGTTCGTAAGCATTCACAAAGTTACCCAGCACTTTTTTGTCTATCGAGGCGAGCTGCTCTTTATACCAGCTAGCGTCCTTGCGTTTCTTGGTTTTGATTCCAAAAAAGCCGTCTAAGGCCACAAGTATACCGGTGTAAGCGGCATGCCCAGCTAGTTTCACGTACTTTCGATCGGTGTATAGATCATTTTCTTTGCTTGCTTTTTCCCTCAAAATAGTACGGGCATTTTCAACGTAACGTTTCGCTTCGAGAACCGGATTTTTGTCTGCCATAGTGATGTGTTTTAAAATGTTAATTATCCATTGGTAATGGATTACTTAGCAAGTGGCTGTTCGTTGTTCCACCCATTGGATGATTGCATCGGCGCGTTTGAGGCCAGATTGAGCAGTGGATACTTCCCGGTTACCGTCGTAGCTCATGGACAGATGAAGTAACTCATAAGCGCTCATAAAGTTGGTAAGCAGCTTTTTGTCTGTCTTGGCAACCTGGTCGCGATACCAGTTAATGTCCTTTCTACCCTTGCTTTTTATTCCGAACAAACCGTCCAGAGCTAGCAGCACGCCGGTATAAGCGGCATGGCCTGCTAATTTCACATACTTTCGATCGGAATAAAGATCATCTTCCTTGATTGCCTTTTCTCTCAAAATAGTACGCGCATTCTCAACATAGCGTTTCGCTTCCAAAATAGGGTCTTTTGCTGCCATAGTGATGTGTTTTTAGTTTTAGCCAAAACAAAAATACATCTTTCAATACCCTATTCCAATTCGAGAACCTCCCTCGGTTTCTGCGGTTTGCGGCGTTTTTCGCTCCACAAATACAGGGGTGGAATAAGGATCGGTGCGAAGAGCAATGTGCTCGTCAACCCGCCAATAATTACCGTTGCAAGCGGCCGCTGCACGTCCGAACCGATACCGGAGGAAATGGCAGCCGGCACAAGGCCGATAATCGCAACGACGAGGATAGACAACATCGCGCGGAGCTGTTCCGACGACGCTTCCAGCACATGGCTTGCCAGATCGTTTTCGTGCGCCTGGGCGGTCCGGTTCAATGCGGATACGAGTAGTACCCCGGCCATGACCGAAATACCGAATATGCTCACAAAACCAACCCCGGCGGACACGTTGAAGTAGTATCCGCGCATTAGCAATGCCACAATACCGCCGCCGAGCGCAAAGAGAATGCAACTCATCGTCACCATGGTATGCGGAAGATTTTTGAAAAGCATAAAAAGGAACAGGAATACCATCACGATGGTGAGTGGAATGGTGAATGCAAGCTGCTTACCAGCGCGTTCGAGGTTTTCGTACTGGCCGCCGTAAATGATACTGTAACCTTTCGGCACGTGAACCTGAGCGTTGAGTTTTCGCTGCAACTCTTTCACAAAACCGCCCTGATCGCGTCCACGGATGTTGGTACGGACGGTAACCATCCGTTTGCTGCCGTAACGATAGATGTTGGTCTGCCCTTCAATGAAATGGATGTCTGCCAGCTGGCTCATGGGGATGAGTGCGCCCGTGAGTGAGGGTACCTGCACGCTCTTGATCGCGTCGATCGAGTTGCGGTATTTCGGCAGGAAGCGGATCACGATATCGTACCGTTTCGTACCGTCGTAAAGCGTCGAAATGGTCTTGCCGCCGATGGCCGCTTCGATCATGTTCTGAATGTCGGCCACATTGATCCCGAAACGTGCTGCTGCCTGGCGGTTGATATTGATAGCGAGCTGTTCCTGAGGGCCTTCCTGTTCGATATTGACGTTGTCGGCACCAGGCGTAGCTTTCACGATTTTGGCAATGGCTTCGGCTTTTTTCCGCATCATATTCAAATCATCGCCTACCACCGAAACGGCCAGATCTGCCGCACTGCCGGTCACGATCTCCATCACCTGGTCGATAATCGGCTGACCGGACGAGAATGCCACGGCCGGTAGCTGGGCTTGCAGGTCGGCTTTGATCTTTTCAACGAGTTCTTTTTTGGTGATGGTGTGGCTCCAAAGTTCATAATCCTTTAATCCAACGAGGATTTCGTTCCGGTTGGCGGGGAATGGGTCGGTACCATCGTCGTTACGACCGGTTTGCGTGATCACGAATGATATTTGCGGGTATTTAGCAATGATCTTCCGGATTTTAGGCGCATAGCTCGCATTTTCCTGGATGGTAATGCCCGCCGGGAAGTTTCCGCGAAGGAATATCGAGCCCTCGTCGAGCGTAGGCAAGAACTCGGTTCCCAGTTTAATACCGAACAAAACCAGTATGGTAACGATGCTGAAACCAACGAGCACCGTGGTTTTGTAGTTTTTCAAAAAGCCTCCCAATGCTTTGGAATAGGAGTTGGTGAGGAAATCCAGTACAAAGTTCTTGTGCTCTTTCATCGGCTTCTCGGGATCGGCCAATGCTTTTTTGTAAGCAAACGAAATGAGTACGGGAATGAACGTCAGCGCGGCAAGCATAGAGCCGATTACGGCGAATGCGAGCGTCAATGCCATAGGGGAGAAGAGCTTGCCTTCCACACGCGTCATAAGCAGGATAGGCATGTACGCGAGGATGATGATGGTTACCGAGAAGAAGATCTCCCGGCCCACTTCCTGCGCCGACAGCAATGTGATTTTCACAATTCCCTGCTGCTTTTCTTCCGGGCTGGCGGTCCGGTACTTGCGGATCAAATGCTCGGCCATCACACACGCTCCGTCGACGATGATACCGAAGTCGATCGCACCCAGGGAGAGCAGGTTAGCGGGAATGCCTGTCAGGCGCATTAATATAAACGCAAACAGCAATGAGAAAGGAATGGTAAGCGCCACCACCAGCGCGCTGCGGATGCTTCCAAGGAAGAATATCAGCAGGATAACGACGATTGAAATACCTTCGAACAGCGTATGCGCCACGGTTTCCAGTGAGTGATCGATCAGGAAGCTGCGGTCGTAAAGTGGTTTCAGGTGTACGCCTTCGGGCAGTTCGCTGGCTTCGAGGTCGGCGATCCTTTCCTTCAATACTTTCAACACCTCGCTCGGGTTTTCGTAGCGGCGGAGCAGGATAATACCCTCGACACCGCTGCTAACGTCCACTTTATCGGCCGTAATGGTGTAGCCCATCACCCCGCTTGGCGGCGGAGGAGTGATTTCGACAGTGGCGACATCCCGTACAAATACAGGTACGCCATTGTCTGATTTCAATACAATATTCTGGATATCCTGCTCATTCTTAATGGCTCCGAGCCCGCGGATCGCAAAGCCCTGGCCGCCGCGGGCGATCACGTTGCCACCGGTATTCTGGTTGTTGGCATTGATGGCGTCGATCACGTTCTGCATCGACAAGCCGTATTTCACCAGCTTTTCGGGCGAGGTAATGATGTGGAATTGCTTCAAAGGACCGCCGAAAGTGGTCACATCGGCAATGCCCGGTACTTGGAGCAACGCGGGTTTGATTACCCAATCCTGCAAATCGCGCAGCTGGGTAGGGCTGTAACTCGGCGGTGCTTCCACCACGTAGCGCAGGATTTCACCCACCGCGGTCGAAAGTGGCGCAAGTTCCGGCGCAACACCGTCCGGAAGCTCAGCGGAAGCGAGCCTTTCGGTAACTTGCTGACGGGCGAAATAATCGTCTGTGCCGTCTTTAAATGTCAGCTGGACTACCGATAGCCCAAAGATCGTCCGGCTGCGTCTGTCGAGCACATTCGGGGTATTTTGAAGGGCCCTTTCAATGGGAACGGTAACCTGTTGTTCCACTTCCTCGGCGGCACGGCCCGGATATTGGGCGACAACGATTACGTTGGTATCGGCGATATCAGGGTAAGCCTCTATTTTGAGCTGTGTGAAGCACCAGTAACCGGCGCCCATCAGCACTACGCTCACAGCGATCACGACCCACCGGTTGCGAAGGCTGAAAAAAAGCAGGTTCTTGATCATTTTAAATCCACTTGTCTACATGGTTGGTGACTATAAACCCGCTTTTCACTTCTTTCCGAAGCAATGTCAATGCGGATTTAACTTTTTCTTCCTCGTCTATGAAGGAAATGACCATGGGCGTTTCGTCGAAACTGAACAGGTCGTTGGGGCGGCTCAGGTGCTTGCCGTCGAAGCCGAGGCGACCACGGTACACGGTCGCTCCCTGCACTTTTTGTTTGACCAAAAACTGCATAATGTATTCAAACAGCGGAATTTCGTCCTTCCAGTGATCGGCACTGATGAAGATCTGGGCTTGAAGCATATCGGGGAGGGGTTAGTAGCCGAACGATAAACCTTTGAGTTGCATAACGCCTTTCGTCACCACGTCGTCGCCGTCTTTCAGGCCGCTGAACGCAACAATGCGGTCGCCGATCTGGTCGCCTATATTGACCTCACGGCGCTCGAAAACCTGTGGCGCCGTTTTCAGGAAAACATAGTTGCGGCCCTGTACGGTTACTAATGCATCCTTGCTGATGCTGAGTTTCTTACCTTCGCTCAAACCAAATGCTACTGTTCCGAACATCCCGGCTTTCAGCTTGCCGGTGGAGTTATTGATGTTCACGCGCAGCTTGATCATCCGGGTAGTCTGGTCCACGAGATCTGCGATATCGTCGATGGTTCCGGTGAAGTCTTCGTTCGGAAAGGCGGTGAACTGGATGGTGCATTTGCCGCCTTTTTTCACCTGACTGATGTCGCTCTCGGGCACGTCGCATATGATATACGCGGTGCCAGCGGGCGCGGTGCGGAGCTGTTTCGGCTCGAAACCGCCGGCTTTCAGCTTGGTTTCATGTTCGATAATGGCCGCACGTTCGTTGATCAGGTTGGTTTCCTCCATCGACAACGCGGTTTGTGATTCGAGGAGGTCCTTGCCGGTAGCGGCACCGTGTTCCTGCAAGTCTTTAATGCGGGAAAGCTCGGTTTTACGCTGACGGATATTGATATTCTGGATCTGGTTGATCATCGTCAGGTGCTGCAAAAGCTGGGTATAGTTACCCGCGAGCTCGGGGTTATCGAACAGGACGATATTGCCTGACGCGCCCTCATTGGAGCGGAGAACGGTCGCGGATACTTTCGCCGGCGCCGTCACATTCGCCATGAGCGAGGAGCTGGAAATCTTCTCGGTTTGGAAAAAATTCGCGCTTTCGGCCAGCGGAAAGGATATTTTGGTGCCCGACGCATTCACCACCGGCGAAGAATTGTCCGGTACGGGCTTGTTGGCAGCTTTATTCTTGCAGCCTGCAATGAAAGTCATGGCCAGGCAGGTGCAAATGAGTATGTTCTTCATGATTATTGCGCGATTTGATTGATCATTCCGGATGCGTAAAGGAGATCGATGTAGCTCTGGCGGTATTGGCCAAGTACATCATAATACTGCTGCTGCGTGTCGAGCCAGCTGCGCTGGGCTTCCAGGAAGTCGATAATCGTCGTACCGCCACGGAGGTAAGAATATTTAACACTGTTAAGAATTGTTTGGGATTGAGTTAGTAACTGATTGAAATTCTGTAAGTTTTGCTTGTGTGTGACATAGCTTTTATAGGCGGTGAGGATTTCGGTCTGTGCTTGCGTCTCCGTGGCGCGTAGGGCTTGCTCCGCTTGTTGTTTCAATACCTGCGACTTTTTGATCTCGCCCTGGTTCCTCGAAAAAATGGGTATTTCGATGGTTCCGTAGACGCCCATATAATGCGCCTTGTTCTGCGGGTTGTAAATGAGTCCCAGCTCGGGCACGGGTAACGCATTCGACTTTTGTAACTTGATATTGGCATCCGCCACATCCATCGTCGATTTGATGGCCTGGATATCGGTGCGGTTCTGCAATGCCTGCTCCACAATGGCATCCATGCGGTCGGGGAATGCGAATGCGAACTGATCGGTCGTATCGATCTGGATCGAGTCCTGCACGCCGATCAGGAATTTCAAATTCGAAAGCTCGTTGCGGTATTCCTGCGACGCGGATTTGAGCTGAATATCGTACTGGTTCGCGAGCAGTTCGGTGCGGGCGAGGTCCGTGGTGGTGATCACCTGGTTTTTCAGTCGGAGGCGGTTGATATTGGCCAGCGAATCGACATTTGCCTTGGCAGTACCCAATAAATCGAGTTGCTTACGGGCAGCCCACACATCCAGCCATTTCTGCGCAACTGACTGAAACAGATGGCGTTCCGTGTCGGCATATTGCTTTTGGGTAAGCCTGACGTTTTGCTGTGCGAAATTAATCTTGTTCTCTCTCTGTACAGGCAACTGAAAAGGCTTGGTTACCTGCCACCAGATCTGCCGGTTGGCACCGTTAAGCCACCCGGTGTTTTCAGGGAACTTGGAAGATTGCACCAGCTGCAACGACTGGTTGTTGAGGATCAGATTGGGGCGGAGCTGCGCCGTGGTGATGTCGGCCTGCGAGACGTCGACATTGAATTGCTCACGTTTCAGAATGGGGTTATTGGACTTTGCCGTTTGCAGGGCTTGCTGCAAATTGTAGGTTGTCTGGGCCCTTGCCGACGCCATTCCCACCAGAACCAGGATGAGAACCCGCTTTAAAACTGGATAGCACATGTTCGTTTAGTTTGAATTACCTGCGGGCAAAGGTTCTCAGTCGTGCTAAAAATGGTATTAAAACTGTTTTATAAAATCATTAAAATTCGATTATAAATAAATTAGAGCGGACGGTAAAAGCGGTATTCGGGCACTGGACTGAATTTTGAGAGAAAATAAGTACTTTGCCAACCAATAGGGAATAATAGTAAAATAGAACTACTATTACAAAATTTCTACATGCATTTCATCGTAGCCTTCTTTCTGATCCAATTCGCCCATTCGGCCATGCAGCATACCGACAAGCTGCCTAAGTGGGACAACTTCTTTAAATACGCTCGCTATTACACGTTTGCGCTGCTGGCGATTTACTATATAGCCAGGCAGCCCGATATGTTCACCTGGGTGTGGAATCTATCGTTATTGGGGTTATTGTGGGTTTTTTATAAAGAGGACGATTTCCTGACGATACGCTCTACCGTCCAGTCGATTGTGCCGTTTGTGGGGGTATCCATGCTGAGTGATCTGGTGGAATTGCTCTTCCCGAAATTTCATAAAAGCTATGACGACATTTTCGGTATGGCGATCCTTTTTGCCTGGATTTTCTGCTTCGTCATTTGGTTTTATGCTCGGAAACAGCAGAAAGTACTCTCGCAGGAACGCCGCGACCGCCTGCGCGACGAGGAGATTGCCCGAGAACAGAAGCAATCATTGGAATACCTCGTGGCGGAACGTACCCAGGAACTGACCCAGCAAAAAGAAGAGCTGCAAAAGGCGATTGAAGAGTTGAAAGCGACACAGAACCAGCTGATACAGAGCGAGAAAATGGCTTCGCTGGGTGAGCTCACTGCCGGTATCGCGCACGAGATACAGAACCCGCTGAACTTCGTAAACAACTTCTCGGAAGTGTCGGTGGAGCTTTGCCAGGAACTGGAAGAAGAGATCGACAAAACCGGCATCGATGATAATGATAAGGACTATATCAAAGGCATTATCAGCGACCTGAGCCAGAACCAGCAGAAGATCACGCACCACGGTAAACGTGCCGATTCGATCGTGAAGGGAATGCTGCAACACTCGCGCGCATCGTCGGGCGAGAAGGAGCCTGTGGAGGTGAATGCGCTCGCGGACGAGTACATGCGCCTCGCATACCACGGTCTGCGCGCGAAGGACAAGGAGTTTAATGCAGCCCTGGTGACCGATTTCGACACCACGATCGGGACAGTTAATGTGCTGCCGCAAGACCTCGGCCGCGTTTTTCTCAACCTGTTTACGAATGCATTCTACGCAGTGGCCGAGAAAAAACGGAAACTGACCGAGGCTGGCCAGCTGGGTGACTACAAGCCCGAGGTAAAGATTAGTACCAAGAAATTTGATAACAAACTATATATCAGGGTTTCAGATAATGGAACAGGGATGCCGGAGCACGTGAAAGCGAAGATATTCCAGCCTTTTTTCACGACCAAGCCGACCGGGCAAGGTACCGGCCTGGGCCTTTCGATGAGCTATGATATCATCACCAACGGCCATGCCGGCGTGCTCGAAGTGGATACGGTGGAAGGGGAGAAGACCGAGTTCCGCATTACCATACCCATTGCCTGAATAGCCCTAAATGAATATGAAAATACTGGTTGTAGACGACGAGGAAGACGTCAAATCGCTTTTTGAGCAGAAATTCCGCCGGGAAATCCGGGGCGGGCAATTCGAGTTTTCGTTCGCTTTTTCGGGTGAAGAAGCGCTCGAATACATGCAAAACCATCCCTCGGAAGTGGTTATGATCCTTTCCGACATTAATATGCCCGGTATGAGCGGGATCGAATTGCTGAAAAGGATCCGGAGCGAACACCCTTCGGCACCGCCGCAAGTGATGATGATCACCGCGTATGGCGACGCCGCGAACCACGACCAGGCCATGCAGCTCGGCGCCGACGATTTCCTGACTAAACCCGTCAATTTTAACGAACTGAAAGAGAAACTGCTCCTGTTATGAAAGCCAAAATACTCGTAGTGGACGACGAGGCCGACCTGCAACTGCTGATCAAGCAGAAGTTCAGGCGGCAGATCCGCGAACAGCAATATGAATTTGTTTTTGCTGAAAACGGCCTGCAAGCGCTCGAAATGCTGGCAGAGCATCCCGACGTCGACATGGTATTGAGCGACATCAATATGCCCGAAATGGACGGTCTGACGCTCCTCGTGCGCCTCGGCGAACTGAGTCCGATCCTGAAATCGGTGATCGTTTCGGCCTATGGGGATATGGATAATATCCGCACTGCTATGAACCGAGGCGCATTCGATTTTCTCACGAAACCGATCGATTTCCGCGATTTGGAGGTCACGATGGAGAAAACGCTGCAATATGTGGCGCAGCTGAAAGACACGCTGAAAGCGGTTCGCGAAAATGATATCCTTCGAATGTATGTCGATGCCTCGGTATTGCAATTCATGACGCAGGAGACGTTCGAAAAGTCGTTAATGACCAGCGAAAACATCGAAGGAACAGTCGTTTTCATGGATATGTGCGGCTTTACCGCCATTTCGGAGAAAGAGCAGCCCGACCGGGTCGTGAAGCTCATCAACAAGTATTTTGATGTCATGGTGAAGGAAATCATCGCCCAGGGCGGGCATGTCGACAAGTTTATGGGTGACGCCGTGATGGCTGTTTTCCGGGGCGAATATCATCTAGATCGTGCGGTGGAATCCTCGCTTGCTGTTCGCAATCATATCAACGGTTTTAAAGAGGAGCTGTCGGACCAATCGGGCTATTTTCCGAAGGTTTCGATTGGCATTAATTCGGGAGAAATGGTATCCGGGAATATTGGCTCGGCCGCATTGAAGCGGCTGGATTACACCGTCATCGGCGACGTGGTGAATGTCGCCCAGCGCCTGCAATCCATTGCCAAACCAGGGCAGGTTGTTGTGCCGGATTCGGCCTACGAGAAGTTGAAAGAGGCATTTCAATGCAGCCTGGTAGGCGAGGTGAACCTCAAAAACAAGTCGAACCCGGTATTGATCTACGAAGTGCTCGAATAGCCATGCAAATCGATAAGGCTGAACAATATGTGCTCGAACGGCTCGAAAAGCGGCTGGATCGCACGCTTTTTTACCACGGCATCCATCATACGCTCGACGTCGTGCAAGCATCCGCAGAAATAGCGGCGTTGGAGGGTATTACCGACACAGAATCGCTTACATTGCTCCGCACAGCCGCTTTTTACCACGACAGCGGCTTTATGAAGACGTACCAGGGCCATGAGGAGGCGGGTTGCGCGCTCGCACGCGAGGTGCTACCCGGATTTGGATACACGGAGAGCCAAATCGAGCTAATATGCGGGATGATAATGGCTACAAAGATCCCCCAAAGCCCCAAAAATGCCCTGGAAAGGATTATTTGTGACGCCGACCTGGACTACCTCGGCCGTGACGATTTTGAGGGCATTGCAGCCACTTTATTCGAAGAATTGAAAGTTCGGGATATGGTGGAAGACATTCCTGCGTGGGATGCGGTGCAGGTCAGGTTCCTGGAAGCGCATTCGTATTGGACGGCTTCGGAGCGGAAGCGTCGGGATGCCGCCAAGCAACGGCATCTCCAACACCTCAAAAATACGGCTCGCGCCTTATAATCGGCGCATTTTCTCGTTCTGCACGCGGATGCGCTGGCATAGGATACGCAGCACGTTGCGCAAGATTTCGTCGCGTTCTTCCATCAGTTCAAAGAAATCTTCCTGGTCGATGCGGAACACCAGTATGTCGGTTTCTGCTACGGTTGTGGCCGAACGCGGCTCGGTATCGAGCAATGCAAGCTCTCCGAAAATCTCGCCCTTATCGAACAACGCAAGCTGTTTCGGACCGTCGTAAATGCCGACCTGGCCGGTGTAAATGATGTACATCGAATCGCCGAGGTCGCCTTTTGCAAATATCTCCTGGCCGTCGCTGTAAGTCACTTCCTTCATGATCGGAGCGATGGAACTGAGCACATTCTCGGGCGTCTGCGCGAAAAGCTGGGTGTTTTTAAGGACGATCACCCTTTCCATTTCGGAAATCTGCTGGGTAGGTTCGGCGTGTTTCATAGGGATTCTAAGCGAGAATTTAAGATCGGGGCGCAGGGCAAGGGCGGCGTATCGTTCGTGTACGGCCTCGCGTATCAGGCGCGATGAATGGTTAGCGAGCTTTTCAAGATGGTTCAGGTCGGCCTCGGTAATGTCGCATTGTGCGACGGCGAGCGCGATGGTCCAGGTCGTGAACGACCGCTCCTCCTGCGAAAGAATGGTGGTGATCAGCGACAGCCCCGGATCGACATTCCCCATGTACTGGCGCAGTGCGTCGCGCTTTTTCTGGATGGAAATATTTTCAAACAATGCATGCAGCGACGGGTACAGCATACGCGGTAAAAGGCTCTCGATCAGTTCGAGCGAGTTGGCGCGTTTCTCCTTGCTCGCATGCCTGATTCCCTTCCATGCACTCTGCACAGCTTCCTTGTCATACTGCATCATGAACAGATAGAACAGCCTTTGAGCAGTGAGTTCGAGCTCGTATTCCAATGCATTGTTCCAGGTAATATCGCTTTCGGATGCATCCATTCCATTGAGCAGCTGCCCGGCATGGATTAACTCTTTCTCTACAAATTCAGGAATAACTTCTTTATAATCAGATATTAAAGTATAGTGGCTCAGGGCTTTCAATGCCGCTATATGGGTGAAACTATCAATATTTTCGATATGAATACCACTTTCTTTTCTTTTAGTATTGTCTATATTTTTAGTATTAATTAAAAATTTATGCTGGTAAATATTTTTAATAAGGTTAAAAAGTATTTGAAGTATAAATTCGTGCCGACCTTTTTCAGCCGTTTTAATGAACGTCCGGATGCGGTCTCCGGAGGTATCCTGCTGCAACCATTCCTCGATAATGCGGATGCCGAGGTCGCCGGAACGGATCATTGCGTGGATGGTTGCAGGCGTTAGTGTACCCGTGAGCACGAGGCGCAAATCGCGCAGCAGGGCAGGGGAGCCCACCGTCGCAGCCACCTCGATCGCGTAGTTGCGGACGCGTTGCGAGCCGTTGTGGATGCAGCTTTTGAGGAGGTTTTCGTAGGAGTTGATACCCGTTACTTTCAGGCAGTCGAGCGCTGCAAGCTGGTCGCTTTCCTGTTCCGAGCCGAACAGCCGTTGCAATGTGCCGTGGATTAACGGCAGGGCCTTCCCGGCTTCCCAGCAACCGATAATAGTCCCCTTCACAATGTCGAGGTCGTGGTGGGCGAGGAAGCGGGCAGTTTGCTCTTCGTTCAGGCGGGCGTTCGCGCAGGCAAGGCGTACGGCCAGGACCTGGCAGGCTGCATCGGGCTCGTCTTCGATGTACTGGATGAACGAGGCTGAAAGCTCGGGTTTGTCCAGCGCCGAGAGCGTTTGCAATGTCTTTAAGCGGACCTGCACGAACGGGTTTTTCAGTAGTTCGTCGGCATGTTTGCGGAAGAGCGAGACTTTATTGCGTGCGAGCCAGTCGATCGCATTCAAAACCTCTTCCTTGCGGTCGCTTTGTAGGTTTTCGGTGATGATCGGCAATGCCTCTGCAGGGGCGGCCATTTCGCCGCTGCGGATAAACCGCTTGCTGATCGCCGATTTCAGCTCCTGCATGTAATGGCGGTAGGTTTTGCGGAACACGACTAATGCGCCCAGCGCAAACAGCAGCGACAAGTCGAAAGTAAGGCTGATATCGCTCCAATGCTGTGTGTAGATGATCCAGAGCATTATGCCGGCAATCAGCATCCCCAGGGGTTCAAAAAGGCCCTTTGCCAGCGTGTGGCCTTTCAAACGGGTTTTGGTGGAAAGCGGCTGGAACAAAACGAGGAATACCGGATCGAAAATAGTACGCCTCACGAGCTCGAAAAGCAGGTAGGCAATGCAATAGTACACCAGCAGCGAAGGCTCGTCCTTGCGGAAGTACGATGAAATGAGCAATCCGAGCGAAATGGCGATGGTCGTGAGCGGCAGGAGATACAACGTAAGTTTGATGCCGAAACGCTCCACGGTTTTGCTCGAAAACAGCATTTTGACAAATGTCGAAATCACATAGGTGGCCGTCAGCAACGAACCCACAAAGAAGATTACATCGTGCTGGCTGTGGAATTTGTACTTCACATTCACGAAGAAATGGTACTCGATCCACGTGGCGGTAGCCGCAATGGCGACCATACCGATGCACAATGAAGTAAGCAGCTTGTTGCCGCCAAAGTACTTCTGGATAATGCGGGAGTCGGATTCCGTCGTGCGGGTGCGGGCGTGATGCGGGTTCGGAATGTCGGTATGCCGGAACGTCAGGATCTGCGTGTAAAACGCCAATGCGAAGAAAACCAGTGAGATAGCCAGTAAAATAGCCAGTACCGACGGCGAGTGGATCAATACAGCCAACACGGCACCCAATGCTTTGGCGGGCATATCACCCGAGCCGATCACGCTGAACAGCCGTTTGCTTTGGCGCACATCGAAAACCAATGCGGATAGCCCCCAGAATTCCAGGTTAATCATTAAGTAAATAATGCGGTAACCTACCATCACGGCAATGGCCGTGGCTACACCGTGTCCGACCAGCAGCAGGCCCATCACGATCACCACCATGAACAGCGATGAAAGCATGGTGCCGAGGCTCAGCTTTTTCAGTAGCAGATGGTGTTCGAAGTACTCATAAATCTTCCCCGAGGCCATCACGGCAAGCGCAGCAGCGATATAGGCAAGCGGCAGCGAGTACTCTGGATGGTTTTCGAGCAGGAGCACGTTGGCAGAGACATATACCAGCGTGGTACCTACATTCGTGAAGAAGTTATGAAAGAAAAAAAGGATTGTTTGCGGGTTAATGGACTTCGTGAAGCGGTTTTGGCTTAAAAATGGGATCATAGAAGTGGAATGCTAGCGTCGCTACTGTAAAGTAAACACTTATTATTCCTTTTAAAAACCTGCAACGGTGACTTTCCGGCCCACGAAGAGCCGGAAAGTCTGGTCCTCAGCTCCGTATGATCAGCACGGACGGGGAGTTGGACAGCCACACACTGTGCGATTCGACGGCCTTGATCCAGCTTTCGAGGCTGATCACCATCAGGTCCTGGCCTTGCAGAAAGTCTTTTTCAAGCACATTTTCATAGAGCATCGTCACGTTTTCCGGCGATTTTTCCTGCAATGCATCCAGCGCTTCGCCTGTTTCGGCATGCTGGCTGACGGTCTGCGAGGGATCCATAATCGTCATACGAAGGCCGCTTACTGTGGAGAGGCGTTCAGCGAAGGGAAGCAGGCGGCGGTCCTCCGGGGTGAACAGCGGCATGAAAACGTTCCTGACCTGTTCCAGGTTTTTTTCAATCAGAATGCCGACAGGCACTTTTACCGACCGGATGATATGCGTCGTGCGCTCGTCGAACACGTCGGAATGGAAGAGTTTTTCCTTACCGGTAATGGTGTCGAAAAGGCGTTCACGGCTCACGAACTTGGAGGTGAAACCCAATATTTTGCCTAAAAATGTACCTTCAAAGACCGACCTGCCGATTCCGATCATAAGCATATCAAAGTCGCCCTCATTCGCTATTTCGATAATGTCGTGCTCAATGCTCTGCGAGGGTTTGAACAGAGACGTGAAAGTGGTATTGAGCTCGTGGGCTTCTTCGTTGATCGGGCGGAAAGTTTCGTATTGGTATTCTTCGGTATTGACCTGGTTGAGATAACTGCTAGGCGAGAGGTGTAACGCCGTGATCTGCTGTTCATCAGGCTGTTTGGAAACCAGCTTATCGGCCAGACGCAGCATTTTGCGGCCTCCCTGCGGGCTGGCGAATGCGATCAGAACCGAGAAGCGCGACGGCTCGTGCACCGGATGAATATCGTCCCATTTCGGGCCCGGAAGGAATTTGTCGATCAGGTCGAGGGCGGGGCCTGTCATACAGGTCGTTGCGAGGGCCATGATAACCATCATCGCAAATATTTCCGGCGACAATACTCCGATGTCATAGCCGATATTGAGCACTACCAGCTCCATCAATCCCCGGGTATTCATCAAAGACCCGATAATGAGGCTGTCGCGCCAGGATTGCTTTACGAAGCGGGCCGCCACTGTGCTGCCGATGAACTTCCCGGTTACCGCCGCGGCGATAATCAAGCCGGTGACCCACCAGAGATGAGGGTCGTTCAGGAGGCCTATCTGAGTTCTCAGACCGGTGAAAACAAAGAATAACGGCAAGAGCAGCACCAGCGAAACATCCTCTACTTTCTCGATGAAAATGTTGCGGAAGCGCTGGTTCACCGGCATGATAACCCCCGCCATAAACGCTCCGAAAAGGGCGTGGATGCCGATTATTTCGGTGCAATAGGAGGAAAGGAGCAACATTAAAAAGAACACGGCCACTACGGGCTTCGTGAGGCCTTCGCGGTAGGCGTAGTGGTCGCCGATGCGTTTGAGCAGCGGTTTTACCACTTTCAACATGACAATAACGTAACCTGCCGCAAGCAGAATAGTGTAAATCGCGCTCACAAATTCACCGGCTTTTACAATAGCGATCACCGCTGCGAGGATACACCAGGCGGTAATATCGTCGGTGGCGGCGCAGGTGATCACCATCATGCCCAGGCGTGTACGGGAGAGCCCGCGTTCCTGTACAATGCGCGCCAGCACGGGAAATGCCGTGATACTCAATGCAATACCAATGAAGAGTGAAAATGAAAGGAAGCTGATATTCTCTGGGGCAAAGTCGGTATACATGTACAACGCAAGGCCCACACCTAATGCAAATGGGAGGATAATGCTCGCGTGACTGATCACGATGGCTTCCTGTGCCTTGGTTTTCAATACATTCAAATCGAGCTCCATGCCGATGATAAACATGAAGAGTATTAAGCCCACCTGGCTGAGAAACTGCAAGTTACCAAGCGAGTTGGCAGGGAAAATCAGGGCTGATACTTCGGGATAGAACATGCCCAGCACGGAAGGCCCCAGGAAAATACCCGCCGCAATCTCTCCGATTACCGTTGGCTGGCCGATAGCCTTGCATACCCAGCCGAAGAGCCGGGCAACGATGATGATGGTGACGATTTGAAGCAGGAGCGTGGCGAGCGGATGGTGGATATTGTGCCCGAATGTATCTGTAAATTGCTCCCAGGAAGAGGTGGTTGTCTGTTTTTGGGTAATCTGGCCGGCTTTTTCGAGGAATGTGCCCTGTCGGATAAAGAAGTAAAGCAGGGCCGAGAAAATTCCGATAGTAATGCTGTAAAATAGTACGTTGCGAATGTTCTTCATCAGTACATATGAGAGTGAAGCGCGCAAAATACTGAATTAAGCCGAAAGATGGTAGGACTTCGCGCCCTACCATCTTTCAAAAAACTAGCTCCAAAGGCGGTCGTGCGAACGTTTTTCGTTCCAGTCGGGCGTAGGGGCGAAATAGGATTTGTCTTTCGGATGCAGATGTTTTTTAACCTCTTCATCCACCAGTTCGATGCCTAGGCCAGGCGCTTCCAGCGGCACAGTTGCATAGCCTTTGTCGATCAGTTTGCGGCCGTCGGTGGTTTTCACCAGGCTTTCCCACCAGGGCACGTCCACCGAGTGGTGTTCCAATGCCAGGAAGTTCTGTGTAGCGGCAGCGCAATGCACGTTGGCCATAAAGCTCACCGGCGTGCCAGCAAAGTGCATTGCCATCGCAATGCCATGATCCTCAGCATAATCCCCGATGCGTTTTGTTTCGAGCAATCCGCCCGATGATGCCAGGTCGGGGTGAACGATGTCCACCGCGCGTTGCTCGATCAATGCCTTGAAGCCTTCCTTGAGGTAAATGTCCTCGCCGGTGAGCGTCGGGGTTTCGAGTGCGTCGGAAATGGTTTTCCATTGGTCGGTGTATTCCCAGGGCACCATGTCTTCAAACCACGCCAGGCGGTATTTGTCGAGTGCCTTGCCGAGGCGGATTCCATTGTTTAAGTCAAAATGGCCATAATGGTCGGAAGAAAGCGGAATTTCGTAGCCTACCACGCCGCGCACTTCTTCTACGACTTTCGCCATTTCTTCCAGGCCCTTCGGGGTGATCTGGATTGCGGTGAAAGGGTGTTTGGTATTCGCGTAAGAATGGTAATCACCGGCCCATTGCGAGAAACCGCCGCCCCAGAACTTGTTGTTGACTACACCGCCTTCGCTATTTCTGAGCATACCGATCGAAATATCCATTTTGAGCCAGGTATAACCCTGGTCCTGCGTACGGAATTTGATTTTTTGCTTAAACTCATTGATATCGTTCGACTCCGGCGTATCCGCGTACAAACGCACTTTATCGCGGTAACGGCCGCCCAGCAGCTGCCAGCAAGGCACGCCATAAGCTTTGCCACAAAGGTCCCAAAGCGCCATTTCCACCCCGCACACGCCACCCGCCTGGCGACCGTGGTAACCAAACTGCTTGATCGACTTGAACAGCTGCTCGACATTACAAGGGTTTTGCCCAAGCAAATGGCTTTTCAGGAAGAGCGCATAACGCTCGTCGGCACCGTCGCGTACCTCGCCAAGCCCGTAAATGCCCTGGTTGGTATCAATGCGGATAATGGGCGTGCGGCCGACATTCTGCACAATGCAATAGCGCAAATCGGTGATTTTCAATTCAGAAGGCTTCGAAGCGCGGCTTACTTTGGAAGTAGCCTGTGCAATGGTGTCCTCGGTCGACATCGTCATAAAGCCTCCTAATGCAATGCCGCCTACCGCGGTTTTACGAAGGAAATTCCGGCGACTATCCTTGGTAGAAGGATTAGCAATTTCCGCCGCAGCAGCCGCTTTTTCAGCGCTTTCAACTTGCTTATTCGACTCGATGATTTGCTTGAGAATGTGTTTCATTGGGATTTGAGTTTAGTGGTTTTTGACCGCCGACGGCTGACCGCTGACCGCCGATTTCCTGACTGAGATCGGCCGTCGGCCGTCGGTGGTCGGCCGTCAATAATTTCTTTCTTTGAGATAATCGTCCAGCTCCTTCTTCGTCATCGGTAGTTTGCCGGGGTAGTTGTTCACCCAGTTGAGGAAGTCCTTCTGGATCGCGTCGGACCATTTGGTGTCGATTTCCCCGGGCGTGTACTTGCCCTCACGCAGGCGCAGGTGGCCGAACTCGTCGCGCAGGGCCGTTACTTCCGAGGTGATCACCAGGTCTTCCACCAAATGTGCCGGAATGAAGATCGTACCGTATTTTTTGGCCAGCACCACATCGCCGGGGAGCACCACCGCGCGACCAATGCGGATCGGCGTGTTGATGTTTGTGAGCATCATTTGCTGGATGTACGAAGGGTCCTGGCCTTTGATCCACGCATTGAAACCTTTGATCTCGCTCAATCCTTCCACGTCGCGTACAGAGCCGTAAAAGATCACCCCGCGTTTGGATTTGGCGTAAATAGAGTTGCCGAGGTTGTCGCCGATGAGCGTACCGTCGGCAATTTTGCCATAACCGTCGGCCACGTACACATCGCCTTCTTTGAGGACGTCGATCGGCCAGGAGTTGGTACCGCCGGTTTGCACGCGGCCTTCTTTTTTACCGGTTTCTTTTACCAAATCCTGCAAATCGGGGCGGGAGGGCATGTATTGCGCCGTTACCACGCGGCCCGTCATGGTGCTGTCGTTGTGGATCAGCTGCCATTCACCTTCGAACTGGTTATGATAGCCTTTGTTGCGGAGCACGCCCCAGGCTTCTTCCATGGAGATGTTTTTCAGGCGCGCCAGGATGGCATCCGAAACGCGCGGACGGCCATCCGGCGAGCGTTCACCTTTCCAGCCGGCGGTGTAGGCTTTGATCTGATCGGGAGTGGGGGAGATCGCTTGTGCATGGGAAGCGAGGCTTCCCAGCACAAACGCTCCCGCAAGCAAGGTTTGTTTGAGCATAAAAAAATAATTAAGGGTTGGTATTGATTGTTATTTATCCCAAAAAACGGGTGTTCCAAGCTCGTCAGGCCCCATTCTGGCGACGGCCTCCTTGTAGTTGGCCTCGTTCACCGAGTGTTCGAGAACCGGGTACACCAATCGTTTGATGAAGTCCTTCACTGACGGGTCTTTACCCGGATAATTGTTAATCGGAAGTGTCGGGAAGCCACTCCTGCGGAAGTTCGCCCATGCCTCGGAGCCGTTCAGGAATGAGGAAATCCAGTACTGGTTGTTGATCTGCTCCAATGCTTTTGCCGGCACAAAGGGGTTGGCCGTCAGGAAGGCATCCTGGCTCGTTGTCGGGATGGTTGCGAGCACATCGTAGGTGGCCATCTGGTTCATATGCGCACGCACGCCGGCTTCGTACAATGCCTTTACGTCACCCGTCGCCCATCCGCGCTGCACCGCTTCTGCGAGCAGGAGGCTGGTTTGCGAATAGGTAATGAAGAACTCCGGTGCATCGATTTTACCCAGCGTACGGCGGTTGATCTGCGAATATTTAAATGCGGAACCGATTTTGCCGGGGAAGTCAGGCGCGTTGGCGATCGTGGATTCGTTGTAGCCGTACGGCATGCCTTGCTGGCTTGCCGGGGTGGTATCCTCAGCACCGGCGGTGGCGAGCGGATTGCCCGGCGTCTCGTATTTCACGGCGATCACCCGGATGCGCGGGTCGCTGGTTTCTTTCAGGAAATCCACCAATGCTTTGCCCAGGTACACATTTCCACGCTCTGTTCCCTGGAAATAGTTGGCCAGCGGGTGGTTGAATGTGCTGTTGAATGCGATCAGCGCATTGTCGGCGTTGGAGCTTTGGAGCCCGCCATTTGCAGGGTCGACGGCTATTGCCACATATTGCTTCGCCTTCGCCGCGTCGATTTTGGAATACCGCATGGCGGCGCGGAGCAGCAGCGAGTTACCCAGCTTTTTCCATTGGGCAATATTCCCTTTAAAAAACAGATCACCCGATTCGATGGCCTTACTGGCGTCCAGCGCCTTGGTGCCCTCCTGCAACTCTTTCAGGATGTCGTCGTAAATCACTTTCTGATCGTCGTATTTGGGCAGGTTAATCCCTTCCAGAAACGCCTTCCCCGCTTCGAAATAGGGAACATCACCGTAAGTATCCACCAAAACCATAAACACGTAGGCCTTCCAGATCCGCGACATGTTGTACAGGTTGCTGCGGGCCGGATTATCCTTCGTTTGGGCAATAACCGTCGTCAGCAGGTTCACGGGGCCGTTTTGCAGATACAAAGAGTTGAAATTCGCATTGGAATTCGGATCGGAAACGGCATTGTGGTTACCGCCTTCCAGCACACCGGTATAAGGTGTGTTGATCTGCTGCACGATCTGCATCTGGTAGTTCTGCGTGGCAATGGCCGACGTGAACTCCGCATTCGAGAACAGGTAAACCGGGTCCACACTGGTGGCCAGCACCGGATTTTTGTTCACATCCTCAAACCCCTTATCGCAGGAATTAGCGCCAATGAGCATCGCGAGCGCTCCGGCATATATGAATAATCGTCTCATAGATTTCAATGACTGAATGATTGAATGATTGAATGACTGAATGTTTTTCCTTCCTTCTTTCTCCCTTTCCTCCATTCTCCTATAATTTAATGTTCAAATTAACCCCGTAACTCCGCGTGGTAGGAAGTGTATGCGTTTCAATGCCTTGCAGGTTGTCGGAGGACGATACCTGTGCTTCGGGATCGAGGTTGTCGATATACTTCTTGATCATCAGCACATTGTTGCACATGGCGGATAGCGTGAGGCCTTTGATGAAGCTCTTGTCGCGTACGAAGCGCGAGAGGTCATAACCTACGGAAAGTGTTCTCCAACGCACGAATGCGCCATTGTACACGAATGGCGATGCCAGGTTGGTGCTGCGGTAAGCGGTATAGAACTGCTCAGCTTCAACGCGTTGCGTATTCGGTTCGCCGGTGGCGGTTACGCCTTCGAGCAACACGCCGCCTTCACGGCCTACGAGCGATGGCTTCGAAAGACCTTCGCGCAGGAAGTTCAGGTTAGAGTTCGAGAGGATCTTGTTACCCGCCTTGAAATCGATCTGCGTGCCGATACGGATACCTTTTACATTGATTGTATTCACCCACGCACCGACCCATTTCGGGATCGCGCTGCCGAAGGTGGTAAGGTTACCTTGTTGCGGCAGACCACCCGAAGTAACAATGCGGCCCTGCGCATCGCGCTTGTAGTCGAACCCGCGGAGCGATGCCAGCGGTTTGCCTACCTCGTGTGATACAATCCCGAAGAATTCACCCACACCTACGTCGAAACGATCCTGCCTTTCGGCGAGCTCGATCACCTTGCTAATGTTGTAACTGCCGTTGAAGCTGGTTTCCCAAGTGAAATTATCATTGCGAACCGGCACGACTGTCAAGAGAAACTCCACGCCCTGGTTACGCAGTTTACCCACATTCACTTTGGTCTGGCTGAAACCCGAAGTGTTTGAAATGCTGACATTCAGGATCTCGTCAACGGTGTTTTTGCGGTATAATGAAAGGTCGAGGTTCAGGCGGCTGTCAAATGTCTTCAATTCCAAACCAACCTCGGTTTCCTTCACTTTAAGCGGGCGGAGATTCGCATTCGGGCTCACCGTCGATGGCAGGTTACCCAATGCCGTTCCATTGAAAGGGTTGGCATTGATGGCGTAGTACAGGTTGTTCGAATAAGGATCCGTATCGCCTCCCACCTCGGCATATGCCGCGCGAAGTTTGCCGTAAGTGAGCCAATCCGGCGCATTGTTGAATGCCTGGCTGAATACAAAGCTACCGCTCACGGATGGGTATAAGTAGCTGTTAGACTGCGGGTTCAAAGTTGAGAACCAGTCGTTGCGGCCGGTTACGTTCAGGAAAAGGAAGTTTTTGTAGGAAAATTCGGCAGATCCGTAGATGGAGTTGACCTTCTTCTTGCTGTAACTGTAATTCGGGTTCTTGACTTGTCCGTTGGCGATCGTATACAGGTCACGCACGTAGAAGTTGGTCACGGCGGTCGACACGTTGTCGCTTACCTGCAGCATCTGGTTGCCCCCCAATGTGATATCGATTCCGAAATCGCCGAACGATTTGTTCGCACCGATGAGGATGTCCATGTTACGCTCGCGGAAAGTGGCTACATCCTGGTAGTAATAGCCATTGAAACCGGTGGCAACGGCGCCAATGGAGCGTGTTCCGGTAGGGCGGTTGTAGTTGTACGGACGCGTGTAGTAATCCTGACCAATGCGGCCCTGAACGAACAGCCAGTCGGTGAAATCGTAACGCACCGAGGTGTTACCGAAAATCCGGTCGCGGCGCACGTTTTCGAAACGGTCGTAGGCTACCCAGTACGGGTTGTTGCGGTTGGTGAAACGCGCCAGGGGCATTTCGTTGCCATTGGCATCCTTCCGGTTTTTGAGCCAATCGGTATCGATGCTGGTGGCCAGGGTGTAAATGGTGGTGTTCGCATTCATGTCTTGGATACCGATCTGGGGCGGGTTCTTGTTGTACTCGTTGGAATAGTTTGCGTTCAGTTGCGCAGAAAGCTTTTTGGTAAACTTGTAGTTCAACCCGAGGTTGAAGATTTTTTTATGATAAGCCGAATTCGGCATGATCGCATTGGCATCGGTATTCGCAAAAGAGAGGCGGAAATTTCCTTTTTCATTGCCGCCTGATAATGCAACTGAATTGGTAAAACTGGTTCCTGTGCGGTAAAACTTTTTGATACGGTCCTTGTGGGCCACGTAAGGCTGGGTACTGCCGTCGAACTGCGGGGTGGGCTTGCCGTCGAGTTTCTCGCCGAATGCAAATACACCCGAGCTTTGTGCTTCGGCCACGGTGGTGGGGCGTTTTCCAAATTCTCCCTGACCGTATTCGTATTGAAAATCAGTATAATCCAATGCTTCCTGGGCCTGGAAATTCGAATTCAGCTCCACACCGATACCGGTCGTTTTGCTGCCGCTTTTGGTGGTGATAATGATCGCACCATCCTTCGCACGGAAGCCGTATAATGCCGCCGCCGCCGCACCTTTCAATACGGTCATGGATTCGATATCGTCCTGGTTAATGCTTTGTAAGCCATCTCCCGCATCGGAAGAGCCGCCTGTGGGGTTACCTGTGCCGTTTCCATTCGACCCGCCCGCCGAAACGCTGCTGTTATTGATCGGAATGCCGTTTACAATAATGAGCGGAGAGTTGTTGCCGCCAAACGACGACTGGCCGCGGATACGGATCTTGGTGGAACCACCCGGACCGCTCGCAGGCGGCGTCACATTCAAGCCGGCTACTTTCCCTTGCAGGCTGTTACCCAGGTTGGTCGTACGGTTGGTGGTCAGTTCTTCGGTATTCACGGTGGCTGTCGAATAGCCCAGTTTTTTAGCGTCACGCTTGATACCCAGTGCCGTTACCACCACCATTTCGAGGTTGCGGACGTCGGGAGTCATCGAAATATCGTAATTCGACTGGTTACCGAGCGGTATTTCCTGGGGCGTGTAGCCTACATACGAGAACACCAGCGTGCCGCCCGCATCGGGAACGCTCAGCTGGAATGCGCCCTCTGTATCGGTGGCGGTACCTGCCTTGGTGCCTTTCACCACAATGCTTACACCGGGGAGAGGGGCGCCTTTTTCGTCGGTTACCTTTCCGGTAATATTGCGGTCGATATTGCTCTCGTTACGGATCATTTCGGGCAATGCGCTGCCGGGTTCGGCGGCATTGCGGATGAGCACAACCTGCTTACCCTCAATCTTGTAGGTAATGTTCACAGGCTTGAAAAGATCGTTCAGAATGTCGCCCAGCGGCTTATCCACCGCATTGATCGATACCTTCCGCTGCGATTTGATCAACGAGGAGCTATACGTAAAACGCAACTGTGTCAGCTTGTTGAGTTTGTTCAATACAGTCTTCATTTCCAGGTTGCTGACCTGTATAGTGATCTTCTGATTCAGAATATCCTGTGCCCCAACGGTGCCTGCTGCTGACACAGTGGCGAAGATTAAGGCAATTAATAATTGGTAAAGTGATATTCTCATAGCCCTGTAAAGTAGCCGGGATAGATGTCGGTGTTTTTTCATACTTTTGAAAGTTTTGTTCAGGATTGAAATGACGGGACAAAATGCTCCTGTATCGCCACAGATTCCAGTCCGGGCGAGGGGAGGCGCAGGGCCGGTGATGGCGCAATCATCACTGGCTCTTTATCATTCAAAATGGAGGCAGAGTCAATAATATGTCATAGGCAAAACGGGGGATTAATGGTAGTTGATTTTAGTCCTGAAAAGGGTTTAGAGACATTAGAATGGCTACGTTACAGCCGGCAAAACCTTTAAGAGATCCTGACAATCAATGACAATTCCTGACCATCAATGACTTCGTGACTTTTTGAGTCAATTACAACCTTTTGAACGGATCACAACCTGACCATCCTCCATATCATAGCCGGCACCAATCGCCTGGCATATTGCATTCAATCGTTGTTTCAGATTTTCCTCATTGAACTGCGCGCTGATCATGCAGTTGGAAAGTGTTTCGGCCTGGTACATAATGCTGATCCCGTATGCTTTTGCCAGCGCGTCGAATGCCTCGGTAACGGGCCTGTCGTCGAACACGAGGTCTTTCACCACAGCCGATTCGGCCAGCAGCACCGGATTGGCCGTAACGGCTTTTTCCAGCTTATTTTCCTTGCGGTTGAATACTACCTGCTGGTTGGGGTTCAGGATCACACCCGCCGGTTTGGTCCCTTGCGAGGTTTCATATTCCTTCTTGGCATAAACCGACACCCGCCCGGTCTTAACAGCCACCATTTCGGTGTTATCGGCCTCAAATGCCTTAATACGGAAACTCGTGCCGAGTACTTTGGTCACAGTTTCGTTCGTGTAAACCAGGAACGGCTGCGCGGGATTTTTGGCCACGTCAAAAAATGCCTCACCGGTGAGATACACGCGCCGCTCATGCGCTGAGAAGCTCCTGGGGTAGCGAATGCTGCTGCCTTTGGCCAGGGTAGCCACGCTGTTGTCGCTCAGAAGCACGGTCATCTCCACTTCCGTGTGGTTGGTTTTGACGAGCATTTCACTCTCCAAAGCAATTTCCTGACCCGTTTTTGACGTAGGTACAGCATTGTGCGTCGTGTAATAAAGCCAGCTCAGCCCTCCGGTGAGCAGCAGTACCGCCGCTGCTTTCCAAACCGCCCGCTGGTAGAACGGCACACGGCCCTCGGCTTTACGCTCTTCTGCCAATCGCGTAATCTCCGCGATTTCATGGCGGAGCGTTTCTTCGGAAAGATCGTCTTTGTAGATGTCGTGCACCGCGAGCACCAGCTCCCGTGCACGCGCGGCAATGCCCGCACGATCGGGGTTTTGTTGCAGCCATTGCTGCCAGTAATGGTCGAGTTCCGGTGTGGGCGTCATTACCCAGCGCCGGAACGATTCGTCCGTCGCCAGTTCCTCCACGGTAAATATTCGGTGTAAGCTCATCGGCAAAACAAAAACATACGATTCAGAGCATTTGCGGGCTCTTTAAAATGGTATGTCTGCTTTGAGGGCCGGGATAACCAAAAAAGTCAAAAAAAATTTTGAAAAGTGATAGAAGGGGGGAAAGGAGGAGGGAGGAAGGGGAGAAAGGTTTGGATGTTTTAAATGTTATATAATTACAAAGAGTATTATATATTTAAATAATTTAAAATGTATAATATGTATATTAAATATAAAAAGTATTGTGCTACGATGCCGAACCGCTCGCGCAAATCTCTTGATTTGTGTGTACTATTCGCAGGCCTCCGGCCGGTCATGAAAGTAATATCGTGATCAGGTATGGTCTGTGCGGTATCGCCCGGCCGGAGGCCTGCGAATAGTCGGCACGAAGGAGACCTTCGCGCCATTGCGCGATATGCATGAATGGAAGAAAACAATTGAGCGAGAATCGCGTAGCGATGTAATATTGGTAGCTTTTGGATATTGAGCGCATCGCAAATCCCGTCAGGGATGTAACGTCAGAGCGGGAGCAAATGCGTTGTCGTTACATGCCCAAGGGCATTGACGGACGCGTAAGGGTGCCCGGACTACCCATGTTGTATGCCTAGCGGCATTGTTTGTTCGCAGCGATTCTGATCGGGATGTTTTGTTTGGCGGAACAGCACCGGGGGCTCCGACGGAGCCGAGCCTCCTCCATCCTCCCTCTCCTCCCTTATTCCCGCCTACGCCAACAATACCACCAACAGCCAAAAAAACTCGGCAGGCGCCCAGATTTCTTTGATCTCTTTCAACGTGCGATAAAGCAGGTTGGAAACGCTCTGGCGGCCGAGACCCATCACGCTAGCGATGTCTTCGTTGTCGAGGTTTTGGTAGAAGCGGAGGTAGATAATCTCCTGCTGGCGTTTAGAGAGCAGCGAAATGATGCGTTTGAGGTGGCCGTTCTGGAAGCGGATGTGCTCGGCTTCGATGATATTCGTTTCGATGGACGGGTCCGATGGGTCGGTATCGAAAATGGCTACCTGCGGTTCGTGGAAGCGTTTGAGGCGTATGCTTTCCTTAATGAGTTTATGACGGAGTGCTTTGAGCAGGTAAGACTTGACGAATGCGGTTTCGGAGAGAAAGGTTCGGCGTTCCCAGAGTTCGAGGTAAAGCTCCTGGATGGAATCGCGGATGAAATCGGGGTCGGACGAAAACTTGGTCGCATAGTTGTACAGCGCCCGGTAATGCGTTTGGGCGAGCTGCCCGAGCGCCTCCGCGTCGCCGGCTTTGAACCGCTGCCAGAGCCTGATATTCAGCTCGCTGGCATCCGATATGTGTTCTTCCTGATTCAAATCTTTAATGTAACGGCAATGTTGTATTAAATCAGTGAATTATACCAATCAAAGCGGCCAATAGTAGCATTCTCCTTGTGAAATGATGGTAATTATTCAGTTTCGAAAATGTCAGGGGGAATCAAAGGCGGGGCGACGAAACGCCGCCCCGCCGGAAGGCCAACCGGGTTGGCTATTTAACAACTTTCAGTTTCCCCTGCATCAGCGAATAATGGCCTGGGAAAGTGCAGACATATTGGTAGGTGCCGGCCTGTTTCGGAGCTGTGAAATAAATCGCTTCCGATTTTTCGGGCTCCACGATATTGGTATGGAAAAGGACATCACTGGTTTTGGGAACATAGTTCAGTTCTGACCCTTTCAGACCAAGGTTCAGACCCGCTTCACCCACTGCATTCGCAGCTCCCGGCTTGGTAATGACGAGGTTATGCAGCATATCGTCGTTGTTGTTGAACACGACTTTGATTTTGCTTCCCGCCTTCACCTGAATTTCCGAAATATCGAATTTCAAACCCGGTACTGTACCGATAGTTACGACCTGATCCGGCCCGTTGGTCCAGCTGGCGGGCATTTCAGTCACACGCTTGGCCGATGCCGATGTGCTGGCGGCTGTTTCAGTCGCAGGCATGGTGTGGGCGCTGTGATCCATTGCAGCTGCACTCGCTGCCTTCACGGTGGTGGTGAACTGTGAAGGATTGGCAGCTTGGCCGCCAGCGATCTCGTTCAGCGTGTAATAGGCCGTGGTATGGAGCAGGTTGTTGCCGTCCGGTGATTTTACACCTTCGGTTTTGATTTCGTGAATGTAACCTTTGCGCAAAGAGGCAGGATCAACCACCAGACGTACCCGGAGGCCGTCTTCCGACACGATAATGCCTTTGATGGGCACTTCCTCCGTATTGATAATCGGGCTGCCGTAGGTGCGGTGGTAGCGGTAGGTGAAGCTGTTCATTTTGTACGAATCCTGGTCCGCTGCCGCTTTTTTGTCAACCGGGCTGGTGAAGGTGATTTCAAAACCGTCCGGTGTAGAGCGTACCGTTTTCATTTCGAAAGGCATTTTGCCGGTCCACACAAGTCTTTGAATACCAAATTCTTCCTTACCTGTGGCCGACCACCCGCGGCTCGTCTGGCCTACGAACATCGAACCGTCCAGGCCCCATTCCAGGCGCAGGATCCCCGACATGAATCCTTCACGGAAAGGGAAAACGGCTCCCTGCCACACGCCATTCACTTTTTCGAGGTCCACACGGGTAATGATGCTATGCCCCTGGTCGCCCACGAACATTTGCCCCGCAAACGGCCCGAATGCGCCGTTGGTGACGTCTTCTTTGAAATCCGAGGTGGAAATACCCACCAATGTATGCGGGAACCAGACAGCCGGTGGTTTCAGGCCGGGTACCTTCTTGGCAACGTCATAAAGCGGTTCGCCGGTGCTCGGAACGTCTTCGGGAGTCAGTTTCACAGGCGATCCTTCCTCTTTGCTCCAACGCAGACCTGCCGGGTTACCCGCGAAATCGCCTTTTTCAAGGTGCGTCATGCGGCCGGAGCCTACCCAGTCGCCCTGGTTTTCGGTATAGAAAATATCGCCTTTATACGAGCCGAAGCCGGAAGGGGAGCGCAAACCCGTTGCCCAGGGCGTCAGCTTGCCGTCCTGGCCCAGTTTCAACATCCATCCACGCCATTTCGACTGGCTTGCGCCGCGCCCTACCCAGTCGAGGTTGAGCGTAACGAGCATTTCACCGTTCGGCATCGGCACGGGGCCGTAGGAGTATTGGTGGTAGTTGCCGGACAGTGGCCAGCGCGAGAACGAATCGTAAACATCCGCTACGCCATCGTTGTCGGTGTCTTCGAGGCGGGTAACCTCGCCGCGTTGCGATACGAGGAAGTCTTTGCCGCGGTAATATAATCCCAGCGGCTCGTGCAGACCCGATGCGAAACGGTGGAACGAGGGCTTGCCGTCGCCTTTCAGATATGGATTGCCGATCATCCAAACCTCGCCGCGGCGGGTGGATGTGGCAAGGCGGCCGTCGGGCAGCACCTGCATACCGCCGATTTCCATTTTGATGTTTTCAGGAATGGGAATGGTGATAATGCGGTAGTAATCGTCGATTTTACTGGGCTTCGACTGCGCAAATGCACTGGTGCAGCCGACGGTAATCAGGGTAGTTAAAAAAATATTTTTCATCGATACAAATCAGATAATGAGGTTTTTACCAAAACATTGAATAGCTCGTGGCGTTGGAAACGGGAAGGATCAGCTCCTTCACTTCGCCAGCCGGGCGCACTACCGCTTTGGCTTTTTTATCGACCTGCACAAAGAAGCGGTCGTCGATCTGGTAAAGTCCTTTTTCTATTTCGGTAATCTGCTTTCCGCTCGCGAGCAGCGAGTATAACTGTCCCGCGGGCGCCCCGTCTACGCGGAACGTGCGTGAGAGGCTGTTGCCGCCCGAAACCAGTTCGTCGCTTACAGTCGCCGAGCCGATCGCGTAGCGAAACACAGGATAACCTTTCTGATCGATTTTATAACCCAGGAAATTGATATTGGAAGAATCCGGCCATGCCGCATTGGCATTATCGAGTAAAGCCACGCTGCTTCGACCCGAAACGTGAACTTTCAAACCGGCTGGGAAGAGGAGTTGCGGCTCGCCGCGTTCGTACCACATTTCGGTTACGTCGGCAAACTGTCCGCGCCATGCTTGTACGAGCGCGCCACGGTTCAAATCAACGGTGTAATTCCAGCCGTCGGGGCTTCCTACCGAGATACAATGCGTGCGTTTCGATTTTTCACCTTCTAGCTGAATGAACGAGCGCACCATTTCGGGACGCATTTCGGGCGTTACGCTGATGTATGGTTTTGGCTCAGGCTCGGGGAGGGACGAGAGCGTATGCAGGTCGTAAGGACGCACGCCCGATTTCTCCACGCGCAACCCTAATGCAGGCTGGCGCCACGGGAAGCGTGAATAGTGGATCTTGAACTTGTGTTTGCCTTGTGTGAGGGTGATGGCGCCTGTGTGGGTTTCCTGTGATGTCGCTTCGCCGGACGTTACCACGCTTTTGCCGTCGATATCCACTGAAAGAACAGGGCCTGAGTAAATAGTTGTAAAAATGTAATCACCACCCTCAGTTACGTCGATGTCGCCTTCGTATACGAGGTGAAATTCGCGCATGCCGTTGGTCACTTCCTGCGTTAGCACGGGCGACTGGCCTTCATGATCGAGCTTGCTATATTCTTTGGCATCCCATTTGTCGGCGTATACTTTGTAGTTCAGATTATTGATGGTCAGTGGCTTACGATTAGCAAGGAGTTGGTAACCCACGTTGCGGAACGCGATACTGCCTTTGGTAACTTCGAATGCGATGGGCTGGCCGTCGGCGGCTGCTTTGGAATTAGGAAGATAAACCGTTTCGAGCACGGTAACGCCGTTGAGCGAAAGGGTATTCAGGCGGGCGGAGTTAGGAATATGTTGTACAGACGCATCATAGGAGACTTCGAGCGTCTGCCAGAGCCCTGCCGACTTGGCTGCGTTCTGGGTTGGAAACTGGCCGATGTAGCCGGATGTCGATGCGTCCGCTGTTTTTTGTTTGCTGCTGTCGGAAATCTTCACCTTCTGTCCGCCTGGCAGGACGATATTTCCCTCGGCTCCCGGCGAAACGTTGAATTCAATGTAGAGCCGCAGGTCGCTTGCTTTCAGTTTGGTGGTCAGCACGGTGCCGGCATTTCCGACCAGCACGCCGTCGCCGGCCAGCGTTTTAGGCTTTGCAGTACCGGAAGGGTGAATGGAAATGCCTCCTTGTATCGACCAGTTGGGGGCGGCGCTCTCAAATGCGCTGAGGTCTTTGAGGGGAAGTAGTGAATAGTTTCCCTTCGCTGTCTGGCCCATTACCATCCCCGGACAAGCCAGGAACAGCAGGGAGACTTTCTGAAACAATTGATGCATTGGAATCGATTAAGTGTATTGTTTACAATTAAAAAGCGAAGTTCGGTATTTTTTTTTCGATTATATCCGGAAATAGTATGAATTTTTTGAAGGTTTTTTGGACAAAGGAAAGGCTCCTGATAGCGTTGTTCAAAAGTTTAACAAGGATGAATATGCATTGTCCCACGTATAGCCGCCAGGGTTGCAATCGGTTTCATGAGCGCGAGGGTGTGTGGGGCAGAGAAATGCGGACAGAAATAGTCCTCTCCGGAGATTTACCTGTATTATTTCAGAATTACCGCACTTAGGATTGTTTCAAAAGCCTCGGTTCCGTAAAATGCTTAGGAACAGTTCGGTAAGGTAAAGCATGGTTGCTATTTTTATAAATCCGATTTTGTAAATTTAAAGGGGCACGATGTGGGCGCGCGATCGCGGCGTTTGTGTGGCAGGTTCGACAGGAGTGATAATTAGTGAGATTTCCAAGCATTGATCAGTACTCAGTACCGGCTATCAGGGATGTAACCCAAGCCGCTGGATTTGTTGATGTTATGTTAATAAATACTTAACATAACAGACTGTATTTAACCGGATTTTTGCGTTTTCTAAGGCGGATTCTTGCCTCTTGCATTCTTTTCTCACCTAAAACAACCTAAGTGCTCATGATCAAAAAATTCTACTTATGCTTCCGGCTGAGTATTTTCAGAAGAAGCGCGTACACCGGGCTGATGCTCACGGGGCTGCTCTATTGCCACGCGGGTGTCGCTCAGTCGGTCGTTACCGGGCAGGTGACCTCCGACGATGACAAGCTGCCCCTGGCCGGTGTGAGTGTGATCGAAAAAGGGACCAACAACGGCACGGTAACGGATTCGAACGGAAAGTACCAGATCAGCGTCAAGGGAGCGAATTCGGTATTGACATTCTCGTTCCTCGGCTATGTATCGCATGATGTTACCGTCAATGGCCGCTCCGTCGCCGATGTTGTACTTTTTACAGATCAGAAGCAGTTACAGGAGGTGGTTGTAACGGCTTTGGGTATCAAAAAGGACGTTCGTAAACTCGGCTACGCGGTGCAGGAGCTGAAAGGCGAAAGCATTGTGACGGCGCGTGAGACCAACATTGTGAACCAGTTGGCCGGTAAAGTGGCCGGTGTGACAGTCGTAGGTAGCCCGTCGGGTATCGGCGGCTCCGCTCGTGTGACGATCCGGGGTGAGCGGTCGGTGGATTTGAACAAAAACCAGCCGCTGTACGTGATCGACGGGGTGCCTATCAGCAACTCCATCACCGGCGGTTCGGGGCAGGGTAACCTCGAAGTCGATTTCGGAAATGGCGCGAGCTTCATCAACCCCGACGACGTGGAAACGATGAGCGTACTGAAAGGACCTGCGGCCGCGGCGCTTTACGGTTCAAGAGCTGCGAATGGGGTGATCCTCATTACCACCAAATCAGGCAAGGGCAACAAAGGCATCGGTGTGGAAGTGAATAGCAATACCACTTTCGAGCGTGCATTGAAACTGCCTGAATATCAAAACAAATACGGCCAGGGCAACGGTAACGGCGGCGATTTTGCATTCGTGAACGGAGCCGGCGGTGGTCTCACGGATGGTACCGACGAAGGCTGGGGACCTGAGTTCAAAGGCCAGAGTTACCCGCAGTACAATTCGCCGCGTACGCTGAACGGGCAGGCAATTCCTTACCTCGGCGGTGACCTGAATGCCCCTGCCGGAAGCGTCATTACGCCAACGCCCTGGTTACCAGATGTGGATGGTTTGAAAAACTTCCTCCGTACAGGCCGCACGCTAACCAACAACATCGCGTTGATCGGGAACAACGACCAGGGGAGCTTCCGCTTGTCGTATACCAATCTGGATCAGACGGGTATCGTGCCTAATACGGATCTGAAACGCCATACGGTCTCATTGAGTGCGGGTTACAACCTGACGAAGAAGTTTTCGGCCAAGACATTTGTAAGCTATATCAAAAGTGCGAGCGGCAACCGCCCGTCGATCAGTTATGGTACGGAGAGCATTATGTATTTGTTCAACTGCTGGCTGCCGCGCTCGGTGAAGGTTTCGGATATGGAACGTTTATGGATGAACGGTCTGGAAGGCCGCCGTCAGTTTGGGTGGAACTACAACTACCATGATAACCCGTACCTGACGGTTTACGAAAACACCAACGGCCAGGACGTGAACCGCATTATCGGTAACGTGATCCTGAAATACGACTTCACGGACTGGCTGAGCCTGCAAGTGCGCACGGCAACCGACTGGGGTAACGAGCGCCGCGAATACCGCCGCGCATTCAGTACGCAGCGTTTCCCGTTTGGCCAGTACCGCGAGGTGAAAGTGAATACGGAGGAACGTAACAGCGATTTCCTCTTGTCGTTCAACAAGGATATCAGCAAGGATTTCAACGTGTCGGCCACGTTCGGTGGTAACCAAAACCGCCAGAGCTCGATTTATGACGAGGAAAATGCAGGCCAGTTGAACCTGCCGGGCATTTATAACCTGACCAACTCGCGCATTGCGCTGGTAGCCTCGCAGAGCAAGGTAGGCAAGCGCATCAACAGCTTGTACGGTTCGGCGTCCGTGTCGTTCCGCAATTACCTGTTCCTGGACATCACCGCCCGCAACGACTGGAGTAGCGCATTAACGCTCCCTACGGCGTTGAAGGCGTTCGGTACCGAAAATAACTCATACTTCTACCCATCGGTGGCGCTGAGCGCCGTGGTGAGCGATATGGTGAAGCTTCCTGAGGTAATTTCGTTTGCGAAAGCCCGCGCCAGCTTTGCACAGGTAGGTAATGATACCGATCCGTTCACATTTACGCAGGCATTTAACCCGAGCACGCCTTTCGGAAGCTCGCAGATTTACGGTGAAACCGATCGTTTGGCTAACCTCAACCTGAAACCGGAAATCAGTACGGCTTATGAAGTCGGTGCGGACCTTCGTTTCTTCAAGAACCGCGTCGGCCTGGATTTTACCTATTATCAAAGCAAAACCAAAAACCAGATCCTGCAAATCCCGCTTTCGTCGACAACGGGCTATAATGGCCGTTTCTTCAATGCGGGTGAGATCAAAAACTGGGGTTTTGAAACCATGCTGAACGTTACTCCGGTGGAAATCAACGATTTCAAATGGAATATCGGGGTCAACTTCTCGGCCAACCGCAGCAAAGTGCTCGAACTGTCCGACGGCATCACCAACTTCGTGATGGCGAGCAAGGGCGTGAGCATCGAGGCACGCGTGGGCGAGCGCATGGGGGATATGTACGGGATCGCATTTGCGCGCGTTCAAAACACCAGCGCTTCCTTGCCTTATTATGATGCGACCGGCCAGAACGTAGGTCAGATCGTTTACAAAGACGGCCGCCCGGTACCTACTACCAATGTTCAGAAAATGGGTAACTACAATCCCGACTGGCTTGCAGGTATTTCCAATCAGTTCAGTTACAAGAATGTGAAATTCAGCTTCCTGTTTGATATTCGTCACGGAGGAAAGATTTTCTCTGAAACACAAGTGGTTGGTCGTGAAGGGGGTATCATCAAAGAAACCCTCGAAGGCCGTGCGGATGGCTACGACCTGAGCAAACCGGGTAACGGCGTAATCGGCGACGGCGTGGTACAGAATGCGGATGGAACTTTCAGCAAGAATGATGTGAAACTGACTGCCCGCGCATGGCATACTGCCTTCACCGGCGGCCGGAATATCGCCGAAGGCGTGATGTACGACGCATCGTTCGTGAAACTGCGCGAGGTGCAGCTGGGCTATTCGATCCCGAACCGTTTGCTGGGCCGTTCGCCGCTCAAAAACATCACGGTTTCATTCGTGGCGCGTAACCTCGCATTATGGTCGGATGTGCCCCACGTGGATCCTGAAACAATGGCTTACAACGGCGGAACGGCATTGCCGGGTATCGAATACATGTCGATCCCTTCAAGCCGCAGCTATGGTTTCAATGTAAGTTTCAAACTGTAAAATTTCAATTGGAAAACAATGAAAAAGCTTATCCCGATATATATCATGGCAGCGCTGACCTTGTCGGCGGGGGCATGTACCAACGACTTTGAGGAAGTAAATACCAATAACAACGTGCCGAACGACGTCACGCCCGACCTGCTTCTGGCCGGTGTGATCCGCAACATGGTGAACAGCCAGGTGAACGACGCCTGGGGCATTGGGAACATCGTGGTACAGCACCACGCCAAAATCCAGTTCGTGAACGAAGACCGTTACCTGTGGGGCCAGCAAAACAGCATCTGGGACAATGTTTACGGCAATATGCGCAATGTAAAAAACATCCTGGACCAGGTCGGTACCGACGACGCCAATGCTTACAAGGGCATCGCGCTGATCCTGAAATCCTGGATGTTCGCGCTGGCTACCGATGCTTACGGCGATATTCCTTACACAGAGGCGACGAAAGGCAAAACCGACGGGGTGTATTTGCCCAAATACGACACGCAGGAGAGCGTTTACGCAGGCGTGCTGGCCGATCTTAAAGCCGCCAACGATATCCTCGCCAACAGCTCGACGGCGGTGTCAGGCGACATTCTTTTCGGAGGCGGTACTGCTTCGCTGATCAAATGGCGAAAACTCGCGAACTCGCTGCGCCTGCGTTACCTGATGCGTATTTCAAAGCAGAAGGACGTGAAGGCCGATATGCAGGCCATCCTCGCCGATCCTGCGAAAAACCCGATTTTTGAAGGAATACAGGACAATGCGGAGTTGAAATACCTTGCTGCGGCGCCGAACCAATGGACGCTCTACGGAGCACGTGTGGGTTCATTCGACGAGTTCCGCGTGAGCAAGACGCTCAGCGACCGCCTGACGGCGTTGAAGGACCCGCGTCTGACGGTGTTCGGTCGGCCTTCACAATCGTCCGTAACGGCCGGAAAACCGGTGATTGAAGGGGTGCCTAACGGATTAGGCGACGTGCCCGCGTTGAACTACAATGGCGGCCCGCAGGGCGTCTCGCGCGTGGGTTACACGTTCGCGTGCCTCGTGTGCAATGATCCGGGGCAAGCGGCACCAGATCCTTCTGCGCCGCGCGGAATCATCATGAACTACTCGGAGTTGCAGTTCATCCTTGCAGAGGCCCGCGAAAAAGGCTGGATTACCACCGGCACTGCGGAAGGTTACTATACCAAAGGCATCCAGAGCAATTTCGAGTACTGGAAAAGTGTGGTACCATCGTCGTATGGCATTAACGTCACGCCTGACCCGTCTTATTTTACGCAAGCTGCTGTGGCTTACACGGGTACGAGCGCGGAGAAACTGGGTAAAATTGCACTGCAAAAATGGGTTGCCTACTATTTCAATGGCCTGGAAGCATGGTTCGACTGGCGCCGCACAGGCATGCCGGAGATCAAACCCGGCCCTGATAACCTGAACCAGAACCGCGTACCGGTACGCTTCATTTACCCGCTATCGGAGCAATCGCTGAACGGAACCAACCGCGAAGAAGCCGTGAAACGGCAGGGGACCGACGATTTGAATACCCGGACTTGGGTGGCTAAATAACTAGCGTCGGGTTTAGTCAAGAGTGGTCAGGTGTTGTCAGTTGTGGTCAAGAGTAGTCAGGTGTTGCCAGTTGTAGTCAAGAGTAGTCAGTTGTTGTCATACATTCTCAAACAATACCTGACTACACTTGACTACTCTTGACTAAACTTGACAACACCTGACTAACCCCTTCCATAAAAATCAATGCGCTTCCAACCAATTAGCGCCGACCCCAATACCCGTTTCCATTCTCACCGCCATAGGGATCGCATTTCGCATTAGCTCATCTACTTTTTCTTTCAACAGATCGATTTCGCTGTAATGCGCGTCGAAAACCAATTCGTCATGCACTTGCAGAATCATGCGTGATTTGAGCTTTTCCTGTGCCATAAAATCATGGATGTTGATCATCGCGACCTTGATCATATCGGCCGCAGAGCCCTGGATCGGGGCGTTGATCGCGTTTCGTTCGGCATAACCGCGGTTGGTCTGGTTGCGGGAATTGATATCCGGCAGGTACCGGCGGCGGCCGAGGATTGTTTCCACATATTCACGCTCGCGGGCATCGTTCACAACTTTGTCCATATAACCCTTCACCGCCGGGAATTCCTCGAAATAGGCACGAATGATCTCGCTCGCTTCCCCGCGTGGAATGCCCAGGCGCTGCGCGAGGCCGAATGCCGAAATGCCGTAAATGATACCGAAATTGACCATTTTGGACTTCCGGCGCATATCCGAGGTCACTTCTTCCAATGGTACTGCAAACACTTTGCTCGCCGTGGTCGCGTGGATATCGCGGCCCTGGTTGAATGCCTCGGTCATACTCGCGTCGCCACTGAATGCTGCCATAATGCGGAGCTCGATCTGCGAGTAATCCGCGGAAAGAATCTGGAAATCATCATTATCCGGCACAAACGCCTTGCGGATTTCACGCCCGCGCGGCGTACGGATCGGGATGTTTTGCAGGTTCGGATTGGTGGAGCTCAAACGCCCTGTGGCCGCAACAGCCTGGTTGTAAGAGGTATGAATGCGGCCCGTGCGGCTGCTTACCATGGTCGGTAATGCATCCACATAGGTCGATTTGAGTTTCTGCAACTCGCGGTAATCCAGTATTTTACGGGCAATGAGGTGGTTCGCTTCGAGATCGGAAAGGATTTCTTCGCCCGTTGCATATTGTCCCGTTTTAGTCTTTTTCGGCTTATCGATCAGCTTCATTTTCTCGAAGAGGACCTCGCCAAGCTGCTTCGGTGAGCTGATATTGAACGACTGTCCTGCGGCCTCGTAAATCTCCGATTCGGTTAGGCGGAGATCGGATTCCAGCACCGCCGACATCTCCTTCAATGCATTGATATCGAGCCTTACGCCGGTGTTTTCCATGGACGCCAGCACTTTCGTCAGCGGCATTTCCACTTCATGGAAGAGTTTCGCCGCATTAACTTTCGGCAGTTCTTTACTGAAAATCGCGTTGAGCTGGAAGGTAATGTCGGCATCTTCTCCGGCATATTGGGTGATTTCGGGGATCGCCACATCGCGCATATTGCCCTGTTTTCCGCCTTTTTTACCGATCAGTTCGGTGATCGATACCGGTTCGTAGTTCAGGTAGGAAGCGGCCAGGATGTCCATTCCGTGACGCTTATCCGGTTGGAGCAGGTAATGAGCCAGCATGGTGTCGCTCAGCTTGCCGCGGACGTCGATACCGTAGTTTTTCAGCACCAGCAAGTCGTATTTGATGTTCTGGCCGATTTTTTCAATGTTTTCATTCTCGAAAACACCGCGGAAATGCTCAACGATTTCCTGTGCTTTGACCTGATCCGCAGGCACGGGAATGTAAAAAGCCTCACCGGCGAGGTAAGAGAACGACAGTCCTACCAGCTCCGCATCGGTGGTGTCGAGCGATGTGGTTTCGGTATCGAAGCAGAAAGCCTCCTGTATGCCCAGGTAGTGCGCCAGGCTCGTCATGAGCTCCGGGGTGTCTACCGTGTGGTACCGGTGGAATGTATTGTCGATAGTCCTTTTGGAGGTTGGAATATGGATTTCCCCGGTGTCTTCGGTGAGTTCACCATCGGCCAGATCTCCGCTGACCACCGCCGGCTGCTGGCCGATTTCTTCGGTGGGATTGCCGAAAATGTCGAGCTGGCCCTTGGCAGGGGCCTTGCGTGGCTGTGGAGCAGGCGTTCCACCTGGTCGTGTGGTTGGAGCAGGAGCACCGCCCGAACCGCCCAGTATGCGGGTTTTAAGCGTTTTGAATTCCAGCTCGTCGAAAAGCTCGGCAATCAGTTCCGCATTGGGTGCACAGATGGTCAGGTCTTCGGCGTCGAACGGCACGGGCACCTTGCAATCGATCGTCGCAAGTTGCTTGCTCAGAATAGCCTTATCGAAATTCTCCCGTACTTTTTCTCCAAGTTTTCCCTTAATTTCATCGGCGTGTGTGATCAGATTTTCGATCGTGTCGTATTCCTGAATGAGTTTCTGGGCTGTTTTTTCGCCCACACCCGGAATCCCGGGGATATTGTCGACCGCGTCACCCATCAAACCGAGAATGTCGATTACCTGGTCGATGCGCTGGATTTGCCAGCGGTCGAGTATTTCCTGAACGCCCAGCACTTCGGCGCCTTTGCCGAGGAACGCGGGCTTGTAAATGTGTACATATTGTTCGACCAATTGCCCGTAATCCTTGTCGGGTGTCATCATGAAAACCTCGAAACCCTCCCGCGATGCTTCTTTGGCAATGGTACCGATGATGTCGTCGGCCTCGTACCCGTCCAGTTCGAGAATCGGGATGCACATACCTTTCAGGAGGCGCTTCACAAGAGGAATAGCCACGGTAATGTCCTCCGGCTGGGCCTCGCGCTGCGCCTTGTATGCCTCAAACTGCACATGGCGGAAAGTAGGCGCGGCGGTGTCGAATGCAACACCGATGTGGGTTGGTTTCTCTTTTTGCAGTACTTCGAGCAGTGTGTTGGTGAAGCCGAAAACGGCGCTGGTATTCAGTCCTTTTGAAGTGATGCGCGGCGCCTTGATGAATGCGAAATGCGCCCTGTAAATCAAGGCCATAGCGTCCAGAAGGAATAGCTTGTGAACGGGTTTTTCCATGAGGTAAGTTTATGATCGAAACTCAAATATAATGCAACTACGGCGACAGAAGGGGTTTGCCGGCGGTTTTTTGTGGATTTGCCGGAGAAGTATAGAAAGGAGATTACTGTTGGTATGAATTAAATGTTTTATACAATTTAAATGAATGATACTATTTATTCGGATGAAAGTCAGATAGATGTATTGAAAGTTAGATATATATGGTATTTATTTTACATATAAAAAGTATTAAAAGATAAGTACTTTAATTGATTATACGCTTATTAAAAGTAATATTAGTTTCATATTTAAAATAATTACTTAAAGTTTAACAAGTATAATACTATTAAGATTTATTTAGTATAGAAAGAATAGAAAGATAAGTACTTATTAAAAATATAATCATATTAAAAGTATTATACTAATGATACTAACTTGGCGATAAGTTGGTTTTGTAATTACTTGATAACCAGTCATTCATAACCCGATCCCGCATATGAGAAAAAAAACCTTACTTTTAGCTGTTATCATTTTTTCGTGTAACCAAAATAAACCCGTGAAACAAGCATATCAATGGCCGGGAGCCACACCTCCCGTTGCAGCAATGAAAGACCATGAAACCGGCATGCATGGCGACAAACGAAATGACGAATACTACTGGATGGGCGACTTCTTTCGGGAAGGCCCCGATAGCGACAAGGTCGTAGAATACCTCAAAGCCGAGAATGCCTACACCGACACGATGATGGCGGGTACGGCGAAGTTTCAGGAAGCGTTGTTTTCGGAGATGAAGGGACGGATCAAAGAAAAGGACGAGTCGGTACCGGTTTTCAGCAATGGGTATTGGTATTACACCCGCAGCGAGGAGGGAGAGCAGTATTTCAAATATTGCCGCAAGAAAGGCTCTCTCGAAGCCGCCGAAGAGATCCTGCTCGACGTCGATAAAATGGCGGAAGGGCATCCCTACTATTCGGCAGTCGGTTTTAATGTAAGCCCCGACAACAAGCTGCTGGCATACGGGGTCGACACCGTTTCGAGACGGCAGTACACCATTCACATCAAAAACCTGGAAACAGGGGAGCATTTTGCCGACAAGATTTATCCGGCAAGCGGCGGCTCGGAATGGGGAAATGATAACAAAACGCTTTTTTACACAGCAACAAACCCGAAAACGCTCCTGAGCGAGAAGATCAAACGCCATACACTTGGAGCGGATTCCAAAAAGGATGTCGTTGTCTATAACGAGAAGGACAAAAGCAATTATATAGGGGTAGGGAAGACCAAGTCGGAGAAGTACATAGTGATCGCTTCGTCGGCCACAATGTCGTCGGAATACCTGATCCTCGATGCGGATAAGCCGGAAGGCAAGTTCGAGGTGTTCCAACCGCGAATGAAGGATGTATTGTATGATGTTGATCATCAGGGGGATAAATTCCTGATCGTGACTAATAAGGATGCATTGAATTTCAGGTTGATGGAAACGCCGGTAACTAAAACCGGTGTCGAAAACTGGAAAGAAGTAATCCCCAACCGCGCGGATGTGCTGCTCGAAGGCATCGACGTTTTTAAGGATCACCTGGTGATTACAGAGCGTAAAAACGGCCTTTTGCAGCTTCGTATCCGGAACATCAATACCCATAAGGAGCATTATGTGGATTTCGGTGAGCCTGCCTACACCGCTTATGCCGGCTCTAACCCGGAATACAACAGCTCGACGCTGCGCTACATTTACACTTCGCTGACGACGCCGAGCTCCGTGTACGATTACGACATGGAAACCCGCGACAAGGAGCTGAAAAAGCGCCAGGAAGTGGTGGGAGGCTATAATCCGGAGGAATATGTGACGGAACGTTTGTATGCGACCGTGCGCGATGGTGTAAAGGTGCCTATTTCGGTAGTGTATAAAAAAGGTACGCCGAAGAGCGCCGAAACGCCGCTTTTGCTCTATGCATACGGTTCTTATGGCAACAGCATGGACGCCGCGTTCAGCAGCACGCGCCTGAGCCTGCTCGACCGCGGGTTCATATACGCGCTCGCACACATACGCGGTGGGCAGGAAATGGGTCGGCAATGGTACGAGGATGGTAAAATGTTCAAGAAAAAGAACACATTCAACGATTTCATCGATTGCGCCGACTTTTTGATCAAGGAGAAATTCACATCGTCCGCGCATTTGTTCGCCGAAGGTGGTAGTGCGGGCGGCCTGCTCATGGGCGCGATTAGTAATATGCGTCCCGACCTGTGGCGTGGTATTATCGCCGACGTGCCGTTCGTAGATGTGGTAACAACCATGCTGGACGAAAGCATTCCGCTGACTACCAATGAGTTTGATGAATGGGGCAATCCTAAAAACAAGGAGTCATATGACTATATGAAGTCCTATTCGCCGTACGACAACGTGGAGAAGAAGGCCTATCCGAATATGCTCATTACCACCGGCTTGCACGATAGCCAGGTGCAGTACTTCGAGCCTGCCAAATGGGTAGCACGCCTGCGAAAGCACAAAACGGACCACAATGTGCTGCTGCTCAAAACGAATATGGAAGCCGGTCACGGCGGCGCGTCCGGACGGTTCGATTACTTGAAGGAAATCGCGCTGCAATTCGCGTTTATGTTCGCGCTGGAAGGGATTGACCGGTAGGGAGGCGGAACTTTGCTTGATGTAATCAGGTCAGGTATTGTCAGATGTTGTCAAGTTTAGTCAGATATTGTTAGGATAGAGTCTAAAATTCATGTTTTTATGACAATACCTGACAACATCTGACTAAACCTGACCCAATGACTTCGTTACTTTTACGCCCCAATCGCCTGCTCTACATCCGCGATGATATCGTCGATATGCTCGATACCTACGGAAATGCGCAGTTGAGTAGGCAGTACGCCAGCTGAAAGTTGCTCTTCGTCAGATAGTTGTGAATGCGTGGTGGATGCCGGGTGGATGATGAGCGTCTTCGCGTCGCCCACGTTGGCCAGGTTGCTGATCAATTGCAGGTTGTCGACAAAATGTTCCGCCGTCTTCTTGTCGCCTTTCAGCGAGAATGACAATACCCCTCCAAAACCGCGCGTGAGGTACTTTTTAGCCAACTGGTGGTATTTATTACCTTCCAGACCGATGTAGTTTACGCTTTCCACTTTCGGGTGTTTTTCAAGCCATTGCGCGAGTTTTAATGCGTTTTCGGCAATGCGCTCTACTCTTAGCGACAGTGTTTCAAGCCCTTGCAGGAACAGGAACGAGTTGAATGGCGACAGTGACGGACCCCAGTCGCGCAGGCCTTCCACGCGGGCGCGGATGATGAACTGGATATTGCCGAACGGTCCGCCGATACCGAAAACGTCGTTCAGGACAAGCCCGTGGTAGCTCGGCGAAGGCTCGGTAAACTGCGGGAATTTGCCATTACCCCAGTTGTACGTACCCGAATCGACGATCACCCCGCCAATAGAAGTACCATGGCCGCCGATCCATTTCGTGGCCGACTGTACGACCACGTGCGCGCCATGCTTAATAGGCTGAAAAATGGCGCCTGCCGCCCCGAACGTGTTATCGACTATCAACGGGAGGTCGTATTTCTTTGCAAGCGACGAGAATGCCTCAAAATCGGGTACGGAATAGCTCGGGTTACCAATTGTTTCGAGGTAAATGAACTTCGTTCTGTCGTCGATGAGCTTCTCGAAGCTGCTCACATCGTCGCCATCCGCAAAACGCGCTTCTACGCCGATGTTTTTAAAGGAGTTTTTAAACTGGTTGTAAGAACCGCCATAGAGGAAGGAAGTGGTTACGAAGTTATCGCCGACGGTCGTGATGTTGTTAATCGCCAGAAACTGCGCCGAATGCCCCGAACCGGTTGCCAATGCAGCTACGCCGCCTTCCAATGCCGCCACGCGTTTCTCGAAAACGTCGTTGGTCGGGTTCATAATGCGGGAATATATGTTGCCAAACTCTTTCAGTGCGAACAGGTTAGCAGCATGCTCGGCATTGTTGAACACATAGGAAGTGGTTTGGTACAAAGGCACGGCCCGTGAATTGGTAACTGGGTCGGGCTGTTGTCCGGCATGAAGCTGCAAGGTCTCAAATTTCATTTGGTTAGAACGTTTAAGGTGGATAAAACCCAAATGTATCAAACTAAATGATATTACTCTATGAAATTCATAGTCTTTTGCTTGCCGGATAATAAATTGGATTTTGATAAGGAGATATCAGCCTCCGATCAGGCTGAGCAGATTGGTGCATTGTATTCTGAGCTCGTTGAGCGTATGTGCGTCTGTTACACGGCCTTCCGTAATTTTCCCTTTGACGTTCGGAATGGAGAGCGCACAGGCGTCGGTTTTTTTCGTGCCTAACGCAGTCAGGGTAAGCAAAAGTGAAGCGAGGGCATTGTTTCCACCCGAATTGAGCGGAGAGGCGCTGATAGCCGACACCGGCTTGTCGTTCAGGTCGCCTGTGCCGACGGTCCAGTCCAGGGCGTTTTTGAGCGTGCCCGGCACCCCGAATGCATATTCCGGTGTGCATATCACCACGGCGTCTGCTTTTGCAATAGCGGCTTTGAGGCGGGCCACGGGCTCCGTATCAGGAAGGCCCGGAGAGAAATGCGCGATTTCGTCCAGGCCTTCGAAGATTTCAAAAGTGGTGTCGGAAGGCAGAAGGCTTCCCAAGGTTTTTAGGATGATGGTATTGGTGGAGTCGGCGCGCAGGCTGCCCGAAATGCCCAGTATGTGGATGTGTTTCATAAACAGCATTACAAAAACCGGTGGCTGCGGGTTTCCTGTACTGCCAATTTATTTAGCCATGACGTTGTAAAAATTGTAATCGGTCATGGGCGCGTCGGTGAAGCCCAGGTTACGGCCCATCGTGATGATCTGTCCGCGGTGGTAGGTAGTATGGTTCACGACGTGCATGATGTATTCGAAGTTCGGGAAGTTACATTGGAACCATGGGCTCTCCACAAGCGTCTCCTGCTGAATTTGTTGGGTCGAGAGGCTTTCAACGTATTCTGCAAGCTCCTGAGATTGCGCTATAAGCGTATCGAATGTCGAGTCGAGGTCTCCATCGAAATCCTGGCCGCTATAATTGCTCTCCGGATTGAGGACCGAGAACCAGTAGCGCTGCGTTTCAAGGATATGGATGAGCGTCACGCGGATCGTCGTAAAGCTCGATTTCAGCTCCGTTTCGAGGATTTCGGCCGGTTTTGTGCGCAACCAGTTCACCAAAGTGCAGTTGGCCCAATGGTTGTAATCTGCGAAATTTTTCATCGCGTAGGCCAAACTTTTTTCTGCGGTCGGAATTTCAATTGTGGCTGACATAGCTTCTTTGTTTAAGTGCAATACAAAGAAAACTGATGCTTGTGACAGCCCTGTGTCAGTAGGAATCGTCAGTGATTGAGATTTTCCAGAATTTTTTCAGAAAGCTGCCGCACGATCGTTTTGAGTGCCTCGGGCTCCATAATGCAGGCCTCGGGGGCGATCATCATGTACCACCTGGCAAAGCCTTCGAGTGATGCGCTGAGGAAGGTCATTTCAATGTAATCGTCATGCTCGGTTTCCGAAGCGAAGCCGTAGTAACTTCGTTGCTCGCGAATGTAGCGCGCCACGCGCTTGTTTACGCGCACCCGCACGAGACGCATGTTGTCGTTCTCCCAGCTGTCGTGCATGAAGTCTTTCAGTGGGGCATGTTTGTGCTGGAACGGACGATCCGTAACGTCGCATTGCAGGATGCGGTCGGAGCGGAAATTGCGGTAGTCGTTACGAAGGTGGCAGAAGGCGATGGTATACCAATAGTTGTTTTCATGGTAAATACCCACCGGCTCGATGACCCGCTCCACGGGCTCGGAGGCACTAAGCGCCACATAGAGGATTTTCGCAATTTTGCGCTCCGAAATGCTGTTGAGCAGAATATCGAGCGTGTTGCTGTTGGGCTGGTGAAATGCCCGTGGCCGGCTGCGCACTTCAATGTGGTTTTCAAGGTTTTCCACCATCGATTTTTCGGTACTGCGCAGCACGGCTTTGATCTTGTACATCGCCGCCTGGTAATGCGATTGCGTAGAGAAATCGGTGAATTTCTCCATCAGCTTCTCGGCGGTGATGAATGTGCGCGCCTCCTCCTTGGTGAACATAACAGGAGGCAGGCGGTAGCCATCCATAATGGAATAGCCGACGCCTGCCTCGCCTATGATGGGTACGCCCGCTTCCGCGAGCGAATTAATGTCACGGTACACCGTCCGCAAACTGATCTCGAAGCGCTCGGCCAGGTCCTGGGCTTTGACAATTTTGCGGGATTGAAGCTGGATCAGGATGGCTGTAATGCGGTCGAAACGGTTCATGAGTGTCGGTGAAGGAATGTCCGGCACAAATTAAGTTTAAAGAACCGGTTCTCTCAAATTAAATGCTTCCGAAATCAGTTGAAAGGATTTGATACGGTTTTCAAAAGTATCGGCCATGGTCGATACCATTACCTCGTCCGCTTCGAAGTCGACGGCCAGTTTGGTCAGCTGCTCCTTCACCGACTCCGGCGTACCCGAAACGATCCGGCCGCTGTTGTATTTGATCCGGTCGAGCTCTCCGAAATTGAACTGGTATTTTCGTACCGTTTCAGGGTCGGGGAACGGCCCGAACTTGCCGCGTTCGAACTCCACCAGCACGTAGTCCATCATCTTGCGCATTAAGGCCGCTTTTTCTTCGGTTTCGGCGCACAGGGTGAATGCGGAAATGATCACTTTCGGTTTTTCGAGCTGGTCCGACGGGCGGAAATTGCGTTTGTATTCTTCTACGACATCGGGCTTTACGAAGCCGTTGATGAACTTGGCCACGGCCAGACCCATTCCAAAACGGGCCGCAATGTTGCTGCTGCCGCCGCTCGAACTCAATATCCATTGTTCGGGAATAGTTGTTGACTGCGGGGTAGCATATATAAACCCTCGCTCGGTGCCAGCCGTATCCCTGAAAAAATGCTGCAAATGTTCCAGCTGGCGCAGGTAGCTGCTTTCGCTGAAATCGTTGGATGGGTTCAGGAGCGACGAGGTAATGCGGTCGGTACCGGGGGCGCGGCCCATACCGAGGTCGATGCGGCCCGGGTAGAGCGTTTCGAGCATGCGGAAGTTCTCCGCTACCTTCAATGCGCTGTGGTTGGGGAGCATAATCCCGCCCGATCCGACCCGGATATGGCTCGTCACATCCGCCAGTTTGACCATCAGAACTTCGGGGGCGGAACCGGCAATAAAAGTGGAATTATGGTGCTCGGAAACCCAGAAACGGCTGTAACCAAGTTCTTCGGCCAGCTTTGCAGTGGCAATGGTTTCCTGTATGGCTTCGCTGACTGTCGATCCGTGTCTGACGACGGATTGGTCGAGGACGCCGAGTTTGAAATGCTTCATACGATAAATACGTGATTTGAAGCATAACACGGCCAGCCCGGTTTGTATTCATTTTGGAGGCCTAAAATGTCCTTTCCGCGAGTATAGTAACGTTCGGCCGCAGGGTAGGGGAGGTCAGGGCACTCGGTCCCAGTAGGTACTTCTGCCCAGCAGCGGTATGCCCACGTAGCTCCTTACTTCGAGTTTTTCTTTCCGTAGTTTAATCAGGCAATTGTAGGTTTTACCGCTCTTGGGGTCGTACATTTTACCGTTGTCCCAAAGGTCTTCGCTAAAGACGAAGTTGTTTAGCAGGTTCACATGGAGCAGGTTCCGCGTGCGCAGTTTCTCGTTGGAATTCCGCGTGTCTTTCCGGGACGTTTTTCCATCCGCTTCAAAGAGATCCTCCGACCAGAGCAGGCGGCCGAAATATTCTTCCCCGGTTTTATAAATTTCGATTCGGGTATCTTTTTCTTCATTGATCCACTCGCCAACGATCTTATCTGCGACGATAATTTGTGATCCGGCAGGGTTGAAACTCACGAAAAAAAATATAGTAAAAAGTATTTTATACATTCTAATGGTGTCCCTCGGGTTGGTGTTTTCTGTTTTGAGAGCCTTGAAAATATGCAAGTTTAAAATTTCTAAAACTTTACTGTGTTAAGTGTTGCAAAAATCAAACCTGCGAAATTTTAGCCGAAGTGAATATTTTTATCAATGGTTTTTTATTTAACAATGATAGATTTGTCACTTAACATTGTTAACTCGTTTTGATCTACTCTTGTATGCGGGATTAAGTCCAATTATTTCCGATTGTTGGTGTGACAATATACGACACTTCCTCAAAATACGAAACAGAATTATTCCAAGATGGCCGCGCGGGCTTGCCGCTGCGTTCTATACCCGGGTGGCAATATGCCGGTGTCTTAGGACGGTATACTGCAAAAGTTATTCCGCGCAGAAATTTGTATCCATCGGTGATTTTACTCACCTCCTCCGGCTCGGGTAGGCGGATTTCGGCATTGTTTTTTTATAGAATTAGTTCCCTTTTTACATTAATGTTTGTAGAATTGGATATAAACTGCATTTACCTATGAGTACACCCAATGCGCCTGTGCCTGTCAATGAAATGGAACGTTTGCTGGCGCTCTCAGAGTTGGATATCGACTATTCGGATCACCAGGTTACATTTCAGGATTTGGCCAAGCTGGCGGCCAAGGTTACAGGCACGAGAATATCGCTCGTTAACCTGCTCGATTCGCTTACCCAGTGGACCATCTCGAATTATGGCTTAGATATCGAACAAATGCTGCGCGAAGATTCTGTCTGCCAATATACCATTATGGAATCCGACCATTTCGAGGTAGGGGACTTGACTGAGGACGCGCGTTTTAAGGACAAATTTTACGTCACCGGTGAGCCCAAAGTAAAATACTATTATGGTTTACCGCTCAGGACGAGTGAAGGGCTGCAAATCGGAGCGTTGTGTGTGCTCGATCAGGAACGTAAAACACTCGAACCCGAGAAAATAGAGCTTCTGAAAATTATTGCGGATGAGATTGTCGCACGCCTGAAAACGCACAAGGTGCTTGAAAACCTGAAATCGAGACTTTTGGAGGCTGGGCAGGCGCAGAAAAAGGTGGCACACGACATACGTGGGCCACTGGGCGGGATTGTCGGACTTGCCCAGATCATCCGCGACCAGGGGGAGCAAAACCGGATGGACGAGGTGCTGGAATTTATTAACCTGATCCATAAAAGCGGCAACTCCATTCTCGATCTCGCCGAGGAAATACTCGACTCGCATCGCGAAAAGTCAACGGATGTCAACGCACCGCGCGCTGCGAATGGACAGGGCTTTACGCTGATGATCTTCAAGGATAAGCTCGAAAAGCTATATGGACCGCAGGGCAAGCACAAAAACATTCGATTTCAGGTACAAACAAGTCCATTGACGGAGAATATACATTTTTCAAAAAACAAACTGCTTCAAATTACCGGTAACCTGATTTCCAATTCCATGAAATTCACGCCTGCCGGCGGCGAGGTGATGGTGGATTTGCACCTGCTGATCGACCAGGCGAGGCCTGTGCTGCAAATTTCGGTGCGTGATACCGGCGTAGGGATCAGCGAGGAGAACATTCAGTCGATTCTGTCAGGTAATGCATCGTCTACCGATGGTACCAGCGGCGAGCAGGGCTTCGGATTTGGGCTGGCGCTGGTGAAGCGCCTTGTCGACAGCCTGGGCGGGAGGATCAGCATTACTTCGGAGCCGGGTATCGGGACCAACTTTGAGATTAGTCTGCCGCAGAACATCTATTGATCCTGGTTGGCGGTTGGTGGGGCCCGCATTTGCATTCCAGCCGATCCATCGCCAATTTTGTCTTCTTGTTTTACCTGGAAACTGAAATTTTGAAACTTTATAAAGGACTTGTTGCCGCTACCGTTGAGGCATTGCAGGATATTTTTGTGAAAAACCGGCAAGCCGACCGCGTCGTAGAGCAATTGCTGAAATCCAATAAAAAATGGGGAGCCCGCGACCGCGCTTTCATTGCCGAGAACGTGTATGAAATCGTACGGTGGTGGCGGCTGGTGAAATACGCTGCTCATGTGGAGAAGGCCTCCGAGGGCGACGATTTCTGGCGTCTGGCAGGTGCATGGCAACTGATCAAACCGTTACAGCTGGAAGGCCGCGAGGCATTGGAAACCCTGCCAGAATGGCCCGAATTTGAAGGGATAGACAGGCAATCGGTCATCGAGCGCTATCAGGAAGGGCTGAAAATCCGCAAGATTGCGCAATCGATACCTGACTGGATCGACCAGATCGGGGAATCGGAGATCGGGGAGGAATGGCCTGCGGAGCTGGCGGCGCTTAACCAGATTGCACCGGTAGTTTTGCGCGTCAATTCGCTGAAAACGGATATGGCTGCGGTACGTGAGCAGCTGGGGCCAGACATTACCGAAACGGTAGCAGGTGTGCCCGATGCATTGGTACTCAAAAAGCGTATCAACGTGTCGGGGCTTGACAGCTTCAAAAACGGCTTTTTCGAGGTCCAGGATGCCGGTTCGCAACTGATAGCGCCATATCTCGATGTACATCCGGGCATGTCAGTGATCGACGCCTGCGCGGGCGCGGGCGGGAAAAGCCTCCATCTGGCCGCATTGCTGCGTAATACCGGTTCAATCCTTTCGATGGACATCGAGCACCACAAATTGCAGGAACTCGAACGCCGGGCCGCCCGAAATGGCGTTACCAACCTTACGACCATGCTCATCAGCTCCGAGAAAATCATCAACAACCTGTCGGAAACTGCCGATCGCCTGTTGCTCGACGTGCCGTGCTCCGGGTTGGGCGTGTTGAGAAGAAACCCCGACAGCAAATGGAAGCTCAAACCCGAGTTTCTGGAAAAGATTCGCAAGGTGCAGGCGGATATCCTGGAAAACTATTCCAAAATGGTCAAGAAAGGCGGTAAGATGGTGTACGCGACGTGCAGTGTACTGCCATCAGAGTCCGAGGAACAGGTAAAGGCATTTACTAAACGCCATAAGGCCGATTGGCGGTTTGTTTCCGAGCACCGTACCTCTCCTGCACGCGACGGTTTCGACGGGTTCTACATGGCGCTCCTCGAACGGAAATAGGATTATACTGCCGGCTGAACGGCGAAATACCAGACCCAGGCGATCAGAAAGACCTGCATAGGAATGCGGAACCACAAATATTCGGGACCTTTGCCGTCGTAGGTGCCTTTCTGGTAATCGAGGTGCTGGCTGGCCGCGTAAATGTTGGCCGGTAGCAGCGCAATGAAGAAGAGGATCAGGAAGATCCCCGCTGCATGGCGCGTGGCCGGGAAAAGCAGTGCAATACCTGCCGCGATTTCTATCAGGCCGGTTAACAAAACCATCGTCTTTTTGAAAGGGACAAATGGCGGGATCATCCTACTCATACCTTCCGGAAATTTGAAATGGCCCAATGCAGTGAATTGCAGCATCGCACACATCGCAATGTTGCCGCTTAAAATGTAGGCCGGTTCGCCCGAACCGGCCCAGGTAATGCCCAGGCTGGCCAAAAAAGTGACGATCAGAACGACGAGTACTGCCATAGTTGATGAAATGCTTTTCCGGTGAAAGCGTGAAATGCAGTCAAGTAGTTCCGCAATTTCGCGAAGGCATGGTTTTTTCCCGATTTCAAAAAATCAACGAACAAAAACCATGGACTTTCAGAACGAGTATGTATTGGCTTTCCCGGTCGCGGAAATGCCTGACGACCAGCCGCCTTCGCCAAGTTATCCCGAAAAGCCAAGGGAAACCGGCCCGCTGAACCCAACGCCCGACGTGCCAGGAACCGACGCGCCGGAGGTCAATACCGGTTCGAGGATTGACGAGGATCAGCCTGCTGAGCCGACTGATGAAGATGAGGTGGGGGAAATCGAGTCACAAAATCCCTGAACAAAAGAGGGTTACCGAAAGCCGGTAACCCTCTTTTGTTGACTTGAATGCTATACTATTGCGCTTCCACCAGCTTCTTGATCTCTACCAGGATCGGATTCCAGCCCTCACCGTTGTTGTAAGAATCCTGGTAGCGGCGCTCACCCTCGGCAACGGTGCTGTAATCACCCTGCGTGACCTTCAAAAGTGTCTTTTCGCCTTGTGGAATGACGTCGTACGTTACTTGAAGGTAGTTGTCGGATATATCGTCGATGTTTGAATGCGGATCGATGGTGGTGTAGCGGAGAAACTTCCCCGGGTCTATTTCCAGTACTTCCCCTTTGACCCAGATAATCTCTTTCCCTTCGTGCTCGCCCTTCCAGAGCAGCGGGCTGCCGACATTCCAGTCGGAAAGTGCCTCACAGCCAAACATATACTGCTTGGTTTGTTCGGGATTTACGAGCGCGTCCCATACACGTGCCGCGGGCGCATCAATGGTGATTTCGTTTTGGATGATGAGTGGAGTTTGCATTCGGTTTGCTGTTTAGTGAACGATGTTTTGTGGACGGCCGACGGCTGACCGCGGACCGCCGATTGCTTTATGCGACTTCGTCGCTGACCATCGACGATCGATCATCGACCATGGACCATGGACCATTACAATAGCTATCCGTTGCTAACTAACCTCTTCGATCGTCCATCGTCTATGGTCAATGGTCCGTTGCCTTTGGTCGGCGGTCCATGGTCGGCGGTCGGTCGGCGGCGGCTCCGGATGACAATATTACAGCACACCAGCCGCCGCCCCATTGCGTTTTACGGATTATTTCTAACCGAAAAGGGAGTGATGCCGAATTTCTTTTTGAAGGCATTATTGAAGTGCTGTGGCGTGGCGTAACCGAGCTGCATCGATATCTCTGCGGCTGTTTGCTGCGTATCCAGCAGGTATTGTTTTGCGAGTTGCAGGCGCTGGTCGGTGAGGTAGCCGAATATGGTATTGTTGAATGTCTCCTTGAAACCCTTTTTGAGCTTGTATTCATTCAGGCCTACGTGATGCGCTATCTCCGAAAGATTGGGCGGACAATGCACCCGTTCGTTGATCAGGTCGCGGACGGCTATAATCTTCTCCTTGTCGGTTTTGGTTTTGATAAACGTCTCTGTTTTACGCTCGGAGGCCTCGCAGGCGTCCGCGCACAGCACGAGGAGTTCAATGCTTTTGGAAAGGAGAAATAGCTTTTTGAGGTTTTCGGAATACTTGCAGTGGATGATTTGCTGGATCACCTGCTGGATAGGCGAGTCGATCGTTCCCCAACTCTCGGTCAGGATCGCACTCTTGCCCAAGATAATAGCTTCCGAAAAGCGTTTCAGGGCATCGTTGGCATTTTGTGTAAACTGAATAAAAACATCTTTGGGAAATTGAATACCGAAGGTCTCGATTTCAAGCGTTTTGGCCTGAACCGTCATTTCAAACTCCCTTGAATACATGATGTTATGATGCCCGCCGACGAGGTCGAATGTCTTTCCAAGCTGATTGTAGGTAAACATATAGTCGCCTTTCAAGCCAAAATGCATGCGGACCACGTCGGTATTGGCGCTTTTGGAATGGAAACCCGATAACTCCGTAAACCGCGAAACGGTATGTCCGAGCAAAATGCCGTCGCATTGCCAGGTGGTGCCGGTCATTTGGCCTTTATCGAAACTGCGGGTCTGCCTTTCTTCCATGGTCGGTCACTTTTTGCGGTTGGCGAGCCAGAGGATCGAGTTCACGATGAACTGGTTCTGCGCGTCGTTATCAAAGGTAAACGATAATTCCTTGTTCGTTTTATTCTCGTAATCGATGTCATTATGGCCCATATTCATGTAAAGCATTTTGTACTTTTTATTGGTCCACGCGACGGGGTAATAGCCGCTATGCCAGATTTCATGCTGCTTCGGACCTGTACCCAGCGGGAAACTCGACGGATCGATGGACAGCAGAATTTGAATGTCGGGATTTTGTGTTAAATCCTTCTCCCAGCGGTACCATTCGTTGGGGGAAGCTTTGAAAGTAGAACCCAACCCTTTGGTAGCGGGGCTTTGGGCATTTTCCACCCTCAAAACAGCCGAAGTAGGCCGCCAGGTGTTGCTTTTGTATTGCCCAGAGCCAAGGAATTGATCGTGGTACCAGTCCCAGTTCTGCGGGTAAGCTGAGGGAGTCAATGCAAATGCGGCGAAGTGAAAGCCGATCCAGCCGCCGCCGTTTTCCATATATTGCTGAAACGCCGCGCGCTGTTCGGGCTTCTCCGGGCGCGTGTCCAGGAAGAGCACTACCTGGTATTTCGACAGGAACCCGGCATTGAGGTTGTCCCAGTTGCTGGTAGAATCATAGGTAAACCCGTTTTTCTCACCGAGTTGGGGTAAACGTCTATGGGCTTCACCGACGAAACTGATGTGTGCCCGGTCATTTTTGCCTGTAAAAAAGGCGATTACTTTGAATTTGGCCTTCTTCTGTGCGGAGGCCGGATGCGCGGCGGAAATTATGCTGAGCACGACGATGAGGATAGCCAGCGGCTTTCCGAATAGATACTTCATTTGATAAGGGGTTAGGTATGAGGATTAAATTATGCCAAATATAAACGGTAAAATGCGTACGATGCTTCGTCTCTAATTTTAGTTTTGAAAACCGTGAATATCCGCTTTATTTGCCGTTTCCAATTTCATTAGTAAACATGAACTACACCCTTATTGCACAACAGGCGGGCGTCAGCGACAAGCAGGCGAGAAATACCATCGCGTTATTCGAGGAAGGCGCTACGGTGCCGTTTATCGCGCGGTACCGCAAAGAAGCGACCGGCGGGCTGGATGAGGTCCAGATTGGCGCAGTCAAAGAGGCATGGCAGAAGCAGCAGGAAGTCGAGAAGCGCCGGGAGGCCATTTTAAAAAGCATCGAAGAGCAAGGCAAGCTCACGCCCGAGCTGAAAAAGAAAATTGAGGGCGTGTTCTCCATGACCGAGCTTGAAGATCTTTACCTTCCGTATAAACAAAAGAGGAAAACCCGCGCGACGATCGCCATCGAAAAAGGCCTGGAACCACTTGCCAAGCTCATTTTCGAAGGAAAGGAACGCGACCCGGAAGGAAAAGCAGCCGGTTTCCTGAACGATCAGGTGGCGAATGCCGGTGACGCATTGCAAGGCGCGCGGGATATTATCGCCGAGTGGATCAACGAAAACCAGGACGCGCGGACCAAAATTCGTTACACATTCCAACGCGGGGCCATTGTCACTTCCAAAGTCAAGAAGAAGAAGGAAGAGGAAGGCGCCAAATACCGCGATTATTTCGAGTTTTCGGAGCCTTTGGCAAAAATACCCTCACACAGGCTGCTCGCGCTGCGCAGAGGCGAAGAAGAAGGCATTCTGAGTGTCGATATTTCGCCCGACGAAGACACGGCGCTGGAAGCATTGGACAGGCTGTTTATGTTCGGTACAGAGGCTTGCAAAGACCAGCTCGAACTGGCGATCGGCGATAGCTACAAACGGTTGTTGAAGCCGTCGATAGAAACGGAATTTGCTAATCTATCCAAAGAAAAGGCGGATGTGGCGGCGATACAGGTGTTCACCGAAAACCTCCGGCAGCTCCTGCTGGCCTCGCCGCTGGGCCAGAAAACGGTATTGGCCATCGACCCGGGCTACCGCACGGGCTGTAAGGTGGTGGTACTCGACAGCCAGGGTAACCTCATTGCCGACCATGTTATTTACCCGTTCGATAAACCTTCGGAAGCAGGTGCGAGGATCAGCGAGCTCATCAGGAAGTTCAAAGTCGAAGCGATCGCCGTTGGTAATGGTACAGCGGGACGCGAGACGGAGGATTTCGTGAAGAAGCTGCTGGATGGTTCGGGGCGGTCGGCGGAGATCGGACTGTTCATGGTATCCGAGCAAGGGGCGTCCATTTACTCCGCTTCGGAAGTCGCGCGGGAGGAATTTCCCGATAAGGATGTGACAGTCCGCGGCTCGATATCGATTGGGCGTCGCTTGATGGACCCGTTGGCGGAGCTGGTGAAAATCGATCCGAAGTCGATCGGCGTCGGCCAGTACCAGCACGATGTGGACCAAAATTCATTGCGAAATGCCTTGGATGTAGTCGTAGAAAGCTGCGTGAATTCCGTAGGCGTAAATCTCAACACGTCGAGCAAGCATTTGTTGCGCTATGTTTCGGGCCTTGGACCCGCTCTGGCGCAGAATATCGTGGATTTTCGTGCTAAAAACGGAAATTTCAAATCGAGGCAGCAATTATTGAAAGTTCCTCGCCTCGGAGCCAAGGCGTTTGAGCAGGCCGCGGGCTTCCTGCGCATTGAGAACGGGGATAATCCGTTGGATAACAGTGCGGTACACCCGGAGCGCTACGAGTTGGTGGAGCAAATGGCCAAAGATGCCGGGGCTACGGTGAAGGATTTGATGCAAAAACCCGATTTGCGGCGTCAGGTCAAAATTGAAAAGTATGTGTCGGCCTCGGTGGGCTTGCCCACTTTGAAGGACATCCTTGCCGAACTGGAAAAACCCTCGCGTGACCCGCGTGCGGAAATGAAGAAGTTTGAGTTCGATGCCTCCGTGAGGAAGCCGGAAGATTTGAAAGTGGGGATGATACTCCCGGGTATCGTGACGAACATCACCGCATTCGGCGCGTTCGTCGACGTCGGGGTGAAGCAGGATGGGCTCGTTCACGTTTCGCAGATGGCCGACAAATTTGTGAAGGACCCGAACGAAGTGGTGAAGTTGCAGCAGCACGTCACCGTAAAAGTAACCGAAGTAGACCTGAGTAGAAAGCGGATCGCTCTCTCGATGAAACTTTGAAAAATACAAAACCCGTTCTTCATAAGCGGAACGGGTTTTGTATTTAATACCGTCAAAGAACGTGCAGCCTCTCTTCCTCCACAACCTTTTTCAGCTCGTGCAGCACGTGTAACCAATTCCCTTCCGCTTTCACGACGGCATCGTCATCTTCCAGGTTATCCTGGGTCACTACCAGCGTTGTATTCTCGTGGTAGTCCGACAAGTGGAAGGTCACATGCGTATAATTATCCTCAAAGTCCTCGGTGCCCGACAGCGGGCTCCAGAACGAGTAGCTTAGCTCGCGTTCGGGCGTGATCCTCAGGATTTCGCCCTTATCGACATAATGCTGGCCTTGCCATTCACCCTCAAAGGTAATGGGGCTTCCGATTTCAAAATCCGAGCGCATTTCCGTGCCATGAAAGTACTTTTTGACGAGTTCGGGCTCTACCAATGCCTTCCAAACCGCAGAAGGGCTTGCATGGATAGAAATGGTTGTGGTTGCGAGCTGTTTTCTGTTCATGTTATTCGGAGTTAGTACTGTGATAAATGCTGAGAAAACTGTGCCAAAGGGCTTGGACCTGTCCGGCCTGCGCGGCCCGGCCTCCGCGGCGCGGATTTTGATCGCTGGCTGGGTATTTAACGTATATTAGGGCAAATGAGTTGACATGCGCGAGCTATATTTTAAACAATGGTTACCTATCAGCCTCGATGAGGCCTGGGCTTTTTTCTCCAACCCTTCGAATTTGAAGGAAATTACCCCTGCACAAATGGGGTTTGTAGTGACATCATCCTACCATGGCGAGAAGATGTACGCAGGACAAATTATCCGGTACATTGTGAAGCCGCTTTTCGGCATACCATTGAAGTGGTGCACCGAGATTACGCATGTGGTTGAAAAACAATATTTTGTAGATGAGCAGCGCTTCGGACCATATGCATTCTGGCACCATCAGCACCGCTTCACCGAACAAAACGGCGGGGTACTGATGGAGGATATTCTGCATTATAAGGTGCCTTTCGGCATTTTGGGAAGTTTGGTAGACCGGATGATCGTGAACCGGGAAGTGAATACGATTTTTGCTTACCGAAGGAAAATTCTGTCCGAGCGCTTCGGAAGCTAGAAATTGTATTGTACGCGGGCAGTGAAAACATCGTCCGAAACATCGCTTTCGTAACCCGCCAGCGCCGATTTTTCATTCCGCACGAACTCATAGTAGAATACGAATTTCAGCGATTCGTTCGCCATGTATACATAGCCCATTCCCAGGGTGTTATACCGAAGATCAGCCTTGCCGAAACCCTTGTCGGAGGCGATCTGCTTGCCCGAAACTTTGGTGTTGGGGTCGTACCAGTCGTATTTCAGCACAAACTGGTGATCCAGGCTGCCGAGGTGTTGGAGGAAATAGAAATACGCACCGTCGAAATTGCGGGAATAAAGCGGATCTTTAATACCATTGGTGACCGGGTAGGTACCGGGCGTTTCACTGGTACCGAAAGTCGCGGTTTGCTGGCCTTTGATATACTCGGCTCGGAACTCGGTTTCACCCTTCCGGTTGGGGAACGATAGCTGGAAGTCCGCCCCGGCGTAGTTGCGAGGCCGCGTCTTGTGCAAATTGGCCGCTGCCGAATCGCGCACTGCCTGGTACTCGCCGCCCCGGCGCTCCGTTTTATAAAGGATATCGGACTGGCTCACAATGCCGCCCGCGTAGCCTGATACCGCGGCGGACAACGTTGCGTTACCCAATGCGCGGATTGTGGTTGGTTTGAGGCTCAGCCGGCTGATCACATCCTTGTGGCTGTCGTAATCCATCGGTCCCGACATGCCCTGGCCATTGAAAACACCCAGGTCAAATTTCAGTTTCTGGTGCCATTCCTGAGTTTTGCGGCTGGTAACGGTCAGCATTACACCGATGTCGCGCTCGGTCTTCATCAGGATCTGGGACATGCGCCCACGCTCGGGCGACTCGCGGTTCGCGGACGAGAGGTTCACCTCGTGCCCGAACGGCCGCGCGAACATCCCGGTCGTCAATGCGAATATTTTAAACTTGTTCTCATAAAACCGGCCCCAGAAGTCGCGGATGGCCACACCGCGCTCGGTACCATCGAACTGAAATACAAAATATGAGGTCGGATCGTCGTTCTTGTTCAGGTGCGCGTAATCCACACGCAAGCGCCCGCGGCGGAGCATGAAACGGTTATTTGAGAGGCCGGAGAAGTTCCCGCCCGCGTAGGTTTCGGCTCCCTCTTTCGAAATAACCTGGAATTGTGGTTGAATATACCCGCTGATTCTCACACGATTATATCGCTCATAAATGGAGAGCATACCTTTTCCCATTTGGTTTGTGGTATCCACAAGGTCCATAAGGAAGCGCTGGGCAAAAAGGTTTGAATGGCTTAAAAGTATAAAAAGTAATAATAGGCCGGCAACACGGAACTTCATCAGGTTATATAATTGGTGGCTGTAAAATCGGGCTACAAAGAACCTGATTTTCCCTTAATTATTTCAGCCAGATCGGATAGTTTTTCTTGCCAGTGCCTTTTCATTGCATCGCGGTCGGCAGCTCTCGGCAACTTTTCATGATGAAAACTGATGACGCTTTTACCGGCGCTCTTGCTTTTGCTGCCCACCACGCGTACCTGTAATGTTGAATTGTAACGCCAGTGTTCGGGCCTCCACGCCACCCGGAAATGCGAACCTGGTGCCAGGACGGTTATAATTCCGATGATACCGTCCTGCGTTTTGAACGATTCGCCCATGCCGATGCAGCCATCGACGAGCAGGCCGAGCCAGATGGATAGCCCTGCTTCCGAAGCGATGAGCTCCCACGCTTTCTGAACCGGGATAGGGAACGTCCTGGAAATGCCTACTTCATAACCAGACAGGAGCTCCCCCAGCTGCCGCTGCCCGATGGCTTCGCGGTAACCCAGCGCGATTTTTTGCCGGTACCAGGTGTTTTCAACGTGATCTTCCAGCAGCGCGACGATATCCTTGTGCGCTCTTCCGTCTGATTTAAGGTTATCGAGCCATTCGATCCATTCCGGCCAATTGCGTCCGGTTTTTTCTTTTAAGGTGTGTGACGACAGCTTGGCAAGTTCATCTGCTGCTGACAATGCTTCATTTATAGCCATGATTTTGACAGGTTTTAGGAATGCAAAATTAGTCAAAAATCGGCGCTAATACGGACAGCGGTCGATTGACGGTCTGCGAGGGCGAAAAAATGAGTGGCAGTGGGTATGGCAGTTTTAACCGGTTGATGAGAATTATTGTCCGGTTTAAAAGGTTGGTAATCAATGTATTTTATAAGTATATACATTTGATATATTGAATACTTTTAAAATATATATAAATATTAAACATATTATAAGTATTAAAAGAATTGCACTTATGTGAGGTTCGAAAGTTAGGTACTTTAAATACTTTTTTTTATTACAGTATGAATTAAAAGTATTTACCATTTATCCATAGTATACTTTCTATAAGTACAAAAAGTCTGATACTTTTCATAAAATGTAAAGTATCAGACTTTTTGTATTCGGTAGGAAATTTAAAGTATTATATGAATTATACTTATAGTACTTTTAAAATGTATAAACAGTATTATTAATATAAATCTGATAATACTGTTTATATGAAGTATTCGGTTTATAAGTATGCTACTAATAGGCTGCTGTAAACCGCTTCCGGATGAAGTTGCCTTGCTCGATCTCGTCGACAATGGCGACTGCCGTATCGTCTACCGACAGCCTGCTGTGATGGTGTTCATCGAACACCGGCGTATCGAGTGCGGTGCGGTATTTCCCCGTGCGCTCACCCGGATGTGCGGGCGACATCTCTATGGCAGGGCTTAGAAAAGTCCAATCGAGCTCCGTTTCCGTTTTGAGGAAATTCAGGTAATCGCGGGCTGCTGTGGCACCGGCTTTATATGCCTCGGGGAAAGTAGGGGTGTCCACCAACTGCAACCCCGGCTTGATTTCCAAGCTTCCCGCGCCGCCTACGGTCAGGAAACGTTTTACACCAGCCTGCTTCACACCCGCCTGAATGGCCTTTGCACCGGCAAGGAAGTCATGGTAGATGTTGGGATTCGTCCAGCCTGCGTTGAACGTGCTGATTACGGCGTCGTGGCCCTTTACGGCGGCCGCAACCTCGTCAGCATTCGCTACGTCGGCAGCTTTGGCTGTAACCAGTTCGCTGCTGGTGTCGATTTTATCGGTATTGCGGGCAATGGCTGTAACCTGGTGGCCGCGGGAAACAAGTTCTTTCAAAACGTGGGTGCCTACAAATCCGGTGGCGCCGATCAATGCAATTTTCATAAGTATTTGTTTTTAAGATGGATATTCTAATCTGAAATAATAAATGTTACAGTTTTAATTAAAAAAATCAGTTGAACTTATCACAAAACTCGGCCAGCGATACTTTTCCGAGACTGGCGAGCAGCGTCTTTTCTGCATCGTCATAAAGGCTGTCGAGGTGGTCGTTAATCTTGCGGCCAACAGGACAAGCCGGGTTAGGGGAGTTGATACCTTTTCCCAGCAGATCCTTTTGTTTTACAGCCTCATATACCTCCGACATAAATATTTGGCCCGCAGGTTTTGCCAGCTTGCTTCCGCCCGATTTTCCTTCTTTACTGAGTACCAGGCCGCGTTCACGCAGGTTGCTGAGCTCTTTTCGCACAAGCACCGGATTGATGTTAATACTCCCCGCCAGGTATTCCGACGACGTCCATTCATCTTCCGAGAACGTCAATAATGTCAGGATATGTACCGAAATGGCGAAACGACCGCTGTTCATACTGTAACTTTTATTATTACAGTACAAAGGTGCGGAACGTTTCGGAGAAATGCAAGCGGTAGGGGAGTTTTTTACTCCCTCTAAATTCCCTGCCCGAATGCCGGATTGTTTTTATCAAACCACAGACGCTGGCTGTTCAGCGTGGCGGCGGTACGGTCGTTGGGCGTAAATCCTTGCTCTGTCTGTGCTTTGAGCCAGTTGGCGTTGTTGGTGCCCAGCGGCGGCTCATCGACCCAGTAGCGGCGCGGAATGGCCTCGTTAAACGCGTCCCGCGGATAATACGTGGAGCTGTTTTTGGGATAACCCGTCCTGCGCACGAATGTGAATGCCTCCGTCGGCAGGCGCATGAAGTTCAGGTATTCCTGAATGTAAATGCGTTCCAGATTATTGGTGCCGTTCAATTTTACCTGCGGAAGGGCGAGGTAGGCGGCAATTTCAGCGTCCGCATTGGCGGATAGCCCGGTGGTGGACAACGCCGCTTGCGCGATGGAGTTCATCGTGCGCATCGACGACGCAATGCCTTTTTTATACCAATCCTCGGCAGTACCCGTGATTTTCGAACCCGTTCCGTAGCCTTTCTGAATCAGTTCGGCAATGTAGAAACAGCCTTCTGCGCTCGTGATCATGTAACCCTGGAATGTGCCTTTGCCTCCGTTGCGGGTGGGCGCGAAGAATACTTTGTTGATCGTCGACATCACCACGTACTTGTTGCTGCCTGCATTGAGCGGGTTTTTGTAGTACTGTGCGACGGTCGGATTAGTCGTCCAGTCCGCAGGGCCGCCCTGGAAGCGGATCTGCGGATCTGCCGGATCAATGAACGCCGGCAATGCCTGGTTGTACTTTTTGAGCGTATCCAACGCATTCTTCGTCAGGTCGTTGGGGCTGAAATAGATCGCCAGCCGCGGATCTTTGGTCTGTTTCAGGAATGTCATGATCGACTTCGTTGCGAAACGCGTGCTCCGGTAATCGACATCGCCGCCGACAGGCCCCCAATCCGGATCGAGGTAGGCAAACTGGTCGGCATCCTCCACAACGGGGCCGATGGCATTGTCGGCCACTTCCTTATAAATCTGCTGCGTTTTGGCTTTGTCCTGGCCTTCATAGCGCAATGCGATGCGTAATTTCAGGGTGTTGGCCGCCTTCACCCATTTCACCCAATCGCTGTGGTAAATGATATCGGCATTACCGAAGCCTTCCTGGTCTTCCGACCCGGCGCTCAATGCAGCAATCGACTCGTTCAATTCGGCCAGCCAGGTGTCGTAAAGGGCCTTTTGCGTATCATATTCGGGTGTATAGTTCTGTTCATCACGGGCTTTAATGGCCTGGGTGTAAGGTATCGAGCCATTCATGTCCGTCACGCGCAGCCCGTGCAGCACGCCCACGATGTACGTAGCGGCGCGCATGTTCCGGAACCGCTCCTTATCCGATTTCATATCGATTTGCTTGCGAATCTCTACCAGATTGGGCAGGATGTTCGTGTAGTAAGCCGAATACCGGGAGTTGATATTGGTCGAAAGCTCGTAGGGGTCGGTGGTGAGGTGTTGCGAGAAGCGCAGGAGCTGTTCCAGGTTTTCCCAGATCCATTCGGTACCCTGGTAGGACTCGAGGCTGTTGAGCGAGTGGGTAAAAAGGAACTTGGGATCCGGTGTGATCACAATGCTCGGGTCGGTGTTGATATCGCCGAAATCCTTCTCGCAGGAAGTCGCCCACAGCAGGCCGGTGGCGAGGACGGTACCGGCGGCGCATTTGGTTAGTATATTTTTCATTTGAAATTTCTTTAAAAAATGACTGAACAAGAGTCGGTTATATTCAGAATGCAGCACGGAGCGTAACACCCAGGGCGCGGGTCATCGGCGGAATAAAACCGACCTCTTTCTGCACCGCGGTGCTGTTCGAGAAGTTTGAGGCGGGGTTGAAATTCAGCGGCAATGTGTTGTACAGGTAAAGCAAATCGCGTCCTACGAGGTTGACCGACAATGCATTAAGCTTGATTTTCTCGCAAAGCGATTGAGGGAACTGATAGCTGAGCGAAACCTGGCGCAGCGAAATCCACGAGTTTTCCGAAATCCAGTAGTCGCCAACAGCGGTCGAGAATGAGCCGTAGCGGTAGTTGTATTGCGGCAAATGGGTCGGTTCGACCAGGCCTTTTTCATAAGCTTCCCTGAAAGTCATCCCGCCGACGTTCACATTGAAGCCATCAGGCTGCGTGATCGTTTGTCCTGCCGCGAAAACGCCCTCGGGCAGAATGCCGTCGTCATAGGTTTTGCCGTCAAACTTGCTTTGGAAGACGATTCCGCCGTGATCGGCGTCGCGGCCTTGGAGTGAATTTTTGAAAACACCCGTGTGTGTGCCATAGCGGAGCGAAGTGATGATCATATCGCCGCCGATCTTGGCATCGAATAATACGTTGAGCGACAGCCTTTTGTAAGAGAATGTATTATCCCACCCGCCACGGAATTTGGCGTTGATATCCCCCACGTCTTTCCATTCGTTGCTGCGCGCCGGGAAAGCGGCGCGGGCGTCGCCGCGCCACGATAGGATCGGCATTCCGTTGCGCGGATCGTTCGCATCGGTCCCCTGGAAGCGCGCCGCGGCAATTTTGGTGCGGATCACACCGTAAGTGCCGCCCACTTTGGCGTAAGGAATGAGGTCGTTACCGCCTCCCGATTCGTCGGCCAGGGCATAGTACTCGCGGTCGCCATACAACTCGATGATTTTGTTGCGGTTACGCGAGAATGTGACAGTGCTGTTCCAGGAAAAGGCACCGATTTTGATCGGCGTTGCGTCGAGCGCGATCTCGATGCCGGTGTTCTGGATATTCCCTGCGTTGATCAGAATGCTGTTCACGCCCGTTTCAATGGCCGCAGAAATCGGGATCGGTTGGTTGCGGGAATTATCGCGGTATACCGATAAATCGAGCCCCAGCCGGTTGTTCAACACCTTCACTTCCAGACCGATCTCCTTAGCGATCTTGCGCAGGGGCTTGATATTGGTCTGCAAGGTCGATTGCGCGCTGAATGTCGACAATGCCTGGTCGCCGAAGCCTCCGGCATTGGTATAGCCTCCGAACTTGAATCCCGGGTTGAGCAGAAACGGCTCGATATCGCCGCCCAACGCTGCCAGATTTCCCCTCAACTTTCCATAGCTGAGCCAGTTAGGCAGGGACGAATGGAAGGATTGTGTAAAAATCCAGGACAAGCTGGCGGAAGGATAATTGTAAAAGTTGTTGCCCGACCCATTGGAATAGGTCAGCGCCGACGACCAGTCGCCACGCCAGGTTGTTTGCAGGAAAAGCTGCTCGCGCCATGCGAAATCTGCACTGGCATACAGTGACTTATAAGAACGCCGCGTCTTGATCCCTCCTTCCGATTTCTGCGATTGCACCGAGTTGGCCAGGAAGAAGTTACCGGGGTACGAAAGCCCGCCTACCGTTTCTGCATTGTTGAACGACAGGCTGTATTGCTGCGATTCTCCACCGATGTAGCCGTTGAAATCCAGGTCTTTGGTGATGGGTTTATTAAAAATCGCGAGCCATTTCATGAAGTTTGTTTGCTTCGTCGAATGCCCTAGCCCGTAGCGGCCGCCGGTGAAGTTCACGCCCTGGCCGAGCTCCTTGATTTCGCTCTTCGTGTACAGGTTGTTGAAATTGCCTTCGATCTGCAATTTGAGCCAGTCGGTGACGGTGGCAGTCAGCGCGAGACGCCCCCGCACCATTTGCTCGCGCTGGCTATAATTATTTTCAAAGATATTGAACCAGTAATCGGCGCCCGGGACGAGATTCGGCTCGTTCACGTCACTCACGTTCCGCAATCCGCCTTTGTAACCCAGGTAATTCTGACGCTGCATCCAGTATCGGGTATCGTAGTTGCGCGGGAAAATCCAGATGTAGTTGTTCAGGCTGAGCGAGGGCGGATTGGTACCTTCCGTCGTGGTGTAGTCGGCGGTGACGTCGGCCACGAGGAATTTGTTCAGGTTCTGGGTCGCGCGCAGGTTGAATGCATTCTTATCGAGGTTGTTTTTGAAATTGATACCCCGGCTGTCGACGCGGTTGTAGGAGAATCGGAACGTAGAGCGCTCGTTGCCACCATCAATCGCCACGTTCGTCAGGCTGCCTTTTCCTGTCTGGAATGCATCCAGGTAGTTGTTTGGATAGGCCTGGTAAGTGGTCATTTTGCCGTCGTAATCAACCACTTGCTGATTGGCGAAGCGCGGGCCCCAGTTTTCCAGCTCGCGGTTCATTTGCCGGTCGATATAGGGCTGGCCCTGCGCATTGGTTGGGAAGACCTTGGTGGTCCAGCTTTCGTCCGGTTTGTAGTTCGGGTCGCGGGTGTCGGTGAAGAATGCGCCTACTGTACCACCGCCATATTCGTTCTGGAAATCGGGCCCGCGATAGGGTTTCTGCATATTGAAAGTCTGCGAAACGCTCACACCAATGCCTTTGCGCTGAGCGCCTTTCTTGGTGGTGATCAGAATCACCCCATTGATTGCCCGGGTGCCGTACAATGCCGCGGCTGCCGAACCTTTGAGCACCGAAACGCTCTCAAAATCCTCCATATTGAGGTTTTTAAGCGAGTTTCCGAAGTCGCGGGGGCCGCTGCTGCCGTCGTACACGTCGTTGTCGAGAATCACGCCGTCGACGACGAAAATGGGCTGATTATTAACGCCGAGCGTAGAATTTCCGCGGATCAGAATTTTGGTGTTACCCATGAGCCCGCCAGCACCCTGGTCGATCTGCACGCCGGGAATGCGTCCTTGCAATGCGCTGATGGGGCTCAGCTCGTTCGTAGCGGCCATTTTAGCACCAGCGATCTCCGAAACAGTATAGCCGAGCTGCTTTTTCTCACGCTTAACACCCAACGCAGTAACTACCACTTCGTTGAGCTGCTGATTATCCTCTTTCAGGACCACATTGATCACGCTCTGGTTATTGACCTGCACTTCCTTTTTTTCAAAGCCGACGAACGAGAAAACAAGCGTTCCGCCGGAAGGGGCGTTGATCGCATATTCCCCGGCCGCGTTGGACGTAGTGCCATTATTGGTGCCTTTTACGAGGATGGAGATCCCGACAAGTGCCGCGTTGTCGGAGGCTGAGGTGACCGTTCCGGTAACCTTTACATTTTGGGCGTGCAGCGTGAGACAACTCCCAAGGATCAGGCACAGCAGCCGTAATAAGTACGCGCTGTGCAGAAGGTACATTTTCTTCATACAAAAGAGATTTAGAGGTACGAGCAGTTACTGTAATTGTGTAGAAAAGATTTTCGGGGCAATAGAAATACTACGCCGTAAAGACGCAGATAAATTAATAAGATTTTTTATTAATATGTCAGTATTTATTTATCTTTTTAAAAGACGGGCGGGCTCTGAAAACGCTGCATTCCTGCGGAGAAAGTTTTAAAAGCAGGGATTATTTGGTATTCACTATCAATATAATAAGTATCAGACGTATTAAATGTTATATATGTTTTAAATGTATATAATGTATTAATAGCTTATTATAAGTATAACATGTTTAATATGTTTAAAAAATATTAAAAGTATAAAACTTTTAATACAAAATGTTCATATGAAACTTACTGTTAGGGAACTACATATAAAACAAATACCCCGTAACATTCATATGAAATGCTACGGGGTATTTAGTTGATTAATAGTTATTTAAGAACTGTGAGCCCGCCTTTGTAGGAGCGCTTGGTATACTGTATAAGGAAGTAATAGTAGCCGCCGGAGATCTTGTCGGGGCACCAGTTGTTGGGTCTTACCTTGGAATAATAGACCTGCTTGCCCCAGCGATTGAATACGGTGATGTCCTTGAAATAGTCATCGCAATTGTCGGTCGGTAGTTCGTCGAACACAAGGCAATCGTTTTTGCCGTCGCCATTCGGCGTGATGACATTCGGGAATTCAGGGAATGGGGTAGAGCCGTTGTCCTTGATGGTAAGCTTTACGGTAGTGGTATCGGTGGCGGCTGCACAGCTCTTATCCTGGGTAACGAAATCGACCATGAAAGTTTGTTCGGGCTGGCCGTTGAGTACTGAGCATTCGGGATTCCAGGCGTATGGAGAGGTGATCGATTTTACGCCTGTTTTGGCCTCGAAAATCATTCCGGCATCCTTCATGTCAAATCCACGCCCCGCGGCCGTCAGAACGATCATATTCGTGTCGGGATCGCTTGCCAGCACATCGAAGGTAATGCCGGATGAGCTGCCGATCTGGTAGGTGATTTCCTGAACGGGCAGGGAGGTTTTCACCGACGGTGCCCGGTTGGGCGATTCATCCACGATGAAATACACCGGTTTCGAAACGGGCATCGGGTTGCCTTCGCAGCGCATATCCTCCACTTTGAAATCGACAGCGAGGGTATCGCCCTTTTTGGCATTGCATGGAGGTACCCATGTAAACTTCTGCTGTACGGTTGCCTGGCCGCTGGCGGGTTTGAAATCCATCCCCATATCGGTCATATTGAAATCCTGACCGCGACCTGAAAGTGCCAGATTATCCTTGTCGGGGTCTTTTCCGTACACGTCGAAGGTCACGGGGACGCCCGCGGTCACGTGTACGTAGTCGCTCGTGAGGGAGGTCGTGACGGTAGGGGCATTATTGCCGCTGCTTTCCCGGCGGATGTAGATATTGAGGGTGTCGGTCAGCGGGAAAGGGCAGCTGCCGTCCTGTGCCACGAGCTGGATCTTGATCGGGCGGTTATCGTAGGTGACGAAGCAATCTTCGAGGCAGACCTGGAATTTGAGGGTGTCGTTCGGGATCCTTGTGGTGAATTGGGCAGGCAGTACCGTAAAATAGTCCTTTGAATTGTTTACGGCATGGCCATCAACGGCCACAATCTGGTTCACGGTAGGATCGGTAACCATTACTTCAAAGCAGTTCGGATCGCCCTTTTTGATTGTGATAATCTCGTTTTCAGTGTAATAGGTACTCTTGCCTTTGGGTTTGAACAACAGCTTGGGAGGGTCCATTTTGGGGCAATCGACCACTTTGAGCTGAAAATCGCGCGTCAGCATCCCGATTTTAACGCCATTACGGTATTCCTCGACCTGCACCGCGAACACATACAACCCCACGGAACCAGCTGTTACGGACAGCATTCCCGTCGATTTGTTTACTTTCAGGGGAACGGGGCCCGGGATCATATTACTGACCGAAATGCCATCGATCCAGGTCAGGCGTGGGTAGTTGGATGAACCACGGGCAGGTGCGCTCGGGTTAGCCTTGTCGGCATAGCCCTGCATAGGCGTAATGAGTGAATACACGAGGCTGTCGCCATCGGCATCGGTTCCTCCGAAATCGAAGAGAAATGGTGAATTGACGCAGGCGTAATCGCCTTTGATTTCAGGAAAGACAGGGGAAGAGTTTTTGAAATTGGCATTATTCTTGAAAAGCGGCGGGAATTCGAGGTAAAAGAGGCTGCCGGCATCACCGGGTGCCTGAATGTTCGTAATTGTCCCGTTACGGCAGCATCGATCCCATACCATATAATAGCCCTCGGCATCGGCAAAATCGGTGGGAACAAGCCGTACTGCGGCGCTGTAAGTGATCTGCCAGGTCTGGAGTGTCGAGATTCCGCAGAGCGGGTTTGCGTAGTTGACCGATTTTCGTTCTATTTTTGGGGCTTCAAGAGAGCCTATGAGCACATTGTCTCGCTTTCTGAACACATAAATTGTGACGAACGGGTCTTCTGCGCCGGGATTACCATTGAGGGCATCGAAGTACATCGTGAGGCCCATGTTGTAGTTGTACCGGGGATCCTGGGTTTGCGTGATGAAGAGCTGCCCGCCGACGATGTGTGTGGCGCTGGCGTCGCAAATGGCAAACAGCATCAGAATAAATAAGATGAACCGTTTTTTCATGAGAATGATGCGGCAGTAAAATTGATCCGATAGGATATTGGGATTAGTAATTAAAACAGGAAATAATGTCTAAGAGTAACAAGTACGAGTACGTTGAAATTACCGATTTTGCGGCAGAAGGCAAATGTATATTTAAATCGGAAGACGGCGTAATCTTTGTAGAAGGTAATGTGGCTCCTGGTGACATCGTCGATCTTCAGGTTGTTCGCACCAAGAAAAAATTGAAGGAGGCCATCGTTACCAAAATCCATTCACAATCGGCCTTACGTACGGAACCCTATTGCGAACATTTCGGCGTGTGCGGGGGCTGTAAGTGGCAGCATATCGGCTACGAGCATCAGCTCAGGTTCAAAAGGCAGCAGGTAGTGGATCATTTTGAAAGGATAGGAAAGATCAGGAATGTTGAGATTAACGAGATTATCGCTGCCCCTAAGACTGAATACTACCGCAATAAGTTGGAATTCACTTTCTCGAATTGGCGCTGGCTCACCAAGGAGCAGCTCGATTCGGGACAGCCATTTGCCAAAACCGCATTGGGCTTCCACGTGCCGAAGCGCTTTGATAAGATATTCACCGTAGACCACTGCCACCTCCAACCGGACCCGTCGAACGCGATCCGGAACTCGCTGCACCACTTTTCGGAGGAAAAAGGGTATCCTTATTACGACGTACGTTTTAATGTAGGCGTCATGCGTAACGTGATCATCCGTACAGCCAATTCTGGCGACGTGATGGTGATCGTGCAATTTGGGGAGCAAAACGATGAAATTATCGCGGAAGTGATGGCGTTTTTGCATCAAAATCATCCGGAAATCACTTCACTGAACTACATCGTGAACCTGAAAGGAAATGATTCTTATCAGGACCAGGAAGTGATCTATTACGCCGGTGATAAGGTAATCCGCGAAACGATGGAAGATCTGACGTTCCTCGTGGGGCCGAAATCGTTCTATCAGACCAACTCAGAGCAGGCGTACAAGCTTTTCAGTGTGGCGCGCGATTATGCGCAGCTCACGGGTAATGAATCGGTTTATGACCTTTACACCGGTACCGGAACCATTGCCAACTTCGTGGCCCGGAGCGCAAAGAAAGTGGTAGGCGTGGAGTATGTGGAAGCAGCCGTGCAGGATGCGCGCATTAACTCCGAGCTGAATGGCATCACCAATACTTCATTCTTCGCAGGCGATATGCGCGCGATCATGAACGAGAGCTTCCTGCATACGCACGGCCGCCCGGACGTGATCATTACCGATCCGCCACGTGCCGGAATGGACGTGCCTGTGATCGAAACGATCCTGAAAGCCGCACCCGACCGCGTCGTGTACGTGAGCTGCAACACGGCCACGCAAGCGCGCGACCTGGCATTAATGGCAGATGATTACGAAGTGACGCGCGTACAGCCCGTAGATATGTTCCCGAATACGCACCACGTCGAAAATGTAGCATTGCTGGTACGGAAATAGCAAGTTGCTAGCGTGGGAGGAAGGGTCAGGAATAGTCAGGTGTAGTCAGGTGCAGTCAGGTGTAGTCAGGGGTAGTCAGGGGTAGTCAGGTATTGTCAAGAATTGTCAGGTATTGTCAAGAATGACTAGAAAACTCTTGACCACGCTTGACTACACCAGACAATTCTTGACAATCACTAGCCACACCTGACAAAGAAAGGCCGGAATGAGCGATCATTTCCGGCCTTTAATATTATTGTTCAAATCAATAGCGTATCAGAAAGGCGGTTCGCTTTCCGGGCCTTTGTAATCGAAGTTGCTCAGGTCGTTGGCGCGGCTGCGGAGTGTTCCACCCATGGCTGGTGCCGTAGGCTTGGCCTGGCTTTCGAATGATGATATCGGATTTGAGGTCTGAATCGGGCGGTCGATCGAGAATGGGGCAGGTGTGAAGCCCGAATCGAGATCGGCGAACTTGGTGTATTTACCAATAAAGCGAAGTTGGATCGTATCCAGTGAACCTGCACGGTTTTTAGCCAGAATTACCTCACCTACACCCGCCACCGAGTTGCCTGCTTCGTCTTCCGTAATGCCGTAGTATTCAGGACGGTACAGGAAGATTACCATATCCGCATCCTGCTCGATGGAACCGGATTCCCTCAAATCGGAGAGCTGCGGGCGTTTTTCACCGCCACGCGTTTCAACGGCCCGGCTTAGCTGCGACAGCGCGATTACCGGCACATCGAGTTCCTTTGCAAGGTTTTTCAACGATCGTGAGATCATCGCAATCTCCTGTTCACGGTTGCCGGGGCTTTTACCGCCCGTATCGCCGGTCATGAGCTGCAGGTAGTCGATTACGATCATCTGAATATCGTGCTGCGCTTTCAAACGGCGGCATTTGGCACGCAGTTCAAGTACCGAAAGGGCAGGGGTGTCGTCAATGTAAATGGGGGCATTAGTCAGCCGGTGAATGCGGTGGTGCAATTGCTCCCATTCGTGCGGTGCCAGGCTTCCTTTACGGATTTTCTCACTATCAATCTCAGCCTCGGCGGAAATCAAACGATTGACCAGCTGCACCGAGGACATCTCCAAAGAGAATATCGCCACCGGAATATTGAAATCCACAGCCGCATTCCGCAGCGAGGACACGACGAATGCCGTTTTACCCATACCGGGGCGTGCCGCGAGGATCATCAATTCCGTCTTTTGCCAGCCGGAAGTGAGCCTGTCTAGCGCACTGAAACCGGACGGTACGCCGGTAAGACCGTCCTTATTATTCTTTTTCTGGTCGAGTTCGGCCAGCGCCTGGCGCATGAGCGCGCCCATGTCGGCGTAGTTTTTCTTGATATTGGATTCTGAAATCGCGAAAAGCGACTGCTCTGTTTTGTCGAGCAAACGGAACACGTCGGTCGTATCTTCATAAGCCTCGCGCTGAATCTCGGAGGAGACTTTGATGAGCTCCCGTTTGATGTAGGCCTGCGAGATAATACGAGCGTGGAATTCGATGTTGGCCGCGGAGTTGACTTTGCTGGTCAGCTCCATAATGTACGATGCGCCACCGACCAGTTCAAGTTCTCCGGTGCTACGCAATTTGGCCGTCACCGTCAGCATATCGATAGGCTCCGAGTCGGCGAAGAGCGTGACGATCGCGCTGTAAATGCGGACGTGAGACTCCTTGTAAAAACTATCCGGACGGAGGATATCCGCTACCGCCGTGAGGGCATCCTTTTCGATCATCAAAGCGCCCAAAACCGCCTCTTCCAGGTCGATTGCCTGAGGTGGTAATTTGCTGAAAACCTGATCGTTGGATGGCGTTCTCGGAGCAAAAGCCCGCTTGGTACCGTTACCGGTTTTGGAGCCGCTCCTGGGGTAGCTGTTAGATGCCTTTTCGTTTTCCATATTAAGACAAAGTTAATCATTGGAGGCCTTCAACGAAAGCGGCGGCGGGGAGTTTGGCGCAATAATTTTTTTTCTGCCACACGACTTTTTTGTCCGTGTCTGATAATGAAAGACTTGGTCGGGAAACGCTAATTTTTTCGCCCGGGATTTAGCAGGTTAATTGTTTTTTCGACGATTATGTTTTACAAATGTTGGTTATTATTACTAAATTTTACAAACAATAGAGAAACATTAAACACTGATTCATTTGCTGGAAAAAATCATCACACTCGAAGACGTATCCATGGTCGATTTTCTGGGCATTCACAATTCGAATATCAAGGAAGTTGCCGCCGCTTTCCCCGAAAGTAAAATCATTTCACGCGGAAACGAGATCCGCATCCAGGGGACTGCCCCCGAAATTATCCGAATCACAGATGTAATCGACTCGCTTCTGGCACATTACCAGAAGTATGGAAAAATAACCAACGACAACGTTAAGGGCTACCTGAACGGCATCGCTAAAATGCCCGTAGCTACCGGCGAGGACGACGACGACGTGATCCTCTATGGCAACAAGGGGCTTGTTGTGAAAGCCAAAACGCCTAATCAGAAGCTCCTGGTAGAACAGGCCGGTAAATACGACCTCGTATTTGCGATTGGTCCGGCAGGTACAGGAAAAACCTACACTGCCGTAGCCATTGCCGTAAGGGCATTGAAGAACAAGGAAGTACGTAAGATCATTATCACGCGTCCTGCGGTGGAAGCGGGCGAGAACCTGGGCTTTTTGCCGGGTGACCTGAAAGAAAAGATCGATCCGTACCTACGCCCGATCTACGACGCGCTCGACGATATGATTGCGCCGGAAAAACTGAAATTGTACCTGGAAAGCCGGGTAATCGAAATCGCGCCGCTTGCCTACATGCGGGGGCGTACGCTGAACAACGCATTTATCCTGCTCGACGAGGCCCAGAATACCACGCCGATGCAAATGAAAATGTTCCTTACCCGTATGGGCCCGAGCTCGAAGGCGATCATTACCGGCGATAAGTCGCAGATTGACCTTCCTAAGAACCTCAAATCGGGGCTGATCGACTCTCTGACGGTTTTGAAGGGCATTAAAGGGATCAGTTTTGTAGAACTGGATGGTTCTGACGTGGTACGGCACCGTTTGGTGAAGGACATTCTTGCTGCCTATGAAAAATCGGAAAAATAGCCTTTTGCTGGCTGGCTTGTTGCTGGTATCTGTGTTCGGAAAAGCGCAGGATTCGCTCGTTACGCGCTGTGCCAGCACGGAGCGTGATTCGGTGCGGCTATTGAAAAACCCCGCGCTGAGGAACCTGAGACTCCAATCGGAGCAGGCGATACAGAACTACGTGCGCTCCGCTGCGGGTGCACGCACGAGCGCGAGTGAGGTAATCACGATCCCGGTGGTAGTGCACGTCGTTCACAACCGGGCAGATAATGTGGTCGGTGGCGCAGGGAACGGCAATATCTCCGATGCGCAGATTCAGAGTCAGATCGACGTGCTGAATGAAGATTATGGCAATACATCCGGCTACAAGGGCTTTTATACCGATTCACTGGGTGTCGACACAGGCATCCGTTTCAGGCTGGTGTCGGTGGTTCGCACCTATAATGCGACTTCGCAGTTCAGCCCGATTACCGACGCGGATGATCTGGCGAACATCTCACCAGCCTGGTTTACCAATCGTTACCTGAACATCTGGGTAACAAGGCTGAATGACCGTTATCTCGGGACTTCGCAATTTCCGGTTGTGACGGAAATTAATGACCGTACGGCTGGCCTTGCCACTTCCGAAAACACGGAAGCCGATGCATTGACCGACGGGGTTATCATCGATTACCGCTACTTCGGACGCAATTCCGATGCGATCACAAGCCGGATTTATAACCTGGGCCGGACCACCACACACGAGGTGGGGCATTGGCTGGGCCTGATCCACATCTGGGGCGATGCCACTTGCGGTACCGATTACTGCGATGATACCCCCACGGCTAACACCAAAAATGAAACTACCGATGTTTCGTGCTCACCGGTGTACTCGCAATGCCGAGGGAATGTCGTGACGCGTAATATGATCGAAAATTACATGGATTACTCGCCCGACGTTTGTATGAGTATTTTTACAAACGATCAGAAGGAGCGGATGCACGCCGTAATGGCGCTGAGCCCGAGACGTGCGAAACTGGTAGAATACTCGAAGATTTCGACGAATGAACTACTGGTTGAAATTTATCCTAATCCGGTCCGTGAAACATTGACAACCAATGTTTTTACACCTAATTTCGAGAATTACACCGTGTCCGTTTACAATCAAAAAGGGCAAAAAGTGACGGAGGATACCGTTAACCGTACTTATCTCAACGTTAAAAACTTTCCCAGCGGTTTGTACTATTACAAGGTAACGATTGCCGATAAGACAATCACGAAACGTTTTGTTGTACGATAAACACCCATGCTATCACGCGCTCCGTTTGTCAGCGTAGTCATATTCCTAGCAACCGGCATATTGGCGGGCGACGCATTGCGTACAACCGGCGGTATGCCGGTTGTTTTTGTTTTGATAGCATTGGTGCTGGCGACGATCGGATGCATTTTGCTGTATCGGTTTGGACGTCGGGTAGCTTTTGCGATCGGATTGGCTGTTTGGATGTTTTTGCTTGGAGCCGGAATCAAAATAAAGGTTGAAGCGGAAAAAGACGCACGAATTGCAGCGCTTCATGCATTGGAATACACCACCTATACCGCGGAAGTAACTACTATACCTGAAAAACGCAGCAATTCCATTCGTTTTGAAGTGGATGTCAAACAATTCGGTCACGAGAATAAGTGGACCAGTTATCCGGTGAAAGCGTTGATTTATCTGCCGGATAGCCTTTCAGACATTCCACAACCTGGCGATTTGCTGCTGGTGAAGGGACGGTTGGAACGTCCTGCTCCGCCGGCAAACCCCGGGCAGTTTGATTATGCACAATATCTGCGCAACAGGGGTATTCTCGTCACCGCATTTGTGAATGATCGCTCGTACAAACTGATTTCATCCGGCTCGCGAAAGAGCCCTTCCTATTGGCCGGAGGCCGTTTCAGAATGGGCGGACAGTCAATTCCGTGTGTACGTGAGCGATCCGGCCGCATATGGGCTCGTAAAGGCCATGTTACTAGGGCGACGGGACGACCTCGGAGCGGAGCAAGTGGGCGATTATGTGATTTCGGGTGCCGTACATATTCTTTCCGTTTCGGGAATGCATGTGGCGATTATTTTTCTCGCCATCAGTATGGCCCTCGGCTGGGTGAGGCGTTGGCAGTTCGGCAAATGGGTGTACCTGTTTTTGATGGCCGCATTGCTGGGCTTTTATGCATTGGTGACCGGCTTACCGCCTTCCGTACAGCGTGCCGCGCTGATGTGCATGGTACTGGTGATTGCAGAAGTCGCCGAGCGAAAGCACAATTCGATGAATACGCTGACGTTTTCGGCACTGATTATTCTGCTGGTAGATCCTTGTGCATTGTATGATGTCGGATTTCAACTGTCGTACCTCGCTATGACGGGCATTTTTCTCTTTTACGAGCCGGTCTACGGCCTCCTGAATCCGGCCAATCGCGTTTTGAAATTCGTCTGGCAGGTTACCGCATTGGCGTTCGCAGCTCAGATCGCCACATTTCCGCTCAGTATCGTCTATTTTCATCAATTTCCGACCTATTTCTGGCTTGTGAATCCGCTGGTCGTTGCGTTTACCAATATACTGCTGCCTGCCGCATTGGTATTGCTGCTGATCAGTCTGTCAGGAATTTCCTGGTTGGGATGGTTGGGATGGCTGGCGGGTCAGGTTGTAACATTTTCAGCAAAGCTAACCGATTGGGCCGCCTCGATCCCGCGACGGCTGCCGGGGCATTTGGTAGAAAACCTGCATTTGAACAAGTTGGAGGTGGTTTTGCTATACGCGGTCCTTTTTGCGATCTGGTATGCCTGGTATGTGCGTTCGCTGAGCTGGTTGAAGATATCGGCCGCGGGAGTAACTCTTTTTGCAGCATTTTCAATCGCAGGGAGTTTGAATGTGTATTGGAATGCCGAACCTGTCGTTTTTCAGGTTCCTAAGCATCAGGTACTGAGCTTTAAATCTGGAAACAGGCTTTACCTTTTGAGCGATAGGTCGTTTACAGACGATGCCCGTGCATTTGATTTCAATGTAAGGAATTACGTCGTGAGCCATGAAATCCAACAGATTATGCGAATTACCGCGCCGTAGGGATTACTGCACGGAATAGAGCGCTTCGATCTGCCTGGCGATTTTTTTATCCCACGCGGCTTGCGCGCCGTCGTTCAGCCCGTGGCCGGTTTCGCCGTCGTATTGTTCCTGATCCCGGTTCATTTCCCGGAATGCTTCCAGAAACTGGTATTGGATCTCGCTATCATAGTCTTCGATAGTCAATTCGGCCTTACGGAGGCGTTCTTTAAACTTCTCGACCACCAGCCTCGTAATATCGAAATGAATCTGCTCATGACGCAATGTGCCCGCATTGCGCGACTCCGGCCTGCCCCATGACATGCTTTTGACCATGAATATCTTCAATCCGATTTCCACCACCAGGTCGTCGTCTTTCGGATAGGAGCGGCCCTCATAGCCGAAACTGGTAAATACCGCCGCCGCGTAACGGCTGCCTGGCCTGGCGCTTCTTACCTTGAAATCGTCCCAAACCAACGGACGTTTCGGCGAATAGAAAACCGTGTCTTCGGAGGCCGTGTTATTGATTTCTTTGAATGTAACAATCAGGTTGCGCGCCAATGCGGGCGTTTTACCTGCATTGGAGGCCATCCACTTTTGAAAATGGCCTAATGCTTGATCTACAAGCTGTTTTATCAGTTTGTCGTGGGTGAATGCCGTTTCGGGCCGCGTATAGTTGGCTGCCGTTTGATAACCGGTCAGTTCCACCGGTTGCATATCACGGTACCATCGGAACCGGACATTCAGGCGGACTTCCCCGGTAACCTTGTTTGGCCCGATCCGCTTTTCATTTACAGACAACTCCTTGATGGTGATATAAAGCGGCAAATACGATTGCTCTTTCCTAGGCGCCAGGTACGACCAGTAGCTGAACAGTTCGTTTTCGGCTTTCCCTGGCAGTACCGCCGGAATTTCTTTACCAAGGGCGATTACTTTGCCGAGCGAGGCACCTGGTTGCGGTCGCTGGTCTTCCACGTTCTGAATGAAGAATTTATAGGATTTGAAAAGGCCTGCCGGATCTTTGGAAAGGGTAACAACCGACCTGTCCTGCTGTGCGAAAAGCGGGTTAAGGAACACGGTCAGGAAAAAAAGAAGGGCAATGCTTCGGGTCATACTTTTCAAACTGCGTTGAATCCAGCCGTCATTTCCCTAATTTTGTACCCTGAATTTTGGATTGAAAAGAGAATGACAATACCTACAACGAATTTGCGGCCGGAATTTGATGACATTTATATGGACCTGGCAAAAAATCTTGCCAAACGTTCACACTGTATAAAAGCGCAAGTGGGGGCGGTGCTAACGAAGGACACGCGGATTATTTCGATCGGCTACAACGGTCCTCCTGCCGGCACCCACAACTGCGATGAAGAATTTCCAGGGGTAGGATGTCCGCGTGACGCAAAAGGAAGCTGTTCGCTGGCTTTGCACGCCGAGCAGAATGCCATCCTTTTTGCTGTGAAAAACGGATCGAATATCGAAGGATCAACACTTTTTGTGACCCTTGCGCCTTGCATTGCCTGCGCGCGGGTGATTTATACGATGAAGATCAAAAAAGTGATTTTCCTGCATTCCTATGCCGCCTACAAAGGCATTGCGGTAGAAGAGGGCGTGGAGTTTCTGAGGAGGTTCGGCGTGGAGGTGGAGCAGTATCGCGGGGCCGTTGACGAAACGATTGGGCTGTAAGTCGGGTGTAGTCATTGGTAGTCATTTGTTGTCACGTGTTGTCATTTATAGTCATGAGTAGTTTTAGATATTCATTCGAAATGACAATACCTGACTATTCTTGACCACACCTGACAACAAATGACTACCAATGACCATTAGTGATGATGCACCCCACCAACCCCGTGTACGTGGCCGTGATCGAGCTCCTCAGCCGTAGCTGCGCGTACGCTCAGGATTTTACCTGCAAAATGCATTTCCTTGCCGGCTAGCGGGTGGTTGAAATTCATGATTACCACGTCGTCGCTGATCTCGACGATCTGGCCGTGAAGCCTTTCACCTTCTTCGTTGGTCATCGGAATAATATTGCCCACTTGCAGGAGTTCGTTCTCGTCTACTTCGCTGTTCTGGAATACCGATTTAGGCAGGTCTACGACCGCTTCTTCATCATATTCTCCGTACCCTTCCTCGGGAGCTACCGTAAATTCAAAGGTATCACCGGCCGACAAGCCTTCGATCTGATTTTCGAATCCTTCCGGCAAACCACTGATACCGTGGATAAAGTACATCGGGTCGTTTTCGGTGACCACTTCCACCACATCCGTTTCGCCTTCCGAGTCTGGAATGCTGAGGCTATATGTAAGCGCCACGACGCTATTTTTTTCGATTTTCATTTGCTAGTTTGATTAAAATAATGGTTGTTGTAAAAGAATTGTTCCCCGGAAGAGTATCGGAACAAACGTACGGGAATTTTGTCAAAATGTCATTTAGATGAATTTTTTAGCGCATATTTTGCTGTCAGGAGAGAATGAAGGAGTGATGATGGGCAATTATGTCGGGGATTTCATTAAAGGGCGTTTGAGCAAGGAAAAAACTGCAACCTGGAATCCCGATTATGTGCTCGGGCTGAAACTGCACCGTTTTATCGATTCGTTTACGGACACCCATCCCGAAGTCTCGGAAGCCAAAGACGTAGCAGCCGTTTCCCAGGGAAAACTCGCGGGTATTGTCATGGACATTTACTTCGATTACTTCCTGGCTAAAAATTTCGAGCATTACCATAAGGAACCTCTTTTTATATACGCCCACAGGATCTATTCGATTATCGAACGGAATCACCACCTGATCCCGGAAGCGATGGTACCCATGGTGCGCTCTATGGTCCGTCAGGACTGGTTGAATACTTACGCGACGCTCGACGGTATCGATACTACCTTTAAAAGGCTTTCGCGCCGTGCCGGGTTTTTGGAGCCTATCTCCACGGCTGTGAGCGATTTGCGGGCAAATGAGGAGTTTTATTATACCAAATTCCTGTCTTTTTTTCCTGAATTGCGTGCGAAGACCGCTCAATTTATCGCTGAAAACGCGGCATAAATCGGCGCGGAACGGTAAATTTGGTGTCCGGACCACATTAGGTCCCAATCTGCAAATTCATGGCACAAACACCCGATATTATCCTTAAAGAACTCAGAAGCAAGAAGTTCCGTCCACTCTATTTTTTGCACGGAGATGAGCCTTATTACATCGATTCGATTGCCGAAGAGCTTGAAAATAAGGTGGTTCCGGAGTCGGAGCGGGGCTTTAACCAGTTTGTGCTTTACGGGAAGGACACCGATGTAGCGGGCGTGTTGAGCTATGCACGGCGGTTTCCATTCATGGCCGAGCGTCAGCTGGTGTTAGTCAAAGAAGCGCATCGCCTGAACGGCATTGAGCAAAAGGAACAGCAACAGCGCCTGGAAGACTATGCATTGAACCCCGTGCCGAGCACGGTTCTGGTGTTCTGCTATCACGCCAATGCCGACGAGCGGAAATCCTACCTGAAAGCCTGTAATGCCAACGGGGTGGTGGTGCAATCCAAAAAGATGTATGACAACAAGCTGCCCGACTGGGTAGGGGCATTTTGCCAGCACGAGGGCGTGAAAATCAGCCCGAAGGCGGTGCAGATGCTTGTTGATAACATCGGCAACGATCTGAAACGGCTTTCAAACGAGATCCGGAAGATTATGGTGAACCTGCGCGTGGACGAAGGAATCGATGCTGCGGCGATCGAGAAGTTTGTCGGGATCAGCAAGGAATACAATGTTTTTGAATTTCAAAAAGCATTAATGCATCGGGATGTGCTGAAAGCGAACCAGATAGCTGCTTTTTTTGCATCCAATTCGAAGGACAATCCGTTGGCCCCTGTACTGATCATCCTGTTTGGCTTTTTCTCCAAACTACTTCTCACGCACGCCGCTCGCGACAAATCGGAGAAAGGGCTTGCAGCCGAGCTGGGCGTAAATCCCTATTTTGTCAAAGATTATTTACTGGCTGCCCGTAATTATCCAATGGGCAAGGTGGCCAATATTATACATTATCTGCGTGAATGTGACGGGCGTTTGAAGGGGCTTGACGGCACGAGCATTCCGGAAGGAGAGTTGCTGCGGGAACTCGTTTTCAAGATCGTGCATTAATCCGCAAGATTCAGGTTTGCAGCGGGGTCTTCCGCGCGGTACTTTCACTTATGGATTCACAACAAACGATTCTCATCCCTGTTCCCCCGCTTTTCAGTTTCCAGGAATGTCTCTGGTTTTTGAATCGCAATTACGACGACTGCCTGCATTTCGTGGGAGAAAACTTCGTTTTGAAAGCGATCGCGACGCCGTTCGGTGACGTTCTTTTTCGCGTCAGCGAGCATGGAGGATTTTTGCATGTTGACCTGTTAGCCGGTGTTTCGGGCTCCGGAAGCCGTGATTTTATCACCGGCTACGTCCGTGAATGGTTCGATTTGGATCGTGATCTTGCGCCATTTTATACCCATTTGAAACGGGACGGTCGGCTGGCCTATATGGCCGATGACTTTTCGGGCCTGCGTTTGATGGGGATTGTGGACATGTTTGAAGCGCTTTGCTGGTCGATTATCGGTCAGCAGATTAACCTCACATTTGCTTACAAGATGAAACGGCGCATGGTGGAGCGCTACGGCAGGCATATCGAATGGGACAACCAGGTTTTTCATATTTTTCCAGAGCCCGAAGTGCTGGCTAATGCGGAGGTAGATGTACTTCGGGGAATGCAATTTTCCCAAAAAAAAGCGGAGTACGTGATCGGCGCAGCCCGCGCGTTTGCGGAAGGTACGCTCAGTCGTTCGCTCATTGATTCGCTGCCTGATTTTGAGTCGCGGCAGAAAGTTTTGGTGGCGCACAAGGGCATCGGCGTCTGGACGGCCAATTATGTGCTCATGAAATCGTTTCGGGCGCCGGAAGGCATTCCGCATGGGGACGTGGGGCTTTTGAATGCATTGGCCGGCCACGGTATCATTGCGGAACGTAGCGAAAAGGAAAAAATCGAGGCCTTTTTTCGCGATTATGCCGGCTGGGAAACCTACGTTACTTTCTATCTATGGCGCAGCCTCGCTGTGAAGCCGTTAGCCTGATTTCCATTTCAAATAGGCCTCGCGCATGCAATGCCCGCACGGGCGATACCCGTGTGTGCGGGCGTCGTGCTCGTCCGCGAAAAACACCCGGTTGCGGCGTTTCATCCGCTTTCCCGAACCGCAGGATAATAGTCCGTAGATTTTCAGATTTCGGTTACCGGCCAGGGTGATTTGGCCGGTATGGATCATTGTTTTCAGTTTGCGGCTCGCTGCGAAGCCTTCCGGACCTATTTCGTGGTGGCTGATCATTACTGGTTGTGGAAGATACGAGTGTGCTGTAAATCAGCTTAATGCATCATGAAAAATAATCCCGAGCGTATACCGCTGGCCGTCATGCACTTCGCTCACGCCGTGCTTCATATTGACCCGGTAATATCCCTTGCTTCCTTTCACAGGCCTGAAATTCGTGGTAAAAAGCAATGCGTCGCCCTTGCGGGGTTTCAAAACAATGGCTTTGGATTGCGCACGGGGAATTTGTTCGGTCATAACAAACTCGCCACCGGTGTAGTCCTCTTCCGGTTCGTTGAGGAACAATACCATTTGAATAGGGAAGAACAGGTCGCCGTATAGGTCCTGATGAAGGGTATTGTGGCCGCCCTGGCCGTATTTCAGGATCAATACCGTAGGTTTGGTCTGTTGCTGTGCCCGGCATAACTCTTGAAACTCTTCAAAATCAGCAGGGTAGGGATGGCCCATTTTCAGTACGTCCATCCATTGGTTGGCGACGGGAACCAGTTTGGGAAATATGTTTTCGCGCAACCGTTGAATAATTGGAGGCAGCGGGTAGGAAAAGTATTTGTATTCACCCAGACCAAACCGGTACCGCTCCATGACGATCGTCTTGCGGTAATGCACCGGATTGTCATATTGTGCGATCAGTTCGTCGCATTCACGGGCACTGAGGACTTGGGAAAGCTGTGCATAGCCGCGCTGGTGGAGGTTTTCACGAATGGAAGGCCAGTCAAGGTTTTCGATGTTGATCATTGCAGCGGATTTTGATTGATTAAACCAAAATTACCCGGCCGTAAGGCCTATTCAAACCTGATTCTTGCGTAGTTGAATGATTGAATGAGTGAATGAGTGAGTGATTGAATGAATTTTGATTGATCGAATCGTCCGATAGGAGTACTGGATCGCGATGAAGTTGTTTGAACTTCAGGTGAATAATCGCGTAGCGATGCAATATTGGTAGCAAATCTTGTACGATCGACTACAAAAATCCCGCTAGGGATGTAACATCAGTGCCATTGCAATGCATAGTTGTTACATCCCTAGCGGGATTTTTGTAATATGGAGCATTCTAGTTGCTACCAATATTGCATGCCTAGCGGCATTTGTGGGAGCGCAACTCCTTGATTCGGCCTTCGTGCCAACGCGACCCAGGCAAAGTTACTCATCGCCGATGCCCCGGTCGTTCTCCGTTCTACGGCAGTTCATTCCTTCATTTAGTCATTCTATCATTCTCCATTCGACGGCGGCTCATTCAAAATTCACTCATTCATTCAAAATTCACGCCGAAAGAACCGTCTCGTCCTTACGCTCTCCGATTTGCTGGCGCCACATTGCGTAGTAGAGGCCTTTTTCTTCCAGTAATGCATGGTGGCTGCCGGTCTCGACGATACGGCCCTTTTCGAGCACGTAAATGCGGTCGGCGTACATGATGGTGGAGAGGCGGTGCGCGATCATGACGGTGATATGCTGGCGCTGGTCGGTGATATCACGGATGGTATTCGAAATCTCTTCTTCCGTAAGTGAATCCAATGCAGAAGTGGCTTCGTCGAAAATGATCAGGTGCGGGTTACGCAGGAGCGCACGGGCGATGGACAGACGCTGACGTTCGCCGCCTGATAATTTCAAACCGCCTTCCCCGATCACCGTGTCGATGCCATTCTCTGCACGGGCCAGCAGATTATAGCAAGCGGCTTTCAGAAGCACGTCGTTGATCATCTCGTCGGTCGCTTCCGGGTTTACGAAAAGCAGGTTTTCTTTGATCGTTCCCGAGAAAAGCTGCGTATCCTGCGTCACAAAGCCGATTTTGTGTCTGATTTCATCAAAGTCAATTTCTTTTCCATTCACACCATTATAAAGCACATGGCCTTCAATGGGTTGGTACAATCCCACGAGCAGCTTCACCAAAGTAGTTTTGCCGGAGCCCGACGGCCCTACAAATGCAATGGTTTCACCGCGTTTTACATCAAAGGAAATGTCTTCCAATGCCGGGCGCTTCGCCGACTGGTGCTGGAACTTCACGTGATCGAACTGCAAATCTTTGATATCCGTAATCGTTTCCGGATTAGCAGGTTTGTGTTCTACCGGGCGGGCGAGCAGCGTTTGCAGGTTGTTGAGCGACGCCTCGGCTTCGCGGTAGGATAGGATTACATTGCCTAATTCCTGCAATGGCCCGAAAATGAAGAATGAATAGAACTGCATCATCATCATCTGGCCCACGGTAATCTTATCCCGGAACACAAAAAACAGCAGCGCGAACATCACGCACTGTTGCAGAAAGTTGACGAACGTTCCCTGAATGAAACTTACCGAACGGATACTTTTCACCTTTTTCAGTTCCAGTTTCAGGATTTTGTAAGTCGTCGTGTTCAGCCGTTCGATTTCCTGGTGGGTGAGTCCGAGGCTTTTCACCAGCTCGATATTGCGCAGGGATTCGGTCGTGGAACCGGCCAATGCGGTCGTTTCTTTCACGATATTCTTCTGGATCGTTTTGATCTTGCGGCTTAATACACTCGTTAGAAACGCAAGGATCACGGAGCCGACGAGGTAGATCAGCGGTAGCCAGGGACTGAGCCTGAATGCTACTACCACCACGAAAACAATACCTACCGATGTGAAAAACAGTACGTTAACGAAGTTCAGGATAAACTTCTCGCAATCGGCGCGGACTTTCAATAGAACGGACAGCGTTTCACCCGACCGTTGGTCTTCAAAATCCTGAAAAGGGAGCCTTAATGCATGCCGCAGGCCATCCGTATAGAGGGCGGCTCCAAATTTCTGGATGACGACATTCACCAGGTAATCCTGAAATGCCTTGGCAATGCGGGATACCATCGCTACGCCGATGATCATCAGCAAGCCCATTAATACCCCCTTGAAGAATTCATTATCAAGCCCTTTGGTACGAAACTCCACCGCCTTGTTGGCGTATGGGTCAATGAGGTAATTACCGAGGATGTAAGGGTTGAGAAGGGAGAAAGTCTGGTTGATGGCGGCCATCAGCAGGGCGAGGAATATAAGTGCCTTGTACCTGCTCAGGTATTGGATCAATAATTTCATACAGTTCTGAGGTGATTCGGTGGTGTTACCAATTACTGTAAACCCAAACGCGCAAATTTTAATTCTCGGAGAATGCGCAAAATGTGCGGAAATAAAAAAGACATCCGGAGAGGATGTCTTTCAAAATGTAGCGGGGAGCAGGATCGAACTGCCGACCTTAGGGTTATGAATTCTATTCGATATGGATTACTATGAATTACTATGGTTTGATATGGTTTATAAATATCAAATAATCAGTATATTATAATTTTAATCAATTCATGGTGACACACAAAAAACCACAAAATGTTTTACAAATGTTTCACAGATTATCGCTAGTTTTGTTTGACTAACAAACAATCACATGGCAACAACAATCAAGGTGGTTACGAGAAGCGCCCCGAAGGCTGACGGGACATACGCGCTGGTCTTGCGGATTACGAAAGACAGAAAGTCATCCTACATCCCGATTGGCAAAAGCGTAAGTCTTGAAGACTGGGATGAGGTTGCATGCAAGGTACGTAAATCTCACCGTAATTCAGTGAGATTGAATAATTTAATTGCCCAAAAACTCGCTGAGGCCAGCGACACAAGCCTGGAACTTGAAGCGAAGAAGAAAGACGTTTCTGCGAAGTTTGTTGCCAAGAAAATAAAGCCTAAGAAGGGTGTGACGTTTTTTGCCGTAGCCAATGAATTCGTAGAAAACATGAAGAAGGAGGGGAAATATAACCGGGTTCCTACCGATCAGTCACGCCTGAAAAATTTCAAAACATTTCTGAAAACAGAAGATATAGACTTCACAGAGATTACTGTCCCGTTGCTTAATAGGTTTCGGGCCTATTTGAAAGGTGATAAAAAGGTCAGTGAACGGACGATTGTCAACCACCTTATTCTCATTCGGACGGTTTATAATCAAGCCATTCTCGCGGATATTGCAGATTTGAAATCATATCCGTTTGGTCGGGGAAAAATTCAGATAAAGATCCCGAAATCATCAAAAATCGGTCTTACGAGGGAAGAAGTGCAGAAAATAGAAGAGCTTGAGCTTCCCGACCCGAAAATGAATCATGCGCGTAATGTGTTTCTGTTTTCGTACTATTTTGCCGGTGTCCGTATTTCTGATGTGCTGAGAATGAAGTGGTCTGATTTCCAGAATGACCGCCTGTTTTATTCTATGGGCAAAAACGACAAGCCCGGATCACTGAAAGTCCCTGCTAAGGTTTCGAAGATTTTAGATCAGTATCGTGGTGACGAACGGACGCATGACCTGATTTTTCCCGAGCTGAAAGTGGTCGAGGATATGACCGACCAATACACGGTTGAGAGGAAAATCTCTTACGGTGTCAAAACCCTGAACAAGCACCTGAAAAGTGTTGCCAAGGAAGCAAAGATCGACAAGCCTATGACAAACCACATTAGCCGTCATACGTTCGGGAATATTTCAGGGGATAAAATCAGCCCTCAGATGCTTCAAAAGCTCTACCGGCACAGTAATATCACGACGACAATATCTTACCAAAACAACTTCATTCACAAGACTGCTGATGAAGCTCTGGACGCTGTTTTGGGATCTTGATTGGTTTTGATATATTGGGAGAATGAACCCTGATGAATTTGAAAAATTTCTTAACGAGCTTGTTACCCGCCTGAAAAAGGAGATGGGGGTAAAGCCCCGCGACAAGTGGGTGGATGGTGAGGAGGCTATGCGCTATATGCGGATCTCTTCCAAAACCACCTTGCAAAAGCTCAGGGACACCAATGCAATTACATTCACTCAGCCTCTCCCGAAGCATATTCTTTACGATCTGGACAGTATCGACGAGTATCTTAATAAGCACTCAAACAAGTAGCCATGGGAAAATTAAGCAAAATACTGGAAGAGTTGTTGCAGTCCATTCGTGGGAAGGACTTCAAGGATACCAAGAAAGAGATTATTGCCAAAAAGGAAAAGGATAGGCAACCGGTGGGGCAGAGTGATTCGGCTCGTTCATTCGGAGGCAATAAACGAGAAATAATTAAAGACGGTAGAACGGTCGTTAAGCCAGATCCCTATCAGGTAGAAGTCAACAAGATCAACGAGCGGATTAAACAGGCGAAGGCGCTCACTCCTCAGGACATGAAGGAGATCGAAAAGTCTCTCGCCGAGCAGGATATTAAGAAAGATATTTTCCGTTCCAGAATGCAAATGCGTTCAGACGAGGCGAAAGCGCAGCAAGCTTATCACTCAGCATCGGAGGACAGAAAACGAGATCAAAAAGAGCTGTCAAAAAAGGAAAAGTTTCTAGCGGCATTCAAGAAAAAAGAAAAAGACAAGGATCATGAGCGATGAAAATGATGATGTTCGCGTAAATCCTGAAATAGTCAGAGGCTATAACGATGGATATGTGCTGGAAAAGCACGATCACAAAAAAGCAAAGGAAGTCCTCAAGGCTATTGAAGGTCGAGAGGACTTAAACCTAAGCAATTACACCATGGCCTTCAAAGCAGGAGCAAAAGAGGCCAAGAAGGAAAAATTCAAGGAGAATTTCAAGCCGGGACAGAAGGACAAAGATCACGAGAAGTAGGCTGCAAACTTCTCAGGAAATCACCCGCCTTGCTGGCAGCACCAGCAGCGGTTAAAATTGCCCGTTTGTCTTTTTTCAGTACGGTCAGCCAATCACCAAGATAGCTTGCATGATCCGGCTGCGGCCCGTCCGTAATTTCCAGCCCCGCACACAGGAACGCGGATGACATTTCCGCCACCAATTCTTCCATCGCGTAGGCATCATCACCAAATCTTTTACCCATCTGACGGTTGCAGCGCTTCTCAACACCCGACCAGTGCGATAATTCATGCAGTTTGGTGGAGTAGTAAGCTTCGGTGGGATTCTGCGTCTCAGTGCCTGTAAATGCGAATGTAGGCGGCATTTGAATGTAATCCTGAGCCGGATTATAAAAGGCTCGGCTTCCACCATGCTTGACGACCGCTCCTGTGTTGTTGATGAAGTCGTCGGCTTTCTGAATGCGTGTCACGAAATCAGCCTGGTCTGGCTTAGGCTCTTCGCCCTTGTAGGACTGTAATTGGCATTGATTGAATACAAAAGACATTTTCAGGAAGGGGATTTTTTTGATCTCGTCATCCTTTTCACGTTCGATTGTATCGTAATAGACGATTGTGGTGGCCTTCTCGCCCTTACGAACGAATTCTTTCTTGTCGGCCCACTGTTTGAAGCTCGCCCACTGGTGGCTGGTATATTCCTTTTCAGCCGCAGCTCCCCACAACAAGGGAATGTTAATTCCTCTATATGATTTACCTGTGGTGGGTATTTCGGAGAAGTTGACCACCTGATTCCGTGGCAAATTGACCACCTAATTGTCTGGCGGCCGGTGGCAGAAAAAAGCTGCAGAAGCAGTT
>NZ_PYAS01000013.1 GCF_003014695.1 Dyadobacter jiangsuensis | reverse complement strand
AACTGCTTCTGCAGCTTTTTTCTGCTACCGGCCGCCAGATAATTAGGTGGTCAATTTGCCACGGAATCAGGTGGTCAACTTCTCCGAAATACCCAGACAAGCTCAACGGCCAGCAGCTTAAAGAGATCTCCCAGGCCTATATGGACCATATCGGCCTGGGCCAGCAGCCTTTTCTGGTTTACCAGCATCTGGATACGCTGCATCCCCACCTGCACCTTGTCACTGTTAACGTAAAAGCAGACGGCTCGCGTAACACAGTCTTCCATGTCAGGGAAGCCTTTGCCAAAAACGCGCTCAAACAAATAGAGAAGCAATATCAATTGACTGCTTCTGACGGGAGGGTATTGCCAGCTCCAAAGCTTGAAAGCGCTCAAAGACTGCAATATGGCAAGATGCCGGCAGCGCTTGCCATCTCACAGGTTCTCTCGGTGGTGCTGCCTTACTTCAAATACTGCACGATCATAGAGCTCAACGCGGTGCTACGGCACTATAATCTGGCCGCCAACCCGGGCAGACCAGGCTCTAAAACCCGCCTGCATCAGGGCCTGAGCTATCAGATGCTCACCCAAAACGGAAAGAAAACCGGAAGTCCTCTGAAAGCCAGCCGGCTTGATGGCAAACCCAACATGAGCTATCTTCAACAACGTTTCATAGCCAACAGCGCGGTAATTGCGCTGCATACCCAGCGTATCAGGACATTGATCGATCTGGCCCTGGTCACAACTCAAACAAGGTCGCTGGCCGATTTGGACGATCGTCTCTCAAAAGATGGCATCAAAGCCGTCTACGCTTTCACGCCGGCTGGTCAGCTCTCCGAAATCATTTTTGTCGATTTCCGCTCGCGTGCAGCCTGCTCAGCCAGCCGGTTGGGAGAACGCTACACTCATTTTGGGTTGCAAAAGCACTTCGCAGAATTTGAAAGGATCCATGGCCCAGCCCAGTACCAAAATCCGTTGGCCCACCCGCTGCCCTGGCAGGCTAAGGGCCAAGACAGCGCTGATCAAAGCATTGAGGGTCAATCCGGCCAGCGCGAAGCTGATGAGAGTCTTTTGAAACTACTGCTTGACCCGGCGCCACAAGCGGATTACCTGCCGCGTGAGCTGAAAAAGCTTCTCAGAAAAAAACGCAGACAAATCTCATTACAACTTTAAGTACTTAACTAATGACACACGCAACCTCAGAAAACCAGCAAGCCTTACACAAAATCACCGATATGAGCCGGTTGATCAGCCTGGCGCTGCTGGCACTGCACTACTATTATTACTGCTACCGCGCCTTTGAATTCTGGCAACTGACCCCACCTTGGATTGTGAGAATTTTAGAGCAGATCGCAAAAACGGGCCTGTTTGATAGTTTTCAAAGGACCAAGCTGGCAGCGCTGCTATTTCTTTTTATCTCGCTGCTGGGCGCCAAAGGCAAAAAAGATGATGAGCTTACGATCGCCTCCCCGCTTGGCTGGGTTATTGCAGGTCTTCTGTGTTTTCATTTTTCCTTTTTGGCTTTCGAGCTTGGCGCTGCTAGCCCCTTTACAGCGGCAGTTTACCTGTTTTGGTGCTCAGTCAGCTACCTGGCCATCTTACAGGGCGGCTCACGGATTTCACGGGTAATCCATCAAAAACTTAACGTCGATGTCTTCAACGCAGATAACGAAACATTCCCCCAGCACGAGCAGCTTCTGCAAAACCAGTACTCAATCAATCTGAAAGCCAGCTACCGGCTCGGCAGAAAAACGCGCAGCAGTTGGGTTAACTTTATCAACCCATTCCGGGGCATACTTGTAGTCGGCTCTCCCGGCTCTGGAAAAACCTACTACGTGATCCGTCATATCATCACTCAGCACATCCAGAAGGGTTTTTCAATGTTTATTTATGATTTCAAATTTGACGATCTGACCAGCATCGCCTACAACACCTGGCTCAATGCGGCAGAGCAGCCCGGTGCAGCCAAGGCATTTTACTATGTGAATTTTGATGACCTCTCACGCTCGCACCGGTGCAACCCCTTGGAACCAGCCTCGATGACCGATATTTCTGATGCAGCAGAATCGGCCCGCACGATCCTGATGGGGCTCAACCGGGAATGGATCCGCCGCCAGGGCGATTTTTTTGTTGAATCCCCGATCAACTTTTTAACAGCGATCATATGGTTTTTGAGAAAATACCAGAACGGTGCCTATTGCACCCTTCCTCACGCAGTCGAGCTGATGCAGACAGAGCACGCCAAACTTTTCTCAGTGCTCAGAACCCAAAAGGAAATACAGGCGCTGATCAATCCTTTTATATCCGCATTCATTCACCACGCTAACCAGCAGCTAGAGGGCCAGATCGCTTCGGCTCAGATTTCGATGGCCCGCCTCTCATCGCCACAGCTGTACTATGTTCTTTCAGGAAGTGACTTTTCCCTTGATATCAATAATCCGCGAGAGCCAAAAATCGTCTGCATGGGCAACAATCCGGCCAAAATCCAAACGTATGGTGCGGTGGTCTCGCTGTACATCTCACGCCTGATAAAAGCAGTCAACCAAAAGGACAGACAAAAGTCCAGTCTTGTCTTTGATGAATTTCCCACTGTTTATCTGAACCACATCGATTCGCTGATAGCTACTGCCAGGCAAAACAAAGTGGCCACAACGGTCGGAATCCAGGATTTAAGTCAGCTCCGAAAGGATTATGGAAGAGAACTTGCCGATGTTGTGATGAACATAACCGGTAACATCATCTCAGGGCAGGTTACTGGCGATACTGCCAAACAGCTCTCTGAGCGCTTTGGCAGAATCAACCAGAACCGCACCAGTCTTTCAATCAACAGGGCCGACACCTCCATCAGCCGCTCCAAGCAGCTGGATGCGGCCATCCCGCCTTCGCGCATAGCGGCCCTAAGCGCGGGTGAATTTGTCGGGATGTGCGCCGATAATCCCGATCAGCCCTTAGAGCTGAAAACATTTCACTGCACGCTGGTCAACGACCATAAAGCGCTCAGCCGTCAGCAAGCAAACCAAAAGCCCTTACCGATCATCCGAAACGTAAGCCCACAGGCTATCGATGCCAACTACCGGCAGATCAAAGAAGATGTTGAGACGATTATTTTCTCACAGATGGAGATGATGCTATCTGATCCGGAGCTATCACATTTGATCATCAGCAGATAAACTTTTCACTAGGGTGACTAGTCAAGTTACATTTATTTTCATTAACGAAAAAAGCCCCATAGGAAGAGAAATGCCGCAATTCTGATGATACATCCCAGCAGGCCGCTTATGTGAGGACTTCTGTAAGAATATCCGCTGATTAATAGCCGCAGTATGCATTTCAGTCATCAAATCAGGGATTAATCAAATTCGCAACTGCTGCGTTCCCGCCATCTTCGGGATGATCAATCTGAGAAATTTCAAGCATTAACTTATAGGAGTGTGAACAAAGCCAGGTAAATCAACACGCAAAAACAAAATGGGGATCCGCATACCGCAAGATCCCCTTCACTATACCGTTGAGTAAAATCGAACGCAAAATAGTAACCTAATTCGAAGCTTAGCGCCAACTCCTATTACATTCTACAACATAATTACCTACCGGTAAAGGCTGTAAAAGTCTTTCAGAAACCCTCCACGGACTCAATTCGTCCGAAATGTTTTTGTATAGAATTAATTACACGTAAAACCTTTTTGTGTGGTAAATATTCGGTTACAAATACTACATCGACCCATTCTAGCACTCGATCTTAGAGGAACGATACGTATACACACCAACGTCTCAATTTGCATTATTTCAATCGCCCGCATTATTTGCATATCCTATTCTATATCAGCAGGTCCAGCATAAGCAGCTCTGATTCAATCCTTTAAAATACTTAAAAACGATTGCGTCAACAAAAATAAAACTATCTCATTTATTAATATAATTATTTAAATAATTAGTCTAGTTAAAAGAATATACGTCGATCTGTAATTTGTGATAGTAAACTTTGTTGCATAGTTTCAAGCTCCGAATATTCTATCCCGGGTGTGCAGCCCAGCTTATTTCACGCACTTAATTCCGTATCCAGTCAAGGCCTTCTACAATGTCCAGGTATACCTGTGAAAGCCTTTTGTAGAACCCGTCTGATGCGATATGCTTATGAAGTAATATTTTATTCAACGTTAATAAAAGAAAGATGTCACCAGCAACGATTTTCACAACTGGCCCCAACAGTTGGGCTCCTCAGCGGATCACACGATCGTCCGCCACGATTACATTGGCAAAACGGAGAAAAGCATCCAGCCAACGTTGATCGTACGGCAAACCCATTCATTTTTACCGTTTCACATCAGAAAAGCGCCTGTCTTGCAGGTAGCCAGTAGATTTCTATAACAGTTATCGCCTGGTTTACTTCGTCCGGTCTCATGCTGGTATGCATTCATGTACAAACCTGGCTGAAACGTTCTTCCATCAAAACCCATTAACTAACCACTTGAAAGGCAGCACGCAAGCAACCTTTCATCAATCCCTCCAATTATGAGAATAGCACTAATTGATAGCCATCAAATCTTTACGGAAGCTCTTAGAATAAACCTGATCAACTCGCTGCCTGCGATCGAATCGATCGACCATTACAGCTCGATCCAGGCTTTTACAGCCCAAATCCGTGATACATCACCAACCCTTGTGATCACCGAACTTTGCTTCAACGGCAAGTACGACAAAGGCGTGGACGCTATTTTTCGCCTGACTGACAAAAGCACCAAAATCATCGTTCTGACCTCATTAAATGATGACTGGCTGATCAGAAGCTACATGCGGCTCGGCGCCAAGGCATTTCTGACCAAAACTTGCATGTCCCAGGAGCTTTTCACTGCAATTGCGCAGGTTCAGAAAGGCAATTTGTTTCTCTCGGAAGATGTTCAGAACATCCTCTCGGCAGGCATAACTACCGGGGCGCCGTCCGTAGATTATCTGTCGAGCATCGAGCGGGCCATTCTGGAAGCGCTTTCTAGGGAAGAACCGCCTAAGGCGATTGCTACTCAGCTAAAGATATCGATGATCGAGCTCAAATATCACCGCAGAATGCTCATGGAGCGGTTCAATATGAAGCATTTTGCAGATTTGGTGGACCTCACAAGAAAGCCCGGATTTTTAAAATCAGAAACTACCGAGAATAGGCCTGACACCGGCGCACGTGGCGGGAAACCTGTGATCAGGTTTCCACATAAGGAAGTTGCTATGCGCGTTTGATCTATTGAATTATGATTTTCGTAGGCGGTAGGAAACATGATAAAGATGTGACCTACTGTCGACAAAAATTGAATGGGAAAGCGAGATAAAGCCCTCGCTTTCCTTGCGATCCGCCGGAGCATGCCAATAGACAATGGCTGATTTCTCCGCTATTGGACGTCAGCAACCATTTGTTGCTCATTTGCGGAAATGAACCTCTTTCCAATATTAATAAATGGTTTTTCCAAGAATTTAAAAAATAGTGTGCCAATCACAAAATTTACAACAAGGAAGAGGATTAATGATATTGCTGCGGTTAAATACTTATTTAGCCCAAAAGATATAGTTAAATGAATTATTCCGGGCATTACAATCATATGAATCAAATAGAGTGAATAGGATACATCAGCGCCCCATTTAGAAACCTTTCCAGAAAAAATGTCCCTGGCCAGTTGCAATTGTGAGCTTATCCATTTGTGCCCAATATCATCCGCAAACATGAACAGTACTATTGCTACCAACACTAATGTCGACATTATTCCCATTACCGGGGCAGCAACTACAATGGATACAGCTAATAGAACCCAAGAAGTCCTTTTCATTAGCACGTTTGATATAAGCATACCAAAGTAAAAATATATTAGCTTGTGAGTTATCATTGAAGGTGCTCCCAATGATACCAATGACCCGCTGCGATTCCAGTCGCCAAACACAATGGGTGATAAATAAAGACAAGCTAAACTTATCGCAAAAAAAGCTATAAATGCAGTATTCTTCCCGCGCGACAAAACGCCAAAAAGTATTGGAAATATAGCATAATACTGCATTTCCAGCGAAAGACTCCACGCTGGACCAAGTATACTCACATTCTGACCCGGAATAAAACCATGCAAAAAAGTTAAATGCGTCAGCAAATCAATATATCCGGGTCTATTATTTACGCTATATGTAGTTGTAAACACATTGCCGTGCCCTGTAAAAAATTCATAATTTGAATTGACCCAAATGGCATTAATATCAAACATGCAATAGGCAGCGACAATTCCGAGCAGATAAAGCGGATATATCCTAAAAAGTCGTCGTAAGTAAAACTTCGTCACAGTGCTGCGTTCTGTCGGCGGCTCTTTATCCTCTCTTAAAGTGTAGTGATACATCATCAAAAATCCTGTTATCACCATAAATCCATCAACGGCCGCTCCATTGTATAACAATACCCGGCCAATAATAGGTATCTCAAGAAACGATTCTTCGCCCATGTACTTGTAAAGATGTCCCACTGCTACCCATAGCGCTAGGACAAGGCGTACGCCATCTAAAAATTTCGTATTGTGCTTCATTGTGCTCTCGTTTGAAATGCAAACAAAATGGATGCAAAAATTATTGAATTAGGTAAGCGCTGTTACCTGAGATAGATCCTAAGTCCGTACGAGGGGATTTATCGACAAAATGCAAAGTACCCCTCAACGGAATATTCCCGTTTCGATTTGAGCACATCAAGGTCGTTATTGATTCTTGGTGCTGGTTCTCAGCACACGTAGTTGGAGTTGGGTCCGAAACCAGCATCAATGAAGCCATGGCCGGTCGGATGGCCCGAGACATTTTTAGCAAAATCTTAAAAGTTTACGTTGAGTAGATCATTCCCCTAAAAAACTCTAAATGCATCAACTTATCCACATTCAAATGAATATTTTTAAAGGCAATAGCAAATATAAAGCTTTTTTTGCCAACAGCGGAACACTATGGCATCGCCCTAATGCCGAGAACACGGCTCCCCTGAGCTGCAACTCATTTTAGTTATATGGAACAACTACATATAGCACTATAAACAACCTCATTACACCCAATAAACTATCTCAATTCCTAGTATAGTCAGCGGTCAACAACAATACTTCGCGCATTCGAGAAAACTCAGCCGGAAAGGGTGCCTGGATGGTCACCCTTTCCTTTGTAAAGGGATGTACAAATTCCAGCTCCACCGCATGCAGCATCATCTGCATCATGTGTAGATGTTCCTTGAAAAACCGGTTTTGCTTGTTACACCCGTGCGGGCGGTCGCCGATGATCGGGTGCAGGATATGCGCCAGATGTTTGCGAAGCTGGTGCATGCGTCCTGTGGCGGGATTTAGCTTCACAAGCGAATAGCGGGATGTCGGGTGTTTCCCGATTGCGAACGGCACTTCGCTGCGCATCAACGTCTCGAAATAGGTGACCGCATCCTGCGTTACGCCGTCGTCGCGCTTCAGTGGATAATCGATTGTACCATTATCGGGGGTATAGCCTCTTACAATGGCGTGGTAAGTCTTGCCGATCTCGCCATCCATGAACTTGCGCTGCATTTCAGTGTTGGTGGCTTCATCCAACGCGAATAGCAGCACGCCGGAGGTTTTGCGGTCGAGGCGGTGGACGGGATACACCTTCCGCCCCAGCTGATCGCGCAGGAGCTGCACGGCAAATACGTCGGCATCGCTGGCGATAGGCGACCGGTGCACAAGCAGACCGTTGGGCTTATTGATTGCTACCAGGTGCTCGCACTGAAATAAAATTTCTAACGGGTCCATTCTGAAATGTAAAATCGGGGAATTTTATCCCAAACGAGAAGGTCAATGTGTCGAAAGTAGCCCACGGGCCGGGAAAGGATCAGGCATCGCGGTGCCGCATTGCCTGTTAATGGGATTCGTGATTCTTCCTGGAATGCCGGATACGGAAGCGTATCACCCCCCACAACACGAGATACAATATCCCGAGCAACATCCCGATCTCCATCGCGAACACCCACGCGGTGCGGTCCAGCAAACTTTCGAAGAGGTTATTGAGGATGGCTCTGGGCTCATGAATAATGTCCCAGCTGTTCATCCTGCGCACGCGGCCGAGGTACACGCCAAAGCCCGCCAGCGGAAGGCTTAGCAGCAGCAGCGTGTTGGCTGGCTTCCGGTCGAACACCCTGCGCCACGAGCGGTGGATCCAGTAAAGCGAAACCAGACCATTGAAAAGGCTTACTTCCGCGTAAGAGAACAACATGATGATATCGTGCCAGGTCAGATCCCGCTGGTAATCAACCGTCAGGTGCGCCAGGTCGGTGATCATATAGGGCGCATTCGGGAAGAATGCCAACCAGGCAATGCTTAGTATCCCTAAAACGAATGGAATATGCCCGAAACGCTTCGTGAGATTATCAGCCATAAAGGCGATAATGAGCGGTATCCAGCTCAGGAACAGGTTCCAATCGAGCGAAAAATCAACCGGGGAGTTGAAAAGGATGCGGACAAGGTGAAAAAATACCGCAAGCAGGCTCAGGACCAAAAGCAGTAACAGCGAAAACAAGCCTTCCATCGTAATGATGGGAGGATCGGATACGCTGAATTTATAATTCCTTATCCAATCTATCAAACGGTCCAAGTGTACGTAATTTAAGTTCTTTCATGACGAATAAGCAAGACAAACAAATGCTCACGTCTGACCAACTCTGATCAAGAGGCCTGTGCCTCAGTAGGGTTTACGGTTTTCGGCTGATCCTTTTTCGGTCTCCTCCGCTTGTTCCTTCGTTTCGGTTTACTGGTAGTACCCGGCGCACCGGCCGTTCCCGGATCCGCCGTCGGCACGGCAGCACCTTCGGTATCAACGGTGCTCTGAGGCTTTGCTTCGCGATGTGGTTTTCTCGCAGAAGGAGCGCCTGACCCGCCCTTCTTTTTTCTGCTCTTGCTATTGTTACGCCCTGACGAACGAAAACGTGGCGGCTCAAATACGGGAGCCTCACCCAGTCCCAATTCTGCGGTGACAGATTTCTTCTCCAACTCCTTTTCAAAAAGCCTTTCGATCTTCAATACATATTTCTGATCGTGCTCATTGATGAACGTCATAGCGGTGCCTTTTGATTCGGCGCGTGCTGTACGCCCTATACGGTGTACGTAATCCTCGGGGTCACGGGGAACGTCGTAGTTCACAACATGACTGAGATTATCAATATCTATGCCGCGGGATAATACGTCGGTCGCAACCAGGATCGGAAACTGCCTGTTTTTAAAATCACGCAATACAATTTCTCTTTCCCCTTGCTCTGAATCCGATGAAATGCCGTGTGCCCCCAGCCCCAATTTACGAAGTGCCCGTACGATTGGTTCGACGTTGGATTTACGGGAGGTGAATAGTACCATACTGATATTCTCAACACCTTTCAGCAAATGCATCAGCAGCGGCAGTTTCTGCTCGTCTTTGGCTAGGTAAAACTGCTGGTCAATCCGGTCGGCCGGGCGGGAAACCGCTAGCCTGATCTCTTCCGGGTTTTTCAGAATGCGCTTGGCTAAATCGCCGATTTTCGGGGGCATAGTGGCCGAAAACATCAATGTCTGCCGCTCGTTGGGCAGATAGCTCATGATTTTCAGGATATCGCCCAGGAAGCCCATATCCAACATACGGTCGGCTTCGTCGAGGACCAGGTGCCGCAAGTCACGGAAATGAACGTAGCCCAACTGCAAATGCGCGATGAGCCTGCCAGGCGTAGCGATGATAATATCTGCGCCCTGGGTTAATGCTTTCTTCTGTTGATCCCACTCCGGCCCCTTGTTACCACCGTACACGGCAATGCTGGTAGCGCCAACAAAATACCCCAAACCCTGAATCTGCTGGTCGATCTGCACGGCAAGTTCACGGGTAGGTACCAGAATCAGCGCACCGGTATGCGCGTTGGCCTCGTGGGCTACTTTGTCGAGAATGGGGATCAGGTACGCGGCGGTTTTGCCGGTTCCCGTTTGAGCGCAGGCAAGCAGGTCTTTGCCGCTGAGAATGTGTGGTATAGCCTGCTCCTGGATAGGCGTCGCCTGTTGGTAGTTCATGGAATCCACGGCGTTCAGGACGTCTTCGTGGAGTTCAAATTCGTTGAAATTCAAAATTCAGCTTTTAAAATCCGCAAATCCGTTGATTTACAGATGTGTTATAGATATAGCTGACCTTGATTTTCCCAGTCAGCAAACCGCTCGATTTTAACAAATATAACCAATAAGTGCTAAAACGACAAGAAAGGTATGAAACCACCGTGTAAAAGATTCACTACACGGCGGCCTCACACCTTCCAAAAATAATACGGTTTTCAGACGTTGACTGCCGTCAGATTGTTGGCTTCCTCGGGCGTGTAAAGTCTTGACCGGGTGATGAAACGCACACCCAGCGGTATCTCCAACGAAAAACTCGCACCCCGGCCGGGCACAAGATCGATCGTCAATTGCGTATGCTGCCAGTACTCGAACTGGTCGCGGCTCATAAAAAATTCACAGCCCCCTATTTCCCCCAGCAGCACATCATTTTCCGACACGCGGAACTCCCCTTTTGGAAAACACATGGGCTGTGAGCCATCACAACATCCCCCACTCTGATGAAACATCAGCTCCCCGTGCAGCTCCCGAAGCTGGTCTACAACCTTTTCGGCTTCGGGAGTAATCAGAACGCGCTCGGTCATAACATCCTCAGAAAAATCCCAGCTTGTTCTTGTCGTATGAAATCAGCATGTTCTTGGTCTGGCGGTAGTAACCTAGCATCATTTTGTGGTTTTCCCGGCCAAAACCCGACTTTTTATAACCACCGAACGGAGCATGGGCGGGATAGGCGTGGTAGTTATTCACCCACACCCTACCCGCCAGGATCGCCCGTGGTACCTGATAAAGCTCGTGCGCATCACGTGTCCACACGCCCGCGCCCAGGCCATAAAGTGTATCATTCGCGATGGCGATTGCCTCCTCCGTAGTCTTGAAAGTGGTTACGCACACCACAGGTCCGAAGATCTCTTCCTGGAAAATCCGCATTTTATTATGGCCCTTGAAAATCGTTGGCTGAATGTAGTACCCGCCCGAAATACCATTCTCAAATCTCTGCGCATCGCCGCCTGTAAGCACTTCCGCGCCTTCCTCCTTGCCTATTTTAAGATAGGACAAAATCTTTTCGTACTGATCGTTCGAAGCCTGCGCGCCCATCATAGTAGTTCCATCGAGCGGGTGGCCCATTTTGATCGCCTTTGTGCGCTGGATAACCCTTTCGATGAATTTGTCGTAAATACTCTCATGCACGAGCATCCGCGACGGACAGGTACAAACCTCTCCCTGGTTCAATGCAAACAATACCGCGCCTTCAATAGCCTTGTCCAGGAAAGCATCATCCTCGTCCATCACCGATGGGAAGAAAATATTCGGCGATTTACCACCCAGCTCCATCGTCACCGGCACCAGGTTATCAGAAGCATACTGCATAATAAGCCTTCCGGTAGTGGTTTCTCCCGTAAATGCAACCTTAGCCACGCGCGGCGACGATGCGAGCGGTTTACCGGCTTCCACACCGAAGCCCGTAACGATATTGAGCACTCCGGCAGGCAAAATGTCCCCGATCAGCTCCATGAGTATCATAATAGAAGTAGGCGTCTGCTCGGCAGGCTTTACCACCACGCAGTTACCTGCCGCCAGTGCAGGCGCAATTTTCCAGGTAGCCATCAGCAGTGGGAAATTCCACGGGATAATCTGCGCGACCACGCCCAGCGGCTCGTGCAGATTAATGCAAACCGTATTTTCGTCATGCTCGGAAATGCTACCTTCCTCTGCGCGGATCACGCCCGCGAAGTAGCGGAAATGGTCCACACAAAGCGGCAAATCGGCGGCGCGGGTTTCCCGGATGGCTTTTCCGTTATCGATCGTTTCGACGATGGCTAGGTATTCCAGGTTATCCTCTATCACCTGCGCGATTTTCAACAGCAGGTTGCTGCGGTTGGTGGCCGAAGTTTTACTCCAAGCCGGAAACGCGGCATGCGCCGCGTCAAGCGCAGCCTCTACATCCTCTTTGGTAGAACGGGCGGCTTTGGTGAACACTTGTCCGTCAATGGGTGAAATGTTTTCGAAGTACTCGCCTTTGGCCGGCGCCACAAACCGGCCGTTGATATAATTATCATATTTATCTTTAAAATCAGGCCGTTTAGCCAGATTTTCACTACTGTAAGTCTTGCTCTCTACTGCCTTGTTTTCGATGATCGTATCCATGATTAAAGGTTATTTTTAGAAATGATTGATAATACAAACCTAATCCTGCCAGGCGTTAATCATTGGTACGATCGTGTCAAGTGTTAGGATAATTATCTCATTTTTTCAAAAAACAATTATATTTAGTGGGTGGGGAAATGGAAGAAGGGAGGAAAGAAAAAAAGGGAGAAGGGAGGAAAGGGAGGATGGAGGAAGGGGCTGCCCGCTTAGGGAGAATTTGTCATTTGTAGTTAGGGATTGTGGGCGTTGGTGTTGATGGTCAGTGTGATTAGAAATTGTAGGTAAGTTGGAAAAGGGTGTTGGGATTTAAAATAATAGGACAATGGCAGCAGGTTTCAGATTGGATCAGGTGGCGGTTTCGGGAGAGAAATCATTGAAAACGTTGGTAGAGAACCGCCGGGCATTTACGCTCGAAAACTGCGAGTTGAACTTGTTTGAGACCTTGCAGCCTTCGGCGCTCGTGCCGCTTACCTTCCCTGATTTCGTGGTGACAAGCATGCTACGGGGAAAAAAGGTAATGCATTTGTTCGACCAGCCGGGATTTGACTATCTACCTGGCGAAACGGTGCTCGTTCCCGCTAACGTGACGATGAAGATCGATTTTCCCGAAGCCCAGCGCGACAACCCTACCCAATGCATTGCCCTGGCGATCGACCAGATGAAAATCCAGCAGATCGTCGACCGGCTCAGCGAAACTTACCCGCGGGAGGGCCGGCAACAGTTTTGGTCGTTGCAGCACAGTCAGTATCATTTCCTGAACAACATTGAACTCGCGCAGACACTCAATAAGCTCATTAAAATCTGCTCAGGTTCCGCATTAGGAAAAGACATTCTCGCAGATCTTACCTTACAGGAGCTCATTGTACATATTATCCAGACGCAGCATTTGGCCGCCACCGACGATGCTTCTTACTTCCACGAGGACAACCCTCTGGCATTCGTCGTGAATTATATCAAAGCCAATATCAATGAAAAGATCCAGGTAGAAGACCTTAGCGAGAAGGCATGCATGAGCCGCGCTTCATTCTACCGGGCATTCAAGCGCGAGTTCAGCATCAGCCCGCTGGATTTCATATTAAGGGAAAAGATCAAAAAAGCCAAGCAACTTTTGTCGCATACCAAGGACAGCATTTCGGACATCTGCTACCAGCTTGGTTTCTCGGATTTAAACTACTTCGGCAGGCAATTCCGTAAGTCGGAGGGCATCTCGCCGAGCCAATATCGGAATGTCACAAATCGCGACGAGTGACGTTTTGGTCAGGTGTGGTCATTTATTGTCAGGTATAGTCAAGTGTTGTGATTCGTAGTCAAATATTGTCAAGTATAGTCATGTATTGAGAGGAAAATAATCCATGACTACGACAATCCAGTAACAATTTCTGACACACTTGACAATACCTGAGAACACCTGACACTTCTCTACACAATACGTCCAGCTTTAAGGCGGTCGGTCATCATAATAGAGCGGTCGATCCGCACCTGGATTGATTTTGCGCTGGCGATATAATGGATAATGGCCCGTTGGTTCACGGGTTTGGCATTTTCAAACAGTCGCTTCGCTTCTTCATCCTGCGCGAGCAGTTCCTGCAACTCCTCGGGCATGTCCCGGCCATATTCGCTGTCGTCTTTGCGGACTGTCGCATGCAGTTTTTGGCCCAACACCAGCTTACCCTGCTGGCGGAGTGGTGTGGCAACATTAATATAAAAGCCTCCCCCGCCCTTGGGACGGATCGCGCACTGGAAATGCACCTGGCCATTGATCACGCAACGCACACGTGCGGGCTTCCGGCCTTCGACGAACTGCACGGCTACGTCGTCGGGTACCATCATATAAAATTCGCCTCCCTTTTTGGGGAGGCGTTCCAATATCGATTCAAAATGAACTTCTTCTTCCATCGGAAGCAATGCGGTTATTCGGTTAACGGTCTCACCTGAATGTCTTTATAGTACACCACGCTCTTGGGATCGTGCGCCTGCAATGCAAATGTACCTTGTTTCAGGAATCTGTTCTTCATTTCGCCCTCGCGTTTGTCAACGCCGGTTTCTTCGTAGTCCACCACCACTTTGTCATTGATTTTGATGGTAATGTGTTTGCCCTCGACTTTCACATATTCGGTGTACCATTCATTGTCTTTCACGTAAGTATCCTTCACGTCGATCACGTTATAGAGGCTGCCAGTTCGCTTGTAGTCTGTATGCGACTGGTTGACCTGCACTTCATAACCTATCGCCGGCCAGCCATCTTCCTGGTAAGTGGTATGAATGAAAATACCAGAGTTCGAGCCTGGTGTGGTCTTTACTTGTGCCCTAAACTCAAAGTTTTTGAACATATGGTTTTTAACCGGACCATCATAGAACAGGTGCGCGCGCGGCCCGGCCACTTTAATGGTACCATCCTCGATCGAGAAGGAGCTCGCATTCGCGCCGATTTTCCAACCGGTAAAATCCTTTCCATTGAACAGGCTGATCCACCCGTCCTGTGCGTGTGCAGAAATTCCAAGGGCAATGCTCAGCAAAACGGCGCTGCAAAAAACATGCATTAATCTTTTCATAAAATTCCGGTTTGGTAGTTCAAAAAGGTTGGTTTGTCAAAATCAGTCAACGTGTAACTAAACCGCAAACTCCTAAAAACTACTGATTCTTCACACAAAGTTTACCTACCGGAAGGCAACCTTCGAATGCATTTTGGGGTTGTAGTGAGCCGGGGAGCGTTGGGTCGTTCCCGCAACCACTGATTTTTGCATGAAGAATCCCTATTTATCCCTGCTGGCTACGGCCTGGCGCTACGCCCGGCAGCAACGCGGCCGCTACCTGCTCGTGTATGGCATGTTTGTGATGGCCAACCTCGTACTGGCGGCACATCCGCTGCTTTACGGCTGGTTTATCCAATCCATTCAAAAAGATGCAGAAGGCACTTTGCATAATGTGTGGGTGTACGGGGGCGCATATCTGGGCCTGATCCTGCTCGAATGGGCATTCCACGGGCCCGCGCGCGTGATGGAGCGCAAACTAGCCTTCGATTTGAGCCGTAATTTCCTGGATGAGCTCTACCATCAGGCATTGCACCTGCCCATCCGCTGGCACCAGGACCACCACAGCGGTGCGACGATCAACCGCATCCGTAAGGCTTACGAGGCATTGAAGGACTTCTTTCAGAACGGCTTCATGTTTTTGCACGCATTTGCCAAATTCATATTCTCATTCGTCGCCATCATCTGGTTCTCTCCCCTATTCGGCGCGATTGGCGTGCTGATCGGGATGATCAACGTGTATGTGATTTTTAAATTTGATAAACCATTCATTAAAGCACTCGACGAATCAAACGAGAAAGAGCACATTGTTTCCTCTACTTTGTTTGATAGCCTGTCCAATATCATCACAGTCATCACCCTGCGGCTCGAAAAACGGATGAAAATCAGTCTGATGAGCAAAGTTGCCGACGTCTTTCCTCCTTTCCGGCGGTCGGTGTCAATCAATGAGTGGAAATGGTTTGTAGCGAGCGTATTCATTGCCATCATTTATATAGTGGTAACGATCGGCTATGTGTATCAGCACTATGTGCCGGGCGAAGTGTTTCTGGTCGGCGGGTTGGTTACGCTGCTGAGCTATGTCAACCAGTTTACCAGCGTGTTCCAGGACATTGCCTGGCAATACACCGAAATCATTCGCTACAACACTGAGGTACAAACCGCGCGGGCTATCGGCGAGGCTTACCACGAGCACCACCGCATCGACGAAGCCGGCGACCTCCCCGAAAACTGGCGGGTGCTCCATATCAGCAACCTCAATTTTTCCCACGGAGAAGTATACGACGCCGAAAAGCAAGCGCACAGCCTCCATAGCCTGGACATCCGCATCCGCCGCGGCCAGCGCATTGCATTTATCGGCGAGAGCGGAAGCGGTAAAAGCACACTCCTCGCTTTGCTAAGAGGTTTGTACCAACCCGAAAAGGACGTGAAGGTAACCGTCGACGGCCATCATGAAGCCGCTATTGAAATGCTTGCCGACCAGGTAACGCTCTTTCCGCAGGACCCGGAAATTTTTGAAAACACCATTGCCTACAATATTACCCTCGGCCTGCCATTCGAGGAAAGCGACATTATGCAGGTTTGCGAAACCGCACATTTTGCGGAAGTCGTAGACAAGCTGCCCAAAGGGCTTGAATCCAGCATTCAGGAAAAAGGTGTGAACCTCTCGGGTGGGCAGAAGCAGCGTCTCGCGCTTGCACGCGGCATCCTGGCAGCGCGCACCAGCGATATTGTGCTGCTCGACGAGCCTACCAGCAGCATCGACCCTAAGACGGAAGCGGCAATTTATGATAAGATGTTTGCCGAATTCAGCGGCAAAGCCGTGGTATCCACGCTGCACCGCCTGCACTTGCTGACCAAGTTCGATTACGTATATATTCTCCGCGATGGCTACCTGATCGACGAAGGAACGTTTGATCACCTCCATCGCAACAGCCCGGTGTTCCAGGACTTGTGGCAACACCAGGAGACGCTCGCCGGGCGATAAGTCACCTGCTTTAAACTATATTATCATTTAGTAAAATCCTCTATAAAATTAGTTTGACCGCTCATTGAAATGTAACGTTGTTCCCTATATTTGGTTAAGCTCAACGTTATATGCATGAAAATAAGCCTATTACCATTTCTTTTTGTATTATTCTCCCATTTCGCGCTCGCACAGGGATCACTGCTTAAATTAAACCTTGAAGCGCAGGGATCGGTTACCACAGGCAATGTGGTGCCGTTCTGGATGAGGAGCAATCAATACGGAAGTACTCCTTTGGAGGGTGGTTCGGCGAGCTTCATCGTCAGGTCTGAAAAAACATTTGCTCCTTCCCGGGAAAAGTTCTTCGACTGGGGTGCGGGAATCGAGGGTCGGTTGAACGCGGGCAGCAGCGTTAAAGCATTCCTCATTCAGAGCTACGGAAAAATCCGGCTCGGTGCTTTTCAAATTCGGGGCGGCCGTTTTCGTGAATCCATCGGGCTCACCGACACTTTACTAACTTCCGGAAACTTTTCAGTCTCGGGCAACGCCCTGGGCGTGCCCAAAATAGAGCTTTCCGTTCCCGAATTTTACGCCATACCGATACTCAAAAAGTTTATTGCCGTCAAAGGAAGCTATGCACATGGCTGGATGGGCACCCTGGCAATCCACTTTCCCTACCGCCAGGTGGACGAAGCCAAAACATACCTGCATCAAAAATCCCTTTACCTCCGATTCGGTACGCCGACGTCAAAACTTAAAGTTTTTTTGGGGCTGAACGACAATGTGCAGTGGGGAAACAACAAGTCCATATTCTCAAAAAATGAGTTTACCCTGTCGCCTTGGGAAGAATACAGCTATGTTGTACTCAGCAAGCGTTTTGAGTATTCACAGGTCGGAAACCACCTCGGCTCCGTAGATCTGGGCATAACTTATAACACTCCCTCATTGACCATTATGCTCTACCGTCAGAGCTTTTACGACAAAGACGGCCTCAAACACCTCGCCAATGCAGCTGACGGGCTGAACGGGATCAGCTTTACCACCAAAGCACCTGCTGATGAGCAATTTCGGCTGAGGAAGGTGGCATTTGAAACAGTTTATACCAAAGGTCAGGCAGCGGATGCCGTACAGCGGCTTGGGCTGCTGGGCTACGAGGATTATTATAATAATTATATATACCGCAAAGGCTGGTCATATTACGGTAACGTACTCGGAACTCCGCTGATCACCACCACTTTGGACGGAAAGGGCGATCTGCCCAGAAATGAGCGGGAATATTTCATTAACAACCGACTGGTAGCATTTCATGGCGCAGCATCGGCAAGCTCCAAATCATGGTCAACCCTTCTTAAACTAACATACTCAATGAATTACGGGACATTTTCAACCGCAAAAGCGTTCGGTAAACGATCGCAATTTTCCGGTTACCTGGAAGGTCGCAAAGTGTTCAGGCACGATTTTAGTCTGGGATTGGCGGCGGCTCTTGACGCCGGCGATGTATTACCCTCCTCTGTGGGCGTAATCACAAAACTGGCAAAATCATTTTGACGCCAAACGAATTGTTCAAGGAATAATTCAAACTGCATTCCCTCAATGATTGGATAATTGATCGGAGTCAGTAACTTTGCTTGTACTCAACGTAAAACATGAAAAAACTCCTGATTGCACTTTTGTGCACAACACCCCTCCTTAACGCCCAGGCTCAATTTCCATACGTTCGATTTGGTCTGGAAGCCCAGGCCGGCTATACTTCCAATGACCAGGTACCCTTCTGGATGCGTTCCAATCAATTCGGAAGTGTCCCATTGTCAGGAGCTTCGGCCAGCCTGATTGGCAGTGCGCGAGTAGATTACGATACCACCAAGACCAAACTCGTCGACTGGGGAGCATCTCTACAAGTTCGCGGCAACGCCGGAAAGGGTTCCAACCTGACGCTCATTGAAGGCTACGGAAAACTGCGCGCCGGCATATTTCAGCTGCAAGGAGGCCGTATTAAGGAAGTAATGGGATTATCCGACACGTTGCTGACATCAGGAAACTATGCGATATCCGGCAACGCGCTGGGTATTCCCAAGGTTCAGATTTCGATCCCTGAATATTATCCGATCCCGTTTTTGGGACGTTTTGTGGCATTTAAGGGCAACTTCGCCCACGGCTGGGTCGGTAAAACACCCGTGCAATACGGAGACACCAACATGACCACCACGCAATTTCACCAGAAGTCGCTTTACGTGCGACTGGGTAAGCCAACAGCCAGGCTGAAATTGTATGGCGGGTTTAATCACCAGGTGTTTTTTGGGGATGAGAAGTATGTTTGGTCGGAAAGGGGAAATCCCTGGAAACCCTATGATTTATCCGCGTGGGACACCTATCAGCGTGTCGTATTAGGCAGGGTTTGGAATTCCAGTAAGATCGGCAACCATTTGGGCTCTGTCGACTTCGGTGCCGATTATCGGTTTAATAAAATTGAAGTACTTCTGTATCATCAGTTTTTTTACGAAGTTGGTGGGCTTGCACACTTATCGAATATCACCGACGGTTTAACAGGGTTGAGCCTTCGAAACAAACAGCCCAAATCGTCGGGCTTCAGATGGAATAAAGTCCTGGTAGAGTTTCTATTCACCCGAAATCAAGGAGGAGAATCATGGTCCAAGATTACTCCATCGGGTGATGAGGATTACTACAATAACTATCTTTACACCGAAGGCTGGTCCTACAAAAAGGCAGGCCTAGGTACTCCTTTCATCACTTCGAGAACATTGAGTAGAGACGGCCTACCGGTTTATCCACCCGACTACTTTATCAACAACCGCGTTGTGATGATACATTTGGGTGCGGAGCTGGGCCTTGGCGTGTGGAAACTGCTAACTAAATTATCCTATTCGCAGAACTATGGCACCTTCGGAACCCATCCTAACGGCCATACGACAGGAACGATCCATACACCAGCCGTTTATGGCATTTTCCCAAAATTAAGTCAATTTTCGGGATATGCAGAAGTAAACAGACCGATTGGGAAAAATACACATTTGGGATTTATGGGTGCATGGGATCAAGGAAAATTATTAAACAATTCGGGCGGCTTGTTGGTTAAAGTCGCCAAGTATTTCTGACAGCATGTTGAATTGGTTATTTGGAAATCGCGCAGCAAAGCAAGGTCTTAATCTCGGAGGGATTGGAATGGACATTCATTCGCATCTTATCCCGGATATAGACGATGGTGTACAGACGGTTGAAGAATCGCTCGCGATGATCCGAAAAATGGTGGATTTAGGATACACTCACCTGTATACGACGCCCCACATTATTTGGGATTGTTACAGGAATACTCCGGAAATAATATTGTCCGGACTAGAGACAGTACGGGCCGCAGTCCGGGAAGAAGGTCTTCCAATCTCAGTAAATGCTGCCGCCGAATACTTCATTGATGAGCATTTTATGGAGATGCTTCATACAGGCGAACAAATGCTGACACTTCCGGGAAATCGTCTCCTTGTAGAGCTTCCTTACTCCACGCCCCTAATGAATACCTCCGAAACGCTTTTTTTTATTATTGAAAAGGGGTATCAACCCGTTCTGGCTCACCCGGAACGTTATACGTATTTTCACAACGATCTCACGATGTATAAAAAATTGGCAGACGGAGGATGCGAGCTCCAACTGAATATCTTATCTCTAACAGGACACTATGGCCCCGGTGTGAACAAAACTGCTGAATGGCTTTTGGAAAACCGGCTCATTACCTTTCTAGGAACAGACGCACACAAAATGCCACATCTGGACTTAATACAGAAATCAAATAAGAACGGCTGGCTGTCTAGATACTCATTTCAGAATGAAAAACTTGTAGAAATCGCGCACTATTAATTGAATTTATTCTATATTTGTAGTAAATCCCCCCTACAAAGCATTTGGACATTCCCAAGAAGCAAAATTATAGACAATTCAGGAAATTGAACGAGAGTTTACAAGTGACAGAACTTAGCTTGGTAAGCAAAGAAGGAATAAAAGACTACTAATCAAGATTTTAAGAATTTATTTTACTCACCGTTAAATCCATATGAATCTGAAATTCGCGCGAAAAGCATTAGTCCCGCTTACATCACTATCTATTTTTATCGCGATAATCGGAGGAGCCACTTCCTGCGTCTCCACGAAGTCTATTGTATATTTCCAAGGAGACAGCTTACAGTATGCGACCCAGGAAATTAAACAAAAATATGTCCCCACAATCCAACCCAATGATTTGTTATCAATTGTTGTGGGAAGCTTGAATGCAGAGGCTAACGAGGTTTTCAATACACCGAATACATTCACAACCGCTAGCACTAACTACTCCACCACGGGCGGTGGCGCTAGGACCCAGCCACTGGGTTACCTTGTTGATGCAGATGGGTCAATTGAAATACCGCTCGTAGGAAAATTGAAGGTTACAGGACTCCGAACAACTGACGCTGCAGATACGATTCGCCTGCGGCTGAGAAACTTTCTTAAAGAGCCATCTGTAATCGTACGCAACCTCAACTTCAAGGTTTCCGTGCTGGGGGAAATCGCCCGTCCATCGGTTTACGTAATCCCTGATGAAAAAATCTCCCTCCCGGAAGTTCTTAGTCTAGCCGGAGACCTAACTATCTATGGCAAAAGAGATAACATACTAGTGATTCGGGAAGAAGACGGAAAGAGAGAATATGCGAGAATCGATCTCACGTCCCGCGACATTTTCACCTCTCCATTTTACTACGTTCACAAAAATGATATAATATATGTGGAGCCTATCAAGACAAGGATCAATGCAACAGACAGGAATGTACAACTTGTGCCAATTGTGACATCAATCGTCGCTGCGGTTGGTACTCTGGGAATTCTTATTTTGAATTTCACAAAATAGACCAAACTCAACAGATCGTTAATGCTCTTACGGGCAACATATACTCAATGTTATGACCAATCAAAATAACCAGCACCTCGACTTGGGAGATCACGAAGAGGAATTTAACCTCAACGAGCATGTACAAAGATATTTGCGGTACTGGTATCTCTTTCCTGTCTTTCTTTTTCTTGCGCTCACAGCTGCATTTTTTTACTTGCAGGTGACTCCGCCGATCTACAGTACCAAGACTTCGATCTTGATTAAAGACGAAAATAAGGGGCTTAGTGGTACACAAGGAGATATACTTTCTGAATTAAGTTCTCAATTCGGAGGCAACAAATTGGTTGAGAATGAATTGGAGATCATCAGGTCCCAGACTTTGATGGAGCAGGTGATCAAAGAACTGAACCTAGATGTCTCTTATAAGGCAAAGGATGGTTTGAAAAAGATCAGTCTTTACAAAACAAGCCCTGTAATCATCAAGCCAGAGGTTATTACACCTTTGGCGTACAAGGAGCCGTTGGTGATCCACCTGGTAGACAGCACACACTTTCGCTTCAATGACGAGGACAGAGTCTTTGCTTTCAACCAACGCTTTAACAACGCTTGGGGGGCCTTTGTAGTTACTAAGGGTGTACCTTCAGAATATACCGATATTACGGTTGTCTTTACTGAGGTAAAAAATTTGGCGGAGATCATGCTGAAATCACTGTCGGTCGAGCAACCTAATGTAAAAAGTACAGTGCTCGAACTAACATTTGAAGACTCACATGTTCAACGCTCCAAAGATGTTCTGAATAAATTGCTGGACGTATACGTCCAATCGTCTCTTAGCGATAAAAACAGCGAAGCCAGTAACACGCTTAAATTCATCGAAAACCGACTCGGACTTATTACCGGAGAGCTGGGAGACGTCGAGAAAGACGTAGAATCCTACAAAACGAATCAGGGAATTACCGACATCAGTGCGGAATCTCAACTGTTCCTAGAGAACATCAAAGAGAACGACACTAAGCTGAATGAAGTTAATACAAAAATCAGCATTCTAGAAAGTGTCGACAACTACATCCAGAATGCCGGTGAAGGTGCCGTGGCACCCGCCACATATATGATAGACGACCCGGTCCTGGTTTCCCTTCTTACTAAATTCAACGAACTTGAATTACAACGGGAGCGCTATGCCAGGACAACCTCGCCTAACAACCCTCTGCTTGAAACTATCAATACTCAGCTCGCAGGAACTCGTCAGTCGATCAGGGAAAACGTTCAAAACCTTAGAAGGGGAATGGCAGTGACAAAGAAAAACCTGGAAGGCATCAATACCAGGTTTTCGGCAGGCCTGCGCAGCATTCCGAAAAAAGAAAGGGAGTTCGTAGGTATCAAACGTCAGCAATCAATCAAGGAAGAGCTTTACCTCTATCTATTGCAGAAGCGAGAAGAAACGGCTCTCGCATATGCCTCAACAGTCACCGACAGTAGACTCATTGATGCCCCCATTGCAACCTTTAATCCAATCAAACCCAAAAAAGCACTCGTTTGGCTTGGAGCAGGCGTCGGAGGTTTGGTCGTGCCAGTTTTACTTATCAATCTACTTTTGCTACTTAACAACACAGTTCAGAGAAGAGAAGAGATCGAAAAAGTGACTCACTCGGCAATTCTTGGAGAAATCGGCCAGATGAAAGCCGGACAGCCAGGTGAAGATGCCATTATTAAAATGACAAGCAGAAGTGCTGTTGCCGAACAGTTCCGTGCGCTTCGAACAAACTTACAGTACCTGGGTGATGGCACGTGTCGGGTGATCATGTTTACCTCATCCATCGGAGGTGAGGGTAAAAGTTTTGTGAGTATAAACCTGGCAGCTAGCTTGGCATACTCGGATAAACGAGTATTGCTCATTGGGCTCGATCTTCGCAAGCCCACCCTTCATGATCGCCTAATGGTCCCCAACAAATTTGGGATTTCTAACTGCCTGATCGGTCAAGGCCACTATGAAGACTTCATTCAGTCCACTGGAGTCCATCCCAAATTCGACGTTTTAACCAGTGGACCTATCCCTCCTAACCCGTCGGAGCTTCTAAGTAATGGCAAGCTGCCGATTTTACTGGCAGACCTTCGTCAAAAATACGATTACATCCTGATTGATTCCCCTCCATACGGGCTCGTTACTGACTCGGCATTGATCGCCGAACATGCAGATGCAACGCTCTACATTGTCCGCTTTAACTATACGATTATTGATCATTTGAAGCGCATCGGAGAGCTGCAAAGAACCAAACGATTTACCAATCTCTCCATCATTTTCAATGGTGTTAATTATGGTGTTGGTTACGGTTATGGCTATGGCTATGGTGGCTATGGGTACGGCTACTACGACGATGAAAACAGCGGTCGCTCCAATGTCGAGTCGAAGCTTAAGAAAATGATTAGCAAAATATAACAGCAAATCGGTTACTGGCTTAATCATCCCGTAGCCGATTGCTTAAAAATACTCAACGTTATAAATGCCAATGTTGCTGCCAGGATAACAATTCTCAGACGCCACCTTGGTTCAAGCCAGACATAATGAAGCTATCCAAATCTGATATAATCACCTATGCAGGGCTGATTTTTATTTTGGTTGCGTCTTTTTCCAACCTTTTAAATTCGCTCAGTCTCAGGTCCGTTGGAAAAATCCTTCAAGTGGGCGGTGCTGCTCTATATATTCTGGCGATCGTATCGTTTAAACGCAGAGATACGAAAAGACAGAAGGTAGTAACCTTGACCAAATGGATGCTTCTCTACCTGACGCTTCGGTTTATAATCGATATCACGCTTATACAGGCGTGGGATCCCTCTCTGGTAGTAATCTGCTACACCCAGCTGTTGTTTATCTACTTTTGGATTTATTGCGCGTTTCAAACTCCGGATCATATCCTGGGGACCTTGTTAAAATTCATCGAAAAAATCTTCTTAGCGGGCCTAGTTTTCGCCGTAATAGAGTATTTTATTCCATTTTCGCTCAAATACGTAATTTTCAGTAGGCTATTTGGAGGAAGTATTCCTGGAAACTACTATACTCGTGATGTTTTCTCGGTCAATTCTCTAAGACTTGGATCTTTCTACCTGTCACCTCTGACATTCGCCTTTACCTGTCTTTTCCTATTTTGTTATTATCAAGTCGGTAAACGTCAGCCCGTAAAATGGGGTATCACTGCTGTTGTTACGTTGCTGGCCAAAACCAAGACCTCTTTGTTCGGATCACTGATATTTCTACTAGGCAACTACGCAAAGTATGTAAACCAAGTATTGATTATCGCATCGCTCGTTTTCATATTTGCCTTGCCAATTATGTACGATGGATGGACATTTTACTACGGTTTCGACAATACTCCTTTCAAATCCACTGCCAACCATATATCAGGGCTTGTTTTTGGCATCAGGTCTGCATTGGAAGACCCATTTTGGGGTAATGGCCTGGGTACTGCCGGATATGTAGCCTACCTGGAAACGCTTGCCAGCCGGATTTCACCCTCCCCGTTTAGAACAGGAGAAGCATCTCTCTACCAAAATGGAAACGAGAGCTTGCTTGGAGTAATAGGCTATCAAATGGGAGGGATATTTCTCATTTGTCATGTTCTGCTTTTCGTGTTGATTTTTCAAATGCACATGAAACGCAAAAACTACGTGATTGCTTCGTTTATCTTGATCACAATTCTGTTCCAGGCATTTACTGAATCCTCGTTTACGATTCTCGTGTCGGTATGCCAAGCTTTTCTAATGGCTAAGTCATTGTCGCCGGTCCCTAAACAATCATCTGGGCGAGGTCCGGTTGATACACCTGTGGACTCCCGAGTGCTTGAATCCGTTTAAGAACACGTAATCACTTATTGCCAAATGTTTAAAAACAAAATTATTCGGGTACTGATTTCCGGGTTCGGCGCAGCAGGGGCAACCTTCTTGCTTCAAGTGGTCATAAGTCACCATTTGACTATCTCTGATTTTGGTAAATATGCCGCATCAAATTCCATGCTGTCTATCATTGGGCCACTGGCTGGAATGGGGGCATCCGGCCTTTTCCTTAGAAAAGCATGTGTTAATCCCTCACAAGTCAACTCACTGGCCTCTCTTGCCTCTTTATCACTTCTGATAACGACTTCCCTTGCAATAGCCCTGAGTACTATCGTTTTTGTCAATTCAGATATCGGGGTTCTCGTGGCTATCTGCTTTGCAACCTATTACGTGCCTCAAACTGTGCAGTACATCTCGGTTGCCTACGCCCAGTTTGAAGAAGAATTTAACAGCGTGTCTATCCTCCAAAGCCTTTTACCGATGGTTAGGTTAATAGTAGTGGCTGCATCAACGGTCATAATGGCGATTAATTTGACTAATCTAGCATTGGCACTCTGTCTCTCGCACTTATGTGCTTTTATCCTTTTAGCGGGTGCGCACAAAAGAAGTAAACCAAAATACTTGCTGAATTTCTCTGTTAAGTTCAAAGAGCTTGTCCAGTATCTAAGGGAATCCGTCAATTATTCTTTCAACGGCACACTCAATATTGCACAGATTCAAATTTCGACGGTATTTTCAATTTATCTGTTTGGTTCGACAGCCTCGGCCGTATATAGTGCAGCTAACACGATTCTGGCGGCCTGTTACATATTACCTAATACAATATTCGGGACCTACTTCCTACCCAAATATCATAAACTCACACCGAGTCACTCCTCTTATATGATTCCGATCCGACATGCGATCGCGTCTTTCGCAGGTGGGTTGCTAGTCGCTCTCGGTCTTTTCGTTTCAGCCGATTTAATCATCGGAAGCATTTATCCCAAAGATTTTGGTGCCGCAACTGTGATCTTACGCACCCTGGCATGTAGTCTGCCCTTCAGGTTCTTCTCGACGGCATTGGGCGCTGCGATACTCTCAGAACAAAGCATTGGAAAGAAGTTGATGGCCTCAGTAGGATCAATCCTGTTTCAAGCAGCGTTTGTATACTGTTTTCGCAGCTACGGAATTAGTGCAATCGCATGCAGCTACATTTTTAGCGAATTATTAGTAGCAGGATTGTACTATACTATTTATACAAACCATTTCAGAAGTCTTAAAATCACTGTTGCGGAATGAAACTCTCGCTTATCGGATACTATGGCGGCAATTTTGGCGATCTGCTCATGCTGTCGACACTTATTGATTATTACAAGACCAAATTTTCCAAAATCACCATTTTTACATATGGAGATAAGGACACGTTGGATCAGGCAATAGACTTTCAGCGCAAGAATATTCACCTCGAAACCTTCTCATTGCTAAGGACCTCTATTAACCAGTTTCAATCGCAGGTAAAGGGCTCTAGTGCGATCATTTGGGGAGGAGGGACTTGCTTTATGGACCAGGGAGGCACGGGGGGAATTAAGTACATGGCCCTCGCTAAACTCTCAGGAATTCCAGTTTACTACATGGGCATCGGGATTGATACAGCTAACAAATTACAAACCAAGATGTTTATAAAATTAGCTGGGATGATTTCAAACCGGATCTTTCTGCGAGACCATAAGTCTATTGGTATCGCAAAAGAACTCAAAGTCCCAAACGATAAACTGGGATTTGTTCCTGACATTGCCTTCCTTCAAGCAACGAATGAAACACCCCGGGTTTTCGAGGAGGATTACATCGTTTTTAGTTGCCGGGATCTTACCGAATATAAAAATCTGAATAATAACGAGGTAAATGGAAAGCTGGCGGAGTTAACTGTAAGTCTATGCAAAAGCTTGAAAATCCATAACGTGGTCAATCTTATTTGCGATTCAGAGACCGATCTCGAACAGGCGCAGCGTTGCGATGAGATATTTATCCAAAATGGCCTAAAAACTAAGAAGATACTGGGATATGAACTTGATGCAGCCGTTTCATCTATTAAAAACGCGAAGTTCGTCCTTACTGCTCGGCTACATCCTGCGGTACTCGCGCAATCCAGTAAAGTGAGGTATGCCATTTATAATTACTCCGATAAAAACCTAAAATTCACAGAGGAAGAAAACGAAGCAAAACGATTAATCAACAGGCATCACATTGATGATTACACTTTTGACTTCCAGGCAATCCCAACCGATCATTCGGATGGCAAAAAAGAAGACATTCTTGCAGTGCTTGGTGAGGTAGCTTAGTAAAGCAATACCTTTTAATCGCCCTTGATCAGTAATTTATACTCAACGTTATGAAATTAAGTACGTTTAACGACTCTGGTTTGCCCAGCATTGCCCTCATTGAACCTGTTGGTGGGCATGGTGGAATGGACTACTATGATTATGGATTGGCTTATGGGCTAGGCGAAAATGGTGTATCGGTCAGCTATTACACTTGCGACAAGACCAGTCCCCGCTCCTACCCTAATGTGAAAACAGTGATTTGTTTTAATAATTTATGGACCAGGAGTTTTGCCTCTAAAACAATTGAATATCTGAAAGGACATTACATAGCTTTCAGAAAAGCCAGGGATGAAAAATCGGAAATAGTTCATCTGCATTTTTTTACGTTCAGGTCAATCGATCTCCTAGTTCTAGTCCTCAGTAAGCTGATGGGCTTCAAATCTGTCGTAACCGTCCACGATGTTAACGCATTTGACAAAAAGGCCAGTCGATCAATTGAAAAGCTCTGCTATGCCCTCATCGACGGCGTTATAGTTCACAATCAAACCTCATTGGATTTTCTTGCTGAGAAAAACATAAACAAACGTCCCACTGCCGTAATCCCACATGGGAATTACATTCCTTTCATTACACCCGTTAAAGAAAAGAGTTCATCCAGAATTCCACTTCGACTGCTCTTTTTCGGTCAGATAAAAAAGGTGAAAGGTTTGGATGTGCTCTTGCAAGCGGTAGCAAAAGTCAAGCAGCAGGGGCATGCGATTCATCTTACAATAGGCGGAAAAGCCTGGAAGAGTGACCTCGACGAGTATCGCGAGCTGATTACTACACTTTCCATTGACGACGTAGTGACCACAGATTTTCGATACATCCCAGATGAAGAAGTCGTCAATTTCTATGAAAACGCCGATCTGGTAATACTCCCCTATCGCGAAATTTATCAGAGTGGCGTGCTGCTTCTGAGCCTGAGCTATGGAAAACCCGTCCTTTGTTCAGACCTCAAACCTTTTATGGAAATCATCAAATCCGATGAAACCGGCTTTCTTTTTCAAAGCGAAAATGCAGACGATCTCGCAAATCAGATAGTACGTCTGGCTTGCGATCCGGACCAATTAAACCTTGTTAAGCAAAAATCAGATTTAATCATCAGAACCAATTATGATTGGGTAAATATTGGCGCACTCACCAAGAATTTTTATAACAAAATCCTGAACGGGTAACGATAAAAAACGGTGACTTTGTTCATCAAATAAGAACCATAAGAGTATGAAAAAGTTCTTGATACTGCTACTATTTATTTCAGTGTGTGACAAAGCTTTTTCACAAAACAGAATATATATATCCAGCAGCGGAAACGATTTGAACAGTGGTAGGGATTCCACAAAACCTTGGAAGACTTTGCATAAGTTATATAGGGGATATACCTATCTTTTGCACCGTGGCGACACACTGTATTTCAGTCTGAAAAGAATACCCGAATCTGATAAGAGGGAAAAAATCACCCTCGGTGCATATGGAGCTTCGAATCAGAAGCCTGTGCTAAGCTTGTACAAGAAAGTAGTGCGAGGTGCATTTGAGAAACAGGCGAATGACGTATGGCGCGTGAATCTTCGCGACCCATCCAAACTCAATGGGTATACCAACTTGACAGATTCAAATGTTGGGTTCATCAAAGTGAACGGGGTGATTTATGGATCAAAGTTTCCCGACCAAACATCTTTGTCTAAAAACTGGGATTTCGCCAGTATGGATGGTTATCTTTATATTAAATTAAACGACGATATCAATCCCTACAATATTCAGCTTGCCGGTAACTACACAATAATCGAGCTGAGCGATGATATGACTGTGCAGGACATCCAACTGGTTGGCACGGGAGGTCATGCAATCCAGGGTGATAGCGTATCAAACATCGAGATAAAACACGTTGATATCGCCGAAATCGGCGGATCGTATTTGCCGAGAGCAAAAATTAAAAACACGAGGTACGGAAATGGTATTGAACTATTTAATTCTGCAACCAATTGTTTGATAGAGGATTGCTCCGTATCACAGGTCTTCGATGCCGCGTACACAATGCAGGGTGGAGCCGTAAATTCCTATTTTGATAATGTAGTGTTCCGTAATAATATAGCTGACAAGAATGAACAATCTTTTGAACTTTGGATAAAGGGCTGGAAATCAGGATTTAGAAATTGTAAATTCATAAATAATCGCTGTACAAACTCCGGCTTCGGCTGGTCCCATGCCGTCAGGACTGATAAGAACGTGGGTGTACATCTGCTAATCCATGCATGGGAAGTCGCCGACGGAGACCTGTTAATTTCGGGCAATCAATTTGAAAATCCTCGCTCGAGTTATATGTTCTCGCGTGACAAAATCGCAGGGAAAAATTCATTCAAGTCAGAGAAGAATGTTGTCTTGCTTAAATCCGGAATCCCCCTTAGATCCTCCGACTCGGGATCGCTGCAAAAACAGGTGCGGACACTTCAAAAACAAACTGGGTGGGAAAAGAGAACGGAATTCAGGACAATTAAATAATCAAGACATCTAGGAATACATAAAAAATAAATTCTATGAAAATAGCGATCATAGGTACACGTGGGATTCCCAATCACTACGGTGGATTTGAACAATTTGCGGAATATCTCGCCAAAGGCCTGGTAGAACGGGGACACGACATTACTGTTTACAACTCACATTCACATCCGTATCAGGAATCCGAATGGAACGGCGTGAAATTAGTTCATTGCAATGATCCTGAGGATAAATGGGGAACTGCGGGTCAGTTTGTTTACGATTTGAACTGCATTTTACACTCTCGCAAACAAAACTACGACATCATTCTTCAACTCGGTTATACGAGTAGTACAGTTTGGGGGTGGCTGCTGCCACGCAAAAACTGCATTATCACTACCAATATGGATGGATTGGAATGGAAAAGGACGAAGTATTCAAAACCCGTCAGAAACTTCCTTAAATGGGCCGAGTATCTGGGAACGGTTTACAGCGACCATTGGATTGCAGATTCACTGGGAATACAGGACTATTTGGCAAATAAATATAAAATTCCATCGACGTATATCCCTTATGGTGCTTTTCCATTCGAGGCCCCCTCAGTTGAAATTCTTAAACAGTACGATCTGGTGCCGTACGGGTACAACATGCTCATCGCACGACTCGAGCCGGAAAACAATGTGGATACAATTTTGGAAGGCGTATCAAAAGCGTCCATCAAGAACCCGTTCCTTGTTGTCGGCAAGCATGCGACGAAGTATGGCGAATATCTGAAAAACAAATATTCCTCATCCAAGAATATTCACTTCATAGGTGGGATTTACGACATAAACGCGTTGAACAACCTGCGTTACTATTCAAACATCTATTTCCACGGACACTCCGTTGGAGGGACTAACCCTTCGTTACTGGAAGCCATGGCATCGCAAACGCTGATCTGTGCCAATCAGAATGAATTTAACTCCACCATTCTCGAAGACGACGCCCTTTACTTCCGCAACGCCGACGATGTAAGGAAGTGTATTGAAACGGTACGGAAAGATCAGCATACGCCCTATGTAGCCAACAACCTACACAAGATCAAACACATTTATGAATGGAATAACATCATAGATCAATACGAAAATCATTTTCGAACCATTTACTCAACGCAACATGAAATTCAATCAAACATCTCTTCCTGACGTCTGGATGATTACACCGTCCATCTACAGTGATGATCGAGGACATTTTTTCGAATCCTTCAACGACGAGGTCTGGAAAGGCCAGGGCTTTACTGAGAACTTTATTCAGGACAATCAATCATTTTCAAAAAAGGGAGTAGTCCGCGGACTGCATTTTCAGCACGCGCCGCATGCACAAGGCAAGCTGGTGCGAGTGATCCAAGGTAAAGTACTGGACGTTGCAGTAGACCTTCGCCCGGAATCGCCCACATTTGGCAAATTCGAGCTATTTGAACTGAGCTCTGAAAACGGCAGAATGGTGTATATACCAGAAGGTTTCGCGCACGGATTTGCAGCTTTGGAAGACTCTATTTTCCAGTATAAGTGTACCAACACATATCATAAGCAATCCGAAGGCGGGCTCCGCTGGAATGACCCCTTTTTCAGCATTCCCTGGGGGATCGAAAACCCAATAGTGTCTGAAAAGGATCAAATACTACCAACCTTTGAAACGATTTTCAAACCTACCGTCTGAGGAGTCCTAAATAGCAAAAAATGAACAATCCAAAAAAAATACTGATCACCGGTGGTGCCGGATTTATCGGATCGCATGTAGTGAGACGTTTCGTTACATCATATCCCAATTACCAGATCTTCAACCTGGACGCCCTCACTTATGCCGGCAACCTGGAAAACCTCTCCGACATTGAAGATCTCCCCAACTACACGTTTGTTAAAGGGGACATCGTTGACGCGTTTTTTTTAGAAGCGCTTTTTGCAGAGAATGATTTTCAGGGTGTGATTCATCTCGCCGCGGAATCTCACGTGGACAGGTCAATTTCAGACCCGATGGCGTTTGTTATGACCAACGTATTGGGGACCGTAAACCTGCTAAATGCTGCGCGCAAGGCCTGGAAGGGTGATTTTGTTGATCGCCTTTTCTATCACGTATCCACCGACGAAGTCTATGGCGAGCTTCATGACCCGAAGGAATTCTTTCTTGAAACCACAAAATACGACCCCCGCTCACCTTACAGCGCATCCAAAGCCTCGTCCGATCATTTCGTGCGGGCTTACCACAATACTTACAAAATGCCGGTTGTGATCTCAAATTGTTCCAACAATTACGGCCCTAATCACTTCCCTGAAAAATTGATCCCCCTTATGATTCACAACATTCTCAACAACAAAGCCTTGCCGGTTTACGGAAAAGGGGAGAATGTTCGTGACTGGCTGTTTGTTGAGGACCATGCGAGGGCAATCGACGTAATTTTCCATAAAGGGAAAGTTGGAGAAACGTACAATATTGGGGGACACAATGAGTGGAAGAACATAGATTTGGTTAAGCTGCTTTGCAATATAATGGACCAAAGACTGGGGCGGCCCGAGCAAACATCCGAACAACTTATCCAATACGTTACTGATCGCGCCGGTCACGATCTCCGGTATGCAATTGACGCCACAAAGTTGAAAGATGAGCTGGGTTGGACGCCGTCACTGCAATTTGACGAGGGATTGGCCAAAACCGTCGATTGGTATTTGAACAATACCGAATGGTTGAACAATGTAACCTCTGGCGAGTACAAGCATTATTATAATGAGATGTATGACAGAAGATAGAATTTTAGTTACTCAACGTTGAAAGAAAATATGAAAGGAATTATTCTCGCTGGCGGCTCAGGAACCCGCCTTCACCCGCTTACATTGGCAGTAAGTAAGCAACTAATGCCTGTTTACGATAAGCCAATGATCTACTACCCGCTGTCGATACTGATGCTCGCGGGGATCAGAGAGATACTTATTATTTCCACGCCTCACGACATGCCTCATTTTAAAAAGCTTCTAGGCGATGGAAATCGGATCGGATGTCAGTTTAGTTATGCCGTGCAGCCAAATCCAGACGGTCTTGCTCAAGCCTTTGTCATCGGCGAGGAATTTATCGGGAATGATAAAGTGGCTTTGATCCTTGGAGACAACATCTTCTATGGCTCTGGCTTATCGAAATTGCTGCAAGCCAACAACGATCCCGAAGGCGGGGTCATCTTTGCCTACCAGGTACATGACCCCGAGCGCTACGGCGTAGTGGAGTTCGACGAGTCATTTAATGCTCTTTCTATCGAAGAAAAGCCACTGAATCCCAAATCAAACTATGCTGTACCCGGTCTCTATTTTTACGACAACCAGGTGATCGATATTGCCAAGTCAATCGCTCCGTCCCCAAGAGGAGAGTACGAAATTACGGATGTGAACAAGGCATATCTTGAATCCGGCAAGCTAAAAGTCGGTGTTTTGGACCGTGGCACTGCCTGGCTCGATACTGGTACCTTTGAGTCGCTAATGCAAGCCGGCCAGTTTGTACAAGTGATTGAAGAACGCCAAGGGCTCAAAATTGGATGCATCGAAGAAGTTGCTTACCGAATGGGCTTCATAGGCGCGGAAGAACTAAACGAAATCGCTCAGCCATTGGTAAAGAGTGGCTATGGTAAATATCTGCTCAAACTACTTCCCCAACCTGCAAAGCTGAGCATATAAAATTGCGGTAATAAAGTTTGACATCTCTTATCGAAAGGTAGAATAAATTCTATAAAATAATTCAAACTATTTTTAGATATTATTATTTTCGAGTACCTTTGTATGGTGCTGTAAATGCCTGATCAAATGGCTATTATAGCACCATACGAACGATAAGAGGGGAAATATATGCCATATCTGGATGTTTATCAGACGCCGCTAGACGCCAATACGGCCGCGCATCTTCTGAGACGCGCGACTTTTGGCCCAACGAAACAGGAAATCGCTGCCTTTTCCGGGCTTTCGGCAGCACAAGCTGTTAATCAGCTTATAGCGAATTCCACCTACCATACTTCACCGCCGCCACCCGTAGATTTGGATGAAACCAAACCTACGGCAGGTCAGCCTTTTTTAACACTTCCTTTCAACAAGGAGCGCCGCAGCGAATGGTGCTACTACATCCGTTATTGGTGGGCCACCCTGATGGCAGACCAGAGTAAACCACCTTCCGTTCTAGAAAAACTGACTACATTCTGGCAAAATCATTTTGTTGTTCCGCAAGGTGTTGTCTTCGATTATAGAATGACCGACAGCTACATGCAACTTTTGCGGCGGAATGCGCTCGGGAATTTCAAAACCATGACTTTTGAAATGACTAATGAAGCAGCCATGCTACTGTTTCAGAACGGTAACGAAAATGCTAAAACTAAACCAAATGAAAATTATGCAAGGGAGTTGCAAGAGTTATTTGTTGTTGGACAAAAAGATTTCTATGGCAATCCCAATTACCTAGAAGACGATGTAAAAGCAGCCGCAAAAGTGCTAACAGGGTGGCAAGTCAAAAACTACCTCGCAGAAGGGTCTACTTCGTTCGAAGTGGTGTTCACTCCCGATCGCCATGACCCCGATCTTAAAACATTTTCATCTAAATACGGGAGCAGGATTATACAGGGGCGAACCGACAAAAGCGGTGCTGAGCAGGAAATTCACGAGTTGATTGATATCCTGACGGCACATCCTGAATCTGCTAAGCATATATGCAGAAAACTGTACAGATGGTACGTCAATGCCAACATCGATTTGGAGATTGAGAATAACGTAATCATCCCACTCGCCAATTTATTTTCCGCGCCCGCAAATGGTTTCCGCATAGAACCCCTAATTCGAGCTTTACTAAGCAGCGAAATTTTCTACGATCAGAAAAACCGTGGGGCGATTTTTAAATCACCCATGGAATTGGTAATCGGCACCTTGCGATTTTTCGAGATGAAGGTTCCTAATATGATGGGAGATCTTCGCGCCTTCCGGATATATGGCAAGTTCGCTTACGACAATATGGCTAGCTTACAACAAAGACTTATAGATCAGCCATCAGTTTTTGGTTATGTACCTTATTATCAAACCGGATATTCTAAAAACTGGATTAATGGTACAGCGATAGGATTACGTAATTACGTGACAGATCGGTATATTATTCCTCACACCGACCAGGAGATTCGTCCGGGATATGTGCTTTGGATCGACTTAGTCGCCTGGGCGACTGCCCTCCAACCCAATTTTTCAGATGTTCAAGGGACGCCCGCCATCACGAGTGAATTTATTGTTGAACAAATGACTCAAAACCTCTTCGTATTTGAGCTTACGCAAAATCAAAAAAACTTCCTGATAGATTCCATCATGATGACAGGTGTTACCAGAAATACTTGGATCAATGAATGGAATGCTTACCGAGCGGCACCCACTGATATCAACAAAAAAAATGCCGTACAAAGAAGATGCCGTCTGTTGCTGAGGCATATGTTTAGTATGGCAGAATATCACGTGTTTTGAGCAAATACCGCTATGAAAAGAAGAGAATTTATATCAGCTGCGTCCTCATTCCTCCTACCACTTACAATTGATGGGTTAGGAATTAAAACCTTTGGACGAAATTCCCCATTTTTTTCCACCATCTCCCAATCTCTTGCCGCAGAGCAGGATAAGGTGCTTGTTGTTATTTATCTTAATGGCGGCAATGATGGTTTAAACACAGTTATTCCACTTCAATATTATTCTCAATATTATAATCTGAGAAGCAATATCGCGATTCCCGAAGGTCAGATCCTAAGGCTGTCAGGCAACTCCGAATTCGGTTTCCATCCGGTTATGACTGGTATGCAGGAACTCTACAACCAAGGAAAGCTCAGCATAGTAAACTCCGTGTCTTACCCCAATCCAAACCAATCCCATTATCGTTCATCAGATATATGGATGACTGCTGTCGATTCTGAGAAATATTCTGAAACAGGTTGGGCTGGTAGATATCTCGATAAGAGATTCCCTGGATATCCTGGTGCTTTTCCTAATGCCGATATGACCGATCCGCTAGCAATTCAGATTGGGTACATTAATACAACAACTCTTCTTGGGCCTTCTCAGCCCATGAACATATCTATCCAAAATCCAGGAAGCTTCTATCAACTGATGGGAAACCTGAATCCGGTGACGGACACTACCCTCCCTTGCTGTGATGCGGGGATATTGATGAAATTTTACCGGGAACAGCAAGTAATGTCTGTCGGCTATGCTGCTGAAATAAAGGCAGCTGGCGAAAAAGGCAGCAATTTAGCTTCATACCCCCCGGGCGTAGCGACGAATGATTTGTCAGAACAACTGAAAGTAGTGGCCCGTCTGATACACGGAGGCTTAAAAACCAGGATTTATTATGTAGAACTGAGAGGTTTTGACACACACGCCAATCAAGTAAGCACAACGACAGTTGAAGGAGAACATTCCCTTCTGTTGAAACAACTTTCCGACGCAATTACAGCATTCCAAAAAGATTTGGCGCTTCAGGGTACTGAAAACCGGGTAATTGGGATGACTTTCTCGGACTTCGGTCGTCGTGCAAATTCTAATGCATCAAAAGGAACCGACCACGGGGTTGCTGCTCCCATGTTCATATTTGGATCTGGGATAAAAAGACAAATCGTCGGTACTGCACCGATCCTTACCACCGATTTGGACCCGATCGTGGCACCATCCTGGAACAAGAATCAAGAAATCAAAATGCAAGTCGACTTTCGCCGCGTCTACCGCGATCTGCTCGTTGATTGGCTCGGTGCTACGGAAACTACTTCAAACAGTATTCTTTACAAGAACTTTGCAACGACTTCCCTCTTCTCAGACACCGTCCAGTCCCTCGGCTCGGGAATGTGGCCTGACCGGGCAATTTGGTCCACCGGTAGAATGCCCGGGCCGAATGATGTCGTCATCATCAACAGCGGACACACCATCTCCGTCGGCCAGGATATCACCGTCAAACAGGTTCACGTTGAGGGCAATGGAGAGTTAAATCTGCTGGGTAACTACAAAATCACCACTTCCTGATATACTACAAAAATTAATTCTACGAATTTTTGGATAGTAGATTAAAATGCCAAAATAGGATAATATCCAGCACCCGCAAAATAATTGTATAATTTTTAGAACATAATCTATTAATTATCAACAAAACACAACATTTGGATAATTGCACTGTTTTGAATTAAGAAAGAAATGCCTTAAACTTGTTACATACCATTGAATGCATCCGGACGGGTTGGTAGATCAAGACTGAAATCTGAATACTAACAGATTTCCCGAATTGATAGCCTAAAAAACCCTAACAGATTTGGTACCTGAAAGGCATTTACACTCAACGTTATAAAACTTATGAAAAATCACTATCCTGGGCTACTGCCTAAGGCTCACCTCTGGACGGACGTCGCACTCCTGAATCTCTCGTTCTTCTTTGCTTACATCTTCCGGTTTGAAAGCGGTCTTTCCACGCTCTTTGCCAATCAGTATGTAAATCTGCTACTGGTAGCGAACCTCGTGTGGGTATTCACCATTTACGTTTTCAAAACCTACCGGTTTACTCGGTTATCGTACCATTTCAACACCCAGCTCGCTGCATTCCTCAAAGCGGTGACGGTACATGGAGCGGTAATGATGGCATTTCTTTACCTCAGTAAGCAAGGCGAGGAGTATTCGCGCTACCAGTTCCTGATGACTTACGTTATGTTCATCTCGCTGTCCTCAGCTTCAAGAGCAGGGGCTGTGCTTTTTCTGAAAGTATATCGCCAGGCTGGTTACAACTACAATCGGTACGGGATCGTAGGCAAGGGCGACCTGGCCACCCTGATCCGCGAATTTTATGCGGAGCGCAAGGAGCTCGGCTACCGGTTTTCAGGAGCAATCGATCCTTCTTCGGAAAAAAATGCGATCGAATCACTGGAAGCGATGGTCAAAGAAAAACAGCTGGATTACCTGTATTGCTGCTTGTCGGAAATGAACGACGAGCAAGTAAAGGAAGTAATCCGCATGGGTGAACGCCAACGTACGCACATTCGCCTGGTACCCGACTTCCGCGGCTTTATGACGAATATGGCTACGATCGAGTACCACGACATGTACCCGATCATCGAGATCAATACCAAGCCGTTTTCAAGCCTGAACGAACAGACTGTTAAACGGGCGTTCGACCTGATATTCTCCACGATCGTGATGATCCTCGGCGCGCCGGTATTCTTCCTGGTGTGGGCGGCAATCAAAATCACATCTCCCGGACCTGTGTTCTTCAAGCAGCAGCGGTCGGGACGCTGGGGTGAGTTGTTCTACATCTACAAGTTCCGCAGCATGCGTGTGGATGCCGATAAAATGGGCTTGCAGCACTCCAAAGGCGATAACGATCCGCGTATTACGCCCATTGGCCGTATCCTGCGCAAGTCGCGTCTGGACGAGCTGCCGCAGTTTATCAATGTATTGAAAGGTGAAATGTCGGTGGTGGGCCCGCGCCCGTTGTACAAATATGACGTGGACATGCTCATGGAAGCAGCTCCGCACGACTTCCAGCGACTTTTGACTGTAAAGCCTGGCATCACATCGATTGGACAAATCAACGTGGGTTATGCCGATACGGTTGCCAAGAATGTCGAGCGCCTCAAATACGATCTTCAATATCTGAAATCTTATAGTGTTTTTGACGACGTTCAATTGATTTTCAGAACTGTGCAAGTAATGGTTCTTGGGCGCGGTCAGTAGTATTTATCTTACAGTATCCACAACTTTAAAGTATCACAAAAGGCGCCAATGGCGCCTTTTGTATTTTAGCCCAATCCATCCCATCATTTTTCCGGCGGCACATTTTTTTATGTGTAGTATAAATTCTATTTTTGTGTCACACAAAACGCTACTCATTATTAGAATTTATAAAAGAGATGATAGGAAAGGTTTTACAAATTTTAGGAACGATTTGTCTGCTGCTGATCGGAATGAACAGCTTGCAGGCACAAACGCGGAAAGTGATCTACGCGGAACGGAAAAGCCCGGTCGGAAAGGTCACCTACCCCAGTACTGCGGTTATCACAGGGCAGTCGGTCGATGGTTATGTGAGGGTAAAGGGGGCAGGAAAATTCATTTTTCCGCTATCGGATAATGGGATCTATCGTCCTATGTCCACAACGGTCGACGGAGCATATGGCGCATATTTCGCTGCCAACCCGTCGGTGGCTATTACAAGCGATCCCAAGGGAGGCAATTATCCGCCTCTCCCATTGGGCGCGCCATTTCCGATAACCTCCAAAGACGCCAGTATAACCGCAGTATCTAACGTGGAATATTGGGATGTGGTGGGCGCTGTGGCGACAAAGATTACTATCTCGTGGAACACAGAAAGCAATATCGCGACCCTGCTGAAAAACAATAGCATTTCAAGACTGTTTATCGTGGGCTGGACCGGTACAAAATGGGTAAAACTCGCTTCGACCGTCGACGCAACGTCCATTCTGGGTTCGGCAAGCACCGTGACATCCGGTTCCATAACGACCAGCGCTGCTATTATCCCAAACACTTACAACGTCTACACTTTTGGCACCGATGTTCCGCAAAATACCCGCGAGATGTTTGCAGGGGCCGATAGCAGTAATGTACCGCTCGACGGTCAGGAAATTGCGAAGCAAGACAACAGCTCGTTCTCCGAAGTTGAAACCGCCATATATCCTAACCCAGTTACCGACCGGATATTCATCCGAAACGACGGCAAGATCCGCCAGGTATCGATTTTTGACCTGACTGGCCGTAGGGTAATCTTTGTAAACGGGAATAGGGCGCAGGGCATCGATGTGAACAGCCTTCCCGCAGGTGCCTATTTGGTGAGTGTTGAAGACGATAAAGGCAAAACTACTTCCCGGAAAATAATAATCAACAAATAATACCCGCTTCCCTGTGGCATTCTTTAAATTTGCAAAGAACGCATTTCAACAAATACTCAATGAGAATAGTCGTATTAGGAGCCTCAGGTCAGCTGGGAAGCTGCCTTAAAAAAAACTCAACGGAACGTAACATTACCGACATTTCTTTCCCTTCGGAAGAGAACGCCAACATCCTCGACAAAGAACTGCTCGATAAGCTTTTTACAGCTGAGAAACCGCAGTTCGTGATTAACTGTGCGGCCTACACGGCCGTGGACAAAGCCGAAGACGACGTGGATACCTGCCGGAAAGTCAACCGCGATGGCGCGGCGTATATTGCCGAAGTGTGTAAAAAACACCAGGCAACGCTGATCCACATTTCAACGGACTTCGTTTTCAAAGGTGATATTCCCAAACTGCTCTCCGAAACCGATCCGGCCGAGCCCGAAAATATCTACGGACTCACCAAGCTCGAAGGCGAAGTGGCTATCAGTGAGATTTTGCCTGAGCATTTCACCATTCGCACAAGCTGGTTGTATTCCGAATTCGGTAACAATTTTGTTAAAACCATGCTGCGCCTCGGTCGTGAGCGCGAGCAGCTGGGTGTGATCGTCGACCAGGTGGGCTCACCAACCTACGCGATCGACCTGGCGAATGCGATTCTGGACATTACCGAATCCGGCAGCACCGCCTATGGTATTTACCATTACAGCAACGAGGGCGTTACTTCTTGGTATGATTTCGCCAAAGCAGTTTTCGATCTGAGCGAAACCACCATAAAACTAAACCCGGTTAAAACATCGGAATATGTGACACGCGCCGTGCGCCCGGCCTACTCGGTTATGGACAAATGCAAAATCAAAGCGAATTTCGACATCACCATCCCCTACTGGCGTGATAGCCTTTCCACTTGCGTAGAAAGGCTATTGGCGGAGGTTTCCTAAAAACTGAGATCCTTTCTGACGGAAAGCATCAAACCGGCCGCATTGCTGAACAGCTTGCCCTGATCGACAGACAAGGCTGCCTTCAGCGTCGAACCGCCTAATAAACTGGTCTGCTTCGCCACGGCGAGCAGGCCAGAAAATTGATACACTTTTGAGGAAAACGGCTGATCGTAAGTGCCCTGGTTGCTCGAAAGTGAGAGCTTGGTTGTCCAATTAATGCCTGTCCAAACGCCTTTCGCGCCGGTGTGCACAACCCAGACACGATTATTGTTTGTAAAAAAGTCTGCATACCTGGGCCAGTTGTTCTCCGATGTGGCTGTGATAAAAGGGGTTCCGATGCCCCTGCCATAATAGGACCACCCGTCACGTACCTGGGCATTATTGAAGTAATCGTCCTTCCCGCGAATACCGCTCTGGTTGGTTACCACGCTTCCTCCCTGGCTTTTGGTATAGAGCAACTCAAATGTGAGTTTGCCGACCGAGAAGTCTGCCGAACTACTTTTTTTGAACGTAAAAACCACTCCATTCAGCCCGTCTTTGATGTTGTTCAGATAAAACAACGAACCGTCCTCGACCAGATTCTGCCGGTAAACCAAAACATTCACGTTCTCCAAATCCAATTCCAGGCCGGCATCCAGGCTTGCGACGTGGTTTCCGATCCGGTTCGTTTCGTCGAAGTTGGAAAGGTTGGATTTGCCCTTGGGCTTGAAGCCCGTCACGACGTACCAGTAGCTGTTGATACCCGTGGGCATTTGTCCGTTTTCTGTGAAATAAGGTGATTTACCGCCCCATTGTACCGCGTGGTTGAATCCGCCGTGCAGTTTCAGTTTTCCATGCGGCCTTCCCAGTCGCAGGTAAAGCGCCTTGTTATGTAATTTCAAATGGCTGGTTACAGGCCGGTTATTTTCGAAGAACCCGTCCGAATAAAAGCCTTTGAAGTATAGCAGGTTCTTAAACAGCGGGGTGTAGTTTTCAAAGCCGATCTGGATTCTCGGGATGGGAAGCGCATTTCCGGACCACATGTAAGAGCCCGTCCCCAACTCGTGGTCATTAAACCCGACGTACTGCTTGATTCTACCTATCGTAAGCTGAATTCCCTTGAAGGCAACTCCGCCGTAAGCTTGTGGCAGCAAAAATTTGCTATGCTTGCTTGCATTACCTGCTAGTTCCAGCCCATAAACATAGGTCCATTTCGCTTTGGGTGCGGTTTGACTTGAAAACGGCTGCCTGCCAACAACGCCGGCACGCAGACTTACTGCCTGGCCGGTCGTAGGGACAGTGCCCCATTGATTGGCATGAAGCCAGAAAGGTGTACGGGAAATTGTTGATCCATATGCTGCCATCTCGGCCCAGCCGTGCCTATGGCTGGTAGTGGTGTCGACGTCCTGGGCGACGACCGGTACGCGGGAGGAAATTGTAATGGACCAGAAGGCGATTTTTAGAATTTTACATAGAGCATATGGTAAAGCATACGAGCTTTTCTCGATAGGTTTCATTAGTCCTTATTATAACGTTGATAGAGGATTTACTTTGCGCAAAGTAGCAAAGTAAATAGCTATTTATCAACATGTTACAATAAATTATTAATACGTTACAATTAATTCGTACTCCCCCGAACCTACTTCTAAGACCTGGTGTCTTTCATCTTTATCGGCTGCGCTAAGTACTTCGCCCGACAAAACCTGGCCATTCAACAAAACCTTCGCATCCTTACTCACCGGCACGTGTATGCGTGCGTAGGTATTCACAGGTACGATCACATGCATCGCCAGTTTACCGTCAGTTTTATTCCATTCCGATACGATCGTGCCGTTAATTGTGCGTACTGATGCTTTCAGATGACTGATTCCATCCTTGCCCATCCCGTCCGGAGCGATCTCGGGGCGTATGTCGAAAGTTTCAAATCCGGGTTTAGTCATGATGATCCCTGCAGCATTGCCGAACATCCATTCGCACACGGCTCCGAATGCATAATGGCTGAACGAGTTCATGGCCGCATTATACTTAAAGCCGCCCTCTTTGGTGAAGCTGTCCCACCTCTCCCAGATGCTAGTAGAACCATTTTCAACCTCAAACCCCCAGGATGGAAACTCCTTGCTCAGAAACAATTTGTAGGCAAGATCAGAGTGGCCCGTGGCCGAAAGCGCGGGGAGCAGCGGCTTGGCACCCAGGAAGCCCGTAGCGAGCTTATCACCATTCTCTTTCAAGAGATCCGTAAGGTAGCTGGCCGCCGTGCCGCGGTCCGAAGGAGCGATAATATTCATGTAAATGGCGTTGGCATAGGCTGTCTGGGTATGGCCGGTGAAACCCAGGGACCCGTCTACATAGCCGGCACCATTGCCGTACGCCTTATCGTCGCATTTGAAACGTCCCTGCGGATCGACATAATGGGCGCGGATCGCTTCCCTGACTTTTCTGCCCGTCTCGGTAAACCGCTGCTGGTCTTTTGCATTCCCTATCGCTGCTGCCATTTCTGCCATCAGATCGGCGCAGTAGGCATAGTAAAAAGAAGCGAGCATGTCCGGCGGGGTTTTCTTGCCAAATGATAACCAATCCCCGAAGCCACCTTTTGGATCGATGTCGGCGAATGCGTTCTCTTTGAAAAGATAGCCTCCCTTGCTTCTTACGTCCAGAAAATCCATGAATTGCACCATATCAGCCCAGCCGTCACGGATCATACGGGTATCGCCGTAGGTGCGGTAAATCTGATACGGACAGATAATACCGGCTTCCATCCATCCCGGTGAGAAAGTATCCGTTTTGCGCAGGTTCGGGCGCGGCGCGTAGAGTGGATATGCCCCGTTTTCGTATTGCCCGTCGTTCAGGTCGACCACCCATTTGGTGAAAAACGAGGCCACGTCCCGGTTGAATGCCGCCGACTTCACATACACCTGCGCGTCACCCGTCCAGCCTATGCGCTCGTCGCGCTGCGGGCAATCGGTGGGAATATCTACATAGTTGGCACGCTGCGTCCAATCGATATTGCTGTAGAGCTGATTGACCATCGCATTATCGGTCTCGAATGTCCCGACTTTTGGCGTGTCCGAGCCGATCACGAGTCCGGTGAGCGTTTCCTCTGTCGGTGCATTGCTCAATCCTTTCACTTCCACGTACTGAAACCCATGAAATGTAAACTTAGGCTCCCAGGTTTCGCCCGCCGGATCGCCTTTTAATATGTAGGTATCAGTAGCGCGGGCCATTCTTAGGTTTTCGGTCATAAGCCTGCCATCGGGGTATAGCTTTTCACCAAAGCGGAGGCGAATGGTATCACCCGCTCGCCCCTTAACGTTCAGGCGCACGATGCCGGCGAAGTTCTGGCCCATATCAAAAATGTAAGTACCATTCCCTCGCTCTTTCCGGCTTACTACTTTCAACGTTTGGGTAATCTTCACCGGCGGGCCGGGATAGACCTGGATTTTACGCTCGGCTTTATCTGCAAACACCTGAGGACTCTTCCAACGACTATCGTCAAAACCCACCCTATTCCAGCCATTTTGCTCCAAACGCGCGTCATAAGTTTCCCCGTTGAGCAAATCCGATTCCAGCAGCGCGCCCTGGCTTGCTTTCCAGCTCTGATCAGTCACGAAGGTTTCCTTTTTCCCATCTGCATACTCCACCTCCAATTGCGCTTTCAGCACAGGCACTTTCCCATAAAATGCCCGCACCACCGGATTTTTTACCAATAATGAATAACCCAAATAGCCCGCGTACCAACCGTAGGACAGCTGCGAGGCCAATGCATTTTTGCCCGCTTTCAAATCGGTGGTCACATCGTAGGTCTGGTAATAAACGCGCTTGTCGTAATCCGTCCAACCGGGAGTCAGAAACGCGTCACCGGCCTTTTTTCCATTAATACTAAACTCATACAAGCCCAATGCCGTCACATACAGCCGCGCTTTCTTCATCCCGTTGCGGATCGTGAATTCCTTGCGCAAATATGGAGCAGGCGGTAAATGGTACACTTTCCCCTTTCCCAAATGATCCAGGTCCAGACCAATCCATTCTCCTTTCCACTCCGATTTACCGAGCAAACCCATTTCCCACTGCGAGGGCTTGCTCCACTCACCGGCCGCACCATTTTTGTCCCAGCTCCTGACCTTCCAGTAGCACACTTTACGTGATGCGAGCGGTTTTCCCGCATATTCGATCTGCGCGGTACTGCGCCCAGCCGTTTTGCCTGAATTCCATAAATCAGCGCTACTCTCCGTGAGCTTCTCGACAGAGGACGCCACCAGAACCTGGTAGGCAGTTTGCACCTGGTTGTTTTCCGCCGACGTCAGCTCCCAACTCAAACGCGGATGAAGGACATCCGTCACGGGTGATACTTTATATTCACAGCGGAGGTAACCCGGCACGAGCCCTTTGGCATTCGCCAAAATGGTACCTAATACCAGCATCACCGGCAGCATATATTTCTTCATAAAACAATCAGTTAATGCCTAACGTAATACTTTCACACCTTTGGGAGCCTGAATATTGGACTTAACAGTGCCGTCGGCCTGCTTTTCGTGCCTGACTTTCACCACACCCATCGGTGTCGGATAAGTGCCTTCCACCCATTGCAAATCGCCCAGGTTCGGTTGAATGCGGATGGTCTTGCAACCCGGTTCCACCACACTCACACCCAGTACGTGCTCGGAAAGCCAGGAAGTAGGTCCGGAGGCCCAGCCGTGGCAGAGGCTGTGGCGGAGCTTTTTGTAGCAGTAGGCCCCGAAATCCCCGTGAATATCGTCTTTCCCGTCCGGCACGAGCTCGTCGATCGGCGCAGCGTTTTGGGTCCAGGCCAGATCGAAATCTTCCCAGAAAGTAGTAGCGCCCATGTCGAGCATACCGCCCCAGTAATTGCGGATGCAGTTCAACGCGCCGGTGTAGTCCTTGGCCTTGGCTTTGGCTTGCAGCATATAGTAGCCGTAGAATGTCGAAAAACGCTCGCAGTCGCCTATGGCAATCACATCTGCATTGGCCTTTTCGGCAGGCATGAGCCCTGCCAGGGCCATCAGTGCGGCCGCTTGTTTGGAACCATTCGCGTCGGGGACATACATTTTCATCTGCGTTGCCATCGTTTTGCAGCGCGTGGCTTGCGCGGGCTCGTCCAGGATCTGGCAAAGCTCTGCTCCGGCTTCCAACGTCATGATCATCATCGCATGCAGGCCCGCGTGAATGCCTTTGGGGTTTTCGCTCGACGGCCAGTCCAGAAAACGCGTGCCGTCCAGGCTTTCCTTGTTGTCTTTGGTTTTCTGCATCAGCTGGTCAAGCAGCGCGACAAGGTATTTTTGCTGCTTGCGCAGATACTGTAAATCGCCCTGATTTTTATATAGGTCGCGGTGAATGAGTACCCACCACATCGAATAGGCACTGATACCGTTCATCCAGCCCGGTAGCGGGGTAATATCGCGGGCCTGATCCAGGCTTTTGGCCACTACTTCATTCTTACCAAAAACCGTGTTGATCGTCATCACCTCCGGATGCATATCCCCTACCCACACCAGGCGGTCGCGCTTTATACCATCCCAGAGGTATTCCTGCATATTCAAATGCACGGTGTAGGCGCCGGTGTTCCAGATTGTGTTCAGGCGGTCGTCGTTACTTTTGAAGGAGCCCAGGTAAGGAATGTCCCGGTATTCGAAAATGGCGCGCACTTCTTTCAGTTGCAGCTCGCGATCAGCGTCCACCAGATCGATCCGGGCGAAGCGGAAACCGGAGTTGCCTACCTGCATCACGCCCAGCCAGGGTACCTGAATGGTAAAATCACGCATGGCATGGTCGTTGGTCGCGCCCTGAATGGTATCAATATCTGACATTGCCTCACTGACCGATTCTCCCAACCGGATGCGGATCCGGATCGGCTTCTGATTAGCAGGCTGGTCGGTCACAATCTGAATGCCTCCTTGTATTTCTTTTCCAAAATCAAATAGTATACCCGGCGTTTCCCCCTCCTTGCTGATTAGCTTTGCGAAGTTACTATGTACCAGATCCGCCTGACCAGTGCCTTTCCTGAGCAGATTGGAAGCATCCACTACACTAACGCCACTGCGATCGGACATCCACACAATGCGCTTTGCAGAAAGATACTGCCGGATCCTTGAATCCCTCTGAGCGTCGTAGCTATTATCGAAAATGGGAGGAAGCCCCCGGTCGGATACATCGGAGCCGGTCAGCTCCTGCCCAACGGCTTTGCCGGCAAGCAGGGATAGAAAAAGTAAAAGGAAGGCCAGGTAGTTTTTCACAAGTGGATAGTTTTGGTGTTCAGGATTGTAATATTGCGGGAAAATAAATAATTATAAACTAGTCAACTAGCCTGTTCTGTCCTGTCCGCCAACGTGACGGATATAGCTACCGTTAACGCTTCGTTAACATTTTTACATGCTAAAAGTATGTTAAAACCGTTCTACTTTTGCTTGTGGTACAATACCCGGCCATTTTTCAGTACTAAACCTTTCGACCCGAACGATGATCATAAAAGAAAATAGCTCGCAGGACCGCGACGGGCTGCCCCCATTTGTCAATAGCTGGAAACAGCTGTACATTCTGCTGATCGGCATGCTCGCACTGCAAATTGTCCTCTTCTATTTGTTTATGACCCATTTTCAATGAGCACACTCGACTGGATTGTTCTTTCGCTTACCCTTCTATTTGTAGTACTTTACGGGATTTACCGCAGCCGTGAGAAGCACACGATGGATTCGTTCCTGCTGGCCGGTCAGTCGATGCCCTGGTATCACGTTACACTGTCGCTGATGGCCACCCAGGCCAGCGCCATCACCTTCCTGTCCGCTCCCGGCCAGGCCTATACCGACGGCATGCGCTTCGTACAGTTCTATTTCGGGCTTCCACTGGCGATGGTGGTATTGTGCGTGACATTCGTACCCAAGTTCGGGAAGCTCAAAATATTCACCGCTTATGAATTCCTCGAAGGCCGCTTTGACCTTCGTACACGCGCGCTCACTGCATTTCTCTTCCTGTTGCAGCGCGGTTTATCTACCGGCCTTTCCATTTATGCCCCTTCGTTGATCCTTTCGGCAATTCTGGGCTGGGACATTACCTGGACTAACATCATTTCAGGCGGAGTGGTGATTCTTTACACTACGCTTGGAGGCTCCCGTGCCGTCTCGCACACGCATTTGCAGCAAATGGGCATTATCACAATCGGCATGGTCGTAGCGGGTGTGATGGTGGTAAAGTTCCTGCCCGAGCAGGTCTCGTTTACCGATGCTTTGCACGTAGCAGGCAAAATGGGTAAGGTGAATCTGATTGACTTCACATTCGATTTAAATAACCGTTATAATGTGTGGTCGGGACTGATCGGCGGGTTCTTTTTGCAGCTCTCCTATTTTGGCACCGACCAGTCGCAGGTCGGCCGCTTCCTGACCGGCAGCTCACAGGGGCAAAGCAAGCTCGGGCTGGCCATGAATGGCCTTTTGAAAATCCCGATGCAGTTCCTGATTCTATTGGTGGGCGTGCTCGTGTTTGCATTCTACCAATTCACCACGCCGCCGCTATTCTTCAACCAGACGGCCGTCGACCGGGTCAAATCAACCCCCTATGCGACCGAGTATGCCGCATTGGAAAAGCAGCACGAAGAAATTCAGGCGGTGAAACGCCCGCAGGTAATGGCGCTCACCGAGGCCATCCGAAAGGACGACCAGCAAGCTATTGCGGCATCCCGCAGCGCTCTGGCAGGTCTGGAAACCAAGGTAAAGGACGTGCGTAAAGAAGCCGCAGCCGTACTCTCGAAAGCCAATGGCGGGGATACCAACGATGTGAACTACATTTTCCTACGTTTTGTGATCGACTACCTTCCTGCGGGCATGGTAGGCCTGCTGATTGCGGTGATACTGCTCGCGTCGATGGGCTCGGTCGCCGCAGCGTATAACTCACTGGCTTCCTGTACGATCATCGATATTTACAAGCGGATTGTCCGCAAGGACGAGGACGGCCGCAATTATGTAGCCGCATCCCGCTGGGCGACGTTTTTCTGGGGTGTGTTCTGTATCGCGGTGGCGCAGTATGCTTCGCGGCTGGGCAGCATGATCGAGGCGGTCAATATCCTCGGCTCGCTGTTTTACGGCACTATCCTGGGCATATTCCTGGTGGCGTTCTATTTCAAGAATATCGGCAGCCGGGCGGTTTTCTTCGGGAGTATTATCGGAGAAATATTCGTCATCGTCAGCTACGTGATCGATTTGACCGCATTCCTGTGGCTGAATTTGATCGGCTGCGCGCTGGTGATCATCTTCGCAGGGCTGATCGAGAAGATCTGGCCGCAGCATCAAACAAGGGTCGAAGAAAATGCTAATGCGTAATTTTTACGCATAACAAATGCCTTTGAAATGTCCTAGTACGGCATAATTCTCTTTTAAAATTACACATTTTGAAGAATTCATGGTGCGCTACCCATTTTTTTCCAAGAGATAGGAAACTATTCCCTCATTTTAATCCTTAATAAGTACAATCGGACAACGGGGAAGCTTATACGCAGCCCACTAATGTCACCGATTGTTTACAAAAACGTTCTCTAAACCTGCTGGCCATGCTAACGCCAATCCATCCTTTCTTTTCGGGGGTCAAAATCCTGTTCCTAGCCACGGATAGCTGATCCTTTTCACGCTTTTTTCCAATTAACAAACCTGTTCATCACCAGACAGTACCACTTAATTTCTATCCAAAATTCTAATTAAAACCTACATGAAGTATTGGTCTAAGCCACAAAAAACGACGCGTTTGGCGCTTAGCTCGGCATTCCTCTTATTGAATTTGCTCAGTACCGCCCTGGCTCAGGGCATCCAGGAAACTAGCCGGGAAGCGCCGGTCTTGGAGCAGGCAACTTTACAGGAAGTGGTTGCGTACGCTATCAAAAACCAGCCAGCGATCCAGCAATCGCTGATCGACGAGCAGATTACGGCCAACCAGGTCCGTGCCAAACTGGCCGACTGGTATCCGCAGATCGGCTTCAACTACAATTTGCAGCACAACTTTATCGTCCAGACGAGTATTATCGCCGGCAATCCGGTGAAACTGGGGGTTAACAACGTTTCGGCTACACAGTTCACGCTTTCCCAGCAAATTTTCAACCGCGATGTGCTGCTAGCCAAGCGCACCCGCGGCGATGTGCTTTTTGCGGCAAGCCAGAATACGGTCAACAACAAAACCGACCTGGCCGTGAGTGTTTCCAAGGCATTTTATGATGTGCTGGCCACTACCCAGCAGATCCGCGTGGCCGAAGAGGATATCCTGCGCCTGGAACGCAGCCTGAAAGATGCCCAGAACCAGTACAAATCGGGGATTACCGACAAGATCGACTACAAACGGGCGACCATCTCGCTCAACAACACCCGTGCCAATAAGAAAAGCAACGAGGAAGTGTTGAAAGCCAAACTGGAGTATTTGAAAACACTGATGGGTTACCCGCTTAACAAAGCGTTGCAAATCAGCTATGATACCTTACAGATGGAGCGCGAAATCGCCCTGGACACCTTGCAGAATGTTGACCTGAACAGCCGGATCGAGTACCAGATACTGGCAACACAGAAAAAGCTGGCCGAAGCGAATTTGCAGTACAATAAATGGAGCTATTTGCCTAACCTGTCGCTGAACGGCGCCTACAACCTCAACTTTCAGAACAACCAGTTTTCAGACCTTTACAACAAGAACTATCCCAACTCGTTCGGTTTGCTGACCCTTTCGCTGCCTATTTACCAGGGCGGCAAAAGAAAGGCCAATACCAAACAGGCCGAGTGGCAGCTCAAACGCCTGGATTGGGACCTGAAAGGCCTTCAAAACAACGTGAACTCCGAATATGCGAGCGCATTGGCTGGCTACAAAGGCAACCTGACCAACCTGCTGGCCCAGAAAGAAAATGTGGAGCTCGCGCGTGAGGTATATGATGTGATCCAACTGCAATACAAGTCGGGCATCAAAACATACCTCGAAGTGGTTACTTCCGAAACCGATCTTCGCCTGGCGCGCATCAATTATTACAATGCATTGTACCTGGTGCTGGCTAGCAAGATCGACGTTCAGAAAGCACTCGGACAGATTAACATTCAGTAACCCGGCTCCCCCGCCCATTTAACACCAGCTTCCATTAGAAAATATTTTAATGATATGTATTTAAATACAACCAAATATTATCCCGCTGCCCTGCTTGCATTGACGATCTTCTCATGCGGCAAAAAAGACCAGCAACAGGCGCCTACCGCTCCTGCGGCCGTACAGGTAACCCTCACAGAAGTAGGGGCCTCAGAGGCTTCGTACTATGACGAGTACCCCGCAACCGTAGTGCCGTTGAACGAAGTTGAACTGCGCCCGCAAGTTACCGGCTTTGTAACCGGCATTCATTTTACGGATGGCGCCCGCGTACGCAAAGGCCAGCTGCTTTACACGATCGATGCCCAACTCTACGATGCCAACTACGATCAGGCCGTAGCTACCCTGAATGTACAGGAAGCCAACCTGGCCCGCGCGCAGAAAGATGCCGATCGCTACCACGAGCTCGAAAAGAACGACGCGGTGGCCAAGCAGCTCGTCGATAATGCTGATGCTGCGCTCGAAGTAGCCAAAAGACAGGTGGACGCTGCCAAGGCAAGCATTAAAGCGAGCCAGACCAGCGTGCGCTACACCAAGGTAGTCGCGCCATTTGATGGTCTTATCGGCATTTCGGCAGTGAAAGTTGGTGCGCCTGTTTCTGCGGGCCAAACGGTGCTCAACAAAGTTTCGACCGACAATCAGCTGGCAGTGGATTTCAACGTGGACCAGAAGGAAATTTACCGCTTCACCACCTTGATGAAGTCTCAAAAGGCAAGCGACTCGACATTCTCGATCAAATTCGGAACGGACGTTTACCCGGCTCATGGCAAGATCGCGCTACTCGACCGCGCTGTGGATCCACAGACCGGTAGCATCAAAGCGCGTCTGGTGTTCCCCAATAAGGATAGCCAGCTGCGCGCGGGCATGAGCGGCACGGTGATGGTGCTCAACAATGCAGGCACTAAATCCGTCGTAATTCCTTACAAAGCCGTTACCGAGCAATTGGGCGAGTTCTTTGTATACGTAGCAGGCGACAGCAGCAAGGTTACCCAGCGCAAAGTGGTGCTAGGCACAGCCATCGGCTCGAATATCATCGTCAAAGACGGACTTAAAGAAGGCGAGAAAATCGCGGTGGAAGGTGTACAGAACCTTCGCGAAGGAGCAGTTGTACAGGAAGGCGCACCAGCTCAGGCCCAGGGTGCCGCTCCTAAGAAATAAGCAGCCGGTCTCTTTTACTATTTCATAAACCAGTACGAAATGATTGCAGATGTTTTTATAAAAAGGCCGGTCACCGCGATAGTATCCTCGGTGGTGATAGTCCTGGTGGGGCTCATTGCCCTGACCACCCTGCCTGTGGCCCAATATCCCGACGTTACCCCTCCGACCGTAACGGTTAGCGGTAACTTTACAGGGGCCGACGCCCAGACGGTCGAGCAGACGACCACAACCCCGATTGAAACGCAGATTAACGGCGTGCCCGGCATGACATACATGTCCAGTAACAGTACCAGCAGCGGGCAAAGCAGCATTAACGTGACATTTGACGTAGGAACCGACGTCAACATCGCAGCCCTTGACGTGCAGAACCGCGTGAGCGTGGCCGAGCCGACCCTTCCCGATGCGGTGAAACGCCTTGGCCTGACGGTTCGTAAACGCCAGCCAAGTATCATGATCGCCCTCGCATTGTATTCGCCCAACGGCTCTCACGATGCGCAGTTTATCGGTAACTACGCCAACATTTACCTCAAAGACGCGCTTCAACGCGTGAAAGGGGTGGGTGATATCGTATCCCGCGCCGACGACTTTGGTATGCGTATCTGGCTGAACCCGGAGAAACTAGCCAACCTGAGAATGACCCCGTCCGACATTTCAGCGGCATTGGCTGAGCAAAACTTGCAGATCGCGGCAGGTACGGTCGGCGGTACCCCGCAACCCGGCGCGCAGGCATTCGAATACAGCGTGCTGACCAACAGCCGCCTGAATACCAAAGAGCAGTTTGAAAACATCATTGTACGCTCAGCACCCGAGCAGGGCAGCGTTGTGTACCTGCGCGACGTAGCGCGCGTGGAGCTGGGTAAGTTTGACTATGGCGTGAATGCATTCGTAAGCGGAAAGCCCGCTGCATTCGTACTGATTTACCAGGCTCCCGGCGCCAATGCACTCGATACTTATGAAGGTGTCATGAAGGCGTTGACGGAAATGAAGAAAACCTTCCCCAAAGACATTGACTACGTAATCCCGGTTGAAACAGCATCGGTTGTGAAAGTGTCCATCGAAGAAGTACTTCACACGTTCGGCGAAGCGATGATCCTGGTGGTAATCGTGGTGTTTTTGTTCCTTCAAAACTGGCGCGCAACCCTGATCCCGATTCTGGCGATCCCGGTTTCGCTCATCGGTACATTCATATTCTTTATTCCCTTCGGCTTTACGATCAATACGCTTACGCTCTTTGCATTCGTACTCGCGATTGGTATTGTGGTCGATGATGCGATTGTGGTGGTGGAAGCGGTGCAGCATTATATTGATGAAAAGAAAATGTCGCCCCGCGCTGCTACCGAGCAGGCCATGAAAGATATTTCCGGCCCGGTAATCGCGATCGCGTTGATCCTTGCGGCCGTATTCGTGCCGGTAGGTTTTGTGCCGGGTATCGTAGGCCGCCTTTATCAGCAGTTTGCGATCACAATCGCAGTTTCAGTGCTGCTTTCTGCATTTGTGGCCCTTTCGCTTACGCCGGCGCTTTGCTCGATCATGCTGCGCCCTTCCAAAGGTGCTGACGAGAAAAAGAACCTTTTGGAACAGTTTTTCGACCGTTTCAACCGATGGTTTGACAAGATCTCTCGCTCGTACACAAGAGGCGTTTCCAAATGGATCAAAGCCACACCGCTGGTGCTGGTGATGATGGTCTGCTTGTTTGTTGGGTTGTTCTTCCTTTTCAAAAACAAACCTTCGGGCTTTATCCCGGTGGAAGATGAAGGCCGCCTTTTTGTCACCTATGAAATGCAGGAAGCGACTTCGACGACCCGCAACGTGGCGATGATTAAAGACATTATGGCGCGGGTATCATCGATTCCCGAAGTGAAAGTAGTGGGTGGTCTGGCCGGATTGAACGTAATCAGCTTCTCAAACAAATCCAACGTGGGTACGATGTTTGTCAGCTTGCACCCGTGGGCCGACCGTAAAGGCGCCGAGCACCACGTACAGGCGGTGATCAAGGAAATCCAGAAACGTACCGCCGATATTAAGGAAGCGCGCGTGCTTGCCATCGCTCCGCCTGCAATCCCGGGTCTGGGCGCTACTTCCGGTTTTACATTCCAGCTGCAACAGTCGACCAGTACCGATAATATTCAGCAGTTTGAAGGCGTGGCCCGCGAGTTTTTGGGAAGGGTTAATAAACGTCCTGAAATTGCGATGGCTTATACGTTCTTCAATGCCAGGACCCCAAGCTATCAGATTGACGTGGACCGCGATAAAACCAAGAAATTGGGTGTGCAGGTCAACGACGTGTTCAACTCGTTATCTACGCTGTTGGGTAGTACTTACGTGAACGACTTCAACCTCTATGGCCGGAACTTCCGCGTAATGGTGCAGGCCGACAGCAGTTTCCGCTCCTCGCTTGACAAGATCCAGAAGTTCTACGTCCGCAACAAGGCCGGAAACATGGTACCACTCAGCGCGCTGGTTACTTCCCGTGTCGTGGAGAACCCTGCATTGATTTCCCACTACAACATTTATCGTTCTGTGGAAATAAACGGTACGCCTAAACCCGGTTTCAGTAGTGGTCAGGCCATCACCGCGTTGCGCGAAGAAGCGGCCAAGCTTCCCGCCGGTTACAGTTACGAGTTCTCAGGTATGAGTAGTGAAGAGATCAAAGCCGGTGACAGTACTACCACCATTTTTGCGATTTCCATCATATTCGTGTTCCTGTTCCTGGCAGCGCTTTATGAAAGCTGGTCTATTCCGTTCTCCGTACTGTTTGCGGTACCGATCGGCGCATTCGGTTCGATTTTGACGCTGACACTGCTGCCGAACCTGTCCAACAACATCTACGCGCAGATCGGGTTGATCACCTTGATTGGTCTTGCCGCTAAGAACGCGATCCTGATCGTCGAATTCGCCAAAGAGCGGGTTGATAACGGAATGGAGCTCGTCAAGGCGACGCTCGAAGCGGTGCAGCTGCGTTTGAGGCCAATCATTATGACCTCGCTCGCATTTATCCTGGGGGTACTTCCGCTCGCATTTGCAAGCGGCGCGGCAGCTGAGTCCCGGAAAACAATCGGCTGGACGGTATTCGGCGGTATGCTTGCCGCCACGTCCCTGGCGATTTTCGTGGTCCCTGTATTGTTTGTGGCCATCGAAAAGCTGGCGGCCGGCAAAAAAGGCAATCAGCCGAATAGGCCCGGCAACATCGCCGACGCCCCTGCACATTAACAGGATATTGTTTTTAATTCAAAAAGCGGATCATAGGTATTACTATGATCCGCTTTTTTATATTTTGGCAAAGAACTTATTATGATCACACATGTACGTCAAAGAGGTCTTTTCGATCTGGCGCCTGCTCAAAGGCATTTGGGTGGGCGTCGTTGCGGTAACCGCTTACGCAACGCTGGTATTCTATCTTTTCAGTTATCAAAACTGGCACTTCCTCTCCTTCCCTATTTCGATCACCACAATCCTGGGCACGGCGCTCTCGCTGCTACTTGGTTTCAGGACCAACTCCGCCTACGACCGCTGGTGGGAAGCGCGCAAGTCGTGGGGTGAGATCGTCAACGACAGCAGGACGCTCGTGCGCCAGGCCGTCGCATTTACAGAAGCACCGGCCAAAGAAAAAGACGAGCTGGTTTCCAACATTGCCCACTTGCAGATTGCCTGGTGCTACGCGCTGGCCAATTCGCTGCGCCGTACGCAGGTGCTCGTGTACGCCGACCTGCACCTGACCGCCCAGGAGCGCGAGTATGTAAGCGCGCAAGACAATATTCCAAACGCCATCCTGAACCTGATTCAGTTTAAAGTTGCCTCACTGCACGAGTCGGGAAAGATCAAGACGCTGCTCTACCAGAACATCGACGATACCCTTCGAAGGCTTTGCGACGCGATGGGCAAATGCGAGCGGATCAAGAATACGGTTTTCCCTACCCAGTATGCCTTTTTCGTACATTTGGTGATATTCATTTTCACGCTGGTGCTGCCCATGGGCCTTGTTGAAAGCATCGGCCGCATCGCCATCCCGATTACATTCACGATTTCCTTCCTGTTCTTTTATGTGGAGTGGATTGCATACATCATGCAAAACCCGTTCGAAAACGGGCCTAATGACATTCCCATGACCTCGATGTCGCGCAACATCGAGATCAACCTGCTGCAACTGATCGGCGCGGAGAAGATCCCCGAAAAGATATTGCCAAAAAATGGTGTTGTGATGTAAATGAAAAAGGGTAAGCGTTGCGGCTTACCCCTTTCTGTATATCGATCTGAATGATTACTTCGGCTTAACCGTCGTGTAATAAAGTTCAAGTTCTACTCCTTTATCTGCATTCTGCTGATCTCCCACAACCAGCCGGTCGACGCTCATCGAGTACTGGCTGCCAGCTTCGCGGAAAGTTCCGCTTGAACCAAACGGGCTGCTGCGAAGTACAAAACCACCGATATCATTGGTCTCTGAAACCATTGCTTCCGTGGCGAAAGAGCTGATATCGAAGCGGTAGTACCGCTCGTTTTTGATCAGGTCGGTAAAATAGGCGCTGCTCACACCACCTCCCGTGCCAAGCAAAGTAACTGCCAAAGGCGCGCCGTTAGCATCGGTAAAAAACTGATTATTCTTATCCAACCGGTACAGATACAAAACCTTGGGAACCCTAAGCTGATCGGTTACAGAAGCTTTCAAAGGTTTTACTCTCAGATAAGCCTTGTTAATGGCCGTGTATTGGGCGTATTTGAACTGCCGCAAGTAAGGCAGATCAACGCGCAGCATTACACCCGTTCCTGCCTGCATAAATGCCTGGTTTCCTGATTGCGCCGACGGCAACGAAACCCTTGTATTGCTAGGCAATTTCGCCAGCTGCGTACCCGCATGGTCAGCCAATGTCTGGTTGTAATTCGCAGTAACTTTAAATATCGTCGAGTCTTTTTTGTGCTCACTTACCAGCGGTGTATGATAATGAAGCTGAACCGATGTACTATCACCGACAGTGCCACCCCATTTGAATCCGATAACCGGTCCATTGTCTGTCGTTGCAGGCACTACCACCAATCCTTTTACGAGATTGATCCAGTCGACACTCGAAGTCAGCTGGTTGTTTTTTGCCATTTCAAAAATTTGCTTCCCAAGCGCATCTGAAAGTCTGATTTTCAATTGCTTGGTGGTTGTAGGCCTTGGCACGATAGTAATCTTGCCTATCGCTGCCGGGTCGTAAGGAGTCGAGTTATGGTTCCAATATGCACTACCCGTTGGAATGTCCACGATATCTTTCAGCAGCTTATGAACCGTCAGGTTCATCGGCTTGGTCGTATCACCATAGTTGTAAGAATTATCGTAAGTTAGAGACAGAATCAGCGAGTCATATTCTGCTTCCTGCGCCAGCGACAACCCACTTGCCAGTGTTGGCTGAAAGAAGCTCATGGTCCGTACCTTTCCGAAATAGGGGTCTTTATAATTGCCCAGCAGCATTCTCGGTGCAGCACCGGTCATCAGCGAATCCGTGCCGATCGTTGATAGCTTGATTGTGACAGTATCGGTACTTAGTACCGCAAAATCATCCGGATTAGGCTGGTCCAGCGATTCGATCTGATCCCCCCACTCACACGCTGTGAGTGAAAACGCAAATCCAATTATGATCAGAAGCTTATGAACTATGGACGACTTCCCTAAGGAATAAGACTGAAATTTCATTTAGAGCAAGAACAGTAAAAAGTGCAAAAATATCAGTTGCATTCTTAAATACAACATGATTCAACGATTTCGAACAAATAAGAAAGTAAAATGCGGTTTGCAACAAAAAACGGAATGCCTACGTAAGAGTTAAGCAGAGGCTTTTGAACCGTTACGCTGCAAGCCCCGTAATAGTGGCAAACATGGTAAGAAACGTAAAAGATGCATGACTATTTTAAACCTTTCGGGGTTGGAATGCATCCTCAGACAGGCCGGCAGCGATAACGGCGCAACATTGTAACCCGATACGCGTTGAAAGTAACTGACAGATTAAAGTTTTGGACAAAAAATTTCTGATTATTTTACTTAGCAGTATCAAGATGTTATGTTTGCAAAAATTTCAGATTACGGGTGGGCTCGCCGCACAGTTTACAAGACGGCAAGTCACCGAAAACATTCAATAATTCTCATTACTCATTTGTAACAATTCGTCAAACTATAATTTCATGTTTAATACCTTAAAAAAGACTTCGTTAGCCCTTCTAGTCGCTTCTACTGCGTTAGTTCAGATGAGCTGTAACAAGGATGATGAGACCGAAAAACAAGGAAACTGGTTCAGAAAGGATCTTCCAAACTTCGGAGGATCGATCAGGACCAATGCAGTAAGCTTTGTGATTGGTAGCGTAGGTTACATTGGTACTGGTTATACAAACGAAACAGTCGCCAGGGTGAAAGATTTTTGGGCTTACAATGCCGAAAGACAAACCTGGTCACAGATAACTCCATTCCCCGGAACTGGCCGCAACAGCGCAGTGGCGTTCGTATTGAAAGGCAAAGGTTATGTAGGCGGCGGCTTCGATAATATAACAACCGTAGACGCTGGTTACAAAAAAGATTTCTATGAGTACGATCCTGCTACCAACAAATGGGATGCGATCGCGGACTTCGGAGGTGGCCCCCGTCAGTTTGCCACTTCATTCGTAGTAAACGACAGAGCATACGTAGGCCTTGGCTACAACGGCAGCAACTACTACCAGGACTTCTACGAATACAACCCTACTACCGATAAATGGGCTGAAATGGCTACCTTCAAAGGAGGTAAGAGAACGGGCGCAATGTCATTCACCATTGGTACCAAGGCTTATGTAGGATTTGGTGATAGCAATTCGGGAACTTCTTACAAAGATATGTACAGCTTCGATCCGGCAGGTAACGGCGGTGCAGGTAACTGGACCCGCGTTGATTTCGCTGACGGATTCGACCAAGACAAATTCCCGGCGCGTGCCTATGGCGCTACGTTCGTGATCGAAGGCAAAGCTTACGTGGTTGGAGGTAAAGGCAGATCCGATGTTTGGGAATACGATCCGGGTGCAAACAGCTGGATCGAAAGAGCTCCCTTCCCAACTCAGAGAGGTTTTGCAGGCTCATTCGTAGTAGGCAAAATAGGTTATCTTGGAACAGGTAGCCCATCTGGCCAGGGAGGCGGTTCTGACGACTTCTGGGGCTTTGATCCTTCCGCGGCAATCAACACCGACGACGATCTGTGATTCGCAAAAACAGCAGAATCCTGATTATAGGTATACTGGCCTTTGCCGCCGCGATTTACTTTTTGTTCTTCAAAAGACAAGGTGTAGATCAGGGCGGCGAAGGCCTTTCCCGTTTCAAGGTTGAAACAATCAGGGGTGAACATGGCTGGGGATACAATATCCGCCAGGATACCACTTTGGTGATCGAGCAGAAGGTTATTCCGGGATTGCCCGGCATGAATGGTTTTGCAACCGAACAGGATGCTGCCAAAACCGGCGGGCTGGTCACGCATAAGCTGGACCGGGGCATTTTCCCGCCGACGATCTCCATACACGAGCTGGATAGTCTGGGCATTAAGTATTAGTAAAACAGGCTCCGAAGAGCCTGTTTCTATTTAAAGCGGTAGGTACCCATGACCGGATAGTGATCTGAGTATTTGATCTTCGAGAATGTCCTAAAGTCGAGCGCCGATAGTTTGCTATCATCATAGAACTGATGATCAATCCGGATAAAATAAGGCAGGTGGTTATAAGAGAAGCCAAACCCATGCCCTTTCTCTTCAAAGCTGTTTTTAAGTGATTTCCGCAGCTTGCCATAAATATAGCTGTAAGGCACCTCATTAAAATCCCCGCATACCAGCACCGGGTAAGGCGATTTTTCCACCCAGTCCTGCAAAACAGTAAATTCTTCTGCCCTTTGCGTGAAGCCATTTTTCATTTTCCGAAGTGTAATGCGTCCTTCTGCCTTTACGCCGTCCATTTCCTTTTGATGCACTAGTTTACTCAGGCCAAGCGTCATCGAGTACAAATGCAGACCGATCACCCGCACAGTATCCTGTCCCACTTTGATGTCGGCCTGGATCATCCCGTTTTGGGCCACAAAAATCGTATCATGAGACGCCACAATAGGATATTTGGAAAGTATGGCAAGCCCCCAGTAAGACTTTCCGTATTTGCGACGGTAAAAATGGGCGGTATGCTTGTATCCCTTTTTGGCCAGGTAGTTCCCTATATCGAAAATCGTTTCATCTTCGTCGTAGTACTCGGGCAGGCAAAGCACATCGGCCCCGCTATCTCCCACCCAGGCTTTCATTTCCCTGATTTCCTTTCTACCCTTTTCACTTTGCCATTCGGAAAACTTCTGGAAGACGTGCACATTATAGCTCATCACAGAGAATTTGCGCTTACCCTCATTTCCTTCGGGTGCATCGTCGGAACCGCCGAACTGATATGTTCTTGAAAGGAATAAGCCGGCTGCAACAAACATGATCAGCGGCAAAATGGCCCTTTTCCTCTCGACTACCAACCAGGCCGGGATCGAAATCAGATGAACGAGTACCACTGCCGGAAACGACATCATCATAAAGCCTGCCACCCAACCATCGGACGGTACCCATAGTATCAGTATGTAAATCAGCAGGGTATAACAAGCAAAGCATTGATACAAAAACCACAGTAACTTCTTGATCCCCTTCATTGATTCAGAATAGCATTTTTTGCAAAAATAGGCTACGGAAATGGATTTGGAAGACATCTCCGAATGTTTGTAGAAATGATAAAATAATTTTATATTTGCATCCAATTCTATTTTGATCGATTGATTGAGGGGGTCTAAATCCCCTTTTTTATTTGTATAGCTTATACATGACCGTAAAGGAACATTTAGAAGTTTTGCTGGCCCCTCTTCTGGAAGATGGCGATTGTTTTCTGATAGACATCGTTATGAAACCTTCAAAGGCAAGTCAGAAAGTTACCATCCTTGTCGACAGCGACGAGGGCATTACCATTCAGCAATGCACCTCCATCAGCCGCAGGCTCGCCAAGCAGCTTGAAGAGCTGGAAATATTCACAGACGCGTACACGCTGGAAGTTTCTTCCCCTGGCCTGGACCAGCCGCTAGTGCTGCCACGCCAGTATAAGAAAAATGTGAGCCGGAACCTTAAGATTACCTTGAAAACCGGTGAAGCCCTGCTGGGAAACCTGACTGACGCAGGTGAAGAAAGCATTACCATACAGCTGCCCGCTCCCAAGAAAAAACCGAAAACACCGGTCGACGAGGCGTCGCTGGTGCGGACGATACGCCTGGATGAAATATCCAAAGCGTTGATCGAAATCTCGTTTAAATAGACTCACAACGCCGGAATCGCATATTCTGGTTGTGATCAATTATATAATATGTCTAACTTAGTATCAGCAAATATTCTTTAACATACCCATGGATAGCGGAATATTAATTGAATCATTCGCGGAGTTCGCAAGCTCCAAGAACATCGATCGTCCTACGATGATCAGTGTTTTGGAAGAGGTATTTCGTACTATGATTCGTAAGAAATATGGCACCGACGATAATTTTGATGTAATCATCAACCCGGAAAGCGGTGACCTCGAAATGTGGCGTACCCGCGAAATCGTGGACGATAACTCCGAGGATATCTGGGAATATAACAAAATACCTCTGGCAGAAGCGCGCAAGATCCAGAACGACTTTGAAGTAGGCGAAGAAGTGGCCGAAGAAGTAAAACTGGTGGAATTCGGTCGTCGCCTTGTGCAAACTGCCCGCCAGACCCTGATCCAGAAGATCAAGGATATGGAAAAAGAGATCATGTATGAAAAATACAAGGATCAGGTGGGTGAAATGATTACCGGCGAGGTTTACCAGACTTTGAGACATGAGGTGATCATCGTGGACTCGGAAGGTAATGAGCTTTCGCTGCCACGTACCGAACAGATCTCAAAAGACCGTTTCCGCAAAGGAGAATCCGTGAAATCAGTGATCCATAAAGTGGAAATGAACAACGGATCGCCAAAGATCACCCTATCCAGAACATCGCCCGTATTCCTGGAAAGATTGTTCGAAGTGGAAATTCCGGAGATCTATGATGGAATCATTTCGGTACGAAAAGTTGTTCGTGAACCAGGGGAACGTGCCAAAGTTGCCGTAGAATCATACGACGACAGGATCGACCCGGTGGGTGCATGTGTGGGTATGAAAGGCTCACGTATCCATTCCATTGTTCGAGAACTGGGTAACGAAAACATCGACGTTATCAACTACACCGACAACCTCGAACTACTCATCAGCCGCGCATTGAGCCCAGCGAAAGTGAGCTCGATGCAAATCGACCGCGACGCCAAACGCGTATCGGTTTTCCTCAAACCAGACCAGGTATCACTGGCAATCGGTAAAGGCGGACAGAATATCAAGCTGGCCGGCAAACTGGTGGGAATGGAAATCGACGTATTCCGCGATATCGAAGAACAAAATGACGAAGACGTTGATTTGACCGAATTCTCGGATGAAATCGACGAATGGATCATCGACGAATTGCACAAAATCGGTCTGGATACTGCCAAGAGCGTACTAGCGCTGAGCAAGGAAGAACTGGTAAGAAGAACCGACCTTGAAGAAGCGACCGTCGAAGACGTGCTCGATATTCTGCGGAAAGAATTTGAATAATATTAACCCGTGGGGCTGTGCAAAACAGCCCTGCAATCAATGCAAAACCTTATTCTACTAAATTGCTAATATGGCAGAAGATAAAATGATGCGCCTTAGCCAAGTGGCACGGATCCTGAACGTGGGAATTACTACGATCGTGGATCATCTGTCTGCCAAGGGGTATAAGGTGGAAACTAATCCGAATACCAAAATTAATGCCGATCAAATCGAGTTTCTTGCGAAGGACTTCAAATCGAATGAACTGAGAACTTCCCTGACACAAAAACCGGCTGCTCCTGCTGTGGAGGCGCCGATTGAGGTGAAGGAAGACAAAGTCAAAAGCGATGTTGAGGGAATTCTTTATTTCCGAAATACACCGAAAGCCGAGGAAAAGCCAGTTGTAGAAGAGAAACCTGCCGCAACCGAGCCACAGCCTGCTTTTGAAAATAAACTTCCTGGTATCAAGGTAGTTGGCAAGATCGACCTGGATGCAAAAAGACCGGTGGTACAACAGCCAGCACCTGAGGAGCAACCCAAGCCGGAAGCTCCAAAAGAGGTAGTTGCGGAAGCGCCGAAACCTGCTCCTGCACCGGTAGACAAAGAAGAAATTAAGCCGGTAGCAGCCCAGCCTGAACCTGTGAAGGAAGTTCCGGCACAAGCTCCTGTGAAAGAAACTCCTGCTGCACCAGCAGCACCGGCGGCCGAGGCACGGGTTAAAGAGGAGCCTCGCCCAGCAGCACCGGCGGAAGCAAAGCCAGCACCGACACCTGCGCCAGTTGAGCCGAAAGAGGCAGCGCCAGTTGCTGAAAAACCGGCACCGGCAGCTCCCGAACCAGCCAGTACAAGCGAAGAACAACCAGCAGGTGAATCTGAGCTGATCGAGGCGCGCGGCGAACAACTCAGAGGATTAAGGGTAGTTGGAAAAATCGAGCTTCCTACGAATAAAAAGAAAGATCCGGTAGCTTCCAGCGATAATGCCGCTGACAAGAAACGCCGCAGAAAAAGAAAAAGAATCCGCGACGGCGCAGCAGCCCCTGGCGAAAACCGGCCGGCTGATGCAAATGCAACCCCGGGTGCCAGCACCAATACCAACACTGGTGGCACCGATGCTAACCGCAACCGTCCGAGCACGCCCGGCAACAACACGCAGGGTGGCAACCAGCAAGGCGGCGGACAACGTCCGGCGCAAGGCGGCCAGGGCAACCGCGGAGGCAATAACAGCAACAACAACCGCAGAGGCGGCCGCCGCGAGGAGGTTTCCGATAAAGAAGTTGCCAGCAATATCAAAGCTACAATGGCCCGTATGGGTGGCGGTAGCGCCAAAGGTCCAGCCAGAGGAAAAGGCCGTCGCCGCGACCGTACAGATCAGAACGATCCAAACGGCTTCGAAGATGAAGAAACAAAGGTATTGCGCGTAACCGAGTTCGTTTCTGCGAACGATTTGGCGTCGCTGATGGATGTGACCGTGCAGGAGGTAATCTCGGTGTGTATGAGCATGGGTATGTTCGTTTCGATCAACCAGCGCCTCGACGCGGAAGCGATTACTTTCATTGCCGATGAATTCGGGTTCGAAGTAGCCTTTATTTCTGCGGAAGAAGAAGTACAAAACGACGTTCAGGAAGAGGTCGACGACGAGGCAAGCCTGAAAGAAAGAGCACCGATCGTAACGATCATGGGTCACGTTGACCACGGTAAAACATCACTCCTTGACTACATCCGTCAGGAAAACGTAGCAAGCGGCGAGGCCGGAGGTATCACCCAGCACATTGGTGCATATAGCGTTAAAACAAAAACCGGCAAGCCGGTAACATTCCTGGATACACCAGGTCACGAAGCATTTACCGCGATGCGTGCACGTGGTGCGAAAATTACCGACGTTGTAATCATCGTAATCGCAGCGGACGACAGCGTCATGCCGCAAACACGCGAGGCGATCAACCACGCGCAGGTAGCCGGTGTACCTATTGTATTTGCATTCAGTAAAGTGGATAAGCCAGGTGCCAACACTGAGAAAATCCGTGAGGAGCTGGCCAATATGAACCTTTTGGTGGAAGAATGGGGAGGTAAATACCAAACCCAGGAAATCTCTTCCAAATCGGGACTAGGTATTGACGAGTTGCTTGAAAAAGTATTGCTCGAAGCGGAACTGCTCGAACTGAAAGCCAATCCGGACCGCCGCGCTGCAGGAACCGTTGTAGAAGCATCGCTCGATAAGGGCCGCGGCTACGTAACAACGATCCTGGTTCAAACCGGTACATTGAAAGTGGGAGACGTGGTATTAGCCGGTGCGCACTTCGGTAAGGTGAAGGCAATGACCGATTACCTTGGAAAAAGGCTCAAAACAGCAGGCCCGTCCATGCCGGTACAGTTGCTCGGTCTTAACGGAGCTCCGCAGGCAGGTGACCGTTTCAACGTATTCGAAAACGAGCGTGATGCGCGCGACATTGCTACCAAACGCGAGCAGATACAGCGTGAGCAGTCGATCCGTACCCGCAAGCACATTACCCTTGAAGAGATCGGCCGTCGTAAGGCAATCGGTACATTCCGTGAGCTGAACCTGATCGTAAAAGGTGACGTGGATGGTTCGGTAGAAGCGCTCTCGGATTCATTGCTGCAACTTTCGACTTCCGAAGTTCAGGTAAATATCATTCACAAGGCGGTAGGTCAGATTTCCGAATCCGACGTCAACCTTGCGATTGCTTCCGATGCGATCATCGTCGGATTCCAGGTTCGTCCTTCTTCAAATGCGAAGAAAATGGCCGAGCAGGATCAGATCGAGATCCGCCACTACTCGGTAATTTACCAGGCGATCGAAGAGATCAAGGATGCGATGACGGGTATGTTGGCTCCGACGATCGAAGAGATCATCACCGGAAACATCGAAATCCGCGAAGTGTTCAAGATCAGCCGCATAGGTACGATCGCAGGTTGCTACGTGACCGACGGGTACGTGAAACGCAACAACAAGATCCGCGTGATCCGCGACGGTATCGTACTTTACACGGGTGAAATCGACTCGCTGAAACGTTACAAAGACGACGTTCAGGAGGTAAGAAACGGTTACGAATGTGGTTTGAGCATCAAAAACTACAACGACATCGAAATCGGCGATATCATCGAAAGTTTCGAGCTGCGCGAAGTAAAACGTACGCTTTAATCAGCTACCGATATAATGAAAGCCTGCTTCATCCATGGAGCAGGCTTTTTTATGCGCTTATGCCCCCTATTAGTTCTGGTCAATCCCCAGCTTTCCCTTCACCTCAGTAAGAAGCTCACAACACGCCGCATAAAGACGGGGATTTCCCATGTTGATCTTCCACAAATAGTGATCCACCTCACGCGCATATACACGCGCAAAGCCAGGATCATGTTCGGCCAGCGAAAGCATATTATCAATTATGTCAGCATATTTGACTGTCTGCGCGACTGGCCGCGAAGTGACTATTCTGGCACTTTCCAGCTCCTTGCGCTCTGCCCTGTTGAGTGACGGGTATTTTTCGGTAGTATACTTATCGGTAAGGTCGTCCACGCAGGCAAGGATCACTTCGTCTTCCTCGATATTGTAACCAATGCTCATCAATTTGTAAGATAAGTCGGCCAATGAGCATTCAGTATCCTCGATCAGATCGTGGCAAAGCGCTATTTCAGTTTCATAGCCATTCTGCACATATTGCTCGACACGATTGGCCACACTCAATAAATGCGTGTAATAAGGTGCACCGGTATATTTACGCTTCTGCCCACCGTGCATTTCCTTCACATAGTCAAACAACGCCCACTGGCGCTCGGTCAATTCCAGCATAACTTTTAATACAATCGAGAATTAGAGACTCCATTCAACTTCGTCTTTTTAAAGTAATAATAAAACTCTGGTTATTGAAATTATTACTTGCACCGTGCAACTCATTTGATCTGTATTTCGCTCTATGTAGCTACAATTTCTTCATCCGACCGGATTTAGAATTACATCTTCACCAATCTTTAATTGATCATGAGATATGTTTGCTTTTTTATTTTGTGTTTGGGGTTATGGCAATGTAAAAATCCGCATTCCCATGAACCTACGCCGGTACCGGAGAATGCCGGGAAAGGAGATACAATTGGTATCATAACCCCGCCCATCATAATTACCGCATCAAATGCCATTAGTTATGATATTGCCGTAGACAAGGCAAACAATATATACGTGACCGGTGCATTTTCTTCCACAACCACCTTCGACAGCATTAGCATAATCGCGAAAGGGAACACCGATGTATTCATCGCAAAATACAAGCCGACAGGGAAACTCGAATGGGTCCAGGCCATTGGAGGTGCCGGACACGACGAGGGGCACGGTGTTGCAGTGGACGCGAATGGCAATGTATATGTGACCGGACATTATTATGAAACGGTTTCCGCCGGCGACATCTCGGTTACCTCCGCGGGCAGCGCCGACGTGTTCATTGCTAAATATGACACCCATGGTCAGCCACAATGGATCCGCACCGCTGGAAGCGACGGCGGAGAGCGCAGCTATGACCTGGCCCTCGATAATGCGGCTAACGTATATCTGACCGGAGAATTTCAGGGCACCGGCTTCTTTGGAGGCGTCCGCAAACAGTCTGCCGGAGAGTTTGATCTGTTTGTTGCCAAGTACAATACCGACGGTGAATTTTTGTGGGTACGATCAGCCGGGGGCAGCGAGCGCGAAACCGGATATGGGATCGCAGCCGACCCGGGCGGCGACGTTTATGTGACAGGCGCGTTTTTTGGCACCACGGCCTTCGGCAATACCAGCACGACCTCCGTGGGATATGCCGATGCATTTGTTGCCAAATACGATAAGGACGGCTCGTTTAAATGGATGCAATCATTGGGAAAACCATACTCCGATTCTGGCAGAGGTATCGCCCTGGACCTGCTTGGTAATGTATTCGTGACAGGCCAACACGAAGCCAATGCCAGCGGCTTCCTGGCAAAATATAGCCCCGATGGCAGCCTATTATGGAACATGCCGCTTGATAAGACCGCTCAGGGATCGGGTGTAGCCACTGATAAGTCGGGCAATGCGTACGTAATAAGCAATGTCTCGACCCTGTTAAAATATGGCGCAGATGGCATGCTTCAGCGCGCGGAATTTCCACGTAGCGACGATACTGTCGCCGGTACTGGCATCGCGGTCGGCAGTAATGACAAACCCCACCTGTCAGGATATTATAAAGGGAATCTCACATTCGGCGGCAGCTCCAAAATCTCAGCCGGTTTCCTTGATATTTTTGTGATCGCATATCAATTATAAGCGACAACTAATAGTCATCAGCGATAATACGACAAAGGCTTGCATATCATATTGATATACAAGCCTTTTTTTGTAGGACGTAGCGGGTTCGAACCGCTGACCTCCGCCCTGTCAAGGCGGCGCTCTGAACCAGCTGAGCTAACATCCTTCGCTTTCGTGCCGCGATATTAAATCAATTTTTGTTACGATCCAATTCGAAGCTGTAAACTTTCCGGGAAGGAATACGGTATAGCAGCAGCAGTCCGATCACGAAAATGATCAGCAGCGCCAGTATGCTGTTGCGCATGCTGCCGGTAATGTGCTCGACCGTACCATATATAAATGTACCTATCACAATGGCCAGCTTTTCGGTCACGTCATAAAAGCTGAAATAAGAGGCCGTGTCGGTAATATTCTCGGGAATCAGTTTGGAATAAGTGGAGCGGGAAAGCGATTGAATGCCGCCCATCACCATACCTACTGTGCAAGCAATCACATAAAACTCCATCGCTTCGGTGGTGTAATAGGCCCCCGTGCAGATGCCGATCCAGATAGCCACGCCGATCATCAAAGCATATATATTACCGATCTTGCCCGAAAGCCATGCAAATGTATAAGAGCCGGCAATGCCGACCAACTGAATCAGAAGCACCGTAATGATCAGACTTTGCGAAGGCAGTTTCAATTCATTTGCTCCAAAGATCGTCGCTACGTACATGACTGTGCGCAGGCCCATAGTGTAAATGAAGAATGCGCTCAGAAACTTGGCCAGATAAGGCTGCTCACGCAGGCGCCCGTACACTTTCCTTAGCTCTTTAAACCCATGAAATATCCAGTTGCCGCTCTTTTCCTTTTCCGCATTGCCGGAAGGCAGGTAATAAAAAGGAATCTGGGCAAACAATATCCACCACAGGCCCACGGTGAAAAACGATATTCGGGCAGGAAGCGACTTTTGGGTAATACCATAGAACTGCGGCGCGAGGATCATACTCAAATTGAATAGCAGCAACAGCACGCTCCCCAGGTAACCCAGCGAAAAACCCCGCGCACTGTATTGATCGAAGCGGTCTTCGGTTGCGATTTCGGGCAGGTAGGAGTCGTAAAAAACGATGCTGCCGCTCCATCCGATCAGGCTCAAACCGAATAGAAACACGCCGGAAATCATGGTTTCTTTGGTAAAAAAATACAGCAGCATACAACTCACTGCGCCGGTATAGCAGAAAAACTGCATAAACCGCTTCTTCTTGCCTGTAAAATCAGCGATAGCCGTGCAAATCGGGATCAATAGCGCGGTGATCAGGAACGAGACGGAGACCGTGTAGGAAAAAAGCACGGAGCTTTTGATCTGAGCGCCGAAAAAATTGACTTCGGGCGTACCCGAAGCACTTAGTGCAGTTGCGCTGAAATAGACGGGAAAAATGCTGGATACGATCACCAATGCGTGCACCGAATTGGCCCAATCGTACATGCACCACGCGTTGATGATGGAGGGTACGTTCTTTTTCATTCAAAAAAATTTGTACAAAATAAGAAAAGCGGCAGATTTTATCCGCCGCTTTCCACTATAAATTGTATATCGCACCACCGGTTATTTGATCACAGGCTGGAAGACCATAATCGCCTCCTGCTCTACCCCATTAACCGGCATTTTGCTCTTCAGTCTCATTTTACTGCTCGTTAATTCTTCCAGTCCGAATTCGCCGGAGAATCCTATAATCTTGATATCCAGCGCTTTTTCTTCGTTGATCAGATACCAGGTCCCACCATTGAGTACCTGACTTGAACCTTGATCCAATGCTTTCACAGTCGCATTTGATTGAAACTGGATGTCCATTTTCAAAATGTATTTTGTATCCGTCCCCCATTGGGTATCCGGAATGGCCTTTCCCGACAAATCCGTCACGGCGGACATTCTCCACGGATAATTGACCAGTATTTTACTCTTTGCTGTTGGCTCAGGCGTTTGGTCCTTATCTTTGTCTCCGCAGCTAATTACCAAAAGCGAGAAAAACAGGACTGGAACAAAAAGAAGTAATCGTTTCATGTTGATTGTATTTTACGTTTCAAGGCAATTTCTTTTCAGCTGAACTATTCCGCATCCCGAACTGCTCGTCTCGGAAAAATGAAATTGGCGACATTGCAAAAGTAACGAATTTGTCTGGTCAAATCTTATGACATACTATACAAACATCTATTCAAAGGCATTTTTCAGCATTTTTCTGAGTGTATTGCTCATCGCATCAAAGGCTCACAGCCAGAACTGCCAGCCCGGTTATGTGCTAAACCCCGTTACAACCAACAATAGCATAGAATGGGGCAAATTCCCGGAGTTTTCGCTTCCATTTAAAATCATTTACAGCGGGCCGCGCTTCGGAGATACCCAGTCACAGCCGTTGAAACATGGTTTCAGTCATATTGCCGCATTCAGCGGTTCGGAACCCGGGTCACTGGCCCCCAAGCAGCTTGCAAATCTGTGGTACGGCGTGGCCACATCGAGCGGTAACCAACCCTGGGCGGATAATGCGCTGAAAAGCCCGTGGGGGAATGATACGGCAGCCTACCGAAGCTATTGGGATAATTATGCCGCCACCGTTACCAGCACCGACGTGGTGTGCCTTGACATCGAGCGTATGCAGCGTGAGGACCGCGATATCCTCGCACTGAAAACCAACACACAGATACCCCAAAATTACCGCAACCTGTCCGATGCCGATTTTCTGGCTGCCTACAAGCGCGATATGCGCTGGTGGTACACCGAGGCAGCTAACCGCCTGCGCGCCAAAGGTGTCAAGGCTTCGTTGACCAGTTACAGCGATGTACCTATCCGTAATACCTGGCTAAATATCACAGCAAACAGCTGGCAGGACTGGACAACTAACCTGGCGCGCACGCATTATCTGATGCAGGACAATGCAGGCAAGATCGGTGGCAGCTTCTACAATGCCATGGATTTCCTGTCGCCCTCGCCATATTACTATTATGGTTACGACCACCCCATCGGCAAGGACTACCTCTCCTACCTGCTGTTCAGCATCGAAGCGAATGCGGCGTGGAGCAACAAGCCGATCATCCCGTTCGTCTGGCTGCGCGTACACGACAGCTATGACCCAAACATCCCGCTGATCACCGACTTCATGGCCGAAGCCACGGCGATTTTCCCGTTCTTTTCCGGCGCAAAAGGCCTCTGGCTTTGGGAAAACCCATTTTTATCGGCCGACAGGAAAGAAAATTACGCGCCCTATGAGCATTTCATTTACGGGCTGTACCGGCTCTCGCAATTCAAGGATATGCTTGAAGGAGATTATCAATTGGCGATCCCGATGTCGGCGCGTGACAATATGGAGCAGCAAAACCCGGTTTGGCGCGGAATTGTAAAAGGCCAGAATATCCTGATCGCCGCCCAAAATCCGTATGCGGCCGATAATGCCACCACTTCGATCACAGTTTCCTATCAGAACTGGGCGCGCAACATTACCTTAAAAGGAAAGGAAGTTTTTCTCTGCAAATTCGATCTGAACGACACCGTCAATGGCGTTGAACCCTCACTGGATATGGTTAATGTATACCCCAACCCGGCAGCGCAGGAACTCAATGTTTCGCTAGCGGGTATCAACGGGGTTACCGATGTTGAATTTGCATTGACCAATACCAAAGGACAGACATTCCTGCAACAAAAACTGAAAGCATTCGCTGGTGAAACAAAAATGAAGATCACGCTGCCCAAACTATCGTCTGGCATGTATTTTGCCCGTTTCACCACCAACAACCGAACTGTCATTAAAAAGGTAGTGATCCTGCAATAGCCGCTGCCTGCATAGCTATGAACCGACTCAGCCAAGAAACCAGCCCATATCTACTTCAACACGCCCACAACCCGGTAGATTGGTATCCCTGGGGCGAAGAAGCTTTATCCAAAGCCAAAAGCGAAAACAAACCTATTCTAGTCAGTATTGGCTACTCGGCTTGCCACTGGTGCCACGTTATGGAGCGGGAATGCTTTGAAAAAGAGCCTATTGCCCAGGTAATGAACGAGTACTTTGTGTGCATCAAAGTCGACCGGGAAGAGCGCCCCGACGTGGACGCGGTGTACATGGATGCCGTACAGGCGATGGGCGTGCGCGGGGGGTGGCCGCTGAATGTATTTCTGCTGCCCGATACCAAACCTTTTTACGGGGTTACCTACCTGCCGCCGCAAAATTGGGTACAGCTTTTAAAAAGCATTAACCAGGCATTTACCAACCATTACGGCGAGTTGGCAAGCTCTGCGGAGGGTTTTGTCGAAAATATGGTGGCATCCGAGAGCCAGAAATACGGCTTGGTGAATGGTACCATTCATTTCAACACGAGCGATGCGGACGCGATGTTCGAGCAGATTCAGCGGCATTTCGACACTGAGAAAGGCGGTATGGACCGCGCGCCGAAGTTCATGATGCCGTCGATCTATAAATTTCTGCTGCGCTATTTCGATATCAGCCAGAATCCCGAAGCATTAGCGCAGGTAGAGTTGTCGTTGAACCGCATTGCCCTGGGCGGAATTTACGATCACGTCGGCGGCGGCTGGGCGCGTTATTCGGTGGACGAGGACTGGTTTATTCCGCATTTTGAGAAAATGCTTTATGATAACGGGCAGCTGCTGAGCATTTACGCAGAAGCCTACTCGCTGACCCAAAACCCGCTTTATGCAAACCGCATCGAGCAGACCATTCACTGGCTCCGAAACGAAATGCTCAGCAAGGACGGCGGTTTCTTCTCCGCATTGGACGCCGACAGCGAGGGCATCGAAGGCAAGTTTTATATCTGGACCGAACAGGAGCTAAAAACAGCATTGGGCGATGATTTTAGCTGGTTTTCAAAACTTTACAGAATATCTCGGCATGGCAACTGGGAGCACGGCTACAATCACCTGCATTTGACCGAACCCGTGGAATATGCTGCTAAAACAGCCGGTATTCAGGCGGGTGATTTTGTTGCACTGTATGAAAATGCATTAGCTAAACTGGCTGAAAAACGCCGGTCGAAAATCAGGCCGGGGCTGGATGATAAAATACTGGCATCGTGGAACGGCCTGCTGATCAAAGGCCTGACCGATTCCTACCGTGCATTAGGCCATGAAGAAATCCGTGATCTGGCCGTTGCGACCGGGCATTTCATCGCTGAAAAAATGACTACGGAAAACCGTCTGAAACACAGCTACAAGAACGGGGTAGCTACTGTAACGGGCTTTCTGGAAGATTATGCCGCGGTCATCGAAGGCTACCTCGGACTTTATCAGATCACGTTTGAAGAAGACTGGCTGCAAAACGCGCAAGCGCTGGCCGATTACACGCTAAGCAATTTCTTCGACCAGTCGGAGGGTTTCTTCCATTTCACCGATGCGTACGGGGAAACGCTCATTGCACGCAAGAAAGAGCTCTTCGATAACGTAATCCCGGCTTCCAACTCGATGATGTCCCATAATCTTTACACCTTGGGTAAAATGCTGGACCGCGACGATTACCTGGAAATAGCCGACAATATGCTTTCCAAAATGACGAAGCTGCTCCTCGCAGATGTGCAATGGGTTACCAACTGGGCCGCCCTGTATTGCCAACGCGCCGTTCCGACTGCCGAAATCGCGATCGTCGGCGGGGATGCGGATGCGATGCGCAAGGACTTTGATCGCTTTTTTATTCCCAACAAAATCGTGATGGGAACAAGCACCTCCTCCACGCTGCCGCTGTTACAGAACCGGACTGAAATAAATGCCAAAACGGCCATTTACGTTTGTTACGATAAAACCTGCCAGTTGCCGGTAACCAAGGTGGAGGAAGCGCTCGATCAGCTCGCAGGCGTTTAGAGCAGCGGAAAATAGCGGTCGCGGATCACTTTCATGTGATGCACCGGATGTCCCAGGATCACAAAGCCCAGAGCAAGGGCCGTAATCTCTGTCTGATTGGCATTACCTACGCGCGTCAGCATGGTTTTGTCCATGTTTTTGAACAAAGTGATGGTACTTCGGCGCAGTTCGCTCCATTCCTCCATCAGATCGGCGACGGTGCGGTGGCTGGCCACAGTATTGGCCGCAAGAATGGCCTCGTCATAGCCTGGAAGCTGAGTTTTGTCGTTTCTTGAAAACCGTAGCGCCCGGTAAGACATGATCCTTTCGTTATCGATCACGTGCTGCAAAATGTCCTTGACGGTCCATTTGCTTTCTGCATAAACCCAGTCTCCAAGCGCGTTCAGCTTTTCTGTTTCGGCAAACACAGACTCGGGCGTGAGCTTTGAGAAACCTTCGAAAAGGTCGATATCGTCAACAAGGTTAATATATCTGTCAAAAAACTGAGGCATTGGCAGGATCTCTGATCTTTTCATGGTGATTATGGATAGTTTAATGTATTCTGCGGTAGGGATAATCGATTCTGCGCTGCCGGGACTGCATTTCGCCTTCGATGTGCGCATACAGCGAATCGTTTGACCGGAAATCGTAGACAATCCGTTTGGGAAAATCGTGTTGCAGGTTCTCGAATACGAAACGGTTGCCTTCTATGGTTTTCAGTTTAAACAAGACCTCTTTGTCATCATTCTGCCCCGCAGCTACCGGAGCATACACGATCTCGTTTCCCTGAATATAAAGGCGGACCTTTTCAAGAGGCGTGGTATCGGCGCCCGCCAGCGTATAGCTCATGCCGGCAAACTCTTTTTCACTCTTCCGGGTCCAGGTTTCGTAAATATCTCCCCTCGAACGTTTATTTAACCAGGTTCCCACAATAGGTTTCAGCTTTTCAAAGTCCTTTTGGGTAAATGTGGTTTGCCCCGCAAAGGCACACAACGCCAGAAACAGGAAGAATACGGCGTTTTTACAAAGCTCAGACAAAGACGGATAGATTCGCATGGCTTTCGGCGATATGATGGTGGCATCAAGTTAGCAAATTTTGATAGTCGTTAATCCGGGCTCTATGCACATAGCTTTGAAATCCAAATAAATAACCTATTCATCCTATAATAAATAACCAGTGGTTACTACATATAACAGTAAATGAGCCTGTTAATGATTTATCCAGACCCTTGTTTATATGTATCTAAAATGATTACATTTGATTATAAATCCTCTTTAAGAATTGAGAAGACTGGCGTCGATAGGGTTACTGATATTGCTGCTCTACAACATGTTTGGGCTAAGCTGCGCTGTTCTTTTCTTTGAAAAGGATTATCAAATCGCTGCTTCCAAAGTAACGGGCGAGTCGCTCATCAGGAAAATGTACCTCCCGTCGCTGCCCTATTCCGGTGACCTGGAAATGCCTGAAAACATTGAGGGACTGGTTCGTCAGGACGGGCAGTTTTACAACCCTACCCACGTTCTGCACCAAAATGATACGCTTTATGTGACGCTGCAATCCAACGAGGCTGCGCGCGACCACTTTTTCGAGCTGGCTAATGCAATTCAGGTCCTCAGTGACCCGCAAGCCGATATGCCCCAGAGTCCGTACGGCAAGGCCATCAAGTTGTTAAGTAACCTTCTGAAAATTTACATTCCCAATACACAGCAGTTTCCTGATCACTCCGGGGCCGTTGCCCGGCAGATCCGGTTATCGGCCAACAACCGTTACGTGGCGGCGCATTACATGTCGCGCCAGACCTCACAGGCATCCCCCCCGCCCGAATATTGCTAGCGTGTCTTTTTGAATCATAACGCATTACGGTCAGGTCCTCCGACCGTCAAGTGGTATGCTACATTATTTGCACCCGTCCAGGTGTGCGCCATCATATTAATTTCTGATCTATGATAAGTTCTTTACATCAAAAAGGGCTGCGTCTGCTCGGCATCTTGCTGACAATCGCCGGCCCGATATCCTCCGCTTACGCGCAAATGCCCAACGACGCGATTTATATGGGTAAAAAGACGGCCTGTCTGGCCGTATCCTACACGCACAGCGCATGGGACCAGTACTGGGAAAACACATTGAAGCGTGAAAACCTCAATATCGGTACCCATACGACGCAGAGCGTCATGCCAATGCTCGCAGTCGGTATTACCAAAGATTTCAATGCTATCGTGGCAGTGCCTTACGTGTGGACGAAGACCAGCGCGGGTAACCTTAAATGGCAGAAAGGCATGCAGGATGCTTCTCTCTGGCTGAAATACCGTTTCCTGAACAAATCAGGGTTCTCTCTGCACGCCATCGGGGGCGCTTCGATTCCGACATCCAACTACATTCCCGATTTTCTGCCCATGTCGATCGGCCTGCAATGCAAAACCGCCACTGCGCGCTTGCTGGCAAGTTACCGGCATCAGAGCGGCATTTACCTGACCGCTTCGGGCTCCTATATTTTCAGAAGTAAAATCACCATCGACCGCGATTCTTACCAGGCCGATGGCAAGTTGTACAATACCAACCAGGTATCCGTCCCGAATACATACGATGCTTCGGCGAGGCTGGGTTATTTGAAAAAAGCCATCCAGGCCGAAGGTTTTATTGAATATGGAGCCTGTGATGGTGGCGACAACATTCGCCGGAACGATATGCCTTTCCCGACCAACAACATGAAAGCGACCATGGTGGGGGTGTATGCCAAATTCCAACCTAAAAATATCGGTGTGAACGCGCGCGCATCACACGTGATCTCTGGACAGAACATGGGCCAAAGCACAGCCTTTTCCGTAGGCGTACTTTACCAGTTCCGTTACGCCAAAGAAGCTAAAAACTAATTTTTCCGACAGAAAACGATGAAAATCAACTATATCTCCTTTCGGCAGTCCATTACGCGCCTGGTAGTACCGGCAATGGCAGTGATGATGCTATGGTCTTGTTCTAAGACCGTCGATGAACCAACAGCAGGCATCAACACGCCTTCCAGCCTCGACGAAAAAGCCGGCACCTGGAAGCCTTATGTGCTGGCGTCATCCGGCGCCATCGCGGTTGCAGAGCCCAAGGAAGCAACCTCGGCTGACTACAAAGCTGAACTTCAAAAGCTGAAAGCGGCTACCGAAGCTGTTACGCCCCAGCAACGCGAGCAAATCAACTATTGGGGAGCAGGTGCAGTGTATCGCTGGAACGAAATAGCGCGCGAACTGGCTGCACGCTACAACAGCCCACCAGCTTCCAATGCGGACGGCAAATACCCCGTGCCCGACGCGAGCAAACCGTTGGATGATCCCAAATTCCCCTTCGCTAACCCGCCTTACACAGCGCGCGCGCTCGCGTACCTGAGCGTAGCCCAGTACGATGCGCTGGTAGCCGCGTGGAACTATAAATTCAAATACAACCGTAAAGCTCCTTCGAAAAACGACACTTCCATTAAAACACTGCTGCCGGTAAGCGACCTTCCATCCTACCCATCGGAAGATGCGGTAGTCGCAGAAGCTTCTTGTGTTGTTCTGAAAGCGATGTTCCCCGGAGAAGTGCCCTTCCTGGAAGCGAAGCTGGCTGAGCACAAACAAAGCAGAATATCGGCGGGGATGAACGTTGAAAGCGACATCACGGCTGGCTCCGAGTTGGGTAAAGCTGTGGGCGCAAAAATCATGGCGCGTGCTAAAACTGACAAAATGAGCGGCGCGAACAACCAGGCCCAAACAGCCTCCATGATCGCCAATGCACGCAAAATTGGCGTTACCGAGCCCTGGGTGAGCCAGGAATTTCCTCCCCGCCCGCCTATGCTTCCAACTTATGGCTTCGTAACACCCTGGAACTTCGACTCGGCGACGGTGGTAGCACTCCGCCCCGAAGCACCTCCGATCATCGGCAGCCCAGCCTACCAGAAAGATTTGAACGAGCTACTCGACATCGCCAAAAACCAGACACGTGAGCAAGCACGTATCGCCAGCTTCTGGTCCGACGGCGTCGGCAGTTATACCCCTCCGGGTCACTGGCACAGAAAAGGAGCTGAGTTGTGCCACGAAAACAAATACAGCGAAGTGCGCACCGCACGTACGCTTGCCCTGCTGGGTACCACCATGCAGGATGCGGGAATCTGCTGCTGGGACGTAAAGTACTGGTACTACTATCCGCGCCCGAACCAGATGAGCAGCAAAATCAAGACGTCGGTAGGCTTGCCTAACTTCCCGTCTTACACGTCTGGTCACTCTACATTCTCGGGCGCCGCAGCCGAGGTACTAGCGCATATCTTTCCCGACAAAAAGAAAGAAGTCGACGATATGGCCTCCGAAGCGTCAGTGTCCCGCATTTACGGCATGATCCACTATCGTTTCGACTGCGAAGTAGGCCTGTCATCCGGCCACAAGATCGGCGGCTACGCCGTTCAGCGGGCTAAGACCGATGGCGCTGAGTAATTACTCCCGAGGGAAAATTGTCGCTATTCAACAGGATAATCGGAAATTTTCCGATTATCCCGTTGAATTTACACATAGACTGAGCACAAAGCCTACGAAATCTTTCCACTCGGCCGCTGACGCATCATCTGCCCAACTAGCTGTTGATGTCCCCTCCTGACGGGCGGCCCAGTTCCGTGGCTGCAAAAAGGCCGGATTCATCTTAGACAGCGGCAGCCTTGCAGGTAATGAGTTATAAAAACACTTTCTATAACTCATTTTTTGTGCAATATTGAGTTATAGAAAGAGAACTTTTAACTCATGAAATGGATCTGGGAAGAACAGAACTGGCCACAGTTCACATTTGACGCAACTGCATTTACTCATTTTGAGCGTGAATTCCATCGAAATGCAGGGCTGATTATTGGTTCGCTGAAAGCAGTCTCTTCTGATGAGGTTGATGAATTGAGGGTCACATTGCTGAGCAATGAAGCAATCGATACCTCAAAAATCGAAGGAGAAGTCTTAGACAGGGATTCGGTTCAATCCTCTATTCGAAAACAATTGGGTTTACAAACGGACGGCAGAAAAACTGGACCGAAAGAAACGGGCGTTTCTCACATGATGGTAGACCTCCACAGGAGCTACGAGGAGCCGCTTGCCGAAGAGCGTCTTTTTTCGTGGCATCGAATGATTATGAATGGAAGAATTGATCTGGAGGTCGTTGGAGGATATCGCACGCACACTGACCCGATGCAAATCGTATCCGGCAGATTGGACATGCCCAAAGTATTCTATGAAGCCCCTCCGTCTCGCCGCCTACCGGAGGAGATGAAAAACTACATTCATTGGTTCAATCAGGCCGCGCAAGAAGGGATGCCAACCATCGTGCATGCAGGAGTAGCTCATTTGTATTTTGAGCTGATCCACCCTTTTGAGGATGGGAATGGACGCATCGGGCGTATCATTGCTGAAAAAGCACTAGCCATTGGAGCCAAGCAATCACTAATCACCTCGCTATCCAGCACTATCGAACGCGATAAAAAAGCCTATTATCAGGCCCTGGAGCGGGCTAATATCTCTCTAGAAATCACCAACTGGCTTATCTATTTCTCTGAAAAAGTTCTGGAAGCACAAATACATGTCCATAAAATGATTGCCTTCATCGTGGACAAGGCCCGTTATTTTGAAAAATTTAAAGACATCCTGAATGAACGACAGACCAAAGTCGCATTACGACTGTTTAAAGAAGGGCTGGATGGATTCAAGGGAGGCCTAAGCGCTGAGAATTACATTCGCATTAGTAAAACGTCACGGGCCACCGCCACAAGAGACCTGGCAGAGATGGTAGAACTGAGAGCCCTGAAAAAAGTAGGTAAGTTAAGGCATACGCGCTATTACCTTCCTATTGTGGAAAACATAGAATGACCTCAGCTTACCAGTTTAAGTTGTTTGAAAAATCGGGCCAAAACTTAAAAGATAGGCTTCTCAGAGATTTTCCTCAAACAGAAACATAAAAGATGGCAGAGATGATCCAAAAATCAAGTTTATCACCGGAAAGCAAAAACAGCTACATTTCAACTGTGAAAGACAGGCTTGTCCGGATTGGCGACATGACCCGGAAAAGTCAGGCCAACAAAAAATAAGCGCGACTGAGGCGAAACTAAGCTAAATCGGCTGATCGCCCGTCAACCGTTTGCCTTGCAGCAGCATATCGATCATTTTCGCGATGCGGGCTACTTTTGTCTCGTCTTTTTTGGCGGAATAAACCCAGTCGCGGTACTCCTTTTGAGCCCCTTCGCCGAGTTTCATGAAATTGGTGTAAGCTTGGGGTTCGTCTTTCAGGCAGTCGATCAGTTCCTCCGGAATAGCCAATGCTGAATCGTCGGCGTAAAGTTCGATACTCACCCAATCCCCCTCCTTCTTTTTGATCTTTTTGCGGATTTCAGCTTTTACGGGAAGAAACAATTGTCCGGTGCCCATGGGCATCAGATTGTAGCCCATTAGTTCATAATCATCAATACGTCCCTTGACCTTCACCATTCCGAACCTTCTTTTGATACGCTGCGGAATTTCGGGAAGGGCCACATATGTCCAGCCTCCTTTTCCGGGAAACTTTTCCAGCTGGTACTTTTGGTTAATCAACAATTCCTCCATTACTTTTTCTTTTTGGATGACTTGGCCAGCTTGTTGAAGCCAAGGCATTTTGCCACCCATGATTCAAAGGCTTCCCGGGAGGCATAACCTTCGGGGCTTACAAATACATACCCTTTCATTGACTTTCCGTTGTGAATCATCGGCTCCACACCAATTATTTCCAATGCCGCCTCGTATTCATCAGGGCCTATGCGGCATAAGAGCACGTCGTTGCGGACACAGATACACATTTTGTCGTCGACCATAAAAGCCAACCCCTGGAAGAGGGTTTTCTCCTCCACCAGGGGTTGGTTAGCCAATGCCTCACGAATGCGGTTGGCTACTCGTTCATCATAGGCCATGCTATCAGGCAATATTGTTAATATCAAAAGGCAATTTTCTCAGGCGCTTGCCGGTGGCTGCGAATATTGCATTACCCAACGCCGGAGCGATCGGCGGAAGGCCGGGTTCTCCTACCCCACCAGGAACCGCGCCGCTATCGACAATATGGATTTCCATCGGCGGTGCCTCGTTCATGCGCATAACATTGAACTGGTGGTAATTGGTCTGATCGCAAATGCCGTTCGTGAATGTAATCCCGTCCTTGATCGCCGCGGTGATACCCATTACGATATTACCCTCCGTCTGCGCCTTTACGTTGTCGGGATTTACATAGTAACCACAGTCGATCACCGAGACCACTTTATCGATTTTCACTCCACTATCCTTTTTGGAAACGGTAATGCAGCAGGCCGAAATGCTCCCAAATGATTTAAACACCGCGATTCCCCTGCCGCTGCCTTCGGGAAGCTTCTCATTCCAGTTGGCTTTTTCGGCCAGCGTTTCAAGTACTTTTTTGAAGCGCTCGTCCGGCAGGATTTCGAGGCGCGCTTTGAGCGGGTCTTTCTTGGCCAGATGCGCCAGCTCATCTACGAAGCATTCCTGTCCCCAGCCAAAGTTGGAAGCGTACACCGACCGCCACCAAACGACAGGGATGTCGGTTTTTACATTCGTCCAGCTCACTTTTGAGGCCGTACCAAACTGATACTTGTTATTCCCTGTGCTGATTTCCTCGCTCAGCCACGGGTCGGCTTCGTCGTCTTTGAGCCCTTTGAAAACCTGGCCAACAATGGACTCCCCGATGGCATGATGGTGAAAACCGGTGATCTTACCGTCTTCTACAAATCCCTGCATGTGGCTCAGCATACCCGGACGGTACGGTCCCTGGGTAATATCGTCTTCCCGCGTCCAGATCACTTTAACGGGCTTTTTCAGCTCTTTGGAAATATGGCACGCTTCGAGCAGAAAGTCATGGTATGCCTTGCGGCCGAACGCGCCCCCCAGCAAGGTTACATTAATTTTAACCTGCTCGGGTTTTACCTTCAAATAGCCACAAACATCCCGTAATGCCCAGTCAGGTCCCTGGATCGGCGCCCATATCTCCACATTTCCATCATCCTTCACATGCACGACCGCGTTCTCGGGCTCGATAGGCGCATGCGCCAGGAACGGCGTCTCATAATGAGATTCGAGTTTATCCTTCGCATTCGCATACTTCACAGCGAAATCGCCTTTTTCTTCAAAATTCACACCTTCCTTTTTCGCAGCTTCGTAAGTGGCCGCGAAATAGCCGGCGGTATCCACCGTTTTGGCATAATTACCATTATCCCAGCTCACCTTCAAAGCGCGCTTGCCCTTCAATGCCGCCCACCAGTTGGTGGCAACAACCGCCACGGCCTCCGAAGCACGGTGCGGCATAGTGCGCTCGGTTTTCATCACCCGCAAAACGCCTTTCACCTTTTTGGTATCCGAATCATCGATGGAAGCCACTTTGCCGTGGATCATCGGTGAATGCACAATAGCAGCATACACCATGCCCGGCACATCCACGTCCAGCCCGTAAACAGCTTTTCCAGTCACGCGCTCCGGCACATCCAGGCGCTTGTTATACTTTCCGATGATCTTGAAGTCCTTCGGCTCTTTCAGTTTCGGCTCTTTGGGGATTTCCAGTTTCGAAGCGTCATCTGCCAGCTCCCCGTAAGAAAGGCTCTTTCCGCTGGCCTTATGCCAGATCTTGCCGTCTTCGGCCATGCATTCAGCGGCGGGCAGATTCCATCTTTTAGCCGCGGTGGTAGTGAGCATTTCGCGCGCAGCTGCACCCGCTTTGCGTATCGGCATCCATAGCTCTCGCACGGAGCTGCTTCCCCCCGACGTCTGACTACCATATTTACCCATGCCGTCGCTTTGCACAATAAGCACTTTTTCAAGGCTTACTTCCAGCTCTTCGGCTAGCAGCGAGGGCACGGCCTGCGTGGAGCCCTGGCCCATATCCGGGCGCGGGTTGACGAGCGTGATATTGCCGGCAGTATCAATGATAATGAATGGATTGATTTCCAGCTTCAATACCGCCGGGGCGATCTTTTTCAGGGAAGCATCTTTGGTAAAGCCTGAAATACCGACGGCCAGCCCGAGTGATGTAAATCCGGCGGCTTTCAGAAAGTCGCGCCGCGATGTTTGTATATTTTCCAATGTTTTCTGAGGCTAAGGTTGATGAATGAGCATTAGCGCTGGCCGATCCCTTTTTCGGCGACTTTCATTTCGTCCGACGCGCGGTGGATCGCCTTTCTGATCCTGTCGTAAGTGCCGCAGCGGCACAGGTTACCGCTCATAGCCACGTCAATGTCCGCGTCAGTCGGTGTTGGGTTGGATTTAAGCAACGCCGCCGCCGACATAATCTGCCCCGACTGGCAATAACCGCACTGCGGAACCTGCTCCTCGATCCAGGCCTTCTGGATAATGCTCAGTTTCCCTTCGCCGATGCCTTCGATCGTCGTGATTTTGTCGTTTTTCCCGACACTCGAAACCGGTGTCTGGCATGCCCGTGCCGGCTGACCGTTCAGGTGGATCGTGCAGGCGCCGCAAAGCGCCATTCCGCACCCGAATTTGGTCCCTTTCAAATCGGCAAAGTCGCGTATTACCCAAAGCAGAGGCATATCGGGTTCCACATCGACTTTCACCTTTTTGCCATTTAATGATAGGTTGTATACAGCCATGATGGTGAGTGATGAAGATTTTGTGAGAGTGGTGAACAATCCTGTAAAATATTACAAAATCGCTGACTTTTACAACTGTCGCCCGGCGATGTCAGGCTTTTAAAAAATAAGTTGCCCCAGGTGGTAAGCTTCATGATTAGTCCTGTTAATCAATATATTAAGCTTATTCCGGTGTGGTTCGCGCGCGAAGTCTTCGTCGGAGATGGCATTATGCTTTGTGAACCATTCCTCAGCGTCGAGCCCGGCGAAATAGTCGGTCAGTACCGCATTCAGATTTGTCCATTTTTCTTTCAGTTCAGCTACCGTTGGAATTTCGTCGAAGCTGCGGTCGGGATTTTTAACAAACGGCTCGTCGAGCTCCGGATACAGCCGCTCGCCCAGTCCCAGCAATGCAATCATACCATCATTGACTGCCACCAGATGGCCCAGCAGGTAAACCGCCCGGTTTTTGCCTTCGGCAACGGGCTCCAACAAACGTTCGTCGGATAATTTGGCCAGCCAGCCATTCAGGCGCTGGTTTTGCAGCTCCCAATTGGAGACTACCATTTTAACAAATAATTCTTTACTGGTTTTGAGCGCGGTGGTTTCGTTCTGTGTACTCATGGTGAAGGTTTGGATGATTGGTGGTTAAAAAGCGGATTGACTCCGTTTCCGACAACAACATCTGCCTCACCAACGATCGCAATCGGGAGTATTTATTTTTTGTTAAGCTAAAATAAGGCTTGTTTCGCTACGGATTACGCCAGGACACGCCTATCAATTTATAGCCGCTACCTGTCCGCAGAAATGAGTAATTCTCCTGATAATCAAGGCGGCCGCTTTTGTCCATAAAATTGGATGTCACTTCGAACGCCGGGTAAATTCCGGCATCCCCAGGAATGCATCCGTCATAAAATGGTTCAAACGACGGGCCGGTGTGAATATAAGGATTCAGGCCAAACGGGGTCAGGCCCGTAAATACCTGTATCTGTCGGTCGTTGATCGGTTTCAATCTGGCGGCCAATCGATCCCCACACTGCCGGATAAACTCGTCTCCCGACATCCGCATCCATTCCTCCGATTCAGGCAATGAACTCACCAGCGAATCGTGTGCAAACTCCCGCAGCTTGCCAGGATCCGTGGATACAGGCAGATATTTTTCAAAGAACCATTGGTCGAACTCTCTCTGATAATCCATAAATACATACCATTTGCCGTTGACGCCTTTCGCTGAACGATACAGACTGGTATCACCGGGCGAATCCTTGATTTGCAAGGAGTACCAGTTGATTACCGGATAAAAATCCATCTCTATATCATCAACCAACACCTCGTTGCGCGCGTTAATCAGCATTGTGCTGCCGCCTTGCCATACCCAATGCTCGCAACCGCCCTTTTCACAATCTTCCCCGTCCCATCCTACTTGTTTGGCATCCTTGATCACCATGGCCATACCGTTCTGAAACCTGCTTACATCATTATACATAGCGGGAATTACCACCTTTCCATTGTTATCGAAAAATCCGGCCTTATTGGCAACCCAATCCCGAAAACGAATTTTTCCATCACTTTCGCAGTCGTCGGTTGCGTCGAATGCGTAAACGCTGTCCTCCCCGACCACCCTGCCATTGGCCAATTTGTAGTAATGGCGATATTTGGTGCCATCGGTCGTATCCAATATCGCGGTAATGCTTGCTTTAATGTTCGAATCAAGGCGCTTCTCGTCAACCTGCTGCGCTAGCGCATTACACACCAGATTTACCAGCAATACCGCCGGCAAATACCTTTTTAGTATTCCAAACATAGTCCTATCTGTCTTTAACCCTGATGACCAACTTCAACCCTGACCAAACCGCATCCACGGCGCATACTTTCACATCTACCAGACCAATCGACAGTGCAAGATTACGGATCACGTCCTCAGTCACATCGGTCGGCACTTTCGATGCCTTTTTAGGCCACGAGATCCAGATGGTACCGTTTGATACGATCTGAGTTTTCAATGCAGCTAAATCCCTTTCCAGTGCTGCGGCCTGTTTGGTGAAGTAGTGGACGAAATCAACACCTGATGTGGGCTCTTCAAAAACCTCAATATCGGCGGGAAGCCCTTCAAGCAAATCCAAATAATGCTCCGGCGGATCAACGAACCTGATTTTAAAGCCGGCCTTGATGCCCAGCTTTTTGACAAGACTTGTATTCGAATAACCTGCCTGCGCTGCCATAGTATAAGTAAATGATATATCAGGTAAGTTACAAACCGCCTGTTTCAGACACAAGGGCCCGTATGCAAAAGCTTTAAAAGAATGCATTTCCGGCACTTTTCAGCTATTTTTAGCCATTCACTTTTCCCTTACTGTAATTCTGACACATGATTACCAACGACGCCGTCGTTCTCGGCCTGTTAATGCTTATACTGGCTGGCATTTTCTACACGGCTGCCCAGCCCGGCTGGAAACGGTTTTATACTGTTATTCCTCCCCTGCTGCTTTGCTACTTCATACCGGGTTTGCTCAATTCGTTCGGGGTGATCAATGGCGCAACCTCTCAGCTTTACCCGGTCGTTTCCAAGTACTTCCTGCCGGCCTGTTTGGTCCTATTTACGGTCGGAATGGATTGGAAGTCGCTCACGCGGCTTGGGCCGAAGGCGTTGGCGGCCATGCTGATTGGAACCGCGGGCATCATGATCGGCGGCCCGGTTGCATTATGGATTGTCGGGACGGTCAGCCCGGCGACCGTTGCAGGTGAAGGAGCCGATGCTGTATGGCGCGGGCTTGCGACCATCGCCGGAAGCTGGATCGGCGGCGGGGCTAACCAAACCGCATTGCGCGAGGTGTTTCATCCAAGCGACGCGCTTTTCTCTCAAATGGTGGCCGTCGACGTGCTCATTGCCGAGCTTTGGATGGCCGCATTGATTTATGGAGCCGGTATTGCATCCCGCGTGGACGCGTTTCTGGGCGCAGACAGCAGCGCGGTGCAGGAGGTCAAAGAGCACCTGGATTCGGATCAAAAGGCCAATGAACAAAACCCCATGCTACGTGACTACATTTTCCTGGCAGCAGCGGGCTTCGGGGCAACCGGCCTCGCGCACGGACTGGCAGAAATCATCACTCCTTATCTTGCTGCAAATTATCCTGCGCTTGAAAAATACAGCCTCACTTCCAACTTTTTCTGGGTTATCAGCATTGCTACCCTGATCGGCATTCTGCTTTCGCTCACGCCCGTGCGTAAGCTTGAATATTATGGCGCATCGCGGTTAGGCTCGGTGTTCCTGTATGTGCTGGTGGCTACCATAGGCATGCAAATGGACCTGGGGGCGGTGGCCGATAACCCCGGCTTGTTCGCCATTGGCCTAATATGGATTTCCATCCACGGCATTATCCTGATTATTGCCTGCAAATGGCTCAAAATTCCTTTTTTCTTCCTCGCGGTGGGAAGCCAGGCCAATGTGGGCGGCTCGGCTTCGGCTTCGGTGGTTGCCGCGGCATTTCATCCGTCGCTGGCGCCTGTGGGTGTGCTGCTCGCAATTTTAGGGTACGCTATCGGAACTTATGGAGGGTATTTGACTGCTTTAATGATGCAATGGATCAGCACCTAAACATCAACTGACATGGAAGAAAATAGCAAACTCGATAAAATCGTCGAAGCGCGGATGAAACTCCGGGCCCGGTTCGAGCAGCAAATGGCCGAGACGCCCTCGGTTTCCGATACACGCCCCATGGGAAGCGGCACGCCCAACCGCCACGGAATGCCGCAGCTACCGGTCGGCCAGACAAAAACCGTCAAATGGCCGGTGCTCGACCTGGGTTTCAAACCCGACGTGCCGCTCAGCAAATGGAAGCTGGTGGTAGATGGCGAGGTAGAATCCCCCGTCACCCTGACCTGGGACGACTTTATGGCATTACCCCAAACCAACGATGTAAGCGATTTTCACTGCGTAACCACCTGGTCGCGCATGGATGTGCCATGGGTAGGTGTGCGCCTGGCTGATATTGCCGCGTTGGTTATGCCTAAACCCACCGCCACACACGTGCTGTGCCACGGATATGACCAGTACACGACCAATCTTTCACTCCAAGAGGCATTAAAAGAAGACGTGCTGCTCGTTCACACCGCCGACGGAAAGCCGCTCGAACGCGATCACGGCGGCCCGGTGCGTATGATCACGCCGCAACTTTATGCGTGGAAAGGCAGCAAATGGATCAGCCGCATTCAATTTTTACCGAAAAATCAGCTTGGATTCTGGGAATTGAGGGGATATTCCAACACAGCCTATCCCTGGAGAAACGATCGGTATAGCTAATATACCTGTTCAAGAGGCCTGCCCTTGTCTCGGATCACAAATCCAGCACCAGCCCGTCATAGGACAGATGCACGTGCGGGGGAAGTTCGCTTTCTACGACAGCGTGCAAGCCCAGCTTATGGCTCATATGCGTCAGGTAGGCCTGCGGTACATTCAGTTTGTCGATCAAATCGAGCGCCTGCGAGAGCGTGAAATGCGAAAGATGCGGCTCTTTCTGCAATGTATCGAGCACGAGTACCTGCGAACCTTTAATTTTCTCCTGCTCTTCTTCGGAAATGTAGTTACAGTCGGTAATGTAGGTAAAATCGCCGATGCGGTAGCCGTAAACCGGCAGCTTATGGTGCATTACCTCAATGGGGATCACCTCCACGCCTTCTATATCAAACGGCTCGTTTTCGATGGGGTGTAAGGAGAAATGCGGAACACCCGGGTAACGCTTTTCTGAAAATGCATAGGCAAATTCCGTCTTGATCTGATTGAGCACCTCCTGCCTGCCGTACAGTGGAATATCCATCAGCTGGCGGTGATTGAATGCCCGGATATCGTCCAGGCCGGCAGTGTGGTCTTTATGCTGGTGGGTAAAAATGGCGGCATCCAGGTTGTGGACATCTGCCCGGAGCATTTGCTGGCGAAAATCGGGGCCGGTATCGATTACAAACGATTTTCCGTGGGCCTGGATCCACACGGAAGTTCTTAAACGCTTGTCATGCTGGTCATTAGAACGGCAAACGACACAATCGCAGGCAATAACCGGTATTCCCTGCGATGTGCCGGTTCCTAAAAATGTAATCCTCATCAGGTATTTATTCAGTCAAATGCGCCACCACTTCAACCAGGCGGTCGAAATTCAACGGCTTCATCAGCGCATCGTCAAATCCTGCTTCTTTGAAATCCTCGTCTGAATAATTTTTGGCATTACCCGTGATCGCCACAATCGGTGTTTTGGCTTTCTTCTCATCAGGCAATTTGCGGATGCTTCTTGCACATTCCATTCCATCCATCACAGGCATATTGATATCCAAAAGAATGATATCAAAATCCTCTTTTTCAAGCAATTGCAGCACCTGCTCGCCGTTTTTCACGGAAGTGATTTCATAATGCTGAAATTCCAGAATCTTCCTTGCCAGGTTTTGAATAACTGAACTGTCTTCGGCAATGAGTACTCGTTTTGTGTATGACATACAATGGGGCAGGTATTGTGTTTAAAGTTTTTTCCCAGGTCAATTTAGATATATTTCAACCAACATCGCAAACCCGATGGTCGCGAAGTTTCAAAATTATTCCAAAAAAGTAAATAAACCTTCCATACTTTTTCAAAGCGCGCGATCGGGTGTAAGTTTGCAGTCCGATTACCCAATAATCCTTATTATGTTCAAAAATAAAGTGATCCGATACAGCACGATCGCCATGTTCATTGCGATTCTTGCTTACTTCATTATTGAAAACATGGGCGGCACCAGCAGCTCCGACGACGCCGTCGCGGCCAACCCGGCGGCCTATAAAACCAAGATCCTCGAAGAGCGCGCGGCCAAAGACGAGCAGTTCAAATCCGGCGACGACTCGCCTATCAAGGATAAGGAGGCATTCCACGGCCTGCATTACTTCGAACCGAGCCTGGCGTTTCGCGTGAAAGCCAATATCTCTCCGTACATGCAAGACGATAAGGAGGTAATCGTGAAATATACTGACGGTACCACCGAGAAATATGAAAAATACGGCTATGCCAGTTTCAATATAGAAGGTCAGCCGCAAAAACTGCTGCTTTTAAAGAACGAAGGTACTATTTCGGTGCTTTTCCGCGATGGGACCAGCGGCAAGGAAACCTACGGCGGCGGCCGCTACCTGGATTATCCGGTCGATCAGATCAAGAACAACACCATTGTGCTCGATTTCAACAAAGCGTATAACCCCTATTGTGCCTACCAGGAAAGCTATGCTTGTCCGGTACCACCCGCTGAGAATACGTTGACCGTAGCCATTCACGCCGGTGAAGTGACTGAGGAAGCGACGCACCAGTAACCAGACCGGCATAAAAAACGGCCTCTGCGCACAATGCCCGAATGCCGTTCAAACTAAATCATTAATTTTGCAAACAGGCTGTATTTCCCGCGCCTGAGTTTTTATTGTTATTAAAGCATTCTAGATGAAGATCTCTTATAAGTGGCTTAAAGATTTAATTGAAATTACTGAAACACCCGAGGAAATCGACCGTTTGCTAACGGGCACTGGGCTGGAAGTCGAAGGTATTGAAGAGATCGAATCGATAAAAGGCGGTTTGCAGGGCGTGGTGATCGGCGAGGTACTGACGCGTGAAAAACACCCCGAGGCCGACCGGCTGAGCCTAACCACAGTGGACGTTGGCGGCGAAACCCCGCTTTCGATCGTTTGCGGCGCGCCGAATGTGGCTGCGGGGCAGAAAGTGATCGTCGCGACGGTAGGCGCTACATTATATCCGACCGGCAGCGACCAGCCGCTGGTTTTGAAAAAATCCAAAATCCGCGGGGCGCTTTCAGAAGGAATGATTTGTGCGGAGGACGAGCTGGGCGTAGGCACTTCACACGACGGCATTCTGGTGCTTGACACCCAACTACCCAACGGCACACCCGCCGCTGAGTATTTCGGTATTTCCTCCGATTACCTGATTGAAATTGGTCTTACGCCAAACCGCGCCGATGCGGCATCGCATTATGGTGTTGCGCGTGATTTGAAAGCGGTTTTAAAACGCGGGATCACCTTGCCTTCGGTTGACGCATTTAAAGTCGATAACCAAACCCTGCCGATACCGGTAGAGGTTCGTAATACGGAGGCTTGCCCTCGCTATACAGGTTTGACTATCTCAGGCATTCAGGTTGCCGAATCGCCGGAATGGCTCAAACAACGCTTGCAAACCATCGGTATCCGCGCGATCAACAACATCGTTGACATTACCAACTACGTTTGCCACGAGCTCGGCCAACCAATGCATGCATTCGATGCGGACAAGGTTTTGGGCGAAAAAGTGATTGTTACTACGGTTGCCGACAACACGCCATTTGTGACCCTCGACGGTGTGGAGCGAAAGATCTCGGCCAACGACCTGATGATTTGCAGTGAAGGCGTGGATGGAAATCCCGAGCCTATGTGCATTGCCGGTGTTTTCGGTGGGCTTACTTCCGGTGTTACCGATACGACCACTTCCATCTTCCTGGAATCAGCCTATTTCTCACCTGTGTGGGTACGCAGGACTGCGCAGCGTTTCTCGCTCAAAACAGATTCCTCGTTCCGCTTCGAGCGCGGTACCGACCCTAATATGCCGCTTTTCGCATTGAAACGCGCGGCATTGCTGATCCAGGAAATAGCTGGTGGAAGCATTTCATCCGACATTATCGACATTTACCCTGAGCCTGTCAAGGATTTCAAGGTAAATATCAAATACAAAAACATCGACCGGTTGATCGGCAAGTCTTTGGGCAAAGAGCTGATCAAAGACATCCTCGAAAGCCTTGATATCCGCGTTACCGACGAAACCGAAGCGGGTTTCACGGCCATCGTGCCGCCTTACCGCGTGGACGTGCAACGGGAGGCGGACGTAATTGAAGAGATTCTGCGCATTTACGGTTTCGGCCAGGTGGAGCTTTCGGATGCTTTGAGCTCGGATTACCTTTCGGATTTCCCGGTTAATGATCCTGAAAAGCTCAAACTCCGTGTGGCTGAGATGCTGGTAGGCAATGGTTTCAATGAGATGATTAATAACTCGTTGACCAAACCCGAATATCAGGCCATTTTGGGCGAAAGCCTTGCCGGCAATCCGGTGAAGATTCTTAACTACCTGAGCGAAGACCTTTCGGTGATGCGTCAGACGCTGCTTTTCTCTGGTTTGGAGGTGATCGCCTACAACAGCAACCGCCGTCAAAAGGATTTAAAGGTATTTGAATTTGGAAAAACCTACCACGAAATCGACGGCAAATACATCGAGAAAGAACGCCTTTCTGTTTTCCTGACAGGCAATATCAGCCAGGAAAGCTGGTTTGAGAAGTCGCGCGAAGTGGTTTTCCATGATCTGGCTGCGTTCGTCAACCAGGTTCTGACTGCGATGAAGATCCGGGACGTGCAAAAACAGGATGCGGACAATGCCATTTTCAAAAGCGGCCTTACGTTGCTGGCCAATAAAAAACCGGTAGTATCCTTCGGTTTGCTTAATGCCGCCGTTGCCAAGAAGCTCGACATTAAAGCGCCGGTTTTCTTTGCCGATTTTGACTGGGAATACCTGCTGCGGCAGTACAATGCAGCAGTTGAATATGTGGAAGTGCCCAAGTTCCCGGAGGTACGCCGTGATCTTTCGGTAGTTCTCAGCAAAAAAGTGACTTTCGAAGAACTGCGCCAGGCCGCTTATAAAACCGAACGCAATCTGCTTCGCGCCGTGAACGTGTTTGACGTCTACGAGGGCGCGAACCTGGAAGGCAAAAAATCGTATTCGATCAGCTTCATTTTGCAGGATGAGCAGCAGACGCTCACCGACAAGGTGATCGACAAAACGATGCAGCGCCTGATTGCTACCTACGAAAGGGAATTTGAAGCGGTGATCAGAAAGTAAACCACAGTTTTTTCATTGTCGGATTTTTTCAGTTGAGGAAAATGGAGAGGACTACCGAACGTATTATCGAACATAAACTGTCCGACGTCGAGAAAAAACTCGAAATCCTGATCAATCATAAAGAGAAATTAACTTGGTCGATCTCAGAGCTCCAGCGTGAAAACGCGGAGCTCAGGGCCGCCAATGCGAGGCTCACGGAAGAATCGAAAGAAATAAGGAAAAAATACACCTCTTTAGAAAAAGACTTTAATAAGTCTAAAAGTTTCGCTAAACTTGTCACTAGTAAACTGACACCAACAGGCGCAATTGCCGAGCTGAAAGAATCAGTTGAAAGATATATCCAGGAGATCGATAAGTGCATCGAATTGCTTGAAGATACCTTATGAAAAAAAATAGCATACCTAATCCAGACGTTTCTGTCTTTATAAAACTGCTGGACAGAGGTTTCAAACTGAGCGTTCCGGCGGATCAGGAGAAATTCTACAGGGATGGGTATGAGGTGTTCATGCAGCGTGTGCAACAGCATAAATTAAAAGGGAAAGTATACGGTGACATAGAGGCTATTGCATTGACCTCTATTGAATGCCTGGTGGCATTACAACGGAACCAGGAAGAAATGGACGACCTGGTAGCGGCTTTTAAGAGCAGAGTAGAAAAACTGGACGAGACCATCGCCAGTGCTATCGAGAGCTGACACCCATACCTGACCCTTTGATTTTTTAGAGTATCTGCAAAAATATACTTTCAATTTCTTCCTTTTTCGGCATTTCAACGCGGGTGTAGTCGGTAAAACCAACTATATATAACCATTATTGAAATGTCTAATTCATTGTATTTCATCGTTATCCTGTCCGATATCATCGCCATAGGTGTGGGTATTTTTGCAGGAAAGTACATCTTTCAGCGATCGTTTGACGCCAAGGAAAAAGAAGCCCAGGACCGTGCCGCTGAAATTCTCCGGAATGCCGAGGTAGCGGCCGAAAACATCAAAAAAGACCGCATTCTCGAGGCGAAAGAAAAGTACCTCCGTTTGAAATCGGAATTCGAAGAAGACGCAAATAAAAAGCGTAGCATCCTGCAAAGCAACGAGCAGAAGCTCAAACAACGCGAGCAAAGCCTGAACCAGAGCATGGAACAGACCAAGCGCAAGGAAAGCGAGCTCGATAACCTCAAAAACAACCTCAACCAGCAGCTGGAAACGGCCACCAAACGCCGGGAAGAAGCTGAAAAATCCCTGCAACAACAGGTTGCCCAGCTTGAAAAAATAGCCAACCTCACCGCCGAGCAGGCCCGCGAACAACTCGTGGACGCTCTGAAAGCAGAAGCCGAAACCCGCGCGGGATCATATATTAAGAGTGCCATGGAAGAGGCTCGCCTTACCGCGACCAAAGAGGCAAAAAAGATCGTTATCGAAACCATCCAGCGCACCGCCGCCGAGCACGCGATCGAGAACTGCGTGTCGGTATTCAACATTGAAAACGACGATATCAAAGGTAAAATCATCGGTCGCGAAGGACGAAATATCCGCGCTTTGGAAGCGGCTACCGGTGTTGAAATTATCGTGGACGACACCCCGGAAGCAATCGTTATCTCCGGTTTTGACCCTGTAAGAAGAGAAATCGCGCGTTTGTCGCTGCACCGTTTGGTTCAGGACGGACGTATACACCCTGCCCGCATTGAAGAGGTGGTAGCCAAAACCCGTAAAAACATTGAGGACGAGATCGTCGAAATCGGTGAAAGAACCGTGATCGACATGGGTATCCACGGCTTGCACCCTGAGCTGGTGAAAATGATCGGCCGGATGCGTTTCCGCTCTTCTTACGGACAAAACCTGCTGCAACACTCCCGCGAGGTAGCGAAATTGTGTGCTACCATGGCCGCTGAGCTTGGTTTGAACACCAAGCTGGCCAAACGCGCAGGCTTGCTCCACGATATTGGTAAAGTGTGGCCAGAGGAATCGGATCTGCCGCACGCAATCCTGGGTATGGAATTGGCCAAGAAATACAAAGAGAACCCTGAGGTTTGCAACGCGATCGGGGCGCACCACGACGAGATCGAAATGACCTCTATCCTATCGCCGATTATCCAGGTATGTGATGCCATTTCAGGTTCACGCCCGGGTGCACGCCGCGAAATGATGGAATCGTACATCCAGCGCCTTCGCGACCTGGAAAACCTCGCCTTGTCATTCGACGGCGTAGAGAAATGCTACGCGATCCAGGCGGGCCGCGAGCTGCGCGTGATCATCGACGCCGACAACGTTTCCGACGAAAAAGCGGGCTTGCTGTCGTTTGATATCTCGCAAAAAATTGAAAAAGAAATGCAGTACCCAGGCCAGATCAAGATCACGGTGATCCGTGAAATGCGGTCAGTGGCGTACGCGCGTTAATCCACTATTTTTACATGACATACTCAAAGCTCACAAGCACAGAACTACTGGGAATCCGGACACTCGGAGAACTAAAAAAAGCAGGTTATCAGTCGCGTTCTATCAAGCAGGAGCTGAGAGATAACCTGATTGAAAAGATCAGGAACAAGGAGAATGTCTTCCCGGGAATCTGGGGTTATGAAGAAACGGTCATTCCCGATGTGGAAAGGGCCATTCTTTCGATGCATAACATCAACTTCCTGGGCTTGCGCGGGCAGGCTAAGACGCGTATCGCACGCATGATGGTCAGCCTGCTCGACGAATATATTCCTTACATCAAAAATTCGGAGCTGCACGACGATCCTTTCGCTCCGCTCTCCCGCTATGCCAAGGACATTTTGGCCGCGGAAGGCAACGATACGGAAATCGAATGGCTGCATCGTGACGAGCGCTATACCGAGAAACTGGCGACGCCCGACGTTTCGGTTGCGGATTTGATTGGTGATGTCGACCCTATCAAGGCTGCAACATTGAAATTGCCATATTCGGATGAACGAGTGATTCATTTCGGGTTGATCCCACGCTCCCACCGCGGTATTTTCGTGATCAACGAGCTGCCGGATTTGCAGGCGCGTATTCAGGTAGCACTGTTTAATATTTTGCAGGAAGGCGATATTCAAATCCGTGGTTTCAAACTGCGGTTGCCGCTGGATATTCAGTTCGTTTTCACTGCTAACCCGGAGGATTATACCAACCGCGGAAGCATTGTAACACCGCTCAAAGACCGGATCGAGAGCCAGATTGTGACGCACTACCCGAAAACGATCGAAACCGGCAAGCGTATTACCGAGCAGGAAGCGGTCGTAAAACCCGAGCAGAAAAGCATTGTGCGCGTCAATGAACTGATAAAGACATTAATTGAGCAGATTGCATTCGAAGCCAGGGAGAGCGAATATGTCGATAGCAAAAGCGGTGTTTCGGCGCGTTTGACGATTTCGGCTTATGAAAGCCTTTTGAGCACTGCTGAGCGCAGAGCGCTGATTAATGGCGAAAATTCGACTTACGTGCGCATTTCCGACCTTTACGGGGTTGTTTCTGCGATTTGCGGGAAAGTAGAGCTGGTTTATGAAGGTGAAGTGGAAGGCCCGGTAATCGTGGCGCAAAACCTGATCGGCAAAGCCATCCGCACGCAGTTCCTGAATTTCTTCCCGGATCCCGAGAAAAGCAAAAAAAGCAAGATCAATCCTTACGCGAAAGTCGTGGAGTGGTTCGGTGCGGGCAACGAAATGGAAATGCCTGCCGACATGACCGACCGCGAGTACATCGCCCGACTGAAAACCATCGATGGCCTGGACGATTTCGTGGATATGCTCTCTGCTTACGCGGATGCCGAAGAAAAGCTTTTCATGATGGAATTCGCATTGCACGGCATGGCTGAATTCTCGCTCGTAGGCAAGCAAGCGCTCGACCAGGGCATGAAGTTCCAGGATCTGGTGAGCAGCATGTTCTCCGGCCCTGGGGAAGATGATTACGACTTCGAAGATGATGACGACGATGACCGTAAGCCTTTCTAACAGGCCTTAGCCGCTCAAATAGCCAACAAACAAAAATGCCCTGCTACAAACAGGGCATTTTTTATGACTTAGCTCAAAAGCTTATTCCGGAGAACCGTCGTCGGCAACATTTGGCTCGCTGGTGTCGATCAATGAATCGGGATCGGTATTCACCTGGCCACGGATTTTACCTTCCAGCTCGTCCATCAGCTCCGGATTGTCTTTGATCAGCGCTTTCACGGCGTCACGGCCTTGTCCGAGGCGGTTGCCTTCGTAGCTGAACCATGAGCCTGATTTTTTCACGATGTCGAGCTCCACCGCAAGGTCGATAATCTCCCCTACTTTGGAAACGCCTTCTCCGTACATAATATCGAATTCCACCACTTTGAATGGAGGCGCTACTTTGTTTTTAACAACCTTCACACGTGTGCGGTTACCCAGGATCGCGTCAGCGCTTTCCTTGATCTGGCCTACACGGCGAATATCCAGACGCACGGATGCGTAGTATTTCAATGCATTACCACCGGTGGTAGTCTCAGGATTACCGAACATCACACCGATCTTCTCACGAAGCTGGTTGATGAAGATACAGCAGCAGCCTGTTTTGTTAATCACACCGGTCAGTTTACGAAGTGCCTGGGACATCAAGCGTGCCTGCAAGCCCATCTTGCTGTCGCCCATTTCGCCTTCCAGCTCGGCACGTGGTACCAATGCGGCCACGGAGTCGATAACGATAATGTCAACCGCACCGGAGCTGATCAGGTGCTCGGCGATTTCGAGTGCCTGCTCACCGCTGTCGGGCTGCGAAATAAGGAGATTGCTGGTATCGATACCGAGCTTCTCCGCGTAAGTTCTGTCGAATGCATGCTCCGCATCGATAAATGCTGCCAGCCCGCCTTTTTTCTGCGCCTCGGCAATGCAGTGCATCGACAGTGTAGTTTTACCTGACGATTCAGGTCCGTAGATCTCCACGATACGGCCGCGGGGAACACCGCCTACGCCAAGCGCGAGGTCAAGACCCAGTGAACCGGTCGAAATCACCGGAATATCTAATACTTTGGTGTCGCTCAGACGCATCACAGTACCTTTTCCGTAAGTCTTGTCGAGCTTTTCGAGCGTGGTCTGTAACGCTTTTAGTTTGTTGTCTTTATCTGTTGTTGCTTGTGCCATAGAAATGGTAACAGTAATTTGGTTGGTACATAAAAAAGCGGCTTTTGCAGGACAAAAACCGCTCGTAAATGGGTCTTTATTGTTTTGTAAAAATAGCTAATTCCCACTAAAACAACAACCCGATTTTTGCCTTAAAACTTAATTTTTCCCGAAATTTTCGCATTTTACAGCGTTTGTGAAGCAAGGCTAAAAATGGCGATATGCAAGCGGGAATAACAGATTATCAAACGGTGAAGAAGCTGGGAGCCCGATATCTAAATGTCTGCCAATTGGCTAATTTTGCGAACGCTAACAGCGTACCCCGGCAAGCCATTTTCCGGTGTCCGCTCCATGAAGGCCGTCCTGCGGTACCCGCATTCATTTTAACGTTGAAATTGTGATCAAGAAAATATTGCTTGCCGTGCTGGCTGTCCTGGTATTACTCGGCATTTGGCAAAGGGATGTGCTCACTTACGCTTTTTTACAGGCCAAAGGACAAATTGGCATACTCATGCAGGTAGAGGACGTAGACCAAGTCCTGGCCGATAAAACGTTTCCCGATTCCCTCAAAGCGAGGATTCGCCTCATTCAGGAGATCAAGCAGTTCGGTGTGGACTCGCTGGGGCTAACGCCGTCGGATAATTATACTACCTTCTACAATCAGCACGGGCGGCCGCTTATATGGCTCATTACAGCCTCGGAACGCTATAAAATAGAACCATACCAATGGCATTTCCCGGTCGTCGGCACGTTCCCCTACAAAGGCTATTTCGATTCGACGCGCGCTGTTACCGAAGAAAAAGCGCTGATCGACAATGGGTTTGACACCGATATCGGCGAGGTATCAGCCTGGTCGACGCTCGGTTATCTGAAAGACCCTATCCTTTCGAGCATGCTGCTCCGGCGGGTCGGCAGCCTCACTAATCTGATATTGCACGAACTTACACATGGTACGCTTTTTGTGAAAAATAACCTGGAACTCAATGAAAACCTGGCCAGTTTTGTTGGTGACCAGGGCACTATCCGTTTTTTGAAGTACAAATACGGTGGGGATTCGGAACAAATGCGCCAATACGAGTATTCAAAACGGTATAATGACGCCTACTCGCGGCATATGCTTAGGGGGGCAGGCCGTTTGGATAGTCTTTATAAAACATTCGGCCCCGATCCAACTCCGAGCCCTGAAAAGGACTCATTGAAGTTGAAATTGATCACGGATATCGTCGGCGATACGGATACACTTCTTTCAGGCAAGCGTACGTTAACAAACAAAAACCGCTGGCCCGACGGAAAACTTCCTAATAATGCTTACTTTATCAGCTATCTGACCTATAAATCGAAACAGGACAGTTTCAGGCAGGAATTTGAAAAGAAGTTCGAAGGGGATTTGAAGAAATACCTGAACCATTTAAAGGGCAAATACCCTTCCCTGTAATGTTATCATGAGCATGAAAAGATCGTACGCATTACTATTAGCCATATCAACATTCACATTACTGTTCTCTTTCCGCCAGTTCGACGAGAGTGCGGAAATGGATCGCGTGGTTCACAACAGAAGCTTCGGAACCGGCGAACGGGTTGAGTACCGTGTGCATTATGGCTTCATCAATGCCGCAGAGGCCAAAGTAGAGGTAAGCAAGGCGGTTTCGATGATTAACAACCGGCCCTGCTACCGGGTCAACGTAATAGGACGGACAGTTGGAGCATTCGATCTAATATCACGGGTGCGTGACACGTGGCGTTCGTACATTGACACCACTGCCATTCTCCCCCATATGTTCGAGCGGCAGATCCAGGAAAACAAATACCGCAAAGAGGAAACGGTGTTTTTCAATCATAGCAAAGATCAGGCGGTTTCGAATGTGAAGGATGAAAGCAAGACTTACAATGTCCCCAACAATATCCACGATATCATCAGCGGCTACTTTTTCCTGCGCACTATCAATTTCGACAAAGTGCGCGAGGGCGAAATCATCGAAGTTCCTACCTTCTTTGATGGTGAAGTTTACAAACTCCGCGTGCGTTATGTGGGCAGGGATGTGATCAAGACCAAGTTCGGCAAAAGCAAAGTGCTGCGCTTGTCTCCGCAAATCCCTACCAATAAGTTCTTCAAAGGTGAGGAACCGATGGCGCTTTGGGTCTCCGACGATTCGAATAAGATCCCATTGAAAGCCGAAGTCGATCTTAAAATCGGCTCACTGGAAATGGATTTAAAATCCTACAAGGGTCTGAAAAGAGATATTGCCTGGTTTTAACCAACAGCCATTTCCGCAGGTTTTGCATTTGCCTGAATGGGAAAGCTAATGCATTTCTGTTATAGCATCACTCTTTAAAATGGCATAACGCATTTTATAATCAATGATTTGCCAGAGAGTTTTGTTTTTGGTTTACAAAGGTCTCGGTGGGGCAGTATTTGGAAAGTTGGTGTAGCACAAAAAGTTTTTTCGTGCCCCCCATCACTTTTACAATCCAAACCATTTTCAAATTCTGAAATAGACGTTGCTGAAAATACCCATGTATGCTGATTCGCTGTAATCCGTCCGTGTGTTTAAGAGATAACAAATGGCAGTCAACTTCTTCAATGCGGTAAAACGTGGGGGCGACACCAAGATTTCTTTACTACGGGATGCGGCATTACGATCTGGCAAAAGTTATTAGTGATTCAATGCTTCCTTGATCAGCAAGCTTTACGCTCCGCAGATATGTCGTTCGTACGTCATTATGAGCACTCAAATCTGCAGCTCCCCAACTGAAAACAGGTTTGTTGTATATCTTCTCAATAATGACGTCGGCCATCAAGCGGCTATGACGACCATTTCCGTTAGGAAAGCAGTGGATGCTCACAATTCTATGTTTGAATCTTACCGCGATTTCATCGGGGGAAAGGTCTCATTTTGAATCCAGAATAATATGTCGTCCAGTAGTGTGCGCAACGCGGTTGAAATTTGCCACCTATCGATACCTAGATTTTTATTACTATTTCGGATCCGGCCAGCCCATGCCCATACGTTTCCATACAATCGCTTGTGTAGATCGAGTATGAATTTTTCTGTTAGAATCGCTTCCGACCTCAACTTTCGCGTTAATAGCCACTGGATGGCATCCTCTATATTCTGCTGTTCGAATTCATCTAGTTCCCCTCTTGTTGCTATCGTGGGTATCAAGAGTCCCTCCTTTTCTTCTTCATCTAAGGGTGTTTGGCCTGGAATGTATTCAAGATTTAATCCCATAGAATTTTAGGCATATCGTTTTTGATGGAAAGGGCCCTTTCCTCGATCGCATTCTTTATGCGAGTTTTGGAGTTTTCCTGGTCTTCCAGCTTCATTGTGGTCGAAGTTCGCATTACAATTTTAGTCGCTAATTCCCTGGCTTTCCGATCGATTAACTGATCAAGTGAACCATCTTTGGGAACTAAGCCGTAGACTAAGTCCATGTCCATCGCATTAGCTGCCTCGCGTAGTGATTTCAATGTAATTGAGCCTTCTTGTTCTCGTTTTTCAATATCCTGAACGCTCTGTTTGGTTATTGAAAGTTTAGCGCCCAATTGCTGCATGGACATTCCTATCGCAGTACGGACTGCTTTAATCCATCCCGTAGGCGGTGTTGCAATATTTTTAGTTGCGCTGAACGCACTTAATTTGCTGCCTATCTGCTGGATTTGTAAGTTTTTACGAGACATGATAAAAGAATGCTTTGACTTTTATATTACTAATGTAAGATTATATTCTGACTTTATAGCCATTTTAGTCAAAATATAATCTTACACACGTTGTGAGTCTTGATGTCGCTAACTTGCCTCAGTAGGGAGGAATTGTCAAGTGATTGTTGCCGGTTCGGTGATGGCGGCTGGTTGGGCGAAACCATTTTTTGCGACTTTTGAGAAAGTAATTGCTATATATTGACAATGCAGCAATCGTGGATGTCACGCACCTTAGCTTCTGCTCCTCCTCTATCGAGATTAACGTCAGGATATATTATGACTTTTTGAATTTAAAGTCAGACTATTATATGACAAATTTGAGCTCCCTCAGTTTACAGATTCGGCTTGAAAGTCCAATATGAAATCATCGGCATGATATCAGTTGGCTTGAATAGTTCGGGTAAAATACAACGAGCTTGACAGTGCAACGCATAGAAAAGAGAACATGCTCAAAAGTTCCAGTAAGTTACAACCTATTTTGTGGCCTAGGTGGCTGGATTCGGTTGCTGTGCTCACGGTTACCAATAAAAGAAATATTCCTGCATCGTCAACAATCGGTATGAAGTGCTCTATCCGCATCTAGGCTTGGTTAGCGATACGGGGTACCAAACGCGCTTCTTCCGCACATGCAAAGGGCAGGTGATGCAGATGGTCCAAATGCGCTCTAACAAAGCCTTTGTTAGGCATTAAAAGTCGAAAAGTGTACTAAAAATCCAGCCGAATCACTTAAAGGAAAAATGAGCCCCTCCCAGGTTTTCAGATAAGCGTCAAGCATTACCGCTCTGGCATTTCCCTTCGCCTGCATGGTCGGCGGCATTAAAAAGGTAAATTGCTCGTCCGTGGTAGCGCGTGAGCAATACGCCCGCTCGAATATGTACGCCTGCCCGCACATGCAACAGGCGGCCATGGTCATTTCTAATGCACTCCATTCCAAGCATTTTTAGCATCCTATATGCCTCGGCTTTGATTCTCCCGATGCCAGGAGCGTGATTCTGCGCAAAAAGCGTTAGTAGCGGCTCAAAATCATCCGATTCAAAGGTCTTCCAGGCTGTATTACTGCCCCTTTTCAGGTTTTTCTTCCTGTCCCTCGAATACCCTGCACGGAGGTCGGTATAGGATTGATCCAGGCTCAGCCAATGCGTTTGAAATACCTCGATCTCAAAACCCGATGGACTGAGCTTACTCATTAATGCAAAGTTTTCAGGATTGAACGCGTAACAGGAAATGTAGGGAAACTGCCTTTTCAAAGCTTCAAGAAACGCATCGCATTGCGCGCCATTCAGCGTTTGTCGTGAAAAAATCCCCAAATACTGACAAAACAATGGCTGGCACAAAACCGGCCTACCAAACTTCCTCCTGACGGGCAAAGGCATTGCGATGGAGATGTCGGACATAGAAGGCCACACCAGCGCCTCCCATTGCTCGCAAACAATATCAAGGTACCAGCTTAATGCGTAAATCACGCCTTGCCGGCTATTGTGAATGTGATTGTCCCAGATTTGAGCGTCGATCTGCTCCCGGGAAAGTAGAATAGGTTTTGGTACCACGTTGTTCAGGGGCTTTTCCTGAACATTGATACGTCAAAACCTATTTGAAGTAACTGCGAAGCTTCTGCAAAGTTTCTTCCACGTCTGGCGTCTCGTCCATGAGCAGGTTAATGCTCTGGATCGAGTGGATCACCGTACTGTGGTCGCGGCCGCCGAAATGATACCCGATGGATTTAAGCGGCAGATCGGTGTATTCTTTGGCGAGGTACATCGCCAGCTGGCGCGGATACACGACCTCCTTCTTACGGCTCTTGCTTTTCAGGTCGGCAATGGATACCTGGAAATAATCGGCGATGATCTCCTGAATAGTGTCAATCGTTACCTCCTTATCCTCGTTCATCACGATGTTGCGCAGCGTATTTTTCGCCAGCTCCACATCGATATTACGGCGGGTAAGCGACGCCTGCGCCATCAGCGATACGATCACGCCTTCCAGCTCTCTTACGTTGGAGTTCACGCTGTGCGCAATGTATTCGATCACGTCATAATCAATCGAAATGCCCTCCGACTGGATTTTTTTCTGAATGATCGCGATACGCGTTTCGAAATCCGGTGCCTGCAAATCGGCCGTTAAGCCCCATTTGAAGCGGGATAGCAAACGGTCCTGCAAGCCTTGCAATTCGCGCGGCGGGCGGTCACTGGTCATGATGATCTGCTTGCCGAGCTGATGCAGGTGGTTAAAAATATGGAAGAAGGTATCCTGCGTCTTTTCCTTTCCTGACAAAAACTGCACGTCGTCGATCGCGAGCACATCCACTTTCATGTAAAAATCGGTGAATTCCTGCAGCGTGTTATTGCGGATCGAGTTGATAAACTGGTTGGTAAATTTCTCAGAAGAAACGTATAGCACCAGCTTGTTCTCGTAATGGTTGGTAATGTAGTTACCGATCGCCTGCACAAGGTGTGTCTTACCCAATCCTACCCCGCCGTACATCATCAGCGGGTTGAACGAGGTAAGTCCCGGACGCTGCGCTACCGCGAAGCCAGCCGAGCGGGCGAGACGGTTACAGTCCCCTTCGATGAAGTTATCGAACGAATAATTGGGGTTCAGATAGGTATCGAGCGTCAGCGAATCCTGGTCTTTCTCCTTCATGCTCGCCCCCATACGAGGGTCGGTCGAGAAATTATCCGGCTTGGAATAATTTGGAGATTTCTGAGTTGAGACGTTCATCGTCAGCGGCTGGTGCTTCTCGTTACCGGTATCGACAATAATGGAATATTCCAATAAACCGTCGCGGCCGATCGCGTAATCCAGCGCCTTTCTCAGCAGATTGACATAGTTATCTTCCAGCCATTCGTAGAAAAACTGGCTGGGAACCTGCACGGTAAGTACTTTACCATAGAGCTTTAAGGGACGAATGGGTTCAAACCACGTCTTAAAACTCTGCTCGGGAATGTGCTGCTGAATAATCCTCAGGCAAGCATCCCAAACCTGGTCTACCTCTCTATTTGTGCTGATTCTTTCCAATGTATAATTTACCAAACTCTGAGTATCATAGTTCAAAAGGACGGCAAAGATATAAAAATACCTGATCTCTCCAGATGAAACGGGTATTCAATTTAATCGTCACAAAGTGTATCTGCAAACCCAAAAATAAAATTGGGAGCTTAATCGTGTCCAGAAGGTTACAGAAGCGGTTTTGCTGTTTCGGCTCCCTTAATTGCGTCTCAAAATTTGTAGTTTTGCTAATAGCACTTTTCCGCAAACCATTCATTAGCCCAACAGCCCATGTCAGCGAATCTCTTTTCTGAATTTCCCGCGTCGGACAAAAACACCTGGGAAAAACGCGCAACGAAAGAGGTAAAAGGCCGTGCTGAGCTGTTTGATTCTTGGAAAGTAGCCCATGGCGTGCATTTCAAGCCCTACGTTACATTTGATGAAACAGATTGGGAAACGGTCGCCGAAATTCAGAAAGCGCAGAAACCGACCGCCGGATGGCAGAACCTGAACGAAGCGCCTGCTGCGAATTCCCGGCCCGTAACCATAGAATTACAAGGCACCGATCCGGTCATGCAGCTGCTGTCCGCCGTCAGCACCTTCTCGAATTTATATGCCAATAGCGTATCGCCTGAAATTGCATTTGAACAAACTGTATTCTCGGTTCCGGTCGGCTCGCAATACCTGACTGAAATCGCCAAACTGAGAGCATTAAGGTATATGCTGCAAAAAATTGGGCAAATACTTGGATGCAAGGGCACTCCTTTTATTCATGCCTGGACGGCCATCCATTACAAGGAAAACGAGCCGGATTATACCAATTTGATAAGATCTGCCGCACAGGCTATGAGCGGAGTTATCGGAGGATGCGACGCGCTTACTGTGCTTCCGTTTGATAAAGGCGATAAGCCATTGGCTCTACGGCTCGCCACACACGTTTCCTATATTCTTGAACACGAAAGCCTGATGGCCAAAGTCGCCGACCCTGCGGCTGGCGCGTTTGCCCTGGAAGATATGACGTTGAAACTGGCGAATGCAGCATGGAAAGTGTTTTCGCAAACCACCGATAATGAAGTTTTCCAAAATGAAGCTGGCGGAGCCGAAGGTTATAGCCCCAACATTGCCCAGGCCGCGCTCTTTCAAACGGCCGAAGGCATAGCGCTCAAAACCACATTTACTGCAAACGACCTCGCCGACGCGGAGCACCTCGCATTCGGCGCAGGTACTCCACCATTCCTGCGCGGCCCCTACGCGAGCATGTACCTCGAACGCCCATGGACAATCCGCCAGTACGCAGGTTTCTCGACGGCATCCGAATCCAACGCATTCTACCGCAGAAACCTCGCCGCCGGGCAAAAGGGTTTGTCCGTCGCCTTTGACCTGGCGACCCACCGCGGCTACGACTCCGACCACCCACGTGTGACGGGTGATGTGGGGAAAGCCGGTGTGGCCATCGATTCGGTCGAGGACATGAAAACGCTGTTTGACCAGATACCACTGGACCAAATGTCGGTATCGATGACAATGAACGGCGCGGTGATACCCGTAATGGCCTTTTTTATCGTCGCTGCCGAAGAACAGGGCGTGCAGACGGACCAACTCACCGGGACGATCCAGAACGACATTCTGAAAGAGTTTATGGTGCGCAACACCTACATTTACCCGCCCGCCCCATCCATGCGCATTGTAGGTGATATTTTTGCGTACGCCTCGCGGCATATGCCGCGTTTCAACTCGATCAGCATCAGCGGCTATCATATGCACGAAGCGGGTGCACCCGCACACATTGAGCTTGCCTACACGCTCGCCGACGGGCTCGAATACATCCGCACGGGCCTGGCAGCCGGCATTCCTATCGACGATTTTGCGCCGCGATTATCGTTTTTTTGGGGAATTGGGATGAATCACTTCATGGAAATCGCCAAAATGCGGGCCGGGCGAATGCTGTGGGCCAAAATTGTCAAACAGTTTAACCCGCAGAACGAAAAATCGCTCATGCTGCGCACGCATTGTCAGACGAGCGGTTACAGCCTTACCGAGCAGGAGCCGTTCAATAATATTACCCGCACGACCATCGAAGCTATGGCAGCAGTCATGGGCCACACGCAGTCGCTGCATACCAATTCCTTTGATGAGGCCATCGCATTACCCACCGACTTCTCGGCCCGCATTGCACGGGATACGCAGCTTTTTATTCAAAATGAAACGGACCTCTGCAAAGCCGTCGATCCTTGGGGCGGCTCCTACTATGTCGAGTATCTGACCATGCAACTCGCCGAAAAGGCCTGGGCTTTGATCGAAGAAGTGGAAGCATTAGGCGGCATGACCAAGGCCATTGAAACCGGCTTGCCCAAAATGCGCATCGAAGAAGCCGCTGCCCGAAAGCAGGCCCGGATCGACTCGGGTAAAGAAGTAATAGTGGGGGTTAACCGGTACAAAACCGACGAAAAGCAATCTTTTGAAATACTGGAAATTGATAATGAGGCGGTAAGAAACGCCCAAATCACGCAGCTTGAAGCTATTCGCGCAAAACGGAACGAAACAGAAGTGCGGCATTCGCTCGACCGCATTACGCAGGCATGCCTGGAAAGCGGCGGAAAAGATATGCATTCCAATCTGCTGGCATTAGCCGTGGACGCCGCGCGGAAAAGAGCTACATTGGGAGAAATTTCGGAGGCAATGGAGAAGGAATTCGGAAGGTACCAATCTACAATAAGGTCGGTTTCGGGCGTTTACCGTACGGAGGTTTCGGACGACGAAAACTTTCGGCGCGCTCGCGCAATGTCCGACGAGTTTGCCCGGCTGGAAGGCCGCAGACCACGCATGATGGTCGCTAAAATGGGCCAGGACGGACACGACAGGGGCGCCAAGGTGATCGCAACGAGCTTCGCCGATCTCGGCTTCGATGTAGACATTGCCCCATTGTTCCAGACGCCTCAGGAGGTAGCTATGCAAGCAGTGGAAAACGATGTGCACATCATAGGCGCATCGAGCCTCGCTGCCGGGCATAAAACGCTCATTCCCGAGCTCATCAGCGAATTGAATAAGCTGGGCAGAGGTGATATTATGGTTATCGCCGGAGGTGTCATTCCCGCGCAGGATTACCAATTTCTGTACGACGCAGGAGTAAAGGGCATTTTCGGTCCCGGAACCATCATTTCAGTGGCCGCCCAGGAGATTCTGACCAAACTGATGCAGGATGGGTAATCACCGAATTGCGGTGAGTGAGCTGTGAGAAATATCTGCAAGCACGCATCAAAGTAAAATACTCAGTTTTTTATCCCAAATTTCCGCGTATCGCTTCTTCCAATCCGCTGGCAGGAATGAAGACTCTATCACTTCCTTCACTTTCCCGCTCGCACCTGCAAACTTTGCATAAATATTAAGAACCGCCCTTTCTGGCAACCCAATGCCCATTTTGAAAGCATCAAAGTCAGCTTTGACTATTTTTCTTTTTCTACCATTCAATGTGAGCGCCAACTCATCTGAATCGTCTGGAAATACCAAGTTTACGTTAACCAGGTCATAAGCTGGCGAGAGGGAAATCGTGTGATCGCTATGATGAGTCACCGAAAAGTTTTTTAAGTGCATGTCGTTGTTGCCGGTCAGATAACAAAACAAAACCAGTTCGAAGAAATTAATCGTGTCCAGGCCCTTGTTGGTACAATACTGATTAACTAGTCTGCCAACCTTTTCATAGGATCCCTTATACTTCTGCTCAGTCAACAGGAATAAGTCCATCAAAAAATGCGAACAGAATCCGGCTTGTAAAAGCCTCACTTTGCAGCGGTAATGTCAAACTGACCGGCATTGGATCGTTTGATTCCAGGTACTTCGGATCGTAAACAAACGTATAACCTTCGTCAGTCTCTTCAAGGTGACCCGCCAGACTTTCTCTATAATAAACGTACGCTTGCTTGCCCATGTCCCTAAGAGTTGAAATCGACTACCCCCACTTCTTTACCAAATAATGACAGAACCTGGTTGACCTTATCAAGTCGAAGTGATTTCTTACCTTGTTCTAAATCACGGATAAAGCGTAAACCCACGCCAGCTTTGGACGCTAGCTCTTCTTGCGTCAATCCGACTGTTTTGCGCCTTTCTTTCAGAAAAATCGAAAAATTAGACATATTATACCCTTTATGGTATAAAGATAACAAAAATTGATCTATTATACCATATCAGGTATAAATTTAGTCAATTCAACTATTTTATACCCGATCGGGATCATATACAAACCGGACAACACTTAGGCTTGGCGAACATCACTGCCCTATCCTATACAGGTCCTTGATTGGAGTAATAGTCGTTGATAAAATTTGCAGCTTGAAAAATCATTACGGCTACCTACGGGGCTTACGTGTGCCGACAATCCCGCTAGGCCCTCGCAAAAACCAGCGAAGTGCAGTTACCTCCAAAACCAAAAGAATTGGAAAGCACGTAATTCAATTTGTAGTCGCCTCGCCATTCGGAAACACGCGCATGATCCGCACCACTAATGGGATCATGGACATTCAAACCCGGAAACAATTCCGAATGTACGATGCTCAAAACACTGAAAATGGCCTCCACAGCCCCCGCGGCGCCCAGGGTGTGGCCTGTAAATGATTTCGTGGAACTGTAAGGAGGCATTTTTTCAAACAACTCCCCCATTCCTAAAAACTCGACCTGGTCGTTGTTCTGCGTGCCTGTCCCGTGGGCATTAACGTAACCGATTTGCGAAGTTTCGATTCCCGCAGTGCGGATCGCCTCACGCATGCAGCGGATCGCGCCGGTGGCTTCATCGGACATGGCCGAAGGGTGGTGCGCATCGTTGGCATTGCCGAAACCGGCCACTTCTGCATACACCCTCTTTCCGGCTGCCAGCTCTTCGGCTTCCAGCACAAGGTAAGCCGCGCCTTCACCCAGGTTCAGGCCATCGCGGTTCACGTCGAAGGGCTTACAGGGGGATTCGGACAGTATTTTCAATGCATTAAAACCATTAACCGTATACTTGGCCAGGCTATCCACCCCGCCCACGATCGCCCGTTTCACACGTCCTGAGCGGATCAGCCGCGCGCCGAGCATGATCGCATTCGCGGACGACGAGCACGCGGTATTGATCGTATCGGTAAAACCTTTGATGCGGTAGCGTTTGATGAGCTTCAATGTATGCGCCGAGCAGCCGTAGGATTCCAGGTATTCGGAGCCTTCCGATTTATGGTTGGCATCCTCATAAAGCTGGTCGGTGAGGCACATGCCGCCTACGGTACTGGCCGAAATCAATGCGGTGTCCAGCGAGGAAAGCTGACCAGGCGTCAATGCGGCATCGGCAACGGCCTCAGCGAAAGCCTTGTCGGCCAGCAGGCAGGTGCGCGTATAGCCCGTGGAGGTTTCAAGTTGCTGTAATGCTTTCAGTTCATCATTGCTCAGCTTCACTTCGCCGAACGGCAGCTGCGAAGCGTACAACGATTCAAAAAAGGCAACTTTACCAATCCCCGAACGCCCCGAACGCAAGCTCTCGTGATTCTGCCGCACATTGTTACCAATGGCAGAAATCATGCCCATACCGGTCACCAACACCCTTCCCATCGAAAATTAAGCGGCTTTTGTGTGCGCGAGAATGTACTCGGCCATGTGGTTTACATCGACCAGGATCTTACGCCCCTCGGCCGGATTATTGATTTTGATACCATATTCCCTTTCGAGCAGCACCACCAGTTCGAGCGAGTCGATGGAATCCAGGCCCAGATCTCCTCCGAAAAGCGGTTCGTCGTCTTTGATGTCGGCAGGGTTAATGTCGAGCAGGTTCAGGTATTGTACAATTTGCCCTTTCAGAATGGGCTTCAAGCTTTCTATGTCCATATTAATTTGTTAATCGCTTAATGTAATCGCCGGTTACAGCGAGGTTTACCGGCCGGGGGAATATCAAACTTAAATAATTCTTTCCAACCGTAACTTAAAATATGTGCCCAATTGGCAAAACACTATAAAAATGCCCAGAAAAGCGAACACCGTCCGCAGGTCCTGCCAGCTGCCGCCTTTGAGGAACAATACATAAAACCCTTCCAGGCACCAGTGCAGCGGCGAAAAGTTGCTGAAAAACTGCATGAACCCCGGCATCACAAACGTGGGTACCAGAATCCCGCCTATCGCCCCGAAAATGATGATAGATATCGCGCCGAATCCATTGGCCTGCTGCTCGGTTTTAGCAAACGACCCGATCATTAAAGCGTAGCTCACAGCCGCCATACTGCTGATGAAAATCACGGCGATGGTGGCGACGATATTATCCGGCACGCTGAGCTTGGGTAACCCAAGTTTAGGCAAAATCCAAACACCCATCGAGAATGTAAGCGCTACCTGCAATGCTGCCACGACCACGTAAACCGCCATTTTACTGAACATCACCACCATAAACGTGGTAGGCATGGTTTTCAGCCGCAGGAAGCTGCCGTTGATGCGCTCCTTCACGATGTTGCTCCCCAGGGAAACGACCATGAAAAACATGGCAAAGATGGTCCAGGCAGGCACATTATGCTGGGTAGAGTTCGGAATAGCGGTGGAGTTATTGTTCCGCGCCACGATCTGATCGATACCGACACGATTTGAAATCATTTTGTCTTTCAGTTTGGCAGACCTTTCGGCGATATCCATATTGGCATACATGCGGTCGATCATCAGCGAGTTTTCGATCACACTCATATACGACTGGATCACGCTCATGACCGAGTAGCTGTAATTTTCCTGTAAAACCGGATCGTTATAAAAGGACAGTTTAGGCATTGAAACCTTCTCCCGGGCTGCGGTATCGCGTTCCAGGCCGAGATCGTCCATTAAAATGGTACTCACGTCCTCCGCATTGCTTTCGAGCCCCGCCGAAAACGTGGCAGGGATATACAATGCAATCATTTTTCCCCTGGACAGCAATTCAGATTTCAACGACTCCTGTGGAATCGCATCCTGTGCGTCGATCTTGAACAGCCCGGATTTAGTGAGCAGCTCCACCAGTTTGTTACCTTCTTTACCATTGTCATGATTGACCACCAAAAGCGGGATCTGGTTCTCGTTCACCATTTTATAGGCGCTGTCCTGGATAATGGTGATGATAAAAACCAGCAGCAACGGCATCAGGAACATCAAAGCCAGCCCCACCTTGTCGTTGATGAGCAGCAGCAGTTCTTTGCGTAATGATGCGTATAATTTGAACATAGGCTTAATCGCGGTACTCTTCGCCGGTCAGGTTAATGAACAATGTTTGCAGGCTGCCCGCATCGTGCACGCTTTTCAAATGCTGCAAGCCACCGGCCGCAATGACCCTTCCGTGGTCGATCAGCGCGATATTTTTGCAAAATTCCTCCGCCTCCGACATATGGTGCGAGGTATAAACAATCGTTGTTCCGGCCTGGTTGATCTGCTGTAAATAGCGGATAATCGCATTGCGGCTCTGCACGTCCACACCTACCGTCGGCTCGTCGAGAAAAAGGATATCCGGCTCATGGATAATGCCGATCGCCAGATTAACGCGCCGTTTCATCCCACCCGAAAACGTGCCGACCTTCTTGTCGGCTGCTTTTTCAAGGCCTAATACTTCCAGCAAATGCTCACGGCGCGCTTCCAGCTTCTTTTTGGGCAGATTATACATCGCCCCGAAATAATCCAGATTCTGGCGCGGGGTCAGTTCCTGATAGAAGGCATATTCCTGTGGTACAAAACCAATGCGGCTTTTTCTTTCCCCATTCGAGTAGGGTGCTCCATTGTTAAAAAACTGCACTTCGCCGGAAGAAACGGGGATAATACCGCACAGAATCGAGATCAGCGTCGTTTTACCGGCACCATTCGGGCCCAGCAAACCAAATACGTCCGACTGCATAATGTCCAGCGAAACGTCGGACAGGCTATCTTCCTGGGCGGATTTGTAACGCTTATACACGTCCCTGATCGCAATACACACCTGACCCGCCATACCCATCCGCACTTATTTACCCAGTTTCAGGCTGGAAAGCTTCTGAAATGCCTCTTTCTCTACCAGGCGGATTTCGAGCATCATATCAGCAATTTCTTCGAAGTCTTTCTGCTCGGTCAGGCGGCCTTTATATACACCCGCCATTTTGATGGCGCTCGCACGCCACATGTCTCCGGCCTTGGTAAAATCCTCCGAAACATTGGCCACACGGTCGTCCTGCAAATAGGCTGCTGCCTCTTCGAGGAATGCCCCGTAAAGGAAACGGAAGCCTCCGCCCCCCGTGCCGATTTCCTCCTGCATACGCACGATTTGCCCCAAATAAAGGCTGGCCTTGCGCAAACCGAGTTTATCACGCCATTTACGGACGTGGTTGGAGGTATGTCGGATGCCGTTCACCCCTGCGAAATTGCCGGGAATGCTCAGCATATCGCGCACATTGCGGCGGATACCGGTCACGATGCCTTTGCGGATCATGTCCTCGGTAATAGGCTTTATTTTTTCGGGGAAATAAATATGTCCCTTTGGCGCCAGCGGGCCTTGCGCGAAGCGTACGCGCGAGAGCTCTTCCTTGGAAAGCGAGGTCACATCCTCCATCACCGGGTCACTTACCAGGTAACGGCCATTTTCCTCGCCGAATACGATCAGGTTGTGCGCATTGAAATGAAAGCGGTATTCTTTGGGAAAGTAAGTGAGGTGAAAAACACCCACCTGGCAGCCAACCGGCACGCCTTCTTTCACTTTTTTGTCCAGAAATGCCTCCGCGGCAGCCGGATTCGAGAATTTCTTACGGGTTACCTCCACGCCGAGCGACTTGCAGGTGCGCTTGAAGATCGCGCCGGGCATCGTCCGGAACGAGATCGCCGGGCCGTTATTGACCGTCAGAAAGGGTATTTGTATATAAAACAGGCCCGAGCCCATACCAAACGCCAGGGGTTCGGTCATGAAATCAAGTCCGTGGTAACGCAGTAACGCCGTCGTAACCCCGTTTTCGCAATGGGCTGTCTGGACGTGATGGAACTCATCCGTTTGACTGTCAATATTCACTGGATCAACCTTTAAAATTTTTCAACTCGTCCACAGTGATATCGAAAGCCCTGGCATATTTTTCCAGTTTTCGCTCGCTGAGACCTTTAAAAACGGATGGTTTGAAATGCCGTTTGATAAAAAACGGGAAGATCCCCGTGTAACCTGAAAGAACCGGCAAATCCATCAGGCGAAGTTCCATAAAATAGTATACCGGGCTTTTTTCACCACTGGCAACTGCCTTGCGGGCATCTTCCACACGCTCATTGACCTCCTCCCAGGCACTATCCAGCGCCTGCTTTTTCACATCCCACCCTTTGCTCAACGCGGTTTCGTACTTACCGTCCTCGTTTTTGACGTAGCATACTTCCCGGGTAAATTTGTCGAGCGCGCCGGGGTCTTGCGGCAGGTCTTCCTTTTTCATGGATATGGGCAGCTTTTGTATGGTTTCAGCACACGGTGAGCAGGCAGAACATGTACGAGAAGCGCGAGCTCTCGGGCACTGCCAGCAAAATTTTCTCGCCCTTTTTCAAAGCCCCGCTATTGAACACCTCTTCGAGCATCATGTAAATAGACGCTGCTCCTACGTTGCCTTTCGTGACGAGGTTGGTATACCATTTCTCTTTGGGAATCGGCATACCATTTTCATTGAAAAATTCGTCGATCTTGCCTTCGAAGAAGTAGCTTGACAAATGCGGCAGAAAATAGCTCACATCGTCCATCGTCACTCCTTTTTTAACCAGAATATCTTTGAGTTTGGCGAAACCCAATTTAACAATTTTTTCACCCAATAGCTTCACATCCTGCTTGATACTCAGCACCGAACGTTCCTGGATCTCCTCGGCGGTAAAATCCTTGTAGCTTTTCAAGGTACCGTCTTCCAGCTTGTCGGCGCCCATGTACATACACGCCTCTACCTCGTTGGCATACGAGCAGCCTTCAATCCAGTCTATTTTCAGGGAGATCCCCTCCTGGTTCGGAGCCGATTCTACCAAAAACGCGCCTGCTCCGTCAGAGAGCATCCAGCGCAAAAAGTCTTTTTCAAATGCCAGAAAAGGATTCTTTTCCAGGCGTGTAAGCTGCTGGATTTCATCCTCAAACTGGTCCGAGCGGAGCACAGTCGACAGGCGTTCCGAAGCGCACGCCACGGCCTTCTGCTTCTCGCCGAGTTTGACGGCCATGTAGGCATATTTGAATGCGTGCATACCCGCGCAGCACACGCCCGACGGGGATACTACTTCAATTGACGCCGCCTCGGGCAAATGGCCATGCACCATCGAGCCGTGCGAAGGCATCAGCTGATCGGGGCTGGATGTGGCGCAGCTCAGCAAATCCATTTTGCCGATTTCCGCCGGGTTATCTTTGAATAGGTCTTTGATAGCCAGAGCCGCCATTTCCGCGTTGGTGTGGGTAGGCATTCCGTCCTTGCGCAATGCATAATACCGGTTTTTGATACCGTTATTGCGCAAAACAATGGCTTTTGATTTGGAAGGTTTTCCGTTGATGTATCCTAAGTATTCTTCCATTTCCTCGTTGGAAACGGACTCATTCGGTAAAAACTTGGCAATCCTGGTAATATATGCTTCTGACATTATGATTTGGTTTCTACACCACAAAAGTATTCTTTTTTCTTCTTAATCGCATTGGCGGCGAACGGGGCGATCAGTAACCGGTAAGCCGTCACCAGCACAGGCGCTACCATAAAAAGCGCCACAAGCAGGTAGTATTTGAAAAAACCGACCAATCGTTTCCGCTTTTCGGGCGTGGTGCCCTTCGTTTTGATCAGGTTTGCCCATATTCTGAACAGCTTCTTGGCCCTTCCTTCGATAAAAAGAATATCAGTGGGTATGTTAATAAGGCCTGTGGCCATGATTTCTTTCTGTAAACCAGCGTATTGCTGGTTATCGTATGCGCTTCTGACGATCGCCCCGAAACGCGAGGCACTCTGAATGTCCTCGTCGCTCACGCCCGGTTTGGGAAAAATCCCCCATTTGCGGTCCTTCCGGCCGGTAAGCATCCAGTGCAGGATAGTCACGGCGCTGACAAGGTTCGAAACGCGGTCCATCAGCGGGATATTCCCCACCAGCTTTCCGCCCGCATCGGCGATCAGCTTTTTAATGCTTTCCTGCGAATTGAGCCACATATTCCGCCCGCCAATCACTGTTACAATCGGCGTCCCATTAACCAGATGTTTAAACTCCTGGCTTTTTAAAAGCGAAGTTATCGGCAGCGACGGCGACAAGAACCACGGCTGATAACCGAGCACGATCAAGTCGTAACGTTCGGAACCAAAATATAGCGGTTGCAGCTCGATCTGGTCTTCCTGCACGCATTCGGGCATCTTGTCAAAAAACTCGTCGGAAGTCCAGGGAAATACAAAGGGCTTTGCCGGGAAAATCTCCAATCGCTCTACTGTTTCAGGATCGAACGGTTTCAGGAACTGATCGATAATTTCATTCAACTGACCTGATTGAGAGTAGTTTACGACTAATATGTTTTTCATTGATCCGCAAAAATCCTGTTAATGCACTCCTATTTGAGATCCGATTCTTTCAACACCTTCGAATCCTTCGCATAATCGGCGATGACGTTTTTAAGGTCGGCGTCGAGCTTGTCATAGCCCGAAACGATGGCCTGTTTATCGGCATCTATTTCCTTATTGTATTTCAAAATCCCGGGCGCGTGCTCCTGTACGGTCAGGCGCAGGAAGCGGAACTCGGTATTACCCGGGTTGCTTTTAATCTCATCTTCGAGCAGGCTAGCCCCTTTTTTGAAAGTCTTGACTTTACCTCCTACCCCTTTCACAAAACCCGCCTTTTTCATCGTCAATGCGCCTTTGTAGGCATTCACTTTCGATGAAGAGCTCTCATTTTCGAGCCTGGCGAGTACCTTATCTATCGACGCTTCCTCACCGCTCGACAATGCTTTGTAATAAACTCCCTTATCGATCTGTGCGTGGGCTGTGAAGACCATCGCCAGCAGAAAAACAAGACCTAACGCCGCTACTCGCTTCATAACAATCAATATTTACGTATTCCGGATCAATAAGGATCGGGCATCAAGCCTTTTTCCTGCATTCCAGAATCGTATGATAGCTGTCGCCGATCAGCGGGTAAGTGTTAACCACCTCAAACCCAGCCTGGCATACCAGCTCCTTCATCACGCCGATCCTGTACATTTTACTGTTGCCATTGGCCATGATGGTGAAATACAAAGATGTCGCCACCAGGCTATAATGTGCAGCAGGATAATTCTGGTTATCAAAAAATGGTTCCAGAATGTACACGGTAGTGTTTTCAGAAGCTGCCTGGAAGGCATTTTCCAGTATCGCCACGATCTGCTCTTTCGAGAAGCAATCCAGAAATTGGCTCATCCAGATCACGTCGGCGCCCTGTGGTATTTTCTGAGTCGTGTCCAGCAGGTTGATCGCGTGAAAATCAATCCGGTCCAGCAAACCGCGCTCGGTCGCATTCGCGCGGGCCACATTGAGCTGCACCGGCAGATCGAGTATTTTAATCCTCACATCCGCATCATGGTCACAACATGCGAACGACCATTTCCCCGTGTTTCCACCGATATCAAAAAGCATTTTGGGCTTTTTGGCAAACACGATTTTCAGCGCGTCCGGAAATGCATTGTCGGAGTAATAGTGATCAAATTCAAACCAGGAAGTTTTGGCAGGTTCAGGCAAAATCGAGAGTCCTTCGTAGATCGTCGGCCAATTGCCCAGCTCTTTAAGGCCCTCGGGCTTACCATTGACGATACTGTCGGTCATGTGGCTCGCCCCCAGATAGCACACGTCTTTCATGAAATTCATGTTCACGCGGGTCATTTCGTCCTTCAAAAGGAAGAAACCGATCTTACTGATTTTGACAATATCGTTTTCTATTTCCACCACGCCCAGGATTTCAGCCGCTTCCAGCAAGAGGGTCACGCCGTATTCTGAGACATTCACATTTTCGATAATGTTGGCGATGCTCACGCCTTTGCGGTTTTCGCTGATGTACTGCAAAATGCCCAGGTCCCGGAGTGCTACCACCGACTGGAAGTACATCGGGCCAAACGCTATCTTCTGTGCTTCATACTTGGCTTCAATAGCCGACAATTCTTTTTTCATTGTACGCTTTAATTGTTCCCTGATTGTTCGGAAGAGGGTATCATCCGATCCTTGTATCTCCTTCTGTACTTTGCTTTTTTCAGATCCTCTTCATGCCAGACAATGTACTTGCCCATTGTGCCGCGGAAGCGTTTGAAAAAACCTTCCTTATCCGACAGCTTCACGAAACCTTCCTTCACCACCGCATTGCTATGCTCGGCTTTGGGTTCGTATACATTCAACGTTTTCACGGTATCGATCACCGTCGGCAGCAAGCCAATCGGAAGTTCATACTTTTTGATGAACTTTCTCATATAACTCGTCTGGATGGGATCAGTGGAAAGCGCAATTTTCGAAAAGCCTAGGTCTTTTCCAAGGCGATAGGAGTAATATACATTCTCCGTGCTGTGCTGGGCCTTTTCTTCTGTAAACAAATGTTCGCGCGGCACGCCAAGCGCCTCTGCGTAGTTGGCCATTACCCTGCTTTCAATATAAGGCGTGGCCACCGCGCCGCCCGAGAAGATGATGTTTTTGGTATAACCTTTCGAATACAGATAGTAAGCCCAGTGAATGCGAAGTTGCAGCACCATGTCCCATTTCCCTCCGTTGTAGGGAAAACCCGGAACGATAATCGCGTCATAAGGGGCTTCCTTTGCCCCTTTCGTAAAAGCCTTCGCCGCCGAACGGTAGAGCATCTTACCGCAGCTGGTAAAAAGCAAGCATAGGAGCACCAGGAAAAACGAGTTGGCTATGCGCACGATAATGGGTTAGCGGTTTTTAAACAGTAAGCTGTGAACGTTCACCAGACTCAGGCAAACAGATCACAGCTTACGAAAGAATGAGATGGTATCGGTAATTAATCTGAGCTTTAAAAATAAGCAAATCTATTTACTTTTTAAGCTTTGAACGACTTGCTCCACTTTTTGTAGAGGTTTTTGTCGATCTCCTGGTTGATCTTGTACACGCCGCCGGCCCAGTAGTTGCGGAAACCAAAACCACCCGCTTTGCCTTCAACTTTCTCGGTATGGATCACCTTTTTGGTGGCCAGATCGATGAATGTAACCCATGCTACCAGCTTCTCCGCATTTTTGTTCAGGCTTTCAATCACATACACCACGCCCACGCCGTCTTTTTCGCTTAATGAATATTTAGCGACTGATTTCTTCACCTGATCTTCGGTAATGCTGTACTCGTCGTCGGTGATATTCTTCTCGACATTCACCGATTTGTTCAAAGCTACCATATCCTCCACCTTCGACTTGTACTGGTCGTCTTTCAGGCTGAATGCTTTTTGCAGGGAAAACTTTTTGGGTTCAAGCTCGATCAGGTTGTTCCAGCTTACGATATGCTGATTTTGGATTGCCTGCGCATCCATAAAACCTGCTTTACCGATGTATTTGGCTTGTGTAAAATCAAGGCCCAGAAAAACCAGTTTGGTTTTACCGGCGAGAAGGTCGGCCATAGTGTTGTCAGCTTTTACCACGGCAGCATTGAACAACACGAATGCGATCAGTAATAACTTTTTCATAACTCTGAGTAATTGGGAACGGTTAGTTTATTTCAGTTTTTTATCCAGAAATGCCGCCAGGGATTTGCCTGCTTTTGCATAGGATTCGGCAATACGGACGCCGGTATCGAAGTCGAAACCACCGAACTGGCCACCCGGAACATTTCTCATTCCAATTTCAGCAACTTTATTGGATTTGTTGGCTGATTCGACCAGGTCTATTTCAAAATCTACATACGCATTCTTGCGCATCACACCCACATTGAAACCAGGCTCTACAAATTTAGTTTTTACAATGAAAGTATATTGGGCATCCGGGCGGGCGGTAACGGCCGTCAGGCCTTTGTCTTCCAAACCTTTGTTGAACAGCTCTTCAAACTTGGGCTCGTAACGTGCCTTGCGGTCTTCTACCCAGGCCTTTTTCCAGGCATCACCTTTACCGGCTTCTTTGGCATTGTACTCAGCCGATTTTTTATCCAGATACTCCTGCTCTGTGGCAAATTTACCTACTCCAAACTCCGAATAATCGTATACAACGTTAACCGTTTTCTGGCCCGACAATACGCCTACATCACCGGAACGGAGATCGACACGCTGGGCAAGGGTTGCATCCGCGGCGAGGACCGAAATCGCTATTGCAGACGCGTAAATGAACTTTTTCATGATCGTAATTTTATTTTTATGGTAACAGAGGGATCAAATATAGATCAATTTTTCAGGTTTGCGTTTCTCCTGTTTGTAGATCCGGAAAGTTAGTTCTTCAGCGGTTACGAAAGTTAATGCCGGTGATACCCGGAGCCTGGATTTGAACAGCGAATGCATCGTTTCCTTGAATGCGGACGTCTGCAATTGCATCGGCAGCACCACGGTAATCTCGTCGTTTCCGAATTCGTTTTTAGATACGACCACCTGGTACAGATCGATTTCCTTCACCGCGTCGAGCACGTCAAACAATGCCGGCGGGAAAATTGTTGTTCCCTTAAACTTGATCATCTGCTGCTTGCGTCCCACAACCGGCCCCAGGCGCGGGCTCGTGCGACCGCATGCGCAAAGCTCGTAATACACATTGCACAGGTCGCCGGTCTTGTAGCGCAGCAGCGGCATGCCTTCCACGCCCAGCGTGGTTACTACCACCTCGCCGAGCCCGCCGTTCTGCACTGCATTCCCTTCATCATCGACCACTTCCAGGATCAGCAGATCCGGATTCAAATGCCCGCCTTTGCCTTCACTGCATTCGGTAAACGCCGCACCCATTTCAGTAGACGCGTAGGTCGAATACAGCTTCACGTCCCACTGCGAGGTAATGCGCTTCCCTAGTTCATTCAAAGAAAAGTCTGGGTTACGGATCGGCTCGCCGATACAGATAATGGACTTAATGCTCGAGGCCGCGAAATCGATATCGTTGGCTACCGCGTAATCGATCAGCCTGGGGATAAAAGAAGGTATGGCAATAATGACCGTTGGTGAAAACCGCTGGATCGACTCCCATTGCAGAAATGGCGCTCCCGGACCTACCCGGATCATACCCGCCCCCATTTTGCGCGCGCCCATCCAGTACGCGAGTCCGGCCATAAAACGGCGGTCGATGGTAGTCATGAGCTGGTAAATGTCGTTCTCCGTGCCGCCCGCGCAACGAAACGACTCCGACTCATTAGTCGCGAGCCGTTCCACATCCGAATCGGTAAGATAAAAAGCAACCGGGTCGCTGAGTGTGCCCGAGGTGGTCACAAAATCGGTAATGCGGCTTTTGGGCACGCACAGGAAGTCGTCATTGTATTGCGCCAGGTCGTCTTTGGTCGTAAACGGCAGCCGCGCCAGATCGGCGGCCGTTTTGATCGCATCGACATTGATATTGTGCTCGCGGAAAATCCGCTTGTAGTAGTTCGAATGGTTGGAAACGTGCAGCAAAAGCTGCTGCAACGCGGGCTGCTGTGTGTCGGGACTCATGGCAATCAAAGGTTGGTATGGAAAATCTGAATCAGGCATTAATGCTTGCCCTGCTTGCTTTCGGTTATCCGCTCGCGGATCGATTTTTCCTCATTCAATGAAGAAACCTCGTGTTTCAAGGCCTGCTCGTAATAGCCGATCGCTTTGCCGAAATCGCCTTTCTTCTGATGATACTCACCGAGGAAAAAATACGGAAGGTAACTTTGCGCATTATTCGCGATGAAATTCTTCTCGTCCTGCGGCGTCAAAGAAAGCGGCGCATCCAGCATCACATATTTAGTGATTTTCTGCCTCACTGATTTAAATGCCTCAAACTTTTTATAGTCCGCCGATTCCAGGAACGGATCGCGGTCGATATCCAGTGAATCAAACGACTGAAAATGACCTTTTTGAGCAAAAACACGATTCAAATCATATCCCACAAACTCGCCGAGTTGGTAAGGCGGCGCCGAAATCCAGAATTCCTTTCTGGCTGGTTTGAAAACAATGCCATGGTGCGCAATGAGCTGGTTGAGCAGCTTCGAGTTGCCATAGCCGATGAATTTATCATCTACACCTTTCTGATCGCGCAGAATGCCTGCGGCCTGGCTCACATCCATCGGGTACGAACGGCCCATGAGCTGGGTCATTCTATCGAATCGCGCCTTCGAGTCCGTGTCACGGATATTGTTGATATTCACCGAATCTTTGGTGAACGCGTTGCTCTGGTAATGATTTGCGCAAACCAGCGCGTCGCTGCCCGAATCGTACACGTCCATCTTCTGAGGCGATTTCTCGATAATTACCGCCTTATCGTCCGCCGCCGAACCGATCAGCAGCGACTCTGAAACAAAAGTCTCGCTTTTCGCGGCGATTTTCCTCGCTTCTTCAATAGTGCCGGCATATTGCAGGATTTCCCTGGCCAAAATAGAAATCGGCTCTTTCGCGGCGAAGGGAATATCCGACTTGGAAGCATTTAAAGTGACGGTAATGCCCTTTTCGTTGATACCCGAAACCACGCCCGTAAGCCCCGCCCACGCGTAGGAGGCGAATTTATAGCCCTTATCAGGGTTCATAAACACGATGAGCTTGTCCTCGGCAAATGCATCGCCCATATAAAAGTCGAAATTGCGGGCAATGAGCAGCGTAGAATCCCTGGTGAGTGAATGGTTGACGGCAAACGAGGTGCAGCCTACCATATTCAGGTCGGTGAGCGCATGGCCGATGTCGTGGGCGGCGTGGTAGTTGAGAATGCGGTAATATTTAGGGCCGATGTAATTGAACTGATCTGAAAACGACTGAGAGACACCGTAAATCTCCTGCTGGTTTTCTTCGGGAATGTATTTGTAAATATCGCGGTTGAACCAGCCCACAAAACCTTTCAGCACTTGCAGGAACATGGCACTCGGGATCATTTCCTTGATCTGCCCTACGAAATGTACCTCCTGCTTTTCCATCAGTTCTTCGGCCAGGATGCCGTAAATAAGCCCGCGTTCGTACGGCGCGCCTTCCAGGTACATCTCCCAAATGCCGTGCTTGTTCTTCCGCAGCCAGTTATTGCCCACGCGGTAGTGGTTCTCGCCCACTTTCTCGCGTTTGTAACTTTCGACAGTTTTAGTACTTTCAAGCTCCGGCTTCGGCACGCGGATACGCCAGATGAACAATCCAAACAGTATCCCGATGACGAGCAGGAAAATGGAGAATGCTTTGAGTGCGGAACGCAGAACTTTGTTTTTAGGCCACATAAAAATCAGCAGACAGGTGCATACTGTGACACCGCATCTGATATCAAAATTAGCAATAAATGGGTATCGTTTCTATAAAAACCATTTCACCGGTATCGAAATTGGGGCTTTGGCGGATGACCGAACCGTGGGAGGATTTACTCAGCGAGCTCGATTTACCTGCCTCGGAAATGGCTGTACTGGAAGGTATTTCCAAAGAGAAACGAAAACAGGAATGGCTCTCTTGCAGAGCCTTGGCAAGGGAAATGCTCGGGATGAATGCAGTCATAGGCTACGACCCGGAGCGCAAGCCGCACCTGATCGGCAGTGAAGTGAACATATCCATGTCGCACTCGGGTGAATACGTGTGCGTATACCTGCGGGAGGGTGCCTCGGTGGGCGTCGATATCCAGCTAATGAAGCCATCCATTTCAAAGGGTGCATTCTACTTTTTGAATGACCATGAGCTGCAATGGGTCGATCTGAACGACAACATACAAATGCACCTGATCTGGTCGGCCAAGGAATCGGTATTCAAGTATGCCGGCGATGCTTCCATCGATCTCAAAAAACATATTCGCATTCATCCGTTTTCCGGCAACCAAAACGGCCGATTTGAAGTTAATCTGCAAAAAGGTGATCTGCCGGAAGCGATACAGATCCAATTTGATACATTTGAAGATTATGTACTGACCTGGACCCTTTAATAAGCCCAAAACCAACCACCTTAACCCGTTATGCATCGTTTCTTTACGCTCGTACTCGTACTGTTTGCCACCAGGCTTTTCGCGCAGACGCCCGCCCTCTCGTCCAGTGAAATCTTTCAAAACATCAAAAAACTCGATGTGCTGGGCTCTGTGCTCTACATCGCAGCCCACCCCGACGATGAAAATACGCTCATGCTCTCCTATTTATCAAAAGATCAGCTCGTGCGTACCGGTTATCTTTCTCTTACCCGCGGCGATGGCGGCCAGAACCTGATCGGCTCCGAGCAGGGCTACAATATCGGCGTGATCCGTACCCAGGAATTGCTGGCAGCCCGGCGCGTCGACGGGGCGCAGCAGTTCTTTTCGAGGGCATACGACTTTGGTTTTTCCAAAACCCGCGACGAAACCCTCAACTTCTGGGACCGCGATAAGGTGCTAGGCGACGTGGTATGGATGATCCGCAAATTCCAGCCAGACGTAATCATTACCCGTTTCCCGCCCGATCCGCGTGCAGGCCATGGTCACCACCAGACGTCGGCTTACCTGGCCGAAGAAGGTTTCAACCTCGCTGCCGATCCGAAAGCCTATCCCGATCAGCTGAAATTTGTCAAAACCTGGCAAACCAAGCGCCTGGTTTGGAATACATTCACGCCCGGTTTTACCAATAAAGCACCAAGTGAAGAGAAAAACCCGTTCATTTCGATAGAAATCGGCGGTTATAACCCGGTTTTAGGCAAATCCTACACGGAAATAGCTGCGACAAGCCGTAGTCAGCACCGCAGCCAGGGCTTTGGCAGCGCCCCGCAGCGAGGCGATCGCATCGACTATTTCCTTCATAAAGTGGGAACGCCAGCGCAAAAAAGCCTTTTTGACGGCATCGATGTGAGTTGGAAACGGGTGAAGGGAAGTGAGAAGGTGCATGCCCTTATTGCCGCGGCGATTAAGAACTATTCGGTGAACAAGCCTTCGGCCTCCGTTCCTGAGCTCCTTAAAATCAATGCTGAGCTGGATAAGCTCGACGCGGACAATATCTATGTCAAAACTAAAAAAGAAGAAGTAAAAGACCTTATCCAACAATGCGTGGGGCTTTGGTTTGAGACCAACCCCAATGACTTTTCGGGAGTTGCCGGCGACGAGGCGCGTATTAATATCGGTATCGTAAAACGGTCGGATTATCCGGTGAAACTCGTTTCATTGCGCTGGACGGGCAAATCGGCCGACAGCGTTTTGAACCTCGCGTTGGGAAGTAACGAAATGAATGCATTTCCTAAAAAGGCGTTACTACCTGCCAATCTAAAAATCAGCCAGCCCTACTGGCTCGAAAAACCGATCGAGCGCGGTATTTTCCAGATTGACAATCAGCAGGATATCGGTTATCCCGAAAACAGGCCCGAAACGAAAACGAGCTACAAATTCGAAATCGGCGGACAGCAGTTCGAATTTGAAAGACCATGGGTTTACAAATCGGTTGATCCCGCGGAAGGCGAGATTTACCGACCATTCGAAATCCGGCCGCTTGTGACCACCACCATTACCGAACCTGTTTTCATATTCCCCTCCATGGAAGCCAAAACGGTGAACATCGTCGTGGAAGCACAGCGCAGCAATGTAAAAGGCACATTGAAACCCGAAATCCCGGCCGGCTGGAAAGCAGTTCCCGAATCGGCGGAATTCAATCTGACCAACAAATACCAGCAGCAGTATTTCTCGTTCGTGGTTACACCTCCGGCTGGCAACCAGGAGGCGGTAATCAAGGCAGTAGCGATTGTGGATAGCAAAAATTATGACAAATCGGTCAAAACCATTGCATACCAGCACATTCCCAGCCAGACCCTATTCCCGGAATCGGCAGCCAAACTGGCGAAAATCGACGTTAAAATCGCGGCCAAAAACATTGGCTACATTGCCGGCGCGGGCGATGATGTTCCTACCGCATTGCGGCAGATGGATTGCCAGGTAACGATGCTTAATGAAGCCGGCCTTGCGAAAGATCTGAATGTGTACGACGCGATTGTCGTAGGCGTACGTGCTTATAACACGGAAAGCTACCTGAACAACTATCAGGCCAAACTGATGGATTATGTTAAAAATGGCGGCACGATGGTGGTTCAGTACACCATCCCGGGCGGGCAAAAGGTGAAGCAAATCGGCCCTTACAACATTGAATTAGGGCGCGAGCGGGTGACAGAGGAAGACGCGGAAATGCAATTTCTGCATCCGGAAAGCCCTGTTTTGAATCACCCCAATAAAATCACTCAAAAGGATTTCGACGGCTGGATTCAGGAACGCGGGCTGTACTTCGCCCAGGATTGGGATAAAAAGAATTATGTAGCCCTGTTTTCGGCTCACGATAAGGACGAACCTGCCCGCGAAGGCAGCACGCTTTACGCGCAGTATGGCAAGGGGCATTACATCTACACCGGCCTCTCGTTCTTCCGCGAGCTCCCGGCGGGTGTTACCGGTGCGTACCGGTTGTTTGCGAATATGATTTCGGTTGGCGGGGCGAAGTAAGATATTATCAGGTGTGGTTAAGTATTGTCAGGTGTGTCAGCAGGCATTGTAGGATGCAAATGAACGGCAGGATGTCAAAAAAAGCAACCAAAATCGCGTAGCGATGTAATATTGGTAGCAAAAAATTTACACAGGCTTGACAAATGCCGTCAGGCATGCGACAACAGTGCATTGTTGTTGCATGCCTGACGGCATTTTAACACAAAAGACCTACTGCGTTTCCTACCAATATTACATGCCTGACGGCATTTTCTTCATAACTACACTTGACTTCAACCCGTCAGTTATTTTACGTTCTTACGCCGGTTCCGCTGGAAATCTTCGAGTACGAATCCCCCTAGCCCCTGCAAATTGCTGTAATAGGCCCGGCCGTTGTTCACCTGCGTGAAATTCTGCACGAACTGTTTCAGGTAGGGATCGGTCGCGATCATGAATGTCGTTACCGGGATGTCGAGCCTGCGGCATTGCGCGGCTAATGTGAGTGTTTTGTTGATGATCTTGCGGTCGAGACCGAAGCTGTTTTTGTAATAGCGGATACCTTCTTTAAGGCAGGTTGGCTTACCGTCGGTGATCATAAATATCTGCTTGTTACGCGTCTTTTTGCGGCGCAGAATATCCATGGCCAGCTCCAAACCGGCTACCGTATTGGTATGGTAAGGTCCCACTTCCAGGTACGGCAAATCTTTCAACTGGATTTGCCAGGCGTCATTTCCAAAAACGATAATATCGAGCGAGTCCTTCGGATATTTGGTCCGGATCAGCTCAGCCAATGCCAATGCGACCTTTTTGGCAGGCGTAATGCGGTCCTCACCATAAAGGATCATCGAATGGCTGATATCGATCATCACTACGGTGGCCGTAGTGGTTTTCTGCTCGCGCTCCACTACTTCCAGATCATTTTCCATCAGCATAAAATCACCAATCCCGTGATTGACCTGCGCATTCTTGATGGATTCGGTCATCGAAATCTGGTCGAGTGTATCGCCGAACTGGAAATCGCGGATGTCACTCGTGAGCTCGTCGCCCGCGCCCAAATGAGGCGTGTGATGGTTGCCGCCGGATTTGGATCTTTTCAGTTTACCAAAAATCTCGTCCAAGGCGCTCTTGCGAATGCTTTTCTCCGCCTTGGGCGTCATAATCAGCCTCCCCTCGCCCTCCTGCTTCTCCTCGGTCACATAGCCCTTCTTTTTCAGGTCTTCGAAAAAATCGCCGATGCCATAGGAATCGTTGGTGAGATTATACTGGCGGTCGAGTTGGCTCAGCCACGACATGGCCTCGGAAACATCACCGGAAGTCATCAGCAGCAGCTGTTGAAAAATATCAAAAAGCTGGTCGAACTTGCTGTTGGGCCCTTGTTCGGGCGGAATGTATTTCGTGAAACGATGTCCTCGCATATGGGCAGGTATTGAAAACAGACGGCTACTTTCAAATGTAATCGAAAGTAGCCGTCAAGTCATTAAATAAATTTCGAATTATGCCTCTTCGGTGCAGAACTCTTCGAAAGCCATTTTCAGGTGTTCAGCGATCATCTGAGCCGAGCGGCCTTCGATGTGGTGACGCTCTACAAAGTGAATCAGCTCACCGTCTTTGAACAGCGCTACGGCCGGCGAAGATGGCGGATAAGGCAAAGTGTACTCACGCATTTTAGCGGTAGCTTCAAGGTCAGCTCCTGCAAATACCGTTGCCAGGTGATCAGGCTTCACATCGCTGCCAGCAAGCGCCGCGCGCACACCCGGACGTGCAGCACCCGCTGCACAGCCACATACCGAATTAATCACTACCAAAGCAGTTCCCTTGGTATTTTGCATGAAGTTATCGACTTCCTCAGCGGTTGTCAGATCCTGAAAACCGGCGTTAGTCAGTTCGGCCTTCATCGGAGCCACTAATTGTGGTGGATACATATATGTTAATGTTTAAAAGTTGTTGTTACTATTTTACATGAACCCGAGTTCGAGCTTGGCTTCCTCGGACATCATTTCGGTCGAATACGGCGGATCGAATGTCAGCTCCACGCTTACATCATTCACACCTTCCACTTCACGGATCTTCTGCTCCACTTCGCCAGGCAGCGTTCCCGCCGAGGGGCACGAAGGCGATGTCAGCGTCATCGACACAAATACATTATTGATCGGAAATACTTTCAGATCATATATCAAACCGAGCTCATAAACGTCGACCGGTATTTCAGGGTCGTAAACCGTTTTAATCGCGCGGATCACTTCTTCTTTCAAATCTTCCTCTGACATCGCAAGGTCTATATTAATGGTTATGCATTGATTGATTTGGCCTGGAACGCAAAGCCGTACGCTTTCATTTGTTTCAGCATCGCTGCCAACCCGTTCGACCGGGTTTGCGCCAAATGCTGATGCAAACCCACTTTTTCCATGAAATACACGTCAGCTTTGGCAATCTCCTCCGGCGTATGTCCCGAAAGCACCTTCACCAGCATACTCACCAGCCCGCGCACGATAATCGCGTCGCTATCCGCCTCGAATTTCAAAAGGTCACCGTCCATGTACGCATTCAGCCACACCCTCGACTGGCATCCTTTGATAATATTATCCTCGGTTTTGTACTGTTCTTCCAATGGCGGGAATTGTTTTCCGAGGTCGATAATGAACTCGTATTTGCTCTCCCAGTCATCAAACAATTCAAAATCCGAAATTAGTTCGTCCTGTGTTTCGTTTATGGTCATTGTGTAATTCTATTTTTAAGCTGTTGCCGTGCGCGTTTCGACCCAGTTGATTAACGCCTCTGCTTCTCTCAGGCCTTCCTTGGATACATTCACATTTTTGACTCCGTCATAAGCCATGTACAAATGCACCCCCTCGTAAATCGAATTGAAAGTATCAAGCGCCTTCCTATCAATCTTGCGGAGATTTTCCTGATACCATTCTACACTTTTTCTTCCTTTCTTCTTTTCCAGAATGCTATCTAATGCAATCAAAACACCTGAATAGGCTGCATGGCCTGCTAGCCGCACATATTTTCTATCCTCATAATGGTCGCCGTCTTTTTTAGCTTTTTCTCGCAGTATTTCTTTCGCATTGTTAAGATATCTTCGGGCTTCCTGTACTGTGTTTTCCATAATGTGTATATAGACTAAAATTGAACATATATTGAATTCCTGCAAAACTTTTAAACTGACTGATAATGACTTAAATCAAGTTGCCACTGATTTTGTTTCAATCCACTCGATGAATTCATCCGCTTCTTCCAATCCAGCGGATGATATCGACGGTAAAAGGATGCCATCAAAACCCATTGACAAGCTGAGCGTACAATACAACGAATGGAACCGCAGAGACCGCATTGAATCTGTTTCGGCCAGCTTACACTCATACCAGCTTATCGAATGTTCATTTTTATTTGCTAATCCAAGAAAGCTATTTAAAGCGATCATTACGCCTTTATAAGCAAGACGGCCTGCACGTCTTATAGACTTGCGATCCGTATAGTAACCGTTTTCTTGCTCTATGCCATCTACAATAGTACGCGCGTCATCAAGATAGCGCCTCGCCTTCTCCAAAGCATTTCTCATATGTGTGTATAGTTAAGTGAATGATTCAGGTAATTTAAAAAGATTATCCCAACATCCGCTTCACCTTATGCAGCCCCTGAATGAGCTTGTCGATCTCTTCGGTTGTATTGTAAACAGCAAACGACGCGCGCGAGGTTCCGGTAATATTGAAGCGGTTCATCAAGGGTTGTGTACAGTGGTGTCCCGTGCGAACAGCAATCCCTTGCTGATCGAGCAGCACGCCGATATCCTGGTGGTGAATACCGTCAATGACGAATGAGAGCACACTTACTTTCTCTTTTGCCTGACCGATAATGCGCAATCCTTCGATCTCCTTCACAGCCTCGGTGGCATAGGCAAGCAACTCGTTCTCGTAGGCCGCGATATTAGGCTTACCCAATGCATCCACATAATCCAATGCGAACTTGGCTGCAACCACATCGGCGATATTTGGCGTACCTGCTTCGAATTTGTAAGGAAGCTCGTTATAGGTCGTTTTGGCGAAAGTAACTTCCTTGATCATTTCGCCGCCACCGCGGTAGGGAGGCATGGCATTCAGCAAATCGCGTTTGCCGTAAAGGATACCCATTCCGGTTGGGCCATATATTTTGTGCAGCGAAAGCGAATAAAAGTCGCAATCCAGGTCTTGCACATCGATTTCAATGTGTGAACTGGCTTGCGCGCCGTCGATGAGCACTTTCGCGCCTACTGCGTGGGCTTTGGCTATGATTTCCTTGATCGGGTTAATGGTACCCAATGCATTGGAAACGTGCACGACCGATACAATTTTGGTCTTTTCAGTGAGCAGCTTCTTATATTCATCCATCAAGAGCTCGCCTTCGTCGTTAATCGGGATCACTTTCAGAATGCAGCCTTTCTCTTCGCAAAGCATTTGCCAGGGCACGATGTTCGAATGGTGCTCCATGGTGGAAATAATCACCTCATCCCCTTCTTTCAGGAATTTCCGACCATAAGCGGATGCTACCAGGTTAATACCGTCGGTGGTTCCGTAGGTAAAAATGATTTCCTCCGAATGCTCCGCATTTAAAAACGCCTGCAAACGCTTCCGCGACTGCTCGAATGCCGAAGTTGCTTTTTCAGCCAAATGGTGAATACCCCGGTGGATATTGGCATTATAATGCTCATAATAACCCGAAAGCGCGTCCAGCACGAGCCGTGGCTTCTGAGTCGTTGCGGCGTTATCGAAATAGACGAGTTGTTTGCCATTGACGACTTCATTCAGAATCGGGAAGTCGTTGCGGATGGATGCGATATTGAGATTGTGGCTCATTGTGATTCGTCATTTAAGAAAAATACCCAACCCCAAAAATGGCGGTTGGGTACCAGGAAATGTATTAATCGGGGTCATCAGACCCATAAAAGCTATTTCGAAGCGAGCTTCTGCGTGATCACGTTTTCGAGGTATTCACGAACCGAATCGATCTTGATCTGCGAAACCACGTCGGCGCAGAATGCGAACATCAAAAGCGACATGGCTTCCGGCTGCGAAATCCCGCGCGAGCGCATGTAAAACAGTGCTTCCTCGTCGATTTGCCCGGTAGTAGTACCGTGTGAGCATTTCACGTCGTCGGCAAAGATTTCCAGCTGCGGCTTGGTGTTCATCGTCGCGTCGGGCGACAACACGATATTTTTACATGACTGGAATGCATTGGTTTTCTGCGCATCCGGGCGAACGAAGATTTTTCCGTTGAAAACGCCTTTCGATTTATCGCGCAAAATACCTTTATAAAGCTCGTTACTCTCTGAATTCGGCTTCTGGTGGTCGGCCACGGTGTGGTTATCCACGTGCTGCGAGCCGTCCGGGAAGTACAGGCCGTACATATGCGCATCGCAATGCTCGCCGTCCAGAACGATGTTCAGGTTATTGCGGGTGAACTTGCCGTTCAGCGTCACAGTACCCGCGTAGAAATGCGAGCGGTCGAGCATGCGCACCTGCGTAGTGCCGATGTGGTAAGCATTCTCGCTTTCGTTCTGCACTTTGTAATATTGCACGTTGGCTTCTTCGGCAACCTGGATCTCGGTCACCGCATTGGTAAACGAGCGCTGGTCACCCAGTGTGCGGAACGCCTCCGCCAGTTTCACGTGCGCATTTTTACCCACAGAAATGATATTCCGCGGCTGACTTCCCACATTCTTTTCACGTGCGTCACTCACGAAGCGCAGGATGATCGGGTGCTCTACCGACTGGTTATCCGGAATATGGACAAATACGCCATCCTGAGCAAATGCAGTATTCAAAGCCGTGAATGCATCGTTGGCATCTTTGGTGAGCTCGTTGAAAAACGATGCCACTTTTGCGGGATCGTTTTTGTAGGCGTCCGCCAGCGAGCTGATGGTGATTTGCCCAACAGGCGAGATGATTGCCGACAATTCCGCATTGTAACGGCCATTCACAAAATACAGAATATTGGCCTCCTGCTCAGGCACTTTCAGATCTTCCAGCTCGGTCAGGCCGATGGAACTCTCTGCATTGAAATCGTAAGAAACACTGATCAGGTCTCTTACATTGCTATATTTCCACTCCTCGTGCTTGATAGACGGGAAGCCTAATTGCTCAAAAAGAGCCAGTCCTGCGCGTTTTTTCTGGTGAAATTCAGAAGACGCCTCACCATTCATCACCGCTTCACGGGCATGAAAATCAGTGATCAGTCTGGTTTTTAAATCTATGGTCTCGTTACTCATCGATAATGGGGTATGGTGCTGTATGGGGTTAAGTTTCTGTCGGACAATGCGCCTTTTACTTAACCTACCGCTTCAACTTCCGCTTTGATCCAATCGTAACCTTTTTCTTCCAGTTCAAGAGCAAGTTCCTTCGGTCCGGACTTCACGATCCGTCCTTTGTACAACACGTGTACATAATCAGGCACGATGTAATCCAACAGACGCTGGTAGTGGGTCACAACGATCGTCGAGCGCTCGGGAGAGCGCAGCGAATTCACGCCCTCTGCCACGATACGGAGTGCGTCGATATCCAGACCTGAATCTGTTTCGTCCAGGATCGCCAGTTTCGGTTCAAGCACCGCCATCTGGAACACCTCGTTGCGTTTTTTCTCACCACCCGAGAAGCCCTCGTTCAATGCGCGTTTCAGCAGGGAGTCGTTCATACTCACCAATTTCGCCTTTTCACGTACCATTTTCAGGAACTGAGCAGCGTCCAGTGGCGCTTCACCTTTATATTTACGGATTTCGTTAACAGCCGTTTTCAGAAAGTTGATGGTCGTAACGCCCGGAATTTCCACCGGATATTGGAATGCAAGGAAAATACCTTCGGCCGCTCTTTCCTCCGGCGCCATTTCAAGGATATCTTTTCCATCAAAAACTACATTTCCGCCAGTAACCTCGTACTCTTCCCTTCCTGCCAACACCGAAGCCAAAGTACTTTTACCGGAACCATTGGGCCCCATAATTGCATGCACTTCACCCGGCTTGACTTCCAGATTGATGCCTTTTAATATTTCCTTACCTTCAATGGAGGCACGCAAGTCATTAATAGAGAGCATAACTGATTTATACTTAAAAGATAGTTCGTGGTAATTTCCCGCAAAAGTAATACGCATTAGCCGTAAATGAAAATGAGCATCAATGTCTTAAACTGCGGGACACTCATTTTGTACAACCTTTTTAAGTGGCAGGATGTTCCCGCAACGAAGATATTTATGCCTTAAACGGTCAGAGAATAAACGGGTTGAAGAATGCCCGGTTTTTAATTCCGGAAGAAACATTTACTTTGTGCCCCCAGCGTTCCAAACACTTCATTTATGGCTATTAATCCGATAACCGGGTTTCCTGTCGGTGTTTCCTCCGAAACCGGCACCCTTAAAAGGCTTTTGATCCACAGTCCCGACAGGGGCCTGGGCAAGGTAGTACCCAGCAAGGCGCAGGACTGGCTTTTCGAGGATATTGTACACCTGGACACCATGCGCAGAAAAGAGTATGATTATTATGTAAAACTGCTCCTGTACTTCCTCGATCCCGAAAAAATTAAAGGCAAGCTCGCCGAAATCAACGACGACCCTACCCGCTCGTTCTTTATTCCCGGCACCGACAAGTACTTCGCCTCCGACCACGTGGTGGATATTCAACGGCTGCTAGGGGACATTCTGGAAGACCCCAGCATCCGCATTAAGCTCACCGCCGCCATTTGCGGCATCGAGCGCTGCTCCTACCAGATCCAGGAAGAGCTTCACCGTTTCGATGCCCACGAGCTGGCCCGCATTTTCATTTCCGGGTATTGTTCGGACAAAAGAATGCTCTTCGCGCCGCTGCCGAACCTGATTTTCACGCGGGACATCGGTATTGTGATCAACGATCATATTCTGCTCAATAAGCCCGCCAAAGCAGCAAGGACGCGAGAATCGATACTGGCGCAGTTCGTGTTCTTTTACCACCCGATGTTTGCCCATTTAAAACAAAATATCATTGAAATACCTGAAAACGAGCGGCATTTCCTGCTGCCTGACGACGAAAAAGCCAGCGACTACCAGCGCTGCACGCTCGAAGGCGGGGATGTGATGATGGTCGCGCCGGGGCATTTGCTGATCGGTTGCAGCGAGCGCACGTCCATTTACGCGGCGCAGCAGGTGATGAAGATTTTGTTCGATAAAAATGTGGTTGAAAAGATCACTATCATCAAAATCCCCAAAAAACGGGATTACATGCATATCGATACCATCTTTACGCAGGTCAAAAAGGATGTGTGGGTGCTTTTGAGCTCGCTTGCACGTGTGGGCGATGAGGCCAGGAAAAAAGATGTACTGCATTTCTTCGCACCGGTGGATGTGAACAAGGAATTCAGGATTTTGCAGTTTGTCAAAGGCAATGAGCAGCAGCCACGGGAAATAGAGAACCTGGAAGATTTGCTGACCGAAATCAGCCGCGACGACCTTGGCGTCACGGGCAAAGTCCGCTTTATTTATTCAGGCGGCAATGAATTTCCTTACGGCGAGCGCGAGCAATGGACCGACTCCTGCAACCTGCTCGCATTGCGCGACGGGGTGGTGATCGGCTATGACCGTAACGACAAAACGCTGGAAGCTTTCAAGAAAGAAGGTTTTAAGGTGATAACTGCCAAAAGACTGCTTGAAAAGTTCGAACACAACGAGCTGGCGCCCGAAGACCTGACCGATACCTTCATTACCCTACCTTCGGCCGAGCTTTCCCGTGCGCGCGGCGGCTCGCATTGCATGAGTATGCCACTGCTTCGCGGGTAGTCAGTCCGTTAATTTTAGTCTTGTAATCAAGCCGCCAGAATCGTAAATTGCATAAGGACAATAGCTTGACATTTTTGTTCTAAAAACACATTTCCAATCACTACCCAATACTCCAATGCGCGTCATCACTTCATCCGCTCAAATCCAGCCGCAATCTACCTGCCGGATCATGATGATCAGGCCCGTGCGGTTCGGTTTCAATGAGGAAACCGCCGGAAGCAACGAGTTTCAGCAGGAGTCGTTCGCGCAGCAGACCAAAGGCACAGCCCAGGAAACGGCCCGCGAAGAATTCGACCTGATGATCGACCAGCTGCAAAAAGCCGGTCTGGAACTGCATATTTTCGATGACACCGACGAGGTGGATCGCCCTGATGCCGTTTTTTCCAACAATTGGGTCTCGTTCCACCAGAGCGGCAAAGTGGTGCTCTACCCGATGATGGCCGAAAACCGCCGCCTGGAACGCCGCAGCGACATTATCGAATCGCTTGCAGGTGATTTCAAAGTGGAAGAGGTGATTGATTTGACCCATTTCGAAGCGGAGGGCAAGTACCTGGAAGGCACCGGCAGTATGGTTTTCGACCGGCGCTACAAAATCGCCTACGCCTGCCTGTCCCCGCGTACGCACAAAGAGGTGCTCGATGCTTTTGCGGATGCATTAGGCTATGAAATCATTACATTCTCGGCCTCCGACGAGCACGACAAACCCATTTACCACACCAATGTGCTCATGTGCGTGGGAGATATTTTCGCGGTGGTGTGTCTGGAAGCTATTAAAGACCCCGACGAACGGTTAATGGTCAGGTCGGTACTCGAAGAAACCCATAAGGAGGTGATCGAAATATCTCTGGAACAAATGCGGCATTTTGCAGGCAATATGCTCATGGTGAGAAACGGAAAAGGCGACAAGTTCCTGGTGATGTCCACGCAAGCCTACGACTCGCTTACACCCCGGCAAAAGGATCGGCTCGACGATTACGCGCTGCTGCTCCATACCGACCTTTCGGTGATCGAAGGCAACGGAGGGGGTTCGGCCCGGTGTATGATGACCGAGATTCACCTGCCCGTCAGATAACAAAAAATGCTCCGGGAAAACCGGAGCATTTTTATGAATACACTACCTCATCAATTTATTAGTCCTTCAAATCCTCCTTTACTTTGGCAATCTTTTCCTTGGTGTTAGCTTTAAACTCGTCCCACTTGTCGGCGGTCTCGTTCTGAGCTCGTTTCCAGGAAGCCTGCAACTCTTCTTTCTCGGCATTCAGCTCTTTTTTGCGCTCACGCCATTTGGCTTTTTCCTTGTCGGCCGCCTTGTCTATTTTGGCGTCGGCTTCCTCAATCTTGCGGTCGAGCTTGCCGATTGCATCATCGATATCTTTCTTTAACTCGTCTTTATCCTCCTTCACTTTGGCCTCAAAATCATCCCCTGCTTCCTTGATATCGGCTTTGGCATCAGCCACATTTTCGTCCATGTCGTTTTTCGCTTCCTCCACAGTCTCTTTGGCGGAGTCCTTTGTTTTGTCTGAACAGCTCGTCAATGAAAGTGTACCGACAAGCAGCAGAGAGGCGACAATCCAGGTGATCTTTTTCATGTTTTTGGGTATTAAAGTTGGTTTCAGTTACTATGCAAATGCCATTACATGAGCAAAAATCTTACCAGCCAGTTAAGCGTATACACACGAAGTTTTTGTAGAAAATTCTTCTCAGACCGCTGGAAGTCGTTGAACTTCGCGCCATACTGCGCGGTTAAGCGGATGGTGAAGTATTGAAACTGTTGGCATTTATGATCAGCTTTGCATTTTATTAATATACTCCTAAACCTTTATGCTCAAAATCTCTATTACCGGCGCTCTCGCTGCTTTCCTCATTTTCCACGATTCGGGTCCGGCATTCTCCCAAACCGACTCGTTGCAAGCGCGCGAGCTGCGTGAGGTCACAGTGCACGCATTCGAATCCGAAAAAGACCCGCTTACCACTACCGCGACGGTAGGAATGCTTACACCGCGCACGTTAGGCCGGTTTTCCAATTACACCTGGGCCAACGCGGTCAATACGATCCCGGGCGTGCGCATGGAAGAACGCTCTCCGGGTAGCTACCGGTTTTCGGTCCGCGGAAGCCTGATACGTTCCCCGTTTGGTGTGCGCAACGTGAAGTTTTACTGGAACGGCATCCCGTTCACCGATGCGAGTGGCAATACTCCGCTGAACTCGGTCGACTATGGCGCTATTCAAAGCATGGAGGTAATCAAAGGACCAGGCAGCAGCATTTATGGCGCGGGCACCGGCGGTGTGGTACTCATGCAAAGCCGCCCGGACAATGAATTTCAGAACCGCGTGGAGCAAAGCGTGAGCTTTGGCAAATATGGTTTCCAGAGCCGGAATTCTACGTTGCAGATCGGTGATATTTCCGTTCAGTATGGCCACAGCGAGCAGGATGGCTACCGTAACCACAGCGGCATGGTACGCGATGCGATCCGGTTTACGTCGAGTTCGAGCATTGGTGAAAAAGGTACATTGTCGCTGCTGGGAATGTATTCGGATTTGTATTACCAAACTCCCGGCGGTATCAACCTTGCCCAATATCAGACGGATCCCAAGCTAGCCCGCCAGTCGACAGCGACGGTACCGGGCAGCGAGGCGCAAAAGGCAGCCATTTACACCAGACTCGCATTGCTGGGCGGTAACTATGTATTGCAGCTATCGGATAAATGGACCCAATCCACTGCGTTGTATCTGACTTTCACCGATTTTGCGAACCCATTCATTTCCAACTTTGAAAAAAGGGACGAAAACGGCGTCGGCGGTCGGAATATCTGGCAGAACAAATCCGAGTGGGGTAACATCAAAACCAACTGGACCAGCGGTTTCGAATGGCAATACGGCAAATCCGCGCAGCGAAACTATGATAACAAGGGCGGTGTTGCCGACAAGCAGCAGACCGTAGAAGATATCCGCACTACCAACCTCTCGGTTTTCAGCCAGCTGGAAGCAACTTTGCTTACCGACCTGACACTGAGCGCCGGTTTGAGCTACAATACTTCGAAATACAAATACGAACGCTATTTCCCACTCCCATTCAATCAGGATCAAAAGACATTCGACGGCATATTCATTCCGCGATTTGCGGCTAACAAGGTGATCGCAGGCAACTGGTCGGTAACGGCGTCATACAGCGGCGGGTTCTCCCCTCCTACCTTGCAGGAAGTACGCCCGTCGGCGGGTGGTTTCCGGAAAGACCTGGAAGCTGAAAAAGGTAACAACACCGAAGTGGGCATCCGGAAAGCCGGCAAGGTCATTTCAGGAGAAATCAGCCTGTACCATTTCGGACTGCGCAATGCGATCGTGCGCCGGCTCGACGAAGGGGGAGCCGAATACTTCGTCAATGCAGGAAAAACCAAACAGAACGGCGTGGAATGGAATATCAATTGGGACATTCTTTCCGATCCCAAACTACCGGTTATGCTGAAACTCTGGAATACCGGAACCTATACCAAATACACCTACGAAGAATTCCGGCAGGCCGACTCCGATCTGAGCGGGAAACTCATTCCCGGTATTCCGCGTTTCTCACAGTCGACTGGTTTGGATGTGCTCCTCAAATACGGCATTTCAGCTTTCCTGACATACCAGCATGGAGATTCGTTCTATCTCAACGATGCCAATACAGTTAAAAACACCGCATACAACCAATGGATGGCGCGCGTGAGCTGGAAGAAAAGCTGGGGGCAGCATTTTTACAGTGAGTTGTCGGCATCCGCAGAAAAGGTCAATGCGGGTATTTACAGCCTTGGCTACGACCTCAATGCATTCGGTAATCGCTATTACAATGGCGCGCCGAAAAACAACCTCTGGGCTGGTGTGAAGATCGGCTGGGAGTGGCAGAAAAATTCAAAATAATGCATTTATACATCCATATCCCCTTTTGCAAACAGGCTTGCCACTATTGCGATTTCCATTTCAGTACCAACACCACCAACAAACGTGCCGTAGTGGAGGCCATTGCGCGGGAAATCGTTTTGAGACAGTCCTATTTGCCGGACGGGGATATGGAAACCATTTATTTCGGCGGAGGCACGCCGTCGATGCTCGATGAAGCCGAGCTGCGTTTCCTGCTTGACACCATTCACCGGCAATTTCGGGTGGCGCCAAACGCTGAAATCACCCTGGAAGCTAATCCGGACGATTTGAATGCGGCCACCTTGCAAATGTTTGCCAAATCGGGTATTAATCGTCTCAGCATAGGCATTCAATCATTTCATGAGCCGCATTTGCGCTTTATGAACCGTGCGCATTCCGCCGTAGAAGCAGAACAATGCGTCAAGCTGGCCCAGGACGCCGGTATCGACAATATTTCCATCGACCTCATCTATGCGATCCCTGCGGAGAGTCACGCTATTCTGCTGAGTGATTTATCCAAAGCATTTACGCTGAATGTCCCGCATATTTCGGCCTACTGCCTTACTATCGAGCCGCAAACTGCATTTGGCAGCTGGCTGAAAAAGAAAAAGATAAAGCCTATCGAAGAAGAGTATGCGGCGCAGCAATTTGAAATACTGGTAGGCTCGCTTCGTGAAAATGGTTACGAGCAATACGAAATCTCCAACTTCGCCCGAAACAGCCGGTACAGCAACCACAACAGCTCGTACTGGAAACAGCATCCCTATCTGGGCGTGGGTCCAAGCGCGCACTCGTACAATGGCGTGAGCCGCGAGTATAACATTTCCAATAATGCCAAATATCTTGAAGCAATTCAGAAAGGCAGTATTCCGGCAACGATAGAGACGCTTTCGCCCGCCGACCAAACCAATGAATATTTGTTAACGGGGCTGCGTACCAAATGGGGCGTCGAACGACAAAAACTGGAAATGCTTTCGGCCGGGGCATTCGCCTTACAGGCTGGCGAGGAATTGGAAAGAATAACCCGGAAAGGATGGATCAAGGAGGATTCGGGTATATTGCTACTTACCGAGGCTGGCAAACTTTTCGCCGACCGCATCGCAAGCGATCTTTTTATTGACTAAAAACCGGCTCGCCAGGCCGTGGTGACGTGGCGAACCGGTCCATTGACTTATACCAGCTCTGCGTTCAATGTGATTTCTGCATTGAGCAGCTGAGAGATAGGACATTCCTTTTTCGCCTTGTCGGCTACCTGCGCGAATTGCTCCGCGCTGATGCCTGGAACCTGCGCTTTCAGGTCGATTGCGCTCTTCACAACCTGGCCTTTTGCAGGATCCAGTGAAACTGTGGCGGTAGCGTTCAGCTCGTCGGCAGTGAAACCGGCGGCGTTTAGTTCGAAGCTCAGCTTCATGGCAAAACATCCGGCGTGTGCGGCTGCAACCAGCTCTTCCGGGTTGGTTCCCTTACCGTCTGCGAAACGGGTGTTGAAAGAGTACTGGGTATTTTCCAGAACTGTGCTCTGCGTGCTGATCGTACCTGTACCTTCTTTGCCGGTACCTTTCCAAATGGCTGTTGCTTTACGGTTAATCATCGTTGTTCCTTTTAATGTTGATCCAAAATCGTTGTTTCCGGGAAAAGTAGCATGCAAACGATATCTACGCAAACAATCCCTGCATTAAAAACACAATAATTACTTACCGTCCTCTGTTCCAGTATGTGCCTCCCTGTGATGCGTGGTATGGCGTTTTTTAGTTAACAAAGGTTAATGCCCGATCGAGATTTAAACTTTATAATTGCATCATCATCTAATCACAAATTTTTAACAGATTTCTCATTTTTCTCAACTCACAAGTCATGAACAGAAAACTCTTGCCCCTACTATTACTTGCTGTCCTCGCATTGTTCCAGAGCTGCCGCGGGCCGAAAGGCGATCCCGGACCACAAGGAGGCGATGTGCTGGGAATAACCTTCGACATCACTAAGGTAGACTTCACTTCTGCCAATAATTGGGGCTTCATCCTCAATTTCGCACAGGAAAACATTGAAGTCCTGCCCTCCGACGCCGTGCTGGTGTATGTAAACTGGGGTACCCAGGGCGGCCTTAAATCATACCAGCCGCTACCTCAAACGGCTTTCGGCAACAACGGTCTCATCGTAACTTATAGTTTCAACCGCACCGATAAGGATATGGAGATTTTCCTGGACTCAAATGTCCAGAGATCCCAACTCGCAACCGACTGGACCCGCGGGTTCGAGTTCCGCGTGGTGGTAATCCCCTCGGATTTCCTCAAAGGACGCGCCAATGCGGAAGTGGATCTGAACGACTATGAAGCGGTTGTGAAAGCCTATAATATCGACGAATCGAAAGTGAAGAAAATTTCGGCCCAATAATCGAAAAAGTTCCCCCGTTTTTGGGTTTCTGGAATAATTTTTATAAAATCCGGTAAAAATTACCGGATTTCTTTTTTCCCTAACGTATGAAAGTTGTTTTAAGCACACTGTTTACAGTTCTGGTCGCGGCGTTTGGATCACAAGCACAAACTTTTACCGAAGAGACTAATCAGTACAGAAATCATTACAAGGAGGAGTTCCTGCACTCGGAGAACTCGCCGCTCAAAGCAGCGGATTTGTCCTATTTACAATTCTATGAGCCCGATTCCACGTATCGCGTGGTGGCCCATTTCGAAAAGGCGAAAGGCAAGTCCTTCGAAATGCCTACTTACAGCGGAATGAACAAGACCTACGTGAAGTACGGGGTGTTGAAATTCAAGGTAAATGGCCGCAGACAAAAATTGACAGTGTACCGCAGCCTCAGCCTGCAACAACTTGCTAAATACAAGGATTATCTTTTTGTCCCTTTCAAAGATAAGACTAACGGCACCGACACCTACGGCGGCGGCCGCTACCTCGACCTGAAAACGACGGATCTGAAAAACGGAACCTGCGTGCTCGACTTCAACAAAGCATACAACCCTTATTGTGCATACAGTACCGGCTATAACTGCCCGATTCCGCCGCTGAACAACCACCTGGCGGTTGCGGTTACAGCCGGGGAAAAGAATTTCACCAAGCATCAGCACGAAGCGAGTATCAAATAGCTCCAACAAAAAACGCCCGACTTTCCAGCCGGGCGTTTTTCATGAATGCCGTCGATCAGGCTTTCAATATTTCTTTCTGCTTTAAAAGGCGTTCAAAAACCTTGATATCGTGCTCGGAAGTAAAAATATTGAACGGCAAATGCAGGAATTGCCCTTTTGAAATAACCAGCACGTAGGCGTCCTTATCTTTATACCCTTCCAGGATCTGCTCCCATTTCATCACACTTCCTTCCTTCTGGTTCAGCTTCATGAGAATCTGGCGGTTGTCGATCTCGTAAGAGAACTTTTCAAACATCGGCTTGTATTGCGCGAGCTGCGTAATGCCCGTGAACTGGATCAGCCAGAACAGCACGTAAAGAATAGAAGCCACCACAACGGTGATGTAAATCCACAAATTGGGATAAATGCCTGTGAGGCTGATCACCGCATTGATCAGGATCAGGGCCACGGGTACGAGTACCCATTTGAGCTGCGTCTTGAAAAAATAACGCATGGCCAACGAAATGTATTTTTGGGTAGGTAAGGCGTACTTCTTGGTACGAACCGCAGCCGGGTTCGTAGGCATTTGATAGACGGGCTGGTGTTTGTTTACCGAAACTTTGGCCATAACTCTGTTTAAATTAACGATCTTCTCTCTTTGCAGCCGCCATTCAAAACGCGGCCACGGCAAAATGAAGTGCAAAGTTAGAAAAAAGCGCCCGAGATATGAGAAAGGTCCTCAAATAAAAAACTGTTATGAGAATTTGGTGTAATTTGTCTTTACTAACTGCGTTGAACATTTGAAAACTGCCGTTTTGAAGCCATATTCGGCAACTGATCACTGATACAAGACTATCCTAAGCTACATGAGTTTCCTTTTTCCGTCCTTCCTGTGGGGTTTGCTGGCGATATCGGTTCCGATTGCCGTTCACATTTTCAATTTCAGGAGGACAAAAAGGGTGTACTTCACAAATGTCGCATTTCTCAAAGCGGTTGAAACGCAGACGAAATCGATCCGCCAGATCAAGCATTGGCTCGTCATGGCGGCGCGGATACTCGCTATTGCCTGCCTTGCATTCGCGTTCTCCCAGCCGTTCATCCCGGCGGAAAGCAATGTAGCCGTAGACAGGCGGGGTATTACCAGCCTCTACCTGGACAATTCCCTAAGCATGGAAAGTGAGTTGAACAATAAGCGCTACCTCGACATTGCTACCGGCCGGTTGGGGGATCTGCTGGGATTGTTCAAAAACGCGACCTCGCTGCAACTGGTAACCAACGACTTTTCCGCCCAGGAACAAGGCCTCTACCCCGCTGAAAAACTGCGCGACCGCCTGACTACCATCGGGCTTTCGGGCACTCCGCGCACACTCGAACAGGTGTATAAACGCCAGGAAAACCTCATGGCCCGCCATTCGCAGTCGGGTAAAAATCAGCTTTTCTGGTTTTCGGATTTCCAGAAAAGTACCGTCGGCGACCTCTCGGCTATCCAAACCGATTCGACGAACCAGATTTTCCTGGTACCGGTACAGGCTGAGGCTGAAAAGAACTTATTCGTAGATTCAGCCTGGCTTAATACACCGTTTATCCGCGAACTTCAAAACAATATACTATTTGTAAAAGTGAGCAACTCGGGCAACCGCGAGGCTCGAAACGTCGTGCTCAGACTTAGCCTCGACAATACCCAGGCCTCGACGGCGTCTGTCAACGTACCGGCCAATGGCAGTGCGACGGCGAAGTTCAACTTCAATCTGAAAGGGAAAGGGTATAAAAAAGGGCAGATTACGTTCGACGACTTCCCGGTGACTTTTGATAACGATTACTATTTTGTGCTCAATGCGTCACCCCTCATCCGCGTGCTGCACGTGTATGGGCAAAAACCGGAAGGAAACTACATCGAGAATGTTTATGCGAACGATAGCCTTTTCACTCTCCAGAGTTACAGCGCGCAGAATGTGGATCCGGGCCTGATCAGAAGCTCCGATCTCGTGGTGCTGGAAGGTGTAACGCAGCTATCAGGCACGCTGCCGCAGGATTTGCAGGATTTTGTACGCCAAGGCGGCAGCCTGGCGATCATACCTCCCGCTGCGCCTGCTGCGGACAGCTATGGACGTTTTTTAAGTGCATTGGGCATTAACGGCATCACTTCGGAAAAAGCCCAGGCTTCGCTGGCGCTCGCCGTGCCCGACCGCAACAATCCGTTTTTCAGCGATGTTTTCGAGGAATCGATGCGTCAGGAAATGAATCTTAACCTGCCTAATGTGTTACCCGTATGGAGCTGGGCAAGCGCCGGGCAGCAGTTGCTTACGCTGCGGAACGGACAGACTTACCTTAACCAGGTATTGGCAGGTACGGGCAAAACTTACCTGTTCGCGGCACCTCTAAGTCAGGAGAACGGGAATGTGGCCCAGCACGCCATATTTGTGCCGGTGATGTATAAAATTGCCGCTTCGAGCGTTCGGCAGCAGCGTACCTCGTTCACGTTTGATGAAAACCCGATCAGTTTGACTGTCGGTAAGCCCAAGCCCAATTCCGTTTACAAGCTCAGGCGTAACAAAACCGAGATTATCCCCGTGCAGCGTATGGCCGGCAATCAGCTCTTGCTAGAAATCCCCCAGGGTGACCAGACCGCCGACGGGCTCACCGCCGGCTATTTCGAGCTCGTCCTTGACAATAAAACCGAGCAGATTATCGCCCTTAATCACAATCACGCCGAATCCAGACTACAATACTATTCCCCAGAGGAGCTGCGAGCCGCATTTTCCGGCAAAAAGAACATCCAGGTCTTCGACCGCATTGACGACGACGCCTTCTCTACCGCATTCCAGCAGCAAAATATGGGAACTAATCTTTGGAAATTCTTCCTTTACGCGGCGCTGTTCTTTTTGTTGGCTGAAATCGGATTGATTCGGTTTATGAAATAGTAATTATCGTGTGACGATTTAGCGGCTTCTTCATCCGCGAAGCGATGCGTAAATTTGTAAAAATCAAAGAGCACGTCACTATGAAAACACCTTACCTAAACAAATCAGCCGGAAAGCACGGTGATATCGTGGAGTCGCCCTACACTGATCTTGAAGAGACAAGTGCTGCCCAGCTCAATGAACCCATTGTTCCCTACATGCGCCTTGATCCCTCAGCGCACGCACGAGTAATTTGTGAGGAGCTCACGCCCGAAGAGGAGGCCATGGCCAATGATCCTAGCGTGAAGCCTTTCTCGTATGTCTCGGATTCCGCCGAATATGTAAGGAGAATACGTCGGGATTTCAGATGTTAATATGCTCCTGCTGGATACGAATATCCTCATCGATTATCTCAGGGGGAAACAAGCGGCTATTGAGTTTATTGATTGTGCAGAAAAGCTTGATCTTGCAGTCAACACGGTTATCGTGCTTGAACTTTACAACGGTTGCCTTAACAAAGCGGAACTTGCAAAGATCAGGCGTTTGCTCAACGGCTTCAATCATTTCGATCTGAACGAAGCCACTGCTCAGGCGGCCACGCAGATAGGTCATTCATTCGCATTGTCTCACTCGGTGACTGCGTCCGACGCGCTGATAGCGGCTACCGATTGGTTTACAATCTCGAATTGCGGACGGCAAACATGAAAGATTTCAGGATGATTCCGGGGCTGAAAGTGTCAAATGCGCTATAACAATTGCATTTTCAAAATAACAACACCTGACATTCTGACCATTCCTGACTGACATTTGCCGAACATTCCTTTTTTCTGACCCGTTTTTAAACCAATTTTGCGGGAAAATATCATTTCATAAATGCTTTCATCCCGAATAGGAATTCTTGGTGGCGGGCAGCTGGGGCTGATGCTCCTTCAAGCTGCTGTGGACTGGAACCTCGATATTCACGTACTCGACCCGGACGCAGAAGCACCGTGCCGGAAAATAGCGCCCCACTTTACGCAGGGGTCGCTGCAAGATTTTGACACCGTATATCACTTTGGTAAAGAGCTCGACGTCATTACCATTGAAATCGAAAAGGTAAATGTAGAGGCGCTCGAAGCCTTGGAAAAAGAAGGAAAAAAGGTTTACCCCCAGCCTTCTGTGATCCGTCAGATACAGGACAAACGCATTCAGAAGCAATTTTACGCTGAAAAACAGCTTCCAACCGCGGAATTTATACTAACGGAAAACCGCGAGGATGTTGCCAACTACCTCTCATTTCTCCCCGCATTTCACAAGCTCGGAAAAGACGGTTACGATGGACGCGGGGTGCAACGGCTGACATCGGCGAATGACCTCGACAAGGCGTTCGACAAGCCCGGCCTGTTGGAAAAAGCGGTCCCATTTGAAAAAGAACTGGCAGTAATTGTTGCCCGCAATGCAAATGGGGAAGTAGAAACATTCCCTACCGTGGAAATGGTCTTTCATCCTGAACATAACCTCGTTGAATACCTTTTTGCACCGGCGGAGATCAGCGATGATGTGAATGCCAAAGCGCAGGAAATTGCCCGCAAAACGGCCGAAGCATTTCAGATCGTGGGATTGCTGGCGGTAGAGCTTTTCCTGACACCTGACGGGGAAGTGCTGATCAACGAAGTAGCGCCACGCCCTCATAACAGCGGCCACCATACGATCCGCGCAAACGCGACCTCTCAATATGAGCAACACTGGCGGGCGATCCTGAACCTGCCGCTGGGCAGTACGCATGCCTACGGGCCGTCGGCAATGGTGAACCTGCTGGGAGAGGATGGTTATGAAGGCCCGGCTGTTTATCAGGGAATGGAAAAGTTACTTGCAACGCCGGAAGTGTTTCCGTTCCTTTACTGGAAAGCGATCACCAAGCCATTCCGCAAAATGGGCCATATCACGATTATGGACGCGGATATAGCCTCGCTCAAAGCAAAAGCGGATTTTGTCAGGGATAATATTAAAGTAATCAGTCACAAAACGAAGTAGAACATACCAATGGTAGGGATTATCATGGGCAGCCTTTCTGACAGAAAGGTAATGCAGCTCGCCGCAGACGCATTGACGGAACTGGGCATCTCATATGAAATGGAGATCGTATCGGCGCACCGCACGCCTGAGCGCATGCTCGAATACGCAGCATCGGCACGCAGCCGCGGCTTGCAGGTGATCATAGCGGGCGCGGGCGGAGCCGCTCATTTACCCGGGATGGTGGCATCACTGACATCCCTTCCGGTGATCGGAGTGCCGGTTTTGTCAAGCAATTCGATTGACGGCTGGGATTCGGTGCTTTCGATTCTGCAAATGCCTGCCGGTGTTCCTGTTGCGACGGTGGCGTTGGACGGCGCGAGAAATGCCGGAATCCTCGCCGCGCAGATTATCGGAGCGAGTGACGCGGAGGTAGCAAAAAGGCTTGACGCATTCAAAGAGAGCCTGAAAGACAAAGTTGCAGTGATGAACGAGGAATTGAAAAATCAACTTGGAAACTAGGTTACCTTTATTATTTTCGTAGAAAATTAACTCCACTAAAAAATAGAATCCGGCCAGGTTATGGAAGACGAATTCCCGAAAAAAAGAAATATCCGTCCCACTGAAAAGTCGAATCTGCCCATTGTCACATTGCTCGTGTTGGTGTTGCTGGTACTCGCAATGCTCTATGTCGGCTACGAATATATTTCCGACAGCTCTTCCAGCTCCGAAGAACTCACATCGGTAGTCGTCGATTCGACACTCGAAGAAAGTGCTGCCGAACCCGTGAGCGATGAACCTGCGCCTACTGAGGAACCGGCCGAAGAAAAGAAGCCTGAGCCTGTAAAAGAAAAGACCGAAGAACCGAAAAAAGAACAGAAACCTTCCATTTCGGCCTCATCGATTGGTGGAGAGCAGATCACACATACTGTTCAAAGCGGAGAGACATTTTCGAGCATTGCTTCGCGGTACAACCTCAAAACGGAAACCTTGCAAGGCCTCAACTCTTCTGTTTCTGATGTAAAAGCTGGCGTTACCAAGCTGAAAATACAAGTAAAAGCGGTTCATACCGTGGGGCCCGGCGACGTACTTCGTGTGGTGGCCAGCAAATATGGTATTAGCAAAGAAGCGCTGATGAAAGCCAACGGCAAAACCCGCGACTTCTCCGAAAGGGGCGAAAAGCTGATCATCCCTTTCCCGGACAAAAAATAGCATTTAAGTAATCCCAAAAAGCAAAGAATCCCGGAGCCAACCGCCCCGGGATTTTCTTTGCACTGAATTGAAGGGTTTAATGCCTAGTCGTTGAAACCCCGGCCTCCGCCACCACCTCCGCCGGGTCCGCGGCCGCCCCCAGGGTAGCCCATTCCGCCGTCGAAGTCACGTCTTCTGAAATTACCATCGTTGTTGTTGGAAGGCATCTTCCCGAAGTTTCTCAAAGTGTAAGTGAATGTGAGCATAGCGTATTGTGTGAGCACCCGGTTAGTGACGTCCTGCACATAAGTTTCGGTCACGTTACGGGTAATGCTGTTGTTCTGTTTCAGAATATCGAAAACGGTCAGTTTCAGCTCCCCCGCATTGTTTTTAAGGAATTTCTTGCCGACGCTTGCATTCCAGAGCGTAAAATTCTGATTATAGCCCGCGCCCAGCCCCCGGTACGACTGGTTGTTGATATCGCTTTGGAATACAAATCCTTTTCCAAAGATCCAGTTCACCCGGCCGGTAATGCCTTGGGTGTAATAGTTGTTATTCAGATTGGGCTGAATACTGTTCCGCACCACATTGTAATTACCCGAATAAGAAACAGTAAAATCAAGCTTGTCGCTGATATTGCTGCTCACCACCAGACCCTGCGATATCGCGTAGGTATTTGAATAGTTGGGCACATTGTTGATCATACCCGGCGACCGCACATAATTGAATCCGGTAGTCAGGTTCAGGTTCAGTTTCAAAGGCGCAATCGGCTTTCCATAGGCGAAAAAAGAGCGGGCATTCCAGCTACCGTCGACGTTGATCGGTGCGGTGAACTTGGCACCTCTTTCCAGAAACAAGCCATTGGGCAATGTCTCGGGTTTCTGCGCGATGTAAGTCGAATTAACAATCGCGTTGTTGGTCTGCGTGACGAAAATCATCGCATTCAGGCTGTAAGGTCTCTTCGCACCTGCCAGCGAGTAACGGACGTTCACCATATTGCGGTACTCCTGTTTCAGATCGGGATTACCGGCTGTGAGCGACAGCGGGTTGCTGTTATCGACCACGTTTTGCAACTGTGAAATCGACGGCTGGTTGGTCGAGCTTCGGAAGAATGCCCGGAATTGCGCACCCTCTTTTGAACGGTAGTTTACCATCAAGTTCGGGAGAATATTGGTAAACGACTGATCAACCTTGTTGTTAATCGGCGCCAATTGCTGGCTGTACAGACCTGTGTTCTGAAAATCGAGCCCCACGTTGGCCGACCAGCTGTTTTTCCGGTAGCGGTATCCCAAACCTGCGCGGTTGGTAATGTAGCGGTTATCAAAATTGTTGGTCAAAAGCGAATCCAGATCCGAATACGTGCCGTCGTCATAGCTCATATTATAGGTATCCTTGTTCGAATTGCTATTCTGAATCGTCAAACCATAGTTAAACTGCAACTGGCCGGTGGTACTGATCGGCTCGGTATACACCAGGTTTCCGCCTAATGTAATTCCATCCGAGTGCGTGAAACTCCGCTGATCGATCGTATCGCCCCGCATAGCAGTGTCTCCCAGGGCAAGGTTATCGAAGTAAGTATTTCTCGAATACAAGTCGCGGCGGCCGTTCTTGTCATTCACCTGGGTATTGAAGTTGAATGAGACCGTGCGGCCCTTTTTCGCGAAAGCATGACGGAACAGAATGTCGTTCGAGAAGTTATACCCTTTGTTGACATTGCCCTGGCTATTATCGGAACTGTTTACATTGCTCCCGTCAGAAGCCAATGTGGTAAGCCCGGCCTTCACACTTCCTGAATGGTTATCCTGGAAGCTCAGTCGCGGCGTAATAATGAGCGAGTTTTTAGGATCGATATTGTATTCAATCCGGAAGTTCAGGCGGTGATTGGAGTTGGTTGTATTGGTCCGGCTGTTTTCTTTGTAGAACTGGTTGCTGGTGGCACCTTGTAGGAAATACTCTTGCGAGGTGCTCTGCACGTTGCTGTTGCTTGTTCTGTTAAAGAAATAGCTGCCGCTCACGTCGAGCTTCTTCCCTATTTTATTGGAATAGTTCAAACCGAAAGAATTGGTACCGGTGATCCCGCTCTGGTTCCCCACCAGGAAGTTACCGGCAGAGCCACCACCACCACGGTTACCGCCTCCCCCACCGCCTGAAACGCCCAGCAAGTCCTGGCTGGAAAAGTTCTGGTTGTTGATATTGTTGCTCAATCCGATGACCGATATCCGCTGGTTGCCTTTGAAAAAGCTCACATTTCCTCCCGCCTGATAGCGGTCATCGAGGCCGTAACCGGCAAAAACTTTTCCAAACTGACCCATCCGCTTGTCGGCCTTGGTGACGATATTGATCGTTTTCTGCGCATTACCATCATCAAAACCAGTGAATTGCGCCTGATCGCTCAGCTTATCGAACACCTCTATTTTATCGACAACTTCCGCAGGAAGATTTTTGAGGGTTAATGCAGCATCATCGCCGAAGAATGGCTTGCCATCCACCAGCACTTTATTGACAGTCTCTCCATGAGCCGTTACCGTTCCATTTGTGACGGTAATACCCGGCATTTTCTGGATCAGGTCTTCGGTCGTAGCATCGGGATTGGTTTTGAATGCAGCTGCATTGAATTGCGTGGTATCTCCCTTCTGTTCCATGGCGGTCACCTGACCTACCACTTTCACCTCTTTCAGGTTTGCGACGGCTTCTGTGAGGGTAATGGTTCCAAGATTTTCGATATCCTTGGTAACCGTAACTGTCCGGGTGAAGTCTTTATAACTTAAATAGGAAACCTTGACCAGGTAAGAAACCTGTTTGGACAGGCCTGTAAAGGTGAATTTACCGTTTACATCCGTCGTTACATATTCCGGTTTTGCATCGGGGGTGTTGCGGCTCACAGCCACATAGGCTCCCACTACCGCTTCACGGCTCACGCTATCGATGACCGCGCCGGTAATCTGTGCATTTTGTGCAAAGGCCGGGGCGGCGAAGCCGGCAAGCAGAAGGACGATGAATGTAAATCTGTTCATGACTTGTAAAGGTTTATTGCTGGTTAGAGCTCCCTTGGATAACAAAGTTTAATGCGTTCCGGCAATAAACCTTTACAATCGACAGTATCGGATAATTTAGCAGACCAACAGGCTATTTTCACCGACGAATCGGCGGTCGGTCGGCGGCAGTCAAATTACTTCAACCACTCTCCCAGTAGCCCCTTATAGCTCGCCAGGAATCTTTCATAAGCCTTTTCCAGTGCAGGTAACGCCTCCGCGAGTGTACTCGTGTCGTCCGATTTGAGCCGCCATTCGGCATCCCGCGCAATTTCGGCCACTTGTGAAACGCCCACAGTGCCACCACTCCCTTTCAATGTGTGCAGATTACTTTTCACGGTTTTAATATCTCCATTTTTATAGGCTTCCAATGCACCGGCGACCAATTCATCGGATTCGCCCACAAAATCCTCGAACACCGACCACACCAGCTCAGCACCGCCTATTCCGGCTAGCTGATCGATGATTTCCTTGTCGAGCACCGGTACCATCGCCTCTTGTGCGATTTCCTTCTGCTTTTGTTCGAGTTTTCGATTTTCCATATTGCCCATCAGCTCTTTCACCTTCTGCACGAGGGTCTGTGCGCGGATGGGTTTGGCAATGTAATCATCCATTCCCTGGCTCATAAACCGGTCGCGGTCTTCCTTCATCGAGTAGGCCGTCATGGCCACAATAGGCGGCAGGCCTTTGGAGAATCGCTTTTTCAGCTCCTGAGTCGTTTCCACGCCGTCCATATCCGGCATTTGAATATCCATAAAAATGATATCGTAACCCTTTTCATCGGAATGGTATCTCTTCTCCACCATTTCGATCGCTTTGAACCCACTTTCTGCCAAATCGGTTTCGCAGCCGGATTTTTTTAGGATTTCATTTGCCACTTTCCGGTTCACCGCATTGTCGTCGACAAGCAGGATCAGCGGGTGGTAATCAGTGAATACATCTTCAATCGGCGTCTCTTCCTGCTGGATAATCGTGCTCACCTGCGCGATCGACGTTTCCTTCGTTTCAAAGGTGAACCAGAACGTGCTACCCTCCCCTAGCGTGGACTCAACGCCGATTTCTCCATTCATTAAGGCGCAAAGCTGTTTTGAAATAGCCAGGCCGAGCCCTGTACCGCCAAACGATTTCCGCGATGAATTGTCAAGCTGGGTAAATGAGGTAAACAAAATCTGCTTGTCGGTAGCACTGATACCGATCCCCGAATCCTGCACTTCTACCTTGATCTTATGGAATAACCCTTCTTTTTTCTCCAATGTAAGAAACACCTTCACAGACCCATTCTCGGTGAATTTCAATGCATTGGAGGTCAGATTGGACATAATCTGCAATAACCTGGTCTGATCTGCAATAATGAATTTCGGAATATCGGGCCCGATGTGGTATGTGAGCGTATTGCCCTTGCTTTTGGCGGTTTGCCCGAAAAGTGAAACCAGTTTGAGCAGCAATTCCTCCACTGCGATCGGCGCCTCGTGCAGCTCCATTTTCCCCGCCTCGATTTTCGAAAGGTCGAGAATATCGTTCAGGATATTCAGCAGCGTTTCCGAGGACCGTTTGATCGTCAACACATAATCCTTTTGCTCGGTATTCAGCGGCGTCTCACCCAACAGGTCAATCATCCCGATCACCCCGTTCATCGGCGTGCGGATCTCATGGCTCATGTTGGCCAGGAACCCTTCCTTTACCTTCAACGAGCGCTCGGCGTGCTCCTTGGCTTTCAGCAGTTCGAGCTCGTTGCGTTTCAGCTCGGTAATGTCCCGGGCGAGTACGGCCACTTCGGTCGGTTTGCCTTTGTCATTGGTAAACATCAGCATGTTAATCATAAACTGACGCTCGGTACCATCTTTGCGGTACATGGTAATCTCGAAGTTCCGCAGGCTCTTTGTCTTCCGAAGCCGTATCAATGCAGAGTGGATACGCTTTTTATCTGCAAAAAACTCGGTAACCTTGTGCCCGATCACTTCTTCGGGCAAATATCCCAACCGTTTCAGCACCGACTGGCTGATCATCGTGATCTCGCCCATGCGGTTGATACGGCAGTAAATGTCCTGCAAGTTTTCAAAAATGCCTCTGAAAAGCTCCTCGCTATGCCTTAGCGACAGCTCGGCTTCCTTACGCCGCGTAATGTCGCGGGCGATACCAGACACCTCCTCAATCACGCCATCGGCATAATGGATCGGGTTCAGGTAAAATTCCAGCCACATTTCGCCCGCATCCTTACGGTCGATTTTAAATTCAAAATACTGCGGCTCACCGCGCAATGCCTGTCGGTACTTGGTTTCGAGCGTCCGCCGGTTGCTGTTGCCGACCATCCGCCATCCGAATTTCTCGGCGCTGGATTGGAGCGAAGGCCGCACACCGAGTTGATTATGGATCAGATCCGCGTAGTTCCTGTTAAATGAAGTGAGTTGCAGCGATTTGTTTACCGACCATATCAAATGCGAGCTGCTATCGAAAATCGCATTCAAACGTGCCAGATATTTGCTCAGCTCCTCTTCACTTTGCTTTCGCGCGATCGCCATTGCCACCTGCCCCGAAATAAATTCCAGCAATTCGAGGTCGCGGGCGTCGAACATATTAGGATCGTCGTAAGATTTCACCCCGATAATCCCGGTCACCCGGTCGCCTATACGCAGGGGTACGCACAGGAGAACTTTCGGCGTGACACCGTACAAATACAAGCTGTTCGTCTTTGCCAGCTTCTCAATGTCCTTGTCCGAAAGGAACAGCGGCTTGTTGGAAGCAATCGCATATTCAGTAAGGCCATTGCCCAGTTTCCGCTTGGTAAACCGCACATTGCCTTTGAAATACTGATCTACATAATACGGGAAGTAAATGTAGCTCTTGCTGGGGTCGTACAGCGCGATAAAGAAGTTCCTGACGTCGATGATCTTGCCCAACTCGTCATGAATCCCGTGGTAAAACTCGTCCAGATTTTGGGTGTTGACCGTCCAGTTGGCAATGCTGTAATAAAGGTTCTGCGCTTTCTCAGCCCTTATCTTTTCAGTAAAATCATTTAAAATACAGCGGAATGCCGTCGGTTTGCCATTGTCGAAACGGCAGTTCACGCTACCGGCTACAAATACCTTTTTGCCGTCGCGGTTCATAAATACCGCTTCGAAACTCGGGTTGGCAACGCCTTGCTCGATCAGTTTGAGCTGTTCGAGCGCCTCTTCCTTGTGCTGCGGGTGCAGAATGTCCTCCATTCGCATGGAAGCGATTTCATCCAGGCCATAGCCAAGCACCTCGCGCCAGGCCTTATTTACAAATATGAATTTACCGTCAATCGCCACGAGCTGGATCAGATCGCTGGTATTGTCCACCAGGTCCTGCAACTGCGAGTTGGACTTTGCAATGGCCGATTCCATTCTCCTGCGGCGGGTGATATCATCACCTACGAGCGTGATGCATTCCACCTCGTCGTTTTCCTGATGCATCAGCACCGAGTTGATCGAAAAGGTGCGTAATGTACCTTTTTGCGCCAGGAAAGGTACCTCCCGCTGTTCAAGTTTACGTTTCCCCTGGATGCCCTCTTCGAGCATTTGTCGCACCTCGTGTTCCTCTTCTTTCGGGATCAACTTGTCAAATATACTATGCCCCACCAGGTCCGACTCGTGCCAGCCGGTTTTCATGAGCGCATGCGGGCTTACACTGCGAATCGTAAAATCAGGTGAAAAGGTAATTCCGATCAGGTTTAAATGCTGCAGTGTGTGATGAATAGTCTGCCAGTCGGTTTGGGATAAAATCAGTTCCATGGGTCCCGGTACAATCGCACTTTTAAGTTTCCTTCCAATTCTTTATTCGATAAATCTACGAATTAAGACGTAATTTTGGCTTGTGAAAATGAATTATAAAAAACCGGATGATTCCAAAGTGCGCGCCAAAAAGCATCTGGGCCAGCACTTTCTGAAAGATTTGAATATTGCCCAACGCATCGTCGACGGACTCTCCGGCCACGGTGGTTACGACCGCGTCCTCGAAATCGGGCCGGGTATGGGCGTTCTCACCCAATTTCTTTTACCCAAAAACAGCTTTACAACCCACGTTATCGAGATCGATACCGAATCGGTGGCTTATCTTGAAAAGCATTATCCGGACCTCTCGCCGCGCATTATCGCCGGTGATTTTCTGAAATTCAACCCGGGCGACTACTTTTCAGACAAGTTCGCGATCATCGGAAATTTCCCATACAATATCTCCTCCCAGATATTCTTTCGGGCGCTCGAAATCCGCGACCGTATTCCGGAAATTGTCTGTATGCTGCAAAAGGAGGTGGCCCAGCGCATTGCATCGCCTCCGGGCAACAAGGATTACGGTATTCTGAGCGTGCTCTTGCAGGCATTTTATGATATCGATTACCTCGTGTCGGTACCTCCCGGCGCGTTCGATCCCCCACCGAAAGTGCAATCGGGCGTGATAAGGCTGCGCCGGAATGCGGTAGCGGCGCTCGAATGTGATGAAAAACTGTTTTTCAGGGTGGTGAAAACGGCATTCAACCAGCGACGCAAAACCCTGCGTAATGCGCTGAAACCGGTAGGCGAAATACCGGACCATCCGCTGCTCAACAAACGGGCCGAACAATTGAGCGTTCAAGACTTCGTTACGTTGACGTTACTTGCCCAAAACACGCAAGCAGCGAACTAAACCTTCTCTGAGACAGTATATTCAATAAGCTAAAAGCATTTCGCCAATCGCTAAAAGCTCATTACGATGACGTTCGAATTAACCCAGCTATACGTAGACCATATTCAGGAACTGATTGAAAAAGAGGACTCTGCGGCCATCCGGTCGGAAATGGAGAACCTCTTTGCTGCGGACATTACCAGCCTGCTATCCGAGCTGGAAACCGAAAGCGCGAAATTCCTGGTCAATCAGCTGAATATCGAAACCGGCGCGGCGATCCTCGCCGATATGGACCGGGGCGAACGCCGGGACTTTCTGAAAGCCTTTACATCGGAGGAAATATCCAAATTCGTCAACCTGTTCGATTCCGATGACGCCGTGGATTTGCTCAACGAGCAGCCCATCCGCGTACGCGAAGAAGTGATCGCATTGCTCGAAGACCGCGAACAGGCCCGGTTTATCCTCGACCTGCTGCATTACGATGAAGATGTGGCGGGTGGTTTGATGCAGAAGGAGCTTGTCAAAGCGAATGAAAACTGGACGGTAAACCAATGCATCGAAGAGCTTCGTACACAAGCCGAGGACGTGGAGAAGGTCTACGCGGTGTATGTGGTGGATGATTTTGGTAAACTGCTGGGTATTCTCTCTCTAAAAAGGATCGTGTTGGCGCACAAAAACACGAAGATCGAGAGCCTGTACGACAAAGACGTCATTTTTGTGGAAACCTACCGCCCTGCCGAAGAAGTGGCTGAGCTCATGCGGCGGTATGACCTTGACGCATTACCGGTGGTGAATGTCCAGGGAAAACTCCTCGGCCGCATCACGATCGATGATATCGTGGACGTAATTACCGACCAGGCAAGTTCCGATACCCTGGCTATGGCAGGTATTACCGGGGACGTGGAAGAAGACGACAGCATCTGGCAACAAACCAAGGCCCGTTTGCCTTGGCTGCTAGTAGGCATGATGGGAGGAATCCTGGCTGCAAAGTTCATCAGCTTTTTTGAAGGCGACCTCAAAATTATTCCTGCTATGGCCGCCTTTATCCCTATTATCGGTTCTACCGGAGGAAACGTAGGGATTCAAACCTCCTCGATCATTCTTCAAGGTTTGGCCGACAAGACAGGTATCGATACTACCCTGGGGCAGCGATTGATCAGGATGTTCGCCGTTGCATTTATCAACGGGCTCATTATCAGCGCTATCGTATTCGGATTCAACATGCTGATCGGGAATGACTTGCAACTGGCATTAGTCGTTTCCACCGCGCTGATGTCAGTCGTGTTTCTAGCCTCGTTTATGGGTACACTAACCCCGATTCTGCTTGAAAAAATAGGCATTAACCCGGCGGTAGCTTCCGGGCCGTTTATTACTACCGCCAATGACCTGATCGGCTATGGTGTTTACTTCGGCCTTGCGCATTTACTGCTCAAATTATAACGCAGCGATAGGCTAGCATTCGCTTAGACTGATCGGAATATTCACCGCTAGCCCGCCTTCGGAAGTTTCCTTGTACCGGTTGTTCATGTCCAAGGCGGTTTGCCACATCGTTTTCACCACATTATCCAATGAAACTTTCGCATTCTCGGGGTTGCTTTGTAAAGCGAGCTGGGAAGCCGTAATCGCCTTGATCGCCCCCATCGTATTACGTTCGATACAAGGGATTTGAACTAATCCTGCTACCGGATCACACGTGAGGCCAAGGTGGTGCTCCATCGCAATTTCCGCTGCCATCAGGCATTGCTCCACCGTTCCGCCGGAAACCTGTGCCAGCCCGGCTGCTGCCATGGCCGACGACACTCCGATTTCCGCCTGGCAGCCACCCATCGCCGCTGAAATTGTAGCACCTTTCTTGAAAATACTCCCAATCTCACCGGCAGTAAGCATAAACCTGAAAATATCCTCTTCCGTACTACCACAGAATGTAACGTGAAATTGCAGAACTGCGGGTATTACGCCTGCTGCGCCATTGGTAGGAGCCGTAACTACACGGCTGTAAGAAGCATTTTGCTCATTCACGGCCAATGCGAAGCAACTCACCCAATCGAGCGTGTAATTGAAGCCTGAACCGTTCTTGCGGATCAGGTCGATCCATTCGTCGCAGCCGGTGCAGGCATGGCCTTTTAATAATTTCTGGTTCAGTTCGGCAGCTCTTCGCTGAACATTCAGCCCACCCGGTAGCACGCCCCTGTGCTGGCAACCCAGGAAAATACTGTCCTGCATGACGCGCCAGATATTTAGCAGGTCCTTCCGGATCGTTTCATCATCCCGCCAAATGCGTTCATTATCCAGGACCAATTCCCAGATAGTCTTACCGGTAGCACGATGCCAATTCAGCAAATCCGATGCATGGTCGACGGGATAAGGGATTTCCGACAATACCGAACCGCCTGCTGCCTCCCTGCCTTCCTGGATCACAAAGCCACCGCCAATCGAATAATAGGTTTCTTCGAATACTTGTCCATCTGCACAAACGGCCGTGAAGGATACCCCGTTCGGATGAAACGGAAGCGATTCCGTTTTATGAAACACCACATCCGTTTTAGGGTTGAAATGAATCTGCATTTCTCCATGCAGACGGATCGTTTCGCTAGCGGCAATGCCTGCAAGAATGCGATCAATCGAACTCGTTTCGATCGTAACAGGATCGTAACCGCTCAGCCCGAGAATAACTGCGATATCGGTACCATGCCCCTTGCCTGTTTTAGCCAGGGAACCGTAGAGGTGTACCGTCACTTTTTCGACGCTATTCAACAAGCCTTTCTCTTTCACTGCGCCCAAAAACTGCTGCGCAGCGCGCCAGGGGCCTAATGTATGGGAACTCGATGGGCCGATGCCTATCTTAAAAATGTCAAAAACAGAAATGCGTTCGGATGTCATGAAATGGGAAGCGGGCGCTATAACGGCTTATTTGGATGAGCGGTTTAAAAGGTGCTCAGGCACGGGGTATTTTTCCAGAATCTCTCTTGCTTTGGCTGTTTTTACGGGAAAAAGATCGACATTTTTCCATTTGTCAAGGTCAGGGTTATACCTGGGACGAACGATGGGTTGAACCGATTTTTCCATAAATTTTCAGCATTTAATTAAAATTAAAACAATTTGGATACCATGAAAGATTCATAGTCGACATTTTTTTCAAACCTACTCCATTTTCCGTTCCTGAATCCGGCAATGTCGAACTCAGCTTTGATTACATCAAAATTCGTGTTAATAATGAGTCGGTACAGACGGGTTCTGGCCGGAGTACTTCCGGTCAAAAAAACTCTAGCACCGGCATGCTCCGATAGAAAAAAGCGTAAAACCTGTATAACGGTTCCTAAAACCAGTTCGATATCCCCATTGTTGGGTACGGCCATATCATCTATTTCACCGTTTTCCTCGATCCAGTCGCCGAAACCGAGGTTAAATGTAACACCATCCATCGGAGAAAACTGCACCCGTTTTTCAATATTTCCGTTTGGCCCCTCGCTTATAAAAGAAAAAAGAAACTCATTGTCGGTTGAGTTGAACGAATAGTGCGATTGAGCCATTTAGATAGAAATGTGTGCAGTTATATGTATACTCTAATATGCGAAGTCCTTTTCGTCTTGATTTACCCAACCGAAAACACCACCGGCCATATCCATTGAACCATCGGTATTTACCACGCGTTCCAATCCATTTTCCGAGATTCTCCCGTACTTTTACCCCCATTTCGAAGAAACATACATTAACATATGATTGCAGTAATCCAGCGCGTAAGCAATGCTTCCGTGACCATTGAAGGAGAAGTAAAAGGCGAAATCAAAACGGGTTTTATGGTGCTCCTCGGCATCACCCATGCCGATCTGCCAGAAGATATCGAATGGCTGGGGAAGAAGATCGTCGGACTGCGGGTATTCAATGATGAGGAGGGCAAAATGAACCTGGATTTAAAAACAGTAAATGGAGATATTCTGCTGATCAGCCAGTTTACCCTGCACGCCAGCACGAAGAAAGGCAACCGGCCATCGTTCATTGAAGCAGCAAAGCCCAATATCGCGATCCCGATGTATGAAAAAATGATTGAATTCCTGGGTACGGAATTGGGGAAGCCCATTCAGACGGGCGAATTTGGCGCAGATATGAAGGTATCCTTGCTCAACGACGGCCCCGTAACAATCGTAATCGATTCAAAAAACAGAATCTGAAACCAGCCTCCCAAAGGCTCTATTTGCTCATTCACTCATTCAAAATTAAACATGACCATCCAGGAAGCACAGGAACAAGTCGATCAATGGATCAAAACCTACGGGGTAAGGTATTTTTCAGAACTGACCAACATGGCAATCCTGACCGAGGAAGTAGGCGAGCTCGCCCGCATTATGGCGCGTACGTACGGGGATCAATCGTTCAAGAAATCGGACTTGGGAAAAGATCTCGGCGACGAAATGGCCGATGTGCTCTGGGTGCTTATGTGCCTTGCCAACCAGACGGGTATTAATCTTACCGAGGCATTTGAAAAGAACCTGGCCAAGAAAACAGACCGCGATAAGGACCGTCACAAGCAGAATTCAAAACTGCAATAGCCTATAACAGAACAAGCCCGGAAATCCGGGCCTGCTCTGTTATCTATTTTTCCGAAATGATAATATTACATATCCAGTAACAGACGCATCGGATCTTCGAGCAACTGCTTCACACGAACCAGGAAGCTCACCGAATCCTTACCGTCTATCGTGCGGTGATCGTACGACAACGCTACATACATGATCGGGCGAACGACGATCTGACCATCTACCACCACCGGGCGCTCAACGATATTGTGCATACCGAGAATCGCAGACTGTGGCGCATTGATGATCGGCGTCGAAAGCATCGATCCGAACGTCCCCCCGTTAGTGATGGTGAAGGTACCGCCCGACATTTCATCAAGGCCCAGTTTACCGTCACGTGCACGAACCGCCAAACGAACGATTTCCTTCTCAATAGCCGCAAACGAAAGTGTTTCAGCATTGCGGATAACCGGTACTACCAATCCGCGAGGCGTTGAAACAGCCACCGAGATATCAGCAAAATCGTTGTAAACCAACTCCTCGCCGTCAATTTGTGCATTGATAACCGGGAAGTCCTTCAATGCAACGGTTACCGCTTTCACGAAGAACGACATAAAGCCGAGACCTACTTCGTGTTTCTCTTTGAATTTATCCTTGAACTTAGAGCGCAGATCCATCACCGGCTTCATATCCACTTCATTGAAAGTGGTCAGCATAGCCGTTTCATTTTTAACCGCTACCAAACGGCGTGCGATGGTTTTACGCAACGACGACATTTTCTCGCGACGTGAAGCGCGCGCGCCAGACACAGCAGGTGCGGCCGCAGGAGCCGGAGCAGCAGGCTTAGCCGCAGCAGGAGCTGCTGCCGGTGCCGCTTTCTCAGCTTTCAATGCATCGTCTTTCATGATTTTGCCTCCTGAACCCGAACCGTTCACGTCTTTCGGGTCGATTCCTTTCTCCGCCAGGATTTTGGCAGCCACGGGCGAAGCATGTTTTTCGCTATATGCTTTGTCAGCAGAAGCAGGTGCAGAAGCAGCAGGAGCGCTTGCTTGTGCAGGGGTGGCCGCAGGAGCGCCGGCCGTTGCCGCGATGGTACAGATAACTGCGCCAATCGACAGCGTATCGCCTTCTTTTCCTACGATGGTAAGGATACCAGCCGCCTCGGCAGGTAATTCAAATGTTGCTTTATCCGATTCCAGCTCGCACAGGATTTCGTCCACAGCCACGTAGTCACCATCTTTTTTACTCCAAGAAGCGATGGTTACCTCGCTGATAGACTCTCCTACCGCAGGAACTTTCATTTCATAAACCTGACCTGTCGCCGCCGCAGTAGATACCGGAGCTGCTGCCGGAGCTGGTGCAGGTTCAGCCGCGACCGGAGCCGGAGCCGCTGGCGCAGCCTCCGCTTTTGGAGCGGTTTCTTTCGGAGCAGCACCGTTCGCTGCCTCGATAGTCGCGATCAGGTCGCCGATATTGAGTGTATCGCCTTCCTGCGCTTTAATATGCAATATACCTTCTGCTTCCGCGGTCAGTTCAAACGTTGCTTTATCCGAATCCAGTCCGCAGATCACCTCGTCCATCTTCACAAAATCGCCATCATTTTTGAACCAGTTTCCTATCGTAACCTCAGTAATCGACTCGCCAACGGGCGGTACTTTTATTTCAATTTCAGCCATTTTATGTGCAATCTTGTTATCGAATTAAGTCAAAAATTATAGGAATATCATTCAAAAGCTCTGTTGATGATCTCCGCCTGCTCCTTCGTATGGATTTTAGAGAAACCTGTCGAAGGCGATGCACTTGGTTCGCGCGCAATTACCTGCAATGGCTTCACGCCTTTGTACATGCGAAGCATGAACGTCCAGCCACCCATGTTGAAAGGCTCTTCCTGCACCCAGTAAACACTCGCGTTTTCGTACTGAGCAAGGTGCGCGTCGATTTGTGCCTGCGGGAACGGATGCATTTGTTCCAGACGAATAATTGCCACGTCGTCGCGTTTGTCGGCTTGCTGTCTTTCGTACAGTTCATAGTACAGTTTACCGGTACAAAGCAGCACTTTCTTCACTTTCTTCGGATCAGCATAAGTATCACCGATGGTTTCCTGGAACGAACCACTAACGAGGCTATCAATCGGCGAAACGCACAACGGGTGACGCAGCATCGATTTCGGCGACATCACGATCAACGGCTTCCGGAACGGGAACTTCAACTGCCTGCGGAGCAAGTGGAAGAAGTTAGCCGGCGTAGTTACGTTCGCCACGATGATGTTATAGTTTGCCGAAAGTTGCAGATAGCGCTCCGGACGTGCATTGGAGTGCTCCGGTCCCTGGCCTTCATAACCATGCGGCAGCAACATCACCAGACCTGTCCAACGATCCCATTTGGTTTCGCTTGACGTTACAAACTGATCGATAATTACCTGTGTACCGTTGGCAAAGTCGCCAAACTGTGCTTCCCAGATTACCAGCGCATTCGGGTTCGCCATGGAATAACCGAATTCAAAACCTAATACACCGTACTCCGAGAGCAGCGAGTTGTAGATCATGAACTGGCCCTGGCCATCCTGAATATGCTGTAAGCTGTTATATGAAGCGTTGGTTTCTACATCACGCAATACCGCATGACGGTGCGAGAATGTACCACGCTGCACGTCCTGACCGCTCAAACGGACGATATTACCTTCTGTAAGGATCGAACCGTAGGCGAGCAACTCGGCAGTAGCCCAGTTCACTTCCTTTTTATCGAAGATCATTTGCTCACGGTCTTTGAGCAACTTATCGATCTGTTTCAATCTGTTGAAGCTCTCCGGAGTGGTGATCAGCGCTTTACCGATTTTTTCGAGCACTTCGAGAGGTACACCCGTTTCTGGTGATTTCTCAAAATCTTCCGGTTTTGATTTACGCAGGGTATGCCATTCCTGTTCCAGTTTTGGCATCGTGTATGGCAATGCTTTCTGTTTCACCATATCAAGGCGTTCTTGTAGCAATTGCTTGAACTCCTTGTCCATATTGGCCGCCAGTTGTGCATCCACATCGCCGCGCTCAGCCAGTGTTTTCTGGTAGATTTCGCGCGGGTTCTGGTGGTTCTCGATAGATTTATAAAGAACCGGCTGCGTAAATTTAGGTTCGTCCGCCTCGTTGTGTCCGTGGCGGCGGTAGCAAACCATATCAATGAAAATATCCTTGTTGAATTTTTGACGGTACTCCACCGCAAGACGCATACAGTAAACAACTGCCTCCGGATCGTCGCCGTTGACGTGCAATACCGGTGCATCTACGATTTTGGCAATATCCGTACAATAAATCGACGAACGCGCGTCAACGAAGTCGGTTGTGAAACCAACCTGGTTGTTGATCACAAAATGGATGGTACCACCGGTGTAGTAACCATTCAATGCCGACATCTGAGTTACCTCATAAACGATACCCTGGCCCGCCACAGCTGCATCACCATGGATCAATACCGGCAACACGCGATCATAATCGCTGTCGTACATGCCGTCAGCACGCGCACGAATGTAACCTTCCACTACCGGGTTCACCGCTTCCAGGTGAGACGGGTTCGGTGCGAGTTTGAGGTGTACATTGTTCCCATCCTTGGTGGTGATCTGGCTCGCGAAACCCATATGGTACTTCACGTCCCCATCGCCCCAAACCTGGTCGGGCAGGTTACCTTCAAACTCGTTGAAGATCTGTCCGTAAGTTTTCTGCATGATGTTCGCCAGCACGTTCAGACGGCCGCGGTGCGCCATACCGATCATCACTTCCACCACGCCCATTTCAGCGGCTTTGTTGATCATCGCGTCCAGCGCGGGGATCGTCGTTTCGCCACCTTCCAGCGAGAATCGTTTCTGACCGAGGTATTTGGTGTGCAGGAAGTTTTCAAAAACAACCGCCTCATTCAGTTTTGAAAGAATGTGTTTTTTCTCATCGATCGAGAAACTCATCGTCAGAGCTTCCTTCTCGATTTTTTTGCGCAACCAGCTCTTCTGCTCGCGGTCACGGATGTAGAGATATTCGAAACCAATATTTCTTGCATAGATCGTTTGCAAAGCATCTACGATCTCACGCAAGGTGGCCGGACGATCAAAGACCTCAACACCTGCTTCAAAAACGGTATCGAGGTCTTCGGGGCCAAGATTAAAATCAGCAATGTCCAATTGCGGGCGACGGTCTTTCCTTTTCTGGATCGGGTTCGTAGTCGCCAGAAGGTGTCCCCTGGACCTGTATCCACGAATCAAATGCACCACTTCCATCTCCTTCCGGATGCGTGCAGGATCCACTTTCCCAACTACCGCAGCCTCTTTGCCGTTAGCAGCACCATTGGAATGTCCGTTACCGGTAGCAGGGAATTTTTGGTAAAAATCATAACCTTCAAAAAACTTCTGCCAGCCTTCGTCTACGGAAGCTGGATCTTGCTTATAGGAATTGTACAATTCATCGATATAAGCGGCGTCGGAATTTGCTATATAAGTGTATTTATCCATCACAAAAGTGAGTATTTCATTTACGGCACAAAGGTACGAGACTTATGTAAAGATTACGAATAAAAATATCCTTTTAACTTAACGCGAAAGTCGATTTGGAATGGTTATCGACATTAGAATTTCTGAAATCCTTTGGGATTCGGAATAAATTTCAGCATGAGCTCGTGGATCCCTTTCGGTCCTGAATAGGATGCGTAGATCTGTTCCACCTGCCGTGTGCTGTAAAAATACCCCAACCGTACGTTTCTTCCCAACTGAGCCTCAGCGGTTAACTGTAAATAATCCACTTTTGCCGAAAAGGAATTGTACCCGCCGCCTACCCGGTATGACGCGCCCAACCCTACCTTCTCCCTGAACCAGAACCGTGATCCGAAATCAACCCTCAGCTTGTGATCTTTTTCCTGGACAAACAGCACATGCGGCAGCATCATGACATCCTCGCTCAGATCATGACTTCCGCCGGCGGTAATGTAGAGCGGTCGGCGATAAAAGCTGCCAACGACCTGGTCGCCGAACTTTTGCGAAAGCACTTCCGGCTTCGAAACACCGAAATACAATTTTTCGGACCGCAGCCAGGCACCCAGGCCAAAACTGCCCAACGCGCGATTATTGCCGATCGAAATTCCATCCGAAACCGGCAGGACGTTGATTCCCCCCTGGGCGCCGAGGCCCAGCTTCCACGTATCGGACAAGCCGAGATGAAATGCAAATGAGCCTACAAAGCCGGTAGTCGTGAAATAGCTGGTCTGGTCGTTCAATGCCTGAAAGCCTATCCCGAACTTGCCGTCGGCGATGGTACCGTCGGCGGCAAAGGTCTGGCTGGTAGGAGAATTGGGGATATTGAACCATTTCCTGCGAAAAATCGCAGTCATATTAAAGTCCTCGCGCACGCCCGTAAATCCGGGGTTAATCGACATCGGGTTCTGAACATATTGTTCGTACAGCACTTCCCGCTGCGCCTTGGCCGCACCGAAGCTCGCAGCCAACAATACTCCCGACAGAAAAATCCTTTTCGAATAGTGATGTGTGTTCTTCAAAAACATAGCACTGAAATGGGTTATTTTAAACAAAAATGGCAGGAGAGTGAGTCCCTGCCATCTTAATAACTCTTGAATATTACTTTTTTACTGCTGAATCAGATCAAAAATCGTAACCCAGTGTTACGTAAGGAATTGGCTTGTTGGTGTAACCGTTATCAACTCCCCAGGCGTAATCAAATTTGGCATAGAAACCGAACAATGTCGTCCTCACACCGGCACCATAGCCCATCAGGTAAGGGTTCTTATAATTGGTAACCGTCGCCCGGAATGTCTCGTTAGCATCCCCGATGATCTGGGTATTCAAACTGTTGTTTTCGCTGAAAGGACCTTTGCCCGTCCATGCCGTGCCGATATCACCGAAACCAACAATCTGGAAGTTTCGCAGGAAGCTGGACGTGATGGCACCGCGGTAGAGGTATTTCACCAGCGGGATTCTCAATTCCGCATTCAGCAACATATAACTTGTACCCGACAGCCTGTTAAGTTTAAAACCACGCAGGTTCGTAGCAAAATCAGCGAAGAAAATGTCGCGGTTGTCGCGCTGGAAATTCAGTGGGTTATCTCCGCTGCGGTTCTCCTTCCGGTTGCCTAGCCAGTTTTCCATGCCGCCCAGGATATTCTGCTTAGGCGCGCGCCCGCCTGAATGGCTAGCCGCCGCACGCACTGCCAGGATCAGATCGCGGTGGATTTTCTGATAGTGCCGGAAGTCGAGGCTCACGCGATTGAAACTCTCGTTTCCATTGCTCAAACCCTGGTAGAGGTCGTAACGCAGCTTGAAACGCGTTCCTTCCATCATATTCATACCGTTCACACGGGTGTTATCAAACACAAACTCGCTGCGCACGCCTCCGTAATTCGACGACAGGTCCGGATTAGGCAGCAGCACGTCGATCATTCTCGTAGACGTGAACATCGGCGATACCGAGAAACGGCTCGTGGTTGAGAAAGGATAAGACGCCGTGAACATCAGTTGGTTGAACCGATATTTCTGAATCAGGCCCTCCGAGTCATTGTACAATGTTTTTCTGTCCACTCGCAAGCCGAAATCGATGCGGTAGGTATTGTTGTTGTATTCGGCAAACAAATCGCTGTTGCGGAAGTTGGACGAAATGAAAAGCCCGGCCTTGATGACATGGTTTTCGAGCAGGTCGTTCATCGAAATGGATTGCGCGTAGCCAAATCCCCGAATCGGATCAATGCGCCAGTCAGAACTTGCATCATTGGTAATAAACAACCCTTTATAATTGTATGGCCCTTTGATCGCGATATTTTCACGAACCGCCTTTGTGCGCGAGGCTACGCCAGGCGTTGTAGGGAAGTTTCCACGGTTTCTTCTCGATTCAAAGGATTTCAAAACATCTTCATCGAACTCATAGTTATCCGTATCCACCTCGCCGTCTTTCAAGGCCAGTTTCTTCGGCTGATCTCCCTGCGCGGCTTTCGCAGCCGAATCTGTTTTTACCGCATTGGTTGCAGCGCCGTTGGCAGAAGCTCCTGCGCTGGCAACGCTCAATGATGGCGGGTTAACCGTAGCATTAATATCAAATCCATTTTTAAACGCAGCGGTGTAGTAGCCGTCATTCAAATAGGTATAGGCCAGCGCTCCGCCCGGCGCTTTCAGATTCACGTCAGCATTACGGATGTTTTGAATGTAGTTGGTCAGCTGCGAGCTGGATTGAGATGCGCGGTTATACTTATAAAGATTATTGACGCCCTTTCCATTGGACAGGTAAACCACGTCGTTCTCGTCGGCATACACCGGTGTTATCTTGGTTTTGCCTTCCGACTCCACCAACTTGACAATGTTTTCTGAGCGCGGCGTTCCGTCGTGTTCGAAAAGCGTATAGGAAGGCGCAATGGATTTGAAGTTTCCTTTATCTCCTCTGCCCAGTGAATCTACTGGCCGGTTGGAAGAGAAAACCACCCGGCGGGAAGAGCCCTGTATAAAACGTGGGGAAAGGTCATCATAAAGGTCATTGGTGAGCGGCAATGCAGAAGCCCGGGCTACGCTGATAAGGAAAATGTCGTTTTGGCCAGCCTTATCAGCACTGACAGCGAGCATCGAACCGTCATGCGACACGTCCATATCGACAATCTGATCCAGTCCGCGGATATTGCGTTTTGTTTTAATCTTGATCTTTTTAGTACCTACATTTTCATAGCGGTACAGGTTCTTTTTGTCGTTTTCGTTAGCCAGAATTGTCAGCTCATTGTTTCTCGACCATCCCAAAAGCGGCGGCTGCGTTTTCATACGTCCACCGATAATATCCAGTTTGCCCTGGCGTACGACCTTTTTGGAACCCGATTCACTATCAAACAAATACACCCGGTAACGCCCGTTTTTGATCTCGCTTACCGCCGTGAATTTCTTATCCGGCGATACTTTGATCACCGCACTGGCATCGGTCACATTGAATTCGTTGAGCTTGTACTTCCAGGTAGGATTAGGATCCGAATAGAATTGCTCGGCATTCTTGGTCTGGTTCAGGTAATAGGCCCGCCAGTCGCGAAGGAATCTGTTGTAGGATTGCACACCAAGCGTACTGGTGATACTGGTTTGCTCGGTGCGGATAATGCGGGTGAGGTTGAGAATGTCGGAGATTTTATCCTTCCCATAACGCTCGGCAATGTAATTCCAGATTGAATGCCCGATCAGCGTCGCGTCGTCGCCCGTCATGAGCGTAGGCTTACGGATGTTGCGGTTTTTGAAGAAATCGCGCATGTAATCGTTCAGCTCCGGCGACCAGCCCTCCGCTATATAAGCTGCCGTTCCCGACATAAACCACTCCGGCAGCGTAAGCAGCAAGGAGCTTTGCAGCGCCTCTTTCATATTACCGCCATACAGCATATCATACACAAAAAGAAGGCTGATATCCCGCACGAGCTTTTTACGAAAACCGATCTGATCACCCGTATAAGCCACCTCCACACGCGACTGCGAGAGGTTAAGTTTCTGGTCCGAAAGGTTATCCAACACCGAAAGCCCCATGTTGCTCTGTTCGAGCTCCGCGGGTGAGTTGTACAAGAATATTTTTACACGATTATAAGGCGTCCAGCCCAGCACGTCGGTGATTTTATCAAATTCACTTTCTGCATATTGCGCCGTCAGTCTGGCAAGATTCGTGCCGCCCTGGTAGTGATAGATTTCAAAGTTGGTGGTCCGGAAGATCTTCCAGTTGAACTTCTTATACTGGACCCGGTTCTTTCCAAAAGTCTCCTGTGAAGGATAGCGCTGTGCTATTGAGTCGTTGAATAATCCAAAAACTGCTAAAAGACCGATCGAAAAGGTTAAAGTGTAAATATATCTTTTGCTCATATTGCTTAGGCTGACGTCAACGGAAATATAACGAAAAATACCTTTTTATATTCACTAGCGGGTTCAATTCTTTGCCGTAAATCAGGTGGTTACAAAACTCTTTTGCCAGGAAAGGCGCAAGCGTCACTCCCTTTGTACCTAACCCGTTGAAAATAGACACATTAGAAAATTCAGGGTGAATACCGATCAGCGGCCGCCGGTCGCGCACGGATGGGCGTATACCCGCCTGAGCGCCCGTTAATGTGTAACCGGTGCTTAGCAGGCCCTGCAATTTAGCTTCCAGTTCCTCCGTCGCGGCGCCCGTCACCTCCCAGTCGAGCGGGTTCCACGAGTAGGTAGCCCCCACTTTCATCCTATTTTCAGCCACCGGCAATGCGAATATCCCCTGGTTAATGATGTACGATTTCAACGGAACCTCCGTCGCAATTTCCAGGATTTGTCCTTTTACCGGGGTAAAAGGCAGCCAGTTGAACCAGCTGTTCTCCAATGCAAAAAAACCCTGGCAAAAAACGACCGTTTTGAACCGCTTGCCCTGCCATTCGATACCCTCTTCTATCCGCAAAAGATCGGCTGCATCGAATGCGGCCTCTACATATAAATGTTGTTGTTGAAAATACGAGCGGCTGGCGTCCAGCAACGCGGGCAGATCAATCCAACCCGATTGCACCACTTCCAAACCGCCGAAGTCCGCATTTACATAAGGTATATCACGCCCAGGATCGGGGCTACTGGCTATGTAGGGACTAATGCCGGGATCGGCTGTTTGTGCGAGGTAGGTATTTTGCTCCTCGATCGACCGGAAAGGCCGGTAAATCGGAGTGAGATGCATGAATTTACGGTCCAGTTTTTCTTCCAGGTTTCCGTAAAAAGTTCTGGCATAAGGAAAAAGGTCATCAGCCAGCCAGGTCTTAACCAGCTTTTTACCCGTCAACGGGTTAAAAATACCAGCCGCAACGCGTGACGAAGAAGGCATGGATGAGTCGCCGACGATTTGGAAGCTCTTCCCCGCATCGTGCAGGTGCCAGGCCATGGACGTGCCGCCTATCCCCTGGCCTATTATCAGGTATTCGTAGTCAAATGGGGGCATATCAGCTATTATCGGCAGCACGGCGTCTGAGCGACAGCCCGATTTGCTCGTCGGCCAGGCGCACCACCACTTCTACCTGCTCGTCGAGGGTCATGAATGAGTTGTCAATATAAATGGCATCCTCAGCCTGCCTGAGCGGGCTCTCGGTGCGGGTAGTGTCAATGTAATCGCGTGTTTTGAGATTTTCCAGGATCTCTCCCAGATCCACAATGTCGCCTTTTTCCATTAATTCCAACTGGCGGCGATGCGCCCGGATCAACGGATCGGCAGTCATGAATATCTTCAATTCCGCCTGCGGAAATACGACGGTACCAATGTCCCGGCCGTCCATGACAATACCCTTGGTTTTACCCATTCGTTGCTGCTGCGCTACCAACGCATGCCGTACTTCGGCAATGGCACTCACCTCACTTACCCGCTCGGAAACATACATTTTACGGATTTCGTCCTCGACATTCAACCCGTTCAGATACGTATCGTTGCGACCAAGCTCGGGGTGCCGGCGGAAGGAAATATGCACCTTCGACAAGGCATTTTCCACTTCCTTCGGATTGGTAAGACTAATATGATTCTGGATAAAGTACAGTGTAACAGCCCTGTACATCGCACCGGTGTCGATGTAAGGGTAATTCAATTGCTTGGCAACCAGTTTCGCCGTCGTGGATTTGCCACAACTCGAATAACCGTCGATCGCAACGATAATCTTGGGCATATTGGAAAGTGTAATTTTACAAAGCGTAAAAATACATTTTTAAAGCTCATTCCCCGGCTAGCTTCACAAACAAATGTTCGTCCAGAACCCAGTCGTTTTTGATAATGGCCTTGCGGTGAATCGCTTCCAACTTGTAACCGGCTTTTTCCAGCACGCGCATCGAAGCCGGGTTGGTCTCAAATACCCCTGCAAAGAGCCGTGTGATGGTTGTATTAGCAAAAACCCAGTCGGTCATTTGCATTACTGCGGCGGTAGCGATGTTGAGCCCCCAGTAAGGTTCGCCTAGCCAGTAGCCGATCTCGGCGTTGTTTCGGTGAATATCGTCCTGGCGCAGCACGCCTATTCCACCCACAAACTCTTCATTGTAATAAATCGCGCGGTGAAAGCGCTCGCCATTTTGCCGGGCATTGCAGAAATCGATCCAGTAATGAGCGTCTGAGAGCGTGTAAGGCGACGGAAAATTGTCCCTTACCTGTGCCACAACATTTTTGTTGTTGGCCAGCTGCGCCATCCTTTCGGCAATATTTCTGGTAAATGCTCCGAGCGTTACCTGTTGATCCATATGAAACTATTCGCCTTCGAGCAGGAAGATCACCATGCTGCGCGCCCCGTGCGCGCCGATCACCAGCGATTGCTCAATATCAGCAGTTTTTGACGGGCCTGCAATAAAACAGCCCCAGCCCAATGTGTCCTGCAAGCGTACGTAGGCCTCATGCATATTGTCCACGAGCGCATTACGCGGGATCACGAAAGCGAGGTTTTGAGTAATAAACGGCAGCACCCTGTGCGGCAGATACTGGTCCGAAACCCAAACGGCCCCATTTTCAGCCACACCAAACTCGGCTTGCACAATGGCTATTTCAACGGTTTCCAGCTCATGCGGATCAGAAACGTTGAGACTGAAATCTGCCCACGCACTCAATGCCGGAATCGTCGTAGCCCGGTTGACCACCTTTCCGTAAAGCTCTTCCGCCTTTTGCGCGAGTTCTTCCAGATTTTTCACCACGATTACTTCGGTGTAAATCAGAGAAAGCATTTCGCGGAACTTGTCTTCCGTATTCTCAAAATTGCTGGCAAATGTCGTTACAGCGGGCAATGCGACTTCCTCGGGTTTGTTCTGCCGGATCTTCGCCAATATGTTATCTCGTGAGCTCATCGTCTAATTTTTTCTGTTGCGGACATACCAGTCGCGGAAACTTTCCTTCGGCGGCTCAGGCATATCGCGCTGTTTGTACCATGGGTTCAATGCATTGTTGACCATGAATGGCATGGCCCGCATAACCGTCCGCCCCAGCCTGCCCGACCATTGGTAAAACCGCGGCGCGGCAAGCACCGTCGACATCGCGCGGATGCCGATTTCTTTGCTTTTAGGCACATAACCTTCTTTGGCCAGCACCTGCCGCCATTTGTAAAGTTGGTCGTGAATATCAATTTTCACCGGGCACACATTCGAGCAGCTACCGCATAAAGTACTGGCAAATGGCAAGTCGGCATTCTTGGTCATGTCCAGGTTCGGCGCGAGAATAGAGCCGATCGGCCCTGCGACAGCATTATGGTAGCTATGCCCGCCGCTTCTACGGTAAACCGGGCAGGTATTCATGCAAGCCCCGCAGCGGATGCATTTCAATGAATTCCTGAAATCTTTTCTTCCCAACTGCGTACTCCTTCCATTATCTACGATTACAATATGCATTTCCTGCCCCTCGCGCGGCTTTTTGAAATGGCTGCTGTAAGTGGTGATCGGCTGGCCGGTGGCACTTCGTGCGAGCAAGCGTAGGAACACACCCAAGTGTTCCTGTTTCGGAATAATCTTCTCAAAACCCATGCAGGCAATGTGAATGTCGGCCAAATGCGCGCCCATATCGGCATTACCTTCGTTGGTCGAGACTACAAAACTGCCCGTTTCGGCCACGGCGAAGTTCACGCCCGTCAATGCGGCGCGGCGGGTGAGAAACTTGTCGCGCAAATGCTGGCGTGCTGCCTCGGTAAGGTATTGCGGGTCGGTAGCGCCTGCATCGGTACCCAAGTGTTCGTGAAAAAGGTCGCCGATATCCTTCTTTTTCAGGTGGATAGCGGGGAGTACAATATGGCTCGGCGGCTCGTTGCGGAGCTGCACAATACGTTCGCCGAGGTCGGTATCGATCACTTCGATGCCGTTCTTTTGCAGGAACTCGTTCATATGGCATTCCTCGGTGAGCATCGACTTGCTTTTGACCATCTTGTCGATCTTATGCTTCTTCAAAAGCCCGAGTACGATCTCGTTGTGCTCGGCCGCATTGGCCGCCCAATGCACCTGCACGCCGTTTTCCTTTGCTTTTTGTTCAAAAGAAATCAGCAGCTCGTCGAGGTGCGAGAGCACATAATGCTTGATACCCGACGCAGCTTCGCGCAGCTGCTCCCATTCGGGCAGTTGTTTGGATGATTTATCGCGCTTCTGACGGACGAACCACAGGGTTTCGTCGTGCCAGTTTACGTAAGGTTCGTCTCTGTTGAACACTTCGGAGGCGTCCGCGTGCTCCATTACTGTTTTGGACATAGCTGCCTTAACAATTAGATAATGGTATTTAAAGAAGAATAAGATTTGTACTTTTCACATTCGTTGCATTATTTCAAGTTTGCAGTTTGTTTAATAAACAACTTTTTACAAATCGAAAAAATGCTATTTTCTTGTATTGCAATATCTTATACTTTTGAATCAACAAAGTTTTTCGATCGGGGCATCGGAGTCTGAACTAAGTTCAGTTTAACTTTTTTTAGACATTAAATTATAACTCCTATGAAAACCAAAAACACTCTTATTATCGCAGCCATTACAGGTTTGCTTCTATCAGGATCGGCATTTGCAGCAAATGCCCAGGACAACTTCGCTACCGCAGATAAAACTGAAAATGCTTCTACCAAGCTGACCGTTCTGCAGGTTAAACCATTGCAATTCCGCGTTTCTTATAATAATCCAATTTCAAAGAATGTAGTCGTACGTATTCTGGACAATGAGAAGAATGTGCTTTTCTCAGAAAACCGTAAAGTTGAAAACAACTACCTGAAATACTTCGATTTATCAACCTTGATGGACGGTACTTACACGTTCGAAATCACGGATGGTAAAGAGAAGACTGCACAATCGTTTGATATTTTGACTACAACCAGCCGCGTTGTTTCTTCAATCAACTAATAACGGGGCGCTTCTCAGATTCCATCCCAGCGCATAAACTTTGTATACACCGGGGCTCAATGTACGGGCTCCGGTTTTTGTTTTTTAATTCCCGCATTCAGGATCTCCGCGATGTGCATCACCTGCACATTGGAATTGCCGCGTTTGAGAATGCCACCCAAATGCATCAGACAGCTCATATCCGAGCCGGTAATGTATTCCGCATGATGGCGGATGTGATCGGCTACGCGGTCTTTTCCCATCTTCACCGACACTGCTTCTTCGCTCACACAAAACGTCCCGCCGAAACCGCAGCATTCGTCCGTACGGTCGAGGTCGATCAGCTCGATGCCTTTCACTTGCTTTAAAAGCGATACCGGCTTCGAGTAGGGCGCCGCATTCAGCTCCGACATTTGGGACAAATGCAGCCCACGCTGCCCGTGGCAACCCTGGTGTAAGCCCACGCGATGCGGGAACTCGGCTTCGATCCTGTCTATCTTCAAAACATCGGTCAGAAATTCGACCAATTCGTACACCTTCTTTCTAAGGACTTTCGATTCGTCGGCCTTGTTATCAGCCTTCAAATGATCCTTGATATGCAGCACACAGCTCCCCGACGGCGATACGATGTAGTCGCAATCCTTGAAAATATCATAAAAGAGATTGTCGCACGAGCGTGACAAATGTTCGAATCCGGAGTTGGCCATCGGCTGACCGCAGCAGGTCTGGTTCAGCGGGAATGTTACCGTACAGCCCAGTTTTTCAAGCAATTCGAGCGTTGCGATCCCTACCTGCGGATAAAACTGATCCACATAGCACGGAATAAATAATCCGATCTTCCAATTTGAGTAATTCATTTTCTACCAAAATTCAATGGTGGCCTGAATGGGATAGTGATCAGAAACGTCCGGATAATTTCGGATCACCTTGTAGTTTTTGACGCGAACCTTGTTGTTGAGCAAGGCAAAAATATAATCGAGCCGGTCGCCCGGTAAACCTTCGTTCCAGGTCTGCATCTGCGATCCACGGGCAGCGTCCTGCCAGTTTCTGCGGAACGAAAAGTAAGGCTGTTCATTCGGTCGGGCGCCCATATCCATGCCCAAAAGCACGGGCTGGACGCTGTTGACGAGCATTTGATTGATATATGCGGCCTGTAACGCACGGTCCATAACGGATGCATATTCGAGCCGGGAGTTGCAAAACCGGAAGGTAACCGACCTCGACAGTTTGATCAATCCACATTGCAGTACTTTCGGGTCGGCACCCGCCGTCCTCGGTAAATGGATGGTCTGTGTTTTTTCAAACGGCCAGTTCGAGAGTATACCCACCCCCTGCGTCCCGTTTTCATTGGTATCCGCCACGGCGTAGGCATAGTACATGCCTGTCTGCGCGGCGATCTGCCTGAGTTGGAACTGCACCTTTCCCTTATCTGTCAGGCTGTCGACCGCCTGTAAAGCCACAAGGTCCGGGTCATTCTCCTTGATTATCCTTAAAATATCTCTCAGATTCGACTCCTCCTGGTTATTCAGCCCATGGCGGATGTTGAAACTCATCAGCTTCACTTCCACAGCCTGGCGGGGCTGCGACGAAAGCAATGCAAATGATAAAATAAGGATGGATAATGCGTAAAATAGTCTACTCAACCTGTTCGAATGCTAGTTCATACTACGACCTTTATTCTTAGAGGGCAAATATCTGTTCCATTAACACCCACTTTTCGCCTGGTTTCGCGGTGGGCAATGCTTGTTGGTATTTCCACATGAGCTGCTCCCATTCCTGTACTTTCGGATTGTCGGCGTCCATCTGGGCTTTTGTTTCAAAACTAAAATCATCCTCGGTTTCCATGATCATGAACAACCGGTTTCCGATGCGGTAAATATCCATCACGGTAATACCGGCACTGGTTATGCTCTTATGAATTTCCGGCTGGATCTTTTTGTGGTACCCCTCGTATTCCGCGATCATCTGCGGGTCGTCCACCAGGTCCACCGCAAGGCAATATCTTTTCATAATACTATTTAAATGTCGAGGTTATAAAAACGCCTCGCGTTGTTTCCCATTACGTCGCGTACTTCATCGTCAGAGAACATGCTCAGATAGTCGGTCAGAATTCCCTTCGCGCCTTCGTACTCGCCCGCGACCAGGCACACCGGCCAGTCGGATCCGTACATAATGCGTTCCGTACCGAACGCTTCGAAAACGACGTCGAGATAAGGCCGGAAATCGGCTTTCTCCCAATGCATCCAGTTGGCTTCGGTAACCATGCCCGATACCTTGCAATGTACATTCGGCAGCTCTGCGAGCCGGCGAATGTCGTCGGCCCATGGTTGCAGCTCCTGCGCTTTGATGAGCGGCTTGGCAATATGGTCCAGCACGAAATGTACATTCGGCAGCTTTACCGCAAAGTTGAATGCTTCTTTCAACTGGTTTTGGTAAATGAGAATGTCGTAAGTAAAATCAAACGCGACGAGCTGCCCCACTCCTCTGACAAACTCGGGTTGCAGCAAAAAGCCTTCGGGTTGCCCCTGTGCCACGTGCCGGAAACCTTTCAGTTTTTCAAACTGCGAATACCTTTCGAGTTGATCATACAAGTTCTCAGCCCGGAGGTCAACCCAGCCTACCACACCGGCCACGAAATCGTTCGCCTCGGCCAGATGCAGGAGAAATTCTGTTTCCGGATCGGTTTGCGAGGCCTGCACGGCTACACATCCGTCGACTTTGTTCGCTTTCAGGACGGGCGACAGATCCTCCGGCAGAAAATTCCGCCGGATAACCTGCATATCAGGCGTGATCCACGAATCACGTTCCTCATCAAATATCCAGAAATGCTGGTGCGCGTCTATTGTCATATACTTCTTACTATACTGGTAACTTGGTTCGGGTTTGTCAGGGGTTGTCATTCATTGTTAAGAGTTGTCAGGTGTGGTCATTCGTTGTCATTCATTGTCAAGAGTTGTCAGAAATTGTCATTACAATACCGGCTGTCTATACCTGACAACACCTGACAACGAATGACTACTAATGACAACACTTGACCACAAATGACCATCCTTGACTATTAACGACCATAAACGCCGCAGAATCCCTTACACCGTCGCCTTCCAGGCAATCGCTTCCTGCTTTTGTGAACCCAGTTTTTCAATACCCAATTCTACCACATCACCAGCTTTGAGGTAAACAGGCGGCTTCATGCCCAATCCCACGCCTGCCGGTGTACCGGTGGTAATCACATCTCCCGGAAGCAGCGTCATGAACTGGCTCAGGTAGCTTACCAGGAAAGGAATCTGAAAAATCATATCTGACGTGTTGCTGTCCTGGATTTTCCTACCATTCAGGCTTAACCACAGGTCCAGAGCGTTCGCATTGCCCACTTCGTCGGCAGTTACCATGTAAGGTCCCAGTGGCGCGAAGGTATCATTGCTTTTACCTTTCACCCATTGTCCGCCGCGCTCCATTTGGAACGCCCGTTCCGAATAGTCGTTGTGAACTGCATAACCAGCCACGTAATCCAATGCATTGGCCTCGTCCACATAGCTTGCTTTTTTACCGATTACCACCGCCAGCTCCACTTCCCAGTCGGTTTTCTCCGAATTTCTAGGGATAATCACCTGGTCGAATGGACCGCACAATGCAGTGGTTGATTTGAAGAAAATGATCGGCTCTTTCGGCAGCTCCGTCGCTCCCGATTCGTAGGCATGTTTGGCATAGTTCATACCAATACAAACAATCTTGGAAGGACGTGCCACGCAGGAACCATAACGGAAACCTTCCTCCACTTTCGGTGCGGAAGCCGCATTAGTGTCCAGCCAGGCCGCCAAACGCGCGATACCGTCGGTCGCAAAGAATTTTTCGTTATAATCTTCACCAAATGCCGAAACATCCAGTTTCGTACCGTCGGCCAATTCTACGCCCGGCTTTTCATTTTCAAATGCACCAAATCGAAAAAGTTTCATAATATATAGTCTGGCGTCGGGTAATGGGCCGTCGGCCTGATTAGGTTATAGGGTTATATTAATTATTCAATTTTTCAAAACCGCCGTCGATCAGATAATCGCAACCGGTGATAAATCCTGCTTCGTCTGAGCACAGGTATAATGCCAATGCACCGATTTCCTCCGGCTTCGCCATACGGCCAATAGGCTGGGTTTTGGACAGTTTTTCAAACATTTCCTGCTCTTTTCCCGGGTAGTTTTTGGAAATAAAACCATCCACGAACGGTGTATGCACACGGGCCGGCGAGATGCTGTTGCAGCGGATACCGTCGGCCAGGTAATCGCGGGCCACCGACAATGTCATGGAGTAAACCGCACCTTTTGCAGTAGAATAAGCAAAGCGGTCGGGTATTCCTACTGTTGCCGCAATGGAAGCCATGTTCAGAATCACCCCTCCGCCATTGGTTTTCAGGTGCGGAATGGTGGCCATCAGGCAGTTGTAAACGCCTTTGACATTGATATTAATCACCCTGTCAAAATCGATTTCAGCGGTAGTGTCCGCCTTACCTATGTGCGCGATCCCCGCATTGTTGACCAGGATATTGATTGCATGCTTCGCCGCAATGGCGTTGATCGCGTTCACTACATCTGCTTGTTTGGAGATGTCCAGTGCGTGTGCCTCCGCCTGTCCGCCTTCCGCCGTGATTTCACTCACTACCTGGTTGGCCAGATCGATATTAAGTTCCAGAATGTGCACATAAGCTCCCTGTTTTGCGAAAGTTTTGGAGATCGCTAGTCCGATCCCGCTCGCTCCGCCGGTTACCAGTGCTGTTTTTCCTGCTAGATTAAACATAGATAGTTACTTCTTTAATATTAGCTTCTTTGATAGCTGTCTTTATGCTTTTGAACAAAGGCTTTTGCTTTTCTTTTGCTCTGGATCCGGGGGTTAAAAACCCCCGGCAATAGATTTTGCTTCTTTCTAAGAAATTTTTGCTACTCTAGTACCGTCGGTTTTAACCGACGGAAAAGAGTTAGCGGTTACGCCGGTTCGGGCTATTATAGCGAAACGCCGCGTTTCCAGGGGATAAAATCGTCCTGACCGAGTTGCTGCGCTTTGGTGAGTTCGCCGCTGGCTACCTTGATAACATAATCCAGAAGTGCTTCTGCATTCTGCTCAATGGATTGCGTACCATCTACTACCGGCCCGCAATCGAAGTCGATCACGTCGGGCATGCGCTGGGCGAGCGCGGAGTTGGTGGCCACTTTCGCTACCGGGCAGATCGGGTTACCCGTCGGGGTGCCGAGGCCGGTGGTGAACAGGATAATGTTCGCACCTGCGGCGGTTTGACCCGTAGTTGCTTCCACGTCGTTGCCAGGCGTGCACACCAGGTGCAAACCTGACTCCGTTGCACGTTCGGTGTAGTTCAAAACGTCGGAAACGTAGGCATTACCACCTTTTTTTGCTGCTCCGGCTGATTTGATGGCGTCGGTGATGAGGCCGTCCTTGATATTACCCGGTGAAGGGTTGAATGCAAATGCGGAACCTACTGCCTCAGCTTTGCCGGCGTAGTCGCGCATTAGTTTTTCGAATTTCGCGGCTTTTTCTTCGGTCACACAGCGGTTGAGCAACTCCTGCTCTACCCCATTCAGTTCAGGGAATTCCGCAAGAAGCGTTTGTCCGCCCAAACCAACGACCAGATCGGACAAATGACCCAATACCGGGTTGGCTGAAATACCCGAGAATCCATCCGATCCACCGCATTTCAGACCTACTGAAAGTTTGGAAAGCGGCGCATCCGAACGTTCGAATTCATTGATTTTGGTCAAGCCCATGAAAGTTTCCTTGATAGCACCCGACATAAGCGAGTACTCGGTGCCCTTCTGATGCTCGAATGCAAAGAACGGCTTATTGAAATGCGGGTCGCGCTTGCGGATTTCGTCTTCCAGCGTTTTCAGCTCCGAGTTCTGACAACCCAGGCTCAGTACCGTAATACCTGCCACATTCGGGTGCACGGCATAAGCTGCGAATAGCGAGCACAATGTATTCGCATCCAGACGCGTACCACCGCATCCGCCTTCGTGCGTGAGGAACTTAACGCCATCCACATTCTTGAACGGTCGTTCCGGTTTCCTTTTTGCAGCTGGCGCGTCTACGAAAGTTTCCAGGTTTTTGATCGTGCGCATATCGCCCTGCTGATACAAATGCAGGAACTCGCGTACCTGGTCGCGGTACATATCGGTTTGCGCATAGCCAAGCTCGCGCTCGAATGCGTCCTTCATGATCAGTACGTTGCGGTTTTCGCAGAACACCAACGGTACCACGAGCCAGTAGTTATAAGTCCCTACGCGGCCGTCTTGGCGGTGGTAACCTTTGAAAGTCCGGTTTTGCCAGTGGCTTACATCCGGCTGGGTATAAGAATACGGCTGGCGATTAGCAGTACTGTAATCGTGCGCGTCATGTTTCAGGTTGAATGTCGTAATCGGCTCACCTTTTTTGATCGGCTGGGTAGCCCGGCCTACGAGCACGCCGTACATGATGATGGCGCCGCCGGTTTCGATATCCTCTGTGACAAATTTATGCTTGGCCGAAACGCCGTATTGAAGATTGTAGAGATTCCCCTCGTACGTCACGTCCGAGCCCGCGGGCTGGTCGCGCAATGCCACGATAACATTATCGGAAGGGTGAACTTTCAGAAATTGGGACGCCATATTAATGTTCAGGTGAATGGTAATCTGGTATATTCCACTGGTTTTCAATGATGCCAAATAGAATATATCAGCAAAACAACAGAATTATTTGAATACAATGAACTCAGACATTAGCAAATTTTTCAACTATATTGGCATATATTTCTCTTTAACGGTTTTAATCATGTAATTATTTGTGAAACCGCAGCTACTTAAAGTCCCAAAGGGCTTACAAAAGTCTTTCAGTATCCGCCGCGACGTGGTACTGTACTTTTACAACCGATGGCATTACCACCCTGAATTAGAGCTCATTCACATCGAACAGGGCTCCGGTACGCAATTCGTAGGCGACAATATCCGGAGTTTTCAGAGCGGCGACCTGCTGCTGATCGGCCCCAACCTTCCACATTACTGGCGCTGCGACGAAAAGTACTTCCAGCGCGGCAGCCAGCTTTATGCACAGGCTACCGTCGTGCATTTTTCGGAAGAAATTTTTGGTAAAAACTTCCTGGCGCTACCCGAAAACAAGTCCATCCACGATTTGCTCGTGAAAGCGCGGCTTGGGATGAAGATACTCGGCGAAGGCACCGATAAAGTGAAAACGCTTTTGCACGAGCTACTCAACCAGACCAACGGCAACCCGATTATTTCCTTAATGCAAATACTCGAAACGCTGGCTCACTGCGAGGAGATCAATATCCTCTCCAATACACAGTATCAGAACGAGTACGACCAATACGATACCGACCGTATCAACCATATTTACCAGTATTCGATCTCCAACTTCCAGAAGAAGATTTCGATCGAGGAAATCGCCGAGGTAGCCAACATCAGCCCGCATTCATTTTGCCGGTATTTCAAAAGCCGCAGCCGCAAGACCTACTCGCAATTTTTGCTTGAACTCCGGATCGGTCATGCCTGCAAACTGCTTTCCGAAAGCCGCATTCCCGTGGCGCAGGTTTGCTTCGAAAGCGGTTTCAACAATTTTGCCAACTTCAACAAATACTTCAAACTCCACACCGGCAAAAGCCCGATGCAGTACCAGAAGGAATTTCGCAAGATTCCCATCTCCGGCCATTTGCCCGCATTTAACACAACCTTATGAAAGCCAACCTGATCAATATCTTCGAGAAGACCATCCGGGAAGCCGAAATCCGCATTTCGGAAAAGCGTATTTCCCAAATCGATATCATCGGCCCCGAGAACCCTTCCCTACCCTATATACTGCCCGGCTTCACTGATGCACACGTGCACGTGGAGAGCTCGATGCTCACACCCGCCCAGTTTGCGAGGCTCGCGGTGGTACATGGGACGATCGCGACGGTGTCCGACCCTCACGAAATCGCGAATGTGCTGGGTGTGCAAGGCGTAGATTTCATGATTGAAGACGGGAAACGCGTGCCGTTCAAATTCTGCTTCGGCGCTCCTTCGTGCGTTCCTGCTACGATTTTTGAAACGGCCGGTGCCATCGTGGATGCAGATCAGGTAGGCGAACTGCTGGCCAGCAATGATATCGGTTATCTCGCGGAAGTGATGAATTTCCCGGGGGTACTCAATGAAGATCCCGACATGATGGCGAAAATCAATTGGGCAAAACGCTATAATAAGGTAATAGACGGCCATGCGCCAGGCCTTCGCGGGGAGACAGCAAAACAATATGCGGGCTACGGCATCAGCACCGATCACGAATGCTTCACTTACGTGGAGGCGCGCGAGAAAATCGATTATGGGGTAAAAATCCTGATCCGGGAGGGCAGTGCGGCCCGGAATTTCGAGGCGTTGATTCCGTTGATAGACGAGTTTCCGGACCGTATTATGTTCTGCTCCGACGACAAGCATCCCGACAATCTCGTTGAGGGACATATTAATGTGCTTGTCAAACGGGCGCTCGCGCTCGGATACGACTTCTGGAATGTATTGCAAGCCGCGTGCATTAACCCCGTAACTCATTATAGACTGGATGTAGGATTGCTACGCAAAGGTGACGCCGCTGATTTTATATTAATTGATAATGCAAATGCATTCAATATCCTCGAAACCTGGATCGATGGCGAACTGGTAGCGAAGGACGGAACCTCACTAATCCCCGATTTACGCAGCGCGCATCCCAACCGTTTTGAATGCGGGCTCAAAATTGCTTCGGATTTCAAATATCCGGCAAAAAATTCTGAAACGAGGATCAGGGTGATCGAGGCAATGGATGGTCAATTGGTTACAAATGAGTGGATAACGGACGCAAAAATTGTTGGCGGTGCAGTAGTACCTGACCTTGAAAAAGACGTATTGAAGGTGGTGGTCGTAAACCGCTATTCGCCTGCGCCGCCTGCCATCGCATTCATCCGCAATTTCGGATTGAAGCAGGGCGCGTTGGCCTCGTCGGTCGCGCATGATTCGCACAATATAATAGGTATAGGGTGTGACGACGAAAGTATTGCGCGGGCTGTGAATCTGGTCGTTGAAGCGCGGGGCGGATTGTCAGCTGTGGGAGCAGGATCGGAGCATTTGATCGGGCTTCCGATCGCCGGGTTGATGACCGACCGGAATGGATATGAAGTGGCCGAAAGTTACACGAACATCGATCGTTTTGTAAAAAACACGCTCGGGTCAACATTAAAATCACCGTTTATGTCGCTGTCTTTCATGGCATTACTGGTGATCCCCTCGCTAAAACTAAGCGATAAGGGCCTTTTTGACGGGGAAAATTTCAAGTTTACCGCGCTAACGTTATAAAAAGCAGCGATTTTCAGGAAATAGTATCATTAACCTTTGAAATATAATTTTATGATGAAAATATTTTTAAAATATGTTTTTTTATAAATATATTTACAAGTGTAATAATGACATTATTCACAATCATTCCTAACCCCAATTCCAAATCCTTTCCAAACAATGGCTCACCTACGCTACAAGCAAGAAGAAGAACTCTGTTTTTGGGATCAGTTCAGAAAAGGCGATGAAAATGCCTACGCATGCCTCTACCGCTCTTACGTTCACATTCTTTACCAGTACTGTTCGCAATTCACGATCGACAAGCCGCTCATCAAGGATTGTATCCACGATTTGTTTGTAGAGTTATGGAGAAACCGCATGACGCTCGGTGACACCACCTCGGTTCGCTTTTACCTGATGGCCTCCATCAAACGCAAATTGGTCCGCCATTTGAATGCACAACAAAAGCATACCAGCAATGAAGATATCCCGGTTGAGTACTGGCATATCAACACCCCGTCCCACGAGAACCACCTGATTTCGGAAGAAGAGTTCGAATCTACCAACCAGCACCTGAATGTGGCCATCAACGGCCTGCCACGCCGCCAGCGCGAGGCGATCTTCCTCAAATTCTACATGAACCTTAATAACCACGAGATCGCAGATTTGATGAAAATAAATATACAATCGGTGTATAACCTGGTTTTTGGTGCGTTGGGTAACCTGAAAAAGCAGATGACGCTCGACAGACTGACTTTTTGATAGGGGTCTGTTTAAACGTTTAAATACATTCATAGAAAGCGTGGCGAACAATGCCGCGCTTTTTTTGTGTTAAATTTGCCTTACATTGACAAGCTAAATTGCGACACTTCACCCATGAACACCATTACCACGCCCCTCGCCGAACGCCTTCGCCCGCGGACCCTCGACGATTTCGTAGGGCAGGAAAAGTTACTCGGCCCTAAAGGACCATTGCGGAGGGCCATTTTGCAGAATGCGATTCCCTCGATGATTTTCTGGGGACCTCCCGGTGTGGGGAAAACTACCCTCGCTTTACTCATTGCCGAAACCACCAAACGGCAATTCTACAACCTGAGCGCGATCAGCTCCGGTGTAAAAGATCTGCGTGAAGTACTTGCCCGTCCTTCCGGCTTGTTTCCGGCAATTCTTTTTATCGACGAAATCCATCGCTATAATAAGAGTCAGCAGGACGCATTGCTCGGCGCGGTAGAAAAAGGTCAGGTTACCCTGATTGGTGCTACGACCGAAAACCCGTCATTTGAAATCAACTCCGCATTGCTCTCGCGCTGCCAGGTTTATATTCTCGAAGCATTCGGAGAAAAAGAATTGAAGGATCTCATTGCCCGTGCGCTGGAAAAAGATCCGTGGCTGAAAGAAAAGAATATCAAATTCAAGTCCTATGATGCATTAATGCGCCTTTCCGGCGGTGACGGCAGGAAGCTGCTGAACTTGCTGGAGTTGGTGGTACTCGGCAAAGGTGACGCCAAAAAAATTGAAATCACCGACGAGTGGGTGACCGAGGTCGCCCAACAGAATATTGCTCGTTACGACAAGTCGGGCGAGCAGCATTACGATATTATTTCGGCATTCATCAAGTCTCTCCGCGGTAGCGATCCTAACGGTGCGGTCTATTGGATGGCGCGAATGATCGTCGCGGGTGAGGACCCGTCGTTCATTGCCCGCAGGATGCTCATTATGGCCTCTGAGGACATCGGGACTGCTAACCCGACAGCTATGATCATGGCTAACGCCTGTATGCAGGCTGTGAATGTGATCGGCTATCCCGAATGCCGCATTATTCTTTCCCAAACGGCCGTTTACCTTGCCACATCCCCGAAAAGCAATGCAAGCTACATGGCGATCGGCGAGGCGATCGAGGCTGCTACGCGCACGGCGCACCTGCCCGTGCCCCTGCACTTGCGTAATGCGCCTACGAAGCTGATGAAGCAAATCGGTTATGGAAAAGACTACAAGTATTCGCACGATTTTGAAGGAAATTTCGCGAAACAGGATTTTCTTCCCGACGAGTTGAAAGGGACGAGATTCTTCGAACCGGGCAGAAATGCACGGGAGGAAGAGATCAGGAAAAAGTTGCAATACTGGTGGGGCGATTGGTATGGCTATTGACCGTCGCGTTTCCTACGCTTCTCTTCGAATTTCTCGAAGGACAAGTCCGGCGTGGATACGTCCGGCGTGGATACGTCCCGCGCGGATACGTCCCGTCCGTGTGGATTTTTTAGGTCACTTTCCAGTTTTTGAGCCAGCTTTTTGAGGTTTTCCTCTGTTTCCTTGCGCTTCACGTAATCGGCAAGCGACTCCTCGCTCCCATTTTTATAGTTATCCGGGCGAGTTGAATCGGGGTGTGATTGTTCCATATGTTGAGTCGAAATGAATATTGACCGGCAGATGTACAGAATAACTGAACAATGCAATTGTAAAAGAGCAAACTTTCCGGAACATTGCAATGTAAAGCAGACACAAAATGTGCCTATTACCATTAACTTGCTAAAAATGTCGAACCAGCTTTATATGATCCCCGAAAGCATTTCCCTCATTGAAAGACAACTCCTGATCAATCAATGCAAAATCCTCTCCGCTATTGGAAACGAAAAAGAGCGTGAGTTGTATGAAAAACGAATTGAAATACTGGAAAAGGGCTATACAGGCCTGTATCCCAAGGTGTTTAACAACTTGTACGAAGAAGTCCCGTTGAGCGTCTACAACGAAATTTCCGATATCATGAAGATGTACAGCCGCATCAATGATTCCATTCGTTTGTTGCCCGAAGCCGATAAAGAAGCGCTGGATCTGGCATCTCTGGAATTCGAAGGGTTCGATCAGGATAGCGGCATGCATTACTATATGATGTCATATCTTGTTGACCGAATGGATGAGCATGGTGAGTACAAAGGCCGCGAATTAAAGTCGCACAAAAGCAATTCACTGATCAAATACAACCGCATGCTTTCGGTGTATTTCGACTATGAAAATGTAAAAAAGCAGCAGTATTCTGTGTCTGATTTGCAAAACTTTATCGATCAGGTCAAAACGATAGTGCTTGATACTCAGGCATGATCAGCCACTCCTAACCGTATAGTAAATACATGCTGCACTACGGCTACAAAAAATATTATTTCGTAAACAAAAAACAATGTTTTGAATAAAGAAATCATTAAGTTTGTATCGAAAACCCGTCAAAAGGTTTTCAATAACGTTGAGTAAAATCAAACATCCCGGTTACTTTGTAACTGGGATGTTTTCTTATACTCCTATCTTAATGTAGCTGCATTTTACGAAGTCTGTTGGCATTGCGTTTGAGGAACAAACGGTCGCTTACGGAATAGTGGGTATGGGCGCTTCTCTTTTTCAGTTCAACGACCAGCCAGAACCCACCAGCTGCCGCACCTGCCAGGGCGATCATCGCCAGGATCGGTGCCAGATTGTAGAGGTTTTGAAGTAACTGTGCCATGGTATCCGCTGTTAGTCAGGTTCAGCGGATAAACTTAAATAATCGTACCAACCGGTTTTCACCGCAAATGCTACATTCTCGCACTGAGCACTTTCACGTCACATCCCACCACCGAATTGTTGACATAACCCACACTCAGCCCTGATACTTTTGCTGATTTTTTAGCAGGAACAGGCGTTTTGATCGTAATAACCTTGGACGTTACGACGGCTTGCACGTCGTTGAGGTATTTAAACTCCACTTCTACACTTTTTACCGGTGAGGCGGATGTGTTTTCAATCACCATATTGTGGATTGCAAGCCCTCCTACCTGATGCCATTCGTTGTTTGTGACGTGTATCTGAGCAGCCAACTCCTCCGACCCGCCAATGCCCGCCTGCAACGAATCGCCCGAAGTCAGCACTTTTGTTTCTGTTTTGACCTGCTCCTTCGGTTTCAGAAAATCGAGTTGCTTGTAGTAGTATAGAATGTAAATAAAGACACAAACCGGAATAATCGCACTGGCCCATTTCAACACCGGAATCAGGACCTTTTTGAACTTGCTCTTTTTACCTCTTTTGCTAGGCATATAACTAACGTTGATAATTGGGGTACTTCAAAGCTCAAATATACCGCTCTACGGTTTCAAAAAAAGTAGTAGTCGTCCCCTTTTTGAAATCCTTATAAAAAACAAACCGCTGACTTATCGGCCAGCGGTTTGTTTGTGTATCGTGTGAGACAGGACAATTACTGTCTTACAAATCTCTGTGAACTTACAGTTCCGTCGGTATGCGTAACCTGTACCACATACGCGCCTGCTACAAGGTTGCGGGCATTGAGTCCCGAAAGCAATGCATTCGAGGCTTCTAATACTACCTTTCCGGCAGCATTTACCACCTTCACCTGGCTTACTTTGCTCCAATCTCCAACGTTGAACGTCAGATTTTGCGAAGCGCTCACCGGGTTAGGATAAACCAGTGCAATACCATTGAAATTCAGGTGTTCGATATGGCTGTAAGCGAATGTCTCGTCGCGGTCGACCATTTTCAGGCGGTAGTAGTTATCGCCTCTCAAAGGAGTCGCGTCCGCGAAAGAATAATATTGGTTCACTTTGCTTTCGTTGTGTGAAGACAAAGAGCCGATTTTCACCCAGTTTTTGCCATTCTGGCTGCGCTCGATATCGAAGCGGTCGCTGTTGGTTTCCTCCGAGGTAGTCCAGGACAGAGAAGATGTCTGACCTTCGGACAAGGCTTTGAAGCTAACCAATGTTACAGGCAAAGCCTTCTCGATCACAAGACGGAAGACAGTAGTATCGGTCTGCCCGAAACTATTGGTGGTCTCAATATCGAAATCGTAAGTTCCATCCTGGCCCGTAACCGGCGTTCCTGACAATGTTCCATTCGAGTTCAAAGTGATCGTGTTCGGCAGCGACCCAGCGAGTACACGGGCATTTTGCGTAACATTAGACAACGCAAAAGTGTAGTTTGCTGGCACACCGCAATTCAGGCTGAATCCTGGCTGACCGTTTCCAGCCACAGCAGTAGTAATGCTAACGTTCAAAGGATCACCCACTCTGGTTGGAGGAAATACACCGCCGGTCATAACAACCGGAGGACGCGAGCCTAATTCGTGGATTCGAAGCCCAGTGAACAGGTTCGCATTCAAAATAGTCACAGATGTTACCTTGATACGGTCGTAAGCGGAGCCGGGCACAAATCTGATAGTTGCCAGTCCGTCATTGCCAAATAGGGTCAGAAGATCCAGATCAACTAGCAGATTTTCTACCGTTTGCGGCGTACCTACCGCTGTCTCACCCAGATAGGCCTGGAAAACGATATTTTCCAAAACACCAAGGTTGAGCAATGCAGATGGTTTGGAGATCGTAGCGACTACCTCATTAGTTCCAGGAGAAGTTTTACCCAGAAATACTGTTTGTGAAACCGTTGAAGCCAGGGCTACTGCTCCGTTCTGAAGCAGTGAAAAGTTACCTGCGCTTACGTCTCCGTCAATTGCACGTTCAGGATTTTGCAATGCTTCCGTCAGAGTTAGCGCAATGCCTGCTGCGTGGGGATTCACGCCTGCGAAAGCAAATGAAGCTGCGTCACAGGGAGCGAGCACCAGATTCTCATAGCTCGCTGCATAATCGATTGTCATAGTGATGCGGCCCAACGCAACTCCTAATAACTGACTTGTTGAATTATCAAAATTCAATCCCACCGTCACACTGGTATAGGAGTTCGTGGGCGTAATCGCGATGAACAATTCTCCTGCTGCATTACGCACCAGTTCCTGCTTGGTAACCCCTCCATTTGAAGAAACCGAAATCGTCTGGTTTTCGAGTAATCCCAGCGCATTGAGCAATGAGCTCAGATCCAGGTTCAAACCTGTTTGTGTCAGGCTATTAATACGCACGTAAGTAGTTTTGCCCGCCGGGATTGACGACCCAAAGTTCAGTACCAATGCCGCATCACTCGAATGCGTTACACTCACTCCAGGTAATACGTTGACAACCAGACCAGCAGCAGATATCGTTGCCACTGTACTATTGGATGCTCCGATGGCATTGTCCTTATCGTTAACATAGGATGTTGCGAGTGCTTCCGAATTCACGTCTGTGCTGGTACTCGTAACGTATTGCTGAGCAACTGCACCGTTTGCCATCATGGAAAGCAGAAATACGCCCGCTTTCCATCGGGCTGAGCTCGACGCCAACTTTCTGGTTAAATAGCCGATAGAACTTTTCATAGTGATAGAAATTTTAGAATAGAAATAAACCGTTATGTGATTAATTGAACAGAAATTCAAGCGATTAGATAAAGAAAACCTCATCCCGACAAAACCGGTAGCATGGTATAATCCAATGTGGTGCCCCACCTGCACGCGCACGCAGATTCCTATACGCACGAGCGCCAGATAGTCTTTCTTGTGAAGGTGTCGTCTAACGAATAACCGGAGTGCCGGTCAAAAGAGATGAGCAAGTAATTTTTGTAAGCGTACTATGAAATGGTTTAAGAGTTGATGACTTTAAGAATATGGGTGAAAACAAGTACGTCCATTTAGTTATACTATTTTCTCAAACTAGATAGTACTTATTTGCAAATGTATTTATAAATGGATCAAAACAAACCCACATATTTTTAGTATGATTGTACCCCCAAAAATTTGGGGGTATAGAACTAATTTTATCCACGCGAGCGTTAAAAACTCACCGAAAGTTACTTCCGGCAAATAACTACTACACTCCAATCGCTGGCCTATTTGCATTATATTCGAGTATTTTGTGTAGCTGAATTGATTATATCTTAAAACGACAAATATTTCGAGGCATTCGCTCTTGCCACTATAAATATCAAATGATCGAATTGTACAAAATCCGGGTATCAAATTAGGTTGTATAATACTCAAAAGTAATTCTATGAATATAGTTTTAGTAGATGAACACCTTCTTCTCGCTGATGCCCTTCAAAATTTGTTGAAGCTGATACCTGAGGTGGAAACGGTTGAAGCATACACGGATGGCAAAGACTTTCTAACCCAAAGAAGCGGCACGCCGCCTGATATCCTGGTTATGGATCTCGCCCTCAACGGTCAGAATGGCCTCGAATTGCTCGACGTGTGCCGATCGACGTTACCAAGGGAATTGAAAGTGATAGTGCTGTCGACGGTCACTGATGCGCAAACCGTCAAACACACCATCCGTCGTGGAGCGAACAGTTTTTTGTCAAAATCAACGCTTTTTGAGGAATTCCGGGAATCTATTTTTCAGGTGCGGGCAGGAAAACAGTACATTGGAAAAACCATTCGGGATGCCCTGATCAACAGTGTTTTCACGGAGGAAGAAGTGGTTATGCATCTCTCTCCAAGGGAAAAAGAAGTGCTTCAAAAGGTCTGCGGGGGGCACACGATCAAGGAAATTGCCTACGAGCTAAAACTAAGCGCCCATACGGTGCAATATTATCACCGCAGCGTTATGGACAAGCTGAAAGTACGCCGCACCACCGATCTCATCGTATATGCGATGCAGCACGGGCTATACATCCCGGAGGCCAGGTAGCAAGTCATGCCGCCCAGCCTCCGGTTACATTTTATTGTCGGGCCGCAAGATGGCCGTAGAAATCAGGAAGCGGGTTTAATGTAGTATTCTTCCGCTGATGCCAATAAGGGTAGATCGGCGACTTTTCACTCGCTGCATCGAGACGTTTCACCTGTTCCAGCGTGAGGTTCCAACCCACTGCATCAAGGTTTTGCTTCAATTGTTCCTCATTCCGCGCACCGATCACAATATTGCTGACAGTCGGGCGCTGCAACAGCCAGTTCAGTGCCACTTGCGCAACGGTCTTTTCCGTTTCAGCAGCTACTTCATCGAGCACGTCGATCAGGTTAAAGAAAAAGTCCTCCGGTATGGCAGGCCCTTCCCCGCCTCCCTGAGCAATACGCCCTTCCGGCGGAAGCGGTTGATTTCTGCGGTATTTTCCTCCCAGGCGTCCGGCCGACAGGGGGCTCCACACGATCGTCCCCACCTTCTGATCGACACCCAACGGCATCAGTTCCCACTCCAGCTCCCTGCTCAGCAATGAATAATGCGCCTGATGTGCAATGTATTTCGCCCAACCATACCGCTCTGAAACCGATAGTGATTTCATCAGGTGCCAGCCGGAAAAGTTTGAGCAAGCGATGTAGCGCACTTTTCCGGCGCGAATCAGGTCGTTCAATGCACTGAGGGTTTCCTCTACGGGCGTCGTGCCGTCGAAGCCGTGCATATGGTAAACATCAATGTAGTCCGTTTGAAGCCTGCGCAGACTATCCTCGCAAGCCTTGATCAGGTGAAAACGCCCTGAACCTGACTGGTTCGGCTTATCCCCCATTCTGAATGTCGCTTTTGTGGAAAGGATAATCTTATCGCGCAGCCCTATGATCGCTTTACCCAGGATTTCCTCGGATAAACCTTGCGAATAGACATTGGCCGTATCGAAAAAATTAATTCCGGCATCCATACACAGCCCCACCAACTTCGTTGCTTCATCGACCTGCGTATTGCCCCACGCCTTGAAGAAATCTCCCGTACCGCCGAAAGTACCGGTACCAAAGCTAAGCACCGGCACCTTCAAGCCCGATCCTCCCAGTTGTCTGTATTCCATTTGCGTTGTTGTTAAAATGATAAAACGCGGCCGGCATGGCGCGACCTGCTCGACCGAAATAAAGGATAAAATCCTCAAACATCAAGTCAAAAAGCCCTTTTGTGCACATCAGGACATAAAAAAAGGCCGGACGCGTCCGGCCTTTTGCCTCAATCGTACAATCAGGAATCCGCCAGTCTCCCAGGAACTGTGGCGATCTTGGCTGTTCGTTTAGTTAGGTTGGTTATCCACTATGAATTGCGCGTATGCTCTTTTAATCTCTCTCAAAAAAATATCTTCCCTGAACCTCAGGGAAGATATCTACATTATTTACTCAACGTTCCTCTATTACCTAACCTTTAACTGATGCAACAGGATGTCTGATTTGCCGTTGCCTCAGCCCCCAGTCCAATAATATGATTCAAATATCAGCATAGGATCCGGACCTCACGAAATTTGATGTGCAAAAGGCCTTTTTGGATGAATATTCGGAAAAAAGGGCCTGTTTTGATGCCCGAAACGCCCTTCTTATTATCTTTAAAAGATATTTTTTATAGCAATTTGAATTTCCTGACTTAATAACCTAACCATGAACCGTAGAGAAGCTGTTCAAAGAATAACCTTCCTGTTGGGCGGCGCGATTTCAGCACCGCTTATGGCCGGTATCGCAGGCGAGCGTCTGAATTTCGGCCCATCCCTCGAAGTGTCCGATCAGCAGGAAGCCCTGCTTGCGGAAGTTGCGGATGTGATCATCCCTACCACCGGCACACCGGGCGCCAAAGCCGCCGGCGCCGAGAAGTTTATTGTTCGCGTGATGCGTGACTGCTACCCGATGGAAGATCAGAAAAAATTCTACGATGGTCTTGCCAAAGTGGATGCGCTTGCCAAAGAAACCTACTCGAAAGACTTCGCAGCGCTGGACGCCGCTCAGAAAAACGACATTATCAAAAAGACCACCGTTTCCGACAAGCCTTTCTTCCTGCAAATGAAGGGGCTCACCGTTACCGGCTATTTTACATCCGAAATCGGTGCGACACAAGCACTCGATTACCTGCCGATTCCAGGCCGGTTCGAAGGTAGCTGGCCCATGCCCAAAGGACAAAAAAGCTGGGCACTTTAATCCGGAGACATTTATTTGGAAAGCGACAGCAGGCAACGCATGACCTCCTGGCTACTTCCTGACATTCCAAACTCTATTAGAAATGGCGAACCTTAATATTGACGCAAAAAAAGACATCACCTACGACGCCATCGTGATCGGCTCCGGAGTTTCCGGCGGCTGGGCGGCGAAAGAACTAACCGAAAAGGGCCTGAAAGTGCTCATGCTCGAAAAAGGCAAGAACCTGGAACACGTTACGGGCTATGAAAATGCACTGAAAGCCCCCTGGGAAACACAATACAACGGCCGCCTCACGGTCAAACAAAAGGAAACGCACCCGTTCCTCTCGCGCGATTATCCGTACAACGAAATGACCGAAAAGTACTGGATGAATGACATGGACCAGCCGTACGAAGAAAAAAAGCGCTTCGACTGGTACAGGCCGAACATCGTCGGCGGGAAATCCATCATGTGGGGACGGCAGTCGTACCGCCTGAGCGACCTCGACTTCGAAGCCAACCTGAAAGACGGCATCGCAGTCGACTGGCCGATCCGTTACAAAGACATTGCCCCCTGGTATTCCTACGTGGAAAAACACGTGGGTATTTCAGGCGAAAAACTAGGTTTGCCGCAGTTGCCCGACAGCGACTTCATTGCGCCGATGGAAATGTACCATGTTGAAAAAGAAGTGCGCAAACGTCTCGAGAAGGAATTCCCAGGCCGGGTGATGACGATCGGACGCGTTGCTAACCTTTCACAACCAACCAAGATTCAGCTCGATGGCGGCCGCGGCCCGTGCCAATACCGCAACCGCTGCTCCTATGGCTGCCCTTATGGTGCCTATTTCAGTACCCAATCGTCGACTCTGCCACCCGCGATGAAAACCGGACGCCTTACGCTGCGCCCCGATTCAGTCGTTCGCGAGATTATCTATGACGGTAAAAAACAGGGCGGTCGCGCTACGGGCGTACGCGTGGTCGACTCTGTTACCTTGCAGGAGCGCGAGTTTTTTGCCAATATCATCTTCGTTTGTGCGAGTGCATTGGCATCCACTGCATTGCTCCTCAACTCTACTTCCGACCGTTTCCCGAACGGAATGGGTAACGATTCGGGCGAGCTGGGCCACAACCTGATGGACCACCACTTCCGCACAGGCGCGAGCGGTACCTGGGAGGGCGATCTCGACAAATATTACTTCGGCCGCCGTGCAAACGGCATATATGTACCGCGTTACCGCAACGTCGGCAGCGATAAGCGTGATTACCTGCGCGGGTTCGGCTACCAGGGTGGCGGTGGTCGCCAGGGATGGCAACGCAATATTGCCGAACTGGCATTCGGTGCCGACTTCAAAGAGGAGCTTACGACTCCGGGCAACTGGACGATGGGCTTCGGAGGCTTCGGCGAAACATTGCCATACCACGAAAACCGGATGTACCTGAACAAGGACAAAAAAGACAAATTCGGGATTCCTGCGGTTGTTTTCGATGCCGACCTTCGCGAAAACGAGAAAAAAATGCGCAAGGACATGATGAACGATGCAGCCGAAATGCTGGAAAAATCGGGCCTCAAAAACGTCCGTACTTACGACAACGGTTCATATCTGGGTATGGCTATCCACGAAATGGGTACCGCCCGCATGGGACGCGATCCTAAAACTTCGGTTTTGAATGGTAACAACCAGCTCCACTCGGTGAAAAACGTATTCGTTACCGACGGTGCGGCTATGACCTCCGCCTCGTGCGTAAACCCGTCGCTTACCTACATGGCGCTTACGGCGCGAGCGGTGGATTTCGCGGTGAAAGAATCCAAAAAGAAAAACATCTGATGGTGTGTTCAGAGGCCAGGTTTTTACTACCTGGCCTCTTTTTTTACATCCATTCTAAGGCAGTCCAGTTTTGAGAGCTGCTATTTTTTGCAATATTTTGCAATTTTCTGCAAAATCATATTTCTTTGTAGAAAATCCACGCTTACATTAATGGAAGAGAAACTGAGAATCAGCGCAGCCCGGAGAGCAACTTTACTGATATTTCTAGTATGCGGCATCGGCCTATCTAGCTGGGCACCGATGGTCCCTTTTGCCAAAATCAAACTAGGACTGAACGACGCCGACTTGGGTGTAGTCCTCCTGGCATTAGGAGCAGGGGCAATTCTGACGATGCCGCTCACCGGTTTGCTGATCAATAAATACGGTAGCCGTACGGTAGCTATCGTTTCGGCATTGGTGATTGCGTCTCTCCTTCCATTGCTGCTAATGGCGAGCTCTCCTTACCAGCTTGCCGCCGCATTGTTCGTATTTGGTGCGGGAATCGGTTCTATCGACGTTTCCATGAATGCGCAAGCCGTAGTCGTCCAGGAGCGGCACGGCAGCCATATTATGTCGTCCTTCCACGGAATGTTCAGCCTCGGCGGACTTATGGGCTCCATTGGGCTTGGCTTTTTAATCAAAGCAGGGCTCTCGCCGACATACGCAGCCGTTGCCATTTCCGCTTTACTTGTATTTATTACAGTAACCCAGTCGCGGTACCTGCTGCCCCATTCCGAAGAAGCCAAACTGGACGGAACCAGCTTCGTCCTGCCCAAAGGACCGGTGGTACTGCTGGGCATTATGTGTTTCATTCTTTTCCTTGCGGAAGGCTCCCTGCTCGATTGGAGTGCCGTTTTCCTGCAATTTTCGCGCGGTTTCGATCCCTCATTCTCCGGGCTTGGCTATGCCGCATTCTCTGTGGCGATGGCCATTATGCGCCTCACCGGTGACGGCATTATCCACCGACTAGGCCCTGCAAAAGTAGTCTTTTACGGCACCTTGCTGGCTGGTGCGGGCTTCATTGTAGCAGTTACGATTCCCTCCGCCATTGCCGCATTAGCCGGGTTTGTGATGGTAGGATTAGGTGCGGCCAACGTTGTACCGATCTTCTTCACCGCCGCCGGACGCATTCCCAATGTTCCCCCGTCCATCGCCCTGTCGGCCGTTACCATTCTCGGTTATTCCGGTCAGCTTGCCGGTCCAGCGCTGATTGGCGTACTCGCTGAAATCACTTCGCTATCCTGGGCGCTCGGGCTGGTGGGTGTACTCCTGTTTTTCGTCGCGTTCGGCTATAAGCACCGGGATTAGAATGCCTCTCCGGTGAACAGGTAAAAGCCCGGGCCGTCCTTGGTAAAGCCGACGTCCAGCCGGAGGTAAATATCCTTTTTGGGAAACAACAAATACCGCAGCCCCACGCCCCCGGACAGCCTCGCACGTGCGGGCGTGAGCGAACCGATTTTAGGCCCGACCACTGCCGCACCCGCAAACACCGCTCCGCCAAACCGCTTGCTAAACCCGAACGGCAACCAGCGATGCTCTACCTGCGTCGCCAGCATGTTATTGTCGCGGTAGCGGCCGTAGTAATAGCCCCGCATGATCATTTCCCCACCCATCAGCGCCATCTGATTAAACGGTACATTACCTGTAAGAAAGTTGCCGTAAACCTGCCAGGCCAGCACATTGCGCTTCGTCAGCGGGTGCGAGCTGCGGATATCCAGGTTAATTCCCTGGAAATTATGATGGCTGCCTACCGATTGGTTGTATTTCAAAAACGACAATTCGCCGAAAAAGCCTTTGCGCACATTGAGTACATTATGGCGGTTATCGTAAACCAGTGCCAAGCCTAGCCCAATGTTACGCGTACCATCGCTACCCAGCGGCTCGTCGTAAACGTGGCCTTCCGGCTGACGGAATTCCGCGTTGTACAATTGTTGATAGTCGATTTCCGGGCCAATGAAGAGATTTTTCCGGATCTTCCGCAACACGCGCTGCCGGAAAAGCAGGTAGTTGGCATCGATCAATGCCGGTTCCTTGTCCGGCGTGGTGTGCCCTATTCCATAGTACAGCAATGGAAAACGCTGAAAACGCGTCCTGCCAAGGAAGAACCACTTGTCTTTGTCCCCATAAATCGCATTATCGAGCCAGATGCCGTATTGCCCTTCCAGCGTAATGAACGTAAATGCCGCCACCTCACTCAGGCGATTGAGGGTGTCGCCTTTGGCCTGAAACAGCAGGAGCGACGATAAGCCGACTTCCACGCTCGTCTCCGGGGCATAGCCCAACGTAGGGTACACGCGAAAGCTGGATTTCCCTTCCCCGGTCGTGTCGGAAATCGTCTTTTGTACAAATCGTTTGAACCATCCCTCCTGCGCGGATACGGGCAGGGCGGGCGTAGCTATCGAAAGGATCAGGATGAAGAGGTAATTCCTGTTCAATGCACTGCTGTTTAGGTGAGCGTATATTTCATAGCATTTATATAAAAATCAATCCGCAGGCATCAAGTAGATGCGATGTAGCCCGGCTCTTTTCCACCAAATCATTCATTTTGGTATGAAAAGCCACATTCTACTCCTTTACTTTCTCTTCAATGTAAGTTCTCTCCTGGCACAAAACAAGGCCGACCTCTGGTGGAAAAGGAACAATCTTAGGGTGATTCAGATGAACTTGCCCGCCTACGAGGCCGCGACTATCAACGCCGATTCCATTGTAGCCGACCTCGTCGCCTGCTCTGCCAACACGCTGTTGATCAACGCGGGAGGCATTATGGCCTTTTACCCAACCCAACTGGATTTTCACTACCGGAACCCTTATTTGAAAGACAATAATGTCCTCGCCGATATTGTACGCAAATGCCACGATAATCGCATTAAGGTAATTGTCCGCTTCGATTTCAGCCGGGTACACGAGCGCATTTTCAAACAGCATCCCGACTGGTGCTACATTTCCCCGAAAGGCGAACGCATCATCAATACCGATATGTATGTGGTCTCCATTAATGCTCCCTATGTGCAGGAAAAGGCATTCAAGATTATTGAAGAGGTGATCAACACCTTCCCGATCGACGGCATTTTCCTGAATATGCCCGGCTATCAGGTCAATAACCCCTACGAAGGTAAATACCATGGCATCGATCAGAACGAATATGATAAAAAGCGCTTTGCCGAATTCAGTGGCGGTAAGGCGCTACCCACCGAAGAGAATAAGGCTGATCCGCTTTTCCAGCAATACCTCGGATTCAAAAAAACGACTGTGGAAGATTGGTCGGAAAGGCTGCACAAGCTGGTGAAGTCGAAAAATGAGCAGATCGCGATCTGTACCTATTCCGATAGGTTTGTGGACATTATCCGCCACGAATCGCAGAGCATGACGACTCTCCCCTATTGGCCTTACACTGCCTCCGACAATGTCGGCAATGCGGTGAATTCGTTTCCGGACCACATTATCAGCAATGCGAGCATCCAGCAAATCTCCTTCCAGTCGCGGTACAATGCTGTCGAGCCGGAGGAAACCCGGATAAGACTTTACGAGAACATCGCCAACGGATCGGGCCTGGACATGAGCATGATGGGCGACATGCGCGGATACGAGGACGAACGCAGCTTTCCCGTTTTCAGGAAAGTATATGGTTTTCATAAAAAGAATGAGGCCTATTTCGGCAAATACCAATCGGTTGCTCAAATAGCTGTTGTAGCCCCCGGCGCCTGGCCGAATGGCGAGCCCATGCAGGAATACCGCGGCATCCAGTTGATGCTCCGTGAGGCACACATTCCATTCGATATCGTGGAGGACGGTCAGATCGCCAATCTGGAACAGAAAGTGAAGGGCTATAAGCTGATCATCCTGCCGGAAATCACTTACCTGAAACCGGAGGCCATTCGAATACTGAAAGAAGCCAGCCAGCGAGGTACCCACCTGATCGCCACCAACCGGGCATTGTTTGATAGTCCCGAAACCTTACAAGCGCTTTTCGGCGCAAAAATCGAGAAAAAGGACAACGACGGTGCCGGAAATTACCTCGTCCCCGACGACCGGAGTATTTTCAAAAGCTTCAAGGGGCAAAACATGCTTTTCTGGAAATTCAATCTCGGCTTATATGACCTCTCGGGCGCCGACCGGAAATTGCTTCCTGTTTTAGCGAAAGGCCGCCCGGGCCCGCCCGAAATCATCGGTGGTCATGATGCTACCGGATACTATGCACTGGGTATCAAAAATCATCCGAACAGTAAAGCAGCACTTTTCCCGATTAACCTGGGTAGGATATACTACATGCACGGCTACCAGGAGCATAAGAACCTTTTGCTGGATATGATCGACCACATGCTACCCGAAATCGCACAGAATTTCGAGACAAATGCACCAGCGCGGGTCGAAACGGTGCTGAAAAGGTTCACCCGCAATACCCCCGAAAATCAGGCAAAAAACACCCCTGACGGGCAGATTTTGCATTTAATCAACCTCACCGGTTTCAGCGGAAACACCTATTTCGAACCACTGCCTGTCAACGATTTGCGTTTCAGGATCAGGCTGGCGAAAAAACCGCAAAAAGTGTTTACATTGACGAATCACAAGCCTTTGAATTTCACCTGGAAGGATGGTACGATCATGTTCTCGCTCGCACGCCTGGCGGAGTTCGAAAGTATTGTGATGGAATGATAAACTAAATCAAACGCTACCCCATGAAACCAAGACTCGTACTGCGCATTGCTGCGCTGTGTATCCTCATTCACCTGATCGGGCATTTTTTCGGCCATTTCTCATGGAAGGAAACCCCTGATCCAGTCAAACAGGAGGTGATCCGGCAAATGACCGGCCCAAAATTCGAGTTCATGGGCGTTATGCGTAGCATGGGTGATTACTTCGAAGGTTACGGCCTCATACTCTTCGTCGTATATGGTATGTCGATCATGCTGATACTGTCTGCGGCGCGGTATGCCGACAGCAATCACGACATCGTCAGAACAGTGCTTACACCTATCGGGATCGGCTACGTTGCCATGGGAATTATCGAGTTCGTGTATTTCTTCCCGTTCGCCGGATCCATAAGTCTGGCCGCAGGGCTATTGGTGGTTCTGGCTATTTTCCTGAACGGCTAACTACAATTTGGGAGCGTCGGGCTTATGGGGCGCTTCTCCCGGATTAATGCCGCGGGTTTTCAGCTTGCGGCCATAAGTTTTACCATTGATCTTGACGTACAACACATCGGAATCACCTCCGCCGAATGTTAATTTGCCTGTCGCGCCATTAGGTGTAGGCAAAATAGCATTCACGCGGCCGGTCTGATCGAGGATTTGCACACCTGAATTCGTGGCTACATAAATCCGTCCATCGCGGTCACAGACAATGCCGGAGGCTCCTGCCCTGTTTTCAGCATCGGTCACATGCAGCCAGCCGAAACGTTGCCGGTATGCCAGCTTCCGGTTGGGTTGAACCTGTGAGGAATAGACCCAATGAGAAGTCGAGTCGATGGTGTAAACCAATGTTTGATCCGGGGAAAGAGCCGCGCCTACGGCTTTCAGCGTTTTCAGAGAATTCGCGCTGGAAGGCGTCGGCTTCCCCTTCATTGGAAATGCCTCCGCTGCCTCGGTCCAGCCCTCGCCCGGAATCAGCAGAGCCACTAGAAATGCATTTTGCGACTGCCCTTTCTTGACCGGCTCAGGCCAACCCTTCCACAAATAGCGCATTGCTTCCGGAAACAGCGACGTTCCCTGCTTACCATTATGACCGCCCTCGCCCCATTGATGCTTCACCTCATAACCGGCGAATGTCAGCGCCCGCAGCATGGTCTGATTAGCCATCCACCAGTCCCCGGCGTAGATATTCAGATCGTTGGCACCATCCTGCATGTAGATACGGATGGGTTTGGGCTCAAACTTTCTGAGCAATGTCGGATAACGGTCCGCGCCGCGCAGGCCCACATAAGTCCCAATCGCACTAAATACGCGTGAAAAAGCATCAGGGCGCTCCCAGGCGGCGGTAAAGGCGCACACCGCCCCACTGCTCGATCCGCCAATCGCGCGGTCGTTTCCATTTTTGGAAAGGTGGATTTGCCGGCCGTCGCTCGTTTTCTGTTTTTCGACTTCCGGCAGGATTTCTTCGAGAATGAATCGTGCATAAGCATCACCCAGGCCGTCGTATTCAAAGCTGCGGTTGAAACGATCGTTCGCCGTATTGGGATCGGCTGCTTTCACTCGCCCGTGCATCACAAAAACGCCGATTGTAACCGGCATTTCCTTCTCATGAATGAGGTTATCGAACACCGTTGGAGCCTTCCATTGAATACCGTCCTGATTCACATACACGCATGCGGGTGTATCAGGCTTGTATTGCGCAGGCACATACACCCAGTACTCGCGCCACGTACCCGGGAATATTTTGGATTGATCAAACACGAATTTCAAAACTTCGCCCTTAGGCACCCCGGAGTGCTCTTCGGAAGCAGGATCTACCAGATAGTTTTCCTCCGGGGCCTGGGCATTGACCCAAAAAGGCGTAAAAAAGCAGAACAGGAGCAGAAAATGCCTCATGCGGGTGTGTATTTAAATTGGAAAATATTTACAAATAGCTCAGCCACCACGTCCGCTTCCGCGCCCGGTACTCGCCGTACCATTTGCAAGGCCAGTACAGCGCCACCACGATCAATATCCAGATCAGGTAGGTTTGTCCAAGCGGATAACCGAATTCGTTCGGCCGGAATTTGAAGAAAAGACTGTCGTCGGTTGCCTGCTGCCACGTGTAGCCCGACAAGAAAACAATCGCCATCGTCATGATATGGATCACGTAAAAATGCACGAGAAAGAAAAAGAACGGCACTCTGCCATAAACCGTGCAAATGCGGCTGAATGCATTGTCTGTCTGTTCGGTAAGGGCCAACAGGATGAGTATCGGCCCCTGCGTCATGAAAGTAAAAAACAGCGAAGGCGGGTATTTGGTTACGTTCAGAAAAGACATGAAAGTCTTGATGCCGGTATCTTGCGTCGACCAGGGTGCAGGATCTCCATATCCGTTAATCAGCCTTAACACCACAAACAGCGCCGTGAGTACCGAGCCGATCAGGATAAGCAGCTTCCTGCGCCGCATGGGATCCGCATTGCGGTTGTACAACATCCCCAGCCCGTACCCCGACATCATGATGCCGGCCCAGGGAAATATCACGTACAGGAACACAATTGCTCCACCGTCGGGCCGCGGAAGGAATGTTCCCCTACCGGTAAAGAATATGCGCAGCAAGATGTCGGCCGTCGAGTTTTCCTGCAACTTCACATAATCCAGCAGGTTGTGGCCGAGTACCAATGCGAGGCCAAGTATCAGAACGGTTTTTGGCGACGCAAACCGCACAGCGATACCGAGCACGATCATCGCTCCCCCCAGCGCCCAGAATACCGCAAAAAAGAGTGTTTTGTAATAAATATCAAACGTAAATGCGAACGTCATAAACACCATTTCTACCAGGATGAGCCAGAATCCGCGCTTGATCAGGAAAGCCGACTTCTCCGCGGCCGTCTTGTTCAAACCCGATAAATAGGCCGACAGCCCCGAGAGCATCATGAACGAAGGCGCGCAGTAATGCGTGATCCAGCGTGTGAGAAACAATGCAGGCGTAGTGGTAGCAAGGTCGGTAGGGTCGCCGGTGGCGCCAGCGATATGGAAAAAGTCGCGCACATGGTCGAGGGCCATGATAATGATGATCAGGCCGCGGACAGTGTCGATCGACCGGATACGATTGGTGAGGGTGCTGGTGGCTGTGCTATACATGACTAATGCGAGTTGATGACAACTGTGCTAAGAAGCCACATAAATTACTGATTTACTGCCTATATACCTTCAACAAAAGGCAACAAAAATCCCGGCATTTTTCAACAAAGCGCTGAGAAATGCCGGGACCGTAAAAGCGGGATTTCCGTTACAGCAGAGCCGCTCCGAAAACGCCCGCGCTATCCCCCAATTTAGGTTTCACGATGGGCGTTGTTACAATTCCCTTGTTGAAAATATACTTGCGGATACGCTCGAATCCGGCGGTATAAAGCAGGTCGATATTGCCCACGCCACCACCGATCACGATCAGGTTCGGGTCGATTACGTTAATGAGCGTCGAAATGGCCCGGCCATAGTATTCGAGCAGACGCTCGATCGTTGCTTTGGCGTGCTCGTCGTTACCGGCGTGGTATCTTTCCAGCACGGTTTTCATCGATACCTTCTCTCCGCACAGTCTTTCATAATGACGTTCCAATGCAGGCCCGGCAATCACCTGTTCCACACAGCCTGATTTACCACAATAGCATGGGTCGCCGCCCTCTTCGAGGATATTGTGGCCCCATTCACCGCCTATACCGTGATGTCCGCCGATGATCTTGTTGTTCACCACCAATCCGCCGCCTACTCCGGTACCCATAATGACCCCGAACACCACCTCTGCGCCGTGGTAATCTTTACCGGCACCCATCAATGCCTCTGCCAATGCAAAGCAGTTTGCATCGTTCGCCAACTCGCACGGCACGCCCAGTATTTTTTCAAGATCAGCCTTCAAAGGCATTCCGTTCAGGCAGGTGGTATTGGAGTTTTTCATTAGTTGCGAATCCGGTTCGAGCACGCCCGGCGTCGCGAATCCAATTTTGCGCGGACGCTCGCCTACCTGGTCCGCCACCATGTCGATCAGCTTCTTGATCTGCGACAGAATATGGTCATAACCGTTCACCGATTCCGTCGGCACGCGCATCCGTACCACTACTTCCAGATTCCTTTCGGGATCCAGCACTGCACATTCTATTTTAGTACCTCCTAAGTCGATTCCCCAGAGTTTCATTGTTGCGTTTTATTTGACCGCCGACCGATGACCGCCGACGGCCGAGTTATGTCTATGATGTGTTGCTATTATTTGAATCTGATGTTGAAATGCCGCCGCAGATCCGCGCGCCGCAATCGGCGGTCAGCGGTCGGCCGACGGTGGTCACTAGTGCGATTTGTAAAACTTATATCCGAACAGGAAGATCACAGCATAACAGATGATTGGCAGATAGTAGGCATGCGCCACGTTGGTTTCTGCCACGGCGCCCATCAGGAATGGGAAGAATGCCCCTCCCGCTACACCCATCGCGATAAACGACGAGCCTTGCTGTGTATGCGCTCCAAGGTTTTTCAAACCAAGGCTGAAAATCGTCGGGAACATGATACTGAAGAAGAAGTTAAGCATCATGAGTGCGATGAACGACGGCCATCCCCACGCCTGTGCCACGATGAGGCACATCACGATATTACTGAATGCAAAAATGGCCAGCAATGTATTCGGAGCGATGAAACGCATCAGGAAGGTCCCTACGAAACGTCCTGCAAGCATCAGTGCCATGAAACCGATCATGTAGTTGGCTGCCACCGCATCGGAGAAGCCCATTTTCTCATGACCGTAGTTGATGAAGAACGCCCAGGTTCCCCCTTGTGCAGCCACATTGAAGAACTGTGCAGCCACAGCCCACACGAAATGGCGGTGCTGAAACAACGATTTACCAGGCTCCGAATCCACGTTCACTGCGTCCGGGTCAATATCCGCCGCATGCGGATCGATGAGCGCGGGAACCTTTACAAATGAAAAAGCAAGGGCAATCAAGGCGATCACCGAACCGATCGCGATATAGAGATTCTTCACGGAAGTAAGATCAGTGCTGCCTTCCACGTGGTTACGGAAAAGGAAATAACCACCGATAGCAGGCCCAAGAATCGCTCCCAATGCATTGAATGCCTGCGCGAAGTTGATACGCTGGTCGCTCGTACGCTGATCACCCAATGAAGCCACAAAGGGGTGCGCTACGGTTTCAAGCGTTGCCAGACCGCATCCCAGGATGAACAGCGCAATGCCGAAGAAAGGAAAAGAAGCGGTGCTGGCAGCCGGAACGAACAGGAATGCACCGAGTGCAAACAGCGACAGGCCGAGCAATACGCCGTTTTTATAACCAAACCGTTTCATGAACAAACCCGCAGGAATACCCATGATGAAATAGGCCCCGAAAATCGCGAACTGCACGAATGCGGATTGTGTCTTACTCAGACTGAGTACTTTCTGAAAGTGCTTGTTGAGCACGTCGCCCATCGTAATGGCAATCCCCCAGAACATGAACAGGGATGTAACAAAGACCAGGGTAACAAGGTATTTTTTGTCAGTAAACTTGGGCGGGGAGGCGTGAACGGTGCCGGCAGACGAATGGTTGCTCATTTAGCTGAATAGTAAAATTAAATATTAGGTTCGGTCTATTTTTGCAAATGTAAATCAGAGAAATTTAAAAACTGTATCCAGTCGAACATTTTAACGTCGTGCCCGCCTGGCCGGATATGAAAGCCGATTTGGCCCGATACGGGCTGATTCAGCGCGGGAAACGGCACATCCGGGAAGCCGCTCGTCCCTAAAAACCGGTACACTGCATCCGCCGCCCGCGCGGTGGCGAACTCACCCTGCGGATCGGCATTCTTGTCGTCCTCGGCTGTGGCCAGGTAAACCGGTCGCGGAGCGATGAGCGAAAGGACAAAATGCTGATCGAACGGCAGCTCGGTATCTTTCCCTTTGTATTTACCCAAACTCCGGGCATACCAGTGCGGGAATACCGTGCATAGCCGGTTAATATCCTCTCCGATGCCTCGCCGGAACTGCTTGCCGCCACCCGCTCCCGATTCATTGCTCAGTACGGCGGCGAACCGCCTGTCCGTTGCACCGGCCCAGAGCGCGGCCTTGCCTAATCGCGAAAATCCGAACACCGCCACCCGTTTCGCATCGATATTCCGATCGGTTTCGAGGTAGTCCATTCCCCGGCTCAATGCCCACGCCCAGGCAGCAACAGTGCCGAAATTGTCCTCGCGCTGCTGCAACTCCGGGTACAATGTGTGTACGCCCGTTTGAAATGCAAACTCCTTCCGATCCGAAGCGGTCTCTTCACGGTAAAGCGTCACGAGCGCATATCCGCGCACGAGAATGCTGTCCACTGCCCACTGCGAGGCATTCACGCCCCGGCAGGCATCACCTGCCTTGCCATCGGCCGAGCAAGGGAACATGCCGCTCTTTTCTACCCAGGCGGTCGTCAGTTTAATACCGGGATCCGCATGAATGGCCTGATTGCCGATGAAATTAATCCCGATAATGGCCGGTACCGGATGTTTGACCTGATTGGGGATGTAAATGAGCAGATCAAACTGCGCTTCCTTACCTTTTTCGGTGATATGAACGGTCACCTGTTTGCGCGTCGCTTTGCCGCCTAATGCATCCTTATCCAGGTCAAAAACTTCGAAACGCATGTTTTTGGGCCTTTCAGGCGCCTTGCCGTACATTTCATGCGTCATGATTTCAAGGATTTCCTTCCTCCTGCGCTCCCACTCCCTGACCGATTTGACCTTTTGGCCGCTGTTAAACGTAAATGGATCAGGCAACGCCCGATTACCCTCCTGGGCAGATAATATTTTGGGCAAAACAATCAGGCAGACTGCCAGCGCGAGAACAGAAACCCTCATAATAAGCAGGTTGTATTATTTTTTACTGAAATAGGTATTCATAAAAAGGAGCTGATGCTGCACGGCATTCTCCCAGTACGGCCAGTTGTGTGCGCCCGGGCGGGAAATGTAATCGTGCGGAATTTTGCGGTATTCGAGTTGCTTGTGCAGGTTTTCGTTTACACCATAGAAGAAGTCCTCCGTACCGCAATCGATAATGAGCGAAAGCGAGTTAGGAGTTAACAAATGGAGCATGTTGATCACGGTGTTCTTCTCCCATCTTTCGGGCTGTTCGGCATAGCTGCCCAGTCGCTTGGCCATATCCCAGTTATTCGGAAAAGGACGGATATCCACGCCGCCGCTCATGCTTCCGGCGGTGCCATACACATCCTGGTGCTTCAATGCGAGGTACAAAGCTCCATGACCACCCATACTCAGCCCGGTAATGCCGCGCCCTTTGCGGTCTTTGATAGTCTTATAATTTTTATCGACATAGGAAACCAGCTCTTTGGAAACATAAGTCTCAAACTGCGATTGCGGATCCACCGGGCTATCCCAATACCAGCTGCTGAAACCGCCGTCGGGACATACGATGATCATATTGTAATGGTCGGCGGCTTGTTGGATACCCGGCGCCTTGGTGATCCAGTTGGCGTGGTTACCGCTGTAACCATGCAGCAGATAGACTACCGGGAACTCCTTACCGGAATTATATCCAGCCGGCCGCACCACGACCACCTTGAGATTTTTCTTCATCACTGCGCTATTCACCTCCACGGTGTCGACCTGCGCCGCGCTAACCTGACCTAATGCAAACAGAACAAATGCTAAGAGTGACAGAAATGCTTTTTTCATTTTGTAGAGTTAAAAGGGAATTGAGAGAATGACGACAACAGATAGGCTGCCACCGCAAGTTTTGAGAAAATTTTCTACAACTGCATGGCGCAAGGGCCTTAAACCCCGCAAATATTGTAGAAACCGGGGAAATATCCCGTTTTAGCGCCTTGGAAAGTGGCTGGCATTTAAATTGATATAATCCAGTTATCTCTAAAATAACTCTAACTCAAATATTTTATAACAATGGGAAATCTCCTGTATACCATAGCCGTGATCCTCGTGATCCTTTGGCTGATCGGCTATTTCGGCTTTGCGAGTTTTGGATTAGGAAATATCATTCATATTCTGCTGGTGATCGCCGTGATAGCGATTATCCTCCGCGTAATACGGGGCGACAGGGTCGTCTAACGCAGCATCCATTCAGCACAATGAGCCCGGGACGTTAGTTTTCTATCGTTCCGGGCTTTTGTTTGCGGCAATATGGTTACAAAACCCTAACTTGAGGTAGCCTTTGCACGATAACCCCATAATCTATGCAGTTAATTTTACTCAAAAGCCGCACGCTATTGTTACTAATCATGCTGGCAGCTGTTTCCGGCCGCCTGCTGGCGCAGACCTACGTCGGGAATGTGGAATTCACCAGCCAGAGCGCGCTGAATTCCTGGGAGTCGCAGTGGAAAACGGTAACCGGCAATATTTACATAACGAGCCTCGCGAGCGATGTCGTCACCAGCCTCGCTCCCTTGCAAAATATTACCAGTGTGGGGGGCGCCATCATCATTGCCGAAAACCATTCGCTAACCTCGCTGAACGGCCTCGGCCGACTCGAAAGTGCCGGTATGGTAGAAATATCGTTCAATGGAGCGTTGAATAATCTAGGCGCCCTGGGCGCGCTCAAGACGGTCACCGGCACGGTGAATATTGTCGGCAATGAATCGCTCACTACGCTCACGGGGCTAGCCACCAGCCTCACGATCGGCGGCGACCTTACCATTCGCAACAACCCGATCCTGTCAGTATGTAATGCCACACCTATTTGCAATTATCAGCGCACGCATCCGGCCGGTACTTACCTCAACGTATCGGGCAATGCGGGTATGTGTTACGATGAAGCATTCCTATATTCTGCCTGCAACGGCCCGTTACCGGTAGTTCTGACCGAATTTGACGCGATAGGTGAAGGATCTTCCGTGCGCCTGAGCTGGGCTACGGCGACCGAAATTAATGCATCCCATTTCGACATTGAGCGCAGCACCGACGGGCGCGTTTGGCAACAAGCGGGGATCTTGCAGGCCAAAGGCGAAAGTCTGCAAAAAGAAGCGTACTCTTTTTCGGACAATTACCCTTTCACAGGGGAAAACCTTTACCGTCTCCGCATGACCGACCGCGACGCCACCTACTCGTATAGTCGTATACGGAGCGTGTACGTACGCGAGGCACCAGCGCCCGCCTACCCGAACCCGTTTTCGGCAACGCTCTCGCTTTCGTCCCACCATACGGGCACGACGGACAACATCGAACTCACCGACGCTCGGGGGAAAGTGGTTTATCATTCCGATGGCCCCGCACCGGCGAATATCACTACTTCACAATGGCAAACGGGTACTTACTTACTCAGAATCACAGACAAGCAAGGGCTCTCCCGCCAGTTCAGAGTTGTTAAAGCCGAGTGATTTATAGCAAATCTTTAATCCTTACCCACACATTTTCGGCCAGTATCTTGTGCCCTTCGGCCGTGGGATGAATGCCGTCGGCCTGGTTGAGCTTCGATTCGCCCCCTACGCCTTCTAGCAGGAAAGGAATAAGGGTTACCTCATTCTTTTTCGCCAGATCAGCGTATACATCCCTGAATTCGGTGGCATACTTCTGGCCCATGTTCGGGGGAATCTGCATACCGGCCAGCACGCGCTTGGCGTCGGGGTATTTGGCTTTCACCTTATCCAGAATTTCTTGCAGGTTTTTTCGCGTTTCGGACACAGGGATGCCGCGCAAGCCATCGTTACCGCCCAGTTCCAGCACAAACACATCGAGCGGTTGTTTGAGCAGCCAGTCAATGCGGCTATTACCTCCGGAAGTGGTTTCACCGCTCACCCCTGCATTCACGACCTTGTAATTCAGACCCAGTGAATCGATCCGCTTTTGAATGAGCCCGGCAAAGCCCTGCGAAGGATCATCCAGGCCATACCCGGCCGTGAGACTGTTGCCAAAAAACACGATGATCTTCTTCTTAGCAGCCGGCGTTTTTACAGCAGTGTGAGTAGTATCTGCTTTCTGGCCGGACTCTTCTTTTTTTCCCCCGCCACAGGAAAACAGCGAGGCGGTCAGAAGGGATAATGCTAAAAATGTATTGAAACGACGCATATCATTCATAATCTTCATTCAAAAGGAATGGATTTTATAGTTTAAAAAGGTATACCCGGCCATTCATTCTCAAATAAAAACCGTTTAAACTATATTTATGAGAAACAATAACTGAAAAGAGCCAAATTAGGTCTTTCGCGCTCGGACTACGCGCCCCGGAGTACCACGCAAACATAAAAGAAAAACGATTGATGAATACCATACTCGATCTGCACGACGTCAGTAAAATATATAAAAGCGGTGACCGCACCCTCAAAGTCCTCGACAATATCAGTTTTTCCATCGAAACAGGCTCCACAGTCTCGATCGTTGGCCCTTCCGGCAGCGGTAAAACGACGCTCCTCGGCCTCTGTGCCGGGCTCGACCGCTCAACAGCCGGCACGGTAGAACTGCACGGAACCAGGCTCAACGGCCTCAACGAAGACCAACTGGCCGCTGTTCGTAACCAGTATGTGGGTTTCATTTTTCAAAACTTCCAGCTCCTGCCGACCCTCACTGCATTAGAAAATGTGATGGTTCCTATGGAGCTGCGGGGTGAAAAGAATATCAAATCCCGCGCGCTCGACCTGCTTGATAAAGTGGGCCTCGCCGAACGCGGCCACCACTACCCTACCCAGCTCTCCGGCGGCGAACAGCAGCGCGTATCGCTGGCACGAGCATTCTCCAACCAGCCGCAAATCCTGTTTGCTGACGAACCGACCGGTAACCTCGACGCGGAAACCAGTGAGAAAGTCGTCAAACTGCTTTTCGACCTCAACCGCGAGGCGGGTACCACGCTCGTGGTCGTCACGCACGACCTCGAACTCGCTGCCAAAACCCAGCGCATTATCCGCATCAAAGGCGGCAAAATAGTGGAGGCCAGCTAACCGTGAATTTCCGATGAACTCCAATACTTTCAACCTTTCGTGGTTATTGCAAATGGCCTGGCGCGACAGCCGTAGAAACCGCGCCCGGCTGGCCTTATTTATATCGTCCATTATCCTCGGTATTGCCGCGCTCGTGGCCATTTACTCGCTCGGCGACAACCTCCGCGACAATATCGACAACCAGGCCGCTACGCTGATCGGTGCGGACCTGTCGATTTACAGTGGCAAAAAAATCGAGGGAAAAGCCTTGGCGTTCGTCGATTCGCTGGGTAAAGTACGCTCCGAGGAACGCGCATTCGCCTCCATGGTGTATTTCAACAAAGGCGGTGGAAGCCGATTGACGCAGGTGAAGGCGCTCTCCGGCGATTTCCCCTATTACGGCAAGCTGGAAACCATTCCGGTTTCCGCCGAAAAGACTTTCCGGAACCGCCAGGAGGCGCTGGTTGATCAAACCCTGATGCTGCAATACCGCGCACAAGTCGGAGATTCGATCCGGATTGGTGAAGTCACTTTCGCCATTGCAGGAGTGCTTGAAAAAGCGCCCGGCGCGACCGGAGTTACTGCCTCTGTAGCGCCCGTTGTATACATTCCGATGCGCTTTCTGGATCAGACAGGCCTTATGCAAAAAGGCAGCCGGGTCGGTTACAGGTATTACTTCAAATATCCCGCGAAAACGGATGTCGAAAAGATGGTCAACACGCTCGAACCGAAATTCGAGAAATACGACCTTGATTTCAATACCGTCCAAAGCCAGAAAGAAGATACCGGCCGGTCCTTCCGCGATCTCACACGCTTTCTCTCGCTGGTAGGATTCGTGGCACTCCTGCTCGGGTGCATAGGCGTAGCGAGCGCCATTCATATCTATGTGCGTGAGAAACTGAACTCCATTGCGATACTCCGCTGCCTGGGCGTAAAAGCATCGCAGGCATTTCTGATTTATCTGATTCAAATCGCGGGTATCGGGCTCATCGGCACCGTGCTCGGCACCATACTGGGAACGGTCATCCAGCAGTTTTTACCTGTGGTATTGAAAGATCTCCTTCCATTTGATCTTACTACCGACATCTCATGGCCTGCCATCGGGCAAGGGTTGGCGATCGGTGTGCTCATTTCCATACTTTTCGCATTGCCGCCGCTGGTATCCATCCGCAAAGTGTCCCCACTGAATGTACTGCGCTCTGCTTCGGACGCGTCCCATCCCGAACGCGACGCCGTAAGCTGGGCATTGTACGGGCTGATTGTCCTGTTCATTTTCGGGTTTTCATTCCTGCAAATGCAAACCTGGGTGCAGGCACTGGTATTTACTGCCAGCATTCTCGCTTCATTCCTGATCCTATTTGGTATCGCCAGCCTGCTGATGTGGCTTGTACGCAAGTTTTTCCCTACTTCATGGAGCTACCTCTGGCGCCAGGGCCTGGCGAATTTGTACCGTCCCAACAACCAAACCACCATTCTGATCGTGTCGGTAGGCCTCGGTACTTCGCTGATCTGCACGCTCTTTTTCATTCAAACTATCCTGCTCACCCGCGTGAAGCTTTCGAGCAGCGGCAACCAGCCAAATATGGTGCTTTTCGACATTCAGAGCCATCAGAAAGACGGCGTGCTGGCAATTGCAAAAGCCCAGCATGTACCTATCAACCAGAGCGTCCCCATTGTGAATATGCGCCTGGAAGAAGTCAATGGCAAAACCGCCGCCGATTTCGAAGGCGATACCACCGCCGAGCAGTCACGTCGCATTTTCGGCCGCGAGTACCGCGTCACTTTCCGGGACTCCACTACTTCTTCCGAAAAAATCACCAAAGGCAAATGGCAGGGGAAATACGATAAATCCTCCGAGCTGATTCCTATTTCCGTGGAAGGCGGGTTCGCAGAGAGAAGCCGCCTGGAACTTGGCGACACGCTGGTTTTCAATGTGCAGGGCACCATTATGCCCACCGTTATTGCCAGCTTCCGGGAAGTCAACTGGAGTGAGGTCCGTACCAATTTCCTCGTCGTATTCCCCACAGGCGTGCTCGAAGATGCGCCGCAATTCCACGCCATGCTCACGCACGTACCCAACCCGACCGTCTCCGCACGGTTCCAGCAGGCGTTGGTAAGGCAATACCCCAACATTTCGATCATCGATCTTGCCCTGGTGCTGCGTGTGCTGGACGATATTTTCAAGAAAATCGGCTTCGTGATCCGCTTTATGGCCGGTTTCAGCATTCTTACCGGGCTGATCGTCCTCATTGCGTCCGTCATGATCAGTAAATACCAGCGCATTCAGGAAAGCGTCCTCCTCCGGACATTAGGTGCGAGCCGGAGGCAGATATTCGTCATTACCTCGCTCGAATACTTCTTCCTGGGTGCGCTGGCAGCATTCACCGGCATCCTCATCGCCCTCGTCGGAAGCTTCTGCCTTGCAAAATTCAACTTCGAATCCGAATTCAAACCCGAGCTCGGCCCCGTGGTATTGATATTCCTTTTTGTCTCTTTGCTAACCGTAATCATCGGTTTGCTCAACAGCCGCGGCATCCTGTCCCGACCGCCTTTGGAGGTATTGCGGCAAGATGTTTAAGTGTTTAATTTTCGGTATATTTATATTGAAAATTAAACTACACACACTTGGAATTTGACATTAATGGCAACTTGACGACTTACGAGATTATTTACACCGACTGGGCTACATTTAAAGCTGAATTTGTGGACGCTTTTCCCCGATCAAGTACGAGGCAGGTGATTTTCCAGAGTTTTTCTGTATACATGGAAAAACTGGTCACTATCATTGGCACGGATTTCCATCAATGGATAGACGGGAGCTTTGTTACCAGGAAACTTAATCCCAATGACATTGATTTTGTGACATTTGCAAATGCAAAAACTTTTAGCCGAAACGAGCATGCGCTTAGCAATTTGAGAGAATACAGTCGAGAACAAAGTCTCCACCTTGACGGGTACTTTGTTAAAGATTACCCAACCGATCACAAGCATTTTATTCGCTCTTATCTGGATTCTAAGCAGTGGATTCACGAGTTTATTAGAGACTCCCGAAAAGGACAATCGAAAGGATTTGTACAATTAGATTATTGAGTCATGAAACCACAGTCGATAATAGAACTCGAAGAATGGGAGTCGCGCGTGTCACGGCTCATAGGACTTGTAGCAATCACTAATCAAACTCTGCAAATGCATCGCGAATCAGGCGATTCATGGTTAATGATCAAACAATACGAAGAGCTCTTGGCCGAACACCAGCAAGAGCTGGATCAACTCCTGAAAACGCATGGGCTAACCCTGAAAGTTGTCCCGGCAGACAGCGCCGCTTAACCGTCCCTCTTTTCTCCGTCTTCCCGCTACTACATTTTCCAACCCGCGTCCTATCCGCGCACGGCGATTTAACAATTCCTTAAAACCCATTCCTTCATTTATTCTTCCTCGTAATGCCAATTTTGGCTCGAAATGCTGCTTAAATGCAACTTTTCCCATCCCGATTAGACTTTGGGGTGATTTAAAATCACTATTCCTACACCGCAAAAAGCAATATTAATTTCATCCAATTTAATCTTCATATTTTTTCAAACGTTTGCACAGAATTTCAAACGTTTGCATTGACTATAAAGTAATTACTATTAATTATCTTAATAATACAATACGTAATCTTGTGGTTCTTAACTCCCAAATTTTCCTCTATGACTAAAAATCTCTTCTGCCTCAACTTTCTATTCACTGTAAAATCCAATAATCCACGACTATGAGAAAGACTTCGACTCTATCAGTCAGGACCGGAATAATCAGAAACTGCCTTATGCAAGTAACGGCCGTGTGCGGCCTCCATGCCATTGCCGCAGCTGAAATACCCGTTCCCGAAGGCCAGCCCAGAAAACATGTTGAAACCAACATGAATACATTGCAGGAGGTTACCCTCACCGGAAAAGTGACGACCGAAGGTTCTTCCGAAGGTCTGCCCGGCGTTACCGTAGTGATCTCCGATGCCAACGGCAATAACAAGCAAGGTGCAACAACCAACGAATCAGGCTCTTTCAGTTTTGCAAAGCTGCAAACAGGCCAGCTGTACAACCTGGAATTCAGCTACATCGGCTTTGAAAAGCAATCCATTAAAGACTTCCTGCTTACCGAAAGCAATGCCAATTCCATTGAAATAAAGCTCAAAGAATCGGCTTCCAACCTTAGCGAGGTGGTAGTAGTTGGTTATGGTGTCGCTACGAAAAAGGACATTACCGGTTCGGTGAAATCACTCAAAAGTGCCGAGTTTAACCAGGGTATCATCAACTCGCCTGAACAATTGCTGCAAGGAAGGGTGTCGGGCGTGAACATCACGTCGGCTACCGGTGAACCGGGCGGCAAGACCAACATTACCGTTCGCGGTCCGGGTGGTGTGCGTACGGGTAGTACGCCATTGTTCGTCGTGGACGGTATGGCACTCGACAACAGCGGCACAGGGGGTGATGCAAACCCGCTCAACTTCCTGAACCCGCAGGATATCGAATCGATCGACGTGTTGAAAGATGCTTCGGCCACAGCCATTTACGGAGCACGCGGCGCAAACGGGGTTATCCTCATTACCACCAAAAAAGGCAAGACAGGCCAGGCGAACGTTACGTACTCGGGAAGCCTCGGCATCTCGAATGTGGCCCGTCCGCTCGACGTACTTTCGGGACCTGAGTTCCTCGCGGAAGCCGCGAAATTGGGTGCTACCGTAACCGATGGCAAAGCGAACACCGACTGGCAAAAAGAAATTTTCCGGACGGCTACTACGCACAACCACAACATATCCGTTGGCGGTGGCAGCGAAAAAATGACGTACTACGCTTCATTCGGAGCCCAGAAGCAACAAGGTATCCTGAAAAACAGCCAGCAGAACCGCTACACAGGCCGTGTGAATCTCTCCCAAAAACTGTTTGAGGACCGTGTGACGCTCGATTTCAACCTGAATGCGACGAATACCAAAAACACGCGCCCCAACAACCAGGGTGTAATAGGTAGCGCCCTGACGATCAACCCTACGTATGCGCCCTATGACGCAAACGGACAGATTGTTCAATACCAGGATTTTACCAACCCTTTGTTTACCCTGCAACAGTACAAGGAAGAGCTGACTACCAACCGCGTACTTGCAAGTATTTCGCCTTCGGTGAAGATTATCGACGGGCTGGTTTACAAGCTGAATTTCGGCATTGACAATTCTACGGCTACCCAGGATAAGCAATTGCTGCCGAGCACGATCCCGGCGGAAATCGGACGTCTGGAAACCTACGGCCTGCGCAATACCAACAGGCTGATCGAAAACTACCTGACTTACACGTTGAATACGAAAGTGCACAGCCTGACGGCGTTGCTCGGTCATTCCTACCAGCGCATTTTCATTCAGAGCAGGAATTTCAGCATCAACAAGTTCCCGATCTCGGACATCGAGCCGATCTACAACCCGGGCCTGGGACAGGATCTTTCATTGACACTGAACCAGCCAGGCGGTTTTGCCACTATCAATGAGCTGCAATCCTTCTTCGGACGCGCGAGCTACGGTTTCAAAGACAGGTATTTGCTCACCGCGACATTGCGTATCGACGGATCCTCGAAGTTTGGTTCTAACAACAAATACGGATCTTTCCCTTCATTCTCGGCAGGTTGGAGAATCTCTGAGGAACCTTTCATGAAGTCCTCGCCATTCTCGGAACTGAAACTCCGCGCGGGTTGGGGATCGACGGGTAACCAGGAAATCCCCTCCAAAATTACCCAGGCGAGGTTCACATCGGTGGTTTCAGGAACAGCCAGCTATCCATTGGACCCAGGTACCAACTACCCTGGCGGAACAACTTACACACGTCTGGCTAACCCCGACATTCAGTGGGAGGTTTCCAAACAGACTGACTTAGGTCTTGATTTCGGCTTGTTCAAGGGCGCATTAACCGGAGAAATCGATTACTTCAGAAAAGTATCTGAAAAAATCCTCCTCGAAGTAATCCCGGCCGATCCTGTTCAGCCTGCCGGTACCTTCTGGACCAATGTGCCTAACATGCAGATTATCAACCAGGGATTGGAGCTTGACCTGAATTACCGCAATGCGCTCGAAAACGGCCTGAAATATTCATTCGGTGGAAACATTACTTTCATCAAAAACCGCGTGGAGCACTCGCCTTACACCGTAATTCCGTCAGGTTCCGCGCAGGGATCAGGTCTGACTTCGGCGACCATCAACGGCTACATCAACGGCGAAGCCATCGGTTCATTCTATCTGAAAGAGTTTATCGGTTTTGATGAAAAAGGCATCAGCAAGTTCCGCGACGTGGACGGCAACGGCATTGTTAACGACGCCGACCGGATCGTGGCCGGTACCGCATTGCCTACGCGCATGTACAACTTCAATGGAAATATCAGTTTCAAAGGCTTTGATCTGACCGCTAACTTCAATGGTGTTGCGGGCAACAAAGTGTATGACAACACCGCCAACTCCAACTTCTACAAACTGAAACTGTCGAAAGGCGTGAATGTAACGCCGGAAGCGCTTGCATCGCCGGAGGAATCGATCAATAACTCGGCAGGAGTTTCCACGAGGTATCTCAAAAACGGCGCTTACCTGAGACTGAACAACCTTGTGTTGGGTTATAATCTCAATACTGCCAAGCTTGGCATCAACAGATGGGTACAGACAGCCCGCATTTCGGTAACAGGCCAGAACCTGGCATTGTGGACCAAATACAATGGCTACGACCCGGAAGTTAACAACGACCGTTCGATCGCCGGTATTACCTCTTACGGTATCGACTACCTGAGCTATCCGAAAGCGAAAACCGTCATTTTCTCGATCAATCTCGGCTTTTAATTATTGACCCATGAAGAAGAAACTATCAACCATATTTGCGGTAACCGGCCTGCTGATGCTCAGCAACGCCTGTACCGATCTGAAAGAACAAGTGCTCGATGAAACGCTCACGGCAAAACTTTCGGAAGAAGAAACAGTCAACGGACTGCTGGCGCCTACTTATGCATTGCTGCCCAACCTTTTCCAGCACACCACCTATTTTGCATTGCAGGAAATCTCCACCGACGAGGCGATCTTACCCTACCGCGGCGGTACCGACTGGGGCGATAACGGTATCTACATCGCATTGCACGGGCACAACACCACCAGCACCGACCCTAACGTAAACAACACCTGGAACCAGCTGGTACAGTCTATCTCCCGGTGTATTACAGCTATCGAAGGTCTCAAAACCGCTACTTCACCCAACGCGGCACTGTACACCGCCGAGGCCCGTGGTATGCGCGCCTATTACAACATGGTCATGCTCGATTTGTTCGGTATTGCGTTTGTGAAGGATGATCCGGGAACCACTTCCAAGATTATCCGTGGTGACGAGGCCGTCAAATACATCGAAAGCGAATTGCTGGCTATTGAGCCGACGGTACAACCAAAATCTGTGGTGGGCCCCGGCCGACTGAACCAAGCCGCCGTTTGGAGCTTGCTCGCGCGCCTGAACCTGAATGCAGCCGTGTACCGCAACATCTACGGCGCCACGTTTGATTTCAAAGCCGAGGATATGGATAAGGTGATCCAGTACACCGACAAGGTGATCAACTCGGGCCAGGCAAAACTTTCGGCTGATTATTTCGCAATTTTCGGGAATAACAACCATACCAACGACGAGATCATTTTCGCCGTCGACCAACGCGCCGAGCTGAACGGACACAACCGTATGGCCTACTTCTCGATTTCCGGCGACCAGTTCCCGCTGGCTGAGTTCCCCGCCGCGAACGGTACCGACGGCCCTGGTATCACTTCCGACTTCTATCAGACGTGGGTGCAAGCCTATGGTGCGGTGGATCCCTCTCGTGACCCGCGTTTTTACCAGCAAAACATGTCTATTTACACCAATGCCGCCGATACCTGTGTTGCTGACGCCGATTACAAAATCAACCGGGGTATCCTGAGAGGCCAGCAATATGGTGCATTACGTGTGAATGGTGCGTTCCTCCGCTGCCCAGACGGCAAGCTCAAAGTAGGAAAACTGAGTTATGTAACGCGTAACCGCGCCGATTTGCCTGTAAGTTTCAGCGAGATGATCGACTTCACCACTGCCGGAAGTAACTACAACACAGGCTACCGCGTAGAGAAATACGAGTTCAGCAGCAAGTCGAACACCGGTCGTAACCGTGGCGAGGCCGATATCGTGATCGCACGTCTGGCGGACATTTATATGATGCGCGCCGAAGCGAAACTCCGCAAAAGCAATGACGCCGCCGGAGCCCTTGCTGACGTGAACCTTGTACGTGCTTCACGCACGAAAACGCTCGCGCCGCCCGCATTGACCAGCATGACCCTCGACCTCCTGTTCCGCGAACGCGGTTTCGAGTTTTACTGGGAAATGCTCCGTCGCCCGGACATGATCCGTTTCGGCAAATACGAAGGCCAATGGACCGAAAAAACCAACACCGACGTGAAGAAACGCATCTTCCCGATCCCGCAAACGGCTATCGACGGCGCATCGAATTTGCCGGGGTATTTGAAGCAGAATGATGGGTATTGATATTTGAGTAAAGAAAGAAAAGCCGGTCGGGGGATGCTCCGACCGGCTTTTTGTTTGGCACACCCCAATATTATTCCAAAGGCTCCGCTACTTCCGCGCCTTCGCTCAATTCCCTTTCGACGGGCTGATCTCCGTAGGTATTGACAAATGTCCGCTGCACGCGCGAAGACTTGATGAGGTACGGAATCCATATCGCGGAGAAAAACATTACCCTGCCGATTGAGACGATTGTATTGTTGAGCTCGCCGGCTACCCTATCGCCAACCAACGCATAGGTAAGGCAGGCGTCAAGAATAACGCCCAGCAAATTGATCCCCAGATAGTAGATATAGAGTATCGGAAATGAATCCCGCTTTTTAAAGAATAGAACAGCAACCAGTACCGCATAGCCGATCATCGCACCATTAAAGCAAAGTTCGAAGACCAGTAATCCACGGTAAGCCGTCGAAATGAGCACGCCTTTGGCTTCCATCACATTCCAGTGAGTCAGGGAAACATAAACCGGCAGTTGCTGGCCCACGAACTGAAACAACAGCGTCATCGGCGCAAATCCAACGGAAATTGCCAGCAAAATCAACCAGCCTCCCAAAATTGTCTCCGACTCATGGTAGTGCCGGTAACCTGGCGAATATTGATATAACCTCTTGAAAAACGTAACTGCAAATATGCCGACGGCAATCAATAGCCCCACCATCCAGCCGTTAATGTCGGATAAGTCGAACCCGCCGGCCTTTGGCTCCGTCAACTGATATTCAAGGTTTTCGACCAGCTTGTCCATGTCCGCCTTAAATTGTTTGGCTTCCGACACCGGCACATGGTCTTTCAGTGTCTTGAAGTGATATTTGAGCTGCCAGGTATATTCTTGGGGAAGGTATTTCGATTCAAAGCTGATGATGTAGGAACCGCGTTTGATTTCCCATTGATCCGCCAAAATAGTCCTCGCGTCCGGCATATGTACGTTAATCGTATAATTCTGCTCGGACGGAAATTTAAGCGATACAGGATCCTTCCTGGGGCGGCCCGGCAGAATGTTCAACGTCGTGTACAGGGTCTTTCCAAACACGTCGAAATAGAACTTGTTAGTGGCGCTATCAAGCTTCCATGGATTTTTAAGAGAATACCGCTCGACCAGGGAAAAGCTGTTGCCCTCTCGTTGGTCATAGTATTCAAGGGTATCGGTAGCCTCCACTACGGCGTGCTTGAAAAGGTCTTTGTAAAAATTGAGATAATGCTCTTCCATTTCCGACACGTCTCCTTCCTGAAACTGCGCCCTAAAATCGTCGGCATCGCCTTTGTAATAGGCCGTTTTCACCTGTATACTGCCTTCCGCAGTCGAATCGCCGCTAGCTGGCAAATAAATGTCTTCTACAATGTCGACATTACCTGGATTATGGTCGGGAATAGTGACCAGATGAGCCTGGCCGCTTTGGAGCAGCAGGCCTTTTCCGTATGGCGGGCAATACATTTGCGGAACCGCACCGCCCTGCAAGGCCATCGTGGCATCGATGAATGCAAAACTGAATTCGTTGTCCTTACCGCTCTTTTCCTGCACGCGTACCCGAGCGATCACGTGATTGAAAGCCGGAGGAGAAGGCAGATTTTCGTCTACGTGCGAGCGTTTGTAGGAATCGACCAGTACCGGATCACATTCGATGCCGTTCGATCGCAAAATAGCACACAGGAGGAATACTTTATCCTTACAATCGCCATATCGCTGGGCAAATACATCTTCCGGTTTGTGGGGCCGATGCGAATTTTCACCGGTTTCAATACCCAGATAGCGGATCTCATCCTGAACGAAACGGACAGCTTTTCCGATGAACTCCAATGTGCTCTCACTTTGTGCTTTCCATTCGTCCACCTTCGCTTTCAATGCGCCCGCAGGCGCAGGTACCTGGTAGAAATTCAGCCCCCAGTCGACAACCTCCTTCCAGGTTCCGAATTCCGTTACCTGCACTAACGGCTCTTTGCCATACCATCCCGGGACATTGTCGTCGTAGGAGTTGTTTTTCACATTGAGTGCATTCCATTCGTACAGCACATTCCCACCGGCATTCCGGTTGTTTCTTACGGGAGGTTTGTTAAAATCCTTGAAATGTAACACCCTGCCAGCCGGTGAAAGAATGGAATTGTGAATATGGGCGATGTAATCATAGGCATTGAAATAGAGGAAATCCGAGTACTTGTTCATGAAAACCGGGTTCCAGCCGGTCGTAGAATAGGCTACGTCGATCCGGTCGCCCTTTCGGATGTCTTTCAACACCAGCGAGGCAGAATGATAGCCGTTGTAAATGAACCGCTGCCGCTCGGATTCCACCGGCATAACCTTGAAATCGCCCTGCTTCAAATGCGAAATGCGTTGCCCTGCCCGCCAGACAGTCACCTCATGAAAGTCCACCCGCTCGTAAGCCGGATCGAATGTAACCGAAATCTCCGACCCGTTCTGAATGCCGCTTTCGGATACAATTTGCCGCACGAAACGCTGGTAAGTGCTCTTTACCCCGAGGTTTACCTGCTTGTCAACAAAAGAAAGATAATACCCTCCCGAAATGTCTTTCGCGGACGGTGCCTTCCCGCCCGGCGTAACGGGCACCACCCACGAAGGAACAGGTTTGATACCAATGGGAGGAGCTGCCCGGAGTTCGCCCACGCACATAGCAAGTACACACAATACGGACAGGAAGAGTCGGATTGAAGGGAATGTAAAAGTCAAGTTAATAAATCAGATAGAAGAGTTACAGATAGGCTAAGCTATTGATATTTCTTCAAAGTATCTGGTAGCTACAAACTATTTATTTTACAAAAAGCGATTCGCCGAGGATGCTTCAAATCCGCAGCGAAGACTCCCGGATCACCAGTTCCGACGGCAGTACAATGCTCTCCGGCGCGAAATCCCCCGACCCGTTCAACTGATTGAGAAACAGACGCGAAGCCTCCATTCCAATTTTCCGGCCCGGGCGATGAACCGTGGTAAGCGACGGGAAAGTGTAGGCCGAAATGGGAGAATTGTCGAATCCGACGAGTCCGATATCCTGCGGAATGCGAAGCCCTTTGTCTTTGGCCACACGCATGGCTCCTATCGCCACCTGATCGTTCACACCGAAGATCGCATCGGGCGGGGATGCGAGTTCGAGCAGTCGCTTCGTGGGTAGAATAGCGCTTTCCACGTTGAAATTTGTGTTGATGATCAGGTCCTCGCGAATAGGCATGTTATATTTTTTGAGGCAATTGATATACCCCTTGAAACGCTGCTCCGACACGGTCAGACCGTTAGGGCCTTTCAAATGTGCAATTTGCTTGTAACCTATTGAAATCAAATGCTCTACCGCAGCAAATGCACCGTGATAATCGTCCACGGTGGCCCGGCTTGTTTCGAAATCTTCATACTCGCGGTCGATGAAAATGAGCGGGGTTTTGCGTTGGATTACGCTTTCGAGATGTTCGTAGTAACCTGCGTCATAAGTCTCTTGCGACACCGACAGGAATATCCCTTCCGTACGGTTGGAGAGCAGCTTGGACAATGATTCCTTTTCAAGCAGGTAACTCTCGTTGGTCACACAGATATTGAGCGTGTAGCCCATCGGCTGCAACACGGTATGCAAGCCTTCGATCACTGCCGTTTCGTAGTAATTGCTGATCGTCGGCACTACCACGCCCAGCGACGCGGTCTTTTTATTGAGCAGGCTCAGCGATACTTCATTACGCTGATAACCTACCTCTTTGGCATATTCCTGGATGTTTTTACGGGTGTCTTCGTTGATGGCCGGATGGTCGTTGAGTGCGCGGGAAACGGTGGACGGAGAGCACCGGAAACGGCGTGCAATGTCTTTGATCGTAACAGGACGTGAGGAATTCATGAGTTGGAATATAGCAATTAAATCTTTGAAATTTTTTCAAACGTTTGCATTCGATATTAACATATTTACATTTTGTGTTTAATTTATACAACACTATCATTGTGCAAATGTAATGGATTTACCACAATGAGTAACCTGCTGATCAAGCCCCAAACACACGACAAGACCTATCATTCCCTCACCGCCGAACAGGCCGGATGGACGTACCTGAACTTCGAAGCTAAAATACTGGAAGCAGGCGAACAAATCGTGGGAGATACGGGTGAATATGAATATTGCTTTGCGCTGCTGGGCGGAAATTTCAAAGTAGAAGCCGCCGGGCAGGTCTGGGAAACGGGCAATGGCCGCAAGGACGTATTCAGCGGGATCGGACATGCGATGTACCTCTCGCGCCGCACGCCGTTTGTCCTTACGGCCCAGTCTCCGGGTACGGACATTGCGATCTGCAAAGTGCTGTCAGACGAAGATCATCCGCCGCGCATGAAACGCCCCGAGGAAGCGGCGATTGAATACCGCGGCGGTGATAATGCCAACCGCCAGATCAACAGCCTGCTCGAACCGGGCTTCGGCTGCCACAAGATCGTTTGCGTGGAAGTGTACACGCCTTCGGGCAATTGGAGCTCGTTCCCCGCACACAAGCACGACGAGCGCAAAGTAGCAGAGGACGGAACTTTGCTGGAAGCGAATCTCGAAGAAATCTATTTCTATAAAATCGATAAACCGCAGGGCTACGCGATCCAGCAGGTTTATACGGAAGACCGCTCGCTCGACGAGATTATCCGCGTGAAAAACAACGAAGCGGTGCTCGTTCCCAAAGGTTACCATCCGGTAGTGGCTGGCCACGGCTACAATGTGTATTACCTGAATTTCCTCGCCGGAAGCGACCAGTCGCTTGCCAACACGTCCGACCCCGACCACGACTGGATTTACGGAACCTGGAAGGGTGCCGATCCACGATTACCGATCGTCACTGCCGAAATGAACGGATAGACGTTTCAAATAACCACCAACATGCGCAAATACGATCTTCTTACCCTTGGCCGCTCGTCCATTGACCTCTACTCGGCCAACGTGGGCAGCCCTTTTGAAAAAATCGAGGCATTCAATGCATTTGTGGGCGGCTGTCCGCTCAATATTGCTACCGGAAGCCGCCGGCTGGGCCTGGAAACGGCTATTCTGACTGGTATCGGCAACGACCAGGTCGGGAATTTCATCAAGCATTTTCTTGACAACGAGGGTATTGTTACAGAATGGGTACCAACCATCGAGGGCACGCGAAGCTCGGCAGTCGTGCTCGGCATCGAGCCGCCCGACCGTTTCCCGCTGGTATATTACCGCGAAAACTGCGCGGATATCAACCTGAATATCGATCACGTATCCGCCATACCGTTCCAGGATTTCAAGGCTGCCGCATTCTCGGGGACCGCATTCAGCAAAGATCCCAGCCGTACGGCGATGTTCTACGCGCTGGAACTGGCGAAGAAAAACGGGGTTACCCGCCTCCTCGACATCGATTTCCGCGCCGACCAGTGGTTCGACCCGCGTGCATTCGGCGTGACCATCCGTGCGGCATTGAGCAGCTTCAATATAGTGGTGGGAACCGAGGAGGAGATTCTCGCCACCTTTTTGACCGACAAAGAGCAGCTCCTCATTAAACACCAGCAAATATCAGCACCCGAAATCCGGGGAAATATTGAGAGTGCAATCAACGAAATCCTGAATTCGGGTGTGGAAACACTGGTGGTAAAGCGCGGCAAAGACGGTGCGTCGATCTTCCAACCAGGTAAGGAAGAAGTGAAAGTACCCGGTTTCCCGGTGGAGGTACTGAATGTGCTCGGGGCGGGCGACGCTTTCTGCGCCGGCTTTTCGTTCGGGCTGCTGCGAGGCTGGGATTTATACAAAAGTGTGAGAATGGGCAATGCATGCGGGGCAATCATCGTCACGCGCGAAGGCTGCGCGAATTTCATGCCGGCCTATGACGAGGTAATGGAGTTTGTGAAAGGATACGGAGGATTATAAGTTTTAAAATACAAATGGAAAAATTACAGAATTACATCAACGGCCGCTGGGTCGACAGCCATTCAAGCCATTTTGTGGATGTGCTGAACCCTGCCACGCAGGAAGTATTGGCGCAGGTCCCATACGGAACGGCACAGGATGTTGCCGATGCCGCAGCGGCTGCCCAGGAAGGTTTTCAGGAATGGAGAAATACGCCGGTTTCGAAGCGTGTACAATATTTGTTTAAACTTAAAACAATCCTCGAAGACAACGCCGACGACATCGCGCGAACCATCACCCTCGAATCGGGTAAGACGTTCATAGAGGCAAAAGCTGAGATGGTGCGTGCGATCGAGAACGTGGAAAACGCCTGCGGTATGCCCACGCTCATCCAGGGCGAGTTTTCGGAAGATATCGCCAAAGGTATCGACGAATACATGATCCGCCAGCCGCTGGGCCCGTGTGCGTGTATTGCTCCATTCAACTTCCCGGGTATGATCACGTTCTGGTTCCTTCCTTACGCACTTGCCTGCGGAAACAGCTACATTATCAAACCCTCGGAAAAGGTACCGCTGACGATGACTAAGATCGTCGGATTAATGGAAAAACTGGACCTTCCCAAAGGCGTACTCAACCTCGTGCAAGGCGCACGTGAAACGGTGGACGCTATCCTCGAACACCCGGTGATCAAAGGGATCAGCTTCGTGGGTTCTTCCAATGTAGCCCGTTATGTGTATGCCAAGGGCTCGGCCAATGGCAAGCGTGTGCAGGCACAGGGCGGCGCCAAAAACCCCGTGATCGTACTGCCGGACGCCGATATCGATATGACTTCCCAGATCGTGATCGACAGCGTTTACGGCTGCGCCGGCCAACGATGCCTGGCTGCCTCGACGATCATTACCGTGGGCGAGCACAAGGACATCACCGAAAGCCTCGTGGAATCGGCCAGAAACCGCAAAACAGGCTTTGGTCTGGACTCAGATGTATTAATGGGCCCCGTGATCACCGCGGAAAGCAAAAACCGTGTACACAGCCTGATCGACAAAGGCTTGCACGAAGGAGGCCGCTTGCTGGTAGACGGGCGCAATACGAAAATCGATGGCTACGAAAACGGTAACTTCATCGCCCCTACCATCATTGAAGACATTCCACTGGACGGCGAGCTGGCCGCCACCGAAATTTTCGGGCCGGTACTGAGCCTTGTACATATTAATACCATCGACGAAGCGATCCGCTTTATCAACTCCGGCAAGTACGGCAACATGGCCTGCATTTTCACCAGCAGCGGTTTGAACGCGCGTCGTTTCCGCCACGAAGCCGAGGCGGGTAATATTGGTATCAACATAGGTGTAGCCGCTCCCGTGGCGCAATTCCCGTTCTCAGGCTGGAAGGATAGCTTCTACGGCGACCTCCACGGCCAGGGCAAACACGCCGTCGAGTTCTTTACACAGACCAAAGTTGTGATCGAGCGCTGGCTGAAAGAATGGAATAGGAAATTTTAGAATCAAAAAATTCAATTCTATCAATTCAATTCTAATCTATCAATTCTAATCAATTCCCGTCGACTTAAGTCGACGGCAAGGGATGACCAAGAATTTTATAAATAAATCTTTTCAATAATCTTTTCTAAATCTTTGACCGCCGACTAAAGTCGGCGGATGCAACTCGCTCGCAACTTTTGACGATGACAAAAAAACTCAAAACCGGTGTGATCGGACTCGGCCGGATTGGCCAGATCCACCTTAGCAACCTGGTGCACCATATGCCGGATGCGGAAGTAATCATCGCTTCCGACCTCTCGCCTACTGCACACGCATTCGCCCGTGACCTGGGTGTTCCCGAGGTCGTAACGGATGCCTACGACGTGATCAACCACCCCGATGTGGAAGCGGTGATTATCTGTTCGCCCACACCTTTTCACGTGCCCTACACCGTAGCCGCCGCTGAAAAAGGAAAGCATGTTTTTTGTGAAAAACCCCTGGACGTAACGCTGGAAGCGATCCAGGCCGCTGAAAAGGCGGTTTCGGATAATAACGTGAAGCTGATGCTCGGCTTTAACCGCCGTTTCGACGCCAACTTCATGAACGTAAGGCATTTGGTCGCCAACGAAAAAATCGGCGAGCCGCATATCCTCCGCATCACGAGTCGCGACCCGGCACCGCCGCCGGTGGAATACCTGAAAGTTTCGGGCGGGATTTTCCTCGATATGTCGATCCATGACTTCGATATGGCACGCTACATTGTCGGAAGCGAAGTAAAAGAAGTATTCGTGAAAGGCGATGCGCTCATTCATCCGGAGATTAAGGAGTTTGGTGATATCGATACGGCGGTGATCGTATTGACCTTCGAAAACGGTGCGATTGGCGTTATCGATAATAGCCGAAAGGCTGTCTACGGCTACGACCAGCGCCTGGAAATCTTCGGCTCGAAAGGCATGGCAAAAGCGGAGAACAATACCACCGATACGCTCATTCATTTTGACAGCAATGGCGGCCATAGCTCGCTCCCGCTGCATTTCTTCCTGGAAAGGTATGAAACAGCCTACCGCGTATGCCTTAAAACATTCATCGATTGCGTGTTGAAAGATACTCCTTCGCCTGTGGATGCACACGACGGTCTGATGGCGACGGCCATCGGTATCGCTGCTATGAAGTCGCTTACCGAAGGGAGAAGCGTGAAACTGGACGAGGTGCTACAATATGCAGCGGCGGTTCAGGAATAGTCAAACGTAGTCATTTGTAGTCAGGGGTGGTCAAGTATTGTCATTGTAGTCATGAATGGTCAGGTATTGTCATTTGTAGTCATGAATGGTCAAGTATTGTCAGGTGTAGCGGAAAATGAATAAGTTTGGCCCACATAAACAACCAGACCTGACTACACTTGACAATACATGACAACACCTGACTACACTTGACAATACATGACTACTCTTGACAACACCTGACAATACATGACTACTCTTGACAATCCCTGACAATACATGACTACTCTTGACAATCCCTGACCCACACCGGCTCCTTTCATCCATTACCGTACAATTTAACCAACTAACCCTTTCATAAGCATGTCCACTACCGGTCTGCAATCGCTGGATTACATAGTATTTTTCATCTATCTGATAGGCGTTTCCGCTTACGGTTACTGGATTTATAAAAAGAAGAGCTCGAAAGAGGTTAGTTCTACCGACTACTTCCTTGCGGAGGGCTCGCTGACGTTCTGGGCGATTGGTGCTTCCATTATCGCTTCGAATATCTCGGCGGAGCACTTTATCGGGATGTCGGGATCAGGATTTGCCATTGGCCTGGCTATTTCTTCATACGAATGGATGGCCGCAGCCTCGCTGATCGTCGTTGCGCTGTTTATCCTGCCGGTGTATCTCAAAAACAAGATCTACACCATGCCGCAGTTCCTGCGGGAAAGGTACAGTCCCACGGTGGCAACGATCATGGCTGTTTTCTGGCTCCTGCTGTATGTATTTGTAAACCTGACATCTATCCTTTACCTCGGCGCACTCGCACTTGAAGTGACTGCCGGACTTGATTTCAATTACGGTATCGTCGGCCTGGGTCTCTTTGCGATCGTGATTACAATCGGCGGAATGAAAGTGATCGGATACACGGATGTCGTACAGGTAATAGTGCTCGTCATGGGCGGTTTGGCAACAACCTACCTTGCATTGGATCTCGTATCACAGCATTTCAACAGACCGGGCCTTTTTAATGCACTCGCATTGCTCAAAGAACAGGCGGATTCGCATTTCCATATGATTCTGCCGAAGGAGAATCCTTTTTACAAGGACCTTCCCGGTTTGACGGTGATTATCGGTGCGATGTGGATCAACAACCTCGCCTATTTCGGCTGCAACCAGTACATTATCCAGCGCAGCCTTGGTGCCAGCTTGCCAACGGCCCGGAAAGGGATTCTTTTCGCGGCGTTGCTCAAATTGCTCATCCCGATCATCGTCGTAATCCCGGGCATTGCTGCATTTGTTTTATACCAAAACGGCATGTTCCAGCAGGAAATGCTCGACGGCAATGCGGTAAAACCAGACCACGCTTACCCGGTTTTGCTTAACCTCCTGCCCGCAGGTCTGAAAGGAATGGCATTTGCCGCGCTTACCGCCGCCATTGTAGCGTCGCTGGCCGGCAAGGCAAACAGCATCTCAACGATATTTACATTAGACATTTACAAACAGTACATCGCCCCGCACGCCACCGAGCGCCAGCTTGTGCGCGTGGGCCGCTACACGATCTACGTCGCGATGGGCATCGGTATCCTCATTGCGCCGCAATTAAGGGTGCTCGATCAGGCCTATCAATTCATTCAGGAATACAGCAGCTTCATTACGCCGGGTGTATTTGCCATATTCATTCTTGGGATGTTCTGGAAGCGGACTACATCGGCGGCGGCGCTCACAGCTGCATTGCTGACGATCCCGTTGTCGACCGCAGGCAAGTTTATGTACCCCGAAATCCCGTTCTTGGACCGTATGGGCTACATTTTCCTGATCCTCTGCGCCGTAATCGCCGCCATTTCCCTGGCCGATCCTAAGAGCAAAAACAACCCTAAGGCCTTGGACATTCAGGCTTCCATGTTCCAGCCCGGGAAAAGTTTTGTGATAGGCTCGGTGTTGATATGCGGTGTACTGGCAGCTTTATACACGATTTTCTGGTAACCATTCCAATGCTACTGACAACTCGCCAACTATTTGAAAAATGCTACGGCCGCTACGCGATACCGGCAGTGAATGTGTTTTTCATGGAAGAAATCCATGGCCTTTTCGCTGCGGCACAAGAGGCGAATGCGCCTTTCATTGTACAAACTACGCCATTCGCTCGTGACTATGCGAATGCAGATATGCTCCTGTCCATGATAGGTGCCGCCGCGCGCATTTACCCGAACGTGACGTACGCGGTCCACATGGATCATGGGTACGAAGCGCACATTTTCGACGCCATCGACAAAGGCGGATACACGTCCGTGATGATCGATGCTTCGCACGACAGTTTTGAAACGAATGTAGCCCGTACCAAAGCCGTGGTAGCCGCGGCGCATGCGAAGGGCATTAGTGTGGAAGCAGAACTTGGCGTGCTGGCTGGCGTGGAAGATGATTTGACGGTAGACGCTGCGCATTCGTTTTATACCAATCCGCAGCAGGTCGAAGATTTCGTAAATGCCACCGATTGCGACAGCCTTGCCATTGCCGTCGGCACCAGCCATGGTGCTTACAAGTTTTCCGGCGGCCAGGGTTTGCAATTTCACATTCTGCAAGAAATCCAGCAGCGCTTGCCGGGCTTCCCGCTTGTCCTGCACGGTGGCTCAAACGTGGTACCGGAAGTAATCGAACGCATCAATGCGGCCGGCGGCCAGTTGAAAACCGATGCCAAAGGCGTACAGGAAGAAGAAGTAAGGAAGGCTATTCCGCTCGGGATCTGCAAAATCAACATTGCTACCGACACCCGCCTGCTTTGGACGATGGTGAACCGGGAGTTTTTCCGCGACCGCCCCGACGAATTCGCTCCCACTACCCCTGGGAAGATTTTTATGGAGGAATACAAAAAGTTTATGCTGAAAAAGTTCGATCTGTTCGGTTGCACGGGCAAAGCGAGCGAATTCAGCAATGTTATCAGCTGACTCTGTTTCGAACAGTAAATATTCAAAGACATGACCAAACGACTCACGGTGGCGCAGGCTACCATCATGTTTCTAAAAAATCAGTACATCGAACGCGACGGTATTGAGGAGCCCTATTTCGGCGGCTGTTTCGGTATTTTCGGGCACGGTAATGTAGCAGGGCTTGGCCAGGCATTGCAGGAAAACCCGGATTTCCGCTATTACCAATGTCGCAACGAACAATCTATGGTCCATACCGCGGTAGCTTATGCAAAGGTGAAGAACCGGCTGGGCGCATTCGTTTGTACGACGTCGATCGGGCCGGGCGCTACCAATATGATCACCGGTGCCGCATTGGCGACCATTAACCGATTACCGGTACTGCTCCTGCCAGGCGATATTTTCGCTACACGTGAGCCGAACCCGGTTTTGCAGCAACTCGAAAGTGCCGCTTCGCAGGATATTTCGGTCAATGATTGTTTCAAACCGGTTTCCAAATACTGGGACCGCATTAACCGCCCGGAGCAGCTCATTTACTCCCTGCCCGAAGTAATGCGCGTACTTACCTCACAAGCAGAAATGGGTGCCGTGACGCTCTCGATGCCGCAGGATGTGCAAACACATGCTTATGATTTTCCTGAGTCATTATTTCAAAAACGCGTATGGCATGTCGGCCGGCCACGCCCGGATCTAATTACGTTGCAAAAGGCAGCAGAATGGATCAAATCTGCTGAAAAACCAGTGATCGTAGCAGGCGGTGGCGCCATTTATAGCGGGGCGACGGAAACGCTTCATCAATTTGCATCCAAAACCGGCATCCCTGTCGGCGAAACTTTTGCCGGAAAAGGTGCGGTGCGCTATGATGCGCCGTACAGCATTGGCGGCTTGGGCGCTACGGGCACCAAATATGCGATCGATGTGGCCAACCAGGCCGATCTCGTCATCGGTATCGGCACACGTTACAGCGATTTTACAACGGCTTCCAAATCGATCTTCAAAAATCCGGGTGTCCGTTTTATCAATATCAATATCAGCGAATTCGATGCTTTCAAACATGCTGCATTGCCCGTAATCGGGGATGCGAAGGCGGTATTGGAAGAATTGACCGGGCTTTTGGGTAACCATGAAGTGGCTGCGGAGTACCGTCAGCACATCGCTCACATCAACAAAGCCTGGGACGACGAGGTGACGCAAATCTACGCTGAAGGCAACAGTACCGTTCCGCCGATCGATCAGGCTGTTGTAATCGGCACGCTGAATAGCTTCATGGACGACCGTGATGTAATGATCAATGCATCGGGCAGTGCCCCGGGTGATTTGCACAAGCTCTGGCGCGCTACCGACCCGAAAAACTTCCACCTCGAATACGGTTTCTCCTGCATGGGTTACGAGATCGCTGCCGGGCTCGGGGCCAAAATGGCGGATCCGTCTCGGGAAGTATATGTGCTTTGCGGCGACGGCGGTTACCTGATGAACAACCACGAGATCGTCACGGCCATTCAGGAAGGCGTGCGCTTTACCATCCTGTTGTTGAACAACAACGGCTACGCTAGCATTGGAGGGCTATCGGAAAGCATCGGCAGCGAGCGCTTTGGGACTATGTACAAATACCGCGAAAATGAGACGGGGCAGCTATCGGGCGGATTTTTACCGGTGGACCTCGCCAAAAATGCGGAAAGCCTCGGCGCTAACGTCATCCGCGCTACCGACAGACAATCGCTGGAAAATGCATTGGCACAATCCAAAACCGCCGACCGCACTACTGTCATTTACATTGAAACCAGTCTTTACCGCACCGTGAAGGGTTACCACGCATGGTGGGAAGTGCCGGTGGCTGAGGTATCGACGTCGGCTTCGGTGCAAAAGGCATTTGAAACTTACCGCGAGAACAAAAAAACACAACGAATTTTTTTATAGGGAGAAAAGGAGGAAAGGGAGGAAGGAGGAAAAGGAATTTCTTTTGCCTGTTTCTTCCTCCCCTTCCTCCATCCTCCCTTTCTTCCCCTTCATCCCTTTTCAAAAAAATGAACTTCGAAAACATCAAACTGGGCGTTGCTCCGATCAATTGGACCAACGACGATATGCCGGAGCTCGGCGGCGAGAATACATTTGAGCAATGCGTGAGCGAAATGGCACTTGCCGGATTTACGGGCTGCGAAGTAGGCAACAAATTCCCCCGCGATACCAACGTGCTCAAAAAAGCATTGGAACTCCGTGGCTTGCAGATCTGCAACCAATGGAACAGCTACGAGCTGACGACCAAAACATTTGCCGAGAACCGCGAAAACTTCACCAAACTGCTCGACTTCCTGGAAGTAATGGGTGCCAAAGTGATCGGTGGTGGCGAAACCGGCAATAGCTGCCAGGGGCAGATGGATGTGCCGGTGTTTGAAGGCAAAGGCATGCTGAATACCCGTGAGGATTGGGACAACTTCACTTACGGCCTCGACGAGCTTGGCAAAATCGCCCGTGACCGCGGCATGAAACTCGCGTTTCACCACCACATGGGTACCTGCATTCAAACTGTGGAAGAAACCGACCGACTCCTCAACGAAACCAACCCCGACTACGTGTTCCTGAACTACGACTGCGGGCATTTCCATTTCGCCGGGGAAGACCCTGTGGCTGCGTTGAACAAATACATCGGCCGGACGGCGCATATACACCTCAAAGACGTACGCCCGAACGTGCTCCAACGCGTACACGACGAGCGCCTGAGCTTCCTTACAGCCGTTAAAAACGGCGTTTTCACCGTCCCCGGTGATCCCGAAGGCTGCATTGATTTCCCATCCCTTTTCGAAGTCATTAAAAAAAGCGACTACGCAGGTTGGATCGTCCTCGAAGCAGAACAGGACCCTGCCAAAGCAAATCCGCTGGAATATGCGATCATAGCGAGGAATTTTTTCAGGGGATTGACAGAGATTTAAGTAAGAGCAGGCCCGCTGGGCCTGCCCGTTTATAGCACAACAATCGGCACCCAATTAAAACGGCTCCGTAGAAGCCTCCTGTGAACTAGGAGGCTTCTACGGAGCCGTTTTGCATTTATCACAATGGTTTACTTCAAACAAGGCGCCCCTTGCGGGGCCACTGCGACTTTAACTGAATAAAATTAGCGCTGACCACCGCCACATTTCCCCTCCCCGCTACGTAACAGCAGTATATTACCGATTAACCTGCATTGCATTACGGCCTATGGAATCAGTTTACGCATTACTTTAAACTGAACACTATGTTAAATTTCAAACAATTACATCTTCTCTATGTCCTGATATTTGCGTTGGCGGTGGTGGGTTGCAAGGACAAAGATGTCGACCCCGCCGCCGCATCCGTCGATTCTATCACTGCGGCGGATTATCCTGACATTAATAGCTGGCTTTACGATGTGATGGACGATGCCTATTTCTGGTACAAAAACCTGCCGGCGGAAAGCACATTAGATAACACCATTGATCCCAACGACTATTTTGAAAAACTCGTGTACCAGCGCACAACCGTCGACCGGTTCTCGATGGTTACCGACGATATCGATGCCTTGCAGGACGAGTTCAACGGCATCAGTAAAATCTTCGGGATCAGCTATTCATTGTCTTACATTGATAATGGCAAATCGAACATTGCAGCCTTCCTGAATTACGTGGTAAAAGGCAGCCCAGCCGAAACAGCGGGCCTGAAACGGGGTGATATTCTCATGAAAGTAAACGGTTCGCAGCTGACCTCCAGCAATTATACTTCACTGCTCAGCAGCAACGAAACGGCCACTTTTACATTGGGAGAAGTCTCAGGTTCCAATATCGTGGCCAGCAGCCAGACGATTACCATGACCAAAGCACAGGTAAGCGAAGACCCCGTCCTTTTTTCGACGGTGATTTCAAAACCGACTTACGGCAAAACAATCGGCTACCTTGTTTACACCCAGTTCGTGCCGGGTACCGATAATGATGAATCCAAATACGACAATGAGCTGCGCCAGGTGTTTGCGAATTTTAAAAGTAAAGGTGTGAATGAACTGGTACTCGACTTGCGGTTCAATCCGGGAGGATATATCAGTTCGGCAGAAACACTGGCGTCGCTGATCGGGACTGGTGTTTCGAGCTCCAAAATCTTCTATAAAGAGCAGTGGAACGACAAATACACCGCTTACTGGCAGAAAACCCAGGGAGCCGACGCGCTCAACTACACCTTCCTGAACGAAGCGAACAATATCGGCAGCACATTGAACCGCGTGTTTGTGCTGACGTCCAACGGCACAGCTTCCGCCAGCGAGCTGGTTATCAACGGCTTGAAACCCTACATGAGCGTCATCAAAATCGGTGAGCATACCGCCGGTAAAAACCTGTTCGGCTCGCTGATCAGCGACGACCAGGAACGCTGGAAATGGGGCGCGTACATCATGCTCGGGCAAACGGCGAATGCCAACGGCGAGTCGGATTACGGCACCGTGAACGGCATGACGCCGGATTACGAAGTGGAAGATTCCACCGTTCCTTATCTGCCTTTCGGCGATGAAAATGAGACGCTGCTCCGCAAAGCACTCGATATTATTGGGATTCCAGCTCCGGAAGGACAACGTCTTGCCGCGACAAAGAACGTCGATAGCTTCCGTAAAATGCTCCATGACGATCTCAAAACGAAGGACAATCTCATGATCCGTCGTGGAAACGTAAGAGCAATTCCCTAGTAAACTCTCACATACATATTGATCGCTGGACCGGGCCTGCACTTGCGGGCCCGGTCCGTTTTGTGCCCGCTGCATCAAAAAAGCACCGGACTGGCATCGTTTTAGTTGTATTTACCGTAATTTTGAATCCCAATTTTTACTCACGTTCGGTCCGTAGGCAACGATATGAAGTTGAGTGCTTTATATATCCTCCTTTTTTTATGCTATTTCCTGCCTTTTGCCCAGGCGCAGACCGGCAAACACACCTATCGTTTCAAAAACGAATTCACTGTGGCGCAACCGGAATGCGGCCCGAACGTTGTACCGCAAAAAGCGGCAGGCTCGTGTAGTGCTGGCAGTTCGGAGGGCAGATTTATCGGTGAGACGCTTCCGTGCGGGGAAAGACGTGCTGTTTATCACAACAACATGAACTCGGGATTGATGTACCCCAATACCGACGGCTTCGTTTCCGAATCCTATACCATCCAGCTTTATCTGAAAGTGACCGACTGGGGCCAGGCCCGGGCCCGGATCATCGATTTTTCGAACGGTACCCGCGATGAAGGTATTTACTTTAAAACCGCTCCGGGAACTAACAGCCACTGCCTGGATTTATCTCCGAACGGCATTATCGGGGAATGCCCTTATTTCAACTCCTCCACCTACTACCTACTGACTTTCACACGTGATGGCGCCACGGGAAAGATGAATATTTATGTCGGCAATAACCTCTTTACCAGCTTTATAGACACCAATAAAAACTACGTAGGGAAAGCCGGGGTTCCGATTTATATTTTTCGGGATGATAGTGTAGTTTCCTGCGAATCGGGAGAAGCCAATATTGCCTACCTGTGTTTTCGTCGCGAGTATTTTTCGCGGGATGCGGTCAACAGGTCCGCTTTGGAAATCTGCTTTGAGGCCAATATCAACTCGTATGCGGATTTCTCCATTACTTCCAGTCCGGATTGTGACCCTTCAAAAAACGTTGAAGTAAAATACACCGGCCCCATTCCGGCTCCCGGCACGGGCTATGATTTTAAATGGGGTTGGGATGGGGCACAGGTTATTTCGGGTTCCGGAATGGGGCCTTATGTGTTGAGATGGACTACCGGCGGCCCAAAATACGTTACGCTTGCGGTTACCAGCCAGGCCTGCGGCAACACGCTTGAAAATGGCAAACAGATTATCATCGGCAGGCCGACATTAACCGCCGAGGTGGCACCCGGCAGCTGCGACACCGGAACCGACGGAACGATTACACTTTCTGCAGTCGATGGCGTTTCCCCCTACCAATATTCGATCGACTCTGTCAATTTCCAGGCAGCGAACACATTTCAGAAGCCGGCGGGGCATTACAGGGTGTTTGTCAAAGATGCCAACGGCTGCACCACCGGGCAGGACGCCAATGTGACGTTTACCAGTGATATTATCGTCAGTACTATGCCCGACACCATCCTTTGCACGGGGCAATCGGTCGCGCTCGCTACGACCAGCAATGGCCAGGCATTTTCATGGGCACCGCAAAACGGACTGGATAATGCCAGCGTGATGGAACCGGTAGCCAGCCCGGAAACCACAACGCAATACATCATTACCGCCACCAAGGGTTTTTGCACTCAAACAGACACCGTGCGCGTCACCGTATCACCCAAAATAGAGGTAAATGTGACGCCCGACGCCCTGATTGAGTACAATGTTCCATTTCAGCTCAATGCTACCTCTCCTCAGATCCGCAACTACGCCGCTGCGACGTTTCTCTGGACACCGGCATTGGGCCTGAACAATGCCAATATTCAAAGCCCGGTCGCTGTTTTACGCGAAAATCAGTCTTATACAGTGGATGTTACCTCGGAGCTTGGCTGCAAAGGTTCCGGGCAGGTAAACCTCTCCATTAAGCGTCAGGAGAGCATAATAATCCCAACCGCTTTCTCGCCCAATGGCGACGGCAAAAACGAGGTATTGATACCGGTCGTGAACGAAATCGAATCGATCCGCTACTTCCGCATTTACAATCGTTGGGGGCAGGTTGTTTTCTTTACCAACCAGCTCAACACAGGCTGGGACGGCTCTTTCAACGGCAATGCAGCCGTTTCAGGCAACTACGTGTGGGAAATCGAAGGGGTATCGACCAAGGGGAAGGTAATCAGCAAGAAGGGGGCTGTGATGTTGTTGCAGTAATGCGACCGCCGACGGCCGACCGCTGACGGCCGACCGCTGACGGCCGATCTCATGCCAATATGGCAAAATCGGCGGTCAGCGGTCAGCGGTCGGTCGTCATTTTACCGGCTTATCCAGCTAAACTCATATTCCAGATCCGGAATGCGGGTACGGTCGGCGATTCTTCTGAGGCGTGCGGGAAGAGCCATGAGGTAATCTCTTGCTTTTTCCGCTCTTTCGTTGATGTCGCGAACGGAACCGATATTCCATTCTTTAAGCAAATCTTCGAGGATATCGATGTAATCCAGCGTCGTGTACACGCCCAGGCGTTGTGCGGCATCGGAGAAGTGTGAGAACGTTTCGCCCATTTTCACGCCGGTTTCCCGCATGAAGTGCGCCGGCATCACGATCTTTTTCTTCATCATATCTTCCAAAGCCAGTATCAGCTCCGACGGGTCGACTTCCAGGATACGGGTTACGAATGTCTTGTATGCCTTTGCGTGACGCATTTCGTCGGAAGCAATCACACCGCATATTTTCGATAAATGCGGGTTACCGAATTTCTTCGCGAGCGTGGCCGTACGGCGGTGCGAAACGTTGGTAGCCAACTCCTGGAACGAAGTATAAATGAAGTTCCGGTAAGGGTCACGGTCGGTGCCGATATCGAAACCGTCGGCAATGAGATATTGTGTAGAAACCTCCATGGCACGCATATTCACACGGCCCGAGAGATAAAGATACTTGTTGAGCAAGTCGCCGTGGCGGTTTTCCTCGGCCGTCCAGGCACGCACCCATTTCACCCAGCCGGATTCCGGCTCGTCGACCTGGTTGACACCAATCACATCCACCAGCCAGGATTCGTAAGTAGGCAGCGCCTCTTCCGTAATCGTGTCTCCGATCAGCACAGCAATGTAGTCATAAGGCAGGTCGCGGCAACTTTCCTGCAAAAGCTTCACTTCATGCAAAAAATTCTCCCGCGTTGCATCGGGCAGAAAATCAGCGGGTTGCCAGTTTTCCTCGATCGGCTTCAGGTATTCTCCAATCAGCCCGTCGAGGTCTTTGCCTATATGTTTCATTACTTCAAGCCTTTCGGCTGAAAGCGTAATATCCATTGGTATTTCGATTTAAACACTATTGACTATTTTACAAATAACGTGAATTATACGTAAGTTTTGAATGACAATTGTCATTTCACGTCTTAGAATTTGGAGTAACCAAAACAGATTTAGACTATTTTTGCAAAAAAAATAAGAATGAAAAAAATCCTCGATTACGTTCTGAGTGCCCTCTACCTGATCCATTTCGGTATTACCCTATTAGTTTTCCATGTTATACAGGTCATCGCATTCAACGTCTTCGGCAAAAAGGCGCACAAGGTGTCGGTCGACTGGCTTAATTTTTCCCTCACATTCGGGCTCTACCTCACCGGTGCTCGTATCAAGCTTAGGAATCTTGCCCAGTTACCCAACGACCGGCCGCTTATATTTGTAGCCAACCACCAGAGCAGCTACGACATTTCCCCTATTTATTGGTATATGCGGAAATACAGTCCGCGATTTGTTTCCAAAATAGAACTTGCAAAAGGTGTTCCCAGCATTTCCTATAACCTGCGCAAGAGCGGTGCGGCGCTGATCAACCGCAAAGACGGCAAGCAGGCCATTATGGAAATCGCGCGCCTCGGCAAACTGATCCACGACGAAAAGGCCTCTGCGATTATTTTCCCGGAAGGAACCCGCACTGCCAGCGGCGATATGAAACAGTTCCAGTCGGGCGGTGTTGCTACGCTGCTTAAACGCGCCCCGGACGCACTCATCGTGCCGGTTGCGATCGATGGCACGGGCGCAATGAACCCAAAAGGTATTTTCCCCTTGAAATCATTCTGCGCATTAAGCTTCACGGTATTGCCCGGCATTGAACCTGCCGGTAAAAAAGTAGAAGAGGTATTGGCGGAGACACAGGAAGAAATCAGGAAGGTGATCCAGCCTGGATCGTTTGCCGTCAGATCCTGACCCCTCACAATGATATTGGTATCCAAGGCCTTATATCGGCTTAACAATCGTTAACAATCCCCTTTTAAACCTCTTCGGCAAGTAGCCCTCTAACCCACAAACATTAAAACTTTTGGGTTATGAAAAAGATACTTTTTGCCGCAGTGGTTCTCGCATTAGGATTCACCAATGCTTCCGCCCAATATGGTCCCCGTTACGATCGTGACGGCTACCGCGACGGTTATAGCCGTGAAAGAATGTCTGACATTAACAGACTCCAAAGAGAAGCACGACAAAATATAGCCAACGGTGTACAATGGGGCACCCTCACTTCCCGTGAGGCGAACATGCTGATGAACCGCTACGAAAACATCGAAGACAAGGAACGCCATTTCGCCCGCCACGGCCGCTTGTCGAACCGTGAAGAAAGAATTCTCCGCAATGACTTGCACGAACTGATGTCGGATACCCGCCGCCTGAGCCGTGACCGCGACCGCTGGTCTCGCGATGGCCGTCACAGAGACAGATATTAAGAGTTAAAAGGTTATAGTTGAAGGTTTAGGGTAATGCAAAAAGCACCGGGACGTTGGCCCGGTGCTTTTTTATTCATTTTTGAAGTATCTGACGAGCTTTACATGCGACTTTTCGAACCCTTCACGCTGGTAGAATTTGTGCGCCTGCTCCCGCGTAGCACGCGAGGTAACTTCCATCTGAATGGCCCCCGCTCCCTTTGCAAACGCTGTAACATGCTCCATCAATACCTTCCCAACCTGTTGCGAGCGATATTCCGGTTCCACATACATTTCCTGAATTTCGGAAACCAGGGCAGCGTGATGCAATAGCGGCTGAATATGGCAGCTTACCATTCCGACAGGTTTACGATCCAGCTCGGCGAGGAAATAGCTGATATTCGGGCTTGCTATGTTACGATCGAAAGCCGCATCGAATCCCGGCCGATCGAGGACCATGTTTTCGAGACCGCATATCATATCGTAAATGACCTCGCGGTCGGCGGCAGTTGCGAGACGGATGGTAGTGGGTGCGCGCACTTTGATTACGGATTGAGTTGAGCGGCACAAATTACACCAGTCGTTGCATAACGGCAATAAGATGGGCTATTTCTCCGGCCAGATTACGGGGCCTCGCGTATCTCCCCGGACCGTTTTCGTAAATTCCTGCATTTCTTCTTGTGTGAGTTTCGAAAGGTCGACGCGGGAGCCGTCGCAACGAAACACTGTGCAAATGTTGCAAGACATATAAAGGATAGTGTAATCGAAAATGATTTCACCCTTGTACTTCCCGACAGTGACCATGAGCATATTTTCCTGCTTTTCTGCCTTCAAAGAGTCAATCTTCGCTTTCAGCCAGGGAAGATTCCGGACTGGGTCTTTTACACCGCATACGTTGAGTGTCGACGAAACTGTATTGTCTTTGCAGGAAAGTATAAAGACCAGAAAGGCGAAGAGCAGAAGTTTTTTCATAAGTCGGAATTAGCATAATGATTTGGGTATGAGACACCCAATTTGTAAAAACGGTTGTAGAAGCCTGCGTTTTCTTTGAATATAGTTGTTATAACATTTATGTTATTTTAATATACGGTTACAAAATTTAAATTACATTTGAAAAACTCATCAACCTGACGAATATGAAGCAAATTGTACTGGCAATTGCATTGATCATTTCCTTTCACAGCCGCGGTCAAATTACGTTCATTGATAGCAATACGCTCTGGAAAGAGCTTTCCAAACAGGCAAAAGAACAGGATAAACTTATTTTTATCCATTTTGAAAACAGCGAATGTGTCCAATGCAACGAAGTGGCTTCCATGGGTTTTAGCAGCCCGGTACTTAAAAAGATCTTCGATGAGGAATTCATTTCCATTCGCTGCAATGTAGGTACCTCCAATGGGCAAAACCTGGCGCAGAAATTCCGGATCATGAGTTCGCTGATGTCGCTTTATGTAGATTCTGACGGAAATATCCTGCATGTAAACAATGGTTCCACGGGCGATTCATATACCTATTTAAATGGTGCTGAACGGGCGCTCGACCGCAAAGGAAAAAAGCAATTGCCCGACTACGAAAGAGAATATAAAGCAGGCGTGCGCGCACCGGCATTCATGAGGGAATTTATGATTAAAAGGAGGGAGTCGTCTATGGCCATTGATGACCTGCTCGACGAGTACGTCAGATCTCTCAGCACCGATTCGCTCAGCAGTTTCAAGATTGTCAAAGGGATATTTGAATTTTCCCCCGCAGTAAACAGCCTGGCCTATCAAACCATTAAAACCAAAACACCTAAATCAATAACCGACAGTATATTCAATTCGGCTAAACCCGACGAACGGAAGGCTATGAATGAGGGAATTCTTGAAAATTCATTCCGCATAGCCACGCATAAGCGGGACGATAAAATGGCCTCGCAAATCGCTGAATTTGCCAGGGAAGCTCAGGGAAAAAACCGGTCTCAAGGTGAAATCGATTCGGCCAAATGGATGGTCAAATACTACTATCGGATCGGTGATACGCGGCGATATTTTGAAAACGCAGCAAAGCTGATCGAAAGCAAATACATGCCGTTAACTGTCGATTCCCTTGATGCTATGGACGATGCTGCCTTTAAAGCGCAGCAAACCTTTTTTATGTCTAAACGCGGCAAACGGGAACGTGACATAACGGTCATGTCCATGGCCATAGCGCCGCCTTCCCAGTTTGTTTATCTGGAACTCAATGAACATGCCTATCATTTCTACGAGCTTACCCGAGACAGGGAATTACTGGAAAAAGCATTGACCTGGTCGAAAAGATCGATGGACTTATCCAATGCCAAAAGATCAAATGCCGTCACTCCATTTCGGTTGGGAGACCCTAACTTTATTGATACCTATGCACACATACTTTATAAACTGGGCAAAAAAGAAGAGGCCATTGAATGGCAAACCAAAGCAGTAGAAGCGCAAAAGGTTTCGGGTATGGCCTACGAATCTTTTGAAATACGCCTTAATAAAATGAAAACAGGCACATTATAGCGGCCTATGCACCTGTTTTCGCATTATACAAACGCACTCTCCCCTGTAATTGCCCTTCCGACGATCAGCGAATTGATTTCCTTCGTGCCTTCGTAAGAGTAAATGGCTTCGGCATCGGCCACGAAGCGGGCAATGTCGTATTCGAGCAGGATACCATTGCCTCCGAACAGCTCGCGCGCATGGTCTACGATGGAGCGCATACGCAGCGTACAGAAAACCTTCGCGAGGGACGCATGCTCGTCGGCCAAGTCGCCCGCGTCCTGCAACTGGGACAGCCTGTACACCATCGTCTGCATAGCCGTGAGATCGCCCAGCATCGTTACCAGCAGGTCCTGTACCAACTGAAAACCGGCTATGGGCCTGCCGAACTGCTTTCTTTCCATTGTGTATTTCAAAGCCAGCTCGTACGCCCCGCGCCCGCAGCCGACCGCCTGCCATGCAACGCCCGCGCGGGTCATGCGCAGCACATTGGCAGTATCTTTGAACGAGTTCGCATTTTGAAGCCGGTCGGCCTCGGGTACACGGCAGTCGGTCAATGTGATCAAAGCATTCTGTACGGTGCGGAGCGCCATTTTATCCTCCATTTTTTCGGCTTTAAAACCAGGGTTTTCTTTGCGCACGATAAATCCTTTTACCTGGTTATCATCCACATTACGGGCCCAGATAATCGTGATATCCGAGAAGGTAGCATTGCCGATCCATTTCTTTTGTCCGTTAATAACCCATTCGTCACCTTCCCGCTTGCAGGTGGTGGTGAGGCCGCCCGCGGCTCCGGAACCCACCTCCGGCTCTGTGAGCCCGAAGGCACCTATCAACTCCATTCGCTGCATGACGGGGAGCCATTGCTGCTTCTGCTCCTCCGAACCGCACAGGTAAATAGAGCCCATCGCGAGCCCGCTGTGCACGCCAAAGAATGTTGAAATGGACGAATCGACACGCGCCATTTCCATCGCTATGAACCCTTCCAGCAATGCCGACCGCCCGGCGCAGCCGTAGCCATGGTAGGTAAGGCCGCAGATGTTCAGCTTGGCCATCAGCGGTATGACGTGCATCGGAAACTGCGCATTGTTCCAATAGTAATTCGCAATCGGCCGGATTTCCGTTTCCATAAACTCCCTCACTCTGAGCTGAATTTCTCGTTCCTCGGGATTGAGCGTCGCCCCCAGTTCATAAAAATCCCCATTAACGGCAGGCGGAACTTTCTTTTTGCCGGACCCCGCTTGCATGAATTTGAGCATTTTGCCGAGGTCGTCATCGCTCATTTTAGAAACCACACCCATTAACTGGTTCAGGTCAACTTTCCGGGAAAGCTTTGCTACGGCTTCGATATCGATGGATTTGAGGAGATCGCGTATCTGAGAAATGGATTTGAAAAGATTCATCTGGTTTGTTGGATTGTGATTTGATAAAGAGTCCGCTCCGCGGGCGGTTCTACTGCACTACCCTAAAAAAGTGACGCCAACGGGAATGGAATTTGCAGGTACCAGTCAAAACCTGAAAAACCATGAAAACGCAAACCAACAATGTAGAAGGCGGCTCGCCAAGCCACGGCGGGCCAAAAAGCAAATCGAAACAAAGAGATGATAGCCGAAAACCTTCGGGAGTCCTCAAACAGGAATCCATCCGAAAATCGGAGAAGGTAAATATGACCCAGAAAAAGGGGTATAACGAAACGCCTGAGACGGTTCCGGTAAAAGGCAAAAAGGCTTGAACCACGCCTATTTCATCGTTGCTTCCATTGCAGCGGCGAGATAAACCATTGGTGCATTCCAATTTATCGCGATCTCATTGGAGGCGTATGAGCAATCGTTATCGGTGAACGACTCGTCGGCAAATTTGTTCGGGTAACCCGCGCATTTGTCCTGCTGCCCCGGATTAGGGCCACCCGAGAGCAAGCCCGGTAAGGGGTCTACGATTCCATCGGCTATCGAAAGGCGATGATGCGGATGCATGACACGCTTCGCGCCAAAGCCTGTGAGGAAACAGTAGCCGGTTACATTGCGCCCGAGCAGGTAATCGAGGTTACCCAATGCCGCGTGAAGGTACTTTTGATCTTTTGACAGGCGATAGGCATACAGCAACGCAATTCCCTGGTTAGCCGCCACCGAGCTGCTGCCCCAGGCATAATCCTGTGCCATTTTGCCCATTACGGTATGATATGGTTGCGCTTCCAGGTTTGTCAAAAGGTTATCTGCGTAACTCAGAACATTCTTCCGCAATGCATCAAACTGCTCCGAGGGCAATTTCAAAGCTTCTGCAAAACGGAGCAATGTGTAGTATCCCAATGTTTTCACCTGGCTCCAAGTCGGCAGGGTCATGGGTTGCTGCAATTCCAGATCGATATTTTTGATATACTCAGGCTTACCCGCAGCGGCATACATTTCACTCGCCGCCCAAATCCACTCATCCTTCACGGAACGGTCGCCGTACGCTCCGGTAACCACGTCGGGATCAAACTCCTTATTCATAGCTTCCTGGTTGTACAGGACGGCCGGATGCTTTTCGGCCCACTGCCAGCCCTTCACAGCCGACGTAATGCAGGAATCGGCAAGGCCGGGGAATTTATTGTCAAAATTTTTGAACACCCGCGACGCCTGTGCCATTACCGCAACGAAATCCAGCGTTGCAGCGGTGCCTTTCTGCACCACATACCGGGGATTTTTCGCGGCATCCGGCATAATCATCCCATCGAAACGCGGGTTCGTAAGCTTGTGGTAAACACCTCCGTCCGCGGGATCCTGCATCGTGAGCATCCATCGCAGGTTCCAGACAATCTCATCGAGTAAATCGGGAACACCGTTGTTGCTCTCGGGAATATTGGTGTTAAAATCTTCGAAATAGAGCGGATAATCCTCGTATAACGAGAGTAATGTTCCCATCGTAATGCCGGAATTGACGATGTATTTATTGTAATCCCCAGCATCATACCAACCTCTTGGCGAAGAAATTACAGTATTCTCAGGCCGCCGGTCCGAAACAGCCGACGCATGAATCAACACCTTCTCATCGGGGTGCCCGGCAGGGCGCGCCCACTTGCCTGCATATTTTTCGGGTAGCTCAATGGAAGCACGCTGATAATAGTACCCTTTCAATGCGGCCTCGGCAACGCTTCGATGGACGCGGTCACCGATGCTGAATACGGCAGACTTTCCCAATCCTGCTATTTCAATGACATAGGCTCCCGGCTTTTGCAGCTTACTGAAATCCGCCAGCCGGGTGTGCTTTCCCGAATGCTGGCTCGTGCGAACTTCCCCTAGTTTTCCTTTTAAAACCGTTTTTCCCGACTTAGCCTCCTTCACCTCAAATGTACCTCCCGCTTCGGCAGCAATAACCGCTACTTTGGGTGCTGCGGTATAAAATCCGACCTGATTCAACCGGATCGCGTCCGAATGCTGTGCAAATGCAGGAGAAAAATTCAGGCTGACAACGGTCAGCAGGGCCGCCAAATGGGGGAGTAACTTCATTACATTCAAACGAATTTTATTTCAAGATCACAAAGTCTCCGGGCCGGCGACTCTACCTCAGTCCTGCAATTCTTTTACGGGATGCTCGATGTTCGTACCGGTAATTACCAGGCGATGGTATTCGCCCCATTTGCGGAGTTCTTCGATCAACGGTTCGAGCGTGCGGGCATGCTCGGTACGCTCATACTCGATCACCGGCGGGAAGGAATCGTACACCTTGCGCTCTACCAGCATGTTCATTTCCAGCTCTTTCAGCTCCTTTGATAGCATACGCGGGGTAATATTCGGAATGGCATTCTGTAATTCCATGAACCGCTTGCTGCCCAAGGCCATGGCAATGAGGATAGAAATCTTCCATTTTCCGCTGATCACATCCAGCGCGTCGCGTACGGGCAGAATCATCTCCCGGCATTCGGGGTGGTTTTCCTTGAAATTCTCTTTCATAGCTTTTCGCTTCAATACATTTAATCTATCTTCTTTGGCCCTACCGAGTCGTACACCACCATTTTTTCCCACAAATGGGCATTATGCTCGATAAAATCGAGGTAGACAGGGTGTGTCTGATAGATCTCTTCTTCAATAATATTCTTGAAAAAACACAGCCAGGAAATTGTGTAGTCCTTCACGATCACGGAACGGTTGGTAACCGCCGGCTTTCCGATATGCGCGTACTGGATCATCGGAGCCTTGGCGAGCTTATGCAAACCCTCCAAAAGCTGCGCTTCGTGCTGGGCATTATTAGGCTCTTTGAGGTAAAAGAAAACATGATGAATAAACAGCTCCCTGGTCCTTTCCGGCTCGGCAATGACAGGGGAAACAGCGGCGAGCGAAGCCATTCCCGCATTTCGCAGGAACTTTCTTCTTGATTGATCTTCCATGGGTTGAGCGCAAAAACGATAGCGGAGCATTTGCCGCCTTTCGGCTTCAAGGATAATGCTTATTTGCCCATTATCAAAACACTATGGCATTCGCAGATTGCTTTTAAAACTAATCCAATAAAAATTTAAATTATTTTGACATAATATTCAAGGTAAACATTCCAGATAGAAGTCTTTCTACTTAAAATACTCAATATACCCCCTATTATGAAAATCACTAAACGAGACTTAACCGTCGCCTCTCTCTCTGTTTGTTGTACCTTGACCTGCATTATCGCCCAGCCCAAAGGCAGCATCCTTGAATCAACCGTTTTCGACTGGAACAATATCGCTGTAAGAGGGACCGCCATCGGCTCTGTAAGAACCTTTTTCCGTTCTCCGACAGCCACAACTGATGAACTCGAATGCCACGTGACCACATTGAATCCGGGCGAAGCCGCACATGCGCCTCACAAGCATCAGGAAGAAGAAGTAATTATTATTAAGGACGGCACCGTAGAGGCGCTAGCAAATGGAGAAAAGAAAAAAGTCGGCCCCGGTTCGGTCATTTTCCAGGCATCCAACCAGATGCACACCCTCCGCAACGTAGGCAAAACACCTGCGACCTACCATGTGATCAGCTGGCATTCTCCCGGAACGATGGATAAGTAGTTATTTCTTTTTGAAAAGGTGCTCGGGGACGGGGTGCTTTTCTAGAAAAGCCCTGGCCTCGTTGGCCTTTTTTTCGAAGAATTCATCCTCATTAACCGGGCGCACTATCGGCCCAGTAGCTCGTTTCACTTTAATTTTGTTAATTTCTATTACCGACATAGCTATCTTTTTTGGTTACTCCAATTTAAACATTCATTCCTTACAAATCAAGAATGCGTCGTACTCGACTCCCAATTCAATCTCACGCCATTGCCCGTATCGGCTAAAAGTCGCTTCGCCAACATTTTCGCAACGACTGATTTTTGACTTATATCCCGTCACTGTATAATTGCTCAAAAGTGGTAAAATCCTATTGATACCCATTTGATAAAGTCGTGTGCGCGCTCGGGTGCTTCCGGTTGCATAGACGCTTACTTGGGGAAATAGATCGAGAAAGATGAGGACTGTATTGGCCACGGTTGCCAATATCTTCTGGCTATCGCCATTCCTGAGTTCGATCAAATCGTCCAGTATTTCGGTCATCGGATCTAGTACACCGAAGCCAAGATTAAAGGTATTTTTCCATACATGGGTGAACTTTACGCGCATTTCAAATTTACCCTTCGATCCTGTGCTGAAAAAGCGATAGGTCCGTTTATCTAATTTCTCAATTTCATAGTGCTCTAAATCCATTCTAACAGATATTAAGGTAGCAAAAAAATAGCCAGCGAAAAGTCGCTGGCTACCCTTTCAATCTGCTATTATACAAACTATTCCGTCTTCGCGTACGCGGCTGCGAGGTCGTTCAGCGTGGCATCTTTCAAATGCTCTGAAGCAATTACCAGGCGGTAACGGAAGGTCGTCGATTCACCTTTTTTCAACTTAAAATTGAGTGTTTCCTTGCCGTCGCTAAGCGCTTTCATGCCCAGCGGGTTCACAGCGAACAAACCGTAACCTCTCGCGTGCCAATAAGCGGGATAGCCCACGTTTTTAGGGTGGTCGATCATCGCAATGCTGATGTTCTCGTCCTTGATCTTGCCAGTCAGGTTACACCAGATCGCGCGTTTGCCCCATACCGTTTCACCTTCCACACCGTTGCTGTTACGATAATTACCGGTAATGCCTTCATTGTTCATCACCGGTACTTTGGTGGCAATACCACTTGCATCCGTGAAGATTTCGGGCTTGTTCGAAGGCAGTTCGAGCTCACGTGCCACGCGAATCGCATACATTCCGTCTTTTACATCGGGCATATTCACCTCCGGCAATACCGCTGTCAGGGTGGTACTGCGATCGATAATACGGGTGTCGCCTTTACCGCTGAAAGTGTATTTGGTTACCTCTTTCAAGGTCAGCGTGCCGTTTTTATCAACCCAATCGGCCGTAACAACGAGCTCACCTTTGTCTTTACCGCTCTTTGCAGAAGTGATGCCGGTATGAATAATCGTCCCGTAAGCGCGTTTTTCGTGGTTTACGGCATCGGAGTTATTCCAGTAGTCATTACCGTTGACATCCTCGTAATTGAGCCAGATACCTACGTGGTGCGGGTGATCCACACGTTCGCCGGCGCGAGGATCGAGTGGCCATCCGCGGGTGATCACCGTTCCTTTGGCGGTCATTACCGGGTAGAGTACAGCCTTTTTCAGTTTCTGCTCGCCGGGGTAATAATATGCCGTAAATGGCTTTCCATCGATCTTCACCTCCACTTTTTTGTCCTTATCGTTCCGGACGAGATCCACCTTCTGTGCGAAAGCGCTTCCGGCAAAGGCAACGGCGGTCAGTGCCAAAGCAGTATGTTTCAAATTCACTGTTTGATCTTTTAAAATGGTTAGCTAAGCACGATTTCCTTTTTCTTCGGATCCCAGTTCACACGTTTTCCGGTATGCAATGCCTTAGTAGCCATAATATTCGCCACCGAGTGATTGAAACCTACACGGGCAGGTGCATTCGTTTCCTTGCGGCTGCGGATACACTCCATCCAGTTGCGCATGTGCAGCGAAGTCATCGGATCGGCGCCGGTGTTGGCGTCGGTCGCGATTTTATCACCGGTTTTCAGCGACATTTCAGGAAGCAAATTCGCCTGCAAGCCCATTCCTTTGGCATCTTTCTCTTTCAAGCCGCCTTCGGAAGTGATCTTGTTCGTATCGAGGTTGATCATGCCGCCATTTGAATAGTAGTACTCCTTCACACCGCCAGCCTCATTGTTGAAGCGGGAAGAGTAAATCACCTGGAAGCCCTTGCTCTTGTCGTCGAAAGGACCGTATTCGAATGCTGCGCTGAAAGTATCGACATTCGTACGGCCGTCTTTCCAGGTGTAAATACCGCCGTTAGCTACCACATTACGCGGCGCGTCGAGGCCTGAGAACCAGTGTACCGTATCGATCTGGTGAGCCATCCATTGTCCCGGAATACCCGATGAGTACGGATAGAACAGACGGAACTCGAGGTAGTAGCGCGGGTTCCACTCCACTTTCGGACGGTTCATCAGGAAGCGGTCCCAGTCAGTATCCTCCTTGCGGATTTGCGCAACAAGGTCTTTACGTCTCCAGCGACCCGGCTGGTTCACGTTCCAGGTCATTTCAACAGTTGTAATGTCACCAAATTTGCCCGATTTGATATATTCATAAGCCGCCCAGTAGTTGGGAGCACTGCGGCGCTGCGAGCCTACCTGCACGATCTGCTTCGATGCTTCTACTGCCTTCAATGCCACCTTCGCATCTTCGAGCGTCTCGGCAAATGGCTTTTCAACATACACATCACGGCCCGACTTCACGGCTTCCGCGCAATGCAATGCGTGCTGAAAATCGGCAGTACTGATGATTACCGCGTCCACATCCTTGCGACCCAGCAACTCTTCGTTATTGCGTGCTTTTACAAATTCGCTTGCCGCATAAGGTTTCCCTTTCATGAATGCCTCCGCTTCGTCGCGGCGACGGTTCCAAAGATCGGAAACACCCATAAACTCAAAGTTCAGTTCCTTGGCGTGATCCGAGAAGGAAGGTGCCAGCGAGCTGCGAAAACGGTCCGAGAAACCGATGATACCTACCCTTACGCGGTCATTGGCTCCCACGATACGGCGGTAGCTGGCCGCACTGAAAGCATTGGCGCCTACTGCGACACCCGCAGAAGCCAGTGCTGCATTTTTAAGAAAATCCCTTCTACTGGTCATGATATTGGATTTGAATAAAAGTTGACTTTTTGATTGCCATTCGGTCCGATTTACGGGCAATCGTCTCTAAATGTCGGATGCCCGTTTATCTACTGTAATTTTTTACCTTTTTTCCGCCATTTCGGACTATTTAATCTCCTTCACTTTCAAACTGCGGAAAAACACATTGTCGCCATGGTCCTGCAACAACAGATTACCCTCCTGAGACAGCCCGAAACCTTCAAACTTGGCGAATTTTGAGCCTGCCACAAACTCCTTGAACTGCGGGGAGCCGCGCACATATTCCACCACTTTATAGCCATTCAGGAAATGCTGCACGGTGCCGTCTTTCTGTACCACAATACGGCCCTGGTTCCACTCACCGATCTTTTTCACTGCATTCTTTGGACGATCCGCAGGGATCACATCATAAAACGAAGCAATGGTGCGGTTGCCATTCTTGCCCAGCTTCGCATCGGGGTGACGCTCGTCGTCGAGCACCTGGTATTCGCAGCCGATACCCGACTTGCCATTGGAATTGAATTTCTGATCTACGAAATATTTGACGCCACTGTTGGCTCCTTCTGTGAGTTTAAACTCAAATTCATATTCAAACGCCGGTCCGTAAAGCTTGCGGGTAACGATGTCATTACCGGTTTCGGAGCCGTCGGATTTAGAGATATTGATCACGCCATCCTGATAACTCCAACGCTTGGCCGGGAAGTCTGTGCCGCCGTATGAACGCCACTGATCTACCGATTTACCATCATACAGCAATGAATAGCCCTGTGCTTTTTCCGCAGCATCGAGGTTGTTTGGAATCAGGTTCACAATGCGCACATTGCTCGCCGGGCTTGGTTTCAGGTTGGCAGTTTTAATACGTACATTCTTCCAGCTCACCTGGGTACCTTCCATTTCCTTACTGCCGATGGCATGTACTTGCAGGCATATGAAACCCACGGGCGTCATGTCGTCCACCACGTGTGCCACCGGTACTCCATTCAGGAACGTGCGGATCGAGTTGCCGATCGCTTCGATGCGGTATTTGTTCCAGGCGTCTCTCTTGAATGCTTTTTTGCCTTCCGGATTCAGGTCGAGCGGATATAGCCAGCCGCGGCGTGCTTCGTCGTAAATACCGGCCGAATAAGCGCGGTCGCTAGGGTCGATTTCTACCTGGTACCCATGCACACGGCCATTCATGTATTCAGGTTTCGACAAACTGCGGATCTGAATGCCCGAGTTAAGCTTGTTATCAACCTTTACATCGAGTTCGAGGATAAAATCACCGTAATCTTTCTCGGTTGTGAGGAATGAATTAGGTGTACCCATCACGGAAGTGCCCACGATGGCGCCGTCTTTCACTTCATATTTCGCCTGGCCGTTGAGTTGTTTCCAGCCCGTCAGGTCCTTGCCGTTGAAAAGGTCTACCCAGCCATCTTTTGATTTCTGAGCTTGAAGCGGAGCGGTAAGGAGGAACGCGGCCATCGCTGCCAGCGGTAATCGGAATTTTTCATTGTGCTGATTAAAATGATGAATAACTGAAAAATGCGAAAGGGCATCCTATCTAATATCAGTTATTACATTAATAACGAAATATTAATAGGAATACCCCTACAAATCCAGTTCGGACTACAATGGATATTTTAAAACCTCGGTGATATACTTTTTGTTAGTTTCGGCACAAATCAGCGGGGATTTTTCCGGGTCTGGTACCCCATCGAGTTCCACCACTGCCCAGCCTTTGAACTTCACTTTATCCAAAGCCTTGAAAACCGCAGGAACGTCCACTCTGCCCTGCCCCAGTTCTACAAACTTGTAACCGCTTTTGGTCTCGGCCGGTTTGGTGTCTTTCAAATGCAACGAATGCAGAATATCCTTATACTTGATAATCGCCTCGTGCGGCTCGCCGCCGCCCTGCTTGTAATGCGCGATGTCCAGCAGCAACTTGATGTAACGCGGGTCCATGGCCTGCACGATCGCATCCACTTCCTCGGGGGTTTCACCAAGCTGGTTCATATGGTTGTGGTAAACAGCCTGCACGCCTAGGTCGGCGGTCTGCTTACCGACTTCATTCATGACTTGCGCGAGCTTTTTCAGCTCTTCTACCGACGGTGCGCGGTCTTTCGGGCGAAGACTATTGGTGAGCTGCATCGCATTACCACCCAATGCCTTCACAAAGCTCGCGTGCGCCACGTGCGTATCCACCGTACTTTCAAGTTTGGCCGGATCGATCTCCACGTTGCCACTCGAAAACATGCAGAGCGTAAGATTGTTTTTAACCAGGGCATCTTTCAATTCGGAAGGCTTGTTACGGTAAGGCCCGAAGGTATTGGCCCGCAGCTGAATACCCTTGAAGCCCAGCCCGGCCAGATCGGCCATGGCCTGTTCGTCCTTCCCGCCCCAGGTAATGGCAGAATATCCAATTTTAATGTCCCCTTTCTTTATAGCGGCTTCGAGCCAGCCGGTACCCGCGATGGTAGCGGCCATCGCCCATGAAGTGTTTTGCAGAAAATTCCGTCTGTTCATCTCAGGTTTAGATTAATGTAAAAATCCATAACCCCAAGACGACATAAAACGACAATGACCCGCTATCTGCGGGCCATTGCGTGTGATTTATTTCGGTATCTCTGTCAGCGGAGGTACATTCTTATCATATCCCGCATATCCCTTGTTCTGGTTAATCCTCGCCTGCGTATTTCCGTCGATCGCGGATTGAGGAATCGGCCACAACACGTGGTAGGGACTCATCGTGTACTCGTCCGCATGGCGCGTTTTCACACCTTTATTATAGAAATCGCTTTTCTCCATAACCCGGTCATAAAAGTAATTGTCGTCGGAGAATTTGTCGAGGCTATATGTTTTGCCATTTGGTGCCGGCTTGCCGGTTTGCGCGAAAATGTAGGCAATGCGCGTCAGCTCGGTTTTTCGCGGCTCTTCGAAATAAAGCTCGCGGGCACGCTCGTCGAGGATGGTACCGATATTGATTTTCCCCCCAGCCAACGGTGCACAATTGGCACGGGCGCGTACTACATTCACATCTTCGGCTGCTTTTGCCATGTTTTTTTTCAGACTTCCGTTTTAAAACAAAAAAAGGATGGCAGCCAATGGCAACCATCCTCCTATTAAAATTCGTTTTCGAACCGATCAATATCCCGTGTTCTGAGGGAACACCGACTTGCCGTCAGATGTTTTCGCGCTCCGGTCGATCTGCGTCTGAGGGATAGGTCTCAACACGTGGTAAGCCTGGATCGCGGATGCTTGCGGGTTGTATTTTTTCACCCTTTCCACGAGCAGTCCCCAGCGTTTAAGATCTACCCAGCGGGTTTGCTCGCCAGCCAGTTCCCTTGCACGTTCTTCGATAATCGTTTCCATCGTAAGGTCCTTCGCATCGATCAGCATTTTGTCCTTTTTACCAGGCCAGCCCGCACGGTATCTTACCATATTGATGGCTTCTGCCGCACCAGCTTTATCGCCCGTTTGCAGCAACGCCTCTGCAAGCATCAGGTAAACGTCCGCCAGACGTACCACGTAATAGTCGCGGCTACCTGGCTCGTAGGTCATGTCCGGGCGTTTTGAGTCAAAGAACTTCTGCAAAGTCGGGAATAATGCTTCCGAGTATTTGCTGGGCACGAGTACCTGGTATTTTTTAGTAGCACGTACCTCTTTCGTCATTTCATAACCTGGGATGAAGATCGCCGTATCGCCAGCTGCAAACGTTACTTTGGTTTTGGAATCATCAAATGACGCTGCATTGTAAGTGCCGGGGTTATTGGACAACCATGTATCACGGAAAGTCTTTTTGTAACGTGAGTCGTTGACGCGATCGGCAAAAACGGTGTTAAGCAGATATTCGGTCGGTCTCAGACGTTTGAAAGGGCGGCCCCAATACACGTCCCTCTTCATACCTGGCTGCACATCGTACTGCATCCCGAAATAGAGGTGCAAGCTGTTACCGGTTCCGTTCGTCAAAGCGTCGGTAGTGTATTGCACTGCAAATACTACTTCGGAGTGGTTCTGGTTGTTTTCATCAAATACAGCGGAGAAATCGTCGAGCAGTTTGTAACCATATTTGGTAGAAACCTCTTTTAGAAGGTCAGCTGCTTTCGTAAAATCGTCTGCCGCTTTTTCTGACGAATACCCTTTTGCCAGATACACTTTGGCCAGCAATGCCTGTGCATGAGGCTTGGTAGCCCGGCCGTAGTCGCTCGACTGCGCTTTGGCTTCCAGGTCGGTAACGGCATCGCTCAGATCCTTGATGATCGCCGCATACATTTCTGCATCGGTTGCACGCTTGGTTTCCTTCGTTGGCTCCACTGTTTCATTAAAATAAAGGTCAACACCGCCGTATTGCTGGTGCAGGAGGTAGTAGTAATGCCCCCGCAGGAATTTGGCCTCCGCAATACGCAGCTTCTTGACGTTGTCAGCGACACCCGGCACATTCGGGGCTCTTTCTATGACGGCATTACAAGTATTGATCCCTTTATAGAGCTCATCCCAAGTTGTTGCCAGGTAGTCTACCGTTGGATTCAACTGGCCATCATAAAAATGAAAACCCTTGTAACCGCCATCCGCACCAGTCGCATAGATATCAGTTCCGTACTCGCTCATGGTCAGCCCCTGCTGTGTACCGTAATAAAAGCGCAGTGATGAATAAGCAGCTTTTACGCCATCTTCAAAACCTTTGGCGGTATTCATATAGTCGTTACCGACACCGGAGATAATCTTTTCGTCCAGTACATCCTTACACCCCTGCCCGGCAAACATTAGCGCCGCCATGCCGCACACCACTATCGATTTTCTTATATTTTTCATTTGTCAGTATCTTTAAAAATTTCAAAACCAGGCCGTCAGAACTTCGCATTCACGCCGAATGTAATCACCATCGTAGCAGGGGTTACACCTGTACCACCTGCTGCAAGGCCGGTAGTTTCAGGGTCAACACCGTTGTATTTGCTGCGGTATTTCGCCCAGATAAACGGCTGCTGGATGCTCGAATACAAGCGAAGCGACTCCATTCCCAACTTTTTCGACAACTCAGGTGTAAAGGTGTAACCTACGTTCACGTTTCTCAACTTCACGAATGTTCCGTCGAAATAGGTAAGCGTGCTGCCGTAAACCGGGAATTCCTGGTTGCTTTTCGGACGCGGGAACTCGTTGGTCGGGTTGTTTGGCGTCCAGTAATCCACCTTCATTTGCTGATAGCGGCCTGCCAAAGCATTATTGTTTCTGTGGAATTCGCTGCGGATCAGGTTACCTACACGTGCAAAGAAGAAGAATGAAAGGTCGAATCCTTTGTAGCTCAAACGGTTGGTAATACCACCGCTAAAATCAGGGACATCTGAACCAATAATCTCGCGGTCATTGGCATTGATCTTGCCGTCACCGTTAATGTCTTTCAGTTTAATCTGCCCTACTTCACTGTTTACCGCTTTTGCTGCATCCGCTTCATTGGTTTGCCAGATACCGATTTTCCGGTAATCATAAACCGTACTCAGCGGACGTCCAATAAACCAACCATTACCGATATCATCCACCTTACCGTTGTAAAGCGACAGGATAGCTTCCGTATTTTTGGTAAAAGTGAAATCAGTTGTCCATTTAAACCCACCGGCAGTGTTGACGTTATTGGTCGTCAAGCTAAGCTCGATACCACGGTTGCGGGTCTCCCCTACGTTACGGGTAACTGCTGCATATCCCCTTGACCCGGGCAACTGGTCCGATAGCAACAGATCAGTCGTATTAGTTTGGTAAAACTCCAAAGAGCCTTGAACCTTTCCACGAATGAAACTGAAATCCAAACCTACGTTGGCGGTTGTAGACGACTCCCATCTCAAATCGGGGTTGCCGATCCTGTCACCACGATAGCCGTAAGCGGGGGTCGTATTCCATGCATAACTTGTGCGGCCAAGAAACCCTTGTGTCTGATAAGGAGCCAACCCAGTGTTACCCACTTTACCCCAACCTGCGCGGATTTTGAGAAGATCGATCCAGGTAACGCTTTTCAGGAAGTCTTCGTTACCTAGATTCCAACCTACCGCGATACCAGGGAAGTTACCATACTTGCTGTTTTCTCCGAAACGGCTTGAACCGTCACGTCTGATGGTAAGTGTAACAAGGTATTTGTCATTATAGTCATAGTTCACGCGGGCCATGTAAGAGTTGATCTGCCATGGAATGTAGCCGCTTGCAGGAGAGAATATGGTAGTTGCTGCTCCAAGATTGTAAAATGATTGTGTCTCCACCGGAACACCCTGAACGCTCGCACTGAAAAGTTCTGCACGGTCTTTCTGGAATGAATGCAGGAGTGTCACATTCAAATTATGCTTGCCGCCAAAGGTCTTACTATAATTGATAATATTCTCCAAAGTCCAGTTGAAAGCGAACCCTTGCAACGCCTTTGCCTGGGCATCCCCCCCTTTCCGGGCGTTCGTTTGCGAACCTATAAACCGACCATAGCGGCTGATGGTAAAATCAGGACCGAAATTGACACGGTATTTAAGTCCCGGCAGAATGCTGAATTCCGTGAAAAGGCTGTTGAAAATACGATAACGTTTGAGTTCGGCAACCTGCGCGCCTTTTACCAGCTCCGCAAGCGGGTTGGTCAGCAACGCATCATTGGTAGGTGAGAAAATCAGCTTGCCGTTATCATCATAAGGAACGGCCAACGGATTTTGGTTAATCGTCATTCCATAGGTATTCAAAGAGTCGCCGTTGCGGATGCTGTTCATCATATAGGACGACAGACCTACCTTCAACCATTTATTTACTTGATGATCAATGTTTGAACGCAGCGAAACACGGGTAAAATTTGCTTCCTTTACTACACCTTTATCACGGAAATAAGCGCCAGAAATGTAAAACTGCGTACGATCGTTACCGCCCTGAATACCTACCGAGTGATTTTGCATCACACCGGTTTTAACCACGAGATCCTGCCAGTCGGTGCTTGTGCCATTAGCAATACCTTTGGCCACGTTGGGATCACCGCCGAGTACCGCCACTTTCGCGTCAGCCTCCGCATTGATCACACCGGTCGGGATAGCATTGCCGGCAGCGTCTTTATAACCACCCGTCGCACGGTAAGCTTCGCGTACAAACTCTGCAAACTCAGTACCGTTGAACAGCTCCACTTTATCCAGTGCTTTGGAGACACCTACATAACCGTCGTAGCTGACGGTCGTTTTCCCCTTCTGTCCGCCGCGTTTAGTCGTCACGATCACAACCCCGTTCGCACCACGCGAACCGTAGATTGCCGTGGCGGTAGCATCTTTCAAAACCTCCATCGACTGAATGTCGTTGGGGTTCATGTCTTCATAACCTCCTGCCAAAGGAATACCGTCCACTACATACAGCGGATCGTTACCTGCATTGAACGAGCGACGACCGCGGATCAGGATTTTCGGCACCGTTCCCGGCTTCGAACCCGACTGCGTCACGTCCACCCCGGCCGCACGGCCTTGCAGCGCCTGCCCGAGGTTGGTAATAGGCATTTCATTAATTTCTTTTGCCCCAACCGACGAAATCGCACCGGTCAGCTGGCTTTTCTTTTGCGTACCATAACCCACAACTACGACTTCCGTCAATATTTTCTGATCGCTGGCGAGTACAATGTCCACCACGCTCTTATTTCCAACAGTAACTTCCTGCGTCACGAAACCCACTGCTGAAAACACGAGGACCGCATTGTCTTCCGGAATACTGATCTTGAAAGTACCGTCGGCATCGGTATTGGTACCGCTTTTACTTCCTTTCAGTACAACCGAAACACCGGGAACCGGAAGGTTGTCTTCCACGGAAGTCACCTTTCCTGAAACTGTCCTGTCGATAACCCTGATGGTCGGATTTGAAGGCCTCATTGCATAGGCCTGCCCTGTAAAACCCGTCATCACCGCACCAGCCATTGCCCAACGCATCATACAGTGGCCAATACTTGTAAAGTTTCTTTTCATACGCATTGATTGTTTAACCATTAATAGTAGTTCACCATAAACTGTCAATTCTGACGATCACTTGATAGATCACCCCTTACAAAATAATTACATTTTTTCCATCAATAGTTACAAATAAGCATAGAGTTACTTAACACAGATTTGTAACTAATCTGTTGAAATATTTTATCTGGAAAGAGGCTTAGGGATGATAAGGCACTTTTGATTTCCCGTCACAGGCTCATTTGAACAATTCCAATAAGCCTATTTATTGTACTAAAAGTACCATTTGGAAATCTTTCGGAGAATAGAGATTCGGGGAGAAAATTGAAAACGATCTGCCAAGTTTATTTATGCAATCGTTATCGGGAACGTTGCCAAAATAGACTCGTTCCAATAATTTATTATAAAATATTTGCACAAACGAATACAAAAATGCCATATCCACTAGTTATACCCCGCCAAAATATTGCACTTAAACAATATTTAGTAAGAGTATTACCCAGCAAATATGGCACTCAGAATGCTGATGAAGCGGTAATCTGACACCTATTTATAATGGTCCGGATTCTCATCCTGCCACTCGTTCACACCGTCGCGGATACGGTTCCTGAAAGTGAGTGTATCCTGTGCGAAAGACGTCGTACCATCCTCATTTTCATATTGATAACTCAAATACAATTTACGCTCCTGCAACAGCTTTGCCCGGTTGAAAGTACTCGCTCCATCAGGCTTCACATTGACTACCGAACCATCCGCTTTACTGATTTTAATAGCAGTTCCGTCCAGCGTAATCTTAAAGGAGCCTTCCTGGTCGCTGATCATGTTGGTCACGAGGGCGTCGGGGGCCACGGTTTTTAACTTAAATATCTTGGCTTCCGGCGAAGGAATTGTCGTGTAATACTTCACGGTCTTCACCACTTTGCCTGTGGCGTCCTTCACGGTCGTCACGCCGCCATGCCAGTAGTTGCCGAAAAGCATATTCTCGTATTTGAGCGCGACCACCGCCGAACGCTTCGCACGAACGATCGAATCCGCGTCGGCGGAGGTAATGTAGAATGGGATCGCATAGCCTGCGCGAATCGTCGCGGCGTCTTTCAAAAACCTTGCCGAATCGGCCTTGATTACCACCGAGCCCATGTGCGTACCAGCCTTGATCACCATTTTTGAATTATCGGAAATCGTGAAATAATCGGCAGGCAGCGGTTTCAGCGTATCCACGCCGCTCACCGCTTCCCGAATGTAGCCTGCTCCGGCCTTCATAGCTTGCAGCGCATTCGCATTCACCAGCGCAGCGTCCATTTGAAACCCTACCACGCGGTCCTGCCTGTTTTCACGCACACCCGCCAGCGCAGCGCCTACCTCTATGCTCATCCCCTCACCCACCACGAACGTGCGCGCGTTGGTCTGGTACATAAAATACACCGAGGTGTAATCGAAATCTTTGATGTAGTCGTCATAGCAGGCACTGAGGGCCATGGTAAGCCCGAGGGCGACAGCAATTTTCTTTTTCATAGCATTCATGTTTATTTCCAGGCCTCCCAGCCATCGTTTTGTACCAGGTTAGACATTCTCAGCATTTCGTCATAAGGGATCGGCAGGAATGCGGATGCATACGATCTCGCTTCCACTACCTCGTCGAGCTTGTATTGAAATGTTCCATCGGAATTACGGGTAACTTTCGCCATCCGAACAGGCTTGTTCAGGTCGGTGAGGTTGGTCGTCCAGCGGCGGATGTCGAAGAAGCGCATGCCCTCGAAGCATGTTTCAATACGTCTCTCATTCTTGATAAACTCATTGAAAGCCACCTTTCCTTTCGACGCGACTTCGGTGAAATACGGATCTTTATCGAAGCCCTTGCCGCCGTCGCTATTGTCTTTCTTCCGAAGGTATTCCATTGCTTCTTTGGCTGATATGCCGTACTTGCCTCCATCGGGCCCTTCCACCTGATTAGCCGCCTCCGCGAAGGTGAGCAGCATATGCTCCCAGCGGATAAAGAACTTCGAATGCGGCTGGCGGTTGATGGAGTTGTCCGACCAGTTAAGACCCATGAACACCATTTTCTTGATATGGTAATTAGTGCGGCTGTTCACCGCAGGTCCGGCGGCATCTTTCGCATTCTGCCAGTTCTCGAAGGTGTACATCACCTTGTCCGAGTTGATCCGTATTGCTTTGGCATTATTGTGAAAAATAGCGGCGTAGAAACGCGGATCGCGGTCGGCGTAAGGGTTTGCGGGGTCGTAGTTGCTGCGCGGGTCGGTGATAGGATAGCCGTTTTTCATCGGAAATGCGTCCACAAGGTCCTGCGTGGCACCTACCGAGCCTGTTCCCTGAAAGCCCCCCGGGTAGTACATGCGCTCCATGGCGTCGTTCGCATTGTTATAACGCGATGCCCACACGATGCCCGGGAAGTTGGGATCAAACCAGTTGACCCCCTTTTTCACATTAAAACCATTGGTAACCGCGTCGGTCTTCATTTTGAAATTGATCACCTCCTTCGCGTTCTGTGCGGCAAGGTCCCAACGCGTCATATCGTTGGATGGATTGAAGCGCGGGCTGGCCCAGGTAAGGTATACCAAAGCTTTGATAGCCCTGGTAGTGATGCCGTCCATCCGGCCCCAGAACCGGCCGCCGGCATAGGCCCGGTCGTTGGTGTTCTTGACGAGGAAATCGCGGTGGGCAATGGGCAGGTACTTGTAGGCCGAGTCGCAATCGGCGATGATCTGCTTCACGCATTCTTCGTAAGTGTTGCGTTTGAGGTTTGTTTCCGCTTTTACATCCACGGGTTCAAGCACGATCGGAAAGCCAAGCAACTGACCATTCGCGCTCCCGCCGAACTTTTGCAGCAGGTCCCATTCAAACCATGCCCGTAAAGCGTAAGCCTCGCCCTGCAAACGGTTCTTGACCAGGCTGTCCAGATGCGGATCTACCAGAAAGCGGGTGTTGTAACCACGGCGGTCTTTCAAAAACAGGTTCACCAGGTAAATCGACCGGTAGTCCCTGTCCCAATAGGTACGAAAAGGATCCTGGCTGGTAGGCAGTGAGCCCAGGGCAAAGCGGGTCAATGCGTGGGTGGTACTAGTGATGACAACGTCATCTGTCGCGCCGTCGAGGTACACTCCCTCGTTGTCGTTGTAGTTACGGGGCATTACGTCGTAGTTCTGTCCGACAAGGCCCTGCACCATATCCTGGTATTTCCAGATATCTTCCGTGGTGCGGTTACCGTTCGGATAAGGTTCCAGGTAATCGACGCACGATGTCAAAGCGAATGCGGCAAGCGCCAGCGACAGGATGTTTTTGATATAAAATGATTTCAAATGCATAGCTCTGGCTTTAAAATGTCAGTTTAACCCCGCCGGTAAATGTGCGGAACAACGGATAGCTGGTAATCCCGGAATTGATCGACTCCGGATCCACATCTTTAATCTTCGAGAAAGTCAGCACGTTAGCCCCGCGCACATACACACGGATACCGCGCGCGCCGATGATGTTACCCAGGCGTACCGGCACATTATAGGCGAGTTCCACATTCTGAATTTTGAAAAACCCACCATCGCGCAGCCAGAAATCCGAGGTGACGAAGTTGTTATTTACCTTATAATAAGTCAGGCGCGGGTATTGGCCGTCCATATTCTCTTTCACAAAATCGGAGTAGTTGTTATCGCCCCAGCCGTTCCAGAAATACTTGTTGGTGAGTGGGAGCTGGTAAAAAGCACGCCCGGTTCCGATGGCGGTGAGTTCGAGATTGCGGTAAGCGAGTTTCAGGTTCAATGCGTAGATCAGCCGCGGCGAAGTGTTGCCGATCTGCACCTGGTCGTTATCGTCCACGATGCCGTCGCCGTTCCGGTCAAGGTATTTGAGGTCGCCGGCTTTGAGGTCGTCGTCGTAAACCTGGCGGATAACGCCGGTTTCGGCATCGGTAGCAAACTTGCCAATGTAGGTCTGCCCCCAGTAAGCGTCGGTAGGCTTTCCGACGCGGGTCTGGTAGTCAAAACGGTAGTTGGGCTCGTCCCATTTCAGGACTTCGCTGTTCTGCATGGTGGCATTACCACCGATCGAAAAGCGAACGTCGCCCACGCGCTCTGTGAACTGCAACGCAGCCTCAACCCCAAAACTGCGGATTTTATTATAGTTATACCACGGACGGGCGCCGGACACGCCCACCACGAGCGGCAGCGTATTCGCAAGCTGCGACACAATGCCGTCGCGCAGGTTATTGAAATAGTTAATCTCCACCGAGAGCCTGCGTTTCAGGAATAATCCGTCGATTCCGATGCTGAACTCCTTGCGTTTCTCCCAGGTCAGGTCAGGATTGCCGACGCGGCCTTGTGTGGTACGGTAGGCAAGGTTGTCGGTATTACTGCCAAACCACTGGCCTGTCGAGTAAGGGCCGAATGCGGAGCCGGTCGAGTTAACCGCCCAACGGTCGAGGTAATAGAAAGGCGGCAGGAAACTTTCATAACCCAGCATACCGGCCTCCACCCTGATTTTGAGGTAATCAATCGCTTTCAGGTTCTTCAAGAACCCTTCTTCCGAAATCACCCAGCTCACACCCGCCGCCGGGAACATCGCGTAACGTTTGTCTTTATCGAAACTATAAGTACCCGCATAATTGAGCACACCCTGGAATACATAGCGGTCTTTGAAGGAATATATTCCATTAAAAACTGCATTCTGCTGCCGCTGAGGCTCTTCAATACCGTTGCGCGACGATTTTCCGAGGTAATACGTAAGCCCGGCCTGAATGCTGTGAACACCCCAGTTTTTTTCATAGCTCAGGTTTTCATACACCACGAACCGCTGTGAATAGTAGTCGTGGAGCTTGGCCTGCCCTGCCATATCCACGCCGTCGTGGACTTTGGAAAGGCGGATTGTGTCGATGCCCGCATTGGTTTTGCCGGGCGTTACAATGTAGGCGATGTAATCTTCGGCCTTCCCGATCCTGAGGCTATTGAAAAGGTTAAAACCGGCATAGGTCGTCGATTTGAGCCCGGGTACCAATTCTCTCAGGTCGTATTCGAATGTAATATTGGAAGCACCCGTACGCCCGGTTTCGGTATAGTACCCATTGTGCATGAGGTTCCCGATCGGGTTGGTTTTGAAATTGGAACTTACCCCATACCACGGCGCCACTGGGTTGTCTGCAAATGCGGCATACACCGGAAATGCGATCGGCGGCGTGTTGGTAATGTCGTTGATAGCCGAGTTGAACTCCACGAGGTCTAGCGCGGTGTTGGTATTGCCGTCGTCGCTGGTGAAGTTCGAGTTATAGCCATAATTAGGGGAACGCCGCAGGGTAAGTCCGCCGAAAAAATCGAACTTGACCTTGATGAGCGGATTGATCTTGATATCGATATTAGACCGGACATTGACGCGGTTATAATCCGATTTAGCGCCGATCTTGTAAATATCCCCTTCGCCATTGTACCCCAGATAGGCGCTGTACTGAACGGTTTCATTCCCTCCGGTCGACGAAAGATTAACCCTCGTGAACGGCTTCGAGTTTTTCAGCATCAGGTTCCGGAAATCTACGCTGGGGCGGTAAAGATCGTACGGGTTGTTTTTTGAATAGGCAGCAATGTCGCTCTCATTATAAAGCGGTGTGAGGGCGCTGTTTGTTCTTGCCACATTATTGAGCTGCGCATATTCCGCACCCGACGCCCAACCTGGGAACCGGTCCACCACGCTCACGCCTTGCTCGGCATTCACGCTCAGCACGCGCTCATTTACCTTTCCTCTTTTTGTTTTAATATAAATAATGCCGTCGGCCCCCCTTGGACCGAGCATGGCTTTACCTACGATATCCTTGATGATCGTCACTGACTCAATTTCCTGCGGATCGATGGGCATTTCTGTAATGTCCGTCGGCACATCGTCGATAATGAAAATCGGGCTGCGCCCGCGGGTTGCAATACCGATCTTTTCCGTGATCCTGAAATTTCCGAGTTCCTCTTCGGCGGTGAGGCCGGGCGAACCGTCGCGTTCCACCACTTCCAGGCCGTTCACCAGTCCGGCAAATGCATTGCGGAGGTCGTTAGTAGGATATTTTTCAAGATCGGCGGTTTTCAGCGTCACATAACTCCCCGTGGCCATCCGTTTCGACAAATTCATAAAAGGCATCGGCACGGCGTCATCGGGTGTCGCAAACAGTTTCGCCTTTTTCAGTTCTACCACACTATTGGCAGCAATATCGCCTACGAGCGAAACCGATTTGCTATAACCATACGAGGAAACCGTCACGAAATCCTCCGGCAATGCTTTAAAATCAAAGTCGCCGTCCGCATTGGTTTCCGCGTGGATTTGGCCCTCGCCTACCACCACCGATGCATTCGGGATCGGGTTACCGTTTTCATCGGTTACTTTCAGGCTTACATTCACAGGCTTCGGCTTTTTGGCCTGCTTGTCCTGGGCGAACACATTGCTGCTCCACAGCAGGCAGAGTATGATCATTCCGATAGCCGCCTGCGCTGTATAATGGATTACTTTTTTCATCATTGAATTGAGCGTTACAGGTTACCAGACTTCGTTAGGGACGAAATTTTTCATTTTGTACATATCCTCCGTGTTGAATGGCAGGTAGTACATGGCTTCTTTCCAGCGCACCTGGCGGTCGGCCGAGAGCGGCATGCGGGTATACTTGAAGCCCGTCGGGTAAGTGGTGCTTACGGCCACCTTTTCGACGTCCATTCGGATGAGCGTACCGCCCATCACTTTCGGGGCGTCCTTCCAGCGACGGATGTCGTGGTAATAGTGCCCGCCCTCGAAGCACAGCTCTATGGTGCGTTCGTTCTTGATGCGGTCGCGGAGCTTGTCCTTGCTGGAAGCATAGGCCGGCAACACATTAGGCATGTTTGCGCGTGTGCGGATGCGGTTGAGCGCCTGCAGTGCCGTCATAGACGCGCCCGGGGCGGTGCCATTCGGCCCGTAAGCCTCGTTGGCGGCCTCAGCGTAGTTGAGGTAGAGTTCACCCAGGCGTATCAGCGGATCGGTGTATTGCGGGGTCGTTTTGTTGTTTACGCTCTGCTCACCCCAGGTTTTGCGCTCGTAGTAACCGGTGCGGGTAATGCCCGCGTACGACTGATCGAGCAACTGACCGTAAACAGCGGCACCATCTTTGGTTTCGTAGTAGATCTTGGCATTGCCGTAACCTGGTACCGGCGCGGAATTGTAAATAATATCAATGTAAAAACGCGGGTCGCGGTCCTTGTACGGATCCTGATCGTTATAATGCCCCGCTGCTATGGCGGCCTGGCGGTCGGCGGGGGTATTCAAAGGCTCGCCCCATTTGGTTTCGAACTTGTCTACCGTATTCTGTGTAGGGCATTCACCCGACCAGCCTGTCTTACCTCCTCCGAAAACGCCATTCATCTGCCCGTTCAGGTCACCGGCGTTATAGGTTTTTGTACCGGCATACCATGCCCAGAGCTGCTCATTGGAATAGGTGGTGCCAATGTAGTTTTTCTTGTAATCATCGAGCGACAGCAGGTCGTAGCCATACTTTTCGGCGATTTGAATCGCTTCCCAGCTGGCCTTTGCGGCGTCTTCCCAATCGGCATTGCCTTTCTCGTTGTTCAACGGACTGGCCGCATACAGCAGCGCGCGCGCCTTGAATGCCTTGGCAGCCACGCCGGTAGGGCGCTTTTGTTCGGGGTTGTTCAAATGCCCCGCTACACCCGGGCCCGGGTCGCGACGCATGAGGTCGGCCTGTTCGAAATAGGCGGCAGCACTATCCATGTCCATCGCAATGCGAACCAGCGTCTCGCGTTTTGAGAGCCGCGGAACATCCCATTCATCATCCTGGCCCATCACGGTCGTCAGGTAAGGCATCGGCCCCCACAACCTGAACAGTTCGAAGTGCGCGAATGCCCGGATGAAATGCGCCTGGCCTTTGAAATCATTGATATCCACCGGGCTGGCATCTTTGAGCATCCCGATGTTTTTCAATGTCGTATTGCATTTGCGAATGATGTAAAACATCGAACCGAGTATCGGCCGACGCGACGGGTCGTAGGTCATCTTGTTGATAATCGCAGAAATCTGACCGCTTTTGATCACCTGCGCATCCATCACACGGCCCATATCACTCATGTCGGTCAGCGCTTCGAGGGTATACTTCTGGTCCCAGAAATCGAAATAGAGTGAGTAGCCATTCTTGATATTATAAGCACGCCAGTCTTTACCGTCGAGCCTATTGCCCTCATAAATATCATCGAAGTACTTTTTGAAGTTTTCGTACTTGGAAAAAACATCGTCGGGAGTAAGCCCCGACTCAGGTGCTTTGTCGAGATAATCTTCCACGCACGAACCGAGAAGCAAAATCAACAGCACCGGTACACAAAGTATCGTAATTAATCTTTTCATCATCAGTTGGTTTGGGTTAGAATGCAGCCCTGATCGCAAATTTCACAGTGCTCATTTGGGGGTAAAAACCCTGGTTGAAATCTTTCCTTTCCGGGTCGCCCTCGATGAGCTTGGTGAAGGTCCACAGGTTATTGCCCGTCACGAAAAACACCAGGTTGGAAGTACCGATAACACGCCGGAGGAATTTGGAATTGAATGTATAGGAAGCATATACCTCCCTCAATCTCAAATAATTGGAATTCCGCCAGAACCGGTTCTCGATCATAATATCGAAGCCCCTGTCAGCCTCGCCTCCACCCCAGAAGAGGTTGTCGGTACTGCCGCCGCCGGAGTAATGCAGCGTGGCGTGGTTCGCTCCCGGATTGGTAGGCGTCCAATAGTCGAGCTGCGATGCGTGCACGCGCCAGTCGCCCTTGATAAATTCCACCTCGTAAGGTTGGTTGAACTCCACGTATTTACCCACATTACCCTGGAACATGAAGTTGAAGTCAAACTTTTTCCAGGTAAAACCGGCTGAAAATGAATAGGTGATCGGCGGGTAGTCGGAGCCGGGGACCGGGTATTTGTCCAGGTTGGTCACTTTTCCATCGCCATTGTAGTCGAGGAATTTGTAGTCGCCTACATTCAGTTTTTGCAGGTCAATCGCCGAAACGTTATTATGAATATCGTCCACGGAGGTATAGTAGCCGCTGCCTGTCAGTTCAACACCGCTCAGCTGCGCGCCCAGCGGCTTGCCGGCTGCTTTTTGGTAATCGTAAGCATAGGGCAAATCGTCTTTGAACAGAATGCGGTTTTCATTAAACCCGAAAATCCCTTTCACAAAATAGTTGAGGCCCGAAGCGGTGTGGTTACGATATTCCGTTTCGAGCTCGATGCCATGCTTTTTCAACCGGCCGAGGTTCAGCTCTTTAAATGAGTTGCCTACCAGCATAGTTACACTCTGCGGGATCAGCAGCATTTTCTGACGGCGCTCGTCGAAAAGGTCGACGCCGAATGTGAAGGTATCGTTCCAGAGTCCCAGCTCGATCCCGAAGTCGCGCTTGCGGGCTTCTTCCCATTGCGAAACCAGGTTCGGGCCGAGGTCTTCGTGAATATAGCCTGCATTATCCTTGAAAAACTCGCTCAGGTACAGCCACCGGTTATCGGCGATATCGCTTCCCACTTTGCCATCCGAATAGCGGAGTTTCAGCTTGCTGATCCAGGGTATGCGGTCTTTGAAGAACTTCTCCTCCGACACCACCCAGCCGATCGCTCCCGAGGGGAAAAAGCCATACCGCTTGCCCGGCGCGAAACGTTCGGAGCCGGTGTAGCCCACGTTCAGTTCGAGCAGATATTTGTTGGCATAATCATAGGTAGCACGGCTCACGAGCCCCTGGTTGTAATAGGGAAAGTCGGTCGTCTTATCCTTCTGCTGGCGGTTCACGAGTACGAGCCCGGTCACGCTGTGTTTGCCGAATGCACGGTTATAGCTGGTAGAGAGTTCGTAGTAAAAATCTTTGTAATAGTCATTTTCCAACTCTCCCACATTAATATCCAGCGGTGATTGTTCGAAAACCTCATTACCCTGCCCCGCCCTGAACCACGGGTTTTCCTCGGTGCCTATTTTATCGTAATTCAACTGATATTCAGGAAAAGAATAGCTGGCTGTGAGCGAGCGGTTGCGGTAATAGGTGCTCATGGAGACCTTTCCTTTCACGGACAGTCCTTTGGTGATCGCGTCCAGTTTCTGGTCGAGAATAAGGTCGGTGAAAAGCTTCGAATCCAGGTATCGGTTAAAAGATCCCTGGTTCATGGAAGTGTACGGGTTACCGGTAAACTCCCCGAAGTTCATGGCTAAACGGTCGCCGGTTGCTCCCGGATAATCGGGATCAGGCACTTGTTCAAGCACCCAGGCAGGGAAATAAGCCGGGTAACGCGATGGGCCAGTAGAATACAAGTTCCTCCACGGAGAGTTGTTCGGCTGATTTTTGATACCCGTTTCCCCACCCACATTCAGCGTCAATGTCGTATTTCGGGTGAGGTTAAAATCGATGTTGGTGCGGTAGTTGAACCGGTTGTACCAGTAGCGGGTATCGTCGTAACCTTTGTGATAGGCCTTGAAAAAATCGCCTTGATAAGCATAGCCCAGCGACGCGAAATACTTGATAAAATTGGTACCGCCCGAAACGTTGAAGTTCGCATTCGCATTGGTCGCAAACGGCTTGGTCATAATATCGAACCAGTTCACATCCGGGTAGCGCAGGCTGTTGAGCGGCGTCGACGGGTTCCGGTATTCGTTCAATGCATTCTGCGGAATGAGGTCAGTAAACTGCTGACCGTTCATCAACGCCTGGTTATACATCGACATCGTCTGGTAGGAACTGATGTGGTCTGGAATGCGCGTCGCTTTTGCCAGACCGTACGAACCTGTAAAATCGAGTTTGGGCTTTCCGATCGTGCCGCGTTTGGTGGTAACAATAATTACCCCGTTAGCCCCTTTCGCACCGAAAACGGCTGTGGCCGAAGCATCCTTTAATACGGATATGGTTGCGATCTCATTGGGATCCATGTCGCGGAAATCGCGCTCCACGCCGTCCACCATTACCAGTGGCTGCGAGCCGTTCCAGCTCGAAAGTCCGCGAATCACGATCTCGGAATGGTCACTGCCCGGCTCGCCGCTTTGCTGCATCGTGAGCACGCCCGAAAGCTTGCCCGCCAGCGCATTCGTAACGTTGGACGTACCCGCGCGCATGAGGGCTTTGTTATCTACCTGAGAAATAGCCCCTACCACACTCTCCTTGCGCTGCGTGCCATAACCCACCACGACCACCTCTTCCAGCGCCTTGTTTTCGGGCACCAGTTTCACGTCCAGTGAGCGACGGCCTGCGACCTGTATTTCCTGGGAAACATAACCTATATAACTGAATACCAATATCGAAGCGTTATTGGTAACGGTAATTTTGTACTTCCCTTCGGTATCCGTCGAAAGCCCGTTGAGCGTCCCTTTTTCGACTACATTAACCCCCGGCAGGCCATTGCCATTTTCGTCCCGGATCACCCCCGCTACCGTTACAGTCAGCGAAGCGATCGCATTCTCCATCACCTGACGGAGCCGCTGCGCATGATAGGCCTCAGCGGAACCCGCGAATACATCGGATTTGCCCGTGGCCGACGCTTTAAACACCGAAGTGCCATTGAGCACCTCGGTCACAGCGAGCTTTTTGGCATTGGAAACATAAATGGTTTCGTTGACCCTGCTGAAACTGAGGCTCGTCTCCTGCGAAATATGCCGCAGCAGCTTTCCCACACTCGCCTGCGGAAAGCTGAGGTCAACCGTTTTGTTCTGTACGAGTTTGTGATCGTACTGAAAATTGAAATTGGTTTTGTCGTTGATCACCACAAAGGCATCTTCCAGCGGCACGTTGTGCAGGTCGATGGAAATGTAGATTTTCTCAATGCTCTGCTCCTGGGCTTTACCATCCGAAGCCGACAGTAAACCCGCAAAAATGCATTGCAAAACCGTCCCGATAACCGCATACCTAGACATCGCTACAATTTGTCGTAGTAGTTTATATTGCATATTTTTGATCGTTTTGAATTTCACGTTCATTACACGTGACTCTCCCCGTTACCTGATTGAGCGCCAACTCTTAGCACGGGAAAGTCACACGGACCGGTAATCAGCGATGGTTACCGGTTCTTTTTTCAGGAGGTGTCGGACCGCATACGGTGGTTTCTGTTATTGGAGTTTGACAACGCTGTTATTGATCTTATAGGAGAACCTGCCGGGATAACTCATCACCCCGAGGATGTAATCGAGCTGCTTATCCTGGAACTTCCCGCTGAACCGCCAGTCGGCATCCATGCGCACGCCCGGCGCCACCTCGAACTTTACGCCATACCAGCGTTCCAGTTTAAGAATGGTGGAATGGAAATCTGATTTCTGGAAGTAGAGCATCCCGTCTTTCCAGCCGATCTGCTCTTTTTCGTCGTAGGTGCTCACGATGAGCTCACCGGCTTCTTTCTGAAAAGTCGCCATTTCACTTTTGCTCAAAAAGACGCACGCATTCTGGTCCTCCGAGCCTATTTGGGCATTCACTTTCACCTTGCCGCTCACCACCGCCACTTGCACGGCCTTGTTTTCGGGATAGGCCCTGATGTTGAATGAGGTACCCAGCACTTTGGTCACTACATCACCGGTGATGATCACGAACGGCGCTTTTTCGTTCCGTTTGACGTCGAAAAATGCCTCACCTGAGAGACTTACTTTACGGACATCTTCTTCAAATTCCTGGGGATAAGAAATAGCGGAACCAGCATTCAGCGTCACACGGGTACCGTCCGGAAGCAGCAGCTTGCGTTGCTGGCCATTCGCCGTCTTGTGCTCCACCGGCACATAGGCCGAGGCCGGGGCATGATGCCCGGTGAGGTAGCGGTTTACAAATAAAAAAGCTCCTACCACCACACATGCGGCTGCGAGGAGTCTCCAAATCCAGGTGAAACTGCGAATGCGGGATGGTGTTTCACCCTCTTTCGCGGCTTCGGATGCGGCGATGGATGATTCGAGGCGTTTCCATTGTTGCCCGATGTCGTAATCCGGGACAGATTTACCCTGAAAATTCAGGGCAAGGACAATTTTCCGGGCTTTTTCAATTTCAGGATGGCGGGATGGATTGGCAAGAAGCCATTTCTCCCACAGCTGGTCTTTTTCGGGGGCGGTGCCGTTGAGCCACGCACGAAAATCTTCGTCGAGGACGAAATCCTTGTAGTCAAACCGGTCGTATTTGTGCGCTTCCAATAGGATAATTTTTATTCTTTACTTTGATAAAGCCAGAATAAACAGGAAGTGACCCTCGACCGGGTAAATTTTTTGTAAAAATTTTTACATAAACTCCTTAATAACTTCTACACCCTCACCCACGACGCTTCCGGCACCCAGTAATGCCATGTATATGCCCAGCACAAAAGGCACGTCACGTCCCTGAGGCGCAAGCTCCTCATTCAATGCATCCAGCGCTTTATAAATCAGTTTGTAAACGGCCCGGGTAGAAATGTTCATGATGAGCGCGATCTCACCGAACGACTGGTCGTTGTAAAACCGCAGGTATAATGCCTCCTTCTGCCTCGCTGGAAGGTTCTGAATCGCGTTTTGCAGCGAAAGCACGTTTTCTTTGAGCGTCTGATCGTGGATCATCTGCATTTCCGCGGACAGTTCAACGTGAAAAAGCGAATCGTCATCTTCGAGCGTGATCGTCATCGGATTTGCCTTTGCCCGTTTGAGGATCAAACGTCGAAGGGATGCGAGCAGGTAGTTCCGAATAGAATCCGAATTGCCGAGAAAAGCTTTTCGCTCCCAGATATTCATGAAAAGTATCTGAATGCAATCTTTCACCTCCTCGTCATCCTTGTTGAAGCGAAGCCCGTAATTGAGCAGCGACGGATAATAATGCCTGAAAATCTGCTCGAATGCCTCGCCGCTTCCGGCCCTTAGCATGTTCCACAGTGGTGGATCGTTAGTCAGGTTTAGATCTTCCATTTTCGCTGAGATTGGCAAATTTTCGGTTTAGGGACCCATTGGCAGTATGTAACTGCACAATGATTTTAAGGTGACGCAGAATTGCCCGATCACCCTTAAAAAAGTCAATATTTTTCAGGAAATAATAAAATAAGCAGCGAGGAGTCGGAGGACTCAGTGGTTCCCCAATATAAAATAAAAGATAAAAAGCAGAAACGTAACCGACATCAGGATCAGGACGATATTACCTGCCGAAAGACTGCTAACCGGTCCGTCCTGCACATTTTTTCGCGAATCACGATCTCCCATAATGTCCAGCGAGCTCATAATGCGCCCCCAGATGGAATTCACATCCTGGCTGGAAAGGCCGTCGGGCTTCCAGTCGGAGGCGATCAGCACCAACTCGCGGGCTTTGGCTACGGTATCTTTCTGCGCGGGATATTTGAGGATCCAATTTTCCCAAAACGAGCGGATTGGTGGATCATCAGGAAACCGTACCCATCTTATGAAGAGGTTTTCCATTGCCAACTCCTCAGCCGATAACTCTGAAAACGGTTTCATCGATATTAGTAGATTGAATTTTAGGGCCTAGCAAACAGAAATCCGGATTTAAACCATCCTGGGTATTATTTGTTTGTTAAGCTTTATGAGTAAAAAAGGAGGCGTTTCAGGGTTTATACTCACTTTTGGAGTCATTAGAAAATTATTTTAAAAAAAGCCATCCTGTACTGTGGGGTAGGTTGAAATTTGGAATATGCGGAGCCGTAGTAACTTAATCTCAATGCAACTGTGTACCTTTGCGGCAAATTTCACGATGATATAGTACCAAAACAGACACAATGACCTCGCATCAAATACGTCAGGCTTTTCTTGATTTTTTCCGCAGCAAAGAGCATTTAATAGTACCCTCGGCGCCACTGGTAGCCAAGAACGATCCCACGCTGATGTTCAACAACTCGGGGATGGCGCAGTTCAAGGACTTTTTCCTCGGTAACGGCACGCCTCCATCGCGCCGGATCGCGGATACCCAGAAATGCTTGCGGGTGTCGGGAAAGCACAACGACCTCGAAGATGTGGGTTTTGATACTTACCACCACACGATGTTCGAAATGCTGGGCAACTGGTCGTTTGGTGACTATTTCAAAAAAGAAGCCATTGCCTGGGCGTGGGAACTGCTGACCGACGTTTACAAACTGCCGAAAGACAGGCTGTATGTATCGGTATTTGAAGGCAATGAAGCCGACGGGGTACCTTTCGACCAGGAGGCCTGGGACCTTTGGAAGGGTATCGTCGGTGAAGACCGCATTATCCTCGGCAACAAAAAGGATAACTTCTGGGAAATGGGCGACACCGGTCCGTGCGGCCCTTGCTCGGAAATCCATATCGATTTGCGTTCGCCGGCCGAGGTAGCCGAGGTATCGGGCAAATCGCTCGTGAACAACGACCACCCGCAAGTGGTGGAAATCTGGAACCTGGTATTCATGCAGTTCGAGCGCAAGGCCGACGGTTCGCTGATCCCCCTCCCATCGACACACGTCGATACCGGTATGGGTTTCGAGCGTCTTTGCATGGCTATTCAGCAAAAGACATCAAACTACGACACCGATGTTTTCCAAAACACGATTGGCGTGCTGGAAACGCTTTCCGGTAAAAAATACGGACAGAACGACGAGCCTTTCGCGGATATCGCAATGCGCGTAATCTCCGACCACATCCGTGCGGTTTCGTTCGCGATTACCGACGGCCAGTTGCCGTCCAACGTAAAAGCGGGTTATGTGATCCGCCGCATTCTCCGTCGCGCTGTGCGGTACGGATACTCCTACCTGGGCTTCCAGGAGCCGTTCTTTCACAAGCTGGTGCCTGTATTGGCCGAGCAGTTCAAGGATGTATTTACCGAATTGAAAGACCAGGAAGAATTTGTAACCCGCGTGATTTTGGAAGAGGAAAAAAGCTTCCTGCGCACGCTCGAATCGGGTTTGAAAAGGCTCGACAGCATTATTTCCGGACTGAAAGAAACCGGCCTCAATACCATTCCGGGCGACGAGGTGTTCGAACTGAGTGATACGTTCGGCTTCCCTGTGGACCTTACCGCGTTGATCGCACGTGAAAAGAGCTTCCAGATCGATGAAACGGGCTACCAGGATGCCTTGGCCGAGCAGAAAAAACGCTCCCGCCAGGATGCTGCCAAAGAAGCGACCGACTGGGTGGAGCTGCGTGAATATGACGGCGTGGAATTCCTGGGTTATGATTTTGAAGAAACACACAGCCACATTGTAAAATACCGCAAGGTAAAAACCAAGGCTGGCGAAGAATACCATATCGTGCTCGACCGCACGCCTTTCTATGCGGAAATGGGGGGACAAGTGGGGGACACTGGCGAGCTTATTTTGAATGGGGAGAAAAAGGAAGAGGGAGGAAGGAGGATTGCGATTGTCGACACCAAAAAGGAAAACGATCTTTTTGTACATATCTCACGGGATAAAAACCTGGACGAGGCATTATCGGGAGCAGGCATTATCACTGCCAAAATCGATATTGACCGTCGCAACAAAATCAAGGCGAACCACTCGGCTACGCACTTGATGCTCTCGTCCATGCGCGAGGTGTTGGGTACGCACGTGAGCCAGAAAGGTTCGTTCCTCAACGACGAAGTATTGCGTTTCGACTTCGCCCACTTCTCGAAAGTGACCGACGAAGAGCTGCGCCGAATCGAAGACCGCGTGAATGAGAAGATCCGCGGGAATATCGCATTGGAAGAAAGAAGAAATGTACCTATTCAGCAGGCGCTGGATGCAGGTGCTACGGCTACTTTCGGTGAGAAATATGGCGATTTCGTACGCCTCATTATCTTCGATCCGAAATTCTCTTTCGAACTTTGCGGAGGTACGCACGTGCCTTCCACAGGCGAGATCGGCGTATTCAAATTCATTTCCGAAGGTTCGGTATCCGCGGGTGTACGCCGTGTGGAAGCCGTAACCGGAGAGAAAGCATTGGAACTGATGCGCCAGCAAGAAGAAACTTTGAACAAAATCAAAGACCTGCTCAAAGGCCCGGCGGACCTTGTCAAAGCCGTAGAAAGCCTGATCGAAGAGCGCTCGGCGTTGCAGAAGAAGATCACCTCACTCGAAAACGAGAAGATTCAGGCGTTGAAAACGGCGTTGATCGAAAATATGGAAACCCACAGCACCTTCAACCTGATCGTGCAGAAAGTGGATGTTCCGAGCGCCGACTCATTGAAACAACTCTCATATGAACTCCGCGACCAGGTCGAGAATCTGATCGCCGTGTTTGGTGCCGAAATCGGCGGAAAACCACAGCTTTCGGTATTCATCGCCGAGAATATCGTGCAAGAAACCGGCCTCAATGCGGGCAAGATCGTGAAAGATCTCGCGAAGGAAATCCGCGGCGGCGGCGGCGGCCAACCATTCTTCGCCACAGCGGGTGGTTCCGACGCCAGCGGACTGGACACTGCGCTGGAAAAAGCAAAAGGCCTGTTCTAAGCTAGTATTACTACTTATCAGCTCATAACAAAAGAGCGGCATCCTCACGGAGCCGCTCTTGTTTTTTGCACTACATTGAGTGCCGAATCAGCGGGTTATTCCTCAGCTTTCAACTGACCTCTGATCTCGCCGGTCGGATATTTGGCTGTATGAATGTTTACATAATACAAGCCTGCTTTCAGATCGGCCACTTGTGCCTCGGTAAGGGTGTCTTTAAATGCGAAGGGTGTTTTGAAATCGGTGCCGAAGTCGATCACCACTGCACCGGTCGAATCAGGCGATCCTTTGTGGATGTGCCAGCCGGTTGGTACGAATAGCGAGTCGGACGATGCAGAGTCCGACGCCGCGGAGTCACTGTACATGATGTTAAGGCTCAAAATCCTCGTCTCCTGATCCAATGTACCATCTACTGAACCGGTAGCTGTTGATGGATTAGCGGGTACTTCGTTTGCACCGGAGAGTGTTGTGGACACTTTCAGCTCGGGCAATACGGGAGTTGGGTCTGTCGCGTCGTCGTCGTCATTACATGCTGCCACCATCCCGGCGATCACAAACACACCCATGAATGCTAATTTTCTCATAATGCTTTGTTTTAGTAAATAATTGGTTTGACCGCCCCCCTGTAAAATTATGGTTCCCGGCTAAACCTATTTCATACAAAACATTCACTATTAGATACTTACAAAATCAGTTAAAAAATTAGCTATTGGGGAATAGGTCCTACCCTTTGCTGAATATTACAACAATTTCAACGCATTGACCGGCTTCTGGCCCTGCCTCGAATGAAATTTCCATCGGTTGTGTGACCAAAGCCAAAACTCCGGCTGCCGTTCGATGGTGTTTTCCAGGGCTTTATAGTAATGTTCCATAATACCTGCCTCGCCGAGTTCGCGCGGCTGGGAGGTGATCAGCCGAAACCTGAAATCGTAGGCATTGCGCGCTCGCCGGGTAACATCCAGGTACACCACCGCGCAATCGCGATGCACGGCAATGCGCGCCGCACCCGACTGCACGAAGGTCTTCCGGTTCATGAAATTGAGGTAGTATTTGCCCGACTCCGGCGGACGCTGATCGGCGATCGTGACAAAAATCGCGGACGACTCGGCATTCCAGCCCAACGTGCGTCGGTACCACTCCGATTTCGGGATCATCACCGCTCCGAACCGTCCGCGCATTTTCAGCAGCAGGTTATCAATCCATTTGTTCGAAACCGGCGAGTACGCGGCCAGTACCTGGCAATCGGTTTGCAGCGGGAGTGACAGCAGATATTCCCAGCTCCCATAATGTGAGGCCATCAGCACAATATGCTTTTTCTCGTGCAAAAGCCGCTCGATGAGCGCGGTATTCTCGTAGTGTACTAAATTTCCGAGGCTACCGCGGGCAGCGCCGCCGATCATGAACGGTTCCACGATGAGATCGGCGAGGTGGCGGAAATAGGCGGTCACCATTTGCCTGATTTCCTTTTCCGAACGCGTCGGGAAGCAGCGGGCCATATTCAGCAGCACCATGTTGCGGCGATATTGCCAGAGCCGGAACAGGACCAGGAAAATCAGGTCAGAGAGGGAACGCCAGCCCCATAGGGCCAGCCTGAACCGTAGCGCCTGCATCAGAATATGTACTGCATGCCTACGTTAAACCCTACGAACAATCCCTGGAAATCTTTGGAACTGTTGTTCTTCCAGATGTATTTTTTGATAAAATCATAGTCATTTTCGCGATCATAGGAGACGTAATTGAGCGTCGGCCCGGCGAATGCCTCGAAACGGCTGCCTAATTTCAATGCAGGTAGTATGCGAAGCGAGTTTTTGTTGTAGCTCCCACCGTGGAAATCGGTCAGCGTGGTACCTACCGCCTCCAGATTAATCCGCAGGCTACTGGCTAATGGTATGTGTGCCCCCAAACCACCTTCCGCGGCATACATAGCTTTCGGATTGTCTTTGAAATTATAACCGATCCCAGCGATACCGTACAGCACGCGCCCGCCTGAGCGGAAGGACACAATGCCCGTCATTGTTTCGTCGATCGTAAGGGCAACCGATTTCTCGCCGTTTTTGATAAAGTTGAAGATCGCGATCGGGTAATCGCTGCTGTCGGCAATATTGATCAAACCGGCCAGCTGGATTCCTTTCACTTTCTTAGCGACGTTTGCAAAACCTGCTACCTGCGCATTCACATCGCGGCCTTTGTTGAGAAAACCGGCGAGCTGCAGTCCTTTTGCGTCCTTTTTGGCAATATTCGCAAAACCGGCCACCTGCGCCGCTCCCGATGCATCGGAGAGATTCAGAAAACCCGCCACCTGTGCACCCTTCGCTTCGCCACCTGTAATATTGGAAAAGCCTGCAAGCTGAGCACCCGTCGCTCCACCGCCGATCACGTTGGCCACGCCCGAGATTTGTGCACCGCTCGCAGATCCTCCGATCACATTCACGGCACCGGCGATTTGTCCACCGCTTACGTTTTGCTTCACTACATTGGCTACACCCGCAATGGATGCGCCCGTCTCGGCCTTGGAAAGTCCGGCGATGGCATGGAGCGAAAACCGGTTGGTAATGGAAGCAGCATGCTTGCCGTTCGAGCTTACCGGGTAAATGAAACCGATGTGCACTGCAGCAGAACTGTCTCGTTGCGCTACCGCGCCGAATGAACAGGTGATCAGTAGTATGCTGATGAAGAATAGACGGGATGGATTAAAAAGCAAATTTTTCATGGGTAATGCATTTGAGAAATAATTGTCTAAATGCACACAGTACCCGATCTCCTTGCAGGCCTTCAAGCGTACCGGTAAGTACCGCATGCAACAAACCGACAACCTTATGATGCCTTACCCTAATTTTTTCCGAAAAAATAATCGGCCATCGATAGTCCCTTTTACCGAAAAGTAAATATATCTCTACAAACTAAGTTCACATCGGACACATATCAGTAGAAATAATTTTATTTGTAATTCTTATATTCTTTAAATATTTATATACATTTAGTTCATTATCACATTAGTCACGTTTTCCTTTTACACTTAATCTCGATCACTATGATGAAACGCTATCTGCTTTTTTGCCAGTTGGCATTACTTCCAACAATGGCCGCACACGCACAGTTTACAGCAGGAACTGATGGTTTCTTTATCGGCCAGAACACGCAAGTCTTCATCGACAGTCTTACGCTGCTCCCCAGCGTCGATTTCACTATCGCTTCGCAAACGCTTACGATTTCGCCAACGCCGATTCCGGGCTCACCACCCAGTATCGCCAGGGTTTACAATTTTACTACGCCGGTGGATTTCATAGGAGTTGCAGGTTTCTTCTACCGTGGTTCGGAGCTGAATGGCAACACCGAAAGCACGTTACAACTCACGCATGGCAATGCCACTTTTACGTCAACCACGGGCAGTACGGTCAATGTAGGGCAACACTACATTTCCAACACCCTGCCGCTTACGAATTTCACGTCGCTCACCGCGGCACAGGAAAATGCATTGCCTGTGAACCTGGTTAGCTTCGATTTGAAACGTGTGGAGAACAGAACAGTGCTTTACTGGCAGACTTCCGAGGAGAAAAACAGTGATTTCTTCGAGATTCAGCAAAGTGAGGATGCTAAAAAATGGAAAGTACTGGGCACTATCAATGCGGCAAAAGAAAGTAACTCGAAAAAGGACTACTCCTTCGACGACGCAGCCGAACGCTATGGCACGCAGTATTATCGGCTGAAAATGGTGGACACCGACGGCAGCTTTGCTTACAGCAAAATAGAGTCGATCCGGTTGGGATCTGCCGGGCTGATCAGTGCATACCCGAACCCGGTTGTCGACAAGCTGCTGATCGGTTCCAAAGAAGCGCTCGCTAGTGTAAAAATGACGGATTTAACCGGCCGCCAGTTTCTGGAACTATCAAAACCTAAACCAGGCCAGGAGGTTAGCCTAAAAAACTACCCCGCCGGAACCTATCTGGTAAAGGTTGAGACAACCAGTGGTACCATCCAGGTTATCAAAATCATAAAACACTAAACTATCGCAACCTCATGAAAAAACTATACAAATGTGATTCTCTTTCATCCGCTTTGAAAGGGACACTGTTGACTGCATTGTTCGTATTGCTCACATTCAGCGTGCAAGCTCAGGTGGGGATCGGGACTATCAGCCCTAACGCCAGTGCCCAGTTGGACGTTCAATCCACAACAAAAGGCTTGCTTGCGCCAAGAATGACCGTGGCTGAGCGGAATTTGATCGCAAGCCCGGCTACTGGTCTTTTGATTTTCCAAACTGACTCAACTCCGGGCTTTTACTACTACAATGGTACCGCCTGGGTTCCGTTCGTATCCACCACAGCCGGAGGAGGTGCTATCATTCCGTATGCGTCCGGCACCCCTGCTGTTTTGACCACGGTACTCGGAGGTCTGCTTAATACCCGCACAGTGATGGGTTTTGGAATCTCTGCTCCCGGTATTTCAGTGGTTGGAGGGATAATCAATGCCACAAATCTTACCAACATGGCATTTTCCGTTCCACGTGATGGTGTGATCACCTCCATCGCCGGCAATTTCAGTACTACCGCTGCGCTTGCCCTGGTCGGATCGACTATCACGATACGTGCTCAGTTGTACTCGGCTCCGGCTGGATCAAACAACTTTACGCTTGTTCCTGGTGCTTCGGTAAATTTGGCTCCTCCCATGACGGGCATTCTCGCAATCGGCACAACCTCTTCGGGCACCACAACCGGACTTTCAATTCCTGTTACAGCGGGAACAAGGTTGCTGCTCGTATTCGGTGCCGACGTTACAGCGGGTCTTGACATTGCAGCAACCATTGCCGGCTATGCCAGCGCAGGCGTTGGAATCGACTAAATACCATCCGACAACAGAGCTTCCGTTTATCGGGGGCTCTGTTACTTTTCCACGAATCTCATTCCAATGAAAAAAAACTATCAACTGCTACTAACAGGCCTGCTTGTGCTACTAACCTTTACGGTGTATGCCCAGGTAGGTGTCGGAACGATCTCTCCGAACGCCAGTGCACAGCTGGATGTTACCTCGACTACGAAAGGGCTCCTGATCCCGCGTATGACCGATACCGAACGGACAGGCATCGCCAGCCCGGCGACCGGCCTGCTCGTTTATCAGACCAACGGCGCCGCCGGTTTCTGGTATTTTGATGGTGCAACATGGCAACCTTTCATGTATGGCGCTCCGACTACCGCTGCTGGTTTTACCGCTACGCTGAGTTCTTTGACTGTCAATGCAAACAGCGCGATTACGGGATACAGTACTTTGTATTCCGACGGAACCGGGCTGAACACCGGCGCCGGAACTTATACTGTTCCGACGACAGGCAGATACCGTGTATCAGCCAACGTTAACTACACAACTACCGCAGCGATTTCGATAGCCTTGGGAGCCAGCGTAGATCCCAGGATCGCCTTGCGGGTGAATGGTAACGAGACTTTGACGGGTCTTTTCCCGATTCTCAACGTCAACGTGGTGTTGGTGCTGACATTGCGGGCCATTTTGGGTAGCGGTACGGTGGTAGTCGCCGGCGATCTTCCACTGAATGCCGGTGACGTTCTGGACCTTCAATACGTGGCAGACGGTCTCACGCTTAACCTCAATTTAGGTGGTGCCGGTACTACCAATGGCATCGTTTGGTCGGTAAGGAAACTGTAATCGGGAATCCAAGCTGTTTAGGGGCTGACTAAAAAGGCCCGAGTCAATTTGGCTGTAAATAGGCTTTTTGGATTTTTGAGACTGATAGAAGCCTGGTTAAATTAACAAGGGGTCA
>NZ_PYAS01000012.1 GCF_003014695.1 Dyadobacter jiangsuensis | reverse complement strand
TGACCCCTTGTTAATTTAACCAGGCTTCTATCAGTCTCAAAAATCCAAAAAGCCTATTTACAGCCAAATTGACTCGGGCCTTTTTAGTCAGCCCCTTGCTATAAAATGCCGATTGTTTGATCGTAGATGTCCACCATCTTTAAGGTAAGTCCGATATGGCCGATTTCGATGCTACCTTCGATCTCGTAGGCTTCGGAGGAAACGAACCAAACGCCATCACTGCCTTTGCGATGCACTCGCGCGCCTACTTCCTGAGAGTCTATCAGGATATACTCGACCAGCGACTGCATACTGCGGTAAAAGTGAAATTTCTTTCCCTGATCATAGCTCGCGGTACTTGGTGACAACACTTCGATAATGACCGAGGGATTGAGCAACGTATCCATATGCTCGTCCAACAAAATTGGCTTCCCGCAAACTATCAACAGATCCGGATAAGTATACAAAGTGTTTTCGGGAATATGCACGCGCATGTCACTTGACAAGCTGCTACATGATTTCCCTCTCAAAAAAAGGCCTACCGCAATGGAAAGATTCTCTTTAACCCGATTGTGATTAAGCCTCGCTCCCGACATCGCAAATATCTCCCCCCGATAGTACTCGCTCTTGTACTCAGCTGCCCGTTCCAGTTCAAGATACTCTTCCTGTGTGTACATTTTGATCGCTACTGCTGTCATGGTTTCTAATCAAAAATAGTTAATAATGTTCAAATCACCTTTTCCAAACTATATGTACCTTACCGTAAAAAGTATCGTTACTCATTTAAAAATCCCGAGATGCGTTTAGTATTGCTGATAGCTCTTTTTCTCTTTTGCACACACGCGTATGCGCAGCCACAAGGGCTTCGCCTGGAAGATTTTATTTATCAGGACAAAATCAAAACTGTGCTGCTGTACCCGGCTCTGGACGATCCTGAGAACCCTACCCGCCTGCTCACACCACCCATTACACCACTGGGTAATCCGGCCCCGCTGGTGCTCGAATTCGATGATATGACCGGCCAGCCAGAGGGTTACCGGGCCAAAATCATTCATTGCAATGCCGATTGGACTAAATCAAACCTGAACGACATCGAATTCACCTACGAGTTCAACGAATATCCACTGAATACCTACGATCAATCGTTCAGCACGAAGGTACCCTACACGCATTATCGTTTTGAATTACCCAAATTGAAACTTCCTGGTAATTATGTAATCTATGTTTTTTCCGACCGTGACAGAAAACTAATGTTCAGCCGGCGGTTTATGCATTATCAACCGCGCGTGAATGTTACCGCGAAGGCGCGTTTCTCCCAGGGAATTGAGCAGCAGTTCTCGGATCAGCAGATCGACTTTTCGGTGGATTACAAAGGCTACCAGCTCAATGCCCCGCAAACAGACCTGAAAGTGGTGATCCGGAAGAACTTCCGGTGGGACCAGGCGAAGACTGACTACAAACCGACCAACGTGCGCCCATTTGACCAACTATTGGAATACACCTTTTTTGACCTTGAAAACACTTTCCAGGGCGGAAATGAATTCAGGTATTTCGACAGCCGATCATTAACTGGTCGTGGTTATGGGGTAAATGAAATCGAGCGGACGGATGAGTTTACCAAGCTGTTCCTCTTTCCCGACAAACCACGGGCACATGTTCCTTACATTCAGATGGACGATTTCAATGGCCAGTACATTGTAGATCAGCGAGAATCGGGACGGGGAAGTGTGGAAGCCGATTATACACCGGTGGTATTCACATTAAAGACCGAGGAAGATCCTGGCGCGACATTTTATGTAAATGGTGCTTTCAACCTCTGGCAGCTTACCGACCACAATAAAATGACGTACGATGCTACCGCGCAGGCATACCAGGTTGAAATGATGGTCAAACAAGGCGTGATCAACTATAACTATACAATGGTGAAAGGCAACCAAAAGCCCGACGAAGCATATATTGAAGGAAATTTCGCAGCAACTGAGAACGATTACGACATATTGATCTATCACCGTCCGCCTGCCAGCCGCGCCGACCTGCTCGTTGGCTACCGCACCGTAGAATGGAACCGGCGGCGTTAACTACTTAACGTTATGAAATCATCAGCAAACAGCGTGTACCTCACATCCAATCTCTCGATCACCAACGACGAGAACTACATTGTCGATTGCCTGGTGGATCATGACGAAATGCCGGCCAATTTCGAGGCGAACCATGTGATCAGTTTTTACGTGCAGACCGACCTATATCTGGTCCTCTATTTCCCGCAGGTGGACGACCGCGGCTTTCAAATGTACATTGTAGAGGATTTTTCGCAGAATATCGACGACCTGGTTTTTCTGCGCGAGATGTTTATGCAGCTGATCAACGAAGGACATAACCCCGAGCTTTTAAAGAAAGCACATTATAAAGTCGATACCATTCTGCACATGGCCAAAACGCTTCGCGCGGTGATCCATAAAGACGCGCCCGACTATTACGAGGATTGATATACAAAGCAAAAGAGCGGCAATGTGCCGCTCTTTTCATATCTGAATCATATTGCAGACGCTATACATTGAATCGGAAGTGCATAATATCGCCGTCTGCGACAACGTACTCTTTGCCTTCCACAGCCATTTTACCGGCTTCTTTCACTGCAGGTTCTGTTTTATATTGTTCATAATCTGCGATTTTGATCACTTCTGCACGAATGAAGCCCTTTTCGAAATCGCTGTGGATTACCCCGGCGGCTTGCGGCGCTTTCCAGCCTTTCACGATCGTCCATGCACGAACTTCCTTCACGCCGGCAGTGAAATAGGTAATGAGGTTCAAAAGCGCGTAAGATGCTTTGATGAGCTTACTCAACCCCGATTCCGCCAATCCGTATTCGCTCAGGAACATTTCGTGCTCTTCCGGGTCTTCTATTTCGGAAATTTGAGATTCAATAGCCGCACAAAGTACGATCACATCCGCACCTTCGTGTTTCACAGCCTCTCTCAGCTTCTCAGAATATTCATTACCGGTCAGCATGGAGCCTTCGTCCACGTTCGCAACGTAAAGTACCGGTTTCGCTGTCAGCAATTGCAGGTCGCCGATCACCGATTCTCTCGTTTCCGGATCGATCTCAACAGCTCTGGCATTCTTGCCTTCTTCCAGCGTTGACTTGTATTTTTTCAGCCATTCGAGTTCAGCTTTCGCTTTGGCATCGCCAGCGCGTGCGCCTTTCTCGGTACGCTGAATTTTCTTTTCGATCGATTCCAAATCTTTAAGCTGTAACTCGGCGTCGATGATCTCTTTATCGAATACCGGGTCAACACGGCCTTCCACGTGCACGACGTTGTCATCGGAGAAGCAGCGTACCACGTGTACGATCGCATCTACCTCACGGATGTTGGCCAAAAACTTGTTACCCAATCCCGCTCCCTGGCTCGCGCCTTTCACAAGACCCGCGATGTCCACGAATTCGATAATGGTAGGGATTACTTTTTGAGGACCAACCAGCTTTGTCAGTACATCCAGACGTTCGTCGGGAACGGTTACAACGCCCACATTGGGCTCTATGGTACAAAAAGGATAATTGGCAGCTTCGGCTTTGCCGGTAGAGATGGCATTAAAAAGGGTGGATTTCCCAACGTTCGGCAATCCGACAATCCCACATTGAAGACTCATATATGAATGGTAAGCAGTGAATGGCGGCCGCATGCCCGATCAGTAATGCAAAGCATGCCCGCCTGCTGAATAATAATTTTCGCAAAATTACTATTTAGCAGGTACAAAAACCAAAAGCCTTCGTAATCAATTGCGAAGGCTTCTACTTAATATCTGAATTTCTTAATCCCACTTAAGGTCCGACTCCCCTACTACGTCTACCTCGTCTCCCTTGGATTCAAATTGCGAGAAGTCAACCTCTGGCATCAGTTCTGTCTTCACATGATCCACCGCTTCCTTCAATGCCTCCACAAACTTGTCGAAGTCCTCCTTGTACAAAAACATCTTGTGTTTTTCGTACGTAAACCCGTCTCCCTGAGGGTGGCGACGGCTTTCTGTGATGGTAAGATAGTAATCGTTAGATCGCGTTGAGCGAACATCGAAGAAGTAAGTCCTTTTTCCCGCCCTGACCCTTTTGGAGTAGATTTGCTCTCTGTCTTCCACTATGTTTAGTTTTAAATAGGTTTCCAAACGCTAAAATATAAAGTTTATTGCTGCTTCCAAAAAAACCGGAACATATTAGCAATTTGTTAGTTGGGGGTTACAAGCTGGCCCGGTAACCGCATTCAAATTAACTGCAACTTTTGCTGGTTTGTTTAGATCTTTTTACTAGTTTTGAAATTCGTGGGTTTTAAAATTGACCTGAAACACCAAAGAAAGATATGAAATAAGGGACTTTTACCTTATTATGTTTCACTTAAATCCAGAAAAATGACTTATCGTCGGATTCTGATTCTCACCATGTTAGCGTTTGTCGCGCTATTACCGGAAGCTATCGCTCAGGTAAAACTCGGCAAAACGGAAACCGGAGCCGCCTCCTATTACTCGGCGCGCTTCCACGGCAGAAAAACCTCTTTCGGAGAGGTACATAAAAGCAGTGAGCTGCTCGCCGCCCATCGGAGCTACCCGCTCAATACCATGCTTGAAGTGACGAATCTGGATAATGATGAGAAAGTGATCGTGAGAGTCAACGACCGTGGCCCGTTTTCAAGGCACCGTGTGATCGACCTCAGTAAGGAAGCAGCCCGCCTGCTGGGCATTCTCGCCAAAGGCGTTGCCAATGTCTCAGTACGAGTTGTAGGAATGGAAGGAATGGTGCTCTTGTCACCCAACGAAGAAATCGACCCGAAATCGGGCAAAGTCATTTCGATGAGAAGTAAGTAAGCCTTGATGCTAACATGAGTGTCCGCCAACTGGATCTGGCCAAAGTCAGAGAATTCGGGAATCTGGAATTTCTTGCAAAACAGTTGGTAGAAGGTTTTATCACCGGTCTTCACAAATCTCCTTTTCACGGCTTCTCAGTCGAGTTTGCCGAACACCAGCTTTACAACACCGGCGAATCCACACGGAATATCGACTGGAAGGTTTTTGCCAAAACCGACCGGCTATATGTCAAGCGCTACGAGGAAGAAACCAACCTCAGGTGCCACATTCTGCTCGATACGTCGTCTTCGATGTATTACCCGGAAGAGAATTTTGGTAAAATGACGTTCAGCGTCATGGCCGCGGCCAGCCTTACCTATTTGCTTCAAAGGCAAAAAGATGCCGTGAGCCTATGCACATTCTCGGAACAAATTGAGGTACAAACCGCTGTAAAATCCACGCCATCGCATGTTCACAAGATCATGCTTGAACTGGAACAGCAGCTGCAAGCCAATCGGCCGCTGCGGAAAACTTCGGTAGCCGACGTGCTGCATCAAATCGCCGAAAAGATCCATAAGCGCTCACTCGTGGTCATTTTCAGTGATATGTTCGATAATATCGAGGAAGCAGATAAGATTTTTTCCGCATTGCAGCATTTACGGCATAACCTGCACGAAGTACTGCTTTTCCACGTCACCGATCGAAAGACTGAGGAGAATTTTGCATTCGAAAACAGGCCTTACGAGTTTGTCGACCTCGAAACGGGTGAAAAAATCAAAGTCCAGCCCGAGCAAGTGCGCGAGTCCTACCAGCAGTTTGTCGGCGATTTCTATCAAAAATTGAAGCTAAAATGCGGGCAATACAAGATTGACTTCATTGAAGCGGATATTGCCAAGGGCTTCGACCCCGTATTGCTCGCCTATTTGGTGAAGCATTCCAAAATGCGGTAATGCATTTGAAATCAACTTATTGATTCAGAAAGAGCGACATAAAGAGCTCGTCCAAATGCGCCACAGGAATCACCTCGATCTTCCCACGCTTCAAATCCAGCCCTTTGCTGTTGTATTTTGAAATATAAATCTTCTTAAAGCCCAGCTTTTCGGATTCCGAAATGCGGCTATCAATCCTATTCACCGCGCGGACCTCGCCTCCCAGTCCTACTTCCGCCGCAAAGCATACCGATGGTGGAATGAATTTATCCTCATAAGAAGAAACCAGCGACGCAATCACCGCAAGGTCAATCGCGGGATCCTCTACTTTCAAGCCACCGGCCACATTCAAAAATACGTCCTGCACACCCAGCCTGAAACCTCCCCGCTTTTCCAGCACTGCCAGCAACATTTGCAAACGTTTTGCATCGAAACCCGTACTGCTCCGCTGCGGTGTGCCATAAGTAGCCACGCTCACAAGCGACTGGATTTCCACCAGCAATGGCCGGTTCCCCTCCATCATCGATCCGATCGCAATGCCGCTCACAGGTTCGTCTCGCTGAGAAATCAGGATTTCCGAGGGATTGCTCACCTGCCGGAGGCCAGTTCCCTGCATTTCATAGATACCCAGCTCGGAAGTACTTCCGAAACGGTTCTTCATCGTCCGCAGAATCCGGTAGGTATTATGGCGGTCGCCTTCGAATTGCAGAACGGTATCCACCATATGTTCCAGCACTTTCGGACCCGCAAGCGAACCATCTTTGGTAATATGACCGATCAGGAACACCGGAACGCCCATTTCCTTAGCATACTTCATGAATTCCGCCGTACATTCACGTACCTGCGACACGCTGCCCGCCCCCGACTCGATATAGGTCGATTGCATGGTTTGAATAGAATCAACGATCAGGATTTCCGGCTGAAAATCTTCTATTTGCCTGAAAATATTCTGGGTTTGCGTATCTGTGAGGATGAAGCAATTATCACTTTTGGCCGCCATCCGCTCCGCCCGCATCTTGATTTGCGCTTCGGATTCTTCGCCAGAAACGTACAATACCTTTTTATTGGAAAGCGTCAATGCGATTTGTAGCATTAATGTCGACTTCCCTATTCCCGGCTCGCCACCGATCAACACCAGAGAACCTGGCACGATCCCTCCGCCAAGTACGCGGTTGAGTTCCTCGTCGAATGTGCGGATACGCGGCTCATTTTCGTAGACAATTTCAGCAATCGCCCGCGGACGGCTGGCCAGATTCACCGATTTCCAGGAAACCGCTGTTTTTTTGTCCTCCTTTTCAATAACTTCCTGAACGAAAGTATTCCATTCTCCGCACGACGGACATCTGCCGACCCATTTTGGCGAATTATACCCACATTCCTGACAAAAATATGCCGTCTTGGCTTTGGCCATAATAGAATAGTCTAATTTATATCCTCTTGGTGACTAACGTAATTCAGACGATATTAATCCAATTTTTGCATGTTTTGGCCATAAAATCAAAAAAAATGTAGGATAGGTATAGTTTTTTGCAAATTGGCGTTATTAACCTGTTTTACTTAAAAAATCATATTATCCATGAACATCCTGACAAAAGTGGCCTGTGCCTGTTTGCTCTGCATTTTCGCATTCTCAAATGTGCAGGCCCAGAAAAAAGGTTTTGCGTTTGGTATCAAGGGAGGGGTAAACTTGTCGCGGCTTACCATGGGCGACGTTTTCACGACACGTTACGATGATCAGGGAAATCCGTACCTCGGATATGACGGTAAAGAAGTTCGCGATAACCTGAAAGAAAGCTTCAACACAAGAACCGGCGCCGTAGGCGGTATCTGGATGCGCTTCGGCAAAACGATATTCATCCAACCCGAAGTACTCGTTTCTACAAAGGGAGGTTCGTTCAAAATAATCCAGAATGACCAGGAAACACCAGTCGAAAAAACGATCAATGTCAAATACAGCAATATCGACGTGCCACTGCTGATTGGGTTGAAAGGCGGCCCGTTCCGCATTCTCGCGGGACCGGTTACTTCATTCCGTATCGGTGACAACCAGCGGCTACGCGATGCATTCAAATACTACACATCCGATTTGAACAACGCCATGTCCGAAGCAACGTTCGGCTACCAGCTTGGAGCCGGGCTCGATTTGGGGAATTTTAGTCTGGATGTAAGAAAAGAAGGTTCATTCACCAACCTTGCGTCATTTCAGGTAAGCGGCCAACCCGTTAACGGCGGCGCCTCGTTGAAACAGAAGGTAAGTTCCTGGCAGGTGACGTTGGGGCTGAAGTTGTTTTGATCGACCGCCGACGGCTGACGACCGACGGCCGCTTTATTATATTTCATAGCAGCGTCGATACGTAAACCAAATCGGCCGTCGGCGGTCCATCGTCGGCGGTCGGGCGGCAACGCCACCCATAAACAAAACGAGCAGCCTTCGATCGAGCGATGGCTGCTGTTTTTATGAATAACCCACTAATTTAATTCACCAAAATTTCTTTATGCGCTGATACGGATGAGGTTGGTGTGATCCAGAAGACCAGATACCTCTTTGATTTTCCGGCGCGATACGACTACCTCTTTACCGCATGAGAGTTTCAGCATGCGATCGTCTTCCAGACGCTCTACCACGTAGTCGGCATTTACAAGATATGATTTGTGAACGCGAAGGAACTTTGCGCTCAACTGCTCTGCAAGAGATTTCAAAGTCTTCGAAACGAGGTATTTCTTACCGTTGTTCGTATATATAAATGTGTAGTTTCCTTCACCTTCGAGGAAGGTGATTACATCGGGTGTCAAAAAGATCGTTCTACCCATCGATTGTACCGAAATATAAGAGCGGCTGTCGTTGTAAGATCTGTCTGACAGGTTGGGGCGAGTAAAGCTGGGGAAATTTTTCATGGTAACTACGCTAATATTGTTGTGATTTCTTGTTTCAAAATTAGCACATCGCGTAGTGTTCAGAAAATACGTAAAAGTACGTATCAGCACACAAACAGCTAATAATCAATCATTTAACAATTAGGTAATATGTAAAATGACGTAAGCGAACTTAGTAAAATGCGTAATTTTACGTAGTCTCAAAAACATGGACTTTTCCAATAAACCAACCCAATAAACGCAAGTAAGCCATTTCACTTCCGCCTGCGAGCTAACTTTCGTTATCTTTGCAGGAATTTCGGGGCACTCGAAAAGGGCCTCCTGCCGCAACGAACGCGGCGTAAGTCACCAATAACAACAAGCTTTTATGATTACCGAGCGGGTAAAGGAGTTAGTTTCTGAAATCGAACAGGCAACAGTCAGCACCAAGGAGCAACTGGAAGCTTTCAGGTTGAAATATATCAGTAAAAAAGGCGCAGTAACCGAGCTTTTTGATAATCTCAAAAATATTCCTCAGGAAGACCGCCGGGCCGTTGGCCAGGAATTGAATACACTCAAAAACCTGGCACAAACACGTTTTCAGGATTTTCAGACAGCACTGGAAAATTCGGCGGACAGCAATCCTGAAATGCTGATCGACCTGACCTTGCCTGTTACGCCCAACTTGCAGGGAAGCCTCCACCCGCTAACGATCGTTCGTCGGAGGATCATCGAGATTTTCGAACGCATGGGCTTCAACGTGTCATACGGGCCGGAAATCGAGAAGGACTGGTACAACTTCAGTGCATTGAACTTCGCCGACAACCACCCGGCGCGTGAAATGCAGGACACATTCTTCATTTCCAAAAGTGAAGGCGATGTGAAGGACGACGTCCTCCTGCGTACGCACACTTCCAACGTGCAGGTGCGCCTGATGGAACGCCAGAAGCCGCCGATCCGCTCCATTATGCCGGGCCGCGTGTTCCGGAACGAAGCTATCTCGGCCCGCGCACATTGCGTTTTCCACCAGGTAGAAGGCCTTTATGTGGATAAGAATGTGAGCTTCAAAGATCTGAAAGATACATTATACCACTTCGCGAAGGAGATGTTCGGCAAGGATTCTACGATCCGCCTCCGTCCATCCTACTTCCCGTTTACCGAGCCAAGCGCGGAAATCGACGTCTCCTGCTTCATATGTAAAGGAAAAGGCTGCAATGTGTGTAAGCACACCGGCTGGGTTGAAATCGCAGGATCAGGGATGGTAGATCCGAACGTTCTTGAAAACTGCGGAATCGACAGTGAAGAATACACCGGTTTCGCATTCGGAATGGGTATCGAGCGGATCACGATGCTCCGTTACGGCATCAACGACCTCCGCTTGTTTACAGAAAACGACGTAAGGTTCCTGCGACAGTTCGAAGGAGCCTGATGGACTATATCTAAAAAGCGAAAGCCCTGGAATGTGATCATTTCAGGGCTTTCGCTTTTTTGCGGTATCAGAATCTCGTTTCGAGGTAATAAGGCAGCATTTTTTTCCAGGCCCACCATTCATGAGGAATATCACTCCCCCAGATATCCAGCTCGTGAGGCACATTCTTTGAAGTCAGGATGGACGATATATGCCTCGAATAATCCGGCACTTCGTACGCGCCCGAGCCTGTGACGAAATGAATGTGCCTGCTATCGCGATACATTTGCAGGTGCCACTCTGCTTTCAGGTTCTGCAGGTAATGTATCGGCGAGTTGAAATACACATTGTCATCGTAATAGCCGTCGGTATACACACTCAGGTCATAACAGCCGCTCATTGCAATCACCCCGTGAATGTAATCGGGGTGCTTGAAAAACAGGTTGGCAGCGTGCAACGCACCGAAGGAAGCACCCGCAGCGATAATCTCATTCGTAGGGCTGGAATCTTCTTTGATAAACGGCACCACCTCCTTGATCACATAATCGTTGAATGCCTGGTGACGCACGGCTTTGTCGTAGCCATGCATGTAGGGATTTAGCCAGCTTTCTCCATTGATGCTTTTGATACAATAAACTTTGACCTTTCCGGAATAGATGTACGGCTCAATAGCGTCGATCAACCCATTTCGTTCGTATTCCAGGTAATCGGATGCCGCGGTAGGGATCATCAGAAGCGCAACTCCGTAATGTCCATAAACGGCAATTTCCATGTCTTTGTTAAGCGCCGGACTGAACCATCCGGTTATTTGGCGTTGCATTGTTGAATCATTTAAGTTACTGATTGTTGATGTTCAGGCAGTTCAAACAAGGTTTATCAAAAAAATACGTAAACCGTTATCATGAACAGACTGCCAGTAACTGTTAATGATAACTTAATACAATACCCAGGTGTCTTTCCCCCCACCACCTTGCGACGAGTTCACCACAAGCGATCCTTTTCGCAATGCTACGCGGGTAAGGCCGCCGGGGATTACGTTGATATCGTCGCCATATAATATGTAAGGCCGGAGATCAACATGCCGCCCTTCGGCGTGTCCGTCAACCATACAAGGCACCCTTGATAGAGAAATCGTCGGTTGGGCAATATAATTCCGCGGATTGTCCTTTATTTTCTGACGGAAAAGTTCATGTTCTTCTTCCGTAGCCTTAGGCCCGATGAGCATTCCGTAACCACCTGCCTCATTGGCTTCTTTTACAACCAATTGTGAGATATTCTCAAGAACATAGTTCATATCATCCTCTTCCCCGCAGATGTAGGTCTTCACGTTCGGAATAATCGCTTCCTCACCCAGGTAATACTTGATAATGCGCGGCACATAGGCATACACTACCTTGTCATCGGCCACACCCGTCCCCGGCGCATTGGCCAATGCCACGCGGCCCTTTTTGTATACTTCAAAAATGCCCGGAATGCCGATCAGCGAATCCTCCCGGAATGATTCCGGGTCCATGAACGTGTCGTCGATCCGGCGGTAGATCACATCAACGATCTGCAAACCATTGGTTGTCCGCATTTTGACATAACCATCCGAAACTACGAGGTCGCGCGCATCCACGAGCTCCACGCCCATTTGCTGTGCCAGATACGAGTGCTCGAAATAGGCCGAGTTATAAATACCGGGGGTAAGCACGGCCACAGTCGGGTTAGGACGGTCGGCGAGGTGTTGCAGCATTTGCAGCAGGCGCGTCGGGTAGTCGGATACAGGTCGCACGCCGGTACGCGCGAGCACGTCCGGGAATATCTGTTTCGACAACTCCCTGTTTTCCAACATATAAGACACTCCAGACGGGCAACGCAGGTTATCCTCCAGCACCATAAATGTGCCGTCATCACCCTTAATGAGGTCGGTACCGGTAATGTGGCACCAGATTCCCTTTGGTGGTTTCAGGCCGATACAAGGTTTAAGGAAGCATTTGCTCGACTCAATCAGCTCACGCGGAACCACGCCGTCGTTCAATATATTCTGCTCGTTGTAAACATCGTCGATAAACATATTTAATGCCTTGATCCGCTGTTTCAGCCCTTTTTCAAGCCATTCCCACTCTGCGTTGGAAAGCACCCGCGGAATAATGTCGATCGGCATGATGCGTTCGGTACCCTCGCCCTCGGAATACACATTAAATGTAATGCCCATCGATAGCAGTGCACGTTCAGTAGCAAGCTGGCGGTTGGTAAGATCCTCGTGCGTCAGGTTTTCAAATTTATTCTTCAAATGTTCATAGCCCTGACGTATTTCGCCATCAGGAGTAAACATCTCATCGAAGAAATTTTCTATTTGATAATTAGAAAATGAAAAATTCATACAATTCAAAATTTGAATAAGTCAATACCGATAGTTCACAGAACAATATATGGTCAATGTATGAATTAACAAAACAAATACCAACACGCACCCTCACCCGGCTTCATCTTTGATTTCCCGGAAAAAGCCAAATGCGATCTAAACCACTGACGGTGACAAGTTACCAAAGAGCAACCGTTTGCGGATTTCCTTCGTATTAAAATCATGCCGCCCAACGTTATGGAATATTCTTTACCCATTCAGTAAACATTGTTGCAAGTCAGTGCCGTTAGCGTTTTCTTTGTAACCAGATTAAATGTCGGCTACCCCACCGAATCACGTTCCCTATGCAAAGAAGTTGGTTATCCATATTAGGACTGGTCTGCGGATTAACCATCAACGCCCAAGCCCAGCATTTGCCTGGCACAGCCATGAGCAATTTTGCTGGAACGAATGCATTGTATCATAATCCGGCATTCGTGGCCGACAGCCGTTACAGCGCATATGTAAACCTGGTCGGCACACAATTTTACACCGCCAACAACCACGTCAAATACGAGGCTCCCTATTCGTTCCTGAGCCTGCTCACCGGAACCGTGCCCGCCAAATACTATAATGAAAGAGGCATGCTGCTGTTTCCGCGCTCCTACCTGGGCGAAAAACTGAACGGCAATAAAAAATACCTGAACGCGGGCGGCGATACACGCTTGCCGTCGATCATGTTCAATATGTTCAAAGGCAGGGTCGGTGTTGGAATATCATCGCGTGCGCGCTACATCCTCAACACCACCCAGGTAACCGAGCCATTGGCGCGATTGATCAGCAAGACCACGCAGTTCAAAGATTTGCAGGAGCAGGTGTATGAGCACCAGTCAGGTCAGTTGCATTTGAACGGCCTTGGCGAGATTGCATTTACCCTGGGTGGCACTGTTTTTGATGATGAAACGGATTATCTCAAAGTAGGCTTCACGGTCAAAAGACTGATCGGCCTTTACAATGCCCACGCCATTATCGAGAATTCGTCATACGATATTCAGCCTGACGCTGCCTGGGAAAACAAACGGCAGTATATCAATGTCAATGAAATCAACGTACGCTACGCGCTCACGCGCGACGAAGGTTTTCAAAACGTCAAGCCATCACCGGCCTGGCTATTCGGCGGCGCGCCTCCGGGAAGTGGCTGGGGTTTCGACCTCGGGGCTGTTTACGAATACCGGCCCGACGTTCATAAAGCCACTTATCGCGAAAGAGGTGTACGCAAACGCGACGCATCGAAAAACAAATACCTGTATCGCATAGCCGTCTCGCTGACGGATATCGGTCGTGTCCATTTCAAGAACCCGGCTTACATTCTGCAACAGGAAACCCATACGACCAACAAGGAATTCAGGTACGACACATTCCAGAAACTCAAAGGCTCCGAAGGTATTTTTAATGCGATCAACTCTTCGCTGGATGGCGGGCAGCCTATTGCTCCCAACTTCAAATCGGTACTACCGATGGCATTCCAGGCGAGCGTGGATTATAATTTAAAGCCGAATGTGTATGTCAATGGCCTCTGGGTGCAGAACCTCATTCCACAGGGCGCATTTGGCATGAAGGCGGAATCTTATATAGGTGTTACGCCCCGATACGAACACAAATGGTATGAAATATCGGTGCCACTGTCGCTCATGAACCGCTATCGCTCGCCGGCGATCGGGCTTGCAGGACGCATTGGCCCGCTGTGGATCGGCACCGACCACCTTACCGGGCTGCTGAACATCGGCAACCCGAGGTCGTTCAACCTATATTTCGGCATTTCCGGCGGCCTTTTCCGCAGACCTCCCGAATCCCAAAACCAGTGCTGGCCGCCACAGGATTCGTGGATTCGCCGCATTTTTTCTAAACGATAAATTCCGCTTCAACGTTACCTAAGGATATGGTACGATTTTTCTGACCATTCCTAAAAAACAAATCCATGAGAGAAGTACAAAAGACCAGGGAAGAATGGCAGCAGGAGCTTACGGGCCAGCAATGCTTCGTTCTGTTCGACAAAGGTACCGAGCGGCCATTTTCGCATCCTTATAACGACAATAAAGAAGAAGGCACCTACGTGTGCGCGGCGTGCGGGACGCCCCTTTTCAGTTCCGAAACAAAATACGATTCAGGTTCGGGATGGCCGAGCTTTTTTATGCCGGTAACCAAAGAAAGTGTGGAAGAAATTGTGGATAAAAGCCATGGCATGATCCGCACGGAAGTGGTTTGCAGAACCTGCGGCGGACACCTCGGACATGTCTTCAACGACGGCCCCAAACCAACCGGACTTCGTTACTGCATGAACGGAGCCGCATTGAAATTTCACAAAGCTGAATAGAATAAATCTTAGAAAAAGCCGGATTGAATCATATCTATCCGGCTTTTCTTATCTTTGACACATTACGAACCAAAACGTTTGATGGAAGTTATCCGATCGTTTTTTAACACAATCAGAACGCTTTTCCGGACACTCCGGTCGCGTCTCGCCACACTCATCAACAGGATTGCTTATAAAATCACTTCGCTTGTAACCGGCAAACCCAAAGCCGACGAGCTCTTTCATTCCTACCGGCAGAATAAGAAGTCGGTGCGCAGCTGGTGGGAGGATAATGTGGACGTCAATTCGAAGTATTACCGTCCCATTGTAACAGTCTGGAAAACCATCGTTTATGGGGTCGTTGCATTTGCATTGTACATTTTTTGCGTTGAAACGAACTTCCTCTGGCTAATGGGCAGCATGCCGAGCGTGGAAGACCTGCAAAACCCGAAAGTGGCGCAATCATCCGAAATCTATACCGCCGACGGCATCATGATCGGCAAATTTTATACCGAAAACCGCACCCCCGTTCCCTATAAACAGATTTCTCCAAACCTTGTAAAAGCATTGATCGCCACCGAGGACGCACGTTTCTACCGGCACTCGGGTATCGATTACAAAGCCATGGCGAGCGTAGCCTGGGGCATTGTTACCGGCGCCACCGATCGCGGGGGCGGCAGTACCATCACCCAACAGCTCGCGAAAAAGCTCTTCAAAACACGTAAATCAGGTGCTCGCGGATTGCTGGGTTATGTTCCGGGCTTAGGTACATTGATTTACAAAACCAAAGAATGGCTCACGGCTATTAAACTGGAAAGGAATTTTACCAAAGAAGAAATCCTGACCATGTATTTCAACACGGTCGATTACGGGAATAATACTTATGGTATCAATACGGCGGCCAAATCGTATTTCAGCAAATCGCCCGATAGCCTGAACGTACAGGAATCGGCGGTACTGGTAGGTCTGCAAAAAGCGACGACCACCTACAATCCGATCCGCAACATGAAACGCTCGCTCGAACGCCGCAATGTGGTGATCGACCAGATGCGCAAATACGGGTATTTGAGTGCCAAACAGGCCGATTCGATCAGCGCGCTGCCGATTGAACTGAAAACCAAATTCGAAACGCCTTATGATGGTAATGCCAACTATTTCAAAAATGCGGTAGTTGATTTTGTCAAAAAATGGGGCGATGAGAATGGTTATGACCTGTATACCGATGGCTTGAAAATCTACACTACCATCGACTCCCGCATGCAGGAAGACGCCGAAGAAGCCATGACTCAGAAAATGAAGCAGCTCCAACGCGTTTTCGAAGATCACTGGCGTAACCAGAACCCATGGCGCGATGAGGACGGTAACGAAATCACCGATTTCCTTCCGACTGTTGTGAAGCGCACCAGCAAATACCGTGCATTGGCCGCCAAATTCCCGAATAATCCCGACAGCGTGGCCTATTACCTCAACAAAAAGGACACGATGACGGTCTATGACTGGAAAAACAGCGGGGAAATGAAGAAGTATTGGAGTTCCATGGACTCGCTCGATTACTACAAGCGCATCCTTCGCGCCGGTATGATGGCTATGAACCCGCAAACCGGCCAGATTAAGGCCTGGGTGGGTGGTCTGGACTACAACTATTTCAAATATGATGCAGTGAAGCAGGGAAAAAGACAACCCGGCTCCACCTTCAAGCCGTTTGTTTACACGACTGCCATCGACGATTCGTCATTCAATATGAACCCGTGCGACGAAATCATGGACAAACCTTTTGAAAAAACTTACGAGGAAGACGGTGAAGAGAAAATCTGGAAACCGAGAAATGCGACCGGAACTTACACTTACGCCCCTATGACGCTCCGCCGCGCACTGGCACAGTCGATCAACTCGGTCACCGCGGAGCTTACCGATCAGGTAGGTGCCGCAAATGTGGTCCGTTATGCGAAAAAGATGGGTATTACCACACCGTTAAAGGCGGTTCCGTCGATCGGCCTGGGGCCATTCGACGTGTCGCTTTATGACATGGTGGCGGCTTATGGCGTTTTTGCGAACAATGGTACTTACACGCAGCCTATTCTTGTGACAAAGATCGAGGATAGCAATGGCAAGGTGATCGAAGAGTTCCAACCCGAGCACCGCCAGGCAATCAGCGAGGAGTCGGCATTTCTGATGCTGCAAATGCTGCGTGCAGGTGTGGAAGAAGGTGGCGGTACCTCCGGAAGTATTCGCTGGCGGTTCAATGTAACGTTGAATGGTAATGAGCTCGGCGGAAAAACCGGAACGACCTCCAACAACTCCGACGGCTGGTTCATGTGCGTCACGCGCGACCTCGTAGTGGGCGCCTGGGTGGGCGGAGACGACCGCAGTATCCACTTCCGGACTACCAACCTCGGTGAAGGTGCCAAAACCGCATTGCCGCTTGTGGGCGCATTCCTGGAAAAGGTCTATAAAGATAAGTCCATAGAGCCCGGGCCGTTCCCCAAACCGAGCTTCAAAATATCCAAAACATATAACTGCCCTACACGATGGGCGCCAGCCGAAAGCGACTCTCTGGGCGTCGAGGGCGACAGCACGCCGGTAAAACGGAACGAAGAAGACGAGTTCCTGATCGGCCCGCCGCCGATTCCTTTGGATACCAGCAAGAAGAACTAGAAAAAGCCCTGACATTCTGCAATGTCAGGGCTTTTGATTAATTGTATTCTGAAATTCCTATAACGTTCCGATTTTATGCACCTCTTTATACTGAATACGATAAAGATTCGCATAAGCGCCGTCTTTTTCCAGCAATTGTTCGTGATTCCCTTCCTCCACGATGCGCCCTTTGTCGACGACAATGATCTTATCGGCCTCCTGAATCGTCGATAACCGGTGCGCGATCACGATCGCCGTGCGGCCGTGCATTAAGTTCTCTATGGCATGCTGAATAAGCTCTTCCGTTTCGCTATCCACGGACGAGGTAGCCTCATCGAGCACGATAATCTTAGGCTCGTGCACCATCGCGCGCACGAAGGAAATGAGCTGCCGCTGCCCTACCGAGAGCGTCGCACCGCGTTCCATTACATTATAAGTATAGCCGCCGGGCAACCGTTCGATGAAATCGTGTACCCCCACAAGTTTCGCCGCCTCGACGATTTTTTCATGCGTAATGCTTTCGTCACCGAGCCTGATGTTGTTTTCGATAGTGTCCGAGAAAAGGAAAACATCCTGCAATACCACGCCGATATGTTTACGCAATGCATTCAGTTCATAATCATGCACCTCAATGCCGTCCACGTAGATATTCCCTTTATTAATATCGTAAAAACGGGTGAGCAGGTTGATGATCGAGGATTTCCCGGCCCCAGTGGCGCCCACAAAGGCAATCGTCTCCCCTTCTTTTACTTTAAAATTAATATCCCTTAAAACGTACTCCTCATCATTATAGGCAAACCAAACATCCTTGAATTCGACATTACCTTTGATCGACTCCGGCGCAAATGTGCCCTCATTGGCTGTGTATTCGTCGCTATCAAGCAGTTTTAAAATACGGTCGGTGCTGACGATCCCCATTTGCAGCGTATTGAAACGGTCGGCCAGCTGGCGGATCGGGCGGAAGAACAGGTTAATAAACATCACGAATGCCGTAACCGTACCAAATGTGATCTCGGCCCCGAGAATCTGCTTAGAACCATACCATACCACCAGGCCGGTACCCGCTGCGGCAATCACATCCGCCACCGGATAATACACGGAATAATAAAGGATCGACCGGATGTTCGCATTGCGGTGCACCTTATTGATCTCCCTGAATTTCTTGTATTCAATATCCTCGCTGCTGAAAATCTGCACGATACCCATTCCCGTAATGTGCTCCTGGACGAATGCATTGAGATTGGAAACGGCCGCACGTACTTCGTTGAATGAGTCCTTGATCTTTTCCTTAAAAACATAAGTACAGAAAAGCATCAGGGGGATCATCGAAAGGCTGATGATCGAGAGTTTCCAGTCGGTGTAGAACATCACGGCAATAATCAGCACCAGTTGCAGAATATCTCCGGCAATGGCCGCCATACCGTCGCTGAATACGTTGGAAAGGGTTTCCACATCGGAAATAGTGCGGGTCACAAGGCGACCGATAGGTGTATTATCAAAGAATTTCAGCCGTAAACCGATGATTTTCTGGTACAACTGCACGCGAATATCGCGGATAATATACTGCCCCAGCCAGCCCGACATATAGGTGTTCCAGAATTGCGCCAATCCCTGAAAAACGGTTACGACCAGCATCACAACGAGCATGACAGTGAGCTGCGAATAATCCCCATTTGCAATCGGCGTATCGATAGTATACCGGATCAGCAGGGGCGTCAGCGGCGCAAGTACCGCATTGAGCAATATAATGGCAATAAGCAGGTAAAACTGCTTCTGGTAAGGTCGAACGAATGTGTATAGACGCCTTAGGGTAGGAAGATCGAATATCTGGCCGCTTTTGGTTTCCTGGTTCACCGGGTAGCTATTAGGTAATACAGTGGTTGTCTTGGATCAACAATGCAAAGGTAGAAAATGTCACAGAGGGCATAAAAAATCTACCAATCGGCGCATATCTTTTTCAAATACACTACATTAACGTTTTTAAGCCTCGATATCGTCAAAATGGAGCTGTTTCTAAGTTTATGCCTGGGAATTGGACTCAGTGCGAGCTGCGGTTTCAGGATATTCCTGCCCATGCTGGTCGCGAATATCGCCGCTATGAACGGCTGGATTACGCCAGGAGAACAGTTTGGGTGGCTGAGCACCTGGACGGCCTTCTTCGCGTTGGGTACGGCTACAATGCTTGAAATAGCCGGGTACTACATTCCATTTGTAGATAACCTGCTCGACACCGTCGCTACGCCGGCTGCCGTAGTCGCCGGTACGTTACTCACAACATCTTTCATCGAAATCGACAATCCGATGCTTCATTGGGGTCTCGGGCTTATCCTTGGTGGCGGCACGGCCGGATTGGTGCAGGCAGGTACGGGTATTTTACGGCTTCTTTCGTCCAAAACAACGGCTGGCCTGGGCAATCCGGTGGTTTCGACGGCCGAGAATGTCGCGTCGTTCGGCTTGTCGGGCCTGGCGGTATTTCTGCCGGTCATCGCGCTGGTGCTGGTAGTTTTGCTGGCTGCGTGGCTTTTGAAACGGTTAATGAATTTGAAAAAGTCTTGATGCATGGTTTTCGTGTCTGATGCAATCCCGGTCCATTCGCTACCCAAAACACCCAGCCAGGTACCTGCATTAAAGATTTTCAGGTTCAAAAACAGTACTGATATTCAGCACGATGGACCTGTTTCTCTACCCATTACCCCGCTCCCGACCGATGCTCCGCACCGGCATACCTATTACGAGATCCTGTTCATCGAAGAAGGACAAGGCTTTCACGAAATCGACTTCCATTCATATAATATACAAGGTGCCGGGCTGCATTTCCTGACGCCCGGACAAGTGCATTTACTTACTTTTTCGAGTTCTTTCCAGGGTTACATCGTTGCTTTTTCGGAGGATTTTTACACATTTTATAATCCGATGAACCCTTCGCTTTCACAGCTGCCGTTCTTCCAGCCCGCACGCAGGCAGCCGATCATCACGCTGTCCGGAAGCGACAAGCATTACTTCCACAATATCCTCGAAAACATGGTCGCCGACCATTTGAGCACTGAAACCGACCAGGCACTTATCGGACGCTACCTGGGGTTGTTACTACAAAAATGCGCTTTCCTAACCCAGCACAATGCGCAAACCGTGGAGTCCTCTGCGCTTTCCGTACCCGAGCTCGCAGGGCGTTTTCAGGAATTGGTTGAAAAGAACTTCAGGCAAATGCATGAAGTGCAACAATATGCCAGCCGGCTAGCTGTAACGCCCGATTATCTGAGTAAAATCATCAAAAAATCCCTCGGCATTTCCTGCCAGGAATACATCCTCGACAAGCTGCTCCTCGAAGCCAAACGGCTCCTGGTTTTCTCCAACCTGAGCAGCAAGGAAATCGCCTATCACATCCACATGGACGACCCGTCCTATTTCAGCCGCATCTTCAAAAAGAAAACAGGTCTCACCCCGAACGAGTACCGCGAACATGTTCGGAAAAGTACCATTTAATAGCAGATTTGTACCTTGCTATCGCTTTTTACTGTAAATATCTTTGTATTATCCAAAATTAAAATGGCTAAATAATACTATTGAACCAAGTTATGCAGATAAAAAACGAACTGACGGCCGCTTCGCTCCAATCCAAAATCGACCGCTTCTGGGAAGTCTCCGGTGAAAAAATCAAGCTCATCAATAAAGAGTACGACAATTCAAAAGGCACCCCGGTTTTCACTGTGAATGGGAAGTACACCCTTCGCGGATGGACCGAGTGGACGCAGGGTTTCCAGTATGGGGCCGAAGTGTTGCAATTCGACGCTACCCGTGATGAAAGCTACCTTGCAAGTGCCCGTAAGAACACGGTTGATTTCATGGCCTCGCATGTAGGACATTTCGGGGTGCACGATCATGGTTTCAACAATGTGAGCACGTACGGTAACCTGCTCCGTCTGATGAACGAGGGGGTGATTGCGGAAAACGAATGGGAGCGCAACTTTTACGAGATCGCGTTGAAAGTGTCGGGGGCTGTGCAGGCACGCCGCTGGACAAACATCAAAAATGGCCAGGGTTTTATTCACTCATTCAACGGGCCGCACTCGTTGTTTGTGGATACGATCCGTTCAGTACGCGCTTTGATGGTTTCGCATTTGCTCGGCCATAGCTACATGGGCGAAAATGACCTGAAAACCAGCCTGCTCGAACGCGGAACACTGCATTCCATTGCCACTGCGAATTATTCGGTTTACTACGGCGAAGGCCGCGACAGCTACGATCTTTGGGGACGCACCGCGCATGAAAGTGTGTTCAATACCAACGACGGCAACTACCGCTGCCCCAACTCCCAGCAGGGCTTCTCTGGCTTCACCACCTGGACGCGCGGACTCGCGTGGGCGATGGTAGGTTTCGCCGAACAGCTCGAATCGCTGTCGAGCTTCTCCGACGAAGAACTGGCACCACTGGGCGGCCGTGCCGAAATCGAGCGCATTTACCTCAAAGCTGCGCAGGCTACCTGCGATTTCTACATTGAAAACACTGCATCGGACGGTGTTCCTTACTGGGATACGGGCGCTCCGCAAATCCATAAACTGGGTGATTACACTTCCCGGGTTTCCGATCCTTACAACGCGTTCGAACCAATCGACAGCTCAGCGGCGGCCATTGGTGCGCAAGGGCTGCTCCGCTTGGGCAAATACCTGAACGACAAAGGGCAAACCGAAGCTGGAAACCGTTACTGGCAAGCAGGGCTTACCGCAGTGGATTCACTTTTTGCCGAGCCTTACCTGTCTACGGACCCTACGCACCAGGGATTGATTCTCCACTCGATTTACCACCGCCCGAACGGTTGGGACAATGTACCTGCCGGACAAAAAATTCCAAATGGCGAGTCAAGTATGTGGGGCGATTACCATGCAAGAGAAGTAGCGCTTTACCTCCACCGGATCAATAAGGGGCTGCCTTATTACTCGTATTTGGGCGCTGTGAGATAACTGCTTGTCACCCTGAGCGCAGTCGAAGGGGAATTGCGACTCCGCCTTGACCCTTCGACTTCGCTCAGGGCGACAATAGCCGTTTTGCATTAATTAAGTTATCATCCTAATAACCATTTCTCCGAATTGGAAAACATAACACTCGACCGGTGCTGTATCCACACCATTACTACCAAGCCCTGGGGCCTTTCGGAAGCGGTGGAAAACTATGCCGCTGCCGGTGTAAAAGGCATTAGTGTCTGGCAGAATGCCACGGAAGGGATCGGGCCGCACCGTGCGGGCGAAATCATCCGGGCGGCCGGGCTGGAAATTGTCTCTTACGTCCGCGGCGGATTTTTTCCGCACACAAGCAGCGCGGGGCGCGCACAGGCAATCGATCATAACCGCAAGCTCCTCGAAGAAGCCGCAGCTTTGGGGGCGCCCATGATTGTGCTGGTATGCGGCGCTTCACCGGATCAGCCCCTGGAAACCTCCCGTAACCAGATCCGCGAGGGCATTGCCGCCATTCTGCCGCTGGCTGAAAAACTGGGCGTAAAACTCGCGATCGAGCCGCTGCATCCAATGTACGCCGCCGACCGATCCGCCATTAACACCATGGCTCAGGCCAATGATATGGCTGAATATTTCAAATCACCTTTCGTAGGTGTAGCGGTGGATGTGTACCATTTGTGGTGGGATGGCGACCTCGAAAAAGAGATCGCGCGCTGCGGAGCGAATGGTAATCTGCTGGCGTATCACGTCTGCGACTGGAAGGTGAACACCATCGACCTTCTGAATGACCGCGGCTTAATGGGTGAAGGGTGTATTGACCTGAAAAAGATCAGGGGCTGGGTGGAAGCTACGGGCTTCAATGGCTTCTGCGAGGTGGAAATCTTCTCGAACATCCATTGGGCGAAGGATCAGCATTTGTTTTTAAATGAAATTACTGAGGCTTTTCTTAAAACTGTATAAACCAAAATGACAACACATACCATTGGCATTATCATGAACGGCGTAACCGGCCGTATGGGTACCAACCAGCATTTGCTGCGTTCGATCAAAGCTATTATCGAGCAGGGCGGCGTGAAGATTTCTTCCGATGAGGTGATCATGCCCGACCCGATCCTGGTAGGCCGTAACGAGGCGAAGCTGCAAGCGCTTTGCAAGCAATCGGGTGTGCAGAAATATACTACTGATCTGGATTCGGTCATGTCCGATCCGCATTACCAGATCTATTTCGATGCGCAGGTAACCGGTCGCCGTGCAGCGGCTGTAAAGAAGGCCATTAAAGCCGGAAAGCATATTTATTGTGAAAAACCAACCGGCACTACCACCGAGGAGGCATTGGAACTATATGAACTGGCTACCAAAGCCGGTTTAAAAAACGGTGTGGTGCAGGACAAACTCTGGCTGCCGGGTATGGTCAAGTTGAAAAGACTCATGGAAGCCGGCTTCTTCGGCAAGATTCTTTCGGTAAGAGGCGAGTTTGGTTACTGGGTTTTTGAAGGCACGAGCATTCCTGCTCAGCGTCCTTCCTGGAACTACCGCAAGGAAGACGACGGCGGCATCATTGTAGATATGCTCTGCCACTGGCGTTACGTACTCGATAACCTGTTCGGAAACGTAAAGGCAGTTTCGTGCCTGGGCGCGACGCACATTCCCGAGCGCGTGGACGAGAATGGCAACACCTATAAATGTACCGCCGACGACGCTTGTTACGCGACATTTGAACTGGAAGGCGATGTAATCGCGCATTTCAACTCTTCGTGGACGGTACGCGTACGCCGCGACGACCTGCTCACGCTGCAAGTGGACGGTACGCATGGCTCGGCCGTTGCCGGCTTGCGCGACTGCTACGTACAGCATTACGGCAACACGCCAAAGCCGGTTTGGAACCCCGATATCGCACAGCCAATCCCGTTCTTCGATGGATGGTCCAAAGTGCCTGAGCAGGAAATTTACGACAATGCATTCAAGGCGCAGTGGGAGCTTTTCCTGAAACATATTGTAAAAGACGAGCCATTTCCATGGGATTTGAAAGCCGGTGCACGTGGCGTGCAGCTCGCTGAAAAAGGCCTCGAAAGCTGGGAGAAACGCCAATGGGTTGACGTGCAGGAACTATGAAAAAGACCGCGTTAATCACCGGCGGAAGTCGCGGCATCGGCTTTGGCATTGCCAAAGCCCTTGCCAAAGAAGGGTATAACCTGGCCATCAACGGCGTCCGCGATGAAGCGGGCGCTGCCGATGCCCTCAACGAATTGCGCGAACTGGGTGCAGAAGTAGCCTATTGCCAGGGAAGCATCGCCAGCGCGGCCGATCGCGAGGCTATTATCGAAAAGGCCTATTCTGTTTTCGGGCAGATCAACCTGCTCGTCAACAATGCCGGGATAGCACCGCGCGTGCGGCTCGATATTCTCGAAACGACCGTTGAGAATTACCAGGAAGTGATGACGACGAACCTCGAAGGCCCGTTCTTTTTCACCCAGGCCATCGGCAAGCGCATGGCGGCTGCGAAGCAGGATAACCATGCATTTGAAGCGGCGATCATTTTCGTGACGTCCATTTCGGCCACAGTCGCATCCATTAACCGTGGCGAGTATTGTATTTCAAAAGCCGGACTTGCCATGACCAACCTGCTTTTCGCGGTGAGAATGGCCGAATACAACATTCCGGTTTACGAAATCCGTCCGGGTATCATTTCCACCGACATGACTTCCAAAGTACAGGAGAAATACGACAACCTCTTCCAGAGCGGCATTGCATTGCAGCCCCGCTGGGGCACGCCCGAGGACGTGGGCAAGGCGGTTGCGTCATTAACGAGAGGCGATTTCCCCTACTCCACCGGCCAGGTAATCGGTGTGGACGGCGGCATGCTGATCGACAGATTGTAATGTAGTCAGGAATTGTCATGGATTGTCAAGTGTAGTCAGTTATTGTGGTTTATAGTCAATGTTAGTAGTCTTCACGTACGAAATGACAATCCCTGACTACACCTGACAACCTAGTGACTACCCTTGACTACGCCTGACCATTTCTGACTCGAAAACTCAGCGGCAAAAAGATTTGATTGACATTTACACCACACAGGCCGAGGGCGGAAAGCCGACAGCCGAAGTAACACCTTAACCCTATGTCAACAACAACCAATAATCCTCAACCTTCGCTGCTTTCGCAGTTATTGCAAGTACCTGTAATAGTGGCTGCATTGGGCTACCTGGTCGATATGTACGACCTGTTTTTGTTCAGTGTGGTGCGGGTGCCTAGTCTGAAAGCGTTGAACGTCGCCGACGATCAGCTGCTGAATGAGGGCATCAGTTTGTTAAATTACCAAATGGCCGGAATGCTGATCGGCGGTGTGTTGTGGGGGGTGATTGCGGATAAAAGGGGCCGGCTTTCCGTTCTTTTCGGGTCTATTATCATGTATTCGCTGGCCAATATCGGCAATGGTTTCGTGACATCGCTTGATCAGTATGCGATTCTCCGCTTTATTGCGGGCGTCGGGCTGGCTGGTGAGCTTGGAGCCGGGATTACGCTGGTTACAGAGGTTTTACCCAAAGAAATTCGGGGTTATGGCACCACACTGGTAGCCACCCTCGGGGTTTTAGGAGCAATTTTAGCTTACTTCGTAGCCGATTTATTTGCATGGCGCATCTCCTATTTTGTAGGAGGTGGAATGGGTTTGCTGCTTTTGGTATTACGTTTCAATGTTTTTGAATCGGGTATGTTCAAGCATGCCAAGGAGCGTTCGGTGGATCGCGGCAATATTTTCATGATCCTGACCAACGGGAAACGCCTCGGCAAATATCTGATGGCGATCCTTGTAGGCTTGCCGATCTGGTTTGTCGTCGGAATTCTCATTACCTTTTCACCCGAATTCGGTGCTGCGAAGGGCATTGTGGGAATCAACGCGGGAAAAGCGGTAATGCTGGCTTTTTCGGGGCAGGTCGGCGGAGATATCGTCAGTGGATTACTTAGCCAGTACATGCGTAGCAGGAAAAAAGTGATCAGGCTGTTTATCATGCTTTCGCTTGCCATGGTGATAGGCTATTTGCTTATTCCGATGCAAGATTTGTTCTCCTTCTACTTGCTTTGTACCTTGCTCGGGTTCTGCAATGGTTACTGGACTTTATTTATTACCATTGCGGCGGAATTGTTCGGGACGAACCTTCGCGCAACGGTTGCAACAACGGTACCTAATTTTGTGCGCGGCGCGACTATTCCGCTGGCTGCATTGTTTGTGAGTTTCAGACCCGACCTCGGCGTCGTCCAGAGTGGGTTGGTAATAGGTATAGCGACGGCCGTAGTGGCTTTGCTGGCCTTATATTTCCTGGAAGAGACATTTACAAAGGATATGGACTTTGTAGAAAAAGAATAGTTTCGGTTTTAGTTTTAGTTAAAAGCGGCCCCCACAGATGGAGGGCCGTTTTTTTTAACAGTTATTAACACTTTTCCAAGCAACACTCCTCCCCGACCTTACGTCTCTTGGTTACATTTTTGAAAAATAGCCATGAGATACCGTTCAATTGCTTATGCTGGGAATCAACCACTTGTCCCACCCGAAATTCCGCTCGTGTACTTTGATTCAGATCGTACACAAGCATGCTCTTACCTTTGTCGTGTTCTTGAAATAGAACAAAATTTATAGCCATAAAAATAAAATAGCCATGAAAACATCAGTTAAAACCTTCATTTGCGCATTTGCGCTTGCAGCCGCTTCTTTCACCGCCCAGGCAGGAGATAAAGAAGCCAAAAAAGCTTCCACTTTCGGAACCGGCATTTACGCCACCAAAACCGGTAAAATCAACGTTCTCGTAGACAAGGGCAGCACCGACTCCAAAACAACCCTGCTGCTGAAAGACGCGGAAGGGGTAGTGGTATACCGCGAAACGATTTCAAGAGATCACAAGAAATTCGGACGTACCCTGAACCTCGACGCGATGGAGCCCGGTAAATACAAACTGGACATCATCAGCGGCAACGAAATTCAAACCAAAACTTTCGAGCTGGCCGACCAAAAAGTCGAACGTATTCTGACAGTTAAATAAGGTTCAAATACATAGTATCCGGGCGGCACCTCTCCATTGCGGGAGGTGCCGCTTTTTTTATTCCCCAGAATAATTTTCCTGTTACCTTTTTCCGAACCGGCGTATCAATAGAAAGTCCAACTCAGAAAGTTCACTTTTTAGTAGAACTTTTTATAAATTGTACTGCCGACTGATGGTTATTCATGATAAAAAGAAGCTCATAGAGCTTAAAAGGAAAAATCTGGGAAATAAACGTTTGATACAGGCTGTTAACCAGCTCATCAAAGACCTTGAAGATGGCTCGATAACGACTATCGACGAACTGATCAAAATCAGAAGAGATGCAAACCGGGTCCACAGCCGAGGATTTTATTTTTTCGACCTGCACGTTCACAGAGCCCTGATTCTCATACAATTAACAACAGACAAAGCAACCATTATGTGGACCGGGACGCATCAAGAATATGCAAAGACCTTCAAGAACAATACAAACACAATTGAAAAATGGCTCAGAACAAAAAGGTTGCTGAATTAGGCGAACCCAACATTAAGAAAATATTGGATGCCGGAAGAATCGAAACCGAGCTTGACCACGAGCGGGTTCTGCTCGCCGACCGGCATTTAATGCTCCAAGAAGAAGTCCAACCGGATCTCGGTCCAACCCGAAAATCGATAAGTGACCTAATCGTAGAATTTGAGGCAAGATGCTGGTCCGATGAAAACCTGGTCACAGATGCACAAATGGAAGAGAGCGAAGCCGCAGAAATTCAGGCTGAAAAAGAGTATGCATTCCTATGGAAACGGCAAAAGCTGATTCTCGATAAGTTGCAAGAGCTTTCATTAAAACAAAAGGATCTCGCGCTTCTTTTGAACCACAGCAAATCCTACACCTCCGAATTGCTGAATGGCATCAGGCCATTTTCGACCAATGATCTGAAATTGATTCATTTACTATTCCAAATCCCACTTACAGATCTCATTATCACCATTCCTTCACAAGAAACATTAAACCGGTTGGAAACCGCAATAGGCAAAATTTCGTCCTCGAATCCAAAGGCCAGATTGCTGCACACAACGCTGGCGAATCGTCCGGTGACAAACGGCCTGTTGACAGAAAACTGGGATGAGGACGAAATTGAACCGGAAGAGAACATTGATGAGCTAACACTTTCAAATAAATGAGTTACAAAATTCCAAGGAGATCAACGACATAGCCCACTTTTTGCCTTTTGAATATTCAACTGAAAATCACTCATCTATATGGATACCCGTCGAGATTTCCTGCAAAAACTATCATTAGGCATCGGCGCAACGGCATTGAGCGACCTCCCCGCATCGGCGCGTGAGCTGTATTCAGGCCCAAAGGCAGATAAGCAACTACGCGTGGCGCTAATGGGATTGGGCAGCTATGCAACCCGTGTGGCAGAGGCCATGAAAGACTGCAAAATGGCAACGCTCGTAGGCGCGGTTTCGGGTACGCCTTCTAAGCTGGAAACCTGGAAACAGAAGTATAATATCCCCGAGAAAAATACCTACAATTACGAAACGGTCAGTAAAATCAAGGATAATCCGGATATCGACATTGTTTACGTTACCACACCGAACTCCCTGCACCATAAGCACGTCCTGCAAATTGCCGCGGCCGGAAAGCATGTGATCTGTGAAAAACCCGTTGCCGACAATGCGAAGCAAACACGGGAGATGATCGCTGCTTGCAAAAAGGCTGGTGTGAAGTTCTATATCGGCTACCGGATGCATTTCGAGCCGCATACGCGCGAGCTGATACGTATGCGCGAGGCGGGGGAGTTGGGCAAGATCATGCATGTGAACAACTATATGGGTTTCAAATCCGGCGACCCGAACCAATGGCGCCTGAAAAAAGCCCTCGCGGGCGGAGGTGCAATGATGGACGTGGGCATTTACGCGCTCAACGGCGCCCGTTACGCCACGGGCGAAGAGCCGATTTGGGTAACCGCACAAGAAACAAAAACAGACCCTGTCAAATTCAAGGAAGTCGATGAGACGATAATGTTCCAACTGGGCTTCCCCAGCGGCATTGTGGCCAGCTGTGGTACTACTTACGCATTCAATAATTATGAGCGGCTCTATGTAGTCGGAGAAAAGGGATTTGTGGAATTGAGCCCCGCATTCGGCTATGGTCCTATCAAAGGCCGCACGCACCTTGGCCCGATGAATCAGCCAGTAATTACGCACCAGACACTCCAAATGGACGGCATTGCCGATATTATCCTCAACAACAACCCGGATCCGAATGTACGCGGTGAGGAAGGTTTAAAGGATATGATTGTCGTAGATGCCGTCTATGAATCCATTCGTAAAGGTGGAGCTAAGATTATGCTGGCGGGGAAATAGCACTTCCCGATAGAGGCTATTCCGATTGGACTTCCAACAAAAGGCAACTGGTAAGAACCGGTTGCCTTTTGTTCCATTTTAAGTTAACTTTACATATCACACTATACACAATGGAGAAAGTCAGAGAATTAATTTTCTACAAACACTATTTCAATGATTTCTTTAAAAGTTTATCGCCACTTGCGAAGAGCAAAGTTGACTACGTTCTATTCCTATTAACTCATATCGACCGGATTCCGGAAAAATTCCTGAAACATATCGAAGGACGGAAAGGCCTTTATGAATTGCGGATCGAAACTGGGAACAACATTTTCAGAATATTTTGCTGTTTTGATAAGGAAAAAATCGTAGTGCTGTTTAACGCATTTCAAAAGAAAACTCAAAAAGCGCCTTCCAAAGAAACTGCACTTGCGGAAAAGTTGATGAACGAATACTTCAAGACCAGTAAATATGACTGATAATAAAGACATTACAACAATCGAGGATCATTTCACAGAACGCTACGGCGAGCCTGGTAGTCCCACCCGAGTTGATTTCGAAATAAAGGCAAAAGCATTTTTGATCGGTGAAATTATCCGCGAGGAACGCAGACTTGCCAAAATGACACAGGAGCAACTGGCAGACCGAATTGGCGCGAAAAAGAGTTTTATTTCTAGAATAGAAAATGGCCAATCCGATATTCAACTATCTACCCTGTATAGGCTTCTTGAAATCGGGTTGGGAAAGAAACTGGAACTCATTGTGAGCTAAAAACCCTTGTAAGTACAAAGCCAGAGAACCTTACGCTAGCCGAGATCTCTCCATCAGTAAAGCCACCCCCTATCCCGACTTTAATACACTAACCCCGTTCGAATCAATATCGGGTCCGATTTTATTATGCAAAAATCCAAGCTCATCATTCCAATGCTGGCCGGCCTTGCCGCGCTGCTTACTCCCGTATTACTTTCCGCACAAATTATGGATTCCAAATCAATCGTCGCGCCCGGAGCACAGGTCGAAAAACTGGGCGATGGATATAAATTCACCGAAGGGCCCGTTCCCGACAAGGACGGTAATGTATTTTTTACCGATCAGCCTAATAACAAAATTATCCGCTGGGATGCCGAAACGGGTGCATTCAGCACGTTTTCCGACAAAGCAGGACGTGCGAACGGCATGTATTTTGATAAAAAAGGAAACCTGATCGCGTGCTCCGACGAAGAGAACCAGGTTTGGTCGTTCGATAAGAAAAGCAACCCGACGGTGCTGGTGAAAGATTACGAAGGTAAGCTCCTCAATGGACCCAATGATCTCTGGATCGACCCGAAAGGCGGCATTTACCTCACCGATCCGCTCTACAAACGCGACTACTGGAAACGCGACCCCGCCATGCAGCAGGATGGTCAGCACGTCTATTACCTCAGCCCCGATCGCAAGAAGTTTATCCGGGTGGATGAAAAGTTGAAAAAGCCCAACGGCATTATCGGCACCGCCGACGGTAAGAAACTCTACGTAGCCGACATTGGTGACAGTAAAACCTATGTTTATGATATTCAGAAAGACGGTACGTTAGCCAACCGGCAGCTGTTCGCGCCCAAAGGCTCCGACGGCATGATCCTCGACGAGGATGGTAACCTTTATATTACCGGCGACGGCGTGACCGTTTTTGACAAAACCGGCACACAAATCGCCCATTTTCCGGTGCACAAAGGATGGACGGCGAATGTATGCTTTGGCGGTAAAAATCGTGATATGCTGTTTATCACAGCCGAAACAGCAGTGTACGGGTTAAAAATGAAGGTTAAGGGCGTAAAATAGCCGATCCGGCTTCTGTAATGGCGGAGTTTCCCGTTTAGCGGGGAGTTCCGCCATTCTTTTTGTACCGGGTGCAACGGTTTTGATCTCTATATCGTCATGGTCAAATACAACTGCTCCATACTAGATCACCAACCGACTCGTTACTCAAACTAACCGCAATTCCGTCTATGCGTCTGATTTTTACGGTCTTTCTTTTTCTTTTCCACATTATTGCTGTTGCTCAAAACCGCGTTACGATCAGCGGTTTTGTACGGGAAAAAGGCAGCCAGGAACAGCTTCCGGGTGTAAACGTGTACATCGACAACACCCCCTACGGCGCAGTAACGAACACCTATGGCTTCTACTCACTCACATTACCCGCATCCGATTCTGCGACGGTTTCTTTCTCGTTTGTCGGTTATGAAAAGCAGCAAAAACGAGTGGCGCTCCGGACAGACACCGAACTGAACATTTTTCTTCCTACGATCACACAACTTGAAGAAGTAGTCGTGTCCGCGCGCAAGCAGGAGGATTACGTCAGCCGGACGGTGCAAATGAGTAAAGTCGAAATCCCGATCCAACAGTTGAAAAAAATACCGGCATTCTTTGGTGAAAAGGATGTTTTGCGCGTGCTGCAACTCATGCCGGGCGTTCAAAAAGGGACCGAGGGACAAACGGGCTTATATGTTCGCGGCGGCGGGCCCGATCAAAACCTCATTATCCTCGACGACGCGGTGGTTTACAATGCCAACCACCTTTTCGGCTTTTTCTCGATCTTCAATTCCGATGCACTCCGGAGCGTAGAGCTGACTAAGGGCGGTTTTCCGGCGCGTTATGGCGGCAGGCTGTCGTCGGTATTGGAAATGAATATGAAGGAAGGAAGCAAGGAGAAACTCCATGGCGAAGGCGGAATAGGCCTTATTTCCTCGCGGCTAACCCTGGAAGGACCTATTTCGAAGGGCAAATCCTCCTTCCTGATCTCCGGCCGCCGGACCTACATCGACTTTCTGGCCGCGCCGCTAATCGCGCGGGAGCAGCGGGGGGAAGACAGCCAGGTGAAGCCCGGTTATTATTTTTATGATTTGAATGCCAAGATGAACTACGATCTCGGCAGTAAGGACAAACTGTATATCAGCGGTTATTTCGGTCGTGACAAGTTCCATGCGAATGAGAAGAGCAGCACTTCCGAAACCAGGGCCGGTCTCGATTGGGGCAATGCTACGGCGACCATGCGCTGGAACCACGTTTTGAACCAGAAACTGTTTGTCAATACATCCTTCATTTTCAGCAATTTTAAATTTGGGGTTTCCAGTTATTCCAAAGAATTGAATAGTGATGGCTCTCTCGACGACGAGTTCAGTCTTGAATACGATTCGCGCATCCGCGACCTCGGTGTAAAAACGGATTTTGATTTTTACCCTTCTTCGAAGCACGCGGTGAAGTTCGGAGGCCAGGCCACTTTTCACAAGTTCATTCCCTCGGCGCTCGCGATTGCGGGCACATTTACCGATAACCCTATCGAGCGATCGGTCAAACCGGTCTATTCCCTCGAAGCAGGACTTTACATTGAAGATACCTGGCAGGCATTGGACGCGCTGAAAGTGAATGCCGGGCTGCGGCTTAGCACGTTTCAGACCGAGGTTAAAACCTACGTTCGTCCCGAACCACGCATTTCGGCGGCATTGCGCCTCGCCGAGAACCTTTCTTTCAAAGCCTCGTATGCGCGCATGAACCAATATGTGCATTTGCTTTCCAACACGGGCCTTGGCCTCCCAACAGACCTTTGGGTACCTACCACCGCCCGTGTTGCGCCCCAGCAGTCCGAACAAATAGCCGCGGGCCTCGCCAAAGACTTCGAACGCCCCGCGCTCACGGTTACGCTCGAAGGATACTACAAAAAAATGAACAACATCCTCAACTACAAGGAAGGCTCATCGTTTCTGAGCATCAATGGCGAGAATGCCAACGAGCTGAGTTGGGAGGATAATGTTACCTCGGGCAAGGGCTGGTCGTACGGCGGAGAGTTTCTTGTTCAAAAGAAAACCGGCAGATTCTCCGGCTGGATCGGTTACACGTTGTCGTGGACCTATTGGAAATTCCCTGAACTGAATTTTGGTAAAACATTTTTCCCTCGCTACGACCGCCGCCACGATCTTTCGGTGGTAGGAATATATGAATTGAGCAAAAGAATCACGCTGTCGGCCACCTGGGTGTACGGAACTGGCAATGCATTGACGCTCCCCGTGTCGAGCTACCGGGCAGCGACGGACAACTTTGTGACGCGCATTACTTCCGAAGGCAAGCCTGCGATCAACTGGTTTGGCCCGACCGTCAGCGAATACGGGCAGAAAAACAGCTACCGTGCAGAGCCGTTCCACCGCATGGACATTGCCATTCAATTCCACAAAAAGAAAAAGCGGCACGAGCGCACGTGGGAGTTTGGCGTTTACAATGCTTACAACCGAAGGAACCCGTTCTTCTATAATATCGACGAGGAAATGGTAATTCTTCCCAATGTGATGCCGGCTACACCGGTGCCGAAATACACGCTGAAACGCTATTCATTGTTTCCGATACTGCCCTATTTCAGCTACAACTTTAAATTCTAACAGCAGCCATGTTTCCCAGATATATCATTTTCATCTTCCTTACATTGTTCCTTGTGGGATGCGAGTCCCTGGTGACAGACGTTGATAAGGGTGATCTTCCACAGGTGGAATCGAAGCTGGTCGTGCAATGCTTCATTTCGCCGCAATCTGCGCGCATTAATGTGGTGGTAACGGAGTCGATACCGCTCTTTGCAGAGCCCGATCTGAAAGGCGGTGTTATTCCAAATGCGGTCGTGAAACTATCCGACGGCACCCGGGAGGCTGTGATCCCGTTCGACACTGCCAACCAGCTCTACTCCGCCGACAAATCGGTTCTCGCCATTCTACCCGGAAAAACCTATTTCCTCTCGGTCGTCAACGGTATACGCTCAGTAAAGGCAACCTGTACCGTGCCGGCGACTGCCGTCGTACCGACTACCTATAAGATTGACACCTCCTTTTCCGGCAGCATATCGGCAAGGGATACTTTGTTGACAGTAAAATACAACTGGAACGATATCTCCGGGCAAACCAATTACTACCGGGTGCGTGCGGCGCTCGATCTCGAATACAGTGTTCCCGAGGAAGTCTCGGCCGGTGGCGAGTTCAAAGAGAGGCGTGTAAGAAACCGCTTCAATTTCAACTGGGACGATACCATCGGCCGGAACGATTTCCGCAGCGATGTGAATCTGGACGGCACCGAATTCAGTTCGCCGATCGGCCGCGTAAACTTGCCCGACCCGCTCAGTTACAGCTCGAATGGCGCCGTGTATACCTCTTATCCCAAAAGCAAGATCATATCCATCACCATGGAGGTGTACAATACCGACGAGCATTATTTCAAATACCATCGCTCCGTGCAAACGCGCGGCGACTCGGACAATCCATTTGTGGAGCCATCGCTGATTTACACCAATATCGAAGGGGGCCTGGGATGTTTTGCAGCGTACAATTCGGGACAATTGGTGTATCGTCCCAAATAATCCGGTTTATATACCATTCACGTTCTACAAAATCTGGCAAACTGAGGTCAAAGTACCTCAATATGTACATCGCCTCAATGGCATTTTCTCGCCGGAAAACGGCTGTTCAGCAAGGCATACTTTTTTCCCGGATGATGTTCAAAATCGCTATCAGTTGTTGATTCAAGCAGATCATCCATCTTAAAAAATAAACACTATGGACTTGCAAGGAACAGACCAGGATAAGGTTAAGAAACCGCATCCTTCCAACAAAAACATGAGCGAGCCCGATACGCTCATCGAAACGCTTGAAGATTTGCAGGAGCAAGGCTATACCTATGATTTTAACCTCACGGCCCACGCTCTGGAAGTACATAAGGACGATGGCATCTGCCTGACGCTGTCTCCCGAAGATTTCGATATTGTGCAGGTTTATCGATTCGAAGGCATGACCAACCCTTCCGATATGTCGATTTTGTACGCCATCGAATCAAAAGACGGACTGAAAGGGACCTTGGTGAGCAGCTACGGCGTGTATGCCGACGCGATGTCCAACGAAATGATCAAGAAACTGGATACGCGCAGCTCGCTGATCGTCCACCCCGAAGACGACGACATGGCCCATTAAAGTAAACTGATATGGAAATTATTGAATTGACCGAAGAACTTATTGAATCAGCCGAGCAACGGTCTGCCGGCCAGCCCTACCCGCTATTTGTCAAAAACCTGAAAGCCATCGGAGTCGACAATTATGAAGTGAAGGTTAAAAATCACAAACGTACCTATACGTCCGTTAACGGCGATAGGCTGATCATAGCGGGTGATTTGCCGGAATTTGAATGCGCCGAAACATTCGAACTGGAAGAAGTGAAGGCGGCTATCAAACGTACCCAAGACGGTCTTACCGACTACCCGACTTTCCTGCGCGAGATCGGGGCCGCAGGCATACATACCTACGTAGCCGATCTCACGGGCATGAAAGTGATTTACCAGGGGCCCAATTCAGAATATGAATATGAAGAAATGATCCCCGAGGCTTAGAATGTCAGGAGCCTGGCCCGCATGGTTTCCAGCAAGTCGTCGGTGAAATCGAGGTGCGTTACAAACCGGACGAGCCCCTTCCCGAACGTCACGGCCAGGATTCCGGCGTCAGCCAGGCGATTTACATATTCCTTTTCAGAAATATGGTCGTTGAGACGAATGATAACAATATTTGTATCGACAGGAAACACCTCGGCTACCTCAGCCCGGGCCGCAAACAGCTCCCCTATGGTTCTGGCCCGGCTGTGGTCTTCTTTCAACCGGCTGACGTGGTGATCGAGCGCATAAATACCCGCCGCTGCCAGGAAACCCGCCTGGCGCCAGCCGCCGCCCATTACTTTTCGGAAACGGCGCGCTTCGCGTATCATTTCGCGAGTTCCGAGCAACAACGATCCTACCGGGCAGCCAAGCCCTTTGGAAAGGCAAATACTGATGCTGTCGAAGACCTTACCGTACTGTGCGGGCGTTTCGCCGGTTTCGACTAATGCATTGAAAAGCCGCGCACCATCGAGGTGCAAGGGAATGTTCCGTTCGCGGCACACGCCGCGGATCGCTTCGATCTCTTTAAAATCATAGTAGCAGCCGCCACCCTTGTTCATGGTATTTTCGAGTGAAACGAGCCTGGTTACGGTCGAATGCACATCATTCTCGGGGCTGATCGCTTCGCTTACCTGCTGAGCCGACAGCCTTCCACGATCGCCATCAAGTAGTTTTACCGACGAAAACGAGTTGAGCATAATGCCCCCACCTTCATACAGATAAATGTGCGAATGCTTGTCGCAGATTACGTCGCTGCCCGGGCGCGTATGCACGCGGATCGCCAACTGGTTGGTCATCGTGCCGGAAGGGCAAAAGAGCGCATCCTCCATCCCGAACAGCCGGGCCGCTTTTTCCTGCAATGCATTCACCGTCGGGTCGTCCCCGAAGACATCGTCACCCACTTCGGCGCTCCACATGGCCTCCTGCATTTCGCGGGTGGGCTTGGTAATGGTGTCGCTGCGGAGGTCTATTCTCATTTCAAAAACATTCATGGGGTATTCGTTGCAATTTCGCGCCAAATTAATGCTTAAAGCTGATTTCCGGGCAGGTATTGCTTAGTTTAAACGGGTATATTGCAAGCAAATTCAAGCAACATGGAATTCGAAGAATATCTGAAATCAAAAAAAATAGACGCAGGAGCATTCAAAAAAGGCGATGTATTACGCTACCAGGAATGGAGCGGCCTTTTTGAAACCATGCATCCGGAGAGCTTCACAGCCCATAAAAAGTTTCTGATCAACGAGATCCGCCGGCGTTATCTGCTCAAAGAGGATTAACCCCGCATTTCTTCCATCAGCTTCATCAATATCCCAACGGTTTTCTCAGTCTGCTCTTTGCTCGGCGTCGTGTCCCAGTTGCCTACAATGCCATTACTGCCAATGTAAATACCGTCCTTACGTGCAATGAAGTTGGCACCCTGCGTGTACAACTTATAGTTAATATCTCCCTGCGGAATAAGGCACGAAAGCTGGCCGGATACCGGCGTGAGCTCCTGGTCGTTGAAAACCGGTTTCGCGCCCAGGCCCATACAGTTCACTACCACCTTCTCGGGCAATGCGTCGATGTCTTCCAGCTTTTTGATCTCATGGATTTTTACCTTCCCTCCGAACATCGTAAAGTCCTGCAACTGATGCCGCAGATACGTGGGGATATTGAACATAATATTGGTCCGGCGCGTGACATAATCTGCCTTAAAAGGATGCTCCTTCCTATCCAGGCGGACGCGCTCAGGCAGCAGACCCTCAATTTCAAAATCTTCCCCTCCTGCGCCTGGCGAGTACACTGGTACTTGCTTGAAAACGCTGTATTCCTCTGCCCAGGTGGCGATATCGTTCATTCCTAATAAAAACTGAAACCTGCGGAACGAGAACCGCGTCGCCTCTTCCCATATGGCCTGAAACTCGGGCCTGGCAATCTTTTTATCACACACTCTTGACGCCGGAGACCAGGTTCCGGTTGCCAGGTTACTCGTCACATTAGGCGGCACATCCTTGGTGTAAATGGTTACCTCGCAGCCGCTTTCCTGCAACAGGCGTGAGGTCGCTATACCTACCGTTCCGCAGCCCAGTACCGCTATTTTCTTCTCACCGGTTGCCAGCACGTTTTTCCGGGCAATGTTTCCCGTGCCCCACGATAGCGACCACCCACTGCCGCCGTGGCCATAGTTATGGACGATCGTCTTGTTGCCCAGTTGCTCCACGTCCAACCGCGGGCCGGAGGCACGGAAAGGCCGCAAACCGACCGTTTCCTTCACAATGCGGTCCATTGAAAGACGTAATTTGGGAATCTGGTGGTAACCCCGGCTGATGTGGAAATGCTTGTCGGGATACCTCAACTCGGTTCTCGGCGCACAGGACGACGCCACAGCGCCTAACGCGAAGCTTGCCGGAATGGCTTTTTCAAAGAAATTTCTGCGGTTCATTGGGTTGGGAGTGAATAGTAATGGGAATTGTGGAATTTAGCCACCAACCGCTATGAATGCAAATTTTATATGGTAGTCTTGAAAAATACCAAAACATTCTTTCTTGAAATACAATTTTCACAATCCCGTAACCACTCCTGATTCGATCAATTTTTAGTCAGTGAAAACGGCATATCAGCCGCCTGCCCACCCCATTCCTTGTTCGGCTTATCCCCCATTTGCAGCACCAGGGAGCCGCCTTTCAGAAGCTCGCCATGGGTGATGTACGTCCGGGTGAAAGGCTTGCCGTTCAGCGTCGCCGACTGAATATAGCGGGCATTGTCGGAAACCCCTTTCGCCTTCACGGTAAACTTGCGGTTTTTGCCGGTCTCGATGGAAATTTCTTCAAAAACGGGGCTCCCGAGCACATATTGATCCGTTCCCGGTGCTACCGGGTAAAAGCCCATCATACTGAACGCCAGCCAGGCCGACATTTGCCCGCCGTCCTCATTACCGCTCAGGCCACCTACGCTGGTATCGTATTCGCTTCGGATAATGGTCCGCGTCCATTGCTGCGTCTTCCACGGCTGCCCGGCGAATGCGTAGAGGTAAGCAATCTGGTGATTCGGCTCGTTACCATGCCAGTAATGGCCCTGATCGAACAACGTGTCTAGTTTCGCAATGAAACGGTTCTTTCCGCCCATGATCTTTTGTAACCCCGCGATATCCTGCGGTACAAACCACGTGTATTGCGCCGGCGAACCTTCGGTAATGAAGCTGGCCCGTTTCGCAAAAGGATCAAAATGGGCAATCCAGCGCCCGTCGGCGTATCGTCCGCGTGCATAACCTGTCGACGGGTCTATCACATGCCGGTAATTGAGCGCACGGCTGCGAAGCTGGTCGGCATCTTCCTTTTTACCTAAACCAGTTGCCAGTGTGGATAAACAAAAATCGTCGTACGCATATTCGAGCGTGCGCGATACCTGCTCGCGCTTGTGGAACGCCTGCCAGACGCTATCTTCCAGCGGCACATAGCCATATTGCAAATAGGATTTCAATGCCCGACGTCCCTGCCCGGCCTCGTAGCTTTTGGCATTAGCGTTCACCTCGAATGCGTTTTTATGCAAAAACTGATAGGCGCTGTTCACATCGAAATTCCGCACATTCTTGGCATAGGCATCCGCAATTACGGATAATGCGTGGTCGCCCACCATAGCTGCGGTGTAATGGTTCCAGCAGGGAAAAATCGGCATCCAACCGCCCTGTTCCGCTTTTTTCACCAGCGACTGTACCATATCCCCCGCCCGTTTGGGTTCGAGCATGATTTCCAAAGGCATTGCCGCGCGAAATGTATCCCACATGCTGAAATCGCAATAGTAATCGAAACCCTCCGCTTTTTGCAGCGGCGTGCCGCCTCCAAACGAAGGATAGCTGCCGTCTACATCGGAGAAGAGCCTTGGTGAAAGTTTGGTCCTGTACAAGGCACTATAAAAAAGCACCTTATCATGATCGCTTCCCGTTACCTTCACCTTACCCAATGCTTCATTCCACGCTTCACGCGCCGATTTCCGGACTGCTTCCAATGGTTTGGTCCCCAATTCTTTTTCGAGATTTGCCCTGGCTCCCTCAATGCTCGTGAAAGAAGTGCCAATGCGCACGGTAATCACCTGTTTTTCATCTCCAAAACCTACGTAGGCACCGAGTTTTTCCCGGTTCCCCTTCCCGGTGAGTATCCTGCCCATGGGCGTAATGGTGTCACCCAACCAGACGCCCGACTGCATGAATTTCTTATCAAACTTGATCACAAAATATCCGCTGATGCCCGCCGGCTGCCCTGATCCCTGATAAATGCGGTGAACTGGATTGTAGCCCACAATTTCCCCCCGCTCGCGCAATACCTCCACGAAGCCTTCCCCTTCGTCGCTGTTGGGTTCGATGATGATAAAAGATTCCTCACCGCTCTCAAACTTAAACCGCATCAGGGCTGTACGCGCCAACGCGGTGACCTCGGCATTAATCTGGTGATCCTGCAACCATACACTGTAATAGTCCGGCGTGCTTTGCTCCTTTTCGTGGCTGAACAGGCTGGCCCGCTTTTCCGGATTGGTTGTGAGCTCACCCGAGAGCGGCATGACCGTCACCGAACCATAGTCCTGCACACACGAGCCATTCAGCCAATGCGTACCGCGGAAACCCTGAAATTTGTTATCGTTATAGTAAAACGGCGCAATGCACTTGGTTTCGGTGGAGCGCGTCTGCGGCGTCCATTGCGTCATCCCATTCGGAACGCCCACCGCGGGTATAGTCTGCCCTTTCAATTCGCTGCCCGCCTCGCTATGCGCTTTCGCGCTCTCCGTGGCCGATGGCGCAGTACCGATCATTGTTGCCACGTAGTCGACAGGCATTTTTTGTGCATAGGATTGATTATCAACAAAAAAAGTCGACAATAACAGGAAACTGACTGAGAGGAACGGTACGCGCATGGTTAGGCTTGTTATTAATTCAGGTCGGAAGATCGAAAAAATTATGGTATGTTAGGTCGATAGAATGTTGATATTCCACTGAAAAGGACGATTTAAATCCAAGAAACCCTATGAAAATCCATATCATCGACACCGGTTTTTTCAAGCTCGATGGCGGGGCCATGTTCGGCGTGGTTCCGAAAGTACTTTGGAACAAACAAAACCCGGCCGATGAAAAGAACCTCTGCTCCTGGGCTATGCGATGCTTGCTCATCGAGGATGGTGCGAAACTGATATTGGTCGATACCGGCATGGGCAACAAGCAAGACGATAAGTTTTTCGGGCATTATGATCTCCACGGCGAGGCCACTTTGCATTCATCCCTCGGCGAAAAAGGTTTCAGCCCCGCCGACGTTACCGATGTGCTCCTTACCCACCTCCATTTCGACCACGTGGGTGGTGCTGTGCAGTTCAGCCGCGACGGCTCCCGCCTCGAACCGACCTTCCCTAATGCCACATACTGGTCGAACGAAGCCCATTGGCAATGGGCCATCCACCCCAATCCGCGTGAGAAGGCCTCTTTTTTGAAAGAAAATATACTTCCGTTGCAGGAATCGGGGCAATTGCGGTTTATCGAAAATGGCCAGTCGCCTTTTAATGGTATCGGCCTCATGAACGTCGACGGCCATACCGAGCAAATGATGCTGCCCGTAATCCAGCATAAGAACCAGAAGATTATCTACTGCGCCGATCTTTTTCCATCGTCCTATCACATCCCCATTCCCTGGCTCATGAGCTATGACATGCGCCCGCTCCAAACCATGGAAGAAAAACAAAGCGTCCTTCAACAAGCCGTCACCGGGCAATGGATATTGCTTTTCGAGCATGACCCTGTGTATGAGGCTGCATTGGTGGAGCAAACCGAGAAGGGTGTAAGGGTTCGCGAACGCGGGACGTTGCGTGAATTCCTGGTTGAGTAAATGCGGCTATTTCGCTATATTTGGATATGCAAGCGCAGGAAAATATATCATTCGATCGGTTGGTCAGCCTTGTCAGAGGTCTGTCGAACACTCAGCGAGCCCAGTTAAGAGCTGAGATTGACCGCTTGGAAAAAGAAACTGCCGACGACTCATTAGAAGAATTCCTGCTGTCAGCCCCAACGTTCTCTAAAAATCAAATTAAAAAGATTGAAGAAACCAGAAAGGCAATTGACCAATGGCAAAAGAACTAGTGCTTGTTGATACCTCTATTCTCATCGATTTTTTCCGCAAGTCCGACAAAGCAGAGTCCCGGCTAATCAAGCTCGTACGAGGAAACTTCACGTATTGTATTTCTGCTATTACGGAATTCGAAATTTACACCGGTACCACGCCAAATCAGACAGCTTATTGGGAGGATTTTTTGTTCAGAACGCAGGTCCTGGCATTCGACGTCGATGAGTTAATACTTATCCCCTACTTATGAAAACGGCACTAATTCTCTCAGGCGGGGGTGCGCGGGGGATTGCGCATGTGGGCGTGGCGCAGGCGCTATGGGAGCGTGGAATGCGGCCGGACGTGCTCAGCGCAACGAGCTCGGGGGCGTTTGTGGGGGCTTTACTAGGCTATGGTTATGAGCCGGGAGCTATTCTGAAAATTATCCGTGATACGAGTTTTTATCCTTATCTGAGATTTGGGATCGGCGCGAACGGACTGCTGCATATGCGAAAGATGGAGGACATCTTCCGAAAATTCATTCCCGAAAATACATTTGAATCGCTCAAAACACCGCTTATAGTCACGGCTACCGACATTGTTTCGGGCGAAGAAGTGCGTTTCCGCAGCGGAGAACTGGCATTACCTGTCCTCGCCTCATGCTGCATTCCCGGGCTTTTCAGTCCGATGCATTACAATGGTCGTGACCTCGTCGATGGTGGCGTTTTGAACAACCTGCCCGTCGAGCCGGTACTCGACGACGCAGATTATATTATCGGGAGCCATTGCAATCCTTTTAATCTTGACAAACCGCTGAAGCGGACGACCGAGATCGTCTACCGGAGCCTCATTCTGGCGATGCACACGAAAACAAGGGCCCGTTGCGCTCAATGCGACCTGCTCATCGAGCCGCCTGCATTGAGCCGTTTCAGCATTTTCGATTTCCGGAAGGCAGATCAGCTTTTTGAAACCGGATATTCATTCGCTAAAATGCTTTTGAACGAACGCAAGGTCTCATTTCCCTGATGCCGCCACGGCTTTGTTATCCAGCGTGTTGATCACCCATTCCCCCACTTGCCTTCCTTGCTTCTGACCATTCTCGATGGCGTCCATGAAGTGAATGCCCCCGTAGAACCGCGAAATACCGGATTCCTCCGAGGCATGAAGAAACGACTTAAATGAGCGTGCTTTCAGGTTGAAACGCTCCTCCACGGTATCGGTATAGGCAAAATTGTCGCCGAAATAGTGGGTAAGGATAAAAGCCGCCGCCGTCGATATCACCGAATGCCCGCTCAGGTACTCCGGAAATGGCGGTGTTTGGAGAAATGGCTTCCAGGCTGGATCGATGTATTTGCGGATAGCCGTTTCGGGGCGGATGCGGTTGCTGCGGTATTTCTCATCCCAGCAAGCCATGAAGCCATCCATGAGTCCTATCGCTACCGAAGTATTGATGAGCATCGTTTTAGAGAAATCCGTTTTTGCTTTCCGGCAGGCGATATCGGTAATGCCCATCCAGTGCGCACCCGGGGAGATCTTCTTCATTCCCACCAGTAAATGCCCCTTGTTTTCCAATGCAAACGGGTTACAATCCCAAAACGCGGCGATAACCCGGTGCTCCTGCTCTTTGGTATCGTCGTAATTAAGCTTCATCAGTTTAAAAAACTCCGAATCCTTCGCTTCCGAGAATGCGACAGGCGGCGCAGGCTTGAACTGCGATGCCGAATCCAGTGTAAAGGGCCGTACAGTTTTAAAATAAGGCTCTACCGGCGGGAAATAGCCCGGAGGCGTCGGGTACCAGGTCCCCGGGCCGCCATGCGGCTCATAGCGCGGGAAGTTGCTGATCTTATTGTAACGGTCGGCTTTGGCATATTTGAGGATCTGCTTGCTGATAGCCAGCGCATATTCCTGCGAACCAGCCAGCACCTCATCGGTAAACCCGACTTTCTTGCAGGAGTCGACCAGGCTTTGCTGGTATTTTTTCAGCAGCAAACCGCCCGAGGGCTGCATTTTCTTCGCCGTTTCGAGCATTGCGAGCGCAGCGGCAAGCTGGTAGGAGTACTCCGCTACTTTCGGCTTCTCGATTTCCGGAAAGTCATTCAACACCCCATGCATCGAGGGATAAGCCTTATCGTTCGCAGCCACCACCTCGTAGCCTGCCAGACAGGCGTAGGAGTAGAACCTCGCACCGAGCGGCGGGTTGGTGACGTCGTGCACCATTACGTCCGTCATCTGCTGCGTCACCTGACCGATTACCGTCGGATCGATCTCCTTTTTTGATTCATTCTTTTTGCAGGCTGTCCACGTTACAGCCAGCAGCACTCCCAGAAGAAGGTTACTGAACTTTACCAATTTGATATGCTTTTATTTCCTGTTGATTAATCCCGAATAGCAGTTTATTACCGAGCGGCAGCACGCTGCGCACATCGCCTTTCAAGCCAAAACCCGATTTATCCTGATTGACGTATTCGAATTGCCCTTTGCCATTGCCCTGCAAAAGGATCCCGTAGTTGGCGTCGTACTTTCCGAAACGGAGCCGCGCCTTGCTGATATTGCCGCAAAGCAGCAGGTCCTTCTTGCCGTCGCCATTGTAATCGAGCGTAGTAATGGTGTAAACAGGCGATACCTGCGTTTGTAAGGGCAATGCTTTTTCAACGAATTTGCCATCCGCAGCCCGTTCGAACAAAGCGGTTTTCAGATAAGTGGCTTTCAATTCCTTCGCTCCTTCCAGTTCTTCTTTGGTAAAAATCTCCTTCACAGTCAAATCCGCGTAGCTTTTGTAATCCTGGTAACGAGTACGCATAATGCTCATCTGATCAAGCATTTCGTCGCGGGTTACATAGGGGTAGCTCTTACCCTGAATGTAAAAACTCATAATGGGGTCGACGGAGCCATTGTCGTCAAAATCCTTGTACACCATCTCCACCGGCTCGCTATCGCTGGCTTTGCACTGGGTGTTGGTACCCATATTGCCGATCACGAGGTCGTCCTTGCCATCTCCGTTCAGGTCTTCCACGAGGATTTTGTTCCACCAGCCATTGTAGGGTTTGTCAAAGTATTCAGCGGTTTTGTTTTCGAGCTTGCCATTGTTGTTGATCAAAACAGTAACCGGCATCCACTCTCCTACCACGATCAGGTCGGCCTTTTTATCGCCGTTCAGGTCCGCCCAGGCCGCATCCGTAACCAGACCGATGTGCTCCAACTCCTTGGCAACAGCGGCTGTCTGATCGGTGAATTTGCCTTTACCATCATTAATCAGGATATAGCTGCGGGGTGTTTCAGGGTACCTACCAGGAATGACGCGCCCACCTACAAAAAGATCAGGTTTCCCGTCCCCGTTGATATCCGCCGTACGTACGCAGCTCGTACTCGTAAGCATGGCAGGCAATGCGCCCGACGCTTTGGTAAAATTGCCTTTACCATCATTGATATACAACCGGCTTTGCAGCAATGGATCCTCGGGCATAAAGCTCGCATACCCCCCGCTGGCTACGAATATATCCTGTGCGCCATCGCCGTTCGCATCGAAAAACAGAGCATCGGTATCTTCGCTTCGCTTGTCGGCTTCAAACGCTGCAACAGGCTTCGCAGTAAATGCACCGCCCTTTTGCTGAATATACAACTTAGCCGCCTCACCCGAGGTACCTCCAATAAACACATCATCCAGGCCGTCACCATTCACGTCGCCTTTCCGCATACATGGATTAGTGAAAGAAATCGGGTTGATCAGCAACGGCTGACGTTTGAAGTCGTTCATTTTCACAGCCGGGCTCTTGAATGCGATCGGCGAAGCAACCGGCACAAACATAGGCGCAGCCACTTTTACAGCCTTCACTTTTTCTTTGGCATTCACCTCCGACAGCGCCAGCGTGGTATTTGTTTTAGGATTAATCACCCTTTCCTGCTTGCCATTCAGCCAGGTTACCACCAGCGAATCAACCGCCCCTTCCTTGCCCAATCCGAAATGCAGCGTCGGTGAAACGCTCGATTGGTACCCGCGGGTCGGCATTTGTTCGAGGTATTGCTGCTGGCCTTTCTGGTAAATCGTCACTTTCGCCCCCAGCCCCAGCGTGTTCTGCCCGGCTCCGGTCAGTTTTACTTTGAGGTAGTTGTTTTTTAAGTGCTTATCCCCGTCATTCTGATAAATGAATGCAGGCTTGTTGATATTGTTCACAACCAGGTCGAGGTCACCGTCGTTATCGAGGTCGGCATAGGCTGCGCCGCCGGAGTTGGATATTTCCCCCAGGCCCCAGTTATCGGCTACGTTGGTAAATGTCAGATCTTTCCGGTTTTGGAAGAGATAGTTCTTCATATTCGAAGACGGCATCTGGTACACCAGTTGCAGTACGTCCTCCCGCTTCACCTGGCCTTCAATACGCTTCAAATGATCGCCCATGAACTTCACAAAATCCATATTGGTGAAGTCGCGCAGGTTGCCGTTCGTAATGAAAAGGTCTTTCCAGCCGTCGTTGTCGTAATCCGCGAAGAGCGATGCCCAGCTCCAGTCGGTATTGGAAACGCCTGAAAGCTGGCCAATTTCCGAAAAAACAGGATGCTTAGTACCCTTGCCAAGGCCCTCATTCAGTTGCAGCATATTGCGCATATACTGATGATGGAAGCCCATTTTGACATTGAAATCAAACAACTCGTAGTTATCGAGACCCGTCAACAGCTTCTGCCGGCGGTTATCCTCGGGAAGCATATCGAGCGTAAAAATGTCGGGCAAGCCGTCGTTATTGAAGTCGGCAATGTCGTTACCCATCGACGAGTGCGACGTGTGACCGATACTGGCGTCGAGCGCATCGGTGAAAGTGCCGTTACCATTATTGATGTATAAAAAATCCGGAACGGAGTAGTCGTTAGAAATGTACATATCCTGCCAGCCGTCCTGGTTAATGTCGGCAATGCCGATGCCCAGGCCGTAGGTCAGTTGCGAGCTATGGATACCCGCCTTTTTAGTAATGTCTGTAAAATGTGGTGTGCCGTTTTGCGGATCGTTCCGGAACAACCTTACGCCGGTTACCGGGTCTTCCTTTCTGAGGATATCAGCCGTGCTCGCCTCGTCGAGGATCGGCAGGGCTTTCGGATTATGGTTGAGCAGGAACATATCGAGGTCCCCGTCTTTATCGAAATCAAAAAATGCAGCTTGCGTACTGTTGCTCATTACACCGAGGCCATATTGCTCCGCCATTTCTTCAAACTGCGGAATGCCTTGTGCATTGTTGCCTTTGTTGATGAACAGCTGGTCTTTCAAGCTCTCGGGCGAAACGGCGCCTGAATAGCATACGTAAATATCCAGTTTACTATCCCCATTTACATCGGCCATCGTGACGCCCGTCTTCCACGGACGCTCGCGGCCTCCTACCTGTGCAATAGCCGTGATGTCCTCGAATACCATCTTGCCCTTGTTCAGATACAACTTATTGGGCACCATGTTACCGGTGAAGTAAATGTCGTCGAGCCCGTCGCCATTGAGGTCGCCCACAGCCACTCCGCCCCCGTTATAGAAGTATTCATACATCAGCACATTGGTATTCAACCCCTCGGTGAGTGTATTGGAGAAATCCACTTTTGTCTGTTCGGGACTGAGGAGCGTGAAGAGCCTGGGACCGTCGGGGCCTTTCTTTTCTTCTTTGGAATCGGAGGATTTGTCACATCCGGAAAGAACCAGTCCAGCGATCAGAACAATGCTGCCTGCTTTCCAGGGCCATATTTGCTTCATGACAGGAATGAAGAGTTTTGAAGGAGTAAAAAAAGAAACTATGCCTTGTAAGCCAAGGCATAGTTTCAGTAAAATTAGTCAATAAAATATAACTATTTATCGTAACCTGGGTTTTGTACCAGTTTTGCATTACGGTTGATTTCGTCGCGGCTGAACGGACGGAAGTACATTTTATCTACCCACGTACGGTTTTCGTGCGATTTCTCTTCTACCGGAGTATAAGTGTAATCGTAAACCGTTGGATCGTAGTGATATGGCTCCTTCATCGACTTACCAGCCTTGAACTTACCGATTACGTTGATATACTGCAAAGAGCGTCCCAAAGTAGTCGGAGCAACCATCCAGCGGCGTGCATCGTGGTAACGCTGCTCTTCGTAGGCCATCTCAATACGTTTCTCATGACGGTAAGCTTCTTTCAAAGCAGCACCCGACACTTTCAATGCAGGCATACCAGCGCGGAAACGGATCTTGTTCAGCCATTCCAATGCAACGGCTTCTTCACCTAATTCAATGCTTGCCTCGATGTAGTTGAACACGTTTTCAGTTGCACGGAAGAAAGGCCATGGAATGTTCTGACGATCCGTGTTGTCATACAATGTAGGGTTTGGATCGATGAACTTACGCATGTAATAGCCGGTGCGGCTTCCGTTCCAGTCTTCGATTGAGCTGCTGCGGGTATCCAATCCTTTACGGTTGATCAACGCTCCTTTGTCGTCCAGAAGGTCATATGCACCTGTCTGGATCTGGTTAGCAGGGTCTTTCGCATCGGAAGGGCGTGGTTTCCAGTTGGCACCGTCATACATCACAGTTGCATAGAAACGTGGGTCACGGTTCACGTACGGGCTCGCCTTGTGCGTAGGGTTAGTCCATGAGAATGGGGTACCATCCATCATTTCATAGTCATCCACCAGCGTTCCGATCGGCGTATTACCAGCCCAGTTGTGGTAGCCGTTAGGACCGTTGTTCAAACCCGTCTGGCGCGCACCTTCGTTTTGGCTTGGTGTGAAATAGCGTCCGAAAATGATATCGTTCGCAGAAGCATCCAGGGATTTGTCGGCACTGGCGCCGGCCATGGCCAACGAGATGTAGTTAAGACGACCTTGTTCCGCAGTTACAGGCGCAGTCAGGTTCAGCTTATAACCGCTTCCGCTTGCGTCCAAAGCAGCTTTCGCAGCAGCTTGTGCTGCTGCCCAGCGAGCTTTACGGTCACCCGAAGTGTATCCGAGGAATTCGGGATTCGGGAAATCGGCGATCACCGAAGATTTTGCCTTGGCAGTCGGAATGTCGTGTAAGTCGCTGGCAGCGTACAACAATACACGGGCCTTCAATGCGAGCGCAGCAGTTTTAGTAGCGCGGCCCTTCGCAGGGTTTTTGCCGTCCAGCAACAAAGCCGCACTGTCGGCATCGCTTACAATCTGCTTCACACACTCGTCGAAAGTGCCGCGCGCTACGGAATAATCTTCGTTCAGGGCATACACTTTCTTGATCACAGGCACACTACCGTAGTAGCGTACCAACTGCTGATAGTAGTAAGCGCGCATGAAATAAGCTTCTCCCTTGAGGCGTGCCTTCAATGTTTCATCCGTAAATGTCGCAGTAGCCAGTTTAGAAATGGCGAGGTTTGAAGCACGAATGTATTGGTACATCTGGCTCCAACCGTAGGTAGCATCCACCCAACCGAGGTTGGAGGGGCTCAAACTACCTTCGTTTACAGTGTTAATGTTACGGCCCGTGTGGGTAAATACTGCTTCGTCGGTCAGGGAAGCAAGCATTTGCTCGCTGAAACCACCCTGCTGCAAACCGGCGTAGATACCTGTCACAAAACCTTCTGACAATGCACCGTCGCCCCACACGGCATCACCCGGGATCTCGGTTGGCGGCGTTACATCCAGGAAATCAGTGTCGCATGATGACAAGCCTCCCGTCATCAGTGCAGCAACCAATAAAAACTTATATGTCAATTTCATATTTCTGATTCGTTAAAATGCTAGACGTACACCTGCGCTGACAACTCTTGATTGCGGATAGTACTGACCACTGTTGGTAGTCGCTTCCGGATCCCAGACTTTGATTTTGTCGAAAGTCAGCAGGTTCAATCCGTTTACATAGACTCTCAGGTTGCTCAAACCGATTTTCGAACCGATTTCTGATGGCAGGTTATACCCGATTTCGATGTTTTTCAAACGCAGGTAGTTGTTGCTTTTCAGGAAGTAGTTGTTGATACCTGCCTGACCTGTGTTGGTGTAGTAACGGTTGTTACGGTTGGTCAAACGTGGGTATTTGTCGGTTGGGTTATCGATTGTCCAACGGTGGTCGAAGTCATATTTCAGGTAGTTACCGATATCACCCGATTCTGTCAGACCTACGATCTGAAGACCTCCCAGTGCTCCCTGGAACAACATCGCCAAATCGAATTGTTTGTAACCGAGGTTGATCGAAGCACCGCCTGTGAACCATGGACGAGATACTTTCTCGGTACGGATACGGTCGTCAGCACTGATTTTGCCGTCGCCGTTCACATCTTTGAACTTCATGTCGCCTGGGCGCAGGTTACCTGTGATAGGGCCGTAATCGAGCGTTTTAGCGTCGATTTCCTCTTGGCTCTTGAACACACCATCGAATTGGTATACCAGGAATGATCCGTAAGGCATGCCGGTTGAGCGCTGATAAGAAGGAGCTCCCGGAACTTCATCCCAGTACTTGATTTTGTTTTTGGCATAACCACCATTCACACTCACAGAGTAAGTGAAGTCGCCTGCATTGCCGTCGTAGCTCAGCTTGAACTCCCATCCTTTGTTTTGCAGTTTACCCAGGTTTTGGGGAGGAAGCTTGCCGTCGATACCCGCCGATGATGGTGTAGAACCTGTTTTTGGAATCAGGATCTTCGAACGATTGTTCACGAAGTAATCGAATTCAAATGCTAGCTTGTCGTTAAACAATGTACCCTCGATACCAATGTTCGAGTTATTTGCAACTTCCCATGTGAAGGTCGGGTTAGCAACACGGCTTTCAAGCAATGTTTTGGAAACCTGGTCACCGATAATATAGCTACCAAAGCCCATGGTAGAAAGATATTGATATTCTGCCAAAGTCTCAGTTCCAAGGAAGTAAGGTTCAGCACCCATTTGTCCCCATGAACCGCGCAGTTTCACGTTGTTCACGTAGCGCGAAATGTTGTTTTTCCAGAAGCCTTCTTCCGAAATACGCCATCCGGCAGATACCCCAGGGAAGAATCCGGAGCGGCCTTCCGGAGGGAATACCCATGAGTAATCCTTACGCCACAGAAATTCTGCGAGGTATTTCTCCTTGTAGTTGTAACCGGCACGGCCATAGTAACTGAAACGGGCTCTTTTGAAAAGGTCGAAGTTGCTAATGTCCTGCTCGGCAGTCCCACCAGCGAACAACTGATCAACAACAGGCGAAATAAAGTAGCGACGGAACGCATAGAAACCATCTCCGTCTACTTTCTCACGCTGCATACCTGCCATTACGTTGAAGTTATGGCCGTCAATTGATTTTTCGTAAGATACCTGGCCAGTCAGCTGAATGGATAATTCTTGTGAGGAGCTTTCTCTCAAACGCGGGTCTTTGAACGTCGAACGCACAGTTCCAGTCAGGAATGGCGTTTTGCCATCTGCTTCGTAAGTCTTTTTGTCCCAGAAATATAGCGTCCAGGGAGTTTCAAAGTTTTTCTGACGACGCATTTGCTTATCGATCGCAGCCATCGCGTTGACTTTCAATCCCGGAACGCCCGGAATCAGGATTTCCAGACCACCGTTGGTTTGGATATAATCTCTCTTGTCGTTGTTATAACCTGTTGTGTTGGTGGTGATAACCGCCGGGTTCTGACCGTTTTCGATATCGGGACCTGGACGTCCGTCCGGCCAGATTGCGATTTCGGTAGGCTTACCACGCATCAACATCCGGAAAATAGCACCAGCGCTGTTACCACCGCTTGGGAAGTGGCGGAACTCTTCGCGAAGCGTAAGGCCCAAGTTTGCGGTAACATACTTATTGATTTTCGTATCGAGGTTGATACGCATATCATATTGCTTGTAACCGGTCGCTGAATTCACGTAGTAACCATCCTGATTGATGTGGCCGATCGAAGCAAGGTATTTCACATTCTCGCTACCACCTGTCAATTGCAGGTTATGGCGCTGCTGTGGAGCCCATTTACGAATTACCGAACCATACCAGTCTGTATTCGGGTGCAGGAAAGGATCAGAACCGTCACGGAATTTCTTCATATCGTCCGGTGTAAACACAGCATTGACCACGTTTCCGTTGTCAGTTCTGGTATAAGATCCGTTGGTGTTGAAACCTTGCAATGCACCTTGCCACTGTCCTACGGGCAGGTTATCATAGATCTGCAATTCGTTACGGATTGTTGCGTATTCAGCTGCATTCGACATTTCAGGCGTACGCGTAGGCTGCGACACACCCAGGTTCATGTCATAAGAAAGTTGTGGCTTACCCGATTTACCGCGTTTGGTGGTAATCAGGATAACCCCGTTACCTGCACGCGAACCATAAATAGCCGCAGCCGCATCTTTCAGTACTGAAATACTTTCGATGTCGGCAGGGTTGATACGGTCGAGACCACCGGAACGGTTAGGAACACCGTCCACAACGATCAGTGCGTTGCTGTTACCCAATGAGTTGGTACCACGGATACGGATCGCGGAGCCGTCATAACCAGGCTCACCGCTGGATTGTACCGCGGAAATACCGGGCAAACGACCGCCCAGCGTGTTGGATAAGTTGGCAGCAGGTGCTTTCTGAAGTTCTGCACCTTTTACAGCAGTAACCGAGCCGGTAAGGGTCGCCTTTTTGGCGGTACCATAACCTACCACGACTACTTCTTCCAGTGCTTTTGTATCAGCCAGCAGGATCACATCGAGAATGCTTTTGCCGCCTACGGGGATCTCCTGCGTGAGGTAACCGATGAATGAGAACACGAGCGTGCCGTTTTTCTCGGCATTCACGGTGTAAAGCCCTTCATTGTCGGTCACTGTACCCGCGGTGGTTCCCTTCACGACAACGCTCACACCAGGCAGCGGCTGTCCCTGTTCATCTTTGATCTTACCCTTGATGGTATTCTGGGCGAATGCACCCATGACCGTCACCAGGGCCAGACAAAGAGAAAAAACACTTCGTGATACAGCACGAGGCGTCCATCCAGTAGAAAATCTCATAGATTAATAGTTAGATTAAAAAATGTTGTAGTAAGAATGTTTGCTTAACCGTATAAGCACGGAACGTAGCGTCAGACGGTGATTTCCATTCCGAAAATCTGCCGTAGCGAGTCAGAAAAAGTGTAGACAGGAAAATTTTTTACATACAGCAATTTTAGTGATAAGGGTGAGTACTTTCATCGAACAGAGTTCAGGATATCAAACAGTGTATATCATACACAATCTTATATGGATACTCCTGTTGTTTGTAGAAGAAGTACCATCAGATTTTATATACTCGTTTGATTGTACAAAAAGATATCAATTTTTTAACAAAAAAAAGGTTTCCCGATTAATGAATATGCATTCTTAAAAAATAACAATAAATATTAGCATCAATCGAACAATTTTTATGAATTAGTGATATATAAGTTACAATAAATCACTCTTTTGTACATTATTATCGCCAAATTCTCATTTCTTGCTATATTCGTAGACGTTTCCAGTTACAAATTTCCCATCAAAATCGAATGAAGTTTCCTTTACTCTCCCTCCTGCTTGTTTGCTTCTTATATGGGTGTAAAAAAGAGTCTTCGCCCAACGAGTACAATGCGAAAGCAGCCGATCCCCAGCTTTTCCATGAGACCGCGACGCATCTTACGGACGTGATCATTCACGACATATTTAAGCCGCCAGTCGCCAGCCGCATATATGGCTATTCGTTTCTTGCAGCCTACGAGGCACTTTCGCCCGGCAACAAGGAATACCAATCACTTGGTAACCAGCTAGTTAAATTCAAAACACCGCCAAGGCCGGATACCACGCTCGCCTATTGCTTTCCCCTTGCGAGCATCAAGGCGTTTACGGTCGTCGGCAGGACACTCACCTTCTCGGGCAATATGTGGGATGACTATGAAAAGGGGCTTTTCAAGAAATTCCAGGAAATGGGCATTCCCGAAGACGTATATGAACGCTCCATCGCATACGGTGATACGGTAGCGAAAGCGGTACTGGCATATTCGGCCAAAGACCATTATAAAGAGATACGCGGATATCGCTATACGGTAACCAATAAACCCGGCACGTGGGTACCTACGCCGCCTGCATATGCCGACGCTTGCGAGCCCATGTGGAACACCGTCAGAACGTTCGCGCTCGACTCAGTGACCCAGTTCCGCTGTCCGCCGCCGGCAGCTTACGACCTTGCCAAAAACAGCAAGTTCATGCAGCTCGCGATGGAAGTTTACAACACCGGCAACAACCTCACCGAAGAGCAGAAAGCGACGGCCTATTTCTGGGATGATAACGCATTTGTGACCAACGTGGTGGGACACGCCATGTTTGCCAATAAAAAAATGACGCCAGCCGGCCACTGGATGGCGATCGTGCGAACCGTTGCTACGGACAAAAAGCTGGACCTGATGCAATCGGTAGAAGCATATACGCTGGGAGCGCTCTCTATTTACGACGCATTCATTGCCTGCTGGGATGAGAAATACCGCACGGTTCGTATCCGTCCCGAAACGGTGATCAACGCCAACTGGGACCCTAACTGGCGGCCATTCCTTGAAACGCCCGCATTCCCCGAATACGTGAGCGGTCACAGCTCCATTTCAGCAGCCTGCGGGACAGTACTCACCCACCTCATCGGAAGTAATGTGGCATTCACGGATACCACGGAGAAAAAATACGGGCACGGCATCAAATCCTTCAAATCGTTTGAAGAAGCCTATTGGGATGCGTCCATCAGCCGGGTTTACGGCGGTATCCACTACCGCGACGGCGTGGAAGAAGGGACGCACCTGGGCCAGAAAGTAGGGGAAAACGTATGGCAAAGAGCCGTAACACGCCGTAGCCGGAATATGCTCGCACAAAGCTCTAAGCGCTAAGCATGCACATGATCGGCATTGTAATGCAGCCCGATGTTCTCGCGTCGGGCCATTGCCATTTTAATGATCAGGTACGAAACCGAGATCATATTCCGCAGCTCACATATCGCCACCGACACTTTTGATTCGCGGTACAGTTCCTCGTGTTCCTGGTGCAGAAGTTCCAGGCGATCATAGGCACGCTTCAAACGGCGGTCGGTACGTACGATACCGACGTAGTTGGACATGATACTATTCAACTCGCGGGTCATTTCAGTCACCAAAACCTGCTCTTCCGGATGCGTGGTACCAGAGTCGTCCCATTCAGGAATGTTAACAGGTGTGACTGCATTTTCGAAATGCTCGATGGTGCTTTCGAAGGCGCGATGCCCGAAAACAACGGCTTCGAGCAGGGAATTGGAAGCGAGGCGGTTGGAGCCATGTAATCCCGTGCAGGAGCACTCCCCTACCGCGTACAGAAATTCGATGTTGGTCTTGCCCCACTCATTCACGCGCACCCCCCCGCACATATAATGCTGCGCCGGCACGACGGGAATCATATCCTTCCGCACATCCACACCCTGTTGCAGACAGTATTCGGTGATGTTCGGGAAATGCTCTACAAACTTTTCATAGTCGCAATGGCGGACGTCGAGATACACGTGATCGACCCCGTTTTTCTTCATTTCGGAGTCAATAGCACGGGCTACGATGTCGCGGGGTGCAAGCGAGAGGCGGCTGTCATAGTTTTCCATGAATGTGCTGCCATCCGCTCTTTTTAATATACCTCCAAAACCGCGAACTGCCTCTGAAATCAGGAATGACGGCTTCTGGCCCGGCTGGTAAAAGCTTGTGGGATGGAATTGGATGAATTCCATATTATCGCAAATACCCTTCGCGCGGTAAGCCATCGCAATGCCGTCACCAGTTGCGATTGTCGGGTTGGTAGTGCTTTGGTAAATATTACCGATGCCGCCGGTTGCGAGCAGCGTCGTTTTAGCCAGAAACTTCTCCACTTCACCCGTCTGGCGGTTCAGCACGTATGCGCCGAAGCATTTGATATCCTCCCGGTAGCGGTACACCGTTTCGCCCAAATGGTGCTGGGTGATCAGTTCGACCGCGTAATAATGCGTAAAAATCTGAATGCTTTTATGCCGGTTCACCTCTTCAAGTAATGCCCGCTCAATTTCCGCTCCAGTAATGTCTTTGAAATGCAGAATCCGGTGATCGGAATGCCCGCCCTCTTTGGCTAAATCATATTCACCCCCCTTTTCCTTATCAAAACGGGTACCATAGTCGATCAGCTCCTGGATGCGCTCCGGCGCTTCACGCACAACGATTTCAACAATATTCCTTTTATTGACCTCATCCCCCGCATCCATCGTGTCCTGAATATGCTTTTCAAACGAATCGGACTCCGCCCAGACTACCGCAATGCCTCCCTGGGCATATTTGGTGTTGGTTTCATCGGCCTGGACCTTGGTGATCACGGCGATGGATACTTCCTGTTTCAATTCATCGAAATGGCGGGCTAATTTGGCTGCATAGCTAAGTCCGGCAATTCCCGAACCGATAATCAGAAAATCAAATTGGGGCATAATTTCAGGAATAGGGTTTTATATCGGGTGTCAGATGCCTTTGCTCAGTTCCAGCATGCGTGCTACGGAATCATAAGCTTTCAGGCGCATGTCCTCGGGTACAAAGATCTCCGGCTGCTCGTACAAGAGCGCATTATAGACCTTTTCGAGGGTATTCATTTTCATATAAGGGCATTCGGAGCAAGCACAGGTATTATTGTCGGAGCCCGGAGCCGGGATCAGCTTCTTGTCTGGCACCGACTGTTTCATTTTATGCAAAATGCCGGCCTCGGTAGCGACGATAAACTTGTCATGGCTCGATTCCTTCACAAATTTCAAAAGTCCGGTCGTCGAGCTCACGAAATCAGCTTGTTTAAGAATATCCTCTTTGCATTCCGGGTGAGCGATCAGCAATGCATCCGGGTTTTCCGCGCGAAGCTGGGCCAGTTTCTCTCTTGAAATATCGATGTGTACAATGCAGGCACCATCCCAAAGCACCATATCACGCCCGGTCTTGTGGGCCACATAGCGGCCCAGGTTCGCATCCGGTGCGAAGATAATCTTCTGATCTTTCGGCAGGCTTTCCACGATCTGCAACGCATTCGACGAAGTACAAACGATGTCGGTCAGCGCCTTGATCTCCGCCGAGCAGTTAATATAGCTGATCACGATATGATCGGGATACTGCGCTTTGAATGCAGCAAACTTATCGGCCGGAGCCGAATCCGCCAGCGAGCAGCCTGCGTTCAGGTCGGGAATCACTACCTTTTTATTTGGGCTGAGGATCTTGGCCGTTTCGCCCATGAAGTGCACGCCGCAGAAAACGATCATGTCGGCATCGGTAGCGGCTGCCTGCTGTGAAAGGCCAAGACTATCGCCGATATAGTCGGCCAGGTCCTGAATTTCCCCATCCACGTAATAATGCGCGAGAATGACCGCATTCTTTTCTTTTTTCAGGCGGTTGATCTCCGCCACCAGATCGATATCTTCCGCGATCGCCTCCGTCACATAACCGTAGCGGTTAACCTGCGCTTCAATTGTAGTCATTATGGTGAATAATTGGCTTTTATTTAATACTAAAATCCATGCCGAATTTACGATATTAAACCAATCAAAAGCAAAGAAAGTGCGGCAGCCGCGCTAAAACAAAAGCCGCCGGGAACGGTCCCGACGGCTTTTTGATGCGTCTATGAATGATAGCCTTACAAGATCCAGCGGAAAAATGCGTACAGCGTTCCGGCCAGCAGCATGGTTACGGGCAATGTCAAAACCCACGCAATCACAATGTTACGGATGGTACCGCCTTGCAGGTTTTTCACCCCTTTGCTGGCTACCATAGAACCCGCAATACCGGATGAAAGTACGTGCGTGGTACTTACCGGAAGCCCCAGGTAAGACGATACTCCGATCGTGCTCGCCGCTACCAATTCAGCCGAGGCACCTTGTGCGTAAGTCAAATGCTGCTTTCCGATTTTTTCACCGATCGTTACCACGATCCGCTTCCAGCCTACCATCGTTCCAAGGCCGAGAGAAAGTGAAATCATCAGAATAACCCAATCCGGGGCATAGTCCGTGTATCTTCTGATACCATGCTCACTACCCGATTGTTTTTTCAGGAATGCGAGGTCGGTTGCATTCAGGTTCGCCTGCCCGTTATCGAGGATCGTCTTGATATTACGGCTTATGAGCAGCAACGAGCGGCGTGCCTCCATACGCTGCTCTTTCGGCAGACGGTGCTCAGGCAGCGGGCTGTTGATCTGCGTCTGCAAATGGGTCAGCTCGGCTTTAATCGTATACAAATGCGCGCGGTCGGAGATCGACAGGCGGGATGAATCGATGCTATTCACGGCGCGCTCGATACCAACGAGGTCGGTTTTCATTCCGATAGGGTCTTTGGAATTATCCAATGCGAAATGCGCAGGTACGATACCGATCAGGATGAGCATCACGAGCCCTACTCCTTTCTGTCCATCGTTGGAACCGTGGAAGAAACTTACCAATGTACAGGTAGTGATCAGAATGGCGCGGATCCAGATCGGCGGCGCTTCGTTTTTCTTAGGTTCGCTGAAAACAATCTCACGGAGCGGCTTGGACAACGATCTTCTCAGAATAAACATAATAATGATCGCGAGCGCGAAACCGAAAATCGGCGAAGTCAGGAGCGACATAAATAGCTCTTGTGCTTTCGACCAGTTCACACCGGTTCCCTGTGTATTTTCCGGCATTAATGTAAATGCAAGACCCACGCCGAGGATCGAACCGATGAGCGTGTGCGAGCTGGAACTCGGCAAGCCGAAATACCAGGTACCCAGGTTCCAGATAATGGCGCTGAAAAGCAGCGAGAACACCATTGCGGCACTATGATAGACATTCTGATCGATCAGCAATTCCACCGGCAGCAGGTTTACAATCCCCATGGCCACGGCAATACCGCCGAAGAATACGCCGCAGAAGTTCATAAAACCCGACCATATTACCGCCACATTCGGTTTCAGGGAGTTGGTATAAATCACCGTCGCCACCGCGTTAGCAGTGTCGTGAAAACCATTAACAAATTCGAATGCGCAGGCCGCTAAAATACTAAACGCGAGGAGGATGAAAATGTCGGTTTCAAGACCAAACATAAAAGAAGTTGATAGGTTGAATTATTGACGCAAAACTACTTATAAACGGCCGACCCAATGTTAAGAAATTGTTAAGTCAGGTTAATCTCAGTTTGTTTCTTTGTTAGCCAGCTGCCCGCATGCCGCATCGATATCCTTTCCTCTGCTCCTTCTCACGTGCACCGAAACCCCTCTGTCTTCCAGGAAAGCGGCAAATTTATCCAAACGGTCGGCCTCGGTATTTTTGAAATCAGCCTCGGCGATCGGGTTATATTCAATGATGTTCACCCTTGCCGGAACACGCTTGCAAAACTCCCACAGCTCTTTCGCATCCTGCAAAGTGTCGTTGAAATTATTGAAAACAATGTACTCGAAAGTAATGCGGTTGCCGGTTTTCTTATAAAAATAGTTCAATGCTTCGGCCAGGTTATCCAGCGAGTTCGACTCGTTGATCGGCATGATCTGGTTCCGTTTTTCGTCGTTGGCAGCATGCAGCGACAAGGCAAGGCGGAACCGCACTTCGTCGTCAGCCAACTTTTTGATCATCTTCGCAATGCCTGCTGTCGAAACGGTAATACGCTTCGGCGACATATTGAGCCCTTCCGGCGAAGTAATGTATTCGATCGATTGGAGCACATTGGCGTAGTTGAGCAACGGCTCGCCCATTCCCATATATACAATGTTGGTCAGCGGCGCATTGAAGGTATTCTCGGCCTGGCGTGCAATCGCTACCACCTGGTCGTAAATTTCCCCGGCTTCGAGGTTACGCTTGCGGTCCATGTAGCCCGTCGCGCAGAACTTGCACGTAAGCGAGCACCCTACCTGGCTGCTCACGCAGGCGGTCATGCGGTCGGCGGCGGGTATGAGCACGCCCTCTACGAGGTTACCGTCAAAAAGCTTGAATGCGGATTTGATCGTACCGTCGTTGCTGTGCTGTTTTTTGGCAACGTCGAGCGAATGGATCACGAAATGCTCGTTCATCAGCTGGCGCGTGGCGAGCGAGAGGTTAGTCATTTCGTCGAATGAATGGGCCGATTTTTTCCAGATCCATTCATATATCTGTTTTGCCCTGAAAGCCTTCTCCCCGTGTTCGATCATCCAGGTTTTGATCTGGTCGACATTGAGTTTACGGATGTCCTGCTTTTGCTGTATCGTGGTCATTTTCTTTTATAATCTGTCAAACACACAGGGCATTCAACTGTAATTTTCTGCAAAGGTACTGAATGTCAATGATGAAAGCTTAACCCGGCTCGAAATTCGAAAGTTCAATCTTCGAGGTAATCGCGTTTCCAGTCGCGGATAATGTCGGTGCCTTTGGGCATCAGCGACAATCCTTTGGTGATCACCGTGGGAGCTACGGGCACCACGAGCGGGTACAAATAGGTATCGTCGGTCCGGTGCGACGGAATTTTCACGCCGATTGCGTCCACCAGCCAGAAGAACACGCTGATCCCGAAAACCCAGGTAAAAACACCCACCATCGCACCGGCAAAACTGTCGAAAGTACCCAAAATGGAATACCGCAGCGACCGGCGGATGGTGTAGCCGAATTGATTTAAGAGGAAGATAGTTGGAAAGAAAATCGCCGAAAAACCCACATAAGGCAGGATTTTCCGGGCGACGCCCTCACTGAAATACGGCGTGAGGACCTCCATCCCCAAGCCCAGGAATTTGAAACCCAAAACCATGGCTACCACCATGCCCAGAATCCCGATAATCTCGATCAGCAGGCCTTTGCGGTAACCATGTAATGCGCCCCATAGCAGGGGAAGAAGGATGAGAACATCCAGTAATTTCATGCGAGTAATGCCTTCACCAGCGTAGAAACGACACGCCCGTCGACCTGGCCGGCGAGTTCCTTGGTGGCTACGCCCATTACTTTACCCATATCCGAAGGGCCCGCTGCGCCTACGCGTGCGATGATATCCTGCAATTTGGCTTTCACTTCGTCCTCGCTCAGCTGTTTAGGCAAAAACTGTTCGATCACCGCCAGCTCCGCTTCCTCTTTTTCCAAAAGGTCGGCACGGCCTTGTGTTTTGTAAATATCAGCAGACTCCCGGCGTTGCTTCGCAGCTTTGGTCAACAGTTTCAGTTCGTCGTCGGCGCTAAGCTCTCCGCTGGTACCGCCTTTGGTTTCTTCCAATAGAATCAACGACTTGATCGCGCGCAATGCACGTAATGTATCCTGGTCTTTGGCACGCATAGCGTCCTTGATACCAGATTCGACTTGAGTTTTTAGTGACATGGTAATTTAATTTTGAATGATCGAATGAGTGAATGACTGAATGAATGAATGTTGGGTCAGTATTAGTCAGGCATTGTCATTCGGTCATTTGTTGTTTTTTACAGTGATTAAGGCTAAAAATTAGCTTTGAAGGTGTTTTTAAACACTCGAATGCTAAATTTGTAACAGACCGGCAAAGTTAGTGATTCACTTGAAAACTCATCTCTAAGAATCAAAAGTCACACTTTACAAAACCCATGACCCACTGACCAGACCTGACTTACTGACAATACCTGACAACACTTGACTATACCTGACAACACTTGACATAATACCTACGCACGCATTCATTCACTCATTCAATCATTCAACATTTAAAGCTCCATGACCCGTCTTAGCGTCAACATCAACAAGATCGCCACCCTTCGCAATTCCCGTGGCGGTGACAATCCTAATGTATTGAAAGTAGCGCTGGACTGCGAGCGGTTCGGGGCGCAGGGCATTACCGTGCACCCACGGCCCGATGAGCGGCATATCCGCTACCAGGATGTTTACGACCTCCGCGAACTGGTAACGACCGAGTTCAATATCGAGGGTAACCCGTCGGAAAAGAAATTCGTGGAGCTGGTACTGGCCAACAAGCCCGACCAGGTAACGCTCGTTCCCGATGCATTAGGCGCCATAACTTCCAACGCAGGCTGGGACACGATCACCCATCGCTCCATTCTCACCGACCTGGTGGGCACATTCAAATCTGCCGGAATCCGGGTTTCGGTTTTCGTGGACCCCGATGAAGAAATGGTAGAAGGAGCCAAAATCTGCGGCGCCGACCGTGTTGAACTTTATACCGAGCCTTTCGCTGCCGGTTATTTTGAAAACCGCCAGAAAGCGGTACTTCCATTTATCAAAGCTGCTGAAAAGGCGCGCGAAGTTGGATTAGGGCTGAATGCCGGTCACGACCTGAGCCTCGACAACCTGCATTTCCTCAAACAAAGCATCCCCTGGCTCGACGAGGTATCGATCGGCCACGCATTGATTTGCGATGCATTATATATAGGATTGGAAAACACGATCCAGATGTATTTGCGGGAGTTGGAGTTGTAAATTCACCCTTGGGCGTGTTCAATGCCCTGATGTTACATCCCTACGGGATTTTAGTATACGGGCTTAATCATCCATTCTACCAATATTACGTGCCTAACGGCACTTGAATGCGGGATGTGCAGTCGCGTTAGCGACGTAACATTGGTAGGAAACGTGCAATCCAACACAATCCACGACGCCATAGGCATACAACAACAAATACGGTACCGCGCTTCGGCCGTTGCTGGATGCGGTCAATGCCCTGATGTTACATCCCTACGGGATTTTAGTATACGGGGTTAATCATCCATTCTACCAATATTATGTGCCTAACGGCACTTCACTGCGGGATGTGCAGTCGCGTTAGCGACGTAACATTGTAGCAAACACGTACAACCGACACCACCCGCAATGCCATAGGCATGCAACGACAAATACGGTACCGCGCTTCGGCCGTGGCTGGATGTCGTCAATGCGCTGATGTTACATCCCTACGGGATTTTAGTATACGCGGTTAATCATCCATTCTACCAATATTACGTGCCTAACGGCACTTCACTGCGGGACACACAGTCGCGTTAGCGACGTAACATTGGTAGGGAATACATATAACCGATGATCCGCAAATGCCGTAGGCATGCAACAACAAATACGGTACCGCGCTTCGGCCGTTGCTGGATGTCGTCAATGCGCTGATGTTACATCCCTACGGGATTTTAGTATACGCGGTTAATCATCCATTCTACCAATATTACGTGCCTAACGGCACTTCACTGCGGGACGCGCAGTCGCGTTAGCGACGTAATATTGTGGCAAACACGTACAACCGACACCACCTGCAATGCCGTAGGCATGCAACAACAAATACGGTACCGCGCTTCGGCCGTTGCTGGATGAGGTCAATGCCCTGATGTTACATCCCTACGGGATTTTAGTGTACGGAGTTAATTATCCATTCTACCAATATTACGTGCCTAACGGCACTTGAATGCGGGATGTGCAGTCGCGTCAGCGACGTAACATTGGTAGGAAATACATATAACCGATGATCCGCAAATGCGGTAGGCATGCAACAATGCAGGGTTTGTCGCTGTTACCACCCCGTCCGATACTCCCTTTTCACAAACCGGTTCGCCACGTCAAAATTGGTGATCTTCATATTAGCTCCGTCCCACATCAGCCGTTGCCGCCCCGGGAATGTGAAACCTTTGCCATCCGCCTTCGCCTCGCGGTGCAGGTACGAGCGCACGGCCAGGTTACCCATGAGCACGATCTCCGTCAAAGGTCCCGATTGATCGAATGAGGAACTCGTATAAGCCCCATATCCTTTTTTACAAGCTTGCACAAACTGTTGCTGATGCCCTTGCCAGCCGCCTGGTACCAATGCACGCGGTTTGGTGGCGATGCGGACGTTCGCGAATTTCTTCTCAGGCCAAAGTCTCGGGTTTTCACCGAACATTTCGGCACTGATAATGCCCTTAGTACCTATAAATAACATTCCGCCGTCGACACTGCCGAAAACGGTTTTATAATCACAACCATCGGGCAGCTGCGGCCGCATCCCGCCGTCATACCAGTTCAGGTTGATTTCCTTGCCGGGTATTTTCGAAGGAAACTTTAAATGGATATTCGCCGAAGGCGGAGCGACGTCGTCGAAGAACGCCTGCTGGAAGAAATCGGCGTACACCGAGCCGACGCTGCATTCCACCGAGGTTGGGTAGCCCAATTTCAATGCACGGAAGGGCACGTCCAGGAAATGGCAGCCCATATCGCCCAGCGCGCCGGTGCCGAAATCCCAGTAACCGCGCCAGCGGAACGGCATATAAGCCTCGTGGTAATCTCGTTTAGGCGCGGTACCTAACCACAGGTCCCAGTCGACACCCGCAGGTACGGGCTGCGACTCACCCTTATCCTTGGGAGATTGCACGCCCTGCGGCCATACGGGGCGGTCGGTCCATACTTCAATGGTATGCACCTCTCCGATCGCTCCCGACTGCACTAGCGCTTCCGTATTGCGCGTGCCGTCGCTGCTGCTGCCCTGGTTGCCCATTTGGGTTACTACCTTATACTTTTTCGCGGCCTCGGTCAGCATCCTGGCCTCCCAGATATCTTTGGTTAATGGCTTTTCTACATATACATGCTTCCCCAGCTCCATCGCGGCAATCGCGACGGGGTAATGCATATGATCGGGCGTGGTGACGATGACGGCGTCGAACGTCTTCGCCTCTTTTTCGAACATTTTGCGGAAGTCCTTATAATAAGGTGCGTTGGGAAATTGCTTGCGGTACTTTTCGGATTGCCGGTCGTCGACGTCGCAGAGTGCGACGATGTTTTCCGTACCATTATTATAGGCCTGCTTGATATTGAAGTCGGCCTTGCCGCCGCAGCCTACTGCGGCAATATTGAGCTTATCGCTCGGAGGAGTAAAACCTCGCCCCAGCACGTGCCGCGGGACGATCATAAAACCACCGGCCGCCAATGCTCCGGCTTTGATAAAATCCCTTCTTTTGGTGATAGTTCCGGATGCCTTTTCCTGGTTTTCCATGCCTGTGTGATCGTTTGTTGAAAACTGATGGTATCCAGAAAAAGGCACCCGGCCTGAAAGCCTACTATCGGCGTCCGAAGGTTTCTGCGATCTTCATCGCTACGCCCATATCGCCGTCTATTTTCAATTTGCCGGTCATGAGCGCCATCATCGCGTTCAGGTCGCCGTCAATGAGTTTCAATGCATTTTTCACCGAAACTTCGAATGTGCAATCAGCCTCGGCGTCGGTATTGGAAACGCTGTTGGGTACGGATTTACCATCGACAAACAGGACTCCTTCATCGGTCACAAATTTGGCTGTGGCATCCAGTCCGCTATCGGTCCCCAGGATATTTGCAATGCGTTCAGTCAGAATTTGAAGGCTCATAAGTACTGTTTGTTAGAAAGTTTGAGTTTTTATTGGATTAAAAAACGACAAATGTAGGCCGACGGGAAGAATATTCAAATGCCTTTGGTGTTTTCACTGAAAACGGCAAATTTTACATCCTTCATCAGAAAACCTGCTGATCTGTTACTAACTGAATGAGTGCACCTGTGAATCGCCCCACGTTCCTTACGATTTTGTGTTTTCTTACCTTCATGAGTGCCGTTTCAGGCCTTTGGACCCAATCCGAAAGGCTCTGGAACCCCGGCATTACCGCCGACAGAACCCGCGAAACGTTTGAGGCCGTCCGTGAAAACCTCGATCGCCAGGGCAACACCGCCGAAGCGAAGACGATGGACAAGATGTTTGAAGCTGTGATTGAGCAGACTACCGCCGAAAACATCAAAACCGGCGCCATCATCATGCTGATTTTCGAATCACTGTCGCTGTATGCCGCGTACCTGATGTGGAACCTGCAAAAGAGGGGCTATTACCTCTACCTGGGCGGCATGGCCGTCGCATTTGCAGCGCCATTGCTGATGATCGGCGGCTGGATGGGCGTCATTACCGCCATGGCCGGTGTATTTTTCAGCATTTTCATGGCGATCCTCTACGCTTTCAATCTGAAACACATGTATTAAGGCCCATAAGCCGTCCTCTTGCTCTCTCCGGCTCGCCGCGCAACGTCCGGATGCTACCAATAATTGTAAATAGGATTGTAAGCTCTTGCATTCCATCAAGAAAACTTTTTATTTTGCGCACTAATTTGAATCGAGAAAATGGCTTTAATTAACAAAATCAGAGAAAAATCCGGGGTAGCCGTGACGGTTATCGCTATCAGTTTAATTCTTTTTATGGTGGGAGGCGATTTGCTGGGCCCTAATTCTCTACTTGGCGACAGCAAACAGGTCGTGGGAGAAATCGCCGGGAAAGAAATTAATATCAAAGATTTTCAAAGCCGGGTGGACGGGTTTCGTCAGAACTACGAGGCACAATCGGGCCGCAGCCTGAACGAAGGCGAGCTGGCTTCTTTGAGAGATCAGGCCTGGAACCAGTTCGTAGTGGATATTGCTTACAAAAAGCAATACGACAAACTGGGACTGGCAGTAACTGACGAAGAACTGTACGACATGGTACAGGGTAACCACATCAGCCCATCGATTCTGCAAGCATTTTCAGATCCTACCACCGGCCGTTTCGATAAAAACGCGGTGATCAACTATCTGAAAAACCTCAAAACACTTCCTTTGGAACAACAAAAATCCTGGGAGAACTTTGAAAAGAGCCTTCGCGAAGAACGTACCCGTGCTAAATACGAGAACCTGCTTCGCCTCTCGACCTACACTCCGAAAGCACAAGCTGAAAAAGAGTACGTAGCGCAAAATACCAAAGCCAATCTGCGCTATTTGTATGTACCTTATTTCTCGGTTGTAGATACTACTATTAAAGTAACCGACGCTCAACTGCAAGATTACCTGAGCGCGCACAAGAAAGAATACAAAGGAACCGATACCCGCTCGATCGAGTACGTAACGTTCCCGGTTCAGCCTGCGAAAGACGACAGCGCTGCGTTGTATACCGAAATTAAAGAACTCGCACGCGGCCTTGCCACTGCACAAAGCGACTCAGCATTTGCCGCGATGAACAGCGATATTCCAACGCCGATCAACCAGTCGTACGCTACCATGAGCGACCAGTTGAAAGAGGCTGTGAAGACGTTCGTTCCGGGTGGTGTTTACGGACCTTACCGCGAAGGCAATACCTATTATATCTACAAATACGGCGGAACCCGCTCCGATACCGTTTCTTCTGCCAAAGCAAGCCACATCCTGATCCGTGCTGAAAACCAGTCGGACTCTGCCAAAGCGGCTGCACGCGTTAAAGCGGAAGGTATTCTCGCTCAGATCAAGGCGGGTGCCAACTTCGAAGCATTGGCTGCTACTTCCAGCGCAGATCCGGGCTCGGCACAACGCGGTGGAGACCTGGGTTATTTCCAGAACAACGGCGCGATGGTGAAACCATTTGAAGAAGCTGTGTTCTCGGCAACCGCTCCCGGTCTGATCCCACGTTTGGTAGAAAGCCAGTTCGGTTTCCACATCATTAAAGTAACTGCTCCGAAATCGAATACCCTGTACCGCATTGCTACCATTGGTAAGACAATCGCCCCAAGCCAGGCTACGCGTGACGAAGCTTACAGAAGAGCCGACGAATTCGCGAATGCTGTCAAAAGCCGCGAGCAGTTCGAAGAGGCTGTTAAGAAAAATAAAGCACTGGTACTCGCGAATGCGAACCGCGTTCCTGAATCTGCAACCAATATCAATGCGATCCAGAATGCACGTGAAATCGTAAGATGGGCATTCAAAGACGATACCAAAACTTCCAACGTATCACCCGTGTTCGAAACAGAAGAACAATATGTTGTAGCTGTTCTGACTGGTAAATCCGATGCAAAAGATGTAAAAGTAGATGATTTCCGTGACGAGCTGACGACCAAAGTGCGTAACCAGATCAAAGCAGAGCAAATTACCGCTAAGCTGAAAGGAGCTACCGGCTCACTCGAAGAAATCGCTAAAAAATACGGCGCAGGCGCATTGGTTGAATCAGCGAATGATATTTCATTGGCAACCGGCTTCCTGACAAGCGCAGGTTTCGATCCTATCGCACTTGGAAAAGCATTTGGTTTGAAAGCCGGAGCGAAATCAGGTGTATTCACAGGCGAAAACGGGGTGTTCATCATGGAGCTTTCAAGCAAAGCTGACGCGCCTAAGATCGCTGACTTTACCCAGTACAAAACACAGCTGACCCAATCACTGGAAAGCCGCATGTCGTACCTGGTGAACGAAGCTATCCGCGAGAACGCGAAAATCGAAGACCACCGCGCGAAGTTCTTCTGATCAAGAACCGCTTAAAAACTTACCCTGAGAGGAGCAGAAATTAAATCTGCTCCTCTTTTTTATTGGTACTGCAAATTTTTCAGAAAAAAGTCATAGTATTGCAGTATGAAATGTCAATTTTACACTTATTAAATAAATAAGGTAGAAAGGAGGATGGAGGAAAGGGAGAATGGTTTCTTCCCGATACCACATCGGCCGGTTTGTTAAAGCATTAGAAAAACGATTAACTACATTACAATGAGCATTCTACTCGGAGAACAGGAGTATTTTAAGGGTATCGGAAAGATCTCTTTCGAGGGCCCGGAAACCGACAACCCACTGGCTTACCGCTGGTACGACGAAAACCGCGTTGTCGCCGGCAAGACAATGAAAGACCACCTGCGCTTCGCGGTGGCTTACTGGCATACATTCTGCGGCGCTGGTCTGGATCCTTTCGGCGGACCTACGCTTTTTTACCCATGGGACAAAAAATCTGATGCCGTAGACCGCGCCAAAGACAAAGCGGATGCAGCATTCGAATTCATTACCAAGCTGGGTCTTCCTTACTACTGCTTCCACGACGTAGACGTGGTGGATTACGCCGACGACGTGCGTACCAACGAAAAACGTCTGCAAGCACTGACTGCCTATTTGGGTGAAAAACAAAAAGCATCAGGTGTAAAACTCCTTTGGGGAACCGCCAACCTTTTCGGACACCACCGCTATATGAACGGTGCTTCCACCAACCCTGATTTCGACGTCGTTGCTCACGCAGGTGCGCAGGTGAAAATGGCTTTGGACGCTACCATCGCCCTGGGAGGTGAAAACTACGTATTCTGGGGAGGTCGCGAAGGCTACATGAGCCTTCTGAACACCGATATGAAACGCGAGCAGGAGCACTTTGCACAAATGCTGAAAATATCGGTAGCCTATGCCCGTGCGAACGGCTTCAAAGGTAAGTTCTTCATCGAGCCGAAACCTTGCGAGCCTACCAAGCACCAATACGACTACGATGCGGCAACTGTGATCGGTTTCCTTCGTCAGCACGATCTGTTGGCCGATTTCAGCCTGAACCTTGAAGTAAACCACGCTACATTGGCGGGCCACACTTTCGAGCACGAATTGCAGGTAGCGGCCGACGCCGGTATCCTGGGGTCGATCGACGCCAACCGTGGTGACTACCAGAACGGCTGGGATACCGACCAGTTCCCGAACGACATCGCCGAATGGACCCGCGCATTGCTCGTGATCCTGAATGCAGGCGGTCTGCAAGGCGGTGGTATCAACTTCGATGCCAAACGTCGCCGGAACTCAACGGATGTGGACGATGTATTCCATGCGCACATCGGCGGTATCGACACCGTAGCACGCGCATTGGTGATCGCCGACAAGATTATCCAAAACGGAGCTTACGACACGATCCGTAAGAACCGCTACGCTAGCTTCGACAGCGGCAAAGGTGCAGAGTTCGAAAAAGGTGGTTTGAAACTGGAAGACCTGTTCGACCTGGCGGCTACTAAGGGTGAGCCTGCAACGATCTCCGGTAAACAGGAATACCTCGAAAACCTGATCAACCGGTTCATCTGAGACTAACGCAATGTTACCTCAATATTAATTTTCAAAAGCCATTGATGTATTTCAATGGCTTTTGGCATTCATGCAGGCACGTCGCCGTAACTTGCGAGAAATTAACCCAGCGCTTTCTGCCATGCATACCGGCCGCGCCAAGAAGCATTCCTCCTCTCCTACGCTGCCCGGCATGACCCTGCTTGCGGCGTGGATCATTTCGATCTCCTGCATATTTATCCAAGCAACATTTGCCCAGGAACCGGAACGCAACATGCCGGCCAGTCCGCAAAACCCTGATTCATTGCTGATAGGCCTGAAAGCGAATTACAATTCGGCCGTCGGAAAGAATAATGACGTGGAAGCCGCGGGCTATTTACAGCAAATCGGGAGGCTGCTTTTCATTTCAGGGCATTACCCGCAATCGCTCGACTATCTGCTGCAAGCAGAGAAGATATTCCGCGCAAAGGATCAGGAAAAGATGCTGGCCGGGAATCTAAACATGCTGGGTGAACTCTACTACCGCACCCGCCGACCGCAACTCGCCCGGAAACAATATGACGAGGCGCTGGAAATCTACCAAAACCTGCGGGAAGAATCAGGTAAAGCGGAGATTTACGGACGCATCGGCCACCTCTATGAAAAGCGCGAAATGTACGACAGCGCATTCTATTTCCAGCGCAAGGCCCTGCAATCCTACCAGCTCGACCGTCATACCGACGGCGCCGCGAAGATTTACGAAAACATCGGCAGCATTTACGAAGACCTAGAAAAGTACGATTCGGCCCATTTCTATTTCAACAGGGCTTACACGCTCAACACGCAGACGCATAATGCACGTGCACAGGTAGAAGTGGTGAATAACCTGGGCGATGTGTTAAGGAAAACCGGTAGGTTCCGGGAAGGATTGGCATACAGTTTCCAGAGCTTGAAACTAGCTCAAACCAGTGGCGAGCGCTACCAGATTTCGAGCGCTTACAATGACATTTCCAAAGCCTACAACCTGCTCGCCCGTAACGATAGCGCATACCACTACCTCACACTGAGTCGCAGCCTGCTCAACGATATCTATTCCGAAGAGAGCAACAAGCAGCTCGCATTGCTGCAAACGCTGTACGAAATCGAGAAGAAGGATAATGAAATTGAACAACTGACCCAGGCGCGGCGCATTGATACGCTTATCTCCATTGCAACGGGCATTGTGGTGGTGTTGGTGATCGTCGTGGCGGCATTGATCATCAGCCGGCAGCGCCTCAAAATCCGGAATGAACAGAAGCTTCGCGCGCAGCACAAGCAGGTGTACGAAGCCCAAAACCAGTTGATGGAAGTCGAGCTGAAAAACAAAAAACTGGAAGAAGAGCACCTGAAACAGCAGCTCGAAACCAAAACGCAGGAGTTAAGCAGCTACACCCTGCACGTGATCCGCAAGAACCAACTGTTGGAAGACCTCCGCGCCAAGCTCGATGAAATGATCAAGGACGATAAACGCGACCAGCGGAAACAGATCAAAGCATTGTCGGAACAGATCGGCGAGGGTTTGCAGGATAACCAGCATTGGGAAGAGTTCAGGGGGATATTCGAGCAGGTACACCAGTCTTTTTTCGACCGCCTCCAACAACAAACCGGCCCGCTCACCGCCAACGACCTCCGACTGATCGCATTGATCAAAATGAACCTTACTTCCACCGATATCGCCACGCTCCTCGGCATTTCCCAGGACAGCCTGCGCGTGATCCGCCACCGCCTGCGCAAGAAGCTGAACCTCGCAGCGGGCGACAATCTTTCGGCCTATATCCAGTCCATTTAGCCACTTCACGATTTCTTAACAGTACGGTAATGCAATCATAATGCCATGAACCAGGGATTTAAATCCCTGGACAATAACACGTTGCATAAAAAATTTAACGCTTGTTGCCTTGATGTAACGCTTCGAAACTGCCTGTTGCCCTTTTGTTAACGGGGCTGATTTGGATCACTGAGTTTGTTCTGCACACCTTCGCATCGTCAAGCGAAACAACCGCTGACGACTGACGGCCGACCGCCGAAAGCCATTAACACATTGATGCGATGATCCGAAAATTTCTACATACTCTCCTGCTACTGTTCACAGTTACCTGCCTGCATGCGGGGACTCTCAAAGGCAAGCTCCTTGAAGCAGCCACGGGCGAACCTGCATTGGGTGTGGTAATCTCTATCGAAGGCACTAACCTGCACGACATTTCAGGGCTCGATGGCTCATTCTCGATCCCCAACCTGCAAAAAGGCTCCTACCGCCTCACGGTCCGCCACATTTCCTATGCACCAGTTCAAAAGGAATTTGCGATCAGCGGGAATGAGGTTATTCAAATGGACCTCTCGCTGGAAGCCGCAGCCGGATTGAAACTTGAAGAAGTAGCCGTCAACGGCAAGCGGGATGGTGCGAGCGACAATACCGCCCGGCTCATGGAGCGCAATGCGAGCCAGGTGATGAATATCGTTTCCGGCAAAACGATCCAGATTTCCCCTGACCTCACCGTCGCCAACGTGATCCAGCGCATTTCAGGGATTTCCATCGAACGCAACAGCAATGGAGACGGCCAGTACGCGATCCTGCGCGGCATGGATAAACGCTACAACTACACCCTCGTGAATGGTGTAAAAATCCCGAGCCCCGATAACAAATACCGTTACGTACCACTGGATATTTTCCCTTCCGATCTCCTCGATCGTCTCGAAGTATACAAGGCTCTCACACCCGCCATGGAAGGCGACGCGATCGGCGGCGCGGTGAATATGGTTATGAAAGATGCACCGGACAAATTGACCTTTTCTGCCAATGTCTCCACGGGCTATAATGAGCTGTTTATGGACCGCAAGTTTATGGGCTATGATTTCAGAAGCATTCAATCCAAATCACCCTATGAGCTAAATGGCAATCAGTACAATGCCGCCCCGACCGATTTTTCGACGGCTGCCGTCAATTATAAACTCAAAACACCTGCACCCAACCTGCTGGGCAGCATTGCGGTCGGCAATCGCTTCCTGCACGACAAGCTGGGCGTCCTGCTCGCCGGTAGTTACCAGAACACCCACCGTGGAAGCAATAGTCTCTTCTTCGATTCGGAAGCCGTGGATACCCTGCGCGGCGAAGCGCTTACCAAAATGAGCGAACGACAGTATTCGGAACAACAGATCCGGTATGGGCTGCACTCGAAAATAGATTACCGCATTAGCGAGAAGCACAAAATCCAGTTTTACAACGCATTCATGAACCTGACCAATGTGCAGGTACGGGATGTGAAAGCTACCCAGCTCACCATCGGCGGCTATGATCCGGTGGCAGGTAATGCAACCCTCAGCTATTCTACCCGCTCGCGACTGACCAAACAGCAGATATTCAACAGCACATTGCAAGGCAAGCACCAGTTGCTCGATGCGCTGGCATTACAATGGTCGGCCGTGTATTCCAAAGCCACCAACGAGGTTCCCGATAACATGACTGTGCCGCTGACGGGCATCCGGCAGAATTTCCAGGAAAAGAAAACGACCGTAGGCGATGCCTCGCGGCGCTGGGAGCACAATTCGGACCGTGACCTGTCTGCCTACCTCAATCTGACTTATAACACAACCATAGGCTCTACCCAGCTGGAATGGACACTGGGCGGCTTGTTCCGCGACAAATCGCGCTCTAATTTTTACAATAACTACCAGCTCCGGCCCGCCGATCCGTTTACCGAATACGGAAAGGATTTCACCGACTACACCCAGATCCGCTGGACAATTCAGAATCCCCGCGGTTCGGTAGGAAGCGCATTGACCTACGATGCGACCGAACAAATCAAAGCCGGTTTTATACAATTTAAAGCAGAAACCAAGAACCTGGAAATCCTCGGCGGTGTCCGCGCAGAGAACACCGATCAAGGCTATACCATGCGCTTTTCAATTGGTGAAGACCGGCCGAGCGGGAACCAGAAATACACCGATTTCCTTCCCAGCCTGCACTTCAAATACAAGCCGGAAGACCACATTAACCTGCGCGCCTCTTACTTCCGCTCGATCAACCGCCCGGGCTTCTTCGAAATCGTACCTTATCGCATCGTCAACGAAGAATACCAGGAACGCGGTAATCCGGATCTGAAACGCGCCGTTGCCGACAATATCGACTTGCGTTATGAGCTCTTCCCACGCGCTTCGGAGCAATTTATGGTGGGCGTTTTTTACAAAATGATCAAAGATCCGATCGAATACACGCTCCAACGCGACGCTATCCGCGGACAGGACATTTACTATTCGCCGGGTAATTTCGGAAATGCAAAGAATTACGGACTCGAAATCGACTATATCAAATATGTGAAGCAGTTCGGGGTCAAGGCCAACTACACCTACACGCATTCGCGCATTACCACACCCAAATCCCGGCGCATACGCAACGAGAGCGGCGATCTCGAAACCATCAATGTGCAGCAAACGCGGCCGCTTTACGGACAGTCGGCACATGTGGCCAACCTTTCGGTACTCTACAAAAATCAGGAAAACGGCATCGACGCGCAGTTGGCAGGCGGCTACACAGGCGACCGCATCAATACCGTTTCCCAGTTCCTCGACAACGACCTCTGGCAAAAAGGTTTTATTCAAATGGATGCTTCTATCGAAAAAACATTCCGCAATGGGCTCGGCGTGTTCCTGAAAGCCAACAACCTGCTCGACACACCGATGGAAGTGTACATGAAAAATACGAGTGCTTCCAATATCAATATCCCGAACCAGGACCTGCCCGGCAAGACGCTCATCCGCCGCGACCGTTACCAGCGCTCCTACCTGCTTGGCGTACGCTATAAGTTTTAATCAGTCATCAAAATTTTAAATCTCATGAACCAATCTAAAATGAAACAGCTATTCATGCTTTCCGCGCTTGCCGCATTCCTGATCACCGGTTGCAGCGACGATAAGTCCGATCCTACGCCCGTTAGCCCAAAACCAACCGAGGAATCGGTATCGGGTGAAGTTTCCGGCACCTGGACCAAAGGCAATACCTACAAAGTAACGGGCCACCTTCAAATCCCAGAAGGTAAATCCCTCACGATCGAGGAGGGTGTGACGGTACTTTTCAGCGACTCGGTGGTGAAGCCGGAAGTGGTGGTGAAAGGAAACCTGTACAGCCTGGGAACTGCCGCTGCCCCCGTAAAATTCACCGTGCCTGATGCCTGGAAGACCTCGGGGAATCTGTTCGGCAACCTCTGGGGCGGACTGATCGCCGCTCCTACATCGGCAGAATTCGTATTGAGCAACACGATTCTCGAATACGGCGGTGCAGTTACGACCGAAGAATCACCCTCTGTTAAAGCCAAATTGTACAAAGCCGCCCCCGGCGAGCACGTGCCTGTCATTTACTATCCCAATATCAATGGCAAGCTGGTAGTGGTCAACAGCATCATCCGCAACTTCAATGAAGACGGCTTCTACATCGAAGGCGGTAAGGTGATCATCGCCAACAATACCTTCAACACGACCGGCGTATCGGGCGGCGATGCGATCAACATCAAATCCGGCGTACAGGCCGATGTGGCATTCAATGTAGTGTACAGCCCCAATACCAATGCGTTGAAGCTTTCTAACAGCGGCGACCGCTCTCCGCAGGCATACATTGTGGGTTACAACAATACCATCATCAATGCAGGTTGGAGAAGACCTACTACCAAAGGAGGTTCGATATGGCTCGAAAAGGGGGTTCGCGCGGACCTTTACAATAACCTGCTGGCCAACGACCGCTTCGGTATCAAGAAAGAGAATGTGGATAAATCGGTGGACGACCGTTCGGTGATCAACAACACATTGTATTATGGTGCTACCGAAGAAGGTGTGAAGCAATTCCAGCCATCTGTCGAGATTTTGAAGGGTGCTAATGACCTCGTGTCCGCCAAAGTGGGTGATAACGATCCAAAATTCGTGAACTATCCATTGACGACCGACAACAAAAATGCTGCGTTCAATACTGCCTGGGATTTCCACTTACAGGCCGGCTCACCAGCATTGGGCAAAGGTAAAACCAACTTTACCCGCCTGTACGCCGCTGGCCTCGTGATCAATGGCGTAACCTACAAATCGCCCGCACCTGCCGACTACATCGGGGCGTTTGGTACCAAGTAATTTCTCCTTCATTCCGCTCCCGGCCCGCACTAAGCCGCCGGGAGCTTTTTTTATTCTAACACCAGTGAAAGCATTCATTCTCCCGGCCATTGGGCTGGCTGCATCGCTTGTGGCCTGCCAGTCCGGCAACAACACCCCCATTCATTCCGCCAAGGCCGATACCGTCAGCGCGGTAATCCAGCCGGTTTTCATCACCGACACCGTCGCCCACGATACCGACGATCCTGCGATATGGATCAACCCTGCCGATCCTTCGAAAAGCCTCATCATCGGCACCGACAAAGACCAGGACGGAGGCCTGTATGTATTCGACCTGCAAGGCAAATTGCAGCGCGATAAAACCGTGACCGGCCTGAAACGTCCGGATAATGTAGACATCGAATACGGCCTCATGCTCGCCGGTAAGCCGGTGGATATCGCTGTCACCACCGAGCGTTTCACACACAAGCTCCGCATTTACAGCGTACCCGACATGAAGCCGGTCGATAACGGCGGTATTGAGGTTTTTGTGGGAGAAACCGGCGAGAATGTGCGCGATTTGATGGGTATAGCACTCTACAAGAACAAAACCGGCCGGATATATGCGATCGTGGGCCGCAAATCGGGGCCTACCGACGGGACTTATCTGTGGCAGTATCTGCTGGAAGACAATGGCAAAGGCCAGGTAAAGGCCTCGCTCGTCCGCAAGTTCGGCCAATACAGCGGCTTGAAGGAGATCGAAGCCATCGCCGTCGACGATCAGTTGGGCTACGTTTACTACTCCGATGAAGGCAAGGGCGTCCGCAAATACTACGCCGATCCCGAAAAAGGGGATCAAGAACTGGCCTTGTTTGCGACCAATGGCTTCACCGAAGACCATGAGGGAATTTCCATTTACCAGCTCACCGATACCACCGGTTATATTCTCGTATCCGACCAGGGGGCCAACAGTTTCCAGATCTTCCCGAGAGAAGGCACATCCGGCAAACCTCATTCCCACCCGCTTTTAAGAAAAGTCGCCGTCAAAGCAAGCCACAGCGACGGCTCCGATCTCGTTTCGGTCCCTCTCAATGCACAATTCAAAAATGGCCTGTTCGTAGCGATGAGCGATGACAAGACATTTCACCTTTATCGCTGGGAAGATATTGCGGGGAAGCATTTGAAATCGATCCGGTAATCTGAATCCGTATGACGCAAAAAAAGCCGCTGGATTTTCCAGCGGCTTTCTAACTACTATCTACTATTAAACTGAGTTTAATGGTTAACCTGTTCTGCTAATATCCTTTGTTCTGGTCCAGATTCGTGTTGTTACGCACTTCGGCCGTCGGGATCGGGAAAAGCAATTCGCGCTCGGTCAAAGTTGGGCCATAGGAGAATTTGTGGCCGACGTAATTCTCGAATTTTTTAGTGGTCACGTTATATGCCTTCCGCAAACGTGCCATATCGAACCAGGTAATGTTCTCGAAGCACAATTCATGCCAGCGTTCTGCCCATACAGCCTCGCGGAAAGTATCCTTGGTAAGCCCCGTGAGCGCAGGCAGCTGCGCCCGTGTACGAATCGCATTCACTGCTTCGTAGGCTTTCGCCGATGGCCCTCCTACCTCATTGGAAGCTTCGGCGTACATTAGCAGCACATCTGCGTAACGGATTACCGACCAGTTCAGATCGCTATTGGCGCTGCTGGTTTGCGCTACGTTATCAAAGTGTTTGTAAATAAAATAGCCTCCCAGATCGACCTCCTTGGTGCGGTCGCTTTCATTGGTAAACTTGGTGAAGAAGAATTGTTTCTCTTTCGCTCGAAGGTCACCGGCCTCATAAGACTTCACAAAATCACCCGTCGAATAAATTCCGCCTGTCTCATCGGAATAGGCAGAGATATTCTTGTTGTAAGGGATAATCGAAACCTGCCAGTTGGAAGGCAATATCTGCGTTTTGAATTGAATCATGAAAATATTCTCCTCCACATTCTTCTTCGCAGGATTATGCAGGTCGTCATAAGAGGCAAAGAGTTTGAATTGTTTGGAGTCGATCACTTCCTCGGCTTTTTTGGCCGCCAAATCATAATATGCAGCACCTTTTTGCAGCGGATAACCGGCCATCGTGAGGTAAACCTTTGCCAGCAGTGATTTCACAGCTCCGGTACTGACCTTACCCGAAACATCGGTCATTGGCAAGCCAGCAGCTTCCGCCGCTTTCAGATCCTCGACAACACGGTTGTAAACTTCCTCAGGTGTAGCCGCGGACGGTTTCAGTTGTTCCGATTGCAAATCGACGGGATCGAGGATAAGCGGAATATTACCGAACATCTGCACCAGATTGAAGTAATAGAATGCCCGCAGGAAGTAGGCTTCGCCCATCAGCCTCTTGGCTTCGGCCGCGTCCATCGAAATGCCCGGAATCTTGGCAATAGACAAGTTCGCATTCGCGATTCCTTTGTAATAGAACTGCCAGTACGATTGTCCGTAGCCATTATCGGAAGTATTCCGGAGGTCTTTCACGAAGTAGCTATTCACAGCCTGGCCGAGATCGGTGGCCGCCAGACCGGTCGCAAACTCAGTCATCATCCATGTCCCGCCACCGAAACCACTGCCCATGGGCACACGTAGATTGGCATAGATCGCATTCACCGAGCTGCGAGCGTGCTCAGGCTTGGTAAAATAGTTTTCGACAGTAAAATTACTTGGATCGGATTCATCCAGGAAGTCCGAACAACCTGTCGCTCCGAAAATGCTCAACATAGCGAGCAAGCCTATTTTTTTTGATATGGTAGTCATTATTACTTTCGGATAAGAGTCAATATTGTTACAAACCGATGTTCAAGCCCAGCATAAATACTCTTGGCTTAGGGTAGTCGTACAAACCGAAGCCCTGGTCAAACGGCGAGCCGGAATTAGAAACTTCAGGATCGTAGCCACGGTATTTGGTAGCCACGAAGAAGTTTTGCACGGAGGCATAAGCTCTCAGCCTGTCCAGCTTGAGCTTGGAAACAACATCGGCAGGGAAGTTGTAGGCGAGCAACAGGTTACGACCCCGGATAAATGAAGCGTCCGTTACTTTGTGGCTGTCGTTGTTGGTTGTATAATAAGCATTAATAGGGCGTATTTGCGCGATAGCCGTATTCTGGTTCGACTCTGTCCAGGCATTCAACACCGTTTTGTAGCTGTTCGCAATACCTTGCCTGTCTTCTGCGGAGTGGATACTTCTGTCGAGGACGTCGTTACCGTACATGTATTGCAAATCTACCGTTAACGACCAGTTTTTGTAATTAAATGTGTTCAGGAACGTTCCGAAACCGTCAGGAATACCTTTGCCGATAATGGTGCGGTCGTTATCATTGATAATTCCATCCTTGTTCAGGTCAGCATACTTTACGTCGCCCGGCAACATATTATACTTTTTGGCTTCCTCCGCTTCGGCAGTCGACCAGGTTCCCAGATGTTGTCTTCCAAAAAACGATCCCACCGGTTCGCCTACGCGGATCACTGTTGCACCCGAGAAGATATCGCTACCTCCCGAAAGTGCCAATACCTTGTTCTTATTGACGGAAATGTTGAATGTCGTGCTCCACGAGAAATTGTCGGTACGAATATTGGTGGAGTTTACTGCAAACTCAACCCCCTTATTCTCCATGCTTCCGACGTTGGTAAAAATGCTGCTATAACCACTGCTGAGCGGAAGCGGCGCGTCCAGGAGCATATCGTTCACCTTTCTGCGGTACAGATCGAGCTCGAAGCTTAACCTGTTGGAAAGCAGGCCCAGTTCAATGCCGAAGTCGATTTGCTGTGTTTTTTCCCATTGCAGGTTCGCATTCGACATCCTCGAGATACCGGTACCGATGTTCCGGCTGCCATTGAATATTACGCTATAATCGATCACACCCGAAACGTTGTTCGCCATGCCCGCCAATGCACGATAAGCTGGAATTTCGGAGTTACCCGTTGCACCATAGCTCGCGCGAATTTTCAGGTTTGAGATAGAAGGAATGCTCTTCATGAACTCCTCTTCCGTCACACGCCATGCTACCGCAGCCGATGGAAAGAACGCATACCGGTTGGCCTCCCCGAATTTCGAAGAACCATCGAGACGGCCGGTGAATGTCACCAAATACTTGTTCAACAAACTGTAATTCAGACGTGCAAAGTATGAATTAAGCCCATAAGCCGTCCCCTCTGATGAAGGTGCTTGAGGGCTTGCACCTGCACCCAGGTTGTAGAACTGGAAATAGGTATCGTCGAAACCCTGAGTAACCGCGGTATTGTCGAAACGGTCTACGTGCTGCCACGACAAACCCAGCATCGCATTGATCGAATGGATCCTTGCAAAATCCTTGTTATAGGTCAGGTAGTTCTCAAACTGCCAGGAATTGAACCGGCTGTTGATCACGCTGGCTTCGCCGTTGGCTGAAATGTATTGTAATCCTTTCGCTGCAAAATAATCGCGGCGCTGGTTGATCACGTTCGTACCGATAGTCGTTCGAAATTCGAGGCCTTTGGCGAGATTAATGCTGGCATACATATTTCCCAGCATGGTTTGTGTGCGAAGGTAAAAAAGACGTTCAGCAGCAACACGCAACGGGTTATCACCACCTTCCATACCTGGGTAGTCGCGGTTACTGGCCCAAGCTCCATTGTCGTATTTCACGGGAATAATAGGAAGTGCTTCAAGTACCTGGCGCATGGCGGTAATACCGCCGCCACCAAGCTGGTCGATCTGCTTCTCGTTCTGATCGGTATAGCCGAGTGTACCTCCCACTTTCAACCAGGGCTTAATTTGTGTATCAAAAACAAAACGTCCTGCGAAACGCTTCTGCCACGACTCCTTCACGATACCATTTTCGTTTCGGTAGTTGAGAAATGCGCCGTAAGTTCCTTTTTCGTTACCCCCGGTGAAACCCAGCTGATGGTTTTGGGTAAAGGCTTTCTGGAACATCACATCCTGCCAGTCGGTGTCGTACAACGGGTTACCGCTCGAATCGAACAGACGTGGGTTCGTACGTTTCAGCTTGGGATCGGTGTATTTTGTACCTGTTGCCCAGCCAACCGGGTCATATTTCGCAGCATTGGCATAAATAGTTTCCTCCACTGCCAGGAACTCCTTTGAATTGAGTACATCGAGCTTTTTAGGAGCAACACCGATGCTAAAATCTGTATCGTAAGTTACCCTTCCTCCACCGGCAACACCTCTTTTGGTCGTCACGAGAATAACCCCGTTAGCACCACGGGCACCATAAATCGCAGTCGACGACGCATCTTTCAACACCTCGATGGAAGCAATATCGTTCGGGTTCAGGTAGTCGATAGGCGTACTACCGTTTTGCAACCCCACGGCATTCAGGATTACCCCGTCAATCACATACAATGGGTCATTGGAAACGCTGACCGAGCTGGCCCCTCGTATGCGTATGTTGGCGCGACCACCCGGGCGACCGGAGTTAGACGACACGTTTACCCCGGTAATGCGGCCCGAAAGTCCCTGGTTCAATGACGAAGCCGGGCGCTCCTGCAAAACTTCCGCTTTAAGGGTACCGACGGCCCCGGTAAGGTCGGATTTTTTAACAGTACCATAACCCACCACCACAACTTCGTCGAGTGCATTCTCGTCGGGGGCCATCTTCACTGTAAATGTCGATTGGTTTCCCACCGTCACCTCCTGCGATTTGTAGCCTACAAAACTGAACACAAGCACCGGCTGCCCTCCATCCGGAATTTCCAGGCTGAAATCACCCGCTGCACCTGTGGAAGTTCCGCGCTGGGTACCTTTCAATACGACGCTCACACCCGGCAGCGTGGCTCCTTTTTCGTCCGAAACCGTCCCTTTAATAGTCCTGTCAACGGCGACCTGGGTTACCTGTGCCGGTGTGGTCAGGTTTTCCTGGGTCATCTGCCCCTCCGGCAGTGCCATCGCCTCGTCCTTGCTTTCCCTCACCGGCATCGCTTCCTTTGCCTTGCCTTCGGTTATAACAAATGTGTTCTTTCTGGTCTTTTTATATTTCAAACCGTTCTGCCGCAGCAGCATATCCAGGTTTTTCTCAATGGGCTGGTTGAAATCCAGGTTACTGGAAGCTACGTTCACAGAGCCTACCAGTCGGTCTTCGAAAATGATTTCTACTCCGTAATGTCTCTGAAGATCGAGCAAAACATTTTTAAGCTTCATTTCCTGACCGAGCGAAGTATGCTGCTTGGCCGGCATCGACGCAAAGGCAATGACCTGTGAATGCACGATCCGGGAGGATTGCGTCATCAACACAATCCCGATCGCCACCCATTGCTTGGCTGATAGCGTTAGATTCATAATCAAGTGGTTTGGAATAATTAATTGTTCGTTAAAAGGATGCTTGCGCCGTTCTGCTCGACCCGTAGATCAAGCACTTCCGAAATCGTTTTCAAAAGTTCTTCCGCGTTTTTGGTCTTGAAATTGCCGGTTATCGAGCGTTGGGCGATATTGGAATCGGAGAGGCTTACTTTCTGTCCAAAATTCTCCTCGATCATCGCGAGTATTTCTTTTACAGGCGTCCCGTTGAACACGTAACGCTGTTCAGTCCAGGGAGCAAATGTTTTGACATCCTGCTTTCTTTCGAGCTGCACCGCACCTTCCTGATCGAGAAAAGCGAGGTCGCCAGGTTCCATCATAACCTCCCTGCGCCGGTTGTTCTGGGAGTAGTCGATGCGCACGCTGCCGGATTTCAATGCTACCTTCGTACCCCTCGGCCGGGCAAATACGGAGAATGTCGTCCCGAGTACTTCCACCTGGAATTTCTCGGATGTTTTCACCACAAAGCGCTTGTGATCAATCGTGTGGCTTACCGAAAACTCGGCTTCGCCTTCCAGCGCCACTTCACGCACATCGCCCCAGAAACCCAGTCTCGGCACTTTCAGCTTGGAGTTCGAATTCAATGCTACGCGGCTTCCGTCTTCGAGGTACACGTCGGTAGTCTGGCCGTAGGCAGTCTGGTACGATTTGTATTGCAGCGGCTCGCGAAACCACCAGCCACAGCTCACCAGCAATGTTACCGAAGCCGCCGCCATCCAGAACCGGTTGCTACGCCTGGCAAACCAGGAAGGAGCCCCATCTTCGTCCTCCCCTTCTTCCTTCCTCCATTCTCCCTCTTCTTCCAGCGTCGAGTTCAGTCGAAGCAGCAGATTTTCAAGCGCGATATCCTGATCCGGAATGAACTGGGGCGACTGGGTTTCATATTCCAGCAGCCATCGGTGGAATGTCTCCGCGTTCTCTTTCCGCACGATCCATTCTTCCACGAGTTGCCTCTCGAGCGGATTGGCGCGCCCGCTCAGGTACTCGAAAAGCGTATATTTTGATATAGTTTTTTCCATTTTTGTTCGGTTTACAACGTTGACGAGGCCCCTCCGGATGGGCCTTCCGAGCCGACTTCTCGGCCGGATTTCAGAGGATACTTAAAATGGTCAGGCAAAGGGAGATCATCCATTCTCCGTGAAGGGCGGAGCGGAGGTGTTTCAATGCCTTGGAGATGTGTACTTCTACGGTTTTAGGCGAGATATGCAGTTCATCGGCTATCTCGTGGTATTTTTTGTTCTCGAAACGACTCAGCAAAAACACCTTCTGGCATTGCATCGGCAGCCGGGCGATCACCTCGTTCACTTTGAGAAACAGGTTATTGTAATGGATTTCAGCGTCAGGCTGCTGATGATACGTGGAAATGGAATGCTCCTCGTTCATTTCGAGGGAATCGGTCTTGCCAAACTCTCTACGCATATACGTATAGCATTCGTTACGCACCGAACGGAACAGGTAGCTGGTGTACGACGTCGTGATGTTCTCGTAAGCCTTCGTACGGTAAAACTGGAAGAATACCTCGCTCACCAGGTCCTCGGCGATCTGCTTCGAATACACAAACCGCACCGCATGGCTGCAAAGCGGGTTGTAATATCTTTTAAACAGCAATTCCAGACCCTTCCCCGGATTTTGCTCGAAAGCCGATTTGAGGAAAGTAGCAGAATCAATCTCACTTACGGGGGCCTTGCCTTCGTGTGCGGGAGACACAAATGGCCCAGGGCGCTTCGTTTCCGGGTTAAGCAAAGGATCGTGCATCGAATATCTGTTCGTATGTAATAATTAAAAGACTTTCTTGCATTTAAAATCCCTTACCCTTGATTAAAAAAAACTAAAACTTTTTTTAATCATATCTTAACCCAGACTGACCGGATAATAAAAAAACCGCTATCCTTGCGAATAGCGGCCTTTATCAAAAACTAGTTATTTCGGGTTACAAATTCTTCGCCTTCATCTGTTTTACGGCATAGTCGGCCGCGCGTGCCGAGAGTGCCATATACGTAAGCGAAGGGTTTTGTGTCGCGGTAGAAGTCATGCAGGCACCGTCGGTCACGAATACGTTTTTGCAATGGTGCAGCTGGTTCCACTTGTTCAGCAGCGAGGTTTTAGGATCCTTACCCATGCGCACACCACCCATTTCGTGAATGTCGTTGCCCGGATTGCGGTGGTTATCGTGCGTTCTCACATTGGTGAAGCCCGCTTTGGTAAACATTTCGCTCACCTGCTCCATGTAATCCTTGATCATCTTCTCGTCATTGTCGTCGTAATCGACCGAGATTCTCATTTTAGGCATTCCAAACGGGTCCTTTTCAACCTTGTCGAGCGCTACGTAATTACTCTCCTTTGGAATGGTTTCGCCCATCATGTGCGAGCCTACACTCCAGTTGCCGTATTTGGTTTCGTGCAACCCTGCTTTCAGCGATTCGCCCAGGCCGTTACGGTCGTTGTAGGTATTGCGGTTTGCTCCGAAACCGGCCGCATATCCGCGCAGGAAGTCGGTTTCCTGCTTGTAAACGTTGCGGAAACGCGGAATATAACCGCTGTTAGGACGACGCCCGTCGGTTGTCGAATCGAGGAACCCTTCGTAGTCGCCAGATACTGTTGCGCGGTAATTGTGGAATGCGACGTATTTGCCCAGCAAGCCGTTGTCATTGCCCAATCCGTTGGGAAAGCGGCTGGATACCGAGTTCAGCAATACCAGGTTGGAGTTCAGCGCGGCTGCATTCAGGAAAATGATATTGGCATAAAACTCGATCATCTGCTTCGTGTTCGCGTCGATCACGCGCACACCCGAAGCTTTTTGCGTCTTGTCGTCGTAAATGATCGAATGCACGACCGAATGCGGGCGAAGTGTCATATTGCCCGTTTTCGCCGCCCAGGGAATAGTAGATGCATTGCTGCTGAAATATCCTCCGAACGGACAGCCGCGCTCGCACATCACACGATGCTGGCATTTCGCACGGCCCTGATCGAGGTGGATTTGCTGCGGCTCTGTAATATGGGCTGCACGGCCAATAATAATGTGGCGGTCTTTATATTGTTTGGAAACCTGCTCTTTGAAATACTTTTCCACGCAGTTCAGATCGTGCGGGGGCAGGAACTCGCCATCGGGCAATGCATCGATGCCGTCCTTGTTACCGGTAATCCCTGCGAATTTCTCCACGTGGCTGTACCACGGTGCCAGATCGTCATAACCGATCGGCCATTCCACAGCAAATTTATCCCGTGCCGGACCTTCGAAATCGTATTTGCTCCAGCGCTGCGTTTGCCGTGCCCAAAGCAGCGACTTCCCGCCTACCTGATACCCTCTCAGCCAGTCGAAAGGCTTCTCCTGAATGTAGGGATGCTCATTATCCTTCGCGAAAAAGTGCATCGACGATTCCTTGAAGTTATAGCAGCGTGCCGCAATCGGGTTGGCGTCTGCGATCTCCTTCGGAAGCCTTTCGCGGTGCTCAAATTCCCACGGCATCATATTCGTGGTAGGGTAATCCTTAATATGCTGCACATCACGCCCGCGTTCGAGCACGAGCGTTTTCAATCCTTTTTCGGTCAGCTCCTTCGCCGACCATCCGCCGCTGATCCCCGAGCCAATCACAATGGCATCATAGGTGCGCGCTTTTTTACTATCAATATTGAAATTTGCCATAGTTCGGTTTAATGGAAATAGGGAGAAAGGAGGAAGGGGAGGAAGGAGGAAAGGGAGGAAGAACAATCAATGACCTAATGACTCAATGACCTGATTTAGTCCCTTTCCTCCATCCTCCCTTTCATCCCTTTCATCCTTTAACAACAGGTACACACCCATGGTAACGGGCGGGGATCATTTCGTAATGGGTAATGTTGGTCATCACGTATTCGGACGTCATGTAGCCCTGGATCGTGAGGCTTTTGACCATGCTGAAAAAGCCTTTCTGTCCCGCGTCGGTGCTTTTTTCGATGTCCGACAGGATTTGCAGGCGCTGCTCTTTGCTGGCATCCACAAACGATTTCCCGAAGCGCTGAATGCTTTGCTCATCGATGTTAGAAACGCCGCTTGCCAGGCTGGCCTGGGCTTTGGAATCGTAACAGTCCTTCACCATTTTCTGTACAAAATCCCCTACTCCAAGTTCTCCCGCTCCCGGCGTATCGGTTTTAGGGATAATGGTTTCGACGATCATCGTAAGGTTTTTGGATTGGTCTGCCGAAAGCAACCCGCTCTTCGCCACTGCACTCTTGTTCCAACCGGATGCCCAGGAAGGCAAACCCGCCATGGCGCCCATGGCCACAGCCATGCTTTTAAGCGCTACGCGTCTTTCCATTTTCGTTTCTATTTTGTTTGAACGTCGTTACTTGTATTGTTACTTTTTGCCAGGAATTGTCACCTGTTGGCATTCATTGTCAGGAAGTTGTCATTCATTGTCAGGGATTGTCATTTGTTGTCACGAGTTGTCATTTATTGAAATTATAGCATTCTTCTCTCTCTCTTTCTGACTGACTATTCCTGACCACACTTGACTATGTCATGACCACACCTGACTATTCATGACTACCCTTGACCACACCTGGCCACACCGACCAAATCGTCATTCTTCGAGAAAGTCGAGATCGCGACCGTGCGTTTCGGGGATGGTGAGAATGCAGAAGATACCTATTGCAAAACAGATCAGCCCCACGAGCGCACCAGCCTGAATAACGGTGAAAGAATCTTTAAAAATAGCAAATAATGTAGTCATTCCCACTACTGTGCCGCGTACCATATTGGGGACGGTGGTGGCCGCCGTAGCGCGCAGGTTGGTGCCGAACTGCTCCGCCCCGATGGTCACGAACATAGCCCAGTAACCAATTCCGAAGCCCAGCAAAGTAGCGATCGTATAGAAAAGCGAAACCGATTTGATACCCGCAAAAAGGTAAACCAGGCTGAATACCAATGTAAAAAGCATGAGGTAAAAAACCGCTTTCTTGCGCGATTCAAGCCAGTGGCTGATGAACCCGCTGCAAAGGTCGCCTACCGACAAGCCAACATAGCACCACATAATGGAAAGCCCCGGCTTGATAGGTTCGGCAATGCCCAGTGCCTTGCCGAATTCATTACTGAATGTAGCCAGGATACCGATCACAAACCAGGTCGGCAGCCCGATGCCAATGCACCGCAGGTATCTTCCAAGCCTGTCTTTATTGGTAAACAATGCAAAAAAGTTACCTTTCTCGATATGCTCTTTTTCTTTCAGATCCTTAAAAATACCCGACTCGAAAACACCGATCCGAAGCAGAAGCAGCGAAATACCCAACCCGCCGCCGATGAAATAGGCATAGCGCCAGTCGAAGAACTCTACCGTGAAATAGGCTACCACGGCGCCCAGCAAACCAATGCCGGCCACCAGCGAAGTCCCGATAGCGCGGAGGTGCTTGGGGAGGATTTCGGAAACGAGCGTGATGCCCGCGCCCAGCTCGCCCGCCAGACCGATGCCAGCAATGAAACGGAGCAGTTTATACACCGTCACGTCCTGCACAAAGCCGCAGGCAATATTGGCAAGGGAATAAGTAATAATCGACCCGAACAATACGGAAAGGCGCCCTTTCTTATCTCCCAGCACACCCCACAATATCCCGCCGATAAGCAGCCCGGTCATTTGCCAGTTCAGAATGCTGGCGCCGGTAACGGAAATATCCGCTTCGGAAAGCCCTAATGCAGCCAGACTGGGCAGGCGCACGATGCCGAAAAGGAGCAAATCATAGATATCTACAAAGTAACCAAGGGCAGCGACAATTACGGGAGCACTGAAAAGGTAGGAAGCGTCTGAGCGCGTTGCTGGGACGGATGACATTTGAGTTTGTATGGGTTTCATCGGAATAACTTGCAATATTATGCAAATAGCCGGACATAAGCCCGGCTATTCGTTGGTAAATTAATAAAATTTAAAGAGAAAGTTTTGTTTTGGAAAATCAACACCCGCTGTAAGTTTCATATCAGGCAAGTGCTTACAGTTCAAGTTTCTGCTTGTCCTTCAAAAGCTGCTCTTTCAATTTGGTATAATCAATGTCCTGCACGGCCACTTTACCGTCGATCGCCTGCACCGCAGCCGTAGCCGCGCTCTGGCCGAGGATCATGAACACCGGCTCCATACGAATCGACCCATAAGCAATATGCGACGCCGACACACACACCGGCACCAGCAGGTTTTCACATTCCGCTTTCTTGGGAACAATGGAGCCATAGGAAATGCTGTAAGGCGTTTTGGGATGCACGCCGATATCACCCTCGTTTTGCACAAAACCATCCTCCTTCACATAGCGCTGCGCATTATGCGCGTCGAGCGAGTATGAGCCCATGCCCACAGATTGCTCCACGGCTTTTTTGCCCAGCGTCTCATTCTCGGTCATCACACTTTTCCCCAGCATACGCCGCGCTTCGCGGACGTAAATCTGGTGCGGCCAGCCGCCATTGTCTTTGAACTCGTCCTTCGGCAAGCCCCATTCACTCACTTTGGCGCGCACGTCGGCCGGCACGGCCGGGTCGTTCGCCAGGAAATACATCAGGCCTTTCTGGTACACCTCGTGTTCTTTGATAATCTGCTTGCGGCGCTCATACGAAGCGTCGGGATAATCGTAGTTCTGGCCGATGAAATCCGTGCTGAACGGCCCGTGGTTATTGGTATCCGTCTTGCGGTTGGGAATTGGGTCGTATTTGTCGAATGTTTCGGTCCAGCCTGCCTTGTACACACGTGCGAGGAGCTCATATTTGCCGGGGTCGTAACCTTCGGGTTTGGCAAATGGAATACGGTTGTCAGGATGCGAGGAAAGGCACATACGGAAGCAATAGGCCTGGATTTTGTGATCTCCTTCGCCATTCTTACGGATTTTCTCTGCCGTAACGTAAGGCAGCAGGCCGCTTTTGGGATCGCCTTCTACCTTATAAGGGCTGATATTCTTCGCGAAATAATGCCTGTGCTGGAACACGCCGGCCTGGATACCATTCCACTCCTCATTGTAAACACTATTCGCCTCACGTCCCACGTGGTACTTTACACCCGCAGCAGCCATGAGATCGCCTTCGTAAGTGGCGTCGATGAACATTTTGCCTTTGAATGTCTTGCCGCTTAGCGTTTTGAAAGAGGCAATCCGGCCTTTGCTTTTCTGCACACCGCCTTTGCCCCGGTCGAGCCATTCGTTGCGGTAGATTTTGATATTGTTTTCCTTCACAAAATCCTCAAAAACCTGCTCCGCCACGTGCGGTTCGAAGATCCACATCGTGCGCTCCGCACCGTCCATGGCTACCGTGCCCTGGCCTTTGTTGCCGTACTCTTCCTTTTTCTGCCAATGCCAGCCTCCGGGCGTATCGTAATGCTGATAAACGCGATGGTAAAACTCCCGCGCAAGGCCGCCGATCACCGATTTGTTACCGGTGTCAGTGAAGCCGAGCCCTCCCGAGGAAAGCCCGCCCAAATGCGTGTCAGGCGAAACAACGAGTACCGTTTTACCCGATTTGATCACCTGCACCGCCGCCGTGACCGCCGCGCAGGTACCACCGTAAACGATCACGTCGGCTTCGTACGACTGCGCGAATGCAGACGGCGACGCAATTTGTGTTATGAGGAATGCGGCTATTAAAAGTATTTTTTTCATTAATGTTCTGAGTTGTGGTTTTGAAATATTGACCGCCGACCGCTGACCGCCGACGGCCGAATGCTTGATTGCTGAGTCGAATGCCAGCTATACAGATATTGTGCAAAAAATCGGCGGTCGGCGGTCGGCCGTCAGCAATCGCTCACCGCTCCGCGACCGGCACAAAAAGCACCGCGTCGGCCGCCACCGCGCCCGAGGCGCCTTCTGACGAAATGTTGACGGAGGACGCATTGCCTTTGGGCAGATTGAATTTGCCTACGTGGTACCATTCGCCGGAGGTCTGACCTTCTACGACGATGTCTTTTTCGAGCACGGAAATGTTTTTGGTTTCGCCTCCTGCTTTGACCGACAGTTTGATTTCCGACGCCGGTTTGGCCACTTTGGGAAAATAGGCGTAGATCTGGTAATTGCCCGGAGCCGCTATTTCAGGCGTAAAAGTCACCGAGCCTCCATTTTTATCGCTTTCGGAAGTGGAAAGGAACGACGGACCGTAACCTCCTTTCTTAATCTGCTGCCAGTTTCCTTTGACGGACACATTCTTGCTATCCTCATTATCTACCAGTATTTCAGGCGTTTTGCCATTCACGAGCGGGTCCGCTTTCAACTTTGCCTGCAATTTGGCAATGTCGATCTGCTGCACGCTCTTCTTCGAATCGATCGCCATCACGGCTGCAATGGCCGACGACTGCGCGAGTACCATAAACACCGGTTCCATGCGGATAGAACCATAGGCGATGTGCGTTGCAGAAAGGCACACCGGCACCAGCAAGTTGGTACATTCCTTCTCCTTCGGCACCAGTGAGCCGTAAGCGATCGGGTAAGGCCCAAAGCCACCGATCTCGACATTCCCTTCGTTTTTGGCCATGCCATTGATCACAATGCGCTGGATATTATGCGAATCCATCGTGTAGGCCGCCATTCCTACGCCGTCTTTCACTACTTCTTTCCCCTCGCAATTCGCCTGGGTCATGACATAGCTGCCAATCATCCGGCGCGCTTCACGAACGTACAGCTGCGGCGACCAGTTACCGGTTTCCACGTATTCATCTTTGGGATACCCCCATTTCAGCATCGCCTCACGCAGTTCCGCAGGTACGCGCGGGTCGTGCCCGAAGAAATAGAGCAGCCCTTTCGTATAAGTTTCATGCGCTTTGATGATTTCCGCACGCTTTTTGTAATCAGCATCGGGGTAATCGTGGTTCATCCCGATCATGTCGGTTGAGAAGCCGTTGCGGTTATTGATATCCGTTTTGCTGTTCGGCATTTTACTCCAAATGAAGTAGTCGTTCAACGCTTTCCGTTCCGGCTGTTTCGCGATCAGACGTGCGAGTAGCTCGAAATGCGTCGGATCATAACCTTCCGGCTTGGTAATGGGCACCATGTTGGTCGGGTCGGAAGTGAGGCAAATGCGGTAGTTGTAGGCTTGCACCTTTTTATCACCCGTGCCGTTTGGTTCCAGTTTGGCAGGGGATACACCCCACAGCAAACCGCTTTCGGGCTTTCCTTCGATTTTATAAGGATCGATTCCGTCCGGCAGCTGATGCCCTTTCATCAGCTGCACACCGTCGATCGTCTCGTTATAATCGCTGTTCGCTTCGCGGCCGACAGCATATTTCACGCCGGCTTTGGCCATCAGGTCGCCTTCGTACGTACAGTCGAGATATACCTTCGCAGCAATGGTCTGGTTGGTTTTCGCGTCCGGTTTAAGGCTGTTTTCCAACACAATGGACTTGATCTCCGCACCTGATTTGCTGGCGCTGATGACCCGGTTTTGGTAAATAACCTTGATCCCCGCCTCATCCAGATATTGCTGCAAATACTTCTTCGCCACACTCGGCTCGAATGTCCATTGCTCAAATTTGCCGTAATGCTTTCCAATACGGCGGTAAAAATCCCGGGAAAGACCGGTAATGGCATATTTGTTGCCAATATCGGTATATCCAAGACCGCCGGAGGTCATCCCGCCCAGGTGCCCGCCGGGCTCAATGAGCACGACGGTCTTACCCATTTTCTTAGCCGTGTAGGCCGCGATTACCCCGGCCGCTGTCGCCCCGTAAACGCAGACATCCGCCTGTAACGAAGCTGCTGCTGCCGGTTCCATATGGAATCGAAATCCCGACAATAGGAATGCAAACAGACAAGCGAACTGTGCTATTGCTATCTTTTTTCTCATTGTTTTTGAAATGATTAAAAATGCTTAATAACCCGGATTCTGGTCCTTGGCTGTAATGGCCTTGTTGTACAAAATCTCGGAATTCGGGATCGGCCACAGCATGTGCTTTTCGGCGACGACAATGTTTTTTACTTCTAAAATGCGCTGCTTGGCTATTCCTAACCGTTTCAGGTCGTTCCAGCGCTTGCCTTCGTACATGGTTTCGTAGCCCCGCTCCTGCACCACCTTGTCGATGTAGGTTTGCAATGTGGCAAAATCGGCGAGCTTGAAATCGACCGCCGAAGCTGCTTCGGCAGGTTTTCCGTAGGCGCGGCGATGCACTTTGTTGAGACTTTCGAGGCCGTCGGCAGTAGGCTTGCCGTTCGCACGGGCATCCGCTTCTGCGTGGAAAAGAAGCAGGTCGGCATAGCGGTACCAGGGGTAGTCGTTACCTGCGCCGCCGGTGGCGAGCGGATCGCGGTATTTACGGTACAAGAGGGACGTGGTGCCGAGGCCTATGTCCACATTATAAAACATGTGGTTTTTGCGCAAATCCTTGAAATCCCAGTTTTTAATCACCGAATTGGAAACCGAATCGGTGTACTGCGCGTACACACCTCCCGGACCGTAATAGTTGTATTGCCCGATTTTGCGATGCGCGTAACTTACGAGGCCAAAGCCTTGCTGACGCGAATATTTAAAATAGAAAATCTCCTCGCTCGTATTCACTACCTCCGGGCCGTAGATCTTCTGAAAATCCTCCGAAACGCTCACGGCTACCAATGAATACTTCTTGGAATCGATCACCTCTTTGGCCTTCGCACGCGAATCTTCCCATTTTTCGAGGTACAGATACACCTCCGACAGCATGGTTTTCGCAGCCCATTTGGTAGGACGTCCTATTTCCGAAGGGTTGTCGGGAAGCCCGGCTTCGGCCGCCAATGCATCGGCAACAATGAGCTTGTAAACGTCCTCGATGCTCGACCGCGGGATGTCGGCTACCGTCATGTTCTCCTCCGTACGCAGGGGCACGCCCGCCCAGTTGCGCACGAGCGCGAAGTAGATCAGCGCCCGCATGTATTTCGCCTCCGCTACAAATGAAGCCTTCTCGGCATCAGTCATGCTCGTTCCCTTCGGCACATTCGCGATAACCAGGTTCGCATTCCGGATGGATTGGTAAAAGTTGTCCCAAATCGTCGCTACGCGGTTAATGTTCGTATTATCAAGGCCCTGATACAAGCTCACTGGCGTTTGCGTACCTCTTGAATTACCGTAGTCCGCAAGCCCTTCCAGCTGCGCAGGGTAGTTGGTAGAAAGCGCCGGGTCCGTACGCATCGGGCCGTAGATCGCATTGACAGCCGCTTTGGCTTCCGCTGCGGTATTATAAAAATTTTCGGAGGCCAGCGACTTGGGTTTCTCTTCCAGAATATCGGAACAACCCATGCAAACCGCCGCGAAAAACAAACTCGTGAATATCTTTTTCATAATGATGATTTCTCTTTAACCGGTGATTAAACTGACCTTAAAACCCAATTCTGAGCCCCACTGTGGTGGTTTTGGCTACGGGATAAACGTAGTGATCCACGCCCTGCACGATAGAATTGCTGCCTCCATAAGAGTTCACTTCGGGGTCATACCACGAGTATTTGGTAAAAGTGATCAGGTTCTGCCCGCTCACATACACCTGGCCGTATTTCATCCATTTGATATGCAGCTTGGCAACCGGCAGATTGTAGCTCAGCTGGATGTTCTTAAACCGTAGGTAAGAACCATCCTCTACAAATCGGTTTGACATTTGCGCCTGTGAAGAGGTTTTGATAACCGGGTATTTCGCATTGGTATTTTGCGGAGTCCAATGGTCGAGATACACTTCCCGCGGCATATTCAGCGCCTGGCCGTAGTCGTAGCCCTGCCCTTGCGCGCTGAGGTTGAAAATGTCATTGCCTTGCGAGCCCTGGATAAAGAATGTCAGTTCGAAGTTTTTGAACGACATATTCGAGTTCAGGCCATAGGTAAACTTAGGATTGGGATTCCCGATAATCTGTTTGTCGCCCGCGTCGCGGCTGCCGCTGTTGTTGTAATCTTCGTAGGCGATGAAACCTTTGTCGTCATAGCCTTTCTCCACATAACCATAGAATGAACCCAGCGGGTAGCCTTCGCGGAGGATATTGACGTTGTCGTTCACCGCAGCACCGATTGTCTGCCCCAGAATGTCGTTGCCACCATACAGCTTCACGACTTTGTTCTTATTGATCGACAAATTGGTCGACACATTCCATTTGAATGCCCCTTCCAACACGGCGGCATTGATACCGAATTCGAAACCCTTGTTTTGAATTTTTCCGATATTCTGAATGGTAAATGTGTAGCCCAGTGAGGACGGCAGAGCCACATTATTCAGGAGATCCCGGGTATTTTTGATGTAATAATCAGCCGTGACATTGACGCGGTTATTCCAAAGCCCGAGGTCGATACCGAAGTCGGTTTGAGCCGTGGTTTCCCATTTCAGCGAGCCTGCGAGGCGTGTACCAGGTGCATAGGAAGTCATGAATGCATCGCCAAACACAACTTGTCCCGAGTTCAGCTGGTTCAATGTGTAGTAGGGCTGAATGGACGTGTTACCCGTTTCCCCATACCCGGCTCTCAGTTTCAGGTCGGAAATGAATGGGATATTTTTGATAAATTCTTCCTCAGACAAACGCCACGCTAATGCACCGGATGGAAAAAAGCCCCATTTCTGCCCTTCGCTATACCGCGACGAGCCGTCCGCACGGAAGCTGGCTGTGGCGAGGATCTTGTTATTGAAGGTGTAATTAACACGCGCCAGGTAGGAAAGCAATGCCCATTTGGAATAGGACGATACCGGCACACCTTGCGTAGCCGCAGCGCCGATATCGTGCGTTTCCTGATTGTCGCTGATGAAACCGCTGCCGCTCGCTTTCAGGTAATTGGAAGTATAATCCTGATAGGTAAATCCAGCCACCGCCGATAAGCTGTTCTTGCCAAAATCTTTGATATAGCTGATCGTATTTTCACTCAGAATGCTCGTAACCCGCTGCGTTTCGATGGTCGCACTGCCTTTCGAGTTCACGAACTTGGTGGTAGTGTACGCATCTGTCCGGTCGTCGGTGCTTTCTATACCGGCCATGGTTTTGATCTGCAATCCTTTGAAAGGTTCGTAGGTAATCGCTCCATTCGTCAGTATTTTGTTCGATTTAATGACGTCCGATTGCTGGTACAGGAAGTTCAAGGGATTGGTAATTACATTCGAACCCCACGCATAGGCCTCGGCCAATTTCGAATAACTGCCATCGGGAAGCGTGGAAGGAATGGTAGGATAGCCGGAAAGCATAGCCGACATGAGCGTTCCTCCGCGGTTTCCTCGTTCCGAATTTTTGCGGTCGGAATTGATGCGGCTCAGCAGGGAGCTTAGGTCGAATTTGAATTTCTTGCCGATGTCGGAGCTCAGGTTCATGCGCAGCGCATTGCGCACGTAATTGCTCCCGATCACAATACCATCCTGGTTGAAATTACTCGCTGCTACCGAGAAACGGGTCTTTTCATTTCCTCCGTTGACGGTCAATGCATGGTTTTGAACGGGCGCTTTCTGAAACACCAGATCCTGCCAGTCGGTACCTTTGCCGAAACCCGCTATCTGGTCCGCTGTGAAATGCGGCGCAAGGCCATCATTTGCAGCTTGCTCATTGTAAAAATTGGCATATTCGGTCGCATTCATCAAATCCAGCTTCTTGCGGATCGTCTGCACGCCATAATATCCATCGTAGTCGACACTCACGCGGCCGGCCTTTCCCTTTTTGGTCGTGATAAGTACCACGCCATTCGCGCCGCGTGAACCGTAAATAGCGGTAGCGGAAGCGTCCTTTAACACTTCAATGGATTCGATATCCGCATTGTTCAGTAAAGTAGGGTTACCCGAGTAAGGGAAGCCATCTACCACATACAATGGCTCGTTGCTTCCCTGAATGGAGTTCGTGCCCCGCACGCGCACGCTGATGGTACTGCCCGGCGCACCCGTGTTTTGCGACACGTACACACCTGCCGCGCGTCCCGCGAGCGACTGCACGAGGTTCGTAGCCGGATAGGCATTCAATTCCGAGGATTTGATGGAAGAAACCGAGCCGGTAAGGTCGCTCTTCTTGATCTGGCCGTAGCCGATCACGACGATTTCCTGCAACGATTTGTCTTCCAGAAGCAAGGCGATCGTCAGCTCTGTCTGGCTGCCGAGCACAATTTCCTGTGATTTATACCCTACAAAACTGAAAACCAGCACAGAGTTGGGTGCGGCCGTTTCGGGGATTTCGAGCTGGAAGTTACCATCGGGATTGGTGGTAGTACCTGTCTGTGTTCCTTTCAACACGATGCTGACGCCAGGGAGCCCGGTATTCGACTCACCGTCGAGTACTTTTCCAGAAACTGCTCTCTTAGGTGCGTTGGCGGGCAAAGGTTGCCCTGCGGGGGCGTCGGGTGTGGCGTGTTCCAGTCGTCGCAGGATGATGATCTTGCCGGAAACTTCATAGTCGAGGCCCAGCGGCGTGAGAATGTGGTCAAGCGCTTCGTACAAAGGCTTGTCCTTTAATGAAACTGTCACTTTCCGGGCCGATTTGATCAGTTTGGAACTGAACACGAAGCGTACATCGACCTGTTTTTCCACCTGGCTGAGTACCTTTTTAACTTCACTGCCGTTCGCTGTCACCGAAACTTTCTGACTGAGAAGGGATTGCGCGCTACCTTCACGTGCATAACCCGCGACGATAAACACCAAGGCAAGCATGAGTTGAGTAGCTGTCATTCGCATGGTCCACAGTAGTACCCTACGGTACTTTAAAGGTTTTTTCATAGATTTGATTGTTTTGGTAGATTAGGAAATTTGGCAAAACGATCCCTGCCTCCCGCTGGGGAGGATAATGGCGACCAACCTGTCAGGGAATTTTCAGAGCCGGTGATGCGGGAACATTGCCGGCTCTTCTTTTTGGGATAAGCTTTCTGTTTTTTCTGTTCTGATTTAAAGGGTTACGTGATTGTTTCTGATTAATTCCTGCATCCTTTGCTGTGGATGATCACCTGTCCGTCGACGATCTCGTAGCTGGATTCAACGGCCTTGCATATGATATTGAGCTTGTCGTGAAGTGTCTGGTTATCGAGGCGTGCAGTAAGGGGGCAATCTTTCAATAATGCCTCGTCGTAGAGAATATCGATGCCATAAGCCCTGGCGATCGTGTTGAAAACATCGCTGGCAGGCGTGTCTTCAAATTCAAACTGGGGTATTTCGGCTTTGGAAACAACCATCTCAGGTTTTTCTACCAGTGTTTTCACCATTTTCACCTCATTGCGGGCGTAGATGATCTTTTGGTTAGGCGTCAGCACGACTCCCTGAATTTGTTTATCAGCCACTTTTTCCTTCAAATGCGGATCCGATTGCGCAAAAACGGCCACTTTTCCGGTTTTCACTTCCACAGTCACCTCGCGGGAATCGCCATAAGCCTTAATACGGAAACTAGTACCCAACACTTTCGTAACCAAGCCATTGGCATACACCAGAAACGGATGCTCGGGATCTTTGGTAATGTCAAAAAATGCTTCACCTTCCAGAAAAACCTCCCGTCGCTCCCCGTCAAATCGCTCGGGATAGCGAATGCGGCCTTTCGGGGCGAGGCTGATTTTACTGCCGTCGCTCAATGCAAGTTCGATAGTTTGGGAAGTTGAATTGGTTTTTTCCGTCAAAGTGCCCTTGTGCTCGATCATGCTATCCTGCTGGCCAAGTTCCGGTTTTTCCTCCCTCTTGATCATCACCGAATACACGGCCCAGCCCGCCAGCATGATCAATGCGACCGAAGCCGCAAATTGCATCCAGGGAATGGAAAACGCCGGTACCAGGCGACGCGGCGCCCGGGCCGAATCCTCATTTGCTTCCGTAATCCGGCCGACGGTCTGCTTCACCACCTGGTTGATCTCCACGTCGTCGATCTCGGGCTCGTGCAGGCGAAGGGAAAGCACAATGGCCTTGGCTTGTTCCACTTTTTCGAGCATTTCGGGGTTGGCGTCAATCCAGTCATCCCAAAGCGCTTCGGTTTCAGAGGTGGGCGACAATGTCCATTGGCGAAAGAAATCGTCCCAGACAAAGTCTTCAACAGAAAAATCGTTGTAGCGGTCCATACCAGTTCATTGTGTCTAAATGTGTATAGACAACACCCGGCACGGGATACCAATAATTTTTAAATTATTTCTTCAAAAAAGAACAAAAACCAACTGAGTAGCTGATGGAGTGTGGATTAGAAGAGAAAATGCAGCAGAAAAAATATCAGAAACTCGGCTTTCCAATGCGTTTTCAAATGCCGGATCGCGATTTGGAGCAGGTTGGAAACCGTCTGTGGCGACACAGCCATTACTTCGGCGATCTGCTCACGGCTGAGTTCCTGGAAGAATTTAAGGTACACCACTTCCTTCTGCCGGCGGGGCAGCGCATTGATGAGCTTTTGTAAATGATGCGTGCGGGAATGGGTCGCTTCGTTGCGGATGTAATCGTCCTCCACCGAAAACTCGATCTCGAAATAATCGTCCTCGTCCTGCAAAGCTTCCCCGCCTACCCATGTGCGCGAGGACACCTGCCTGTGCATCAGGCGCCTGAGCGACGCCATCAGGTAGGGCTTCACGGCTGCATCGGGATTGAGGTTATCCCGCTTTTCCCACAACACCAGAAACAAGTCCTGAATACTGTCCTTTACCAACTCGCGGTCCTTGGAAAATTTGCTTCCATACCTGAAAAGCAGGCGAAAATTGTCGGACATCAGCTTTTCGAATGCCCGCACCTCCCCCGCCAGGAAATCCTGCCAGAGCACGCGATCTTCCGGAAAAGGGGATGTTGAATTCATAACTTGTTGAAAGGGACGACTAAATAAGTCAAACTAAACGGCAAACTCAATATATTTTACAAGATTAGTTTAATTGAATCAGGTTATCGTCCTATCCGAATCTTTACTCGATCATCACTTTAACTGCCTGTTCCTGACCGTCCTGATTTTGAAATTGCAAAATATAAATGCCCGACGCCGGCGGGCTTAGCGGTTTCAGGCTTAGCTTGCCCGCCGTTTCCATCACCGTTTTCGATGGCAGCACCCTTCCATTCAAATCGATCAGACGAAGCGAAGAAGCATTTACCCCTTTTGCAGAGAGTGTGATATGGTCCCTTTTCGCAGGATTCGGGGCGACCATCGCATTTTCGGTATCCGGCTTCGGCCTCCCGTCGTCGATGGATATTTCATCGATCCGGATTTTACCCACGCCGTTGCGGTAGCGCATTTCGAAATTGGAAAGTTTGGTTTTGGAATAGGCTGATGCGCCCGGATAAGCCTTTGCAGCTCTGACGACAGGTTCGCCATCTACCCACAAATCATATGTGCCAGGCAAGGCTGTTTCCTCGGCAGACAATGCATTCACACGATAAGTCAAAGGCTCTTTAGAATTATTCAGAATCCAGGTGAGGGTAACCAGCTTCTTTTCGGAATACGTTCTGCTCACTTGCCGGGTTTCGAGATCTTTGATATTGAAACCGTCTTCGAGAAAATTGACCGAGCATTTGGCGAACATCAGGCCATTGCCGGGAAATGAGTTGTTGACCGGGTTAAAATCTTCGCCCACATAAAAATACATCGCATTCAATGCAGGTGCCTGAATACCTTCGACGCTCAATGCGATGCGAACGACCAGCGTCTCGGTGTTTGGAGTGAATGGGGTAGCACGCATGGCACGTATAATACCCCCCGTTGCCGAATCGAGCCGGCTGCGAGTCAGTTCCATATAGCCCTTGTGAAACTTGTGGTAAGAAAGCGCGGGAGCCGTGAGAATGACGTGGCTGAACTGCCCGGTATCGGGCTGCGGGTTGATCAGCGCAGTGGTCTGACTGAAATCCTGGTGAAAGTATGTCGTTTGAGCGCTGCCGGCTGACGATGCCAGCAGCGCTAATGCGAAAGTAAAGTATCTTTTTAGCATAAACTGAATTGTAGTTTATGCTTTTAGACGTCGGAGGTCTGGAATGGTAACGCTTTGTAGAAGTAATTTTTTTTGCCACCGCAGCGGCGGACCGTGAAGGCACGAAGTTACACGAATGTCTCTTCGTGTAACTTCGTGCCTTCGTGGCATTAAGACTAATGACTACGCCCAGCCTCCCTTACTTTTTCAAGCTCCGCGGCCATCGCCTTCACTTTGGCCGGGTACTTATCCGCTATATTGTTTTTCTCCCCAATATCCTTACTCAAATCATAAAGTTGTGCCTTCGGATTAGCCCCCGTCTCTATATTGGTAAGCTCGGCAACTGCCTTGCCTTCACGCGGTTCGATGTATTTCCAATTGCCTTGCGTGATCGATAATGCACCGCCTTGCTTGATTAACCAGCTACGGCCGGTTTGGCTTTTGCCTAACATGGCGTCTATCACATTAAAACTATCCACAGCCTCCTCGCTTCCGGTTTTTTGCTGAAAGAAACTGGCGAAGGACGCCATCATATCGATCTGGCAGATCAATGCGTCCGAAACTGTCCCGGGCTTGATCGCCTGCGGCCAACGGGCCAGCCAAGGCACCCTGGTACCACCCTCAAATGCACTGTATTTCCCACCACGCAGCGGACCGGCAGCGCTATGGCCTTTCGCCAGTTCTACGGCGCGATCGGCATAGCCGTCGTCGAGTACCGGGCCGTTATCGCTTGAAAAAATAACCAGCGTATTTTCCGAGATTTTGAGCTCGTCGAGCTTCTTCAATATCTCTCCTACCGTCCAATCCATTTGCAGGATCACGTCGCCGCGCAAGCCCATTTTGCTTTTGCCTTTGAACTGCGTGCTGGGCATTCGGGGAACGTGAATGTCGTTTAGCGAGAAATACAGGAAGAATGGACTCTTGCGATTATCCTCGATGAATTGCTCCGCCTTGCTCAGGAACACGTGCGCAACTTCCTCGTCGGTCCAGCGGGCTTGCTTACCACCCGTCATCCAGCCGATGCGGCCGATGCCATTTACGATCGTGTTGTTATGCCCGTGATTCGGCGAAGCCGGGAGTTTCAGCAGTTCGGGATTTTCGAGCCCTGTCGGTTCGTTGCCTATTTTTTTAGAATAATCGACTTCAATAGGGTCATTCGGATCGAGGTCCTGCACATCGTGATTTTCCACGAAAACCGTCGGAACACGGTCGGAAGTGGCAGGAAAGAAGAATGCGTAATCAAAGCCCACCTCATTCGGGCCTTTGGTAATGGGTTTATTCCAATTGATTTGCTTGTTGGTTTCGCCCAGGCCAAGGTGCCACTTGCCGACCGAGCCGGTTTTATAACCCGCATTTTGAAAAATAGCCGGCAGGGTCAGTTGATTCGTCGGGATGATCAGCGACGCGTCACCGGGAAGCACGCCGGTACCTTTTTGCCGCCAGGGATACTTGCCCGTCATGAGCGCGAAGCGCGAGGGCGTACACGTGGCGGAGCTCGCATGCGCGTTCGTAAAGCGGATACCTTCCTTTGCCAGTCGATCGAGATTGGGCGTACTGATTTTCGTGGCGCCATAGGCACTCAGGTCGCCATAACCGACATCGTCGGCGTAAATAAAAATGACATTGGGCTTGGATTGCTTTTTCTGCGCCTTTACCACGAATGGCGAAAGCAAGGCCGCTGCGAACAGCCACGCAGCAGATAGAGAGTACTTTAATTTCATAAGGTTGGGGTTAAGAATTCCGGCCGTGAAGATATTGATTCAGCTCGACTTTGCCGGTTGAAAAGAGAAAGTTTACCCTGGGAGGCATTTTTGAAAATAATGTAACCGGCTGATAAACGGATTTGGAAAGCCGGGACTGGAATGCGTAACGTTGTAATATTACACCACTATGCTATGGACATATCCTATTACAGTTTTAACACACTGTGTAACTAATAAACATTTATCAATATGAATAATCCCGGTATCAGATTAAAAAACAAGAAAAAGAAGGCGTCGAAATCCAGTTCTGTTGGCATTATCGGCGACTATGCGACTATTGAGGAGCTCATTGAGGTGAAGAAAGCTCAATTAATTAAGACGGTGCCGATGCTCGATTTATCGGTGCTTGTTCAGCATCTGGGTAAAAATCAAACGCCCTGCTAGCTGTGCAGCGAGCAGGGGCGTTTGATCCTCTTGGCTTCCTGAATTAATCCTATTTAGCAGCAGTCAGCTTCTTAATCAAATCCACCTCAGCCTGCTTGTAAGGCGTTCCGTCTTTTCTGAAAATATCGTGGAACCACAGGTCCGGCTCTTTGGTGTAGGTCTTTTTCCAGCTATCCCAAGGGTAAATGGTTTGCGATTTGCCGTCTACAAGCCCCCAGTTGATGGCGCCGACGTTGTATTTCTTGGCAACAGGCAAAGATGTTTCGAAGAAGCTGCCGTTTCCACGCGACATGTATTCTGTGCAAATCAAAGGGCGACCGTACGGTTCCAGCCATTCAATGCGCTTCTCAAATTCCTGCGCGTTTTCGTAGTTGTGGAATGTAATAACATCCGACTGTTCAATCTGCGCTTTTTCGATCGGTTTCAGCTTTTCTGGTGATGACCAGTCGCCTGCCCAGACGCCAGATGACAGCGGCTGAGAAGGATTCACCGAACGCGCCCATTCGAATGATTTTACCATAAGCGGCAATACATAGTCCACTTTGTTCGGCAATTCCACTTTACCGTAGGAACTGTTGTTGGTGTTATCCGGCTCGTTCCAGATATCCCACATCAATACCCGGTCGTCGTTCGCAAATGCGGCAACGGTACCTTTCACGTATCTTTCCAGGCGTGGGTATTGCGTGCTATCCTTCAATGCATCAAAACCTGGGTTTTGTACCCAGCCGGAGTTGTGGACACCGGGCTTAGGATCGCGCTGTTTGCCCAGTTTTGGGAACGGATCCCAGCAGGAATCGAACAGTACGAGAACTGGTTTGATATGGTGTTTTTTCGTGATGTTCAGAAATGTGTCGAGGCGTTTGATAAACCCGGCGGAATCTTGCTGATAAAGCAGATCGTGCAGGTATACGCGCATGGTGTTCATACCGATATTCTGCGCCCAGCCGAGTTCTTTATCGATGGTAGCCGTGTCGAACGACTCCGCCTGGAACATTTCGAGCTGGTTGATAGCCGTGCTGGGCAGGAAATCGGCGCCTACCAGCCAACCTTGCTTGCCATACCACTCCTTGGCTTGCTCTTTGGTCCATATTTCGCGGCCAGCGGCGGCTTGTTCCTGGGCCGCAGCTTCTTCTTTTTTCTCGTCGGCTTTCTTGGCGCAGTTCTGCAACATGAGGCAGGCCGCAACAGCCCAGATCGTCGTTTTTAACAATTTCATCAGGTGTTTAGAATTGGTTTCGTTATTTAAAAAGCGGTGCAGGCCGGTTTTCTATGCTTGGCCCTGCATTGGAAATTTCGGGCCAGCCGTTTTTCCAGGTCAATTTGTCCAGCATCAGCACGCGCCGGTTTGCGCCGCTGGAAACCCGCGGTTCTGCCTTGCTGATGGCATGGTACAACAGCCAGTCGGCACCTGCATCGTCGGTAACCCAGCGTGCATTATGCCCCGGCCCGGCATACACATCATTTCCATGGAGCAATAAAGTACCGGTACCGCGTTCTTTCAAGTCCTTACCCTCCTGATCCAGAAACGGCCCGAAAATGGATTTCGAACGGCCCATTCTCACATGGTACTTACTTTTCTCAAACTCGCAGCAGCTTTCCTTCGACCCAAGGAAATAATAGTAATCACCTTTTTTCTGGATCATCACTGCCTCGAAATCACCGGCAGCCACTTTGACTTTCTTCGAGAGATCGGGTACCGATTTGCCATCGGTGGACAATTCCACGCCGTAAGTACCCTGCGTTGGCTTATCGCTGAAACTGCCCCAGAACACATATTTTTTACCGTCGGCTTCGAGATAAAACGGATCGATCGAGTTGGGAACTTCTACGTCCCGGCTATCGAACAGTTTTCCCTGATCCACGAACGGGCCCACCGGGGAGTCCGCTATCGCAAGGCCCACGCCCGGATTCACATCACCCCAGGTCGAATAGGCGTAATACATGTGGTATTTACCATTTACTTTCACCACGTCGGGTGCCCAGATGCCTCCCTTTTCCTTCCAGGCAGGCTTTCTAGTGAATGCTTCCTTGACGTAATCCCAATGCACCAGGTCTTTGGAACGGACAGTGGGAATCAGCCGTGAACCATTGCCGTCTCCCCAATCGTCCTGCGTACCGTAGGCGTAAAAGTAGCCGTCGTCGGCTTTGACCACCGTCGGGTCGGCGAGAATGGGTTCGAAAACCGGGTTTTTATATTCCTTGTCTCCGGGACCGGGCCTATCCGGTCCGGAACCATCCGGTCCGGGACCATCCAGTCCGGGACACGTCAGAATCAGGGGTAATAGCAGTGATAAGAGTGGTCTGATCATCTCAGGTTTGGTTAATATCGTTATTCGAGCCAGATAATCTGGGTAAATGCGCCATTGGCAGCCACATCCCATAGTTCAACCCGCAACCATTTCCGGCCTTTCAGGTTTTGGGTAAATTTAAAACTCTTCTGACCGAATGCTTGTGTGTCGTTCAAATTAATGATGTCGTGAAAAACATCCTTGCCATCGCCGGAAATCACTTCGGCGCGGTTGAGCGGGAAAGTCCATTTGGCGTCGAGGCTAATCTCCACATTCCCTTTTGCATCCGGCTTCGCGGTTTCACCTACCACGGCATTATTCACCTTAAATGCAGGGATTAAAACTTCGCCGGTAGTTACGAAAAACTTCCCTTTCCGCATCGCATCCAACACCGGCTGCCAGCCTTCCTCGAATTTCGGAAGCTGGTCGAGTTGCAGATAATTGACATTCAAATGCCCGTATAACTCGTAATTTGGCTCAATACGGAACAAATCCGCCTCGGCGAGGACATTCTTTTTGTAGCCCCAGTTGGCCATATCGTCCATCAGATCGAGCACGCGTTTACCGAGTTTGGGTTGGGATAAATCAGCCGGCATGGCCTTCCAGGCAGCGCCCAGGAAATGATCGGATTTATAGAATGCCTCGTCCTTATGTTTATCGGGAAACCCGGTAGACCCTTTCGTGCGCGCATGTGCCGTCCACGCAAGGCCGTTTTCCATTTCCAATAGTTTCAGCATTTCTTCTTTGTTGCCAATACGGTAAACTTTGCCGTATTCGGGATGGTCTTCCACAAACGGCTGGTCCTTCTCCCGCGACATGAGCCAGTAAACGGGTTTTGGAAAAATATTCATCCAATGCCCCCCAAAAAAGTTATTGGGTTCCTCACCGGGCAGTAACAGGAAATTGCCGCCCGAAAGCCGTGCACATTCGGCAAACATCATTTTCAGCTCCGGCCAGCGCTTCGCCTCGGGGCCCCGCGGGCTTCCCGGACCATGAAATTCGGCCAAATGCACGATGTTCAAGCCCGTATTCCTGAATGCCTTTACAAATCCGGGCATATCCGGCAGCGGCTTACGCGTGAGCACATCATCCACGTGCTCCTGGTGAAAGTGGCTCGACATCGTGTAGTAACCCGGCAGCGGCTCATACTTATCCGAATGCGTAAATGCTTTCACGTTTTCCAGCACTTTCCCGTCTCTCTCGCGGCTCAGCAAGCAAAAGAAATTGTAACGCTGCTGCGTCCCCGGAGGCGCATTGAACCACGGTACCCAGCGACGGTCACCCAGCAAATCGTGGCGGATACCGATGCCGAAACCCGGCAGCAGGTTCCGGTAATTCTCACCGTACCAGATGTGTTCGAGGTTGTAGCAATTATCCAGCGGATAAAAATACTGGTGCGGCGCCGGGAAAACAGCCAGGTTGCCTTCCTTTCCCTGACCGATGATTGTCCGGTACTTCACGGCCATCATTTCGACGGTATCCATTTTGGCGACCGCCACATTTCGCATGAAATCCTCGGTATCAGCCCAGAAAAGCTTCTGCCACGGTGTTTCACGCGACGTCAGCCCGACATCGTAAATCACAGCCAACGAATCGACGTTGGTCGACATTACAGCCGCGACGTTCATCAACGGACTGCCATTGTACAATGTGAATTGAATAGCACCCGAAAATGGCCCGGCTTGGGCGCCGCTCACGGTAATTTCCGTGCGGGAGCCATTGCTCGCCACTTTTACATCTGTTTTGTCGAGTTTCACCGCGTAGCTCTGGTATTTCAGGTAAGCGGTTTTATCGAAGAAAATATTCCAGCCATTCTGCGAAACGAGGTCGCGCTTGCCTACCGTGAGGATAATGGCAGGGTCCAGGTTGCGGGCGATGGTATACTGCTTTTCCTTTGTACCAATGCCCAGGCTGCCTATCAGCGGGTTTGTTTTGTTTAAATCAATGGAAACCTTTCCGGTCTCCGCATTGCCGGCGGGCCATTCGATATTCAGCATAGCTTCGCTGACGCTCGCCTGAACGCCGCTTTTCTTGTCAAAACCCTTTAAATCCACAGGCACCTGCGCGTGCAGCGCGGCGGAGATGGTCAACAAGAAAACAACCAGGATGTTACGCATTGATAGCTGAGTGTGTTGGAACAAACATTTTATGGTAGAAGGCGAGCCCTTCTTCGGCGAGTTCGTCGGCGCTGTTGGCCAATGGCCGCCAGATGCAAGCCGCGCGCGCGAGTTCTTTGGAGGGTTGTCCGAAGGTTTCGATCACCACCGCACCGTCATAACCGATTTCGGTCAGCGCTTCCTGAATGCCCTGCCATTCCAGATGACCGGTTCCCGGCGTACCGCGATCGCTTTCGTTGCCTTGTACATGACAAAGCAATTCTTTCCCGATTTTCCTGATCGAAGCCGGAATATCTTTTTCCTCGATATTCGAATGGAAAGTATCGAGCACGATTTTCAGGTTCGGATTTCCTACCTCTTCCAAAATCGACAGTGCCTGATCGACCGTGTTGACCATGTCGGTTTCAAAGCGGTTCAGCGGCTCCAAACCGAGTGTTACGCCGCAATCTCCGGCGATTTGACTTACTTCTTTCAGAATATCCACACACCATTCACGCTCCTGCTTTTTCTGCTCTGGGGAAACAATGCGTGTTTTGCCTACTGCCGAATACAATGGCCCGCCGAATAACGGGCTTCCCATTTGCTCCGCAATACGTATGCAATCGATAATGTACTGCTTCCCGATCTTGCGGAATGCCGGATCGGTACTTGAAATATCCCGCTCGGGCCCGAATGCACCGCTGATGGTGATTTTCAAGTCGAGGTCGCGGGCGGTCTCTTTAATGAGCTTCCAGTCGATAATCCGGGTATCTTCCACGGCTATTTCGATGATGTCGTAACCCATGTTTTTGACCTTGGCAAGGAGGTCTATATTGGCCGTCGAAAACGGCGATACCCAGATGAATGTGCTGGCTCCGAATAGCATAAGGGGTCAGGTTTTAGCAAAAAGCCAGGTTTTTGAGGCCTGGCTTTTTTATGAGGATAAATTATTCTTCAAAACTCGGCACATTCACACGAATGCCGCCCTTCATGGCCGACTCGTGTGCGCAAATGCCCGCGCAGGTGTAGTTGGCAGCCAATGCCGCATCCACCGCCGAATCGCGGCCTTCCACAATCGCCGCCACGAATTCCTGCACCAAATGCGGGTGAGAACCGCCGTGACCTGCGCCCTGGAGAAACGATACGTGGTTCGGATCGTCGATCTTCTCACGTTTGGTAAAATGCTTGATAGGCTCGATCAGCAGATCATCGGTGTCAGGCACGTTAATGCGCGACGCGTTTTCACCGCCATCGAATACCACGTGCTCCTCATCCTGTAACTGCTCCCATTCGAACGACATTTTGGTGCCGTACACATCGTAGCTCTCCCGGTACTGGCGAACCACGTCGAACAGCGAGCGGGTTGCTTCGGCTACTACATCGGTGCCACGCAACGTAAAAGTGGCTGTCTCCACGGCAAATGGTGATCCGTAACGGCTTGCGAGGTCTTCGCTCAAACGGCCCGACCCGTGGCAAACTACGGTTTCGGCAATGGTATTATTAATTTTCAAAAGCGGGGAAATGGCGTGCGTGCCGTTGAGCATCGGCGGGTAACCCTTCCAGTATTCGCCCCAGCCCTCCATGCTCATATCCTGGATGTGCGAGCCGCGTACAAACTGAATGCGACCGAGCTGACCGGTTTGCGCGAGGTTCAGGCCGTACAGGAATTCGCGGGTATACAATGCGGTTTCCATCATCATATACACTTTGCCCGAGCGGCGTTTGGCTTCCACAATAGCCTTGCAATCCTCAACGGTCATGGCCATAGGAATGGTGCAAGCGGTATGTTTATTGGCATTCAGTGATGCCAGCGTCATACGTGCGTGATCGGGTACGGGTGTTACCACGTGTATCGCATCCACGTCGTCGCGCTTGGGAACGTCTTCGAAATGTTCGAAAACCAGGTTAGGGTCGAGATTGAACTTGGCTGTCAGCTCGTCGCGGGTTTGTTTGCTGCGGGTACAGATCCCCACCGCTTTGATATTCGGGTGGCTTTGATAAATAGGGATAAACTCTTTCCCGAAACCCATACCCACGATAACTACTGTGATTTGCTTGTCGCTCATTGCTGCTTTGGTTAGTCCCCGGGTTGAAACCCGGGGTTAAGAAATGGATTGATTTGCTTTGTTTTGTCGAGCCTGCGGCTCTTTTGATGCTTTCTCTCAGACTGTCTCTCTCAGCTCTTTCTCTCTCTCTCTCTCTCTCTCTCTCTCTCTCTCTCAAATCTTTCTCTCTGATCCCCGGGATAAAGCCCGGGGCAATAGATTAGGGGATTGTATTTGATCATCGGCGAATTTTGGCAGCTCTATGATCATCTTTTCAAATCCCATTGCCGTCGATTTTAATCGACGGACAGAGTGAGCAAGGGAGTTTGTTTAGAGCAAAGATTGAATGATTGAATGATTGAATGATTGAATGATTGAAAGATTGAATGATTGATAAATAGCATTATCGATCAATGTTATTTACTCCCCGCTGCCCATGATATAGCATTTCTTAAAATAATCTGATAAGGTTCAATAGTGTGCGATTTGGCATCATGCCCCAATGCTATCCCTACTATCCTTCCCTTTGGATACTTTACAATGAAAATGCTTGGGAAAACTTTGTCAGAAGTTTCCGCTTTGGCCGTTGCAAGCACTTCGATGGGCGTTCCGGCCGCATCTGGTTTGAAGTAATACAGCTCATCATCCAATTTGAAACTCGCTGCTAAACCCTTCGTAACCGGGTGTTTTTGGGTAATGGTTACTTCAAACGGCCCGTATTTGTCATGTCCCTTAGAGCCACCGCCAACCAGCTTCTGGTTGTATTCCGGCCAGTCGGCCCAGTTGTACCACAGCGCGGGGTGCGCCAGTACCAGGCCTTTTCCGGCATCCACAAATGCAAAAATGGCTTTGCGGGTAGCTTCGTCCGCAATGGGTTGGTTGTTGGAGAGGTACAACACGTCGATGTCTTTCAGCTTCGCCAGTATCGTCGACGGATCGCTGGTGTATTCCACCGTCGCCAGGCCGCCTTTTTGCAGCGTTTGCACATCTTCCTGCTTGTACCACCGGTCGAAGTCATGCGAAGAGCCGCCGCCTACCAGCAGCACGCGGATCGCCTTTTTCTTTCCGGGGTTCACCTCCGCGAGTACATTATTCGCAACCATGGCTAACAGAAGCAATAACGAGGCAATGATTTTCAAGTTTGAACGGGCCATTTTCTGAATATTATGAGTTAAGCGTTTATAAAATCGGTCATTTGGTCACCCGCAGGATCCCGTTCATACCACGCCAGTGGCCCGGGAATGTGCACACATAAGGATAATCGCCGGGCTCATTAGGCACAGTAAATTCCAAGGTGACTGTTTCTCCTGTATTCACCAGCCTGGTCGAAAACAGCACTTCCGGAATCTTCGGAACATACTGCATTTCAGCGGCTTTCGGATTAGTAAGAAGTTCATCCGCAGCCTTACCTACTTTCTGTAAAGTACCCGGTTTAATGATGAGCAGGTTATGCTGCATCCCGTCGGGGTTTTCGAGGTTGATGACCACTTTCTGACCCGCCTTCGCGGTGATCAGCTTTTTATCATACTGCATAATCTCTTTTTCTACTTTCAGCTCGATCACCGTTGCATTGGAAGCAACCGCTTTCGAAGCAGACTGGGTGGTTGCGCTCGCATTACTTCCTCCTTCATTCGGGCGGTTTAATTCCAGCGATGCTTTTTGGAAATTACCTGCAAAGCCAAACCGGCCTTCATAGCTTCCGATCTTGTCGTCCCCCTCCATATCCTCGCCAGTACGGACCGAGTTGCCTAGCGGCGCATTGAAAAGCATGTGTGCTTTGCCGGTAGCTGCTTCCTTTCCGTCGATCTCGATACGGATATTACCGCCTTGTGTAAGGCTCGCTACCGCATCAAACTTGTCGGGCAATGCATCGGTAGTAGCCGCCTGGCTCAGCATGCCGTGTTGTTTCACAGCCATGATCAGCTTTCCGTCCTGAATGTACAATGCGTACCCACCATCTTTCCCACCCTGGCCTGCAATGAAGCCCTGCAAGGCACGGTCGCGGCCTTTCGTGATCGTGGCGCGGATGGTGATTTCCTTGCCCGACACATCAGGAGGAAATTGCAGCGTATTTCTTCTGCCCAATGGATAAACTTCCCGGCTTAATGCATCGGTTACCTGCTCTGCCAATCCCGATGGCTGCGATTGCTTGCCAGCCGAGGCCAGGAAACCTTTTTCGTGCTGAATAGCCGCCGCGAGAATGGCCCGTGAAAGCCATGGATCTTTCGCATTCTGCTCGTCGAGGGAAGCCTGGTAAATGGCCGTGCCCGCTTTTTCAGAAGCCGGTAGTTCCGCGATGGCTACGAATACACTCAGGCGGGTATTCAGGTTAGCATCTTTCATGCCTTTTTCCAGTATTCCAAAACTCTGTTCCTGCTTCGGTAATACGCTGGCGGCTGCTTTGCGCACACCCGCTGCGGGGTGGGTCAACGCTTTGCTTACCACCTGCAATGCCTCCGCATTCGAGCCGTCGAGCACTCCCAGGCCATGCAATGTCCATAATGCATGCACAGCCGGGCTGTTCAAGCCGATTTCATCCACTTTCGGGTTATTGATGATTTTATACAAATCCGGCAACACCGACAATTTCTTCGATTCCACCAGCAGACGCTGGGCAGTCATACGCCAGAACATATTATCGTTTTCCAATGCGGCAACCAACCCCGGCAGATCGTCTTTCGAGAGTTTCAAAGCCGGCGATTTCTTGCCGTTTTTATAAACAATCCTGTAAACACGGCCATGGTTGAGGTCGCGCATCGGGCTGCTGAACGCATTACCCGGCCCGTGCGGCTGCTCTTCAAACGGAAGAATGAATTTCGAAGGCGATTGCGCCGGCACGAACACATTGTGCTGGATAATGAAGTTGTACCAGTCGGCCACCCATACGGCGCCGTCGGGCCCTACCTCGGCTTGCACGGGACCAAACCATTCGTCGGAGCTGGCCATGAAGTTCCAGCCGTCTTTTTCCTTGAAACCCGCGCCATCCGGTTCGAGAATGGCTTTGTGTATCAAACGGATCGTCGGCTCGGTAACGAATGCCGTGCGGTTCCAATATTCCTTCGGATAATTCCGAGCCGTGTAGAAATGATGCCCGGCAGCAGAAGTGAAACCTCCCACGACATCGACCTGCCGCAAATTGGGTGTTACAGCGTGCGCATCGTAGTGGCCGTCGATCTTCTGAACGGATTGTACGGATGGCTGCTCTTCACCCAAAGTGCGTTGCATAAGTCGCCCCGGCATGGAATAAAATGCGCTGTGCGTGTTGTTGGCAGTCGAAAGGAAGACGTTATTATCCTCCGTTACCCCTAATCCCCACGTGTTATTGCTGCTGTTACCCAGGTATTCAAAATTTTTCCCGTCGGGACTGAAATGGTAGACGCCTTGCGAGAAGTTCATTTTCTTCCCGTTGATCGTTCCGTTGAAGCCCGAATAACCCAGTACTCCCCAGATTTTGTTATCAAAACCATATTGCAGGTTGGACGGTCCGGCGTGGGTATCGTTCTTGCCCCAGCCTGTCATGATCACCTCGCGGACATCGGCCACGTCGTCGCCGTTGGTATCTTTCAGGAACACGAAGTCCGGCGCCATGGACACGATAATGCCCCCATTGGAAAACACCATGCTGGTAGGAATGTTCAGCTTGTCGGCAAAAACGGTGAACTTGTCGGCCTTACCATCGCCGTTGGTATCCTCACAAATTTTAATGCGGTCGTTCGAAGCGCCATCGGTTTCCTTGAACGTGTTGGGATAATCGACTGACTCTACCACCCAAAGCCTGCCGCGTTCATCCCACGACATCGCGATCGGGTTGGTAATGTCGGGCTCGGATGCAAAAAGTTGTATTTCAAAACCTGCCGGGATTTGGGTCAGCTTGTTCGACTCGGCCGGCGAGAGTGACTCCTGCATTTTCGGCACCACGTGGCGTTTGGTATAATGCGAAATGGTGTCGGAGTTGTAAATGTCGACGTCAGGCAGGTTCAATGCGGCGATTTGCGCTTGAACCTTGTCGCCGATCGCCCATAGCACCCCGTTTCGTACCAGGTCGAGGAATCCCTTATTCGTCCAGGTGCTGTCCTCGTGGCCGTAAGCGGTGTAAAACACGCGGCCTTTGCCCTCGTTGCGCATCCATGTGTAAGGCTCGTGCACATCTCCTTCCACACGCTCGCCCAGGACGGTATTGTCGGGATTCAGGTTTTTGTGCACGTAAGTTTCATCCCAGGTCTGAAAGTCGGTAATGCCTTTCATGACCTGGTGTTCCGGTTTTAGAATAGTGTTTTTAAATGTGCCTGTCTTATGCGAAGCAAACTGGCCGCCGATTGTTTTGATATACCAGGAAGAATTCCGGAAACAGCCCGAGGCCGAGTGGATCGGGATGAGCCCTTTTCCGCCTTCGACGAATGCTTTCATGGCGCTTTCCTGCGACGGCGAGAGCGAATCGTGGTTGGCGTAAATGATCAGCCCGTCGTATTTGGCCAGGTTTTCAGGGTTAATATCGTTCGGATTGGTCGTGTACGACATGTTAATGCCGCTTTTGAACAGCTTGACCGATAGCCAGGGCGCGTACTTGCCCGAATCGTGGTGCTTGCTGTTGTGCCCCAGGAACAATACTTCGGCCCTGCGGCCTTTGGAAGCACCAGCTTTTACAGCTGGTGCCCCAGGCTTACTCTTTGCACATGCCAGCGCCATGAGCCCGACAAGCAGAAGTGCAATGTAATTCCTCATTCAAATTGGTTTTAAAGAAACGTTTCGGTTTTAGTATTGGAATCAATCTTTACAAATTGACTTTCTGGACCGGTGAGAAAACCATGTCCTCCACATCTTTGATCTTCACACCTACCCGGGCGAAAACGTAGTTCTGGGCAGGCGAAAGCGTAGGTACCGTAGCTGTGAGATTGACCGCATTCAAATCTTTGATGTCGGCCCCGGGCACATCGGTCACAGCTACGTTGGTAGCGCGCGCCACGAAATCGGTTTTGTTTACATATAATGATACCCTTTCGATGTCTTTACCCTCGGCGCCGGTCAGGATTTTTTCAAGTTTAAGCGAAACGTTGACCTTACTCTCCCCGCCAGAGAACTGCGGCGTACGGATCATGTAGTAAGGCATTACTTCCACATCGAGCGTCTGGTTGCCTGCCAGCTTCACAAACAAAGTATCTTTGGCAGCGGCGTCTTTCACGACGGTTTTGAACGGTCCCCGGTTTTTGGGGAATACCAATTTGTAGTTCCCGTCAAACAACAGCGCCGAATAGGAGCCGTCCTGCGAAATGGGTGCGTCGAGGGCAGCAAGCTTGCCGAAGCCCGGCTGCCAGAGTTGCAGGCGCACCTGCCCCGCCTCTACCCCCAACGGCTCACCCTTGTAAACGATCTTCCCTGAAAGCATCGATTTGGGTTCGGTGTAATTATCTTTTTCGCAAGCCGACAGGAGCGCAACCATCGCGACAAGCGGCATAATATGAAATCTGATCTTCATGATATCGTATCGTTTGAATGTGATGGCCTATTGATTCGGATTTCTGACGAGCTTGGGGTTGTTACTGATAATGGCGTCATCGATGTAGGAATAATAGTTCCCCAGCTGGAAGCGGTCGGCGCCGGTAACGCGGCTGAGTTTAACCTGCTTGTAAATCCACTTGCCGTTGTTAGGCGAGCCCGGATCGTAAATTTTGTACGACCACAATCCCCAGGGCTGTGTATTGCGCTTGGTAGCCTTACCCAGATCTTTCGAAAGTTCCGCCGCCGTGATCGCATTACCATCCAGGATCTGGTGTGCGATGCGCCATCTTTTCATATCGTACAAAAGGTGTCCTTCGAATGCGAACTCTACGCGGCGCTCGTGTACGAGGCGGTCAAAATTAATTTCGGATGCTTTCAAAGGTGTTGTCAACCCGGCGCGTGCCCGAACCTGGTTCATATAACCGGCTGCTTCCGCGGCCTGCCCCAATTCAAATGCGGCTTCGGCGGCATTCAAAAGCACCTCTGCAAACCGGTAGCGGACGAGCCATACTTCGCTGTTCACCCCGCGCTGACCTGAACCTACGACAGGATCGAGGTATTTGCGGAGATAAAAGCCTGTTTGCGCAGTAAATTCAAATCCGTCGATCGGACCATCGAAACCGACCACTTGCTCGGGTACTGTTTTGCCGGGAAGCGTTTTTTGTGCACCGCGATCGTCTCCACTGATGATCGTGCCGTTGGCAAGCTGGTAACCTGCCCAAATATCGACCTTGCGGCCTTTGAATGTTGTACCCGGCAGCATCACCGTCCCACCGAGGCGCGCATCGCGGCCTGCGAAAATATCGGTTTGTTCGTTATAGTAAATCGGCGTACCGTTTGCATTGGAAGTCGGGATCGGCGCGAAGGTATTATCCAGTTTTTCAAATGCCTCCACGAAGTTCAGCGACGGGTTAATGCGGCCGCCTTCCTCTTCCTCGGCACCGTAGCGGGGCTGGTTCCAGCCGGTGAAGTAATGCACCTTTCCGCTTTGCAGTTTGAAATCCTCTACAAAAATCACCTCCGAGTTGTTGGCCTTGTCATAGAAAATGCTGGCGAAGTTTTCGGAGAGATCAGGTTTCTTGGTATACAAAGCATACGCCCCCGCATTCCCTGAAATGATCTGCTTCGCAGCCGCCAACGCTTTGGTATAGTAGCCATTGGCCGCGCTTGCCGGAATACCTACTTCTCCGCCCGGCAACGAAACCTGTGGAGTATTCACACCGTACTTGGCGATTGAACCCGCATAAATGGCCGCCCTAACCTCCATGGCCAGCGCCGCGGCTTTGGTAGCACGCGATTTTTCAGCCACGCTCGCCGGCAATTTGTCCTTGATCTCTTCCGCTTCTTTGATCACGAAATCATAAATTTCGGATTCCTTGGCACGCGGATGTTGCAAATAGGAAGGATCACCGCTGAAATCGTACACCATCGGTTCGAGGATCAATGGCACACCACCCATTCTTTTCACCAGCTCAAAGTAATAGGATGCCCGCAGGAAACGTGCTTCCGCCAGGTAGCGTTCGCGAACGGCCGGGGCGAGCTTCTCAGCCGCCGTGCATTTCTGGATGAACAGGTTCATTTCGCGGATATAGCCGTAGTCCCACGCTCCCCAGGCTCCGAAGCCCCAGCCGTTGTTCTGGAAGTTGTTGTACCGGCCCGCTTCCGACCAGAATGCTTCGTTAAAATCGCTCACGGTCGTCCAGCCAGGGACGTCGTTAATGGTTTTGAAGGTCGAAAGATCCACATAACGGTTGTACAAATCCCCCAGTACCGAAAGCACCTGGCCTTCGTCGTTCCAGATCTGATCTTCGGAAAGCTGCCCGGTAGGCGGACGGTTCAGGAACTCGTCGTCGTTACAGCTCCAACCCAGCGTCAATACTGCAATCGATAGTATTTGAAATATCTTTTTCATGTTGAATTCCAATCGGTTTAAATAGACAGGTTGATACCTACGTTCACGAACTTGTTCTGCGGATACTGCAATCCGTTGTCATCCTGGATTTCGGGGTCCACACCAAACTTCTTCAAGTTGTCGATAGAGAACAGGTTATAACCATTGATATAGAACCGGGCGCGCGACATTTTCAGCTTTTCCAGCACCGATTTCGGCAGTGAGTAGCTGAGCTCGATTGTTCTGGCGCGGATGTATTTCACATTATGCAGCCAGAAAGTCGAATTCCTGTTGTTGCTATGGTCTTTGTCGTTGTAGCGCAGCGCCGGGTATTTGCCGGAAATCCACTGGCTGTTCACATCAAACGGATCGGCGCGATGCCATCTGTCGAGGAAAATGCTGTTCAACGCACCCTCGTTCTGGTATGGCCAGCGTTGCTCGTAGTTCTGGTTCCAGGAATACATGCCGCCGCCTGAGAAATCAGCCACGAAACCTATCCCTTTCCAGCTTACGGAGAAATTCAACCCGAAGTTAACATTCGGCTGGCCGGTAGCATTGTAGCCGATTGGCCGCTGGTCGTATCCGTCGATCACATTATCGCCGTTCAGGTCTTTGTAAATCAAATCACCCGGCAGCAACGTGCGGTTGCCCTGGCCATCGACATTGACGGGGTATTCGGCAATCTCCTGCTGCGACTGAAACTGGCCAATCGCTTCGAGCCCCCAGAAAATGTTGGTATAGCGATCTTCGCCGGAAGCCCGGTAGCGGTCCCAGGAGTTGTTGAAAATAGGCTTGTACGACGACACAAATTTGCTTCTTGAAAACGATACATTTCCACCGATGGAGTAGTTGATGTTACCCGCCTTGCCGTTGTAGGTAAGCGCTCCTTCCCATCCCTGCTGCGAATCGCTGTTTACGTTTTCATCAGGCAACGAATAGCCCAATTCACTCGGAACGAGGATATCGTATTTGCGACCCAGCAAGCCAGTGCGCAAGCGGTAGAAGTAATCTACACTACCCGTGATTTTGGTTCCGAGGAAAGAGAAATCCGCGCCAACATCGGTAATCTTGCTTTTGAACCAGGAAATGTTGTTGATGATCTGGCCTTTGTCACGGCTTGTAACCACCGCATTGCCGCTCAGGATCACATTGCCTTTGTTGTAATCGTAGCCGGGCAAATAGGCATACGGGCTCAACGGCCTTCCCGGATCATTGTTGAAAAGAATGTTATCATCTCCAAGGATACCATATGAACCCCTGAATTTCAGATCATCCAGAATGCTGCGCTCCCCAACGATCTTTTTGAAAAACTCTTCCTCTGAAATTCTCCATCCTACCGACGCCGAAGGGAAGTAACCCACGCGACGGTCCGGCGCGAACTTCCAGGAAGCATCGCGACGAGCGGAAACTTCGAGGTAATACTTGCCGGCATAGTCGTAATTCACTCTACCGATATACCCTATACGTGCAAGCTCAGTATCACTGTCATTATATGTGTCCACCGTTGGGAAGTAGATCAACGGAAGGACATTCGTTTTGGGAACTGCGTGCACCCACTGGTCCTGCGTGCGCTCGTCTTGCCATTCCGAAACGAAAGTGGCGCCTACTGTGTGTTTGCCAAAAGTGTTGTTGTAGGCCAGCTGTCCCTGATACACATTGCGCATTACCTTGCGGGTACCGCGCTCGCGCCATGGGTTGGTGCTGCCACCAGTGACGGTGTAGGTATCGTCGGTAGGATTGTAGGTATAAGCCTTGTAGGTGTACTCGTGGCCGTTCATCACGCGGTCGGCAATGTAGTAGGAGTACATTCCTCGCGCGCTCAGCCCTTTCACACCCGGAATCTGGTATTCAGCCGAGAAGTTGGTTTGCAAAACACGCCAGTACTCGGTCCAGTAACCGCCGAGCTTCTTGTTGTTATAAGCCCAGTTGGTTTCGTTGTGCTTGATATCGTTCAGATACTCGGGGTTATCGTTCGCGTACGGGCGCTCGAACGGGCGGTTACGCAGGATAGCGAAACGTGGGAGCCAATAATCGTCACCACCGGGGATACCAGGCTGGTCGCGTTTCTCGATACGGCCGTTGATCTGCACGCCGAGTTTCAAACGGTCGGTGATTTTTGCATCTACATTGCTTTGAATATTGGTACGGTCAAATGTAAACTCGCGTCCCAGCACCGAGTTCTGGTGCAGTCTGGTGGCCGAAATGTAGTAGTTGATCTTGTCCGAACCGCCTGTCATGTTCAGGTTAATGGAGTTCAGCGGCGAGTTCTTTTTAATGATAAAGTCTTTCCAATTGAAGGTCTTATAGCCCATTTCGGTACCCGCGCGGTATTTTTCCAGTTCAGCCTGCGTGATCGACGTTTTGCCGTATTGATTCATTTCCGCTTCGGCTTTGCCATGCATCCATTGGTACGAATCGTTTACCACATTCGGGAAACGCGACCAGTTTTGCCAGCCGGTGTAAGCATCGAGGCTTACCGTATTTTTCGCCCCCATTTTACCGCGTTTCGTTGTCACAACCACTACCCCATTCGCTGCACGAACCCCGTAAATAGCCGCCGAAGCGTCTTTTAGTACCGAAATACTTTCAATATCGTTAGGAGAAATGTTGTTGAACTGCCCTGCATCCTGCTGGATTCCGTCGATCACGAACAGCGGATTACCCATGTTGCGGATCTGAATGTTCGCGCTCGCACCGGGGCGGCCGTCGGGCATACGGAAGGTCACACCGGGAATCTTACCCGCCAAACCCGAGCTCACCGTCGATCCGCCATGCACGCGTTCGAGATCTTTGCTCGTCACCGTCGCGATCGCGCCGGTCAGCGACTCTTTTCTTTGAGTACCATAACCTACTACAACCACTTCTTCCAAAGCCTTGTTATCCACTTTCAGCGTAATATCCAATGCGCTTTGGCCGGATGATACCGTCACTTCCTGCGACAGGAAGCCAACAAACGAGAATATCAGGATATGCTCACCATTCGGAATGGTGAGTGAGTACCTGCCCTTTTCGTCGCTTGAAGTACCGGTTTGGGTGCCCTTCAATACCACACTCACACCCGGTAACCCGGCGCCGGTTTCGTCTTTCACCACGCCTGCGATCGTCTTATCCACGATAGCCGAACTGATTTCCACCACGGGAATATCCTCCGCAACCGGCTCGGCTGCCGGTGCAGAATGGTCTGGTTTGATCACGATCAGGTCGCCCTTGATCCGGTAATGCAGGTCCAGCGGTTTCAGCAAAGCGTCCAAAACGGCCGATAATGAGCCATTTTTAACCTTAACCGAAGCCCGACGGTCCGATTGGATCAATTTTGAGCTAAATATAAACTTGGCATTGGTCTGCTCTTCCAGCTGCGAAAAGATCGTTTTGATCTCCTCGTTCCGGATATCAACGGTAACCTTCTGGCTCAATGCGGATTGAGCCCTCCCGTCGTTTGCCCACGTGATGCCTGCAAACAGGCCTGCCAGGATACATTGCATTAATGTGATTCGCATGAGCTTGATGAGAAAGTCTTCAGGTCGTCGAACTTTTTTCATATTTTTGAATGAATTTGTTGTTTAAGGAGATTATTCAACGAAATCTTCCCCGGTTCATCCATTGTCCAAATGGATGTGCAGTAATGTCCGTTACTGTTGGGGAACCTAGGATCAGTCATGCTGGAACATGGCTGGTCTTTTTTATTTTTTAGGCAATACGGTAGCGTTACGTCATAGGCGGCGTTCAGGGTAAAATGTGATATGTGGTGTCAAAAACTACTTACATCCTTTTCCCAGGATTGTTATCTGGCTATCGGCCACTTCGTACTGCGCGTCCAGCGCATTGCAGATCACTTCGAGCTTTTCCTTCAAAGGCTGCCCGATCAAAGTCGCGTTCAGCGGGCAACTGCCCATCTTTTCCCGGTCGTAAACGATCCGGACATTGTAGGCGCTTTCCAGTATCCGGAACACCTCCGAAACCGGGGTTTCATCAAATACGAACTGCTGTTTTGAAACGTCCTTATCAGATGCCGTGGCCACGGCAGCCGGTAATGCGATGATCTTGCCGCTCTCTTTCGAAAAGGCGATCCGCTGATCATGATTGAGCGTTACCCCCTCCAATTCCGGCTTGTCGAGAACAGCTTCCTTCTGGCTATTATCCAGATTATTAATCGAAAACACCGAAACTGTACCCGTTCGTACTTCTACCTTGATATCCTTGTTTTCCGAAGAAGCATCGATCGTAAAACTGGTACCGAGTACCTTCGTGGCTAATCCATAGCTATACACGAGGAATGGTTTCTGTTTGTTTTTTACGATTTCAAAAAACGCCTTTCCGGTCAGAGTAACCTCTCTCCGCTTTCTGTTGGCCCCTTCCGAGTAGCTAAGCCTGCCGCCGGGCTGCAATACCACCGAGCTGCCGTCTTGCAGCAAAACCGTCATGGGTTTGTCGGTATCATTGTATTTCTGAATTGTGTTGGGCAGGTCAGCCTCCTCGCGCGTCGCTACTTCCTGTAATGGTCCCTCGGCTTTTTTATAATAGAACCAGTAGCTCACCGAGCCAATGCTCAGGATCAGCGCCGCCGATGCTGCCACCCGTGCCCAGCGCCATCCATGCCCGCGGCTCGTTTTGAAAACGGCCTCCGGCTGTTGTTCCTGGGATTTAGGCGCTTCGTCGTGCATATGGCTCTCGACGATACTCCACATTCTGTCGCTCTGTTTCTGGGTGGGCTGGTGCCTTCCCGTATCCTTCGCCAGCAGAATAACGTACTCCCGGGCGGATTCAACGGTTTTGCGTTTCCTGGGATGTTTTCCCAGGAAAGCCTGCCATTTGCGGTCGCTGAGTTCGTCGGGATGCATTACCCAGGCGATAAACTCTTCATTTCTGATCAGCTCGGTCAGAGAATAAGGATCATGCTTCATGTTTCGCGGGATGCAATTATCGTCGTTCATTAGTACAGAGCGACGAAATGCGGATTTGACCTCTTCAAAATGAAATTTTTTGAAGAAAAATTTTAAAATAATAGTAACGCCCAGAAAATCAGGGAAGAAATCAACAGGATTTCACGGCTTTGGCGAAGGGATGTCAATGCCTTGTAGATAAAATTGCGGACAGACTTTTCATTGACTCCCATGATGTCGGCGATTTCCTCAATGCTGAAATCATCGAAATAGCGTAGCGTGACGGCTTCAAGCTGTCGTTCCGGCAATTGCGCAAGCAACTCCTGTATACGTTGCGCGCGCATGGAAGAAGATTCCACCTCGATCAGGATCGCTTCTGAGTGCGTATGGTTTGCAGGCGTGTCCTCATCGTCCAGCTCGCTGATCTCCTCCATGGAAGGGAATTTGTCGAGCGCCACGTGAATGCGCCGCCGCAATGCGCGGTAGAGGTAAAATTTAACGGAGGTAACGTTTTCAGTAAGGTTGTGCCGCAGCCGCCAGATATCGATGAACACATCCTGAACAGCGTCTTCTACCAGCGAGGAATTGGTTGAAAGCTTGCTGCCGTAGTTGTAAAGTGTGCGGTGGTATTTCCCAAAGATTGCAGTAAAGGCTTGCTCATCGCCCACGCGAATCCGTTGCCATAGATCATGATCTTTGGTTTCCCCCGTTGAGGTAGCAATCTGCATCACCGCTTCTGTCTGTTTTCGTAAGAAAGCATAAAGCTAAAAATTTATCCTTAAAATACCATTGAGGCGATTGGCAATCGTGATTTGAATTTGGGGTATTATGAAAAAAGCTGCCCGGTGGGACAGCTTACCTCTTAATCATATTCTGGCCATGTGCCTTGCACAAAGCCCTCGACACATTTTAGCGGAACGTCCGCAAGCCGCGCGATCTCCTCATGACTAAACTTAGTTTCACGGAGAAGGTTTTTAATGAAAGTTACGTTTCGTTCTTCCTTCGCTTCCTCCTTTACAATGTACAAAACAGCTTCTTTGATTGTCATAGGTTTCGGTTTGGGGTTGATAGTTTCAATTATTTCATTGAACTCTTTGTTAAGTTCCTTGCTTCCCAGATCGATATAAAATTTCAAAAAATCGAGCAGTTTCGCAATCTTCCTCTTCGAAAAATCATGACTTAACAACCTCTTTGCTAGATCAATTTTTAAACGGTAGAAATCCTGAGACGAAAAGCGCTTTCCAATGATCGCCAGCTTAACAGCCAAAACAACCAGCGCAAACGGATTGTCACTCGCCGCGAGCTCTTCCTCCGATTGATCCAGCACCTTATAACTATTAAACCGAAAACAAACGCTCGTACCCAGGCAAGCCTGCTCGAACTGGTTTGGAAGAAAATGTCTGCAATCATCCGTCAGAATAGCAAATGCGGTGATGGGTTTGCGATACTTATCCCAGATGCGGTAGTAATAGGTAAACATCCGGTCGGCGAAGGTTTCGTCGCGGTAGCCTTGCACTTCAATGTGCACGAGCAGCCAGGCTTCGGCACCGGACCGGCAATACACTTTTACCAGCTTATCCACGTATTTCACAGCAAACTCGTCTCCGTCCGGCGGGAATACTTGTTCCAGCTCCTTATCCAGGTATTCGAAGCCCTTTTCGAGATCGAATAGCGTTTCCGCATTGGGAAAGAAGAATTTCAGAAAGTCATCAAAAATGTCTTCCAGTATCGATTTCCATAGTATGTCGTTACGCTTCATTTCAAAAACAAAAGGGTGCACGAACATTTAGACGTTCGTGCACCCTTTTGGTAACGCTATTCTACAAGCTATTTTTTCAGAGCTTTCCGAGCTCGTGGATCAGCTTTTCAGTTTCTTCCAATGAAGTGGCCGGGAAGTTGGCAATGCGCAGCTGCGTGGCTTTCCCCGCACCATAACCGCTGCCGATCACCATGCCTTTTTCTTTGATACGCTTGATAATGTCGGCAGAAGGAGCCTCGGTATCTGTCACGATCACAGTTTGAGACCGGAATGCCTTCTCTTTCACAAAAGGAGAAAAGCCAGCCGTTTTCTCTACAAATTTGTAAAGCAAACTCGCTTTGTGTTCCGTTTCTTTACGAATATTCTGCACACCAATACGGTTAAAATCCTCGGCTATCTTACCCAACAGGTAAATAAGCATTACATTCGGGGTCGCAGGCGTTTCGTTGTTCTGTGCATTTTTCCAGAGCGTCGGAAGGTCGTTATGCGCGCCGATGGAATAGGTATTACGAATGCTTTTCGCTTTTTCAAGGCAGCGCTCGCTCACGATCCATACGCCCAAACCTGCCGGCAAACCGAATGCTTTTTGCACCGAGAAAAACGCCGTGTCGATGATGCCGTAATCCAGTTCCGGATAAGGCGCAGAAGACACCATATCTACCGCGATGAATTTGTCGGGATGCTTTTGCTTCAATTTATGAATCTCGGCAACCGGCATCTGCACGCCTGAGCTGGTTTCGTTGTGGGTCGTAGCGATCAACTCGGCATATTCCGGCACTTCCACATCAACCGCCAGGAACCCCTCGCCCATCGGTTTTTCAAATTTGTGGGCATATTTGTTCAACGCACTCGAATACTCGCAGAACTTCTTGGAAAACGAGCCGTTCACCAGGTGGAAGCTTTCCAATTCTACCGTACTGAACAGAATGCGTTCAAAGGCTTCAGACGCAGAACCTAGAAAAAGGATTGCGTGCGTATCAGGCACGTTCAGCAATATCCGCAGTTGGTCCACGGTAAATTTGTGCAAATCGCGGTATTGCTGGCTGCGGTGCGAAATCGAACCGAGCTGGTTTTCGACGAAAGTTTTTAAATGCTGCTCGAATGTCGGGTATAACGCAGCTGGTCCAGGAGTGAAAAATGTTAATGACATTGGTAGTATTAAAGAATTAGATGAATAGGTGGAGAACCGTCCTGAAATTCAAATGGTCAGCTTTCAACGGCTGACCATTCGAATCACTTTTTAGTATAACATCCGGAAACGGATCGTTCCTTCTACCTCTTTCACTTCCTGGATAAATTCTTCTGTATAATCTTTGGCAATATCCACGATCACATAGCCGATATGCTCATTGGTTTTGAGATACTGGCCGGTGATGTTGATATTGTTTTTAGCAAAAATCTGGTTCAGTTTCGCCAGCACACCCGGTACATTCGCGTGGATGTGCAACAGGCGGTGCGAGTCTTTGAGCTTCGGCAGTTGTACCTCGGGGAAGTTCACGCTGCCATATGAGCTACCGTTGTTCATGAATTCCAGCAATTTGGAAGGCACGAAGTGGCCGATATTTTCCTGCGCCTCCTCGGTGCTACCACCGATATGCGGTGTCAGGATCACGTTCGGCAACCCCAGCAGCTCGCTTTCGAACATTTCATCGTTGGTTTTCGGCTCTTTCGGGAACACATCCACACCTGCGCCAGCCACTTTGCCGCTTTTCACAGCTTCGGCCAAAGCCTTAATGTCGACCACGTGCCCGCGTGAGAGGTTCAGGAATATCACACCGTCTTTCATCAGGTCAAACTCGCGTTTACCGATCATGTTGGTGTTTTCCTTACGACCGTCCACGTGCAAGCTCAGCACATCGGAAATCGAAAGAAGTTCTTCCAGGGTGTTCACCTTTTTAGCATTTCCAATCGACAGTTTTTCCACTGTATCGTAGAAATACACTTCCATACCCAATGCCTCGGCCACAACCGACAGCTGGGTACCGATGCTTCCGTAGCCCACCATACCCAGTTTCTTACCGCGTACTTCAAAGCTGCCGTTCGCAGATTTATCCCAGATACCCTTGTGCAGCTGGTTGCTCTTGCCGACGATATTACGGATCAGCAGGATCATTTCACCCACCGCCAGCTCCACTACCGAACGGGTATTGCTGTAAGGTGCATTGAACACCGCGATACCCTTTTTAGCAGCCTCGTCGAGGTCGATCTGGTTGGTACCGATACAAAACGCACCGATCGCCATCAGGCGGTTCGCGTTTTCAAGAACACGCTTGGTAATGGTCGTTTTAGAACGGATACCGATAATGGATACGTCCTTGATACGCTCGCACAGTTCGTCCTCGTCGAGGGCGCCCTTCACGAATTCCACATTGAAGCCTTCTTCCTCAAATGCCTTACGTGCGACAGGGTGCACGTTTTCAAGAAGCAATACCTTGATACGGCTCTTAGGATAAGACTGGCTTCTGCTGAATTTATTATCAAAAAGAAAATCGTCGAACGATGTAGCGATATGATCCGCTACCGCCGTTACTTTCGGGCGTTCCACGTTTTCAGTAAATGCATAAAAACGATTGGCAAGGCCGGATGCTTTCAATTCATAGTCCGTATAGCCATCACCGATCGCGTACACGTCGCCCGACAGGTTCAGTGCGGAAAGGATTTTGATCTTTCCACCGTCCATCGACAATACGTTCTCCTCGTCGATCCCTATGATATTGCCTTCCTCATCAAACACGAACTCGTTGGCATACACATGATCAGCCAGGATGCCGAGCTCGGTAGCCACGGGAACGATAAACTCCTTAAATCCGCTGGAAACGATAAAAATCTGCTCCGCATTCTCCGTCAGAAACTGCGTATTGCGCTTGAACGAATCCGAAACCTTGGTTCTCAAAAAGGAAACCAGTTCTTCAATATGCGAACGGCTAGCTTTCAGTAAGGCGATTCGCTGGCGCAGACCATCCGCAAACGACATTTCGCCATTCATACCCTTGTTGGTCAGATCAGAAATCTTCTGAACAATCTGATCACGCTCCGGATGGCCTTTGAGGGCGATCGCGGCCAATTCGTCGAGCCCTTCCACTTTCGTGAACGTGCTGTCGAAATCAATGATAATGTACGGTGCTGGATTGAGAGTTAATGTGGACATGAAACGGGGAATAACTGAAAAATGATCGAGTTAACGGAATTTTAATCGCTAAGGGTCCGACCTGTTTGAAACAGGCCACAAAATTACCAAAATCTATTGGTATATGTTGCTAACAAAATAATGTTTGGAACAGTTTTCTTACTCGGTGAAGTCTCCGCGAATGTGGGCGGCTTCGTGGAATTAGTCAGGGGTGGTCATTAAATAGTCAAGTGTGGTCAAGGATAGTCACAGGTTGTCAAGTTTGGTCAGGAACTGAAGGGCGTATTTTTCCGACCAGTAGAACTCGTCTGTGAGGCGTGCCGGGCGGAAACCGCAGTGGCCACCGTCCTTCGTAGCCAGCAAAGTCACATTGGAATGCGACCGCAGTAGTTCAAGAGGCAAGCTTTCGAATGGCACGATCGGGTCATTTTCGGCATTTACAATGATCGTTGGTATCGCGATCTGCCCGACGAAAAATTTCGAGCTGCATTCGGTATAATAATGGTCGGCGCCTTTGAAACCGTGCAGCTTCGCCGTGTAGATGTCGTCAAAATCATACAGCGTCCTCACAAGTTGATGGTCATCCAGACTGATTTTTTCGGGGAAGAAGCGCGCCTTTTCCACCACTTTGGGTTTTAATGTATTCAAAAAGCGGCGCATATAGATCTGGTTACGAGGCTCAATGATCGACAGACTGCATGCTTTGAGGTCCATCGGCACGCTGAACACGATCGCATTTTTAATGCGGTGATCAATAGTGACGCCTTGTTCGCCGAGGTATTTCAACGTAAGGTTTCCACCTAAGCTAAAACCTGCCAGCCGCACATCGGTATAACCTTTCTTGAATGCATACCGCACGACCGCGTCCAGGTCTTCGGTAGCGCCGCTGTGGTAAAACCGGGCCGTCTGATTCATCTCACCGCCGCAGCTCCGGAAGTTCCAGGCCAGGCAATCGAATCCGTGCCGGTTCAGGAGTTTAACCATCCCCGTTATGTACTGCCGTGTGGTGTCGCCTTCGAGTCCGTGAGAGAGGATCACCAGAGGTCTCGGACCCTCGTTTTCGGCATACGACCAGTCCAGATTCAGGAAGTCATCATCGGGAGTTACAATTTTTTCACGAAAATATTTTATACCATTTATCTGCCGGAAGAGCGCAGGGTAAATACTCTGAAAATGTCCGTTTGGAAGCCAGTAAGGGGATATTCTTGATTTATAATGGACTAGCGGCATGATGTGAAACGCATTCAGATATATTGGAATAATTCTAAGGTAAAGAAAGTTTAATGTTGTATATCTGCTTTTTATGTCTAAATTTGGTCTTTACAAATAATAAGATCAATTCTAATGGCAGAAGGTACAGTTAAGTTTTTCAATGAATCAAAAGGATACGGATTCATTCAACCATCATCAGGAGAGAAAGACATTTTCGTTCATGTTTCAGGTCTTCAGGACGATATCCGTGAAAACGACAAAGTGTCTTACGAAGTAGAAAATGGAAGAAAAGGCCTAAACGCAGTTAACGTACGCGTTATCTAAGGTTAGTTCATAATAAAGACATTTCGAAAGCGCGCCTCTCCAAGGCGTGCTTTTTTAATGCCCTATTTTTTGCTTTTCGTCAGTTCCTCATAAGCCTTCTGCGTTTCCGCGTCTACGGGTTCTGAACGCATCAGGGCGCGGCGCTTGTCTGCATCCTTTATCCAGCGATAAACCCACGAGAAACCAAAATTTCCGTGATAATACACTGGCCGGCTGTAAGCAGGATCTGACAATGCATTCGCCAGGCTGATGAACCGGTAATCCTTTTCTCTCAGCTTTTGTATCAAAACCGGAAGATAATCCGTATTGAGCCGATTGTCGTGGCATAGGTAAATCTGCTTTACCGGCTTTCCGAACTCCGCGGGAACCACCTTCTCAAAATGGTCGAAAAGCCTCAGACTGTGTTCCACATAACGACTACCAATCTGCCGTGCTTCCTCCCTATTTCCCTCCTGCAATGCCTTTTCGTAAAGCTGCGAAGAAAGCCAATCCTCACTTTCAACGGTATATGGCGTTGAAACATAATGATGCTCACGCAGGAAAGCCTGCATTTTCACCTGCTCCACACTGTCCTTACCCATTCCATTGAAAGGAAAACGGAAATATTCCAGTTCTTTACCGGCCTTCTCCGCCATTTTCCTCGTCAACTCCTCCCCTTTTAAAACATCTTCGCTAAATGCCGCAAAACCAATCTCCCCGTAGTTCGGATGTGAATAGCTGTGATTGCCCACTGTCATGTAGGGCTTTACAATCCAGCTTTGAAGCAGCTTTTTGTTTTGCTCAAAAGCAGGATTCTGTTTCAAATGTCCTTCATTGATAAAAATCGCCACCGGCAGATTCAGGGAATCCAGCTTCGTTAACAAACGGGATGAATTACCGTCCGCCGCATACAACTGCACATTCGGAACGTCGTCGATGGTGATGGATACGCTGCGTTCCTGCGCATGAGCACATAACGCCCATACACATGCGAGGGTGGCCAAGGCGTACTTTCTCATGGCTTACCGGGAATGCGTTCGCGCGCTTGCCGTTCGATCATCCATTGCGGATACTCGGATTTCAATGCACTGATTGTGTTCAATTGATCCAGCTCTTCGGCGGCCAGTACTACGCTGGTAGCAGCGATATTGTCAACCAGTTGCTCCGGCTTTTTGGCGCCGATGATCACGCTTGTCACAGGCTTTTGATGAAGCAGCCACGCCAATGCAATCTGCGCCACCGAAACCCCGTGCGCTTGCGCAATGGGCTGGATAACATCAATAATGTCGTAAGCTTTCTCTTTGTCTACCGGGGGAAAATCGAAATTATCACGGCGGTTTTCGCCAGTAGATTCGCTGTTACGCGTATATTTTCCGGACAAAAAACCGCCCGCGAGCGGGCTCCAGGGCATTAATCCCAGGTTCTGGTCTTTCATCATCGGGATCAGCTCTCGTTCCAGGTCGCGGCCCGCGATGGTGTAGTAATGCTGGCAAGCAACAAATTTCGTCCAGCCATTTTTCTCTGCAATGCCGTTGGCCTTCATAATCTGCCACGCCGCGTGGTTGCTCACGCCCAGGTAACGCACCTTGCCCGAGCGCACGACATCTTCCAAGCCACGCATGGTTTCTTCCAGTGAAGTTTCCACATCAACCCCATGAATGTAAAACAGATCAATATGATCGGAACCCAGCCGGGCCAGGCTTTCATTCACCGAGTCCATTATGTGCAACCGCGACAGCCCTACCTGATTCGCACCCGGCGCCATCCGGCCCCGCGCTTTGGTGGCGATAAAAACATCGCTGCGTTTCACACCCAGCTTCCTGAACGACTCCCCCAGTATCTCCTCGGATTTACCATAGGAATACACGTTGGCGGTATCAAAAAAGTTGATCCCGGCATCCAGCGCCGTTTTTACCAATGCGGTCGCTTCATCCTGCTGTACTTTTCCAATGACTTCAAAATAACCATCGCCACCAAAAGTCATCGTCCCAAAACAAAGTTCAGAAACGAGTACGCCGGTGCTACCTAGGAAGTTGTATTTCATGCGTTGCTGCTGTTATGTGTGACGATTCTGTCAAGTCAAGTGTGGTCAGGTGTAGTCAGGTGTTGTCATTGATAGTCAAGTATTGCCAGAGGTGGTAATGATATTTGAGAGAGAATTTTTTACAATAAATGACCACCCCTGACCACCAATGACAATACTTGACTACACTTGACCACGTAAGACTATTCAAACAAATCTTCGGAACGTTCGAGCATCAATATCGACGACTGCGGTACAATCACATACTTCTGCCCGTCGTATTCGAGGTCGATGGCGTTGCGTTGAAGATAAATAGCCAGGTCGCCTTCCTTGGATTGCAAAGGCATATATTTCACTTTTTCTTCGGTCTCTTTCCAGGGCTCGTCTTCCGCGGCCACGGGAATCGGGTAACCAGGGCCCACCTTGATCACGTAGCCGGTTTGCACTTGTTCCTTCTCGGTTACCGTCGGAGGCAGGTAGAGGCCACTATTGGTGCGGTCGCTGGGGCTTTTGGGGCGGATCAAAACACGGTCGCCCACTACGATCAGGCTTTTAAGCCTATTATCGGATGTTACTTCGTACATGGTAATAAATACTTAATCGGTAATAAGAACGTCAGGAAGTCCTTCAAAAATTGGGTAACAAATAAATATGCGCAATTGTTTGCGGCGATCTCTTCCCTTTTTAGAACTGGAAGTAAATGAACTGGTTTTCGGATACGACACCCAAAAAGTAGTTCGCCAGCAGGATCAGCGGGAATAGCAGGAAGAATACCGTAGTGTTCCGCGTAGGAATTTTCAGATAGTAATGCTCCTTGATCATCAGGAAAATAATCAGGAACACGCAAAGCCACATTTCCACATGGTTCAAGGGCGTTTGCAAAGGGTCCGACAATGAAAAGCCCGCCATTTTCTCCAAAATCAGGAATGAACGGCCCACAGGCGCCTTATGATTGCGGAAGAACACCCAGGTAATAGTCACCAGCGCGAATGTCAAAACCATATTCAGGACATTCATGAATGCATTTTTCGGCATTTCGATGCCCGCCTTTTTCAGCCACTTGTCACGAAGCGACGCTGCCACCTGGTAAGTTCCGTGCAATGCACCCCAGATTACATAGTTCCAGCTCGCACCGTGCCAGAGGCCGCTCACGAGGAACACAATAAACTGGTTACGGTATTTGACCCATTCTCCCTTCCGGTTACCGCCCAGGGGAATGTATAGGTAATCTTTAAACCATGACGACAGCGAAATGTGCCATCTGCCCCAGAACTCTGAAATAGATTTGGAAATATAGGGCGTTTTGAAGTTGTCCATCAAAGTGAAACCCATCACGCGGGCCGCACCGATGGCAATATCCGAATAGCCGGAAAAGTCACAGTAAATCTGGAATGCGAAAAAAACTGTGGCTACGATCAGCGTTAAGCCGTTGTGCCCCGCCGGATTGTCGTAAGCCGCATCCACCAGCATAACCAGCCTGTCGGCAATCACCATTTTCTTGAAAAAACCGAACGCCATTTGCATCAGCCCTTCCTTCACCTGCTCGAAATCGTATTTAAAAAACGAGTGGTATTGGAAAAGCATGTTCTGCGGCCGCTCGATAGGGCCGGCAACCAGCTGCGGGTAAAACATCACATACAATGCGTAAATCCCAAAATGCCTTTCGGCCTTCTGGTTGCCGCGGTACACCTCGATGGTGTAGCTCATCGCCTGGAATGTATGGAATGACAAACCGATAGGCAGGAGCAGCTTACCGCTCCCGGTCGTCATCCACTCTGCAATAGGGCCGGGCACGATCCGTGTGAATGCGGGAAACATCGGCCGCAAATGCAGGTTGGCCAGGATGGTATTCACCGAATCCTGCACGAAATCGTAATATTTAAAGAATGCGAGAATACCGATGTTGGAGATCAGACTGATAACAAGCAGCAGCTTTTTCTGCTTTTGCTCCTGCGATTTCTCAATCCATATTCCGGCAAAGTAGTCGATAACGATGGTTCCAAACAGGATCAGGATGAACACCGGTTTGAAAACCATATAGAAATAGCAGCTCGTGAGCAGCAAAAGCACCCAACGGCCGGTCCACGACAGACTGAAATACGCCAGCGTGACTACTATAAAGAAAACTGCAAATTGAATCGAATGAAAATCCATCAGGTCAAATGTACTCCCGGTTGACTATTTCCTCTTTGATAATGAACAGGGGCCGGTTTTTGGATTGAAAGAAAATCCGGAGCACATATTCTCCGATAATGCCCAGTGCCAGCAATTGCACCCCGCTGAACAGGATGATGACAAACAGCAAGGCCGCAAAACCTTCGATCACATGGGCGAAAAACAATTTTTTGAGTACCACCGTCGCGAAATACAGCAACGAAATCACAATAGCCGTCATGCCCACCCGGCTCATAAACTTGATCGGAAACTCGCTGAAATTGAATATCCCGTTGTAAGCCAGCCTGAAAAGCTGTTTGAAAGTATATTTGGATTCCCCCGCAATGCGCGCGTCGCGCTCGTACTCGTACCCGACCTGCTTAAAGCCGATCCAGGAGCGCATTCCCCGCAGGTAGCGACTTTCCTCCGGCATTTTATTCAAAACATCGACTACCCTTCGGCTGATCAATGCAAAATCACCACTATCGAGCGGGATATCTACATAGGAAATGGTGCGCAGAATCCGGTAAAACAAATGGTAACCCATTCTTTTCACAAACCCCTCTTTCCGCTTCTTGCGAATGGCGTACACCACATCGTTCCCGTCCTGCAACAATTTGTAAAATTCCGGCAAAAGCTCCGGCGGATCCTGTAAATCACCGTCGATCACAAAGAGCGCTTCCGTGCCGCGTGCTGCTGAAATGCCCGCGGTCAATGCAAGCTGGTGACCATGGTTGCGCGATAGAAAAACACCGTGATATCGCTCGTCCGTCAAAGCCACCTGCCTGATTTTGAGCGCCGTATCATCCTTACTCCCATCGTCGATCAAAACCACTTCAATAGCAAGTGGGCTGGCGTCCATTAACGCGTTGATACGCTGTACCAGTAGTGGAAGCGTCTCAGATTCATTATATAGCGGCGCGACGATTGAAATTTGAGGAGTTTTCAATATGCTGAGTTTTTCAATGACCAATAGAGGCAAAAATACACCTTTCGGTCTATTATCGAAACATTCTGTTATTTAAGGTATTGTCACTTTTCCAAGAACACCACCTTTAAGAGCGGCTCCTTCCACGTTCACAATCCCCAGATCGTAGGTTCCGGGCAACAGGGAAGAATGCGGTATTTCAATGTCAAAACCCTTGTCGTACTGCTTGAAAAAGTTACGGCCGGTGTATTTATGCGGCTCCATTTTAAAGAAATACAGGCGTTGCCCGTTGCGCACAAATGCATACTCGCCATTCGAGCGCGACGGAGAGATTCTGCCTTCCGGATCGTTCACATAAATGCCTTTTTCGCGATGCGTGACGGTTACCTGCCGTTCGACAGGGAAGGCCGTCGTGAGTGCGTTCACCTGCCGGCCGAGCTCGTTACCTTCGGCCGGATATTCATAAACACCGGCTTTCACCAGGTTTTTCATTACATTATCCACATATCGGGCACCTTCCGAATAAGGTACATGGCCCAATCCGAAACCGTTGTGCTCCTGATTGTAGCCATTTACGGTGTAATACTTCCTTCGCTCCGAAATAACCGGCAAATATGTGTAAATGGATACAGCCCAGATCACGAGGCCCGTCAATGCCGCTCCCCGCAATGTAAGCTTGCGCAGCTTTTGATTTTGAGTTGAAACAACAAAAGACAGGTAAGTAACAACCAGGAACAGAGCCGGATAGATTTTATAATTACTGACAATCATTACAAAAAAGCCGAACCGGGGACGCAGCAATCCGATTACCAGCGCCTCCACCAGCAGAAAGCTCAAAATACCGAGCAGAAATGCATTCAGATTACCCCTACTTTCGCTCTCGGCAACAGCCGGGGCGCCTTTAAAAAAGCCGAATGTACGCGCGAGCCACGGGGTAACCTGCCGCCACAGCCAGATTACCACCCAGATCATGACCGAAAAAGCCATCAAAACCGGTAATGCAGAACGAACAACAATGTCCTTTTCAGGAAAGAAGTCGAACAAGCCGCCGAGGAATGTAAAGAAGCCCAGGACTGATAAATGCGGATACTTAGCAAAAAAAGCAAAACTCGACTCGTTACCCTGCGCCGACATACCGTAGAAATACAAACCTACTGCCACAGCGCCCACCAGAACCCAGGCAATCAATTGCTTGTATTGCGACCGGAGCAAGAGCACTGCCGCGCCCGCAGGCCATACGAAAATTCCGCTGCTCATTGCATACGTGGCGCACACGCCTGCAAGCAACGCACCCGTAAAGCGCTTGCCCGACAGTAAAAACATGGATAATACCACAAAAAACACCACTGGCTGATGCTGCCAACCGCATATAGCCCAAAGAAAAATCAAATGGTATTGAAGCTGGAAAAGCAGGAATGGCACGGGCAGGAAATACCAGGCGCTCAGGTTGGAGCGCTTGAACGCGCGCCAGAACACCGCCAAAGTGCCCAACGTAAAAAGCGCCGCAGCAATATGCAGGAATGTAAAATTGAGGTGCCCGGTAACCCAATAGTAAACGAGCGTCGCCAGCTTGCCCACTACCATCCGGTGCTCGTTGTTGGGCTGAAAAAGCAATTTCAGGCGTTCCGGAAACGAATCGCCGGCGATCCACTTATGCAGAAAGTCAGGGAACGGATCAAAATCGTCGTACCAGGGCAGGTTTACCGAGTAGTACAGGATCACTCCCACCCACAATACCACGGGTACTGCCGCAACCAGGAAGAAAAGCGGCCTTTTATTGCTGTTGTCCACCTTCGGTATCTTTCATGTAAATGGCTTCCTTCCCAAAATAACCCGCGGTGCATTTATTCCACCAGTGGGTAGGGTCGGTTTTAATGTCGTCGTCGAGGAAAATCGTCATCGGCTTCGAACGGACAGGCGGCAGGTACAAAATGGCTTCCTGCGAACTCTTGATCAACGCATAGCGCTGGTACATTTCCTTGTCAAATGCAGCGGCTTTGCCTTTCAGCAGATCGGTATACATCATTTTGACGTTGCTGCTGCGAACAAACGAAAGTGCTACCGACACAAGCAATATCGCGCAAACGATGCCATACCGCACGGTGGTCATATTTAGCAATGTGATTTTTCTCTTTTTGAAATAATGAAAAAGCACTCCGATGATATAGAACCAGCCAATCAGGAAAAAGAAATAGACGCAGTTGATCACTCGCGGCGTAGGCTCGATACCTACCCCGTAATAGGAAGGAAACAATTGCGCCGACAGCACTCCGATAAAGAGCAGCACCGCATACCAGACCGGAATCGAAAAGTAGTTGCGCGCCCCTTCCGACAACCGCGAAAGCACGAACAGCCATGCCAGCGTGAAGAATATCAGCGGCGTTCGGAAAACCCAATCGAAACCCAGATAAGCTAGTTTTTTAAAGGAAGAAGCAACCGAGAACGGAATATTGCCGCCCAACGGATTGCCACCGATGCGCGCCGCATTACCCGGCGATGCAAAATAGAAATAGCAGGAAAGCGCCGTTACCACCGCCATCGAAATCATAAATGCATCCACTTTTCGATTGAAAAGTATGCGGTAAGCAAGCCAGGCACCCACGAGCAATACCATAATCAGCAGGTTTGTTTCACTGCTTCCTATTACGGCAAATATCAGAAAGCCGGAAAGCGCTCCCACAAACAGCTTAGCGGGCTGCGTGTCCTGACGGTACCACCGCAGCACGAGTACGATCCAGAGTAATGTGAGTATGTTCGGAACTGTGTAGGTCACAAATGCCGCCATCCAATAGAATGCCTCCGAAATACTCATCATTTTAAGGATGTACAGGAAGAAAACCACGCCTGCAAAGCCCAAATGCGCCAAGCGCGACAATGTGGGTGTGAGGTGCCGGAACAGGCTGTACAATGCGAACACCATTCCAAGCAGTAATATGACCGGAAGTACTTTAAAACCGGCGATCGAGTGGAATAGCAACGGACTCGTGTGGTTCAGGAATATACCGAAATAGCGGCCTGTCCATTCGGTATAATACAGTTTCATGGCCTCGAACCAGCCTATTTTAAACACTGTAAAAATGTAACAGAAATCGTCCGCCGGCGACGGATGGTTGAAGTACGAAAGCGCCAGCAGCGGCACCAGTACGGTCAGCATCAGGAGGATGTTCGCCCAGTTGCCGACAACCCGGTATTTTCTATAAAATCTATTCATTGACAATTTTCTCTATGATATAGCGTGGACGGCCTTTTACTTCTTCATAAATCTTACCGATATATTCCCCGATCAGGCCAAGCGCCATCATATTAAATCCGCTGAAAAATGTGAGTGGCAGCATCGTGGATGTCCAGCCCGCCACCGTGTGACCGATCAGATACGAAAAAAGGATGTACACCACGATCAACATCGCGATAGCGAAATTGATAAACCCGAAATACAGCACCAGCCGCATCGGGAAGGTTGAAAACGAGGTAATGCCGTTCCAGGCGAAAAGCAACATCTTACTGAGCGGGTATTTGGTCTCGCCTGCCTCACGTTCCAGGCGGCTGTAAAATACCTTTTCGTTTTTAAAACCGATCAGCGGTACTATGCCCCGGAGGAACATATTGATCTCGCGGAAGTTTCCAAGCTCTTTGAGCACCCGTTGATCCATCAGACGGAAATCGGCATGGTTGAACACCACCGGAACGCCCATTTTTTGCATTAACACATAAAAGCCTTCAGCAGTAACCCGCTTGAACCAGCTATCGGAACTGCGGTCGCCGCGCACGCCATACACGACCATCGCCCCTTCGCGGTGCTTTTCGATCATAGCCGTAATGGCGTTGATATCGTCCTGCAAGTCGGCGTCGATCGTGATGAAGCAGTCATAATCGTTTACATGCTGCTCCAAACCGGCCATAATCGCGCTCTGGTGACCGAAATTCCGGGAAAGCCCGACACCGATGATATTGGAATCCTTGCTGCAAATGTCTTCGATGATCGACCAGGTTTTATCCCGGCTGCCATCGTTCACAAGACAAATGCGACTGTCCTCTGCAATGAGGCCCTGCTCCTTGATGCCGTTGTAGTAGGTGTTTAATTTAGCATACGTCCGGTACAAGATTGCCTCCTCATTGTAGCATGGTACGACTAAAAGTAAACGAGCTGGATTCATATGTCACCCTGTTGGTTGAATCGACAAAAATAGTAGTAATAAGTTAATATGCGCCCCTTCCCGGCAAGCGGCAGCTCAATATGATCTATTTACCGGCTTCAATTATCTTACGGCTGTTCTTCTTCATCACGGTGGTGGTCAGCAGCGGATACAGGATCACCGCCAGCAAAATCAGCAGCGTACCCATGTAAAAACCCTGCGTCATCCGCTCTTTTTCTCCGAAAATAAAAAAGGCCAGCGCAATGCCGTAAACCGGTTCCAGATTGATAGTCAGGTTAATGAGGTACGCGGAAAATTGCTTCATCAGCTGCGTCGCCATTGTACTTGCGTACACCGTACACACGAGCGCGAGGAACAATATCCATATCCAATCGCCCTGCGCGGGAATGAATGGCGCTCCGCCGTTCCAGTTTTTACTTTCAGAGATCCCAAGAAACAGCAGCGAGAACAATGCCGCAGCCGACATTTCATAAAAAGTGATCACCCAGGCGTCGATCCGCTGCACAAGGCGGCTGTTGGCTACCGTAAAACTCGCCGCAAGCATCGCAGACACGATCGCGAGCCCCAGGCCCAATGCGTGATCAAACTCAAACCTGAAAACCACATACAGCCCCGCAAATGCGAGAATACCGAGGCCTACTTCAAGCGGGCTAATTTTCCGTTTATTTACTAATGGCTCCAAAAGGCTCGTCCAGAGGGACGTCGTAGCCATTCCTGCCAGGCAAACTGAGGCCGTAGAAACCCGGGCCGACGCAAAAAACAGCATCCAATGCGCGGAAAGCAAAAATCCCACGCCCAGTATCCTGGCAAGATCGCGACCGGCAACCGCAAAGCTCTTTTTTGACAACAATATGACAATACCCAGGCCAATAGCCGCAAAAAATGTCCGGTACAAAACCAGCGCCACCGGCGAAATCGAGACCATCAGCCCCACAATGGCCGTAAAGCCCCAGATCATCACCAGGAAATGCAAATGCAGGTACGAGCGAACGGAAGTGGAGGAAAGCATACTACCTCGGTAATGTTTTATAAAGCAGCACCCCGATCAGTGAAAATACAATATTGGGCAGCCACACCGCAAAAAGCGTGTTGATCGTACCCGCTTCGGCCACACCTTTGGATAACAAAAAGAAAAGGATGTAAACAAACGCCAGCATAAAGCCCAGGGCAATCTGCCAGCCCACCCCGCGACGGCTCTTCCGGGCCGAAACGATCACCCCGATCGCCGTCAGGATCAGGATTGCGAACGGTTGGGTGAAACGGATATATTTCTCAATCAAATACACCTCCAAACCATCGGCTCCTCGGCTCTTCAGTAGCTCTATATAGGCGTTTAGTTCGGGCAGTGTAAATGTTTCGTAAAGGTTATAATCGCTTTCGAAGTCTTTGGGGGAGAGGTTAATGGTTGTATCGATCTCCGTTCCCCGGCTCAACCGTTCGCCGAGGCTGTCGAGCGTCCGCACCTGGTAATTTTGCAGCGTCCATTTCTTCTTTTTCGGTTGCCAGACAATTTTCTCCGCATAAAACTTTTGAAGCAGTTTCGTGCCTTTAATCGTCTCCATCGTGAATTTATTCCCGGTCTGCGTGGTAGTGTTGTAGCTTTCCAGGTAGGCATACACGTCGGGCGCGATGGTAATATGCACATTATGCCCGCTGAAATAGAACTCGTTTTTCACATAAGTTTTTTCAAAACCGACGCGGATCTTGTTGGCTTTGGGCAAAACCCACCCTACCTGAATGAACGTCAAAACCCCCAGCACAACCGCCCCGGCCATGTAGGGCATCAGCATCCGTGTGAAACTGATCCCACTGCTCAGCATCGCGATGATCTCCGTGCGTGCGGCAATACGGGAGGTGAAGAACACCGTCGCGATGAACACCATCAGCGGACTGATGTAGTTGATCCAGTAGGGGATCAAATTGAGGTAGTAATCGACGAGGATCTCCCTGAGCGGCGCTTTCTTGTCGAGGAAGTCGTCCACCTTTTCGGTATAGTCGATCATACAGATAATCAGTACGATGACGAACGCCACGAACACATAGGTAATCAGGAAGTTTTTGATCAGGTACCGATCGAGGATTTTGAAGTTCATGGCTGGTTAGGGTCTCATCGGCGCTGTACCAGCAGGTTTTTGGACACTTCGAGACTGATAAACAACGTAGGGCCGCCGTTAATCTGTACGGACGCCGACTTGTCATATTCATTAATTTCCTTCACCTCTATCACCGCACCAAGCGTAATCCCCGACCGATCAAGATGTTGCAGAAAAGAAGGAGCATGGTCGAGCACCCCCATCATTAACACTTTTTCACCAACGTGCACGTCGGTGAGGATCAGATAATCGGGTTCGGTAAGATTTCCTTTCGCATCGGGAATGGGGTCGCCGTGCGGATCGAACTTCGGATGGCCCAGAAATGCATCAAGCTTTTCCACCAATACTTCCGACGGAACGTGTTCCAGCTCCTCGGCAATATCATGCACCTCGTCCCAGCCAAAGCCCAGCTTCTCAACCAGAAAAACCTCCCATAGGCGATGCTTGCGGATCACCTTGATCGCCACTTTCTCGCCACTTTCCGTCAGTGTCACCCCCTGGTATTTTTTATAATGGATCAATCCCTTGTCGGCCAGCTTGCGCAGCATGTCCGTCACCGACGCTGCACGTGTAGATGTGCTCTCTGCGAGCGCGTTCGTGCTCACCTCTACCCCGTCGCGTCCGGAAAGCGCGTGGATGATCTTTAAGTAATTTTCTTCTGTGAAAGAATTCTGCATGCCTTGTAAGCCCCGGTTACCAATCTTAAATATCCGGCAAAAGTACGATTTACTATCTGTAAATTAAAAAATTTAGGCTAACCTAAAAATATATTAAGAATTTCCTTATCTTTGTTTTCAGAGAACTAAATTGTTTATTTCGGAGACTAAGGGAATGATTGACGATTTAAAAATAGATAAGTCTTTGCAAGAGAAAACACCGGGCGATCATGAGCAGCTCCGCTCGTTGTCCGAAGTTCACTCCTCGATTTCGGTACCGGAGGGAGCTGGTTTCTGGAAAAAAATGGCAGCATTTGCCGGTCCGGGCCTGATGGTGGCGGTTGGCTACATCGATCCGGGTAACTGGGCCACCGATATCGAAGGCGGCTCACGGTTTGGCTATGCATTGCTTTCCGTAATCCTGATCTCGAACCTCTTTGCCATGCTTTTGCAGCATTTATCGCTGAAATTAGGCATCGCATCCGGCCGCGACCTTGCGCAAGCCTGCCGTGATTACTACTCCCGCCCAGTATCATTTATTCTCTGGATACTTTCCGAAATCGCCATCGCCGCCACCGACCTCGCCGAAGTGATCGGTTCCGCCATTGCCTTAAACCTGCTTTTTGGGCTCCCATTGCCTGTTGGCGTCGTTTTCACCGCATTCGACGTGCTCATCGTCTTGTATTTCCAGCAAAAAGGATTCCGCATTATCGAAAGCATTGTGGCCGGATTAATGACCATTATTCTGCTGAGCTTTTTGTACGAAATGATCGTTTCGCAGCCATCAGTGGCCGGTATCATGGGTGGATTGCTGCCTAAAAAGGAAATCGTGACCGACCCGGGAATGCTCTATATCGCCATCGGTATCCTCGGCGCCACCGTGATGCCGCACAACCTGTATTTGCATTCCAGCATTATACAGACCCGCAATTTCAAAAAAGACGAAGCAGGCAAACGTTCCGCGATCCGCTTCGCGACCATCGACTCGACCGTTTCGCTGGCCCTGGCATTCTTCATCAACGGCTCCATCCTCATTCTGGCCGCATCGGCATTCCATGCCAACGGCCATTTCGAAATCGCCGACATTACCGACGCTTACCACCTGCTCGATCCCGTGCTGGGCGTAAGTCTCGCCGGCATATTCTTCGCGCTGGCGTTGCTCGCATCCGGCCAGAGCTCCACGCTTACAGGCACCCTCGCAGGCCAGATCGTGATGGAGGGTTTCCTCAATATCCGCCTGAAACCCTGGATACGCCGCCTCCTGACGCGCGGCATCGCCATTATCCCTGCGCTGATCGTCTCCTACCTGTACGGCGAACGCGGTACTGCCGAGCTCCTCGTCCTGAGCCAGGTCATTCTTTCTTTGCAACTGAGTTTTGCTGTGGTACCACTGGTGTTTTTCACTTCCAAAAGCAAAATCATGGGGCCCTTCGCCAATTCGAGGCTGTTAAGCGTCGTAAGCTGGGTCATTGCATTGATTATTATCGGGTTGAATGGCTATCTGCTTTTCAACACTTTTACCGCTTAGTGTCGCATTGACAAATTAAATTTGTATACTGTAATTCCGTCTTTGCTAGCGGTTTCCTAACTTTCGCCGTTTTTCATAAAAGGTGGATGGAATCAAAACACAAAGTTGACAAGGTAACGGCCGCCGGGCTTCTGGTGGCGTTCGGCATTATATACGGTGATATCGGTACGTCGCCGCTCTATGTAATGCAGGCGATTATCATGAATGAGCCCATCACCGAAGAGATCATCTACGGGGCGATTTCCTGTATTTTCTGGACGCTGACGCTCCAAACTACTGTCAAATATGTAATCCTGATCCTCCGGGCCGATAACCGCGGCGAGGGCGGGATTTTCGCGCTTTACGCGCTCGTACGCAAGCATGCGAAGTGGCTCACTGTGCCTGCGGTGATCGGAGGAAGCACGCTGCTGGCCGACGGGGTCATTACGCCGCCCATTTCGGTTTCTTCTGCCGTGGAGGGTTTGCAATTGTTGTATCCGAATATCCAGACAGTCCCTATCGTTATCGCCATCCTGACGATGATTTTCATCATCCAGGCATTCGGTACCAAGGTGGTTGGACGCGCATTCGGGCCATTAATGGTAACGTGGTTCGTCATGCTTGGTGTGCTGGGCCTCAACCAGATCAAAAACCATCCTGAAATCCTGAAAGCCCTCAACCCGATTTATGGATATGATCTTCTGACGAAGCATCCCGGCGGTTTCTGGATGCTCGGCGCGGTGTTCCTTTGTACAACCGGCGCGGAAGCGCTGTATTCGGATCTCGGCCATTGTGGTCGTGAAAATATCCGGATCAGCTGGATATTCGTTAAAATATGCCTGATACTGAACTATTTTGGTCAAGGTGCGTGGTTGATCACCGAAATGGGTAACCTGCTCGATGCCCGCAAGCCATTCTACGAAATCATGCCTGAATGGTGGCTGCTTCCCGGCGTCGTAATCGCGACATTGGCTGCCATTATCGCCAGCCAGGCCGTCATTACGGGCTCATTTACGCTTATTTCCGAGGCAATCCGCCTCAATTTCTGGCCCAAAGTCCGGCTCATTTATCCCAGCGACCAGAAAGGGCAGCTCTACGTGCCGAGCATTAACTGGCTGCTCTGGCTGGGCTGCTGCGGTGTGGTACTGTTTTTCCAGAAATCGTCCAACATGGAAGCGGCGTACGGCCTGGCCATCACGCTCACGATGATTATGACTACGATCCTGTTCTCCTATTATTTGTATGTCAAACGGGTGAACCTCTGGATCGTGATCGTTTTCATGCTCGTATACTTGTTTATCGAAGGCATGTTCCTCGGAGCCAACCTGCTTAAATTCACCCACGGAGGCTGGTTTACGATCATGGTCGGTACATTGGTGGCGGGCTTGATGGCCGTATGGCTCAAAGCATTTTATATTAAACTCAGGCTCACCGAATATACGAAACTCGAAAAGTACCTGCCTGCATTGCACGAGCTGAGCCGTGATATCAGTATTCCAAAATACACCACTCACCTCGTTTTCATGACGAATGCGTCGCGTGCGACGGAAATTGAAACGAAAGTCATTTACTCCATTTTCCAGAAACGGCCGAAACGCGCCGATGTGTACTGGTTCATCCACGTCGACATTATGGACGATCCATACACGATGGAATACAAGGTATTGTCCGACGAGGATGCGCACGACAATGTCATCAAAATCAACTTCCGGCTCGGCTTCCGTGTCGACCAGCGGATCAATATGTTCTTCCGGAAAGTAGTTGAGGATATGGTTTTGAACAAAGAGGTAGACATTACCAGCCGGTATGAATCTTTGAGCAAACAGAACATTACCGGAGATTTCCGCTTTGTGGTATTGGAGAGGTTCCTTTCTTTTGAAAACGACCTGCCATTCCTGGAACAGTTGGTAATGAAGACTTATTTCTTCGTCAAGGATTTTACAACGCCGGAAGACAAGTGGTTCGGGCTCGATAGCAGTTCCGTCAAAATAGAAAAAGTACCGCTTATTATCCGGCCGGTCGAGAACGTCAAGCTAAGGCGCGTTTTCCACTGATAACCTTCACCGAAAACTTAAAGGATCAATGCTTACGGTATTGATCCTTTTTTTACGACCATTATTTTAAGAATAAATTTCGACGCTGTTTTCCTTATACCAACATATTAGTTAATTTAGTGTATATTAATCTATACTATTTTGACAAATGTGTTAACATATGACAAAATCGATCAAACTTAAACCCATATCGGAAGAACTGGTGCTAAACAGGCTCCGTTTTGAAAACACATGGTGGGTATCAGGTAAAATCGATTCGGAATACCACGACATGCAGCCCAGGTTATATTTCGGGCTGTTGCATCAACTGGTGAGTGAAACGAGTGTAAGAAGAGCCGTGGTTCTGATGGGGCCCAGGCGGGTCGGCAAGACAGTGATGATGCACCACAGCATCCAAAAGCTACTGGACGATGGTGTTAATCCCAAAAAGATCGCATTCATCAGCATCGATAACCCTATTTACCTGTACATGGGACTCGAACAGCTGTTCGCCCTCGTTCGTAACGCAGTAGCTGATGACAACCTTGACGGCTGGTATCTGTTTTTTGACGAGATCCAGTACCTAAGAGATTGGGAAGTACATTTAAAAGTGATGGTGGACAGCTATCCTCATACAAAAATCATTGTTTCAGGCTCGGCAGCGGCAGCGCTTCGTCTCAAAAGCAACGAAAGCGGTGCGGGCCGCTTCACCGAATTCATGCTGCCTCCCCTTACTTTTCATGAATATATCCAGTTAAAGAAGTTTGACCACCTGATCCATCCGTCGTCTATTGCCTGGAAAGGGAACGTCAATAAATTTTTCAGCAGCAGCCATTTAACCGAACTCAACAAACATTTTATCGACTATATCAATTTCGGTGGCTATCCCGAGGTCATATTTTCCGAAACGATCCAGGCCAATCCCGGCAGGTACATTAAAAGCGACATCGTTGATAAAGTGCTGCTGCGCGACCTACCCAGCCTCTATGGCATTCAGGATGTGCAGGAGCTCAACGCATTCTTCACCACGCTTGCTTATTACAGTGGTAATGAGGTGTCGCTGGACGTGCTTTCCAAAAGCAGTGGTATCGACAAGAACCTTTTGAAGAAATACCTCGAATACCTGGAAGCCGCATTTTTAATCAGGGTTATTCACCGGGTCGACGACACGGCGAAAAAATTCCAAAGAGCCAATTTCTATAAAGTTTTCCTAACCAACCCCTCGTTGCGCAGCGCCCTCTTCGCCCCACTCGAGGCCACTGACGATCTGTTTGGCAGCATGGTCGAAACGGCCATCTTTTCGCAATGGATACACCGTTATTGGTTCACACCCTGGTATGCCCGCTGGACGGTCGGAAAATTTCAGGGAGAAGTGGATATGATCGGCTTGGATAATAAATCCCTGAAACCCGCCTGGGCAGTAGAAGTAAAATGGAGCAACAGGTACTACGAAAGACCCGAAGAATTAAAGAGTCTTTTACAATTCTGTGAAAAGAACAACTTAAAATCAGCCTTGGTCACGACTATTGATAAGGAAGGAACGATAGAAAAGAATGGCATCACGCTGAATTTCGTCCCCTCCTCAATTTATGCCTACGTAGTTGGTGTGAATACGCTGGAGATACGTGGCAAACTGTAATTACTTCAAATAAACTCCCTCTTCCTCAACCCGGCTCAAAACCACTTCCACATGCTCCATGAGCGTGGTACTTAATGAATACCCCACGTAATCGGCGTGGATCGGGAATTTGTGGTGGCTGCGGTCGACGATCACCGCGACCTGAACCTTTTTCATCGGCACTTTCAGGAACGGCTCCAATGCAAATGCGAGCGTACGGCCCGTGTTCAGCACATCGTCGGCAACGATTACCACCTGATTTTCCACATTTAGTTCGCGGTCGAACAGAATCGGGCTTTGCTGATGGATGTTTTTATCGAAACGGAGCTCGATCAGTTGCGCGTCGAGCGGGGAAATTGCGGTGAGTTCGGCTACCAGTCTTTGGGCAAATGCAAAACCTTCGCCGGCGATTCCGGCGATGATAATGCTCTTTTCCTCAAAATTCTGCTCATATATTTCAAAAGCGATACGGCGTATTTTCTGGCCTGTCTGATGGGCACTCAAAATCTGACGCCTGGATACCGTGCTGTTCTCGGTCATTGCGGGTATTGGTAAGTTAAAATCTTAGCAGCGGTAAAAATAGCAAACCGTCATGCCACTTCATAGCGCAGCGAAATTCTTTAACCAATTCGCAAAAGTCAACTCATGAAGCGGTAATTCCAGGCTTACAATACCCATTTCCACCTTAGCCTGCCCGATACGCTCCGTTCGGATTTCCATCAATGCTTTTTCATAAGGCTTCGGGAACTCGGGATGCGCCTGTATCGCCAACATATTTTCTCCGACGCTGAACATGCCGATCGGGCAATCCTGCGACTCGGCCAGCAACTTGCTATCCGGCGGCAATTCCATCACCTGGTCCTGGCACATCATCAGCAGATTGAACGACTGCCGCGCCGGCTGCATCCACTCCTGCTGGCTCAATACCTGAAAGTTATGCACGCCTACGCACCAGCCCACAGCCGATTTCTCCACTTTCCCACCTAATGCTTCCGCCAGCATCTGATGCCCGAAGCAAATGCCCAGGTACTTTTTGCCGGAATCACGGATTTCCCGCACAAATTCCTTCAACCGATGGATCCACGGCTCATCCTCATAAACCGAAAACTTGGAACCTGTACAAACGTACACGTCACACTCATTCGCGGAAGCCGGAAAATGCCCATTGCAAACATCATAAAATGTAAACTCCCAATCCGGTGCAACCTGTGAAAACAAAGCCGGGAACATCTCCCGGTAATCTCCCGCAATCGGCAACAGCTCTTCGCGTACATGATCGCATTCCAGCAATCCGACTTTTACCATACTATTTTGTTACTTTTTATCAAAAAGCTGGTTCAATTCAATGGTGAAATCAGGCAACGTAATCGATGTCAGAGCCTGACCTATTGTATAGGGCTTCAATCCAATGAATTTTCCTTCTTCAATTAACACATACACGAAAACCACTTCGTCATTCGGCTCTACCAGCCAGTATTCCTTCACACCGGACTCTTCGTACACGTCAAACTTGTCGTCCATCTCCTTTCTCGTATTGCCGGGAGAAAGTATCTCGATAATCCAGTCAGGCGCGCCGAGACAGCCCTTTTCATCAACCTTTCGCGAGTCACAAACTACCGAAATATCCGGCTGAACAACTGTAAGAATTTCCTTCTCAGATTGAACATCAAACCTTGAAAGTCTCACATCAAACGGAGCTACAAAGACCTGACAATCTCTGTATTTAAGTAATTGCCATATTTCAGCAAAAAGCATCCCTGCAATTTTCTGATGCCGGGTAGCAGGTGCAGGCGACATTTTGAAGATCTTTCCCTTGATCAGTTCAAGGCGCTCTTCAAACTCCCATTTCAAATAGTCTGCATAGCTGTACGTGCCGTCCAAATCCAGTGTGTCGATGCTTTTCATGTCTCAAATTCGCTGGTTTTCAAATTAAAGATAACCTAACAAACCAAGTTACCCTATTTTCAAATGAAAAGACTTGGGCCGCGTCAATGCTTCGTAACCGACCACCGACAGCGTGCAACCACGGCCAGAGTTCTTAACCCCCGTCCAGGCCAATGCAGGATCGAGGTAATCGCAGCGGTTCATGAACCAGGTACCGGTTTCTACCTGCTCGCCGATTTGCAATGCCGCGTCCACGTCCGAAGTCCATATGGAAGCGGTGAGACCGTATTGGCTGTCGTTCATCAGGCGAATGGCCTCCTCATCGCTCGCAACAGGCATAATACCTACCACCGGCGCGAAAGTTTCCTCCGTCATGATATCCATCGAATGATCCACATTCACAAGTACCTGCGGCGCGAGGTAAGGTGTGCCCGACTGGTGTGCGGGGAACAATGCAGGGTCGATCAACGCAGTGGCACCCTGTGCTACGGCGTCATCGATCTGCTTTTGGGCAAAGCCGGCCGCGGATGTTCTAACCATCGGCCCCAATGTCGTTTCAGCATCCCGCGGATCGCCCAGGACATAGGTTTTGGTCAGTTCTTCAAAACCCTTGATAAATTCATCATAAACGGCTTGATGCACATAAATGCGCTCGATTCCGCAGCATGACTGCCCCGAATTGAAGAATGAACCGTCCACCAAATTTTCAACCGCATCGGCCAGGTTCGCATCCGCGCGTACGTATGCGGGATCCTTTCCACCCAGTTCGAGCCCCCCGACAATAAACCGCTCATTAATAGCCTTCTGCACGGCATGACCACCTTCCACCGAACCGGTAAATGCTACATAGTCTACCCGCGTGTCACCGATCACCTGTGCTACCTGGTCATGATTTAAATGCAAATATTGAAATACACCCTCGGGCAAACCGGCGTAGGCGAATGCAGCAGCATAACGCTCAGCACAAAGGGGCGTCTGCTGCGCATGCTTCAAAATCACCGCATTACCCGACATAATGGCCGGTATCACGGAATTTACGGACGTCAGATAAGGATAATTCCACGGCGCCACCACGAATACCACGCCCAACGGTTCTCTTTTTACAAATCTTTTGAAACCGGGAATTTCATCGACCTCGACATCCGCCAGCGCCTTTTCAGCGACAGAAATCATATAATTAGCTCGCTCCTGGAAGCCTCTACGAATCTCATTGGCCGTATAGCGCACGGGGCGCCCCATTTGCCAGGTCAGTTCCAGTCCGATTTCTTCGGCATTGTTCAGAAAATACTCTACCGCCTTTCTGCAAATCGCCTCACGCTCCGCCAGCGTTGTTTTTTTCCATTCCTTTTGCGCAGCTACCGCTTTTTCCAAAGCAGCCTCCACAGCCTCAGCATTCGCCAATTCGCGCTCTACATACACAGAGCCGTCGATCGGGCTTATTGTTTTTTGAATCATTTTTTTGAAGGGAGAAAAGGGAGGAAAGGCAGGACGGAGGAAAGGGATTGGAATGGAGCCTCCTCCATCGTCCCATTCCTCCATCCTCCTTCCTCCCATTAAAGAGGTGTTACATATGCAGACGTAATACCGCCATCGACGAGGAAGTCGGTGCCGGTAACGAAAGATGCCTCATCCGAAGCGAGGAACAATGCGGCATAGGCCATTTCCTTCGCTTCGCCGAAACGGCCCATCGGGATGTGTACCAACCGGCGTTGTTTCTTTTCTTCGGTATTCAAGAACTTCATCAGCAGCTCCGTGCGCAGCGGGCCCGGGCATAACGCGTTCACGCGGATGTTCTCACGCGCGTGGATGACCGCGAGCTCACGCGTAAGCGCGAGCACCGCACCTTTACTGGCCGTATAAGCCACCTGCGGCGTAGCAGCGCCCAAAATCGCTACAAATGAAGCGGTATTAATGATAGAGCCGCCCCCTGCGCGCTTCAATGCCGGTATGCCATATTTGCAACCCAGGAAAACGCCTTTTGCATTGATATTCATCGTCAGGTCCCAGATCGCCTCTTCGGTAGTAACGGCATTATCATCGTCGCTGTGCATGATACCCGCGTTGTTGAAAAGGATATTCAGCTTGCCGAATTTCTCTTCGGTGAATGCCACAGCCGCTTCGCAGTCGGCCGCTTTGGAGACATCCGAATGTAAAAAATAAGCTTCTCCGCCGTTTTTCACGATCTCATCGACCGTCTCCTGACCAGCTGCGTCGTTCACATCCGTCACGACGATCTTTGCTCCTTCTTTGGCAAATAAAATAGCGGTTTCACGACCGATTCCGCCGCTTCCTCCTGTAATAAGCGCGACTTTGTTTTCTAAGCGCATGGGGTTTGATTGGTTATGTTTTTTGGATAGTAACGAGTGATTAAATCTGTTCAAAATACCGCTTCCGCTCCCAGTCGGTTACGGAGGTGTCGTACGCCCGTTGCTCGGTTTTGAAGAAATGTGCGTAATGCTCCACCACTTCCTCCCCGAATGTTTCTTTGGCGAACGGGCTGTTTTCAAACAATGTGATGGATTCCGCCAGCGTGTAAGGCACGCGAGGCAAATGCGCGGCGGCGTAAATGTCGCCGATAAAGCATTCCGGCGGCTCAATACGGTTTCTGATCCCGTCGAGGCCCGAAGCGAGTGATGCCGCAAATGCGAGGTAAGGGTTGCAATCAGCGCCAGGAATGCGACATTCGATCCGCAAACTGGCACCGCTGCCTACCACCCGGAAACCGGCTGTGCGGTTGTCGTAACTCCACGCGAGCCGCGTAGGCGCCCAGGAGCCGTCCACAAATCGCTTGTAGGAATTGACGGTCGGGGCGTAGAACGGCATAACGTCGGGCACGTGCTTGATCCAGCCGCCGAGGAACCAGCGAAAAATATCGGAGCCCTTTACCGGCCCGAATTGCTGGTCGCCATCGAAGATATTCTTGCCGTCTTTCCACAGACTCATGTGAATATGGCTGCTGGAACCCGCCTGATCGGTCGCAAACTTCGCCATAAACGTTACGGAAAGGCCCATCGCATCGGCTACCTCCTTCATACACTGCTTGTACACAATGTGGTTGTCGGCCATCGAAAGTACGTCTGCATATTTGACGTTCAATTCATGCTGGCCCAAGCCCCATTCGCCTTTGGAAGTTTCGACAGAAATGCCGGAGTTTTTCAAATGCCTGCGGACCGCCGAAGTATATTTCTCGTTCCGGGTGCCCTGCATAATGTGGTAATCTTCGAGGTAATATCCCGCTGGGCTCAGGTTTTGGTAGTTTTGCTGAAATGCCTGCTTGTAACTGTTTTCGAGCAGGTAATATTCCAATTCGGAAGCCGCAAAGCATTCGACGCCGTCGCCTGCGAGTGAAGCCAGCTGTTTCTTTAATAGCGACCTCGGCGCAATCGATTCCAGCTTGTGCGATTTGTCGTTATGCACATCGCAAATCACCAATGCGGTTTTTTCGAGCCAATCGGCGATACGCAGCGTAGCGAGGTCGGGCACCAGGTGAAAATCTCCGTAACCCAGTTCCCAGTTCGCATAACGGTAACCCGGCACCGGGTCCATGGCCATGTCGGTAGTAAGCAGGTAATTACAGCCGTGCGTACCCGATTTGGCCACCGAATCGAGGAAATAGTCGGCGTCGACGCGCTTGCCCATGAGCCGGCCATAATGGTCCGTGAATGCTACTACAATTGTTTCAATCTCCCCTCCCCCAATCTTGCCCGAAAGTTCATCCAGTGTCAGAAATCCTTTTTTACTCATTAGAAAGGGTTGGTTTAGCGCAGTTTATTTTATCGCAACTTGTCTACTTTGGCATTCATCGGAAATTTCAGCACCACCTTTTTACCGGAAGCCTTTTCCAGCATCGGTGTCAGTATTTTTTTGGCATTCTCCTTTGTCTGGTCTAGAATACCCATGTCGAGGGCCGATTGCTGGATTTGCTTTTCGGCTTGTTTGTAAGCCTCCTGCACCAGTTTCGCCTCGTCGGTAAAAGCATATTCTGTATTGTAAACCTTCGACTTACTATGGTCTATTTTAAAAACACACAGCTCGGGTTCCGGCATATTGATTACGAGCGTTTCTGCATCAGAAGTAATGTCTTCCATCGAAATTTTAGCCAGATCCACACAACCTATCGCCTCGCCCTGTACGATCAGGATCGCTTTCGCATTAGGCAGCCACATTTTCACAATTTCCTGCTCCACCACGTCCTTGAAGTTGTATTTCACGACTTCCAGCTTGCCCATCGAGCTGATTTCCTGTAAAACCACGGTATGCATGGTTTCCACCTTATCCTCTCCGCCAAGCCATTCGGGCAGCCAGCTTCCGGTCTTGAAACCCGACCATAACGCGTTAATCCCAGCCAAAAGCAAAATCAACACTAACAGCCTTACCAGCCACGATATGATACGCATACATTATTTTTTAAGTACAAAACCCTCCGCTGCTTCCGGCTCCCGGGCCATCCGCTGCGCTATAATGCTGGCAGCTATCAGCTGTAATGCGTGATAAAGCATGATCGGCAAAAGCATTAAGCCGGCCTCCGGGCCTGCAAACAGCACTTTCGACATGACAGCACCCTGTACCAGCGATTTTTTGGAACCGCAGAACACCGCGGTAACCTTATCCTCCCGGTTGAAATGCAGCAAACCGCCGATGAACGTCAGCAGGAAATAGATCCCGAAAAACAACGCGAGCATTCCTATCCCTAAAAATACAATTTCTTTTATTCCGAGCGAATCGAAGAGGTGCTCTCCAAACGATTCGCAAAAAGAAGTGTAGACGATCAGCAAAATCGACGACTGATCGAAATAGCGGATGTACTTTTTGTGGCGCTCGGCGAAATGGCCCCAGCGGCTGTTCAGGGCAATTCCGGCGAATACCGGAAGTAGTACTTGCATAGCCAACTTTCCGACTACCGAAAGCAGATCAAAATGTTCCGGCCCCGATTCCAGCACGAAGCCCATCCACAATGGCGTGATGAAAACGCCGATCAAACTCGAAATGCTGGCATTGAATATCGCCGCCGGAATGTTGCCGCGCGCAATGGACACCATGACCACCGAGGATGAAACGGTGGAAGGCAGGACAGTCAGGAAAAAGATCGCGAGCCACATGGTCTGCCCCTCCTCACCCTGAAAAAATGGCCTGAACGCGAGCGCCAGTACCGGAAAAAGTACAAATGTCGATAAATGCACCATCACGTGCAGCCGCCAGTTCACGAGACCGGCCTTCAATTTTTCAGGGCTCAGGCGGAGCCCGTAAAAGAAGAATATGACTGAAACCGCATAGGTAGAGACGGTCGAAAGATGCAGCGGACTATCCTGCATACCCGGTGCGGGCCAGAGCCAGGCGAGCAGGATCATGCTGAGCAATGCGAGCATAAAACCGTCCAGCCCGGCCTTTTTAGCAGTATCAATGAATTTACGCATATTAAAATCAACGCCGGCCGACAGAAACGGCGGCAAACTATTGTTTACAAGAAAATGGAAAACTATCAGAAATAAAACCCGGTGAGCCCATTAATAGTGTCAATTGTTTTCAATTCGGTATTTCGGGTAAATGAGCCGGCGCCGTCACTTTCCCCAATAACATCAGGAACTATCAATGACTACAAATGACAATTCTTGACAAATCACAACTGACTCCCACAACAACACTTGTCCACCAATGACAACTCCTGACAAAATACTTTTAGCGATCATCCTCACAATCATGAGCGTTTTACCCACAACGGCACAGTACAAACTGGTCTGGGCCGACGAATTCGACTACGATGGTGCGCCCGACCCGAATGTGTGGCAACCCGAAAAAGGTTTTACGCGCAACCACGAAGACCAGTGGTACCAAGGCGATAATGCGTATTGCAAAGGCGGTTACCTGATTATCGAAGCCAAAAAAGAACGGGTCAAAAACCCGAATTACAAACCGGGGAGCAGTAACTGGAAAGAAAGCCGCGAATATGCGGAGTACACCTCGGCCAGCATCATTACCCGCGGCAAAAAGAGCTTTCAGTACGGTCGCTTCGAAATGCGCGCCAAAATCGATACGCGCTCGGGCATCTGGCCGGCATTCTGGACGCTGGGCGACAAAGGCGAATGGCCGGACAATGGCGAGATTGATATTATGGAGTTTTACAGGGGAATGCTGCTGGCAAATCTTGCCTGGGGTTCCAATGAGCGCTACAAGCCCATTTGGAATACTAATAAAAAGCAAATCAGTACTTTCAACGACCCGGATTGGTCATCAAAATTCCACGTCTGGCGAATGGATTGGGACGAGAATTCGATCAAGATTTATGTCGACGATATGCTAATGGCCTCACAGGACCAGGCCAAGGCGATCAATGCTAAAAACAAGGACATTACCCCTTTCAAGCAGCCGCACTACATCCTGCTGGGAATGGCATTAGGCGGCGACAATGGCGGCGATTTATCCAAAACAGAATTCCCCGCCCGCTTTGAAGTGGATTATGTAAGGATTTATCAAAAGCAGTAATGCATTCCGGCGTCTCAAATCGCCGGTTTCATGACGGGGTCGCCAAAACGGTGACGCTCTTTCTGATCTTTTTAGCCGCCTTCTTCCTTCTGCCCCACCAGATCACGAAACCTGTTACGGGCAAAGAAGCGCAAATCAGGCTGGCGAAGAAAACGAGTATCTTGCCCGGCAAGCCCAGGATCGCGCCTGTGTGAATGTCGTAATTCATGCGGCGCAAGGTCTGAGCGAAATTTGCCTCGCTGTATTTGCCGGTATAGGGTCCTTCCGCCTTGATCTTTTTGACCGAATACTGGTCAAAATAGTGATAGTCTACATTATAATAAGTGCCTTCCCGGAAGTTTACATACGAGAATATCGATTCGGCTTTCTCGGTGGGGAAGGAAATATTGAGGGTTGAATATTGGGGATATTCTTTCTGTAACTGAAACCAGGCCTTGTCCACAGCCTGCATCGGGCCGGTTACCTGCGCCGTGGAAATAGTATCGGAAGGCGGATTGTAATAGACATCCGATCCCTTACCGCCGGTAGCGGTATAAAGCCCCTGCGAAAACCACTGAAAGCCCCAAACCAAACCCGTTGCCGCCAGAATCACACCGATGGACATTATGTAAAAACCGAGGACATTATGCAGGTCATAATTCTTACGCCGCCAGGCCGCATTCCATTTGATCGAAAACCGCTGCTTGGCGGCAGATTTGTTTTTGGGCCACCACAGTACCATTCCGCTGATCATCATGAAAAAGAAAACCAGTGTCGCCGAAGCCACGACGGTCTGGCCGTACTTTTCGGGTAACCACAGATAGTAATGCCCGTGCAGAATGAAATGGAAGAAATCGTCGTCCTCGTTCCAGATATGCTCTACTTTTCCAGTGTATTGATTAATGTAGGCGACGTAATAATACTCGGGATCAAGATTGTAGAACCCGACTTGCGCATTGCGATCGGGCGTATCATAAAGAACTCCTTTGGCGATTTTGCCCGGTAATGCCTTTTTGGCGATGTCGGCGAGCTCCGACGGAGGCAATACCTTCCCGCCCGTCGGGCCTTTCACAAACATGTAGGGCTGCGTAATGGTTTTGATCTCCTGCTCAAATGCGAGGATACACCCCGTGATGGAAATAATGAACACCATAATGCCCGAGACAAGTCCCAGGTACAGATGTAGTTTTCCAATGAGTTTTTTCATCGATTCGCCGCCAGTTATCTTATTTAGACTCAATTAAGACTGCTAAGATAATGCGCACGGTGTGAACTACCAAAATATGGGAGGAAGGGGAGGAAGGAGGAAGGGGAGGAAGGAAAATGTCATGCTGAGCGAAGTCGAAGCACTTGCATCACGGTACAATTCACCGTTTGGACTGTCTTCGACTGCGCTCAGACTGACATTTTTCTCTTCTATTATCAGAAATCATACCGATAAATCCCCTCGACCTTCGTACTCGGCGGCATATGCGCGAGGGTTTTCAGCTGTCCGTCGTGCAGGCCGAAAACCCAGCCATGCAAATGCAGCTCCTGCGCCTGGTGCCAGGCGCCCTGTACAATGCTCGTTTGTGCGAGGTTATGCACCTGCTGGATCACATTGAGTTCCACCAGGCGGTCGAAGCGCTTCTTTTCGTCTTCGATCGCGTCCAGTTCGGTCGCGAACTTATCGTACACGTCTTTGATATTGTGCAGCCAGCGGTTGATCAGCCCCAGGTCCTTGTGCATCATCGAGGCCTTCACACCTCCGCATTGGTAATGCCCTACCACGAGAATATGTCTCACTTTCAGCACCTCCACGGCATATTGCAATACGCTGAGCATGTTCATATCGGTATGCACAACCAGGTTGGCCACATTCCGGTGAACAAACATTTCGCCCGGTTGCGAACCCGTAAGATCTTCGGCAGGTACACGGCTGTCGGAGCACCCGATCCAAAGGAAATCGGGCTTCTGGTCCTTGGCCAGGTTCTCAAAATAGGTTTCGTCAACTTCGAGCTGCCGGGCTGCCCAGGATTTGTTGGCGGTTAACAGGCGGTTAATAAGTTCCATTTTGTAATTGATGGTTGAAGTACCAAAATAATACAATCTCTCTCAGATTCATTCAAAAGCGTACATCCTTTTAGCGGAAAAAAATCCGTAATTTTGCACTCTTAAAATCCGGAGAGGGTTAGAAATAGTGCTATTTACATGATCGGTCAGGGCAAATACCCGAGGCTAACAACCCATATGAAATACAACGAATATAAAAATCTGAGTTACCCGCAAATCGGGGACGAAGTACTGAAATTCTGGAAGGACAAGAAAATCTTTGAAGCATCGGTAGAAACCCGCGAGGGCGCTCCTACCTTCACATTCTTTGAAGGACCGCCGTCGGCCAATGGTACGCCGGGTATCCACCACGTGATGGCGCGGGCGATCAAGGATATTTTCTGTCGGTATAAGACATTGCAGGGATTTCAGGTGAAGCGTAAAGGCGGCTGGGACACGCACGGCCTGCCTGTTGAGTTGCAGGTTGAAAAGGAACTGGGTATTATCAAGGACGATATCGGGAAGAAGATCTCGGTAGCGGATTATAACGAAAAATGCCGCCAGACGGTGATGAAATTTACGGATCAGTGGAATGACCTGACCGAGAAAATGGGTTACTGGGTCGATCTCGACGATCCTTATATTACGTACAAAAGCGAATACATCGAAAGCCTCTGGAATTTGCTCAAAAAGCTGTATGACAAAGGCTTGCTATACAAAGGTTATACGATCCAGCCCTATTCACCGGCTGCCGGAACAGGCCTTTCGTCTCACGAACTGAACATGCCCGGCACGTACAAAGACGTGAAGGACACGACCATCGTGGCGATGTTCAAGGTGAAAGATGCTGCCAAATGGGGAGCATTAGCCGGTTTTGCCGACCTCGACATCCGCATTCTCGCATGGACCACCACGCCGTGGACACTTCCTGCCAACTCCGCATTGACCGTTGGCGGCAATATTGATTATGTATTGATCAAAACCTTCAATCCTTACACACACGAGCCTGTGGCCGTTGTGCTCGCGAAGGATCTGGTAGGTAAATATTTCTCCGAAAAAGGCCACGACGGCGATTTCGAAGCTTACGCAGCCAGTGATAAGAAAGTATTCCCATGGACTGTTTTGAATGAATTCAAAGGAAAAGACCTGGAAGGAATTGAATACGAGCAGCTTCTGCCATACATCCAGCCGGATGCACCTGCATTCCGCGTGATCGTAGGCGATTTCGTAACGACCGAAGATGGTACCGGGGTAGTTCACACCTCTCCTACTTTTGGTGCGGACGACTTCCGGGTGGCGCAGGCCAACGGCATTCCTGCCATTATGGTGAAGGACGAAACCGGCAAGGAAGTACCCATCGTCGACCGCCAGGGCCGTTTCGTGAAAGAGATCACGGATTACGCAGGCCGTTTTGTAAAACCTGAATACTACTCTCAGGCGGAACAAGACGATCCGGAATTCCGCCCAACGGACGTGCTGATCGCCATCAAACTGAAAGAAGAAGGAAAAGCATTTAAAGTAGAGAAATACGAGCACCCGTACCCACATTGCTGGCGTACCGACAAGCCGGTGCTTTACTACCCGCTCGACAGCTGGTTTATCCGCACTACCGCGGTGAAAGACCGTCTGGTGGAACTGAACAAAGGCATTAACTGGAAACCCGAAAGCACCGGAACCGGCCGCTTCGGTAACTGGCTCGAAAACCTCGTCGACTGGAACCTCTCGCGCTCGCGCTACTGGGGTACCCCGCTGCCAATCTGGCGGAACGATTACGGCGATGAAGTTTGTATTGGTTCGATCGAAGAGCTGAAAGACAAGCTGGAAGAAGCCATTATCTCGGGCCATTTGACCCGCGAGCAGGCATTGCATAACTCTGATTACCTGCAAAAACTCGAACATGGCGACTACGACCTGCACCGCCCGTACGTGGATGATGTGGTGTTGATAGGCAAAACCGGCCATATTATGCACCGCGAGCCGGATCTGATCGATGTTTGGTTCGACTCGGGCGCGATGCCGTATGCACAATGGCATTACCCGTTCGAGAATCAGGAAATATTTAACCAGGCTTATCCTGCCGACTTTATTTCGGAAGGTGTAGACCAAACCCGTGGCTGGTTCTTCACTTTGCACGCCATTGCGGGAATGCTGTTCGATTCGGTGGCATTTAAAAATGTAGTATCGACCGGCTTGGTACTCGACAAGAATGGTAACAAAATGTCGAAACGCCTCGGCAATGCGGTGGACCCATTTGCTACCCTGGCCCAATACGGCCCGGATGCGACGCGCTGGTACATGATCACCAATGCGGAGCCTTGGGATAACCTGAAATTCAACATTGACGGTATCGGCGAAGTACAGCGCAAGTTCTTCGGAACACTCGTGAACACTTATAACTTCTTCGCATTGTATGCGAACCTCGATGGTTACGAGTTCCACGAGGCGAATTCAGTGCCTATCGAAAAACGTACGGAGCTCGATCGCTGGATTCTTTCGAAACTAAATACATTAATTAAGGAAGTTGGCGAGCAATTCGACGATTATAACCCGACCAAAGCGGGCCGCCTCGTGCAGGATTTCGTGACCGACCAGCTTTCAAACTGGTACATCCGCCTCAACCGCCGCCGTTTCTGGAACCCATCGGCAGAACAAGGTGCTGGTTTGACGGACGATAAAGCGGCTGCTTACGAGACTTTGCACCACTGTCTGGTAACCGTGTCGCAACTGATGTCGCCTATCGCGCCATTCTTTGGTGAATGGCTATACAAAAACTTGACAGACAGTGACCGAGAAGCATCGATCCAGCATAATGCACCATTCAAATATGAATCGGTACACCTCACTTTCTGGCCGAAAATCGAAGCGGAAGTAGTGGATACCGACCTGGAAGAAGCTATGGACCTCGCGCAGCGCATCAGCTCGCTCGTACACTCGATCCGGAAAGGGCACAAGCTGAAAGTACGCCAGCCACTGTCCAAAATCCTGATCCCGGTTTTGAGCGAGAAAACAAAGCGTCAGATCGAGCAGGTAGCTTACATTATCCTTTCGGAAGTGAATGTGAAGCATATCGAGTTCGTGCACGACGACAGCGGCATCCTGAAAAAGAAAATCAAGCCTAACTTCAAAACCCTCGGGCCGAAATTCGGACCGAAAATGAAGGAAGTAGCCGCCGCCATTTCAGCCATGGACGAAACGCAAATCCGCGAAATCGAAGCCAACAGCGCCATTACATTGGCAGCGGCAAGCGGCCCGATCGAAATTGCACTGACCGACGTGGAAATCATCGCAGAAGACGTTCCGGGATGGCTTGTAGCGAGCGAAGGTGGCCTCACGGTCGCCCTCGACATCACCGTAACCGAAGACCTGCGCCTGGAAGGTATTGCCCGCGATTTCGTAAACCGCGTGCAGAACCTGCGTAAGGACAGCGGTTTTGAAGTAACCGACAAGATTCGTATCACTTTACAAAATAACGACGGCCTGCTCGCCAGCGCAGTAACCGCCAACAAAGACTACATCTGCCAGGAAGTACAAGCCCTGGACCTCGACCTCGTAGGCGACCTCAATGGTGAGGCTACCGAGATTGAGATGGATGAGTTTTTGCTGAAGGTGAAGATTGAAGTGGTGTAGATGAGGCAATACCAAGCATACCCGGTAACATTCGACGTTGAAAACGCCCGCTTCCGATTTCAAAGTATCGGCAAGCGAGGCGTTTTCGATAAAGTAGTTGAATTCATCCCAATAGCGCCGGGTATCCATAATTTGGCTTTACTCGATTACGACCCTCTTACCCACGAGTTCAGTGATATTTCTGTTACGGACAATGGCGATATGCCCGAGGTAATCGCCACCGTCATTACGATTATCCACGGCTTTATCGATTCAACACCCGATCAAAAAGTGTATTTTGAGGGTAGCAGTGCAGCCAGGACCCGTTTGTATCAAATCGCAATTTCTCAGGTGTTCGATCCAGTTGAATCAGATCTTTCTATCGAAGGTTATAAAGATAGGCAATGGGTTGACTTTGAACCCAATATCCGTTTTGAAGGTTTTTTAGTGAAGAAAAAGTTTTAATTTTATAGAAATAGCCTTTCTGAAAAATGAAAATTTTAGATAGAAAAACAATTAAGCCCGGGAAATTCACCTACGATCCCAGCCTCGATAATCTCCCGACTCCAAAAGTCGCATTGGAGAAGGCGGAACGGGCACGAAAATTCTTCGAGGAACATCCGCTGCCTGAACGGTTGCAGCGGAAATAATCCCTTTTATGCAACTCCAAACCTCCACTGCCCTCATTACCGGCGGCGCTTCCGGCCTTGGAGAAGCGACTGCACGGCTATTTATAAGTCAAGGAGCAAAAGCTGTCATTCTCGATTTAAATGAAACGGCTGGACGAGCACTTGAAAGCGAATTTCCTGGTCAAATCAAATTCCTCAAAACCGACGTCGCCAGCGAGACCGAAGTCCAAAACGCACTGGATATTGCTTTGCAAACATTCGGTAACATCCAAATCGTAGTGAATTGCGCGGGCATCGCTCCTGCGCGCAAGATCGTTGGTAAGGCCGACGGCATTTACGGCCCGCATTCCCTTGAGCTTTTTGAGAAAACTATTCGTATTAATCTGCTTGGCACGTTCAATGTGATGCGGCTGGCTGCGTTTGCTATGGAGCAAAACGAGCCGAATGCAGAGGGTGAGCGGGGCGTGATCATCAATACCGCTTCTGTGGCCGCTTATGACGGGCAAATGGGTCAGGTGGCTTACGCGGCCAGCAAGGGCGGCATTGTGAGCATGACGTTGCCGGTTGCGCGCGATCTCGCAAAATCCGGCATTCGGGTAATGGCCATTGCACCAGGGCTTTTTGAAACGCCATTGCTCATGGGATTGCCGGAAGAAGCCCGCATTTCGTTGGGGCAGCAGATTCCATTTCCTTCCAGACTCGGAAAACCGTCGGAATATGCATTACTAGCAAAATCCATCGTGGAAAACCCGATGCTGAACGGCGAGGTGATTCGCCTGGACGGCGCTATCAGAATGGCCCCCAGATAGTTTTGAAACCGCACGATTATGAAAGGACACTACTTTTTTAAATGGCTCTTCCTGACGGTATTGTCTGTCAGCGTCCTTCATTTTCGAGAAAGCAGTTCCATCGGGCAGTACAGGACCGAGCAGCTGTTCTCCGGCCAGAGCATCCTCCAAAAGCGCGTTCCTGGCTACGGGTATTGCCAAAAACTTTCCAAAGCCCGTTCCGCAGGTTTTGTTTACTTCAAAAACACGCAGTACAACAGGCTCACCGAGCTCTCCAACTCGCTAAATACATCTGTTTCCGGACATCCTGAATTAAGACTTCGCCCGGCGTGCGCTGAATTTCACGTTCAGAATCAGCATTTCCGAAGCCGATCACTTACTTCCGACGACCATTCCATTTTCCGATCGTAATTCTGTCCCGCGCATCATGCGGGACTTGCAACGGTGTGCAATGCGCGCATCCGGGCTGTGCTATGCGCACGAGCCTTTACACTTCATTTAAAGTCAAATGGAAAATGGGAATCAAACGAACGGTTTTCTTCCTGCGGAAATGGCTTCTGCGGATGGCCATTTCGTTTATGCTCGGGTTTTCGAATGCCATTAATCAGGATACGAAGAGCATTGACGATACTTCTTTCAAAATCGAAGAAACAACCAAAAAATAACGGGAAGCCGGGAGTCAGACCAAACTGATTCCCAGCTTTCTATAAATATCAAAATCCTTATTATCAGGCTCTTTATCCGTAACGATCATCGATAATCGCTCTGTCCGGCAAACGTAGTATGCTTCGGCGGTGCCCAGCTTTTCAGTAGTTGCCAATGCGATCACTTCTTTGGAAGACTCGATCATCGTCCGTTTCACTTCGCTTTCTTCAAAATCCGGCCCGGTCACACCAAGGTCGGCATGAATACTGCAAATACCCAGCAGGCAAATATCTGCCCGGAACTTCTTGAAAAACTGTATAGCGTCGTTGCCGATCGTCACGAATGAATCTTTGAGCAAGCGCCCACCTGCGAACAAAACATCCACATGCTCGTGCTCTTCCAGAATGGAGGCAATGGGAAAGCTGTTCGTAATAACGGTCAATTTCAGGTCTTTGGGAAGCATTTGCGCGATCAGCATTGCCGAGGTACCGCCATCGAAGATCACAACCTGACCGTCTTTGAGAAACTGTAACGCCTTCCTTGCAATAATTTGCTTCTGGTCATTATCGTATTTGATACGGTCGCGAAAGTGATGCGGGCCCGGAGAATGCGGCACCGCGCCCCCACGCACCGATTTGAGCAAGCCCTGATCGGCCAGCTCCTTGATATCCCTCCTTACCGTATCCTCAGATACATTCAAAAGTGTGCTCAGATGTCCCAGGTAGACTTTCTGTTCATGTCCCAGCTGATCCAGTATGATCTGGAAACGTTCTTCTTTTAACATTGGTATCCCGATTATACCTGCAAATTTAACAAACATTTTAAATTTAATATTGCAAAATATTGCACAAATAGATTACATTTGTTGCAAATAATTGCAAATACTAATTTTGACGACATCATGAAAAAATCGATTGCGGTGGATATGGACAATGTCATCGTCGACATTGAAGCTAACTGGATCAATCATTACGCAGAGGCGTTTGGCGTAACGGTCACCAAGGAGGCCATGCATGGCATTCCGGAAGACCAGGCGTTCCCCGATCCCGTTGCCGCACGCAGCCTCCTTTACAAACCGGGCTTTTTCCGTTACGCGCCGCTGATACCCGGCGCACAGGAAGCGATTATCAAATTGCAGGAGAATTACGAAGTGTACATCGTCTCGGCAGCGATGGAGTTCCCTAACTCCCTCCCTGAAAAGTACGATTGGCTCGCCGAGCATTTCCCATCCATTACCTGGAGAAATATTATCTTCTGCGGCGATAAAAGCGTCATCAACACCGACTACCTCATTGACGACCATTTCAAAAACCTGGACTTTCACAAAGGCAAGCCTATCCTCTTCACCGCTGGCCACAACAGAGGAGTCGACAGGCACACGCGGGTGAATAGCTGGGAAGAAGTATTGGAGTTGCTGGAACAACTAGAAGAGCCTCAGCAAGTCATTGAATGATCTTAATGATCGCCTGAGTAACGTCGTTAATCGCTTTCGCTCTCCAATCCTGCTTTTCTGATTACGATGTTTCTGTCAGCCGTAAATAGGCGTGTTGGCCTTATGAAACTGTCTACCGGGAGGGAGCCGTTCAGAAAATCTGCTCCAAGCAATGGGATAGCATAAATGTCCTTGGAGCTTTACGAGGTGATCTGGCATAACAGGAGGTTGTCGCCTGGCAAATCGGCCAGCACTAATGCAGGACGCCTTTTGGAACCAGATAAATCGGAGAATGGGAACGGTATAACTACAACTTCACCTTTTATAAATTTTGCCATGCTTCATCTTCTTCGTTCGTCAGCCAGTCTTTTTCAAGAGATTTCTGGCTGACATAGTGTGTTAAAATGCGATCCTGCTCAACGCTTTCGTCCACAGATTCATCGATCGTGAACGCAATTATCTCTACCTGCTTTCCCACAAAAGAAGCAGGTACCTCCAATGAAACATGGGTATTTTCCGGCGTTATCAATGTTTTGATCATGAGATAATCGGCAAGCGTTGAATAAATTTAAACAATTCTCTGCATTTCACAACCTTGCAGCAACTCACCCCTGCTCCTGCACCCGCGCCTTCAACTGCATCAATTCGTCGCGCAAGCGTGCAGCTTCGAGGAAGTCGAGATCCTTGGCCGCAGCTTCCATTTTGCGTTGGGTTTCGGCCATGAGTTTTTGCAGATCCGTTTTGCCCATGTATTGAACCACGGGATCGGCAGCTATGCGCACTTCTTCCGGCTCGACGTATACTTTGCGAACCTTGGAATCGGCTACCGAAGTTTGCTCCATAATGGCCTCTTTCGATTTGCGAACAGTTTTCGGAGTAATGCCATTCTCTATGTTGTAATCCATTTGAATGCTCCGGCGACGGTTTGTCTCGTCGATCGCGAGCTGCATGGAGCCTGTCATGGTATCGGCATACATAATCACCTTCCCACGATCGTTACGGGCCGCACGGCCGATAGTCTGTATCATCGAGCGGGTATCGCGCAGAAAGCCTTCCTTATCGGCATCCATAATGGCAACGAGCGATACTTCGGGTAAGTCGAGGCCCTCACGCAGGAGGTTAACGCCCACCAGCACATCGAAAATACCGAGGCGCAGCTCGCGCAATATCTCTACGCGGTCCAATGCTTTCACTTCCGAGTGAATGTAACGGCATTTAATGCCAACGCGGTCGAGGTATTTGCTGAGCTCTTCGGCCATCCGCTTGGTCAAAGTAGTAACCAGAATACGGTCGCCGAGCTTAATGCGCTCAGTTATCTCTTCCAGCAAATCGTCGATCTGATTCAGGCTTGGTCTTACTTCGATTTCAGGATCCAGCAGACCGGTAGGGCGGATAATCTGCTCCACCACGACGCCTTCCGATTTACGCAGTTCATAATCCGCAGGTGTCGCGCTCACAAAAATGGTTTGCGGCGTCATGTCCTCGAACTCCTGGAAAGTGAGCGGTCGGTTATCCAATGCCGAAGGCAAACGGAAACCATACTCCACCAATGCTTCCTTACGTGAGCGGTCGCCGCCCCACATGGCACGGATCTGCGGCATCGTTACGTGGCTTTCGTCGACCACCATCAGGAAATCCTCCGGAAAATAGTCGAGCAGGCAGAAGGGCCGTTGCCCGGGCATCCTCCTATCAAAATATCTTGAATAGTTCTCGATACCGGAACAATAGCCCAGTTCGCGCATCATTTCCATATCGAACTCGGTACGTTCCTTTACGCGCTCGGCTTCGGCAAGCCTTCCTTCGGCGATAAAATACTTGATCTGCGTTTGCAGATCGTCCTGTATCTCTTTAATGGATTGGTTCAAAACGTCGCGGCCTGTCACGAACAGGTTGGCTGGGAAAATGGCTATGGCCTTTTCGGAAGACAGCTTTTTGCCGGTTTCCGGCTCGATCCGCTGGATTTCCTCGATTTCATCCCCAAAAAAGATAAAACGATATGCGAAATCCGCATAACCCGGAAACACATCGACGGTATCGCCCTTCACCCGGAAAGTACCACGGTTGAATTCCACTTCCGTCCGGCTGTAAAGGATCTCCACCAACCTGAACAGAAACTGATTCCGGCTTACAATATCCCCCAACTTGGCGCTGACAATGCTCTTCTTGTATTCCAAGGGGTTTCCCGCACCATAAATACAGGAGACAGACGCCACCACGATCACATCCCGGCGCCCGCTCATGAGCGAGGAAACCGTATGCAACCGCAGCTTCTCAATCTCCTGATTGATCATCAGGTCCTTCTCGATGTAAGTATTGGTGCTGGAAATGAATGCCTCCGGCTGGTAGTAGTCGTAGTAGCTGATAAAATACTCGACGGCGTTGGTAGGAAAGAACTGCTTGAATTCCCCGTAAAGCTGCGCCGCGAGCGTTTTGTTATGGCTCAATACGAGGGTCGGCTTGTTGATTTGCGACACCACATTGGCCACTGTAAACGTCTTTCCGGAACCCGTCACCCCAAGCAGCGTCTGGGCAGGTTCGCCGTTTTCAAGTCCTTGTACTAGTTGTTTGATTGCCTCCGGCTGGTCGCCCGTCGGCTGGTATTGTGAAGTGAGTTCGAAGTTCATAGCAAGTCGTGAAGCAATATAAAAGGAACGCATTTCAAAGATAGATTAGTTTCTTTGAAATGCGTTCCGATATGCCTTTGGCTCGCCGCCCGCGCCGATTTTGCTTACGCTTGCTTTTGCAAAAGCTCCTGCGCGTTCTCTACTGCCTTTTTCTCTTTCCAGTGCTGCCAGTCGAGACCGAGCAGCTTGGTCATGCTTTTATCCACAAACTGATGGCGAACGAGGTTCATACCGCCGCGGACAGCTGTAAAAATCGAGTTATTCGCACGCAATGCGAGGCTGAAACCACCATCGACATAACGAATATAATGCCACCAGAGCGAAGGAATGAAGATCGTTTCACCGTGGTAAAGGATCGTTTCATAGCCGGTAGCGCCTTTCAATGCCGGGAATTTCTCGTAATTCGGGTTGAGCGGATCCACTTTGCTCATCACCGTGAACGGGTGGTGATACAAACGGCGGCTTTCCTCCGGGGAGAACAAAATCAGCTGCTTACGGGTCTGGAACTGCGTGAGGAACACGTTCGAGCAGTCCATATCATAATGCAGGTTCGTGATAGAACCCTCACCTCCGAAAAATACATATTTATAAGATTTCAAAAAGCCGTCCATGATCGTCGGAAAACGGATATCGTCTGCCAACTCGGGGATCTTCTTGAAAATATCAAAAAGGAAAATACGAAGGTCGGTAGGCCCTTTTTCGATGAGGCTCAGGTAGTCCCCGAACTTCATAGTCTTGGCGATCTGGAAATATTTGTCAGCGTCGTGAATGTGGTTGTCCACCAGAGGTACATCCAGGCTGCCGTGGTTTTCACGGAGCCAGTCAAAAGTCCATTTCTGAACCGCAGGCCAATCTTTTGCCAGGTCGGTAAATACCACCGGGCGGCTTGGTTTTAAGTAATTTTCGATGAATTCTTCGCGCGTAAGTCCGGTGCGCTTCTCTATTGGCACTAATTTCATAGCAAGAAACTGAGTAGGTAATCGACTATTTAATGGAATACCGTTACATTTTCAACTATAACGGGAGGATAACGGCCAGAGTTTAAAACCCTTCAAAATATCCGGTCAAATGTATTAAACAGATTTCAAAAATATAAATTTCGCAAAATATAATAAAAGTATATCCTTAATCCAGATAGACTAAATAGGTTACGCATGAAATATTTCACGATACTTCCCTCAGCTGACCTTGCCCGGTACGTCCGGTTCTTCTGGGTACTGGAACACAATCTGGCCGACAGCGAACCCTATTTTCATAAAACCATGGCCGACGGCTGTGCAGAAATGGTATTCCATTTCAAAGGCCGGTTCGATGAAATCCTGAAAACCGATCAGTCGGAACTTTCCTTTCGCTCCGGCATTCACGGGCAATCGCAGTCGTTCCGCCGGTTCCGGATCGGCGAAGACTTCGGGATTTTCGGGGTATACCTCTACCCTTTTGCCCTTCCGGCGCTTTTCAACATTCCCGCCGCCGAACTCAGTAATCAAATGCCCGACCTCACCACATTCCTGGGCCAGGCCGGAACCGAGCTGGAAGAGCGCGTCATGCTCGCGGCCGACCATGCGGAACGCATTCATATCATTTCCGAATTTTTGAGGGCACGTATCCGTAAGCATGAAGTCCACGAGCCAGCCGTTTTCTCCGTGATCAGCAGTGTGATCCGCTCCAATGGTCTGGCCAAAATCCCGGATCTGGCGGCGCAGAGTTTCCTGTCCACCCGGCAATTCGAACGAAAATTTCTCGCATTCTCCGGTTTTACCCCGAAGCTATTCAGCCGGATCATCCGGTTCCACTCCGCCCTCAATGAATACGGTAACAAGGAGAAATCCCTCACGGAAATCGCTTATGAATGCGGGTACTACGACCAGTCCCATTTCATCCACGATTTCAAGGCTTTTTCAGGCGATCATCCGAAAACCTACTTTTCCGGCAATGCGGAAGGCATGGGTTACCGCGATGTATGATGTCGTTTTTTTCCAATTTCGGGGCTGACAGCCCGCCTACTTTTGTTTAAACCAAAAGCAAAAAAGACATGAGCAATCTAAAAATCCCGAATGGCCACCAGGCTGTAATTCCTTATCTGATGCTGGATGGCGCGGCGCGTTTCAGGGAATTCACTTCCAAAGTATTCGACGGCACGATTTCCACTACCCATTACCAGGAAGACGCACCGGACATGATCAAACATTCCGAGGTTTCGATCAGCGGCAGCGTCATCATGTTCTGCGACGCGCGCCCCGAATGGCCTGCGCAGCCTGCTAACCTGTTTGTGTACGTAGAAAACGCGGATGCGAGCTATGAAAAGGCACTCCAAGCCGGTGGTACCAGCATTATGCCGCCCGCCGACCAGGAATACGGCCGGAGTTGCGGCGTGTCCGATCCTTGCGGCAATACGTGGTGGATTACCTCAGTTCTTTGATCAGAATGCCGTCTTAATACCTATATTTAGCGCATTAAGACGGCTTTTTTCCTATGATCAATTATAACAACAAAGTATTCGTACCATTGTCCAATTCCGAAAACGGCGAGGTGGATCTGGGCATGCAATTTGTATATCAACAAACGGGAAACATCGTCACGTCCACGTACACGGGCGGGCGCATTCGCAGTGGGCACCTGATCGCGCTCGTGGACGAGGAGGGAAACCTGGATATGCGTTACCATCAGGTGAACGATCAGGGCGAGATCACGACGGGCATCTGCAAATCGACGCCCGAGCAACTTCCGAACGGCAAAATCCGTATGCATGAAAAATGGCAATGGACTTCCGGCGACCGTTCGGAAGGCGAGTCGCTGCTGGAAGAATTGTGATATTTCATCCAAACTAAAAACTCAAATGCGATTCCAACTTACATTGTGGATTGTCCTTGCCGTTTTCGCCGGCCAGGTATCCGCTCAAACATCCAAAATCGTTTCCGGCTCCACGAAATTCAGCGTCAAATTCATCCTCGGTACTTGCAACGGCACCTTCGATGCGCCGCGTGGGGAAGCTGTTTTTAATGAGAAAAACCCGGAAAGCGCTTCATTCGACGTCAGGATCGCGGCTAATACTTTCAAAACCAACAACAACTCGCGGGATAAGGATTTGAAGAGCGACAAGTATTTCTGGGTCGAGAAATATCCCGATATCCATTTCAAATCTGCCAAAGTCGAGAAGAAAGGCGACAAGTACCAGGCTATCGGCACATTAACCATGCGCGACGTGTCCAGGACTGTGAGCCTGCCATTCGAAGCCAAAAAGAATGCCGACGGCAGCTATTCGCTCACGAGCTCTTTTGATGTTAATCGTCTCGATTACAAAATCGGCGAAAAAGACTGGAAGCTGAAAGACATCGTGACGGTCAATCTGCAAGCGACTATCAAGTAACAATCCTTCGCATTTAATCCCTGTTTGGAGGTCTTCAATTTTTCATTCACAAAAAATATTTCATTGTAATTGTAATTAGTCTAAATAATATTTTCCTTTGCAATTATAATTAGTCTAAATTAAATCCTCCGTGAGATATTATTTTACCATCTCTTTGATATTGCTGGTAATCAGTAGCCTGATGGCACAGGACAATGAGGGTTCATCTACCCCATCGTCCGACACAACCCATCTCGCGGGCACGCATTCTCTCAGCGAGGTGGTGATCACCGGCCAGTCAGAACCGCAGTCGCTGCGCAACTCGGTATACCAGGTCCGCACGATCGACAGCGAGCGTATTCGTCTGCGCGGCGCGACCAACTTGCAGACAATCCTCAATACCGAGCTCGGAATACGGTTTTCAAATGACCTGACCCTCGGTACCAGCGATATTCAGCTCATGGGCATGTCTGGTCAGGGCGTCAAAATCCTTCTCGACGGCATCCCGATGGTCGACCGCGGCAGCACGCGAGAGAGCCTGGGGCAGATTGATATCAACACCATCGAACGCATCGAGATCGTCGAAGGCCCGATGTCGGTCATGTATGGAACCGATGCCCTGGCAGGAGTGATCAATATCATTACTAAAAAGGGACACAGCGGTAAGTCACTCACTGTCAATGCGAGAATACAGGAAGAAACTGCGGGTGATGAATACAATGCATTGACCAAAAAAGGCACGCACAATCAAGGTGTCGGTGTTACCTGGCAGAATGAACATTTGCAGTTCTCCGGCAATGTGACAAGGAACAACTTTGGCGGCTGGCAGGGCGCCTCCACCGGTCGTGAAAAAGACTGGATGCCCAAAGACCAGATGCTTTATACTGCTGGTACCCGCTTCACAGGCAAGCGGTGGAATGTGTGGTACCGCTTCAATGGCACCGACGAAACGATCAAGGATCTGGGCAACCGCAACCCGAATACGGGTATTGCATCCGATCAGGACTACATCACCAAGCGCTGGTTTCATCAGCTACAATCCGAAATCAAGGCAAGCGAAAGGCTGAATTTTACCGCCGTAGGCTCCTATACCGACTATTCCCGCAGAACCCTGAGCACGAATGTCGATATCAACGACCACCGGACGCTCTCTTTGGAGCCCGGCTCGCAGGATAAATCGATTTTCAAAACCGCATTTTTTCGCGGGACGGCCTTTTACAAAGCCGGCGATCAGCTTTCGGTATTGGCGGGAGTCGATTTTTCGAACAATAATGCCTCCGGTGCGCGCATTAATGGTACTCCCACGATCAATGAATATGCATTGTTCGTAGCGCCCGAGATCCGCTTCGGGCAGTTTTTCAAGCTCACGCCCGGTTTGCGATTCCTGAAAAACTCGGTTTACGACGCTCCTCCGGTGATTCCCTCGCTGAACGGTAAGCTTACATTGAGCAAATCACTCGACTTCCGGTTCGGCTACGCACGCGGCTTCCGCTCGCCTGCATTGCGCGAGCTGTATTTCGATTTTCATGATGCGTCGCATTCCATTAATGGAAATGTGAACCTGAAAGCCGAGTACTCCAATAGCTTCAACTCATTCCTCGTGTGGCAGGCCGTCAGCCGTGAAGGGTTGCGCTTCAGCTCCACGCTCGGCGGTTTCTACAATGTATTTCACGACCTGATCGACACCGGCATCGATCCGGACGACCGGACGCAGACTACTTATCTGAATATCCACTTATTCAAAACCACAGGCCTTTCGCTTGAAAACAAGCTGTTCTGGAAGAATCTGCAAGCGACGATCGGGGCGACTTACATTGGCCGTTACAACGAGTTTTCAGAATCCCCGGAGAATTTCGGCTCCCTGCCTGAGTTCGTCTGGTCAACGGAAGTGAATGCTAACCTGCTTTACACCTTCAAAAAGGCTGGTGCGAGCATTAATCTCTTTTACAAATTCTCGGGCAAGCGCCCCGTTTACGAAACCACCGATCTGGTAAACATCCATCTGGCCGAAACCGAAAGCTTTCATATGGCCGATCTGACGGCCAGTAAGACGCTGGGCAAATATGTCAGTCTGCTGGGCGGGATCAAAAACCTTTTCGACGTCACCAACCTCCGGAATACTTCTACCGACACCGGCGGCGCGCACAGCACAGGCGGCCCGGTACCGATGTCGTTCGGCCGATCGTATTTCCTCGGCCTCAGTTTTCAATGGACAAAGCATTAACAATCAAAATACCCTTTCATTATAACTCCAATAACTATGAAGAAAATAGTCCGGTCGCTATTACTGGTTGCATTCCTGGGAACATTCAACGCGTGCAGCGACGACGAACCACCATTGCCGGATAACCTGGCGGCTTTTGAAGCGACCGAAAAGGGTTTTGAAGGAGAAGAAACCGAGATCAAAATCTCGCTGACGAGAGCAGTTGACGCTGCTACACCGGTTTCTGTGACATTAACACCTACACAGCTTACTTACGACACGGAGTTTACCACCACGCCCGCGGCTGCCAACAACACCATCACCTTATCGGTACCTGCCGGACAGTCGTCGGTATCTTTCAAAGTGAACAAAAAATCGGGCGTGCTGCTGGATGGCGATGAGAGCATTGCATTCAAAATTGCTTCGGTGGGTACTCAGGTACTGGTTGGTACTACTTCCGCATTGAAACTAAGCTTCAAAGCGATCATTTCCGAAGGTACCAGCATTCAGTTGAACGGTATCGCAGCCGGTGAGCCTGGCAGCAGCGCCGCCAATTCGGTATTCCTCGACCTTAGCGCCAACGCACAGACGCCCGTTCTTCGCAATAGCTGGGACCTCGGGTTTTACGGCGGCTCCGATTTCCGTGTGACGATCAACGGTACCAACGGCGCTTCGGCACTGGTTATCAATAAAACGGACATCAATGCTGTTTCCGACAAAGATTTTAAGACTGACTCATTGGCTGTTGGCCAGGGTACAGGCAAACTTTCGCTCGTAGACGATGCTACCGGCGATCTCACGAAAACGGCAATCGCAGCTGTTTCGGCTACCGACGCCGACAACAAAGTTTACATTCTCAACCGTAAAGGCGGATCGATGGACGTTCTGCCGGTGGCTGATCTGTACAAAATTCGCATTCTGCGCAAAGGATCGGGTTACACGTTGCAATATGCCAAAGTGAACGATACCACTTTCAAAACCCTGGATATTACCAAAGATGCGGCGTATAATTTCGAATTTGTTTCCCTTGAAAAAGGTGCGACCGTCGATGCAGAGCCTGCCAAAGACCGCTGGGACCTGAAATGGGGTTACAGCATGTATTTCACCAATTTCGGTACGGGGCTCATTCCTTACGGTTTCTCCGACCTCGTATTCACCAACAGCCTCGGCGGTGTAGAAGCTGCCGAAGTACTCACGACCACGGCCACTTACGATGCATTTGCTGAAAGCAATCTTGCAGGCATCACATTCAGCAAAGCTGCGGATGTGATCGGCTCGAAATGGCGGGTTACGCAGGGGACCATCGGCGTTAAAACGGATCGTTTCTACCTCGTCAAAGACCCGGCGGGCAATATTTACAAGCTGAAATTCATCAGCTTCCATGCCAGCGACGGCGGCGAGCGCGGCAAGCCGAAATTGGAATACAAACTTGTTAAAAAAGGAGCCTAAGGCCCAAAACTCTTGAATTATGCTATTGAAATCCATCATCCTTGCAGCCTGTACGCTGGCGGCAACACCTGATTTGACAAACCTTGCCACCAAAACACAGTTGGTAGCACCAGCCAAACCGGAAATTACGGTGATCAAAGATTTGAATGCGAATACCAAGTCCTATATCTATTTCAGCCTGGCTACCGGCAAGGAAGTACCCGCCGCCGACGCCAAGACGAAAAACTGGGATATCGCATTCAGCAAAACCACCATTGCCACCAACAGCGGCACCAGCGGCCCGGGTGAAGGCGGGGCGATCGTCCTGGCAAAACCTTTTGACCAGGTAAGCGAAGCGCCCAAAGACGGCTACAAAACCGACGGCGATGCAGGTTTCGCCATTCCTGGCGGAAGCGGCAACAGTTGGTACAAATACGACATGAGCGTCCACGCGATCCTGCCGATCCCCGGAAGAACCCTTTTGGTCAAAACTGCCGACGGTAAAGTGGCTAAGGTGGAGATCATCAGTTACTACAAAGGCGCGCCGGAAGATGTGCCTACGGAAGAGTCCAGCTACTACACTTTCAGATACACGATTGCGGGCGAGGACGGGAAATTTTAATCCCCAAACCCTTAAAAGCAAAAATCCCGGATCACTCCGGGATTTTTTTTGTTATCTGACATATTTCCAGTTTCGCACCTTCCCTTCTGCCAGCCATTCCAGCGCTTGTGCAATGCGTTTTTCGCGTGTGGCTTCGGTTTTGGCGTCTTCGAACCATTCCACGTATTCTTTTTTATTGGAATAGCTGAATCCCTCAAAAACCTTCCTGGCTTCCGCATGATCGGCCAGCGCTTCGGTCACATAAGCCGGAACAACGAGCTCTTTCGTCTCTTGCGGCTTGTTATCCTTTTTCAATTTCACGCCACTGTCGATCAGGCGCATAGCTTCGAGGATAAAACCCCGCAGATGCTCTTCCGCAGGAAGGTCTTCAATACCGGCGATTTTCCCGAGGCTTCCCATTCCTACCCGCTCGCCATTTACGGCGAGCAGATTGCCCGGATCGCTCAGGCGTGATTCAAGCCAGAAACCGAATGCACAATGTTGTTTGAAAGAGGCCATGCTGCACAGGATACTTCCCTTGTATTCAAAATGCGGAAAACTCCATTTCATGGTTTCCTTCGCCTCCGGGCACGTCTCGTGTACGAGCGCACGCAGGTATTCGAGTATAGGAATCGCGAAGCTGGCCGATTTGACTATGTAGGCGTCAATACGTGGGTCGGTATGGCTCATTGTTTTTCCAGTATTCCTTTCAGATTGGTTAACCCTTCCTGAAAATCTTTTCCGACAGATTCATCCATATTCAGGAACGGGAGCATGACGTTCATCGGAATGGGCATTTTACCGGTAAAGCCCCAGCGGACGCGCGTGGACGTGGAGTCGATGCCCTCCGTGATCATATAAGCGTCGCTGGTGCTCTCGAACGGTTTCAGGAAGCGCAGTTGCGTATCGATGCGATTTCCTTCGTCGATTTTGGTAATTTCCTGCTCACCTTTCCCGACGTCGTCGTTACCCTCCCACATCGAAACGAAGCCGACGGTACCATCTGTACCGGAGAAGGTCTTGACCATCTTAGGATCTTTGCGTCCCCATGCACTCCAGTCGTTCTGCTTTTTGAGGGATTTAAGGTATTCAAAAACCTCCGCTTTGGGTTTGTTCACGACGATTTCACGCTCGACGGCATAGTCTTTCGGCATGATGAAAGCGGCAATCAGGACCAGCGCAATGAGTCCAAGGATAGTGTAGAGCACTTTTTTCATAAAGGGGGTACTTTTTGGTGAATAATTAAACCTGTACTTGACTTCATCAAGGTCTTCGATCAACTCGGTATTTGTCATTCCGGCTTTTTCCAATACGCGGATAGACGCGGTGTTGTTGACATTCACAAATGCAATCACATCCGGGGCTTTCAGCACATTTTTCGAGAAACGGATCAGCCCTTTCGCAATTTCCGTCGCCACTCCCTTCCCCCAGTACTCTTCCATAACCCTGTACCCGATCTCGATCGCCGACCCGATCTTATCCAGCTTGGCCGCCCCTATCAAGTCCCCCGAATGCCTGTCCTCGATAAGATATCTGCCCAGGTACGTGTCCATGCCATACTCTTCCAGAAAACTTTTGAGCATATCATCCGATTCCTCCCGGGTGAGCGAATAGCCTGTGACATATTTCATCACATTGGCATTATTACTCAGCCTGAAATACTTGTCGCCGTCTCCGGCCGTCATTTTGGTGAGTACAAAATGCTCGGTATAAATTGGTGTAACGACCATTGCAAGCAGTGTTGAGCGTTTCGGAGGAATCGAATCGGCTTGTTAATATACACTTTTACTCAGAAAAGTTACATCATTTTAAAGCCACGGTTTTCATGAGGTTAAGTTCTCTGTTTGAGCGGAAAAACACAAGTTTGAAACCGAATATTCAATCCCCTCTGTGAGTACGTAAAAGGGCATATTTGCATTCATTACCAGCTAAATATTTTTTGTTAACGTTCATTAACAATCCCGAAAATTTGCAATCTACATTTGAAACGTTATATTTGAAGTATTGCCCGTTTAGTATCACAATTCCGTTCCAATAGTTCCAATCATTCTTGAATTCATTATAAAAGTATGAATTTTTCAATGACCTGATCTCCATCAGCATCATGACAAAAAGAACTTTTGTATTGTTTTTCTGGCTCGCTCAATTCGCCGTTTCGTTGCTCCTGGGGCAACAGAGGGCTGTTGCGTGCAAGATTGATATAGGCACAGAGGCCTTCTCCCCCTACGAAATCGAGGAGAAGCCGGGTACCGGGCATATTGTGTTAATCGATGATACGATCTGTAAAAACGAAACGATCGTAAGGGCGGATGAATCAGAATGGAAAGAATCGCTTTCCGATCTTTTACGCCACCGGCATTCCACCTACCGCTTTCTCACACTGGTTTCGCAAACAGCGCCCCAGTACGAAATCACCAGGGTTCCCAAGCTGATCAGGGAATCCGTTCAACTGCTTTTCGTTAGCAATGGAGACATCAAGCTGCCCGACTATTACAGCTTCCTCCATCGCCTTTGCCCTTTTTGAACTCGCCGCAAGCGTTCTTTAATCCAACATTTTCGTAGCTGACGGATCGTCTCGCTATGCCTGTACGCGCATATACGAGCCTCTTCCGACATTCATGCTATTCCTTTTGCTGCACGGCCTTCCCGCGCGGCCAAAGGGCTATTCCTATTCCCTTGCATTACCGCCAACCAATTTATACAAACGCAACATGATGAAAGACTTAAAATGGCCGCTCCTTTTGCTTGTCAGCATTTTCGCTTACGGCTGCGCTTCCAAAAGTGAAACGCTGACGGAGACGAAGGACAGTGTTCCCACCATCCCCGTAACGGAACTCAGGCCTCAAAAAACCGAACTGCATCGCGAGTACGTAGGCAATATCCACGCCCTGCGGAACGTCGAAATATATGCCCGCGTGAAAGGGTACCTCGAAGAAGTGTATGTGGACGAGGGCAAGGAAGTCAGAAAAGGGCAGACCTTGTTCCGCATTAATAATGAAGAATACGAGGCCCAGCTAGCCAAAGCGAAGGCCAACCTGCAAAGCGCAATCGCCGACGCGAAAGGTGCCGAACTGGAAGTAAAGCGCGTAAAACTGCTCGTTGACAAGAATGTGGTTGCCAAAAGCGAGCTCGAAGTAGCGCAGGCAAAACTGGCGGCCGCTAATGCAAAAATCGAAGAAGCAAAGTCGGAGAAATCGAATGCGGCCATTCAGTTGGCGCATACTGTGATCAAAGCCCCGTTCGATGGTGTAATCGACCGCCTGCCAACCAAGATGGGTAGCCTCATCGACGAAGGCACATTGCTCACCACGCTTTCAGACATCAAAACGGTTTATGCCTATTTCAATGTATCCGAAAACGAATACCTCGAATATGTAAAAGCCCGTGACAAAGCTGCTACCAAACAGGCCGTAGTAGAACTGGAACTGGCCGACGGATCGTTTTTCAAACACAAAGGCGTGATCGAAACCATGGAAGGTGCATTCGATGAAGGTACCGGCTCCATTGCTTTCCGCGCTCGCTTTTCGAACCCGGAAAAACTCCTTAAACATGGCTCTACCGGTACAGTCCGTCTGACCAACACCGTGGAGAATGCGATCCTGATCCCGCAGCAGGCCGCATTTGAAATTCAGGACAAAAACTTCGTGTATGTGCTTGGAAAAGACAACAAGGTGAAGACGCGCAGCTTTGTGCCGCAATCCCGGCTATCTACTTTTTATGTTGTTAAATCAGGTCTCGAATCAGGCGAAACAATTGTTTGCGAAGGGCTTCAATCCCTTCGCGACGGTGCGACGATCAATCCTAAAACCGTGTCTTCGGATACCGTATCGACCGAAAAAATTGAGCTTACCGCGCGGTAGCAATCCTTCTATCACCTGAATTGTAGATTATGTTTCAAAAATTCATCGAGAGGCCAGTCCTATCGCTGGTTATCTCCATATTTATTACCCTGCTGGGTATTCTGGCAGTGGTGGAGTTACCCGTCTCCCAGTTTCCCGACATCGTTCCGCCGTCGGTAGTCGTGACGGCCACCTATACTGGAGCCAACGCGGAAACCGGCGTCAACGCTGTGGCCGTTCCCCTTGAAAAGGCCATCAACGGTGTACCCGGCATGACCTATATGACGAGTGTTTCCGGAAACGACGGCGTCACGACGATCAACGTTTCCTTCAACGTGGGTGTAGACCCCGACCTTGCCGCGGTAAACGTTCAAAACCGCGTCCAGACGGTGATCGACGAACTTCCGGAAGAAGTTATCAAGGCCGGTGTGAAGACCGAGAAAGAGGTAAACAGTATGCTCATGTACCTCGATATCATGAGCTCCGATACCACCGTGGGCGAGGATTTCGTGTACAACTTCGCCGATATCAATATCATCAAAGAGCTGAAAAGGATCGACGGTGTGGGCCGTGCGCAGATTATGGGTAGCAAAGATTACTCGATGCGCGTATGGCTGCAACCCGATCGTATGAACAGCTACAATGTCTCCGCCGACGAGGTGATCCAGGCCATCCGCGATCAGAACGTGGTAGCCGCACCGGGTAAGACCGGCGTGAGCTCCGGCCGAGAAAAGAATGTATTGCAATATGTATTGAAATATACGGGCAAGCTCTTCGAGCCGACACAATACGAAAACATCGTGCTGCGCTCGAACCCCGATGGATCCATTCTGAAACTGAAAGACGTCGCCAAGATCGAGTTCGGGACGCTGGAATATGATATGGCTTCCAAATCCAATGGAAGGCCGTCCGCTTCGATCATGATCAAGCAGCGTCCGGGCTCCAATGCCCAGGAGGTTATTCAGAATATCAAGGATAAAGTCGCGGAACTGAAAACGACCACCTTCCCGCCCGGAATGGACTATTTCGTATCCTACGACGTTTCCCGCTTCCTCGACGCCTCCATTCATGAGGTAATCCGCACGCTCATCGAGGCATTCATATTGGTAATCCTGATCGTGTATATATTCTTGCAGGACTTCCGTTCCACGCTAATCCCGGCTCTGGCGGTGCCGGTGGCATTGGTCGGTACGTTCGCATTCATGCAGATGTTTGGGTTCTCCATTAACCTGCTGACACTTTTCGCATTGGTACTGGCAATTGGTATTGTGGTCGATAATGCGATTGTGGTCGTGGAGGCGGTGCACGCCAAGATGGCCGAAAAGCATTTGCCTGCGATGGAAGCGACCATCGAATCGATGAAGGAAATGAGCGGCGCTATCATCGCGATCACCTTGGTAATGTCGGCGGTGTTTGTTCCGGTAGCATTTATGTCGGGCCCCGTCGGGATTTTCTATCGGCAGTTCTCCATCACCCTCGCGATTTCGATTGTTATTTCGGGGATCAACGCCCTTACGCTCACGCCCGCATTATGCGCGCTCATGCTGAAAAACACCCACGGCCAGCCTGTGAAGAAGAACCCGCTCACCAGGTTTTTCGATGGTTTCAATAAAGGTTATGACGGCTTGCAAAGCGGTTACCGGAAGCTACTTTCGTCCATTGTAAGCCGCCGGATGATCACCATCGGATTGCTGATCGGATTCTGCGTCGCTACATTCGGCATCAATACCATTCTCCCGAGCGGATTTATCCCGACGGAAGATCAGGGGGTAATCAACGTAAACGTCACCACTCCGGTGGGTGCTACCGTTGAGCGGACCGAAGTCGTGTTGGATGAAATTCAAAAGGTAGCCAAAAGCCTCGAACCCGTCGAATCCGTTTCTTCCCTATCCGGTTACAGCTTGCTTACCGAATCGGCTGGTTCGTCGTACGGGATGGCTATGATCAACCTGAAACCCTGGGATCAGCGGAAGGCATCGGTTCAGGACGTGATCAAGGAAATGGAGGCCAAAACGAAGCATATTACCGATGCCGAAATCCAGTTTTTCCCACCTCCTACCGTACCCGGCTTTGGTAACTCCAGTGGTTTCGAGCTAAGGGTTCAGGACCGCTCGGGTAATGAGGATTTGCAGAAAACGGCCGAGATCACCAATAAATTTGTGAAGGACCTCGCGGCTACGCCGGAGATCTCGGCGGCATTCAGCAGCTTCGATGCCAGCTTCCCGCAATATATGATCCACGTCGACTCGGACATTGCTGCCAAAAAAGGTGTGTCGATAGACGTTGCTATGGGTACCCTGCAAACCATGATTGGTAGTTATTACGCTTCCAACTTCATCCGTTTCGGACAGATGTACAAGGTGATGGTGCAGGCCGATGCGAGCTTCCGTAAAAACCCGGAGGACATTCTCAAGTTGTATGTCAAAAACAACCGGGGTGAAATGGTGCCGTTCTCGACTTTCATCAAGCTGGAACGGGTGTATGGCCCCGAGTTGCTGACTCGCTATAATATGTATACGTCGGCGATGATCAACGGGGATGCGGCGCCCGGTTACAGTAGCGGTGACGCCATCAAGGCCGTCGAGCGCGTGGCTGCGACCAGCCTGCCGAAGGGCTTTACCTACGACTGGTCGGGTATGACGCGCGAGGAAATCCTTTCCGGAAACCAGGCCGTATTCATTTTCGCGATCTGTCTGATATTCGTATACCTGCTCCTTGCGGCGCAGTACGAAAGCTTCCTGTTGCCGCTGCCGGTTATCCTGTCACTCCCGACTGGTGTTTTTGGTGCATTCCTCGCGTTGAAATTAATGGGACTGGAAAACAACATTTACGCCCAGGTATCGCTCGTCATGCTCATTGGTTTGTTGGGTAAAAACGCGATCCTGATCGTGGAATATGCCATTATACGCCAAAAAGAAGGCCGTACGGTGATAGAAGCCGTACTGGAAGGTGCTACCGAACGTCTCCGCCCGATCCTGATGACCTCCTTCGCATTCGTGGCGGGGCTCATCCCGCTTGTAATGGCGTCCGGTGCGGGCGCGATCGGCAACCGGTCTATCGGCGCGGCCGCGGCGGGAGGTATGCTCATCGGTACCATTTTCGGGGTAATCATCATTCCGGGATTATATGTGGTGTTTGCGAGCATGGCCAAAAAGAAAAAGACGCCTCCTCCGGTAGTGGCTGCGGAAGAGGAAGCATTGCTGCACTAATCCCCCTCGAATCCAGTTCTGGCCGCGGGGCATTCCCCGCGGCCTTTCAAATCAGATTTTATATTGATGAAAAGAAATAAAAAGTATGCTTCCGGCCTACTGTTCGCCGCCATCCTGATCTCCGTGACGGGTTGTAAGCTGACACAGCCCGTAGAGCAGCGCGCACAAATCAAAACCCCGGCCACTTTCGCAGGTCAGGCAGATTCGGCAGGTATCGGGGCATTGCAATGGAAAACCTTTTTCAACGACCGGCACCTCGTCTCGCTGATCGATACTGCATTGCTGAATAACCTCGATCTTAAAATGGCCGTTCAGCGCATTGAAATGGCGCGAAGCAACATCATGGCTGCCCACGGAGCGATGTTACCTGTTGTGACCGGCGATGTGTCCGGCGGTGGCCGCAAATTCGGCGATTACACCATGGATGGCGTGGGTAATTACGACACCAATTTCTCGCAGAACCTCGACAACGACAGGCGCCTTCCGGATCCTTTCCTACCCGATTACTTCCTTGGCCTCCGTAGCTCATGGGAAATCGACATCTGGGGTAAATTGAAAAACCAGAAGAAAGCCGCTTACACCCGTTTCCTTGCAAGCGAAAAAGGCCGCCAGGCGATCATCACCGGCCTCATCTCGGAAATCGCACGTTCCTATTACGAACTGATGGCACTGGATACGGAGCTGGACATTATCCGCAAAAACATTGCCTTGCAGGAGTCGGCCGTTGAAACCATTAAAATCCAGAAAGAAGCAGGGCGCGCCAATGAACTCGGCGTACGACAGCTTACTGCCCAACTACTCAACACCCGCAGCCTGGAATTTGAAGTACAGCAAAAAATCATTGAGATTGAGAACAATGTAAACCTGCTCACCGGTCGCTTCCCGCAACCCATTACAAGAAGCACCACGCTGGATCAGGTAATGCCTCCCTCTGTCAGCGCGGGCATACCTGTGCAAATGCTGCGCAGAAGACCGGACATTCAGCAGGCGCAACTCGACTTGCTCGCCAACTATTCCGAGCAGCAGGCCGCACAGCTGGCATTTCTGCCTTCATTGAACATTACCGCATTCCTTGGTTTCAATGCTTTTAAAAGCAACCTCCTCTTCTCAACCGGTTCGCTCGCATACAGCGCGCTAGGCGGTCTGACGGCCCCGCTAGTCAACCGGAAAGCATTAAAAGCAAACCAGAAGCGCGCCGAAGCGGCAAGTCTCGAAGCACTTTACGCCTACAACAAGTCGGTTTTAAACGGCTTCGGCGAAGTAAGCACCAGCCTCAAAAAACTCGAAAACACGCGCCAGATCGGTGATTTGAAGAAACAGGAAGTGGAAGTGCTGCAACAAGCCGTTGCCACCTCCAAGGACCTGTTCCTCACCGGCTACGCCTCCTACCTCGAAGTAATCACCGCGCAGCGGAGTGTTTTGCAAGAGGAATTGAACCTTACGAATGTACAGAAAGAGCAGTTTCTGGCATTGGTGGAGTTGTATAGGGCATTGGGCGGAGGATGGGAGTAGGTTCTTAATTAAACCAGGAGGATTTTCATCTTCCTGGTTTAGCCTTACTTTATTTCCACTACACGTTCAAATGGCTCACTTTTATACTCTTCACCGGTTTCCGGCCTTGTTACGATTATGCGCATGTGATATTTTCCTGGTGGATAATTCGGGTAGAACGCATCTCCAAGCATCCGTTCAGCGCCTTCCTGATATGTACTCAAATACCTATCCCAAATTATTGTTCGCTTAACGTAGCCCGGCTGGGTAATCGATTCCAGCTCCACATCGAACCAGAGCATTGAAGTTTTAAGATTTGCAAATCCCCAGTATATATATCCTCCTCCTATATCCTTTTGAAAAGCCAATGGTTTATCCCGGTATAAGGAAACGTCTGCATACTCCTGGTTTTTATCGTCTGACCTTTCAAACATCATAATAAATGGATGCTGCGCAGTTTTCGTCACGGCAAACCGATAGTTCTGAAATAGCCAGGTCCCACTATAATAGGAGGCCAACTTTCCATTGGTCAATATCTGCAAAGTGTAATATCCTGGCTTGATGTCAAGACCAGGATCGAATGTCAAGCTCTGCCCGAATGGGTCATACTTTGTAATTTTCGTTTGATGCTTCTTTCCTTCCGTATCAGTAAGTACAATAGCCAGATTGCTACTTTCATACAGGTTATATCCGGTGATCGTGACAGGTGCACCATTAACGGAACGTTGAGGTAGGTAACCGCTCCACGATAATCGAATGGGTCCTTTCGTCAACATCAGAGGCTTTGATGCCGTCGCCATCCGACCGTTTTTTTTGCGGAACGACACTGCATAGGGTCCTGGCACAATGGGAGTAGCAAGAGGTATCACTAATTCCAATTGCCCATCCAGCGCACCCGCCTCCGGACGTTCTTCAAATCCAAAGTCGCAACCACCTATGGTTATCGCTGGTGCAGCCTGGTCTAACTGGTGTTCCAAACGAATTTCGCCGGGTAATCCATCAAGAAAATTCGCTACTTTAATATAGAGTGATTCACCCCGTGCTATTTGATATTGGTTCTCTTTTTGTCCGTCGGGCAGTTCGATCCTTAAAGATGCCTTTTGAATAAATTGAAATGCATATTTGACTGTATCTGGCATTATCCCGGCATCCTTTCGGGTAACCATGAAAAATTCATCTTCTTGCGAGCCGCAAATCAAGTCGATTCGAGTACCGTACATTCTTGGTACCAGCTCCGCTCCCTTTGTTAGCTTCACTTTGGTGTACAATAGTGAGTGATTCATCCCCTCAGGTAACTCGATGATGATCATATTTTTCGCCTGATCGATAAAAACGCTCCTTTTATCGATTCCCACTACTTCCATTTCCACGATACGGGGTTTATCGTCGGGAAGGATATCCTTTTTCTCGCATGCGCAGCAAAGTGCGAGAAGCGATGGTATCAGTCGTTTCATTCGCGTTCCACGTTTACTCCGTCCCGCCTTTTGCCAGTAGTTCATTCAGATGCTTTCCAATTGCCGTACTTTCAATTGGCCCGTAGTAGATTCTGCGGCTGATGAGGATTGTTGGTGTCATTTCAATTCCCATAGAGCGCAAGCGACGCATATTATTTACTATATCACTACTCATACGTTCAGATTTCAGACATCTTAAGCATTCGGCTTTTTTCAGCCTTAGCTTCTTGATAAGGGTATCTACGTTTATCGGGTAAACATCCCCTGCAAAAAGCGCCTCATAAGCATCCCAAAACCGCCCTTGCCCACCCGCACATTCCGAGAACAAGATTGAGTTTGTAACATCCGGAGACAGGTTAATTACCTCAAATCGAATACGATCGCTATATTTTCCATACAATTCTCTAAGTTGCGCATAGGCACGTCTGCAAACCGGACAATCAAAATCTGAAATGACAATGACCGAGATAGTTGAATTGATCTTTCCTCTTACGTGAGTAAGCATGCCATCCGTCTTAATCAAAGGTGGTTTCGGACGTTCCAAAGATAATTTGATCTGGTATTTCGCTCTCAATTCTTCAACCAACCGAACCTTTAGAAACTTTTGATAGCTTTCTTCGAGAATGTCCCTACCCTCATTACTATCCAATTCAAACAGTTTGAATGGGCGTTTTTCGTCTACCACCCCCGCTTGTAGACCGTTGTCAAGGACATATTTAGCTTTGGTTTCGATCTTTCCAATTCTAGCCGTTTCCAATAGCACCAGCGAGTCAATTGATATGTTCCTGCCCCGCGCCTCCATCGACAACACTTTACTGTTGATCAATTCATTAGCAGCAATACTTCGGGCATCAAAAATGGCAAACAAATATTCATAAAGAGAATTGGTGATCAGGTTATCCACCTCATCCAGATAGATTTTCTGCCCGTCCACTTCTCCCGCGATTTTCCTTTCCTTAGGACGTTCGCAAGCCACTAGAACAACTATCAACCAAATAGATGGTCCAACAAAATAGCCGATTTTTGACTTCACCTGGCTCTTCGGATGTTGAAAGTGGTATTACCCGGATCGTTTGTCCTGTCAACCCCAAAACCTTGCACGTGTGAATCACCCGTCACCGCATTAGTTACCCAATCGACAGAATACAGCTGATTCGCATTGCTGCTGTTCTCGTCATCAGTTTTGAAAGTTCCCATGCCGGCCGCACCGCCTACAACGGGTGAAGTAAATGTTCCTAAAACTCCATAACTGAACCCCATATCAGGAAATTGGGTATCCTGGTTCGGTCCGGGTGTATTCTTTCCGGCAATCGCCCAAAATTGAAAGTTAGTTCCGTTCTTATTAATCACATTCGGACTAAAATCTCCTTCTAGCAAAGCATTCTTGTTGTTGTTATCTTCATTGTCAATGTAGACGTTCCAAACACGCGGTTCCATATACACTGTTTTATTATTTCCCAATCTCAACAGAAGATATTCTGTCGGCGAATTGAAGGTCATAAATTTAAACGCCGCCCCGTATACGACGCAAAAGGTGTGCCCGGTATTACCATTGCCGTCTATGGACCAGGATCCCGTCCAGCCCGAGCTCGTCGTGTTCCCGTTATCCTGGTTATCCATGAATATTTTAACCTTTTCCGATCCGGCAGGACAGACATCCATTGCAGGAATCACGCCGACAGGATAGCCTTCAGAAAGACTTCTGGTGACTTTGTATCGGGATTCGAATGACTTTTGATAGCTAAACAGCCTTTCTCGAACAGCTTCCTGTATTTCCTTTGAAGCGGCTGTTTCTTTCTCCACCGGAGAAGTGCGTTCATTCTTCTTGCACCCGGCAGCGTAGGCTGTCTCAATCTTTTCAACGAGTGGCCCCAATGCCGTCCCATCAGCCTTCTCACTCATTTCCTTACACGAAATCAGAGGAAGTAGAGCGACGATAGGTATCGCGCTGGAAATACAACGGTTCAGGAGATGTAGTTTTTTCATAAGCATGTGTATTTCCTCACACTACAAAGAGACAAAACTATTTTTAGCACACAAAAAAGAACCGGTTGTACTTTACACTTACACCGGTTGTACTTTACAACTTGACCATCAATTGTAAATCATATACTTTCGCAGCATTCCTTCCTCCACACACTTCATAAATTATGACAGATTTCTTCAAGATAATCAGGGCTGTACGTATGATGAAAGGCGTAAAACAATCGGAAATCGCCCAGCTCTTACAAGTTCGCCAGCAGTCCGTCAGTAAACTTGAAAATGGCAAAACCCGGATTTCCAAAGAAGTGGCGAGTAATATCGCAAGGTATTTAGGCTTCCGCGACCAGTTTGAAATGAAAACGTTTTATGACAACCATATTAGCAAAAGGCAGGTATGTAAAAACCAGATAGTCTAAACCCGCTCATTCATACACACGTATGGCATTCAAAGGAATATCGGTTGTTAGGGCTTGCATTATCGTGCTTGCTCTCCTTATTTTCTCGCTCCTATTACGGCGGCAAGCTCCGACTCGTCATCCGAAAACACACCACATCATAGCTATCAACAAGTTGCTCCACAAGCTGAGGGGGGAATGCGTTACAGGCCAAATTGACGTTGCACAAAATACCATCGAAGATGTGAGACAGGAATGGGAATATCTGGATGTTGTCTTGCGAACTCAGGCTGCTTGTTCTTCGGATAGTTTGCAAGCACTGGATTCACTTGTAACGCTAATGCTCAACAAAGATGAATCGAAACGCCTGCTGCCGATTGTCCTTGCCAAAATCAATATAGTTAACAACAGACTTGACAAACTCCATTAACGCAAAAAGAGCACGGATCTCACAATCCGTGCTCTTTTCAATATAAACATTTCGAATATTACTTCTTCTTGGTCCCAGCCAGGCTCGGCTCTTTCGAGATCACGATCAGGTCCGCCAGCATTCGGCCGGTTTCGGTAAGATAAATATCCTTTTTCTTCTTCACCTCCTTGGGGGCCTCAGCTACTTTTGAGTCAGCTTCATCTTCATCCTCGTCTACACTGTCCTCACCAAGTTGCTTCATAGCAGCGCGTTTCTTCTCCGCCTCGTCGCGCTCCGCTTTGCGTTTCGATTCCTGCAAAGAGACGATTTTGTTCTCGCGTGCTTCTTTAAAGTCGTTCAGCGTTTTTACAAGCGTTTTCAGTTCTTCGTCGGTTTTGAGGCGGTGCTTGTACTTGTCGCGGAGTTGCTCGACGATCTTAGGATTGATATTGCTCGTTACTTCATAGCGCGACGACGCAATCTGATCCCAAGGCAATGCACTTGGCTGTGAGCCTTCGCCGTATTCATTCACTTTGAATGCAGTAGGCAATTCCAAATCCGGAGTGACACCTTTCAACTGCGTGCTGCTGCCATTGATGCGGTAGAATTTCGCGACGGTCAGTTTCACTTGTCCAAGCTGATCCTGCTCTTTCGGCACCCACTGGTTAAGGTCGATCAACGTTTGAACGGTTCCTTTTCCGTAAGTCTGCTCACCAACGATCAAACCACGTTTGTAATCCTGGATCGCCGCCGCGAAGATTTCGGAAGCCGACGCGCTGAATCGGTTTACCATAACTGCCAGCGGTCCGTCATAGGCAATGTTAGGATCGTTGTCGGATTGTACTTCAATCTCGCCCTGGCTTTCTTTTACCTGAACCACCGGTCCGCGATTGATGAACAAGCCGGTCAAAGAAACCGCTTCCGTCAATGAACCACCGCCGTTGTTACGCAGATCGATCACGATACCGTCCACATTCGAAGCCTGCAAATCGTTGATCAGCTTCTGAACGTCCCGGGTAGTGCTTGAGAACTCTTTCTCGCGGTGCTGAGCACCTTCGAAATCGCGGTAGAACAACGGAATGTCGATTACGCCGATTTTGTAATCTTTATTACCATTATTAATGGATACGATTTCGCTCTTTGCGCGCTGCTCTTCCAGTTTGATCTTCTCGCGAACCAGGCGGTACTCCTTAGGCGGTGTGCCGGGCAATGCATCTGCTGAGATTACCTGCAAACGCACGACAGTCGATTTCGGACCCTTGATCAGTTTCACAGCATCGTCCACAAACCAGCCGACGATATCCACAAATTTGCCTTCGTCACCTTGTGCGACAGCTACGATCTTATCCTCCTTTTTAAGCTGTTTTCCTTTGAATGCCGGACCTCCCGGGATTACTTCAACGATTTTAATATAGTTGTCCTCCTCGCGAAGCAATGCGCCGATACCTTCCAGCGACTGGCTCATTTCCTGTTTAAAACGATCCGCCGAAGTAGGCGCCATGTAGCTCGTGTGCGGGTCGAGCGACTCGGCGTACGCATTCATGAACATCTGGAATACCTGCTCGGTACGGATACGGCCCAACGCGCGGTCGCGGCTCTTGTAGCGGTCGCGCAGGGTGCTTACCACAGCTGTGTCCGCTTTACCCGACAGTTTGAGGTCTAATGCCTCGCTTTTCAGGTATTTCCGCCACGTGTCATTCAGTTCGTCGGTGTTTTTCGCCCAGGCCGCTTTTTCGCGGTCGGTGTTCATCGACTCGTCCTGATTGAAGTCAAAAGGCTTGGCTTCTTTCAGCAACGTTTGGATATACTCGCTTCTTTCCTTGTAGCGCTTTCTGAAAACGTTATACATCTGGAAAGGAACGTCCAGTTCTCTTTTCTGCAAATAGTCATCGAAAGAGTTCTTATACTGCTCGAATTCCGCCAGGTCAGAAGCCAGGTAATAGAGCTTGCCGTGGTCGATCGCGTCGATATACTTATCAAAAATCGCGGCCGAAAGAGAGTCATTCAGCTTCGTTTTTCTGTAATGATAGCTGGATAAGATCCGCGTCGTCAGCTCCTCCGCCTTGTATTGCGCCGGAATTGGTTTGATATCTTCATCCATGGAGGTGGCCGTTGGAGCCATTACCCCTCCTCGTTCCTGAACAGGGCCCCGCTGCCAACCCAGCAACACAACCGGAATAAGAGTGATAAGATACTTTTTCATTTGCACGTTTGCTATTTTACGATTTCCAATAATTCAACCTCAAATACGAGGGCTGAATAAGCCGGTATCTGAGGGCCCGCCGCACGCTCACCGTAAGCCAGCTGATATGGAATGAAAAGCTTCCATTTCGATCCGACAGGCATTAACTGAAGCGCTTCGGTCCATCCTTTGATCACGCCATTGACCGGGAATTCAACCGGCTCGCCTCTGTCGACTGAGCTGTCAAAAACTGTTCCATTGGTCAATGTTCCATGATAGTGTGTTTTCACTTTATCTGTCGCTGCCGGCTTAGGACCGTCGCCATTCTTGATAATCTGATATTGCAGACCGCTTTCAGTGGTCACTACACCTTCCTTCTTCTTGTTTTCTTCCAAAAACTTCTCGCCTTCCTGACGCACTACGGCTCCTTTTTCCTCCATCATCTTCGTGAAGTAGCCCTGGATGAACATATTCGCCTCATCCGACGTAAATGCGGTTTTTTCGCCTTTCAAAGCTGCTTTTACCGTTTGTGTAAGCAGGTCGGCATTCAGGTCCTTAATTCCTTGTGATGCTATCGAATTTGCGAAGCTCACCCCTATTGCCGCAGACAAAGAGTCGGCTGACGTTTTCAATGTTGCAGGGGCTGCTGTTGTTTTTGCAGGTGTTGCCGCTGATTTCTTTACAGTTGCGGCGGGTTTTGTTGTTTTCTTGATAGTCTGTGCGTTGCCTTCCGCGGTTGCCAATACTCCAAATGCCAGGGCTGCTAAAATGGTTTTTTCTAATTTGTACATTATACTGAAAGACGGTCGAAAAGATTAGAATTTAATAGATAAGTGTTATTAACGATCTCAATTACAACAAAAACACAATCAGTACCTAAAAAAGTTTTAAAAATGTTATTAGAAGCTGATAAACGGTAAATTTGCGTTCCGTAGTGCCCTTCTGCCCCGATCCTTGGAAAAATCTAATTTTATATCACAGGTTTTAGTTAAATCATTCTGTTTTTACCAAAATAAAACTCTACCTTTGCGGCAGTTTTCAGAAAACTTACTACTATACTCTAAATAAGTCAATTATACTATGGTATCTGTTAGACCGGATGAAGTTTCGGCCATCCTGCGCGAACAACTTGCAGGCGCTAGATCAGAAGCAGAACTCGAAGAAGTAGGAACAGTCCTTCAAGTTGGTGACGGTGTTGCCCGCATTTATGGTCTTTCCCAGGTACAGGCAGGTGAGCTGCTTGTTTTCGAGAATGGCCTTAAGGCTCTTGCTCTTAACCTCGAAGAGGACAATGTGGGTGCCGTATTGCTGGGAGATTTCAGTGACATCAAAGAAGGTGCTACTGTAAAACGTACCAAAGAAATCGCTTCCGTGAAAGTGGGTGACGGAATCATCGGCCGTGTGGTAAACACACTGGCTGAGCCGATCGACGGAAACGGACCTATTACTGGCGAGACTTTCGAGATGCCTATCGAGCGTAAAGCTCCCGGGGTAATCTACCGTCAGCCGGTAACCGAGCCGCTTCAAACCGGTATCAAAGCGATCGACGCGATGATCCCCATCGGACGCGGACAGCGCGAGCTGATCATCGGTGACCGTCAGACAGGTAAAACTGCGGTGGCGATCGACACAATCATTAACCAGAAGGAGTTCTACGACAAAGGAGAGCCCGTATTCTGTATCTACGTTGCCTGCGGCCAGAAAGCTTCGACCATCAAGTCGATCGAAGCGACCCTCCGCAAATACGGCGCGATGGATTACACCGTAATCGTGGCAGCAGGTGCATCGGATCCTTCTCCTATGCAATTCTATGCTCCGTTTACTGGTGCTGCGATTGGTGAGTACTTCCGTGACACCGGCCGTCCTGCACTCGTAATCTACGATGACCTTTCGAAACAAGCGGTATCTTACCGCGAGGTGTCCCTGCTCCTCCGTCGTCCTCCGGGCCGCGAAGCTTACCCAGGTGACGTATTCTACCTCCACAGCCGCCTTTTGGAACGTGCTGCGAAAGTAATCGCTGACGACAGCATCGCTGCGAACATGAACGACCTTCCGCCTTCATTGAAAGGTAAAGTAAAAGGTGGTGGTTCATTGACAGCCCTTCCGATCATCGAAACACAGGCTGGTGACGTTTCGGCTTACATTCCTACGAACGTAATCTCGATCACCGACGGCCAGATCTTCCTCGAATCCAACCTGTTCAACTCTGGTATCCGTCCTGCGATCAACGTAGGTATCTCGGTATCACGTGTGGGTGGTAACGCGCAGATCAAATCGATGAAGAAAGTTTCGGGTACCCTGAAACTGGATCAGGCTCAGTTCCGCGAGCTCGAAGCATTTGCGAAATTCGGTTCCGACCTCGATGCCGCTACCAAGCTGGCGATCGACCGGGGACGCCGCAACCAGGAAGTTTTGAAACAAGCGCAATACGCACCAGTTCCTGTTGAACTGCAAGTGGCGACCGTTTACGCATCCACCAAAGGTTTGCTGGATACCGTAGACGTAGCACGTGTGAAAGAATTCGAAAAAGACTTCACCACCGTATTGGCTAGCCAGAATAAAGAAGCACTCGCTGCTTTGCGTGCCGGAAAACTGGACAACAGCGTAACAGACGTTATCGAGAAAGTAGCTAAAGAAGTTGCTGTAAAATATCGTTAACACCGGTAAAAATGCCGGAGCGTAACCCGTTCCGGCATTTTCCTAGTACATATATAATAGGATCACCGGATCGCTTAAAACACCCAGAAAATGGCAAGCTTAAAAGAAGTACGTAACCGTATCGTTTCGGTTAATTCCACACAGCAAATCACCAAAGCCATGAAAATGGTGGCGGCAGCCAAGCTGCGTCGTGCACAGGACAGCATTCTGCAAATGCGCCCTTACGCACAGAAGCTTGGAGAAATGCTTCTGACAGTTTCGTCAGCATCGGAAAGCGCTGCCGACAGCCCGTTGAAAGCCGTTCGCGCGGTGGAAAAGGTGCTGATCATCGTCGTAACTTCCGATCGTGGATTGTGCGGAGCATTCAATACCAATGTTATCAAGGCTACAATTCAGCTGATCGAGTCCAAATATGCGGCTCAGGCAGCGAAAGGGAATGTAGAGATTTTTGCCATCGGTAAAAAAGGCGCGGAAACACTCGTACGCCGCGGTTTCACCGTGAACACTGCTTATACCGACCTGTTCGGCCGTTTGAGCTTTGTAAACGTGAAAAGCGCAGCCGAAGAGATCATGAAAGATTTCTCGGAAGGCCGTTACGATGCAGTGGATATCGTGTACAACGAATTTAAAAACGTAGCAACACAAATTATCCACGCCGATCCGTATTTGCCGATCGTAGCTGAAAACAAATCGACCAAGTCGAAAAAGACCGAGGTTAACTATATTTTCGAACCGGCGGAAGAAGAAATCCTTGCGGAGCTGATTCCTAAGTCGCTGAAAATCCAGTTGTACCGCGCCGTTCTCGAATCCAATGCATCGGAGCAGGGAGCGCGTATGACAGCGATGGACAAAGCAACGGAAAACGCCCAGGAACTTTTGAAAGACCTGCGCCTCGTGTACAACCGTACGCGCCAGGCAGCGATCACGAAGGAGATCCTCGAAATCGTAGGTGGTGCCGAAGCATTGAAAAACTAAGGTTACCTCCAACCATATTCCAAACGGCCGGATTGCAACAATCCGGCCGTTTTTTTGTTTATTTACTAATGTGGTCTGTCATTTAAATGAAATATGTTATGGCTGATTTAATTGAAAGAATTACGGTCAACCCCGACTTATGCAACGGGAAACCGACTATCAGGGGCAAAAGGATTACTGTACAGACGATATTGGAACACCTGGCAGCCGGGGACAGCCGTGATACTATTCTATATCATTTCCCATTCCTGGAAAATGCCGACATAGACGCATGCCTGCATTTTGCTGCGCAGATGGCGGGAAGAAACTTTGCCAGCTATCCTACTGCCGCCTGATATGCCTAAATATCTAATAGATGTAAATCTGCCAGCCCACTGCTCACTGTGGAATAGCGCAGAATTCATCCATCAAAGAGATTTGGACAATGAATGGCTTGATTCCGAAATTTGGAATTATGCACGTGAGAATTATCTTACCATTGTAACGCGCGATGCTGACTTTTCCATTCGCATCAGCACCAGCGAACCTCCACCTCGAATCATTCATTTCCGACTCGGCAATATCAAAGCGTCAGAACTTTTTGAAGTTTTGTACAAGAATTGGCATAACATTGCCGCACTCAGTAAGGAACATAAGCTAGTAACTGTTTATCGTGACCGAATAGAAGTTTTGTCTTAACCAACCAACCATATGCAACATTCCAAAAGCCTTTTCAAACTACTCGCATTCCTGATCATCGCTTGTTTTACCAACTCCGTAAGCGCGCAAACCGTTGATGACATTATCGCCAAACACGTGAAAGCGATGGGCGGCGCGAAACTGGGCCAATTGCAGAGCATGAAGATCTCGGCTGAAATGGATATTATGAATATGAAAGTGCCGATTACTACGATCATCGTGCAGAACAAAGGTTTCAGAAGCGAATCGACCGTACAGGGAATGACAGTCGTGCAGGCGGTGAACGGTACTACGGGATGGACGATCAACCCGATGACCGGCAACACCAAACCAACGGCATTACCGGAAGATGCGGTGAAGTCCCTGGCCAATGAAACCGACCTTACCGGCCTTTACAACTACAAGGAGAAAGGCTACAAAGTAACGCTAGACGGCGAAGAAGAGCTCAGCGGAGCGAAGGTTTACAAAGTAACCATGACGTTACCGAACAACGTCCGCAGGATTAACTATATATCCAAAGACACATTCTATATTTTGAAGATTGTCGCTCAGACGCAAGTGAGTGGCCAGGATATTATGTCGGAAAACGTACAGTCCGACTTCCGTGCTGTGGATGGCATTTACTATCCGTTTACATCGGAAGTGACCACCTCGGCAATGCCCGGCACCAAGATGGGACTGAAAATTACCGCGCTGGAAGTAAATCCGAAGATCGATCCAAAAATTTTCGAAATGCCTCAATAGACGCTCTTAAACCACTTTTGAAATCCCGGAATAATTTTTTCGGGATTTTTTTTATGCTTTTGAAACTAAACTTTGCAATTAGATGTATATACATTAAATGTTATTACACATAAAAACTACAAAGACAATGGCTACTACTAAATGGGTAATTGATCCAACACATTCTGAAATCCAGTTCAAAGTGAAACACCTTGTGATTTCCACTGTAACAGGCGCATTCAACAGCTTCGAAGGCGGTGTTGAAACAACTAGTGATGATTTCGACGGTGCTACCGTCCATTTTTCTGCTGACGTGGAAAGCATAGATACCAAACAAGAACAACGTGACCAGCACTTGAAATCAGCTGATTTCTTCGACGCTGAGAACCACCCAAAACTGTCGTTCACAGGTAAACTGGCCAAGAAAGGCGGTGATAACTACAACCTGACAGGCTCATTGACTGTGAAAGGCGTAACCAAAACTGTTGATTTCGCTGCCGAATTCGGCGGTAACATGACCGACTTCTACGGCAACAACAAATCAGGCTTCGAGATCAACGGCAAAATCAACCGTAAGGACTTCGGCCTGGCTTGGAGTGCAGTAACCGAAGCAGGCGGTGTGGTTGTAGGCGACGAAGTAAAACTGATCGCGAACGTTCAGGTCGTGAAACAATAATATTCATAAACCGTTCCTCTTACGAAAAGCGTGGATATTTTTATCCGCGCTTTTTTTGTTTCCAGACCGTTCATTCATAGATTTCAAGCCGCATTGGGTAAAATTCTAAAATACCTGCTTATAAGGGCAAAATGGCTTTTTATCGTCCAGATAGTTATTACTTCCGGCTAAACACGCATTTACATTGATCATTGAAACACGCGCCTATGCCCGTGCGGGGCTTTTAGGCAATCCTTCTGATGGTTTTTTCGGTAAAACGATTTCCATATCTGTAAGAAATTTCGGCGCTTCCATTTCACTTTATGAGTCGCCCGAGCTGCATATTGAGCCGCAACCGCAGGATCTGAACACATTTCGCAGCATTTTCCACCTGCGCGACTCGGTGAATATGCTGGGCTACAATGGCGGTATTCCGCTCATCAAGGCCGGTATCAAGAAATTCGGAGACTATTGTGAGGAGAACAATATCAAGCTGCCTAACAAGAATTTCACGGTCCGTTACCGCTCATCCATTCCGCGCCAGGTAGGCATGTCGGGTTCCAGCGCGATTATCGTAGCCTTGTTCCGGGCGCTGATGCAGTTTTACAAAGTTGAAATACCTATCGAAATATTACCACAACTGGTGATGGTAACCGAGACCGAAGAGCTAGGCATCACAGCGGGCTTGCAGGATCGCGTGATCCAATGCTACGAAGGCTGCGTGTATATGGATTTTGACAAAACGATGATCCAGACGCAGGGCCACGGCCGCTATGAGCGCATTAACCCGGAGTTGCTGCCGAAGTTGTACGTGGCTTATAATACCAACCTCAGCAAGGTATCGGGCAAGGTGCACAACGACGTACGCGCACGCTACGACCGGGGTGAGCAGGACGTGATCGACGTGCTAGGCCAGATTGCCCAAAAAGCCGAAGATGGCCGTACCGCATTGCTGGAAGGCCGCTCCGACGACCTGCATTCGCTGATGAATGAAAATTTCGACCTGCGCTGCAAGATTTACAATGTCCCTGAATCCAATAAAAAGCTGATCAACGCGGCGCGTGCCTGCGGAGCATCCGCTAAATTTGCGGGTTCCGGCGGTACCATTATCGGGATTTACAAAGACGACGATATGCTGAACCAGCTCTTTGTGCAGTTGAAGAAATTCAATGCGCGGGTGATCAGGCCGTTTGTGGTGTAGGTCGGGTGTGGTCAGGTGTTGTCAGGAGTGGTCATTAATTGTTTTTTTATTACTCAACTATATTTAAAATGGCAGGAAGCGGATTGCTGAATGCCTGTTAAAACTTAAACAGAACAATGTCGGCGGTACATGCCGCGGGCACACAACCAAAACTATGATTCGTAAAGCCGTTATACCTGCTGCCGGGCTTGGAACCCGATTCCTGCCGGCAACCAAATCGATGCCGAAGGAAATGCTACCGATTATCGACATCCCTACCATTCAATATGTGGTACAGGAAGCCGTGGATTCGGGTATTGAGGATATTCTGATTATTTCCGGAAAAGGCAAGCGCGCCATCGAGGACCATTTCGACCGGAACGTAGAGCTTGAAAGCCGACTGGAAGAGAAGGAAGATCTGCTGTGGTTCAATGAAATGCGCCGTTTGGCAGATATGGCCAATGTGCATTTCGTGCGTCAGAAAGAAGCGAACGGCTTGGGCGATGCTATTTACTATGCGCGCCACCACGTGGGTAATGAGCCATTTGCAGTACTGTTGGGCGATACCATTATGGATTCGGTGATCCCGGTAACGCAGCAATTGATGGATACCTACGAACAATATGGCGGTTCGGTGATCGCGGTGGAAGAAGTGCCTGCCAATAAGGTAAATCGCTACGGTATTGTCGGCGGAACGTCGTTAAGCGACTCTATTCTGGAACTAAGCACACTGGTGGAAAAACCTGCGATCGACAAAGCGCCTTCCAACCTCGCCATTGCCGGACGGTACGTCCTAACGCCCGAAATCTTCAATACGATCGAGCAGACTCCGAAGGGGAAAAACAACGAAATCCAGCTGACTGACTCGCTTTTGTTACTTCTAAAACGCGAGAATATCTTTGCACACCATATCGAAGGCAAGCGCCACGATATCGGCGACAAGTTGGATTACCTCAAAACCACTGTCGAGTTCGCATTGAAAAGAAAGGAATTTGCCGAACCATTTCGGAAATTCCTGGTTGATATTCTAAACAAATAAGCATTTAAAAAGCCATAACCATGCCCAAACAAGTCATCGTCAGCGGAGCCACCGGAAACCTTGGTAAGGATGTTGTCAAAAAATTAACGGAGCTTGGTTATGGCATGCATATCAATGTCCGCGAAGGCAAAACCAATGCTTACGCCGACAATGCGAGCGTTTCGAACTACCTCGCCGACCTGTCCAACGCTGAACAAGCCGAATTATTCGTGGCCGAAGCCATTACCAATGCCGGTAAAATTGAAGCTGGAATATTACTCGCTGGCGGTTTCGCCATGGCCAAATTGACCGATACCACCGATGCGGACATCGAGCAAATGCTGACGATGAATTTCAAAACGGCGTTCCACATTGTGAAGCCATTAATGAAGCATTTCGAAGTAAACGGAGGAGGGCAATTCATCTTCATAGGCGCGCGCCCGGCGCTCGTAGCCGAGGCGGGTACGGGAAGTTTTGCCTATACGCTTGCTAAAACGCTGATTTTCCAGATGGCCGACCTGATCAATGCGGAAGGGAAATCGAAGAACATCACTGCAACGGTGATCGTACCGAGCATTATCGACACGCCCGACAACCGGGCAGCTATGCCCAATTCGGATTTCAGCAAATGGATACCGGCGACGGATATGGCCGAAGGCATTGCATTTGTTTTAAGTGATACAGGCAAAAAATTGCGCCAGACAGTGTTAAAGCTCTACAACGAGGCTTGATTGACAACTGACCGCCGACCACCGACAGCTGACAGCCGACCGTAGGCTCGTAACCGATCGGCGGTCAGCGGTCGACCGTCGGCGGTCAAATCACTAACTTTCCAACACCGCAATCCTCACCTGCGAAATCGTACTGCGCAGCTTTTTGAGTACGGTAAACTCGTAGTGTTTCGTTTTGAGCTTCTCGCCCACCGCCGGAATGCGTCCGAACTTCCAGATCAGATAACCGGCCAACGTTTCATAGTCAGGGCGTTTAGTAATGTCGTGGGGCAACCGCTCATTCAAATCCACGATGGAAGCCGCGCCCTGCACGGTATAAGTATTATCCGCTTCGTTTTTGACGATCGGCAACTCATTGTCATATTCATCCTGAATCTCGCCTACAAGCTCTTCCAGGATATCTTCCATCGTCACAATGCCGTCAACTCCGCCATATTCGTCCACGATTACGGCCATTTGCTGACGGCTCACCTGAAACTCGCGCAGCAATGCGCCAATAGGTTTGGAACCATGCACCGTCGCAATGGGCCTGATCAGCTCGCGGAGCACGATTTCCTTACCTTGTCGCATTTTGAGCAACAGATCCTTCAAATGCAACACGCCAATGACCTGATCCAGCGTATCTTCATAAACCGGCATTCGGGAATAACCTTCTTCTATCACTTTTTCAAGTTCAGCGTCTGTAAAGTCGTTCACGTCGATGCCCACAACTTGCGGCCGAGGGATCATGATTTGCCTTGCGACCCTTTCCGAAAAATCGAATGCATTCTTGATCAGGTCGTAATCTGCCGCCTCAATCATACCACTTTCCTTCTGCTGCTGAACCAGATAGCGCAACTCATCGCTGCTATGCACCTCGCTCCCGTGCGACGGTGTGATACCAACACCTTTCAATATCACGTTGGCAATGCCGTTCAGCAGCCACACCACCGGGCGGAATATCAGGAAAAAGCCATGCAAAGGATATGACAAAGCCAGGGTCGTCGACTCCGGTCGCTGGATCGCGATCGATTTCGGAGCGAGTTCTCCAAATACAATATGGAGTACAGTGATAATCGCAAACGCAGTCGGTAATGCAATGTGGTGCGCCACTTCCGGGTCGATCGAAAGGCCTACCAGCTCCATTGCACCAATAATCATTTTTGATACGACCGGCTCTCCTATCCAACCCAAGCCAAGGCTCGCAAGCGTGATACCGAACTGGGTAGCAGCCAGATAGCCATCCAGATTAGAGACAATTTGTTTGGAAAGAATGGCCATCCGGTTCCCTTCCTGGGCTTTCTGTTCGAGCTGCGAGGCACGGATCTTGACTATTGCAAACTCGGCAGCAACAAAAAAACCATTAAGCAGAACGAGCACAAGGGTAATGATAACCTGTAAAACCATGGAGGCCGGTGGATCAGTTATAAGATGAAAATGCGTTTTAAAGCTGCATTTTAACAAAAAATCGGGCCATTGGGAAACCGGGACGAGCATTAATGCATTTCCGGTTACCTGTTGCAACCCCGATTTTCGTAAATTGAATCCTTGATGGAATCCCTATGAAAAGTGGTCACGCCGATTTACCCCTGCATTACGGGAAAGTTCCCGTGTGGCTCGCGCAGCGCATGAGCGCGCTCGGCGGCGCCATCGTGGAGGCGATCGTGATGGAGTATGGGCGCGATGCATTGCTGCAAAAAATGAGCGATCCGTTCTGGTTTCAGTCTTTGGGCTGTGTGCTTGGGATGGACTGGCATTCATCGGGCATTACCACCTCGGTAATGGGCGCTTTGAAACAATCTGTAAACAGAAAATCGTCTGAACTAGGCATTTACATTTGCGGCGGCCGGGGCAAATATTCCAGGCAAACGCCCGCAGAACTGTTGGCAATCGCAGATAAAACGGGGCTGGATGGCAACCTGCTCGTGCATCACAGCAAGCTCTCCGCCAAGGTGGATAATACCGCTATTCAAGACGGTTTCCAGTTGTATTTGCATTCGTTTGTCTTATCCAAAGAAGGCAACTGGGCCGTGATACAGCAAGGTATGAATACCGATGACCGCCTTGCCCGCCGCTACCACTGGCATTCTCCCAGCATACAGTCGTTCATTGAAGAGCCCCATACATTCATTTACGGCCAAAATCAGGGCAATATACTCAACCTGACGGCCAAAGCAGCCGCTCCTACCCGGTCCGGCATTCTGGACCTTACCAAAGAGAATCCTGATAAAATCATGCGGGAAGTGTCCCGGCTCGTCATGCCCGACCACCACGACGTCCGTGCGGAAGACGTGAACCTGAAACGGCTGGGTGCAGTACTCGCGTTGGCACATGACAACTCGGTCGACAATATGGAAACACTCCTCATGCTCGAAGGCGTAGGCCCGCGCACGATCCAGTCGCTCACACTCGTGAGCGAGATTATTCATGGCACACCGTCGCGGTTCAGTGATCCGGCCCGCTTCTCCTTTGCCCACGGCGGCAAAGACGGGCATCCGTTTCCCGTACCCATCACGGTATACGACGAATCCATCCTTACCCTGGACCGCGCCATTCAGCTCGCTAAAATGGGTGATAATGACAAATCCGACGCATTAAAAAACCTCTCGAAAGTCTCCGCCCAGCTAGAAAAGGACTTCCAGCCCAATAACCGCTTCAACGACATCGTCCAGCACGAACGCGACACTTCCTGGAAGTACGAGGGCCGGACAGTGCAAGGCAAAGCGAAGAAACCGAAGGGCTGGGATGGGCAGTTGGAGTTGTTTTGATTGTGCGGTTTTGATTTAGTAATTTAGAATAGTCTTTGTAATTGAATATCAAGTACAACAACTGATACCCAAGCTATGATACTCCGTTCCACATCGTCGGTTTTGCCACATTCTCTGGATGAATTTATCCAATGGGAGCCCGTCGATGGATTTAAATATGAATGGAACGACGGCAAAATCATCAGATTCGGGAAAGTGAAGAAAAAGCATCTCTTCATCATCAGAAGGCTTCAACAATTATTCTTCGGTACCGCTGCATTCTCCAAAGGTGGCGCGCTGATCATGGAGCAGGACATTATGCTGAGCGGCATCCAAATGCGCAGACCGGACCTTGCCCTTTTCTCCGGCGAGCAAATCGACGCGTCCGCTATATCAGACGAAGAACCCATTCCTGAATTTCTCATTGAAGTAATCTCGCCCACGGACGACGCCGAAAAAGTAGAAGAAAAGCTGGCTGAGTATTTCAATTCCTCTGTTCAAGTCGTTTGGCACATTTACCCGGACAATGAGGTGGTGTATGTCTACTCTTCGAGAAAGAATGTCAAAATCTGCACAGAACACGACATTTGCTCGGCATATCCGGTAATGGAAGATTTCGAAATTTCGGTGCGAAATCTGTTATCTGCTCAAATCTCCAAATAATAATCTTTCCAAGTTGCATCTGCACTCTTTACAGAAAGTAAAAGCAGATTTTAGCGCTATTTTTAATTCCTTTGTACCCGGGTTCATGGCTGAACCTGAATAATCTGCATCAAGCAACGTCCTCAATGATCTCCAAAAAACATCTCAGAACACCTCTAACCCTGATGGCGGCTACCACGGTGGCGGTAGTGTCGTGTATGAAAATGGCCCCGATGTCGTCGGGACCAGTCGTGAAAACGAACAGCACCAAAGTGGTCGTGAAAGAAGACGCCGCGACTGGTAAGGCGAGAGCCAAAGAAATCCGTGAAAAGACGGTTGTTAAACTGGCCGATGGGTTGAAACTCGACCTTTGGGCATCTGATTCACTCGCTCCCGACCCTGTTGCCATTGCCATGGACGACGCCGGACGAGTATACCTGAACCGGACTAACCGCCAGAAAAACTCCGAATTCGATATCCGCGGGCACCGCAACTGGATCACCGAATCCATTGCATTACAGACAGTGGAAGATCGGCGCAAATTCCTGCACAAGACATTCGCTCCCGAAAAAAGCAAGGAAAACAACTGGCTGAAAGACCTCAACGGCGACGGCTCACACGACTGGAAGGACCTCGCAGTAGAAAAAGACGAAGTATGGCGCATTGAAGACACCGATAACGACGGCATTGCCGACGTTTCTATGCGTATCCTCGACGATTTCTTCGACGAAGTTTCCGACGTAGCAGGCGGCCTGCTCGTACGCGCGAAAGACATTTTTGTAACCATCGCACCGGACGTGTGGCGTTTGCGGGATACCAATGGAGACGGCGTATTGGATGAAAAAACATCTATCAGCCACGGTTACGGCGTGCATATCGGTTTCAGCGGACACGGGATGTCGAACCCGATCGAAGGACCGGATGGAAAGATTTACTGGAACATCGGGGACATTGGTGCCAATGTTACCACTGCCGACGGGGTGAAGCATGAGCATCCCAACTCGGGTATCATCGCCCGCTCGAACCCGGATGGAAGCGATTTCGAGATCTTCGCACACGGGCTGCGCAATACGCACGAGTTTGTGTTTGACGAATATGGCAACCTCATCAGTTCCGACAACGACGGCGATCACCCTGGCGAAAGCGAGCGTCTGGTTCACGTGGTGGAAGGCTCCGACGCCGGCTGGCGTTCCAACTGGCAATATGGTAAGTATACGGATCCTAAAAACAACAGCTATAAAGTTTGGATGGACGAGAAGTTATTCAAACCGCGTTGGGACGGTCAGGCCGCGTACATCATTCCTCCTATTCAAAACTACCACAATGGTCCTACCGGTATGCAATACAACCCGGGAACCGCATTGGGTAAGGAATGGAAAAACAAGTTCTTCCTGGTTGAATTCGTGGGTAACCCCGCACGTTCGCCGATCTGGTCGTTTGGTCTGAAACCAAAAGGCGCCTCGTTCGTGCTGGATGGCGAGAAAAATATCCTTACAGGCATCCTGCCAACTGGTATCCGTTTCGGTCCGGACGGTGCATTGTACGTGGCCGACTGGATCAACGGTTGGGATACCAAAAACTATGGCCGCGTGTGGAAACTCGACGTTACCGACGAGAAAAACGACCTGAAAGCGGTCCGTACCGAAACCAAACGCCTGATGCAGCTGGATTATTCCAAACAATCCGACGATGCATTGTTGCCGTTGCTTTCGTACGAAGACATGCGCATTCGTCAGAAAGCGCAATTTGAACTCGCTTCAAGAGGCGCAAAAGGTGCCGCGGTACTGAGCAAAGCCATTGAACAAAAAGGCAGCCAGTTCGGCCGCATTCATGGTATCTGGGGCATGGGGCAACTGGCTCGCCAGGATAAGGCATATGCCAACGTCTTGATGACTTTATTGAAGGATTCCGATGAAGAGATCACCGTGCAGGCTGCGAAAGTACTGGGCGATGCCAAAATCGCAGAAGCCGGCCCCATGCTGATCCCGATGCTGGCGAGCAAAAACCCGCGCGTGCAGTTCTTCGCAGCACAGGCACTTGGCCGGATGAGGGACAAGAATGCCGTACAGCCTTTGATCGACATGGTGAAAGCGAATAACGATCAGGACGTGTACATCCGCCACGCGGGCGTGCTGGCACTCTCGCGCATCGGCGAAGTGGCACCAATCGCCGCATTAGCCAACAGCCCTGAAAAATCGCTGCGCATTGCAGGCGTACTCGTGCTGCGTCGCATGAAAAACGAGCAGATCAGCGCATTCCTGAAAGATAAGGACGAATACATTGTAACAGAAGCCGCCCGCGGGATCAACGACGACCTTTCTATTCCGGCGGCATTGCCTGCATTGGCGGCTGTACTGAACGAAAAAGGTTTCACTTCGGAACCATTGCTGCGCCGTGCGATCAATGCGGCGCTGCGTGTAGGCGGCGAGGCGCAATTGAACGACCTGATCGCATTTGCAAAACGTAAGGACGTCGACAAAGCGATGCGTGCCGAAGCATTGGCCACACTCGGAACCTGGGCAAGCCCATCCGTAACCGACCGCGTCGACGGACGCTATCGTGGCCCGATGGAACGTGATCCGGCTGTTGTGAAAGCGAAAATCAAGCCGGTGGTAGCAGACCTTTTACAGGAAAACGAACCTGCCATCCTGATCGCTACGGCACAAATGCTGACGAACCTCAATGTGAGCGATAACAATGCTGCATTAGCGAAAATCCTCAACGACAGCAACGACCCGAAAGTACGTGCGGCAATGCTCGTGGCACTGAACGACCTGAAATATACGGATATGGAGACCGTCATGAAAAAAGGCATGAGCGACTCCGATGCCGACGTACGTACGGCCGCTTTGGGTATGGTAGGAAGCGTGAATATGTCGAAAGAGGCATTGACGGATATTTCCAACACCATTTTCGAAAAAGGCAGCGTTCGCGAACAACAGCAGATCCTGAAAGTACTGGGCAGCCTGCCGGTTGCCAAAACCGAAACCATTTTCACTGGTTTGATCGGCAAAATGGCGGAAAACAAATTGCCGCAAAACCTGCAACTGGATTTGGGAGAAGCTATCGACTCGACCAAATCGAGCGCGTTGATCGCCAAAATCGCACCGTTGCGCAAGCAGGGCAATACCGCTGCCGATTATCAGGATGCATTGTTCGGCGGGAACGCTCAGGCGGGCCGCCGCTATTTCATGACCAGTTCCGCTGCTGAATGCGTACGTTGCCACTCGATCGGCGGACAGGGCGGAGAGGTTGGTCCAAATCTTTCGAACATCGGAAACGTCCTCACGCGCGAGCAAATTTTGCAGGCGCTCATAGAACCTAGTGCACGTCTGTCGCCTGGCTTTGGAATGGTGATGCTGACATTAAAGGACGGCACTTCCGCTGCCGGTATCCTGGCCCAGGAAAACGAGCACGAGCTGATCCTGAAAACTTCGGAAGCCGAGCCATTGAAAATCGCAACTTCCCGGATTGCGAAACGTGAAAACGTTCCATCCAGCATGCCTCCGATGGGTAACATCATGTCGAAAAGAGAGATCCGCGACGTCGTGGAGTTCCTTTCAAATTTGAAGAAGTAACCTCAAAATACCTTACAAACACAAACCCCGGGATTTTAGGATTCCGGGGTTTATTTTTACACGCATATTATCCATCTTGCAGAGGCACAGTTTTAATCTCATCAACACAAAATATTTGAATGGAACTCGACAAAAAGGAAGCGGAAGTCGTTAACCGGGCGATTCAGGCCTGGGAAGATGATGCGCGTATTTCAAAAGAACTAGCGACGGAGCTTCGCAGCAGTTACAGTGTCAGAAATGCAAATGTGGATGCGATCGCTATTTACGCATTGATTTCCGCGGTGTCGTGCGGGTTGCTGGCATTCGGGGCATTGGTACTGGATGAAAAATGGATCGAGCTGCTGCGCAAACGCTGGGGCTTTTCGGAGAACATCGTCGGGATACTTTTTACTTTCGTCGCAGGCCTTTTTGTGTACCTCGCCAAACGGCGCATGAACAGTTCGAGGGGCGCGAAGGCGAGCAATGAGGTTTATAATATCGCCATCATCCTGACGGTCGCGATTGCGATCACCTACTGGACGCGCGGATTACTCGACGGGCCGGGCAATTATGCGTTACCATTGCTATTCGCGGCCATTGCTTACGGAGGCGTCGCCATTTTTCTGCGATCGACTTTGCTTTGGGTTACGGCCATTATCGCACTTGCGGGCTGGTGGGGTGCGCAGACGCATTACTGGTCGGGAGGTAGCTTCCGTTTCTTAGGCATGAATTACCCGCTACGCATGACGGTTTTCGGACTTGTGATCTGGGCTTTCTCCTTTGTGGTCGGACAAATCCGTTCGCTCGCATTTTTGAAAGACGTTACTTACACCGTCGGATTGTTCCTGTTCCTGGTCGCCGGCTGGACACTTTCGATTTTTGGCAATTATGCCGATTATGAAGGCTGGAAGGCGCTCAAACAAAGTCATTTCTGGTTCTGGGCGCTGAGCTTTACACTCGTACTCGCCGGAATGCTCTATTATGCATTTCAATACAAGCAGGAAACACTGCGCGATTTGTGCTTGGTTTTCTTCCTGCTCAATATTTATACCCGCTATTTCGAATATTTCTGGGATCGCACCAATGCGGGGATTTTCTTTGCGTTGCTCGCGTTATCCTTCTGGTTTGTGGCCAAAAAAGCCGAGCAATGGCGAGGTAAAACTGCCGCATGACCCATTTATTTTCAGTACAATAACAATATCATGAGCAATATCAGACCGATCCGTGGCGAAGAACTGGACCTTATTCATTTCCTGCTTGAAAAACTAAACCTGGACCCGATCGATTTCCCGGTTTCGGAAATGGTGGATGAATATGAAGGTGGAAAAATGGGAAGTATCAGTCTCGGCGGCGATGTAAATGGCTATGCAGGTGACCTTATCCAGGCCGAGTACGTCGATATCGACGACACACCAGTGGTGATCACTTTAACGCAGGATACAAATGGCCAACTGCTCGACCTCGATTTCTGGAAAGTGGATTTCACCAAACTACTGGAGTACCCTACTCCCGACAAGCTGATATTCGGTAAAACGCCCGAAGAATGAGCTGCTAATCCTCTTCGTAATCCAGCTCCTTACCGTACGTTTCCTCCATACGCCAGAGCGAAAGCAACGCCAGCGAAAAGCATATAGCGCCCACAATCGCGCCCGAATGCAGTACGCCGGAATCCTTTTTCAGGAATTGGAATAACGGCAGTGTAAGTAGCACGGTTGCCCGCACGTTGTTCGCCACCGATGTGGTAACAGTCGCACGGAGGTTGGTACCGAATTGCTCGGCTGTGGTGGTAAGGAACATGGCAATGTAGCCGATCGAGAAGCCCAGCCACACATAGCAAATATATAATGTGGTTGCATTATTGATCCCACCAGACAACAACCAGGCTACGCCAGCCAGCGTCATCAGCATCATCAGCAAAATGGCTTTCCTGCGCGAATGCAGCCATTGGCTCAGGATCCCGCTGAAAAAGTCGCCCGTGACCACGCCTATGTATGTATACAACACGCATGTGCCCGCCTGGACCTCTTCCGCAATGCCCAGCGCCTTCGCGAACTCGTTCCCGAATGTCGAGTAAATACCAATGACCATGTAGGTAGGCAGGCCGATTCCCATACAGCGCATATAACGCACAAACCGCGACCAGCTCGTGAAGATTGTCCACCACGGTACGGGCTTGGATCCCCTTTTTTCAAGACTTTTATTGAAAACAATGGATTCCAGCACGTTTACACGCAGGATCAGCAATATCAGCCCCATCCCACCGCCGATGAAGTAGGCCATGCGCCAGTCGGTGAGTTTCACTGCAAAGAATGCGGCGATAGCACCTGCGAGGCCCACACTAGCTACTACCGACGCTCCATAACCGCGCAGTTCTTTGGGCAGAATTTCGGCGATCAACGTAATGCCGGCCCCTAATTCTCCGGCCAGACCAAAACCGGCGATAAACCGGAGAATGGAATAAATTTCAACGTTTTGGGTAAAGCCACAGGCGATATTGGCGAGGGAATAGGTCAATATTGAGCCGAACAAGACAGAACGCCGACCGAGCTTGTCGCCCAATATCCCCCACAGAAACCCGCCGATGAGCAGCCCGGCCTGCTGCCAGTTGTAAATGTTCGCGCCGATCTGCGAGATTTCCTCCTCCGAAAGCCCCAGGTCTTTCAGGCTGGGAACGCGCACGATGTTGAAAAGCAGCAAATCATAAACATCCACGAAATAGCCCAGCGAGGCTACGATAACGGGCAATGTGAAAACGGCGCTGAGTTTGGGCTGAACAGGAGTGACGGCGGTCATAGGGGTGTTTTCGTTTATTCTTCAAAAGGCTTGCGGCGCATTGATTTAACGGCGGCGTTGCGCTGCTTGGCTTTCAATCTTTCCAGCTTAGAAGCTATTGTGGGCTTGGTTGCTTTGCGGTCTTTCTCTACCGTAAGCGCCTGACGGATAAGCCTGTCGAATTTCTCGACTACCTTTTCCTTGTTGGCCAGCTGCGAGCGCTCCGTTTGGTGGTATAATACGAGCACTTTACCGTTCGTTAATCGGTTGGATAATTTTTCGGTCAGCTTTTGCTTGTCCTCGCCGGTCAGGAATTGCGAATTCGGAATATCAAAACGCAGTTCTACCTTTGTTTCGACCTTATTCACATTTTGCCCTCCCTTACCACCGCTCCGGGCTGTCTGAAAGACGAGTTCGGGATGCAGGATTTCAGGATCAATCATTTGAAATGGAAGTTTTGTTAACACGTGTTAATGTCCGGCGGGACCATTAAACCAGAATCTAAAAGTAACGTCCAAGAATCGATTTTTAAACAACAGGAAAACAATTAACACATAAAGCAATGGGCACCATGCGTACACTAAGAATAATCGGCCTGTTCATTTTCATGTTTGTCGGCGTTTCAGTGTCCAACAAAACCGAGGCACAGCCCGGTTTCAGGATCACATTCGAAACTTTTTACGACGAGCTTGCCCCTTACGGCCGCTGGATGCGTAATCCGCAGTATGGTTCCGTCTGGATCCCCGACGTTCCCCGTGGGTTCCAGCCCTACTCCACCGCGGGTTACTGGGAGCAAACCGAATACGGAAATACCTGGGTTTCGGAATACGACTGGGGTTGGGCACCGTTCCACTATGGCCGCTGGTCGTATGACGACTATTATGGCTGGTTTTGGGTACCCGATTACGAATGGGGACCTGCGTGGGTAAACTGGCGCTCTGGTGGCGGCTACTACGGCTGGGCACCACTGGGACCTGGGGTAAATATCAATGTTTCCATTAATATCCCGTCGTTCTGGTGGGTATTCATACCGCAGCGTTACGTCCTGAGCCCAAGCTGGCATTCGTACTGCGCTCCGCAACGACGCATTTCGCATTACTACAATAATACGGTTGTCATCAACAACTATTACCGCAATAACAACCGCACGTATGTATACGGACCGCGCCGTGACGAGATTGAACGGATCACCCGCAGAAGCGTGCCTATCCGTACGATCGACGCCAGCCCGAGAGGCCGCGGACGGGTGATCATCGCCGACCGTGGAAACGGCCGCTACGACTACGGAACCCGCGACCATGACCGAGGAGGCCGCGTTATCGACGCCAACCCTCGCACTGACCGTAGCAACCGTAACGACGATAATCGCATTGAACCGGGTGATAATTCAAGACGTGGCTCGCGCAACCCGTATGAAGAGCGCAACGGCCGCTACGAACGCAACCGTGACGCGATAGAAAACCGTAACGATCGCTACGAAACACCGAATCCGGGGCGCAATGACCGTTATGAAGCGCCAAACCGCTCCGGTCGTGACCGTGACTATGGCAACCCAGGCAATAGCCCTGAACGTAACCGCGACAATGGCAACCCGGGCAATAGCCCTGAGCGTAACCGCGATTTCGGCAACCGTGCGGAGCGCGTGGAGCGCCCGAACATCGAACGTCCCGAAAGACAAGAACGCAATAACAGGTCATACGAACCGGCGCCACGTGTAGAACGCCAGGAAAGAAGTGCACCGGAGCCACGCAGCAACGACCGTGGTAACCGTGGTGGCGACAACGGAGGAGGCAACCGCGGCGGCGGCGACAATGGCAACCACGGTGGTGGTTCCAGCGAACGCAGCGGCAGAGGACCAAGATAATTTCAACCCTTAACATAAAAACAACCCGGCGGGATAGTAGTATTTTCCGTCGGGTTGTTTTTGTTTATGAAGACTTTCGATTTACGCTTCGAAAACAGATAAAAATGTTATTTTTAGCCTGATCCCCCAACCCACGGCATTGAATGGAAATACAATTTGACATTGAGTTCAAGGAGAGTGCACCCAAGTACATGCAGATTATCAAATCGCTGTTGCAGGCGATTAGTAAAGGAAAGCTGAAACGAGGCGACAAGATCCCTTCCATTAACCAGTTGAGTGAGGAATACCTGCTTTCCCGCGATACCGTCGAAAAGGCTTACAAGCACCTCATCAAGGACGGCGTGCTGATTTCAGTTCGCGGAAAAGGCTATTTCATCAACCGCGTTGACATCGAAACATCACTTCGTATCCTGTTGGTATTCAACAAAATAAGTAATTACAAGAAGCAGGTTTACAATGCATTTGTGGAGAATATCGGCCGTAACGTGAACGTCGACCTGCATATTCATCACTCCAACACCAATATTTTCAAAAACCTGATCAAGAACAGCCTGGGCGAATACGATTATTACGTGATCATGCCCCATTTCTACGAAGAGATGGATGAGGCGATCGAAACGCTGAAAATGATCCCGCCGGAGAAACTGATTTTGCTCGACAAGGACATTGAGTTCCCGACCAAAAAGCATTCAGCCGTTTACCAGAACTTCGAGAAGGATATTGTGCACGCGCTGAACGAGGCGGTGGATTTGCTGAAAGTTTATAAAAAGCTGGTCCTCATTTTCCCGACGATGATCCGCTATCCGAAGGAGATCCTCAAAGGCTTCCGCATTTTTTGCATTCAGCACGAGTTTGAGCATGAGATCATGTATGATTTTCATGAAAACAGCACGGCGGTGAAGGATACTGCTTATGTAGTAATCGAGGAAAACGACCTGGTCAATCTGATCAAGCAATGCAAACAGCAGCAGCTAGTCGTGGGTAAAGATGTGGGTATTATCTCCTATAATGAGACACCTTTAAAAGAGATCCTGCTCGACGGCATTACCACCATTTCCACCGACCATGAGCAAATGGGTAAAACCGCGGCAGAGATTATCAAGGAAGGAAAAAGGGCGCTGGTCAAAAACCCGTTTACTTTGATCCGGCGAAAATCACTTTGATGAAGATGTCAGTCTGAATGTCCCAATTGTCACACTGAGCGAAGTCGAAGTGCATGTACTAGGGATTCCCGTACGGACTGTCTTCGACTTCGCTCAGACTGACATTTTACTTTACTGTAACATTTTTTATTATAAACCTGTCGCTACGGTCAGTTTGCCGCGTTCGTTCAGCAATTCGTTGCGGACGCCGAGGTGACGGTACAAACCGATCGGATCCAGTGAGCCGCCGCTCAGGCGCATAGCCTCGCGTACGAGCGGGCGCACATCCGTGCGGAAAGCATTCTGCAATATCTGCTGGGCCAGTACCACGTCGTTTGCGTTGCGGGCCTGTTCCAGTTTCTTTCTGTCTACGAGCAATGCCTGTGCCTGGGCAATCAGGATCGCCTCTACCGATTGCAGCAAGTCTTCCAACGGATCTTTCACATTATGGCTGGCGTCGATCATCCAGGCGTATGTATCACTGGCCCGATTAGCGCGTTTCATGCCTTCTACCAGCTCTACGAAGATCAGGAACAACTGGTACGGGCGAATAGCGCCCACGGTGAGGTCGTCATCACCGTATTTGGAATCGTTGAAATGGAAACCTGCGAGGCGGCCTTCCATCATCAATGTTGCTACAATCTGCTCGATGTTTGCATTCGGTAAATGGTGTCCCAGGTCCACGAGTACATCCGCTTTCGGGCCGAGTTTCTGGCAGAAAAGCAGCGAGCTGCCCCAATCCTGGATCACGGTCGAATAGAAATTAGGCTCGTAGGCTTTGTATTCCACATAAACCTTCCAGTCGTCGGGCAATGCGGCGTAGATTTCCTGCAAAGATTCGAGCGTATTCTGGAATGCTTTTACAAAGTTCGACTGGCCGGGGAAGCAGGAGCCGTCCGACAACCAGATCGACAATGCTTTCGAACCCAGGTTCACACCGTGTTTAATCACCTCGATATTGTGCTCTACCGCCTGCTTACGCACCTTCGCGTCCACGTGCGAGAGCGAACCGAACTTATAGGAAAGCTCCTGGTCCTTCTGATCCTGGAATGTGTTGGAATTGACGGCATCGAATTTTAAATCCAGCGAAGTCGCCAGATCGATGATCGGCTGTGCTGCGCCGGGAATATCCCAGGGAATATGCAATGAAATGGAGCCGCTCGAACGGTTCAATGCGTGCAGCAGGCCTACATCTTCTATTTTTTCTTCCAATGAACGCGGCTCGCCCACGCCTGAGAAACGTCCAAAGCGCGTGCCGCCGGTGCCTAATGCCCAGCTCGGGATCGCCACCTGAAATGCTTCCAGCGACTTTACAATGTCCTTTGCATGGATCCCCTGCTCGCCCAGCTGCTCTTGCAGGAAGATAAACTGGTTGTTATGCCGCGAAAACAGGCTGTCGTTATGCTGGTCGATGTGATATTGTTCAATTTTCATCTGGATAGAATTAAAAAGACTTGGCAAGTCGTAACAACCCACCAAGTCTGATTTAACATATTTTGATCATTATCTCAGGAATGCCGCAGGAACACCGCCGTCGACGTTGATCACGTTTCCGGTGCTTTTGTTGAGCAAGCCGCTCACGAAAATGTATACGCCGTTTGCAATGTCGTCCGTATGGATTTCCGCATTCAATACGGTTCTTTTCGCATAGTAAGCCGGCAGTTCTTCTACTTTGATGCCGTATGCTTTGGCACGACCGGCAGCCCAGCCGCTTTCCCAGATTTTACTTCCCGCGATTACCGCATCAGGGTTCACCACGTTCACGCGGATTTTATCCGGACCGAGCTCCGCAGCCAGAAGGCGTGACATATGTTGCTGAGCAGCCTTGGCCGTTCCGTAAGCCACGTTGTTCGGGCCGGAAACGATACCATTCTTGCTCGCGATGTTGATGATATCACCGCCCAGGCCTTGTTGGCGCATGATCGCTACCGACTCCTGCGATACCAGGAACTGGCCTTTTACCAATACATCCTGCAAAATATCCCAGTCTTTGATAGTCGTATCCGCCAATGGTTTCGAGATCGACAAACCTGCGCAGTTTACCACGATATCCAAACCACCGTATTTTAATTTAGTAGCATGCAATGCGGCCTTAATCGCCTCATCGTCGAGCACGTTCGCTACGGTTGTGTCGGAGAAATCCTTGCCGAATTTCGCATCGAATTCCGCTTTGGTTTCCGCCAATGCTTTTTCATCGATATCCGAAATCACTACGCAAGCGCCTTCCTGCAACAGTTTCTGTGCGATAGCCTTACCGATACCGCCCGAGCCGCCGGTTACGAACGCCACTTTGCGGGATACCGATTTTTCTTTCGGCATACGCTGCAATTTTGCTTCTTCCAGCAACCAGTACTCGATATCGAATGCTTCCTGCTCAGGCAGTGAAACGTAAGAAGAGATCGCCTCAGCACCTTTCATTACATTAATTGCATTGATATAAAACTCCGCTGCAACGCGCGCAGTTTGCTTGTCTTTCGCGAATGAGAACATACCCACACCTGGCAACAGGATGATCACCGGGTTCGGGTCACGCACTGCGGGGCTGTTGGAGTGCTTGCAACGCTCGTAGTAAGCGATGTAATCCGCACGATATGCTTCAAACTGCGGACGGATGTGATCCAGGATTTCGGCGTCGGCCGCTTCGAGTTTCTCGAATGGCAGATCCAGTACCAACGGGCGGATTTTCGTGCGCAGGAAGTGGTCGGGGCAGCTGGTACCGAGCGGCGCCAGTTTGTCCAGGTCATTACTTGCGATGAATTCCAATACCCGCTCGTCGTCGGTAAAGTGACCGATCATCGCCTGTTGCTCGGAAGCCAGTCCGCGCAAATAAGGCGCCAGCTTGCCTGCGATGGAAGCGCGGCGTTCTTTCGGCTCACTTTCCAGGCGTGCGCCACCGAAAACAGGGCGCTTTTTGCCATAGTTTTCAGCCAGATATTCCGAAGCTCTTTCGATTGTATCGAGCGTATTAATATAAGACTCGTAAGCTGTATCGCCCCAGGTGAACAATCCGTGACCGCCCAAAACGATACCGCGAATGCCCGGGTTGTCGTTTAATGCCTGTTCCAGTTGCAGACCGAGATCGAAACCGGGACGCTGCCAAGGTACCCACGCCAGCTCGCCGTTGAACAATTCTTTCGTAATAGCCTCGCCTTCTTTCGATGCAGCGATCGCGATCAATGCATCAGGGTGCAGGTGATCGATGTGCTTGAAAGGAAGCAAACCGTGCAGCGGCGTATCGATAGACGGCGCTTTCGATTTCAGGTCATAAATGCAGTGGTTGAAGAGCTCTACCATTTCATCTTCGAATTCCAGCCCGCGGTAGATATTTTTCAGACTGTGCAGGCGGTCAACATAAAGACCGGCCAGTCCGCTTCTTGTTAAAGTACCAATATCGCCACCTGATCCCTTGATCCACATTACCTCGACAGGGTTGCCTGTCAGCGGATCTTTTTCAATGGTTTTACAGCTCGTGTTTCCACCAGCATAGTTGGTCAGGCGTAGATCGGCACCCAACAGATTTGAACGGTACAGAAGGAGTGCAACCTGATCATCACCCAGGGAAGCGGCTTTCTCTTCATCCCATAAATAGCTTACGTACCTGTACTGGCTTACTTTAGAACTGCTCATATTTGTTTCCTGATTATTTATCATTTTTGAGGTAAAAGTTCTTCTTTCCTGAAAGTATTTTAACAGATTAATACTACTCTGAACGTATGTGCAAGATTAGGAAACTTAGCAATGCACACCGTCCTGTTGTATCCTGCATGTTGAAATAAATTGAGAATTAATGTGAGATTTGGAAGTTTCAATATAAAACAAATGGTCTGAACCATGTTTGTAACAGTTCAGACCACGAAAAGAAAAAATAACCTTACTACCCTATCGCTTTATTAGCAATTTCTTTGCGACATCGCCGATTTTGATGGTGTAAATGCCTTCTTTCAAATTTTTCACATCCAGCTTACCACCCGACAATTTCGCACCCTTCATCACTGGTGCACCAGTTGAAGTAAATACCGACACCAACTCGTTTTCCGCCGCGCCTTCAACTGTCAGCTCGGTCTGCGCCGGATTCGGATACATTTTGATTACACCCTTAGCGGCCTTCACCGCAATCACTTTCGAATATTCAAACTTCCCGTCATAATCCAGTTGTTTCAACCGGTAATAGCCTATTGTGAGTGGATTCAGGTCGGTAAAGTGATAAAACTGATTTTCCTTGCTATCACCGCTTCCATCGACGAAGCCGATTTTTTCAAAGGTCCGCGCGTCCGCGCTGCGTTCAATTTCGAAGCCTTTATTGTTGGTTTCGGATGTGGTTTTCCAGGTGAGTTCATTTCCGTTGCTCATTCGGCGGGCGTCAAATTTCACCAGCGTTACAGGTAAACGAACAACCTTATAGTTCACACTTTGCAATGTCAGCAAAGGCAGTAGGCTATTGGTAACCACAACATGGTAAGTCGCTTCGTCCGCGGCCGAAAAGGTCGGGTCGCCTACTTTGGTTACCTGCAACGCATTATTCTTATACCAGCGATAGGTATTGTTGGCAGGCGTTCCGCCTACATTGACCGACAATGTGGCCGGATAACCCATCGTAGCGGCGGTCGGCGTTCCGTTGACGACCATAGGAACGGCGGCCTGCCATGAGTATCCGTTCAATTTCGTGACACTTTGCTCCAATCCTGCAAAAGTGAATTTGTTCCAGATCAGACTAACTCTGAAAGAAGCAGGCAAGGCCGACAAATCCGGAAGCGGTCCCGATAACTGATTATCGAACAAGTTGAGTTCGACCAGGTCTGGAATAGTAGTAAGTTCAACGGGCACAATACCAGAAAATTGATTTTGACCTAATCCCAGTTTTTGAAGATTCACCAGATTGCCCAGGAAGGAAGGTATGCCGCCCGACAATTTGTTTTGATCAAGATATAATTCCCGCAACTCCGTCAGATTGGTGAAACTGGCCGGTATAGAGCCACTTATGTTGTTACCTATCAATTGCAGATAGCGAAGATTCACCAGATTCCCTATTTCCGAAGGAATGGCATCAATGTTCCGATCGATACTACGATTCCCAGCGATCACCAGACGCGTCAGCTTGGTAAGTGAGCCAATTTCTGTTGGAATGTTGCTACCGATCAAAGAACCCAGCTCCAACGTCTCGAGGTTCGACAGATTTCCTATCTGGCCGGTAATGGATGTCGTATACACAAGCCCTGCCATGTACAGGTGCTTTATCTTGGTCCATTGGTAAATCACATCCGGAAACTTTATGTTCAGGCCAGACCACGGTCCATACTGACCTATGACACAGGTTTCCAGATTAACAAGATTTGCGAATTCGGCTGGATAATCCCCCGAAGTGTCCATTCTCAACTCTTTCAACTTGATAAGACTACCTATGACGGAGACATTTGTCCACCCGAGTGCATTCCCACCAATATTGAGGTATTCAAGATTCGTCAGATTTCCCAATGCTGTCGGCAGTTCTCCGACCAAAGGATAAGACTCTTCGCCCGAACCTTGTAGATTGAGGTAGGTTAATGCTGACAGATTACCGATTTCGGGCGCAATAGGTCCGTGTACCTGAAACATGGATAAATCCAACCTTGTAACACGCCCGCCCTCGCAGGTAACACCGGTCCAGCCGCAAGGGCTGTCACCCGGCGAGCCCGGGACATTCCAGCCGGTGATATCGTTAAAATTAGGCACGTCGTACACATCATCATAACCCGTCGACGTAGCGGTGTAAATAGCCACCAGCGCCAAACGGTCGCTTTCAAGTGATTGCGCGAAAATTTGGGTAGAAAATAGTACCGCGATGCAGGAGAGTAGTATTGTTTTCATAACTAACAATTAATCCAGTTTTCCAATAAATCATCTGTTGATCAACACTTTACCACCTTCACTTCCGACCTTTATCGTGTATAATCCAGGTTTCAGAGATCGGATCGAAACCGGTTTGCCGGTGGTAACTTTCGTGGCCATGACAACTCGCCCGGCACTATTTAAAAAATGCAGATCTTGCTCTCCGTCAATGCCGGAGACCATCAGGTTATCCTGCGCGGGATTGGGGTAAATTTTAAAGACAACTTGATCTCCTTTAACCCGGATGATTTTCGAATACTCGAATTTCCCGTCGTAATCCAATTGCTTCAACCGGTAATAACTGATTGCAAGTGGCGACAGATCCGTAAAATGGTACGATTGGTTCTCTTTTGTATCTCCGCTCCCATCTACAAAACCGATCTTCTCAAACGTCCGCGCATCCGCGCTGCGTTCTATTTCGAAGCCTTTGTTGTTGGTTTCCTCTGCCGTTTTCCAGGTGAGTTTGGTTTGGTTGTTTTCGGATTTGCCCTCAAAAGAAACGAGTATTACCGGGAGTTTAATAGTCGTGTAGGTCCTTGTCATTAATTTCAAACCCGTTACAATGCTGTTCGTAACTTCCACCCGGTAAATACCTTCACCATCAAGTGGAAGCAAAGCATTGCCAACCTGCGTCAGGATCAGTACATTATTCTTGAACAGTTGATAGGTATTGTTAGCAACCGTGCCTCCGGCGGTTGTTACCCTCATATGTGACGCTATACAACCGACACATAAAGGTCCTTCCAAATACGCGTCGATCTGCGCTTGCGGCGAATATTGATCAAGCCGGGTGATATTGGTCTCCATACCGGCAAAAGTGAATGCATTATTGGAAAGGTTAACCAGTCCTGATACAGGTATATTGGAAAGGTCCGGTATCGGCCCGTTGAATGCATTATATGTCAGATTCAACACAGTCAGATTGGGCAAACTACTGATACCCGACGGAATAACACCATCAAAATTTGCGCTGTTTATGACTATCTTATTCAGCTTGGTAAGGTTGCCAATTCCCTCGGGCAGCCGTCCAGCGAAGTAGCTATCATGCAGTTCCAGTTCTTCGAGATTTAACAGGTTGCTCAAAAATGTAAAATCACCCAGGCCGTCATAGCGACTGATATACAATCGTTTTAGTTTCGACAAATTACCGAGCTGCTGCGGAAGTGCGTTCATAAAGCCATTGGCATTGAGCTCCAAAACTTCCAGATTCGAAAAACTGCCAATAGCAGCCGGGAATTCACCTTTTACCCAACCCTGGAAATACAATTCCTTCAATTTGGGCAGAACCGAGAGGAACGACGGAAAGGAAAAATCAGAGAATCCACCCATAGGATCACCCGACCCCAGGTATAAAGTTTCCAGGTCGACAAGATTGGTAAAATTGGCAGGAACTTCGCCAGTCGGAGTCAGAGACAACCCTTTCAACTTGGTAAGATTTCCAATCACTCCGAGGCTGGTCTTTTCAAACGCCTGGTCAGCGATATACAGGTATTCCAGGTTCGTCAGATTTCCTAATTCAACCGGCAGGTTCCCGGTCAGATTCCCCATCCACGTCCCCGTTTTCGAAAGATCCAGGGTAGTTAAAGCCGTAAGATTACCTACGTCAGACACAAGCTCTCCTTCTAACAGCAACTCTTTTAAAACTAATTTTGTCACGCGCCCTCCTTCGCAGGTAACCCCGTACCAGCCGCAGGGGCTGTCACCAGTATTACCGGGTACCGCCCAATTAGACAGCTCCGGATAATTTGCGCCCGCAAAACCATTATAAAGGGCTACCAGGGCCAAACGGTCGTTCTCCAACGTCTGGCCAAAAGATTTGAATGAAATGAATAAAAGAGCCAATAAAAGTTTACGCATGGCTATCTGAGTTTTAGTTGATTAAATTACCGGTGAATCAGTAAACTGCTACTCACTTCACCTACCCTTACCACATACCGGCCATTTACAAAATTCCTGATATTAATCTGCTGCATGTTTGTCACCTGGCCTTCGATCACAACACGTCCATTTCCGTCGACGATCGAAAACGGTTGCTTCTGACTAATGCCGGAAACCGTGAGGTAATCCTGCGCTGGGTTAGGATAAACCTTTACGATTGCCGCGTCGCTTTTCACCGTAATTACCTTTGAGTATTCGAACTTGCCGTCGTAGTCAAATTGTTTTAGGCGGTAGTAGCTTATCGCAAATGGGGCAAGGTCGGTAAAATGATAGTGCTGGTTGTCCTTCGTATTCCCGCTGCCATCTACAAACCCAATCTTTTCGAAAGTCCGTGCGTCGGCGCTGCGCTCTATTTCGAAGCCTTTGTTATTCGTCTCGGAGGTGGTTTTCCAAACTAGTTTGGTTTGATTGTTTTCGGACCTGCCGTCAAAAGAAACGAGCGTCACCGGCAGCTTGACTACGACATAGTTTTTTGTAACCAGCGTCAAATTCGGAACGAGGCTATTGGTTGTTTCCACGCGGTAAATTCCTTCTCCGTCAAGATCCACTCCATCAATACCGCTCACTGTTGTGTGCAGCACATCACCTTTGTAAAGTTTGTGTGTCAGGTTTGCCATCGTACCTCCTGTGTAGGGCATAATCCAAGTTGGGAGGCAACCAACACACATCGGACCGATCAGCGCTGCATTAATCAGTGCCTGTGGTGAGTACTGATCAAGGCGACTGATGTTGGATTCCATCCCCCTGTAATTGAAATTATTGTTATTGATTCTTACATCAGCGGCAACAGGAACACCCAAAAGATTCGGAATCGGGTCACTCAGGCTATTGTACGACAAATCCAGTGTCGTGAGGTTAGTCAGATTGTTGAACGACGCCGGTATTCCGCCGGTAAGGCCATTGTATGAAATATTCAGGCAACGCAAGTTTGTCAGATTACCTATTTCCGCGGGAAGCCCTCCCACACTAGAATAGGAACCAAGCGGATAAGGGCGGGTTCCGGTTAGCTCCAATGTGTCGAGCGTCGTGAGGTTTCCTATCTGGCTTGGTATCGGAGTGGAAAACACAACGCCGCCCATACGAAGCATTTTAATTTTTGGCCATTGACAAACAACGTCAGGGAAAGCTATCGTGTTAATCCCCTCCAGCGGACCAAATCTTCCCATAACACAACGCTCAAGATTAACCAGATTCGCAAAACTTGCGGGGATATCGCCCGAAGGCGTGATGTGTAATTCTTTCAGGGTTGTAAGGCTGCCAATTTCGGACATGCTACTTGAACTGAAACCATTTCCCAGAAAATTCAAATATTCCAGCTTGGAGAGATTACCAATTTCTGATGGAAGATTCCCTCCAAATCCCGGTCCCAGATAATCCGTAGAGAGGTCAAGGTGCGTCAGTTCCGTTAGATTCCCGATTTCCGACGGCAGCATTGCAGGCTCGGAGGTGTTACTGATACTAAGACGTGTAACCCTGCCGCCCGCGCAAGTCACGCCATCCCACCCGCAGGGGCTATCTCCGACATTGCCCGGCACTACCCAATTGACCAGCCAGCTAGGACCATTAGCCTGGTTATAGATTGCAACAAGTGCCTGGCGATCACTTTCCAGTGTCTGCCCAAACGATCTAAGCGAAAGGAATAGCAGTAGTATCGTAAGTTTACGCATAATATCCTGTTCATTTACATTAATCACCTGTGAATCAACAAACTGCTACTCTTCTCGCCCACTCTCACTACATACCGGCCAGCGCCCAGTTTCCTGATATTAATCTGCTGCTTATCCGTTACCTGACCTTCAATCACCACACGCCCGTTCCCGTCGACGATCGAAAAGGGTTGTTTTTGACTAATTCCTGAAATGGTAAGATAATCCTGGGCAGGGTTGGGATAAACCTTCAAGATCGCCGCGTCACTTTTCACGGTGATAACCTTCGAGTATTCAGATTGGCCGTCGTGGTCCAACTGTTTCAAGCGATAATAGCTGATCGCAAATGGGTTGAGATCGGTAAAGTGATAAAACTGTTCTTCTTTCGTGTCTCCGCTCCCATCTACAAAACCAATCTTTTCAAATGTGCGGGCATCTGCGCTGCGCTCGATTTCGAAGCCTTTGTTGTTGGTTTCAGCGGCTGTTTTCCAGGTGAGTTTGGTTTCGTTGTTCTCAGACTTCCCATCAAAGGAGATGAGCGTTACCGGCATTCCGATGAGAACGAGATCTTCGCTGACCATGGTAAGCCCTGGCACCAGGCTATTTGTTACTTCCGCCCGGTAAATTCCGTCTGGGGTATCGTAATACTGGATGCCTACAGTCGTAGCAACCAGCACCCCGCTCTTGTACCATTTATAGGTATTGTTGGCCGCTGTTCCACCGGCGAAATCCGCGATCAACGTTCCGCCCAAAGCTCTTGCTGTCCTCAAATTATTAGCGGTTCGCAGCGGAATAATGGCTGTCAACTTAAACTTTTTCTGATTACCGTAGGAATCCAGCCTGCTGATATTCGTCTCCATACCCGAAAAAGTGAAAGCATTATTATTGATTCTCACATCAGCCGCGACAGGAATCCCCAGGATGTTTGGAACCGGGCCATTCAGGTTGTTATCCGACAAATCCAGTTTCGTCAGTTTGGCCAGGTTGTTGAACGACGCAGGGATAGTACCCGTCAGCTGGTTTTCACTTAAATCCAGTACTTCAAGATCCGTCAAACCGCCCAGACTCGACGGGATAGTTCCTGTAACGCCTCCGTGTCGCATGATCAGGGTTTTGAGCTTAGTAAGATTGCTTATGTAAGCCGGAAAAGCGCCTATCCCACCCTCCGGTTGCATCGGGGAGTCCTCCACCGAAAGGTACAAATACTCCAGATTGATCAGATTCGCAAACGAAGGGACGGCAGCCCAGCTCCAATAAGGTGTCAGTGAGAGATGTTTGAGTTTGGTCAAATTGTTTATGACCGAAACATTGACCCCTGTCAGGTCGTTACCACTTAAATCCAGGTATTCAAGGTTTGTGAGATTTCCGAGTTCAACGGGAAGATCACCGTAAAAATAAGGGAATTCGCTACCCGGACCAGAAAGATCCAGATGCTTTAATGCGGTAAGGTTTCCGAGAGCCGCCGGAATAACCGCGACAATATCATTACTCTCCATAATCAGTTGGGTAACCCTGCCACCTTCACAGGTAATACCAAACCAGCCGCACGGATTATCGCCTGGGTTTCCCGGAACGGTCCAACCGGTTTTGTCATACCAGCTGTCCCCGCCGGTGGCCTGATAAAATGCCACCAGCGCCAGCCGGTCAGCTTCTAGTGTCTGAGCAAATGATTGAATAGAAAGGAACAGGCAGGCAAGCCCAAGTAGACATCTTTTCATAGCGTCGTGAAAAAGGGTTAAGAAAATCCTGAGAACGTTGAGCGGGTGCCTGGGCGACAGAATAATGCTGCCGGTAATGTAAGTATATTGTATATACAAATGTAACCGAATGCGCAACAAAATTGCACACCGGTTACAAAAAATTATTGAAGCTTAATATGAAAGTTTTCTTGAAGCCTGCTTACTTCCAGCTAAGGCCCATATTACGGAAGAGGAATGCGTAAATATCCGCTTGGGTTTCCAGCGCTTTTTTGGTATTGCTCGCGCCGTGGCCGGAGTTTGTGTCGATCCGGATCAATAATGGGTTGGATGAAGTACTCCCTGCTTTTGCCTGCAATTCAGCGGCGTACTTGAATGAATGCGCCGGCACGACGCGGTCGTCGTGATCGGCCGTGGTAATCATCGTAGCAGGGTAATGGCCACCTGTTTTAATGTTATGGAGTGGTGAATATCCACGTAAAACCTTGAATTCCTCCGCATTGTCGCTGCTGCCATAGTCGGCGATCCAGTTCCAGCCGATGGTAAATTTATGGAAACGGAGCATATCCATGACACCCACGGCCGGGAACGCTACTTTGAAGAGCTCGGGACGCTGGTTCATGACCGCACCCACGAGCAGCCCGCCGTTGGAACCTCCCTGGATAGCCAGCCGCTCCGGCGAGGTGTATTGCTCCCGGATCAGGAATTCCGCTGCGGCAATGAAGTCGTCGAACACATTCTGCTTTTTCAGCTTCATACCCTGCTCGTGCCATTTCTCTCCATATTCGCTTCCGCCACGCAGGTTCGCTTGTACAAACACGCCGCCCTGGTCGAAAAACGGGATACGGGTAGGGCTAAACGCAGGCGGCAGGCTTACATTGAAGCCGCCGTAACCATACAGGATCGTGGGATTGGTCCCATCCAGTTTCAGTCCTTTTTTATAGGTAATGAATGCCGGAATACGCGTACCGTCCTTGCTTGGGTAAAATACCTGCTTCGTTTCGTAGTCCGACGGCTTGAACGTCACTTCGGGCTCACGAAAAACGCTGCTCTTTCCACTTGCAATATCATAGCGGAAAATCGTCGAAGGGTAGTTGAAGGAAGTATAGGTGTAAAACACAAAAGTATCCTCCTGATCGCCTCCAAAGCCCGCCGCCGAGCCCAGTCCCGGCATTTGGATCTCACTTTCGAGCACACCCGCCGGCGTGTACACGTAGGCACGGGAGGTCACATCTTTCAAATAGGAGGCAAACAACTTCCCTCCTGCCAACTGAGCAGATTCGAGCGGCTCCTGACGTTCAGGCAACACGGTTTCCCACGTCCGGCCAGCCGTTTTGAAGCGCATTACCTTGCCATTCGGTGCATCGTCGTTCGTTTCGATCAGGAAATCGGCACCTATATTTTCGATAACTCGGAAGCTGGCATCGGTGATCTCCTCGCGGATGGGTACAAAACGGCTCTCGCCCTTTTTCAACACCCAAACCCCATTACCATCTTTCCCTTTTCCGCGGTCGCTTACAGTCAGGACAGCGTATTGTTCGTCCTCCGTAGTGCCGACGGTGTGGAAGCGTTGCGGATTCGCAGGGTCTTCGAACACCAGTTTATCCTGTTCCTGTTTAGTACCAATGCGGTGGAAAAACACCTGGTGATTCTCGTTTTTGGCGGCCAACGCACTGCCATCCGGCTTGGGGTAGCGGCTATAATAAAAGCCCTCGCCCTGCCACGATGCGCCCGATACTTTCACCCATTCGACCCTGTCGGCCAGCATCGAAAGGTCTTTCATATTCATGACCTGATATTCCTGCCAGTCGGAGCCACCTTTCGAAAAACCCAAAACGGCATAAGCACCGTCTTTCGACAGGCTGAAAACGGTGAGCCGCGTCGTTCCATCGGGAGAAAGTTTGTTCGGATCAACTACCACTTCCGGCGCTCCGTTAATTCCCTTCTGGCGGTACAATACGGCCTGGTTTTGCAGGCCATCATTTTTATAGAAATAGAAATACTCTCCTTTCTTTCTCGGAGCTGAATACTTGGGATAATTATATGCTTTTTCGAGGTCCTGGAATATTTTCTCCTTAAACGGGATCGCATTCAGGTAGCCAAATGTCACCTCGTTCTGGGCCTTCACCCATGCCGCCGTTTCCTCGGAGCGATCGTCTTCGAGCCAGCGATAGGGGTCGGCGACCTTCACGCCGTGGTACTCGTCAAAATGTTCCTGCTTTCTGGTTTCAGGATATTTTAATTGCTGCGCATGGCCGATTCCCGACAATGCCGATGCTGTCATCAAAGTCATCAGAAAAATTTTTGAATTCATAAATACGGCCGTCATTTAATGATCTCCACCTCCAATGAGCTTGGAGCGTCGGCCTGATGATAAATAGTGTGTTTGGCTGTAATAAAATCCGAATCCTGCGCTTTGTAAATGTTCTGTACGTATTTCTGCGGGTTGCGATCGAAAAGCGGGAATGCGGTGCTTTGGACCTGCACCATCATGCGGTGGCCCTTTTTGAAGGTATGCAGCACATCCTGCAAGCGGAATTTCAGGTCCGTAACTTTGCCGACAACAACCGGTTCCGGTTTTTCGAAACTGTTGCGGAAGCGCGCACGCATTACTTCACTCCGCACCATTTGCTGGTAACCCGCCAGCACCACTTTCGGATCCGGCATATAAGCGTGGTTCTTTTCGTCGTCCGGGTACACGTCGATCAGCTTCACGAAGAAATCGGCGTCAGTGCCGGTTGTACTGAATTTAAGCAATGCATTGATCTCCCCGCCCAGGGTAACATCTTCGGTCAGGATATCTGTTTCAAAAACCAGGACGTCGGGACGCGTAGCGGCAAAACGCTGGTCTTCCGACATATATTCAAACGGCGTAAAGCCCGACATTTGCTTGTAATTGGCGGTATAGGGCACTGGCTTCAAAGGGTCGCTCACATAAGCGGTCGCGGATTGGCCTTCCTTCGGTGCATTGAAATCCAGCTTACCTTTTGAATGGAAATACAGCTTGCGTTTCTCGGCATTCGTTACCGGCCATTTATCGAATGTCTTCCATTCTTTTTTACCGGTGTCAAACAAATAAGCTTCCGGCAAACCGGTCTTTCCATCTCCGGCTTCCTTCAAAAAGTGTTTGAAAAATTTCGCCTCGATATTGTTTTGGTAAAAAGTAGCGATGCTATCTCCGAAATAAATGTCGTTGTGCAAAGTATGCCCGGTTTCGCGGCTCCAACGGCCGTGACCAAATGGCCCTACCACCAATGTATTGTACATGGAAGGGTTATTCTTTTCAAGGGTTTTGTAGGTATTCAAAGGGCCATACAAATCCTCGGCGTCGAACCAGCCGCCCACGGTCATGAAGGCATGTTTCACTCCTTTCAAATGCGGCAAAATATCCCTTTTTTTCCAGAATTCGTCCTTATTCGGGTGGTTGACCGTCTCCTGCCAGTAAAAGTTTTGTGAATAGTATTTATCAAAATTCTTCAAAGAACCCATTTCCAGGTTGAAAGTGTACCCATCCGGCTTGGGTGTGAACATTTCGCCTGCAAACCAGGAGTCGGTGGTAGGCTTCGGCGGCTTGATACCGAAAACCGGAAATGTAAGGTAGTATCCCTGGGTAAATGCGCCATTGTGATGAAAATCATCGAAAAAGAAATCGGCGATCGGCGCCTGGGGGGAAGAGGCTTTCAATGCCGGGTGACCTGCCAATGCGCTCGCCGTGGTGTAAAACCCGGGATACGAAATGCCCCATTGCCCTACGCGGCCATTGTTATTCGCCACGTTTTGAAGCAGCCATTCAATGGTATCGTAGGTATCCGACGCTTCATCGACGTCGTTTTTGCCTTTTTTCTGGTCGATATGCGGCGTCATGTTCGTCCACGTGCCCTCGCTCATGTAACGCCCACGCACGTCCTGGTACACGAATATGAACTTGTCGCGCATGAGTGCCGGGCTCGGGCCGAGACGCGGCGGGTATTTATCGGCGCCATACGGAGCCACGCTGTAACAGGTACGCTGCATTAAAAAGGGATACTTCTTATCGGCAGAGGCATCTTTGGGAGAATAAACAATGGTGTGCAACTTCACACCGTCCCTCACCGGGATATCGTATTCCGCTTTGGAATAATTTTCGCGGATATACTGCTCGTCGGAAGCAATCTGCCCATAAGCATGCTGTGCCAGCACGATAAGCGCTGCGCGGAGTAGATTTTTGATCATAGTTTGTGATTATTTTCTCTTATAGTAATTCAACGACACACTGGCAGCAGTTCCCTTTTCGCTCAGCGTATAAAAACCCTTGCTTTCGTTGTCAAAACAGATCGCCTCTCCCTGCGGTTCAAGCATTACGGTCAAAGTTTTACTGGCAGATTTAACGAGCGTCTGCCCGACGGATTCTCCATTGCCTCTTTTCCAGTAATACACCCCGAGGTAGGTGCGTACCACCATTTCACTTCCGTCTTTGGAAATGCTTCCGGCGGTAGCAATCGCCACTCCCGGAACCGTGCCTACCTTTTCAGCAACAATGGTTTCACTGGTCGACTGCGGGAATGGTAACCTGTAAATATTGGTCTGCGCTTCCTTTGACAATACAAAAATGTCCTTCGTCACCGGATCGACGATCAGCGCTTCCGCATCTCTGGGCCCGTCGGGGTAACTGAAAGTGATCTTTTGCAATGCACTTTGGCTGAAAGAGCCATCCGCACCTTTGATTTCCGGAATGCGGTAAATGGTGTTGGTGGGAGTTACCGGCTGGTTGTTATTGCCGATATCGGCTATGTAGGCGTATGAAACGCCATTATCCGGGCCCGGGCCTACCGCCACTTCCTCCCAGTCGTGGTTGTTGCTACCGGGTACATTATATTCTTTAATGCTTTTACCGTCCTTGCTGATGAGGTACAAAGAGTTCGGCTGACCTGAATCCTGGATTGTCCACAAGTAGCCGGGCATTGTGGCACTCGCTGCCAGACCGGATGCTTCATCAATAATGCCGACCGGAATCGGGAACTGCTCGGGCGCCGTTTCAAACTGGTCCGACAAGCCGTTTCCACCAGGGGAAGGCTCGGGGTCGCTGCATGAACAGGTTACGCAAAATACCAGTGAAGATAGGATCAGCCCCACTCGTCCGCTCACGCCGTCATATATTTTCATAAAAAACACTTCATGTTAGATTTGCTAAAAATACGTACTTTTGCCGCATTTATTATCAGCGACTTTCATTATATCAGTATTAAAATAGTTATATGTTACGTACACATACCTGCGGGGAATTAAGCTTAGAACATGTAAATCAAGATGTTGTATTATGTGGTTGGGTTCAGCGCGTCCGCGATAAGGGAGGCATGATCTGGCTCGATCTGCGTGACCGTTACGGCATCACCCAGCTGCTGTTCGAAGAGGGTAAAACCCCCGCAAATGTGTTGGAAACTGCCCGCTCACTGGGTCGCGAATTCGTGATTTCGGCCAAAGGTGCGGTAATCGAGCGTCTGTCGAAAAACGACAAGATCGCCACCGGCGATATCGAGATCCGCGTGTCGGAACTCTCCATTCTGAATCCCGCGAAGCTGCCTCCATTCCTGATCGAGGACGAAACCGACGGCGGTGATGATATCAGGATGAAATACCGCTACCTCGACCTTCGCAGAAATACGGTTCGTCAAAACCTGCAATTGCGCCATCAGGTAGCGCGTTACACCCGTGCTTACCTGGATAACCTGAACTTCATTGAAGTAGAGACCCCGGTACTGATCAAATCCACACCGGAAGGCGCCCGCGATTTTGTGGTGCCAAGCCGCATGAATCCGGGTGAGTTTTATGCATTACCACAATCCCCTCAGACGTTCAAGCAGCTGTTGATGGTAGCCGGTTTCGACCGTTACTATCAGATTGTGAAGTGTTTCCGCGACGAAGATCTTCGTGCCGACCGTCAGCCGGAGTTTACGCAAATCGACTGCGAAATGTCGTTTGTGACGCAGGAAGACGTGCTGAATACATTCGAAGGCATGATCCGCGAACTTTTCGCGAAAGTGAAAAATATCGACTTGCCCGAAGTTCCGCGTATGACTTATGCAGATGCCATGCGTCTGTACGGCTCGGATAAACCGGATATCCGCTTCGATATGCAATTCGTAGAACTGAAAGGCGAAGACCGTGACCTTACTTCCGGCAAGGGTTTCGGAGTATTCGACGACGCAGGCCTTGTGGTGGGTATCAATGCCACCGGCTGCGCGGCTTACACAAGAAAGCAAGTCGACGAACTGACCGACTGGATTAAACGCCCGCAAATTGGAGCGAAAGGCCTGGTGTATGTTCGTTACAATCCCGATGGATCAATCAAATCGTCCGTTGACAAATTTTATACCGAAGAGGAGCTTAAAAAATGGGTGGAAGCGTTCGATGCAAAGCCAGGAGATCTTTTGCTGATCCTGTCGGGCCAGGGCGACAAAACGCGTAAGCAGCTGAATGAGTTACGCCTCGAAATAGGTTCACGCCTGGGGTTGCGTAACCCTGATGAATACCGCGCATTGTGGGTGATCGACTTCCCGCTTCTGGAGTTCGGTGAAGAAGAAAACCGTTGGTTTGCCATGCACCACCCGTTCACCAGCCCGAAACCGGAGGATATCGAACTGCTGGATAAAAATCTGGGCCTGGTACGTGCTAATGCATACGATATGGTGATCAACGGCGTTGAAGTGGGCGGAGGTTCAGTACGGATCTTCGAAAAAGAGCTTCAACGGAAAATGTTCGAGATCCTCGGGTTCTCGGCCGAAGAAGCGCAGGAACAATTTGGCTTCCTGATGAATGCATTTGAATTCGGTGCCCCTCCTCATGCCGGTATTGCATTTGGTTTCGACAGACTTTGTTCTATTTTCGGCGGCGCGGATTCTATCCGGGATTTCATCGCATTCCCGAAGAACAACTCCGGGCGCGACGTGATGATCGATTCTCCTTCGACAATCTCGGACGGGCAGCTTAAAGAGCTGGCAATCCGCGTGGAAGGCCTGAATTCGTGATCAAAATGAGATAGATCTGACAGATAATTTAAATAAAGTAAGATTTTGTAGATTTGCCCCCGGGCATAATTTAAATTTAACCACAGGACCATCCGGAAACGGATTGGTCCTGATTGTAATTAAACTACACTGCATGCATTATCAATCCTTTGTAAGATCCTATTTCAGGAATACCCTATTGTTGCTGCTCCTTCTGACCAACATCGGGGTTTTTGCTCAAAACAATACATCTCCCCAGCTTCCGACAGACCCGACACAGTCTAAAGTCGATCCTTCTCAGGTGACCAACCAACAGGCCGTCGACTTTTATAACCAGGCTAAGTCGGCTGGAATGTCGGATATGGATATCGAAAGAGCTGCATTGCAAAGGGGTTATACTTTGGATCAGATATCTGCCATGCGCAAGCGGCTGCAACAACGGCCCAATGACAGGCAAACCAACGACCCTAACAGGGATCAGCTCGACGAAACGCGGGATCAGGACGATGCCGATCAGCTTGAAGACGAGACAAACAACGAGCGGGACTCCACCAATGCAAGAAATGCAAGGAACAGACGCCTGAGTCGCACTTTTGGCTCCGCTTTCTTTGCCCGTACCACTTCCACATTCGAGCCCAACCTCCGCATTGCTACGCCACGAAACTATATTCTTGGCCCGGAAGATGAAATCGTTGTGGATATCTACGGAAATGCAGTGGATAACTTCCGCATGAAGATCAGCCCGGAAGGAACGGTGAAAATGCTCAACCTGGCTCCTGTGTATATCAATGGACTGACCATCGAACAAGCCAGTGAACGCATTGTCAACCGCTTGCGCCAGGCTTATTCGACACTCAACCGCCCCGGCTCAGGAACCTATTCCTCTATTACACTCGGTAATGTACGCAGCATACATGTGATGATCACAGGCGAAGCGGCACGTCCGGGTACTTACACCGTTTCATCGCTCGCGACTGCATTTAATGCGCTTTCCATATCCGGCGGTCCAAGTCTGAACGGCTCCTACCGTAATATTGAGGTCATCAGGAACAACAAGGTGATCCGCAAAATCGACTTATACAAGTTCCTGGTGGATGCCGATCTACGCGATAACATTGCTCTGCAAGATCAGGATATCATCCTCATCAGGCCGTTTGAAACAAGAATAGAACTGAATGGCGAGCTAAAACGTCCCGGTATTTTCGAAGCTAAACAGGGCGAAACCCTTGGAAACATCATTCGTTATGCAGGAGGTTTTACACCGGAAGCTTACACGAAGACATTCACTTACCAACGCAACACCGGCACCAATTACATGATTGGTAGCGTCGATTCGGTTCAGATTGAAGCTTTCACTCCCAAAAACGGGGATATTTTTAATGTAAAACGGATACTCGATGTCGTAGCTAACCAGGTCGAGATACGTGGTGCTGTAACATTACCGGGCCCGTATGCATTGGAAGAACGTTGTAATTCTGTTCTGAAACTGATTCAGATGGCGCAAGGACTTAGCCCGCGTGCTTTCCTCAACCGCGCCATTCTCGAAAGATCGAGTGGCGAAACTCAGACAGGCATTGTAGCGATTGACCTTCGCAAGCTTGTGAATGGTGAAATTGCGGATATTCCGTTGCTCGCTGGCGATATCCTGACGATCAAATCAGTGGAAGACCTGAAAGAATTCACATTCCTGACTATTTCAGGATCGGTGATCAACCCGGGCAACTATTATTATTACAAAGACATTACCATCGCCGACCTTATCTTCCAGGCCGGCGGCTATACCGAAGGTGGTATCCCCTATCGCATTGAGGTATCGCGTCGTGTGAAAAACGATACGCTCGACCTGCCTTCTTCGCAAAACGTCCGTATCTTCTCGATAGACGTGGCCGATAACCTGGTACTCAACCCCGACGACCAGAAATTTAAGTTGCAACCGCAGGACATCATCGTGGTACGCAAGTCGCCGCGTTACGAGGCCCAGAAATCGGTAACCATTATTGGGGAAGTGCGCTATCCGGGTAACTACACTATTATCAATAATTTCGAACGGATTTCCGACTTGTTCAACAAGGTAGGCGGGCTGCGGTCCGAGGCGTACCTCCCGGGTGCTCGTTTCTACCGGGGGCAGGAGCTGATTGCCGTCGATATTGAAGCGATTGTCAACAAGCCTTCGCTTCCATCTAACCTGTTACTGATGCACGGCGATACGCTGGTGATACCAAGACGACTCGAAACAGTACGGATTCAGGGCGGGGTACATAATCCGTCGGTCATGAATTTCGATGCCAAGTTCAGCTACGACGACTATATCTCGCAAGCCGGCGGCTATACTGAGCAAGGTTGGAAGAAACGCGTGTACGTGTCATACCCCAACGGTCGGACGCACAGAACGAAGAATTTCCTGTTCTTCAGGTCTTATCCCAAAGTCGAACCGGGTGCCGTTGTGACGGTGCCTGTGAAAGTAGCCGAGCCGGATCGTCAGAAAACACCTGGCGAGCGTATTGCATTGTTCTCTTTCATCGCTTCGATGGTTAGTACACTCACATTGGCGGTAATTACCGTGAGCAGAAATAATTAACCATGATATCCCATCCAGAAAAAAAGCCGGTAAAAGCCGATAGCCAGGCGAGTTCGTTCAATGCTTCGGAGATACGCTTTGCCGATATCATCCTGTTTGTAGGAAAGTATATCAAATTGCTGATACTGGCGGTAATCGTATCCGTGGTAGCCGGCGTGGCGTACAGTTTTACGCTTAGAAAGAAGTACGAGGCCAGAGTAAGCTTGTTGCCGGAGTACGGCACTTCCAAAAGAGGATCGTTCTCGCTGTTAAGTGCCGGCCTTAATGGTGATGGTGCGGAAAAGTTGCAGCCGGACCTGTACCCCACGATTATGCAAAGCTCGCCGTTTGGCGAATACCTGCTCAAACAGCCGGTCGTGGACCAAGACAACAAGCCTTATAAAACGCTCATGGATTTCCTGAAAGCACAGGCCAAACCGGGATTGTTTTCCGGCTTATTCTCCTCTGCACCCAAAGCCGCTCCGAAGGAGGTTAAGCTTAAAAGGGACGGAATACTTTCCTATTCGCTTTCGGAGCAGGGAAACATCGCCGGTGCCATTTCCCTGCTTTCGGCAGAAGTGGATGCAAAGAGCGGTGTGATCCAGATCAGTGCAGAAACCGTTGATCCGTTTGTTTCCGCAATCCTTGTAGAAGCGGCACAAAAATACCTGGTCGACTATGTCGAAGACTATCGTTCCTCCAAAGCAAGCCAGCGGGAAGGTTTGCTCGCTGATCGCGTGAAGGAAGCGAAAGCCCGTCTCCGTACGGCCGAATACGCCCTTCAGAGCTACCGCGACCAGAACAGAAATATCTTTTCAAACACAGCCAAAATCGAAGAACAACGGTTACAGGCTGAATATGTATTATCGGAATCACTTTACAGCGACCTGGTGAGGCGGTATGAGCAAGCCAAAGTCAGTGTGAAAGAAGAGCGGCCTGTATTCAAAGTACTCGAACCAGTAAAAGTGCCTTTGGTGAAAAGCAGCCCAAAACGGTTGCGCATAGGCTTAATCTGGGGCTTTCTTGGCGGTTTTTTCGCCCTTTTATATATCCTCCTCATTAAAGAAAAGGTAATTCAGAAGATCGTTTCGGGCGCGAACGAGTAGAACAAAGCGCGCCCACACTCAACTTTATTACACATGCTACATATTTTGATTTTCCGGTTTACCTTGCAGGTATCAGTACCGCTCATTGCCTACCACCTGAACCTCCTTCAAATATAACTGGTCAATGAAAGTTCAGCAGGAAATCAAGAGAGGGGCGATCATTGTATTTATTACGAAATACAGCGGCATATTACTTGGGCTGATCGTAAATTCGGTGCTTGCCCGACTGCTGTCACCGGCCGAATTCGGAATTGTCGGAGTTGTAACGGTCTTTATCTCCTTTTTCAATATCCTCAGCGACATCGGCTTGGGTTCCGCTATTGTCCAGAAGCAAGATTTTACCGGTAAGGACTTTTCGGACATATTCAAGGTCAGCGTGCTGATCAGCTTCGGATTAGCGATTGCATTTGCCTTGCTCTCCTACCCCGTCGCATCGTTTTACAACGATCAGGTTTACATTCGAGTCAGCCAGCTGCTTGCGATTCAGGTATTGTTCAGTGCGTTGGCTATCGTACCCAAAAACATGCTCATCAGGGCACAGGCATTCAAAACCATTGGTTTTGTCGAGCTCGGCAGCTCCTTTCTGACTGGGTCCCTAGCTATCGCGCTTGCCTACCAGGATTTTAGTTTCTACTCCATTATATGGCGCTCGATCATATATAGCGTCCTTGTTTTTTTACTCTACTTCATCAGTTCCGGATTGAAGATCCAATCCGGCATTTCATTCTCCGGCATTCGGGGCGTCGCCAGATATTCATCGTACCAGTTCGCATTCAACTGCATCAACTACTTTTCGAGAAACCTGGACAATATACTCGTGGGCAGGTATATTGGTAACACCGGCCTGGGACTTTATAACCAGGCTTACCAGCTGATGATGTACCCGGTGTCCAACCTGACGCACGTGATTACGCCGGTGATCCACCCGATATTGGCCAAATACCAGCACAACAAAACCATTATTTTTGAGGAGTATATTAAAATTGTGAAAGTGCTGGCCATTCTTGGCCTTCCGATATCGGTATTTACCTATTTCTCCGCTTCGGAACTCATTTATATGTTTCTGGGCGAAAAATGGATGGAGGTGGTTCCTATTCTGAGGATACTGAGTGTATCTATCTGGATTCAGATGATTATGTCGAGTAGCGGTGCTATTTTTCAGGCAGCAGGGCGCACAGATATGCTGTTTACCTCGGGGTTGCTGTGCGGCGCGACGATGATCCTGGCTATTCTTTGCGGTGTTTTGTATTTCAAATCATTGGAAAAGACAGCCCTGTTGTTGGTCATCGCCTTCTACCTCAACTTTGCCATCAGTTTTTATGTGCTGATCAGCACCGTACTACGCCAAAACGTTTTTAAATTATACGCATTGCTTGCGCGGCAAATTCCTTCCGTTGCTGTCCTGATCCTTGCCTATCTGGCTGAAAAGAGCCTTGCAACAGACTGGGCTCCCGCGCCTTCGATGCTGATTATTTCACTGGGTATCAAACTTTGCATTATGGGTTTGGTAACCGCTACTTTCAACTTTCCTCTCATTGAACCTTATTTTAAAAAGCTTAGTCACTTGAAAAGTAAGTAATGAGGACGAAAAAGAAACCGAAAATATTATCATTCAGTCATTATGGCACACTTTATGGTGCGAACAGGTCCCTATTAACTTTGCTAACCGAGACTCGTGACCAGATCGACTGGTGGGTGATCTGTCCGAGGGATGGCGATTTTACAGAAGAACTGGCCAGGAATGGTATCGAATTCAAGATTATCGCATTTGCCAACGATATTCACAAAGTTCCGCGGTTCCCGCAGTGGTTTCATAGTGTCAAAAGGTTTGCATTCAATGTTCTTGTCGCGCTATACGTTGCATTGCTGGTTGTCAGAAAACGGATCGATCTCATCCACAGCAATTCCTCGGTGATTTTCTTTGGTGCGCTCGTTGCGTTCATTTCCGGTCGGAAGCACCTGTGGCATATCCGGGAGTTTGTGTACGACGACTATCATTTAAAATACAATTTTGGCAAATCGTCCTTCCGGTTCTGGGCCAACAAGGCTGCGCGTATTATTTGTATCTCTAAAAGCATTGCCCAAAAAAGGGTGATCGATTCGGACGTCGCCACCCCGCATACGGTTATATACAACGGGCTGGTCGACGAACTTCCGCAAATACCTCCGCATATACCTGGCATAACGTCCCAGGCAGGAATAGTAGGCATTATTGATCCCGCGAAGGATCAAATGACGGCCATAAAAGCGATCAATGCGCTCGTAAAAAAAGGGGTTGCCATAAAATTGGAAATTGTAGGCGAAATTGGCGATCCGGCTTATTATGAAGAAATTGCAGCCTATATTCAGGAGCAGGGCATCAGCGGACATATTCAGTTCACCGGGTTTACCAAAGACGTTCAGAGCATTTATCGCCGCTTCGACGTGTTGCTCATGTGTTCACCCCATGAGGCACTCGGGCGCGTGACGATCGAAGGCATGATGTACGGTGTTCCGGTGGTGGCATTCGACTCGGCTGGCACCAGTGAGATCGTCCAACATGGGCAGACCGGCCTGCTTTACCATTCCGACGAGCATAGTCTGGCCGCTGAGGTGGAGAGATTGCTCAATGATCCTTCCTTATATGCGGGCATAGCCAAGCGCGCGAGGGAGCATGTTTTTCAAAATTTCACGATTACAAAATATCGCGACAACTTCATCAGGGAGGTTGAAAGTTGCCGTCAAAACTAAGTTATGCAGTATCCCAAAATTTCGATCATCACAGTAGTAAGAAACGGTGAAAAGGACCTTGAAAACGCCATCAAAAGCGTCGTTAGCCAAAGCTACGGTCATATTGAATACATTATTCTGGATGGACTTTCGACGGACGGGACATTAGATATTATCCGGAAATACGAACATGAGATTTCGCTCTGGAAAAGTGAGGCTGACCGTGGGATATTCGATGCCATGAACAAAGGGCTCGATCTTGCCACGGGCGACTGGGTCTTTTTCCTCGGATGTGACGATGTGCTGGCTTCGCCGACGATCATCGAAGAGGTTGTGGCGGAGATTACCGAAACCGACGGTATCTACTACGGAAACACCTATCTCAAAAAGAGTAATCAGATTTACACAGGCAAAGTCAGCAAATGGAATATCGCTTTGCGAAACATTTCGCATCAGGCCATTTTCTACCCGCGGTCAGTTTATAAGCAAAAGAAGTATAACTTAGATTATAAATTAACAGCCGACCACGTTTACAACGTGGAGCTGTACAGCCGATTCGCTGCTCACTTCTTTTACATGCCCAAGCTGATTTCGATATACAACGACTTGGGTATGAGCTCTGTAAATATTGATCATCAACATAAAAAAGACATTGTCGGTATAGTCTACGACAATCTGGGTAGCGCAGTCGGTTCCTACTATTGGTTCCGTGTAAAGCTTTCTAATTTTAAAAACAGCCTGAAAGGTGGGAAATGATTTTTACCGGCCTCTTCTATTCTTGACGGTACCTAATGTCGTAGCCTAAATCCTGTACATGGTGCTCCGAGTGATCACCGGATCAAAATCGTATGCCTAATATCGTTTTCTTCATTTATAATATCTCGGCGGTCGGCGGAACGGAACGCGTGGCTTCGGTCATCATCAACGAATTCGCGAAAAGAGATTTTAATGTTCACGTGCTCGGGCTGTATGGCGATCCGGAAAAGATCTTTTTCCCTTTCGAGCCGAACGTCAGGGTCACCAGCCTGCATATCGAAAATTTGAAAGGCATCCGGAAAATCCTGTACTCGCAGCACAAGATCCGGCAATTCGTCAACAATAACCATATCGATACATTTGTAACGGTCGAATCGATCATGGCCACCTATTCCGTTCCCTCACTCGCCTTTACCGGCATCCGGCATGTGGTGTGGGAGCATTTCAATTTCAAGGTAAGCCTGGGTATCGCGGCCCGGTCGCTCGCCCGGCAGCTTGCTCTTTGCTTTGCCGACAGCATTGTAACCCTCACAGCCCGCGACATACAATTCTGGAAACAAGGAGCTTGGTACCGCCGTGCAAAGCTGGCGCACATTCCTAATCCTATGTTTCTGGAAGAGCAAAAAATCAACGAAAATCCTTCCAAAACAGTCATTTCCGTCGGGAGGATAACCTTTCAGAAAGGGTTTGATTTGCTGGTGGATGCTTGGGCCCAACTGCCTGCCAGTCTTCGGAATGAGTGGAAACTGCTCATTATCGGCGATGGGGAAGAAAAACCTGGTCTTGAACAGAAAATAACAGAACTTGGGGTTGGGGATTCTGTTGAACTTGTAGGTGCTACAAAAGCAGTTTTTGCGTATTTTGAAGCAGCGTCCATCTACTGTCTGAGTTCACGGTTTGAGGGCTTGCCGATGGTGCTCCTGGAAGCTTTGGCGTTCCATTTACCCATTGTGGCTTTCGATTGTGACACGGGCCCCGAAGAACTCATCGAGCAAGGGGAAAATGGAATCCTGGTGGAAGCAGGTAATGTAGGTAAACTATCACAATCACTGGCCACACTGATGAACGACGACGCGCTTCGAGGCCGTATGCGCAATTACAAGTCACAAAGACTTCACACACTCGAACTCGGCGGAATTATAGCGCAGTGGAGCCAGGTATTGAAATAGAAATCGACCATATGTAAGAACACACTAGCTTTGAAAAAACAGAAACTACTTTACATACTGCATGACGTGCAGATCGGCGGCGTTGAAGTAGCCATGCTGTCGGCATTACCCGAGCTGAACAGGCAATTTGATCTGAAAGTGATGGTTTTGGGGAGTATTGATGCCAATATAACCAGCCATCTCACCGCTGAGGAAAAAGCCTGCATGGTTCCGTTCGACTATAAGCTGAGCATGTATCCGTTGGTGATTCCCAAAATGATCCGCTTCATTCTGGGTTTCTCGCCCGATGTCATGATCTGTTCGCTGTGGCGGGCATCATTGCTTGGAATCCTGGCAAAAAAACTCAGGCCTCAAATACGTTTCGTCTCATTTATACATAATACGGCTTTTTTTCACCGTTTCGATCGGCTGTTCAGCCAGGCAGCGATCCGCCATGCCGATTCGATCTTCACCGATTCTCAAGCAACCGCCACATTTGTGCGCGAGCAATTCAAGCCTTCGGTACCCATCGAAGTCATTTCTTTTTTTACCAGCCCTTCACCGGATTTTAAACCAGCCCCACCCTTCGATAACCAGGATGTACGGTTTATGTTTCTCGGGCGAATCAATTCCGTAAAAAACTTACCTTTGGCTATCGACACCATCCGATACCTGACCGATCGAGGATACAACGCTTCGCTGGATATTTACGGCAGGAATGATGGAATGCTTGAAACCGTGACGGAGTATATCCGTACCCATCAGCTCGAAAACAGGGTCCGGTTTCAGGGCGAAGTAAACGGTAGCAAGAAGCTGGAACTATTCAGAAACTATAATTTCCTGATTCAGCTGAGTACCAACGAGGGAATGGCCATGAGCGTGGCGGAGGCGATGCAAAACGGGCTGGTCTGCTTCGTGACCGCGGTAGGTGAAATTCCCAACTATGCGGGGGACATGAAGACGGCGATTTTTGCTGATATTAGCACAACCGAAACATTCGGCCATTCATTGAAAAAACTGGAATCCGTGATCGCCGATCCGCATCTCTACGACCGGATCTCGACAAGCAGTTACGAAGGGTTTAAAACGGTAGGCACCTATTCAGAATCACTCATACGCAGTATCGGAGGCGTCATGAGAACGAGTAATACCGTAAGCAGCCATTAATGTGTCGCATTTAACAGGAGAGCGGTTCCTTTGGAGTTGTTATTGAGATTATGAAAATATTACATGTCATCACGCTTGCTGAACTCGGAGGTGCTCAATCCGTGGTGATCAATCTGGCAAGGGAGTCTGTCAATGATGGTCATGAGGTAATGGTTGCTTCCTCGGAGGACGGAGAATTGTGGAAAGTACTTCCCTCGGAAGTAGGCCAATGGAAAATCAATCCGTTGCAGCGCTCCATCAGCCTTTCCAAAGAGCATAAAGTGGTGAACGAATTGCGCCGTCTGTACCAGATTTTCAAGCCCGACGTCATTCACCTGCATTCCTCCAAAATCGGGATTCTCGGTCGCCTTGCATTTCCACGAAAAAAGATCGTTTACACCGTCCATGGGTTCGATTCCATTCGGGTTGCGTTCCGGAAATTTCTCCATTTGGAACGCCTGTTGCAGATCAGAGCCAAGCACATTGTCGGAGTAAGCAAGTACGATTATAACAACCTGCTGAGTGAGGGGATCAAAAAAAACGTCTCCTACATTTATAATGGTATTACCGATTACTCAACCGACATTCCTGAAAATCATAGCGAAAGTTACCGTCGCCTGGCCGAAATGATCCGGTCGAAATCCGGCTTTAAAGTGATGTGCATTGCGAGGATTTCGCCGCAAAAGAAGTTCGAGCTTTTTTGTGAAGTAGCCGAAATGCTCGCAGGCCACGATATTCATTTTTTCTGGATAGGCAACAAAGATGAAATGGCGGACCTTCCCGCGAATGCTTATTGCCTCGGTGAAGCAGAAGATGCGCACCGTCTGCTGAAATACGCCGACCTGTTTATGCTTCCTTCCAATTACGAAGGAATGCCTATGTCTATTCTCGAAGCATTGTGCTACTCGGTTCCTGTAATTGCTTCGGATGTAGGCGGCATCGGGGAAGTACTTAACGGACTGAATGGCAGGGCAGTAGCGAATACAGCAAGTGAATTTGCGGAGCAGATTTTACATTACGCGAACCATCCGGCCGAACTTACCATCGCGAAAGCCGAAGCCAGAAAGTCGTATGAACAGTATTTTACGGTCGGGGCAATGTACCGGATGTACCTTTCCCTCTACAAATCGATCGCGTGAACTTCACCGCCCGGGCACATACGGGCAGGTAATGATTATAGGAAATGTGATAAATCAATCAAATCGGTTGAAAGTGCCGAAAGAAGAAAAAAAAGGAAAAATTCTTTACAGTAAAATAATATTTTGTGCCGAAACCTTCCCTATATTTGCTGGTACTAGTTTCATCCCTTCTCCGCCAAATATTAATTTTTAGCACAAAAGCCCTTCTCTGCCAAAAATTATATTTGATTTGACCATATTTATAATTTCGTATTTCAAAAGTTTATTCCTAAACTTGTAGCTTTAACACACGTATATTCTACAATCACACTATTTTTTAGTTCATAAAATACACACATATGGGCAACACTTACGTATCTGACCGCAAGTACATTCACCGGCTTCTAAGCAAAACTGCCGTTTCAGAAGAAGTCCTGATTGTCACCAGCTACGACTACTTTCTTCAAAAAAAAGATCTGGCGCTACTTCTCAAAAGATACAAGGAGATTATCCTGATACCACACTCAGATAACGACGATTATCTTCTCAACCACACCGTAAGGCCGCTGCTCGACAGATTTGAAAAAATACACCTGGTTACCAATCCGCAGTACGACCGACGTAACCGAGTAATCTACGAACTGGTTGTCCGAAAAAACAAATCGATCCGAATCACCACCGTTTACGATTTCTGCGAAAGAGACCTCAAAAAAGTATATATCCCGGACGACGTCACCGAAATCAATCCAAATCTACTGACAGTCCCCACGTTCGGCAGAAGGGTACGTTACCCCAAAAAGATCATCGACATCACGATTTCAATCATCCTGTTCCTTCTTACATTCCCCATCTGGATTCTGAGCTATTTCCGGATCAAACTGGAATCCCCGGGCCCGGTATTCTATTTTCAGGAACGCGTTGGAATGAACAACAGGCCATTTAACTGTATCAAATTCAGGTCGATGAGGCTGGATGCAGAACGAAACGGAGCATCTTTCTCGAAAAAGAACGATTCCAGGATTTTCTCGTACGGCTCGTTCATGCGTCTGACGCGTATCGACGAATTGCCTCAGATTATCAATATTTTCAGACGTGACCTGTCCTTGATCGGTCCTCGTCCGGAACGCCCTGTGTTTACCGAGACATTTGACGAAATCATCCCTTATTACAACCTTCGCCACAATATCAAGCCCGGGATTACCGGCTACGCGCAGGTAATGTATTCGTACGGAGCAGGTGTGTACGACGCGCGCCACAAGCTCATGTATGACCTTTACTATATCAAGAACTGGAACTTGTTCCTGGAATTGAAAATCATACTCCTGACAGCCGTCGTTATTTTCGGCAAAAAGGGCAGGTAACCCCTCTGACACCTCGTAAATTCTTAATAGTCCTGGAATGAGGAAATTCTTTTATGTGCTGCTGTTATCGGCAGCACTTTGCGCTGAAAGTTACTCACAGGATTCTACCTTTTTCTATGCCGCAGGAATCAATGCTGCGGGCTCAACTGCCGGTGTGCCGCTTTGGCTATATGCCAATCAGAATGCCTCTATACCCGAAAAAGGCTCATTTGCGCAAGGAGCTGCCAGCTTTCACCGGGTATACAACCGGAATAACCCCCGCTTCTTCCAATGGTCGGGAGGAGCTGAACTGGTAGGTTTCGCCGGCAGGAAGTCCGACGCATTCTTCACGGATTTGTTCATAGCCGGTAAGGCCGGGCCCGTGGAATTGAGCATTGGCCAAAGAAAGGAATTTATGGGCCTGGGCGATAGCCTGCTTACCATGGGGCCTATTGCAATGTCGCCCAACTACCGCCCCTATCCCAAAATCCAGCTTTCAACGCCCAACTTCGTAAGCCTGATTCCAGGTAACGACATTTTCTCTTTCAAATTCTCTTATGGTGACGGGCTTCTCGGGTCTGCCGGGGTGCATTATGGCAACGTCACCAGCGTCCCTGACGTTTATCTTCACCAAAAATCGCTTTACCTTAAACTCGGTAAGCGCACGCATCGGCTCAATCTGTTTGGAGGCTTCAATCACCAGGCGATGTGGGGAGGTGAAGACAAGATTTTTACCGGTGGCCTCAAAAAGGCCGAAGCCTACGAATATGTCATATTCGGCAAGCCGTGGGCTCATAGCCGCGTAGGAAACCACTTCGGAACGATCGACGTCGCGGCGGAATGGAAGGGAAAGCAATGGAATATTTTTCTGTATCGCCAAACGATCTACGAGGACGGCTCACTCAGCAACCTGTCCACTGTTTCCGACGGTTTGAGTGGGTTACGGTTCAAAAGAAGGCAAAAAAGTGAAAATGCACCCACATTCCGGTTCAACACCTTGTTATTTGAATTTCTTTATACCAAAAACCAAGGAGGTGCGATATTCGATTACCTCAATGGCGTTTTCGGAAAAGACAATTATTTCAATCATTACGTTTATAACCAGGGATGGTCATACCGCGGAAAAAGTCTTGGTACGCCGATGATCGCTCCGCAGACCACCACGCGGGATAATCTGTTTACAAACGACAACCTTTTCACCGCGAACAACCTGATCGTTGCCTATCATTTAGGTGCAGAGGCTTCGTGGAAGAAGTTTAATTTTTTGCTGAAAGGCAGTTTTTCTCAAAATTCGGGCACTTACGATGATCCAATCAGACCGGTTGCGAATCAGACTTCGTTGCTATTAAGAGTTGAAGCGCCGCTTTTGAGCTCCAAAAGAGATATTTTCGGGTTAAGTTTAGCCTCTGATTTTGGCCAGTTGTACACACAAAACATGGCAATAATGATCAGTTGGCGGAAATCCGGCTTTATCTGGTAACTTTAAGATTTTACATACACGGCTGAACTATTTCCCTGTTTTACTAAATGTCGTCCCTATTTTCCCTGATACGAGTTTACTTACCCCTTTATCTGTTACTCATCGTTTTCAAATTACAAGCCCAGGACTCGACAGTATACTATAAGGCGTCGGTAATGGCGGCCGGGGCAACGGCCCAAACTCCTTTTTGGCAACATGCTAACCGATATGGCAGTATTCCGCTAGACGGTAACTTCGGCATTGTCGATGCGGGCATATATAAGGTTTATAACCCGCATAACCCGCGGCTGATTCAATGGAGTGCAGGCGTTCAGGGGATTGCGAGTTACGGCAAATCGGCCAATGGTTTTCTGTCCGACCTGTATGCAGCGGTAAAGATCGGCAAGGTTGAAATTCTCGCCGGGCAAAAAAGAATGACCGCCGGGCTCGTCGACACCACCCTTTCATCCGGCTCACTCGCCATGGCCGGCAATGCCAGGCCTTATCCCCGGGTGCAGGTTGCCATTCAGGACTACCTGCCGCTCTACTTCACCAACGACTTCGTCGCGCTTAAATTCAGCTATTCGGATGGATATCTTGGTGCAAGCAGCATTAATTACGGAAGCGTTCCCCGCATTTCAGAAACCTACCTGCACCAAAAACAGCTTTACTTCCGGCTCGGCAAAAGATCCCAGCGCTACCGAATCTACCTCGGCGCCAATCATCAGGCCATTTGGGGCGGCGAAAAAGACATCATGCCGCTGTACCAGCTCGATATGCTGAAAGCTTACTGGTATACGATTTCGGGGAAAACCCTGGATTATAAAAAAGTCGGCAACCATTTCGGGACGTTCGACATCGGGGGCGAATGGCATGGAAAGGATTGGAATTTCTTCCTGTACCGCCAGAATATCTATGAGACCGGCTCTCTTTTCAAGGTTACCAATTTTGAGGATGGGCTGAACGGGCTGAGTGTTAAACGCACCAAACCGCTTCCGAAAGGCTCTTCTTACTTTGCATTTCACTCTTTTCTGCTCGAAGTGATCGGAACGCGCAACCAGATCAACCGTTATCCGATATCTGAACTTACGTTGTTCGAAAGAGCAAACTATTTCAATAGCTACGTATATCAGCGCGGCTGGTCGTATTATGGCTCGGGAATCGGCTCACCGTTAGCCCCGGCATCCGCTACAACCGACGGTAGTTTACCCCGGAATAATTCGGAATTCACGAATAATAATCGTTTCTGGGCGTTTCATACAGGAGTAACCGCCACCTGGCTGCATTTGAAACTGTCGTTCCGGGGTACCTACTCACGCAATTCGGGCTCATTTCTCACTCCGTTTGATGGGGTAAAACAGCAGGTATCATTGTGGTTCGGTGCTGAAAAAAACTTAAATATCTTCAAAGGATGCAGTGTTTATTCGGCATTATCATCGGATATTGGCAAACTGTATCCTAACTCCTACGGATTAGCCATAGGCCTGCGGAAAAGCGGTTTTCTGGATTAATCCGTTTTGCAATCAAGCGACGTATATGTTCAATATGATAATAGAAAAGTTATACTTATTTTTGTTGGCTATTATACACATTATGGACAATGCGTGAGGGCACACCTATGAGATTTCTTTTATTCATATTACTACTAGTGCCCATCCTTGGCTTTTCCCAATCTGAGATCAAGGAACCTGTTATCTACACCGACTCCACCACGAATTACGCGGAATTAGTGGGTATGGGAAGTACCAACGGCTATACGCCGTTCTGGATCCAGTCCAACCAATACGGAATCGTCCCGAAAACAGGACCCAACGGTAGCGTGCGTGCCGGACTGGAACATTACTGGACTATATCCGAAAATAAAACCCGCAACGAATGGCGCGTTGGTGCGGGCGTAGAAGCAGTTGGCAATTTTGTACAAACCAACAAGTTCATACTTCCCCAGGCGCATGTGACATTGCGATACAAAAACTGGGAGCTTTATGTGGGACGTAAGAAGCAGGCGCTGGGCCTGGCAGACTCCACGATAGGTTCCGGCTCCTACGCATGGTCGGGTAATGCATTACCGATTCCTAAAATCTACCTCGGAACCACCCGCTTTGTGCCGGTACCATTTACAAAGGGCTGGCTTTCGTTCCAGGCATTTTACTCCGACGGCTTATTTGAAAACAGCAGGCCGATTACCGAGAATTTGAAATTCCATCAGAAAGCATTCTACATGCGAATCGGGAAGGCTAATTCAATGCTGAAACTTTACGGGGGCTTCAACCATCAGGTTCAATGGGGTGGAAGACTTAAGAAAAACCTTGGCCTAACGGGTGATAGGCTGCAAATGCCCACCGGATTTAAAAATTATGTCAATGCAGTAATAGGATCAATCGGCGGCACTGGCGACGACATTACCTATTTCGATAGCACAAGCCGGATCGGAAACCACTTGGGCTCCATCGATCTCGCAATGGAGGTCGAAACCTATGAAACGAGTATTTTCCTGTACAGGCAGTTCATCTATGAGGATGGCTCATTGTTTTACCTGACTGGACTTAAAGACGGCCTGTACGGTGCCCGTATTAAACGCAAAAACTCCTATGGGGCCAATTTTGAGATCAATGCCGCCGTCCTGGAATTTCTCTACACCAAAGACCAGGGAGGGGCCGACTTCGTATTGACAGACGGCAAGAAACGAGGACACGACAACTATTTCAATAATCAGCAGGTTCGTGACGGCTGGGGATATTACGACAGGACCATTGGAACGCCGTTCATTCCGCCGACCTCTCAGACCAAGTGGAAATGGCCCAATTATGCCGATAATTTCACGAGCAACAACCGCGTCATGATGCTCCACCTCGGTTTAGAGGGTACATTATTCCGGAAAGTCCAGTGGATGGGCAAATTCTCCTTCTCCGAGAATAGCGGCGCCTACCTGGAACCATTCCTCGGTTCACCCAGGCAATTCTCCGGAATGCTCATGATGCAATCCAAGCTCGACGTCCTCGGCGGTTTAACCGTCAAAGGCGCCTACGCGGCGGATATCGGCGATTTGTACCGCAAAACCTACGGGTTTATGCTGGGTGTGCGAAAAGACTTCTCGTTTTATTGAGTCTTATAAATTATTTCTGATTTTTTCAGCCAGCGTCGCGAGTTCTTCTTGCGACGTTTTTATTTTCTTACTGAAATCGGCGTCGGCCATGCTGTTGAGCGGAAGCAGGTGCACGTGTGCGTGAGGAACTTCCAGGCCTATGACGCTCACGCCGATGCGCAGACAGGGAACCGTCTTTTCCAATGCGGGAACAATGCTTTTGGCAAATTGAAACAACCCTGTATACAATTCGTCGTCCAGGTCGAAAAGGTAGTCGACCTCTTTCTTCGGAATGACGAGCGTATGGCCTTTTGCAATGGGAAATGCATCGAGAAACGCGAGAAAATCCTCTGTTTCGGCGATTTTATGGCAAGGGATCTCCCCTGCTACGATTCTTGAAAATATAGAAGCCATGTAGATAGTTGTCGGATTATTTTGAGCAACTCCCAAAAATAGGAGCCGCCAACTTTCGATCCAAATATGCCTTTGAAAACTCAAAAAGTACTTAATATTGTGGACTAAAACTTTAACAAGCGAAACATGAATTGTACAAAATGGAAGGCTTTCGGAAAAGCATCCGTTCTCGCCCTGGCGGCGTTGGCGTTTTCAAATGATGCAGAAGCCCAAAAAGGAAAATGGGTAACCCTTTTCGACGGCAAGAGCCTGAAAGGCTGGCATAGCTGGCAACAGGACAAAGTTCTGCCACAATGGAAAATAGAAGACGGAGCAGTGGTTTTGGCCGAAAAAGGTGGAAAAGACCTCGTTACCGATAAAGAATATGGTGATTTTGAGCTCGAACTGGAATGGAAAATCGCCGAAGGCGGTAACAGCGGGATTATCTATCATGTGGTAGAAGACAAAAAATACTGCTGTCCTTACTCTACCGGCCCGGAAATCCAGGTGCTCGACGACGTGAAGCACCCCGATGCCAAAGCTGGTAAAGACGGGAACCACAAGGCCGGCTCATTGTATGATATGCTTCCTCCTTCCGATTTCTCAGCCGTTAAACCTGCCGGAGAATGGAACAAAGCCAAAGTAATCATCAAAAACGGCAAAGGTGAAAGCTGGCTGAATGGCAAAAAAGTAGTGGAATTCCCGACTCAGGGCGCTGAATGGGACAAGCTCGTTGCCAACAGCAAGTTCAAAACCTGGCAGGGATTTGGTGCTTTCTCCAAAGGTAAGATTGCATTGCAAGACCACGGCGACAAAGTTTCTTACCGCAATATCCGCATCAAGGAACTATAATACGCCGTTGTTAAGGTTTCCCGACCAATATTCGCGGCTGTAAACACGCCTGAACGGCCAGTTTTTCAACCGCAACAGAAGGGGCAAATAAGCGTGAGGCTCTTTGGATGATTTACTATAATGGTAAAGATCGTCGTCCGTAAGAACCAAGCCCTTGTAGGCTCCTTCTTCTTTTACGGTAATGTCGCCAAATGGAAGTTCTTTCTCAAATGCCGGGTTTTGTCGCACCAGCCGTTCTTTCAGCAGCCAGTCGGAGCGGAACTGCCCGGTGGCAAGCGGCGCTGGCTCAAACCTGCCTTCCGACACTTGCAATGCATAATCCATGTACGCCCTGAGCAACTTCGGGCCCTCGTTGGCAGTTTGCTCCGTTTGCAGCTGCGAAGGCCAAAGACTTGTGACAAAGTAAATCTTCTCCCGCGCACGCGTCACGGCCACATTCAATCGGTTCTCCCCTCCCTGCATATTCAATGTCCCGAATTGCATGGAAACACGCCCTTTCTCGTCCGGCGCATAACCCATCGAGAAGATGATAATATCGCGCTCGTCGCCCTGCACGTTCTCTATATTCTTCACAAAAAGACCTTCCGGTAATGCGGTTTCCTTTTCCAATGCGTCCTGAATAGCCGCTTGCTGGTAAAAATTAAAGGTCACCACGCCAATGCTCCTCCCACTTCCCGCCAACTCACGGATTAACCGCAATACTTCCTCTATCTCAACCACATTGGTATTATTCTTCCAGACGCCTTCCGTTTTGATGTACTGAATACCCGGCTCACGGTCGTTGATCTTATGGAAATCAGGAAGCAGTTTAAGGCTCTTTTTATAAAAATTCCGGTTTGAAAAATCAATGAGATCCACGGACAGACTACGGTAATGGCCTGTCAGTTGATAATGATCCAGCGACTGCCCCGCAAGATCGAGCAAAGATTCGATCTCAATAGCGGCTGAATATTCCTCATCCTCCGACCGGTCTTCGAAACGCACCCGGTAAAGATCGCTCGGCGAAAGCTGCTTGCTGTCGCCGGTAACTACCCACTGTTTTCCTCTGAAAGCCGCGGGTAAGCTATACTCCGCATAGCATTGCGACGCCTCATCGAAAATAACGAGGTCGAATAAACCGCTTTCCATCGGAAAAATAGCGGAAACCGCCTCAGGTGAAGCCATCCAGCAAGGGATGAGGGCAAATACCTCGTCGGCATAGTTTTCGAGCAATTTACGGATCGGCCAGATCTTGCGTTTTTTGGTAACCTGGTGCCCAAGTTCGCGGTACGTCACACGGTTACCCAAGCGATTCTTTTCCACATCCTCATAGGTGGCCTCGCGCAGTTTAATATTCGTGATATCCGAGCTCAGCTTTTGCTTCAAGGTGATACTGCCCTGCACCTGATCTTCCCACTGCTTCATTTTAAGCGACGTCACCGATCGCAACGCGGGGTATTTGCTCTCGACATGCTCGATCCAGGCCAGTTTAATGCTATTCTCAAAGAGATTCAGCACCTCATTCGAGTTCGTAACGCCAAGCTCCGTACCCTTCGCTAAAATCACTTGTGTAGCGCCCCGCTGCAACTCGGTCATTTCCTCCCACAGGCGGTCCATATCAGCCAGCGAATCAAAGTCGTTGCGAAGGGTTTCCAGCAAAAGGCCGCTATAACCGGTAGGATCGTCGATTAGCGTGGCTGTTTGTTCCGGCAACAGGTACGGCAGCATTGCCTTTTCCATCCGGTCCCATATTTCCAGCCAGTGTCTAAGGCTTTGAATGGTTTCCAAAAAACGGTCGAGCTGGCTATTCGCGCCGGCTATTTCATGAAAAACCTTCTTCCACGCACCCGCATCCATACGCGCAACGGCGTCGGCGGCGCGCTCGGCAGATTTAAAGAATGCCAGGTACTCTCCGGCGCGATCTGCCGAAAAATCATCAATAAATGCCGATTCAAAACCCAGACTTGCATATTGGAGCCAAGATTCCAGCTGCCTGCGGTTCCTGAGCCGCTCTTCCAACCGCACCAGATGTTCGAGCGAAACCGTGAGGCCGTTGGCCGTCGCTACCCGCTCTATTTCTTTCTTTTCCTTGCTGAAAACATCCCAGAAAAAGCCCGAAACTGCTGACTGTTTCGTTTCGAGTGATTTTTTTAGCATTACCTCAAAGGCATTCAGCTGGGCCGCGGGCAAGGACATTTCGATACCTCCCTCTGCGATGAAACCCTCCATCACATCCACCGCCTGACGCACCAATGCGAGCCGCTCGTGCGGGTTTACGGGCGTACCGACGTACTTTCCTACCAATTTCCACGACGCAGAATCCGTAACCAACCCGGCGATATCGGTCAGCCGCTCTGCGATCTCCTTCCGGTTGCGGATAAATACTTTTTCAAATGCAACGCTAGCTATTTGCTCAAATGCGCGGGTTTGCTTTTCAAAAACGCCCGGCCATTCCGACAGCATATTTTCCATTGTCCTTAATTCCGCCATTCCAAATGCGGCAAAGCTTCGCCGGTTTCGCCACGGATGTGCGGGATGAATGAGCAATGCATAGTCAGAGTAGGTTTTCAAATACCGCTTGAAGCCGTCCCAGGTATCGATTCTGAACTGCCGGTAATAGGGCCTCATATCGGCATGCGGCGCATTGGGGTCACTCGTGAGGTACAGTTCTTTGATACTCACACCGCATTCTTTTTCATCGAACAATGCGGATCGAAAACCGTTCAGCTCATCTACCGTCTTATCGATTGCGCGGCTTTCCTGGGTAAATTGCCTTTCCAGAAATACGGAATCGAGACTGTAATTCTGCTGACGATAGCCCTCTACTTTCTCTATTTGAGAAGCAATCTGGCTATATAATGCCGAACGGTCATTCTTAAAATCATGGATAAGGCCGGTAAAATCCTTCATACCGGTGGTGGCCAGACGTTGGTAGACCACATCCAGCGCCGCCCGCTTTTGGCATACCAATAAAACGCGCTTGCCTTTTGACGTAAAGTCGGCGATCAGGTTACAGATCAGCTGCGATTTACCGCTCCCCGGCGGGCCCTGTACCACTACCGAACGACCGGATTTGACGGCCAGTATAATTTCTTCCTGCGATTCATCGACCGGAAAAGGGGTCAGCACATCCTCTTCCCGGGCCTGCCGGCCGTCCCGCGCTGGAAGTTCCGGCTCGAAGTCACCCTCTTCTCCGGTTTCCTCAGCCAAACCAATCAGCGGAAGCTTGAAACCTTCCGTTTCTTCAAGATCCAGGAGCCTGTTATAATCCGGAACCAGGTAAGAGCTTGCCTGCGGAAAAATACCCAGTACAGCCTCAGGATAAAGTTTCAGCTCTCCGTTGCGTTCATTGGCAACAAGGTCCGAGCTCTTTTCGCCGCTGAACGCGACAAGTTTATCCTCAAAAAGTTGTTGATTAAAATTGATTTTAAATGGCGTTGATTTCAGCCATTCATAGAGCTGCGTCCTGAATTCGAGAAAATCTTTGGGGAAATCCTCAAACGATTTTTCGAGCACCTCGTCCGGAATTTTCGCCTCATTGAAATGCCCGTAGGCCAAAGCGAAACTCTGATTGAGAGCCACAGCGCTATCGTCGCGCTCGAAGAGGCACCATTGCTCACGGTCCATCCGCAACGTCACCGGAAAAAACAGCAATGGGGCGTGAATAGGCGTTCCGTCGGAAAGCTTTCCTTTCACAAACGGATAGCCCACGTATAAGTCACGGGAGCCTCTTTCTTCCTCGATAAAGCGCTCGGTACGGGCTATTTTGCGCAACCGTTTACTGGCTTCATTTACCTTTTCGAAACGCGGATCCGCTACATCGCACAACGCGACCCGGTTGTTCCCCTGTATCACCTGTTTGAGCACATCGATAGACGGCTTCGACAGCAGGAAATCCGTATCGTGGAAATCCAGGAACTGTTCGGCAGACAAGCTTGTGAGTAACAGCGACTTGTTGCGGGTACTAAGGTTGGTAAGTCGTTTTAGATAGGCTTTAAGAATCCGGCTCATAGTTACTCAAAACGCTGCCCGATGCCTAACTATTGGATAGTACCTCGTCCTCGACCTCCTTTTTTTCAGGAACGATCACCGATGCCAGAATGCTCACAGCCAGAATACCGATGATCACATACAGCGAATACACTGTTTTGAAACCGATCGATTCGAGGTAATGGTGCGCGAGCATCTTGCTGCCGATAAAGACCAGCAATACGCCCAAGCCATATTTAAGGAAGCGGAAAAGCCCCATAATATTGCTCAGGAAGAAGAACATCGATCGCAACCCCATGATCGCGAAGATGTTCGAGAAAAATACTACATAAGGGTCTTTGGTAACCGAAAATACCGCCGGCACCGAATCCACGGCGAAAATCAGGTCGGTAAATTCGACGATCAGCACTACCACAAAGAGCGGCGTAACGAGCCATTTGCCCTTTTTCAATACAAAGAAATGTTCGTGCACGTAACGCGGGAACACGGGCAGGTATTTGGAAGCAAATTTCACGACGGGGTGTTTCGCAGGATCGATCTTCTCCTCTTCTCCCCCTTCGAAAAATATCTTACCGCCCTGGTAAACCAGCAGCAGACCGAAAATGTAGATAATCCATTCGAAACGCTGCATCAGCGCCGACCCTACGAAAATGAATACAAAACGCATGATAATCGCACCCAAAACGCCCCAGAAAAGCACTTTCTTGAAGTATTTGGGCCGTACGCCAAACGAAGAGAAGATCAGGATAATCACAAAGATATTGTCGACCGAAAGCGCATATTCCAGCAAATAGCCGGTGATGAATTCCAGCGACATGTTTTTCCGGTAGAGTTCGAGGCTTTCCTCAAAATCGCCCGGTATGAGTTTCAGGTGGGGCGCATATTTATTTTTAATTGCTTCGAGCTCCCCGTAATTGTCCATGCCGTGCACGAGGTCGCCATGTGTATTAATCACGAGGTAAAAAGCCAACGCGAGCGCTATCCAGGCGACAGTCCAGGCGGCAGCTTCACCAAACTTGACCACATGGTCTTTTTTGTTGAAAACCCCCAGGTCCAGAAGCAGCATAACGCTGATCACCAGAATAAAACCTCCAAAAAACAACACTTCGTTGGAAAACATGAACAAGCAAATTTAGTTTTGAATGAGCAGGAGCGATCGCTAACAAAACCGGGCCAATCCGGCGGGGCTACCCGACAATCCACATCCTATATGGGTTAAAGGAGGCAAAGGTAAGCAAAATATGAAGTGGATAGGTGAAAACTGACGGGCGGTAAATGAAGCATGCATTACGTCTGTTTCGGAAGGATGAACACTTTTAAGAGTGAAACCGCCTCCATTCACCCGCTGCGCTGTTTTTGGGTCAAAAAAATTTTCGACACTGATCAATTGATTTACAATTTGTTAATGTTTTTTCGCAATTTTTTTACGAAATATTTTCACCAAAAACTTGCGTCAAATACCTAACGTCCCTACATTTGCACCACAATAATCGGAAACGGTTATGAAAAATACGCGAAAGTAGCTCAGCTGGTAGAGCGCGACCTTGCCAAGGTCGAGGTCGCGGGTTCGAACCCCGTCTTTCGCTCAGAGAGAGCAAAGCACCGGAGACGGTGCTTTTTTTCTCTTCACTGGTACCGGTACCTGGCTTTGCCGGGGTGGTGGAACTGGTAGACACGCAGGACTTAAAATCCTGTGGGCCGAAACGCCCGTACGGGTTCGATTCCCGTCCCCGGTACCAAATTTCCCAAGGAGTTACGAGCAATCGCAGCTCCTTTTTTATTGCGCTCCCTCCCTGCATGCACTATCTTGCAGCATGCACCAGGAATTTGAACCGCCCGAGGTACTTCGGGATACCATCAAATGCTTTTGGTATGATGACCGCCACTTTGGAGATCAGGAATCCATTTTCCAGGTCGAGCCGGATGGTTATGCGGAAATCATTTTCTATTTCGGAAGTCTTTGTCATATTTCTCAAAATCGCGGATTACAGCCCCTACCTTCCCCTTTTTTGATGGGCTTGCTTAATCAGCCCGCTCTTTTTCAAACAAAAGGCCGGTTGGAGATCATCGGCGTAAGGTGCTTCCCCTGGACGGTATTCGATTTGCTTGAACTCCCGCCATCCGGAAAAAACGGCGTGCATGTCTTTGTGCATCCCATAGCACAGCTTCAAGCTACGCTCGATCCGCTGATGGCCGCGGGGCGAATCAATGAGGTAATGGCTGAATTGGAAAATTACTTTCTCAATACGCGATCGCAGGTTGCAGTAGATAGTATGCTGGCCAGGGCAGGTGCTGCGATGCGGGAGATGAATGGCACCATTCAGGTAAGCCAGGTGGCAATGGCCGCGCACGCGACGGTACGCACGCTGGAAAGGAAATTCAAACGTTCTTCCGGTTTTACGGTGAAAGACGTCTCCGGTCTGATACGATTCGAGCAGGTGCGGAACCAGCTTTGGCACCACCCGGAGTCCAATCTCGCCGGTTTGGCGCACGAGCTGGGGTACGCCGACCAGGCGCATTTGAGCAGGGAATTCAAACGTTACAGTGGTACTACCCCAGCCGCGTTCGCCCGCAATGCGAAAAAACGGAAACAGGCGGTAAGCAATGATTTTGTCGCGTTTGTACAAGCCTGAGGCGCCGGTATTACGGAATTTTGTAGCTCAATCATTCCAATATGAAAGCTACAACCAATCCATCCATACACGACGTAATTATTTCCGGCGCAGGGCCTGTCGGCCTGTTCCTCGCCTGTGAACTCGCTTTGGCCAAATGCTCGGTTCTGATCCTGGAAAAGACCGAAAGCCCGCATTCGCCGTTGAAGCACCTTCCGTTCGGGATACGCGGATTCTCCGCCCCCACCATCGAGGCGCTTTACCGCCGCGGACTGCTTGCAGAGCTGGAAATCCACAAACGGCTCAAAAATCCGCACACCGGCACCACCTCCGGACAAGGGCCGCAACGCCAGGCGGGGCATTTTGCAGGCATTCCGTTTCTCGAAGGGAACATCGACACCTCTCAATGGGAATACCGCCTTCCGGGTTCACCCGAAACCAGTTTGATATCCGAAATGGCAGAGCTTGAAGCGATCCTGACGCGACGCGCAGAGGCTCTGGGTGTCGAAATCAGGCGAGGCCTTTCCGTTACCGACGTTCTTCAAACGGATGAAAGTGTGACCGTCTGGTCGGAGAATCAATCTTTTCACGCCAAATGGCTGGTCGGCTGCGACGGAAGCCGCAGCATGGTCCGCAAAATGGGCGGCTTTGAGTTTGCCGGCACCGAACCGGAATTCACGGGCTACACCACGCTTGTTGACATTGCAGATCCGGAAAAGCTTCGCCCCGGGCGTAATGTGACCTCCGCAGGCATGTACATGCAATCACAACCGGGCTATGTGCTCATGCAGGACTTCGATGGAGGCGCATTTCACAGTTCCGAAACGCCGATCACCCGCGAACATATCCAGGATGTCTTACGCCGCATTTCGGGCACCGATGTTACGATTAATGCTTTGCACACGGCCACCACCTGGACGGACCGCGCCCGCCAGGCCACCCGGTACCGCAATGGCCGGATATTGCTGGCCGGCGATGCCGCACACATTCATTCTCCCCTGGGCGGTCAGGGACTCAACCTGGGCCTGGGCGATGCCATGAATCTCGGCTGGAAACTCGCAGCGGCTATCCAAAAACATACTTCCGATGACCTCCTGGACAGTTATCACTCCGAACGCCACCCGATCGGCGTACAGGTTCTGGACTGGTCGCGCGCGCAGGTAGCCATTATGCAGCCCGCCCCGCATGCGCGCGCATTACACGCGATTTTCCGCGACCTGATCAGCACCCGTGACGGTGCTACCTACATGGCAGGTAAGGTTTGGGGCATTCATATGCATTACGACCTCGGCGGAAACCACCCGCTCATCGGCCGGAGCGTGCCCAATTTCGAATTTGAAGATGGTACCAAAATCGGTGAACTGATGCACGACGGCCGTATGATATTGCTGGATTTTCATGCCAGTGCATCACTTCAAAGGCTGCCGAATGAATATGGCGAACGAGTCCGATACATTTCCGGTCAAGTTAAAGACCAGCTTGGTTTAAGCGCCGTGCTGATACGCCCGGACGGGATCATTGCGTGGGTTTCAGAAAGTACGGGGAATAATGGCAAGCATTTGGATCAAATACTGAGCAGATATTGGAATGTTGTGACGCATTGATTTGTTCCGTTTTATACAATGCCCGGTCCTTTGCCGAATTTACATTTGCTCAACCATTGATCCGCAAAAGCGGGCTTTGGGCCAAGCAATCTAAATGCTCAAAACATGGAATTTCAGCATTTCCAACCCGCCAAAATCCTGGCTCCGTACATCCGGCACTATTACATCTTCGAATCCGAAAGCCATGCAGCTTATGAAGATACGGTGTTTCCGAGTGGCGATATGGAGGTCATATTTAACCTGGGCAGCGGTATCTGGGAATCTTTTCATGAAAACAACTTCCATCAAAACCCCGCTATCGAGCTCTGGGGACAAATTACCCGACCACTGCCGATCCGGTCGTCGGGCGCGCACCTGATGCTCGGCGTCCGCTTCTTCACGCATGCGACCTCGTTTTTGCTGGACGATGAGATCGGAATTTTCAACGATCAGGTTTCTGACCTGACTGATGTGATGGGCAAGGATATCCGTGATTTGCACCAACGATTGCAAGAAGCGGATTCGGCCCGCACACGCATTGCCCTGCTCGACGACTTTTTTACCGGCAAGCTCATACGGGCATCACGCCGGCAGGACCGGCTGGATAAAGTAGCCCGCATTCTGACGAGCATTACCAAAGATTCCACCGAAAATAACATCGGCCGCATTGCCGGCACATTCGGAATCACGACCCGCTATTTGCACAAACTGGTTTACCAGCACACCGGCCTTTCGCCCAAGTCTTTCGACAAGATCCATCGTTTCAAAACCAGCCTCAAACTGATCGGAGAGAACAAACTGCCGCTCACATCCATCGCTTACGACGCGGGATATTTCGATCAATCGCATTTTATCAGGGATTTCAAGTCGTTTACCGGACTTACACCCTCCGCTTACCTGAGCAACCTTTCGGCCGTAAACCAAATGCTTATCAATTAAACCAGGTCGTTCCGGTTTGTACAATTTCCGGCCCGGCGGCTGAAATACCTTTGTGCTATCAATTCATTTTCAAACAAAGGCAAATTTCAGATTATGAACACTTTCGAAACATTCTCCCAACTTCATCAACAAACAGAACCATTCCTGCTGGGCAACATCTGGGACGTCAACAGCGCGCATATTTTCGAAGCCGCCGGTTATAAGGCCGTCGGCACTTCGAGCCATGCCCTGGCCACCGCTTTCGGCTACGACGACGGAGAAAACCTGCCCTTTGACATGATCCTCCGCGTAGCCCGCCGTGTCACCGAAACCGTCAAAATCCCTTTGACAGTCGATATCGAAGGCGGGTACGGCGATACCGCTGCGGGAATAGCCGGGCGTATTAAAATGCTATATGATGCGGGCGTAGCTGGGATAAACCTGGAAGATACACTACCCAAGCCCACCCGCCACCTCCGGCCAGCCGACGAATTCAGGCGACTCCTGACTGAAATCGTCGACCAGCTTGAACGGGAGAACATCAAAGTTTTTCTCAACATTCGCACCGATGCATTTCTGCTGGGCTCACCGAACGCGCTTGACGAAACGATCAACCGCATAAATCTCTATGAAAACACAGGCATACACGGAATTTTTGTTCCATGCATCACACTGGCCGAGGACATCCAGGCGGTTACCCACGAAACGATCCTGCCCGTGAATGTGATGTGTATGCCCGCATTGCCCGATTTTAATGCATTGAAATCGCTGAATGTCAAAAGGATCAGCATGGGACCTTTCCTTTTCAACAAGGTAACGGCCCAGACAGGCATTCTGGCAAAAAATGTGGTGGAAGCCCAAAGCTTCGCACCGCTCTTTGCCTAGCATGACATCCATTCACATTTTCAATTAAACCAAACACCAACTGTGCCGGAGTGTAGAAAATATTTTAGCTCCGGCACAAATTTATTCTATGATATTTTTTAGGGAATGGCTAAATGGGTCTTTCTTTTCGGGTTGTTTTAAGTTATATTTGAAGTTTCCCAAATCGAAAGATCCCTGCTGATTTAAGGAAGGGCTTCTTCGGCATCAACACGAATCTTAGCCAACGATATCCTAATGAAAGTTTCTCCCTCAGAGCCGTTTAAAATTGTTTATTCAATTCTTAACCATGAGTATCTGGGGTATATCTTCGAAGCCTTTGTCGTCCAGCTTACCAGCCAGGGCGACTTTTCGTTTCAGGTCCAGAACATTTCCTCAAAAAACATCAAGGAGTTTCGTTCAGGGCTCGATACCAGGGATTTTGAACTCGTCAAGCTGATCGACGACATTCAGCAGGACTCCGTCCTAAAAAAGTACAATCCGAAAAAACTGAACGCGGTAGATTTCTTTCTGAAAGTATATGATCCTCAGAAAGGCGATAAAGCCATTCAGGAAACGATTGCCGGTTACCTCGAAAGCTGTAAATCGCGGATCCTCGAAAGGCTGGCCGGGAAGGACATTTTCATCATGGGTAATGATGGTAACCCGCTGTGGAAACCCGTCACCTGGGAGGAGGAAAAGGCGACGATCCGCTTCCATTTCATCCGGAACGAGGATAATACCCATTATTTCCCGACGATCCGGTTCAAAATGCAGAAGCTGGAATTCCAGTACAAAAATGCTTTCCTGATCTGCGAAGATCCCGCATGGCTCGTGCTTGACGGGCATCTTTACCATTTTGAGGGGAATGTGGACGGCAAGAAGATCAAACCATTTCTCGCGAAGAAATTCATTGCCATTCCGGGGCAGGTCGAGGAGCAATATTACGGTCGCTTCGTAGCGCCGCTCATTGCTTCCTATGACGTGGTAGCGCACGGGTTCGAAATCAGGAATGTGTCGTCCGTGCCCAAAACCATTCTTACGATTTCGGAGTATTCGTCCAATCCGAAGAAATCCGCTGTGCTTTTCCCGGATAACGAGGATGTGGAGGTGTTGGAGGAAGAAGACAATGACGTCGCATTCGAATTGTCGTTCCAGTACGCGGGCTTTTCGTTCCATTACGACAGCTTCGCGCATGCGTCGAGCGTGCACATGGAGAAGAAAGGCAATGAGTACTTTTTCAATAAGGTTAAAAGAAATATCGAAGTCGAAGGCGCGCACGTGCGGACTTTGAAAGATATGGGCTTGAATATCCGTAACGGAAAAGTCCAGATGCCCAAATCGGAAGCATTCGGCTGGTTGCAAAGCAATGCGATTGCGCTGGCCGAGCATGGCATAGCAGTCCGGCAGAATACGGCCGATTCCAAACGCTATTTCCTGGGATATTCGTCGCTGGATATTTCCATACAGGAGGGCCGCGATTGGTTTGATATTCACGCCAAAGTACTTTTCGGCGAGTTTGAAATACCATTCATTCAGCTGCGGAACTACATCCTCCACCGAAAAAAGGAGTTTCTGTTGCCCAACGGCGAAATAGCGGTGATTCCCGAATGGTGGTTTACCAAATACTCCGAATTCTTCTCCTTTACCGAAAGCAGCCACGAAAACGACCAGTTGCGCCTCCGGATGCACCATCTGGCGTTGGTACAGGAACTGAAAGAGGATAATCTGGCGACGGCGGTGATCAGCCGGAAGCTCGAAAACCTGCGCAATTTCCAACATATCGAACCGGCAGAATCTCCGGTGCATTTCCAGGGACTATTACGTCCTTACCAGAAAACAGGCTACGACTGGCTCCGCTTTTTGAAGCAATACCGCTTCGGAGGCTGCCTGGCAGATGATATGGGTTTGGGAAAAACCGTGCAGACGCTCGCATTGCTGCAATCCGAAAAGGAAGGCGGTGCGGATCGCCCGTCGATATTGATCATGCCGACGTCGCTGCTCTATAACTGGCAGTTGGAAGCCAGCAAGTTCACGCCCGACCTCCGCGTGCTCCTGTACACGGGCACAAACCGCGAGAAAGACACCGCGCAGTTCGATAATTACGACCTTATTCTGACCTCCTACGGCATTGTCAGGCTGGATATCGAGCTCATGGAGGACTACCGCTTCAATTACGTGATCCTCGACGAATCGCAGGCCATCAAAAACCCGGGCTCGATCATTACCAAGGCCGTGAGGCGCCTCAACTCGGCGCATAGGCTGGTACTGACCGGTACGCCCATTGAAAACAACACACTGGATTTATGGTCGCAAATGTCATTTGTGAATCCCGGATTGCTGGGCAGCCAGACGTTCTTTCGTGACGAATTCCAGATCCCGATCGAAAAGAAAGGTGATGAGGAAAAGACAAAACGGCTCTACAACCTCATCAAGCCGTTTATATTAAGGAGATTAAAATCGCAGGTGGCCACGGATTTGCCCGAAAAGGTCGAAAGCATTCAATACTGCGACATGTCGGATGAGCAGGAAAAGGCATACGAAGAAGCGAAAGCCTACTACCGCAACCTGATCCTCCAAAGCATCGATTCGGAGGGCATGTCGAAATCACAGTTGGTAGTATTACAAGGCCTCACGAAACTCCGGCAGCTCGCTAACCACCCCGTGATGGTCGACCCGGAATATGCCTATGATTCAGGCAAGTTTGAAGACGTGCTGTACAAGTTGCAGACCGTCATGAGCGAAGACCATAAGATATTGATTTTCAGCCAATACATTAAACACCTTGATCTTTTCCGGCATTACCTGGATGAAAAAGAGATCAGCTACGCCTACCTCGACGGCGCCACGCGCGACCGCCAGGAACAGGTGGAATCTTTCCAGAACGACGAGAACATCAAGATTTTCCTCATTTCCCTGAAAGCCGGTGGCTTAGGCCTTAACCTCACCGCGGCGGACTACGTTTTCATCCTCGACCCGTGGTGGAACCCCGCCATCGAGGCACAGGCAGTGGACCGCGCGCACCGCATCGGCCAGGACCGGACGGTTTTTACTTATAAGTTTATTACCAAAAATTCTGTGGAAGAGAAGATTCTCGCATTGCAGCGCTCGAAGAAGCAGCTGGCCGATGATCTCATTTCGAGTGAAGAAGGTTTTATTAAATCGCTGACGCGGGAGGATGTTTTGAATTTGTTGTCTTAAAACTTTCCCATTATTTCGCTGGGCACAAATGAATGTCACCCTGAGCGAAGTCGAAGGGTATTTGCGTGATGCATTTACCCTTCGACTCCGCTCAGGGTGACAATATCGTTGTACACTCCTGATTATTCTTCAATCACTAGGCTACCGCCGCCGCTTCACGGCTGATCAGCGCTTCACGGTCAGGACCGGTTGAAATAAATGTAATAGGCAGGTTCAATTCGGCTTCGAGGAACTTCACGTAAGCACTCAGCTCTGCCGGGATCGCATCAAAATCACGAACACCATCCAGGGAAGTTTTCCAGCCTTTGAAATCTTTGTAAACCGGCTCAACGGCTTCGTCGCAAAGGTCGTAAGGCACCTGATCAGTCAAAGTACCATCGGCCAGGCGATAATGCGTACAAACTTTGATATTATCGAAAATAGTCAGTACGTCCACTTTCATCATGATCAGCTGGGTTACCCCGTTGATCATGATCGCATATTTCAATGCAGGCAGATCGAGCCAGCCTGTGCGGCGCGGACGGCCGGTGGTAGCACCGAACTCGCGGCCTTCTTTACGGATCTCCTCGCCTACTTCGTCGTTCAATTCGGTAGGGAACGGACCGCTTCCTACACGTGTGCAGTAAGCTTTGAAAATACCAAACACCTCACCGATCTGACGCGGGGCAATGCCTAATCCGGTTGATGCACCGGCCGTCATGGTTGTAGAGCTGGTAACAAACGGGTATGAACCGAAATCGATGTCGAGCAATGAGCCTTGCGCACCTTCTGCAAGTACTGTTTTACCGGCAGTCAATGCGTCGTTAACCACATATTCGCTATTCACCAACGTGAATTGCTTCATAAAATCGATGGCTTCGAAGAATTTTTCTTCGGCTGCCGGCAATGTCTCAGAATAATCGAATGAATAGAAGTCGAGGATTACTTTGTGCGCATCAACGAGTTTCTTGTATTTGGCTGCAAAATTCGGAGAAAGAACGTCTCCTACGCGCAAGCCCAGGCGCGCAACCTTGTCCTGGTAAGCAGGGCCGATACCGCGCAAAGTTGAGCCGATCTTGGAATCACCTTTCGAACGCTCGTAAGCAGCGTCCAGCAGGGCGTGGGTAGGAACGATGATGGAAGCCTTTTTCGATACAAACAAGTTGCTGATCAGGTCCAGGTTATATTTCGCAAGGCCTTCAATCTCTCTTTTGAACACAACCGGGTCGAGCACAACGCCGTTTCCGATGATATTCTGGATATCGCTGCGGAAAATCCCCGACGGGATCTGGTGCAGAACGTGTTTGATACCGTCAAACTCCAATGTGTGTCCGGCATTAGGGCCACCCTGAAAACGGGCTACAACCTGATAGCGTGGCGCCAGGACATCCACAATTTTTCCTTTTCCCTCGTCTCCCCATTGAAGACCAAGTAGTACGTCAACTTTCATTCAAATATTGGATTACTGAAACTTAATATGGTGTAAGTGGCCCGGCAATGGATGCATTACCGGGCCTGATCGTGATAATTATCTGTCTTCGTAAACTGCGGTGGTCTCCCGTGGTGCCTCAGTGCGGTTCTGGCAGTTCTCCTTGTTGCAGTTTCCGTAGAAAATAAGCGAGTGGTGCATGACGCTGAAATTCAGCATCTCTCCTACCATGTTCTGGATCGACTGAATACGCGGATCGCAGAACTCCATTACTTTATGACAATCCGTACAGATCAGGTGATCGTGCTGCTTGTTACCGTACGATTTTTCGAATTGCGCAAGGTTTTTGCCAAACTGATGCTTGGTAACCAGGTCGCAATCCACCAGAACGTCGAGCGTGTTGTAAACCGTTGCACGGCTCACGCGGTAACGCTTGTTTTTCATGCTGATATACAGCTCATCTACATCGAAATGATCCTCCCTGGTGTAAATCTCTTCGAGAATCGCAAAGCGCTCGGGCGTTTTGCGAAGTCCCTTGTTTTCCAGGTAAGCCGTTAATATTTTCTTAGCGGCCTCGAAATTTGGTTTGCTGGCTTGTGGCATATCTCTGATAATCTTGCGCGAAAATACGCTTTTTTACTTAAATCACTCTCACATTCGCAAGCATAGTGCTGCTAACCTCATTAATTACCAATTCAATAACACTGTGGACCGGCAATGGTTCAAAATGGCTACTTGCCGTTGAGGTTGGTATCGAAACGCTGCACATTGTACACACCTTCAACCTCTTCCAGTTTGGCAATCAGGATATCCAGGTGCCTCGTATCCTGCACGTAAAGTTTGATATCCCCATTGAAAACACCATCCTTGGTGTCGATCGTCAGCCCGCGCATATTGATGTGAAGCTCGTTCGAAATGATCCGCGTGACGTCGTTCACCAAACCCACCCGATCGGTACCCGACAGATAGAGCCCTGCGAGGAATGCCTCTTCCTTACCTGACCATTTGGCCTTGATAATGCGGTTGCCGTGCTTCGACATCAGTTCTGCCGCATTCGGGCAGGTGGTGCGGTGTATTTTGATACCTTCATTGATCGTCACAAACCCGAAAACGTCGTCGCCCGCGATCGGGTTACAGCATTGTGCGAGCTTGTAATCGATCTTGTCCATATCGTCGCCAATGAGCAGCGTGTCACTGTCTGCACGGTCGCCGTGGATTTGTTTCAGGTACTTGGTTAATGCCTTTCCGTCGGTGCCGGTCGCTGGCGGCGTGTTGTTGGCGGCACTATTCTCGGACGCCTTCTTCTCTTTCGCATCCCGGTCGCGCTTGAAGCGTTTCAGGTCGTCGATCGGAATGTAGCCCTTGCCGATGCGATAGAAGAAATCGGTCGTGGTTTTGCATTCAAAAAACGCCCGGAGCTGGTTCATTACCTCTGCGGTAGCGTCCATTCCCAGTATTTTCAGTTTTTTCTCAACCAACTGGCGCCCATCGGTTTCGTACCGGCGGTTCTCTTCTTTGAGAAAATCCTTGATCCGAGCCCTTGCCTTGGAAGTGACTACAATGCGCAACCAGTCCTCATTTGGCTTTTGCTTGCTGGAAGTGATGATCTCGATCTGGTCGCCATTGTTCAGCACATAACTGATCGGCACGAGGATCCCCCCTACTTTGGCGGCCATACAATGCGCGCCTACTTCGGAGTGAATATCGAATGCAAAGTCCAGTGCTGTTGAACCGGCCTGTAATACCTTCAACTCGCCTTTGGGGGTAAATACAAATACCTCTTCGTTGAAAAGGTTACTGCGGAATTCGTCCAGAAATTCAATAGCGGCCGTTTTATCCCCGAAGCCGTTCTCCAAAGTCTCACGCACCTGCGTGATCCAGGTTTCGATATTACCCTTTACCTTGGTATCATTTCCTTTGTACTTCCAGTGCGCGGCGTACCCTTTCTCCGCGATCTCGTCCATGCGCGACGTGCGTATCTGAACCTCTACCCATTGCCCGCTCTTGCTCATTACCGTCGAGTGCAGCGACTGGTACCCGTTCGCGCGCGGCGTGCTCAGGAAGTCCTTCAACCTGTCGGGGTTGGGTTTATAATGATCCGTAACGATGGAATAGGCCTGCCAGCAGATTGCTTTTTCGCGATCACTTTCCGGCGGCGATTCGAGCACGATCCGGATCGCAAACAGGTCATATATTTCCTCGAAAGGCTTGTTCTGCTTCCGCATTTTGTTCCAGATCGAATAGATCGACTTTGGACGGCCTTTGAGAATAAAATTCAAACCCGCCGATTCCAGGTCCTGCGCGATAGGCTCCATAAACTTCGAAATGAAGCGGTCACGAATATTTTTCGTCTCGCGCAGCTTTCTGGCAATGGCCCGGTATTCCTGGGGTTCGGTGTATTTGAGATAAAGCTCTTCGAGCTCCGATTTGATGCTGTACAACCCAAGCCGGTGCGCAAGCGGCGCATAAATGAATATCGTCTCGGAAGCGATTTTGAGCTGCTTGTCACGCGGCATGCTGTCGAGCGTACGCATGTTATGCAGGCGATCGGCGAGCTTTACGAGGATTACGCGTACATCGTCCGAGAGCGTGAGCAGCATTTTGCGGAAGTTCTCGGCCTGCTGCGAAGAACCGTATTCAAAACGGCCCGATATTTTTGTCAGCCCGTCGATAATCTTGGCCACCTTTTTACCAAACAGCCGCTCGATGTCGTCGATACCCATATCGGTATCCTCCACCACGTCGTGCAGCAATGCCGCCACGATGCCGGTGGTACCGAGCCCGATTTCTTCGACCACGATTTGGGCCACCGCCAGGGGGTGGTAAATGTATGGTTCTCCCGACCGGCGCCGCATGTCCTTATGCGCATCGACGGAAGTATAAAAGGCTTTTTTGATTAATTTAGCATCATTATCCTTCAAAAAAGGCTTCGCTGTTCTTAAAAGCCTGCGGTATTTTTTGAGGATGTCCTTACGCTCCTGTTCCAGGTCAATGTTGAGGGATTCAACCAGTTGCTCCACTGCTATTTTCTAATTGGTATGCTTCACCAAAATAACAAATTTTAGCGACATTTTTCAATACGCTTTTACCCAAAGATAAAATTTTGAAAATAATTTGCATGTTTTGGAAAAATAGAAATACCTTTGCACTCCCAATTCGACGATCGTGTTGAAAAAAGGGACTAAGTGAGCGGGCGTGGCGGAACTGGTAGACGTGCTAGACTTAGGATCTAGTGCCGCAAGGCGTGGGGGTTCGATTCCCTCCGCCCGTACGAAATACAAGGGAATGACGGGGCGTCAGATTCCTCTTTATCTGGGAAAATGAGTTGCTCCGTAGTATTGAAACCCGTCAAATGCCCTCAGGACTTCGTTTTGAGGGCATTTTTGTTTTTTTCTGTTCAAATGTAACAAAGGTATTTACCAATAGCTTAGCGACACATGGAAGTTTTGTTAGAAAAGAGTTCGCCGACCTTAGCCTCTCTGAAAGTAACGTTGACCAAGGAAGATTATCAGCCAAAAGTTGATAAAACGATCAAGGATTATTCGAAACGCGTGAACCTGAAAGGATTTCGTCCCGGCAAAGTACCATCCCATGTGATCCAACGCATGTATGGTAAGAGCATTCTGGTTGACGAGGTGAACAACATCCTCAGCAATGCAGTTAGCAACTACATCCGCGAGAATAAATTACAGGTAGTAGGTGATCCTGTACCTGATCGCGATAAAGCGGCAGAAGTGAACTGGGATACCCCTAGCTCATTCGAATTCAGCTATGACCTCGGTATTGCTTCCGATTTCGAAGCAAACCTGACTGAACTGCCTGCTGTAAAGCGTTACACGATCAATGTAGACGATAACGAGCTGACGAAAACAATCGACAGTCTCCGCGAGCGTTTCGCCGACAGCATTCACCCGGAAGTAAGCGAAGCAGGAGATATGATCTTCGGTGAGCTGACACAAGGTGAATTCACCACCCGCACGGCTATCCCTACCAAACAGGTTAAAGAGGAGGCTGCTGCGAAGTTCATCGGCGTGAAAAAAGGTGATGTAATCACTTTTGATATCAAAGATACCTTTACCGACGAGTCGGCAATCGCTCACGTAACCGGTAAGAAAAAAGAAGATATCGCTGATCTTTCAGGCGAATATACGCTGACAGTTGAAGACGTAACCCGTTCCGCACCAGCGGCATTGACGCAGGAGTTCTTCGACAAAGTATTGGGACCAGGACAAGTTGAAAGCGAAGAGCAGTTCAACGAGAAGGTTCTTGAAATCATCAAAAGCAATTACGAGCGCGAAACAGAAGCATTGCTCCGTCGCGATATCGAGACTTCATTGCTGGATGCTATCTCCATCGAGTTGCCTGAGGAATTCCTCAAAAACTGGTTGGAGCGCACCAACGAAGGCAAGTTCACCCGCGAGCAAATCGACGAGCAGTTCGGTGATTTCGCGAAATCTTTGAAACTGAGCCTGATCAAAAATAAGATCGCCGACAAGTCGGAAGTAAAAGTAGAATACCCTGAAATCCTTGCGTTCACTCGTGAAATGGTAAAAGGACAATTCGGTATCTACGGTGACGACGAATCGATGCGTGAAACGATCGACCGCGTGGCACAAGGTTACCTTGCCGACAAAGAACGGGATAACTATACGAGCGTGTTCAACCAGGTGTTTGACAACAAAGTTCTTGAGGTAATCCGCGGCCAGGTAAGCACCGACGAGCAGACCGTAGAAGTATCAGAATTCGAAAAACTGGCGAAAGGCGAAGTAGAAGCGGAAGCCTAGTTTTCAGAGATATAAAAAGCATTTTTTTCACCGTCCCGGGTAACCGGGCGGTGTTTTTTTGTTTAAGCCAAATGCATTAAAAACCAATGCGCTGGCGCTCCTCTCCTATCTGCCGGATAATGCCGTCGCCGAACAGCTGCCGGAATTTCAGCTTCCATTGATCCAGCTCATTTTGAAGACGGCGGTTTTCCGCTAATATCCGGGTATTTTCCTGGCGGAGCCATTCCGTTTCCGACATCGACACATCAATGCCCAGCAACTCCGGCAGCGGCACGTCGAGCAGCTTGGCTACATTTTCAAGCCGTGAAACAGAAAGCTCCGTGCGGCCGCGTTCGATATCTCCATAAGCTGTTGTCGACAGCCCAAGCATGTCTGCCATATTTTCCTGCGAAAGGCCTTTTTGCAGCCGTATCTGCCGTATTTTCTCTGATAAATTGGATGTCACGTTCATAATGTCCGGTTATTAAGCGTGGTATAACGTTTTTATGCTGCAATCTAGTCATTGAACAGGGCTGATGACTGTCGCATTTTTCGATAATTTATCGCCGAAATTGACAAGGATTATTCGTTGAAATAGTCAAATTTGTGCCATGCAACCGGGAAACCTGCGGCGATATAAACAGAAACTAAGCTATATTGCTTTTTGTTCTCCAACTCAGTTGCCCTTTAACTATTGATAAATTAAAAATTAATTTTTTCGATGAATTACGGAAATGAATTTAGAAAATATGCCGTTCACCACCTGGGAATGAATGGTCTGACCGTGGACGGTTACATGAACCACTCTGTTGAAAACATGACCCGTTCGGTAATCGAGGAACGCCCGATGAACTTCCGCGAGGTCGACGTATTCTCCCGTCTGATGGCCGACCGCATTATTTTTATGGGCACCGGCGTGGACGACAATATCGCCAACATTATTGTAGCGCAGCTACTCTTCCTCGAATCGGCAGATCCTAAAAAGGACATCCTGATGTATATCAACAGCCCCGGCGGCTCGGTTTACGCCGGTCTGGGTATTTACGACACCATGCAATATGTGCGTCCCGACGTAGCGACCGTGTGTACCAGCCTCGCGGCTTCTATGGGCGCGGTGTTGCTCGCAGGCGGCGCGGCAGGCAAGCGCTCGGCGCTCCCGCACGCTCGTGTGATGATCCACCAGCCATCCGGCGGCGCGCAGGGAACTTCGGTCGATATCGAAATCACCACCCGCGAGATCGTGAAACTCCGTCACGAGCTGTACGAAATCCTGGCGCACCACACCGGTCAGACGCCCGAGCAAATCGGCCTGGATTCTGACCGTGACAAGTGGTTGAAAGCGACAGAAGCGAAAGAATACGGCTTGATCGACGAGGTTCTGACCCGCGAAAAATAAGTTGAATGACCTTTCAAACATCGCTCCGGCAGCCTGGCTGTCGGGGCGTTTTTAGTATATGGCCTAACCTTGATTTGGTAACCCGGTCAAAAAACCGGAAATTTGCATTAAGATAACCTCTAATTGTCAATTGAAAGGAAGATTGAACATTACAGTCGGTCTTCTTGTTACTTTGACTCACACGTTTGTTTACCATGGCTTTTCGGAGCCTGAAACATTCACAAAACTGCTAAAATCGAATCGATGGCACAAGTAAGTTGTTCGTTCTGCGGACGTAAAAAAAGCGAAGTTGATTTGCTTCTATCCGGGATTGACGCTCACATTTGTAACCACTGCATTGCCCAGGGGCATCAGGTAGTTACCGAAGAGCTGGGACCGAAGGAGGATAAGAAAGAGAAGAAATCGAAGCTTCCGAAATTAAAGCCCATTCCCCCCGCTGATATCAAGCATTTCCTCGAACAATATGTAATTGGCCAGGACGAAGCGAAACGCTCGCTGGCGGTGGCGGTATACAACCACTACAAACGTCTGAACCAGGCAAGTACCGAGGACGACGTTGTGATCGAGAAATCCAACATTATTATGGTAGGCGAAACCGGTACCGGTAAAACCTATCTCGCGAAATCCATTGCACGCATTCTGCAAGTACCTTTCTGCGTAGCCGATGCTACGGTGGTTACCGAGGCCGGTTATGTGGGTGAAGACGTTGAAACGATCCTGACCCGCCTGCTCCAAGCTGCGGATTACAATGTGGAAGCGGCAGAACGTGGTATCGTATACATTGACGAGATCGATAAGATCGCCCGCAAGTCCGACAACCCTTCCATTACCCGCGACGTAAGCGGTGAAGGTGTTCAGCAGGCGCTGCTGAAACTGCTCGAAGGCTCGATCGTGAACGTGCCGCCACAAGGAGGCCGCAAGCACCCCGATCAGAAGATGATTTCTTTGAATACCGAAAACATCCTCTTCATCTGCGGCGGTGCATTCGACGGCATCGAGCGCCACATCGGAAAGCGTATCAACACGCGCCCGATCGGCTTCAATGGCGACAACCGCATTATCGAGATATTTGATAAAGGAAACCTGATGCGTTACGTAACGGCTATGGACCTTAAATCATTCGGATTAATCCCTGAATTGATCGGTCGTCTGCCGGTACTCACGCACTTGAATCCGCTGGACCGCGAAACATTACGCCGCATCCTTACCGAGCCGAAAAATGCATTGGTAAAGCAATACAGCAAACTTTTCGCGATGGAAGGCATTACCCTGCATTTCGAAGACGCGGTGCTTGATTACATTGTCGACCAGGCGATGATCTACAAGCTCGGAGCCCGTGGTTTGCGCGCGATTTGCGAATCCATTATGACCGACGCGATGTTCGATCTGCCCTCGCAAAAGGATGTGAAAGAATTCACGCTGTCGCTCGACTACGCAAAAGACAAATTCGAGAAATCTTCGATGGCATTGCTTCGCTCAGTGGCCTAGCAATCATTACATTAGCATATTTACAAGCGCCCTGCCTCTTCCAAAGACGCAGGGCGCTTCTTTTTTCACCCCAATAATCCTACTTTTACACAAAAACACTATATTATTTTCAATGGAAACCTGGCTCATAAATAAATCGATTGTCGTTATCGGAGGAACCACCGGCGCGGGACTTTCCGCGGCACAAGCCTTTGTCCGAAACGGCGCGAATGTGGTGGTAGTGGGGCGCAACCCGGAGAGCTGCCTGATGGCAGAGCTCAACCTGGGAAGCAATGCAAGAGCCAAACAAGGTGACGCTACGCAGCCTCAGACGGCGCTGGACGCTATCCAGCTCTGTATACGCGAATTCGGAAGTTTTGACGCATTGTATCACGCCCCGGAAGAACATGAAGAACCCGCAATGGACGGCCCATTGCATAACCTGGACCTTGAAAGCTGGCGCAAAACGCTGGATCAGAACCTGACCTCGCTCATGCTCTCGAACCAGGCTGCTGTAAGGACTTTCATGGGGATGAACAAAGGGGGTTCGATTCTTAACCTGAGCCCGGAAGTCGCTGGCGTGGAAAGCAACCTCGCAAGCCACGCGGGGGCAACTTCCAAAGCCGCCATGATAGGTTTCTCCAAATCCATTGCGGCGGCCTACGCCGGGCACGATATTCGTATCAATGTAATTTCAACCGATACTTCCATGCCTGCCGACCTCGACGGCGCGGCGGTGTATCTGCTGTCGGATCACGCCCGCTTTACTAACGGGCAGGTGCTCGTGGTCGACGGCGGACGCAGCGTGCTGGAAGAGCAATACTGACGGCCTCCCAAACGGCTGCGCTGTGAAGAAATTGCTATGAACGCAGAGAGAATCGCTTTTTTTCTTTTATTCGCGTAAAATAGTTCACCAGACACCGTACTCCTATGGCTACCGGACCGATTGTAACCCTTACAATAAATCCCGCGCTCGACAAAAGCTCCAATGTGCCGCGCATCGTCCCCGACAACAAACTGCGTTGCGACGCACCCAATTTCGAGGCAGGAGGTGGGGGTATCAACGTCGCGAAGGCCATTCACAGGCTGGGAGGTAATCCGATCGCCATATTCACCGTAGGCGGCCCTACCGGCCAGCGCCTGCATAAACTCGTAAAAAGCGAGGGCGTGGAGACTATGGTGATCGAAACGAAACAATGGACACGTGAAAACTTTCACGTTCTCGAAACCAGTACAGGTTTCCAGTACCGCTTCGGAATGCCCGGCACGGAAATGATGCCGACCGAAGTACGCTCGATCCTCGAAACGATGGAAGAGCTCGACCCGAAACCGTCCTACATTATCGCCAGCGGTAGCCTTCCGCCAGGGGTTCCCTCGGATTTTTACGGACAAATCGCCAAAATAGCACACAACCAGGGCGCCCGGTTTATTGCCGACACTTCCGGCGATGCGCTGCGCTATGCCACCGAGGCAGGTGTATATCTTTTAAAACCCAATATTACCGAGCTTAGCGAGCTGGTGGGCGTCGATAAATTGGAAATGGATGAAGTCGATGACGCGGCTCGCGCGCTGATCATACGCGGGCAATGCGAGATCGTGATCGTATCCATGGGCGCAATGGGCGCAATGCTCGTCACCGAAGACCAGGTGGAGCACATCCCCGCTCCTCCCGTGCAGCCGAAGAGTACCGTTGGGGCTGGCGACAGCATGCTGGCCGGAATTGTATGGACATTGTCGCAAGGCAAATCCTACCGAGAGGCCGTGCGAATGGGCGTCGCCTGCGGTACTGCTGCCACGATGAACTCTGGCAGCGAGCTATTTAGAATGCAAGATGTGAACCGCCTGCTCGACTGGCTCAACCGATACGGAAAACGCTACTCGGCCAGTTGATCAAAACTATGTATGAACAAATAGTAAGAATTCGGATATTTGGTCTTTTTTCAAAAATTAAAAAGATTCGTCATGTCCGAAACACATTCCCGCCGTCAGTTTGCAAAGATTACCGCAGCCACTGCCGCCGCCATTACTTTTAAACCGTTCTACATCCTGCACGCCAAACCGAAGGTGGATGGCGAGGTGATCGGCCATGGTAGCCACCGTTATAAGGTACACCAGGGCTGGGGTAACCTCGACGCGTCCCAGTTTCCTGTCAACAACTGCCACGAAATGGTGCAGGACAGCAAAGGCAGGCTGATTATGGTGGGTGATGAAGTTAAAAACAATATCCTTATCTATGACCGCTCGGGCAAGCTGCTTGAAAGCTGGGGACACGAGTTTCCCGGCGGACACGGGCTTACCTTGTGGAATGCAAACGGAGAAGAGTTCCTGTTTATCAGCGACCCGAACATCGGCAAGGTCTTCAAAACAGATTTGAAAGGGAAAATCCTGCTTACCATCGAACATCCATCGAAAGTAGGTGCCTACAAAGAAGCAGATCCATTCAAACCCACTGAAACGGCGATTGGCCCCGACGGTACCATTTACATTGCCGACGGTTACGGCTCGCAATGGATTTTGAGATACACGCCCAAGGGCGAGTTTATCGACAAGTTCGGTGGCTCGGGCGACGGTGATTCGCAGTTCTCCACCGCCCACGGCATCGCGATCGACTACCGTGATAAAGCGAATCCAACGCTCATCGTCACTTCGCGCGCGCACAATGCGTTCAAGAAATTCACTTTGGATGGGAAATACCTCAGCACCATATTCCTGCCCGGCGCATTCGTTTGCCGCCCGGTTTTCAAAGACGATACGCTTTATGCGGGAGTATGCTGGTCGCGCCTGCGCTACCTGAACCAGACGCCGAATTCGGGCTTCGTAACGATCATTGACAAAGCCAATAAAGTAATTTCAAACCCGGGCGGTACCAAACCGGAATACCGCAACGGCGAGTTGCAACTGATGGTACAGGAAAAACCAATATTCATGCATTGCCACGATGTGTGTGTCGACAACGACCACAACATTTACGTATGTCAGTGGAATGCGAAGAAGACTTATCCGGTGAAACTGGAAAGAGTTTAGGCAAACAGAAGATTTTACGCAAACAAATACCTGATCCGTTGGCTGTGCTAGCGGATCAGTTTTATTGTGACCCCGTTGACGATCATCGTCGACACCGTCAGAATGCCATAGGCAGCACCAATAGGCATTTGCGGCACCAGCCAGGCCACGCCTATCAGAAAAGCTACAAACCCATACCCGGCGAGCAGCAAACCATACAATATCCTGATCGCCGCATCGGAGCCCTGCTGCGAATGCGTAAAGACCGCCAGCGTGGAAGTCATAATCGGGAATGGCGTCAATATTCCGCTCCAAGTCGGGCCTAGCGCATCCGCGGCTTGCGTGAGTATCACCACAAAGAGCGTCGCCACGAGCATCCGCAATGGAATATCCCAGGAAGGCTGCTTCTTGAACTCCGCTTTGGTTTTAGGTTTTGGAAAAAAATACAACACCAGCGTCAGCACCGTCAGGTTCAACCCCACTCCCGCCGCAAGTGAAATATCACGCCCCAACGCAAGCAATGCGACCACAAAAAATGCCCCGTAGCTAAGCAGTACCGTCGGTAACCAACGCATTCGGGCGGAAAGTGTCGCATATACCAATGCAAAGAGCATCGTACCCACCGACCCCAGCAATGCCGAAGGGATAGTCGAAGCTGCGAATGCAGCACCGTGCTCCAAGGCAATGAAGAAAGAGATCGGCCCAGCCACCCAGGGGAACCCGCCGATCCAGCCGCCCAGCCCCTCGCCCCATTTACGAACGGCCATTGTTACCCCGGCAATAAGCGGGGGCATCAGCATGATTTTGGTTAAAAGAATATCCGACAACGATTTAAAGCGGCAAAATGGAGCACAAATTTACGTTTAAGACCCTTATCCACTGAAAATTTGACAAAATACTTGCCGATTTTAATTGCAACAAAGTTGCAATGATCTTATTTTTGCAACGTTGTAACAAAAAGAACGTAACCCGCTGCATGCCCGCTCTCCGATTTTCACTCCTCATCCTTTGGCTATCACTGTTTTCGCCGACAGCCGTGGCTCAGAAACCGGCGTGTGAATGCTTTGTGAAGGGTGTCGTGAAAGACCGGCATACCGGGCAGCCCATTGTAGGTGCTACTGTATTGATCGTGGGGCAGAGTACCGGTGTATTCACCGATCAGAATGGCCGTTACGAACTCCGCAACCTTTGTCCGGGAAATTATACACTCGAATGCCGCATTATCGGATACAGCCCATTCCAGCAAAAAATAGATCTGACGGCAGGGCATGAAGAAAACTTCAACCTGCTCGAACAGGAAGTGCATTTAAAAGATGTGGAAATTACCGCGCACCGTACGGATGCGCCTTCTTCCCAACCGCTAACCACTCTTTCAGGGGCTGATTTAGATAAAACACGCGGCCAGACGCTCGGCGAGAGCCTCAAAGGCGTCACTGGCGTTACTACACTGCAAACCGGTTCGTCCATTGCCAAACCCGTCATTCACGGCCTGCATAGCAACCGTGTGTTAATTATGAATAATGGGATCCGCCAGGAAGGCCAGCAATGGGGTTCCGAGCATGCACCGGAAATCGATCCATTCATCGCCACGAGAATATCGGTCGTGAAAGGTGCCGCGGGTGTGCGCTATGGTTCCGATGCAATTGGAGGGGTGATATTGGTGGAACCGGAAGAGTTACCGATCGACAAGCCCATTACCGGCGAACTGAATGCGGTAGGTTTTTCCAACGGCCGGCAAGGCGTTTTGTCGGGTACCGTTCAGGGTGGCCTGAATTTCGTAAAAGGCTTCGGCTGGCGCGCACAGGGTACCATTAAGCGGGGCGGCAATATCCGTACACCCAACTATTACCTCGATAATACGGGCATCAGCGAAAACAACTTCTCGCTCGCAGCAGGTTATCGTCATAAAGGACTAGGCATCGATGTGTTTTACAGTCGGTTCGATACGCAAATAGGCATTTTCTCCGGCTCGCATATTGGCAGCGTCACCGATTTGCTCAATGTGATCAAAAACGGCGAGCCGTTCGTCAAATCCGGTTTCAGCTACGCCATTAACCGCCCGAATCAGAACGCGACCCACGAGTTACTGAAAGCCGAAACGCATTACCATTTCAACGACGGCAACCGGCTGCAATGGACCATTGCACGGCAGTATAACAACCGCAACGAGTTTGACCTGCACCGGCCGCGGAACGACAGTATAGCGGCCCTCAACCACCCCGAACTGACATTTAAACTCACTTCATTGACAAACGACGTGGTCTGGGACCACAAACCCATTGCCGGGAAAATCAGCGGGCAGGTTGGTGTGAGCACATTATACCAATACAACCTCATGAGCGGCCGCCCGCTGATCCCCAATTTCAACCAATTCAATATTGGACTATTCTGGATCGAGCGGTATGTGACCAGCAAATGGGAGCTCGAAGCAGGCCTGCGCTACGATTACCGGACGCTGAAAACCTACCGGATCGTGAATCGTGAAAAAATTGCCGATCATTTCGATTTCAGCAATTTCTCGGGCACTGCCGGTGCTACCCGTAACTTTTCCGAACGCTTCTCCGCGCGCGTGAACGTGGGTACAGCCTGGCGCGCACCCAACGTGAGCGAACTGTTCAGTGACGGCGTGCACCACGGCGCAGCGGCCTACGAGAAAGGCGATGCCACTTTGCAGCCCGAAAAGGCGCTCAACTCCATTGCCAGCGTCAAATATGCCACACCGAAATGGAGCGTGGAAGTAGGCGGCTATTACAATTACATTTTTGATTTTATATATCTAAAACCACAACCGGAACCGATTCTGACTATCCGGGGCGCATTCCCTTATTTCAAATACACGCAAACCGATGCTTCTTTCAAGGGCATCGACGTTTCGGGAAGCTGGGAATTTGTGAAGCGCACCACGATTTCAAGCAAGCTCACCTATCTGCGAGTGTACGACGAGCGCAACGACGGATACCTGGTGATGATCCCGCCCAACCGATTGGATAATGCGCTGAAATACCAGCTCGCCGATCGTGGCAAATGGAAGGACGGGTTTATCTCAATCGGTAATCTGCTGGTAGCGGAACAAAAGCGAGTACCTGCAAACAGCGACTTCCTGCCGCCGCCGAAAGCCTATTCGCTGTGGAGCCTGCAAGCCGGTGCGTCGTTGAAAGTGTCTGAAAAACAGCAGTTGGAAATCGGTATCAATGTGCAGAACCTGTTCAATACGGTTTACCGCGATTACCTGAACCACTTCCGCTATTATGCCGACGACATGGGCCGCAATGCGTCGCTCCGCCTCAAATGGAAGTTCGGCGCTTAGCGAAGCCGACCCAAAAAATTAATTTTAATACAATACATAAACCTATTACGTATGAAAATGAACCGTAAGCTGAACTGGATGCTGCTCGCCGCGATGACAATGGCCTTTGTACAGTGTAAAGACTCGGGCGACGACGTCGAGCCGGATGATGAGAATGAGCTGATCACTTCCGTGACCTTGAAATTCACCGAGCAAGGTACATCCAGCGTCAGTACTTTTTCTTACAAGGACGCTGATGGTGACGGAGGCAATGCCCCCACCAAATTCGATACGATTTCGCTGAAACCGAATACAACTTACACATTGGCGATCGAACTGCTTGATGAAAGCAAGTCGCCGGTGGATGATATTACGAAGGAGGTGGAAGAAGAATCGGACGAGCACCTTTTTGTGTACACGCCCAGCCCAGCGGCATTGCTAACCTACACTTACGGCGATAAGGATAAAAACAATTACCCGATCGGCCTCACAGGCTCCGCGAAAACCGGTGCCGCCGGCAATGGCACTTTGAAAGTGCAGCTACGCCATCAGCCCGGTGCCAAAAACGGCACGCCTACTCCGGGTAGCGATGATGTGAATCTGGATTTTCAGTTGAAAGTGAAGTAAAGCAAAAAGGGATCAGCCGCTGGACTGATCCCTTTTTGTTTAGTTGCATTTGGGACAAACGCCCTGTATCAGCAGGTTGAAGTGCTCGGGATGATAACCCTCCGGCAGTTGCACGGCCGGAATGTGCAGGTTTTCCAGACAGTTGGTTTCACCACACGCGCTGCATTTGAAATGTATATGATCGTGCTGGTGCTTTTCCTCCGAACAGCTATGCGAGCACAATGCGTAGCGCAAGCCTTCGTCGTCGAGCACCTTATGTATAATGCCTTTTTCAAGAAACGTTTTGAGTGTCCGGTATATCGTTACGCGATCGTAATTCTCTCCCAACTCCCCTTCCAGGTCTCCGTGCGATAATGCGTTTTTCCGATTGATAAATGTTGAAAGCACGTCCTCACGGCACGTGGTCGTGCGCAGGTGATGTACTTTCAGCGTTTCTCTTAACTGGTCCATTGTTCCCAACAGTTTAATAATTCCTCCCTTCTAAAACCTTTCCCGTCAAAGTTAAGTTCTAACCGGCTCAAATTCCAAGGATTCCGATTACACTTTCATGGATTGGACAACCACAGCCTAAAAATATTCTGCAACCCCGTTGCAAGTTCGAACGGAGGGTGTTATTTTTGCAACATTATTGTATGTAGGAAATGAAAGCAGTACACTCACATGGCAGGGCCGACTATATAGGGATTTTAGGATCCGTGTTGTGCATTATCCATTGCATACTGGTTCCTGCATTGGCGCTTGGGTCGTCGGTAGCGACGCATAACCACGCGCATATCGGCCTTATTTCGCTGGATTACCTATTTATCCTCATCAACGGCATTGCGGTTTACTACGCCACCCGCGATCACCGCTCTACCGGCCTCCGCATTCTTCTTTGGGCGGCATTGGTAATTTTCGCGATCTCACTTATTTTCGAAGGACGCCATCAGGTATTCTCCTGGCTGGGTTATGTAGGTTCCGGATTGCTGATCATCGGCCACCTCATCAACCTCTACATCTGCCAGATCGCGCCGCGGTTGAAGTTTCGCACCCGCTGATCACTTATCATATTCCACTTCAAAACGACTTAAATCGGGGCGATTAGGGCGCTTGCGGCTGAGTTCGTATTCGAAAATTGTTTTCCCGAGATTGGCCATGAACGGGAAGCCAACGGTATCGTAATCGTATTGATCATCATTGAAGATGCCGTCCTCATTGCAGTAGATCGCGGCGGTTACCATAAACTCGATTCCCTTTTCGAAATCGGCGATATAGGCATTATCAAGCAAAAAACCGTACGCATCTCCGCATTTGTTGAAAAGCCGGATATGGCGCGGCAAGCGGGTTTTCGTAGCCCCAAACAGCAGGAACTTCACGAACCCATCGTAGTAATCATCCGTGTAGCTCGCGGGATAGCTCGTTTCCACGGGAAACTGCGACATATACTGATACATGAAACGGTAATCGTCCTCCGTCAGATTGAAACGCTGCGATGCCGGCACCTGATCGGGGAAGAAAAGTGTTTTCAAGAGCCTGTGCTGTTCTTCGAGCGGGAAGAAGTTCTTTTTGGTGAAATCAAATGGCTCGTTCACCAATGCGCCGTCTTTCATATAGCCTTTGCCCAGCATAATCGGCGCCGGGGCATTGTACTCTTTCTCATCATACTTCGCAGGCTGCTCAAAAAGGATCTTGCCGTCCTTCTCAAAACGGATCGGATTGGTATAGCGATTGTTTTCCGGCCCGATCGGCGAATCGAGGCGGTGGAGAATGCGGGCGTCCTTAAAACCCTTCCTGTGCAGGCTGTCGTTGAATTCCTGCTGCCCGATAAATTCGTAGAGCCTGTTAAAAGCGTCGTTGTCGCTGGCGAGTAATATCTTTTTGGCGTAATGTGCCACCGACGGCAACCCATCTTCCGAACTCGTATCGGCTTTCACGGCAGTTTGCTCGGGTCTTGCCGCATCCGTAAACATCGGCGTATATTTATCAATCCCCAGCTTGTTCAGCTTTTCAAATGCGAGTGCTACTGCCGGTAGTTTCACCGTGCTCGCCGGATAAAAATATTCGCCGGTATTCACGCGATAGCCATGCGTAGTAAAGTGCGGAACGTTGTTTTTATTCCGGTCGATCTTTGTGTAGAGAACCTGTACCCTGTATTTCTCAGGATTTTGCAGGATCGCCGAAAAGCGCTCCGGATGCTTTTTTAATAATTTTTCGATGAAATTATCCGAATGGTACTGTGCATGAACGGGCAGGGCTGCCAACTGTAAAGACAAGAAAAGCAACAGTTTATAATTTCTAAAAAAAAGCATGGAGAATACCGGGCACGTGTTAGCCGAATATACGATTTTTATTTTAAAGGGTCCCCGGAATTAGTTTTTACTCCCCGGCTCCTTTTCTGATTAGACATAAAATAGGGCGAATAATGGAAGAAAACAAGTTGCGCAGCAGGGGCTGGTTTGGCAAATCGGGTAAGGACGGGTTCATTTACCGCGCCTGGATGAAAAACCAGGGTTACCCCTCTGATGAGTTTGAAGGACGGCCGGTAATCGGCATTTGTAATACATTTTCGGAGCTGACACCCTGCAACGGGCATTTCCGCGAGCTGGCCGAATCGGTGAAGCGCGGCGTGTGGGAAGCAGGCGGCTTTCCGCTCGAATTTCCCGTCATGTCGCTGGGTGAAACGCTCATCAAGCCTACTGCAATGCTTTACCGCAACCTCGCCAGTATGGACGTGGAAGAGTCTATCCGCGCCAACCCGATCGACGGCGTGGTACTGCTTTGCGGTTGCGATAAAACGACGCCTTCGCTTGTGATGGGCGCCGCAAGCGTGGATATTCCTACCATCGTAGTTTCAGGCGGACCCATGCTCACCGGTCGCTATCGTGGGAAAACGATCGGGACCAGTGATGTGTGGCGTTTCAGCGAGCTGCACCGCAAGGGTGAGCTTACTCAGGAAGAACTGTATACCGCCGAAGCCTGCATGTGCCGCTCCGACGGCCACTGCGCGGTAATGGGTACAGCCTCCACGATGGCTTGTATGGTGGAATCACTCGGACTGACATTGCCTGAGAATGCGGCCATTCCGGCAGCAGACTCACGGCGGAAGGTGCTGGCGCATTTATCGGGCCGACGTATTGTGGATATGGTGAAAGAAGACCTGCGCCTATCGCAAATCCTCACACGTGAGGCATTCGAGAATGCGATCATGATCAATGCGGCGATCGGCGGCTCTACCAACTTTGTGATCCACCTGCTCGCTATTGCAGGCCGCATCGGGGTAGATTTGCATTTGGATGACTTCAATGATCTCTGTAAAAAAGTACCGCTGCTGCTCAACTTGCAGCCATCGGGCGGATACTTTATGGAAGATTTCTATTACGCGGGAGGTTTGCCGGTGGTGATTAAAGAATTGAGCAGCATTTTGCACCAGTCGGTAATTACCGCTAACGGCAAAACAATGGCCGAAAACTCTGCAAGTGCAGAATGCTTCAACCCCGAAGTGATCGGTACGATGGAGGAGCCTATTAAAGACCTCACCGGCCTGGCCGTTGTACGCGGCAATCTTTGCGAAAATGGAGCGGTGATTAAACCATCGGCTTCGCTGAAGCCGGAACTGATGCAGCACCGCGGCAAAGCGATCGTTTTCGAAGACATCGACGACTACAAGGCCCGCCTCGACGATCCGAATCTCGACGTCGATGAAAATAGTATATTGGTATTGAAAAATGTAGGACCGAAAGGCTACCCGGGCATGCCGGAGGTGGGCAATATGTCGTTACCTAAAAAGTTGCTCACGCAGGGCGTGATCGACATGGTACGCATTTCCGACGGCCGGATGAGCGGTACCGGTTTTGGAACAGTTGTTTTGCACGTGTCACCGGAAGCAGCCGTAGGCGGTAACCTCGCATTGGTTCAGGACGGTGACTATATCGAGCTGGATGTGGAAAACAGAAAGCTGCATCTGGAAGTGTCGGACGAAGAGCTGGCGCGCCGGAGAACGCTTTGGAAACCGCTTGATCTGGGCTATAACCGCGGTTATGTAAACCTGCACATCGCCCACGTCACGCAGGCGCACGAAGGCGCCGACCTCGACTTCCTCAAAGGCGGTTCGGGTGATAAAGTAACGAGAGATTCGCATTAATAGGCTGGCAATGCGGCCCGTCGGCACCCAGGTGGAATACCGCATTGCCACCTTTCAAATTCAGCATTACAATGAGCAGTCAACTTTTTGATAATCACGTCGCCATCGTCACCGGAGCCGGGCAGGGAATTGGTTTTGAGATAGCGAAACAACTGGCCTGCCAGGGCGCCGGGGTTATCCTGAACGATACCAACAAAGCACTCGCCGCCGAGGCAGCCAAGAAAATACGGAATAAGGAGGGCGAATGCGTGGCTTTCGCAGGTGACGCTTCCCAGCCGGAAGTGATCGATGCCATGGTGGACGAGGCAGTGAAATGCTTCGGCAAACTCACATTGACCGTCTGCAACGCAGGCATAACCCTGTTCGGAGATTTCTTTGAATACCCTGTCGAAAATCTGCGGAAAGTGCTTGAAGTAAACCTTATGGGTTCTTTCCTGCTCACGCAGGCGGCCGCGAAGCAAATGCGGAAGCAGAAATCGGGCGGGCGGATATTACTGATGTCCTCGGTAGTAGGCCATCAGGCACACCAGTTTTTGGGCGCTTATGCTATGACCAAGGCTGGACTGGAAATGCTGGCCAAAAACCTTGTGCTCGAACTTTCTCCGCACGGCATTACCATCAACACGGTCGCGCCCGGCGCTACTCTGACCGAACGGACATTGGCAGAAGACCCAACTTATCCCAAAACATGGTCGGCGATCACGCCTATGGGCAGGCCCGCTATCTGTGAAGACATTGCCAATGCTGCATTGTTCCTACTCTCACCACATTCCGGGCATATTACAGGGCAAAGCCTGATCGTCGACGGAGGGTGGACGTCCGTGAGCCCCCTGCCCGATCTGAGCAATATGAATGTTAAGAAAAACTGAGATTACTCGCCTGAAAAAAGCTGCGCTTCCAGGTCATCGATGCTTCCGTCCTTTGAAAAGAACAGCTCGCGTGGCTTGGCAGCGGTGCTTGGGTTGGCGGTCATGAAGCTCCGGTACTGATCGTCGGTGATGATTTTCAATATCAATGCACGTTTCAGTACCATTGGAAACGGCACCTTGAAGAAATTGGCAATATCTGACGCCAGAAAATCCGGAATTTTGGAAATATCATTCCTGAAAAAACTCTCCACTTCATCGAATGGCAGCAAGGCTTCAAAAATAAGCTGCTCCGAGCGCGCCGCGAGCGAGGTCGTACTGGCATAAATCGTATGCAGCCCGAGCGAGACGGTGAGCAAATGGATGTGGTAGTTGCGCTCGTTGATATCCGACGCGGCATTTACAAAAACCCATCCTTTCTGATGATAGATCGCTGAAAATCCTTTAAAAAGCGGATCTACATGATGCAGTTGCGCGATTTTGATACCGTCCGGATATGGCAGCTTGTGCCCGATCTGATGCACAATATCCTGTGCGTAGGAAATATCGGCCACCTCACCGGCTGGTTCGATCATCCAGTCGCCATTCACCAGGCCTTCGAAAAGATGGTCCGCGATCCGCTGGCTTTCTACCTGTCCCAAATGCAGGACAATGCGGTTACCGCGGACGGAGTAATCAAGAAGGAGTTGGTTTTTGGGCTGTTTCCGGGCCATATCGAGGTCGTTGTTGAGGTGTTAACTTTCAAAGATACGTCCTTACGATTTCAGCCGCAACAGCAGGCAGGTAATATTATCGCCACTCCAATGTATTGAGCAATTGCAACATATCGGCCTGTAAATAATCGATCACCGGCGCCAGCGAATCGTTTTTTGTAGCTGTGGGAAAGTAAATAGCGCCCCGCAGGAAATGACCCGTGCTATCAGTGGTGTAAAACTGGTACGGACTCGGCACATCGCCTTCAATTTTGAACAGCATTGCCGTACGGCCTGTCTTGCCCAAAACCCGTTGCTCCTGGATAGACGAAGCGCGGATCTGGTGCTTGCTCGCGAGCTTGTAGCTGTCGTCAATAAAGGCTTTCAGTAATGCAGGATTGTTATTGAGGGCCTTGTAGGTAATCTGGATATTAGCTTTGAATTGGGGATAATTAATAAAAATCCAATCCTTTCCAGCCGTTTTAAAGGTATCAGGCGACACCACCGCGTATTTGGAATATTCGAATGTGTAGGGATGTTTCTCGGTCAATGCGCGGTAGCTGTGTTTAGGCAGGTCGATCCGGTTATAGCCTTTGGGTTTCGGGATGTAGGTTTGTTCTCCTTCTTTTTTACAACCTGAGATAAAGAGCAGTGAAGCAGGCAGGAAAATCGTGAAAATGAATTTGTACATATAATAGGTCCCATTGGCAAACATGCGCAAAACTAACGAAAACGTTGGAACATTATTTTTACCCCATACCCCTGGAAACAAAAAAGCGAAACCATCAAAGACAGTCTCGCTCTCCGGCACCCTCCTCCGTTACTCAACGGTAACAGATTTGGCAAGATTTCTTGGTTGATCTACATTCCGGCCCCGCATTACTGCAATGTAGTACGATAGCAGTTGCAGCGGGATCACGGAAACAAGCGGCGTCAGAATTTCATGGGTATTAGGCACTTCGATCACAAAATCGACCATGCCGGGGATTAATGTATCCCCTTCTGTCACGATCGCGATCACGCGGCCTTTGCGGGCTTTCACTTCCTGGATGTTCGACACGATCTTCTCGTACGAACTGTCTTTCGTCGCCAGGAACACCACCGGCATATCCTCGTCGATCAATGCGATCGGCCCGTGTTTCATCTCCGCAGCGGGATAGCCTTCGGCGTGGATGTAAGAAATTTCTTTGAGTTTCAAGGCACCTTCCAGCGCCACGGGGAAGTTGAAACCGCGCCCGAGGTAAATGAAGTTGCGCGCATAAGTGAATATGAATGCGATCTCTTTGATTTTGGCTGCATTCTCGAACACCTTATCTACTTTGGACGGGATCGTTTCCAGCTCGATCAGCAACTGGCGGTAAGTTTCTTCGGAAATCGTGCCCTTACGCTTCGCTACCGCAATGGCCATCAGTGTGAGCACAGTCACCTGGGCGGTAAACGCCTTGGTACTGGCCACACCGATCTCCGGGCCCGCGTGTGTATAGGCGCCTGCATGCGTGGCGCGGGCGATCGATGAGCCCACGACGTTGCAAACTCCGAATATGGTAGCACCTTTGGACTTAGCCAGTTCGATCGCCGCCAGGGTATCCGCCGTTTCACCGGATTGCGAAATGGCTATTACGATGTCGTTTTCCTTAATTACCGGGTTGCGATAGCGGAATTCCGAAGCATATTCCACCTCCACATTGATCCGCGCCAGCTCTTCGAACATATACTCGGCTACCAGCCCGGCGTGCCAGGATGTTCCGCAACCTACAATCACCACGCGGTCGGATTGGGCCAGTTTATCGAGATAGTCGTTCAGGCCGCCGAGTTGCAGATGCGCATCGTCCGCACGCAGGCGTCCGCGCATGGAATCGGCAATGGAGCGGGGCTGTTCGAAAATTTCCTTGATCATGAAATGGTCGTAGCCCCCTTTTTCGATGGTTTCGAGCTCCATTTCGAGCTTTTGAATATAGGGGATGGTTTCCGTGCTATCCAGATTCTGAATGCTGAGTTTACCTTCGTTGATCACCGCAACTTCGTAATCATCAAGGTAAACCACGTCTTTGGTATATTCCACGATCGGCGTGGCGTCGGAAGCAAGGAAATACTCATCCTCCCCTACGCCTATCACCAGCGGGCTGCCCTTACGCGCCGCGATGAGCTGGCCGGGGTGATCGAGCGAGATTACAGCGATCGCGTACGCACCTACCACCTCTTTCAGTGCCAGGCGCACAGCCGTTTCCAATGTAGCACCGGTTTCCTGCTGAACATCCTCGATAAAATGAACCAGGACTTCGGTATCGGTATCGCTCAAAAACTTATGGCCTTTGCCGATCAGGTTCTGCTTGATGGCCGCGTAGTTTTCGATAATGCCGTTGTGGATGATCGCCAACCGGCGGTTGTTTGAATAATGCGGGTGGGCATTTACGTCGTTGGGTTCGCCGTGCGTAGCCCAGCGCGTGTGACCAATGCCGATCGTCGCCGGAAGTTGCTTCCCGTTCAGCTCCGATTCGAGGTCTGACACCTTTCCCCTCTTCTTGTAAATATTCAATTCGCCATTTTCCAGCAGCGCGATTCCCGAGCTGTCATAGCCACGATATTCCAGACGTTTCAGTCCTTTTAAAATCAAAGGATATGCCTCCCTGTTTCCAACATAAGCCACAATTCCGCACATATTCTTAAAATATTTTAATTTTTGTGTATGTCCTAGACGGGGCAAATAAATGGCAAACAGCGGTCGTTAGCAAGCTAATTTTTAATTAAATACTAAAAAATATCCAATTTATGGACAGTGCTCGAACACACGAAACATTCCTGAAAAACACAAAAAAGCCGGCGACTCCGAGAATCGCCGGCTTTTCTGCCCTGTGAAATCTATCTGTTAGCTTACCAGATCGTTGTAGAGATTGTAATACGACTCAGAGAAATTCTCATCCTGCTCGTCGAGCTGCACACGTTTCGGTGCATTGTTGAAAATTTCGTTGAGACTCGCGCTGCAATGCTCTTCGGCTTTCAGCACCGCATCGGCATAAGCACATCCGATTTTGACAAAACCTTCGAAATCGGCAGAATGCAAATGCGCCAGCGCCTCGTCACTCACGTCCATAGCTTTGGCTTTGCTCTGCAAATCCGCATCAAACTTGTAGTCAAATGCATTGTTGTGTACGGTAAACACACTTTTCGTATCCTTAAACATCGGATCGTTACGGTAAGTGGTTTTAAGGTACAGTGGAATCAGAGCCGTCATCCAGTCATTACAGTGCACCACATCCGGGGCCCATCCCAGTTTTTTAACTGTTTCCAAAACACCCTTGCAAAAGAAGATCGCACGTTCGTCGTTGTCATCGAAGAAGTTGTTTTCCTTATCGAAGAAAACGGATTTGCGATGGAAGTAATCGTCGTTATCTATAAAATAGACCTGCAACTTCGCATTGGGAATCGAAGCTACTTTAATGATTAGCGGCTTTTCTTCATCTCCTACGGTAATATTGATTCCTGACAGTCGAACTACTTCATGAAGCCTGTTTTTGCGTTCGTTGATCAACCCGAAACGCGGAACGAGTATCCTGATTTCTGCCCCTTTTTCCTGCATTGCCTGAGGAAGTTTTCTAACGTAATCGGCAACATCGGTTGTTTGGAGGAAGGGATTGATTTCACTGGCTACATACAAAATTCGTAGTTTCTCCATAGATCTTTTAGCAGTTTGTGAAAAAAAGTTTTGCAAAATTATACAAAAAAAATGGCAATTTCAAAAGATATTCCAAACTAATTGTCATATTGCGCCCAGTTTGGGATTTCCCTGTCCTGATGTTTCCATAATCTGCTTTACGGTTTCTACTATCTTGAAAAAGCAATCGTAGCCCGCAGGTTACTCCCTCAGTTTTCGAATTTTACATGGAAGTATTCACTTCGGTCAAAAGCCTCCGCCAATACCTGGATCAGCAAGTTTTACAGCAAAAAACCATCGGCCTCGTGCCCACCATGGGAGCCCTTCATAAAGGCCACATTTCGCTGATCGAAGCCGCCAAAAAGGATACGGATATCGTCGTTTGCAGCGTATTTGTGAACCCCACGCAGTTCAACAACCCCGAGGACCTGGCCAAATACCCGAGAACGTTCGAAGCCGACAGTATCATGCTCGAAAATGCGGGCTGCTCTGCGGTATTCGCGCCGTCGGTGGAAGAAATGTATCCCGAACAGCCCGTGCTCAAAATGAACTTTGGTGCATTGGAAACTGTCATGGAAGGCGCTTCTCGCCCTGGGCATTTCAATGGCGTCGGCATTGTGGTTTCGAAGCTGTTCAATATTGTAAAGCCTCACCGCGCCTATTTCGGGCAAAAGGACCTGCAACAGGTGTCGGTAGTGCGCCAGTTGGTCAATGACCTCGCATTCGGATTGGAACTGATCATATGCCCTACCGTTCGCGAAACGGACGGGCTGGCAATGTCCTCGCGTAACACGCGCCTGAACGCGGCCGAGCGCGCGATCGCGCCGCATATATATCGCATCCTCGCGGGTGCGGGCGAAGACCTGCGTGCGGGCAAGCAGGTAAGCGACGTAATCGGCTGGGCAAAAAGTGAATTTGAGAAGATCAGAGAACTTACGCTCGACTATTTTGAAGTCATTAATCTTAAAACCCTGCTCCCTATTGAAAAAATAGGCCTTGCGGGCTCCAATGCGATTTGTGTAGCGGCTTTCCTCGGCCCGGTTAGACTGATCGACAATATCATATTCTGATTTACTCGCCAACGTTAAAACAAAAAGAAGGCCCCTTTCGGAGCCTTCTTTTTGTTTTTATGCCAATTTCCAGTCGCCGCGGTACTTGCGTTGTACGAACTGGTTCGCTTCGTCGAAGTTGGTAATTTTCATATTCTTGCCATCCCACAAGAGTTTCTTGCGGCCCGGGTAGTCGAAACCTTTGCCGTCGGCCTTCGCGGTGCGGAGGTTGTAGCTGCGGATACCGAGGTTACCCATGATCACAGTCTCTGTCAAAGGACCTGCATAGTCGAATGAAGAAGTAAGCGCCTTGTGCTCCTTGCTGTTGAAACCAGCTTTACAAGCATCGCTCCACGACACGTGGTGGCCGAATTCCGGCATTGGCGTGTATTTGTTACCGAAATCACCTTGCTTGTATTCGAGCTTGGTACCGTCTTTGAGGTACACTTTCGGTGCGATACCGTAAGTTCCGCAGGTCATTACCCCTTTTTCACCAATCAAAAGCACGCCATTGCTGCTGTCCGGCTCTCCCAGTGGATCGTTGGCAGGGATCAGATCCGGGTGGAACGGGCGAAGACCACCGTCATGCCATGTCAAAGTCACTTCCGATTTATTGATTTTGTTCGCAGGGAACTTCAATTGAACACGTGATGACGGCGGGCAGCCTTCCGGAATATATTCAGCCGTCCAGTCTTTGATGAACACCTGGCCTACCGAGCATTCAACTTCCGTAGGATAGCCGAGGCCGAGCGTACGGAACGCCGGGTCGATCAGGTGGCAACCCATGTCGCCCAATGCGCCGGTACCGAAGTTCCACCAGCCTCTCCATTTGAACGGGTGCCATGCCGGGTTGTAATCCACCCAGTCGGCACAGCCAACCCACAGTTCCCAGTCGATGTCCGCAGGCACTTCATGCTTGCCGGTCGGCACAGGAATACCCTGCGGCCACACGGGACGGTTGGTCCAGACGTGCGCCTCGTGGACGTTACCGATGAGGCCTTTGTTAAACCATTCCTTCATTTGAGTCTGCGCGGGGTTGGAAGCACCCTGGTTACCCATTTGGGTTACCACTTTGTATTTGCGCGCAGCTTCGGTGAGCATACGTGCCTCGTAAATATCGTGGGTAAGGGGTTTCTGCACATACACGTGTTTACCGCGCTGCATAGCCGCCATGGCGATGATCGCGTGCATGTGGTCGGCCGTCGAAACGGTTACGGCATCGATGCTCTTATCCATTTCGTCGAACATCTTGCGGAAGTCTTTGTACTTCTTCGCGTCAGGGTGCAGCTCGAAATTCTTTTTCACTTGCGGCTGGCCCCAATCCACGTCGCAAAGTGCCACCAGGTTCTCGGCGCCTTTGTTCCACGCATTGTTGGTATCTGAAAAACCTTTACCACCCACACCGACACCGGCGATATTCAGCTTGTCGCTGGGGGCTTTATATCCTTTCCCCAGCACGTGGCGGGGTACTATAAAGAAACTTCCAATGGCCGCCGCGGAGGTCTTCTGGATAAAGTCCCGGCGATTAACGTCTTTCGGTTTGTTTTCTGTACTCATCGGTTTTGGTAATGAAAAAATAAAGTAGATTAATATAGATGAAAGGAATAAGTTCTTATTAAAGATCGAATACTATAAAATCCCGCTTAAATATAATAATGTATTTACGAAACATCATGTAGAAGCCCATTTCAATTATTAGTTGAAATACGTTGTTTGTCTGCATTTCAGGCTATTTAGGCAGATAATTTCCTCACGTGTACGCGCGGGAACCGTCCCACCTGCGACGATGTTTTGATGGCTGGGTATTATTCCTGTAACTTTGCGGGGTAATGCATTTCAATTAGACCAATACCACCGGGTAATGCAAATCACAGTAATGAAATCGAAGATTCACCGGGTTAAGGTGACTCAGGCGGAATTGAACTACGTTGGCAGCATCACGATCGACGAGGATCTGATCGACGCAGCGGGACTCATAGAAAATGAACAGGTTCACATTGTGAACAATAACAATGGCGAGCGTTTTGTCACATATGTTATCAAAGGCGAGAGGGGTTCGGGCATGATTTGCCTCAACGGCGCGGCAGCACGCAGGGTGCAGATCGGCGACATCATCATCATCATCGCGTACGGCAGCATGAGCCAGGAAGAGGCCAAGACGTTCAAGCCGATGGTGGTTTTTCCAGATCACAACAATCATTTGGTAGGCTAACCTCCGGCATTCCCTACACGATACAGCAATTAGCATAGCATGAAAAATATACTGCGTTACACGATATCGCTTGTCCTGGCAGGCGGTCTGCTCTGGTTTGTGTTCAAAGACATCAACCTGAATGAAATGCTCGACCGTTTTGCCCAGTCCGACTGGCGGTGGATCGCCGTATCATGCTTTTGCCTCCTGCTCGCGCACATGGTGCGTGCATGGCGCTGGGGAATGCTCATCGAGCCGCTGGACCACAAACCGGGCATCGTAAACAGTACGATGTCGGTACTGACAGGTTATTTTGCCAACTACATCGTGCCCCGCATGGGCGAAGTAACGCGTTGCGGGACACTTTACCGCCTGGAACGCATTCCCGTAAGCCTCAGCTTCGGTACCGTGGTGGCTGAGCGGATTTTCGATGTTATTATATTGGTGCTGATGATTGGCTTGAACTTCATCCTCGAATTCGATCGTCTCAGCACTTTCTTCACTGATTTTTTCCAAAGCAAAATTGGCGGAAGCCAGGGCGGCGGATCTGGCACCGGCATGTTGCTGAGCATTCTCATCGTCGGGCTGCTCGCCGTCGCTGTCGTCAGCATTGTAATCTTCAAAAATGCTTCGCTGCGTAACAAATTGCAGCAGAATGCGATCATCGCCAAGATCATCGGCTTTGCACAGGGCATGCTCGAAGGACTTCTGAGCGTGCGCAAGCTGCGCAGTCCCGGCCTTTTCATTTTCAGCACCATCCTAATCTGGGTGCTGTATTACCTGGTTTCCTACGTACTTTTCTTCTGTATTCCCGAAACTTCCCATCTCGGCCCGCTGGCCGGCCTCACATTGCTCGTAGTAGGCGCGATCGGTATGACGGCTCCTACTCAAGGCGGTATCGGTGCTTACCACCTGCTTGTGGGTAACGTGATGGTACTTTACGGACTTTCGCAGAATGACGGCATTACCCTCGCCACATTCATCCATGGCGCACAAATGCTGTTCATGCTGATCATCGGCGCATTGGCATTTTTGTATGTGCTGATCGCGAACAAAAACAAAGTCGAGGAGCCCGAGCAGGTATCTGCGGCAAACTAATTGTAACTTTAATAGTCCTGAAAAATGGAAATGGAGTATGTTACGTTATTCCATTTCTTAAATCCATATTGTCTTTTACAATGAATTTGACAGAAAGCAAAATCCTGAGACTAGAAGAAGCAATCCCGACGGTAGAAGCATGGCAACGCGCCGGGCAAAAAGTTGTTTTCACCAACGGATGTTTCGATATTGTGCATTTAGGGCACATCGACTACCTAGAAAAAGCACGCGCATTAGGCGACAGAATGGTACTCGGCCTGAACACCGATGCGTCGGTAAGCCGCCTGAAAGGACCATTGAGGCCGGTCGTCAATGAGTACGCAAGAGCTCGTTTGATGGCAGCACTATCGTTCATCGATGCTGTCATTTTGTTCGACGAACCGACGCCTAGTCAGTTGATCGAGGCCGTAAAACCTGACATTTTGGTCAAAGGCGACGATTATACGATCGAGAACATTGCTGGCGCGGATTTTGTTTTGGGTAGAGGAGGTGAGGTAAAAACGATCGCTTTGGTACAAGGCTATTCGACTACCGCGCTAATCGAAAAGATAAAACAAGGATATAAATAGCAATAACTATGGGAATTTTGATTGCTTTGATCGTAATGGGCGTCAGCTTTTACGTACAATGGCGCTTGAAGAGCAAGTTTGAAGAATATTCACAGGTAGGATTGAGCAACGGCATGAGCGGTAAGGAAATCGCTGAAACAATGCTCCGGGAAAGCGGCATTTACGACGTAAGAGTGGTGTCCGTGGAAGGCCGTCTGACCGACCACTACAATCCACAGGATAAGACAGTCAACCTGAGTCCCGATGTATATTACGGACGTAGCGTAGCTGCTGCGGCTGTGGCTTCCCACGAATGCGGGCACGCGGTGCAACACGCTACCGCTTACAGCTGGCTGCAATTCCGCTCGCAAATGGTACCGTTCCTGAGCGTAGCGTCGCAGTATATGCAATGGATCATTTTCATTGGCGTGCTTTTGATTAACACCACTGTGATTCCTCTGACGATCGGCGTGGCATTGTTTGCTGTGACTACATTGTTCAGCTTTATTACATTGCCCGTTGAATACGACGCCAGTAACCGTGCATTGGCCTGGATCCAGAAAAACCGCATTGTGAACGAACGCGAGTACATTATGTCTGCCGATGCATTGAAATGGGCAGCACGTACTTACCTCGTAGCGGCAATTGGTTCATTGGCAACTTTACTCTACTATGTGAGCTTGCTAATGGGACGTCGCGACTAAGGCGTAAAATATTGTAAAATGATATTGTCAGCCTGAGCGAAGTGGGGCTGACTAAAAAGGCCCGAGTCAATTTGGCTGTAAATAGGCTTTTTGGATTTTTGAGACTGATAGAAGCCTGGTTAAATTAACAAGGGGTCA
>NZ_PYAS01000011.1 GCF_003014695.1 Dyadobacter jiangsuensis | reverse complement strand
TGACCCCTTGTTAATTTAACCAGGCTTCTATCAGTCTCAAAAATCCAAAAAGCCTATTTACAGCCAAATTGACTCGGGCCTTTTTAGTCAGCCCCATTATTTCTTCTTCAAATTACTCAGATAATCCACCAAACTCACCAGCTCCTCCGTACTCATCGCATCCTGCAAGCCGGACGGCATCATCGAATCTTTGAGCTGCTTAATGGATTTCACTTGTGACATTTTATATTCCTGCGTCGAACCGCCCGGGAATTTCAGAATCAGGTCGGTTTCGGTTTTGCTGGAAACAATGCCGGATACGGCGGTGCCGTCTTTCAAAGTCACTTCAAAACCTTCGTATCCGAAGCCAATACCAGCGCTTGGGTCGAAAATAGCCGCATATTGTGCTTCCTTCGGCAGCTTGCTTCCTATTTCCGATAGTTTCGGTCCGAAATCCATCCCTTCGCCATTTACCTGGTGGCATACCGAGCAGTAGGATGTGAATACTTGTTTTCCTTTGGTGAGGTCGCCTTTCATCGTTACCAGTTCTTTCACTTCCGGGTGTTTCCTGGCGGCTACGGCCGGGCCATCCAGGTATTTGGCGGCTTCCAGTTTTACGGACTTCCGCCAGGCGCCGTTAAGACCCTGTACGGCAGCCGTTTTCGCTTCTCCGGTCAGCTTTCCTTCTTTTAATAATACCAGCACCTGATCTTCGCCGCTCATGGTTCCTCCCAATGACTTGGCTGCGATCGTGCGCAGATCTTCCGGATAGCCATTGTCGGTAGCAACGGTTTTCAGGATTTCCAGCGCGTCCTTACTGCCTACCGATTTCAAGGAGGTCAATGCGCTGGCGCTTTTGCTTTTATCAGATCCTTTTACCACATTCCAAACCAATGATGCACCACCTTGTTTGATCAGTTGCGAAGCTGCGAGGGACCCGTTGCGGCTGGCCGATTGCTCCAAAGCCATCGAAAGAAGCCGCTGGTTCTCGGACGAAAGCTCATATTTGGCAACGAGTTCGAGGTAGGCTTGTGTACCGTAAGTCGCGTCGAGCATTTTCTTCAATGCGGCCATCGCCTCCGGTGTCTGTTTTACAAATGCCGGGTCGAGGTGGCGCATTACCAGTTCATTCACCTTATCCTGATCCTTACCGGTCCCATTCGTGAGTTTCAGCAATGCCATCGACTTTTCCCGACCCGCCGAATTGAAGTCGAATGCCCGGAAATAGCGTAGTCGGCTTTTCAAATCGATCGTTGGGTCACCGGCCAATGAAGCCAGCAACTGAACAGATTCCTTCCCGCGCGAACGCCATACAATATCCTTACCCGCCTGTGTGGCGATTGGGTTGGCTCCCGCTTTGCCCAGCCACGCTTTGAAAAACGAGTCCCATTGTGCGTCGGCACCAATACCCAATGCTTCCAGGTACCACCGGTCTTTTCCGTCGTACTGCTGTGCGAGCGACGCCCACAATGCGGGAGCTTCGGGTGATGGATTATGATGCAAAAGCAATGCACATTCGCGGCGTACCTGTGCGTCGGCGTCTTTAACCAGTATTTTGATATATGGAAGCGCATCCAGGTGCTTCGATTCGGAAGCCGCGCGAAGGCCCGCAATGCGAATATCTGCATTCGCATCCCTAATAGCCAGGTCTACGGTTTTCTTAGCAGTAAATGGCCATTTACTAAGCAACCACAGCGCCCGCGCCCGCATGCGAGGCTCGGCATTTTTGTTCGCAAAGAGTTTTTCGAGCGCAGGTGCCGCCTTTGCACCCATTCCGTTTAATGCTGTCCACGCGTGGTAGCGAATCGAGAGATTAGGACTTTGCAATGCCTCCACGGCCCCCGCCACTGTTGTAAAATCCGATTTCGGAATGCGGTAAGGCGTATTTAATGGCGCAATGCGGTAAATGCGCCCTTTGCCCTGGTCTCCTGCCTGGTGACCTCCTACGCCCGGATCGTACCAGTCGGCAACGAGCAGCGAGCCATCAGGCGCTACGCAAACATCCGACGGACGGAACCATTGGTCACGCTTGCCGTCCACAATGTTCACTATTTGGGCAGAATAGCCCGCTCCCGCCTTTTCAACAGGGTATGAACGAACCACATTATGGCCGGGCTCGCAGTGGATCATTTGACCCCAGAATTCCTTTGGAAGTAGTTTTCCCTCATAAACGACCATACCCGTCGGCGAACCTGAACCGGTTTGCAGCAGATTGGGTACTACGCCTGGGTCATTCAAATGCCAGTGACGGTATGGAATCGAGTCTTCCATATTGGTACGGTTCGCGCGCCAGCCGGCACCCGTCATTTCGTCGGTATAACCGTAATTACCGTACTGCATTACGTAGTTGATGCGTACACCTTTATTACCGTCGTCGTCGTTATCCGACTGCCACATGGTACCGTAGCTGTCCACCGCCACTTCGAAATTGTTACGGAAGTTATTCCCGAGCACTTCAATATTGGTAAAATCAGGATCACAACGGAAAACCATTCCTTGCTTCAACTTTGAAAAATCGATCGGCTTGCCGTCTTTACCCACCACAGGATTACCCTTGCCGTCGAGCAGGTGGTCGCCTTCATTCCCGAAATTGAAATACAACTTACCATCCGGCCCGAATACGAACGCGTGCATACCATGGTCGTGTTGGTCACCGCCGATGCCTTCAAAAATGACCTCTTTCGTATCGGCTTTCAAGTCGCCATCCTCATCGGTGAAGAGCCATACGTACGGGCTTTGAGATACAATTACCTTGTTTCCCATCACCCAAATACCCAGCGGTGCATTGATTTCCGCGCCCTGATAAAAGACCGTGGATTTATCGGACTTGCCGTCGCCATTGGTATCTTCCAGCACCACGATGCGGTCCCCTTCATTTTTTGTCGGGTTGCCGTTGATTGCCGGGCGATAGTTATACGCCTCACAAACCCAGACTCTCCCCAAATGGTCTACATCGATATTCGTCGGGTTGGTGATCGTCGGTTCCGATGTGAAAAGGGTTGCTTCCAGGCCGTTGGGGGTCGTCAGACCGGCTACTGCATATTTCGACGACCGCTTTTGCGCATCCGTCAGATCTTTGTAAAGCGTGTCGGCCGAAGCGGCGTCAATCGTACTGGGGTTCGAACGCTGATAAGAGGCGACCAGCAGACCAGCCAGCAAACAACCGGCTGGAAAGAGGAAAAGCGATTTTTTGAAGTTCATAGGTAAATCGAGCGCTTTTCGGCCTTGAATCAGAAAGCATTAGCTGACCCAAAGCCTAAACGTGTCATTTTTACAATAATAATTTTAATTACGTGTATAAGGGACCACCTACTTATATTTACTATCATGAAAACGACTTTTTTTTCCTGCCTGGCGCTGTGCGTCGCCACTGAAATTTCCGCTCAAAACATCCTTCCCGCCGACGTGCAGATCAAGACGGCCGTTATGGCCGCGCCGTCGGATAAGCAGGCTGGGGCAAAAGTGTACGGATACGCGCCCGACGGCACATTCAAAATCCTGTGTGAGGGCAGTAACGACTTCGTCTGCCTGGCCGACGATCCCAAAAAAGAAGATATCAGCGTATCCTGCTACCTCGCCGAGCTCGATGCATTTATGGAGCGGGGACGCGTGCTGGCGAAAGAAGGTAAGAACCAGAAAGAGATTTTCGATATCCGCGAAAAGGAGGTGAAGGAAGGCAAATTGAAAATGCCGAAACAATCCTCCACACTATACGTTTTATCAGGCTCCAAGGACAACTACGACCCCGCCACCGGCGCGCTCAAAAACGGGTATCTGCGATATGTGGTTTACATTCCATTTGCAACAGCGGAAAGTACAGGCCTGCCACTGAAACCTGATGTGCCCGGTATGCCTTGGATCATGGACCCGGGAACGCACAGGGCGCACATTATGATCAATCCGCCGAAACCGTAAAACGGATCCGTGGGTACCGTTAAATAACCAATTTCAAGAGATTGTTAATTAGCGGCGCTGCAAGTGTTGCCTATATCGATTTTCTAAATTTACTTTGAAATACAAAGTACTTTTAAATATCGAAATAATGGAACAATTTACAGTACATAACTCGGAGCAACCGAACCTGCCCGAAACGACCGGCAATACCGGAACACAAGGTATCCGCCGCTATGATCCTGACTACGGCATTGGGCTGGGCTGCCTGCTGCTGAACTTCCTGATCTTCTATTATACGGTCGTAGACTCCTTGCTGGATGGGGCCTTTATCATTCCATGGAGTGTGGCCGTGCTCTATTCAATTTGGCTGATGAATGCCGGGAAACTGCGCTGGTTTTGGAAAAAACAACGCCTCGAATACCTGCACCACCGCCTCCTGCTGGGATATGTGTGGCTCGTTAGCTGCTTTGCCTTAAACCGGGTTATGCCCATTTTCAGCCCGTCGGCAACCTGGCTGATGTTCGCCATCGTCATGGCAGGGGCATCGGCTATCCTGTTCCCCTGGGAAGCATACCTGCCTCGCTGGCTCAGATCGGTGCTTTTTGCATTAATGGGCTGTTCCACGGTAATTTGGGGGTATTATGCCTTCATCCTCACCCCTTACAATGTGCTGGGCATACCTGCTTTGCTCCTGCTGGGAATATCCATACACTGCTTTGTTCCGCTGCTACTTGCGATCAGCTATCTGCGTATAATTCGCCACCGATGGCAGGCATTCAAGCCGGCAATACTAACCGGCATCATGATACCCATAGCTATTGCCGTTTATTTCTCAGTGCGCTGGCATCAGGTCAGCACCTCACTTCAACACCAGGCTAATGCCGTAGGCACACGACTAACCGGCAGCCTTCCTGACTGGATCGTCCTTGCCCGGCAATTGGAAGACGACTGGATCACCCGCAAGGTAATAATGGGCAAAATGGTTTACCAAACCGCTCCGACCACCCTGTTTTCAATGCGGCCCGCTACCGATATTCTGGTAAGACATGATCCCCTTGTCGTAATAGCCTCTTTGTTTACTCAAAATCTCGATTTGGGGAACGCGGAACGGGTTAACATTCTGAATGTACTTTACGACACCCGCCATGAAACCCAGGAACGGCTGTGGTCGGGTAGTGAGCTGCGCACGGCCAATGTGCTCACGCAAGCGCGCATTTATCCGCACATAAGACTCGCCTATACAGAAAAGACGATCAGCATAGCCAATCGTTCCGGCTCTTTATTCGACCAGGAAGAAGCCCTGTACACATTTTCCCTCCCGGAAGGTTCAGTAGTTAGCTCCCTTTCGTTGTGGATCAATGGTATAGAGGAGAAAAGTTTGCTCGCTTCACAAAGCAAGGCCGATTCCGCCTACAAAACGATAGTCGGCGTGGAATCACGCGACCCATCGATCGTGCACTGGCAGGAAGGTAATATGGTGAAGGTAAAGGTTTTCCCATGCACAATTGAAGAGAACCGTAAATTCAAACTCGGCATAACTACTCCACTGAAAGTTGACGGGAAGGAGCTGATTTATGAAAATATCTGGTTCAAAGGGCCGGGTACCGAAGAAGCCACGGAAACCGTGAGGCTTGACTATCCGAAGGAGGCACGTGCGCTGCGCCTTCCCTTCGACCCGACCACCGCTTCTCCGGGCGTTGTCATGTATCAAGGAAAATACCAGTCGCGGTGGCGCGCCGGTTTTGAGATCGCGCCCGTTGCGAGGGAAAGTTTCGCATTTAACGGGAAAACCTACACGGTAGAGCCGCTTAACAAAACACCTGAAAAATTCAATGCAGAAGCTTATTACCTCGATGTAAACCAGGCATGGAGTAAGAACGAGCTGGACACATTGTGGTCGTTACTAAAAAATCATCCCGTTTTTGTTGCCAATGAAAGACTTCTCAGACTCACCGAAGCGAATAAAGACGAGCAGTTTGAGGCTCTATCCCGACTCAATTTTTCCCTGTTTCCCGTACAAGATATTCCCAATCCGGAGAATGCATTGCTGATCACCAAATCTTCCGTCGTGTCCCCTACATTGCACGACCTGGCGAATACACCATTTTCCAAAAAACTGAGCGAACATGCTCCCCGTGGCCTGCGCACCTTTATTGTCGGCGAAGAGGCTTCCTTTTACATTCAATCACTCGAAGAACTGAGCATAATCCGCTCCGAACAAACCGATTGGAAAACACTGCGGCAAATGATTTCGCAAGACCAATTTCCTACGGATCCCGAAGCGGATTCGTCCGTTGTTGCGATTGAACGATCCGGCATGCAGATCCGCGAAACCAATGGCCAGGCATACGGCAAGGCACCCGACCATTTGCTCAGGCTTTTTGCCTATAACCATATCATGAAACAGCTAGGCGGCCGCTTCCTCGACCGTTCCTTCCAAACCGATTCGATTTTTAATGCAAAACTTATCAGAGAGGCTGAAACTGCGCATATTGTGACGCCCGTTTCAAGCATGATCGTGCTTGAAACCCAGCAGGACTACGACCGCTTCGACATCCGGAAAAGCAATAACAGCCTCGACAATGCGACCCTGAAAACCGCCGGAGCCGTGCCGGAGCCCCACGAATGGCTGCTCATCATCCTGTTCTGCACAATTGTCGGCTATTTTACATTTCGCCATTATGTCCGCTAGGCAATATGCGTTAGCCGCTATCCCGGCAGCCTACCTGGGGATTTCCAGCATCTTCTTTATGCATGGTTATATCCATGGCGATGCGACGTTCTGGATGGGCATTGTGCTCATTCCCTTGCTGCTGCGTAGCTATCCGCCAGCCGAAAAAAGCTGGCGGCTTGCACCTGCGGTTGCCGTAATACTTTTGATATGCTGCTTCCGGCAGGAAACTTCGTGGCGTTTTCTGCTATTGGTGCTCGCATTGCTTTTCGCTGTTGAAAGTCTCCTGGGAAAACTGAATGGGCAATTCTTCATGGTACTGATCATCATTTCCCCCATTTTCAAATACGTTTCGGAGGTATTCACCTTTCCGATCCGACTGCAAATTTCCGCCTGGGCCGGCTGGGTTTTGAGGGCGGCACAGTTCCCGGTCGTGGTGGAAGGAAACAGCATTCAGCTCAACGGCGCCGAGTTCACCGTCGATCCCGCTTGCATGGGACTGCAAATGACGGGGTTTGCACTGCTTTCAGCTGTTTTCCTCATGGCTCACTTCCGCATACGGCACCAGCAATCGCTTTCCTTCCGGTATCAGGTAATGCTCATGCTTGTCGCATTTGCATTAAACACCATCGGAAACCTTATGCGTATTATCTTGCTCGTAGCATTGCACATTACACCCGACAACGCCCTGCATGACGTTACGGGCATCGTGTGTCTGCTGGTTTATGTTGCAGCTCCATTAATCTTCATTGTCCGGCATGCGCATCAGCGCTTGTGCGAACCGGTTGCTACAAAGCGTTCAATCGATAAAAACCGCTCGCAGTTGCTGATACCGGGTCATTTGGCATTGTTAGCGGCCTGTGCATTCTTTTGTTTTCAAAAACCAGTCATAAATATCAGATCAGCCACCAAAATCGCAAGCCGCGAAGGCTACGCAATGCAACAGCTCGAAAGTGGCGTCACCCAGTTTAAGAATGACCAGGCACTGGTTTACATTAAGCCAATTCCAGCATTCTACTCCTCGGAACACAGCCCGGTAACATGCTGGGTCGGGTCGGGCTATCATTTGAGCCGCATTTCAAAGAAGCAGGTCGCGGGTACGGTCGTGTATGTGGGTAGTTTGAAAAAAGGGGATGACGAATTGCTTACTGCGTGGTGGCTGTCCAGCGGACAATATGCAACCATCAGCCAGCTCGACTGGCGCTGGAAATGCCTGACTGAAAACAACCACTTTCAACTGATCAATGTAACAGCGGATGATCCGGCCCGGCTTGACGCGGAAGTAAAAAGATGGTTACCGGCAATTTGAGGGTATATTGCCTGTAAAGGCGTCTTTTCGATGAAAAGCAACGGAAAATCAATGAAAAAAACAGCTCGTATCCTTACCGTTTTGAGCCTGCTCGCATTATCAGTTCCATCTATGGCGCAAACAGAAACCATCAACCTTTGGCCGGAAGGCAAAGTCCCCAATTTTAAAAAGAGTGATGTGGAAGAGAAATCCGTCACCGACGCACAGGGAATCCTGCGCATCAGCGGGGTAACTGTTCCTACGATTACCGCTTACATTGCACCGAAAGAGAAAGCAACCGGGGCCGCGGTGATGATCTGTCCGGGCGGCGGTTACGGCATACTGGCGGCCTCCCACGAAGGCAGTGATTTTGCCAAATGGTTCAATGAACGCGGCATTTCGGCATTTGTACTGAAATACCGTCTACCCAACGAAAAAGCGATGGCGCACCAGCATGAAGTACCATTGATGGATGCTATGCAAGGCATGAAACTGATCCGGCAGAATGCGGTCAAATGGGACATCGATGTGAACAAGATCGGCGTCATGGGTTTCTCGGCAGGAGGCCACCTGGCTGCCACGATTTCGACACATTATAATATGGGTGAAAAAGCCTCCGCGGATGGTAAACCGAATTTCTCCATACTCATTTATCCGGTGATCTCGCTGACGCCTGCCCTCGCACACGGCGGCTCCCGCGACAACCTGCTCGGACCTGAAAAATCGGACGAGCTGATCAAATACTACTCCAACGAAATGCAGGTGTCTGATCAGACACCGCCCGCGTTCCTCGTTCACGCTATGGACGATACAGGCGTGCCCGTCGAGAACAGCATCGAATATTACCTGGCGCTGAAAAAGAAGAAGATCCCTGCCGAAATGCATTTGTACCCGAAAGGCGGGCATGGCTACGGCATGCGCACCGAAGGTAAAGGATCACTCGGTGGTTGGCCAGCCGCCATGGAAGGCTGGCTGAAAGCGATGGGATACCAGAAAAATTGATGGCGGCTATGAATTAATCCCTAGTTTTGACGAAAAATCAATGCTAGGGATTATTCAGTTTATGAATGCTTTTAACCGCCTGGTGATCAGCAAACGATCACTCCTCTTTATCGTACTGGCCATTGCCGCCTTCGCTACGCTTCAATCGGTATTCTCCCACCCGAAAACCTTTGCCAACCAGCCGCAACTCTACACTACCTACAATAACTACGTCATTTTCAAGCAGTCCTTCTTTCATTTGATCGAAGGAAAAAACCTGTATCGGTGGCATGTCGACGAGCATTGGGACTTGTTCAAGTACAGCCCGGCATTCGCGCTCGTTTTTGGCATACTTTCCATTATGCCCACGTTCGTCGGCCTGTTTTTCTGGAACCTGATCAATGTGGCGGTGCTCTTCTTCTCGGTTTATTTTCTTCCAAGAATCGATTTACGGACCAAGGGGCTTATGGTCTCTTTTATGCTGGTAGAACTCCTCACCGCCACCCAAAACGAGCAGAGTAACGCCCTGATCGCCGGTTTGCTACTGTTTGGTTTTGGTTTCCTGGAAAGGGACAAGTACTGGATGGCCTCGCTGTGCATCGTTTCTACGATCTTTATCAAACTGTTCGGCATTGTTGCACTGGCATTGTACCTGCTCTACCCCAATAAGCTCAAACTGGCTTACACGACTGCCGCGTGGGTGATTTTGCTCACCATACTACCGATCGTAGCCGTGACGCCCGAGCAATTTGTGGTACTGTACAAAACCTGGTGGAAACTCCTCGCTGCCGACCGCGACTTTTCCGACGGCCTTTCCGTAATCGGCTGGCTGAAAATCTGGTTCTCACTGGACGTGAACAAAGCCTACGTCAATCTGGTCGGAATGGCGCTCTTCTGTCTGCCGCTGCTTAAAATCAAATCGTATGGCAATTTTGTTTTCCGGGCATTAATGCTGGCCTCGGTGCTGGTATGGGTGGTGATTTTCAACCACCGCGCCGAATCGCCGACATTTATCATTGCCATTGCCGGTGTGGCGGTATGGTACTACTTGCAGGCACCGACGAGGCTCAACCACGTGCTGCTCGTGCTGACATTTATCTTTACCACATTGTCTCCCACCGACCTATTTCCCCCGTTTATCCGCAATGAGTATTTCTGGCCTTATGTAGTCAAAGCGGTGCCTTGTATCATTATTTGGGGTAAAATCATCTACGATCTGCTTTTCACGGAATTGCTCCCACGGCCCGCCGAGGCGGAGGTCGCGCCGCAAAGTTAACGGCATAAAAAAGCGTTACAGGAACGCTGCGGCGGCATCCTGTAACGCATCAAATAGGGCAAATTGAATTAGTTCACTCCCAGAAGTGTGCGGCTTACTTCGCGTACTTCTTTGGTAGACAGATAAATGCTCTTAACGATTTTCTCGTGGTCATTGGAAATTTCGAGCGTGTAAACACCGTCATTCATTTCATCGAACTTTATTTTCCGGCCGGTTTTCGTGATATACTTAGGCACGAATTCCTCATGGAGCAGCGCTCCCTTGCTGTCGAGAAGACGAATCGCCACCTTTTCCCCTTTCTCTTTTTCCATCATCACATTCATCGACATCGTGTCGCGCACGCGGTACATACCCACGCGGAACTTCTCGCAGGTGTTGTTTTTGCATTCCACTTTCGGTGAAACAATCGGATCGGCTTGCAACTGTGCAGCTACTGTAAATAACGCGAATGCAGCGGCAACTGTGGTTTTTAAGATGTTGGTCATGGCTCTTGAAGGTTAACTGATTGGTAAACTGAATTTAATTTCGAACCAATGAGGTAACCGTTCAGGCCATTGTTGCATACAAAGTTTGGACGGTAAAATAGGAGGTTAAGCGGTGTTAACCCCCAATCGCAATCATCTCCCGATTCTGCTCATATTCCGACTTGGCTTTTTGCTCGGAGAAGCTGGCGTGGCCGCCGTGGGCGAAGTGCTTTTTCTGAAAATGCGCGTAAATGAGCGGGCGAACATCGTCGCCCTTGCGCAATGGAGTAAGAAGATCGACTTCGGATGTATCAAAAAGGCAGTTTTTGAGCTTCCCGTCGGCAGTGAGGCGAATCCGGTTACAGCCTTCGCAAAAAGGATGAGTGACGGTACCGATGATCCCGAAAGTACCGGCGCCGCCATTTACCTGAAATCGCCGGGCGGTGTCATGCAGCTCACCGGCGACAGGCTGAAATTCAAACTCCTGACCAACAGTTGCAAGCAGATCAGCGTAGGAAACGATTTTGGACAAATCCCATTGATTGCCCTTGAAAGGCATGAATTCGATGAAACGGACGTGAAGGTTAGGCTCCGTGAGCGTCATTCGCACAAAATCATTGACCTCATCATCATTCGTTCCCCGCATCACCACCATATTCAATTTCACCACAAAGCCTTCATTCAGGAGCATGCGTATGTGATCCAGTGTTTTGCCAAAATGATCACGCTTGGTAATGGCCCGGAATCGCTCTTCTCGCAGCGTATCCAGGCTGACATTCAATGATGTTACCCCGGCCACTTTCAATTCCGGTATGAACTGATCTATATAAACGGCATTTGTAGTCAGCGTGAGTGACGCAGGGAGCTTACCCAGATCGGAAATGATTTCACCGGCATCCTTGCGGACCAGCGGCTCACCACCGGTAAGCCGGATTTTTTCAACACCCATTTCCACAAACAAACCCGCCAGATAAGAGATCTCATCGGCCTGCATCAGCCATTTGGACGGCATAAACTGCATATCCTCTTGCGGCATACAATAGGTACAACGAAGGTTGCACTTATCCGTCAGCGAAATGCGCAGATAAGTGTGTTTGCGACCAAATGTATCTACAATAGGCAATGCCATCGGTTGTTGTTAATCGTGTTTCTTCCCTTCTAAAACATTAAAGACGTGCAAAACATGCGGAAAGAGTGCATCAATATATTCTGTGACGCCGCCCGTGCTTCCAGGCATGGTAATGACCAGCATTTCACCGATAAAACCGGCCGCAGATCGTGACAGCATCGAAGTCGGAACCCGCTCCTGGCCGTACTGGCGCGCTGTTTCGGCAATGCCCGGGATCTCCCGGTCGAGCAGCTCCGAAACCGCCTCGGGGGTCACGTCGCGGGGCGATAACCCGGTGCCGCCGGTAATGAGTACCATATCATATCCTCCGGCTTGCAGTGACCGCAATTTGCCTTGAATGCCCGCCTTGTCGTCGGCGATAATGCTGTAATCGCTTACTTCAAGTTGGAACGCTTTCAGTTTTTCGATGATCTTCTTGCCCGATTTATCCTCGCCAATACCATTCGAAATACTGTCGGAGCAAACTACCACTGCTGTTTTCAAGCCTTCCGGTGCGGGTTTGCGGTCGCTTTTGCCTCCTTTTTTCTCCAACAATCGGATATTCCGTATTTCGACACCTTTGTCGATCGGTTTCAGCATGTCGTACATCGTCAGCGCTACCACCGACGCGCCGTGCATGGCCTCCACCTCTACGCCCGTTTTGTATATCGTTTTGACTGTCAATTCAATGACAATCGTCAAGTCCTCGATTTTGTATTGAACGCCGGTATATTCCACCGGAATCGGATGGCAGTCGGGCAACAAATCAGGGGTTTTCTTCACAGCCAGAAAACCGGCGGCCTTCGCCATTTCAAAAACATCGCCTTTCGGCACGGTACGGCTTTGAATCGCCTCCACGGTCGCCGGCTTGCTCACTTGTACAATTGCCTGCGCGGTAGCAATGCGGAGTGTGTTGGTTTTATGGGTAATGTCGACCATTTACAATTTCTAATCGTTTTAAATGTCAGGTATTGTCAATTGTGGTCAGATATTGTCAGGAGTTGTTTTTTCTCATACAATACATGACAATTACTGACTTCATGACAAAACTTGACGTCCTGACTACACCTGACTACGTATTTTCCTTCCAAATAAACCCGGCGTCACCTACAAGTTCCTTCCCAAATATGGGCACATTGGCCTTAATTTCTTCCACAATATATTCCGAAGCCTCAAATGCGGCCCTGCGGTGCGGGGATGATACAAACACAAAAAGGCTGATCTCGCCTGTCGGAACAAGGCCCAGGCTGTGGTATATATGCATGCATGTGAGTTCGAATTTGGCAAATGCGGCCTCCCGAATGTTGTGGAATGCTTGCTCGGCCATTTCCTCGTAGGCTGTATAGTCAATGCCGGTTACTAATCCGCCTTCTTTCTGGTCCGCGCGGATTTGCCCGAGAAAGATTGCGTGGGCGCCAATGCCTGTTTTGGATTGGTGGCTCGCGATCGACTTAGCGACGAAATCGGGGCTGATCGGCCCCTGAACAAATACCTTTTTGGGTTTATGTGCTTTTTCCATGTCCTCCTGTTATCCTCCCGCAAACGGTGGAAGTAATGCGATCTCCGCCGGGGTTTCGATCAATACAAAATCCTCCGAAATCTTCTGATTGACCGCTATTTTGAATTTTTTATCACGCATTGCCGGATATTTGTCCAGCATTTGCGCACGGAACTGCCCTACCGTCAGACCGCCGGCCGCATTCCAGACTTCGTCCGACAGCCCGGCGATCTCCGCCAGCATTCCGAAATATTTGACTTGAAAACTCATTGGTACCTGATATCCGTTCAACCCAATAACCCTCATCCGGCCCGTCAGGTTCAGAGCGGGAGCAAATGCACCTCCACCAGTTCGCCCGCTTCGACGCGATTTTGTGCCACAGGCAGGTAAATAATCGCATTCGCAACCGCAAACGAGCCTATCACAAACGACTCCTGCCCATCGAGCGAAACGACTTCGCCGCCTTCCACCCGCGCTTTCAGAAACTCGTCGCGCTCGCCGTCAAAGCGGTATGCATGCCGCAAAGGCAGCTGTACCGATCTCAAAAACGGCTCTTTACTGCCCATTATTTTCTTTAACGCAGGCAATACATATTCATAATAACAAACCAGCGACGACGCCGGGTTACCCGGTAATGCAAAAACCAGTTTATCCCCTTTTTTGCCAAAAAGAAGTGGCTTACCGGGCTTCTGGCGTACTTTATAAAATATTGTCCCGGCTCCTAACGCTTCCAATGCTTTACCCACAAAATCATAATCCCCTACGGAAATCCCGCCCGAAGCGAGAACGACATCATTTTGTTCCAACAATACCCTTAATGCTTCAATAGTAGCATCCAGGTCATCGGAGGCATAGCTGATCGAAACCTCCGCGATACCGGCCTGCGCCAGCCCCGATTGAAGCATTGCTGAATTCGATTCATAAATCTTGCCCGGCTCCAATGCTTCGCCTGCTTTCAGCAGCTCATCACCTGTGACGAGCAAGCCAATCCGCGGCTTTGCATGAACCGACACTTCGTTCACGTTCATTCCCTTCAAAAACCCGACGGCACCAGGCGATATGAGTGTTCCGGCACGCAACGCGACGGCTCCCTGAGCGATCTGCTGCCCGGCCCGACGGACATTTTTACCCTCCCAAACCGGAAATTCATGAATTCGTACGAAACCGTCGGTTACCGAGGTATTCTCCTGCATGACTACTGCGGTAGCGCCCTCGGGTACGGGTGCCCCTGTGAATATGCGCACCGCATTACCCGCGCTCACAACCGGCAAGTCGACCTGACCGGCCTTCGACTCCCCTGCGAGAAGCAGCGATGTCCCGGCTTCCGTAACATCGGAATGAACGATCGCGTACCCGTCCATCGACGACTGCCTGAACGGTGGCAGCGCTATCGGTGAAACTACATCCGCCGCCAGATAACTGCCCACTGCCTCTCCTAATGGTATTTGCACCGCTGGCAGCGTTTCGGTATTTGCAATAATTCTCTCCTTTGCCTCGTTGACTGTGACCATATTTCAAAAAATACCATGCAGAAAGTGCAAGTTAACACATTCGCAAGTGCAAATGGAACAGCTTGAAAATGTCGCCGAAAAACCGGTTTTGGCCTACAATTGGCGACATTTTCCACAATAATACCATTATCCCCACAACACACTGCTTTGTAACCAACTGATCATCAATAGGTAAAACACATACTAAAAAGCCCACCTCTTGCTATAATTACATTTAATGCAAGAGTTTACATTTGGTACTAAGCGCTTTTTACCAACTAAAATTTCACGTTCCGTTCGCCTGGCGCGGTTTTTATTCAGGATCATTTGTCGAAGACCAAATGTAGCATTCTTATTTTTATCCTAGAATTACTTTTAACAACCCCCTTAAAATCAGTTTTTTACCTCAAATTGAAATTTTATTTATTCAATCCCGTTATCTTTGCACTTCGGCCCAGTGCCTGAAATGATGTTTCACGAAATACAAAATGCATGATTAGACTTATCTTTATGGCCTTCTCAATCGCAATATTCGGAAAGAGTCCGATGAGTGAGGTGGGGGTGGAAAAGAAGGAACTGAAAGAAACAACCATTATTGATTCAGATCTTCTTGCTATTGACTTCTGTGGCGAAGCCGTTCCTTTATCAGAGCTTCGAATCGCCGAGCGATATCAAAACACGATCAGAAATTACGACAATCCCACTTTTCGTAAGCTGATGACCACAACGAAAAAGAGAATGCGGATCATTGAACCCATTCTCAAGAAGTACGGAGTACCAGCCGATTTTAAGTATATTCCTTTAATAGAGAGCGCTATGAAAGATGAGGTCACTTCTCATCGCGGCGCGGCCGGATACTGGCAACTGATGCCATCCACGGCAAAATCTCTCGGGCTGGTTGTAAATGAAACCAGGGACGACCGCAAACATTTGGTCAAATCGACCCACGCAGCAGGCAAATACCTGCGCGACCTGTATAAACAGCTGGGTTCCTGGACATTGGTAGCTGCTGCATACAACGCAGGCCCGACGCACATCCAAAACCGGATGGATTCGCAGAATAAAGATGATTATTTCAAACTCCGCCTCAATTCGGAGACTGCGAGATATCTCTATAAGATCCTCGCGGTAAAAGAATGGTTCTCCAACCCCGAAAGGAGCCGCGAATGGGGCAGCGGTGACGTGGTCGACCGCCTTTCTGCATTCAAAATCGAGCAGAAAAAAGCCGCAGCGCTGGCCAAGGCCGAAACCGGATCCTAAGCAGGGCATTATTCCCGTTATTTTATTTGAAAGTTCATAAGAAGAAAAGGATACATTATCCTTTTCTTTGTGTTATTAAGGCAGGGGCATAATGCAGCCCTGCTTATCTTTCGTACCTCTTTAATACTCACTTTTGACATGACAAAAGCGGAAATGATCACTGACAAGGGCACAATGCTCATCGAATTCTACGATGAAGATGCTCCCAACACAGTGAAAAACTTTGTTGATCTTTCTAAAAAAGGCTTCTACGACGGTGTGATTTTCCACCGCGTAATCCCTGACTTCGTGATCCAGGGCGGCGACCCTACAGGCACCGGCCGTGGAGGTCCTGGCTACCACATCGACTGCGAGCTCACCGGCGGGAACCAGTACCACGACCGTGGCGTGCTTTCGATGGCACATGCTGGCCGCAATACCGGCGGTTCACAGTTCTTCATCTGCCACAGCCGCAATAACACTGCTCACCTCGACAGAAACCACACTTGCTTCGGCCGCGTGGTAGAAGGCGTGGAAACGGTTGATGCGATCCGTCAGGGCGACAAGATCCAGAAGATCACGATCATCGAAGAAGCGTAAGATCTCGATCGATTACCAACAAAAAGGGGCCGGAATTAACTTCCGGCCCCTTTTTGTGCTATATGACGGCTATCTCACCAGAAATGGCCGTACAAGTAAGAAATGATCGCAATAACCACAATGGCGCCTGTAACAAAAGTACGGTGCGGGATAAACATCGATGCGTCGATGGCGAGGCCCTTTTTCTCGTCAGGCATTACCAACCCGAGTACAACCATCACCGCAACGCAAATCAGGAACACAAGACCCATACGATCAAGGAACGGAACCTGGGTCCAATCTGCAAACGGGAAGTAGTTGTTATGCATCGCAAGTGCGATCAGGAACCCGCCCACAATCGCGAACAATGCGCCTGCGGAGTTGGTACGTTTCCAGAAGAAGCCCATGATGAACGACGCAAATATACCCGGCGAAAGTAAACCGGTCATCTCCTGAATGAACTGGAATCCGCCTTTCTTATCAATACCCATGTATGGAGAAACGATAATGGCAAGGATCATCGAGATGACAACTACCGCACGACCAATACGAACGAGCGTCTTCTCGTCGGCGTTCTTGCCAATGTAGTTCTTGAAGATATCCAGGGTAAAAATCGTCGAAATACTGTTCGCCTTACCAGCGAGGGAAGCTACCACAGCGGCAGTCAATGCAGCGAATGAAAGACCTTTCAAACCGGTCGGGAGCAAGTTAAGGAGCACAGGATATGCTTTATCGGCATTGATCACGCCATCTTCACCGAGCATTTCAGCCTGAAACATCCCTTTGCTGTACAATGCGTAAGCCGCAATACCGGGTAATACGACGATCACCGGCATTAAAAGTTTCAGGAATGCGGCGAAAAGGATACCGTTACGGGCAGTCTTCAAATCCGCTCCCAACGCGCGCTGGGTAATGTATTGGTTACAACCCCAGTAGTTCAGGTTCACGATCCACATACCACCGAGCAATACCGCCAAACCAGGCAGCTGCATATAGAACGGGCTGGATTTAGGGAAAATCATGTGGAAGTGATCATCGTGGTTTTCACGCATTACTTTGAAACCCTGCGCGATACCTTCCACGCCTGCATTGTCGGATACGAGGTTAATCGCCAGATACGTAGTGGCCAAACCGCCGATCACCAGAAAGAACACCTGAATTACGTCCGTAAAACCGATCACCTTCATCCCCCCGATTGTAATGATAATGGCAAAAACCGCCAGGGCGATCATACAGAACTGAAAATCGAGCCCGGAAATCCCCGAAACAGCCAACGCTCCCAGATACAGGATCGAGGTGAGGTTCACGAGAATATATAATGCCAGCCAGAACACCGCCATAATCAAGCTCACCGATTTGTTGTATCGCTGGCTGAGGAATTGCGGCATGGTGTAAATCTTGTTTTTGAGATAGATGGGCATAAAAAAGACGGCCACTATAATGAGTGTTGCCGCCGCCATCCATTCGTAGGTCGAAATACCGAGGCCCATCGAAAAGCCGTTCCCCGACATCCCGATAAACTGCTCCGCCGAGATGTTCGACGCGATCAGCGATGCACCGATCGCCCACCAGGTGAGGGAGCCCTCTGCGAGAAAGAAGTCTTTTGTAGATTCAACTTTTGATTTTTTCCGCTGATAAATCCAATAACCGTAACCGGAGACTACAATGAAGTAAAAGAAGAAAACGACATAATCCAGTGTTTGTAATTGTTGCATTTCAAATAATAAAATAGATGAATGAATGAAATTGATCAGCTTAGATTGAAACGTACACTATTTTCCGAAAAAAGTACAAAATCTGAACGAGCATGCCAATATTAGGTCCCGTTTTCAAAAGGAGCGCATAAATATAGCCTGTAAGCACCTATTCGTAATGCTTTACTCTGATATTTTCTTCGAATCTTTAAAATGGTGGGGACGCATCGGCCCATATGCTTCGTCGAAGGAAACACCATTCTGCATTTTGGCTATAAAACGTTGCAATCCAGCCTCTCTGCGAAGCAAAAGCCAGTACGAAACTTCCATTCCGGCGGTCATATAGGCACTCATGACGTGCTTTTGCCCTCCTCCAAAAAACTCGCGCATGGTAGAAATGTCTTTGAGTAAAAGCAGGTCGCGGCCGTTGCGCGTATAGTAACGCCACTCGTACCTATACGCGCGGTAACGATCACGCGGCGTAGTTTCGCTTACAAAGCGGCGGTCGAGCATCAATGCCAGGCCTTCGTTGAACCATTGAGGAATGTCGTTGGTGGTGCGCCACCAGCCGATACGTTTCAGCAATTCAATATGGCTCATTTCATGGGCGATCACGTCGGTGTTCATACCCTGCGCATTCAGGATCACGTAAGAGCTGCCCCAGGGCGTGCCGATGCTACACCCGGCGCCTTCGGTACTGCTGCAATATTTCTGGTATTGCTGGGGGGTTTGGCAAATGATGATTTTAGGGTTGGATTTTTTCCCCTGGTAAAAGGAATCTACCCGCGCCTCGGCAAGCGCGACAGTACTTTTGAGGGTTTTGTACTTATTCCGATTGATATCCGGGCTGAAATAGACCTTCTTGCCGGTTGACTTGAAATCGGAGAATGCGATCAGTTCGCAGTAGAAGATCTGCGGGTAGAGGAAAAAGAGGCTACCCAACAGGATGATGAATCCGGTCAGAAGAAATCTGATGAGTTTCCGGAGTGGGTTCAAAGGGTTATATTTTTTGCCACGAAGAACACGAATATGCACGAAGGCATTCGTGTTTCATTCGCGCCTTCGTGGCAACTAAAATTAATGCTTAAAGTGACGAACACCAGTCGTTACCATCGCAAGGCCGTTCGCATTGCAATAATCTACTGAATCCTTGTCACGAATAGAACCGCCCGGCTGAACAACCGCAGTAATACCCGCATGGTGTGCGATCTCCACACAGTCGGCAAACGGAAAGAACGCATCCGAAGCCATAACCGCGCCATTCAGGTCGAAACCGAATGCCTTTGCCTTCTCGATCGCCTGACGCAATGCATCCACGCGTGAGGTCTGGCCGGTACCGCTTGCAAGCAACTGGTTTTCTTTGGCAAGAACAATCGTGTTCGATTTGGTATGCTTGCAAACTTTCAATGCAAATTCAAGGGCAGTAACCTCGCCGGCAGTAGGCGCCTTTTCGGTAACAGTTGTAAACTGCGCAGCAACTTCGGTAGCAAGGTCCTTATCCTGCACCAAAACGCCGTTCAGGATAGTTTTGAACATGATTTGCGGCAATACCACAGCATTACGTTTCAAGAGAATGCGGTTCTTTTTCGATTTCAAAAGCGCCAGAGCCTCTTCGTCGTAAGCAGGCGCGATCAGGATTTCCATGAACAGCTTGTTCAGCTCCTCAGCAGTCGCCAGGTCAACCTTTGTATTAGTAATAACAACACCACCGAATGCTGAAACCGGATCACAAGCCAATGCATTGTCATAGGCTTCTTTCGCGGTAGGCGCGGTAGCGATGCCACACGCATTGGTGTGTTTGATAATCGCGAACGTCGGTGCCGCCTCAGCGAATTCGTCGATCAAGCTCACACACGCGTCCACGTCCACGAGGTTGTTGTATGAAAGCTCTTTTCCATGCAGTTTGTCGAAAATACCATCCAGGTCGCCATAGTAAGTCGCGCTCTGGTGCGGGTTTTCGCCGTAACGCAGCGTTTGCGAAGCGAGGTTGGTGAAATCGAAAAGCTCCTTATCGGTTGTTTGCTTTCCGGATGTAAAGAAGCTGTTGATCGCTCCGTCATAATGCGATGACACTCCGAATGCCAGACCGGCGTAATAACGGCGGTCTTCGATATCTGTAGCACCCGCTTTTGCATTCAGCAACTCTACAACCTCCGCATACTGGCTGCGGGATGATACAATGAGTGTATCTTTAAAGTTCTTCGCCGTTGCGCGGATCAATGAGATACCGCCAATGTCTATTTTCTCGATAATATCCTCCTCGCTTGCGCCGGATGCCACCGTTTCCTCGAAAGGATACAGATCCACCACCACCATATCGATGGCCGGGATATTGTACTGCGCTGCCTGTGCCACATCGCCCTCGTCGTCGCGACGGTACAAAATACCACCCATAATGGCAGGGTGAAGCGTTTTAACACGCCCGCCGAAAATCGATGGATAACCGGTCAGCTCTTCGGCAGCGGTTACGGGAATGTTGAGATTTTCAATGAAAGTCTGAGTTCCCCCGGTGGAGTACAGCTTTACGCCGTTGTTGTGCAGGAGGCGGACCAAAGGCTCAAGACCGTCTTTGTAATAAACAGAAATAAGCGCGGATTGGATTTTTTTAGACATTGTGCAACGTTTGCTCTAAGATTACAAATGCGGGATTTTGCTTACATTCGGCATTTCGGCTTGTCCCATGTTGAAAAATAAACCGCAAAGATAGCCGAAAAATCAACGAAACCGGCAGCGGAACAGACGAAAATCAAAACGTTATCATTCTGAAACCAAGTTTAAAAAGCCAAAACCATGAACCTCGACCTGACCGGAAAAACAGCGCTGGTATGCGGAAGCACCCAGGGCATCGGGCTCGCAGCCGCCGTTGAAATAGCATTACTGGGTGCAAATGTGACCCTCGTGGCCCGGAATGAAGAAAAACTGCGGGAAGCGGTCGAAGATCTGGACACCTCCCTCGGCCAGCTCCACCGGTATGTGGTAGCCGATTTCGCCGACCATGAAGCCGTCAAATCTGCCATTGAAAATTACCTGCGCCTCTGCCCGGAAGTCCATATTCTCGTCAACAACACGGGCGGTCCGTCCGGCGGCCCTATTATCGAAGCCGAGCCCGAGCAGTTTTTGAAAACCTTTCAAATGCACTTGATCAATAACCAATTCCTGGCGCAAGCAGTGGTACCATCGATGAAGAAGGAAGGTTTTGGCCGCATTATCAACATCATCAGCACCTCGGTAAAACAGCCGATCATCGGCCTCGGGGTTTCCAACACCATCCGCGGCGCCGTAGCGAGCTGGGCCAAAACCCTGTCGCTCGAACTCGGGCAGTACGGCATTACCGTCAACAATGTCCTGCCCGGCTATACCGAAACGGCGCGACTCGACGCCGTGCTGGAAATGCGGAGCAAAAATCAGGGTAAAACCAAAGAGCAAGTCGCCGAAGAACTGAAAGCCGGCATCCCTATCCGCCGGTTCAGCGAGGCGAAAGAAGTGGCTGCCGCCGTAGCGTTTCTGGCCAGTCAGGCTGCGGGAAGCATTAGCGGCGTAAGCCTGGCTGTGGATGGTGGCAGGACGGAGAGCTTGTAATCGGAAGGCGATGTTTTCTTCCTAGTTAATTTTAAAAAGAACGGGCGGCGCATTATTAACCAGGTTTACCAGGTAATGCCCGCCTTGAATATTAATCGGGCTGATCTGCTTCACCTCTCCATCCAATTCGAAACCACTTTGGTTGGCACCCAGCACATCGAACTGCATATTACCCTTGTTGATCAGGACATTGCCCCGGCAAGCATCCAGGCTGCCAAGCTGCGGAATGAAATGACTGAAATTCCCGGCTACGATAATATCCGGCTTGCCGTCGTGGTTAACATCCTGGCTCTGGATCGCATTCAGGCAGGAAAACTGTACCGTGTAAGGCAGTGGTACCATTTTGAAATGCCCTTTGCCATCATTGACTGCAATGCCGGATTGCACATGATTGACAGTCTTTTCCACCGCCGATTTCAGCAAGTCTTCCGGGAACAGATCCTGAATAGTCAGCACGGCATATTCCGAATGCTTGATACTCTTCTTTTTCAGAAATGGGAACTGGGTCGTCATTTCACGCTTCAACAGCACAGGCAGGTCTTTGGAATCCACCGTTTTTGAAATGACCTTTTCGATCGTCCCGTTCTTATTAAAATCATTAATCCAGATCTTCAAAGGAGCATTCGCTGCGGCTTTTAGTGTAAAATTCTCACCAATATTCCCGAGAACGATATCCTGGTCGCCGTCGCCATCGAGGTCCTCGGCCTTCAACGCCCCCCAGAAGCCCGTCAAGTCTTCGAGGCCTGTTGGAACCTCATTGAATTTCCCACCCGACAACCTGAACGCCAGCGGTGCCATCCAGTCGCCGACCATAAGCAGTTCCTTGTTACCATCGCCGTCAATATCCGTCCAGGTGGCATCCCGCACCATTCCCGCCTTGCTCAAAGTGGGTGCTATTGTTTTCGTCACGTCTTTAAAAATGCCCTTCCCGTCATTCTCGTACAGGTAGCTCGTGGGTGAAGACCCGTATTCCCGCGGAACACTCCTGCTGCCTACGAAAAGATCAAGATCACCATCGCGATCATAGTCATCGGCCACGACAACGGCGGTGTTCATCGCATTCGGAGGGAAGGCATTGCTATGCAGGGTGAAAGCTCCCTTCCCGTCGTTTAGGTATAAACGCGTCGGCAAATCGGGGCTTTTGACCAGGCTTTCATTTCCGCCGCTACCCACCACCAGATCCTTGTCGCCATCGCCATCGGCATCGAAAAACAAAGCAGCCGTATCCTCAAAGCCCGCCTGATCGCTGAAAGCCATCTGCGGCGATTTAACAAACTGCCCTCCTTTTTGCAAATACAGTTGTCCGCCCTGCCCTTTCGCGCCACCAATATAAATATCGTCCCGGCCATCCCCGTTGACATCCCCGATGGCGGCTTTCGGCCCTTCCCGCGAAAGCATTGCGGGTATATTTCGCTCGTTGTAAAAATCTTCGTATTTGTTTTCCCGATGCGCATCGAAGCCGTTAGCCGGAACGCCGGTGAGCATGCGTACCTGTTTATCGGAGGGCATACTATAACTACCCGCGGCATCATCGATTTTAAGCGTTAGCAGCGTATCTGTTTTTATGTCCCGTATGCTGGTCACCTTACGCGTGGGCCAGATCACCCGCACAGAATCGATCTTTCCAATTTTCCCTAAACCAATGGTAACGGGATATTCGGTGCTCGACTGGTACCCGCGTGAAGGGTTCACCTGCTTGCTGAAAATCTGTCCATCCGCATAAATCTCCACCTTGGAACCGACCGCGTGCGTATTCATGCCACCGCCTTTCAGGTCCAGTTTGATATAGTGATTTTTGTCCTTTACAGCCTCCGATTTGTTCTTGTAAACAAAGCACGGCTCATTGACATTGTTCACAACCAGGTCGAGGTCGCCATCGTTATCCAGGTCGGCATAAGCTGCTCCATTTGAAAACGAGGCCTTTCCAAATCCGAACTCCTTCGCTCTTTCGCTGAATTGCAGGTTTCCTTCATTATGGAAAAAGTTATTGGCAATAGGCGTCGAAGGCATGTGATCGATGATATTTTGCATATTCTCCTTTTCGCCCGACATCACCATTCTTTGCGTCACCTCGTTCGCAAAAAAATCGATAAAATCCTGGTTCAAAATATCGTGATAAATGCCATTGCAAACATATATATCGGTTTTCGAGTCGTTGTCCGCATCGAACAGCAATGCGCCCCAGCTCCAATCACTGGCCGCAACACCCGAGTAATTGGCGATCTCGCTGAATGTACCGTCCTGATTGTTCAATTGCAGGCTGTTTTGCATGTACTGGTTGTAAAAGCCTTTTTCCTTTTTCAGGTTGAACAGGTAATGGTTTTCAAAGGAAGTCGTGGTCTTGTAGCGGTACTCGTCACGGGGAAGCATGTCGGTCACGAATACTTCCGGGAATCCGTCGTTGTTGATGTCGGCCATGTCCGCGCCCATTGACGCCAGACTAGTGTGTTTCACGCGCTTTTCAAGCTCTTCCGAGAAAGTGCCGTCCTTTTGGTTGATATAGAGGTAATCTCTCTCATAAAAATCATTGCACACATACAGGTCGGGATAGAGGTCACCATTGATGTCCCCCACCGTCACGCCAAGCCCGAAGCCGATCAGGCTGCCGTAAATACCAGCCTCTTCGCTCACATCAACGAATTTTCCGGCATCGTTGCGCAGCAGCTTTGCCCCGCCGCCCTTCAGAAAATCCTTCACCGGCCAGTCCTTCGCCCTCAGATTGCGGTCATTGGCATAGTTGAGGGTATTAACAGGAATGAAACTGTTGTTCAAAATGTAGGCGTCGAGATCGCCGTCCAGGTCATAATCGAAAAATGCGGCCTGGGTAGTGTAGCCCGTCTCGTCCAGGCCGTATTTTTTGGCTGATTCGGTAAAAGTCAGGTCACCGTTGTTGATATACAGGGAATTGCCCTGTTTATTGACAAACTTCTGATAGCCCGCATTGCACACATAAATGTCGAGCAGATTATCCCCATTCACATCCACCATAACCACACCCGTACTCCATTTATCAGGCTCGGCTACGCCTGCTTTGTCAGTAATATCTTCGAATTTCCAGTTGCCTTTGTTCAGGTAAAGTTTGTTTTCACCCATGTTGGCGGTGAAATAGATATCCGGCATTCCATCATTGTTGATATCGCCGATGGACACGCCCCCGCCGTTGTAAAAATTGCGGTAGTTGAATATGTTGATGTCCTCCTTGTCTTCGACTTTATTGACGAAATCAACCCCCGTTTCGGAGGCATCCATTTGCTCGAACAGGGCATTCTCATTTTTTTCAGCATCACTACAAGATAACAAGGCACCCAGGCAACCGAGCAAAATGAATGTCCGTGAAGCGATAGAACAGTTAATCGTCATTAGTTTAAACTCAGGGAATCAAACGCTTTCTTTTCAAAAAACAAGCAAAGATGTCATTCTACCGGACATCTTGCTAATCTGGCAATCAATAATTCATGGCAGCCCCTGTTTTGCCTCAATCGGGCATTAAAGAATGGCCTTGGTGGCTGACTGTGCGCATTCACAAGGTGAGGATCAGTAGCCGCCTCGCACTTTACCCAACATTTTGCTGGACTTCCTTCGCGGTTGTGCGTAACTTTGAGTCCGTTATTTTTCCAGTTAATTGCATTTATGACATCCCTGTCTCCAGTATCAGATGCAGATCTGAGTTTGCTTGCACAACGCCTCGAGGGTGACCTCTTCTACGACAATACCATGCGGACGTTATATGCAACCGACGCGTCTGCCTATCGTGAAATGCCGCTTGCCGTCGCGATCCCCAAATCGATCGGCGACCTCAAAACGCTCATCTCGTATGCCGCGGAAAAGAAAGTTTCGCTGGTTCCCCGCACCGCAGGCACCTCGCTAGCGGGCCAGGTGGTAGGTAACGGTATTATTGTAGACGTTTCCAAAAATTTCAATAAGATTCTTGAAATCAATGCGGAGGAGCGCTGGGTACGCGTGCAGCCGGGCGTCGTGCGCGACGAGCTGAATATGGCCCTGAAACCCTACGGACTGTACTTCGGACCGGAGACTTCCACCGCGAACCGGGCGATGATCGGCGGGATGGTCGGTAACAACTCGTGCGGCTCCAACTCAATCGTATACGGAAGCACGCGGGAGCATTTGCTGGAAGTAAAGGCGATCCTCGCCGACGGCAGCGACGCCGAGTTTAAAAAGGTGAACAGCACCGAATTGCAGTCGCTCCTGACCGACGCCCGTCAAAAAAACGGCAGCGCGTCGCTTCTGGACAAAATATACCTCAAAACGGATGCTATCCTGAACTCGCCCGAAAACCAGGCCGAGATCCGGAAGAACTTCCCGAAACCTTCGGTAGAGCGCCGCAACACAGGTTATGCGCTCGATATGCTCCTGAATATGGAGCCTTACACAACCGGCACCGGCGACGACAAGCCATTCAATATGTGCAGCCTGATCGCCGGATCGGAAGGTACGCTGTGTTTTCTCACGGAAATAAAGGTGAACCTTGTGCCGCTGCCGCCCAAAACGCAGGGCCTCGTGTGCGTGCATTGCGACACGATCGATGAAGCACTGCGGGCAACCATCCTGACGCTCAAATATGGCCCGCACGCTGTGGAGCTTATTGATGAGTACGTTCTGGAATGCGCCGCTACCAATGTGGAACAGCGGAAAAATGCATTCTTCGTCAAGAACAAACCCGACGGCAAGTTTCCCGCGATCCTGGTCGTAGACCTTTCCCGCGAAACGAAAGAAGAAGTAGAGCAGCTGGCTGCGGATTTGGAGAAAGAATTCAGAGCAGCAGGCATTGGTTTCCACTATCCGTTGCTGTTTGGTGACGATACCAAAAAAATATGGACGCTTCGGAAAGCCGGACTGGGCTTGCTGGGCAATATCCCCGGTGATGAAAAGGCGGTTGCCGTAATTGAAGACACGGCGATCGATGTTTACGATCAGCCGGAATATATCCGGGAATTCAATGAAATCCTGAAAAAGCACGGGATGTCCGCGGTGCATTATGCGCACGCAGGCTCGGGCGAGCTGCATTTGAGGCCGATTATCAACCTCAAAACCAGCGAAGGACACCGCCAGTTCAGGATGATCGCCGAAGAGATTGCGGATCTGGTAAAGAAATATGATGGTTCACTTTCAGGCGAGCACGGCGACGGCCGCCTCCGCGGGGAGTTTATCCCTAAAATGGTGGGCAAGCATAACTACCAGCTTTTCAAGGATATCAAGAAGGTCTGGGACCCGAATAACATTTTCAACCCGGGCAAGATCGTCGATACCGCGCCGATGGACACGTTCCTGCGCTACGAAGCCGACCAGAAAACGCCCGCATTCAAAACGAATTTCCGTTTCTACGACCAGGATATCCTGCAACACGCCGAGCAATGCAACGGCTCAGGCGACTGCCGGAAAACGCATTTGAGCGGCGGTACCATGTGCCCCAGCTTCATGGCAACGCGCAACGAAAAGGATACCACCCGCGCCCGTGCGAACATCCTGCGCGAGATGCTCACGCGCTCGCCCAAAGAAAACCGGTTCGACAACAAGGAGATTAAGGAAGTGTACGACCTCTGCCTCGCCTGCAAGGGCTGCAAAGGCGAATGCCCTTCCAATGTGGACGTTGCGAAACTGAAAATGGAGTTTTTACAGCAATATCATGACGCCAACGGTATCCCCGTGCGCTCATGGCTCATTGGTAACTTCTCCAAAATGACCGGCCTCGCCAGCTACATTCCGTGGGCATACAACCTGATTTTCAAAAATGCGCCGCTTCGTAAGATCGCGAACACAGTGGTAGGTTTCCACCCCGAACGTACCATGCCATTGCTGCACAGCACCACATTGAAAAAATGGTATGATCAACGGAAGAAAAGTGCTCCCAAATCAGAGCGGAAGGTGTACCTGTTCTGCGATGAGTTCACCAATTACAATGATGTAGAAATTGGCAAAACGGCTATTCTGGCCCTGGAAAAGCTGGGTTATGAGGTAATCATCCCCAATCATGGACCTTCCGGACGACCGCAGCTATCCAAAGGCCTGCTGAGAGACGCTAAGAAAATCGCCGAGGAGAATATCCGCCTGCTGAAAGACATTATCTCGCATGACACGCCACTGGTAGGCATCGAACCGTCGGCGATCCTCACGTTTCGCGACGAATACCCCGACCTGGTGAGCGACGAACTGGTGGAAGACACCAAAAAGGTTGCGCAGAATGCGTTGCAATTCGACGAGTTCATTGCACGCGAAATCGAGCTGAAAAACATTTCTAAAAACCAGTTTACCAAAGAAAAACGGCTCATCAAGCTGCATGGACACTGCCAGCAAAAGGCCATTTCGAGTGTAATACCAACGAAAAAAATGCTATCCCTACCCGAAAACTACACCGTCCAACTCATTCCATCAGGATGCTGTGGTATGGCCGGTTCATTTGGGTATGAAAAAGAGCATTTCGACATTTCCATGCAAATAGGCGAACTCGTACTCTTCCCGACCGTGCGCCAGCAGCCTGAGGAAGTGATCATCGCAGCGCCCGGCACCAGCTGCCGTCACCAAATCCACGACGGAACAGGCCGCAAGGCACTCCACCCCGCGGAAATCCTTTGGAATGCATTGGTTTAAAAGCATTGAAATACATTTAGAAAATGGCCGGCAAACAAAATTTGCCGGCCATTACTTTTAGTTGGATATAAACGGCGCTTTCCGCAGCCAGGTATCATCCGTAAGCTGATCGATCATAAAACCGGCAATATCCACCGCATCGATCTTGGCGCCCGGCGAGTCGCTTGCATTCACCTTCACCTCGGCACGATTCCCATTGAATTCAATATAAGGTACCCGCACCATCGTCCACTCCGCATTGCTTTCCGCGAGTATTGAATAGGATTTCTGACGATCATTGTGAATGGCGGGGAACGTGGTGCGCATCCACTCGGTCGCTTTTAAGGTTTCCTCACTCTTGCGGTCGGTTGGCGCATCTACATTCAAACCAGCCAGCACGATGTACCGCAGCGGACGCCCGCCCATTGCTTGCAGGATGTTGGCACTCGCCTGACTCGCCACCAGCGGTTCGTCCTGCCGCTGCCCCGCCGTATTCAAGACGGCATCGCATCCTTCCAGCAATGCATGGACAGCTTCGGGATTGAGCACGTCGCCATGCACGATCTCGATCAAATCGCTCTGAATTGTAAACTGTTCGGGATGCCTGAGCAACAATCTCAGCGAATAACCTTTTTCAATGAGTTGATTGACAAGATATTGGCCCGTACGACCTCCGCCGCCAATCACAGCGATTTTTTGTATTATTTCCATTTCTTTCTGATAAAATTTGGATGTAGCAAATTGTCCCGGGCGAAGATCCCGGGGAGATTACAGAAGAGCAGGGCTCGATTCTGTTGTGAAGTGGTATTTTATCAGGAGATTTTAATGGGGGTAAAGATATAAGCGAAATGCAATCTTTTCAAGAAAATCCTACTAAACACTGATTATCAGTCAAGTACAAAACTCCAACCAGTGGTTGGAAAATTGGCGAAGTCAGTTAGCAAATGTCAAAACCCAACTTTTTGGGAATGTATTCCTAAAAAACATCGACTTTTTAGGAATACATTCCCAAAAAGTTGTAATTTCAAGAAAACAAACGGCTGGTATGGTCAGACGAAATCTTCAAACTGTACTTGAAAAAAAATTGTATGACGGCAAAGCGATCATACTAACAGGAGCCAGACAGGTCGGGAAAACTACATTATTACAAAGCCTTTTCGGCAACTCCGATGACACACTTTGGCTAAACGGTGACGAAGCCGACGTGCGTGCTTTGTTCGACAATGCAACCTCGACCCGACTGAAAACCCTTTTCGCAGGCAAAAAAAACATCGTCATCGACGAAGCCCAACGCATTTCCGACATTGGCGTAAAATTAAAGCTCATCACCGATAATATCCCCGGCATTCAATTGGTGGCTACCGGAAGTTCTTCTTTCGAACTCGCTAATAAAATCAACGAACCGCTTACCGGCCGAAAATGGGAGTACCAGATGTTCCCTCTTTCGTTTGGTGAAATGGTCAATCACCATGGACTGATCGAAGAGCGGAGGTTCTTACCTCAACGACTGCTTTACGGCTACTATCCAGATATCGTCAATAACCCAGGCGAGGAAAAGGAGATTCTGAAACAACTCTCGGACAGCTATCTCTACAAGGATATCCTGACTTGGGAAAATATTCAAAAGCCTGAAAAATTGCTCCGTCTGTTACAGGCCCTGGCATTTCAGGTAGGTTCACAGGTTTCGTACAACGAATTGGGGACCATATGCGGCCTGGACAACAAGACAGTTGAAAAATACATTAACCTGCTCGAACAGGTTTTTATCATCTTCCGCCTGAGTTCATTCAGCCGAAACCTGCGAAATGAGTTGAAAAGCAGTCGAAAAATATATTTTTACGACAATGGGATCCGAAACGCATTAATAGCCAATTTCAGCCAGCCCGAACTACGTACCGACATAGGCGCACTATGGGAGAACTTCATTATCTCAGAACGCATGAAGTTTGTCAATTACAATGGCATCTGGGCTAACCAATATTACTGGCGCACCAAGGAACAGAATGAGATTGACTATCTGGAAGATATCGACGGTCAACTGCATGCTTACGAGTTTAAATGGAGCTCCAAAGCCAAGGCCTTTCTATCCAGAACATTCAGCAATGCCTATCCCGGCAGCGAGTTCAAAATTATCCATCCAGGCAACTTCGATGAGTTTATCCTCTAATTCTTCCCCCAATTCACGTTCATCGTAGTCCCTATCCGGAACGCCGTACTCTTATACTTAAACCCTTCAAAACTATTCACCACCTCCACGCGGAGCGGGAAGCGGATGCCGATATCGAGCCCATACCCCAGCTCGGCATAGTTATTGGAATCCGGCGTCGCGAGGTAATGCAGCAGGAAATTCTCCTTCACACCCATAATGCGAAACCAGGGGATTTGCGTCAGCAGGAACTGACGGAGTTCGGTGAGTACATGGGCCTCGAAGAACCCTTTGGAGGTGCTGTATTTGTAATAATCCAGCATCCGGAATGTGCCGACGGGATCGCCGAACTGGAAGAAAAAGCGGTTTCCGGCAAAATGCTGGTAGTCGGGAAATTGCAGACTGTCCGCGTTGAGAAAACTTCCGGCGGCAAGCTTGTAGCGCAGTCGGCTTCGGATACCGATGTCGAAACCATGCTGAATGCCGATCTGCACAAAATCGAAGTCGACGTCGCTGCCCAAAACCTTGCGGATGCCCTTGCGGTAACCGACCGACAGCTTGGGGGAATCGTCGTCATAATACGATGTCTTGCCGCCACGAATGCGGTACTTCTGCCAGGGTTTGTAAGAAGCTGCAACGCCGACAGTCAATGCCTGGTGGGACTCCATGGGAGGAGGCAGTGTCTTCGCATTCGTCTCCGTTTCGACATTATAAGGAACGTTGGAAGTGTACTCGCGCCGTTTCCAGTCGATCCAACGGTAGGGTGAAGTTCTTTCCAGGTTAGGCAATGCCTGACGGTCCGCGTATTCGGCGCTCGCTTTTATCTCAAAATGCTCGTTCTCCCGGCTGTTCTTAAAATCAATGCGCAGGAAATCCTTTTGATACTCCTTGATAAAATTTTGCTCCAAAAACAGCGTCGTGAATGTATTCAGCAACGGGTGCATCGGGTTTTCGCCATTAAACTGCGCAACACCCCGACCGCCAGAAACGCTGATCGTGTTGCGGGCCCAGCTATAATCGCCCACCCCGGTAACCAGCAGTTTGTTTCGACCTAACGAATACCGCGTCAACCCACCCAACGACCATTCCTGACCAGCCCTGACCGCCTCTGACTTCCCTCCGGCACCCGCCGTTACACCTGTACGTGCACCCGAATGCCGCAATCTCAATCCTGCCCCGTTCAGCACCAAGCCCTCTACCGTATTCACCTGCACACCCGGCAATGGCCCGATGTAATCCAGCCGGTAAGGACTTTCCTTGCCCAAGCGGAAATTACGCCCTGTCAGCAGATCGCCAAGGCCAAATTTGCCGGCTTTCTTTGTTTTAAGCGTATCGCCCTTGCTAGCTTTCAAACTGTCCCGCTGTTTTTCAGAACCTTCATTCACAATCACCAGGCTGTCCAGCCGCGTGTAGCTCTTCACCTCCGCCACGGTAAGCGGTACGGTCCGCAACGAGTCCCAAAACGCCATCGTCCTTTTGGTAGCCATCGAATCCACCTGCGTCGAATCCTCCCGGCTCAATTTCAGGTCTACATCCTCTCCTCTCTTCTCCTTTTCTTTGAGCTCCTGCTTTTCGTATTCCTTCATCATTTTGCGCAGGTTTGTAGCCGAAAATTCCTTCTGCTTGCTCACCACCTGCTCCATGTTCTGCGTCTTGATTTCCCGGCCGGTCAGCCGCACCTTTTTTGCTTCGTCGGCATATTTCTTGTCGTCGATCACAACAATGTCCGGCTTGAAGGTCGGATTAATCTTTACATTCGTGAACGACTGCGAGATCACGAAATCGCCCTTTCCCTTAAGACCATAAATACCTCCCTCCACATGAAATTGCTGGTTAACCGGCATCCAGACGCCCTGCACGGGGCTATACACCTGCTTGATATCGAGCCGGAAGCCGGTATTGACCGTCTGTAAATCCAGACTATAAATGCTCCATTCGCCTTCGATGATCTGGATTGTGCCGCGGTACACACCCTCGCCCCAGTTGCGCGGCGTCACTTTGATTTTATTGACCTCGATACCATTCTCGCGGAACGCGCCCAGGTATTCGAATTTATAATAGGCAAATGCACGCGGTGAGAGCGGAGAAACGGCTTTCACGACTTCCGGCTGATAGAAGCTCGCCAACAGGTACATATTCGGATCGGCGATGTTCTTATCCATGCTGCTGCGCGTGGCGATCACCCGCTGCTTGTACACGCTCGGTTGCCGGAACGTCACCTCAGAAACCGTCTCATTCAGCATGGGAACCCCCTTTTTGAAATTGGTCTCCTTCTCCATTTCCTTCATTTCTTTTTTGTATAGAAATTCCAGCGGCAAATCCGTGATCACAAACGACGATTTGGAATACACTTTGGCCGTGTAACTATCTACTTGCAGGAAATGGTAGCGGCTTTTGGCAATGGCGCTGCGCATAATCGTGTACGCCGGATCCTCGTTCCGGGCACCAATGCGAACCTCGCCCAGGTTCAGCGCCTGCTCCTCCATGGTGAGGTCGAAGGTTTGCATTTTATCCTCCACAGTGAAGCCTTTCTGACCGGTCTTATAACCCAGGTATTGAAAGATTACCTCATAATACCCGGGCTTCAGATCGAGCTGATAGCGGCCTTCCTCATTGGAAATCGTACTGACGCTCGTGCCTTTGACGATGATGGCTGCAAAGGGAAGCGGCTCGCCTTTTTTCGTCTTAATAATACCTCTCACCCCGCTGGCGGGCGCTTGTGCGAGGGCTGTAAAGGATGTTGCAATGACCAGACAAAACGTGAGCAGGTATTGTTTGAGCATAGGGTTTTCAGCAAGTCGGATGAATGTCTTTGTTTCAGCTAGATGCTTTTAAAGATAATCCGGTTGCTTTGAAAAGAAAATCCGCTCATCACATTGTCACAAATCCGAAAACTCCCAGGCACTTTGGTAGGCGTTCAGGCCCTCGGCATAGGCGATGAAATTTTCGTAAAAAGGCAACACCGAAAGCGTCGCGCTGTCGCCGATCACGACGAGCTTCTTGCGCGCGCGGGTCATCGCCACGTTCATCCTGCGAATGTCCGCGAGGAAGCCGATTTGCCCTTCGGTATTGCTGCGGGTCATGCTGATATACACCACATCCCGTTCCTGCCCCTGGAAGCTATCGATGGTATTAACGGCTATTTTGTCGAGAAATGGCTTCAAATCCGCCGCGTGTGCGAGCTGGTCTTTGAGAATATTGATCTGTTCTTTGTAAGGAGAAATGATCGCAATGCTGGGGAAATCCTCTGTTTTAGCATTGCGCTGCGCAAATTCGGTAGCCAGCTGGGATAGATGCCTGAAAAGAAATGCAGCCTCTTCCGGGTTCGTCGAACTGGTCCCTTCGAGCTTTTCATCAAAACCACACCCTGCCGTATCGATGAATGCCAGTGGTGGTTCACCGGGGAACAACACGCGGCCTGCTACCGACTCATGGGCTTTCAGCTGATTATTATAAAACACTTTGGAAGAATAACCCATAATCGCCTCGTTCATCCGGTACTGCTCTTCCAGTAACACGACCGATTCAGGATGCAATGCCACGCATTTTTCGAGTAATGTCGTGCTTAAACCGCCCTTGGCAGCATCCTCGGACTTGATAGTTGGAGGCAACTGCAAATGGTCTCCGGCAAATACCACTTTCTCCGCTTTCAGGATCGGGATCCAGCAGGCTGGCTCCAAAGCCTGTCCCGCCTCATCGATCACGACGGTGCGGTATTTCATATTCCGGACTGTGAAATGGTTGGAGCCCACCAGCGTCGCCGTCACCACCTGCGTTTTGGTCAGGAGGTCGTCGATAATGTATTGCTCCATATTCGCGACGTCCTTCATAATGCGGTGCGCCTCGTCGAACAATGCTTTCCGCTGGTCGCGCTCCGCTTTCCCGAAATGGCGCTTGTATTTGTGCGCCATGTTTTTGAACTCGTTGGCCTGCTTTTTTAATGCCTTAATATCCTTCACGCTTGCGTGGGAAGACATTTTGCTATCCAAGGTCAATGCCGATAACCGTTCCGACACACGCACCGGGTTTCCGACGCGCAGCACATTCAAGCCCTCTTCACTCAACTTTTCACTCAGCAAATCCACCGCAGTATTACTCGGCGCAACCACCAAAACAGGCCTATTGTCTTTTTTAACCAATGCCTTAATTGCCTGTACCAAAGTGGTGGTCTTACCCGTCCCCGGAGGCCCGTGCACAATCGCGAGCTCCTGTGCGGAAAGGATATTCTGTACCGCGCGCTGCTGCGACGGGTTCAGTTTGGGAAGCGTAATAGGGTAAATGTCTTTGTCAAATGAAGGAGCCTTCTCGCCCGTCAAAACTTTGATCAAATACCCTTCTTTTTCCGATGAACCAATCGAATCCGCGGCTTTCACTGCTGACTGCATTTCATCGTAACTATTATCGTCAAAAAGCAGGTCGATCCCGAGCTTCCCGTCGCGCGACCACTCGGGCAGCTCGTCGGTGCGCAATGTGATTTTCAACCGGTTACCGCCCTGGTGCGATATTACCCCCTCGACGCGGTCCTTTTTAGGTTCATGGTTGCTGAACAACACCGCCGGCATCCCGAACCGCAGCTGATGCGGCAGGTCCTGGTGCGTGGTGCGTTCCACTTCAACGGTGAGGTAATCGCCGCGGCTCATTTCCTGGCCCCGGATGGCAATCGGGTACCATGCCAATCCGCCGGCACGGCGTTCGGAAACAGAAGACCGTTCGATCAATCGCTGGTACGATTGCTTGTCTTCTTCCCTTTCTATTTTGAGTAATTCGAGTAGTCGCTTGAAGTAATCCATTTACAAATTAAATAAACCGGCCTCTTAATGCATCACGCCGGCATCCGCACCCTGCTGTACTTCCACTTTATTGGTGATAAACCGCCTGCCCACTACCAGCACAACCAGCGCCAGCGTAGCCGAGCCGGCCATAGCCGCTACCATCGGAATGATCGAAGGCTCTTCAAACAAGCTGATCGCAATCGAAATCAATGTACCGGCACCCATTTGAAATGCACCCATGAGCGCCGACGCGCTGCCCGCATTACGCGTGAAGGGCGCGAGTGAGAGCGCGGCCGCATTGGGGTACGTGTAACCCACACAGCAAAGGAAAAGGAACAAAAATACGAGTGTGGTAGTAAGCGTCAATGCGCCATTTAAAGCTGCGGCGAGGAAAGTAAGGCCAATGATTGCCTGGCATATCAGCGCCACATTGACAATCTGCTCGCTGGAAAACCTTCTCAACATTAATGTATTCACCTGCCCCGAGCCGATAAAACCGACCGAGAGGAAGGCGAAAATCCAGCCATATACTTTGCCATCTACATGAAACACCTCCATAAACACGATCGGCGAACCCGACACGTAGGCAAACAAGCCGGCGAATGCGACCGCACCGGTAATGGAATAAGTATAAAACTGCGGCTCCCGGAGCACTTCCAGGAAATTCATGATAATCGGCCTCGGTTTGAGCGAAAGCGTCTTATCTGGCTTGTAACTGTCGGGCAGCCACAATGCGGTAGCCGCAAAAATAGCGACGCCCATCACGGTCAGTATCATAAACACGGCATGCCAGCCGAATGCATCCGTTACATAACCGCCGACCGTCGGTGCGATCATCGGTGAAAAACCTACAACCAGCAGCAATAGTGAGAATACCTTGGCATTTTCGCTCACGGGAAAAAGGTCGCGCACCATGGCTACCGAAGCCACCGTAGCGGCGCAGCTGCCGACGGCCTGGATAATGCGCAAAACGATCAGTTGTTCCACGCTCGAAGCGACTGCACATCCGGCAGACGCGAGAATATACACGGCCAAACCGATAAACAGCGGCTTCTTCCGCCCGAAACGGTCGAGTAGCGGCCCATAAAGCAGCTGCCCCAGCGATATTCCGACGAAATATCCCGATAATGTCTGCGAAACTTTGGCGGCACTGGTGTTCAGGTCACGCGCTATGGCCGGAAACCCCGGCAGGTACATATCAATCGAAAAAGGGCCAAGCGCAGTCAGGCTCCCCAGAATGAGGATCAGAAAAAAGTAAGTCTTTTTGGACATGGAATTTTGTGGTGTGGAGAAATTCGGTGTTTGGTTAACACGGAACAGCGCGGGAGGGTTCGGGGAGGAGGAATTTAAGTTGACCGCCGACGGCTGACGACCGACCGCCGATCACGTAAAATTCTACAAGCAATCGGCGGTCAGCCGTCATAACAAACCACCAACAATCGGCGGTCGGTCGTCAGCGGTCGGCGGTCATAAAAAAAGCCCCGACGTACGCCGGAGCCCTGCTTTTATTTTCATGGCAACAGACCGGAGATCATGCTGCAACCCAGTTCAGTTTCTTCTGCACCTCTTTCTCGCTTTCACTCACTGTGTAGGGAACTTTGTTTTTAAGGTAAATGATGCAACCCTGCCCTTTCTTATTGGGAGTAATTTTAAGAACGTCTTCTCTGTGAATGATTATATTAATGAGCTTCTGCCCAAGCAATTTGAATGTACCCTTCTGTACCATGTCCTTCTTAAATGAATGTTAAAGCTTTACGCAATTCCACTAATCGAATTTCCTGATTTCAGGTAGAGCAGGAAGTAATCCTTTGAAATAAGGAAATAGCCAAGGTCGGTCCGGTTACTCAATTGTAGAAAATCAGCCACTTCTCTCTGCGCTTCCGATTCAGATCTGGCACCTGTAACGGCAAGCACTGCGCCGGGTTTCAAGCTTTTCGCTGGGTTGTTACCTAGTGTCGCTACCATAGTTATATCCGATTTAAGAGTTAGTCTTGTTGTGAAATTGTTTTCGGGGAGCATATATTAAAGAAACATGCCAGGTTCCCGGGCACAACTAACGTATAAGGATAACTTGGGGAGGCTTACGTGATAACTTTCAAGGAATATAGAAATACAAATAGTTGATTACAAGCATTTTGTAATTTTATACAAAAAATTTATACATACTACCGAAATAGTCCCATTCCAAATCACCCGGTTGTCCGTTTTTGAGGAAGTATTATCAATTTGATCACATCCCCGCGGACGCATCGCCCGGACAAAGGCACGGATTTTGCTCACCAACAACTTTCAACCGGCAAGCAATATGAGAGCAATATGGTCCGGGGCGATCGGGTTCGGCCTCGTAAATATCCCCGTCAAACTTTTCAGCGCCGTCCAGGCAAGCGAGCTCGATCTCGATATGCTCGACAAGAAAGACCACGCGAACATCCATTTCCAGCGCGTCAACGCCAATACGGGCCGGGAAGTGAAATGGGAAAACATCGTTCGCGGCTACAAAGTCGAAGATAATTACGTGGTACTCGACGAATCTGATTTTGAAAAGGCGAGCCCTGAAAAGTCGAAAATCATTGAAATCGCGGAGTTTGTGGAGGAAAAGGAGATCGACAGTATTTATTATGAAACGCCCTATTACCTCCAACCCGAAAAATCGGGTGCGAAACCTTATGCATTGCTTCGCGACGCGTTGAAAAAAACCGGCAAATGCGGATTGGGCACCTACGTCTTGCGCAACCGCGAGAGTCTGGTACTCATCAAACCGCAGGACGATTTACTGATCCTTAACAAAATACGGTTCGCCGAAGAAATTCGCGACACCGACGAGCTCAATATCCCCGATGTAAAGATTAAACCGGCCGAAATGAATATGGCCGTGCAGCTCATCGAGCAGCTTACGACCGACTTCGACATCTCGCGCTACAAGGACACCTATAATGAAAAGCTGCTGAAACTGATCATGGCCAAAGCCAAGGGCAAGAAACCGGTCGCCACCAAAATGAAGGTTGTGCATTCCAAAAGCCGTGACCTGATGGCCCAGTTGAAAGAAAGCCTGAGCGCACCCAAACGAAAAGCATCATGAAAAAGAAAGCGGAGATTACCCACCCGGAGAAAATTTACTGGCCCGATGAGCACATTACCAAAGGCGAGCTGATCGACTACTACCGGAATATCGCGCCGTACATTTTGCCTTACATGAAAAACAGGCCGCTATCGCTGCGTAGGCAGCCCAATGGCATCAAAGATGAAGGCTTCTTTCAGAAAGATGCGGGCGATTCGACGCCCGAATGGATCAAGACGGTTGAAATACTGGCCGAATCGACTGGCAAGATGGTGCATTACCACGTAGCCAATGACGTCGAAAGCCTCCTGTACATTGCCAATCTGGGTTGCATTGAAATGAATCCATGGAACTCGACCATCAGCAAACTGGATCACCCGGATTGGGTGGTGATGGACATCGACCCATCCGACAAGAATACCTTTAACGACGTGATCGACGTGGCATTGGCCATCAAGCAGCTTCTTGATGAAATGGAGATCGAGGGCTACTGCAAGACGTCCGGCGCCAGCGGAATGCACGTTTACATTCCATTCGGCAAGAAATACGATTACGACCAGGCCCGCGACTTTGCCGAAATGCTCGCGCATATGGTCACCGAGCGTTTGCCTCAAATTACCACGCTCGAACGTTCGCTTTCGAAGCGCAAGAAGAACCACATTTACGTCGACTACCTGCAAAACCGCATCGGCCAGACGCTCGCCTGTGCGTACAGCGCCCGCCCAAAGCCCGGAGCCACGGTTTCGGCTCCGCTGGAATGGAACGAAGTACAGCACGGCCTCAGCCCGAAGGATTTCACAATCAAAAATATCTTTGACCGGCTCGAACAAAAGGGCGACCTGTTCAAAGGGGTATTGGGTAAGGGTATCAATCTGCATAAAGCACTGCAAAAACTATCGGTACCTGTGCAGGATTAGGAGATGATTTGAAGGTGTGCTTATTTTAACCCTTCAAACCAAAACCAATACCATGCGCCTAATCCCTACTCAAAAGAACATCGGCACAGCGTTGCTGATCATTATGCTCATTGCCCCATTGTTTTTGCTGAACAGCTGCTCATCCGAAAAAAAGGACGGAGACGAAGCCGATTCTACCAAACGCCCCGTCGTGATCGGCTACGTGGGCGGTTTTCACGGCTTGCTGAATACCGGTAACATCGAAGCCAAAATGCTGACGCATATCAACTATGCATTCATTGATATTAAAAACGGCAAAGCGTTTCTGAGCAACGAAAAAACCGATACCACCAATTTCCGGCAGCTTAACCTCCTTAAAGCCGATAATCCCGACCTGAAAATCCTGATTTCGATCGGAGGCTGGGCATGGAGCGAAAACTTCTCCGACGCGGTCCTGACCGATTCCTCCCGTAAGGTATTTGCAAAAAGTAGTGTGGAGATCATCAAAAAATACAATCTGGACGGTGTGGATATCGACTGGGAATATCCCGGCTTACCCGGCGAAGACGGCAACGTTTTCCGCCCCGAGGACAAACAGAACTATACCGAAATGTTCCACGCGATCCGCAACGAGCTGGATTTGCTGGAAGAAGAAACAGGCAAGAAAAAGCTGCTTACCACTGCCGTGGCAGGCTGGGTCGAGTTCCTGAATGCGACGGAAATGGGCAAAGCCCAGCGCTACCTCGATTACGTGAACCTGATGACCTACGATCTCTTCCAAGGTGACACTGCGGTTCACCACGCGAGCTTGTATCCTTCCAATATCTATAAAACAGCCAAATCTGTGGACAATGCCGTGAAAGGCTTCCACAAGGCAGGTGTTCCGATGGAAAAGCTCGTGGTCGGCCTTCCATTCTACGGCCGGATGTTCACCGTGGCGAAGCTTGACAAAGGCCTGGGACAGAAACAGGTCAAGCAGCAATATATCGATGGCTATTCCTATATCAAGGACAGCCTCGTCAACAAAAAAGGCTACAAAGAATATCGTGATACCGTGGCCAAAGCGCCCTACTTGCTGAATGCCGAAACCGGCGACGTGCTGAGCTACGACGACGAAGAGTCGGTAAGGGAAAAATGCAAATATGTACTGGCCAACAAACTGGGCGGGGTGATGTTCTGGGAGTACGATTCGGATCCTAAGAAGTATTTGCTTAATGAGATTGATAAATCGTTAAAGTAACATCATACTTGCTGGCCAGGGGTTTAAATCCCTGGTTGGCTGGTGATATGGGGCGTGCCGATGGCACTGCCTTTTTTTATGTCTGATGCTGTTTTAAAAGAGCGTCCAGCTATCCATTTTGTGATAGCCTTCCGTCATTGCGCCTATCCTGAACCTGTTCACGTACTCGTGTGCGTGGCGTGTGGGCTCGGGTAGGCGGTGCTTTCCTGTACATCTGAGCGCGAGGGTTAGGCTGTCTTCCAGGCTCATTTGATGGCCCGGTGAAATGAATACCGGTTTTACATTATCCTTAGTCCTCACCGCGTAGCCGATCACCTCCTCCTTATCGGTTACCGGCGTGTACTCACCTTTCAGGTTGCCTGGCTCTGCGTACTTTCCTGCTAGCTTTTTCTTGGCACAACCCATCGTAACAGCCCCTGTGAGCACGCCGAAGTGCGAAGCAATGCCCATTCTTCGGGCATGGAGAATGCCGTTTCCATCGAACATAATCACATCCGGCTTCACCGGAAGCTGCTCGTAGGCTTTCAGAATAGCCGGAATTTCACGAAATGCGAGGTAGCCCGGCACGTAGGGAAATATGGTGCTGCTTTTCACCAATGAATAAGCTACGGGTCGAAGTTCAGGATAGCTCAGCACTACCAGCCCGGCGTAGACGGTTTCACTATATAATGCGAGTGAAATGTCGGCACCTGCGATTGTTTTGATGTCTTTTTGAAAGGGTTCCAGATTTAGATGCCCGCGCAGCTGCTGCTGAATAAGCGTCGCTTCGGCGATCGTGAGCTGGTCGTAGTTCAGCTCGGGGGTGGTAACCATCCGGTTTAGTGAGTCTGGCATGATATTTCGTGGTTGTATACGAAAGTTATTACCCTTGAATATTAAAAAACTACGCCACATTCATGGAACACACCTCCGTCAGACGCAAATGGGCAAACTGGAAATTCATCTCGTTCGTCGTGATACTCATTGCCATTTTTATCAAATTCAACGTGCTCGATGAACACGACGAGAACGCCGCAGTTACCGTAGAACTCGACCTGCCGCAGGTTGCACTGCGAAGCCAGCAGGAAGTAGCGGCAATCCTCGGCAAGGGCCAGCTTGAAAGTTATTACAGGGACGCGCAGGCGGACTGCGAAAAATGCCCGCGGGTGAGCTACCGCGATGGCAAGGTTGAAATTACGTACATCAATGAGATTGCAGACCAGATCAGACTAAACAAGCTCTCTGACTATGCCTTCGAAAACCGCATTATCCTGGGATTGTTGAATCTTTCGGAAAACATCGCGCCGAATATCGACCAGGGAGCTGTCAAAACCTGGGATAATTACCAGAAATACTCCCAGATCACCGCATTCTCCAAAAATGGTCACGTAGACTATATTCTCATCAAAAGCAAAACCGAATAGTGCCTACCGTGCCGACTTTTTGCTCACGCTGCTCAGCATAACGTAGCCCAGCATCCCCGAGAGGATCGACCCGGTAAGAATCGAGAATTTCGCCTCCGACAGAATCAGGTGCTCACCCGGAAACGACAGCAATGCGATAAACACCGACATCGTAAAACCGATACCGCCCAGCATCCCGACACCGATAATGTGGGCCCACCCCGCCCGGCTAGGCATGCTGCTGATACCCAGCTTCACCGTAAGCCAGGAAAGCAAACTGATACCCAATGGCTTGCCTATCACCAACCCGAGGATTATACCCAGCCCTAGTTTGGTAGTAAGCCCTTCGAGCATCCCCGATTCGAAGGTAATGTTGGTATTAGCCAATGCGAAAACCGGCATAATCAGGAAGTTCACCGGCTTTACGAGTATATGTTCGAGTTTTTCGAGCGGCGATTCTTCTGCACCGGGAGTGGTCGGGATGGCGAAGGCCGTGAGCACGCCTGCGATAGTTGCGTGTACACCCGAGTGGTGCACGAAATACCAGATAAACGCACCCGGAATAAGGTAGGCGGCCAGGTTCCTGACGCCCGCACGATTCAGCACCAGCAGCACCCCGAAAATGGCTCCTGCATAAAGCAGGTAATTATAATGCAGCTCCGAAGAATAGAAAATGGCAATCACCAGAATGGCCATGAGGTCGTCGACAATGGCGAGGGCTGCGAGGAAGATTTTGAGCGAAGGCGGCACCTTATTACCGAGCATGGTGATGATCGCGATGGCGAAGGCAATGTCGGTCGCCATAGGAATACCCCAGCCGGACGCGGTAGGCGTGCCCTGGTTGGTTACAAAGTAGATCGCCGCCGGGGCCAGCACCCCTCCTAGCGCCGCGAAAATAGGCAACGCGGCTTTTTTAAATGAGGATAGTTCGCCCTCCACCAGTTCCCGTTTGATCTCCAACCCTACGAGGAGGAAGAAAACGGCCATCAGCCCATCGTTGATCCACAAAAGTGCGGGATAGCGCAAATGGACGCTTTCAGTATGGAAACCGAGCTCTGTGCCGAGCAGGTTTTCCAGCGCGCCCGAGAGGGGCGAATTGGCAATCACGAGCGAGATGATCACACAAATAATCAGTATCACACCGCCCAGCGATTCGGACTGGACAAATTCCTTGAAGGGTTTGAGGTTGATGATTTTAGCCATACCGGCAATATAGCAAATAGCAGGAAAACACAATTGAATCACATATTGTACTTTTCAAATAAAAACCATCTCATTAGCGTGTTAGGTCATATTTGAATATTTCAAAAAAAAACAACCTACAAAAGCCATTAAATCACTCATCACCAATAAAAACCATTCAAATAGCCGTTTGATCACTCATTGAATAAATATATAACCATTCATAAAATCCCATTTATATTTGCATCATCAAATAAGACAAAGACAAGAAAACAAAATAAATAGAGCTATGAAAACTTTGATCACAACCCTCGTTAGCGTTATCGCATTGACCAGTTCAGTTGCATTTGCAGACGACAATAAATCAGCCAATACCATCAAGAATACGTTGCCAGCATCCACCCCAGTGGTAGAAACGCCGGCACCACCGAAAGCGACTAAAGTGAACCCATATACAGCACAGACGCCTGCTCAGAAAGCAGCCATCGTGGAGCTTAAAACGACAAAATAGGTTTTAGTAAAAATTGAAAGGTGAAATTGAGATGTTAAAAAGGAGGGCACTTGCACCTCCTTTTTTTATGCCTTCTCAGGAAGTAATCAGGCCGCAGCAAACGGCGTTCCCACCTTGGAGGCAGAGCGCCCCGACCGGTATTTATCGAAGAAGATATTGCTGGCAGCGAGCAGCAGCAACCCGAGACAGAATTGCAGGTAAGAGAACTGCATCAGCACCCGCGACCAGCTCAGGTCTTTCATAAAAAACTCCTTGTAGAGCAGTAACCCCACGCTGCCCATATAGCCGATACTCTCGCAGATGTACACAAAATACCCCGCATTGGCTTTGATGCGATACAACGCGATCATCCGCTCGAAAACGACGGTTTGCAGCACCGTATAAGCCAGGAACAATCCCAGGCCAACCATCAGCATCCAGTCAAAACCGCTGATCACCGATTTTTCGAACAGCAATGTACCTATGCCGATCAGGGTGATACCTGCAAAAAGAATAAGATAGGTAAGCTTGAAGCCCGTGAGGTTATCCCGCACAAACGCCAGCCCGCCAATGATCACCAGCACCACAATTCCCGTAATCATTTCGGTAGTAGTGAGTACGCTGCTACCCCAATGCGAATCGATCTCGTTCCAGATTTCGATGGTAAAATTGTCGCGAAAATCGCGCACGACTACCAGCGTAGCGTAGAAAATAACGAGACACACGATCGGGAAGCCGAACTGCCGCATCACCAGCCGCTTGTCCGCGCTCGTCATAGGCACGCGCTCCGTCCGTAAGGCAATATCCTCCGCCGTCGGTTTAGGGATCACCGAGAGCATCCACACGAACATCAGAAAGAGTGGTAGGAAAAGGAACCCCATAAAAAACGGCATCCAGAACTCCGAGATGCCGGGAAACAGGCCATGCACTTCAATATAGGTTGTCTTGAGAATGCCCGACGCCACCACCACGCTGATGTTCAAACCCATTGCCAGCATTTCCGTAAACCGGCGACCTTCCAGAAAGCTGAATACCACACCATAGACCATCCCGAGCGGCAGGCCGTTCATGAACATAAAAACAAAATTGTAAGGATAAGGCACCAGTCCGAAACACAGCAATGCAAGCTCCGCAATGAGAATCAGCCCGATCACCAGCTTGACGCGGGCATTATGCTTCAATTCGGAAATCACTTTAATCCCCGCAAACTTGGAAAGCGTGTAACCCGCCACCTGTGAAATGATCAGGATTGCCTTGTAACTCACCTCGCCGAGTTCGAGCCCCTGGTAAAGCCCTGCATTAAACGGCTTGCGAAAAGCGTACATGCAGAAATAAGCCCCGAACGAAGCGATAACAGCCCAACTGATAAAAAACGTATTCGATCGCGTAAGTGCTTCTTTCAGGCGCATATGGTTAAGTGTTGAGTTTTCTATACCAAAACCGAAGCCGTTTCGATGGCTTTCTCCAGAATCTGCAATGCCTCTGCCAGTTGCTCGCGGGTGATAATGAGTGGCGGCGAAAGCTGCACCACATTCCCCTGCGACACTTTGAAGCTCAATCCGTTTTTAAGGCATTCATACATGACCGTTTCGGCCTCCTGCACAGCCTTTTCCTTCGTTCCGCGGTCCCTCACCAGCTCCACACCCCACAGCAGCCCGACCCCACGCACCTCGCCGATGAGCGGATATTTGTCTTTCAGTTTTTCCAGTTCTGTGCGCATAAACTCCGCGTCGGCATTCACTTTGGCGAGCAAGTCATTTTGCTCGATAAAATCCAGCATTGCCAATGCCGCCACACTACCGAGTGGACTTTTCTCGTGGGTAAAATGCCCCAGTGAAACGCTCTGCGCCACATTGTAACGATCGCGCGCCACAATGGCGGCCATAGGCATCACACCGCCACCCAGCCCTTTGCCCAGGCATACAATATCGGGCTCGAAGCCGTAATGCTCGAAGGCGAACATCTTACCTGTACGCCCGAATGCAATCGGGATTTCGTCCAGGATCAGGAGCACTTTATGTTTGGTACAGATTTCGCGCACGCGCTTCCAATAAGCCTGCGAGGGAATCTGCACATCGGTATTCCGGATAGTCTCGATCACAAAAGCGCCGATGTCACCTTCCTTTTCAATAACATATTCGAGATAATCCGCATAAGGAACGTCGCCGTTTCCGGCTGCCACAAATGGCCCGCGGTAGGTCATCGGCGGCGGAATCCGCTCCACACCGGGCATAAGCGGCCCCATATCTTTCCGAAAATCGAGCTCGCCGCCCGCGGAAATAGCATCCAGCGAAGCCCCATGAAACGAATCCCAGAGCGACACTACTTTATGCCGGCCCGTCACAATACGCCCCAGTTTTAAAGCCATGCTGATCGCCGAGGTACCTCCGGGCGCAAAAAGCACGCGATTAAGATCACCCGGCATGAGGTTACCGAGCTTTTTGGCCAGTTCAATGGCCGGAACATTCGTATACCTGCGTGGAGAAAAAGGCAGGATATCCATCTGCTCTTTCAGTTTTTCGATCACATAAGGGTGCCGATAACCGAGCTGATGCACATTGTTGCCGTGGAAATCCATGTAGCGCTTGCCCTGCACATCCGTCAGGTAAATGCCTTCGCAGGAAGCGAGCACATCCAGGCAGGGTGTGGAAAGCGATTGATGGAGAAAATATTCCGCATCTTCATGCAGGTAACCCGACGTTTCCGGGTCGCTGATGACCGCATACCAATCCTGACGCGCGGATGATAAGTTAATGTCGCCTTCCGTTCGGTTGTGTACAGCTGCCATGCGCAGGGTTCAGGGTTATGTGCTTGAATCCAATTTACGGCTTTTCGCCGAGCCAGAGATTTTTAGGTTCATTAAACCCGTTAAAACCCGGCTTCACCGGTCGACCGATCCATGCATAAGGCTGCTCAACGCCCAGCGCAAATGCGATCGTCGAGGCAAGATCGTAAGTATAAACTTGTTGCTGAATGGCATAGCCTTTCTTCACACCGGCGCCATAAAACACCCCGGCGATCTCTGCTTCCTGCGGCGTAGCACCGCCGTGCCCTTTTCCAATCCCGCCATGGTCGGCCCAAAGGATTACCAGCGTTTTTTCGGCAATGCCGGCATCCTTAATGCCCGCCAGAATTTTACCGATCAACGAATCGGCCTTGGTAACGGACTGATAATACAGCACCGAACCGTGCCCGTCGTGATGGCCGGCGTGGTCTACGTGATCGAAATGCACGAAGCCTAAAACCGGCTTTTTATTTTTGATATATTGAATAAAATCGGTGGCCGTGGAATCCTCTGTGGAGAAATGCTTATCGTAATTCACCGCATTTTTTTGGAATAACCGCCCGAAACCTCCCCAATGGTACACGGCACCTATTTCCGCGCTGGGCTTTGCTTTGTGCAAAATGCTGAAAATCGTCGGAAAACGGCCGTCGGCCTCCTGCGCAATGGGTGGGAGCGTATGCTTATCCAGCTCCCAGTCGTTATTGATAATGCCGTGCTGCTCCGGGCCTGCACCCATGATCATCGACGCCCAGTTCTGGCTGCTCGCAGAGGTCAGTACAGTCCGCACGTTCCATTTTACGGCACCATTGGCTACCATTCGGTCGATATTCGGCGTTTCTGCCTTTTTAATACCGTCAGGACTCAGCCCATCGACACCGATCACAATGACGTGTTCGATGCCCGCAGGCCTTTCATCAATAAGTTTTTCTCCGAACCGGGTTCCTCCAAACCGGGGTTGAAAAGCGGTCAGCAGCAATGAGACCGCCAATGCGCAGGAAACTTTTGCAAGCATATATCAGAATTTAGGATCGGTAAGTTCCGCCAACTACTTCATCGCAAAGCCCAAACGAGAGGGTCATGCCGTTTCCGCCGAGGCCATTGATGATCGTCACGCCGCTTTCGGGCTTTAAAACAATCTCCGTAGCACCATTGGTCATTTTTGGATAGATCCCGTGCCAGCTCTGGAATACTTTCGGCGATTTGAACTGCGCAAACGTACCCAGGTAATCGAGGATCATGGTATTGATAAACTCCCGGTCGAACGGATCGAAAGTGAGCGCGTACTCGTGCGAATCGCCCACCGTGATCTCGCCGAGACCGTTTTGCGACGCCATCACGTGAATGCCCCATTTGAGGTATTCGGCATATTCGCTTTCGTACCTGGCTTTCAGGCCCGGCAATGACGCCGCCGCCTTGAATCCGTGGTAATGAATGAAGGACAACCCTCCGCATAATGCCGGACCAATACGCCAGTCGTCGGGCTGCGCTTCGAGACGCATCATCTGCAACTTGCATTTGGTGAGCGGCGCTGCCGAAAACTGTTCGGGATAAAGTGTTTCAAAGTCCTGGCCGCTGCAAACGAAGATCTCGTCCGCCGACCAGCTTTTCGAACCCGAGAACACCGCCGGATAAACCACCTTCGAAATGGCAGTATTCCAGATGAACGTAACACCTAATGCTGCCGTGAGGTAACCCGGAATCGCCGCAATGGCCTCGCGCGGGTCGACGATCATTTCATCCGCCGAATACAGCGAACCCAATAACCCTTCGGGATTCACAGCGGGTGACTTCGCCAGCGTTTGTTCCGCATTCAGGAAACTGACGGGCCGGTAAGCACTCACCTCCACAAACTGCTGAATCACTTCCAGCTCGTCCTGTTGGTAGCCCATATGCAAGCTTCCCGCCTCCTGCGACCAGCATTTCGCACCGGCCAGCACCTCTTTCCAGATACTTTTGGCGTGCAATGCCCTTTCATATAATGTACCCTCCGGCTGACCGATCGGCCACACCATCCCGAAATTGCGGATGGACGCTCCCACGGCCTGCGAAGAACGTTCGATAACTGTTACCTGGTAACCTCTTGTGGCCAAAGCCCTTGCCGTCGCCAACCCCACTATTCCCGCGCCGATGACAATCGCAGATTTGCTCATGCTTTTGAATCTGATATAAATGTGAGTGAATTAAGCTTGAACAGCCATTTCGTGACTGGCCGAAATAATACCCGGCACCTCGGCGATATCGTCGATGATATGCGTGGGCTTGTAAGGCAGCAGCTCGTCGCGGGTAAATGCGCCGGTTGTAATCCCGATCACATATTTACATCCCGCATTAATTCCCTCATTGATATCCACTTCGGTATCACCTACTTTGGCAACGCGCTCAGCCGATCCGATTCCCAGCTCAGCCATAATCTTCCGGATCATATCGGGGTAAGGGCGCCCGTAAGGCACTTCATCGCTCGCTACGAGGCAATCGATCTTATTTTCCCAACCCAGCCGACTCACGATCACGTCGGCGATATCGCGGGAGAAACCGGTGTTCAATGCAATTTTGATACCTCGCTCGCGAAGCGCCGCGAAAGTTTCTTCCACGTTCGGCAGCGGCGCGATCTCGGTGGTTGTCTGATAGAACTCGATCATCCCGTTCACAAAGTGTGTGTGAATCGTGGCCACCAGCTCCTCCGTAATCTTCGACTTGTCAAATTCCCGCACTTCGAGCATCATTTTAATGGCCAGCGGCTTCTCGTAACCCATCAGCGGGTTCACATTCTCAATCGCGATCTCATATCCCTGCGACCGCATGGCCTGCTGAAATGCAATTCCTACAAAATTTTTATCCTTGACAGTCGTACCTGCCATATCGAAAACTACCAGTTCTATCGACATCTCACTTGGTATAATTGGTGAACTAATACTAAACTTTCTTGCAAGCAATGTCCGCTTTTCGATCGGACGACTTTTTGACTTAAAATGTTTAGTTAAATTTAACTCAAACACTTTCCGACTCCCGAGCTAACATTGATTTACAGCTGAAAAATATCGTAATTTCTTTTAAAGCGCAAGAAAAAGTTAACTAATATTAAAAATAAGGCATAACAAAACCTCGATCACCGCAAAACTAGTGAAGAGAACCCAGTCTTAGGTTAAGCAAATGTTAATCAATATTTAACAAGAATGATTTGTCTGAAAAGGCCTACTGAGCCTCATTGAAGAAGTAAATCACCAGCAATACCGCCTCGTCGCAGTCATTGCATTTGAGGTTGTGCAGCTCGTTCGCATCGAAAAACATGGAATCACCCTGGTTGAGGATATACTTGTTTTTTCCCACGGTGTACTCGACAGCGCCCGAAAGCACATATTTAAATTCGAATGCATTGGTACGCACCATCGGGCGTTTCGCATCCCGTTCGAGCCGCAGCAGCACGACGTCGATGTGATTGTCCTTAAATTGCTTGCTGAATATCCGCTGGTAGAAGTACCCTTTTGCGTTTTCTTTGGTAAAAGGCTGATACTCCTCTTTCCGGCGGACCAGCACGCTTTCGCCCGGCGCCGTTGAAATGATATCCTTGAAAAACACGTTCAGGTCAATATCCAATGCCTTGATCAGCCCCAGCATTACCGGCAACGAGGGGATCGTACGGCTGTTTTCGATTTGGGACACGAGGCTTTTCGTCACACCCGCCTCGTCGGCAATCTCCTGAAGGGTAACCCCCTTACCCTTTCTGACTTCTTTTAATTTATTGCTGATCTGAAAAAGAATGTCCTCCTGCATAGCGCTGAGCGTGATAACGGATTAAGTTCGTTGGATATACTACAAAGTAAATCCTTATTTTGATCTAAAAATAGAAAATCTCCCGGTTGCGGCGGCCGGGAGATTCCGATACTATACGCAAAAAGCATTCAGCAGGTCACATGAGCAGGTCTGTCACGGGCTTATGGCTGAGGTTATCCTTTACATCTTTCAGCAATGCCTCCATCGACAACAAAGTCGCACGGTGCACATTCGGCCCGAAGCTCACACGTGCCACGCCAAGCCTTTGAAGTATGTCCAGATCGGGCGCATTGGTTTTGGCAATTACATTAATGGGCACTTTCAATGCATTCACCAGCATTTTGAGCGTCCCTTCCTCCGTCGCGAAAATCGGGTAAATACCGTCGGCACCCGCTTCCACGTAGGCACGCCCCCGCTCGATGGCCAGCGCGAGCTTCTGATCTTCCGGCAACTCGGGATTCAGCAGAAATACATCCGTACGGGCATTGATAAACAGCCTCGTATTTTCCCTTTCTGCCACACGGCCGATCACTTTCAGTTTTTCCACTTGCTCATCCACCGGCAGCAGTTCACGCGTACGCACGTCGGAATCCTCGATGTTAATACCCGCCACACCGGCGGCGATCAGGCGGCGGATGTTCGACTTCAATAGCTCGTTATCGGCTGCATAGCCCGCCTCGATGTCCACCGTAACCGGCACACTCACCGCTTTCACGATTTGTGCTACAATGCCCAGCAGGAAATCAAACGGGATCCGCTCGCCGTCCTCGTAGCCGTGCGCACGCGCAATGGCGGCACTGGCCGTCGCCACGGCCGGATAGCCCAGGTTTTCGAGCAACACCGCTCCGGCAGCGTCCCAAATATTGGGCAGCACGAGCATTTTACCGCTATGGTGGAGCTTTTTAAGCAAATCGGCCTTTTCCGACTGGCTGTTCATCTGAATAGGGCGACTGTTAAACATAGCTTTCTACGGCATTGACCGCCACCTGATCCGTGATGAGAATCCGGTTCCAGGCGCTGATCGCCACGACGCCCATCACTACGGCTTTGGTATATTCTTCCCCGAGCAGTGCTACCGCCCTGTTGTACACCTCATCGGTCACGCCGCCCTGGCTGATGAGCGTCACCTGCTCCGTGAGCGCCAGGATCGCCTTTTCTTCTTCCGTGTAAATATTCGCCTCGCGCCAGGCGCTTAACATATATATGCGCTGCTCGGTCACGCCCATTTCACGGGCCTGGCGCGCATGCATATCCAGGCAAAATCCGCATCCATTGATTTGCGAGGCGCGGATTTTGATCAGTTTATAATGCACTTTGTCGAGACCCGTCGAAGCGACGTACTTTTCAAGTTCCCGCACAGCCGCGAAGGCCTTCGGGGTTAGTTCACTGGTTGGTTTGCGGTGGGACATAGTTGGTGCTTAATTGATGAATGTTTGTCATAATGGTCAGGAATAGTCAAGTGTGGTCAGTTGAGCCTTAACGATACGCTTTGCAAGGCCTTGACTACTCATGACAATACCTGACTACGCCTGACCAAACCTGACGATCAAATCTACGCCATATGCGGACTACCCGCGTGATCCATTACAGCATATTTTAAATAGTCCAATATCTTTCAAAAATAGCTTACTTCGAAATTAAAAAGCGATTAATTCCCGGTTCACGGAAACTTTCACCGTCGCATCTGCTATTTGAATTTTATAATCCTATCCTATGAGCCATACCGAATCAATCCAGGAATTTTACCGTCGTGTACCGCAAGCTAATCCGGCGGACTTGCCGCTGAACAATGCCGGCATCGGGCACTTCAATGTGTTCGAAAGAAATTCGTGCTACAAAAAGACGCCATACAGCCGCCGCGACTTTTATAAAGTGTCGTTCATTATAGGTACCGGCCGTTTGCATTATGCCGACAAATGGATCGAGATTGATCGCCCCGCGTTGCTTTTCTCGAACCCGATGGTGCCCTATTCCTGGGAAGCGATCTCGGAAGAGCAGCTGGGCTGGTTTACCCTGTTTACCGAAACATTTGTCCATCCTACTGAGCGCAAGGACTTTTTGCAGGATTCGCCGCTATTCAAAATCGGGGCTACTCCGGTGTATTTCGTGAATGAACAGCAGCAAAAAGAACTTTCTGTGATCTTCAAAAAGATGATGGAGGAAATCGACTCGGACTACCAGCATAAATATGGCATGCTGCGCAACTACCTGCATCTGATCATCCATGAAGCCATGAAAATGCAGCCCGCCGAGACATTTGAGCGGCAAACCAATGCTTCGGCCCGCATTACCTCGCTGTTTATGGAACTGCTCGAACGACAATTTCCGATCGACACACCCGAGAATGCATTGCGCCTGAAAACCGCCAATGATTACGCCCAAAGCCTCTCGGTACATGCCAACCATCTGAACCGATCGGTCAAGGAAATCACCGGAAAAACCACCACGGAGCACATTTCGGCGCGCATTACCAAGGAAGCGCAGGCACTCCTCAATCATACCAACTGGAACGTGTCGGAAATCGCTTATAGCCTGGGTTTCGAGTACCCTGCCTATTTCAATATTTTCTTCAAAAAACAGACCGGCCTCACGCCCGGAAACGTGCGCATGAAGGCTGTGTGATTTTTATAAAGATCTGTTTGAAAACTATAAAGCGGCACCCGCCGCTCAATAGTAGCTTTGTATCATCAGGATTATCCTGAAAACTGCATCATCAACCCGGCCAACAGCCGATAGCCAACAAACAAATGCAATACAGAAGCCTTGGAAAAACAGAAGAAAAATTATCAGCCATCGGATTAGGCTGCATGGGTATGAGCTTTGCCTACGGCCCCACCGACGACACCGAAAGCATCGCCACGCTGCACCGGGCCCTCGACCTGGGGATCAATTTCTGGGACACTGCGGATATGTACGCCAATGGCGAAAACGAAAAACTGATATCGCAAGTCCTGGTACCGAACCGCGACAAGATTTTCATCGCCACCAAATTCGGGTTTCGCTACGGCGACAAGGCCGGCACGCCCCGCAACTCGGCCGGTGCGTATTTCGACGGTTCGCCTGCCTGGATGAAGATCGCCGTAGAAAACAGCCTGAAAAGACTAAAAATCGACACCATCGACCTCTATTACGCCCACCGTGTCGACCCGAATGTACCTGTGGAAGAGATGGTTGACGCCATGGCGGAGCTGGTTAAGGAAGGGAAAGTGCGCTACCTGGGCCTGAGCGAAGCTTCCGCGGCATCCGTCCGCAAAGCCCACGCCATTCACCCGATCGCCGCATTGCAAAGCGAATATTCCGTCATTACCCGTGATGTGGAGGGAACGATCCTCAATACCGTTCGCGAGTTGGGCATTTCGCTGGTCCCCTATTCGCCATTGGCGAGAGGACTGGTTACCAACACATTGAATACCGAAACGCTTGCAGAAAGCGACTTCCGCCGCACGCTGCCACGGTACCAGGGAGATGTTGCCGATAACAACGCCAGACTCGTAAGCGGCTTTGCCGAAATCGCTGCGGACAAGCAATGTACGCCTGCGCAACTCGCGCTGGCATGGGTACTCGCGCAAGGCGACGACATTATCCCGATCCCCGGCACCAAAAAGCGTAAATACCTGGAAGAGAATGCCGGCGCACTCGAGGTAAGCCTCTCAGCCGAAGACCTGAAAACCATCGACGCCCTCATTGCCCGCTACCCCGACACCGGAGCACGGTACAGTGAAGGCGCCCTGAAAATGGTTAATCATTAAAAGATTTGAGTCCCCAGGTTAAAATCCCGGGCAATACGAGCGCCAGAGGCGCGCAACAGCCCTGGCCTCTGGATTTCAATCCAAGGGCCCTAAATAGTTTTCAAAGAAGGATCATAAAAGGTCCTCCAAAGCGCCACGGCTTCCTCGACCGTCTCCGGCGGGGAAGCCAGGTAGCTTTTAATTTTAGCCAGGTTCTCGGAATGAGCCTCCTTGGCTGAATATTTGATCAGATTCACCAGCAGCTTATCGATCTCCGTCGTATCGTTGCGCCAGTTTTTACTGTATTTTCCGAACCATTCTTCGTTCAGAAAAACCACTCCCGAATACCGGTAAACGTCCGAAAACCCGAAGGCATCGATCACGATCGGCTCGGTGGGCCATTCTGCATTCAATTCTTTGTCGCTATACCGCTCGCGACCATCGCCGAGGAGGGCGATAAACCTGTATGTTTTTACCATGGTGACAATTATTTCCGCTCAATATATTTCGCCGGATTTACTGCTACAAGCGATTATTTAAAAATTATTGAGCCCACGTCGCACCCTTTTCGGGGATGATTGTGACAATGGGAATGTTAGCTAATTTTACGCCCATACAAAGGAATAATTGTTCATGATCCGAATTTCCCAACTCCCGCTTATCCAGAACCCCGGACAGTTTTATGCCACGGAGCATATCCTTCTCGTGGATGTACTACTGGTAGGCGATGCGCCCCGACAAATGCGGGAGTATATCAAAAACACCCACGGAGGCTTTATTTACGATAAGAAGACCTACATTCCAATCACGCTCACGGGTACGCCCGAAAGCCTGCTCGCTAATTCGGGTAAGCCTATCGTTTTCAAATTCGACCGCGGCTTCGAGAATCATTATCACTTCGACGGCAACCTCAATGCCCTGCTCTGGCATAAAAAGCTGTACAACATTTCCTCGATCATCGACCAGCCTTCCGTCCAGTTCGAGCGGGAAGAAGATTTCATCATAGAGCGCTATCTGAAAGGTTACCGCGAATACATAGAGCCCGAAACCGAAGAAAAGCTCCTGTCCATCCCCAAACAAAGTCCAGCGATCGGGTTAAAGACCATGGGGGGATTAAGGCCGGTTAGGAAGGATTAGGTAAATCCTGAGGAACAGTTGCGGAGAATATTGAGTCCATTCACCGCACATTTGCGGAGAATATTTACTATATTCACTGCAAATATCCCATATGCCCCGGTACATCCATCAGCATCGCAACTGGCCCTCCTTTACCTGGGACGACGCAGTCCTCCTTCCTGCGTTAGGCCAGGTAAGGTATATCCAAGGCAAAATATCAGGAACCATGGCAGCCCTCGGCTTTTCGGCCCGTGCTGACGCGGCTCTGGCAGCCCTGACAGAAGATATTGTAAAATCCTCGGAAATCGAAGGAGAAATACTGAACAAAGATCAGGTTCGCTCTTCGATAGCTCGACGGCTGGGATTGGAAATCGCTGGCCTTGTCCCCTCCGACAGAAATGTAGACGGCGTCGTGGAAATGGTGCTGGATGCAACTCAAAACTACGACATACCACTCTCCGAAGACCGATTGTTTGGGTGGCAGTCCTCGCTCTTTCCAAGTGGAAGGAGTGGGATGTTCAAAATTCTTACAAATCAGTGGCGGGACAATGAAAAAGGTCCCATGCAGGTTGTCTCCGGAGCGATCGGAAAAGAAATAGTCCATTTTGAAGCACCCGACGCCTCACGCCTTGAAGAGGAGATGGCATTATTTCTTGAATGGTTTAACAACAATCAGCTGCTGGATCCCGTACTGAAATCCGGCATAGCACATTTTTGGTTTGTTACGATACATCCTTTTGACGACGGAAACGGGCGCATTGCTCGAACGATAGCGGATATGCAGCTGGCAAGAGCCGACGGCAGTGCTCAGCGCTATTACAGCATGTCTTCGCAGATACGCAAGCGACGGAAAGAATACTACCATGTTCTTGAAACCGCTCAAAAAGGTGATTTGGATATTACAGGCTGGCTCGAATGGTATCTGCTATGCTTAAAGGACGCCATCACCTCGACTGAGGAAACGCTCATAGCTGTCCTCAAAAGGGTAGATTTCTGGGACAAACACACGTCCACTTCTTTGAACACCAGACAGAGAGTCATGATAAACCGAATGCAGGAGGCATTCTTTGGAAATCTATCCTCTTCCAAATGGGCAAAAATGACAAAATGCTCTCAGGACACTGCTACCAGGGACATCAACGATCTGATTGAAAAAGGTATACTTTCAAAATCTGACCCTGGCGGCCGGAGTACCCGTTATGAATTGCTCTGGTAACAAGTTTCTCACTGAGATTCAACCTATCAGATTCCCGCAAGCACCTTTTTCTTAATCGCCTTACCCCAAAACTCACCCAGTATCGCGACACCTTCTACGTTGGGATGCAGGTAGAACACGCCTTGCTGGCCGTTTTCGGGCTTGAAGAGTTTGAGGTAGTGTTTTTTGAAGTATTTGAATGCTTTGGTATCGCCCTTGAAAACCCGTCCGGGCTCGGTGGCTTTGTATTCGCCGATCAATGCATCGAGTTCCGGGACGTATGTTTGAAGCCGCTCCAACCCTTCTGCCAGGTATTTCGAACGATTATAGGTATTGGTACTGTACCAGATCGGGTGATGGATAATGACTTTGCTGCCCGGATATCTTTTCAACAGTTCGGAAATGATCGTCTGCACATTTTTTTTATAGTTTTCCTTTGAAACGGGCGAACCATTAGGACCTTGTATAGCACTGTCATTGGTACCCAGCTTCATCGAGAACAGCAGCTGATGGTCCTTTTTGAGATACAAACTGTCGGCAGCCGTGGTAGCCAGCGTGAAATACTTGCCTGTTTCCGGGAGCCAGTCTAACGTAGTGGAGCCGCTGCGACCTACATTCGCATACAAAACGTCATCCACACCCTTTTGGGCTTTTAAATAATTGACGGCGTGCGTCGGCGGCGGAAAGCCATTGTCCCCACCTTTGCCTTGCGTAATGCTGTTGCCGATAAAGACAATACTCAGTTTGGTCTGTGAAAAAACGTTAAAGGAAATCAGCAGAAATACAGCAGCAAGTGTTTGAATTTTCATTGAATATGCCGGATTGAGAGCGATGAACATGTTCGGATAATGTTTAAGAAAAGACCAGCTCTGCAAATACTACCGAAAAAACGGCTATCATTTTACCAGCACCTTCATCAGGTCCGTCAGGCTGACGGAGAACGGCAGCCCGGATGCCCGATTGGCACGATAGCCCGGGAGCCGTGTCACATCCCAGCGCATTCCGGCAAATTCCGGCTCGACTTCCGGATCTGTGGTATACACCAGGTATAATTCCCGAGAGGGATCCGGATATTCTTTTCCTATTAAGTCCTGCTTGGAAAATAGCCTGGGCGCCCTCTCATGGAGCTTGAACAGCATGCCCGACAGCGTCTGTCCCGGTCCGTGCAGCAGCAAATACCGCGCATTCACTTCCGCTACACCAAGGGACAATGATCCGCTTTTGGCCCCGGTGCGGAAGTTGTACAGATTATGCTTCCGTATCCAGTGGAGATGTTTGCTGTTTTTGTAATAGCCGACCAACACAAAAGTATCGTCGGGGATCAGATCTCGATTTTTACCAAATGCCTCGGGGAGTGGCGCTCTCACATCTGTGGACGACGGATTGTTGTAGATATCAAAACTGCGGAAGGCTACCTTTTCCCGTTGCGAAGCCCGGTTCTGAAAGTGTGCCACCACATCGAGCAGAAAGCGTTTCAGCTCGTCGCGGCCATTGTCGGTTTTAGATGGCCGTATCGCGAACGCGCCCAGGCCCGGAATCAGCTCGTGGAATCCTTTTCTCTTGTAAACCTTGCCTTCCGCGCCCGGATAGAGCACATATGCCCCCGCTGTCCGACGTATGGCGTCCTTGTAGCTGTGCATTTTCAACAGATCGTCGCGGCTGTGATCGGGCTGGGCCCGGCCGGATGCAAGCGTTGCCTCATCTTCTCCAAATACTCCTGCTACGGATTCGACCTTGTATTTCGCATCGAAATGAATGTGGACGATCAGTTCTTCGGTTTCGGCCTGCGCTTGTGAAACACCGGCGGGCCAGATCGACAGTGTAAAATCCGGGCGCATGCCGGTGGTCCAGCTGCCCGCCTGCGGGTAATCGTTTTGACCTGAAAACGATCTATTGAAGCTGAACTCGACATTGAGCTTTCGCGAGCCTGCGTCGTAAACACCACTCACGGGCAAATGGCGCCCCTGCCTCAGTTGTAATCCCAGCCCGTTTTTCGTTGGCTTAACCAGCTTGCTGATATGTGCCGGTTCTATGGAAAACACGCTTTTTACCACGTCAAGCAGCTCAAAAAACAGCCAGTACTCGTACAGAACGGCAACATCCTTTTTCCCGGCATGATACACATCATCGCCCCCGCGCCAGACCAGTCGCGCAGCTAGATCGAACATCAGCCACACCCGCAGTATTTGCTTGTACCCTTCTTTTCGGACCAGGCCGGGGCCGTTCAGTGCCAGTCGGAGCGGCTTCCCCACGTCTTTAAACAACGGAGCCGAAAGCATTTGGTTCAACCGATTTTCCAGTACGGCAGCCTCGTTGCAAACACGGCTGCGCTCCGGCGCAATGCTTTTGATATGGTTCACAAAACCCGCAAAAACCTCCAATGCATGCTTTACAAAGCGGTTTTCAGGCGTATCCACGGAATCTGTCTTCGCCCCAAGCATTATCCGCGAGGGCACCGAAGCCAGTCTATTTTTCAGAATATGATGGTCGGGCAGCACAATCCGGTTACCTCGTTTTTTCAGCTGAACCAGCATACTCCGATCAGCACGCCCGGCGTTCCGGATATCCTTTTCCGCTTCGTCTCCCGCCCATTTTGTGATCGGTTTACGGACTATTTTCTGAAACGCTATCTCAAACCCATGACTGGTAAGTACCGCATTCACCAACGCAAACCGCTGATAGAGCGTCTGCGGATCAGTCAGGTAGTCGGGCACGAAAGGATGCGTCACCGGCGCATTATAGTAGAACAACAGATCGGTACAATGCTCGGTAATTCCTTCGAGCATCAGCCGGTAATCGGTCCGGTAGCTGGCTTTTTTGGAGCGGATTTCCACTTTCAGCTCCCCGCAACAGGCATGATCGGCCAGCCGCAATACTTCGATTGTGAGCGTGCCTACATATACGTTCGGTATGAGCCTCCCCATTGTCGGGTGAATGCGGGAAGGCACAACGGCTGGCGACGGACGGAGCATGTAATCTCCCAGTACTTCGTATTCATAAAAGCAACCTTCCAGCAACTGAATACGCGCTTCGCCGTGCTCGAAGGCTTCCCATTCGTCCAGCTCAAAAATGGTCGGTTTGCCGCGCTCTTCTGCGATAATGCGTACCGATACGAGGCCGTCAGCCGTTTCGGCCTTGATCAACAGCTCATTCCCTTCCATCAGGCTTCTGCGAAACTGGCAAAGCCGTGGTCGATCAGATTTCTGTAAATGCGCCTGATTTTCGCCAATGCAGCCGGGTAATGTACTGCCTCGGGACCGGACAAATCTTTCTTTCCAGCCAGGTAGTCGTCGAGCAGTTCGGGATCGGCGACACAGCGCTTGCCCAGTGCTTTCAATACCGGTTCCAGCTTCCTGCGGGAGCCATAGATTTTAGGTAACAGCTTTTGCATCAAAGCCGCATCCATCACCTTCCGCATCGGCCATTTAGCCCCCAGCTGATTAATCACCCCTGCGAACCGCAGAATTTCCGCAGCGCTCCGGTAACCGAATTCAGCTCCCGCCGGTTTGAGTATTTCAAACAATGCGAGCATTTCATCGGTGAGCTGCGAACGCGCCGGGCTGTCCGGCATGCTGTTACAAGCCATGGCCACAAATGCCTCAGCCGCTTCCACCCCATTTCCAACGAGGTTGCAGGCGTCAGTTTGCCGCTCGGATTGAAGGAATGCCTGCATTTCTTCCTTCGAAATACTAAACTCGATCACGCTCGCCCTATCGAGCACTTTCGGACTGAACATGTAAGTTGTTTCATCGATATTGACAGTTCCAATCATAAACAGATTAGGCGATATCCGAACGCGAGGCGGCACCGCACCGGCAGCTCCATTATGCAGCCGAATCGGCTCGCCCGACTCCATTCCGCTCAGGAAATCGGCAAAATACCGTTCTACATGGCTCAGGTTCATTTCGTCGAGGATCAGGAAATACGGCTTATCCGCATTGATTTCGGCCGACATCAGCAGATCTACGACACCACTTTCCGGCTTTACGTATTGCCCCGGTTCGAGGGCGTTCGGGAAGCCCAGAAGCGGCTCGCGGTTGGTCCAGTCGGCTCCTACCGGTACCAGACAGACCTGCTCTTCCGTTTCACAAAGCCATTGTGCAAATGCGTGCGCCAACCGCGTCTTCCCCGCTCCCGAAAGGCCTGTCAGAATTACAAATGGCTTGGCTATGAGCGCTGCTGCAAAACGCAGCACAAGGTCGGGATCGATTTGCATACCACATTTCAGCGCCGCTTGATGAAATGCCCGATAATCGAACTGCGGAACTCCGGCTGTGCTATCCGCAAGAGTGACTCTGTAAATGCCCAGCATTTCCTGTAAATCCTCCTCAATTTGCTGTTTATCAAGATCCGCAACTTCATAAACCCGAAATACGAACGAGCCGCCATACCTTGCCGGTTTGCCCAAACCATTCCTTTTAAAATAGCTGCTAATCGTTTCGGCACCGGATTGCTGCCACGGGATTTCAGGAGAAAGTGTTTCGCTCACGCCAAACGCGAGCACGAGCAGCTGCTGATTTTTATAAAAAAGATAAAATGGATAAATACCATTACTGATGTACTGCCCGGGAGCAAGCAATGCGATCCACGGCACCCGCGCGGGGTTACCTTTTCCAAAACTGATCTTGACTTTGAGCCCTTCCAGCTTGTCTGCGAAGTGGGAGGTTTTGAGGTTTTCGGTCTGGCATTGCACCAGAAAGCGGGTGAGCTGCTCGAAAAATTCCATGAAATAGTGTGTTAGAGAACCAATCATTCAGGTGGCTTAAAGATGAATGATATTTTGTTCTCCCCCAAGCCCATTCGCCCTTACGGACGAATTTATAACCTTGGTTATTAAGCCGATAGAAAACCAGCAGCACTAATTCATAAATTTTCGGAAAAGCCAGATCAGCAGGTTCAGCAAACCGCTGAGGAGTAACATAGTGGTAATCGGGAAGTAGAACCGGAAATTCTCCCTTTCGACGCGAATGTCTCCTGGCAGGCGGCCCAGCCAATGCAGCTTGTCGCTTAGGAAATACACGACAATACCGACCAGCACCACCAGCACGCCAATGATAATGAGATATTTACCTGTTGCCTGAGACATCCTTATCCGATATTACCCAACGCCAGATCGATATGCGCCAGGTGATGCTTTACATGCCATACCGACATCGCCAGCGCCTGCCTCTGATCGAGCCAGAACCCGCGAAGCGGATGGTAATATTTCCGTGCAAGCTGTTCCTCGTTCAACGTCCCGGCGAGGTAGGCATAACGTGCATGAGTTCCTTCCAAAATAGCCAATGATGCCTCGACAGGTGCGTTCAGGGAATCGGGGGTGGCGGCCCAGGCGTTCATATCGACGAGCGTCACCTCGTTGTAATCCGGTTCGGTGATCGCCTTTTTCATGCGCAGGTAATGCACAAACTGCAAGTCGGCCACATGGTGAATGAGCTGCCGGATATTCCAGCTTCCCTCCCGATATGTTTTCAATAAATCATCATCCGAAAGATTCCCGACCCGCTTGCGGTACTCAGCCGGAATTTCGGCGATGGTGCGTATAAATTCGCGGATTTCCGCGTCGGAATAAGTGTCTTTCAACGCAATAGGGCCGATAGGAAAGCGACGATCCATCATACACTCTTCTTTTTGGATTCAACGAAGAGCGCACCGGCGATCAGCCCGACGAGCAGCAATGAGCTTACAAGGTCGATTTTACTACCCGCAGCCACCGAAACCGGTTCGAAGCGGAACTTGATCGTGTGCTTGCCCGCAGGTACGCGCAATGCACGCAGCACGTAATTGGCGCGCAGCATATCCGCCGGTTTGTCGTCGATCGTCACCTGCCATTCGTTGCGGACATTGTAGTAAATCTCTGAAAACACTGCCAGTCCTTCCGCGTTGGCGTTGGTTTCATACACCAGCTCGTTGGGTTTATAGGAAATCAGGCTGATTTTGGCGGTCGAGTCGGCACCGGCTTTAAGGCCTTCCAGTTTGGATGCAAAACGCTGGTCCACCACGGCTTCCGAGCGCAGGTTTACCGTGCGCAAGGCGGCCATTTCGGCATCCGCATTCGGCACGATTTTGAAGGATTTCACGAACCACGCGTGGCCGTAAGCCTGCGGGTTGGGCTGCGCGACCTTGTTACCTTGCTGGTCAGGGGTGATGAAATACTTGGCATTCAGCATATTCAACACTTCCATATTAGGCTTTTCGGTAAAAAACTGATTCTCGAAAAGCTCCTGGTAGCGGCGCATTTTGGCGGCGTGATAACCGCCCAATGATTTATGGAAATAAGATGCCTGTGCACTGTTGAACGGCCCTCCCTGCGAAGCCACATCGTATACCCGGTAATCCGGATCGGTATCGCGGAGGATCTGCTCGTCGGCCGGCGACGGAGTGGTAACCCCTTGGGCCACGTAAGCGCTTACGAAATCATCATTATTGAGGTATCGCTTATCAACCCCGAACAAATCAAAAATAACCAGCACAAGTAATACGGTGTAAAATACCGCCGGTTTCAGCTTATCCTGGGCATAAAACCACACCAATGCGGCGGCCAGCGCAATGAATATCAATCCGCGGATCGCGTCGCCTTTCATGAGGCCTTCGCGGTCCTGGATAACAGTGTTCAGAATCTGCTGACCAAATTCAGGGCTTTGGACTTGTTGTCCATACTGCTGCGCAAGCGCGGCCATCGGATCGTTCGCGCCCTTGAAACTGAAAAACAACCCCGGCAGCAATGCCATCACGAGCATGAGCCCGGCAGTAATGGCTACTGACGTCAGGAAAGGCTTCTGAAATTCTTTGAACGAGATCTTCCGCTGGGCAATCGTCGACAGCGCCAAAACGCCCACCAATACCATCAGCAATTGTGCCAGCGAGATCACCATCGTCATCGCCCGGAATTTGTTGAACATCGGGAAGTAGTCGAAAAACAGGTAGTTGATCCCCGCCAAACTTTTTCCGAGCGCCCAGATCACGTAAAGCACGATCACCCCAGCGGCCCAGTATTTCAATGGATTTTTAACAATGAACAAACCGAGTACAAACAGGAAGAAAACGATCGCACCAATGTAGTTAGGCCCGCCCATGATCGGCTGGTCACCCCAATAGAGCGGGAGTTGCTGGACGATATTCGTGGCCGTGGCGGCATCGATACCGCGGCTGGTCACCAATTTATAGGTCTCCGAAGTATTCGAAAGGGGGCCATAGGAGGCACCTCCATACGCATTCGGGATCACCAATGTGAGCAGCTCTCCCAATCCGTAACTGTATGTAAATGCATATTCTTTGTCGAGGCCGTTGCCCTTTTTAGCAGCGGCATCTTTGCCCGTTGCCGTCAGCTCCGATTTACCGCGGATCGTTTCCTTGGTATAGTCATAGGCGTTCCAAAGCCTTGTCGTGTGCGTACCAACCGCGACAACGGCAGCCAGGGCAAGCCCGCCAAGAATCATCACCAGGTCTTTGGCAAGCCCCTTTTTGATCAGGGTAATGCTTTCCATAATCACCAGGATGATAATGCCGATCCCGAGGTAGTAGGTAATCTGCACGTGGTTGGCATACAACTCAAGCGAAAGGAAAAATGCAGTGAGTGCCGCTCCTACCAGCCAGTTACGACGGAAAGCGAGTATTACACCTGCGAGCACACCCGGAGCATACATGATTGCAATAACCTGCGAAATATGCCCCGCTTCCAGGTTTATGACATTGAAACAGGAGAAGGAGAAAGCCACCGCCCCTATTGCCGCAAGCCATCCGCCTGCCCCGAGTACAAGGAACAGCACATAAGCGCTTACCATGCCGATCAGGAAATAATTAGCCGGTGCAGGCAGCAGCTTGTTCACTCCCTGCCCGATTTTAGTAGGAATACTGGTGGGATAGTCGGCCGAGACGAGGTACGCAGGCATCCCGGCGAACATGCCGTTGGTCCACCACGACCGTTCGCCCGTTTGCTTATGATAATCCATTACCTCCCGCGCACCGCCCAGCGCCTGGATCTCGTCGGTAGCACTGAGTTTCTTGCCTTGCAGCACCGGTGAAACGTAAGCGACGGACAAGATCATAAAACCGATGACAGCTACCAGGTGAGGCCAGAGACGTTGCCAGGAGAACAGATTTTTCATTTTGGTAATATTAAGCTACGGGTTGATTTCGGATGAAAGCGGTACCGCACACGGCCCGCCCTAAATATGACTTTTCAAACAGTAATAGTAGCAACGAACGTCGGTTGAGGGATATTAAATTTCCATTAACCGGCGCAAATATATGAGTATTGGTATATGTTTGAGATGCTAAAAACGAATCTTGTTCCGGCATTTTTTTAACATAATTAAGAATCAAGGCATATATTTTAAGAAAATACCGGATAAATTTGCGGAAATTGTGCCTTTAAGGTTCAATACGGAGCTGTACATAGAAAGATTAGAAGTAACCCGAAATTATTAAATGAAACGAATTGGAGTTTTTACCTCAGGAGGAGATGCCCCTGGTATGAACGCCTGCATCCGGGCGGTAGTACGGGGAGCATGCTACCATGGTATTGAAGTATTTGGAATCAGAAGAGGATATAGCGGAATGATCGCAGGAGATGTCTACAAGATGGAATCTCACTCGGTCAGCAATATAGTTCAAAGGGGAGGTACCATCCTTAAATCAGCGAGAAGCAAGGAATTTATGACTCCCGAAGGCCGCAAGAAGGCATACGACAACTTGCAGGCACTCGGTATCGAAGGACTGATCGCCATTGGCGGTAACGGTACTTTCACCGGCGCGATGATCTTTGGCAACGAGTACGGTATCCCTACCGTAGGTGCTCCCGGAACAATCGACAACGATTTGTACGGAACTGATTACACCATTGGTTTTGATACCGCCGTGAACACCGCATTGGACGCGATCGACCGTATCCGTGATACCGCCAGCTCACACGACCGTATCTTCTTCATCGAAGTAATGGGCCGCGACTCAGGCTATATCGCTATCCAGTCGGGTATTGCAGGCGGTGCGGAGCTTGTAATGGTTCCCGAAGTCCTGACCCCGATCTCGCAGGTTGTAGAAACCCTGAAACAGGGATGGAGCCGTTCAAAATCATCTTCCATCATTATCGTGGCGGAAGGCGACGAAGAAGGCAGCGCGCAGGAAGTAGCCGACAAAATCAAGGTGCAGGTGGATGAGAATGCGGATATCCGTGTAACCACACTGGGCCATACCCAACGCGGAGGAACGCCATCTGCATACGACCGTATCCTGGCAAGCCGCCTTGGATTGGGCGCATTGGAAGGCCTTATTGCAGGACAAAAGAATGTAATGGCCGGCATTATCAACAATGAGCTGGTTTATACGCCTTTCGAAGATACTATCAGACTTCCGAAGCCAATCAACGAGGATTTGTTGAGAATGGTGAAGATCCTGAGTGTATAACACAGGCAGAAATTAGCAGTAACCCACTGCTTTATAGGCTACATACCCTACGAATTCATGCCATAGCATGCAAAAGTAGGCAAAGGCCTCGGGGTCCGGCACCAGTTTATGAATGGAGAGCTGGTTATATCCCCCACGAAAGTCGGCCGGGAAGGGGTCTGTTTGGATCCCCACTTTTTCGAAACACCCGGCCGACCGGCGCATGTGAAATGCGGAGGTAATCAGCAGGTATTTTCCGGAAGGGAACATTTTATTCAGGATCCGGCCCGAGTACACGGCATTCTCATGTGTGTTGCGTGCTTTTTCCTCGAACAGAATGTCCTTTGCCGGCACGCCCCAACTCGCCAATAACGTGGCCGCCTGACGCGTTTCGCCAAGCTTACGGGACATCAATTCTTCCCCGCTGATCCCCGTGATCAATATTTTTCTGATTTTACCGTGCTTGTAGAGCAGATATGCTTGCAGGACCCTGTCGCCATGGCTGCCCATTGCCGGATGATCCTGCCTGGGTGTCGTCATCGTAATCAACCCGCCGGAAAGCAGGATACCGACGTCGTATGTTTTCCTTACCTCGACCAGATTCACAAACTTGGGCTCCCATGCATTGATCGCTTTTGTAACCAGGTAGGAGTTGGATGCCAGCGCAAATGCCACAATTATAAAACCTAGCGCCAGCTTCCTGCGGTAGTTGCTTTTGGTCAAAAATGAGTAGATAAGTATAAAAAACACAATGCTGAGCGGCATTATGAGAAAGTCGATCGCTTTGGAGAGAAAATAAAACATTTGAATAAGAACCCTGCTGATGTTAGCGTTTTGAAGTTAATTTTACAGACTTCAAACTTTGAAATAATCCAATAAACTGCTTTAAAGCAAACTTTCCATAGCCTGATGAGAGATTATACCCGCACTTACCTTTTGCTGCTGCTGGCCGCTTTCGGCTTTTTTTCCTCCGCTTATTCCCAGGGCTACCGCATCGAGGCCACCATTAAGGGATTCCGCGATTCGTCATTCGTGATCGGGCATTACAATCGGAATGCCACGCAATTTGTCCCGAAAGATACAGCCAAGGCAGATGCCAACGGAAAGATTGTATTCGAAGGCAAAACTGCACTTCCGGGCGGTCTCTACGTGATCCTCTTCCCCGGCAACCAGAAAATGATCGAGCTGATCTATTCCGGTAAGGAAAACAACATCGCCCTCGAAGCCGACTCTGCCGATGTGAACACCTCCATCCAAATCACCGGCTCCAAAGAAAACGAGCTTTTCTACAATTATCGAAAAGAATTAGCCAAAGGCAGCAAGGAGATCGAGGCACTTAGCAAGCAGACGACACCGGAGGCACAGGCACGTATCCGGACTATTCAGGACGGATTTGGCACCTATCGCAAGAAGCTGCTGTCAGAAAACGCGGGAACCTTCACATCGCAGCTGCTCAAAATGTCGGCGGATCCAGAAATCCCCGCAGCACCGAAACTAGCCAACGGCAAAACCGACTCGATGTGGGTTTTCAACTATTATAAGGCGCATTACTGGGACGCATTCGATTTCTCCGACCCACGGATCGTCAATACGCCCTTTTTCGAACCTAAAATAGAACGGTATTTCAAAAATCTGGTCGTCCAGGTCCCCGATTCGATTATCAAAGACGCTGATCTGATCGTGAAGAAGGTTTCGCCGAACAAGGACCTGAAAGCATGGACGGTATTTTACATTACGAATCAATACGAAAATCCCAAAACCGTTGGAACGGAGGCCGTTTGGGTGTATATGGCCAACAAATATTACCTTTCCGGCGAGATGGGCGTTTCGGAAGATGTGAAAAAACGCATTGCCGAAAAAGTCGCAACGATGAAGGATCTGCTGGTGAATAAGACTTTCCCGGCCCTCACGCTGACCGACCCTGCCGGTAAAAAAGTAAGTGTTCAGACCATCGACGCCAATTACACCGTGCTCTTCTTCTTCGCCCCTACCTGCGGACATTGCAAGGAAGCTTCTCCGGTGCTGAAAGCGTTTTACGAGAAAAACAAAGCCAACGGTATCAAGGTAATGGCCATCTCGACCGAGCATAATATCGAGGAATGGAAGTCCTTCGTGAAAACTTATCACCTGGAAGAACTGATCAATGGCTACGATGCATTGAACCAGATTGATTTCAACCGGAAGTTCGACGTGGTAACGACGCCAACGATTTATGTTCTGGACAAAAACAAAAAGATCATCGCCCGCAAAATGCCTGTCGAGCAATTGGAGGACTTTTTGAATTACTACCAAAACAAAATGGCCAGAAAACTCTGACCATCTCGTTAAGCTCCGATTTTAAATTACTCAGAGGAATGCTACGCAAATGGGCAACTTCACGCCAATGCTTTCGTGCTTGAACGTGAACTTGCCCGTTGCTGCATCTATATCATACACGACCAGGTTATCCGACGCCTGATTGGCCACAATCAGATACTTGCCTGTCGGATCAATATTGAAATCACGCGGCGTAGCGATGGATTTCGTCTGCTGATCTACCATTTCCAGCTCCCCATTGCCGAGTATTTTGAATGCGGTGATCGAGTTATGGCCGCGATTGGAAACGTAGACAAACTTCCCGTTCGGGTGCAAATGCACGGCAGCGCTCGTATTTGAGGGGCCCGAATAATCCGCAGGGATCGTAGGATATGTTTTGATAGCCGTAATCACCCCTTTTTTATCGATCGAGCAGGACGTTACGGTAGCGTCGAGTTCATTGAGCAGAAACAATCGCTTGCCCGAAGGATGAATGACCAAATGGCGCGGCCCTGCACCCGGTTTGCCTGAGGAAAATGGTTGTGCGGCGTTGGGCGTCAATTTTCCGGCATTGGCATCGATGCTGTAATTCATCACTTTATCACTTCCCAAATCGGTTACATATACGTATTTTCCATCCGGGCTCGCCGTCGCGAAATGCGCGTGCGCCTTCTCCTGGCGTTTGGCATTCGGGCCTGTGCCGGTATATTGCTCTTTATAGACAGGCGCACTCAGTTTTCCATCCTCGCTAATGTTGTAAGCCGAAAAACTCCCGCCGCCATAGTTTGACACAAAAGCCATCTTGCCCGCCGGATGCACCGACACGTGGCACGGCCCCATGCCTTCCGATGATTGGCTATTCAAAAATGTAAGCTTGCGGTCGGCGCCGATGGCATAGGCAGATACCTTATTGTCCGACCCGATCGCGTAAAGGTTCCGCTTGTTGGGTGAAATGGCTACATAGCCCGGTGCAACAGATTTGTTGATGGTGTCGATAAGCGTAATCTGGCCCGAAGCAAGGTTTAGTTCGCAGCGGGTGATGGAAGAATTCGCCCCCTTATCCTGCGTACCTACGTAAAAAGTAATGTTTCTGTCCTGTGCGAGGGCTTTGAGGCCCGCCGAAAGTAATATAACGGATAACAGCAGTTTTTTCATCGTTTGCGTTTTAAATGAATCCCTTCAATGTTTGGGAAAGGGTGACAAAAGGCATTTTTAATGTTACTTTGCCGGATAAGTATCATTAAAATCAAACCAGAAACCCATGAGCACGATTACCTGGCAGGAATTTGAGCAGGTCGACCTGCGCGCCGGAACGATCATTCAGGTCGACGATTTCCCGAAAGCGAGAAAGCCGGCTTACAAGCTCCTCATTGACCTCGGTCCTGAAATTGGTATCAAACCCAGCTCCGCCCAAATCACGAAACGGTACGCCAAAGAGCAATTAATAGGCAAACAGGTACTTTGCGTGGTCAATTTTCCTCCAAAGCAAATCGCCGATTTCCGCTCCGAAGTCCTCACGACAGGCTACGTGTTACCCGACGGCGAAGTCATTCTGACAAGCCCCGATTTCCCCGTTCCAAACGGCACACGCCTCGCATAGCGGCTCGTTTCCATGAATGTTGTAAACCGCAGCCAGAATTGTGTAATGCTGCCGGCAGAGTTGGATTTTACTTTTGTATACCAATTCTGAAAGACTATGGAAACGACAATTGATATAAAAAAAGTGACACTCCCGGTCACCGGTATGTCTTGTGCGGCATGTGCGGTGAGCGTGGAATCCATGCTGGGTCACACGAAAGGGATCACGAATGCCGCGGTGAACTATGCCAACCAGTCGGTGTCGGTATCGTATGATCCCGACCTCGTCGATCTCCCCGATATGGACCGTGTGCTGCAAAGCATCGGTTACGGGCTCATTATTGAAGACAATGAGGAAGACGCTCTCGCGGAACAGGAGAAAATCCAGCAGGAGCATTACCAGAACCTGAAAAACAAGGCCATTTATACCGGCATACTTACGGCACCGGTGGTGGTACTGGGCATGTTTCTCATGGATTGGGAATATGCGAACTACATCATGCTTGCCCTGACGATCCCCGTCCTGTTCATCTTCGGGAGAGATTTCTTCGTGAACGCCTGGAAGCAGGCGCAACATGGCAAAGCCAATATGGATACGCTTGTAGCGCTCAGTACCGGGGTAGCATTTCTTTTCAGCACATTCAATACATTTTTTCCTGCGTTCTGGCATGCACGCGGGCTGCATCCGCATGTGTATTTCGAGGCCGCGGCCGTCATTATCTTCTTCATTTTGCTGGGTAAACTGATGGAGGAACGCGCCAAATCGAATACTTCCGATGCATTAAAGAAGCTCATCGGCTTGCAGCCCAAGACCGTGAGAGTGTACCGCGACGGCACGGAAATTGAAATACCCGCGCGCGAGGTAATCCTGGGCGACGAGGTTGTTATCCGATCCGGCGAAAAAATCCCCGTCGACGGTAAGGTTTCCAGCGGCAACTCGTTCGTTGACGAGAGCCTCATGACCGGCGAACCGATCCCGGCCGAAAAGAAACCCGGCGACAACGTTTTTGCAGGAACACTCAACCAAACCGGCAGCTTCACATTCATTGCCGAAAAAGTGGGCAAACAAACGGTTCTGGCACAGATTATCAAAACCGTTCAGGCCGCGCAGGGCAGCAAAGCGCCCGTTCAGCGCCTTGCCGACCGCATTGCCGGGATATTCGTGCCCGTCGTGATCGGTATCGCCATCCTCACCTTCATCGTGTGGATGCTGCTGGGAGGGGAAAATGCAATTACACAGGCCATGCTTACGGCGGTTTCCGTGCTTGTGATAGCCTGCCCATGTGCGCTCGGTCTCGCTACACCGACGGCTATGATGGTAGGGGTTGGCAAAGGTGCTGAAAACAATATCCTGATCCGCGACGCCGAAAGTCTGGAAAAAGCCTACAAAGTAGACGCGGTAATTCTCGATAAAACAGGTACACTCACTGAGGGCCGTCCTCAGGTAACCGATTGGCAGTGGGTAAGCTCGCTCGAAAACGAGGGCACACACCTCTCAGCAGTAAAAGCACTTGAAGCGCGCTCCGAACACCCGCTCGCGCAAGCTATCGTGCAATACATTGCAAACGACGCAAAAATCGATGTCTCCGACTTTCAATCCCTGACCGGCAGCGGAATACGGGGCACCGCAGGCGGGAGCGAATACATGATCGGCACTTTGAAATTTCTTGCAAAAGAAGGCGTTCGCATTGCCTCCGAGCTTCAACCTGCCTATGAAGTACTCACAGCACAGGCCAAAACCGTGATCGGAATCGCGATCGACGGCCAGCACGCAGGGCTAGTCGCCATTGCCGACCAATTGAAGCCGACTTCCCGCGAAGCAGTTGAAAAACTGCATGCGCAGGGCATCGAAGTGCATATGCTCACAGGTGACAATGCACAGACGGCAGCAGCCGTTGCGGCGCAGGTCGGGATCGACAGCTATCTGGCGGAAGTAAAGCCGGACGATAAAATGCAATTTGTCAAAAAGTTGCAAGCCCAGGGTAAAACCGTAGCAATGGTCGGAGACGGCATCAACGACTCGCAAGCTCTTGCGCAAGCGGACGTAAGCGTAGCCATGGGCAAAGGCTCCGACATCGCCATGGACGTAGCCAAAATGACCCTGATTACGTCGGACCTGCTGGCATTACCCAAAGCCCTGCGGCTATCTCACAAGACGGTGGTAACGATCAAACAAAACCTCTTCTGGGCATTCGTTTACAATGTGATAGGCATTCCCATCGCCGCCGGCGTCCTCTACCCTATCAATGGTTTCCTCCTCGATCCGATGATCGCCGGCGGAGCCATGGCCCTGAGTTCGGTTTCCGTTGTGATGAATAGTCTGCGGCTGAAAGGCGCTCGGCTGTAAAAACGCACCTGATTTGATAAAATCCCAATTGTGCAAAAAATGCACAATTGGGATTTCTCCGAAATTCGAATAATTAAACTAATTATTTTGATTAATCAGGCTTACCACCACTTTTACCATCATGTCTTTCTCCGCAGGGCTGCTTTCCGCGATCATCAGCGTAAGCGCCACCAATGCATTATCCGCGAGCCGCTTTGAACCGTCCGGTTTGTACAGAATACTGTTTCTTTCGAGAAACCACACAAAAATCAAAGCCGCAATTCTTTTATTTCCATCAGTAAATGAGTGGTTTTTGATGATAAAATAGAGTAAGTGTGCGGCCTTTTCTTCGATGCTTGGATACAGTTCCACGCCATCAAAAGTCTGGTAGATTGTATTAATTGAACTTTTGAATGAGTCGTCCTTTTCATTGCCGAAAAAACAGTGGCTTTCAAACTTGCTCCGCAAGCCTTGGATAGCCGAAATAGCCTCGTCATAAGTGATTACATAGAGTTGCTTGTCAGATACACGTTCAATCTCTAATGCCTGCTGATCGTATTTGTCAAGTATATCAAGTGCATAGGCATAGTCCGAAACCACTTGAATAAGCCCTGTCGCTTCACCTGCCGTCAGTTCTTTGTTATGTATGACATTCGCAAGTAACGCGACTGTTTTCTTCAAACTTTCCAACTGGCTCAACTTCAATTTTTCCTGTGTGGCAAAACCTTTGATGAGGTATTCCTTCAATATCCGGTTAGCCCAAATCCGGAACTGTGTTCCTTGCCTCGACTTGACGCGATACCCTACTGAAATGATCATATCCAGGCTGTAAAATGTAACTGGCTTGTCAGAAAAAGGAATGTGCATTTTTTGCACATTCCTTTTTTCGTCGAGTTCCTGCTCTTTGAAAACATTTGAAACGTGCTTCGAAATCACCGACCGTTCCTTTCCGAACAGCTCGGCCATCTGGGCCTGCGTAAGCCAGACCGTTTCATTTTGAAGTTGTACTTGAATGGCCAGTTGTCCTTCCTCTGACTCATAGAGAAGAATTTCACCAAGCGGTGCGGGAGTCGTTGCATTCATAGTGGTATCAATGGTTAAGTTTCACCATTGATACGCTGGCGCGCACGGCTGGTAACAGCTTGTAGAAGTCGCCGAACTCAACCCAAAAACTCTGTAATACCTCCCCACAATTCTGTAACAAGCCTCAGGCGAGCGGTGCCGATATTTGTAAAACAATTTAACACATAACCATCCCGCGGGAAACGGGAGATTTTAGTAACCATGGAAACCTTGCAATTCAAAACCAATATCAAATGCGGCGGATGTGTCGCTGGTGTTACACCCTTCCTGAATGGAGATGAAAATGTTGAAACCTGGACGGTCGATCTGGAAAGTCCGGACCGTGTGCTCAAAGTCGAAACGAGCCATTCACCGGAAGAAATTCAGGAGTTGATCAAAAAGGCCGGGTATGTAGCCGAAGAAATCGCCTGATAATTAGTATTTTTGGCCCGGAATATGCATTTCGGGCCAACTCAATCGCCTGAAACCTTTGCCAAGCATTCAAATGAAAAACAAACTGCATCAATCGATCACCATCCTGATGGCCTTCCTGGTTCTGCTGAGCAGCACTGGATTTGTGCTTACGGAGCGCCAATGTGCGGTGATGGGAGGCAAATCGGTGCAGCTCATAGGCAAGTCCAAATCAGATTCCTCCAAGCCGAAAGTCGCTTCTCCATGCTGTGCCAAACGCGCGGCATTAAAAATGACCAAGGGCACATTCTTCGAAAAAGCCGCTTGCTGCAAGGAAAGCAAGAAGCTCGAAAAACTGGAAGTTGCGTCGGTTGACTCACAACTGCTGGCAAAACTCCTTAAGTCCGTCGCAGCGGGCATCACCTGGTCGGTTACACGTTACCAGTTTATCCAGGCCGAGTGGACCCTCCCTGCGCCCTTATTTTCCTCCGACATCTCCTTCACCTCCCGCCTACATGGGAGAAGTATGCTCGCATTTATCCAGTCGTTTCTGATTTGATATCATTGAATAACAGCTATTTAATGCTGAACCGCCGCATTCTTGCCGACGGATTGAGCAATGAGTCTTTTATTCCAATGAATCTATGCAATCATGAACAAATACCTTCTGGGGGGATTATTTCTACTGATATCCTTCTCCATTTACGCGCAACGTATAACCGGATCGGTCAACGAACAGGAACCGCAAACTAAAAACCTGAAACCCATCACCGGTGCCAATGTGTACTGGTCCGGAACCACGCAGGCTACCGCTACCGACGAAAACGGGCGGTTCAGCATTCCTAGGTCGGCACAGTCGGCGCTACTCGTTGTCAGCTTCGTCGGCTTTCGTAACGACACCATCAAAATCGGGCAGGAAAGCGACTTGCAGGTTGTACTGCAAAGCGATCAGACGCTTGACGAAGTGACGATCCGCGCAGGAAATACGTCTATTGACAGACTCTCTCCACATCAGACGGAAATCATCACCACCCGCGCGCTGGCCAAAGCAGCTTGCTGCAACCTTTCTGAAAGTTTCGAAACCAATGCGTCCGTTTCAGTCTCATACAGCGATGCGGTGACGGGCTCCAAGCAAATCCAGATGCTCGGCCTGAATGGTACTTACATTCAGACCAACGTCGAGAATATCCCCTCCATTCGCGGGTTGGCATCTACATTCGGGCTCAATTTTGTTCCCGGGACGTGGATCCAGTCGATAGACGTCGGTAAAGGTGCCGGTTCGGTTGTGAACGGCTACGAATCCATGACGGGCCAGATCAATGTCGAACTTCAAAAGCCGGATACAGAGGAGAAATTGTACCTGAATACCTACGTCAACAATTTCGGCCGTGGGGAAGTGAACCTGAATCTCGCACACCAGCTGAACAAAAAATGGAGCACCGGGCTACTTACACACGGTAGCGCATTGCGCAACCGCGTCGACAAGAACGGCGACGGCTTTCTCGACCTGCCGCTTTACACCCAATACAATGCCGTGAACCGCTGGAAATACCAGGGCGACAAACTAATGGCCCAATTTGGTGTAAAAGCACTTTACGAGGATCGCCTGGGCGGCCAGAAAAATTTCGAACGCGCCATGAAAGGCACCACAGAAGCCTATGGTTTCGGGGCAAAAGTGAACCGGTATGAGTTTTTCTCCAAGATTGCGCGGTTGTTCCCCGAGCAGCCCTACAAAGGCCTGGGTTTGATCCTGAATGCATCGATACACGATTCCAAATCCTATTTTGGGGTGAATAACTATGACGGAACGCAAAAAACGCTTTACGGAAACCTGATTTACCAATCGATCATCGGCAACACCAACCATTCCTATAAAGCCGGTATCAGCTACATGCTTGATAACTATGATGAGCTTTATAAGGATATTCGCCTGAAACGAAATGAGTCAGTACCGGGAGCATTCTTTGAATACACCTATAATCACCTCGACAAATTTGTGATGGTAGCCGGCGGACGTGTGGATTTCCACAATCTTTACGGCACGCAATGGACACCTCGTCTGCATTTGAAATACAACCTTACCGACCAAACCACGCTGCGTGCATCCGCAGGCCGCGGATTCCGGGTCTCCAATCCGCTGGCCGAATACTATGGTAATCTGGTGAGCTCGCGCAATGTAATTTTCCGCGAAGCCATCCGCCCCGAAGTGTCCTGGAACTACGGCGCCAGCGTTACCCAGGAGTTTAAGATCGGCGAAATGGGCGGTAATTTCATCCTGGATTTCTACCGGACGGATTTCGAAAACCAACTCGTGGCAGATATGGAAGATCCTCGTTACATTCGCTTCTATAACCTCGAAGGAAAGGCCTATGCCAACAGTTTCCAGGCGGAGGCGAACCTGACGCCCATCAAAAGGCTTGAACTGAAACTCGCTTACCGGCTCTTCGACGTGAAACAGTCTATTCGTAACGTATATGACGAGAATACTTTGCAACCGAGAATGATGGTGAGCCGCGACAGGGTACTTTTTAACGCAGGATATGCCTTACCTTACGACAAATGGAAGTTCGATGCTACGGTGCAATGGAATGGCAAAAAACGGATCCCGTACATGGGCCACGTTCCCGACCACCACGTTCCGACGGACCTGAACTCGACCTGGGCACCGTCATTTTATAACCTGAATGCGCAGATTACGCGCACATTCCCCAAATGGGATATTTACCTCGGCGGCGAAAACCTGGCTAATTTCCGCCAGAAGGACCCGATAATGGGTGCCAGCGAGCCATTCGGGCAGCATTTCGATGCGGGAATGGCCTGGGGGCCGGTGGTAGGACGAATGATTTACGCCGGAATGCGTTATAAGATTGTCAGATAATTTTGGGTAGCCCGAGTAGGGAAAAAGGAGGAAAGGGACAAGGGAGGAAAGAACTGAGCTAAATTGACTGGATTATGAAGTTATATATCAAAAATATGGTGTGTGACCGCTGTAAGCGGGTGGTGCGGGAGGAATTGAAGGGATTGGGAATTGACCTGAAATTTGTAGAACTCGGGGAGGTCGATACGGTTGCGGAAGTGGATGCCGATAAATTGCAGGAGGTGAAGGCTGTGCTGGAGTCCAATGGTTTCGAACTGCTCGATGACCGCCGTCTGGCGCTGGTGGAGCATATCAAAACGCTCGTCATCGACGAGGTACAGAACCTGAAAGGTAACAAGCCCGCGCAGATGAATTTTTCGGATTATTTGTCGGAAAAGATCGGCTATGAGTATTCGTACCTGAGTAACCTGTTTTCTTCCGAAACCGGGCAGACGATCGAGCAATATATCATCGCCCAGAAAGTGGAGAAAGTAAAGGAATGGCTTTCCTACAACGAGCTCACATTGAGCGAAATAGCATGGCGGCTCTCTTACAGCAGCACGGCGCATTTGAGCAACCAGTTCAAAAAAGTGACTGGCATGACACCCGGGGAGTTCAAAAAAGGTACATTACAAAGGACAGCGCTTGACCAGGTCGGACAATAGCGAGCGCCCAAAACACCATAAAACAAACATTATCAAGAACTTATAAATTTTCCATTGTATGAACAAAATCATTGTTGCTTCCCTGCTGTTCTTATCCGTGGCCTGTTCGGGAAACAAATCTGAAAAGGACGCGACGACTACTGAAACACACGCGGTAAGCGAGAAAAAGTACGCATGCCCGATGAAATGCGAAGGCGAAAAAACCTACGCAGAGGCCGGCAAATGCCCGGTTTGCAAAATGGAATTAGAGGAAGTAGCCATGGCAGAAGCTGATACAACAGCACACCAGCATTGATTTTAAACTGATCAGATTATGAAAACGACCATTTTGAGCATTATAACTGCTCTGTTCCTGGGCCTGAATATCGCCTACGCCGACGGCACCAAAGAGGTAAAAATCAAAACCTCGGCCATTTGCGAAATGTGCAAGGCACGCATCGAGCGCAACCTGGGCCTTTCGAAAGGCGTGAAAGAATCGAATCTCGACCTTTCCAACAAAGTGATTACCGTGAAATATAACCCGGACAAAACCACCGCGGAGGCCATCAAGGCGACGATCAACAAAACCGGCTATGATGCCGACGAGCTGCCTGCCAACGAAAAGGCACACGACAAGCTGCCGAGCTGTTGCCGTAAAACCGCCGCAGCGCATTAACGACTCTTTCATTACACTTCTCAACAAACCAGGCCTGCTTGCCTACGCATTACCTTCGGGCGCATGCGTATGTAAGCAGGCTTTTTTAGTAGTTTTGGGTTTCAATTTAAATCCAAATACACCGTGGCCTGGTATCATACCTATTTCAAAGGACTTCCGCAACGCGCCTGGAAACTCAACCAGGACGAAGAATACACTGATTACGAGGTCGATTTTCTACGGGATGTGTTAGAAATAAAGTCGGATAGTAAGGTGCTTGATGTGCTTGCCGGTTACGGTCGGCACGCTATTCCACTGGCCGAACAGGGTACGTCATTGACCTGCATCGATATTTCACAGGAGTATTGCGAAGAGTTACAGGATATTGGCAGCAAACAGCAACTGCCGGTGGAAGTCATTTGCGCGGATGTACTGAACTACGCCCTCCCCGAAGCTTCATTTGATGCCGCATATTGTTTCGGAAACAGTTTCAGTTTCTTTCCACGGGGTGATATGCAGCAGTTTATCAATCAGATTGCCGCAGCATTGAAACCGGACGCACACGTCGCGATCCACACCGAAAACCTGGCCGAAAGCATTCTGCCTAACTTCCAGGCACGCAACTGGATGCCGGTCCAAGACGACATTGTTTACCTCGCGGAAAACGAATACCGCGCCGAAGGCGGCTATATCGAAGCCGAGCAAACCTTCATTTCCGGCTCCGAAAAAGTGACCCATAGCGTTCGCCAGCACATTTACACGCTCGGCGAGCTCACCTATATGTTCGAACTGGCCGGGTTACTCGTAGTAGGCACATTCAGCAACCTCGAAGCCGATCCTTTCATGCTCGGTGATGAACAGTTGTACCTGGTAGCCCGCAAGCAATGATCAATGCGGGAGCTTCGCACGGACATACCCGTACACCCAGGTTCCCGCAATGGCGCTCAGTAATGTAACGGCCACGGCCAGGTAACCCGCACCGATTTGTGCAAACAACGGCCCCGGGCAAGCGCCGGTAATGGCCCAGCCTATGCCGAACAGCAGTCCGCCGTAAATCTGGCCTTGATCGAAAACCTTGTCGGCGATGCTGACTGTTTCCCCGGATATTGTTTTGATGTTGAACCGCTTGATCAGCCAAATGGACACCAGGCCCACTGCAACCGCCGAACCGATCACACCGTACATGTGAAAAGAATCGAATCGGAACATTTCCTGGATACGGAACCATGAAACAATCTCGGCTTTCACAAAAACGATCCCGAATATCACCCCTACGAGCAGGTATTTGAGGTTTCCCGTAAAGCTCTCGACCGATTGTTGCCGGTTCGCGCCGTCGCAGCCATCAATCCTGATGTTGTCAAACTCCGCATCGACGGGTTCTGAGAGCGGGGAATGCTGCTGTATCTTTTCCATGGTGAATCGAGATTTATAGGACAAAATGGAGGAAGAAAGGCAGCAGCAAATGTGTACAAGCAAACCCGCCGATCATAAAACTCAGCGTAGCCACGAGCGAAGGCCATTGCAGATTGGATAGTCCCATAATCGCATGTCCGGAAGTACACCCTCCCGCATACCGCGTTCCAAAACCGACCAAAAAGCCGCCAAACACGAGGAATATCAAGCCTTTCAAGGTGAATACATTACTTACCGCGAAAATATCCGCCGGCATCAGACCAGAGAAGTCGGTTACACCCAAGGCAGAGAGCGTTTGCCGGGTATCATCGGCCACCACTATGGCATCTGGATTACCCAGCCAGAAGTTTCCAACAAACCCGCCGATCACGATGCCCGTTACAAAAAACAGGTTCCATGCCTCCTTCCGCCAGTTGTATTTAAAAAAAGGCAAACCCGCCGGAATCACCGCTGCGCAGATATGCCGCAACGACGACGATATACCAAACGACTTATTGCCCAGCAACAACAATACCGGCACGGTCAATCCAATCAACGGCCCGGCAACGTACCACGGCCAGGGGCTTTTGAGAAGTTCGATGATATTCATTTAAATATTAATTATATAGATTTTATATACTAAAAAGACATGACTTACATTGTCAGCGCCTATTCGGATTAATCACCCTTAATTGGGGAACGCCTGAGAAATCCACTTCGTTATCTGTTAGCAAAATGAAATCATTAACAATTGCCGTCGCTGCTATTGTTGCATCGGGTGTTCGCATTTCCTGTCCCTCCTCAACTTCACACACATCCCGACAATCTCCTCTGTCAATGTGAATATTGAACTGTCATTGACAAATTCTGTCACCCGCGTCTCAAACCCGCTTTTCCATGACAACAATTCGATTTGGGTGATTACTGACAATTGAGGTATCGAATCAATGACAGAATCCAGCAAACGTTCACCTTCCAACGGCAATAATCCAGCCAAATATTTCGAAACAATATTTGTATCAATTAAATATTGCCCCATTCGCTTCGCATCTGATTTACGTGACTGACAAGATCCTCTCCTGCCTCTTTCGGCAGCACTCCCTTGTATTTTTCAGACAGCTTTTTTTGGGGAGCCTCTTTCCCACTATGCAAACGAATAATATCCATTGCCTCCAAATCTCTCAGCAATTGTAATGCATTTTTATGAGTAAGCTCAACAATCAACGTTTCCATATCCGATCAATTGATTTTCCCTAAACTACAAATAATCAACCAAATAATCACACCGTGGTTGATACAGGCACGTTGGTTTTCGCAACCGCGCCGTAGCCTCCTTCGATATTGACTACGTCGTCGACGCCACGGGATTTCAGGATCGAGGCGGCAACCATGGAGCGATAGCCTCCTGCGCAATGAATGTGTAATTTGCGGTCTTTCGGAAATTCTGGCATGAGGTCGTTGATGTAATCCAAAGGCAGGTTTCGTGCCCCTTCGATATGCCCGGAAGCAAATTCGTCCGGCTTGCGAACATCAATCACTTCCAGATCGCCGGATTCAAAACGGCGCGCAAATTCCTCAGCACTGACCGATTCGACGGTATCAATCTCCTTACCGGCTTGTTTCCAGCTCTCGAAACCACCATTGAGGTAGCCGATCGTGTAGTCATATCCCACCCGCGCGAGCCGTGTGACTACTTCCTCTTCCCTGCCGGGCTCTGTTACAATGAGCAGCAACTGTTTCAAATCGGGAATCAATGCACCTACCCAGGGAGCAAAGCTGCCGTCGATACCGATATTAATGGAGTTGGGAATAAAACCTGCTGCGAAATCCGCCGGCTTGCGTGTATCGAGGATCAATGCGCCGGTATTATTCGCTTTTGCTTCAAAGGCGTCTGGTGACAATGCCTGATGCCCTCGTTCGAGCACGTCGTCGATGCTTTCGTAACCATCGCGGTTCATTTTCACGTTTTCAGGAAAATACTGGGGAGGCTCGGTCAGTCCGGTTGTTACTTCTCTTTTAAACTCCTCTTTCGTCATATCCGCGCGTAAAGCGTAGTTGAAGCGCTTCTGGTTGCCCAGCGTATCGGATGTTTCCTTGCTCATATTCTTGCCGCAAGCAGACCCCGCACCATGCGCAGGGTAAACGATTACATCGTCCGGCAGGGGCATAATTTTCGAACGCAGACTATCGTAAAGGATTCCTGCGAGATCATCCATGGTCAGATCACCTTTTTGCGCCAGATCCGGACGGCCCACATCTCCTATAAACAACGTATCCCCACTGAACAATGCCGCAGGCTTGCCTGACGGATCAAGTAGCAGGTAACTCGTCGATTCCATCGTATGCCCTGGCGTGTGCAATGCACGCATAACCACATTACCCAGCTTGAATTCCTCCCCATCACGGGCGATATGGGCTTTGAAACCCGTTTGAGCTCCCGGACCGTACACAATTTCTGCGCCGGTCTTTTCGGCCAGATCAATATGGCCGGAAACGAAGTCCGCATGAAAATGAGTTTCAAAAACATACCGGATTTTGGCGCCGATTTTCTCGGCTTTCTGAATGTAAGGAGCTACTTCGCGCAACGGATCGATCACCGCAGCCTCGCCATTTGAAACAATAAAATAAGCGCCCTGCGCCAGGCAACCGGTATATATTTGTTCTATTTTCATATCATCTGTACGTGTATGTAACGTGTTGGTGGAGGTCAGTTTTAGTCAGGTGCGGTTAAGTTTAGTCAGGAATGGTCAAGAATTGTCATTTGTTGTCAGACATAGTCAGGACCGCTCCAAGCACTTCCTAATTACAACTGACAACTCCTGACAGTTCCCTAAACTCCTCCCATCCATACAACAAATGACAACCCCAGACTAAACATGACAACAACTGACCATCAGTAACCACACCTGACAACTCCTGACTAAACATGACAACTCCTGACCATTCCTGCCAACAAATGACCATTCTTAACAAAATATAGCGAAACCTACCTGCGCCGTACAAACACCAGGCAATACCGCACCACGATCAGAAAACCCCTGACCAAGCCCAACACTATATGACTTCCCCGAATAATTCCAGGCATATTTAAACTTTAACGACCTTCCATCCCCCGAGACGGAATCGCCATATGCCCAGCATAGCCAGGACGGATTCCGCAATGGGTACCGCGGCAAAAACTCCAACCGGCCCGAAATCCAGGATAACGGCCAGCACATACGCAGTCGGGATTTGCACAGCCCAGAACGCGATCAGGTTCAGGACTGTCGGCGTTTTGGTATCACCCGCCCCATTCAGCGACTGGATCACCACCATCCCATAAGCGTAAAACCCGTAGCCCATACATAGCACGCGCAATGCCAGCTTGCCCGTTTCAACCACATGCGGCTGACTGCTAAACAGGCTTATAATGCCTTCCGCGCCGATAAACATGACGACCGCCAGCACACCCAGGAATATCAGGTTAAAAGAAGCACACTTCCATACCGACGCTTCGGCTCTTTCGGGTTTCTCGGCACCCAGGTTCTGCCCCACCAGCGTCGCCGCGGCATTGGCAAGTCCCCACGCAGGCAATAATGTGAACATAATCACACGGATAGCGATGGTATAACCTGCTACCACGTCACTGCCGAACTCGGAGAGGATACGCGTCAGGAAAATCCAGCTCGCAGAGCCTATCAGGAATTGCACCGTACCGCCGGTAGCAATTTTGACGATCGCCCTGATCGTTTCAGGGTTGGGTTTGAGATCTTCCCACAACAGACCCAGTGCCTTTTTGCCCTTGGTTAATGAAAACAACTGATAAGCAACGCCGATGGAACGTCCCGTGGCTGTGGCCAAAGCCGCGCCTGTTACGCCAAGCTCCGGAAAAGGCCCGATGCCGAAAATCAGGATCGGCCCAAGAAGCATATTGAACCCGTTGGCGATCATCAGCGAACGCATGGCCGTTGCTGCCGCGCCGGCTCCGCGTAATGCGCCGCTCAGCGAGTACAGCAATACCACCACCGGACTGCTCAGAAACTGAATCCGGGCAAAATTGGTACCCGTTTCGATCACCTTAGGATCGGCGCCCATCATGCGAAGAATGTCGCCCGCGAGCAGGTATCCCGCCACCGCAGTCACGGAAGAGATCGCCAGCGAAATGAATATCACCTGCCCCACCGCATGCCGCGCCTGGCCCAGGTTACCTTCACCTGTCCGCCGGGCAATGGTGGCCGTAGCCGCCGTACTCAGACCAATCGCCAGGGAATAAACCAGCGTGATCACAGATTCGGTCAGGCCGACCGTTGCGACGGCCTCGGTACTTACTTTTGAAACAAAGAAAATATCAACCACCGCGAACAGCGATTCCATGACCATTTCGAGAATCATGGGTACTGACAGTAAGAAAATGGCACGGTTGATGCTTCCTTCGGTAAAACTTTCTTCGGAGCCACGAATAGCCTCACGAAGCAGTGTAAACCACTTTTTCATGGATAATAAAAATTTGCAATAATGGATAAATAGAAATTGTGCGACCGGCAATGGGTCGTAAAAAAGTGCCTGTTAAAAGGCGGAGACTGAATTGTGGCTAGGCATTAGCCGAAGATGAGCACCAACATAGGCGTTAAGAATTTCGGCAAAGATACAAAAGTCTTTTTCGAACAATCAAATAAAAAAATGGATTTGTTAAATGCTAAATGTAATTTCACAAATTCCTGCGGTGAACTTTTGCGGCTGGCAAACCGTTGCAACTCTGCCCCTTTTCCGGCATGTGGGTATGCTATCGCAGAATTTTGAGCCGGAACCAAGACATAAAACACCAGTGCATGATTGATAAGAAGAAATTATATTCGACAGCTGCCAAAAAGGAAACAGCCGTTCTGGTTGCTGTAAGCACCCAAAAACAAAACACCGAAAAAACGAAGGAATACCTGGAAGAACTTGCGTTCCTGGCGACTACGCTGGGGGTGGAGACGGTCCAGACTTTCACGCAAAATCTCGAACGCACCGATATCCGCACTTACACCGGAAAAGGGAAACTCGAAGAAATCCTGATTTACGTCACCGCGAATCCGGTGGACATGATCATTTACGACGACGACCTTACGCCATCGCAGGTCCGGAACCTCGAAGCCGTTTTCAAGGATATCAAGGTGATTGACCGCAGCTTGCTGATCCTCGCCATTTTCGCCATGCGTGCCCAAACCGCCCAGGCAAAATTGCAGGTGGAGCTCGCGCAGTACCAATATATGTACCCGCGACTCACACGCATGTGGACGCACCTTAGCCGCCAGTCGGGTGCGGGCGTGGGTATGCGAGGCCCGGGTGAAACCGAGCTTGAAACCGACCGCCGGATCGTCAAAGACCGGATCGCGTTCCTGAAAGAGAAGCTGGAAAAAGTGGACAAACAAAGCGTTACCCGCCGTAAAGAGCGCGATCGCCTTGTGCGCGTGGCCATTGTGGGTTATACCAACGTCGGTAAATCAACCTTGATGCGCAACCTCTCGAAAGCCGACGTTTTTGCCGAAAACAAGTTGTTTGCCACGGTCGACTCTACCGTTCGGAAAGTGAATATGGAGAATATCCCTTTCCTGCTTACCGACACCGTAGGTTTTATCCGCAAATTGCCTACAACGCTCATCGAATCGTTCAAATCGACCCTCGATGAAGTACGTGAAGCGGATATCCTGATGCACGTAGTGGATATTTCACACGCTTCGTTTGAAGAGCACCTCGACGTTGTGAACAAAACGCTGGAAGAAATCGGCGCTGCCAACAAACCTTCCATACTGGTTTTCAACAAAATAGATTTGTACAAACCATCGTACAACGACGACGAGGAAGAAGAGAATCCGGCTCCATCGACGCAGGATGTGCTCAATCAGCTGAAACGAAGCTACATCTCGGAAAAAGCCGACCATGTCGTCTTCATCTCGGCCCAGCAAAAGGAAAACATCGACGAATTGAAGCGGACATTATTCTCGCTGGTAAAGGAGAAACACTTCTCTATTTACCCCAACTGGTTGGATCTCGGTTACACGCCAGTGGAAACGGAGGAATAATCATTTGTAATTCAAACGAATTTTTCCCAGTTTTGCACCCCAAATCCCTTTTTTGGGTGCAAAATATTGACTGCGTAGTTCAACGAATAGAGCGGCCCGCCGCCCGATAGGAGTTTCCTAAACTCTGGATATGGTTGGAGTCGCATTCAACCCGGGGTCGCGATCGACCGATTTCCTTCGCGGTTGCAAAAGTGAAATGTTACGTTCTTTATAAATATTGACTGCGTAGTTCAACGGATAGAATAGGAGTTTCCTAAACTCTAGATATGGGTTCGATTCCCGTCGCGGTCACCAAGAATCCACAAGAACACGGCCAAAACCGTGTTTTTGTCGGTTTTAAACGGGTTCTGATAAAGATTAGAAGGTGCGGTTTGATAAGTTGTAGTTATGCTTGTTCAATTTCATGCTACCCGTTTGATACCAGCAATTCAAAAGGCCTTTTGAAATACGTTTGCGGCATATTAAATGCAACAAACAATGTTCAAAGATCAGATTGTAAGGTATAAAGTTATCTATGACAGGAAGAAGCAGGCCGCTAAAAAAGGAAAAGCCGTGGTGCAGATCGAAGCTTACCAAAATGGGAACCGAAGTTACTTTTCCACGGGGATTTATCTCTCTCCTGATCAATGGAATTCAAAGCGACATGAGCCCAAAGACCCGTTTCAAGCTAAGCAGGTACGCGATGCGATTGCGTATTACGAAAAAATCGAAAGGGAAGTTAGACTTCACAATGGCGGACTATTTTCGATTAAAGACTTCAAAGCAACCAGCTCACCGAGCGAAGTTGTAGCTCCGGAACCAAAGCAGACATTTAACGAATTCTTTGCAGCGCAAATAAAGGCTCGAGACAAGGAACTGAAGTGGAATACTTATCGACAACAAACCTCTTGTCTGAACATCCTGAATGAATTCGATCCGACAATTTCATTCGAGGACCTGAAATACAGAACCATCGATGCCCTTCATCAATTCATGGTTAAAAAGGGACACTGTAACAGCACATCGAACAAGCGCCACAAGATTATCAGATCCTACATAGCCAAAGCGATTAAACTGGAAATGTTGGATAAAAACCCTTACGATAAGTTTAAAATCCCAGCCCCTGTTGTCAATAAGCTCGCGCTTCTCGGAAGTGAGCTGCGGGCGTTAGAAGATCTCACTTTTCCGGAACCGCATGGAAGGCTTGAACGCGTTCGAGACATGTTTCTATTTGCTACTTACACCGGGCTTAGGTGGAGCGATGTTTTCAAGCTTACCCGGCAAAATCTGATCAAAACGGATAGCGGCATAGTACTAAACATCAAGGCATCAAAAACGGAAAAGTTGTTTCAACTCCCCCTTTGGTTGATGTTCGAAGGAAAAGGCCAGGCACTCGTTCTTAAACATTGGCCATACCTTGAAGCAGGGAAGCTCTTTCCAAACCTGAACAACGCTTTCACTAACCGTGCATTGAAGCGACTTGCCGTATTAGCTGGAATAAAAAAGCACTTACACTTTCATGTTTCGCGCCATACGGCAGGAACGATACTAGCCAGAACTGCCGGTGTCTTGACGGCAAAGGATGTGTTACAGCACTCAACTCTCGCCACAACAATGGGTTACCTACATCTTTCTAATGCAGAGCGAAATAGATCGCTTGAAGAAGTTAAAAACTGGTATTAACTAGTCACCTATGGAAGCACAACCAAGAGCAAGAGGCCCTTATAAAAAGCATAAAACGGAATATAAAATCTCCGTTGCTTATGAGTTGTATTCTAGTAAAAAGCAACAAGAAGGCTTGACAAACCCTCTTTATATTCGCGTCAGGGCAAAAAAACAACAAAGCTACTTCAGAAGCCAAATCCCCCTTTGGTTTGGTTCAAACAAAATTGATGAGATTATCCAAGATCCACTGATTACCCTATTTGTCGAGCAAGAAACCAGCCTTATCAAAGAGCACTTGGGAAATTACATTGACAAATTTGGAGACTATTTTCGTATTACCGATTGGCTAATCGATTTTAAAGAGTTTCTCTCATTGAGATCTTTCCCTGACATTGTCGAGAACTATGTCAATCGAGACTTTCATATCAATCTTATCCGGAATAAAGGTGTTGATTACAAAGCATTTAAGAGCCTCGTTCCCCATCAATCAAAACTAGCAGACTCTTTAGCACTGGCCAAAATCCTGAAATGTGTCGGTGTAGAAGGTCTTGATCAAATAATTACTGCAATCTCCAGCAAGTCCAAAGTTTCTGCATTCTTTTTCAGACACCTAGAACGCTGGGTAAACCCGGTTTTGAACGCCATGCATGGCCCTGCCGGAGAACTTCTTGCAGACTTTATTTTCTTCAATGAGTACGTAAGCAACAAAATCCTCGAAACTTACGCTCAAACTGGAGAAGATATATCAACTGACCTACAGACACTTAAGGCCATATACGATCTCGACCATTAAAAAAGTGTTATTAATTTTTAACTGCTAACACTTTTTTGATAGCATTTTTCGTAGTATTGCAGAAGTTATATGTAATCATAACCACGCAATATGAACAGTCCGTTAAAACCTTCGAACAACGCAGAAATGCAACTGCAAATCGACAATCTCACTCGTAGAGTCGACTATCTCGCCAGCAAAATCAAATCAAACAGCGAAATCCCCAAAAAAGAGTGGTATCGGCCCACCGAGGCTTGCAAACTGCTAGGCATATCTCGAGCAAAGTTTGAAGCTTACAAGCGATCAGGCCTTTTCCCTACACATAAAGTTGGAGGATGCGTATATGTAGCTTCGTCTGATATTTCAGGCTTCTTTTCAAAAATGCTGCGGTAGCAGTCAAACATTCTCACTTTCATACCGACACTCATTTTCAGCGACTAAACGCTAAAAAATCCCTATCCGTCAATTTCCTGAACAGCAAAAAGCCCGCGTCCTGGCAGACATCGGGCTCAATATCTTCATGTCCAATTCCTCAAAACTAAACATTTATGATCGTGGCAAAATTAGCAAAAATCCAAAAAATCCCCATTCCGCAACTCACTTACGATTCAAAAGCGGCTGGTAGAGTTTCCGTTCTTTTTTGGCAGCATACTAGTAAAAGTACTGTGATTTATTGCAGACTTACATGTAACGGCAAGCGTTACGATCGCTCAACCGGTCTAAAATGCTCGAAAGGCGAGTTTGACACTCAGACACAGCGATTTACTAACAACCACGCTTTCAACACGATATTAAATGATATTGTAGCTCGCGTTCATTCAGCGCAGGCTGATTTCCGTTTAGCTGGCCGCTCAATTAAACTTGAAGAGCTGTGGATGCTGGCCAATGGCATTAGCCCTAAAAAACAGCAAAGCAACCTGCTACACTGCATCGATCGGTTTCACAAACAAAGAACCGAAGAATACGAACTCGGTCGAACCTCGCTGGCCACGTTCAAGAAAATGGCTACTTGGAACAAGCTGATAAACTTATTTTCTGCTGAGTCGTACGGGAAGGACGGGGAGATCCAAAATGTTAAGCCGGCAGATGCACACCGCTTCTTGCTTTGGCTGCAAAAGCGGTTCAACCACTCCAACAATTATGCTTGCATGGTTGTTGAGCATTTCAAGCGAATGCTCAATTTCGCCGTTGAAAATGAATGGATTGTCCGCAATCCGTTTATGAACTATCGCCGCAAATTTGACAAACTACAAACAGAGCGCCTAACAGAGGCCGAAGTTGACAAATTAAGAACAGCTGCAATTTTTGCTCCGGCGGTCGACCACATCCGAACTGCTTTCATTTTCCAATGCTACACTGGCCTACCCTATGCGGAATTGGTTCGCGTCTCCGAATCCAATATCATAGCCGACGAAAAAACGGGCGCTGAATATCTCAAAATAGATCGCTCCAAGACGGGAACGGAGTCCATTATTCCCCTTACAATGGAAGCGAGAAAAATCATTAACTCGTTCGCAGACCACCCAGTTAGAAAGGAGAAGGGGCTGTTAATACCCATGATCAGCAACCAGAAATACAACGTCCATTTAAAACAACTGGCTGGGTTGGTAGGCTTAAATAAAACGCTCACATCACATGTCGCGCGCCGTACTGCCGCTACACTCTTTTTGACAAAAGGAGCACCATTAGAATCCGTTTCGGCAATGTTGGGGCATACGAATACGAAAACCACGCAGCGGCATTATTCAGTCACACGACCAGAAAGAGTTATCAGAGACATCCAAGCGATCACCCCACTATCAATGGCACAATGATGAAAAATAAACGATCTAAAATAAAGATCCTTACGCTACAAAATGAGGCATTAAGGATAAGACTTGAAGGCTTACAGTCTGAAAATGAGTTCTACAAAAGCCAGCAAACAAAGCTCTTCAACTTAGCCTCTGACCAGTTCGCGACGGAGCTATCTATGCTTAAAAAACTGGTTGAACTCGAAAGTGCTTTGAGCAAAGCGAAGTCGGAAAACAGGAAAAGGTAGCTTTCTCAAACTGATTCAACAACGATCATTTGGCCCGTAGGAATCAAGAAGGCTCGGACGATACCGAGCCTTAACCCCGATTCGTCATAAGACAGCAACACTTACATACAACAAAATGAATAATAGCCCCTTAACAAGAAATACGAGCGGGAGAAAGCCTCGGATACTAGAAATTCAAGAGTTTCTAAACTCGCGGTACGAGCTCCGCATCAACTGCGTAACTCAAAAAATAGAAAGCCGCCTCACAGGCACCAATGATTACTTCTCTCCTATCGACGAGAATAATTTAATCTATGAGCTATATGAATATGGCTTCACGAAATTCAAAGATGAGTTAAAAGCGCTTCTCGGTTCTTCAAGAATACAGCGCTTTGATCCTTTTAAGCACTATTTCGAGAAACTTCCGGCCTGGAAAGAGACTGACCCGGATTACATCGAAGAACTCGCGTCCTATGTTGAAACGGACAATCCGGACTGGTGGAAGCATATGTTTAAAATGCACCTCGTGCGCTGTGTAGCACAAGCAACCGGCGAATCGGGATTTAACAAGCAATGTCTGACTCTCGTTGGGAAGCAAAACGACGGCAAAACTAGATTCTTGGACTTTCTCATACCTCCCGCCTTGAAGGAATATGCTCGGAAAGGCTTCGATTTTGGTAAGAAAGAGGGGCTTATTGCATTAGTTCAAAACTTCATTATCAACCTGGACGAGCTCGCGTCCTTTGAAAAGAAAGAGCTCAATAATGAATTCAAATCCGTCCTATCCGAATCCACAATCCGATACACTCCTAAGTTTGCGAACTACGAGGCGACGTTCCAGCGACGTGCAAGCTTTGTAGCTTCTACCAACCAAGTTGAGTTTTTGACAGACGAGACCGGGAATGTTCGTTGGCTGCCGTTCATCGTGAACTCGATAAACCATGACAACGGAGGCTCGAACGGTTACTCAAAATTAGACATTAACAAGATATGGGCACAAGCATATGCCCTTTTCAAATCCGGCTTTAACCACCAATTGTCTAAGTCCGAAATACAACAGCAGGAGATAATCAACAAGAACTTTATAAAAGTTTCGGACGAAGTCGACATTATAAGCAGATACATGAAGCCCTCCCATAAAGGGGACATGAATGCCGAATTCAAGACCCCTACGCAGATAAGAGAATATCTTAACGGAAAGACTTCTATAAAGCTTTATACCAATCAGATAGGCCGAGCAATGACCATGCTTGGCTTTCAACGCGTCTCAGGATATACGGATCATAAAATGTCCGTGAAGGGATATTACATTCAAACACTACATTAAAAATTGGTTACCTGCTTACCTAAAAAATTTCAAATAACTAATAATCAATGAATTATATCGACAATTTTCAAGTAGGTAACCATTGTCTCTACTTACCTGCTTACCTGAAACACGGTATAGGTAGGCACGGCAAATTCAGGTAACCATAACTATTGCCTACCTACCTAAGAAATAACAAACTAATAGACTAATTATCAACTAGTTAAATACTTAGAAAATTAATTTAGGTAAGCAGGTAACCATAATTTTAAATCTCATGCCGCTAGCTGCACATAACAGTTTGTCGCGTTCGGTACTGAGTATACTTTTCCAAGTTTACCGCTAAAAGAAAAAGGAGATGCTCATTGAAAAATCAAAAGCGGAAATAAAAGCCATACCGATTTGGGAATATCTCGGCTCATTAGGCTTCTTCCCCGTCCATCAGACAGGCCACGAACTTCAATACTTTTCCCCCATCAGGCAGGAGCAAACCCCGTCATTTTTCGTCAACCGTCTGAAAAACGTATTCAACGATTTCGCAGGCGAAAAAGGAGATATTATTCGGTTGGTGAGTTTGCTTAGGAACGTTGGGTATCTCGAAGCTTGCCGACATCTGTCAGCCTGGAATGGTGAGCCAAGTGTTCATGAACAGTTTGAAGCCTATGGCAGGCAAACTGATCGGCAGGCAAAATACAATCTCCCAGCACCGGAAAATCGACGCCTGGTTAAAGTCGTTAAGCTTCAAAGCCCCTCACTGATACGATACGCCCAAAGCAGATCCATTCCTTTTCTTTTAGCGGCTCGATATTGCTGCGAGGTACATTACCAAAACAAGGGCAAGCAATATTATGCATTAGGGTTCAAAAGTGACAAGGGTGGCTACGAGCTGCGCAACAAAATCGGAGGAAAGGATTTTAAATCTTGTATTGGCTCTAAGGCCACTACTTTGATCCGGGGAACCGATAGCAGTGCGTTGTCTTTATTCGAGGGCTTCTTTGATTTCCTATCAGCATTGGTCTACTACGATGTGCCTAAACCCAGGCACGACGTGCTAGTCCTGAACTCGACGGCCAATCTCAGCGCCGCAAAGCAAATCCTTTCTAGCTATCAGAAAATATATACTTTCCTTGATCACGACGCTACGGGCAAAAAGGCCATGCAACAGATTGAAAAATGGAAATTTCCATTTCTTGATCGGGCGAGTGTCTACACAGGATTTACGGACTTTTCCGAAATGATCAGCTCGAAGCGCGAAGCACCCACCAACTCAACCAAATAAGTTACTGAAAATCAGCAAACTATGTTATTTTCAAAAAGTTGCACCTTTTTTGCCACGAATTCCCTATCAAACATTTCAAAATCAAGTAATTACATTTTTGAAAGACATTTTTTAAGGCGAAAATCTCTCTCTTGATCCCGCCCTTTGACATTTTAGAAATTTCCAATTTAATAATTCCGAATATCTGTGACGACTCAAAAACCACCCTAGAAAAACCTGTCCTTTGCTTTTCCAACGTCCAAACCGAATTTTGACACATTCTTTAATTTAACACAACACACTAATGCGAATGCTCATCTTGTCCACCGGGACACCCTCTCGCCACCTTGTCGAAGCTCTCAAGGAGCATCAGTTTGAACGCCACAACCCCGGCGACCTCTATCTTTACGTATCCGAGAGCGTCAATGGCTACGACCGTATCTACAACGGCAAGGCCGACTTATCCACACCGGAGCGCCTTCATGTACGCGGCTTTGACGCCGTCATCAGTCGCATCGGTAGCAACCTCACCTTTGGCGCTACCATCTTGCAGCACATTACCGAGAACCTGGGGATCTACTGTCCGCAAAGCGCCCACGGCTTGCTTCTTGCGCAGGACAAAATGAAAACGGTCATGCGGTTAAGCGCCGAAAGCATTCGAGCCCCTCTCACTGTTTTTGCTCAGAAAGCTTCTCACGTTGACTTTATCATGAAGAAGCTGGGAGATCTGCCTGTCATTGCCAAAGTACTCAAAGGCTCACAGGGTATGGGCGTTATGATTTGTAAGGACAAGGAGCAGACGAATACGACTCTCGAGTCCTTTTGGGGTCATGATATTGACATAATGCTTCAACGGTACATCGATACCGGCAGTAAGGATGTCAGAGCCATTGTTGTCGGCGATAAGGTGGTGGTAGCTATGGAACGAACCGGCAGCAAAGACTTCCGAGCCAACATCTCGCAAGGGGGCTCCGGAACAAAGATCACACTGACTGCCGACCAAGAGAAAATGTGCGTTCAATCTGCCAAAGTCTTAGGACTAGAATTTGCCGGTGTCGATATAATGACCGACAGAGAAGGCAGATCTTATGTGATCGAAGTTAACGGAAATCCCGGAACAAAAATCATAGACATCACCGGCCACAATTACTTTGTTGATCTCGTGAAACACATCGAAAGCAAAGTAAAATCCGGACAGGCGGCTAAAAATGCGAGCGTCGAGAAACCCACACCAAACAGTTCAATTGATAATGAAATATTTTTAGGCGACCCTAAAAATTTATCTCAACTTCAAACCCTGCAATCAAAAGAAGCGAAGGGAATCTTGACGTACAACGAGAGAGCAATGCTTACATTTCTCAAATCAAGGCAAGCCGTATAACCTTAAAACACCAGTGTGCGTGTTCAATCGCGGATACGCACACCACTTTCAAACACTATAACCACTAAACGTGAATAACAATGAGCAAATTTGTTGATGAATCGACAAGAACCAACGCGTACGGAAATGACAATGACGAATGGGGCTTTATGCCTGGAATCGGCACCTACAAAAAGGGGAATTTCAGAAAGGTGAAGCAACGTGATCCGGACGAACCAAAGGCCAAAATCGTGTCAAGTATGACATGGATTGACTCGGAGCGGTATCATGACGAGAATGGCATTCTGCGCGTGAGACGGATAACCTATAAGTATGACGAAGATGGGAATAAAATCGTTCTTCCGAACGAGTAAGTAAGCGCGGGTCGCCTTACATTCTCACCTCCCACGCCGGGCTAAACCAATGTTAGAGTTTAGTCCGGCCTATCGGCCAGTAGTAATATGTAAAGCTAAACTGTCTTAGGGCGTTTATAACCCTTGATAAACACTTCAAGGTCATCAACTGCGTTTTCAGCCTTACCCTTTACCCACCCGTCGGAATCATTCAACGCAAGATTTACGTGAGATAAAAAATCTACAGGCACTATATTCCATATTCTGGCAATGTGGGAAATACATTCAACGGCTGCTCCCCGAATGTATTTATCAGGATGCGAAAGAAACCGGCTAGTAGTGGATACTGAGAGGTCATAGCTACTGCCTTTCATAACCGTCGAAAGGAGTGCCGATAGCACCACGTCCGGATCATTGCTATCAAGGCCATTTTGCGTATCAGAATAGAACTCTGGAACTTCTTTGTAAATCATAAAGGTTGGTTAACCGCTCGTTGGTTCTGTTGAATAATGTCTAAGAGTTAATCAAATTATGAAAGTTCAGGCATGGTGCAAAATTCGTAAATATTGCCTTTATACAAGCTAGTCCAAAGTGAATGCCCCGACAAAAGATCCTTTTAGCCACTAATTGTCCCTTCTTCCTCGAATTCCCATTTAAGATCGTATTCGCCGCTTAAGATCGCAGGTACCTTTCCCGGCTCGTTGTACTCAATATAAAGTTCGATAGCTTCTTTAAACGAACGCTTTACTTCCGCAACGCTCGAACCCTCGCCCCAAATCCCGGGAGCATTTTCACTATAAGCGCCGTACAAACCTTTGCCCTTCCCGATAATTACTTTGACCGTTTCCATATTTTATGATTCGTTGTACTGAAAGTAGCCACTTTTTAACGAAAGCAACAACACGATTTCCTCTCATGATGGCTAACGGCATCTAAGAACACGAATGCCATATGGACTCAGTCTGTCTCCACAGTGACTTGGCTGAGCCACCGCAGTCTTCATGGCGAGCGATGTGAAACCATCATCATATCAACCATTTCCTTCTTGGAGCAGCGAAATCAAGTAATTGCTGCTCTTAAAAGCGGGGACTGGATTCATTACTAAGGACACCCCTGATTTAATTCAATTTTTCCTCATAAAAAGAATAAATTGTGAAAAATAAATTATCTTTGAAGATCTTACCCTTTTTCGGTAATTAAATTTATCTTTGCATGGAGATTAGTTACGCCAATAATAAGATTAAGAAGCAACTTAGCAATGCCTCCGAGATACAAAAAGCGTTCGGTGTTAATGCAAAAAAGGTAGCGGCACGGCTAGATGACATACTGGCTGCCCCAAACTTGGCCGTACTAATAACAATCCCGGCGGCAAATTGTCACCCGCTAAAGGGCAAGCGACAGGGCGAGTGGGCAGTAAATATTTCACCTAATCATAGGCTAATTTTTGAAATTGGAAATAGTCCTATCCCAAAGACCAACGATAATTCCGTAAATACAATATTGGTTACGGAAATCGTCATCGTTGAGACCGTCGATTATCACTAAACCGCTGACAATCAAATTATGAATAAGAAAGAATTGGAAGCTGAAAAGGAACTACTCTCAAAGCCAGGCGATACAATAGTAGAAACTTTGGAGTATTACAAAATGAGCCAAGCGGAACTGGCTCAAAGAATGGGTAAAACTCCATCAAAAATAAATGATATAATATCCGGAAAAGAACCTATAACCGTCACTACAGCCCTCCAGCTTGAAAAAGTACTAGGGATAGACGCACAATTTTGGCTAAACCGAGAAACGCTTTACCGAGAAAAGTTATCTAGAATTGTTCAAGAACAAACTTTGGATGAGTACAAGGGGTGGTTAAACTTTCAACCACTACGTGAGCTGAAAAAATATGGGTATTTAAAATCCGAAAAAGCCGATGCTTCTATGATTGAAGAATGCTTGAAATTCTATGGAGTTGCATCCACAAATCAATGGCAATCTATGTATGTGGACCAGTACGCCTCAACCAATTTTCGAAAAAGTAGTGCTCATTCAGCAGAATTAGCGAGCATGGCAGCTTGGCTTAGAATTGGTGAAATCGAAATGCAGAAGCTTACGCTTCCTGCTTATGATAAAGATGCATTTAAACAAGCCCTTCTGGAAATTAGAAAGCTCGTAAAAGACCATCCTGAGAACTATGCATCACAGCTTCAGCAGGTTTGTCATAGCGTAGGGGTTGGAGTTGTTTTCACCATCTCTATTCCCAAAGCTCCCATTAGCGGGGCTGTACGGTGGCTGAGAGGCAATCCTCTGATACAACTTACCGATAGACACAAATCAAATGATCATTTTTGGTTTACATTTTATCACGAAAGCAGCCATATCCTTCTTCACGGAAAGAAAGATGTTTTTATAGAAGACTTTGAAGGAGTTAGTCTAGATAATCAGAAAGAGGAAGAAGCAGATGCCTTAGCCAACAAATTGATATTTTTGGAAGACATTGTCCCCGATTTTACCGGTAAGATTACGGAGTCGGAGGTACGTCGTGTTGCCAGAAAAGTCAATACGCATCCTGCTATGGTCATAGGAAGACTTCAACATTTGGGGCTCGTTTCTTACTCCTTTGGTAATAGCCTAAAAATTAAGGTATCACTTTCAGATATGTTTAACACCCCAAACTAGAATTCTATCATGGATCACCAGCTCATCTACGTTCCTGTTTTCAAAAGCCTCCAGGAAGAACAGAAGGTCTTGCAATCGTTTGATTTTCAAGACAGAATTTATCCCTACTTGGAAATCATCAAGGAAGTCGACAGAAAACCGTCGATTCGAAAAAATCCCGAACGCACAGCAAAGAAAGTGACACCACCGAAAACTTTTGAGCACGTTTATATTCCAATCATCAGGAACATAAAGGCGCGTAGAGTATTCGTGGATCTACCTGTACATATAAAATCACGTCGCGACATGAAGCCTGAAGTTCTCACCTTCTTGCAAACCGTCGTTGCGAACAGAGCGAATCGAACCGATTTTATGAAAAAATTGAGCCCGCTTAGCAAAAAAGTCATTCCAGTTATTTCTTCCTACTATGCTCGAACGGCTGAAGCGAATTCTATTATTTTACAAGCAACTGAACTCAGACGGCATTTCGAGAATCTGGCTTTTCGGACATCCTATGACTCATTTTCAAGAGATCTTAATCAAATTAAGTCGCAGGTTTTGCCAAATGATTATTTGATTTTAGATTGGGAAGATCTTCCATTACTAAATAAAATTAGCCAACATTCTGAAATAATCGAAAGTCTACGAGAACTCAACTGCACAATCGTCATTCATAAGAGTGCTGTTCCAAGTGATATTACTAATACAGGGCTGGATCACGGTGAAGTTATTGACACCATAGATAATAGCTTGATTAATGCCTATAAAGGACTCGGTGCACATTGCTTTTCCGATTTCTGTGGAATAAAAAAACATAACTTGGGCAAGGGGGGAAGGATAAGCCCCGGATTTATATACTACGACGCCGTCACTAACAAGTTTTATGGATATAAAGGAGTTAATCAGGAATTATATGAGTTTGAGACAATCATAATTCCTGCTATCCTTTCCTCGGAAGCAACAGCAAGAATGCTTGAAAGTGAGATCGATTTTCTAGGAGGCACCAATGTCGGATGGCAAACCATAAACCGAATTAGTAATAATTTAGAGTCAGGCCAAAATGCAGGAAAATTTAAAAAAATTGGAATGGAGCACTACCTGCACTGCTTAAAAAGTAGAATAGATAATGGAGATTTTAATTGATCAGTGATACACATACTGGGGTTGAATGTTGGTGTTGAAGAAAAACTGTACATCGACCGGAAGGATACTCCCCTTGTGGGCTGTAATAAACGTCCAGCGCTCTCGGTATCTTTCCGAAAGGATCTCTTTAAAGCTCTTGTTTATCACCTCCTTAGAAAACTCATTCAAAATACGCTCTACATCTCCCTCAGCACTGCGAAAGCCCTTAATTAGCTCCTTCTTGGTCAACAGTTTCAACTGATACTCTGGGTCGATACTATCGTTCTTCGAAGCGACTCTATATTTGAAATATTTCCCATCGTCGAAATACCATAGCCCGAACGAATGTGGTAATATGTCGAGCGCCTTGCTAACGTGGCATTTATCTACAACCAAGTAGTTAAATTCGAACGCCAATAGATAGTCAGCCATCTGCTTCGTCAATTTTGAGAGATTATCGAACTCAGATTTTATTTCAAACGCGGTACTGTACTGGCCAATTGTCAAAAAATCCAGTCGACTTTTGTTTATCTTGATTTCAAAGGCTGCAACGACACGGCGCTTGAAGAATCGCCGAAATAACTCATACTTGTATACATGTTCGCCTTTGTATCTGGTAATCAGCGTTTCGTTAAGTAGGCAGTGTAGGTCAAATTTAGTCAGTGATAGCAAATTAGTGTCCGGATAGACCCTCGACAGCCTCTCGACGAGCTGCCCCGAGTAGTCTAGCGGGTTGTAGCTTTTTGCTAAGTAACTGATCTCTTTTAAGTTAAAATCCATAGACGCTGTATCAAAGCCATTGAACAAGTACACCAATGCGCATTTTACTCACAAGTATAGAGGATTTACCTCATTTGTTCTAATCAACATATACCTCCGTCGCCTCGACACATAACGCCTCAAGCTAATTTTCCGAGATTACTCGGAATTGACAAAGCAGAAGAAGAAATCAACACACTCATTATCAAGATACTAAAAAATATGTAAATAATCCAACAGTCCAACAACCCGTATATTAGCGGCTAGGTTTTCACGAGAAGCTACAAAAGATTTAGGATCTGAGACGCCTCATACCTCTACCTACTTACCTCGTACTCACCACAGCAACAATTAGCCAAATTCTAAAAAATCACAATGCCACATTTAAGACTACCCTATATTATTTAGATATTTCTGCACAAAAAGACCAGGTGTAAAATAGTAAGCTTCTAATAATGCAGCGATATTTTCAACTCTGTGAGACTTTGTGCTTGTACTTTGAAGCGAGTGACCGAACTGCTTTAAGTTTTCACGCAGTAAGTCTAATGCTTGTTGATCCACTACTTTGACACTGTCGTTAATTACCACCGTCGCCTCCTTTTTGCCGGGAGCTTGCAGAGTGACACCGGTATACTTGGCGGATTCACCATATTGTCTTTTGAACCACTCTATCGAGTGATATAGTTGTTTAATGTTATCCCTAGATATTGCCAAGTGCGTCGATTCAGATTTAGCTTCCAAAATCAGATAATGGCCGTCATTCAGACACCACAAAACATCTGGCCCATTGCCTAATTCCTTTTCTGGTCGTTGCGATGCAAACCCCAGGAATCCCCCAAGCAAATAAAGCTTCTCCTCAAAAGTATTGTAGTCAACTTCTGGTATATATTGTAGGCCTTCTAGAATTGATTTTATATACATCACGACATCCTGAGGGCGGTCGAACTCGGCAATATTCTTCTGAACAAGAAAGGGCTGATCTGTCTTCTTCCTAAGCATCTTAAAATCAACATCGCCAATAAGGGGGTGGAACATATTATTGGCAAACGAACACGCTTTTATCTGTAAGCTGTTGGATTGCGTTCTATCTTTTTGATAAATTAGTTGTGCCGCCAATTGGTAGTACCATGCTTTTTCCTTATCGCTAATTTCAAGCTTATTAACTATTTCGTCCAAGATGAGGTTACTTGCCTTAGAATAATCTCTTTTTCTAAATTCAATCAGTGCTCTGCGCTCTGCCTCCGCGATTTCCAGTCTAATTTTTTTACGATCATCTAACTTATCTGCCTCGACGCCAGACAATTCTTGTCCGTGAAATCTGATCCAGTCTGGATGCTGAGACAAACATAGGCTAGCAGTATCCTTAACAAGGCTTAGAGAATCTTCTGATTCCTCATCATCCAATAGAGTCAGCCCCATTTTCAGCTGAGCGCGAGTAACTGGCGTAAAATATTTTAGGTTTTTATCAATACCTATGAAGTTGATTAAATCAGTACCCATAAGAAACACCACACAGAAATCACTTCCAGATCTTACGGCACGCCCCAATCCTTGTTCAATTATTTGCGCCTTTCGTCCTGATTTTAAAGTATCTAGTCGAGTTTCGAGGTACATCTCCTGGGCAGACCCCGAAACAGGTAAGCCGTCTACGACAAGAATACGGCAGTTATTGCCATTCAAGTCAATTCCATCGTATCTGTTGGCAAAAACCAAAAATTTACCCTGAGCGCCGTCCAACGTTGATAACACCTTCTCGATGTTATCTCTATCTACCAACGTTGCCCCTAGGCTCTCCCATTGCTTTGCTTGCTGTTTGGACGGAGCTAAGACAGCGACATTAATATTCTCCTTCACGTACCCGGAGATAAACTTTCGAAGCTCTGAGCTAGATAAATTTGGATCTAGCCGATTCGGAGCCAAGATCAATCTCCGCCCAATGTCTTTCCGATCCTTAGGAACAGTGGGATTCAGGATGCTATCTATATTAATTCCTAAGTCCTTTACCAGATCAAAGTCATCTTCAAAAGTAGCTGATAGTATAAATCGATGTTCCGCTCCGTTGAAAGAGTGAATTTCGTGATAGGGAGCCTGAATAGGATTCAACTCCAAAGTCTCTCCACTGATTACACAATCGTAAGACATCAAATTATCTGCAAGAAAATTCCACTTCATTATCAAAGAATCCGAGACATTGAGACTTTCCGTAGGGTTTTCTTTGATATAACTACTCAATATTTCCAACACCTTAGAATGACTGTCCATCCACGCCCAGTAGGGCACCTTCATAACCATATAAGGGTCATCATCTTCTAGGCGTTGGAAACTTCCAGGTAGTTGCTCTTTAAGGCTCTCAGTAAACAATCGAAACAAGCTTCTCGATATGTCATGGCTCCTTAACAGCTTTAATGAAGTTTGGTCTCTTGCGATGTCAACGCATCTATGGGCGTCATCAATGGCCAACGCGCCTAATTTTACCTCGTCACGATTAAAAACCGACTTTCCATTGAATAGCCGTTGAAATGTACATACCAGTATTTTACGTGCGTTAAGGAATTCGGTTGGAAGAGGTGCGTTTGGTGGAAAGTCGATAACAGGGATACCATACAGTTTTGCTTGATCCAGGGTCTGTGACACCAACTGCTTGTCCGGACATAGATATACGACCGGCTTCTCTTTCTCAATCATTTTAGAATATAGCATTAGGAGAGCTGTTAAGGTCTTCCCTGATCCAGTATTCATCTTGCAAATCACATCCTTCACATCTCGACTCTGATGCCAAGCTCGAAGGACTTCCTCCTGAATTCCACGTAAATATCCATAGCCCTCAACATATTGACAGGTTTGATATAATTCTATTGGATCTATTGGGAGCTGTGTATTTTCCTGTGACTTCAGTTTCTTATTAAAGATATTCATGAGTGTTGACGTTATTTGAGGGTTTTTAAATTATCTGACAAATGTATCTATCCAGAAAGATGATATAGGGTACTAATCGAATCATTAAAGCAGTGTGATAAATATTCCTCCTTTCCATATATCTATCTTTTTTGCTACCAAATTGCTACCGAGGCCGTAAGAGCAATTTAACGAGCACAAAATCAACACTCTTAGCATTCCCGTCGCGGTCACCAAGAATCCCCAGAAACACGGCCAAAACCGTGTTTTTGTCGGTTTTGATGCAGGCAAATAAAATCTGCTAATGCAGCTTTGACAATTAGTAGCAAAGCTTTGCGGATTTTATGATACCCGTTTGATATAGCTCCGGCACCCTGAATGAGATGGAGTGATATCAAAGTACTATTTTTGAGTGGGCGTTGCTCCTGCTCCCTCATCTTTCAATTTTCTTCTTTGCCACAATTGTTCTTGGAGTTGAAAATATGCGATCCTGGAATTCAACTCCTCATTTAGTTTCGCTAAACTGTCAATTTTGATCTGCTTTGTTCTAATCTCAAAAGCACCCGCAAGCCTTCCTTCTTTTTGTCCTAGCGAGTAGGCCACACTTCCTACGGCAACTAGCACCGCCAGCATGACTGTGAAAAACGCTTCGTTGGGCAAATGTCCAAACACATTTTTTAGCAAGCCCTTTTTCCCTATACACTCCTGAATTTCAACGTACGAGACATACTGCTTGATAAGCATTGCTGTTTTCTGTTTATCGAATGTGTACGTATTATTTCCCCAGTTGTAAATGCGAACCAGGGAATAGGGCCCCTCTGATGATTTTGCTGTTAAGGCTTAAAATTGTTGCGACTCTGGAACTAACGTTTTTCTAATTAGGGAGTAGCCACATAGAATCATAATACATAGTTGCCCTCTAATTGACATAATTGGTTTATATGGATTTTTGCGGTTCTTGCGGCTCCAGTGGAAGCTACTTGAGTCGAGTAAATGTTATTGATGCGTAGGATATCTGAGTAGGTCCTCCGCAAACGTACTGAAGTTTAACCTGCGAAGAAGGAGTAAGCTCCCCAATCGCGTCAATAGCAATGAAAGGTATTGTCCCTACCTTCTGAAAGTATGAACCTGGAAGAATTCCACCATCGACGTTAACCTGGACTGCTATCAGAGCTCCGGGACCGAGGTTAACTCTGTAACTTATGAGATATGTGCCTGCATTGATGGGAGAAAAAGTTGACGAATTTGGCATTAAAAATCCTGAGAGCTGGACATTACTGAACGTATCAAAAGAATTTGAGGAGTAATAGGATCTGGTGTCGGAATTGTAACCCGTCGCGTAAGTGGCACTTGGAACTCCACTTGTAACAACTAATCTTTGCCACGATCCACCATCGTAAACATAAAGGCCCTCCGATCCCGAGATCTGGTAAACAACCAACCCCTTAGTTGGGGAGATGACATCTGCGGTACTGGCAACCCTTGGAAAGAGAAGCCCTTTGTTGGTCGAAACGACATCTAACTGAGCGGATGGATCGGGCGTCGTCGTCCCAATTCCTACCTGGGCAAAAGACGTGATAGCACAAAACAAGAATGCCGACAAAAGTAAAGTACGAATCATAGAGGTTAGATTGAGAGAGGATTTCCCGCAATAATAACTGATTGCCAGAACATCTCCGCATTCGACTAGGCACATCATTGGCCCCGATTTTATTAATTCGCGATCTACCATATGCGATGAACGGCTTTTCAACTAAGCGATAAATAGCATAGCTAATCGCGGAGCTCATCATCAAAATGAAGAAATATCCAAGTACCGCTATTTTAACAGGACCAAGCGATGGAAATGTTCCAATCAGTCCAGGCCACAGACCGGGCTATGAGCTGGGGGAATTCTACTACTGCCATGTCGTTTGATAGATTGGTTTCTAATTAAAACGACTTTCATGCGCGTGGGTGAATTCCCCCAATTCATAATTGTTTTGTATTCTGGACAGAACAGGAATTTTTCAAATCTTGTATGTAAATTAGTATCCTCACGTAACTAACACCAAGCCGCCATGGATCTTAAAGAACTCAACCATTCTATTCGAAACGTTATCCTAAAAGTTTCCTTCTTTTTCTTGTGGATCGTTATCATCGGGAATATTGGGGTCGTTCTCCTGTCGGACAAAATAGGTTCTCAGAAATTGGAGGCCTTCGGCGGTACCTTACTGGCCGGCGGAGTAATTTTTATAATTCTTCGGTTTGTCCGCCACAGCATCCGCAACAAATAGTCTCATACATTTAACCTACCGTAAAACTCGAAGAATGGACAACGGAATCATCTATTGCAGGAGCTATACCACGGCATGAAAGTACTTTACTCACTGACGGTCGTTGCCCTGTTGCTTTCCTGCAAAAAGAAGGAAGCTGACCCTCATTTATTACCCGGCGAGGGGATCGCTATTGATTTGAGTCCATATCCCACACCCCATAGCCCTTTATATTTTAGGCTGTCTACCCCGCTCAAATGTGGAGAGGAGCAAATATTATCAAACGTTAAGATCAGCGTTCAAGCCGCGACTACAACGGAGTCCCCCGATTTCCAGCAATGTGAAAATCCAAGGCCCGAAAGTCAATCCTCTATTACCTTGTATCCTGGCTCAAAAGTAACCTTGGATGTTTCGTTCTACCATGATATCGCACAGATACTTTTTTTTGCAAGCGCGTATTCTCAAAAAGCCGAACCAATAGGCTTGTGCGAAATAATACTGTATGACCATGAGGGCAGGGTGATCGAGAAAATTGAAATTCCTGAAGATAGAGAGTACAAACAGAGAATTCTTGTTACGACGAAGAACCTAGGACAACTCAAAGAAATAGCGGTCATCTGCAGAAGTGGATTGGCTTATCTTGGAGAAATGTATCTGTACAAAAAGCCACTGGATTTATAATCGAGTGCTGAATATCAAATACCATAATTCGAAATGGGAAGTCGGCTTGCTTGCCGGAATTTCCCTGCTGGTCGCTTCAATGGTAATGCAAGGACATCCTTACCGTTAAATAAGTTACCCTCATTTTCTTCATAAACGGTTTTTGTAGAATTAGTTACTAATTATCTAAAAATTAGGCAACTATAAAATCCGCTGCGCCAGCGACCGACTCCTCGAAAATAGCCCTATTTGGCCTGTAACGCGTAAAAAGATACATTTACAATCAATAGGTTATGCTATTTCAAATCCATCCCTCCATTCATGAAACATTCTAATCTCTTTGCTTACGTCGAACTTTCAAAATTCGTCGAAGGCCTGACCCTCGACCCTAACCGGTGCCGGGCCGACCTGTTATCCATGCACGCCTACTTCAAGATTATCCCATCCAGGATGTTCTCCGACAAACTTGCACCTGAATGGGACGACCTTTGCAATACGGTAACGCGGTCGGGTATCGCCTATGACGACGAGGGCAGGGTAATGATGAATGCGGTTAAAAACACGATAGGCCAGATGTCCAAAGACGAATGCCTGGAAATTGCCGAACGCATAGTTCTTCTTAAGCAAAAGGTTGATGACGAATTTTAGGTACTAAAACGCATCATATGCTCCCCAAGCCAGGCTCCAAGTCTGGCTTTTTACTTTTACCGCTACTCTCTAAAAACAAAGCAAGTAACCTTCCTCGCCCCACGACTTATTAGGACGCTTTAACATAACCAAGCTCCTAATCCCATGAAAATAAAACTCTTACCGGCGCTCCTTCTCGCCGCCTCGTCGGGCGCATTCGCGCAGCAGCAAGTAGCAAACCGCCCAACGGTCGTAGCCGGTTTTCCTGTTAATTACAATGAAGATTCCGTCGGAACTTACACATTACCCGAACTCCTGAAAACTACCGACGGTAAGCCTGTCGCGACAGCTAGGCAGTGGAACGAGAAGCGTCGTCCGGAACTGCTGCGCCTTGTGGAAGAAAACCAGTTCGGCAAAATGCCGCCCAGACCGAAAGATCTGGCATTCCACATTTTCGACGAGGGCACGCCCGCATTCAATGGAAAGGCGATTCGCAAGCAGGTGACGGTGTATTTCACGAAAGACACGTCGGATCATAAGATGAACCTGCTGATATACCTCCCGGCGAAAGCGAGCAAACCGACGCCACTTTTGATGAACATTTCCTTCGCGGCTTACAACCAGATGATCGAAGACAGTGGCCTGCGCGTGGGCGAGATCTGGAACAAGGAGGGCAAAAAAGTAAAGGCCGACAAGCCTACGCCATTCGGGAAACTGAATGTCGAGCAGTTCATAGACGCAGGCTTTGGCTTCGCGACGGTGTATTACGGAGATATCGAACCCGATTTCAAGGACGGGCTGCCTTACGGCATCCGCAAAACCTATTTGAAACCAGGGCAGTCGGAGCCGGCTGCCAACGAATGGGGAGCGATCGCGGCCTGGGGCTGGGGGCTCAGTCGCGCGATGGACTATTTCGAAACTGATAAGCAAATCGACAGCAAACGCATTGCACTGCAAGGCGCTTCGAGGCTCGGTAAAACGGTGCTTTGGGCGGGCATTCACGATCAACGCTTCAAAATGGTGATCGCCAGCATTTCCGGGGAAGGCGGTGCCGCATTGGCACGCCGGAATTATGGCGAGACGATCCGGCATATTTCGGATCCGTCGCGGTATTTGTACCAGTTTGCCCCCAACTATCACGCCTGGGCCGACAAGGTAAATGCGATGCCCATCGACGCGCATATGCTGGTAGCGCTCATGGCCCCACGGCCGTTGTTACTGCAAACAGGAAGCACGGATTACTGGTCCGATCCGAAGGGCGAATTCCTCTCGGCGATTGCCGCCGCACCTGTTTACCGGCTTTTCGGGAAAACGGCACCGTCGGATTCGACTGTGATGCCGGCTGCGGGGGATACTTCGTTACTCATGAACCAACTCGGGTACTACATGCACGAGGGAGGCCATACGGTGCTGCCGGAGGATTGGAAGATGTTTGTACGTTATATGCAAAAGTATTTGTAACGAGTTTTACCGCATTGTCAATATATCTAAAATCAAACACATTTTACTTTATGCAAACGTTTGCATAAATATCTACTTACAGTTGCATTTCCAGTAATCAATGCTTTATTTTGATTCAAATTCAAGCATTTTATGTATTTTAAAATATTTTAAAAATAAATTTTCATCATAAACTTAGATTATTGGAAATGTCAAATATTGATCAAAAGATAAAAGTGGCGATTGTGGGCGTAGGAAACTGCGCCAGCTCGCTCGTACAAGGCGTTGAATACTATACACGCTACTCCGAAAAAACCTCGGGATTAATGGCCGACAATATCGGTGGCTACCGCGCCGCAAACATCGAATTCGTCTGCGGCTTCGAGGTCGACGAGCGTAAAATCGGGTTGAAACTGAAAGATGCCATTTTCACAAAACCCAATTGCGCAATCGAACTCTACACCGACATTACCACCGAAGCACCGGTTTACCGATCACCGGTACTCGACGGCGTTTCGCCGCAAATGCTCGCCTACCCGGCCGACAATCGTTTTGTAGTAAAGGAAGAATTGAAATCTACGGATTTGCTGACGAGCGGCGAAGCCTATAACGAAGCATTGACCGCCAGCATCCGCCAGGAAATCGTCACGCACCTGCAAGCACACGAAGCCGAAGTGCTGATCAACTACCTGCCGGTCGGTTCGCAGCTGGCAACGGAGTTTTACGCCGAAATCTGTCTTGAACTCGGCATTTCGCTGGTGAACTGCATTCCGGTATTCATTGCATCGGATCCGGAATGGGAGCAGAAATTTATTAACGCGGGTATTCCGCTCATCGGCGACGACATGCGGAGCCAGTTTGGAGCGAGTATATTGTCGCAAATGTTGCAGGAACTGGCCTTCGAGCGCGGCCACCATGTAAAAGCACACATTCAGCGTAACGTCGGCGGCAATACCGACTTCCTGAACATGGAAGACAAGAACCGCCTGAAATCGAAGAAAATCTCGAAAGAGAATGTGATCCGCGCCCAAAACGACATCCGCGGCATTTCTACCACCGACAGTTTCCTGCACGCCGGGCCATCGGAATACATCGCATTTTACGGCGACAACAAAGTAGCCAATTTCCGGCTGGAACTGGAAGGCTTCATGGGCTCGCCGGTGACGCTCGACGCACAACTTTCTGTACAAGACTCACCCAACTCGGCAGGTGTGGTGATCGACGCCATACGCTATGTATACGTGGCACGCGAGATGGGGCTTGTGGGCGCATTGCGCGGCCCGTCGGCGGCTACGCAAAAAACGCCGCCGCAACAGATGATGTTCGCGGATGCTACTTACGAATGCCACGCATTGGCCAAACGCGAACTCACCGCATCAACCCGGAAGCAGCTCAAATTAAGCTACGAGTTGGCGGATAAAATGGATTAAAGAGCAGACTTACATACCTAAACCCTCACCTATCTTCCTGCGACCAGCACCTTCACGCCTCGGTCTTCCAGGGATTTGACGGCCTCGTCCGACACGCCGGCATCGGTCACGATGTACTGCACCTGGTCGAGGTCGCAAATTTTCCCAATCCCCCGCTTGCCAAACTTTGTGTGATCGGCCAGTACCACCACAATCTGCGCGGTGCTGATCATTTTTTGGTTTAAACCCGCCTCCGTCAGGTTGCTGATCGACAGCCCGAAATCGAAGTCTATCCCGTCGACGCCGATAAAAAGCACGCCGCACGAAATATGATCGAGAATATACTCGGCATAAGAACCAGCCACCGACGACGAGTTCTGGCGAATCAGCCCGCCTAGTTGCAGCACCTCCACATTCGGCCGGTTGCTGAGCTCCAATGTCACCTTCACAGCCGGCGTGATCACCGTGATCTGCTTGGTCGGATGCAGGCAGCGCGCCAGCTCGAACACCGTCGTTCCCGAGCCGATCATGATCGAATCCGTCTGCCGGATCAGCGTTAATGCCTCACGCGCGATGCTTTGCTTCTCGTCGGAGTTGATAAATTCCTTCTCATTAATCGGCCGCTCTACCGCGTAAGGATTATTGAGCGAACCTCCGCCGTGCGTTCTGAACAGCAGATTTTTGTCTTCGAGGAGTTTCAGATCCTTCCGGATCGTCACGCCGGAAACCTGCATTTGCTCCGAGAGTTGCACGATACTCACCGTACCCGCCCTTTTCAGCTCCTGCAAAATGAATTGATGCCTTTCCGTAATAGTCATTTCGATACACTTTGAAAGCAAGTATAACCATAGTTTCCCGAACACGGAAACCCACTCACACTCCCGGCCCCAATCATACCGCCAGATTTATTTTTCAAATAAAAATAATACAATATAAAGACTAAAAACCGCCCGGATTACTACCATGGGCCGGTATTATCATATTGTTATCATTCCGATGCAATAGTTTCATTTACTTTAAAAAACTTTAATTTTGTTTAAATAATTTAATTTCACTTTGTTTGCATTGCTCTTTGGCTATAATATTTCATGGTTTTTATGCCAATTATACCAAAAAGTGATTCGAAAAGCCTCCAAGGCGCCGGATGCCGATCGAAAAGTGAAATAAATTTTAACACATGATTATGAAAATGTAAAATTTAGATCTACTCAATCCCCTATGAAATCCTTCAACACTTATTTGACAGCCTTCATGCTGCTGCTGGCGCTGCTTTCGGGAGCGCATAGCGTGCATGCACAGGCTACCGATGCCTCGATTACGGGCACGGTGAGAGACGCCACGAACAATGAACTGCTTCCCGGCGCCACCATTACGATCCGTAACGATGGAACCGGTTTTGAAACCCATACCATTACCAATGCCAAAGGCGAGTACGTTCTGCACCAGCTGCCGTTGGGCAAGCCCTATTCAATCAGCGCGTCCTTTGTTGGGCTCCAAACGGTGAAACAGACCGGCTATTCACTCAACTACGGCGACAAATTGAATGTAGACATCGTCCTTTCCGCTTCCGAAACCGCTTTAAAAGAGGTAGTCATTTCCGAAAAAGGATTTACGAAGGAAGTGCAGCAGGCCGGAGCTTCCACTTCCATCACCGCCGCGCAGATCAAAAGTCTGCCTAATGAGGGCCGCAACTTTACACGGCTTAATAACCTGTCTCCCTTGCAAGGTGGCGACAATTTCAGTTTCGGCGGCCAGCGTGCGACCGGCGCGAACGTGACGATCGACGGGATGAATGCCAAGAACCAATGGACCAATGGTACCGTCGCGGAAGGGCCTTACGCCATTTCCCTCGAAGCGATCCGTGAATACAAGGTGATTACCAATGATTATGACGTCACCCAGGGCCGGCAATCGGGCGGGGCGATCAGCGCAGTGACCAAAAGCGGTACTAACAAACTGGAAGGCTCGGCATTCCTCTATTTCAGGAACAACACACTATCCAGCGGCTACGACATCCGCGGCGTGAAGCGCGAGCAAGATTTCAGCAATTACCAGTCGGGTTTTAGCCTGGGAGGTCCATTGATAAAGGATAAACTGCATTTCTTCATCGCCTACGACCGCCAGGATGCCAGCCAGCCGCTCGTAATCGCCGATATCAAAAGCGCCGACGACGAGCAGCGGTACGGTATCCGCAAGGACACGCTCGACAAGCTCATCCGCATTGCCTCCGAGCTTTACGGGTTGAAAGGCCAGCAATACGGCCAGTTTCCACGCAAAACCACGACCAACACGGCGTTCGTGCGCCTCGACTGGCAGATCAACCAGAAGCACAAGCTGACATTGCGCAGCAACACCACCCGGTACGTTTCGCCATTCAACGAAGGCGATAACTCGAATATCAACCTGCTGGAATCCTACAACAATTTCAAGGACGTATCGACCACCGCAATGGCCGCTTTGCGCTCGTCGCTCAATCCGAGGCTAACCAACGAGTTCAAGGTACAATATATGTACTCCTACAAACCGAAAACGCCGCAGAGCTACCTGCCGTTTTCGAACATCCCGCGCGCGATCGTGAATGTAACTTCCCCTTTCCCGACGGAGGCCAACCCGAATGCGACGCAAACAAAGTCGGTACAGTTCGGCGGGCAGCGTTTCAGCCCCGAGTCCAACCGCATGAAGCAGGTACATTTGAGCAATACAGCCTATTGGAATACCGACAAAGTCAATTTCACCTTCGGTACCGACAATATGCTCACTTACATGGAAACCTACCTGTCCAGCGAGCAGAATGGCCGTTTCTTCTTCAACAGCCTCAACGACCTGGCCGCATTGCGCCCGTACCGCTACGCTCGCGAGGTGCCGTTGAAAGGCGCGCCGATCGTGGAGCAAACCGTGCTCGACATTTCCGCATTTGCGCAAGCTGAATACAACCCGATCCGCGACCTGAACGTCGTGCTCGGCGTTCGCTACGATGCCACGGCATTCCTCACCAACGGCGAATACAATGCGACCGTCGACAAGACGTTGGGTGTCCGTACGGACATTAAACCGCAGGATTGGAACAATATCCAGCCACGTTTCCAGGTGACATGGGACATGGGAGGCCGCAAGAAGGATATTCTTAAAATCGGCGGCGGGATGTTCTCTTCACAGCCGCATTACTACGCGCAGGTGAACAACATCCAGAACAGCGGCACGATGGTAGGCGCCATCGACGTCACCGGCGCGGCAGTTCCGAAACCCGATTTCAATGCCTACCGCAACGATCCGTCCACCATCCCCGGCATTCCCGACGGCGTGAACTACATTTCGACGATCAATGCGGTGAACAAGGATTTCCAGGTACCGACCACCTACAAGGCCAATATCAATTACAACCACTTCTTCGGCGACCGTATCCGCGTGGGACTGAATGCGATCGTGGGCCGCACGGTGCACAACTATGTGTATGTGGATCGTAACCTGGCCGACAACCCGGCGTTCAGGCTGGCCAATGAGGATAACCGTGGGGTATTTGTGCCCGCGAAGACCATTTCGGCCAAAGGCGTGACCGACTGGCTGCAATCGCGCAAAACCGCGGATGTGGGCCGGGTACTGGAACTGATTTCTACCGGCGAGTCCAACCAGCTGACATTTGTCGCAGACGCGAGCATTCGCATTGGAAATGACGGGTACGTCAATGCGAGCTACACCATCAACTCGGCGAAGGATAACTCTTCCTATAACTGCTGCGTAGCGAATACTTCCACATTCCTACCGGTGAAAGACGATCCGCGCAACCTCAACTACGGCTATTCCGACCAGCAATTCCGCAACAAACTCGTCATCAACGGCGCAGCGCCGTCCTGGAAAGGCTTCCAGCTCGGCGCGACGCTCATCGGCATCGGCGGCAGCCGTTACAGTTTCCTGGTGGGCGGTAACACGAGTTTGAATGGTGATTTTGTATTGACCAACGACCTTGCTTACGTGTTTGATCCCAACAGCCCGAATACACCTGAAAACATCCGCAAGGGCATCAGCGACTTGCTCAGCAACCCGGAGACGGATCAAAGCGTAAAGGACTACATCAATTCCAACATTGGACAGGTAGCCAAGCGGAACGGCGGCTCCAACCCATTCTATACCACAGTGGACCTGCGCCTGACCAAGGCATTCAGCATTGCCAAAGGCCATAACCTCGAATTTTCAGCCGACGCATTCAATTTCCTGAACATCCTGAACAAGGAATGGGGCCGCAACTACAACCGAGGCAATACCAACCTGCTCAACATCACCGGCTTCGACCAGGCGAAACAGCAATACAACTATTCGGTACAAAATATCGCCACCCGCCCGATCGGCGGTACGCCATGGCGCATTCAGCTGGGTGTGAGATATTCGTTCAACTGACCTTTTCATTTTCCTAAACCAATCCAACAATGACACCAACGACACCCTTTGACCGCATCGGATTACCCAGGCACCTCGCCTGGGGGTATCTGGGCATCCTGATCTTCATGATGGGCGACGGCGTGGAGCAAGGCTGGCTCAGCCCCTACCTCCTCGACCGCGGCATGACGATCCAGCAATCCGCATCGCTTTTCACGGTGTACGGCATTACCATCGCCATTTCGTCCTGGTTCTCGGGCGTCCTGGCCGAAGGATATGGCCCGCGCAAGGCCATGCTGATGGGCATTTTGCTGTATGTGATCGGCACGGTCGGTTTTGTAGGATTGGGCATGGAATCGCTGAATTTCCCCGTCATGCTGCTTACCTATGCGGTCAGAGGATTCGGGTATCCGTTGTTTGCCTATTCGTTCCTGGTATGGATCACCTACCGCACGCCGGAGAACGCGCTCGGGCGGGCGGTGGGCTGGTTCTGGTTTGTGTTTACGGGGGGCCTCAATGTATTCGGTGCCTATTATTCCAGCTGGGCCATCGAGCGGATCGGCTATCAGAACACCCTTTGGAGCTCTATTTTCTGGGTGTCGGTCGGCGCATTTTTTGCATTGGTTTTAAACAAAGACCAGTTCCATTCCACCGGCGAGGCGACTGGTAAAGCCAAAGAGCTGCTCAAAGGTTTCACCATTATCCGCGAAGAACCGAAAGTGCTGATCGGCGGCATTGTACGCATTATCAACACCACGGCCCAGTTTGCATTCCCGGTGTTCCTGCCCACGTACATGGCCGAGCACGGGCTATCCACGCAGGAATGGCTGTGGATATGGGGTACCATTTTTACCAGTAACATCATTTTCAACCTCATTTTCGGCTTCGTAGGCGACCGCCTGGGCTGGCAGAATACCATTATGTGGTTCGGCGGCTTCGGCTGCGGCGTGAGCACCCTGCTCTTTTACTATTCGCCGGCCCTTTTCGAGGGCAACTTCTGGCTGATCCTCATCCCAGGCATTCTCTGGGGCGGCCTACTCGCCGGCTATGTGCCGCTCTCCGCATTGGTACCGTCATTGGTAAAAGAAGAAAAAGGTGCCGCTATGGCGATCCTGAACCTCGGCGCTGGCCTGCCGGTATTCATCGGCCCGGCCATCGTAGGGCTGTTCATCGGCTCCATCGGCAGCGAAGGCGTCGCCTGGACGCTGGCGATTTTGTACTTCGTCAGTACCGTGCTCACGAGGTTTATTACGTTGCCCCAGGCTAGTGCCGTCGAGACGGAAATGGTCAGGAGTGGTCAAGAATAGCCATTTGTGGTCATGTGTGGTCATTTTTAGTCAGGTATTGTCATGAATGGCCATGATTCTCCTTGTGATATGCTGAATATGCCTGACTAATCTTGACAAAACGGACCACACATGACAAAACCTGACCACACATGACTACTCATGACCACACATGACCACACATGACAAAACCTGACCACAAATGACAACATGACCATCGTACATCAAAGAACCGTATCGACACCAAACATGAAAATCCTAATCACCGCCCCCTACCACGATAAGGCCCAGCAGGCGTTAAAAGAACAATTCGGAGAGATCATCTATAAGCCATGGAAGTTGCAGGAGCGGGCCTATAACGAGGCCGAGCTCATTGCATTGCTGACTGAAACCGCGGCCGGCGCCCTCATTACCGAGCACGATCACGTTACGGCTGCGGTAATCGAAGCGTTCCCGGATTTACAGTTTATCGGCGTGTGCCGCGGGACGCCTTCCAATGTGGCTGTGGCGACTGCTACGGCCAAAGGCATCCCGGTTTTCAATACCCCTGCCCGTAATGCACAGGCAGTGGCGGAAATGTTCATCGCGAACCTCATCAACCTCATGCGCAACACCCTGGAAGGCATCGCCTGGCTCGAAGGAGAGCATTGGGAGGCCGGCGCGCATACTTCCTATTTGCAGTTCAAAGGGAATGAAATTGCAGGAAAGACGATCGGGATGGTTGGTTTCGGGGCTGTCGGGCAAACGATCGCAAACCTCGTGAGGCATTTCCCTGCCGAAATCCTGTATTACGATCCGTTCTTTACTTCCGATGATCCCGATTACAAAAAGGTCAGCCTGGAAGATCTATTTCATCTATCAGACGTGGTGTCCATTCATTTACCGGTAAACAAGGAAACGGAGGGGATGATCGGGGAAGAGCTGATCGGGTTAATGAAAAAGGACGCGATTTTCGTGAACACGGCACGTGCGGTGGTTGTGAAACGCGAAGCGCTGCTTTCCGCCATAGAAAGCAATGCGATCCGCGGTGCAATCCTGGATGTTTTCGACCACGAACCGCCTGACGCACTGGATTATAGATTGATCCATCACAAAAATATACTCGCCACACCACACATCGCCGGGGCTACTTTCGAAGTGGAAGATCACCACGCCGACATTATGAACAAGGCCCTCCGCAGCTTTTATGTGGAAGGCAACCGGAACGTCCGCCAGTTGGTGAACCGCGAAGTATTGTCTGTCAAAACCCATTAATCCCAAAACAATGACTTTGAAACAGGCATACCTGGTAGCCGACATCGGCACAGGCAATGTACGTGTAGCCATCGCCAACCCCACCGGCACGATCCTCGGCGTGGCGAGCGGCGATATGCGTTACCAGAAAGACGAGCATTACCCCGAATCCATCTTTTTCGATCCCGATACACTTTGGGAACAGATAAAAGGCCTTGCTAAAACGGCATTGGCACAAGCAGGCGAGGTAACCATCACGGCCATCACCGCTACCAGCCAGCGCGAAGGCATTGTGGCGCTCGACAAAACGGGGAAGTCGCTGATCGGCATGCCTAACATAGACCACCGCGGTCGCGAATGGGAGGACATTACCCCCGACAAGCACGAAGTTTACAAGCTAACCGGTCGTTACCCAACTTCGCTTTTTTCAGCATTAAAACTCGTAGGGGTCCGTGAGCGGCGCCCGGAACTCTGGCAGCAGGTGTCGACATTCCTCAGCATCAGCGATTGGGCGCAATATATGTTTAGTGGGGTGCAGGGATACGAGCATTCGCAAGCGTCGGAAACGTTGCTCTACGATGTTGAGAAGGGACAATGGTCACAAGAGCTTTGTGCAAAATATCAGCTCGACACCTCGCTTCTGCCGCAACTGGTGCACTCGGGGACTATTTTAGGGAGAATACAACCCGATATTGCAACCGAACTCGGTATTTCCGATACGGCCGAAGTGGTGGTCGGCGGCTCGGATACCCAACTGGCGATCCTAAGTATCGAACCATCTGTGGAAGACATTGTGATCGTTTCGGGCACCACCACACCCATCATTAAAATAGCCGACCATTACATTACCGATGCCCGGGAGCGCACCTGGACCAACCGGCATACCGATCATACGAAATTCCTGCTCGAAGCCAACGCAGGCGTTACCGGCCTGAATTACCAGCGTTTGAAAGAAATTTTCTATCCTAATGAGCCTTATGAGCTAATCGAAACCGAGGTAGCGGCCATCCGTGATACGCATTGCGTGGGTGCATTGGGCTCGTTGCTCGCCGGTGAGCAATCCCCGTTGATCCGTGGCGGGTTCATTTTTAATACACCTGTGTCGCACCAGCTTAGCAGGGCGCATTTCGTGTGGGCTACGCTTTGGGATATTGCTTGCAGCATTTCGGAAAACTATAACGTCCTCCGCGAAGTAACAAACCACGAGCAGGATTATGTGTGGATGTGCGGCGGGGGTGTACGAAGCGGCTTGCTGCGGCAGTTTATCGCCAATTTACTAGGTAAAAAAGTGCTCATACGAACCAACTACCGCCAGGCTTCGGTCTCCGGTGGGGTAGCTATCTGCAACAATGCATTGGGTATTCCAAACCATTCACCGGAGACGTTAGAGGTTACGGAGCCGGATGGCGATGTTACTTATCAGGAATGGTACAATGAATGGAAAACTGCACGAAACACATTGAAATCGATTACGCGCCAATAATTTCATTCAACACCAATCTTTCGGTGCGCTGCACCCGACACCGAAATGTTAGATCGCGAGGTGCAGCGCACCGTAATAATCTATTTTCAACCGAAACATTGAATTAAATATGCATTCATATTTCATAGGAATCGACGTCGGAACACAGGGCGTGCGTGTGATACTGCTCGATGAAACGGGCCGCACGATGGGCAGTAGCGAGAAGGTCTTCCCGCTCACGCCGCATTCGCGCGAGGAGCAATCGCCGGCGCTGTGGTGGGAATCGGTCATGGCCTGTCTGGAAAATCTGCTCATATCCGTCCGCGAAGTCATTGATTTGAAGGACATCAAGGCAGTATCCGTTACATCTACATCCGGCACCGTCATTCCCCTGGACGCGGATAACGAGCCGCTGCACAATGCTTTGATGTACTCCGACACCCGCCCTACCGGGGAAGGAAAGTATTGCCGGGAAATTGCTGAGCGCAGTCACCCGCAAGGCTACACGGGTTTCAATGCGTCCAGCGGTTTGTCCAAAATGGTGTGGTATTCCAACCATTTCACCGAAAAAGCAGCGGATATCAAAACCTGGATTCATGCGACAGATTTTATCATCGGGAAACTCTGCGGCGACTTTGCTACGACCGATTATACCAATGCATTGAAATCGGGATTTGACGTCGGTACCGGCGAATGGCCACTTTACCTCACCGAGCACTTGCCGTTACGGAAAGAATGGCTGCAAAGGGTGGTCCCGTCGGGCACGCCAGTCGGCCGTCTGCTGCCGGTACTCAGCGAGCAACTCGGGTTGGCGCAAATTCAGGTCATAGCAGGCATGACCGACGGATGCGCATCGCAGGTAGCCTCCGGTGCCGTCCGACCGGGAGATTGGAATACCACCATAGGCACCACGCTCGTCGTGAAGGGCGTCACCACACGCGAAGTACGCGACCCGGAAGGCCGCTTATACAGCCACCGCCACCCCGAAGGCTACTGGATGCCCGGCGGCGCAGGGAATATCGGTGCCGACTGGGTTTCGGCAGGCTTTGCGGACGATCTTCCGGCATTAGCCGAGGCCGCCGCAAACCTCATCCCCACCGGCCTGATCGCCTATCCTTTGCTGCAACAAGGGGAACGTTTTCCATTCATCGCGCCCCAGGCACGGGGTTTTGCACCTGAAAACGCCAGCCGTGAGGGCACATTCACTGCAAACATGGAAGGCGTCGCATTTGTGGAACGCTATGCTTATGAAATGATCGAAGGCGTTTCCGGCGAGGAGGTGAATGCAGTATACACGGCCGGCGGCGGCAGCAACAGCGACGTCTGGCTGACCATCCGCGCCAATGTGCTCAACCGCCCCGTACACAAATGCGGGAATGTGACCGGCGCCGCCGGTGCCGCGATCGTCGCCGCGGCAGGTTCGCATTACGGGACACTCACCGAGGCTGCACAAGCCATGACACGCATTGAGAAGACGATCCGCCCCGTACCGTCATTGGTCGCCGCATACACACAACAATACCGGAGTTTTATCCATACTTTAACCGAAAAAGGTTTCATAGCAGGGCCTGTGCCCGTAATCCATTGACCATGCTTCACATATATCTGCTCCGCCACGGAGAAACATTCTGGAACGCCGACGGCAACCGCTACTGCGGCGCGACAGACATCGGGCTGACTGAAAAAGGCCTCGAACAGGCGCATTTGGCGGCGAAATTGCTGAAAGGCATTGCGTTCGACGCCGTGTATACCTCGCCGCTCCAACGCGCACACCACACCGCCACCATCGCCTCGGGCAATCACCCGGGCATTACCGTCGACCAGCGGCTGATTGAAGCCTCGTTTGGTGAATGGGAAGGCAAAACGCGGGCGGAATTTATTGCCGAAAACCCCAAGCTCTGGGATGCGTGGGCGCACGAACCCGATTACGCACGTGCGGGTGGTACCGGCGAGACGGCCGTCGAGATCGTGACGCGCGTCGACGATTTCTTCAATGAGGTATTACAAAAACATCCCGACGGGACCGTGCTCGTGGTTGCACATAATGCTGTAAACCGGTTTTACATGGCCTGGAAGCTGGGTATGCCGCTCAAAAACTACCGGCAGATCGTCCAGGAGAACTCTTCGGTTACCTTGTTCAGTCTGGACCCGCAAGGCGAATTCAGTCTTTTAAAACTCAATTGCCGCTCTTAATTTTTAGATAATCATGAAAAAGAAACTCCTTAACCCCTTCATATTAACTGCATTGCTTTCGCTTGGCAACTATTTTACCAGCCACGCGCAGAGCAAGCTCAATGTGCTGAAAATCAAAACGGCAAAGGATTTGCATGCCTATTTCCAGTTCACCGGGAACGATCCGATCCTGATCGCCGGGCACCGGGGCGGAATGGTGAAGGGCTTTCCCGAAAACTCCATTGCTACTTTTGAAAATACATTGAAGCACACCCCGGCTTTCTTCGAAATCGATCCGCGATTGACCAAAGACAGCGTGATGGTGCTCATGCACGACGCCACCCTCGACCGCACCACCACAGGCAAGGGTAAGCTATCGGATTACACTTATGAAGAGCTCAAAAAATTCCGCCTCAAAGACGCCGAGGGCAATGTCACCGACTTTCCTATCCCGACGCTTTCGGAGGTGATCGAATGGGCGCGCGGTAAAACTGTCCTCAACCTCGACCATAAGGACGTCCCTCTGGCCATGACCGCCGCATTGATCAAAAAGCACAACGCAGATGCATTCGTAATGCTCACCGTGCACAGCGCCGCCGAAATGACCTATTATTTATCCCAAAACAAAAACCACACATTCTCGGCATTCATCCGGAACATGAAAGAGTATGAGGATTACGAAAAAGCCGGTGTGCCTTTCACCCAGATGATCGCCTACATAGGCCCGCATGTGAAGCCCGAGAACAAGGAATTATATGCATTACTGAACAAAAAAGGCACGATGTGCATGATCTCAGCCGCATCTTCCTACGACAAACTGAAAACCGCCGAAGAACGTAAAGCGGCTTACCTGGCCATCGCCCGTGACGGCGCGTCCATTCTCGAATCAGATCTGCCGATCGAAGCCGCGGAAGCAGTGATGGAATACGCGCAGAAGAAAAGTCCCAAACAGAAGTTTTTTGGGAAGAAATAGATTCGGCGGCTAGCCGCCTATTTGAGTTCCTTATTTTCAAAATCTGAAAATGAGGATTCGTTTTCCCTCTTTATGGGCTTTACAATGTCAAGTTGCACCAGTGTTTTACGTTGGTCATTACAGGTTTCGTCCAATATTTTGAAGCGCTCCCGCTTGCCCAGCCCAGTTTTAATTAACACAGAATTCAGGTTTTCAAGATTTGAAAGTATGGTTAGTTCATTAATGCTAGCCATATCCCGGATATTCTCCCCGGCCAGATGGCGCTGGGGATTCGCGTCGCGCCATTGTTTGGCTGTACAACGAAACAGCACGAGGTTGAGCAAATCGGCCTCATCCGCGTAAAGCAGCCATTCTTTCGCCTGCGAGTAACCGGCTTTCGGAATGAGGTAATCCCGCACCGCCGTTGTGTGTATTTGGTAGTTTGCTTTGGATAGAATACGCTTTACGTTCCATTCTAATCCATACCGGTTATTTTCACTCTCTTTAAGCCGCTGGTATTCCCTGATTACATATAGCTTAAATATCGGATTAATCGCGGACCCAAATTCGAATGCTATATCCTTATGCGCATAAGTTCCTCCATACCTGCCTGATTTAGAAAACATCCCAATCGCATTTGTATTCTCAATCCAGTTCGAAACACTCATTGTAAAAGTCGGGACTCCGGCCTCTCGCCTAAAGTGGTCGAATTCGACCACTTTAAAATCAGGATTGTAGATCACTTCCCAGGTTCCCAGAAATTCGATGGTAGCACGATTTCTGATCCAGTTTTTGATAACATCCGCTGCCCTGCCTGCATCCTCTTTCCCCTTTACCATGTCGGTAAGGCAGATGTAGTCATTGTCGTTGATGGTGGTGATAGATATGTCGACATTATCCACCGTGATTTTACTCAGCTTCGCCATAGTGTGATGATTTTGATGTAAATGCTTGAAATCTGATAAAGGAAAAACTTGGCTGATTCTATTGCATTCAATTTTGCTGATAACTTTTTAAACCCCGTACAGCACCGGACGATCTTTGTTCAAAAACGAACAGGGCTTTCTCATAAAATCCCCGTAAATTGAATGTGGGCGCTGTTTTCAAAGTCTGGCAAGATATTTTACATACAGAAATAGATGAAATAAATCCGGACACATTCCTATGAGACGAAGCGATTTGGGTGAATTTGAAGAAATCGTATTACTGGCCGTGGCGGCGCTGGCGCCGGGAGCTTACTCGGTGAGTATTGCCGAAGAACTCGAAAGCGAAACCGGGCAGACTGTGAGCACCGGCGCCGTACATGCCGCGTTGCAGCGGCTCGAACAGAAGGGCTACCTGAGCTCGCACCTCGGCGAGGCCACGCAGGAACGCGGCGGACGTCGCAAGCGCCTGTTTACGGTTACCGCTTATGGTGGAAAGGTCCTCCATGAGGCGCGCACCGTCCGCAATAGCCTCTGGAACCGCATTACCCCTTCCGAACTATCCAAAATGGGCCTCGACTTTTCAAACAGCTGACCTATGCGACCACCACTTCCTCCCCGCTGGCTGGACAAGCTCGCCACCCGCATATGTGCGCCGCACCTGCGCGAAGAGCTCCTCGGCGACCTGCACGAACGCTACGCCTTGCGCCATCGCCGCGCGGGTACACGCAAGGCCAATTTCTTCTTCCTCCGCGAGGTAGCCGCATTGTGCCGCCCTTCGATTATGAGGAGAAACCCATCCCCGTACGGCACGCCGTCGGCATTCAGCCGCGATATGCTGCGCAATTATTTCAAAATAGGCTCGCGCGTCCTGCTGAAAAACAGCGGCTATTCGCTGATCCATTTGACCGGACTTTCCATTGGCTTATGGGCCTGTATGATGGTGGCTACCGTGGTGATCGACAGCCTTTCGTACGACCGGCAATGGAGCCGGAAGGATGATATTTACAGGATTGTCACGGTGAACAAAATGGGCAAAGACCTTTCCGAACGCAATTCTTCATCTCCGATTGGCCTCGCGCCGGAGTTGGAGAAAAATTATGCGGAAGTTGAGTCATGGTCCACGGTAGATTCATTTGAGAAATATTTCAAAATCCGCCCGGAAGATAACGACGGCATCAGCACCAATTTACTGACCGCCGACACGTCGATCAGCCGCATATTGGACATCAAGCTGCTCGCCGGAAGTCTCAAACATTCGACGCAAAAGCATTGGAGTTTGCTCGTGACACGAGCCTATGCCGCCCGGATATTTCCCGGTCAGGACCCGGTTGGAAAGATCATCTACGACATTCCTACTTTCAGTTCCGAGCCGACTCCTTATGAAATTACCGGTCTGATCGACGATTTGCCCTACAACAGCCACCTGCGCGCCGATGCTATCCGATTTCAAGCCGCAAAGCCCGAACCGCTTGTCAATGATGGCATCATGTCCTTCGGACGCAATTATATACTGCTGAAACACGGCACGGATGTCACACAATTCACGAAGAAAGTCAATACCTGGTATACCCGGTTTATGAAAAACAATAGCCGGGAACAATTCGAGTTTCAACCATTGAAAGACATTTACCTCCACTCCGATTTCGCGGATGGACAAGAAGTAAAGGCGAACATCCGGACGATCTATATCTTTGGCGGTGTTGCATTGCTGCTGCTATTCATTGCCTGCGTCAACTTCGTCAATCTCAGCACCGCCAAGGCATTTGCACGGGTGAAAGAAGCTGGCGTCCGGAAAGTACTCAGCGGGTCGAGGACGCAACTAGTGATGCAGCTTTTGACCGAAACCCTGCTTTTGTTCGGTATTTCAGTCGGTATTGCGGTTTTCGCCTATTTCTTCACATTGCACCCGGTCGAGAACTTCCTTGGGCACCGGCTGGTACTGACGTTTACTTCCAATATCCTGATGGCGGGAGGCGCACTGCTGATGTTTTTCCTCACCGCACTGCTTACAGGCCTTTACCCGGCCTGGGTTATTTCGGGTTTTAAACCGGCCAACACATTACGCGGCATATTTACAGCGTCGTTGGGCCAAACAGGGCTTCGCAAAACGCTTGTGGTAGCACAGTTCTCTATTTCGATCATCGTGCTGCTCGCTACCATCGTGGTATGGCAGCAATTTGACCTGATGAAAAACAAAGAACTTGGCTACGATAAAAACAACCTGATCGGCATCGAGCAGATTTCGTGGAATGGCAAGGGCGAAGCATTCAAAAGCGAACTGCAAAGGATACCGGGTGTCATGCGCAGCAGCCTGAGTATGTGGATGCCTACGGAGGGCGCCGGCTATATGCAGCGGGAGGTTGATGATCCTGCACACGCCGGCCGCCGCCTGCGCGTGTGGTACATAGCCGGTGATGTGGATTTGCCTGCGACGCTGGGATTGAAATTGGTGAAGGGCCGCATGTTCAGCAACCGTTTCGCCGACGCAATCAATGCCGACTCGCTGCGGGAAAAGGATTTCGTCAAGTTTGAAAAAGCGCAAATGAACCAGAATTCGCTGATGACTGCCTCTGCCGCGAAAATGCTCCGCATCAAACAGCTGGATGTGCACGCCAAAGATGCACAATCGGTGCCGGTGGGCGTCGTCGGGGATTTTCATAACGAATCACTTTATGAACCCATGAAGCCCACGCTCATTCTTGCACAAAAAGCACCTGAATATGCGAGTATGCTCATCCGCATTCAGCCCGGTACTGAAATGCAGGTTGGTGCGGGTGTGCGTAAGCTCTGGAAACATTTCTTTCCGGAAAAGCTGCTGCGCATTCATAATATTGAAGACAAACTCGCCAAACAATACGAAGCTGAATCCAAACTCCATCAGCTCTTCCTCTTTTTCAGCGGACTTACGATGTTCCTTTCTGCGCTGGGCATTTTCGGACTGGTCGTACAGGCGGCCGAACAACGGGCCAAGGAAGTCGGTATCCGCAAAGTGTTGGGCGCGTCGGTGGCGGGTATTGTGGGATTGATTTCAAAAGATTTTGTAAAACTGGTGGTGATCGCCATCATGGTAGCTTCGCCGCTGGCGTGGTATGCGCTGCAAAAATGGCTGGAAAGCTATCCTTACCGGACCACGATCCATTGGTGGGTGTTCGCGGTGACGGGCGCTATGGCATTGGCCGTCACGATTGGTACCGTTAGTTTTCAGGCGATCCGCGCCGCCACGGCCGATCCGGTCCGCAGCCTCCGCAACGAATAATCGATTTAGGGAATTAAAGTACAGCGATGCCACTTTAATTCCCCATTTTTGAGCTGCGGGCAGGTTGTCCTTGCCCTTTTTCAGTTAGCATGACAATTGCATGTTATCTTGCAGCACCAAATCATCGTTCGTAATGCAAATGCTGTCCGGTCTGGGCAAAGCCCGCTATGTACCCCTCCTGATACTTTTTACCCTCGCCATCATGCAGTCGTGCCGGAAGAACCCGAAGGACATGACCGACCAGGAACTGGCAGAGGCCATCAGCAGCGAGGATATTTACCAGGAACTCCTTTCGCAGGCAGGCGAAGCGGGAATCAATACCCAAAAATTTGAAACGAAGGATACCATTGCGCCGGTTTTCGCGCTGCTGGAAGAAATCGCGTTCGGACATAAGCCCACCATCCGGTTTACCCAAAAGAAGGTGAAAGCCGATACCGCGTTGATCCGCAATGCGGCAGAAGAACTGGCAAAAGGGGAATCGATTGAGCGGGTAATGGAACAATTGGAGCCGGTTTTCCCGGTTTACCACAACCTGAAAATCCATTACGACCGATTGATCAAATCGAATAAGAAAGACAGCGCCGCTTATGTCGCCCAAACGCTGAATGCCTACCGCTGGATTCACCGGCAGATCCAGCACGCGCCGCGTTTTGTAATGGTCAATATCCGCGGCGCTTACCTCACGGCCATGGACTCCGCAGGCAAGAACGTGCTCACCATGCGTACCGTCGTGGGCAAGCGCGACACACCTACGCCCACGATCGACACCTACGCGACGAGCATTGTGACGCACCCCTACTGGAATGTACCTAAAAGCATTGCCATCAAGGAAATATTCCCCAAAGCGGCTGCCGATCCCGAATACCTGACCCGAAACCGCATTCAGGTGATTGGAAAGGACGGGCAGGCTATCAACCCCGAAGAATTGGAATGGGGCGACCTTACCGCCGATCAGTTCCCGTATCGTTTCCGCCAGGAGACCGGCGAGGACAATTCACTGGGTTTGTTAAAAGTAGAGATCAAAAACCCGCTGGCCATTTACCTGCACGATACCAATGCCAGGTACCTTTTCAAAAGCGACAAGCGCTGGCGCAGCCACGGGTGCGTGCGCGTGCAACACCCCACCGACCTGGCCAATTACATGGCGGGTACCCAGCTCCTCGACAGCGACTTCATGACCGAACCCGACAGCGTCTCACACCCGCCGAAATGGCACAAGCTGAAAGTACGCGTACCCGTGTTTTTGCTGTATTTGCCGGCAGATTGTAATGAAAAGGGTGATCTGATGTATTTCCCGGATGTTTACAAACGCGAAGCGCCCAATGCCTGAACTTCGGAAATAGCCTCCATTCCGGCCAGTAACGACGATTTCTGAATATAATGCTGGTCGCCGGAGTAGATGAAAAGCCCCGCGCCATTGTAGAGCATATTGATCAGCTTTTTAGAGTCGGCGATCGAAACGGCCGGGCAACCGAGACTGCGCCCGAGGCGACCGGTATTTTTAATAAAAGTTTCGCTCACGTAATTCGCACCGTGCATCACAATCGCACGTTCCAATGCACGGTCATTAATACCCTTTTCAAGCCCTTCCAGCTTTAAGGAAAGCCCGTGCTTGCCCTGGTAGGTGCCTAATGTTTTGTAAAAACCCAAACTCGATTGGAAGGAAGAATTCGCATTTGAAAAATGCTCGGCAAACTCATTACCCGAGTTTCGTCCATGCGCCACATAAGTATTGTAAAGCACCTTCTTTTTCAGCAGATCGATCACGTACAACCGCTTGTTGCGCGACGATTGCGTAAAATCGCAGATCGCCATGATCGGGTTATCGAGCTTGATTTTCTGAAAACCGAACCAGGCGCAATAGAATGCGCGTTCCGACAAGCCTTGCTTTTTCAGGCCAAGCGAGTCATACAATGAAATCCATTCGGAACGGGTAACAACCGAGTCGGTTTTCGCGACCGGCGATGTTTTTAGAGTAGAATGATTGGAAAGTGAGTCGGCCCGGTGCACACCTAACGAAATGCCTGCTGCTATCAATACCGCTGCCAAAACCCCATGCGCTTTTGTCATTTCCTATTGTTTTGTTGAGACTATATGCTTCAAAATCAATCAAGAAGGGCGTCGCTAAACGACCCCAACTTAACAGCCCTGAAAACGCAAATGGTTCCGAAAAATTTCAGAACCATTTACAATATACTAATAATCAATAACTTAAAAACTACAATTCTTAACCACACCTGACCGCTGAGCACCGACAGCTGACCGCCGAACAGTTATCATTGCCCCATGCGGCGGTCGGCTGTCAGCCGTCGGCGGTCAAAAAAATGACAATACATGACCACCGCCTGACTACTTCTTCTCAATCCCCGCCAAAACCCGCCCGATATCATTTGCCCGGGCCATATAAGACAAGCTGGCGTCCATATCGCGGCCATCGATCGCCTCTTTGAACTTTTTCAGCAGCTCGATATAATCGCCCAATGCCTTGGAAACATTCTTTTTGTTCTGGTCGAAAATAGGCGCCCACATTTGCGGAGAGCTTTTGGCCAAACGTACTGTGGAAGAAAAACCGGTGCTCGCCATATCGAAGATCGCGCGCTCGTCGCGTTCCTTATCCAACACAGTCATACCCAATGCAAAAGAGCTGATATGGCTCAAATGCGATACGTAAGCCAAATGCAAATCGTGCTCGACGGGCTTCATGTAATGGATTTTCATGCCCACATCGCGCAGGAACGTTTCCACCAACCCCACCGAATCAGGGCTACTCTTTTCCTTGTCACAGATGATCACGTTTTTATCGATCAAAAGCTCCCGGAATGCCGCGCCAGGGCCCGAGTTTTCGGTCCCGGCCATCGGGTGTGCTGCCACAAACTGGCCGCGTTTAGGATGCTTATCTGCCAGTTTGCAGATCAGCTCCTTGGTAGAACCCAGGTCCATGATCGTCCGGCCGTCGGGCAGGTGATCGAGCATGTAGGGCAACAACTTGGTAATGGCGTCCACGGGCGTCGCAAGCACGTTCAGCTCGGATACCTGCAATGCCTCGTCGAGCGTCAGGATCTCGTCTACGATCCCTTTCGCCAATGCTATTTTCTGATTGACCGCCGAGTTATCCACACCCACGAATTTCACGTGCGGGTATTTCTCGCGCAGTCCCAGGGCAAACGACCCGCCGAGCAGGCCAACCCCTATGATACTGATGATCATTATCTTAAATTTTGAAAATCCTGAAATATTACCCTTTAATCCGCTCCACTGCCTGCCAGATTCTCTCTTTGGGCAAGCATAGTGACAACCGGATATAGCGCTGGCCTTTCGGACCAAAAATGAAGCCCGGCGCGATGAACACATGCTTGTCAACCAGCAGGCTGTTTACCAGCGCTTCCGCCGACTCTGTGGAGTCGGGCAGCTTGCCCCAGAGGAACATGCCTTCCTGCTTGTCGTCCCATGTACAGCCCAGCGTGCGCAAGAGCGCCTCCGACGCTTCCAGGCGGCCCTGGTACACTGCATTACGCTCCGCGTGCCATTCGGCCGAGTTACCTAATGCCTTCGCCCCAGCCTCCTGCATCGCGAAAAACATGCCCGAATCGACATTGCTCTTGATCGTCAGCACCGCGCTGATGTACTCCTTCGCACCCGACAGCCAGCCCATACGCCAGCCCGCCATGTTGTGCGACTTGCTCATCGAATTCAGCTCGATCGCCACCTCTTTGGCTCCCTCCACAGAAAGCAGGCTGATAGGCGCTTTCTTGTTCAGGATCAAGCTGTAAGGATTATCATGACAAAGCAATATCCGATGCTTTTTGGCAAATGCAACCGCCTCCTCGAACAGCTCCTGCGTAGCGGGTGCACCCGTGGGCATATGCGGGTAATTGAGCCACATGAGCTTCGTTTTCGGCGTAATGAGGCTTTCCATCGCATGCCAGTCGGGCTGCCAGCCGTGGTCTTCGCGCAGCGGATACTCCTTCACCACCGCACCGACCATCTGGCTCACGGCGCGGTAGGCCGGGTAACCCAGCTCGGGTACCAGCACCTCGTCGCCCGAATCGAGGAACGTCAGCGATATGTGGGTAATGCCCTCTTTGGAACCAATGAGCGGCAATATTTCAGTATTCGGATCGAGTGTTACGCCATAGGTACGATAATAAAAATCTGCCACTGATTTTCTGAAAGCGGGGGTGCCTGTATAAGGCTGATAACCATGCGCCTGTGGTTGATAGGCAGCGGTTGTCAATGCTTCCAGCGTTTCTACTGAGGGCATCATATCCGGGTTTCCGATCCCGAGATTGATGACGTCATGCCCTTCGGCAATCAGTTTGCGCACTTCGGCCAGCTTCACCGAAAAATAGTATTCCGATGTCTGCCTGGTGCGCTGTGCAGTTTCTATGATCATTATAATGATTAAATTGTGCTTTTAGCCATTGGCTATAAGCGGTTAAATCGTCCGTCCGGAACAGCCCGGCGAAACGGGGCGCAATTTACGACAATTTCCCGAGGGGACGCTCCGCGGAGCCTGTAAGCGGTTATTATTGCAAAACAATATTTTAAATTGCGGCATGAACAAACTACGTATCCTCGCCCTTTTTGCTGTATTTCTCGCCGGTTGCTCCAAACCGTCGGAGAAAATCGTCGTCGCCACCGCTGCCAACGTGCAATATGTGATGAAGGAAATCCAGCAGGAATTCGAGAAAGAATCGGGCAAAAAGATCGAGATCGTAGTCGCATCATCCGGCAAACTCACCACGCAGATCCGCGAGGGCGCGCCATTCGACGTATTCGTTTCCGCCGACACCAAATATCCCGAAGAAATCTTCAAAAACGGCGGTTCCGATTTAAAACCGGAAGTTTATGCCAGCGGCGCATTGGTACTCTGGTCGAAAGACATCCCGGAAACCGAGCTCAAACCGGAGGTATTAGCCACGGATCAAGTCAAAAAAATAGCCGTCCCCAATCCCAAAACGGCCCCCTATGGCGAAGCCGCCGTGCAGGCATTGAATGCATTGAAGCTCTACGAACAAACCGAAAAGAAGCTCGTTTACGGCGAAAGCATCGCGCAAACAGCCCAATACATTACCACCGGCTCCGTGGAAGCGGGTTTCAATGCATTATCCATTGTATTATCCCCGGAAATGAAAGGAAAAGGACATTATGTGCTAGTCGATTCAACCCTTTACAAACCCATTCAACAAGCAGCTATTTTATTGAAACACAGCGAAACGTCTCCCAAAAAAGCTTCCAGCGAACAGTTTTATCAGTTCCTGTATTCGGCTAAGGCGAAGGCTATTTTCAAACGGTACGGTTATAAATAACGTTGTCGGATGTAGTCAAGTGTTGTCAGAAGTGGTCAGGAATAATCATTGAAAACGTAAACAATAATTGACAATACATGACTACACATGACTACACATGACCACACCTGACTACACCTGACTACACTTAACAACACCTGACTATTCATCGCACCGGCGACCCGGTCATTCAATCATTCAAAATTACTTGGACCCCCAGCCACTCCTGCTAACCTTCAAACTCGCCAGCATCACTTCAATTCTGCTGCTAGTGATCGCCATGCCGATTGCCTACTGGCTCGTTTTCGGGAAGTTCAAAGGGCGAGGCGTGGTGGAGGCGCTGATCGGCATGCCGCTCGTGCTGCCGCCATCGGTGATCGGGTTTTATTTGTTGCTGGCATTCAGCCCGTCGCATTGGTTTGGGGCAATGGTCGAGGAATATCTGGGGATAAGGCTCGTTTTTTCGTTCCCGGGGCTGGTGATCGCTTCCATTTTGTACAGCCTGCCATTCATGATCTACCCTATCCGGGCCGGCCTGCAATCGCTGCCAGCGTCGTTACGGGAAGCCTCCTATACGCTCGGCAAAAGCGAATGGCAGACGTTCGTGAAAGTGCTCCTGCCCAATTGCAAACCGGCCATTCTCACGGCATTTGTACTCACATTTGCCCATACCGTCGGCGAGTTCGGCGTGGTACTGATGATCGGCGGCAATATCCCCGGCGTCACCAAAGTGGCGTCCGTAGCCATCTACAACGAGGTGGAGGCGCTCAACTACCCCGCTGCCAATGCGTACGCGATGGTGCTTTTTGCGATCACTTTCGTTATTTTGCTGCTGGTCTATTCCATTAACAACCGCCTGCTCCGTGTCCGACAACCTGCTTGAAGTCCATATCCGGCATACATTACACACCGCGGGTGGGATTTTACCGATGGAAGTGGATCTCACAGTGACCGGCCACCGCATTCTCGCCCTCACCGGGCCATCGGGTGCGGGAAAGACCACCTTGCTGAGGCAAATCGCCGGACTTGCCATGCCCGAATCCGGCAGGATCACTTTTGGCAAAGATCCCTGGCTGGACACAGCAAACGGCATTCACGTTCCGCCACAGCAACGCCATATCGGTTTTGTTTTTCAAGATTATGCATTGTTCCCGAACATGACAGTCATGCAAAATCTTGAATTCGCATTACCCAAATACCATAATCAGGAGCTGATCGGCCATCTGCTCGAAATCGCGGGCCTTACCCAACTCATCGACCGCAAACCGCACCAGCTTTCGGGCGGGCAGCAGCAGCGCGTCGCACTCACCCGCGCGCTCGTACGCGAACCCGACTTGCTTTTGATGGACGAACCTTTCGCCGCCCTCGACCCCGATATGCAGCTGCAATTGCAGGATTTGCTGCTCAGACTACGCCGCGAGCGACCATTTACCGTCATACTCGTAACCCACGATATGGGCGAGATTTTCAGGCTGGCCGATCAGGTGGCCATCATGGAAAACGGCAGGTTAATCCGCATCGGATCGCCGGCCGAAGTGTATTTGAAGGATCAAACAGAGGCGCTATTCATCTACGGCGAAGTGCTTACGCTTGAACGAACCACCGAAATGCTGACCGTCCACGCCTGGGTTGACGGAAAGATCCGGCAATTCACTGTTCCGACGCATTGGGGGGTGCAATTACAGCCAGGCACCAAGTTCACGTTGCATTACAGCGGGGCCGATGTGGAGGTTCGCATTCTCAAAACTTGACGGCCGACCGCTGACCGCCGACGGCCGATCGCATTTTAAATCAGCAGATGTCACATTTTAAATCAGCGGATCTACCATCGGAAATCGGCGGTCGGCGGTCGGCGGTCAAAAGGGTAACTTCCCCCCACAACCGTCTTTTCACCAAAAAATCCATACAATCAATCCATGAAAGTACTTTTCAAACTGCTTCAAATTGCCATTGTCGCACTTCCATTGCTCGCTATGCGTGCCGATAAGCCGCTCCGTGTCGTTTTCTTCGGCGATTCCATTACCCAGGCCGGCGTGAGCCCTACCGGCTATATCACCAAAGTAGGCGAAATGCTGAAAGCGAAGGGCCAGGACAGCCAATATGAGCTGATCGGCGCCGGAATCGGCGGCAATAAAGTGTATGACCTCTATTTAAGACTCGAAGACGACGTGCTCGCCAAGAAGCCCGATGTCGTATTCATTTACGTGGGTATCAACGATGTATGGCACAAAGCCTCGTCCGGCACCGGTACCGATCCCGACAAATATGTGAAGTTCTACGAGGCGTTGATCAAAAAACTGAAAGCGCAGAATATCCGCGTGATCGTGTGTACGCCTACCGTCATTGGCGAGCGCAATGACAATTCCAATCAGCAGGACGGCGATTTGAACCAGTATTCCAAACTGATCCGCGAAATCGCGACGCGCAACAACCTGCAATTGCTCGACCTGCGCAAGCATTTCCAGGACTATCTGGCCAAAAACAATCCTGAAAACAAGGAGAAAGGCATCCTCACCACCGACCGCGTACATTTGACAGACGCAGGCAACCAGTTCCTGGCAGAGAAAATGCTGGAAGCGTTGGTGCAGAAATAATGCATTGAAATAGCATAACTACTTGAAGCCGGTTCCGGAAACTATTTCCGCGACCGGCTTTTTACTTACCTGTTTTCCGTTCGCTAACCCATCCCGTTACCTGATCATCGGATTTTAAAAGAGTTTGTGATTCCTACAAAATTGAGGTCGGAGCTTATCGCTTCGGTTTTGCACTTCAACTTAAACTCTTCTGATCCATGAAACAGCACCTCCTGCTATTGTCCATCGCGGCATCTATCGTCACCCTGTTTATTTACGCATTTAACACCTGCTATTCTCCGGCTTCTTTGCACTCAGCCGCCAACAGCAGTCCACAAATTTCTGCCCAACACATCACCAACCATCTCCCTGCCGGTCTCGCCGAAACCATAGCCGCCCGCGAGTACCACATTTCGTACGACCGCACCAAACGCAGGCTCCAAAGCCCCAATCGAAAGCACAATCTCCGGGCATACTATGAGCCTGGGAACCTTACCATTCAGAACCGCATCGATTCCTCGGGTTATAATTTTTCGTTTGCACTGAAAAATGAAGGCATTTTCGCCGACGGCCTCCTGATCGACGTGCCCGATCCGGCTGCCAAACCTGAAATACTGGAAAACAGGCTACTGATCCGCCATGCAAAATTCACGGAGGAGTTTGTGAACAATGCAGATGGCGTCAGGCAGAATTTCATCGTTCACGAGGCACCCGCAGGTACTCATGACCTTCAAATAAAATTAGCTGCTTGTGGCCTGAATATTCAGGATGGTGCTGAGAATGAATTGCTGTTTTTTGCCCAAAATGACAAAACCAATCCGCGGCTTATCTACCGCGATCTCAAATGCTGGGACGCGCAGAACCACCCGCTTACCGCGCACCTGACCGCCGTGGGGCAACAAATTCAAATCACCGTGGATGTCCGCAACGCCACATATCCCGTAACGATCGACCCTATTGTCGTGAATGGCAATCCTGTCAATGCAAATGCGCTGCTGCAATCGGATCAGGCAGATGCCTGGCTGGGGTTTTCGGTCGCTAGCGCGGGAGATGTAAATGCCGACGGTTTTAGTGATGTACTGGCCGGAGCACCGCATTATGACAATGGGCAAGACAGCGAAGGGGCTGCATTGCTCTACTATGGTTCTGCCAACGGGCTCAATCCGGTACCTACGCTTTTGGAAAGCAACCAGGCCCACGCCGAAATGGGTTACTCGGTTTCCGGTGCCGGGGACATCAACGCGGACGGGTTCAGCGACATTGCCATCGGCGCTCCTTTTTACGATAATGGGCAAGCCAATGAGGGCGTGGTATTGGTCTATTTGGGATCTCCCAAAGGTATAAAGCCCAACCCGGTGACGATGCTCAAAGGAAACCAGTCCGGAGCACAATTTGGTATAGCCGTTGCATTGGCAGGCGACATCAATAATGATAATTACAGCGATCTCGTTGTGGGTGCAAACGAATTCGACCAGGGGCAGTTAAATGAAGGGGCGGCATTTGTTTACTATGGTTTTAAAACAGGCATAGACCCTAACAAGGTTACGATCCTGGAAATGAACCAGTCTATTTCGGGAATGGGGACTTCCGTAGCAGGTGCCGGGGATGTCAATGCCGATGGTTTTGGTGATGTGCTTGTCGGTGCGCCGTTTTACGACCAGGGAGAGTCCAACGAAGGTGCTGCACTTGTATACCTGGGCAGCTTGCAAGGGATATCGCTGGTACCTTCCATCATACAAAGCGACCAGAGCGACGCGCACCTGGGAACGTCGCTGGCATCCGCAGGTGATTTGAATGGTGATGGCTTTTCCGATATCATCCTCGGCGCACCGCGTTACGACAAGGCGTATCCGGATCAGGGTTTGGTCAAAATTCACCTTGGTTCTGCAAATGGAATCAATGCCAACGCTTCCATCACGCTTGTGGGACAGCAAATGGAAGAGGAATTCGGGCGTGCGGTAGCCTGTGCGGGCGATGTGCAGGGAGACGGCTATGCCGATGTGCTGATTGCGAGCAAAATGCAGGGCAAGAACCTGCCCAATGAAGGAGTGGTGATGCTTTTTTCCGGAATTCCGGCAGGGATTGGTAAAAAGCCCGCGTCCGTTTTTAAAAGTGCCCAGGCCCATGCATACCTGGGCCAGTCCCTTGCTAGCGCAGGCGATGTCGATGGGGATGGTTACAGCGACATTGTTATCGGAGCCCATCTTTATGATCAGGGAGAGAGCAACGAAGGGGCTATCATGGTCTGGCACGGCAGTGCATCGGGACCCGATACCGCTACCGCAACGGCCCTGCATTCCATTCAACCCGAATCTCAATTCGGATATGCGGTATCGGGAGCGGGCGATGTTGATGGGGATGGCTACGATGACATCATCGTCGGCGCACCGCATTATGACAATGGCCAATCCGAAGAAGGTGTTGCATTTCTGTTTAAAGGAACACCGGGCGGCATCGGCAAAATCCCCGCCCATATACTTGAAACCGATCAGGCGGATGCCGGATTCGGCACCTCGGTTTCCGCGGCGGGAGACGTCGACGGTAACGGGTATGGTGATGTTATCATCGGCGCCATGCATTATCACGGCGGCGAAGACGAAGAGGGTGCCGCATTTGTTTACCTTGGCTCGTCGGCAGGACTCCACTCCGCCCCCATCCAGCTCGAAAGCAACAAAACCGGTGCATGGTTCGGTTGCGCCGTAGCTCACGCAGGCGACCTCAACGACGATGGTTTTTCCGAAATCATCATCGGAGCGATGAATTATTCCAATGGACAGTCCGAAGAAGGAGCGCTCTACATATTTCCCGGTTCGATCAACGGCTCCGACATCGCCGGGCTGCGGATCGTCGAAAGCGACCTGGAAGATACCCGGCTCGGCAATGCGGTATCCCCTGCCGGCGATTTGAATGGCGATGGCCACGACGACCTCGTCGCGGGCGCATACAGCATGGGCGATTACGATGCTGGGGCTATTTTAATCGGTTATGGGAAAGCGCATTCACTGGACTCGCTTACAATAGACTGGATGAAGGGTACTCAGGATCAGGCGCATTTCGGCTGGGATGTATCGGGTGGCGGCGATGTGAATGGCGACGGCTTTCATGACCTGATCGTCGGTGCACACGCTTATGACAACGGCGATGGTGCCGCACACATTTACTATGGCTCACCTGCGGGCATTACGCAGGCGAACGCCGCACACCTGTACGCGCATGAAACGGGTATGGGCGCCGCCATGGGTGAGTCCGTAGCGGGTGCGGGCGATCTCGATGGCGACGGTTACAGCGATGTGATCATTGGCGAGCCGTGGTTTATCGATGAAAACACCTCGGTACCTACCGGCCTGGCGCTGATCTATTACGGATCACCGGCGGGGATCAATACAAGCCCCCAGCGTATTATTGGCAATGTCAACGACACCTACGATTTTTTCGGTTGGGCAGTGGCAGCCGCCGGTGACGTAAATGCGGACGGTTACAGCGATATGATCGTGGGCTCACCCAATTTCAGCTCCGGCCAGACGGATGCGGACGCTGCCTTTGTTTATTATGGAAATAATGGTCGGGGTTTACGGAACAACATCCGCCTGTACAACTCGGATCTGGTTAGCCTGCTGAATTACCAGCAGCACACCAAGAGCAATTTTGGCATCGGATTGGCCGCCAAATCGTTCCTGGGCCTAAACAAAGGAAAATTGATATGGGAAGCAGTTTCAAATGGTAATGGCTTCACGACCGGCGCGAATGGCAAACTTGCCCATAGTACTTCCTACACCGGATCTCAAAAAGGATATCACAACCTGACGGGCTCCGAGTTGAAGAGCCTGATCGACAAACCAGGATCCGCGACGAACCTAAGGGTTAGAATCAAATACAATGCTGCCCTTGCTTTGACGGGGCAGATTTACGGCCCCTGGCGCTACGTGTCCGGCCCGTCTGCCGGTACAGCGAGCGCACCGGTGCCACTCATGCCCGGGCATACCGCCAACGGAAATCCCCTCGCATTAACCTACGTATATCCGAACCCGGCAGCGTCCGTCATATATCTTCATTCCGAAAAACAGAATCCCATTGCCGAAACGATACTACACACCTCCGACGGTTCGGTCATCCGAAAGTGGACAGACGGCGCCGATAAACTGGACATTAGCGGAATCCGTCCGGGCCGCTACCTCTTGCTCATCCGCTATTCCAACGCCACCAAAAGCACCCATTCTATTGTGCTGCGTTAATTATCCGGCGGCGACATTCCGGAGATCAACGAACCACGTGCTAAGCGGTTTCCGCCTGAGAATAATCGCTTAGCCTTTTTGATTCCCACGCTCACAAAATTTGGGCGCGGGAATATTACCGTAAATCCAAAACATCCAATACACACGTCTTATGAAAAAGATTTATCAACGGGCCATGGCTATTGCCCTGGCCGGAACGACTCTCCTCGGTGCGGGGTTGTGGCACCAACACCACCGGATAAGTCCGGTCCCTGCCAAACCGGTGACACAAAAGGCCGATGCATTACCCAAAGGCATATCCGAAGCCACATTGGCGGACATCCGCAATTCGTTGGAAAAGCAGGAATACCACATTTCCTACGACGAGCAAAAGAAAAAGCTGCAAAGCCCCAACCGCAGGAACAACATCCGGGCGTACTACGAGCCGGGCAAACTCACCGTTCAGACGCGCGTAGACACTACCGGCGACGGTTTTAAAATGGAGCTGGTCAATGAAGGCGTCTTCGCCGATGGCAAGCTCCTCTACGCCCCGGAAATAGCCGCCAAGGCTGAGCACCACGAAAACAAAGTGCAGATCAGCCACCAGGCATTCACCGAGGAGTTTATCAACAATGAAGAAGGCGTCCGCCAGAACTTCATCATCGAAAACGCCCCGGAAGGTACGCATCAATTGCAGGTAAAAATGGCCGCCAAGGGCCTCGAAGTAGAACAAGGCTCCGGCAACGAACTACATTTCTTTTCCAAAACAGCCAACGGCAGTATTCGCAACGAACTCGTTTACAGCGATCTCAAATGCTGGGACGGCAACAAGAAGCCGTTGAACGCGACACTGGCTTATGTGGATAACCGCATTCAGATCAGCGTGGACGTGGCAGTTGCGGCCTATCCTGTTACTATTGATCCGATCATTACCAACGGTACGCCGCAGAATTCTAACAAGGTGCTTCAAATAGACCAAAGTTATATGTGGCTGGGCTTTTCCGTATCGAGTGCAGGAGATGTGAATGGGGACGGTTATAGCGACGTGATCGTAGGCGCACCACAATACGACCTGGGAGAGGATAACGAAGGAGGGGCATTTGTCTACAAAGGCGATCCATCCGGATTGACCGCGACAGCTGTTACCTTCCAATCTAACCAGATTGGTGCTAAAATGGGATACTCTGTATCGACTGCCGGAGACTTCAATGGCGATGGGTTTAGTGATGTGATCGTGGGGATTCCGTATTATGATAAGGATGCCGTCGATGAAGGACGGGCAAACCTCTATCTTGGTTCCAGTACATTTTTTAGTTCGGCAATTACTGGGTATGGTATTGGCAGTGGGCATGCCGGGGCGTTAATGGGAATTAATGTAGCGACCGCTGGCGATATCGATGGCAATGGGCTCAGCGACATTTTAATTGCGGCAAGCCAGAATACAAATGGAGAAAGCAAAGAGGGAAGTGTTTTGGTAAAATACGGGAATGCCAATGCTGACCTAAATTCTGCTGCGTCCATAACGCTCCAAATCAACCAGCCCAACGCGCAATTCGGCTACTCAATCGCTCCTGCAGGCGATATTGATGCGGATGGATACAGCGATCTCATCATAGGTGCACGCTGGTACACCAACGGGCAGGGTCAGGAAGGAGAGGGAGCTACTTTTATTTACCATGGCAGTAGCAATGGTCAATTGAGTGGTCCCACAATCATACAGGGCAACCAATACAATGCCGCCATGGGCAACAAGGTAAGCTCGGCAGGGGACGTGAATGGGGATGGTTACAGCGATATTCTGGTTGGTAGCTACGCATTTGACCATGGGCAGACGGATGAAGGGCAGGTGTTTGTGTTTCATGGCAGTGCCGGAACAATTGGATTAACACCGAGAGGCGTTTCAACCGGCACAACATCGGGAGCATTGCTTGGTTCATCCGTAAGCATCATTGGCGATTACAATGGGGACGGGCTGAATGACATTCTGGCTGGCGCACCTAACTTCGATGGCGGTCAGGTGGGTGAAGGAGCGGTATTCCTTTCATTTGGGGACGCGGCCACAGGGACAAATTCGATGAAAAAGTTGGAGTCCGACCAACAGAACGCAAAGTTGGGATGTTCCGTCTCCGGTGCAGGTGACCATAACGGCGACGGGTTCGACGACCTCGTTATCGGGGCCACTGGAGGTATATTTGGCGGAAACACCGGAGTAGCATATGTTTATAATGGTAATGCACAAGGCAACTTTTCGGGCGGTACCCCGCTTTATCAAGTTTCGAATAAACTGTTCGGTACAAGCGTAGGCAGCGGCGATATTAACCGTGATGGCTTTACAGATATTATCGTAAGTGCGCCGCTTGTAACAAATGACTTAAAGTCCGAAAGAGGTCTAATCGCCATTTTTCCCGGATCTGGCAACGGAGTAACCAATGCAAATTATACCCTCGTGTATGGGCCTAGCGCCGGGACAAAACTGGGAAGCAGCTTAGCTACCGCGGATGTGAACGGTGACGGATTCATGGATATCATTGCCGGAGCTGGATTGTCAAGTGGAGGCGAGGGTTCCTTTTATGTATGGCATGGTGGTGGAGGCGGAATTCCTACCGGTACGTTGTCCAAGATTGAAGTTAAGTCTAACACACCTAACGCAAACTTCGGTGCTTCGGTATCCAACGCCGGGGATGTGAATGGCGATGGTTTCGGCGATATTATTATCGGGGCGCCAGGTATCACAAACGGCCAGAACAATGAGGGAGTTGCAAGGGTCTACTACGGATCCTCGAATGGAATTGCATCACCTTTTAACACGCTGATTGAAGTTAACCAGGCAGAGGCTGCGTTCGGGACCTCGGTTGCAAGCGCAGGCGATGTAAACGGTGATGGCTACGACGATGTGATCGTTGGGGCACCCTATTATGACGATGCTGTTGCCAACGGTGGTGGCGTCTGGATCTTCCATGGGTCGTATAATGGACTCAATACCACCAGCAGTTTCTCATTGAAAGGAGAACAAGTAGAGGATCACTTTGGGCAAGCCGTTTCCGGCGGAGGCGATTTGAATGGGGACGGGTATAGCGATATAGTCGTTGGTATACCGGGTATGGACCAAAGTGGTATGACAAATAACGGAGGGGTTAGAGCCTATTTCGGCAACGACGGTTATGCGGGTAAAAACAAGCGGAACAGCACTCGATTGTATAATACGAATCTCACTCCAATGACTTACTCACAGTGTATTCAAAATTCGGTCGTTGTGGGTATCCACGCCACATCTTTTCTCGGTCGTAACAATGGTCGGTTGGCATGGGATTATACGCAAAACGGAACCAGTTTTTCAAAGGTGCCCAACAATCCAATCACCACTAGTACTATCACAGATGATGCTCAGAATTCATTCGGCACACTTTCAGGCACAGAGGTTAAAGCCGGTATCATAAAACTCTGGACAGCGACACGATTGCGTGTACGGTTTAAACATGAGCTCGCCACCGCTTTAACGGGTCAAGTATATGGACCGTGGCGCACTGTACCCGAATATCTCCTGTACTTTCCTGCCGGTAGTCCGCCAGTATTGGCAGGCGAAGAATTCGAAAAAGCAGTAATAGCTGACGCCACACCGGAATACAAAGACCTCGTCTCCGTATACCCCAACCCGGTAGCCGACCGCCTGTTTATCCAATCCACCAACATGGATCAGGTAACGTCGCTGCAATTGATTTCAGCCAACGGAACAATGGCGTTCACATCTGCCAAGCCCCAAAGCGAAGTGGATGTAAGGCACCTTGCCGCTGGATCTTATATTCTGGTGATTAACCGGAAGGACGGCTCCAAAACTTCTCATAAGGTTTTGATCAGAAAATAATAGTACGACCCGTGTTGAAATACGCAGATAATGCAGAAGAACTCATAAATAAGGTTTAGTTGTAATGCAAAAAGCGTTCACGAGTGATTCGTGAACGCTTTTTTATTGAGCTTGGCTCAGCTTTCAATAGTAACTAATCCCACAACTTCGAAGGATAAGCTCCTGCCTCGTGTAGTGCATTCAGGGAAGCCTGTACGGATGGCTTGTCCTCAGGGTAGGTAACCCCAAACCAGTCGGAAGCAATGCGGAACACCCGGCAGTCGCCCAGGCCGCTTTTGATGATGTGGGTCATCACGGTCGGGATATAGAACTCTGCCTTAGGCGTATGGATATTTTCGCGGGCGTATTTTTCAAAAAGTTCTTTGGTGATGGGGAACATCGAGGGTTTGAAGCCCCAGAAGTTCATCGAAACCGGCGTTTCCGGTGCCAGCTCCGTGCGGGTTTCGCCTTCTTCGAAATAGATTACATCGTTTTCTTCAAAGATCTTGGTGCGTTCCACTACGGATTCGAGGTTATGGTCCTCACGCTCTACGCATACGCCGCGGGAAACGGTCCCGTTTTCAGATAGCGTGCGTTTCAGCTCGTAGCCGATCATCGCGTGCTGCTTCTCGTTGGTATCGGTTTGCAGGAACTTGGCCATGGTTTCGAATGCATCGCGACCGTAGAAATCGTCGGCATTGATCACTGCAAATGGCGTGTCGGTTTGCTCCCACGCGCAAAGGGTAGCGTGGCCTGTACCCCATGGTTTGGTGCGCTCCACAGCACCGAGGTCTTCGGGAACGTAGGATTGAACACCCTGTATTGCAAAGTCAAAATCGATCTTGCCTTTGAGTTTGGGGGCGAAAATCGCTTCGGCGCTGTCCTTGATCTCCTGGCGTACGATAAATACTACTTTTCCAAAACCTGCGCGAATGGCGTCGTATAAAGAATAATCGATGATGGTTTCTCCGTTGGGACCGAACTGGTCGAGCTGCTTGATACCTCCGTACCTGCTACCGATTCCGGCAGCCAAAATCAAAAGAGTTGGTTTCATTCAAATGGATTTAAACGTTCCTTTAATGCGGTGTGTAAAAGACAGTTCAAAATAAACCCATTCAAAACGATAAAAAAAACGCGTTCCGGGTTTCGGAGCGCGTTTTTTCAAAATAAAATATTTTAATAATTTAATTATACCGCGAAGCTCTCGCCGCATCCGCAGGTGCGGGTAGCGTTGGGATTGATGAACTGAAAGCCTTTCCCGTTCAACCCGTCGCTGAAATCCAGGGTCGTTCCGGCCAGGTACAGCAGGCTCTTTTTGTCTACGATAATCTTCACTCCTTTATCTTCAAAAACCATATCGTTCGGCTTCGACTCAGAGTTGAATTCGAGATTGTACGTGAGGCCCGAACAACCGCCGCCTAACACGCCCACACGAATCTGATAATCTTCGTCAAAACCGTCAGCCTTGCGGAGTTCTACAATTTTGTTTTTGGCTGTATCGCTTACCGTAACCATTTTTCTAATGTTTTTATCTCTGCCAATCTTAACGTTTTTACGGAACCTGAAAGTTCACATTTTGACACAAAACGCCCAATTTCCCGTTCCAACAGCTCGTTCCGTCATTCTAGTATTCATTTCCCATGGCAGATAGTGATTTCAGAAAAAATCGCGTAGCGATGCAACATTGGTAGTCAGAAAAGTCATACCGCGTTGTCAAAATCCCGTCAGGGATGCAACAACAGATGCCGCGTAGGCCCTACCGTTGCGTTGTTGTTACATGCCTATCGGCATTTTGGGGGATTTTGAAATGCCATTTTGCTACCAATGTTTCATGCCTAACGGCATTTTTCAGGTCTATTATTCCAGGCCCATTCACTCAGTCGGTCATTCAATCATTCACTCATTACAAAACAACCGCCCCACCCTGGTTAATCCCCGAAACATGCACCGCCGACTCAATCCCTGCACTTGCAAACCGTTCCTGCATGGCTTTCCCGGCATTCTGAGCATTTTCGATACCGCGGCTCAGCGCAAACATCGACGGCCCGGCACCTGAAATACTGCATCCCAACGCGCCATTCGAAATTGCCGCCTGTTTGACGTCTTTGAACTCAGGGATCAAGATCGAGCGAACAGGTTCGATAATCACATCCACCATCGAACGGCTGATCAGGTCATAGTCCGCTTTCATCAGACCTGCTACCAGACCAGCCACATTGCCCATCTGAGCGATTGTATTTTTCAGGGAAACCTCGTTGCGCAAAATGAAACGGGCGTCTTTGGTATTGATCTCGATATCGGGATGCACGAGTGTGCAGTAAAGATCATCGGGCACCGGTATTGTAAAGATATCCAATGGGTTATAGCTACGGATCACCACAAAACCGCCCAAAAGCGACGGGCCTACATTATCCGCATGCGCCGAGCCCGAAGCGATACGCTCGCCTTCCATTGCGAAAGGCAACAATTCTTTACGGCTCAATGGGTTACCGAGCAATTCGTTCATCGCTACCACACCGGCTACTGCGCTGGCCGCGCTGGACCCCATTCCGCTGCCCAAAGGCATATTCTTCCGCAAAACCACTTCGCAGCCCAAGTCTTTGATACCCAGGTGTTTCAGTAAAGCCAGCATCACCACCGTCACCGAGTTCTTATCTGCCTGGCGCGGCAACCGGCCTTCGTCGCCCGTAATTTCCGTAATGACAATGCCCGGCTCATCCCGCTTGTACAACTCAACGGTATCCCCCGGCTCCTGAATGGCAAACCCGAAAATATCAAACCCACACGACACATTAGCGACTGTCGCCGGCGCAAAAGCTTTTACTGAATTCACTGTAAATGGTTGTTTTCTATCCCAAATAGCTACTGATACTCATAATATCCGCGAACACGCCGGAGGCGGTCACTTCCGCGCCGGCGCCCGGGCCTTTGATCACAAGCGGGCGGTCTTTGTAACGTTCCGTGGTGAAGGAAACAATGTTGTCGCTGCCCGAAAGCGTGTAAAACGGATGCGAGGCGTCAACGGTTTTCAGCTCGATGGTGGCTTTCCCGTTTTCGAGTGTCGCGATGTAACGCAGCTTTTCGCCTTTCGCTTCCGCTGCTGCCTGCATATCGGCGAAGTAAGCATTGGAAATTTCCAGTTCGCCGAAGAAAGCATCCACAGTAGGTGCGGCCAGACAGTTGGCGGGCAGGATTTGCGAGATTTTCACTTCTTCCGGCTCCAAGGGCACCCCTACCTCCCGCGAAAGGATCAGGATTTTGCGGCCTACGTCGGCGCCACTGAGGTCATCGCGCGGGTCGGGCTCGGTGAAACCTTTGGCTTTGGCCTCTTTCACCACGTCCACGAAGCGTTTATCGCCGCCAAAATTGTTGAATATATAGGATAGCGTTCCGGAAAGGATCGCTTCAATTTTCAGGAATTTATCGCCGCTCGCCATTAGCCCCTGAATGGTATTAATGATGGGCAAACCGGCGCCTACGTTGGTTTCGTACAGGAATTTCACGCCGCGCTGCAATGCGGTACGCTGCAATGCGATGTATTCGGAGTAGCTGCCGGAGTTGGCGACCTTATTGGGCGTCACGACGCTGATACTCGCGTCGAGCAGCATATGGTAGTACTGGACAATGTCCTTGTCGGAAGTACAATCCACAAAAACGCTGTTCGGCAGGTTGAGCTCGATCATGCGCTGCACGAATGCGGGCAGGCTCGTTTTCACGCCTTCGTCCATCACGCGGTCGCGCCAATTTTCGGGTTTGATACCGTCCGGATCGAGCAGCATTTTTTTGGTATTGGACAAACCGGCGATATTCAGGTTCAGCAGCTTCTCCTCCCGCAGGTACTGGGTCTGGTTGCGGATTTGCTCGATCAGCGTGCTGCCGATCAGCCCAACCCCCACAATAAACAGGTTGAGCGAACGCGTTTCCGACTGGAAGAATACGCCGTGAATCGCATTCAATGCTTTGGAAAGATCGCTTTTTGAGATAACCACCGAAATATTCAGCTCGGAAGAACCCTGCGCAGTAGCTACCACGTTGATACCGTTTTTACCCAAAGCCGAAAACAACTTGCCCGAAATACCGGTATTTTTCTTCATGCCTTCGCCCACGATAGCGACGATCGAGAGGTTTTTCTCAACGGAAATACCATCGATATGCCCCAAACCGATCTCGGTAGCAAATTCCTTTTCCAGCACATCGATCGCTTTCTGCGCATTTTTCGGGTCGATCGAGAAGCAGATCGAATGCTCCGACGATGCCTGCGAAATGAGGATCACGCTGATCGCATTGTTGGATAACGCGGTAAACAAACGACCGGAAATACCGGCCACGCCGATCATCCCGCTGCCCTGGATATTCACGAGCGCAATCTCGTCAATCGACGAAATCCCCGTAATCACATACTCCTTACCGTTAGCAGATTTCTGAACATACGTTCCTTCAAAATCGGTATTGAACGTGTTGAGTACTTTCAGCGTGATGTTCTTGGCAAATGCCGGCTGCAAGCTCGGCGGATAAATCACCTTTGCACCGAAATGCGACAATTCCATCGCTTCCGCATAGGAAATGGATGGGATCGTGAATGCATTCGCGACCTTGCGCGGGTCGGCGGTCATCATGCCGTCGACGTCCGTCCAGATCTCGATCGAATCGGCTTCGAGCGCCGCGCCCAGGATGGACGCCGTGTAATCGGAGCCGCCGCGGCCGAGTGTCGTGGTGACGCCCTCCGCCGTGGATGCGATGAAGCCCGTTACGCATTGCAGCGCCGGGCTTTTCGCGAAATGCTCTAATATTAAATGATTGGTAACTTCAAAATTGACATCGCCCATGCCATAGCTGGCATTGGTGCGGATCACCTGGCGCGCGTCGCAGAATTCGGCCGCGACGCCCTTGCTTTTAAGGATTTCGGTGATAACCAGCGTCGAGAGGCGCTCCCCGAAGCTCATAATGAGGTCGAGCGTGCGTTCGGACAACTCGCGGATCCACGAAACGCCGCGGAGAATGTCTTCCAGCTCATTGAAAAGGCCGCGCACAGCCGCAAATGTGCTGCTCTGGTTCTTCACGGGGATCAGCCCGCGCACCACCGCGAAATGCCTTTCCTCCACGCCTTTCAAAAATTCGACATATTCCGTATTGCCGGCGGCTGCCATTTTCCCGATTTCAATGAGCCTGTTCGTGACACCGCCCATGGCTGAAAAAACGACCGTTATACGCTCGCCTTTTGACAGATTTTCTTCGAGGATACTGATTACCGTTTTGATACTGTCGACCGATCCGACAGAGGTGCCGCCAAATTTAAGAACCTTCATTTAAAGCTATATTCGAAATATGCGAATGTGAACGGCACAGGGCCGCTCATTTTGAACAGAATGCAAATATAGCAATTCAAACGCCGCTTACTTTCAATAATACCCCTAAATGCAGACCGCCCCGGTGAATTCGGCCGACAGCCGAATGCGGTCTCCGCCGGCATCCCTCACATTCAGTCAGTTGCTGCACCGTGTAACTTCATATAAACATCTCTTTTTAAAATATTAAATTTTAAATAAAATCACTTTAATCGATGAATATTTTATTAAAACATTTTTTCTCAATCAGATATTTTTTGAAATTAATTAAAAATAGAAGATTCTTCTGTTTTGATAATATTACCTAACTGTTTCACTCCATTACTTAATCAATTATGAAGAAAGTCTTTACATTAGGCTTCTTATGGGTCTTGCTGTTCCTCGCCGGAACAGGCTTTGCACAAGACCTGAGCATCAAAGGCAAAGTGCAGTCGGCCGACGGGTACCTTCCCGGTGCCAGCATCCTGATCAAGGGCACCAGCCGCGGCAGCACTACGGACTCCAACGGCGACTTCACCCTCAGCGCGCCGGCCAACGCAACCCTTGTTATTTCGTTTATCGGCTACAAAACACTGGAAATCCCCGTCGGGTCGAAAACCGTCTTCGACATTATGCTCGAAAACGACGCGACGCAGTTCAACGAGATCGTCGTAACGGCCCTCGGTATCGCCCGTGAAAAGAAGGCGCTGGGCTATGCGGTGCAGGAAGTAAGCGGCAAAACACTCACGCAAGCGCGGGAGACGAACCTGGTCAACTCGCTCTCGGGCCGGTTGGCAGGGGTGCAGGTGACCAATTCCAATGGTGCACCGGGCTCCTCGTCGCGGATGATCATCCGCGGTGCGAGCTCTATCGGCAGCAACAACCAGCCGCTGTTCGTCGTGGACGGCGTGCCGGTGGATAACAGCAATTTCGGCTCGGGTACCGGTATCGATTACGGCAATGCGGCGGCGGCGATCAACCCGGACGATGTGGAGTCGATCAACGTGCTGAAAGGCCCCAGCGCCGCGGCACTTTACGGCTCGCGCGGGGCGAATGGCGTGGTTTTGATCACGACCAAAAGCGGTAAGGGCACGAAAGGGATTGGGGTTTCGGTCAATTCCAACACGGCGTTCGAAAGCCCTTTCAGATTGCCTGAATGGCAAAACGAATACGGCCAGGGCGCTGCGGGGCAGTTTACTTACGTGGATGGCAAAGGCGGCGGCAAGGGCGACGGTGTGGACGAAAGCTGGGGACCCAGACTCGACGGGCGTCTGATCGCGCAATTCGACTCGCCCATCGCGGCGGACGGTACCAGAACTCCCACACCCTGGATTGCGCACCCCGATAATGTGGACAAGTTTTTTGAAACCGGCAGGACATTCACCAACAGCGTTGCCGTAACGGGTTCGAACGACAAAGCCGATTTCCGGCTCGCATTTACAAACCTGGATCAAACCGGTATTTTGCCTAATACCAACTACAAGCGGCGGACTGTTTCCCTGAATGCAGGCTGGAACCTTACGAGCAAACTAAGTATCCGTGCAACAGGGAATTATGTCAAGGACGGCTCCGATAACCGTAACAACTTCGGCCTCTACTTCATATGGTTTGGTCGCCAGGTGGATATGGATAAGCTGAAATCCTACAAAAAGCCGGGCAGCATTTACCAATACAACTGGAACGACAACTACTGGACAAACCCTTACTACCTGCTCAACGAAAGCACCCGGGCCAATGAAAAAGACCGGCTTTACGGCAATTTCTCGGCCACCTACAAGTTCACCGGTTGGCTTTCGCTCACCGCACGCACCGGTACCGATTTCTACGAAGACCGCCGCAAGACCAAAAGCGCAGCGCGCCAGGCGATCATCGGTACCTCAGCGCTTTACGACGCTTATAATGAGGAGCAGATATTCGTCCGCGAGTCCAACTCGGACTTCCTGCTCAATGCCACCCATAAATTCGGGGAGTTCGATATTACGGCTAACATCGGTGGAAACCATCGCACCAACTACGCGCAGCGCAACTACATGGGTGCGACTGAGCTAGCCATTCCGCGCGTATACAACTTCGGAAACTCCCGTCAGAAGCTCGTGGGTGAAAACAGTTATATCAAAAAGACCGTTAACAGCCTTTATGCAGCCGCTAACCTTGGCTTCCGGAATTACCTTTTCCTGGATCTGACCGCTCGCAACGACTGGTCGAGCACATTGCCGTCCAATAACCGTTCCTATTTCTACCCTTCCGCGGCGGTGAGCGCGATCGTGACGGATATGTTTGATATCAAATCGTCGGTTCTATCTTTTGCAAAACTGCGCGCAGGCGTGGCCCAGGTAGGAAATGATACCGATCCGTATCGCTTGGTGAGCACGTACAAATACGAAAACGCGTGGGGAAGTACGCCAAGCCTCTCCGAGAACAACGCGATGCTGAATGCCAACCTGAAACCGGAAATCACATCCTCCTACGAAATTGGTGCGGATATCCGGCTGTGGCAAAACCGTGTGGGTCTCGACGTTACTTACTACAACAAGGTTTCTAAAAACCAAATCCTGGACGTCAATATTTCCAATGCGACGGGATTTCTTTCCAAGTTGCTGAATGCGGGTAAGATCAAAAACTCGGGAATCGAAATCCAACTAACCGCCACGCCTGTGAAGCTCGACAAATTTTCATGGGATATCGGGATAAACTGGGCTAAGAACAACAACAAGGTGGTAGCGTTGGATGGCGGGCTTACTACCTATCAGCTGAACACCAGCTATAATGCATTGACCCAGGCGACATCGACCAATAGTTTCAGAGGGTTGTCGGTGGAAGCACGGGTAGGCCAGCCGTATGGTACCTTCTTTGGCAAAGGCTTCTTGCGCGCCCCGGACGGCCAGATCGTCTACGACAGCCAGGGATACCCGATGATCGACCCGGTAAGCAGGGTGCTCGGCAGCTTCACACCCGATTGGATCGGTGGTATTTCCAATACGTTTACCTATAAAGGATTCTCGCTCAGCACCCTCATCGATATGAAACAGGGCGGCGACATTTTCTCGCAATCGATCAATATCGGCAGGTATACCGGCGTATTGAAAGAAACCACCTTCGGTCGCGAGGACGGCGTGGTAGGACAAGGTGTGGTGAATATCGGTACTTCGGCCTCGCCTGAGTATGTGCCTAACGAGAAGCGTATTTCGTCGGAGGAATACCATCACAAATATTACCTGCTGACCAACAACGAAAACACCATTTTCGACGCGAGCTACATCAAATTGCGGGAGGTGAAGCTTACCTACATGATTTCCGGAAAGGTTTTCAACAAACTGCCGTTCCGCGACATCGCTATCTCCATCGTCGGACGCAACCTGGCGCTGTTGAAGAGCAACCTGCCGCATATCGACCCCGAAACCAGCTATTACAACGACGGTAATTTGCAGGGGATCGAAAACGGACAAATCCCGACCACCAAAACCATGGGCTTCAATATCAGTTTCAATTTATAGGCTAATTCTTCGAGACGATGAAAAAGAAAATATATTCAATGGGCATTTCGGCGCTGCTCTCCTTCCCGATCATCTGCGCAACGAGCTGCACCGGCGATTTCGACACGATTAACACCAACAATAACAGCGCGGCTACCGGCACCGCCGATCTATTCCTGCCTCACGGAATCCAGAGTGCGGTCGATATTTACTGGGGGGGCTCTCTCGGAATGGATATCGGCGACGGCTACTCGCAGCATTGGGCACGGATTCAGTACACGGACATTGACCAATATACGGTTTCCAGCGACGTATACACCGCGGCCTGGCAAGGTTTGTATGTAGAATCCCTCGCGGATTACCAGCGCATCTACAAAATCGGCAAGGAGTCGGGTAACGTTAATTACCAGGCGGTAGCGATGATATTGCGGTCGTGGGCATTCACGCTGCTCAGCGATGTGTACGGCGATATCCCCTACACCGATGCGTTACAGGGATTGGAAGGGAATCTTTTGCCGAAATATGACAAGCAGAAGGATGTTTACGCCGGCATTGTAGCCGAGCTTAAATCAGCCGGGGAGTCGATCAACGCCACCGACAAAAGTATGGCGATCGCGGGCGATATTCTCTTCAATAATGATCTTACAAAGTGGAAGAAATTCGCCAATACGCTGAGCCTGCGCGTGCTGAGCCGGATGATCGACAAAGCCGATTCGCCTATTGATGTAAAGGCGGAAATCACCCGGATTCTGAGCGACCCTGCCAAGTATCCCGTCATTACTTCGGTATCCGAGAATATTCAGCTCAATTACCTGGACGCGACCAACAACCAGAATCCTGTGAATGTGAACCGGAAAACACGCGATGACCACCGCGTAAGCGCCACTTTGGTAAACAAAATGAAAGATTTGAAGGATGCACGCCTTCCTATTTACGCCAACAAACCGGTGTTAAAAGATGAATACACCGGCGTTCCTAACGGGCTATCTTCCTCGCAAGCCGGAAAACTGGGCCTCGACAGCACTTCGCGGGTCGGCAGCTATTTCACCGGGCCTACTGCACCGGGCGTCATTATGAGCTATGCGGAGCTGCTGTTTCTCAAAAGCGAATTTGCCTACAAGGGAATTGCGGCCGCCGGCGACGTAGCCAAAAACTACACCGATGCCATTACAGCCTCGTTTGCGCAGTACAAACTGACCGTTTCCCCCGAATACCTCACTGCAAATGCTTTGAAGGCCGGCGCTGCGGGTTTTACGCAGATTATGGAGCAAAAGTGGATTGCGTTGTACGGCCAGGGCCTCGAAGCCTGGACCGAATTCCGCAGAACCGGCATACCCGATTTGAAACCTCCTGTACTGAATACCAATCAAAACGTCATTCCAACGCGGCTGCCTTACCCGAACTCGGAAGAATCGCTGAACTATGAGAATTTTTCAGCGGCCCTCACCGCCCAGGGAGGCAAGAATGATATGAAAATGAAGCTTTGGTTTGCAAAATAATGCATACCCAAACCTGTTAAAAAAGCAAAACGGGTCAGATGCGTGCGGCATCCGACCCGTTTTCTTTTTGGTATTTTATGTATTAAAATGAAAGCCCCAGTCCCGCACCGATATTGGCGACTCCAACAAACCGCTTTTCATTGATAGGAATACCTACTTCGGGAATATTACCCACACGCACATTCACGGCAACGTTTTTTAGCTCGGCTTCGGTGGCGAGAAAATCACCGGAAAGGTGGAAATATAATGGACCGGCAATAGGCAGGCGTAAACTCGCTCCTGCACCTACCCCGAAACCGCTCGTAGAAGCCGGGCTCAAATGCACGAGAATCTGGTTTTGACCAGATTGGAAAGTACCTGTCATATCCACAGTAGGAGAAGTAACTTTTACATATCCTCCCTGTATGTGCCCTTCGATCTGTACCCGGTTAAAATTGAGAAAAATAGCGGGACCGGCCATGATCGCATTAAATTTCCAGCGCGACACGCGCGTGTCCCACGTATGCGAGGTGGTTTCGTTGATAAAGCCTTTGATTTCTTCTACACGGAGGTCCGCAATATCGACGATCGGCTGAGGGCGCGTCGTGTTCTTGTTCATGCTTCCGGAAAACTTCAATCCAAACCAGCGCGCGATGCGGAAATCATAATTCACCTGACCATAATATCCTGAGCCCGTCAGACCTGCGAAAGGGTCGTTCAGCTTTTCCCTTGCAAGCTCTCCTACCGGCAAGCTGTACCCGGCAGTAACCGAAAAGAAGGAACGGTTATCATTCTGCGCCTGCACACCGAACTGCGCAAATAAGAAAAGTGCAAAAAGAGAGATAGAGAAACGTTGGCGGATTTTCATGAATATGGCTGGTTTGTGAGAAGAACTAGTACGTGAAACGAAATTTCCAGCTAAGGTAACATGAAACATCCCCGATTTATTACATTTTGATTTCACGACTTAGTTTGGGGAAATTTTATCAACACAATGTTATATAAATCGCTCGAAAAGTGCCGAATCCGTGCTGGTATGGAAATGGTAGGGGTTATTTCAAACTAAATCATTCAACCCATGAACAGGCAAGAAACAGATAAGGAAGCAAGGGCCACCAAGAACGTGAAGAACGTCTGGAAGTGGATCGTCGGCATCGGTATCGTTCTTTCGCTGATCGCCTGGTTTGGCGGCTTCTTTAACCACGATAGAAACCTGTCAGGACAGGCCGATAACCCGGCTGATCAGGGCACAACGGCTGTCGACAGCATTGCTTCCGATACCGCCGGTACGCCGCTGCGTTCCGATACGGTTTATGAGCACGTCCGTGGCACCCAATAGGATGCTACTTGATCAGTGCGTCATATAAAATCTCGACAGGGTGCATCGCTTTACGCCCTGTGCCGTCCTTAATCTGATGGCGACAACTCGTCCCGGCAGCCGCGATGATCACATCCTCGGGCTGCTGCCGGACAGTTGGGAACAGCACCAGTTCTCCGATCTGCATCGACACCTCGAAATGCTCTTCCTCATAACCAAATGAGCCCGCCATTCCACAGCAACCCGACGGGATCAGCTGAACGTGATAGTTTTCCGGCAGTTGCAATGCTTTTTTAGAAGCCGTCAATGTGGATAGTGCTTTCTGGTGGCAATGTCCGTGCAGCTTGATCAGCTGATTTTTACCCACAAATGCATTTTTCCGAATGCGCTTCGCATCAATTTCACGGGCGATGAATTCCTCGAAAAGCAATGCATTCTCTGCGATTTTCTGCGCATTGCCCCTTTCATTTTCACCCACCAAGTCCACGTACTCGTCCCGAAACGACAGAATTGCCGACGGTTCAATCCCTACCAACGGCGCATCATAGGTGATTTTATCTTTCAACAAAGCCACATTCCTGATCGCCAGTTTCTGCGCTTCTTTCACAAAACCTTTGGATAAATACGAACGCCCCGATTCCAAATGCTCCGGAATAATGACCTCGTATCCCAGTTTTTCAAGCAGCAATACGGCCTTTTTACCAACCTCGGCGTCATTATAGTTAGTAAACTCGTCACAAAACAAATATATCCTGCGCGAATGCGGTGCAACCGCCGGCTTGTTGCGCTGATGCTTCTCCCACCAGCTTTTCAGCGTTTCGCTATCCAGCTTCGGCATGGAGCGTTCGGGGTGGAAACCTACCATTTTATTGGCGATCCGTCGCAACGCCGGCGTTCCGAATACGCCGTTGAATGCCCAGGGCGCAATCGAGGCAAGTTTCATTTGGTTAGAAAAACCGGCGATCAGCTTGCTGCGCATCGGCACGCCGTGGCTTTCATAATATTGTTGCGTGAATTCGGCCTTCATCTTGCCGATATCCACACTGGAAGGACATTCGGATTTACAGCCTTTGCAGGAGAGACAAAGGTCGAGCACCTCCTTCACCATTTCCTGGCTCGTCGTCGGGGCGGTTTCGGGCGTGAGGTACTGGCGCAGGATGTTGGCACGGGCCCGCGTGGTATCGCGCTCGCTGCGCGTGGCCATGTAGCTGGGGCACATCGTACCGCCGGTCAATTCCGTTTTGCGGCAATCGCCCGAGCCGCTGCACTTTTCGGCCAGGCGGAGAATACCCTCCTGCCGCGAAAAGTCGAACACTGTATCGATTTGCGGGTTTGGTTTGTCCTGCCCATAGCGCAGGAACTCGTTCATCGGCGGCGTATCCACGATTTTATTGGCATTGAAAACGCCATCCGGGTCCCAGATCCGCTTCACCTGCCTGAACATTTCGTACACCTCCTCTCCCATCATATAAGGGATAAACTCCCCTCGCAGGCGGCCATCGCCATGCTCGCCCGACAATGCACCATTGTATTTCTTCACGAGTACGGCTGTATCGGCCAACACCTCGCGGAATTGCTGTTTTCCCTCGCTCGTTTTGAGGTTGATCATCGGCTCCACGTGCAGCTCGCCTGCCCCCGCATGCGCGTAGTACGACGCGCGCAAGCCGTGTTTTTCCAGCAAAACCTCCAATTCTTCAATGTAAGCAGGTAAATCCTCTACGGCTACGGCACAGTCTTCGATGAGGTTCACGGGCTGCGTGTCACCCGGCAGGTTACGGATCAGCCCCAAACCGGCCTTTCGAATATCCCAGGCCTTATTGGCATCATCGCCGAACAACAACGGATAGGCGTAGCCCAGGTTTTCGGCCTTCAATTGCGCAACCAATGCGGCCGCTTTTTGCTCTACTTCCTCTTTCGCGACACCCCAGAACTCCACCATTAGCATTGCAGCCGGGTCGCCCTGCATGAAAAACCGGTTTTGGGAATACACATTATGGTTTTTGGTGAAATCCATAATGTATTTATCGACCAGTTCAGAAGCCTTCGGATCATGCTCCATCGCTACGCGGTTCGCGTGCAGCGCTTCCGAGAGCGAGCCCGTATGTACGCACACGACGCCCACAGCAGCGGGCGGGGCGTCGACCAACGCTATTTTAGCTTCTGTAACAAAGCACAATGTGCCCTCGGAACCGGCAATGAGGTTACAGAGGTTAATATTTCCATTTTCAAAATTTCGGACCAACGCATCCAGCGCATAACCGGAGTTGCGGCGGGTAACGGTTGGTTTCGGAAACTGTTTTTTGATTAAATCCTGATCAATAGGATTGGATATGAGCCCGAACATGCCTGCCAGAATGGATTGCAGGCGCTGGCCTTTGATCTGCTTTTCGCGGATTTCTTTCGTAAAATCGGCGATGCTCTGCTCGCTGAAAACAGCCTCCGAACCGTCGGAAAGCAACACTTTCACTTCCAGCAAATGGTCACGCGTGGCGCCCCAGGTAATGGAATGCAGCCCGCAGGAATTGTTGCCGATCATCCCCCCGATCATCGCGCGGCTGGCCGTGGAAGTTTCAGGCCCGAAAAGCAGCCCGTAAGGCGCAAGGTGCTTGTTCAGGTCATCCCGGATCACACCCGGCTGCACGCGTACCCACTTCTCGTCGGCATTCACCTCGATAATTTTTCTGAAATGCTTCGAAATATCGACCACAATGCCTTGCCCTACCACCTGCCCGGCCAGCGATGTGCCCGCTGCCCTGGGAATCAATGTCACCTGGTTGGCTTTGGCAAAATCGATCAGCGCGCGGATATCCTCCACGGTTTTCGGCAAAGCCACCGCGACCGGCATTTCCTGATAAACGGACGCATCGGTGGCGTAAACTGTGCGCTGTGCTGCATGTAGCGTGGAATTGTCGAAATACAACTCACCCTCAAACCGGGCGCGGAGGGTATTGAACTGGAATTGTGAAACGCGGGTCATGGGAACAATCGATAATCAAAAAGCGAATTTAAGTCAGTTGACTTATTAATGCTTTTAAAAACTGCATTAATATGCTCCCGGACTACGCTGAATAAGCCGCCGGAACAGATACCGGCATGAGTTACGTATATTGGCACAATTTTTACACCTCCTGTTTTTGGTAAAAACAGCTTCCCTTTCGAACCGATGAAACACATAAACATTCTGATCCTCACACTATTCAGTTCTGCTCTCAGCTGGGCTGCATATGCGCAAAATACGGCCAACATTACGCTCACAGCATCCAAACAAGCTCCTGTGACCGTTACGCTGGTGCTCGAAGATGTACATTTTCACCCCAATCTGGGCACAGGCCTTGCCGACGCGAAGCTTGACGCCGTGGCCTCGGTGAATTTTGCAGACAAGACCAGTGAAAAAGCAGTTATTCAACTCAATGAGCCCAAAATGATGCGCCTGCAATACAGCGGCAACGGCATGAATAAAACCTGGATGCTGTTCCTGCAACCCGGCGACGACCTGACGATCAGCTTCGCCGACAAGGCCGACGTGACTTTCGCCGGTAAGAATGCAGGTTATCAGACATTTCTGAAAAACTATTTCCTGGAAAACCAATACCAGTACCTGCCCGTTTTTGGCTACAAACCTTCGCAAATCGATAACAAAAGCGTGGTACAGCAAAGCGACAGTCTGAAAAAAGTACGGTTGGATGCGTTTGAGAAATTTAAAATGGCCAATCCGGTGGTCCCTCCATTCGAAGCATACGTGCTGGCTACCACGGCGACCGAGCCATCGCTGACCCGCCAGCTTATTCAGGAGAAAATCATGCGCCGCAACCGGGTAGCGAAACTTGACGCCACGCAACGTAAGGAACTGGAAGATTTTACATTGACGGATTTCAAAATCCAGCCAGACGATGCATTGCTCAGCCAGGCCTACCGCGACGAGCTCCGCTACTGGGCGCTCATTCCCTCGACGCGCAAATTTCCCCTCGAATCGGAAACACGTTATGAGATCAGCCCGGATGCATTGAAGGATGTATATTCATTCAGCAAGGACAAGCTGGCCAATTATCCGAAACAGAAAGAGTACCTGGCTACCTACTGGCTCAATTACGCGGCTACGGCCATCCCGGGCATCGAAACCGCCAAAACGCTGCTGGCAGATTACAAAGCGACATTCTCGCAATCGCCCTACACAGCGTACATTTCCAAGCTGATCCAAACCAAAGAATCGCTGCAACCGGGCGCCGCCATTCCGGACGTCACCCTGCTCAACACCGACAGCGCTGCCGTAACGGTTTCCTCATTGCAAGGTAAGCCGGTTCTGATGGTCTTCTCATTCAGCATCGGCCAGCATGAGCCGGGATTAAAGGTTTTGGAAGATAAATATGCCGACAAGGTGACTTTCGCTTACATTTCCGTTGCAACGGGTATCCCGCTTTCGACCTGGAAACAATATGTAAAAACGCGGCCGACCGCGAAGCATTTGTGGGCTTCTGACGAGAATATCGAGGTTTTGAAGGAGAAATACGGCATTGATATCCGGTACCCGTTCCTGGTGATCGACGGTGCAGGCAAGATCGTGAACCGCTGGATTCCGCAGGAATTCCCGAACAATAAAACGCTCGAAGCTGAGTTGCAGAAAGTCGCGAAATAATGGCGCGAAGCTCACAAGCTGGCGCGAAGCTCCCGCTTCGCGCCTACTATTCGCAGGCCTCCGGCCGGTCCAAAATGCGACATCTTGCAAAGTCGGCCAGAGGCCTCCACAGGATAGTGCGAAGCAGGAGCGTCGCACTACCCTGTGATTCTGATCGAATGGATCGGCTCCTCGTACTGGTAGGAAATCCCCAGCTCGCAATTATCACAAATCTCCTTCACGATCGCGAGCCCGAGCCCCAGCGATTCCGCGCCCGCCGATTCCTTTTTGAACCGTTCGAACAACCGCTCCGGGTCACTCTTCAACGGATTGCCGGTATTACTCACCTGAACATAGTCGGCACCGGATTCCAGCCGCAGCTCTCCGCCGGTGTAGTTGTGCCGGATCGCATTGCTGATCAGGTTTGTCAAAAGAATATCCGCCAATGCGGGAGACATAACCTTCCTGAAACTTCCGGTCGATTGTACCGTCAAGCCGATTTCTTTATGCTGCAAAATATCTTCGAAATCTTTCAGCTTGTTCAATGCGAGCTCCGAAAGATCCAGGTCCTCCTGCTCGGTAAACTGCTGGTTTTCAATTTTAGCCAGCAATAACAATCCCTGGTTAAGCCGCGACATCCGGCGCGCAGCGTGGTAAATCTCCTCGATCCAGTACGTATGGTTTTCGCCCAAATCCTTCGACTGGATAAATTGCTCCACCCGCGCATTGATGAGCGCGAGGGGCGTCTGGATTTCGTGAGAAGCATTTTCAGTAAACTCGCGCAGGCTCCGGTAATCGTGCTGCATTTTCGACGCCATCTTCTCCATCACATCCCCCAGTTCGTTGAATTCGGTGATTTCGCTTCGGACGGTTTCCAGCGGCTTATTCTTCGTCCAGTCAAAGTCCTTGATCCTGGCCAGCGAATCATAAAACGGTTTCCACAATTTACCCGACAAAACACGGTGAAAAAGAAAAGTACTCACCAGCAGCAGCCCCAGAAACGCGATCATCGCTGCCGAAATAGCCTCGATCAGCTTATAGGATTCGATCATCGACTTCCGGATCGCAACGCGGTAAGGTGAGCCGCCGATTAAGGTGTAGAATGTGAGCTGACGGAACGGGTCGGCGGTTTCGTCGTAGCGGTTGCTGATGAGCGTGTCTGTGAATGCGACCTTATTATCGAATCGGCCGAATACCGGTACCACCTCGATTTTATTCTCGACAAAGTAGGAATTGTTGCTCCAAGTGTCGTTGCTTCGGATGTAGGTCTCGAAATCCTGCTTCTCCACCATCAGCCTGCTCTCCACTTCATCGTAAATCATGAATTTGATGATCCAGAAAAAGGCTACCCCTACCGCTACATAAATCAGCAGCGAGGCGAGCAGGTAAATGCGGCTGGCTTTTTCGAGCAGTTTCAAGGTGCGGTGAATTTGTATCCTATCCCGTAAATCGATTGAATATAGTCCTTTCCTCCCTTCTCTACGATCTTCCGGCGAAGGTTTTTGATATGGGAATACACCATATCCAGCGAATCGGCTGAATCCATATTATCGCCCCAGAGATGCTCAGCAATAGATTCTTTGGTCAACGCGACGTCGATATTGGAAAGGAAATAGAGCAGCAGATCGTACTCCTTTTTGGACAATGTGGTTTCAATATCCTTAATAAAAACCTTTCGGGCAGGCAGGTTGACCCGGATATCTTTCCAAATCATATCGTTGTTACCGCCGAAATTCCTGCGCCGGATCAGCGATTTTACGCGGGCATTCAGTTCCGAAAGGTGAAATGGCTTGGTCATGTAATCGTCTGAGCCTATCTCCAACCCTTTCAACTTGTCTTCCAATGTGTTACGCGCCGAAATAATGATAATACCCGTCGCTGCGGCGATCTTTTTCAATGTCTGGATAATGTCGAAACCATTGCCATCGGGCAACGTCAGGTCCACAATCGTGCAATCGTACTGGTAGAGGCTGATCTTTTCATCGGCCTGCCAGAATGTGTTGGCTACCTCACAAATAAACCCCTCGCGGGAAAGGTAATCGGTGATACTTTCTGCAAGCCCTTTTTCGTCCTCGACAACTAAAATTTTCATTCCTCTTTCAAAAGATACTTTACAAAAATACACCCTGAAGTTGGAAACATTTAGGAAGGATAATCGCGTAATAAACAGCTCCTTGCACGGTTCCGTTTCCCAAATGTTTCCAGAATTGAGCTCTAATTTCGGCTAAAAATATCTTTAACCCGAATTATGAAGCACTCCCAGTATCATTCCGTTTCCCGCTTTTTTCCGCCGGGAAATGCGCATTCGCCGGCACCCCGGATCTTCAAAATCAAAAACCGATGGCTCGCATTCCTTTTCGTCGCATTCGCGTGTGTACAGGCAAACGCCCAGCATATCAAATTGCACGAGGCCCTGGAACAAGGCAAAGGCAGTTTTCCCTTTCTGAGAGCCAAACAGGCCGAAATACACAGCGCCGAAAGCCGCATTAAGTCCGTTAAAACCGACTACCTGCCCGCATTCATCGTGCAGGACCAATATACCTATGCCACCAGCAACAGCGTGGCGGGTGCATTCCTGCCCAACGAGGGTAGCGCATTATCGCCTTCCGGTGGTATCCGTCCGGAAAACATTTACACGGCCACATTCGGCAGTTTCACCACGGCTATGGTCGATTGGAAGGTATTCAATTTTGGCAAAGTGAATGCCAACGTCAACGCTGCCAAAGCCGACCTCGCCCGCAGCCAGGCCGACTATGAGAACGAACTTTTTCAGCATCAGGTCAAAATCATCGACGCTTACCTGCTCCTGCTGATTAACCAGAAACTGGTAGATGCACAGCGGCAAAACCTGGAACGCGCCGCCGTTTTCAAACGCGTGACGGATGCCGCCGTCACCTCCGGCATGCGCCCGGGTGTAGATAGCTCGCTGGCTGCCGCGGAATATGCCAAAGCGCAATTACTCCTTTTGGAAAGCCAGCGGTCGGAAAAGGCTCAGCGCCTCCGGTTTTCGGAACTGACCGGCGAATTGCGCGATAGCATTCAGGTCGACACGATGGGTTTCTACGCCCAATTGCCCGTGCCTTCTGCTGAAATCGCGTCGTTCCTCAAAAACCCTGCATTACGTTTTTCCCAGAGCCAAATCGACGCCTCTGTCGCGCGAAGTCTGGCTATAAAACGTTCCTATTTGCCCTCCGTTTCGTTGGTAGGTGCCGGTTGGGGACGCGGTTCGGGTGTCTCGAACAAAGATGATTCCTTCCGTACCGATTTCGGCAGCGGAGTGAAATACCAGGTCTACAACTACCTTTTCGGCATTTCCACCCGCTGGAACCTGACCAACATTTTCAAGGTCAGAAACGATTATCACGCCGAGCAATTCCAGGCCGAGCGTTTCAAGTCATTGTATCAAACCCAGCAGCTGCAACTCGATCGCCAGTCGCGCGAATCCGAAATCCAGTTTCAGCTCTCGCTCGCGCAGGCACGCCTCACACCCGTGCAGCTCGCAGCCGCACGTACCGCATTCAACCAGGCAGAGGCGCGCTACCAGAGCGGTTTGACGGATCTTTTTACACTGGCACAAAGTGTAAATGCATTGAACCGCGCCGAAGTCGACAAGTTCGTCACCAACGGCAACGCATGGCGCTCGCTCCTGCTGAAAGCCGCCGCTGCGGGTGACCTAAGTGTGTTCTTAAATCAAATAGCTCAATGATACGCAAACGGTCATGCTGAGCGGAGTCGAAGCATCTTGCAAGATGCTTCGACTCCGCTCAGCATGACAAATCAAACCCAAACAGCATGTATCAACTCATCAGAACTGCCCTCCGACAGCCCATTTCCATCGTGGTGGTCGTGATAGGCATCCTATTTTTCTCGATTCTGTCGATACGGAGCATTCCCGTCGACATTTTCCCCAACCTCGATTTACCTACCATTTATGTGGTGCAGCCCTATGGTGGTATGGCGCCCGACCAGATGGACGGCTTCATCGCCACCCGCTACCAGGACCACTTCCTGTATGTATCGGGTATCCGCGATGTGGATGTGAAGACGATCCAGGGGTTGTCATTGATCAAACTCTCGTTCTACCCCGGCACGGATATGGCACAAGCCGCTGCGGAAGTTGCCAACAACGTCTCCCGCGCGAAGGCCTACATGCCCGAGGGCACCGTACCTCCGCAAGTAGTCCGCTTCGATGCCAGCTCGGTGCCTATCGGCCAGATGGTATTCGAAAGTGCTTCGCGCTCGCTCAACGAAATCCAGGATTTCGCTTCCTCCCGCGTACGGCCGATGTTCAGCCGCATCGAGGGCGTTTCCAGCCCGCCGCCATTTGGAGGTAACCAGCGCACGATCGTCGTGCGCGTAGACCCGGAACGCATCAGAAGCTATCATTTGACGCCCGAGGAAGTTATCAAATCCATTATTGCCAACAACCAGCCTTCACCGGCAGGTAACATCCGCATGGGCGACAAAACGCTGATGACGCCCGTCAACTCGCTCATTAAGAAACCCGAAGACTTCCTGAATATCCCGATCCGCGTCGGGGCAGGGCCCACCGTGTTCATCCGCGACGTGGGTGTGGTGGAAGATGGGGCCGACGTGACCGTGAGCTACGCGCTGATCAACGGCCGCCGCGCGGTTTATATTCCTGTGGTTAAAAAATCTGACGCCTCGACGCTGGACGTGGTGAACAATATCCGCGCTGCATTGCCGCAATTGCGCAATGCCGTACCCGAGGACGTGAAAATCTCCTATGAATTCGACCAGTCGGTGTATGTGACCAACTCGTTGAAAAGCCTTATCACCGAGGGTATCCTGGGGGCATTACTGACCGGTTTGATGGTACTCCTCTTCCTCAGAGACTGGCGCAGCGTGATTATCGTCATTGTGACTATTCCTATTTCCATTCTTTCAGCCGTGATACTGATGAATTTGTTTGGTCAAACCATCAATATCATGACATTGAGCGGGCTTGCTTTGGCGATCGGGGTACTCGTCGATCAGGCGACGGTGACCATTGAAAACATTCACCAGCACCAGGAAATGGGCAAACCGAAAGAGCAGGCCATTTGGGACGCTTGTAAAGAAATCGCATTCCCCGAATTCCTGATTTTGCTCGCGATTCTGGCCGTTTTTGCGCCGTCGTTCGTCATGAGTGGTATTCCAAGATCGATGTTCCTGCCGCTTTCACTGGCCGTAGGTTTCGCGATGATCGCTTCGTTTTTGCTTTCGCAGACATTGGTACCGGTACTTTCCAACTGGCTGCTAAAAGATCACCCGCATCACGAGGCGCCGACATTGGCATTAGACGCTCAGGAAATCGACGATGTGATCGAAGAAGGAGCGCACCCGTCGCTGCCGCCTACCGGTTTTGAAAAGTTTAAACTGAAATACCTGAATGTACTCGGCGGCATTATGGGCAAGCGCCTGATCGTGCCGGTATACCTCGTCGGCAGCATTGCATTGATCGTCGGCGGGTTCTTCCTCATCGGGACGGATATTCTCCCGAAAGCCAACAGCCACCAGTTCCAGATGCGCATGCGGGTACCCGACGGTACACGTGTGGAGCGCACGGAAGAGGCCACATTGAAGGTTCTGAACCTGATTAAATCGGAGGTAGGAAAGGAGAACGTAGAAATATCCTCGGCTTATGTGGGTACCGTCCCATCCAGCTATGGTACTTCCAATATTTTCGTGTTCAACAGCGGCCCGCATGAGGCGGTTTTGCAGGTTTCTTTGAAAGAAGAGTTTCCTGTGAGAATGGATGCATTGAAAGAAAAACTGCGGGCCAGAATAGCCAAAGAAATTCCCAATCTGGCCATTTCATTCGAACCGATCGAGCTCGTCGACAAAATCATGAGCCAGGGCGCGTCGACACCGATCGAGGTAAGCGTCGCTGCCAAAGACGTGGAAGAAGCCGGAAGGTTTGCACGCAAAATTCAGAAGGAAATGCAGCAGATCGCATTCCTCCGCGATGTACAGATTGCACAGCCACTGCAATACCCAATCCTGGACGTGAAAATCGACCGAGAGCGGGCCGGGCAACTGGGCATTACCTCCACACAAGTGGCCCGTTCGATGGTAGCAGCTACATCTTCCAGCCGTTTTACCGATAAAAACCTCTGGCTCGACGACGCTAAGGGACTTGCCTATCAGGTGCAGGTGCAGATTCCGGAATACCAGATGACATCCGTAGAAGATATTGGTACGATTCCTTTGAAAACCGGCGTAAGCAACCCGCTGCTCGCCGACGTGGCCACCTTCTCCGAAAAAACCGCCCCTGGCGAATACGACCGCGCCGGCCCGAACCGACTGGTCACAGTAACGGCCAACATTCACAAAAAAGATCTTGGAGCGGCCACTACCGCCGTTCAGAAAGCGATTAAGAATGCAGGCGAGCCGCCACGCGGGGTAATTGTGGAGCTGAAAGGTCAAACCGAATTGCTGACCGAAACCCTGAGCAGCTTGCAGACCGGCCTGCTGATCGCCGTCGTGATCATGTTCCTCTTGTTGGCGGCTACTTATCAATCCTTCAAACTGTCATTGGTGGTACTTTCGACCATCCCGGCCGTGGTAGTAGGCTCGATTGGTCTGCTATTGCTCACCGGCGCAACGCTGAACCTGCAATCCTACATGGGATTGATCATGTCCGTCGGGGTATCGGTCGCGAATGCGATCCTGATGGTAACTAACGCCGAAAACCTGCGCCTCAAATTGCAGGATGCACACAAAGCCGTAACACTCGCCGCCGGCAGCCGGATCCGCCCGATTCTTATGACGAGTATCGCGATGATCGCCGGTATGATCCCGATGGCGTCCGGCCTCGGCGAGGGCGGCGACCAGATCGCACCGCTTGGACAAGCGGTAATCGGCGGGCTGATCGCCTCTACGCTGGCGTCGCTGCTCATTTTACCGGCGGTATTTACCCTTGTTCAGCGTAAAGCGTCCGTCAACTCGGTATCCCTTGATCCTGAGGATCCTGAAAGCAATTTCTTTCGTAAAAAACTCCAAACATCCGTTTCCATGAATACCCTGAAATCCATTCTGATACTCATCACCGTTGCGGCCGGTATGAGCGCATGCAGCAGCACCGCCGAAACCAGCGAAAGCCACGAGGCCAAAACCGCCCCCGCGGAAACCGCCGCCAAAGAGCCGGCAGCTGTGGAAATGGCCTATGTAAAAAGCATGAAGCCAGCCAAGCAGATCGCATTACCGGGCGAGTTGAAGCCGTGGAACAAGGTCAGCATTCATCCGAAAGTGAAGGGGTTCGTCAAAACGGTAAATGTCGACCGCGGGACTTTTGTCAGGAAAGGTCAGGTATTGTCAGTATTAGAAGCACCGGAGGTCATCTCGGAGCTCAGCCAGGCCAAAGCCCAGCTGATTGCCGCCGAAGCCTCATTTCAGCAAACCACCACGCGTTACCAAGCCAGCGCACTGACATATAGTCGTCTGCAAAAAACCAACCGCACGGAGGGAGCTGTATCACTTAATGAGCTCGACCTTGCGAAGGCGCGTGCCGCTGCCGACAGTTCTGCAATGGCCGTGGCAAAAGGTAATGTACAAGCCGCGAAATCATTCATGGAAACAAAAACAGAGCTTTCGCGCTACCTGACGGTGACTGCACCATTCGACGGCATTATTACCGAGCGGAATATCAGCCCGGGCGCCCTCGTGGGACCCGGTGAAGGCGGTGCAAAGCCGTTGTTCATCCTGGAAGACAATACGAAACTCCGTTTGACGCTCGCGATCCCCGAAAACATGTCGAGCGCCATTCCGAACAAGGGCGAGGTGAGTTTCACCGTTTCGGCTAGCCCCGAAAAAATCTACAAAGCCGTTTACGCCCGCAGCTCCCGTACATTGTCCGAAGAAAACCGCTCCATGATGACGGAATTCGACGTCAATAACCGCTCCAACGAGCTCAAAGCCGGCATGTATGCGCAGGTGCAGCTCAACACCGAGCGCACCGGCAATACCCTGTTTGTACCAACAACCGCCGTCGTCAATTCCAGCGAGCAGGTATTTGTGATCCGCGACAAAGGCAAAAAAGCAGAATGGGTACCCGTAAAACGCGGTGTCGTGGTAGATACGCTGGTTGAGGTATTCGGTGATTTACACGATGGCGACGCGATTGTGAAGAAGGCATCGGAAGAATATCGCAACGGGCAGGATTTGTAAATTGCCTGATATATAGTAAAAATGCCGGACGTCAGCCCGGCATTTTTACTATTCGACTTTTTAAAATTACTTCCTGCTGTAAGTATCCAGCGTTGCTTGCGGGAAAGAACGGAGGATGTCGGCCATCGTGTTTTTGATCATCGTATTCTGATCTTCTTTCTTGGTTGGCGCTTTCACTTTTCCCGAAGCCCAACCCTGCCAGATCATCCGCTCGGTGGTTTTCTGGTAAATGTTGAGGATGAATCGGCTTTCCTGGTAGTTGTAAGTGGAGATATTATTGCCACCTCCGTACCACCACATATAGGGCGAATACATATTGTTGGAACGCACTTGCTGACGATCTTTCACATCCGTCATAAATCGCACGATAATCTCGGGATTCTGCTGATCCATTTTGTAGCCTTTGGCCTCCATTACCTCTACCACGGCATCGCCCAGCCGGCGCCTGTTCAGTTCGCTACCCAGCAACGGGTCCTGCTCGATATTGTGCTCAGCCTCCACTTTAAATGTTTTGAACTGTTTCAGATTCACTGCGGAGTCGTAATCGTAACTTACTTGAAGGGCATTACTGCATGCCATTATGAATACACCCGCCACAACCGCCATACCAGCGGATTTTATCAACTTCACTATGGTTTTCATTGTGTTTTGGAACGTTTGGTTATTGTTATGCTAGTCTGACAGTTTCAGAGGGTAAATGGTTTAAATACCTATGAAACATCTATTAAACTTATAAACAAATAAAATTGATATATAGATCAGCAGAATTACTTATTATGAGCTGTTTCAAACGTTTGCATTAACCTTCTGCACCGCTATTTACCATTACCTGCATACCTCCTTTTCTGTTGCACCGGACGCGTTGAAAAAGTGCGCCAAAAACAAAAACGCGCCCGGATTTTGCCGGACGCGATGTACTGGGAATATATAAGGGACCACGAACTTTAATGACCTATCCTAGACGTGTTTATAGTCAGGATGTTTGTAAGGAGCCCGGTAGGCGCGGGCCAGTAACGCATTCGCTTCTCTATCTCCCACAATTTCGCGTTTTATTGGGTCATAAACAATCGAACGGCCTGTTTTCATAGAAAGATTTGCCAAAATGCAGCTTGCTGTCGAAATATGTCCTTCTTCGATGTCGGCAACCGGCCGGCCATTGTTCTCGATCGCGGCCAGGAAGTCGAGCATGTGCAGGCGCGTAGCGGGTGCTGCATTGAGCTCAATCTTGTCTTCTTTCAGGTCTTCGGGATACTTTTCTTTTTCATAAACAACGTCCTTGTGGATCTTCTCCCCTTTGCCTTGCGGGATAAAATCATAAGCCATCGTGCTTGCCCAAAGCGTCCCTTTTTCGCCGTAAAGCGTAAACGACCACGGATAATCCGGGTTGTTAGGGGTACCCCAGGTGCGGTGCTGCCATACGCAGTTCAGCCCATCGTATTCAAAAATCGCTGATTGCGTGTCGGATATGTTAGACTTACCCTCTTTCTGCACATAAATACCACCGGTCGAAGTGATTTTTTTCGGCCAGCCCAATTTCAGCATCCAGCGCACCGTGTCGAACATGTGCACGCACATATCGCCTGTGATACCATTGCCATATTCCATGAACGTCCGCCACCAGCGCACGTGCGGCGAGCCGTCGTAGGGGCGTAGGGGTGCGGGGCCCGTCCATTTTTCGTAGTCGAGATAATCGGGCACGGCCTCCACCGGCGGGTTCCCATTTGCCCGCATGTGGTAATAGCAGCACATTTCAACATGCGAAATCTTGCCCAACAAGCCTGCATCGACGATATTCTTCTTGGCATCGATCAAATGTGGCGTGCTTTTGCGTTGCGTTCCTACTTGCACTACTTTTTTGTATTTGCGTGCCGCAGCAACCATCGCTTCACCTTCCAATACGTCCACGCTGATCGGCTTCTGCACATACACGTGGGCACCGGCCTTCACAGCGTCGATCATCTGCAGAGCATGCCAATGGTCGGGCGAGCCGATCAGGACAATATCCATTTCATTTTCCGCAAGCATTTTCTGGTAGTCGCCGTACAACTTCGGCGTCTTGCCAGATTTTTGCCGCTGGCTCACCAGATTACCCGCTTCGTTCAACTGATTTTTATCCACATCACAAAGCGCGATCACCTCCACAGGCGCCACCTGAATCAATCTGAAAAGATCACTTTTACCGTACCAACCTGTACCAATTAATCCTACGCGCCATGTTTTAGCCGGATTGATCAGGTCCATTCCCTGCGCTCCAAAAGTGGAAAGTGCCAATGCAGCCGTGGCCCCGTGGAGGAAACTACGGCGGTTGATATTGAAAGTGTTCATTCGTGATGTTGATTGGTTTTAGGAAAACTGGCAAATGCCATTCGGGGGTAAAAGCGCGGGGAGCGTGGCGTTTTACTTTTAAGGGGGGATTATTTTACATTTGCCGGGAACGGGCAATGAGCTGAACAACACTTTAAATAACCTATGCAGCGACTCTAAGTTTGATATCCATTTCGGACAGAAGCTGCAACAGGTGTTGTGTGAATTGCAATTTGATTTCTTCAAACTGGGCCACAGCAAGTTCATCAGGATGCTCCTGAGCTTCATGCCTGGCAATGGAGGCATTTACACGAACAATTTTCTCCAGCGTGGTCTGAATTTCGGCCTGAAGTTGCTCAAAAGGTTTCATGACAATAACAAGTTAACGATCCCCTTTCTTCTGTTTTGACGGTCTCTAGTAAGAAAATGCAACCAATCAAGTTTATCAAAGTTAGTCAAAAAGTATCTGGGATGTTCTTTAGGGTAGTTTTTAATAAAATAGATGTCTAGCTTTGAAAAAGCTGCTTTGATCGAGCTTAAAGTAGTCAGATTAGATTCGTAAAAGACATTATCAACAAAACAAATCAGATCGATATCGTTCGGATGTGGTTTGAGCGTAACGAAGGATCCGTCAACCCAGATTTGCAATGTGTCCGTTCTCCAATCGGTTACTGTGGAAACAAATTCTTTCAGCTCTAACGCCAATTCCGCCCTCTGATGATTGAATATGAAAATCTCTTCAAAATTATCCCAGGTAATATCTGTAACCTCGTCCGGGAGAAGATAACCATTATCATCAAATGTGTGTGATTTCATTTCATTGATTCCTATTTCAAAAAATTCCCCACATTCTCCTTCGTCACCAGCTGAAAAGGAATAAGTACGTCCTTCTCAAACGCCTCTTTCTTAGCCGCCTTCACTGCCGTTTCAATTGCTTTTCCGCCCTGCTCTTTGGCATTCTGGAAAACCGTCGCATCTAATGTCCCCTTTTTCACCGCCTGTAATGCGTCCGGGATAGCGTCCACGCTTACCACCAGCACCTTCCCTTTCAAACCCGCAGCTTCCAGCGCTTTCACGGCCCCCATGCCCATTTCGTCGTTTTGTGCAAAAATGGCGTTGATCTTGTCGCCGTAAGATTGTATCCAGTTTTCGGTAAGCGACATGCCTTTGGCGCGGTCCCATTCACCGGTTTGTTCGGCAAGCAGTTTGAGACCTGGATTAGCTTTCAGGATCTCCTTCGCCCCGTTATCGCGCCGGATTTGCGCGGCCTGGCCCATGAAACCGTGCATCATCAGCACATTACCCTTGCCCCCGAGCTTTTCAGCAATGTATCTCATCGCAATGCGTGCCGATTCGGTATCGTCCGACCCTACAAATGCCGTAGGCTTGGCAGAGGTCTCTGAATTGACATTAATGATGGGAATCTTCGCGTCCATGGCCAGTTTGATCGCCGGTGAACTCGCTTCCACTTCACAAGGGTTCATAATGATCGCGTCTACCCCCTGACCGATAAAACTCTCCACCTGTTCTACCTGTTTCAATGCCGAACGCTCAGCGTCCACGGTGATCAGCTCCACGCCCATTTCCTTCGCTTTCGCTTCCATGGCGTCGCTCACATTCACGATAAACTCGTTTTGCATACTCAGCATCGTAGCCCCGATCACGAGCTTTTTCCCACCGCCGTCAGCGGATTCCTTATTAGAGGATTGGTTACAGCCTGCCAAAAGTGTTGCGGCGATAAGTGCTGCAAAAATTGCGTTGTATCTCATAGATTATTGACTTTCGGCTATCGGCCATTTGTGTTCTAGTATTTCAAAATCGACTCCCCTCTTCCCTTTCCTCCATCCTCCTTTCTCCATAAATCAATCCTTCTTCCCCACACCATCGAGCACCACGGCGCCGATGATAATCACCCCCATCACGACCTGCTGATAGTAAGAAGTCACATTCAGCAGATCGAGACTATTGCTGATCACGCCAATCAGCAACGCGCCGATCAGCGTGCCGGTCATGGTTCCCGTGCCGCCCGAAGTGCTCGTGCCGCCGATAATTGCGGCGGCGATCGCATCGAGCTCGAAACCTGCTCCCGCATTAGGCTGCCCGGTGGTGATGCGCGACGTCAGCAAGATACCGCCCAATGCAGAAAGCAACCCGCAAATGGTATATACCCACATTTTTACACGACTCACGCGTATGCCCGACGCACGCGCGGCAGGCTCGTTGCCCCCGACCGCGTACATGTAGCGCCCGAGAATGGTTTTGTTCAGAACTACCGAGCAAACGGCGAATGCGATCAGCAGAATGATAATAGGAAACGGAATACCAGCAATATTCCCTCCGCCGATGAAATTGAACTCGTCCGAAAGATTTGAAACCGGTCGTCCTTTACTAAGGATCAATGCAAGTCCGCGCCCGATCGTCATCGTTCCCAGCGTGACAATAAATGGCGGCACTTTGCTCTTCGTAATCACCAAACCATTAAAAGCGCCCATAGCCGAACCTGCGCCCAAACCAACCAGCAATGGCACCACCAGCGGATAAGTATCAGGATGTGCAAAACTCGCAGCCGCCACGCCCGTTACCGCCACCATCGAACCCAGCGACAGGTCGATACCGCCGGTAATGATCACAAAAGTGACCCCGAATGCCAGCAATGCATTGATCGATACCTGGTTCCCGATAATCAGCAGATTGGAAATCGTAAAAAACTTGGGCGTACTCAATGCCAGCACCAGGCATATCAATGCAAATGCGAGGAAGATGCCGTACTGGCCGAATTTGGAGAATCTGTTCATTCGTTTGTTAGGTCTTGGAACATAGTTCTGTTTGACCGCCGACGGCCGACCGCTGACCGCCGCAAGCTTCTTTAAATTGCAATTCGTATTTCTTTGTTACTCATAATCGGCGGTCGGCGGTCGGCGGTCGACGGTCAGCATTTCTCACGCCACCGCATACCGCATAATCAACTCCTGCGTCGCTTCCGCTTTGGAAAGCAGCGCGGTTTGTTTGCCTTTGGACAATACCAGTATCCGGTCGCTGAGTCCCAGGATTTCCGGTAGTTCGGATGATATCATGATGATCGCCATGCCCCGGTCGGCGAGGCTGCGGATCAGTTTGTAAATCTCAAATTTTGCTCCGACGTCGACGCCGCGCGTCGGCTCGTCGAGCATGATAATCTCGGGTGAAGCAAGCAGTACTCTGCCGATGACGACTTTCTGCTGGTTTCCCCCACTTAAATAGGTGACATGCTGGCCCGTACCTGCTGTTTTGATCTTTAAATCGGCGATCATTTGCTCAGTAACCGACTGTTCGCTGTGTGTGTTGATAAAGCCGCCTTTGCGGTGATTGTTCATGCTCGAAAGCGTGATATTATCCTTGACCGACATTCTCGGAATAAACCCCAACCCCTTTCTATCCTCACTTACATACCCGATTCCCCGGTCGATCGCCTCGCGTGGTGTACGCGCGCGAATCGGTGTTTGTTTGATGCTGATTTCTCCTTCATCCCAGTGATCCAAACCAAAAATAGCCCTGGCTATTTCAGTCCTCCCGGCGCCCATTAGGCCTGCCAATCCCAGTATTTCGCCGGATTTTACATTGAAAGTGATATTGGCAAACTTGCCCGCTCTGCCCAGGTTCTTCACCGAAAGCAATTCGTGTCCGACCGGCTGCGTCGCTTCGGGAAACATCTGGTCTATTTCCCGCCCGACCATCATGGCGATCAATGCATTCTGATCGAGCTCGGCAGCGCGTTTTGTACCAATATATTTCCCGTCTCGAAGCACCGTTATAGTGTCAGAAATCTGGAATATCTCGTCCATTTTGTGGGAAATATAGATAATGCTTACGCCCTGCGCTTTCAGATCGCGGATGATCTGGAATAATGTCGCCACTTCCTTCTCCGAAATCGCCGAAGTCGGCTCGTCCATGATGATCACCTTCGCATTGTTCGAAATAGCCTTCGCAATCTCGACCATTTGCATTTGCGCCACGCTGAGGTGTTTCATCTTCGCCTTCGGAGCGATATTGACGCCCATCCGATCCAGCAATGCAGCGGCCTGCCGGTTGATCTCCGAGTCGTTCAGCCAACCGGAAAGAATCCCTCCTTTGCCGGAAACCTCCCGCTCTCGTCCCAGGAATATATTCTGCGCTACGGTCAGTTCGGGAATGATGAGAATTTCCTGGTGGATCATGGAAATGCCCTTTTTCAAGGTTTCAGTCACGTGGCTCCCGCTCAGGTTCTCACCTTCCAGCAAAACCTCCCCGGAATCCGGCACGACAAGCCCGATCAGGATTTTCATGAAAGTCGATTTCCCAGCCCCATTTTCACCCATTAAGGCATGCACTTCGCCTTTTTTGAGGTCAAAATGAATATTGTCCAGCGCTTTGACGCCGGAGAACGACTTGGAAATTCCCTTAACCCTCAGAATATAATCGGACATAGCAGTATCGAAACTGAGGCTTTAACCTCACCCACTACGCAGGATCCGGTTAAAGCCTCAGATTATAAATGCATTATTGGATTAACCTTCCCAATGTACGCCGGTATCTTTCCAGCTTTTGGAAGCTGCCGATTCCAGCACCGCTTCGCATACTTTCTGCGTTTCGTAGGCATCGCGGAAAGTCGGTGAGCAAGGTTTGCCGGTTTGCAGGCTTTCGAAGAAATCCGCCGCCTGGTGTACGAACGAATGCTCGTATCCAATGCTGGTTCCGGGGATCCACCAGCGCTTCATATAGGGCTGGTCGCCGTCGGTTACCAGAATCGAACGCCATCCGCGAACGATCGAATCGTCGCTGTGGTCGAAGTATTCCAGACGGTTCAGATCATGCAGGTCCCAACGAATGGAAGCATGCTCGCCGTTGATTTCAAAAGTATAAAGCGCCTTGTGCCCGCGAGCATAACGGGTAGACTCGAAGAGGCCCAGTGAGCCGTTATCGAAATGGCAGTGGAAGATACAAGCGTCGTCGATACCCACTTTTTGCACTTCGCCGGTACCAGCATGCTTGCGCTCTTTGATGAATGTCTCAGCCACGGCCGACACATCCTTAATGCCGCCATTGATCCACATCGCGGTGTCGATACAGTGCGCGAGCAAGTCGCCGGTTACGCCCGAACCCGCAGCGTCTACGTCGAGGCGCCAGGTAGCGGTTCCACCCTGTGGTACATCCGGACTGATCGTCCAGTCCTGGAGGAAGTTGGCACGGTAATGGAAAATACGGCCCAGCTTACCTGAATCCACGATTTGTTTCGCCAAAGTCACAGCAGGCACGCGACGGTAGTTGTACCAAACCGTGTTTTTCACACCGGCAGCTTCAATGGCATCCACCATCGTTTTCGCCTCCGCAAGCGTACGTGCGAGGGGCTTTTCGCAAAGGATCATTTTGCCTTTTGCAGCAGCTGCCAATGCGATCTCAGCGTGCGTATCGTTGGGTGTACAAATATCCACCGCATCGATATCGTCGCGTTCGATGATTTTACGCCAGTCGGTTTCGTACGACTCGTAGCCCCACTGCTCGGCGAAAGCCTTCACTTTCTCCTCGTTGCGGGAGCAAACAGCCGCCAGCACCGGGCGGTATTCGAGCTCAGGGAAAAAGTCCCCGATTCTTTTATAACCATTGGTATGCGTACGGCCCATCAAACCGGAACCGATCAGGGCGACGCGAACTTGCTTTTTTTCTGACATAAGGTTTTGTTGGTTGGGGCTCGCCGCGAATTGCTTCGAGCCTTAGGTTTTTGGAATATTTTTTGGCCACCGACGGCTGACTACCGACCGCCGATCGCGGTATTGTTAGCTTGGTAGCAGTTAATACTATGCTGCCAACATAAGCGATCGGCCGTCGGCCGTCGGTGGTCAGCGGTCATTACGCCACCCACCCATGCGCATTGCGCACTTTCACGAGCGCTGCGAGGATATCGTTCCAGGTTTGCTGCTTGTACATTACCTCGTTCGGGAACATACAGCCGTCCCAGCAGATGTGACGGAATGCTCTCGTAAGCTCACCTTTTTCGTCACGCAGCCAGAAGCCGGCATGATGTACGATATCGAGCTTGCCATTAGGATCAGTTGCAAGGCAGTGACGACCGGTTTTATCGTGTGAACCAGTTCCGTGAACGGTTCCGTCATTTTGTGCTACGTGGAAATCGATGGTCCAGGGGCGCAGCGCGGCGGTCATTTTCTTGAAAGCTTCATCCAAAGTCGCGCGGTCGTCCCATTGGAAATCGGCTGGCAGAATGCGGTCTTCCGGCGCATTGTAGCCCAGCAAATACAGGAATGTATGCGACATATCAGCCTGGAAACCTACATTAGGACGATCGGTCGCTTCGAGCGTATCGATCATCGCTTTCCAGCTGTGCATACCGCCCCAGCAAATCTCACCTTCGGCAGCCAGTCTTTCACCGAAATCGGCGGCGACGTCAGCAGCACGTCTGAAAGTCTCGGCAATTTGTTTGGTATTGCCTTTCGGATCAGCCGACCACGCTTCCGGCGAAGCTGCCGAATCGATCCGGATCACACCACCATGGCGGATACCCGCATCACGCAATTGCTTGCCGAATTCACATGCCTTGCGTACCTGCTCCACAAATGTATCGCGGGCATCCTTGCTACCCATGGCCGAACCTGCCCATACATTGGCTACGAGGCTGCCTGCTTCAAGATTATAACCTGCCAGCTTATCAGCCAGGCGCTTGCCGCCATCTGCACCGTTCAGGTATTCACCGATGTGCTCATCGAAAAGGCCGATGTCGACACCGTCGAATTTCACACCATCCACTTCCGCAGCAGCGGTTTTTTCCAAAAGTGTATCAAAAGGAATGATCGGCTCTGAATCAGAACCTTTGCCCACGATGCCAGGCCATGTGGCGTTGTGAAGCTTGGGGAAATTATTTTCAGGCATGGTTTAAGAATTTTAGATTTTTTACAATATCAAATCAGGGTTACCTGGACCGAAGTGTTTCAGGATCACGATCGGATCGGTTTTCGACGGGTTGCTGATTACTACCCCTTCGGTCGCCGCTTTTTCAGTTACAAAATACTCATCGTTGGTGAGCTGTCCGTAGCGGATCAATGCAGGGGTTTCGATATCCCACACACCGAATTTGCCGTGGCCCTGCATCACAATCATTCCGTATGCGCCACCATCTTTAATGGTTACAGTCTGACCTGGGAAAACCGTCAATTCCTTGGCGCTGTAAGCCTCGTTTTTGTAGCAAATCCAGTTTTCGCTGTATCCTTCTGCCGCCATTTCAGCAACATCTTTTACCGGTTTCGGGCGCATGAAATGTTTTTCCATCAAATTAGGATTCACATTCAAATCCCAGTCGATCACTTCCATCAGCAAGTCATAGTCGCCGATTCTGTCTTTCGGCGTTCCTTTCCAAAGCAATTCCTCCGGAATAACCGCCTCGTTAACAAGAGATTGGTACATCGCAAAAATATCTGATGCTTTTTGCGGCTCATAGGTACACAAGCTGCCTGGCGCGTGCAACATGCCGGGAGGCACATCCCAGCCTGTTCCTGGCTCCAGACGGAACGCCTGGGAGTAATTGGTAATCTTATTATCGCCCTTGGTGAAGTTCATCAGACATTCTTTGATCTGCTCTTTGGTCGTACCGGGAGCAATACCAATGAATGTATATGGAAAATCACCACCGTGGTTGTTCAATTGCGGCGGGAAATAGTAGGCTTCCGGCTTTCCATTCTGGCCCACCATGGCGGCGTGCTCATCTCTGTGGTGAATATGATGCGGAAGCGGCCCCATATTGTCAAAAAACTTGGAGTACATAGGCCAGCTCTTGTATTGATCCCAAAGTCTGTCGCCTATGATCTGACCTTTCAACTCTGCTACCGCGTCCCGCAATGTCACTTTTTGAACCCCTGACTCATCTTCCAAAACGATTTGGCTCAAACCTTCATTTTCGCCTGTAAGCGGTCCATTTTCCGCAGGAGTTGTAGATGACAACCAACGCTCATCGATACCGCCGCGCTCTCCACCCAGTATGTAGTAATCGTCGGGGTGCAATTTGATCCTGCGGCCGGGAACGCAAAATGAACGCGGCACCCATGTCGGTGCTAAGCGCAAAATTCCCCTCCCCTGCTCCAACGCCTTCTCAGCTATACTTGAAAGTCCCATTGTTTTTGTATTAAAGAATTGGTTTTGGTTATAAATATGGTGGTGCGTCGCACCGGTTATTTTCGTTACAAATCTTGCGGTGCACTGCACCTTGACGATTTTGCCTGGTCCAGCGCACCGCAAGAATCGTTTTTTCCTACGATACATTCACCTTTAATTCAAATTCTTCGATCTCCTCTTTCGCCGTCAATACGCTCAATTCGAGGTCATATTCTTTGGTTTCCTCCGGTTGAAGGAAAATCAAAGTTCCGTCTTCGCGCGCCTTTGCCTGCCCCGACAGCGGGTGCGTACTCGGCTCGATGCCGGTCACATATTCGCCTTTGCCCCAATGCTGCCAGTTGGCGAGCCAGGGTAATTGCTCCTTTTTAAATTTCAATGCGACGGCCAGACCCAGTTTCTCGTTATGCAAACCGCAAATGCTATCCCCGAAAATGTCCGCGTCCACGTCGATCAGTGCTACTTCTTCTCCGCTCCCCAAGTGGCTTTCCAGCGGCGCCGGGGCCTTTTTGAATGCATTACCTTCCTTGAAAATCTTCGCATTCTCCTCGAACCGCGGACGCCATTGGCCATTCCACAGAATGTCGGTGCCCTCATCGACGATCGGCCAGCCGAAGTTGAAATGGTACAGCAGCATATGCGGTGCAGCAGTATTGGCTTTATTAATCACCTCATCATGAATGCGCAGTTTTGCTTCTCCCAAAGTCGCCGAAATGGTTCTTTTTAATTCCAAACTGGGGCCGAATGGCCGTGTTTCGCGGATAATACCGGTAATGCTCATCTCGTATTTACCGGCGCGCAGGTCGGGTTGAATGATCGAAACGATTTCCGCAGGCTGGTTACCGATTAACCCATGCAGACCGCGGTCGCCGAAGCTGTCCGACTCGGGCCCGCCCGCATGCGAGAGGCCGCAGGTAGTGAGCAAGCCGCCGCCGAATGTGCGGAGCCAGTCGATGCCTTTATCCGAGAATGGCTGCGGGGAAGTAACGCCACCGTGGCTGATCCACGCCAGACTGTGCTCATTGTAAAAAGCCTCGGCAATATCCATCGCCCGGTCTATCACGACTTTAAAGCGCAAACCACCGCCTGTGTTGATCCACGCAATGCGGGTACCACGCCCGGCACCATTATCCAGCACGGAGGTTTCAATGCCTCCCACCTGAACGTGGTTCGACACTTTTGTTTTCCAGTCTGTGGCCTGTTGTTCGGTCCGTTTCGAATTGCCGGTCTCCATTATATCTTAATTAAACTCGTAATTATCTAAACCTGAAAAAGGCGCAAAATGCCTCATTTTAATGCTTTTAACTCCAAAAATGCGGAATCAGGCTACCGGGACGGCTGCCAGCCAGTTTCTTACACGCGCATTGAAATCCTCTGTATTTTCAAAATGGAATGCATGTCCTAGCTTATCGTACAAAAAGAGTTCGGCGCCCGGAATGCCGTTGGCGACCTCTTCGGCCATCCATACCGGCGTGAAAATATCCTCCCTGCCTCCTATCACCAATGTAGGCACACTGATCTTGCCGAGATCGGGTAATGCATTGTGATTAATGCAGGCAGCAGCCTGCCCTTCCAATCCGTGCAGCGGCTGTGGAAACGGATTGAATGCGTCGATCCGCCTGCCATTTTCCAGATCTTCGTGCTGTTTTGCATCGTCCCACGACGATTTCGAAAAAATCAGCAATTGGATGTACAAACTGAATTCCTCCGGCCGGAAACGGGCCTTCGCATTCATAATGTGCTGAAAAAGGCCCTTGGCGTAGTTATCACAACGCGCCCACGGACACATTAGCACCAGCGATTTCACCTTTTTCGGATGCCGGATCGCGAGCTGCTGGGCAATGGTACTGCCCATCGAACAACCAACCACATTGACATTCTCCAAACCGAGCGAATCCAGCAAGCCGGCGTAATCATCCGCCATTTGCTCGGTCGAATACGGTCCGGCAGGTTTGTCGGTAAGCCCTACGCCGCGGTTATCGCCGATAATGCACCGGAAATGGTGTTTCCAGTCGGCTACATGCACATTCCACACCGCTCCGGGCGCAGTAATGCCCATAATGAGCAGCAAAGGCTCCCCGGAACCGCGTTCTTCGTAGTAAAAGTTGATACCGTTGGTTTTGATGGTTGGCATGTTACTGGAATGCTTCGTTTGTTTGCTGACCGACGACCGCTGACGGCCGACCGCCGATTGTTTATTGCTTAATTCTTTGAACGGGCTCTTTACATTACCCCCCATCGGCTGTCCGCGGTCGGCCGGCGGTGGTCAATTTCTTTAATCTTTTATACAGTCTCTTTACCGTCCAACCCATCGGCAGTCCGCGGTCGGCCGTCGGCGGTCATCATCACTTCAACGCCGGAATCAAATCCTCCTGAATCCACTTCCCGTCGTGTAATGTCACGAAATCGGGTTCTGAGAGGGCTTCTTCGCCTTCGTCTTCGCAGATGATCCAGCCTTTATAATTAATGTCTTTGAGCCATTGAGTTACGCCTAGCAGATCTACTTTGCCTTTACCCATCAAGGTGAATTCAGGATTGCCGTCCCAGTCCTTGTAATGCACGTGGTTGATCAGCGACTGGTATTCCTTCATTTTCGCGAGCGGATCCATGCCACCGTTGATGATGTGGCCAACATCAGGCGTCCAACCGGTCACGGACGCGTCCAGGCCTTCGAGTACGATTTTGTAATCTTCCTCGGTGCGGATGATCGACGAATGCGGGGAGTTGGGATGGTAGCTGCAAGGCACACCCTTCTCAGCCGCGCGGCGCGAAACCGTGTTGACGATATTGACGAGGCGCTTCTGGCGTTCCTCGATGTTATGTCTGCCCGTCGGGATTTGCACGGTGTTGAGTACCGCGCCCGGGAAGCGCTGCGCCACACGAATGGCGTGGTCGGCCACTTCGCGTTCGCGTTCTGTCTCTTCGGCTTCGTTCCAGTCCAGTGCAAGCGCCAATGCGGCGAGCTCTATGCCCTGCTCTTTGAGCTTGGCTTCGAGTTTATCGGGATCTTGGAGATCACCCATCCAGGTGAAAATTGGCTGGATCCCGGTAAAACCCGCTTTCGCGATGACTTCGATCATGTGTCCTAACCGGCCCTGGTGTGTTTGGCCGCTGTTGCTCATGAACCAGGTGTAAACCTCTGATCCAAAGCGAAATGGAAGTTGCTGAGACATTAAAAAGTTTATTTTCAATTATATAAAAATCACTTCGACTTCTTCTTCTTAACGACCTCGCCCGGCATGATCAGCGAATCCCAGCCGGCCAGATCAGACGGTTTCACATTCGCTTTATAGCCGCTGAAATTGAACGTGGTAGGTTTGTAGGGTCCTACGAAGGCAATGTCGTTGGTCGGTTTAATAGCGCTTTCAAGCCCCAAACCCCAGAACATCGCATTCACGACCATTCTTCTGAAACCTTCATTGAGCAAATCCTCGGAAGCACCATGCGTTGTGGTGAATGCACGGCCTTTCTTGCCGCCCTCCATCTGATAGTCGCGGATCCACGCAACGGGCAGCAACTCTTTCGTCGGATCAGCAGGTGAATCGGCCGTCATACCATTCAGCACCTGGCCTTTTGCGAGTACAGTTCCTTTGGGAGCAGCGGTATAGCCGCCCGATTGAACCCACATATCTTTTACGCCCCGCATAATCGGGTGGTTCTTTTGCGCCTCGTCGATGACGATTCTGGAAGATTGCTTGTGGTTCGTTCCGTAATGGGATACCCAGGTTTCACCCAGGATATACTCGCCGAAACCATCTTTCCAGGCTGTTTTAGGGCCTTTGTAGTTCCAGGTATAATGCTCCCATTTCGGGTCATTTTTAATATCAAATGCGTGGGTCGAAGTCCGGAATGCCACGATAGGCCCGCCGCGTTTGAGGTATTTCTCGAAATGCTGCATTTCCTGGTCCTTGAAATGCGCGAAACGCATGAAAAGCACCATCAGGTCGGCTTTATCGAGCACATCCAGGCCTTTCACATTCGAACTGCCGGGGTAAATGTAGCCGTTGGAGTCGAGCGCATACACGACCGTACATGTGAACCCGTAACGCTTGGCCATAATGCGCGCCAGTGCGGGCAGCGATTCCTCGCCGCGGTACTCGTGGTCGGTGGCAATAAAAACAATATTCTTACCCACACCCGGCCCCTTGTCGCCCTTGTACACGACGCGGTGTTTCGCAGGATCGTCCTGTGCTTTGGAGCCGAAAGTGATCAGCGCAATGCCGATCGCCAGCATTGATTTCAAAAGATTTTTCATAAACGCGGACTGAAAAAGGTGGATTGATCAGAGGCCGTGTTTCAGGCTCATTTCGCGGATAAACTTGTAGCCGTTTTCGGCAATGTCCCACGGCTCGTTGAACTCCCGCCAAACGCCGATCGCATTCGCAAAACCGGGATCGTTACGCGAGAATGCCTCGATCGTCAGCCAGCCATCGTATTTGATGGCCGCCAATGCGGCGAAGGCATCGTCCCACTTTACCTGGCCCGTTCCCGGCGTACCGCGGTCGTTCTCGCTGATGTGCACGTGTGCGAGCACGGGTGCGATGGTCTGCAACGCACCCAGGTAACTTTTCTCCTCGATATTGGAATGGTGCGTATCAAACATCGCACGTACATTCGGGTGATCGGCCGCTTTGACGAGTTTGAGCAGCTGCTCCATCGTATTGCACAGGTAGCATTCGAATCGGTTAAGTGCTTCTAATGCAAATGTGATATTGGCTTGCGCGGCATAGTCGGCAGCTGCATGCAATACCTCCCCTGCCAATGCGTATTCGCGGTCGTCGGCCGGACGGTTCACGAAAACGGTATGCGCCGAGTGGAACGGCCCGCAAATGACTTTCGAATTGAGGTCATACGCACGATCCACGGCCCATTTGATTTTGTCCAATGCCCTTCCGCGTACTTCGGCGGATTCATTCACCGGGTTTTCGTCGGCACCGAGCGTCATTACCGCCGTGGTTTCGAGGCCAAGGTCTTTTACAAAACTGCCCATCCGCTGGTAAGCCGTAGCTTCCTGGGGGCCTAAATAGAACTCGACACCGTCGTATCCAATCGTTTTCAGTCTTTCGATGATCGGAAACAAGTCGTCCGAAACTGCCGCCGTCCAGGCCAGCACATTAAATCCGATTTTATTCATAATGGGCATTAAGCGGACGGCCGACCGCCGACCGCCGATGTTTGGTGAACTAGTATTGTTTGATGCGCAGGTCCTTGTATTCCACTTTCATAGGCGGGCCTACGTGTACCTGTACCCCTAAAAGGCCTTTTTTGGCGCCATTTACCGTGTCGTTGTCGGTAACATCGCTCATCAGGACGCCATTGATGTAGTGCTGCAGGTGATTTCCCTTCACAATGAGGTGGAATGTATTCCAGTCTTCGCTTTTGATCAATGTCTTCAAAGAATCGGAAGAACCGAGGGACCCTACCACTTCAAAACCGGTCCAGGCGTTCTTGGATACATTTTTGCGCACCCCTTCCGGTGTTTTTTCGCCAGTGTATTCTTTAATGACCGTTTTCTGGCCGCGGTAGGCCAAAGTGGTGCGTTTGCGTTCTTCGTAATTCTGGCCGGTGTAGTTGTTTTTACCATCGATATCGGCCTGGTAGCCTTTCAGTGCGAAAGGGACGTCGGTAAGTTGCTCGCTGCGGTAGTTGATACCCGAATTGCCTGCTGTTGCAATCTTGAAGGAACCTTTCAGCTCAAAATCGCCAGGTTCACCTCCGCGCCAAATAATAAATGAGTTGGTTTTCAAAAGTGTTTCAGGAGTGATTTCGCCGACGAGCGAGCCGTTTTCAACGCGCCAGTATTTCGGATCGCCGTCCCAGCCTTTGAGTGTTTTCCCATCGAAGATGGATTTGAAGCCTTTTTCACTTTTTTGGGCAAAAGTGTCGACCTGGCTGGTGAGGGTCATCACGGCGGCCATGAGCATTCCGGCCTTAATAAATCTGAAACTCATTTTGATCGCATTTATAGGTTTAGTGACTCCTGAACAACTGATTTCCCTTATTGCAAGGGCAATTTGGACATTAACTTCTCTTAAAAAAGCAGAAATTAATATCCAAAAATTCCTAAAAATATCTGGTACACTATCCTGTACTAACCTGCTATGGCAACGGATCACCCGGTACTTTTTGCGCGGGATCGTAAACAGCCACCCCTACACGCGAATCGGCGCAGCCGTAGTAGAGCAGCCATTTTTTCTTATGATACACCATTCCTTCGATGAAAACGGTTCCTGCTACATATTGCCCGCTCTTTTCAAACGGCTCCATCGGGCGGAAGAAGGGGGTATCGAGGCGGGCAAGAACTTTGGTGGGATCGTTTTTATCAAACAACACCTGTCCGGCGCAGTAGCTATTGGGCGTGAAGCGCTTGTCGCCGTCTTCGCCTTTGTCGTTCTTGCCATTGTAAAGTAATACAATGCCATTGTCTGTGAGAATGGCCGGCGGACCGCATTCGGTGAGGTTACTGTCGAAATAGCCTTTTCGGGGAGAGATCAGATTGACCAGTTCGCCCTTGCTATCCACCACCGGTTCCCAGTTGATGAGGTCTGTGGAGGTAGCGATATTGACGTTGGCTTCGCCGAAATAGAGCCAGTATTTTCCATTGATTTTTGCGATCACCTGCTTATCTCCCACCAATTTGGTCACAATGGAGCCCGATTTTGTCCATATATTATTGAATTTACCATGATAAGCTTCCCTGAAAACCGGACCGTATTTTTCCCATCTGAGCAAATCCCGGGAGGTGGCTACTCCCAGCCGCGCCTTGTCTTTGTTCCATTGCGTGTAAACAACTACGTACAGGCCATCCTCGGTTACTGCCACACGCGGGTCTTCGCAGCCGCCGGGCCATTCGTTGGCTTTCTGGCTATCCTCAGCAGGGAATAGCACGGGCTCCTTCCTCCTTTTGAAGCGGATCCCGTCTTCGCTCTCGGCGTAACCCAGGCGCGAGGTGCGCATGCCGATCGCCTTGCCGGCCTTGTCTTCGGCGCGGTACAGCACCACGATCTTGCCGTTTTTCATGGTCGCGGCTGGGTTAAAAGTATCGTTCGATTCCCAGTCGACGCGCCGCTTGTTCATGGGGCAGAAAAACCGGGAAGTACTGTCGGGGGAAATGACCGGGTTCACACCGGCAGGCCGTTTAAAACCGCCGAATGCCCATTCGGGCAACTTGTTTTCAGTTTGGGCAAATGCTTGTCCGGTGAAGATCGATGTGCATATAGCGAGGCCCGCGATGAAATTTTTCATAGATTTTCTATCAGTTATCAAATCATGGTTTCAAATATAGATTATTTACGCATTGATAGAATCTTCGTGGCAAGGCATTCTCCACCACACAAAAAAATCCGACCTGATTGCTCAGACCGGATTTTATATCTTCTAAATATTCGCTGATTATTTGTTCGCTACCAGGCTCACATCGAGTGTAAAGTCGTTGTCGATCGCCTTGTCTCCAAGGTTTTCGAAGAAGTTGGTCGAACGGAATTTGATGTCGTATTTGGTACGGTCGATAGCCACTTTTGCATTAGCAGTTACCTTCTTGGCATCAGCTGTTATAGTCGCAGGGAATTTCACATCCTGTGTGATTCCTTTGATTGTCAGCTTGCCGGTTACGTCGTAGGCATTGCCGCCCTTCGGTGTTACAGAAGAAATCACCAGTTTCGCCTGCGGATGTTTTTCTACCGAGAAAAAGTCATCGCTTTTGAGGTGATTGGTCAGTTTACCATTCATTTCCTTGTCGGTTACGTCGGTTACCACCAGGGATTTGATATCGGCTACAAAACTTCCTCCTTTGAGCTTGTCGTTATCCACCACGAGCGTACCGCTTTCCAGAGGTACAGTTCCCGCGTGTGTTCCTGTTACTTTCTTAGCGCCCCAGTTGATGGTACTTGCTTTGGGATCCACCTTCAGCGTTTTGTCGGCAGCATTCTTTCCAGGACCGTTGGCAATAGCCGCAACATTGAAAAGCAAACCAGCTGCTGCGAGTACAAACATTCTTTTCATAATAATTTCAATCGTTTAAAGTGTAGAAGAATTGTTTTGAAAGATATAAAGAATAAAAAGCACTTAACAAATCATTAACAGGCTTTAACAATCCCATACGTCGGTTGTCAGGAGCGCGTTGCTTCGCCTTCCAGCAATTTCACCCCTTCGAACTGCTCCAATATCTTCTTGCCATCGACCCAATCTTCCAACCCCGACACGGCATTGATATGACCCTTTTTACCCACATTCACAAAATCGCTTCCCCAGTTGGCGGCAAACACTTTCGATCGGCCGATGGTAGCATAAATGTCGTTCGTACTCGCTACCACAATCGTTTTGAAAGGGATCGTACGCACAGGTATGGGCGTAAAGCCAACCACAAAATTCAACCGTTTGGAAAGCTCCGCATCCGCCGGGGCCACCAGCAATGCACCTTTGATCAGCTCGGAACTGTGCTCCTGTGCCCAATGCGCCACGGTAATGCATCCCAGGCTGTGCGCAATGAGAATGGTCGGTTCGGTCAGCTCGCTGATCTGCTTTTGCAGCTGAGCCACCCAGTCCTGCTTCACGGGCCAGTCCCAGTTTGCCTGCTGCACGCGGTCGAAACGGTCGGGATATTGCTCTTCCCAGATAGTCTGCCAATGCTGCGGGCCTGAGCTCGCCAGCCCCGGTACGGTCAGAAAGCGCACACTCATAATAGTATCGATTTGGTAATCATATTATTTTTTGTCCATTACACACCGGAAACCGAGATTGTTGCTCCCGCTGGTCACTTCTCCTTTGCCACGGCTGCCGGCTTTGTAGCGAATGCAATAGTCGTCGCTGCAAAGGAAAGAGCCCCCGCGCTGAACGCGTTTCACAGCGCCCGGCTCGTCGGGATCATAGCTATCCGAAGGTCCTTTGGGGTTCGCAGCGGGGCTTTTCTGGTAGTAATCCGGACGATAAAGGTCCTCGCACCATTCCCACACGTTTCCATCCATATCATACAACCCATAGGGATTGGCTGGGAAAGATTTGATCGGTGCGGCGGTAAGATAGCCATCCTCTTTGGTATTCCTGTCAGGGAAGCTGCCCTGGTAAATGTTGGCCACCCATTTCCCGCCCGGTTTCAGCTGGTCACCCCAATAATAGGTATGGTTCCCTTTCCCTCCTTGTGCCGCAAACTCCCATTCTGCCTCGGTAGGAAGCCTTTTGCCAGCCCATTTCGCATAAGCGGCGGCATCCTCGTACGACACATGCACGACCGGGTAGTTTTCACGGCCTTTGGTCGAACTCGATGGACCTTCCGGATGCGCCCAGTTGGCGCCCGGCACGTAATTCCACCATTGCAGGGGGTTATCGAGGCTCACGCGTGCAGGCGTAGGCGTGAACACCGCCGAGCCGGGAACGAGCTTGTCGGCTGGTACTCCGGGGTAATCGGCCGGGTTCAATGGGCGTTCGGCAACGGTTTTGTAATTGGTTGCTTTCACGAACGCCGCAAATTCGGCATTAGTCACTTCGTGGGCATCGATATAATAGCCATTCACGGTCACTTCGTGCATCGGACGGGAGTCGGGGAACTCGTCGGCGCCCATCAGGAACTTGCCGCCGGGTATCCACACCATTCCTGTACTGTCGCCGGCACCTTCCGTCACCAGGCTTGCATTACGGATCGCGGATGCGCGTGACGGCATGCCGTCGGCAATGCAGGCCGCGAGGCTGTCGGCTTTGCGTTTCTCCTCGGCGGTTTGTTTGCTTCCGCAGCTCCATAAAGTCACGGCTAATATGCCCGCCAACCCGCAAAATCCTTTCATTGAAAACTCCATATTCCTGAAAACTCGATTACGCTTTTTTTAACTCACTTTAAAAACATCCTTCAACGCCTGCCGCGCCGCGTGGTACCCGCACATCCCATGTACGCCCCCGCCCGGAGGTGTGGACGACGAACAGATGTAAATGCCCTTTGCTGACGTCCGGTAAGGCGAAATGCTCAGCACCGGCCGCGAATACAGCTGCCACACATCCTGAATACCACCATTGATATCGCCCCCGATGTAGTTGGGGTTATATTGTTCAAATGCGCTCGCATTCGTAATGTGTTTGGCCTTGATCACATCCCGGAAACCCGGTGCATACCGCTCGATCTGGCTTTCGAGGGCGTCGGTCATGTCGCGGTCGTCGCCATTCGGCACGTGGCAATAGGCCCATGCCGTATGCTTGCCCTCGGGTGCCCGGGTTTTGTCGAAAAGGCTTTGCTGCGCTACCAATGCAAAGGGTTTCTCGCCCCGCTTTCCATTCCCCACATTCCGTTCGTACCGCACGATCTCTTCGAATGTGTTGCCCAAATGCACCGTACCCGCTCCCCGGCATTCTTCGCGCTGAAACGGGATCGGCTCATCCAGTGCCCAGTCGACCTTGAAAATCCCCGGTCCCTGCCGGTAGGCTTCCAAACGTCTTTTGTAGGAAGAACTCAGCCGATCGCCAGCAATGCGCACGAGCTGTTTTGGCGTCACATCCATTAAAATCGCTTTGGCGGAAGGCAGTTCGTTCACCGAGCCGACCATCCAGCCCGTCTGGATCTTACCTCCGAGCGATTGGTAATAAGCCACCAATGCATCCGCAATGCGCTGGCTGCCGCCCACCGGGATCACCCATCCTTTAATGTGCGCCGCCGCCATGAGCATAATACCGAAGGCCGATGTCGCGATATTGCTCAGCGGCTGGATCGAATGCGCGGCCATTCCGGCCCACAATGCCCGTCCCTCCGCTGTTTTAAATTTTCCGGCCGTCCAGGTGGCGGGTGGCAGTGCCTGCAACCCGAAGCCCGCGAGCCGGAAAGGTTCTCCCGGCCATTGTAATGGACCGAGCAAATCGGGCAGCAGCCTGGGAACGGATTCCAGCAAACTACCCATCCAGTTGCGATAGGTATCTCCATCCGCACCCAGTTGCAGGGCGGTCGACTCCACAGACCGGTCCAGTACCGCCACGCGACCACCATCCAGCGGGTGCGCGGCATCGTGCGTGGGCTGAACAAATTCCAATCCAAAATCGGCCAGCGGCAACCTTTCAAAGAACGGCGACATTAAAGCCATTGGATGCACTGCCGAGCAAATGTCGTGGCGGTAACCCGGTAGCGTTAGTTCCGCTGTGCGCATACCGCCTCCTATTGTCTTCTTCCCTTCGATGAGCAACACCGAGAGTCCCGATTCCTGTAAAGTAATAGCGGCTGCAAGCCCGTTCGGGCCGGAACCAACCACTATTGCATCGTATTCGGGATTTCGGATATCTGCCACACTGATCAGGGTTTCGCAGTCGCGAGGATTTTCAGTGCCTCGTCGTCCTTATATTCGTCCATCAAAGCTTTCAGCTTGATTTTGAGATCAGCGGCGAGCTTTTCTGTTCCTTTTGCTCCGTATATATTGGAAACCTCTTTCGGGTCTTTCTGCAAATCATACAACTCCCACGAATCGGCACCATTATAGAAATAGACCAGCTTATAACGGTTCGTTCTCAATCCGAAATGTGGATATACGTGGTGCGGCTGCGGGAATTCGTAATAATGGTAATATGCTTCTTTTCTCCAAGGTGTCTTCGCGGCAACTTGGGGGCCTTTCAGCAAAGGCAGGAACGATTTGCCCTGCATATCGGCTGGCGTTTTCACACCCGCGATATTCAGTACCGTCGGCGCCCAGTCGATATTCACAACGAGGTCGTTCACTTTCGTACCCGGCTTGATTACGCCCGGATAGCGGATCACAAACGGCGTTTTCAGTGATTCTTCATAAATAAACCGCTTGTCGAACCAGCCGTGCTCGCCGAGGTAAAAGCCCTGGTCGGAGGCATAAATCACGACCGTATTTTTGGACAAACCGCTTTTATCCAGGTAATCGAGGAGCTTGCCAATGTTCCGGTCCAGGGAATTGGCAGTCGAGAAGTAATCGCGCAGGTAACGCTGGAACTTCCACTCTACCAATGCCTTCCCGCTCAGGTTTTTATCCGTTACTTCTTTGGATACTTTGTCGTAATAGGCCTTGAAAACCTTTTTCTGCTCCGCATTGAGTCGGTTGTAGAGGAAATCCTTTTCATAATCCACACCCACTTTCAAATCGAACTTCATGCGCATGGTTTTGTCGATGGTCATATCCTGGTCGGCAGCAGCCTTTCTGCCTTTGTAATCGTCATAAAATGTCGATGGCAGCGGAAAAGTCACATTATCGTATGCACCCAGGTCCTGCAAATCAGGCATCCACTCGCGGTGGGTGGCTTTGTGGCCGACGATCAGGAAAAAGGGCTTGCTATCGTCTCGTTTTTCGAGCCAGCCGGTCGCAAACTGGGTAATGAGGTCTGAAACATAGCCGGTGTATTTGGTCGTGTCGTTCGGTTGACCGATGAATTCCGGGTTATAATAATGTCCCTGATCGGGCAACACATTCCAGTAATCGAAGCCCGCCGGCAGGCTATTCAGGTGCATTTTACCGATCCAGGCCGTCTGGTAGCCATTGTTGCGCAGCTTTTCGGACAGCAATGTCTGACTCGTATCGAACTTCGTCCGGTCATTGCGTTTGTAACCATTCAGGTGGCTGTACTTGCCGGTAAGCAATGTCGCACGGCTCGGGCCGCATATCGAATTGGTCACCAGGTTATTGGTCAGCAACGCACCTTCCCGGGCAATGCGGTCGATATTTGGCGTTTTAACAATCTGGTTTCCATAAGCTCCGATACCCTGGTAAGCGTGGTCATCGGAAAAAATGAAAATGATGTTCGGTCTCTGGGCTGTCTGGGCTTGGCTCGTCGTAACCGACAAAACCAGCACAATCAGGCCGCATAAGGCCTTTAAAGTCAACTTCGCAGGATGGGTAAGAATAGCAAACATGAAATACTCTATATAATAGGTAGACAAAATAAACTTATGCGAAGTCAATTCGCAAGCGTTTGACCGGAATTACTTTGCAATACCGGTTTTCCGCCGGGTTTAAAATTACAAATTGATGATTTGTTTTCACTATCCTGTGTTTTAAAAGCAAAAAAGCCCGGAGCAAATACTTCGCCCCGGGCTCTCCGACTGTACCGTTCAGGTTATTTGGTTTTCTTATCAATGGCCTGCGCCATTTCCAGATGGTGTTTCAAAGTCGGAAGTTTTCCTTCCGCCCACGCTTTTACATCGGGATCTTTGGCATCTTTCGCAGCTTCTTCAAATTCGCTGATGTCCTCTTTGTGGTCGTCTACCATAAAAGAGATATAGGCCTTGTCAAAATCTTTGCCCTTCTTGCCTGCAAGGTCATCATACTTTTTCTGCTTATCGTCGCTCAGCATCGCGGGAAGCGTGATGTTTTTCTGAGCGGCGAGCGTTTTCAATTCTTCGCCGGCCTTCGAATGATCTTTCATCATCATTTCCCCGAATTTTTTAACATCGGCGCTCGCAGCGTTTTTTTGTGCCAGCTCCCCGAGTTGCACTTCCATTAGTCCGCCATCGGCGGCGGCTACTGCAAACTCGGAATCGTCTTCCAATGCTGTGGTATCGAGTTTCGCTTCATTCTGCTCTTCTGCAACTTCTTTACTATCCTCCGTCTTGGTGTTGTTACAATTCGTAAACGTCACCACAGTGGCTGCCATGAGGATACTCCATGCGATCTTTTTCATAATAGGTTTTCATTTTTTGATGATTTGAGCCGTAAAAATTAAAAAACTATGCCATCGCGACAGAAAAACGGATATTTTTGTAGTTATCCGTCGACAAAAGCAGCGTCTTTCGGGTTGTTCTGCCATTTTCCAAACCTACCTCTATCCCTATTTAATGAGCCCTTTTGCCCCTTTGCGGATCATGCTGGCCGACGACGACCATGACGATACCTTTCTTTTTCGGGAAGCGTTGGAACAAATCCCTCTGGAAACAGACCTCTCTATCGCTGAAAATGGGGTGGAACTTCTCCAAATATTAAAAGACACGGACAACAGGCCCGACATCATATTCCTGGACATGAATATGCCCGTCAAAAACGGGCTCGAATGCCTGGAAGAAATCCGGGGAACGGCCAGATACGAGCAGGTACCGATTGTGATATTGTCGACCTCGGTCTCACAACATCTGTGGGAATCGGCCTACCGCAATGGGGCCAACCTGTATATTCAGAAACCGAACAGCTTTAATAGCCTGATAGAAATCCTTAAAAAATGCCTGCTCGACAGGGCAGGTACGGCGACGCCCGAGGGGGTGGAACAATTTTTGATAACCAACTAGTCTTACAGGTTTCAATTCGCATTCAGTATGAGTGAAGTAACTGCTTTCGACACAGAGCAAGAATTATTTTTCAAACGATTAAGGCAAGAAACGGCGGAAAGCCACCAGAAACTGGAAGATAATCCGCTTTCGAAAGCGATACTCTCCCCGTGCGTTTCGGTTAAGGACTATCAGACCTACCTGGCTGCCCTTTTCGGGGTGACCATTGCCTGCGAAGATCACGTATTCCCTGCTATTTCACACGTTATCACAGATTTGCCAGACCGTTACAAATCGCGGCTGATTATCGATGACCTCCTGGCCACCGGCCTTTCGGAAGCTGAAATAGATGCGTTGCCGGTATACCGTTTCGAATTTTCGACCGTTGCCGAGGCCCTGGGAATCATGTACGTGCTGGAAGGCTCCACGCTGGGAGGGAAAATTCTGTACCGGCACGTTCATGAAGTGCTCGGCCTCACGCCCGAAAAAGGTGCTTCCTATTTCTGGGGATATGGCGCGCAAACCGGAAATCTGTGGAAAAGTTTCATCTCCTCCCTTACCCAATTTGTCGACGAGCGGGAGGAGCGGGACGGTGTGATCGGCAGCGCAAAAAAAACTTTTACCATCATTGACAACTGGCTCGGACAAACCGGCCGGTCGTAACTGGTCAGCAGGAATGAATATCAAGGACATTGTGAACCGCGACATTGTCAATCTGACAAATTGCGAAAGTGAACCCATACACATACCCGGCAGCATCCAGCCCCACGGCTTTTTGCTGGGGATACAAAAAGGAGCTTCCAGAATCGAGTTCTGCAGTGCAAACAGCGCTGATTTTATCGGTATTGCCCCGGATAAGCTATTGGGCAAACAAATCTCCGATGTTTTCCCGGAAGAACAGGCCTCGCGCTTTGCGTTGTACGCAGGCGCGGAAGCCATCGATTCCGCGAAGCCGTTTGTGTTTACATTAAACGGCGTCTCGTTCAATACCACCGTTCACGGAAGCGGCAGTAATGTAATCCTGGAACTCGAACCGTTCCCGGACGGGACATTGCATTTGCCCAACTTATACAACCAGACGCGCAACTTCGTGTCGATCATGGAGAAATCGAGCGGTTTGCTCGATCTCTGCCAGGAAATCGCCGACGAAACCCGCAGCATTACCGGCTACGACCGGGTGATGATCTACCGGTTCGACGAACAATATAATGGAGAAGTAATCGCAGAAAGCCGGCGCGAAGACCTGGTTTCTTTTGCCAACCAGAAATATCCGCATACCGACATCCCCGCGCAGGCGCGTGAGCTCTACATCCGCAATCCGCTCCGGATGATCGCGGACATTAATTACACGCCGGTACCATTGCTCACAATCGACGATTCGGCCGATAAAAGTAATCATTCCCTCGATCTGAGCCTGTCGATCCTGCGGAGCGTATCACCCATGCATATCGAATATTTGAAAAATATGGGTGTTGGCGCCACGCTGACTATATCGCTGCTGCAAAACCAAAAGCTGTGGGGGCTCATAGCCTGCCATCACTATGCGCCCAAGCTATTGCCGCACTATACGCGTCTTTCCGCATTGTTACAGGGACATTTCCTGACATCCCAAATCGCGGTGCGTGAAGTTGCAGAGGAGTATAACATCAGCGAAGAGGTCGATAAGGCCCTCACGGAAGCGCTCACGCTTCTGCACGAGACCGAAAATTTCACGGAAGCGAGCCATCAGTCACCATGGTTGCTGAAACTTGCGAATGCCACAGGCGCCGCTATTTACCATGAGGGCATATTGTATACCAATGGCCTGGTTCCTTCGGATGCCGAGCTGATCGAACTGTTTGCATTTCTGTCCAATGCGTACCCCAACCAGACGTTTGAAACCGATCATCTTTCCGACGTTTATCCTTCTGCGAAAGACATTTCCAAATATGCCGCGGGAGTGATCTACCACTCGATGGTGTCTGGCGAACATGACGGTATACTATGGCTGAGACAGGAGAAAATCGAGACAATCAACTGGGCAGGCAATCCCGACAAGGCTGTTTTGCAGAATGAAGACGGCGTCCGGCTTTCCCCGCGCAAGTCGTTCGAGCTCTGGATGGAGATTGTGAAGGATAAAAGCTCGCCATGGCGAAAATCAGAGATTAATGCAGCTTCTAGCTTTTCGTATGCATTGCAGAAGCACATCAATTACCGTGTGATCAGGGCACAGGAAGATCAAAACAGGAGCCTCAACGAAGAGCTGCGCCTCGCAAACAAAGAGCTCTCGAACCTGAACTGGATTTCGACCCACGATTTGAAGGAACCGCTGCGGAAAATTCAGATTTTCGCTTCCAAAGTGCTCGACCGTGAAGATCCGGACCTGTCCGTTCAGGTGAAAGATTCCGTCGAAAGAATGCGTTTCGCTGCCGAAAAGATGCAAATGCTCATCGAGGATATACTCACCTATTCGAAAGCCGGCAGCATGGACAAGGTGTTCGTACTGACCGACCTGAATGAAGTGCTGCGGGATGTAATTGCTGAATTACAGGATAATATCGATGAAAAAGGTGCTGTGCTCCGTGCGGGGAAACTGCCTTCCCTGGAAATCATCCCGTTCCAGGTACATCAGCTTTTTATTAACCTGATCAGCAATGCACTTAAATTCGTGAAAGCCGATGAACGCCCGGACATCAGCATAACCGCAAGCATGGTCGACGCGGCAGCCATTCCGACCGAAAAGAATGCTGTGGGTCACTACCATGCCATTGCCTTCCACGATAATGGCATCGGTTTCGAGGCTGAATATGAAAGCAGGATATTCGACATTTTCCAGCGCCTGCATCCCGCCCATAAGTACCCGGGAACCGGCATTGGCCTGGCGATATGCAAGAAGATCATGGAGAACCATAAAGGGTTTATCGGTGCGAAATCCGTATTTGGGGAGGGTTCGGTATTCACTCTGTACTTTCCCGTTGCGTAACGGCCGGATCCCCTGAGTATATTGTTCCTCAGCTCAGCTGCTCATCCGGCAGGGCTGGGGATTTTTTATGCGTTTTGATGGCATGCTGTGGATTGGTATTAAATTGTTATGACTTGCGGAACAACTAATAGTAAACCACATGTCAGCAGCCGCAGCTCTTGAAATAACCTCCGACGAGCCTGTACTTACGGCCCGGCAATTCAAAAAACTAAGAAAGAATCCTGCATTGACAGCCGAAGCGGCCGGTCTTCACTACGTCCAATCTGCGGACGCACCAGGCTACACCCGCAAGGGAAAAGCACCCAGGTTCTACTATACCGACAACCACGGCCAGCGCTGCAAGGATCCTCAGGCTATCAAACGAATTAAGTCGCTCGTACTTCCGCCCGCCTGGACCGACGTCTGGATCAGCGCCGATCCCGACGCTCATTTGCAAGCCACGGGCATCGACGCCGCCGGGCGGAAGCAATATCGTTATCATCCGTTCTGGAACCTCGTCAGGAACCAGGCCAAGTATTATAAGTTACTCATGTTTTCGGAAGCTTTGCCCGCATTACGGGAGCAGGTGGAGCACGATCTCCGAAAACGTGATTTCGACCTCTCCAAAGCCATTGCATTGGTGATTAAACTGATGGACAAAACCTGCATGCGGGTAGGGAACCAACGTTACAAGGTTTTGCACGGGTCGTCGGGCATCACCACGCTCGACGCGCGCTGCGCGACCGTCACCGGCAGCCGCATCCGGTTTGCATTCAAGGGTAAAAAAGGAATCCGGCAGGACATAACCCTGCGCGACAAGCAATTGGCGAGGCTGGTCAAGCAATGCAAGGAAATGCCCGGAAAAAGGCTTTTTCAATACGTCACCGAAACAGGCGGAAGGTGCTCTCTGAATGCCCAGCAAGTAAACGACTACATCCGCCGGCACACGGGCGCCAATTTTTCAGCCAAAGATTTCCGGACATGGATGGGGACTGTGACGGCATTCGAATACCTCAGCCATCAGGAAAAGGCCGTTTCCCAACGGCAACTGACACGCATTGAAAATACCTGCCTCGACGCGGTAGCCGCGCATTTGGGCAATACCCGTGCTGTTTGTAAAAAGTATTACGTGCACCCGGCTGTTTTCAGGGCCTATGAGAGCAACCGCATTCAGCGCTTTCTGCAAAAAGACGTGGAAGAAGCGGCCCATTTCTCCGAAACCGAGCAGCATGTGCGTGCATTACTGGCACGCCCGGGCTGAAACAGATAGTTTCTATCAGATGCAACCATTTGTATACAATCCTTGTCACAAACTTTGACATTGATTTTTGAGGACATTATAACGCGTATAAGAAAAATGGGTGAGACCGGAAGGCTCACCCATTACTATTGGCATATGTAGCTGAAAATTATCGCAGGTCCACTACTTCCACGCCCGGATATTGCTTGGCATTGAACGCGAAGAAATTGTCGGCCACATTGACGTCGGCCACAAACTGATCTACCTTATAAGTAACTTCCTGACCATTCTTCTGGAAAATTTTCCAGCTGCTGATCGATTTATCGGCCTTATTCACTTCGATCTGCACTTTGTTGACCTGGCTGTTTTTGTTGGTTGAGGTTAATTCAACCACTTCCACTGCCTTACCTGCTTCCTGTTTTTCCTTCACAAAAGCGGATTTGAAACCCTTTTTATAAGCAGTGTAAATTTTTGTCGGGTCGAGATCGCCGCCGGCAGCAGGGTCAAAATCCTGCAAATTCACTTCATTGGTTTCCTTGATGTAGGTGGCCATCAACTTACCGTCGTTAAAGATCTCCTGACCTGCCATTTTCAACCGAAATTTCGAGCCCTTCACAGTCGCTTCTCCTTTCAGCGGCTTCTCACCCTTGGTAATGTAAGTAAAAAGTGCTTTAAAGGATTTGATCTTCTGGTACTTGCTGCTCATAGCGTTCAGGATATCCGATGATTTTTTGTCGCCTTGCGCATGGGAAGCCAAAGGGTTCAAAATGAAAATCGTCAATACCGCAAGCAAACAAGCACTCTTCTTCAAATTTCTCATATTCAATGATTTAATACCTACTAAGTTTATAAAAACGGGGTTTTAAGTGAAATATTTCAATTTTAGACTTTACGAAGTCACAAAGGTTTAACCGGGGCCCGACCTAACTTACGCCCATCACCCGGAGGTGCTCTTCGAGCATATTCAGGTCATGGAACATCACATCACGCGCTTTGCTGCCGGTGAAAGGACCTACCACACCGAGGACCTCCAGTTGATCCATAATGCGGCCCGCACGGTTGTAGCCAAGCTTCATTTTGCGCTGGATCAGCGACGTACTGCCCTGCTGGTGTGTCACGATCAGTCGTGCGGCGTCGGGCAGCAAACTATCGAAATCATCCGGGTTGAGCTCTGCCTTACCTTCTGCCGCATCCTCGCCTTCGTATTCAGGCAGGGCGTAGGCTTCGTCATAACCACGCTGCCCGCCTATGTACTCGCAAATATCCTCAATCTCGCGGGTGTCGATGAACGGGCATTGCAAACGGATCACCTCTGAGTTGATGGCAAGCAGCATATCTCCCTGCCCCACGAGCTGCTCGGCCCCCCCCATATCGAGGATCGTACGCGAGTCGATACTCGATGTTACACGGAACGACAAGCGCGCCGGGAAGTTCGCCTTGATCAAACCGGTAATAACCTTTACCGAAGGCCGCTGCGTAGCTACCACCAGGTGAATACCTACCGCTCGGGCCAGCTGCGCCAGACGTGCAATCGGCGTCTCGACCTCTTTGCCGGCCGTCATCATCAAATCCGCCAACTCGTCAATTACCAACACAATATAGGGCAGGAAACGGTGGCCTTTCTCGGGGTTCAACCTTCTGGCGGCGAACTTAGCATTGTATTCTTTCAAATTCCGTACCGCGGCTTCTTTCAACAGGTCGTAGCGCGAATCCATCTCGATACAGAGAGAGTTCAGGGTAAAAATTACCTTTTTCGTGTCGGTAATGATTGCTTCTTCCGCATTCGGGAGCTTCGCCAGGAAGTGCCTTTCCAACTTGTTGAAAAGGGTCAATTCCACCTTTTTCGGGTCTACGAGTACGAATTTGAGCTCCGCGGGGTGCTTTTTGTAAATCAAAGATGCCAGGATCACGTTCAGACCTACCGACTTTCCTTGCCCGGTAGCACCCGCCATCAGCAAGTGGGGCATTTTAGCCAAATCGGCGATGTGGATGTCGTTTGAAATGGTTTTACCCAAAACAATGGGCAAATCGTAGGTCGATTTCTGGAAGCGGTCATTCGCCAGTACCGATCGTGCAAAAACCGTTTCCCGGTTCTTGTTAGGCACCTCGATACCGATGGTACCACGGCCCGGCATCGGGGCGATGATCCGGATGCCCAACGCCGCAAGGCTCAATGCGATATCCCCTTCGAGGTTCTTGATCTTCGATATCCGCACACCCGCTTCCGGAATAATCTCGTAAAGCGTCACCGTCGGCCCGATTGTCGCTTTAATCTTGGATATATTAATACCATAGCTGCCGAGCGTGTCGACAATCTTGGTTTTATTGCTTTCCAACTCTTCCTGGCTAACTTTCTCGTGCTGGTTTTCCACCACCTCATTCAGCAGGTCGATATTGGGGAAGTGATACGACGGCAGGTCGAGCATCGGATCATACTGCCCGAATTCGCGCAATATTGACGCATTCACATCTTCGTCCTCAAATTCCTCTGCCGCAGTTTCCTTGGCTTGTGTGGTATCCTCCACTTCCAGTTCGAGCAGCGGCTCGGATGGTACCGCCGACACTTCCATCGGCATGACGGGCAAATCTATGCTCGTCGACGCGGCTACGGAAGGCATTTGTGGCGCGACCGGCAACACCACCGCAGGATGCGGCGCCACATGCGGCGCTTCCTCCTCTACTTCCAGGTCGGTATCCGGCTGTTCTTCCGGCGCCAGTACCTCGTCGTCATAAGTGTCGTTCACTACCGACACAAATGTGCTTTCAGGCACAGCAGCTTCTTCCGGTTCTGCGGGAGAAGGCGCTCCATCCAGAGGCTCTTCCGCCACCACTTCGGGCTTGGCATGCTTGGCCTTCCACGACTCGTACTTGTCGCGTACGTCATAGAAGAATACCGCGAACACGAACAATGCGAACAGAATAGGCAGTACACTTCCCCATTTCAGCCAATCAAAAAGCGAAATGTTCACGAGGTAGCCAAAGCCTCCGGAGAGGAAGCTGAGCGTGTTCTCGGTGTTACTCATGAGAATGATATAGCCCATGAGCACGCTTACCCACAGCGTAAAAAAGATTACTTCTTTGGTAGCCCTGTTCAACGGCAGTATTTCTCTCCCGAACGCCATTTTCCAGCCTGCCACAAAAGGCACGACCGGCAGCAGCAATGCACCCAATCCAAACCAGCGATAGACGAAAATGTGCGAAACTACCGCCCCGAGCACACCGAGGAAGTTGCGGGTTTGGCGCCCGGCGTCGCGGATAGACTGATGCCCCAGACCGTCCAGTACGCTCTGGTCCGAGAGACCGGTGACGATGTAGGAGAAAAAAGATGTTTCCAGGATCAATCCCAGTACGATAAAGAATGTACCCCAGGCCAACGTATTCTTCGGGCTGGTGAAAATGTGTTCCCAATCGAGGGATACACGAAAGCGGGGAGCGGCGGCCTCCTCCGGTTTCTGGCGCTGTGTGTTACCTCTTGGCTTGTTGACTGACATTTATTTCAATTCCGGGAATGCGTGAAGTGCTGTGTTTTCTGATTTTACTTCCTGACCAATGCTTTGCAGATCCTGCTGACCACACCGGGTCCTTCGTAAATAAAGCCGGTATAAAGCTGAATCAGGCCGGCGCCTGCATTAATTTTCTCCAAAGCGTTTCCGGGAGTAGCGATACCGCCGACTCCGATAACGGGAAATGCATGATTGGATTGTTCACAAAGGTAACGAATTACTTCCGTCGAGCGATGTGTCAGCGGTGCGCCGCTCAATCCGCCCGCTCCTATCTGCGTCACTTCCGACGCATCGGTTACAAGCCCTTCCCGGCTGATCGTCGTGTTGGTCGCGATCACGCCAGCAATGCCGGTTTCCTTCACAATATCGATAATATCGTCCAGCTGGCTTGTTGTCAGATCCGGCGCTATTTTCAGGAAGATCGGCTTGGGGGCGACCTTTTCCTTGTTTTTGGTTTGCAGTTCTTTCAAAATCTCGGTTAGCGGCCCTTTCTCCTGTAAATCGCGCAAGCCAGGCGTATTCGGCGAGCTTACATTCACCACAAAATAATCGACCACATCGAACAGCTCCCGGAAACAGATCAGGTAATCGCTTAGCGCCTGCTCGTTCGGGGTGTCCTTGTTTTTACCAATATTCCCGCCTACCAGGATCTTCGACTTCCGTTTGGCAAGCTTGGCCGCAGCCACCTGCACGCCCTTATTGTTGAAACCCATGCGGTTAATCAGCGCCTTATCCTTTTTGAGGCGGAACAGGCGTGGCTTATCATTCCCTGGCTGAGGGCGCGGCGTCACTGTCCCGATCTCAATATATCCGAAGCCCAATGCTTCCAGCTGATCCACCATTTCGGCGTTCTTATCAAAGCCGGCTGCCAGTCCTACCGGGTTACGAAACCGCAAACCGGCCACTTCCTGCACGAGGTCAGGATGCTCATACGTGTACATCGCACGCATGATCTGCGGCACGAACGGGATTTTGAAAGCGAAATGCAGCGCTTCGCACACAAAATGGTGAATGCGCTCAGCGTCAAACAGAAAAAGTATAGGGGAGATCAGAATCTTATACATCCTGCAAAAATAGAATCTTTCGCAGGAAGGGGGAGGAAGGTGGGAGAATTTTATTTTTGAATGATCGGGTAAAAATCAATCGGCCCCAGAGCCGCCGCCCAGCTTGATAAAATCGTCGATCATTACGACATCCCGAAGGTCCTGCGGTCTTCTCGCAAGCACTTTCAACTCGCGCAAGTCATTTAAATGCAGAAAGTAAATAGTTGAACCTTGCGCATTGACAAAACTTCTGGACCTGTCGAAAACTTCCTGGAAATTGAAGTTTCTATGAATTTTGGTAACGATGTCTAGCTCGCCGTTAAAACCAAAAACCTGTGGTTGTGTAAAATCCAACTGTTCGAGTTTAAAAATCTCGCTTTCATCTAAATCCATACACCGGAATACTTCAATCAGGCGTCGTCCATTCTTATGCGTAGGATTAATCCAGATATCCACATCGTTCGTAGCGCGATTCAATCCGTTCAAAAACATCGCAAATCCACCGACGATCAGATACTCCAGTTTCTCCAAGTGTGCGCATCTTGTGAATTCCATGAACTCACCGTTCTCTAAATCCATTCTACATTACGGATTTTAATGGTTCTATCGCGAGTACTATGGTCAAAGCCAATGAAAAGCTCGAATTTCTTCCGAGTCTCAAAAAACCTGTCGAAGCGCTCACGCGGCGTTTCGCCCATGCCCGTAAGCATTACATCAACATATGGATCATCGAGGTTTTTATAAATGGTGATTAGTTTCTTCTTCGCTTCCATGTCTCAAAAATCAATGAAAAGTAAATATCGGCATATTCGTTAAGCAATAAAAGCACCCTCTTCCAGGATGCTTTTATTGCTTTTCAAAATGCGTGCCTTATTTTTTCTCCGGCCACACATACTCGAACTTGCCGTTGATAGGCGCACCGAAGTAGTTGACACCCAGGAAGTCGAGGCGTTTTTTGTGGATTTCCATCCGTTTGCTGAAATCTTCGAAGTTCTTGCCTTCTTTGGAAGTCCAGCCTACCTCGGCCAATGCGGTGGCGCGGGGCCATACCATATATTGTACGTAGGCAGGGGTCTTCATGTATTCGGTCCACACATTGCCTTGCACCCCTAGGATGTGCTTCGCTTCGTCGGCTGAAAGCTCCGCCGGGGTTGGCTCATAAGAATAAGATTCCGCGAGGTCGGTGAAGCCGCCAATAGCGATAGGCTGCGTTTTTGCTTCGGCCTGGTAATGGTCGAGGTAGCAGAAGTTACCCGGTGTCATGATCACGTCGTGGCGCTCTTTGGCAGCGGCGATGCCACCTTCGATACCCCGCCAGCTCATTACCGTGGCATTCGGCGAGAGTCCACCTTCCAAAATTTCATCCCAGCCGATCATCCGGCGGCCTTTCGCCGTAATGAATTTATCGATGCGCTTGATCACGTAGCTTTGCAAGCCGTGCTCATCCTTCAACCCTTCTTTCTGAATAATACCCTGGGCAAAACGGCTTTCCTTCCATTGTATTTTCGGGCACTCGTCGCCGCCGATGTGGATGTATTTGCTTGGGAAAAGGTCAATCACTTCGGTCAGTACATCTTCCAGGAATTTGAAAGTCTCTTCACGCGGCATGAAAACGTCATCGTAAACGCCCCATTTGGTGCCTACCTCATAAATTTTGTCGGGATTGTTACCCAGTTGCGGATAAGCGGCCAATGCAGCCAGCGCGTGGCCCGGCATTTCGATTTCCGGGATCACGTTCACGAAACGGTCCTCGGCATATTTAATCACTTCTTTGATTTCATCCTGTGTGTAGAAACCCTCATAAGGCTTGCCATCATACTTGTGGTCGCCATAATGCCCCTTCATCGTCTCTTTGCGTTTCGAGCTGATGGTTTTCAGTTCAGGATATTTCTTGATCTCGATGCGCCAGCCCTGGTCGTCGGTAAGGTGCCAGTGGAACTGATTCTGCTTGTGTAATGCAATCAGGTCAATGTACTTTTTCACAAACTCGATCGGCATAAAGTGACGGCAAACGTCGAGCATCAGCCCACGGTAAGCGTAGCGGGGCACGTCTTTGATCGTTACGTAAGGAACTGTCCATTTCACACCCGCAACCGGAGTTTCGCTGAATACCTCCGCCGGCAACAGTTGCAGCAGGGTTTGCACGCCATAAAATGCACCTTTGGCAGTTTGCGCCTGTATCGTTACCCCCTTGGGTGTCGAAAGCAAGCGATACCCTTCTTCGCCGAGGCTGGCATCCGATGATACCGCAAGGGTAATATCACCTTTGCCTTTTGCGGTAGAAACAGGTTGCCCGGTGGCTTTGCCTAGTTGTGCCGCCAGCATTTCTGCCACGTGCGACCATTTGGCATCGGCAGGTGCGCCGATCTTCGTTTTGGCTTTAAGCGTCCATGCGCCTTTCGCGGTCAGGACCTGGGTTGGTTTGGGGATCACGTTAATCTGCGCCATTGCTGAGTGTACGAGCACGCAACAGATTAGTCCAAAAAGAAAACGTTTCATGAATTAGGAATCCGGTATTTATTAAAAATATTTAAAAATACTGCAAGTTATCGTATTCCTATTTTAAAATACTGCAAATCTTTATTTTTTTATAATTTTATGTAATTATTTCGAAAAAGGGTACGTTACCATAAATACATGTAACTTTGTACTCATTAAAGCTTTACAGCTTGATTTAGTTACATTTCACAATATGTACGCAGCATTTTTACCCTGCTTGACTCCTAATAAAATCTAAATCCTATACCCGTGAAAAGAACTCTGTTTCTTAACAGTCTTGCCTTAATTTTACCGACCCATCTACTTCTCGCAGCCCCTGGTACCCGACCGCTTCCTGTGAATCATCCAAAATCGCAGCATGCGCTCGGCGGCAAGCTTGTGGGTAAAATCGTAGAAGGACCAAACAATGCCGGGGTGGCATTTGCTACCGTGGCCCTATTGATGCCCAAAGACTCATCGCTCGTCAACGGTGCTGTGGCCGATGAAAACGGTGCATTTACCATTGCCGAGGTGGCACCGGGGAATTACATCCTGCGGGTGACCAATATGGGGTACCAAACACTCTACCGCCCCAATGTCAAACTGGCGGCCGAGGCCAGCCTGCTCGACCTGGGAAGCATCACCGTACAGCCCGAAGCACAAAAACTCGCAGAGGTGGTAGTGAAGGGTGAAAAAACGATGATCGTCGACGATATCGACAAGAAGATAGTCAATATCGGCAAGGACATGCTGGCGACGAGCAATAACGTAAGTGACCTGCTGGAAAAGGTACCGGCCGTTTCGCTCGATGAAAACGGCAATCCGCAGGTGCGCGGAAAAGGGAATGTAGTGGTGCTCATCGACGGCAAGCCTTCCAACCTCTATGGCAGCGACCTTCCGACCATCCTGCAATCTTTCCCCGCAAACCTCATTGAGCGAATCGACGTCATGACGACCCCTTCGGCCAAATATGAAGGAGAAGGTGCATCGGGTGTGATCGATATCATTACCAAGAAAACGAAAATCCGCGGGATGAACGGTGGTGCGCGGTTAAGCATTGGTAACAGGAATAACAATGCCGCATCAGGCAACCTGAGTTATAAAGTAGGCAAATTCGGCCTGAATGCGTCGCTCAGCGGACAAACCCGCGCCATGACGTGGGAGAGAACATTGAGCCGCGATAATTTCGTCACCGAATCGACTTCGCACTTACAGCAGGACGGTACGGGCGGGAACAAAGGCAAGAATGCATTCGGGCGCGTCGGAGTCAATTATGATTTCAACGACAGGAACTCTATCGAGGCCGGCGTAAACTACTCGCGCGATAACAACCGCAATAACAGCAATATCCTCAACGAGACAACGCTCGCGTCGGGCGTGGTATCGGAAAGTTTCCGCCGCCTGAACAACAGCAAAGGCAATGGGGATAACCTCAACTTCAATTTCGATTACCGCCTGAAATTTGCCGAAAAAGACCATCAGCTCAATTTCAACTCGAGCTACTCGCTGGGCGGCTCCGACGGGGAATCCTATTTCGCTCAGGAAAGCACCATCGACAGCCTGTTGCGCAACCAGCAAAACCTGCGCAACAACAACCGCCATTCCCTATTCCTGAATGCCGACTACACCTGGCCCATTACACCGAAGGCAACCCTGGAAGCAGGCGTGCGCTCGCGCAGCAGCTCAAACGACAATGTGAATGCATTCTACAATCTCGACCGCGAAACCAACACCTACGTTTTTGACAACAATATCAGCAACGTATTCGGCTACAAGGATGCCACCTACACCGGGTTCATGACTTTCTCGCAAAAAACAGATCTATGGGGTGTGCGGGCCGGTTTGCGGGTGACCGACTACAACCAGGATATCAATCAGATCAGCCGCAACCAGGATTTCAGCGTACATTTCCTGACGCTCGTGCCGTCGTTCGCCGTGACGCGCAAATTGGGTGAATCTTCGCAGATGAAGTTGAATTACAGCCGCCGCGTGCAGCGTCCCGAGGCCGACTGGCTGAACCCCTACACCGACGTTTCCGATCCACGCAACGTGAAAACCGGTAATCCGAACCTCCGTCCGGAGTTTACACACAAAGCCGAAATGGGTTATTCCAATTATGAAGCCAACGGCGGCTGGGGACCTTCGCTTTTCATGGATTACTCCAACAATGCGATCACGCAGATCCGTACGATCGATGAAGCAGGTGTTTCGCTCACCAGATACGACAATGTCGGTCGCGAGTTCTCTTATGGTTTTGAAACCGATTTCTCCCAAAAACTCTTCGGCGATGTACTGAAAATCAATGGCAGCGGCCGCGTTTTCCGCAGCGAAGTGGTATCGGCAGTCGCTCAGATCGATAACCGGACATGGAGCTACTCGGGTAACCTCAATGCATTCATCACACTTCCCGCCGACTTCCGCGCATCCGCCTACGTGAATTACGAAGGCCCGCGGGCGATCGCGCAAGGAACGCGCGATGGCGTTTTCATCGCCAATATGGGTATCCGCAAGGATTTGCTGGAAAAGAAAGCGACCATATCCTTCAATGTGCAGGACATCTTCCTTTCGCGGAATTACAGAAGCCAGCTGAACACGGTTACTTATTCACAGTCGTCGAACTGGCATCAGACCAACCGACTGGTAAATGTGACATTCCAATACAGATTCGGCAAAATTTCCGCAAGCGGCGACGATGCGTGATCGGTAAGGCGACATTTGTTAATATATGTGAAAAGGAAGGGTCGTTTCGGTCCTTCCTTTTCATTTACAAGCAGTTCCTGATAGCCTCAGGAAGCGCTGCTACGATCATTTTCGAGCGGATTCGGCTTCATGGAACGGTTTTTGCAAATAGCTCGCACAGGAGTCGATTAATTTTAGTTATTTAAACCCCGAACACGCAGCGTGATCTAAAAAATCAGGGCGCCCGGATAACCGGATGCCGGAAGGTCAAAAACTTAAAACAAAATTTTACACAGATGAAAAAGATCAAAATGCTGGCCGCATTGCTATTGGTAACGGCTGGTTCTTACGCACAGAAATTGCCCGCTGACTCCATATTTTCACAATTTTACAAAGCAACGGGCGGCAAAGGCCTTTGGGATGGGGTAAAATCCTATAACATCAAAAGAAGCTATGCTGCCGCTGCTGCCACTCCATACGACGCGGTAATCACTGCATCTATCCCTGAGCAATCGATCTACAAGAACAAAACCATCATGAAACGCAGCTTTGTATACACCGTGAAGGGCGACCAGGGGTGGATCAAAGTACCTATCGGGCAGAGAGTCGATGTGAAAGACCTGAGCCAGGCGGAGCAACAGAATATGCGGATGGAGCTGTATGACAACCTCGTGCCTTTCATCGACTATAAAAACCGCGGGCTGATCGCCACGACTGTCGGTACGGAAACGCTCAACGGCGTTCAGGTGAATAATGTAGAATTGCAGGGTAAAGGTGTAAAGTACAACCTCTATTTCGACGCTAAATCCGGTTTGCTCGTACGTCAGAAACTGAACCAGGCCGGCGTAGAAACGACTACCGATTTATCAGATTATGCCAAATCTGCGTATGGTATTTTATACCCCGCGAAGCTCGTGGAGCTCAACAGCTCTGATAAAAAACCGGTGACGATCAAATCGGCGCTGACGGTGAACGAAAATGTGAACGTCGAACTATTCAAAAGATAACAAGGGTATTATCGCCCGATACCTGCCTGTCAGATGATGCATCTGGCAGGCAGGTTTATTGCAAACCAAGATTATCAACGCCTTAATATGGCGGAAATCAGCCTGGGATGAAGAAAGCACTGAAAGTACTGGCCATAATAATCCTGACAGTTTTGATTCTGGTTGGCGTGTTGATCTGGGGAATCCAGACACCGTTCGGCCAGAATTTTTTAACATCCCAGGCGAATTCTTTTTTACGTAAAAAACTTAAAACCAAGGTCAATATCGAGAAAATCCGGTTCGACATTCCCGACTGGGTATTGCTCGAAGGCGTGTATTTTGAAGATTCGCATGGCGACACGCTCATTGCGGGCAAGCGCCTGTATGTTGACCTTGATATGTACAGCCTCATCAACGGCGATATTGGTATTAACAAGGTAGAGCTGGAAGATGTGAATGCTAACATCAACCGTGTTTTACCCGATACTACCTTCAATTTCCAGTTTATAGTAGATGCATTTGCCGGTACCGATAAAGAAGTTGATACAACACCGTCAAAACCGCTCAAAATGCGCCTGGATCAGATTTCGTTGAAAAAGGTCCGGTTCTCATACCGCGACGCGGTGATCGGCACCGACGCTTCGGGGAACATCGACTCAGCGGTTGTCAAGTTCGACAAATTTAATCCAACGATCTCACAATACCACCTCACCAACACTGCATTGCATAACAGCCAGGTGAAGCTCAGGATGTATCCTGCCCCGAAAGTGGCTGCCTCCGGCCCCGAGCCGAAGCCAGATCCGGCTGATTCGCTGGATATCAAAGCGGGTGACATCGATATTCAACAGTTCAAATGGGAATTTGACGATGAAACATCGGGATTGAAAAACGGCTTGACCGTCGGGAAACTGGCCGGGCATGTGAACAGCGTTTACATGGGTAGCCAGCGTGTGGATGTGAAAAACGTTTCGCTGCAAAACATGTCGCTCTTTGCAGAATTTGCTAAAAAACCTAAAACTACGGCCGCCGGGCCGCCGCCGGAAACGAAGGACACTACTTCCGCCCCGGGTTGGTATGTAAAAGTGGGAGAAATCAAACTGGCGGACAACGATATCCGCTACGATGACTTCAACTCCCCCGCCATACCCAAGGGCCTCGACTACGCACACCTCAATATCAAAGACCTCAATGTAGATTTACGGGACTTCCTTTTCTCGCCGGAAAATATTGCCGGTGCATTGAAATCTGCCTCATTCAAGGACAAAAGCGGCTTTCGCCTGGATGCATTCCGTACCGACTTTGCCTATGGCGACCAGGAGACCTACCTCCGAAATCTTTATCTCAAAACGCCGAATACCCTTTTGCGAGATGAGCTGAGCCTGCGCTACAAAAACCTCGACCAGCTCACCAACGACATTGGCAAGGTAAAGCTTAAATTACGCCTCACCGACAGCCGCATTGCCTTCGCAGACATTTTGCTTTTGGCGCCAGATCTGGCCAAAACCCCGCCATTCGACAAGGAGCCGAACGGCGTAGTGAAAGGGACGGGACAAATCACCGGATCAGTAGACGATATGCTCATTTCCAAAGCGAGGTTTACTATGCTCGACGGCACCGTCCTGAGTGCAGACGGTCGCCTGAGAGGCCTTCCAGATGCAGAAAAGCTCGCGATGGATTTGAATATTAACGAAATATCGTCGACCAAGGCCGATCTCCTCAAAATGCTGCCCGACAGCACAGTTCCGGCTTCCATCGAGTTGCCCGACGCGATCAAGGTATCCGGGAAAGTGAAAGGCTCCATGGAAAATCTTACCCTCGCAACGGCCGTGAACACGTCGTTTGGTACGGGGACTTTTACAGGCAATCTTAAAAACATCGCCGATAGCCTGCGGGCTCAGTATAACGGCACACTGACACTCACGGAATTCGACCTCGGCAAGCTTACCAAGCAACCACCCGCCGAAATGGGCAAACTCACCCTCCGTGCGGATGTGGACGGTGTAGGATATGCCCCGAAAACAATGAAGGCACGCCTGGACGGCAATATTGAAAGTGCAGACATCAAGGGTTATGTATACCAAAACCTGAAACTGAAAGGCGATATCGACCATGGACTAGCCAACATCTCGGCCAACATGGACGACCGTAATATCGATCTTGACCTGAATGCACAGGCAGATTTGTCCAAAGAATACCCGTCGGTAAAAGCCGACCTTGAAGTGACGAACCTCGACCTTACGGCCCTGAATCTGTATGCGGATTCATTGCAGGTGAAAGGAAGCATTAAGGTAGATATGCCTTCGACCAATCCTGAAAATCCGCTGGGAACCGTGAATGTCGACAGCCTGGTGCTGGTACACCATCGCAAGCCGGTCGGTATCTCCAATATCCGCGTACAATTGACCGATTCCAGCGGCGGCAAGCAAGCTTACATCGAATCGCCCATTCTGAAAGCCAAAATGACCGGCCAGTATTCTTACACCGAAATTGGCGACGCGATCCTGACCGAGGTCGGAAAGCATTTCAAATCACCCGACCTGACGTACAAAGAAGTGACCAAACCGGTAAACTTCGCCCTGGATGCCACGCTTAACAATCATCCGGCAATCCAGGTTTTCGTGCCGGAAATACGGGAAATGAAGACAATCCAGCTACATGCGCAAATGGATAACCAGAAAGATTCGTCCCTGGTAGCCCGGCTGAGTGTCCCGATGGTCAATTACGACAGTACCATCGTGGAACGGACGTCGATAAATTTCAGCACCACGGAAGCCAATGCGGCTTTGAATGCGAATGTAGGACAGGTCAATACCGGTGGTTTCAGAATGCAGAATGCGTCGCTGGTTAGCCAGATTGTCGATAATGACGTCAAATTCGATTTTATCGTCCGCGATTCGGTCAATACCGAACGACACGCTGTAAAAGGTGACCTGGCCATTAACAACAATCAATATCGCCTCAACCTGCGCGACGACCTGCTGCTGAATTACGACAAATGGGAGACTGACACGGCTGGTTATGTACAATATGCGGCCGACAGCGTGTATGTGAAGAATCTGGCGATCAGTAACAAGGGGCAGTCGTTGAAAATCAATTCTACATCCGATGCGCCAAACAGTCCGCTCGACATTACAATGGCCAATATCGCTATCGGTCCGTTGATCGAGATCGCTACGCTCGACTCCACGCTCGCGACAGGTACTTTGAATGGGAAAGTATTATTGAGCAACTATATGACCTCACCGGTGTACACGGGGGAACTGACAATCAATAATCTCGCCGTAACCAAAATACCGGTAGGTGACCTGGCACTGAAATCGACTAACGAAACCGAAAACCTGATCCGCGTGGCCATGTCACTCGTAAACGATCAGAATGACGTGAGTATCAGGGGAAGCTATAATCTGAAATCCGAAAGTCCGATGGATTTCAAGATGGATTTGAAAAAACTCAGCGCCAAAACGATCGAGGCATTCAGTTTCGGCGAGCTGAAACGGGCGGAAGGTAACCTGACGGGCAATATCAACATTACCGGGGCGACCGACAGTCCGCGACTCGACGGAGCGATCAATTTCGATAATGTGGCATTCAATGCGACACAACTGGGATCGCGGTACTCGCTGGCCGGGCAAAAAATTCAGTTTGCAGGCCAGAATATCAATTTCAACAACTTCACAGTTACCGATTCGCTCAACCAGGCGATGAAGATCAATGGAAATGTAAGCATTGCCAAGCTGCCGGATGTGGGGTATAACCTCAATATTTCTGCTAAAAATTTCAATGTCCTGAATTCGACCCAGAAAGAGAACGAGCTATTCTTCGGGAAAGCCAATATCGACGCTAATCTGACCGTAAAAGGCCAGGGCGCGAACTCGGTGATCGACGGTAGTGTGAAGGTCGATCCCGGAAGCAATATAACGGTGGTCATGCCCAGTGACGCCACGGAGGCGGGCGACGCAACCAAAGGCGTGATCGAGTTTGTGGATATGAGCAACGGCACCGAAGCGGTGAAGAAGGACTCCGTGGAAGCATCGCAAAACGTAATGGTGGATTTTGCATCGCAGATTTCGCTGGACATCGACGTCGATGATAAATCGGAATTCAAAGTAGTGATCGACGAATTGAATGGCGATAACATCCGCCTGAAAGGAAATGCGCAGCTGAACACAGGCGTGGCACCGAACGGTCAGCTCTTCCTCCTGGGTTCTTATGATTTAACGGAAGGTTCTTATGACCTCACGCTGCAAATCCTGAAAAGGCAGTTTGAGATTAAAAAGGGAAGTACGCTCCTCTGGACCGGTGATCCCATGAAAGCCGATCTGAATATCACCGCTTCGTATCCGGTGATGGTCGACCCTGGCTCTATTGCCGCCAAATTCCAGGGCGCCAGTAAAATACCGGTGGAAGTGCAAATCGTGATCACGGGAAATCTCACAACGCCCAATATCGCATTCCAGATCGTAATACCCGACAAATCCATCGATAAAACCATTGAACAAGACATTACCGGCCAGACATTCTGGAAGGATATGCAGAACAACCCGTCCGAGGCTAACAAACAGGCGTTCGCGTTGCTGATCACCAACAAATTCATCACCGACCAGTCTACTGCGGGTTTCAATATCGGTTCGAGCGCGGAAGCTGTGGCGCGTCAAAGCGTAAGTCAGCTGCTCACCGACCAGCTTAACAACCTGGCCTCTGATCTCGTGAAGGGCGTCGACCTTAACATTGGCCTGAACTCCACGGCAGACCAGAGTACCGGAGCACGCACCGACTTGAACGTTGGCCTTAGCAAGGCATTCCTGAACAACCGGTTGAAAATTTCCGTGGGCAAGAACTTCGAGCTTGAAAGTAAAGGCAATACGGGCAATTCAACCGAAGTATTCGACAACATTGCCCTTGATTATTCTCTCAGCAAAGACGGCCGGTATATGTTCCGGGGCTATCGAAAAAACCAGTATCAGTCTATTCTGGAAGGTTTTATCATCGAAACCGGTGTGAGTTTTATCATTACTGCGGACTATGACCTGTTCCGCGAAATTTTCCAAAAGCAGCGCAATGAGAAGTAACATAGGATATATACTGGCGATCTGTATTTTCCTGGGCGGCTGCTCGGTTAATAGATACGTGCCCGAAGGACAGAGCATATATGTGGGCAACAAGGTCAATGTGCAGCCCGACAGCATTTCCAAACCAAACGTGACCGGCGTTGCCGACCAATTGGAAGGACTGATCAAACCTCCTGCCAACAAAACTATTTTCGGGTTTCCCTGGAAAGTGTGGTTTTACTACTGGATCGGCGAACCCAAAGATGAAGGTGGATTGCGAAGCTGGTTCCGGAAAAAGCTCGGCGAGCCGCCGCGTTACGCCACGCAGCGCATTGTCGACATCAATGCGGCCAATATGGTTGCGTTTCTGGATAACGAAGGCTATTACCGCTCCAAGGCCAAGGGTAAGATCGTTCCGAACAAAAATAAACGAAAACGTACGGCAATCACAGAATACGATGCTTACGTCATGCCCCGCTATGTGATCAACGAAATCAGCTATGTGGTGCCCGACAGTTCGCTGTTCAACCGCGACCTGGTTTTGGCCAAACAAAAAACCCTGCTGAAAAAGGGAGACCCGATCCGCCTGGAAGTAATCACAACCGAGCGTGTCCGCATCGACCAGGAGTTGAAAGGCAAAGGATATTACTATTTCAATCCCGATTATTTGATTGTCAAAGTCGATTCCACCATCGGTCGTGCCGACTCTACATTGGGGCCGCAGCAGGTGAATCTTTTCCTCGAAGTCAAGAAGGAAACTGCCCAGACTTCTTTGAAACAGTATTTTATCAACCGCATTTACGTCAATACCGGTACGGAAGAAAACAAGCTGGCCGACACCACGGGCCTTGCCGCACGCGGGCCGCTGCGCCGGGGTATTACCATTACTGACCCGGGTAATCATTACAAGCGCAGGATATTCTACGATGCCATCGGTTTCAGAAGGGGGAATTTGTACACCAATACCATGCACGATGTATCCCTGCAAAGGTTGATCAACCTGCAAAATTTCCGGTTTGTTAAAAATCGTTTCGACCTCGTACCCCGTTCCGATTCCGCATTGCTTGATGTGCACTACGACCTTTCACCGATGAAGAAAAAGTCGCTGCAGACGACTCTTTCGGCCAGTACCAAATCCAATAACCTGGGCGGGTCGCAGCTGGATGTTACCTGGCGCAACCGCAACTTTTTCAGGGGAGCCGAAATGCTCGCAATCAAGGCATATTTCGGATTTGACGTGCAGTTAGGCGGTAGTCGTACCACTTCCAATAACATTGGGAACGAGTATATCCGTTACGGTGCTTCCGCCGATTTGTCTTTTCCCCGCTTTATCATTCCTTTCGTAAGAATCAGACCTGAGAAAAGCCAATCTTTGCCTAAAACCATTCTTTCAGTAACCTACGAAAACCGGATACAGCGTAACTTTTACACGACGCGTTCCATCCGGGGCGACTGGTCCTATGTATGGCGCCGAAATTCGGAAGTTGAACACACATTCGCGCCGATTTCCATCAACTTCGTGGAACCGAGAAATATCAATACAGAACTACTTGGGGAAGTTGCGACGGACCCCAATACAAACCCGTCCGATGTTGACCGGCTTTTCCGGCTTGTCGACACCAAATTCTTTATACTGGGTTCCAACTATTCTGTGTCCTATCGCCCAACACCCCGGCCATTCAGTAAAAATCAGGTAGCCATGTCGGGTGGTATCGAGTGGGGCGGGAACATTTTGAGTCTCTTGGCGAAGAAAAATGATGAGGGGTATCCCAAAGAATTTTTGAAAGTGCCTATCCTGCAATATTTGAAGGTGGATGGCGACGTAAGATATTACCGCACAATCACCCCGTCAATTAAATGGGCGAACCGCATTCTGGTGGGTGCTGCTAAGCCATATGGAAACTCGAAGACGATGCCGATACCTCAATTTAAACAGTACTTTGGTGGAGGTAGTACGGGAATCAGGGCGTTTCGCGCACGGTCGCTGGGGCCGGGTTCGGTTGCTCCGGATACATTGTCCATTCGCTTATTGGGCTATCAGTCTTTTGCGGATATCCGGCTCGAATTCAACTCAGAGGTTCGAATGAAGTTCACTGATATCATTAACGGGGCTATTTTTCTGGACGCCGGCAATATCTGGTCATTCGGTGACAGTACCCGCGCTGCATATCCCGGAACAGCTTTGATCAGCAATAAATTTTTGAAACAAGTCGCCGTCGGCGGGGGGATCGGCCTGCGCCTGGATTTCTCTTACCTGATATTCCGCCTCGACCTCGCGACGCCATTCCGCAAGCCGTGGTACGTGAATGAGATCAAGAATATCAGTGATGAAGGCGTTGTGGAATACAAAAATCCATGGGTATTTAATGAAATCAACTTCGGCAGCCGGGCGTGGCGAAAGGAGAATCTGATATTGAATATAGCGGTCGGGTTACCGTTTTAGGCGGGTCAAACTATCACCTGATTTCCTGACAGAGTTCGATCAGAACGCCATTCGCACTTTTGGGATGCACAAAACAAACCAGCTTATTGTCGGCGCCGCGTTTCGGGGTTTCGTTTAGCAACACAAACCCGGCGTCGCGAAGGCGTTCCATTTCCGCGATGATGTCTTCCACTTCGAACGCAATGTGATGAATACCCTCCCCCTTTTTTTCGATAAAACGGGCAATGGCACTGTCCGGCCCGGAGGCTTCCAGCAGTTCTATTTTGGTTTGATTTACCTTAAAAAAGGAAGTAGTGACCTGCTCCGATGCTACGGCTTCGCGTTTATAGGGTGAGGCATTCAAAAGCGTCGAGTAAAGATCCTCTGCCGCTGAAAGGTTCCTGACCGCAATACCGATGTGTTCGACGTTTGTCATGTTATTTCCGGTTGTCGTCCCCCGCCATGATGCTCAGGTAACTCTCAAAACGGCTAAGCGCAATCTTGCCTTCGGACACAGCGTCTTTCACCGCGCAACCGGGCTCATTGATATGCTGGCAATTATTGAAGCGGCATTGGTTGAGCAGATCGCGCATTTCGGGAAAGTAATGGCTGATTTCCTCCTTTTCCATATCTGCCAGCCCAAGTTCCTTAATCCCCGGCGAATCGATAATGAATGTGTCCTTTTCGAGTTCGAACATTTCTGCGAAAGTGGTCGTATGCACGCCCTTGTTCGCGAATGTGGAGACTTCCTGTGTTTTAATATCCAGATCGGGCGCTATCGCATTCACGAGTGTCGACTTGCCTACGCCTGAGTGCCCCGAAAGCAGTGATACCTTGCCTTTCAGCAGGGATTTGAACTCCCCGAGACCCAATTCATGCAGTGCCGTGGTGGTGAGGCAGCGATAACCCAGGCTTGTATACAGCTCCATGAGTTCGGCCTGAAAATCTTTCATTTCATCATTCAGAAGATCCTGCTTGTTGAAAACCAGCACGCCCGGAATGCGGAACGATTCGATGGCCACCAGGAAACGATCGATAAATCCCAGCGAAGTGCGCGGGAATACCAATGTACAGATGAGAATAGCCTGATCCACATTCGCTGCGATAAGGTGCGCGTGTGCCGTTTTGTGGACAGAGCGGCGGATCACATAGTTCTCGCGCGGGACGATCTCGTGGATAATGCCAAAGTTTTCACTTTCATTCTCTACCTCGAAATTCACATAGTCCCCCACCGCAATCGGGTTGGTTACTTTCAAACCCAATGCTTTGAATTTACCTTTCAAACGACACTGCCAGATGTGCCCGTCCCTGCTGTCCCTGACCTCGTACCACGAACCGGTCGAACGAAGCACCAAACCCCTTATTAAACTCATTTGTCTTTGTTTTGGAATCAGCGAATTTAAAAGGACTTTGCCAGAAGTCACTAAAAATTACCCGGGAAGTCAAAACAAGGCACAAAACAAGTAGTTTTTCAGCCTCCATGATTTTTTACTTGCATTGCGTATAATTATCTCCTTCAAGCTGAAAAATCCCCGTTTTGTGACTGCCGTATTATTAGGAAACGTTTGGCCGATCGCCCGATTCGCTAAATATTTTACAACAAATAATAATATTTTTTAAAATCACAGCCGTTTTTTCTGATTATTTCATACATTAGTACACCCAATAGTTAAAGAAAATTAAAAATATCATCCTATAATTATTTTCGCTCCGCATAATGGACTTAGTGGCAGAAGAACCGAGTTCGGTCATTGATATTCGTAAAAATCGCATTAGGAGCAGCCTTTTGTTGCATCTATATCAGTCCGGCGACACTTCCATTAACAAAATGGCTAAGTTGTTCCATGCGAGTATACCGTCCGCAACCGGAATTGTGAACGATCTGATGCGTGAAGGCTGGATTACCGAAACAGGTACAGGCCCCGCAAGGGCTGGCCGCCCACCGGTGCTCTATGGCCTGAATGCGAAGAAGTACCTCACGCTGATCATGGATATCAACCGCCATGACACTCAGCTCTGCATATTCGATTTACACAACCAACTGATCCTCAAAAGGAAGGTTGATATACGCCTTGACGACTCCTCGAATTTCCTGGAAGAGCTTTTCACGTCCACGGACGACTTCTTGAAATCCAACAATATCACGCGCAGCAAACTGTGGGGTATCGGTGTTTCGATGCCTGGTCTGATCAATTCTTCGCAAGGTATTAACTTAACTTACCTGAACCTGACACCCCCGGGTGTGCCGCTGGTAACGTACCTCAAAGAGCATTTTGACCTTCCCGTGTGCCTTTTCAATGATACCAAGGCCACTACCATCGGCGAGCACCGCTTCGGTTATGCCGTCGATAAATCGCAGGTATTGACAATCAATATCGACTGGGGCGTTGGTCTGGGCATTATCATTAACGGAGAGGTTTTCAACGGCGCATCGGGCTTTGCAGGCGAGTTGGGGCATATTCAGGTAAAACCGGACGGAATGCTTTGCCATTGTGGAAAAGTGGGCTGCCTGGACACGATTACTTCGGCCATTGCATTGATACGCCAGGCGAAGGAAGGTATCAAAAGCGGCCGTGCGACGATCCTGAAACAGATCGTGCATGGTAATCTCGACCTACTGGAAACTTCCCATATCATCGAGGCGGTGCACGCGGGCGACGAGTTTTCGATCGACCTGCTGAGCACAGTTGGTACCGAACTGGGTAAAGGATTGGCTACCGCCGTTCATTTGTTTAATCCGGAAGTGATTATCGTGGGTGGTTTGCTGGCAGAAGCCGGGCCGTTCATTTCCAACCCGATCGAGCAGGCGATCAACAAATACTGCCTGTCGGATTTCAAAAACCCGCTCTCGATCCACATTTCCAAGCTGGGAGCAAAAGCACGTTTGCTGGGCACTCAGGCCTACCTGTTCGACAATCTGATTGCGAAGGAATTCTCTTGATATTTAATAGCTGATGGTGCATTCATCTGTGCCATCAGCCCATTGCTTCCCTTACTTTCCGCATAATCAGGTCCGTAGCACCTGTTCCTGACTTCACGTACTCCGCACTAACGCTGCCCGCACGCAAGGCCTCTGCGGGGCTGACAACCCAGTTCTCCATCGTTTTCAAAAGCTGATCGCCATCACTAACGGCGAAGGCACCGCCTTTTTCAATCAAATCCACGGCTTCCTGGAACCGGTGATAGCTTTTGTTCCCAAAAACAATCGGCAATCCAAATGTCGCGGCTTCGAGAATATTATGCAGCCCTACGCCGAACGAGCCACCGATATAGGCCATATTACCATACCGATAAAGCGAGGAAAGCATACCGATGTTATTGATAATGAGATAATCAAACCCCGCCGGATCCTGTCCTGCGGCCACCTCGGAATACAAAATGGAACGACCGTTCAGTTTAGAACGCCAACCGGCTATTTCGTCGGCTTTGATCTCATGCGGCGCGATAATCGCCTTCAATTTGCCCGATAATGCATTCAGCGCGGGAATGAGCACCTGCATATCCGCATCCCACACGGAGCCTGCAATCAGGCATTGGCCGTCACTTTTGAAGCGTCCGATCTCCGGCAGCTCGCGCGCGTGGGAGGCGATCGCGCGCACGCGGTCAAAACGCGTATCGCCCGCGATGCTCGCGGCCGTAATGCCGATACCGGCCAAAAGTGAAACCGATGCCTGGTTCTGGACAAAGAAATGGTCGAAATAGCCTAGCTTTTGACGGAAAAAGCCGCCGTAGAACTTGAAGAAAATCTGATTGGAGCGGAAGATCGATGAAAACGAAAGAATATAACTCCCGTTTTTCCGCAATTCCCGGAGGTAGTTGAACCAGAATTCATATTTGATAAAAAATGCAATGCGCGGATTGACAATGGCAACAAACTCACGTGCATTACCCGGCGTGTCGATCGGCAGGTAACAAATAAAATCGGCCCCGGCGTAATCCTTCCGGATTTCATAACCCGAAGGCGAGAAAAAAGTAAGCAAAATAAAATGGCCTGGGTACGCTTTCCTGTAAGCTTCCATCACCGGCCTCCCCTGTTCAAATTCGCCCAGCGACGCGGCATGAAACCACGCCACCGGCCGTCCTGCCGCCTGGGCCTGAAACGACGCACGCAGACGGTCCAGAAGGCCTTTTCGACCCTCAACGCCGAGCTTTAATTTATGATTGAAAGGTGCAACGAACCGGAATAGAAATGCGAAAACCTGAATGGCGACCTGATAAATAATTTTCACCAAGGAGTCTGATTAAAAGGACATTAGAAAAGCAATAAAAGACCGGCATTGGGTCGGGTAAGAGACCGCCGGCGGGCTTTTTTGTTTCTTTTTTCGTTTAAAGAACATAAATGTACAAAAAACCGTTAAAGTGGTGTCGATATACAGCAGCATACGCTATTATTTTGTACTTTCACTGTTCATACGACACATACACAGTCACAGAGAATTTATACTAATAATATGATGCGTGTAAAACTTTTACTTTCAGTAGCTATTCTGTTTGCACTATCGACAGAAATATACGCTCAGCGCAGGTCTGTGAAGAATGAGGACGCCGAGGAGACCTATAAATCATTTACCTCTGTGGGTATTACCACCAATACCAACTCCGGGATTCTTGGAGGAGCGGTATTTCGCCAGTCTGCTGCAACAGGTTCAAAAATGTTCGGAAAGAATGCATACCGGTACCTGGCACTCGAATTGGTGAATGTGAAACACCCGAAAGAACTTTCCACGCAGGACTTTGTGACAGGCGCACGGCTGGTTTATGGCAAGCAAAACTACCTGTTTGTGCTACGCCCGGAATATGGCCGTGAAATAGCGCTGTTCAGCCGCCAGGACGATGAAGGCATTTCGATCAGCGGAATCCTGGCAGCAGGCCCTTCCCTTGGTTTTGAGAAACCCTATATGGTGCAGTACCAGGGTACCGACGGCCGCGTAACCACTGCGCCCTTCGATCCGAACAGGGCAGGCGATATTATCGGTGCAGGCAGCTTTTTCTCGGGTTTCGGCAAATCGAAAGTAGTACCGGGGCTGCATGTTAAAACCGCAATGAGCTTCGAGTTGAGCGCTTTCCGGGACAATGTTACCGGTGTGGAAGTCGGTTTTATAGCCGAAGCTTTTTCAAGAAAAATTACCATTATGGCGGATGCGCAGAATAAGGCCTTTTTTACATCCGGATACCTGACCCTTTATTTTGGAAGTAAGAAAAGATAATTACCATTACAGATTAATATGATTGAATTGCCAGTAATACCATCGGAACGCAGAAAACGCCCCGATTGGCTCCGGGTTAAACTCCCCGCAGGACCTGAATTCAGGAAAGTAAGACAGCTGGTCGATAACTATAAACTCCATACCATTTGCGAAAGCGGCAATTGTCCGAATATGGGAGAATGTTGGGGCGCCGGAACGGCCACCTTCATGATCCTCGGAAATGTGTGTACCAGAAGTTGCAGTTTTTGCGCGGTAGCAACCGGCAGGCCTAATGAATACGACACCGACGAACCACGGCGCGTAGCGGAGGCAATCAAGCTGATGCAGGTAAAACATGCGGTGATCACGTCCGTGAACCGCGATGAGCTGAAAGACAAAGGCGCCGAAATCTGGTATCAGACCGTTCGTCAGGTAAAGGAAAATACCCCGGAAACGACGATCGAAACGTTGATTCCCGATGTGAAAAGCAATTGGGATGCATTGATCCACATGATCGAAGCGGGCCAGGAAGTGGTTTCTCATAATATGGAGACTGTGGAACGTTTATACCGCGCGGTACGTCCCCAGGCCAAATATACCCGCAGCCTGGAACAGATCAAGCGGACGAAGGAGTTCGGCCAGCGGACCAAATCGGGCATTATGCTCGGTTTCGGTGAAACACAGGATGAAGTACACAAAGCAATGGACGACCTGGCTGAAAATGGCCTCGACATCCTGACACTGGGACAATATCTTCAACCAACCAAAATGCACCACGAGGTAATCGAATGGATTACTCCCGAGATGTTCGACAATTACAGGGAAGAAGGATTAAAGCGCGGCTTGAAATACGTTGAATCGGGACCACTGGTACGTTCCAGCTACCACGCGGAACGCCATGTGAATGTGCCGATCTGATAGCGCGACGACATTTTAGAACAGCATAACAAAGCCGGTATAATACGATATGCCGGCTTTATTGTTTTACCAGCAAATTATTGGTTGTCGCCGTTTGCAAAGAGTTGTTTGATTCAGAGGTAGAAATACGTAGGTTTATATGTTATACTATACCACTCACAATCAATGAATTCTCTAACAAAATTCGTCAAACAGACGGTTAAAGACGTGACCCGTCATGTAAACTTCACAAGGTCCGTCACATTCAACAACAAAAACTTTAAAATTCCGGTGATTAATAACATCGGGCTACCCAACTTCACGATTGAAGATGACGACTGGTTTTTTCAACTGGTGAAATCCATGCAAATGCCGGAGGGAAGCAGTTTTATCGATGTGGGCGTAAATGTGGGGCAATCGCTGATCGCCTTCAGAAGCTACCGCAGCAATCCCTACTACGGCTTCGAACCCAGCCCGCACTGCGCGTTCTATCTTAACAAGCTCATTAAAATGAACAACCTCGAGGATGTCCATTTGCTTCCCGTAGGTCTCTCATCTTCCGCCGAAATCCTCAAATTCTATTGCAAAACCGGCGCAGACTCTTCTGCTACGATGGTCGGAGAACTCCGGCCGGACTATTATCGACCGGAGGATATCAGCTACGTGCCAGTGTTTCCGTTCGACGATCTCGATTTGAACAACATCAGCAATATCTCCTTCATCAAAATCGATGTGGAAGGCGCCGAGCTGGAAGTATTGACCGGTTTGAAAAAGACACTTGAAAAACACAATCCCGTGATCACCTGCGAAGTACTCGACTGCCACAAGGCCGCCTCAAACCTCGACGTGTTGCAGGAGCGGGCCAGCAAGCTGGTCGAACTGGTTAAAAGCCTGAACTACACCATTTACAGGACCAAGCCGGAAAAGGGATTGAATTTTGATAAAATTGAGGAAATTATTCTTAAACAATACGATTCACAAAGTCAATATCTAAATGATTACTTATTTTTGCCGTCGACTAGGAAAATAGAAGAGCTTCTCATGAGGTAATTTTATCACACATTTAAACTTTTCTTTAACTTTTATTTCGTTTCCAATGCCATACTTATTCACCTCGGAGTCCGTATCTGAAGGACATCCTGACAAGGTAGCCGATCAAATATCAGATGCACTGATTGACAATTTTTTAGCATGGGATACCGACAGTAAGGTGGCCTGCGAAACACTGGTGACGACCGGACAAGTAGTTTTGGCCGGCGAGGTAAAAACCAACACATATCTGGACGTTCAGAAGATCACCCGCGAAGTGATCAAACGTATTGGTTACACGAAGAGTGAATACATGTTTGAAGCGAACTCTTGCGGTATCCTTTCGGCAATTCACGACCAGAGCGCGGATATCAACCAGGGTGTAGACCGTGCTGCGGCAGCCGAAGACTTCGAATCGAAAGCGAATGCACAAGGAGCCGGTGACCAGGGTATGATGTTCGGATATGCAACCCGCGAGACAGCGAACTATATGCCGCTTGCACTCGACCTGGCGCATAAGATCCTGCAAGAAATGTCGTACATCCGCAACAACGAGCCTTCATTGATCCCTTACCTGCGCCCTGACGCGAAATCACAGGTAACGATCGAATATAGCGACGACAACGTTCCACAACGCATCGATACAATCGTGGTTTCGACACAGCACGACGACTTCGACACAGAAGAAGCCATGCTTGCGAAAATCAAGAGCGATATCATCAATATCGTTATTCCACGCGTGAAGGCTAAACTGACGCCTGAATTGCAAAAGCTGTTCACCGGCGACATTACGCACCACATCAACCCAACCGGTAAATTCGTAATCGGTGGTCCTCACGGCGACACCGGTCTTACAGGTCGTAAAATCATCGTAGATACTTACGGTGGAAAAGGTGCACACGGTGGTGGCGCATTCTCCGGGAAAGATCCTTCCAAAGTGGACCGTTCTGCGGCATATGCAACACGCCATATCGCGAAAAACATGGTAGCTTCCGGTCTTTGTGACGAAGTACTCGTTCAGGTTTCTTACGCGATCGGTGTTGCTGAACCTTGCGGTTTGTACGTAAACACTTATGGAACTTCCAAAGTGGCTGACAACGACGGAGCGATCGCAGCGAAAATCGGCGAAATCTTCGACATGCGTCCTTACGCAGTGGAGCAGCGCCTGAAACTGCGCAACCCGATCTATTCCGAAACTGCGGCATACGGCCACATGGGACGTAAGAACGAGATCGTTAAGAAATCTTTCAAAGGCGCTAACGGCGAAGAAAAAGAAGTCGAAGTTGAACTCTTCACCTGGGAGAAACTCGATTTCGTAGATGCAATCAAAGCGAAATTCGCGCTTTAAGCATTTGAGTTATAGAAAATGAAAAGAGGTCGGCAGCGATGCCGGCCTCTTTTCGTTTGTCCAGGGATATTTCCTTTGTGATCTCTCGCGTTGTTTTTTCAAAACTAAAATTAAAAAGCTGTTTTGCTAATAATTGTCTCCAGAGAACCGTTCTGTCAACGCAACCCCACTCATCTAAACCGTGCATTCCGCGCGCTTCCATGCAATCTCACAAAATCAAATTCACGAACCCGGAAAAGAGCACGTTTTTCCCTACCCTCAGACATCGCGTTGATCAGCATTTCTCTGTCAACAAACTATGCAAATCCGGCGGCTCCGGCATTATTTACAAGGCCATGTTCATGCTGAGCCTCTATCTGGTACCGTATGCACTCATTCTTTCCAATCAGTTCAACCTGCTGGCCATGGCGGGTTTTGCAGTGGTAATGGGCCTGGGCGTTGCCGGGGTCGGCATGTCGGTCATGCACGATGCTATCCACGGCTCCCTCTCGACCGCCAACCGGCTGAACAAGATTTTTGGTGCTTCCATTTACCTGCTCGGAGGAAACGCCTATAACTGGGAAGTGCAACACAACCGGCTGCACCATACCTACACCAATATTCACGAGGTCGACGAGGACATTACCGGCAAGTTTTTGCTACGGCTTTCATTCCAGGAGAAGCAGAAATTCATCCACCGCTTTCAGCACATCTACGCATTTTTCCTGTATAGCCTCATGACGCTTTCATTTCTATGGAAAGACTTCAAGGAAATCGGGATTTTTAACCGAATGGCCAAATCCGGCATGACCAAGCCATTTCCCAGAAAAGAACTGATACGGCTGGTAGCTACAAAATTGGCCTACATTGCCTTCATTTGCATCATCCCGCTCTGCATTACTTCACTTTCTTTCGGAGAATGGCTCGTGGGCTTTCTGATCATGCATGGCACGGCCGGAATGATATTAAGTACTATATTTCAAATGGCCCACGTCGTAGAAGGCGCGGACCAACCGGAACCTGATTCTTCCGGCTGTATCGAGAACGCCTGGGCTGTTCACCAGCTGCAAACTACCTCCAATTTCGCAGGAAAAAACCGCATTCTTTCGTGGTTCATCGGTGGCCTGGATTACCAGATCGAGCACCACCTTTTCCCGTCCATTTCACACATCCATTACCACGCGCTATCTCCCATTGTAAAAGCCACGGCCTTGGAGTTCGGATTGATTTACAATGCAAAACCCAACTTCCGCAATGCATTGGGATCTCATGTGAGGATGTTAAAAAACATGGGAACGCGGTAATCTAGCGAAATCAAGTTAGCATTTCCAGAAACGCCTCAGCCCTGATGACCTTCATTTTCGGAAATTCGATCGATGCCAACACATCGAAATGGCGGTCATTGCTAACCAGGTAGTCTGCACCGGCACTCACGGCACAATCGATGAATTTGTTATCGTCGGCATCCTGTTCAATTAATTGCCAAAAGTAGTAGGGAACAATTTTGTGCACGTTGGACAGGTTCAACAACTCGATCAATTGCAATTCGGTACGCTTTACACCTAACCTTTTACCAATCTGTTCTTCGTACTCCATCAATGTCTCATTGGTAACAAAGAGATCGTACTCTTTCCGCAGCAATGCCTGAAAGATAGGATGGTATTTGGAATGGGTGGGAAGCGATACAAGCAGGACGTTAGTGTCCAGAACAATTTTCATTCATTACTGGCTGGATTCGTTCAAAATATCATCCATATCTTGTTGAGTCCAGCCATTCTTATCCCATGCTGCATCGGCAAGTGAATTAAGCCGACCAGCGAAATAAGCGCCGATCAGCTCTCTAATATTTTTCAAATCCTCCTCACTCACCTGCCGCGCATATAATTGCAGCAGTTCCTGTTGGAGGTTTGTCAAATTCGATTTCGGTGTAGCTTGCATGGTTGATAGCTATTTATACCAAAGTTAGCAAACCCCGGCTGTATAGTCAACCAGTACCCGAATACTCAAAAATGCGCCGGCTCCTCCAATTCGCTATCCCTAGCCACGCGCTCGATCATCTTCATTTTTTCGAAGTTCTTAGGCCGTGAGAAGAATGTGTAAATGGCCGGGATGACATACAGGGTCAGAACGAGCGAGAATAGCAGCCCTCCCATGATTACAATCCCCATGGACATGCGGCTGCGGCCTGCGGAGCCTAACGCCATCGCAATAGGCAATGCACCGAGGACGGTCGCCAGGCTCGTCATCAGAATAGGCCTGAAACGCATTGTGGCCGCTTCCAATGCCGCTTCCTGAATGCTTCGTCCCTGCTCACGCAGCTGGTTGGCAAACTCGACGATGAGGATACCATTCTTCGTTACGAGGCCAATGAGCATGATCATACCGATCTGACTGAAAATATTGAGTGTCTGATCGAAGAACCAGAGCGAGAATACAGCTCCACCGATCGCCAGAGGCACCGTAAACATAATGATGAAAGGATCCACGAAACTCTCGAACTGCGCCGCCAGGATGAAGTAGATCAGTATCAATGCCAGGAAGAACGAGAACATGGTATTTGATGAACTCTCGGCGTAGTCGCGGGAGGAGCCGCTTAATGCCGTCTGGATCGTCTCGTCGTTCAATTTATCGCGGATACGGTCCATGGCAGCGATGCCGTCACCAACAGTCTTCCCGGGCGCAAGCGCGGCCTGCACAGTGGCGCTCATGTAGCGGTTGAAGTGGAAAAGCTGCGGTGGGCTGCTCTCCTCTTCTGCTTTCACGATGTTATCCAGCTGCACCAGCTGGCCCGTATTCGTTTTGACAAACATACTCTTCAAATCCAGCGGCTCGTCACGGTTAGCGCGGTCGTACTGGCCTATTACCTGGTACTGACGGCCATTCATGGTGAAATACCCAAACCGCTGCCCTGCAAATGCAAGCTGCATCGTCTGCGCAACGTCCTGCACCGAAACACCCAGCGATTTCGCTTTCTCACGATCGATCTTGATCTGGATTTCAGGCTTGCTGAATTTCAGGTTGACATCCGTGATCGCGAAAGTGGGGTCTTCGGACACTTCTTCCATGAATTTGGGAAGGTACTCCCGCAATTTTTCAAAATCCGGCGCCTGGATCACATACTGGATCGGCAAACCGCCCCGCGAATCCACCGAAATCGTCTGTTGCTGTACGACAAACGACTTGGCATCGGGCATTTGTTTGAGTTTCTTGTTGATATAATCCGCGATTTCCTGCTGCGATTCTTTCCTCAATTTCTTATCTACCAATGCGATACGCCCGCTACCGGTATTGGCAGCGCCAAGGCCGGAGTTCCCCGGCGAGGTGATCAGCATCAGCCCCTTTTTACCCGGCATCGAGTCCATGAGCATATTGCCTACGTCCTGCACATAGCGGTCGGTAAATTCGAAAGAGGAACCTTCCGGCGCTGTCATATTGATCCGAAACCAATTCCGATCATCGAGCGGTGCCAGTTCCGATTGAAGGTCTTTCCCGAAAAACCAGATCATGCCCAACGTAATAGCTACCAGCGGCGCGGCAACCCAGCGCATTTTCAGAAACTTCGCCAGTGCATTACCGTAGTCATTGGTGATCTTTTCAAAAAACGGCTCCGTCTTTTCGTAAAACCAGCTTTTCTTATGTGTCTTGCGCACGAGGTACGCATTCAGCATCGGCGTAAGCGTCAGTGAAACGAACGCGGAGATCAATACAGCGGCGGAAATAACGATACCGAACTCCCGGAACAGTTTTCCTACAAAACCCTCCATAAAAATCACGGGCAAAAACACAGAAGCCAGCGTAATGGATGTGGATAATACCGCAAATATGATCTCGTTCGAGCCTTTAATGGCCGCCTCAATCGGGCTCATACCCTGCTCGATTTTCTTGAAAATATTCTCCGTGACCACAATCCCGTCATCGACCACGAGTCCCGTCGCGAGCACGATCGCGAGCAACGTGAGTACATTCACCGAGAAGCCCATAATGTACATAATGAAGAATGTACCAATGAGCGAAACGGGTATATCAATGAGCGGGCGGAACGCTATGAGCCAGTCGCGGAAGAAGAGGTAAATAATGATCACCACCAGTACAATCGCGATCAGCAGCGTCTCCCCTACTTCTTCAATCGAGCGCTCCACGAAAATGGTGTTATCGATCAGCGTGTCCAGCTTGTAATCTTTGGGCAGTTCCTTCTTAATGGCCTCCATCCGCTTGTTCACTTCCTCGGCGATATTGAGGTAGTTTGCGCCCGGCATCGGCGAAATCGCCAGACCGATCATCGGCACATTGTCGAGGCGCAGGATTGTTTCCTCGTTCTCAGGTCCCAACGTCGCCGAACCGATATCTTTCAGGTGGATCGTCTGCGTGGCGGAGTTTTTAATGATCATTTCATTAAAATCCTCTTCGGTGCGGAAGCGGCCGATCGTCTTCACGGTCAGCTCGGTATTATCGCCAGCCAGTTTTCCGCTCGGCAATTCCACATTCTCCTTATCGAGTGCGGTTTTCACATCCTGGGTTGTAATGCCCAGCGAAGCCATTTTGACCGGATCCATCCAGATCCGCATCGCATATTTCTTCTGTCCGAAAATGCGGATTTCGCTCACGCCCTCGATCGTTTGCAGGCGTTGCGCGATCACGTTCTCGGCGTAGTCGCTCACCTCGAGGTGCGAGCGTGTGTTGCTCGTGAATGTCAGTACGATAATAGGCTCCGAGTTCGCATCGGCCTTGCTTACCACCGGCGGGCCGTCGATATCAAGGGGTAATGTACGCGATGCGGAACCTACCTTGTCGCGCACGTCGTTCGCAGCGCGCTCCATGTCCACGCCAATGTCGAATTCGACCGTGATCTGGCTCGTACCCTGGCTACTGGTAGAGCTGATGGACTTAATACCCTCAATACTGTTGAGCTGCTTTTCGAGCGGCTCGGTGATCTGCGACTCGATAATGTCGGCATTCGCGCCCGTGTAGCTCGTGCGAATGGACACCACCGGCGGATCGATCGACGGGAATTCGCGCATCCCCAGGAACTTGTAGCCCAGGAACCCGAACAGAATGATCAGCAGGTTCATCACTATCGCGAGAACCGGCCTTTTGATAGAAAGGGTTGATATGCTCATAGGTTGACCTTCACGGCGGTGTTAGGTTTGATCGCGATGATCCCCGAGGTAATCAGCGAATCACCGGGCTGCAAACCGTCTATGATCTGGATCTTTTTGTCGGTACGCAAGCCTGTCGTCACCATCGCTTCCTGCGCTTTGCCGTCTTTCACAACAAAAACTTTTTTGCCCTTCAAAACCGGCACAATCGCTTCGGTAGGGATCATCATTGCGGAGCGATTGGCCTCGAGGTCCGCCAATACTTTCACAAACATCCCTGGTACGAACCGGCCTTCGGGGTTGTTGGCGAGCGCGCGTACACGCAGCGTACGAAGGTTCTCGTCTACTTTTGGGTCGATCGCCAAAATTCTGGCAGTGTAGGTCGACGGATCGCCGTCCAGATTGAATTTGACCGAACTTCCTACCCGGATGCTCGGGCTGTATTTTTCAGGAACCGTGAAATCGATTTTGACCGGATTACTCTGAACAATCGTCACGATGGGCGTACCCGGCGCCAGGTATGCACCTTCGCTGATGAACTTCAACCCGATACGTCCGCTGAAAGGTGCCCGGATTTCCGTTTTTTCAAGCTGTGCTTCTATCACTTCTTTTTCTGCTTCCAAAACCCGGATGTTGTTGGAAGTAACATCATATTCTTCCAGGTTAATCGCCTCGACGTTCAGCAACTTCTTTTGCCGTGCTTCTATCTTTTTACTCAAATCCTGGTTATAAGCAACCTTCTGCAACTGCGCTTGCAATTCCCGGTCATTGATTTTCGCGATCAGCTGCCCTTTGGCCACATACGATCCTTCCTTGATGTCGAGTTTCACGAGCCTGCCGGATATCTCTGCCATCAGGTTCACTTCCTCATTGGGCAACACAGTACCTGACGCAAAAATCTGATTTTCAATAGATTCCATCCCCACAATAAACACATTCACCGGCACAGCACCGCCGGAGGACTTCGCATTTTTCCCCTCACCACCTTTTTTCGCATCGGAGTCTTTGCCTTCACCGGGTTTAGAGAAAATAAACAGTTTCCCCAAAACCAGTGCGACGATGATCCCCGCCACCAACATGATCGTACGCATAGAGTTTACTTAAAAATAAAATTCGTTCAAGAAGAGTAGTAATTAGTTATATTTTGCAAAAGCACTATTTAAAGATACTTCATATTGCAAAAAGAGGCAATGTAGATGTTTTATACTTCTGCAAGGCAAGGCTTTCGCCGGTTGTTTGCTGAATGACCCTTTCCGGCTGCTCAATGCCGCTTTTGGCACCGCGACGTTTTACTATCTTTATCCTATTCATCACAAACCAAATGATCCGCACGATGAAAATAGCCTACACCTTCGGTTACTATCTGATCATCACCATTATCTTATCATTAACTATGCACACCTACGGACAAGACCCGGTTAAGAATTACAATGCAGAGTGGAAAAAAGTCGATGAGCTCACCGGCAAGGGACTCGCCAAGGACGCGCTCCAACAGGTGAAGAAAATTTACGGGCTCGCAAAGCAGGAAAGGCAGGAAGCACAGGTCATCAAAGCGGCTGTGTATATGACGCAATTGCAGGCCGAAAACCGGGAAAACAACACCATCGCATCGATCAAAGAGCTGGAAGAGGAAATGGCCGCAAGCACCGGCCCTGCTCGATCGATCCTCGCAAGCCTGGTGGCATCGGAGTATTATGCATATTACCAGACCATCCGCTGGCAACTGTACAATCGCACCGCCACCGTGAGTTTCGATAAGAAAGACATCGCGACTTGGAGTACAGAGGACTTTCACCAAAAAATAGGGGCGTTGTTTCTGGAATCGCTACATGAGGAGGCCATTTTGAAGAAAACCAGGCTGGATAGCTACGACGCAATCATTACCAAAGGGAATATGCGCAAGCTGCGCCCGACGCTGTTTGATCTGCTCGCATTCAGGGCATTGGAGTACTTCTCTTCCGATGAGCGAAACATCAAAAAGCCTGCTTATGCATTCGAAATCAACACGGCGTCCGCATTCGATCCCGCCGCGGATTTCGTACACCGAAAATTTGAAACAAAGGACTCAGCCTCACTGGAACATCATGCATTGCTGCTGTATCAGAAACTAATCGCATTTCACCTCGAAGACAAGGATCCGGGTGCATTGATCGATGTCGACCTCGCAAGGTTGCAATATATAAGTCAAAAATCGGTGCATCCGGACAAAGCCGAGTTGTACTATCTGGCTGTCAATCATGTAGCGAACCAATACCAATCTACGCCCGCCGCGGCGCAAGCCTGGTATCTCAAAGCAGCTTCGCTCAATGAAAAAGCGGATCAATACAAGCCGGGCAAGGATTCGGCCGGGCAATTCGAGCGGGTGAAGGCATTGGAGATTTGCCAGCAGGTGGTCCGTGACAATCCCGATACGGAAGGCGGTGTGAATGCATTCAACCTTTCCAAAAGTATCCTTCGTAAAAGTTTTTCCTTTTCAGTTGAAACGGTTAACAGCATTTCAAAGCCATTCCGGGTATTTGTGAAGTACCGGAATCTCGACCGACTGCACTTCCGGGTTATAAAGGCATCAGAATTTCTCCGAAGAAGATTGGAAGACGACCAGAACGGAACCAAATGGAGTGCATTGGCGAGTGTTCAAGCTGTGAAATCATGGGAACAAAAACTCATTGATATCAAAGATTTCCAGGAACATTCCGTAGAAGTTAAGGCCGATGGTCTACCATCGGGAGAATACATTTTACTTGCCAGCTTAGACCCCCATTTCGACAATAATAATGCAGCAGTTGGCGCAATGATATGCTACGTCTCGGATATCAGTTTTATTCAGAAAGGAGATGATTTCTTTGTCCTGAACCGTGAAACCGGCGAGCCATTGCCCGGCGCCAAGGTGCAGCTGTGGCAAAAGCGTTATGACTACAATACGAGGACTTTTATTAAAAACAAAGGTACCCTTCTCACCGCCGACAAGGACGCCCACTTCAAACGGGCGCATATCCGGCAAGTGAACTACGGGGAGCAGCATATGCTGGATATCACGCATGGAAGCGACCGTCTGTTCGTGCAGGAAAAAACGAACCAGTATTATTACAATGAAGATGCTGAACCCGCAAGCGACGAAGGCAAGGAGCGCATTTACCTGTTCGCCGACCGAAGCTTGTACCGACCGGGCCAGACAGTGTATTACAAAGGCATTGTCGCAAAGGCAGATGGAGTGTTCACCAACCAGCAGGAAGAATTCACTGCGGTACTCTACAATGCAAATGCGGAACATGTAGCGGAAGCGAAACACCGTGTGAATGCATTTGGAAGTTTTTCGGGTTCATTTGTGATTCCGGGCAACGGGCTTACAGGCAATTTCTACATTCAGGTAAGGGACAATTTTCGCGTTGATTTCCATGTAGAAGAATACAAGCGTCCCCGTTTTGCGGTTGAATTCGATACGCTGAAAGCTGCCTACAAGATAAATGACACCATTAAAGTAACCGGTAAGGCCATAGCGTACGCAGGGAATGCTATCGACGCAGCGACGGTGAAGTACCGGGTCGTGCGCGCGCCGCGCTTCCCGTATGCGTGGGCGCGTAAACGCTGGTGGGTGTCGGAAGAACCGATGATAATCGCGCATGGAGAAGCGGTTACCGATGCGTCGGGACAGTTTCATGTCGACTTCGAAGCCATTCCGGACCGTAAAGTTGATCCCAAAGCCGATCCTATTTTTGAATATACCATTCACGCGGACGTGACTGATAGCAATGGTGAAACCCGGAGTGCCGAAACGGCGGTGTCGGTCGGCTACAAATCGTATGTATTGAAAGCAGATATTCCTTCTGAGATGGAAACCGGTCAGTTTAAAACGTTGGCCATCCGCACCGAAAACCTGGCAGGAGTATTCGCCCCGGCCGAGGCGAACATCCGGATCACACGTGTCATGCCCGAAAACCGGCTCATCCGGACCCGTTATTGGGAGCGACCCGACCTTTTTGTGATGTCCAAAAGCGAGTTCATTGCCAGCTTCCCGCACGATGAGTACGATCGCGAAACGGAAATGGAAAACTGGGAAAAAGCAGGCTCACCCGTTACCAAAACTGTACAATTGCAGCCCGACAGCCTCGTACCAGTTTCGGAATTTAACCTTCCAACCGGCTTTTATCAAATCGAAATCCTGAGCACCAATGCCGCCGGCGAAAAACTGACCGAGGTAAAATTCACAGAACTCAAAGATCCCGGAGCCAAGAAGCCTGCGTACCCGCAATATGTGGCAGCAACACCCGCTACCGCCGCCGAGCCGGGCGAAAAAGGGTTTTATATGTTGGGCACCTCGGCTACCAAAGCATTCGTAATCAGCACGACGAATCGCAAATCGGGCCCGGCGGGGTTTGCATTCCTGACATTCAATGAGGAATTAAAAAGATTTGACTACACCCCATCGGACGCCGACCGGGGCGGCTATCAGGTAGATTATGTATTTGTAAAACACAACCGAATTCACGCCCATACGGAAAGCATTGCAGTTCCCTGGACGAACAAGGACCTGAAAATCGAATACGCAACATTCCGTGACAAGACGCTGCCGGGAAGCAAGGAAACGTGGAAAGTCAAAATCAGCGGTTACAAGAAAGAATCCGTAGCCGCCGAAATGCTCGGAAGCATGTACGACGCATCCCTCGATCAGTTTTACCCTCACCATTGGCGAAAACCGTACGTATGGCCCGTGAGCAGGAGCCTTGGAAGCTGGACCGACAGCGGGAATTTCGACGAGACGAATGCCAATGTTTTTTACGGCTACAATGAGAACTATAAGTCCTTCGAAAAGCGGTACGACGAACTGATTTTCAACCCTTACCAAAGAAGGTATGCGCACAGCCGAAGAGTTTACAAGGCTGCCTTAGGCAACAATTCTGCTCCGGCGGGCGGAGCTGCAATCCCGGAAGCTGCTCCAATGGCAGCAGAAGAAATGGCCGATTTTGCAAAGGAAGGTGATCCCGCCCTGAGTGAAGTGGTTAAAGTCGGGTATGGCGTCAATAATCGCGAGCAACAAGCTGCCGCGGAGAAACAGCCAACCCCGGCCAATCGAACGAACTTCAACGAAACCGCCTTCTTCCTCCCCGACCTGAAAACGGATAATGAGGGCAACATTACCTTCTCTTTCACCATGCCGGAAGCGCTTACGAGGTGGAAATTCCAGGCGCTCGCACATACGCAAGAACTGGCATTAGGTTATAGCAGCAAAGAGATCGTTACCCAAAAAGACCTCATGGTACAGCCGAATGCCCCGCGCTTCCTGCGCGAGGGCGACCGGATCAGTTTTCCAGTGAAAGTGGCGAACCTGGGCAGTTCACCAGTAAATGGGGAAGTATCGCTTACGTTGTTTGATACAGAAACGAATGAATCGCTGGACAAGCTTTTCAAAAATGACAAGCCTTCGCGTTCGTTTTCGATCGCTGCCAGGCAAAGCAGTACCGCTTTTTTCACATTGGAAATCCCCAAAGGTTTCACCAAAATGGTAACCTGGCGAGCCGTTGCGAAAGCCGGAAACCTTTCGGATGGTGAAGAAAATGTGCTGCCGGTATTGTCAAACCGTATGCTGGTTACCGAGAGTATGCCCATTGGGGTGAAAGGCAACGGCAGCAAACACTTTACGTTTGAAAAACTATTGGGCTCCGCCAAATCGGCTACGCTGACGCACCAGTCTGTCACGGTGGAATACAGCAGCAATCCGGCCTGGTATGCGGTGCAATCGCTGCCCTATTTGATGGAATATCCCTACGAATGCGCCGAGCAGACGTGGAACCGCTATTATGCCAATTCGCTGGCTTCGTATATCGTGAATGCCTCTCCGCGGGTTGCTGCGGTTTTCAAATCCTGGAAAGGTACGGATGCGCTGCAAAGTAATCTGGCTAAAAATCAGGAACTGAAATCACTCCTCTTGCAGGAGACACCATGGGTACTCGCTTCTAAAAGCGAAGACGAGCAAAAGCGGAATATCGCATTGCTGTTCGACCTGGTGAGAATGGAGAACGAGTTGAATGGAGCCATGCGCAAATTGCAGGAAATGCAGAGTCCGAACGGTGGCTTTGTGTGGTTCAAAGGTGGGCCTGACGATCGCTACATGACGCAGTATATCGTTACGGGGATCGGACATTTGCAGAAAATCAAAGCGTTGCATCCGTCTCAAACGGAAAGCATCAATGCGATGCTCGAAAAAGCCCTGCCTTACCTCGACAAGCGGATTGAAGAGGATTATGACAGGCTCGTCAAGTCAAAATCGGATCTGAAAAAATACATCCCGGGCCCAGTTGAAATACAATACCTCTACGCCCGGAGCTTTTTCGCAAAGCCCGTTCCTCCCGCGACACAGAAGGCTTACCAGTATTACCGCGAACGTGCAAGGCTTACATGGCTTTCACAAACCAAGCTGCTGCAAGGCATGACGGCATTGATAAGCCATCGGACCAACGATGCCAAGACAGCCGGCCAGATCCTGGAATCGTTACGGCAAACGGCTGTTAAAAATGATGAACTGGGTATGTACTGGAAAAACGTGCAGCGTGGCTGGTGGTGGCACGAGGCGCCTATCGAGCGCCAGGCATTGCTCATTGAAGCATTTCAGGAAATCAGTAATGACCAACAGACCGTTGGAGAACTCAAAACCTGGCTTCTTAAAAACAAGCAAACAAACAACTGGGAAAGTACAAAGGCCACGGCGGAGGCTTCTTACGCACTTTTAATGAATGGAAGCGACTGGCTGGCCGAAGCCCCGCAAGCTACTGTGCGTATTGGCAATACCGAAGTCAGTTCAAAAGACGAAAAAACGGAGGGAGGCACCGGGTATTTCAAAAAGACGATCGCCGCCGGCATTACCGCGCAAATGGGCAACATCGACGTTTCCGTCAATGGAAATTCAGGTGCTTCTCAGCCGGGCAGCTGGGGGGCGGTCTACTGGCAATATTTCGAAGACCTCGACAAAATCACCTTCGCGGAAACGCCGCTAAAACTCGCCAAACAGCTTTTTGTGGAAACCAACACCGATTCAGGTCCAGTCCTCACGCCAGTGCGCGAAGGCGACGCTGTGAAGGTGGGCGACAAAATAAAGGTACGCATTGAGTTACGGGTCGATCGTGACATGGAATACGTGCATATGAAAGACATGCGGGCGTCGGGGCTCGAACCGGTGAATGTGCTGAGCGGCTACCGCTGGCAGGGCGGCCTCGGGTATTATGAAAGTACACGCGATGCCAGTACCAATTTCTTCTTCAATGCCTTGCGAAAAGGAACTTATGTGTTCGAATATCCGCTTTTTATTACACATGAGGGCGGTTTCAGCAACGGTATCACGACGATCCAATGCATGTACGCGCCGGAGTTCACAGCCCATAGTGAGGGCGTCAGATTAAAAGCATTACCCAGCAAGTAACATGCCGATACAACTTAGACAAGCAACCATCAACGATCTGGAAACCGTCAGACAAATTGGAATAGATACTTTTTATGAATCGTTCGCTTCGGTCAATACGGAGGAAAACATGGCAGATTACCTCAAAACCGGGTTCAGTATGGAGAAGGTTGCTTCCGAACTCGGCAATGCGGATTCGGAATTCCATCTGGCATATGATGGCGACCAACTGATCGGTTACCTCAAAGTGAATCATGGCCCTGCCCAAAGTGAACTGAAAGACGATACCGCGTTGGAAATCGAGCGGATATATGTCCTTCGGGCATGGCAGGGACTGAAAGTCGGGCAGCTGTTTTATAACAAAGCCATCGACATTGCCCGTGAGCGCGGTTACGCGTATGTGTGGCTGGGCGTGTGGGAAGAAAATGAAAACGCGATCGGCTTTTACAAACGTAATGGTTTTGTGGAGTTCGACAAACACCTTTTCACGCTCGGAGACGACATCCAAACCGATATTATGATGCGGAAGGAGCTATAAGACAATCACAGGAGGCGTTCGGATTACCGGACTGCCTCCTGAATTTTCAAAATTGCACTCGCAAATGCTTCCATGTCTTCTTGCTCTCCCAACATCGCATGTTGGAGAATCCACACCGCGTCGGTGTCGCAAGCCTGTTCTGCGACCGGGCAAAAGGTCTGGCTGTAATCCGCGCTTTCCGGAATGGCGTAGCATAAGAATGTTTTGTTCTGAAAAAGCGGTTGCTTGTACAGCGGATGCGGGTAACCTTTAAAGCTAGGCACCCCTTCGGCGGCGAGCATGGCCGCAAATTCGGTTTTAGGCAGCCCTCCGAACTTCATGGCGTCGTATTTGAATATGTAAATGTGATAGCCGTGCAGCGTGATCGTATCGTTGCGTTTTAAAGGCGAAATCCCTTCTATTTTTTCCAACAGCTCATTTAAATACAAACCATTGGCATTCCTCCGCCGGGTTTGCTCTTCCAGCCGTTTGAGCTGTTCTGAGAGCAGTACAGCCTGCATTTGGGTAATGCGGTAATTGCAGCCCGGGTTATAATGCTCATACCATTGCCCGCCCTCAATCCGGCCTACGTTGCGCAGGGAATGCATCATCGCGTACAAATCATCGTCGTCGGTAATCACAATACCACCCTCCCCGGACGTGAGATTCTTGGACGATTGGAAACTGAAACTACCCACGTGCCCGATAGACCCCAGCTTTTTCCCCTTGTATTCGGCGCCATGCCCGTGCGCGGCGTCTTCGATTACTTTAAGATTATGCCGTTGCGCAATGTCCATAATTGCATCCATATCGCAGGCAAGTCCGCCGAAATGCACCGGAATGATCACTTTCGTCCGCGGCGTTATAGCCGCCTCTATGGCTGCGGGGCTGATATTGTAAGTCTCGGGGTCGATATCGACAAAAACAGGCACACAGTTGCATTCGATCACCGACGATGCCGTAGTTATAAAAGTGTAAGGCGGCACGATCACCTCGTCACCGGGTTTCACGCTGCACGCCATCAGCGCCAACCGGAGCGAAACCGAGCCATTTACACACGTAATGGCATATTTGCTCCCGCAATAATCCGCAAATGCCCGCTCAAAACGCTCCACCTCATCCCCGCAGTCGGGATTACCCCATTTACCGCTCGCCACGATCGCAGCGACGGCATTCACCTCATTTTCATCATAAATGGGCCATGGAAATGTCTTGTCGATCGTTTTGGGTCCGCCGTTGATCGCAAGTTGTTCTTTTTGAATGCTCATGGGGTCTCGTGTTCCGGAAATGTCGTGCCAGTTTTTAGGGGGAATACTACCTCAAAAGCGAAACGGGCTATTTCCTCCTGACGTAGAGCACCATTATAGTCTTTTTAGGAGACGATCCAGTATTTATCCTACAAACCCTTATACGCATTCCGTTCATGAATAACAGACAACTACTTTATGCCCTGCTTGTTGCGGGGATTTCATTGGGCACCGCATGGGCCATCCGCGGCCAGTTCGGGCACGAGCAAGGCGCCGCATGGGCCGGCGGCATCGGCGGGCTAAGCATCGTTCTCGTCGCCAAGCGCAAAGACTGGTATGCCAAAGCATTTCAACTCGCATTGGCCTCGGCTGCCGGTTGGGGCATCGGGGGCATTATCAGCTATGGTAAAGTGGTCGGCTTCGCACGCGGCCTCGAATTCGGAAATGTTTACTATGGATTTCTGATGCTCGGCATCATCGGCGGGCTTTTCGGGCTGATCGGCGGAGGGCTATTCGGGCTTACATTGGCTTCCTCCCGCGAAAAGCCGGTACAGTGGCCGCAACTGATCACCGAAATGACTGCGGGGGCAATTCTATTTTACTATCTGTTGATCGAACAACTCGGCTGGCTCATGACCCCTCCCCGCTCAGAAGCCTGGGCCGCGTGTTTCGGTATGACGGTGGCGCTGTTCTGGTATATGATCCGCCACAAGCAGCGTTCAGCCATGAGACTGGCCGTTTTCGCCGGACTCGGCGGTGGTTTCGGGTTCGCATTCGGCAACTTCCTGCAAGTGATGGGGAATGTTTCCGGCATTCACTTCAATTTCTGGAATGTGATGGAATATTCAATCGGCTTTTTCGGCGGAGCGGGAATGGCATACGGCACATTCACTTCCGAATGGGAAACCACCGACACCCAGGCCTCCCGCTCGCAGCTGCTCGCCCCTATCGTTATCCTGACGCTGATCATTCCGTTCATTGTCTGGGATCAATCATTCAAAACCGAGAGGCTGGTTGAAACAATCCGGAGCTTCGATCCACTGGCCGATGCTGCCGGTGTTACTACCTACGTGCAATGGATTGCATTGCTGCTGGTGCTCGCCTTTGCAGGCTATGCCCTATTCAGGTATTACATTCAAGTAAAAACTCCGTTTTGGGAGATTCAATACGAGGATGTTCAACGCTTCTTCTTCCTTAACCTCGGCCTATACACCATTTACAGCATCCTCATTACCTGCGCGTTCATGAGCCTCTACCGCATTGAGCAATACCTATACATCCTGAACCTGGCTGTTCTGGGCTTTCTGATCAAAAAGACCCAGGCATCTTTCTCGGATCGCGGGCTAAACATCAGCCGCTGGGCGGTCAACTTCATATTCATCGTCGCCATCTTCGCCATCCTCACCGCGGTGGCCATCAGCACGCATGGCGAATTGAATGGGGCTAACAGGCGGTTTGAATAGCAACAAAGTCAGAAAAGCAAAGAGCCATTCCGAAGATTTTCAGAATGGCTCTTTGCTCGTTAGTGATTATCGGTGCAGCCCCAGTTCCCGCAATTCGCGGATTACCTTCTCCGGCTCGTCGGTCTGGATGATGTTCGCCCCTTGCCTGGTGAGCTCTTTGAGCGCTTCACGGGCATTGCCTTTCCTGATTTCTTTATCCGGATCACCCAATGCATTGATCCAGACCCTCGCGCCCTTTTTTCTGATCAGGCCGGTAACTTCCGGCGTGTAGAAATCCTCATCGATATGGATCACTTCCGGTTTGAAGCGTGTCAATGCCGAATCTGCCATGGCCAGCGACTGGGCCCGCGGCATGAGCATGAACTTTTTAGAAGCCGCGTCTACCTTGGCAAGGACTTCGTAATCACTGTCGAAAAAGATTACAAAATCTTCTCCTCCCACTTTTTTCACCACCTCTATTACCTTGTCGATGTGATCGGTTTTCAGGTCGAGATCCACCAGAATATGTCCTTTCGCTATTTGCAGGGCCTCTTCCAATGTCGGAATCGTTTCCTCGGTGACTTTCCCATTAGAAACCAGGCGTAGCTTCCGGAGCGCTTCGAAGGTTTGCGTTTCCAGATCGCCCTTACCGGTTGTCGTGCGATCCACTTTGCCGTCGTGCATGAGCATCGGAATACCGTCCTTGCTCACTTTCACATCAATTTCGATGATATCAACACCCAATCTGATCGCCTCTTTGATCGCGGGCAACGAATTTTCCGGTTTTTCGTGATGCACCGCCCGGTGCGATGCTACCAGAACATTTTTAGATTTCGGATTCAAAAACTCCTTCCGGATCGGTCCTACTTGTGCATGGGTTTTAAAAACAACAGCTAATAACAGAATAGCGGGTAATGTAATGCGGGTCATTATGATTGAAATTGTTGGATACTACTTCGTAATCGTCAGCTCGTCTTTTAACTCGCCCTCGGGATTGTAACATTTGTAATGCAGCGTGTTCCCCTTGATCGACACGTGCTGGTAAAGGGGGCCGTCTTTGTACCTCACCACGGCATAATCCTCCTTCGGCCAGCGCTCCTGCTTGCCGGGAATACTGATAGACATCAGGTAAATGGTGCCCTTCGCCGGGCTGGCCACTTCTTTGTCGTTGAACATCGGCTTCGTGCGCAGGTAGTAATGCATATGCCCGCTCATGACCATATCCACGTGGTATTTGTCAAAAAGCGTACACCACTCCCGCTTGATCTCATCATAAGGCTCTTCAAAGTTGTAGGGCGGAAAGTGGAACATTGCAAACTTCCATTTCGCTTTCGAATTCCTGAGCTGATTTTCGACCCAGGCCGTCTGCTGCGGCACCGAAAGCGTCGCGTCGATCATCAGGAACAATGCGTCCTGGTAATTAAAAGCATAGGTCATTTCGGAAGGCTGACCGGACGGGCCATTCTCCGGCAGGCTGAACATCTCTTTGTACATCCAGGCACCGAGACCGTCCTGGCTATCGTGATTACCCGGCACTGGCATCAATGGCCGCGTACTGAACGTCGGCCCCGCATGCGCCCAAAGCTGATCCCAATCGTCGCGGTGCAAGCCGGTAGTTACCAGATCACCAGCGATGGAGAAGAATGCCGTTTCAGGATGCCGCTTGATCGACTTTTGTGCCATATCGCCCCAGATAGGCGAATAATGCGTATCGCCGAACCAGATAAACGAGAAGTCCTTCACCCGGTCGGAGGCGGTCTGGAAAGAAGCCGGCACCGACCATCGCGATTGCCCCGTACCGATCGAATAATGGTACAACGAACCAGGGCTCAGCCCTTTGAGTTGTGCGGTAAAGCGGTTGACGAACCGGTCGTTCTGCAACAGCCTGTCTTCCATATTAAATGCGGAGGCATCCTTAAAAAGCGTATCTGATGTCCCCGGCTTCCAGTATTTCACTTTGCTCCTGAGCACCTTCGGACTGGTACGCCACTGGATATTCGCGGTAGTAGCAGGATCCCCGTTCCATGTCATTACTACCTGATCGGGTTTTTCCGACGAAGGTGTGGAGGTTCTTCTGAATGCATTCACCAGATGCGCCTCGCGTGCGCGCCCCCGTACGGTCGTGAAGAGCGTCTGGCCTTTCAGTTCATCGGGAACTTCGGTCAATACCAGACCATCCCAATCGTGATAGGTAAATGCCCCTTTCTGCATGGTACCTAATGCGTATTGTGCAGGCACTACATTCGAAACCGCGAGTTTTTCTGCCTTATCGAGTGGCGCCACGCTGATGAAATACACCGGGCGATCTTTATCAAAGCCATTGATACCAAGCCCTACCTGTCCTTTTTCGAAATCCTTTTGCCATACTTCATAGGTGTACTCCTCGTTTTTGACGAGCATTTGCGTCTTTTTAAAACCACTCTTTTGAAGCCAGAAAGGCGGCACGGCCTGGCCGGTATGCCGCATCAGCGAAACTCTCACCGGCACATTCACATCGAATGTCCAGAAACGCGTTGCTAGTGTTTCCTTATCGCGGTCGCTGAGCACACTCAGGATATAGTTATCCGAAATCGTGTCCAGCTGCGCAGGTGTGAGGGTTTCATAAAACCGCGTCACCGTGCGGTCGATCACCTCTTTTACCGTCCGCTCGGGCTGCTCCCCGGCTAGCGCGAAAGACATCCAAACCGGGCATAGCAATGCCCACCAGCGCAATCTTTTGTTTTTGATCATGGCTATTTCAAGTTTCCCGTCAGGTATATATACACCTATTTCAGGGATTTACAGAACCGACTTATTATCCGTTAAAAACACTCTTGTACTCTCGGTGTAGACGTTGCCTTGCGGCGTTTTGTATTTCAAATCCACATAAAATGCCCGGAAGCCGCTGGCCGGAAGCTCGGCCGTTACCTTCACATTGGATTGCTGGCTGATTTTTAAACTTTGCGCGGTCCAGGTATCATTCCGCAAATCCTGGTCGGGCGAGTTGGCCGACCACAGGATCACGTCCACTAACGCATCCGGCGTCGTCTTAATGTCCAGATTCACCTTCCGGTTGGCCATTGACTGGCTCCATTTGCATTCGGTATAAGGCCGTTTGTTAATCGTTGCGCCGAAGAACGCACTCAGTGCTTCCATCGCCTGCTTGCCGTCGCCGAGGTCGTGGCCTGCATTAGGCACATAATGCAGCATGTTTTTCCCGGGAATCTTGTCGAGGTAGTTTTTGATATTATCCACCACCCAATACTCGTCGTTCGTTCCCATGAAGATCATCTTCGGCATGGTCAGTTTGGCACGATACGAATAGGGGTCGATCATGGCCGTAATGGCCTGCCCGTCGGGTGAACCGGTCGACTGCGGAATACCCAGTTTCACATAATCCTCGATCTGAACGCTGTAATCGCCCCAGGACTTAATCTGATAATCGAGACTTACCGGCATATTCAGCACATCGATCACCATGGGAGCGATTGCCTCCACGCGTTTGTCGCTCGCACCTGTGAGCCAGGTCGTCCATCCCCGCTTCGAAGCACCCGTTACGACGAAGCTATTCACGGTGTGTTTCAATTCCTTTTGGGAAAACTGCTGCACGGCATCCATGGCTTTCACAGCACTTTTAACCATCGGAAAGAGCAGCGGCCAGGTGTAGTCCTTGTCTTTTTTGAAGTTGTGTAATGTATAGGAAATCAATGCATCCTCCGTCAAATCACCAAAAAACGGCTGATTAGGCGTCTGTTTCAGCAATGCCACAATGGCTTGGTTCGTGGTAGCCACCGCACCGAGCGATCCGTACATTTTTTCGTCTTTTTTGCTGTTCCAATTGGGCTGTTCGTTGGAATTGGAACCGCCCGTTATGAAAAGCAACGCGTCGTCGTGCCGGTTTTCTTTTGGTACGATGAGCGTCAACTGGTGCGTCCAGGTGAACTCCCGCCATTTCTGAGAGGTCAGCAGGATCTGGTAAAATGTCAGATCGTCGCGTTTAAATGTCTCTTTCAGCTCCCATTTGAAGGTTTTGTCGCCATTGTTGAGGTAGCTCTCCAATGCGTTTTCCGGGGTCACTTTCTGGGCGTTCGCGAATACGGTCGCCACGAAGGCCAGCAACACGGATCTGACGGCTATTTTCAAAAACATGATCACTCTTATTTGGGTTGAAAAATCGGTTTACTTTCCCGCCGGGGCAGTCGGCTGCGGCGCGGGGCTGTCTTTTACTAATTTCAATGCCTGTTCCATGTAAATCTCGCCTGTCATTTCGCCCAGGCTTGTCCGGCTCACGTAGTCATACCGTTTAAAACTGTTGAAATCAACCTTCGTGAGCATGTAGCCGAATGCATCGTTCGTCAGTCCGAAAAGGAATGGCTTTTTGGTATTCATATGCCTTTTGACATAGTAGCCGATATTGGGCAATGCCTCGCCCGGAACGGTCAGCACCTGAGCGCTGCCGATATTGAGCAGATTCAGCTGCGTCACAATGCGATTATCACCGGCCATTTCATTTTTAATAGGTGATTTTTGAAGGATAAAACGCATGATCTCCGAATCCACCGGAAACTCAATCCTGCGGGAAGCGCAATAAACGTCCGGGTTTTCCTGCACCGCCGCGTCTTTCACGATCCGCAACGCTTCATCGGCCAGCAGTTCGCCTATCCTTTTGCATTCAGTCCAGTCATTGGCTTCCTTCCCACCTTCAAGGCGGTTATCGGCAGTTACCATGCCGCCCTGCGCGCCGTTCATAAAAATGGCGACTCCTCCACCTTGAGATTCAATGCGATCGTACAGCGGCCCGCAAAGATCCGGGCTCAGAATACCCCTGCCCGACCCGATCACCTCCGGGTGTATCGCGTAGTTCACCAGCGTGGCAATGGGCTTACCTTTATTTGCCCCGGAGTTGGCCACAGCCTGGATCACGCCGCAACTGGGATCGTAAAGCTGGTCGGCATAGTAGTTATACGCGATCTTACCTTTGGCATCGGCTACTGCTATTTTCAATGAAGCATTTTCCAGTTTCCCGACTGCCTCATTCACGGCATCGGCGATTTGCTGAACGCAACGGTCGAGGTAAGCCATATCGGCGAACGACTCGCCCTTTTCATTGGGAAAACCGTACGCATCGGGCCCGCTGTGCGTATGCGTGGCGCCTATGAGCACGTTCTCGGGCGCAATCCCTTTGATCAGCTTCCGCGACCTGTTGCCCAAGGCAGCCGGCCAGCCCAGGTTATCCACATTCACAATGGCGATCCTGACCGCCCCCTTTTCCATCACAAATGCTCTCGCATACAAGTCGCCATTCTTTTGCGTTGCTTTCTTCGGCGTACCAATGCCCCCGGAAACCGGCAAAAGCGGATCGGGCGTTATCACCCGCACAGCCGCCGCAGCCCTGAAATGCTGGCCAACCGCGACCTGGCTAATGCACAGATACAAAAGGCAAACGAAAATGATTCTGGCTCTCATTTTGGAAGGGGTTTACCAATTAAAACTAAACCGGAACTGCGGGATGATCCCGACAGTCCCGGTTTTAAATACTCACCTTAAAACAAATATGACTACCAGGGCTTACCAGTTCCTTGCAAAAGCCATTGTTTGGACCACGCGCTGTTACCGTTGTCGGCCTGCGAATAGTTGGTCACTTCCAGCTTGCTCACGGCAGCCTCCGCATTGGTTTTGTTGATCCGCAGCTCGTCCTGCATATAATAGAAGCGCACAGGCAGCACCTCCCGCTTGGCCGCAGGGCCGGCTTTCAAAGCAGGCATGCCGGTACGGCGGAAATCGAACCACGCTTCGGTAGCAGCTGTCCAGCTGGCAATCCATTTCTGTTCGAGTACTTGCTTCACTGTATTGTCGAAAACCACGCCGGGTGTCGCAATGTAAGCGGCATACTTATCGCCTACCGTCCAGGTGGTCATGGAAGCCTTCACACCGGCTTCGTAACGGTCTTTCGCCACACCGACAGCCCAGCCTTTCAATGCCGCTTCGGCGAGAATGAAGTTTACTTCCGCAGCAGAAATAAGCCGTGCACGCAGCAACGGGCCTTTGGCGGATTTGTAAATGTTGTTCAGGAACGAAACGTGCGGGTTAAAGGATGTCTGCCCCGGCGTTGGGTTGAGGTTATAGGCCGACGGCAATGCCGAAAAGCTTGGCGGCAAACCCACATATTCCGGGTCTGTGTCGACTTGCGTATTCTTAACCTTATCCGGCGAAAGAATGCGCTTGCCGTCCACGATTTTGTCGGTTCCGGCTGGTTGTGTCGGATCCACTACGAGGGGAATTTCCACCTTGTTGGCCCAGATTCCCAGGCGTGGGTCTTTCAATGTCTGCAATTTTTCCACCAGTGTCGCGCACATTTTAATGCGGCGGTAGTTGCTTCCGCTCGCGTCGATCACGGTGTTAGCAGGCCATGAATCTGCCTCGCTGTTGCCCGGGAAGCCCATCGTAGCATCATCCGCATTGGAAGTAATGATGGGATAATTTGCCGCATTGGCCACGATTTTCTCGATACCCGCCTTCGCAATGTCAGGCTGCTTGGCCGAAATACGCATGTAGTAACGAAGCAATAGCGAATTAGCCATCTTCCGCCATTTGGCAGGATCGCCTCCATAATAAACATCCACATTGTCGACGATTCCCTCATAGTCGGCTTTCGATTTGGAAAGCAAGGTATTGGCTCTTTCCAAGTCGGCGATAATTCCCGCGTAAATCTTGTCCTGGCTGTCGAATGACGGCAGAATATCGGCTGTCGAACCGGCTTCGCCTTTCAATGCATTGGTATAAGGCGCATCGCCCCAGAGATCGGTAATGAGACCGAACATGAACGATTTCATCACCAAAGTTACGCCCTGGTGAAACTCAAAATTTGTGGCCACGGCTCTTTGATACACCAGATCATTATTACGCAATACATCGTAATACGCATTCCAGCTCTGGTCCCCGCCCCAGTCATAGTCATTATGCCCGCTCGACCATGCGTCTTTCTGCGTGTGTTGCACCACGCCCGCGATGTCCTGGTAGCCCAGGTTCACATACAGCTTGGCCGCCTCCGTCAGGACCGTCGGCAATACGAGGTTCGGGTTCACCGACTCCGGTGCTACCCCGTTCGGGTTTTCATTGAGCTCCGTCAGGTCCTTACAGGAAAAGACCATGCATGCCAGCAGCAGCGGTATGATGACGAACTTGTTATTAAGTTTTTTCATGAGTTTATTTATATTAAATAGACTATGTAATTCTATATCAGAAAGTTAAACCAAGTTTAAAACCAACAGGTATCACCCACGGAGTTACGTTGTAGCGCTCGATACCCTGCTTGAACTGGGTACCAGCCTGTGCACCGGACTCTTGCTGGAATGCCTGCTCGGGGTCAATACCGATTTTGGCTTTGGTCCAAAGGATAATGTTGCGGCTGTAAACGGCGATGTTGGCATTTTGCAGACCCAGGCGTTTCACAAAAGTTGAGGGCAGGTCGTATCCGAGCGATACTTCACGGAGTTTCACAAACGAAGCATCGAATGTAGCCGCACGGGTGAAATCCCAGGGATAGTTGTCGCCGTAAGGAATGTATTTCGTGCCCGCTCCACCGAGGTTCTCAGTGTAACCGGTGATTTCGCCGGCTTCGTTGTATTGTGCAATCACGCCGGGGTTGAACACCGCATAGTCATACGTATTGCCTCCGTACTCAAACGGGAAGCCGCCATATTCTTTGGTAGGACCACCGACGATGTTGAATTGGTTTCCGGTAACCACCACCTTGTTGTTGTTCACGAGATAGTTGCGCAGCTGGTCGCCGGTCATTCCGTTCGGATTAATCAGGTTATCCAGGAAGCGCTGAGATTTCAGGTCGGACTCGCCATAACGATATGTTTGCGATACGAAATCGCCACCCTGGCGCCAGTCGAACGACATGTTCAGCGTGAAACCTTTATATGAAAGGGATGTTTGCAAACCCATCAGGAAGTCGGGATTGAAGTTACCGATCTTATTGCGGGTTTTGGAAGCGGAAATCGACTGCCACGAACCGTTCTCATCCAGAATAGGGTAGCCGTAATAAGGCGAGCTCTTGTCCTTAACCGTAACCAGCTCGTTATCGTAAATATCCCCGATCTTATCGCCTACGTAAGTCCAGGCACCGCCTTTTGCGTCGGTCCAGAGCGTATAGAATTCAAGGCCATCCGACAGCGACTTGATCGTCGTGCGGTTTCTCGACCAGTTGGCATTGATATCCCAGCGCCAGCCGTTCTTGTCGATCGGCGTGCCTCCGAGTGTCAGTTCAAGTCCTTTGCTCACGAGCAAACCTGCATTGATATTTTTCGAAGTAAAACCGCTCGACCCCGGAAGTTTGGTCGGGATAATCTGGTTGCGGTTCTCCACCTGATAGTAAGTGGCGGTCATTCGGACGCGGTTTTGGTAGAGGTTCAGGTCAAGCCCGTATTCATACGAAGTCGCGATCTCCGGTTTCAGGTCGGGAAGCAATATTGATCCGGATTTGGACAAGCGTGTAATGCCATCCCAGGCACCGGAGTTACCCAGCGTCGCCAGCAAATTGTAGGGCTGGGTATCGTTACCCACCTGTGCCCAGCTTCCTCTCGCTTTCAGCAAACTGATCTGATTAGGCATCCGGAATACCTCATTGAGCAGGACACTCAATGAAGCCGACGGATAGAAGTACGAGCGGTTAGCTTTCGGCAGGGTACTCGACCAGTCGTTGCGTGCTGTCAGGTCGAGGTAGACCATGTCTTTGAAACCAATGTTGGCCAATCCGTAGACACTGTAAACGGCCCTTTCCGACAGGTAGCTGGAAAATCTGAGGTTCTGCGGGGCAATGTTCGACAGCGTATAAAGCCCCGGGATAACCAACCCGGTACCATTTCCGCTGGCTGTGTTCACGTCCATATTTTTCTGATAACGGGTATTACCACCGCCCGATACCGAGAAACTGAAATTGTTGATATCACGCTTATAGCTCAAAAGGAAGTCGGCATTGCGTTCAAATCGGGTAAGGTTAATCACCCCGTAACCACCACGGCTATCATTGGTATAGCTGTTTCCGATTTTGGTTTCGCGCTGTTCGCGATAAGTATCGAGCGCGTAACGACCCATCAGGCTCAAATGCGGTGTGATCTGCCAGTCGGCCTTAAGGTTCCCAAACACACGGTCGCGGACGAAGCTGTTGTTGACCTCGTAAGCCAGGAACCACGGGTTGTTGTAATCGCCCGGGCCTTGTGACAGCTGCTGCAAGCCTTCCTGCCCCGGCACCCAGTAATTGCGCAGGTCGCGGATATCGATGTGCGGCGAAACCGCATATGCCCATTGCAGCGGGTTGGTACCACGGTTGGTCGCCGGACGGTTGTTGGAGTTGTTGCGGCTGATATCGACGTTCGTGCTGAGCGTCAGTTTTTTGGCCAGCTTCACTGCCGAATTGATATTCAATGAATTACGGAACAGATCTGAATTCGGGATAATACCGCGGTTCGACATGTTCGAATACGACAACCGGTAAGTTACCAGATCATTGCTGTTTGAAATTGCAACCCCGTTGGTGGTGGTAATACCTGTACGCACAAAATTTTTGACATTATCCGGATGCGAAACGAGGTCCGTAGGAATCGGGTTGCCATTGGCATCCTTGGGGCTGTTCCATTGAATGGCCTTATAGCCTTTGTCGAGTTCCGGGCCTACCCCACCGGCAGAACCTTCGTCGATCATCAGCACACCACCGGGGTACGGGTTGTTATCCGGTGTAAAAGGCAGAATACCCGTCGCAAACTTGTGGTGCATGTTCAGGTATTTGTAAGGCTTGTCAAAAACCGTGTTGGAGTTGACGGAAACCGTCATTTTTTTCGATTTGCTACCGGTTTTGGTAGTAATCAGCACCACCCCGCGACCTGCCCTCGAACCGTAAAGTGCCGCTGCGTTCGGGCCTTTCAGGATGGATACGTTCTCGATATCGTCGGGGTTAAGGCTGGAAATCGCATTACCGTAGTCGACGCGGTTGTCGTTACCTACCTGGCTTACGTTGTTGAGCGTATTGGCGATAGGAACACCGTCAACTACGAAAAGCGGCTGATTATCACTGCTCAGAGATGTAGCGCCGCGGATGATCATACTGACCGAAGAACCGGTGCCACCTGTGGAGCTAATGGTAACGCCCGGCACCCTGCCGGCCAGCGAATTCAGCACGTTTTCCTGTGCCACCCGGCTGATATCTTTTCCATTGACTTCGGCCACCGAATAGCCCAATGAGCGTTTCTCGCGTGAAAGACCCAAAGCCGTTACCACGGTTTCGTTCAGCGTTTCAACACCTTCCGCCAGCACCACGTCGATCACCGATTGGTTCCCTACGATCACTTCCTGGGTTTCATGCCCGATGTAGGAAAATACGAGAACCGGCTTGGAGGCCTCATTGACGTTGATCGAGTAATTACCGGTTGCATCGGTGGAGGTACCCAGCTGGCTTCCCTTCACCACAATACTGACGCCGGGCAGCGCCGCGCCGTCTATTTTCGAAGTAACTTTTCCCTTGATGGTCTTATCGAGATTTCTCGCCGCGAATGCCGGGCTGACGAGCAAAACTGCCACGAAAATGCATAGGAGCAACCTTCGCAGGCTAGCAGTAAAATTTGGATCCATAGTTTTTGTGTTTAAGGTGACGGGCACTGTTCATGATACTGAGAAATAGAGCTTTATGTTAAAAAAATAGAAAACACGACAGACTTATATAATCCGTGTCAGCGGTATTAATAACATGGTATCAGAGGTGAGTAGCGGATCACCTTCCGCGAGGGTTGCTCACGGAAGAAAACATCTTGAAATCCTGCTCACATTACTAGGGATGGTGTCGTTTGGGCTATTCTAAAAGGATCTGACTTTTTTATTTCTGAACAAACTATTGATAGAGGAGAGTGAGTAGTTGTAAATTCTGTAATCTGCTATGATTCCTTCGGCCCGGCCTCACCGTTCGGCCGGTTTTCCTTCAACAAACGGTTGAAATAAATTTCGAGGGCGTCGGAGTAAGTTTTACCCCCTTCGTCATCGGAAATCCCTGCGAGCAACTCCGCCAGTTCGTCCTCGGATATCTTATTGCTGATAAGCTTGTTAATCAAAATTTCAGCCCGGGAGAATGACATGGTGTTAGTTAGTTTTGGTATGTGACAAGGATACTTGCAAAGCTTCATAACAGACTACTACCGCAACCCGGATTTTTCTCCCCACACTGCTTCTTTTTTGCGAAGCCCGCAGCCGGCAAATTTTTCCGCTTTCGTTGGCGAAAACCGAAAAGCGCATTATGTTTGTATTTTTATTTAGATTATTTACAAATAATATGAAAAATCAATACTTACACTCTGCAAATGCCCTATTGCGTGTAACCCACCTGGCCGTTGCCTTGCTGATTTCATTTCAATGCGCCTTCGCGCTCGCTCCCGACAAGGGACGCGGCAACGTGCGGGGAGTTGTGCAAACCTCCGACGGCCAGCCGGCCAGCTTTGTCAATGTGTCCATTAAAGGTTCGTCCAAAGGCGCACTCACCAGCGAACAGGGCGACTATATCATCCGGAATGTCATCGAAGGCAGCCAAACGCTCGTCGTGCAGCTCATCGGCTACTCGGCCGTTGAAATACCCATTGAAATCGTGGCCGATGAAACGATCACGGTACCTGTTGTGAGCCTCAAAGAGAGTTTAAACCAGCTGGAAGAGGTGCAGGTGAAAGGGAATGTAAACCGGTTTGCCGACAAGGAATCGGATTATGTGGCCAGGCTTCCGCTCAAAAACCTGGAAAATCCCCAGGTTTATAGCACTGTCAACAAAGACCTCATCAGCGAACAGGTCGTGACCGATTTTAAAGACGCATTACGGAATGTAGCGGGCGTGGCACCTGTCAACAATCCGGCCGGTGGTACCGGTGCTACGATCCGGGGCTTTTCGGCTACCACCACAATCCGGAACGGGATGGCGGTGCAGATTTACCAATCGGACCCGATCAACCTGGAACGGGTTGAAGTGATCAAAGGTCCATCGGGAACATTGTTCGGGTCGAGCCTTGTAAGCTTCGGCGGGCTGATCAACGAGGTTACCAAAAAGCCTTTCGAGAAATTTAAAGGTGAAGTTTCGTATACCGCAGGAAGTTACGAGCTCAGCCGGTTTACAGCGGATGTCAATACGCCGCTCAATGCAGACAAGAGCCTGCTCCTCCGTGTGAATGCCGCCGCACACTCGGAAGGAACCTGGCAGAGTTTCGGCCATAACCGCCGCTACACCGCTACACCAAGCTTGCTTTACAAGGTAGACGATCGTCTTACGCTCTCTTTCGACGCCGAATTGAATGCCACCAACCGCTCGACCGTAGCCTATTATCAGAACCTGAACAAAACTTCCTACAAGAATTTCAAGGACATACCTGTCAGCAGCAAAACATCCCTGGGCGGCGAAAACATCGACGCGGACCTCACCGCACTCAATTACGCACTCGGCGCCCGTTATACCATCAATTCCAAATGGACCTCCCAAACGAATATCACGCTCGGCAATAACCGCATCGAGCACAGCAACCAGATTTACCCGAACTGGACAAGCGACACGACTTTCAACCGAAACATTTCCAACTACGGCCCCCGCATTTTCACGTCCATCAATGCGCAGCAAAACTTTACCGGCAATTTCAACATCGGACGCGTACGCAACCGCCTGCTCATAGGCCTGGACGTGTACACGTTCACGAGCCAGCTGCGCTATACCGACGTCGGAACGTATGATGTGGTGAATACCAACAAGCCTATCCCGGGCATCAACCTCGAAAAGGTGAACGACCTCATGGCTGCCAAAACCAATTCCAACAACCAGACGCGCCTAAGCACGTACAGCGCCTATGCCTCGGACGTGATCAACCTGACCGAGCGCCTGATTGTAATGCTGAGCCTCCGTGTGGACCGGTTCGTGAACAATGCGACGATCACCAACGGTGTCAAAGGAACCAACGATTACAAGCAAACCGCCGTTTCGCCCAAATTCGGTTTTGTATACCAGCTTGCACCGGAGCAGCTTTCGATTTTTGGTAACTACATGAATGGTTTCCAGAATGTCGCCCCCGTGGTGCAGCCCGACGGTACCATCGCTACGTTCAAGCCTTTGAATGCCAATCAATGGGAGTTTGGTTTGAAAGCCGAAGCATTTAACCGCAAACTGACGGGTACTGTCAGCTACTATGATATCGCAATCAACAATGCTACCCGCATCGAAAACAGCTTTACGATTCAGGACGGCCAACAGAAAAGCAAAGGCTATGAAGTAGAGATCGTTGCAAACCCGGTAGCGGGCCTGAACATCGTGGCGGGTTATGCCAAAAATGAGAATAAAGTAGTGAAAGCCGCTGCATTCGAAGGCAACTACGTGGCGCAAGTCCCGACCGACTTTGCCAATCTCTGGGTGAGCTACAAGTTTACCGGCAAAACACTGCGCAATTTTGGCCTTGGCTTTGGCGGTAATTATGTATCCGACTGCTTCTTCGAGGCCGCCAACCTGATTACCATTCCGGGCTATACGCTGATTAACGCCTCGCTCTTTTACGACCAGCCCAAATGGCGCGTGACGCTCAAAGGCAATAACCTGGGCAACGAAGCCACCTTCTCCAACTGGGGATTGCCTCAGCCGCTCCGCCAGTTATCCGGCTCGGTAACCATCAAATTCTGATCTATCCGGGGCGCGTTCTGCGCCCCGGATTCAATCCTGCCACCATGAGCAACCGTAAATCCACAGAAAAACCCCGGCGTTCTCTTTTCAGGCGCATGAATGAATGGCTGCATCTCTGGCTGGGGCTTGCATCCGGTATTGTCGTATTTGTCGTGTGCCTCACGGCCGCATTGTGGGTATTCCGGTACGAAGTCTGGTATTTTACCGAACCCTACCAGCGCGTGGAGGCCCAAAACAAGCCGTTTCTCCCGCCCTCCGTATTGATTGCCAAGGCCGCCGCATTCGCGCAGCGCAAGGAGGGCAAAGGCGTGGAGTTCACCAGCATTACTTACGGCACTTCCGAAAAATCCGCATTCACGAACTACACACCGGAGAAGGGTAAGTTTTACTCCGTTTACCTCAATCCTTATGACGGACGGGTACTGTATCACAAAACCGGCCCATCGACGGCCGAATCATTCTTCATATTTGTACGCAGCGGTCACCGGTTCTTTTTCCTGCCTCAAAAAATCGGCAGCCCGGTCGTAGGCGCTTCCTGCATTATTTTTGTGATCACCCTCATCACCGGGCTCATTTGGTGGTATCCTAAGAAATGGACAAAATCGACACGTGACAAAAGTTTCAAAATCAAATGGAAGGGAAACTGGAAGCGCGTCAACCTCGACCTCCACAACGTGCTTGGCTTCTACGCATTCATCGTCGTGCTGGCGCTCACAATCTCGGGCATCGTATACAGTTTCGACTGGTTCGACAGAGGTTACCAATGGCTGCTCACCGGCAAAGCCACCGCCTCCCACGGCCATTCCGACGATCACCCGCATTCCGACACGACTTTCACCCATCCACTGTACGACCAGCCCGCGGACATCCTCTGGCAACGGATCCGCAACGACCACCCCGGCGACCTCGGCCGGCTGAACATCAGCTTCCCCGAAGAAGCCAACGATCCTTATGAAATCACCATCAACCCCCAAGACGGTACCATTTACAAAACTTTCACCCGCTTTTTTGACCGCAATACCCTGGCCGAACTCCCCTCAGAGGAATCGAAAAAATTCGAGGAAATGTCTACCGGGGAAAAACTCTACGCCATGAATTTTGACATTCACGTGGGGCAGATCTACGGCCTGCCGACGCGCATTCTCGCATTCTTCGCGAGCTTGATCGGGGCCAGTTTACCGGTGACAGGGTTTATTATCTGGTGGTTTAGGGGAAAAAAGAGCGGCAAGGTAAAATCTGTGGCGGCAAAGCGGTCCGTGGTAACTTAGGTGACTTTCTTCCCAATGTATTGTGCTAGCGCATCCTGTTCTGACCAAAATTCAAGTTGGCAAAATAGTGCAAACTTATTCGTGGTTGGATCAGGAAACTGGTCTTGGTCATGAAGCAGTAGAAATTGGCAAAATGCCCTACTTCCACACTTATCAGGCGCTTGTAGCTTATTCCTACATTCATTCCCAGGAAATCACTACGGTAGCCCCTATTGACGATGCTCGCATTGAGGCCTAAAAAAGGTCGGAGACCTCCCGACCCAAAATATCGTCCCAAACCAACTTCGAGTGTTCTTAACGTCTTTTTAGAGAATGCACCTGGAGAGAATCCGAGTGGGAGGCCAGGCGTAAAGAGCATACTGGCTTTCACATACCTGTTGCGAAACTTGCGTGGAAAGTCCGTCCGCAACCCGAAGCCATAAGTAGCCTTGTTATGAATGACCATCTCCTCGCCCCAGTTCTCAACACCTCCGATGAGCTCCAAATTGAAAGCCAGCCTATGATTTTCAGCCAGGTATCGGACACTATCCTTGGTAAAAAACGCATTATACGACTTGATATACTCTTTTAAATGCTTTTCCTGATACGGCGGTAGTGGTTCGCGAAACCGCTCTGCATCCGCGCATAGTTTCACGAGCTGCTTTTTATATTCATCGTAAACAACCAGGTAATTCCGATTGTCAACCGATTTGTAGAACGGATAGTAGAACAGCTCTTTCAACCGGTGCTCCTTCTCAATAAAGAAACGCGAATGCTGCGTGTGATCCAGGAATTCAAATAACGTTACTACTCCGCCGCTTACTACTTCCTGCAAAAACACCTGAACCGAATCCCGGGTTTCCAATGACGGTGCAAGCATATACGGCTGCATGAGGTTTATGTTCAATACCCCAATTTTCCTGCTCTTGTAAATTTCCTTTGCGGTAACTAATCCGAAACCCGCAATACTTTCGGCCGCGTAAGCCGATACCTCGCCATTCAGATTTCTAAACGCAATGCGATCCGGGCTGGTCGCCCAATTTTCATCCCGGACAAATCCGCGGATAGTGTCACTCTGATTGGTTAGAATGTAGCCTTCCACGAATTTCCCTTGGCCGAAAGTTTGCGATGCTGTGATTAATTGAATTATAAATAGACAAGGAATTACATTATGGAAGGCATGTGTATAGTTTCTCATAATGTGTGTTGAATGCGCTTTCATAGGTGTGTTTTTGGTTAAATTGAAAATAATTGAATTAAGGTCAATAGATCAATAACTCGTTCCAAATTAGACGTATACTCTTCAATAGTTTGCTATTGATTATTATACACCCGACGAACCATAATGATAATATTCACTAGTAAATATGTCGCGGCAGACCAAAGCCCCACAATCATTTGATCCAGCAATTTCTTTTTATCAATTACCGCTTCATTCAATTGGCTAGACACATGAACCTCTTCCACCTCATATTTTAATGACACGTAAGCATCTAATAATTTGGATGCTACAATTAGCAAAAGCATCAAGGATACAGCGATCCAAAGTTTTGAAACAATTTTCATGTTCATCAGTTCTCTTTTTTGGGTGCTATCACTTTCTCAACTCTAACTGAATTGTTTCCAAATATTGAATTTGCTTGCCAATTTAAAAATGCTTGTAATGATGCAGGAATAACAAAACGAGCATCTTCCTGTTTACCACTCCTATTTGGACGTTGTTGAGTTGCATTGGATCCAGAATTGCTCAATGCATCGCTAACACAGGTCGTACAATTATTACTTAACAATTGGTATTCTCCGACGACACGTGCTCTTGGATCACTTTTATATTCCCCCTTTTGGGGTCTCTTATCAGAAGAATTAAATTGAGCATCAATTTTCTCTTGAACGGCTTCGTCAGTTACATCCAAAACCTGAAATACTGTCGCTCCGGTTTTGTCGAATTTTTTCTGATTGTAAGAGCGTGCATCTTCTCCCGTTAATCTTAATAATACACCAGGGCCATTGGACAATGTATTCACACCATGCCATTTATCATAAGTTCCGGCATACCTACCATAGCTATACACCGTCATATTTTTACCGTCTCCTGTGCTTAACCATGCATGTCCAGCACCTGAAACTTCTGTATAAACTCTAACAGTGTCTCCCTTAGGATCGGTGTAAATCAGGGGGTTATTTAGACAATAAGCATAGGGGCTTGAAAATGTATATTTTTCGGCTCGATTATCTACCACGCCCCAGCGCCCGATCTCCGGCATATACATCCGCGCACCATAATCCAAATACCCAATCCCGACCTGCAACTCCTTCTCATTATAAAGATACCGGTTATACCCATTCCGCACTTTGAGCGGCTGTACCGGATTGTTCCGGTCTATTTCCAGGCCGAAGGGGTAATAATCTGTACGCTGTAATGTCTGGCCTTTCTCGTCGAAAACGAGCCTGACGTTACCGAGATGGTCTTTCAGATAATATTCAAATCCGATATTGTTATTTCTGAAAACAGCCTGGCCTTCGGACAGGGATATGCGGTGAAGGTTGTTCGCATTGCCCGTTTGCCGGTATTGGAACTGCCCGGCGTATTTCAATGTAAGCGTATCAAACACATACTTGTGCTTCGCACCGAGCGCGTCGTAATCGTAAGTCGCGGTTTTCCCTCCCAATGTGACCGTTTTAGGCAGGTTCAGATAATTGTAAGTCAGTGTCGCGACTCGGTTTCCATCCGCAGTCATATTGCCATTTCCATCGTAACCGTAAGAACTCGCCCCGCTTTTGACGCCAAGATTATTACCGCTTCCGTCGCTGACTGACGACAGCCGGTTCCCAGCGTAGGTATAAGCCAGATTATCGACAGCCGAGCCAGCCCTGACAAGCGTTTTGATGTTCCCGTTCTTGTCATAGGTAATGCCATTTTCTGTATCGGCATAGCCGCCGGCACCGCTCGAACCCGTCAATCTGTTCGCTGCGTCATAAGTAAAATTGAGCCCCTTGACGTACGAAGCCTCATCTTTGTTCAACCATAGCATCTGGCTGATGTTGCCGTTTGTATAGTTGTTCCCGTTGGCATAGTTTAAAGTAAAGCCAAAAACATTCTGCTCCGGATTGTTATCCTGCTGTTTGTAAACCGTTCGCCCTTCGGTTTGCCAGCTTCGGATGTTGTAGGTAAAATTGGTCTTTCGAAGGTAATGTATGTTGTCGGGCGAATGCTGCCACTGGCTTTGCTGCTGTCCAAGGGTGTTGTAGCGATGGCCGGTGGTAAAAAGCTCTTTTGTTTTGTTAGCACTCATAACCTTTTCCTTAACACACAATAACCTGTCGGCATGATCGTATTCGAAAGTTGCAACATGAGTGTGCGTAACATTCCCGGGCAACATTTGTTCGGTCTTCTGCTCTGCCATCACGGGCGCGAGGTCGTATTTGTATTGATTTGAAACACGTTCGATGCTACTTGCTCCCAAATCATACAGCTCCCGGGTAACCTGAATTGTGCGGTATTCATTATCGAAATAGCTTACGGATGTCAGCCAGCTCCCCGCAGCGCCACTCCCCGGAAGCATCCTCGCCCGCGTGCCGGTGACTTGCCCTTTTACATTCGAATTGGAGGCGGGGTAATAAGCCGCATTGTAGGCTAAATTAGCAGCCTTTGAAAAAGCATAATCATCATAAAAAGTGATGGTTAGCAGACTGGCTTCCGTGGCTGTCTTAGGGGCTGTCTTATCCAACGTGTACCCCTGAATCGCACCATTGTTGCGCTCTTCATGATGTTCGGTGTTGGCATCTACGTTTACGGCCCAGCTTTGCCTGGTGGCATTCGAAGCAATTTCCCCGGATACGACAGGTCGGTCCAATGCGTCATATTTGATGAATGCCCAGACGCCCCGCGCTAGTTGATTCGGGTCACGGGAAAGCGCCAGCCGGTTATACTGGTCATAAACCAACTCCGTTACACCACCGCCGGGGACCCTCCTCACTGTCATACGCCCGCGCTCATCATAGTCATATGTGAATGCATGATCCGTCAACGACGGCACATCCTGGTAATTCGGCTGCAAAACGCCTCTGAGCAGCCCGGCATCGTCATAGATGTAATAGGTGGAAAGTAAATTACCCGCTCCTGCGATTACCTGCCGGCAAATTACCTGTCCGAGCAGGTCGGTAAATTCGTTTGTAACATTACCCTGTTCGTCGGTGATGTTTTTGTAGGTCAATGTTCCCGCTGCATACGCACCCACTTGAACAATGGTATTCGCCGCTTGATCATAATCATAGCGATTTACCTGATTTGCCGTATTGACCTTCTGCTTAATTACCGAAGTGTTACTTTTATTGCCCGGCGCCCGCTCTCCCGAAATGCGATTGGTTGGTGCGGGCTCAAAGAATGTCTCCTGGTAAGGCCTGCCCAGATCCGAGGATGCCAGACCAGCGGTATTGGCATTATACCAATTCGTCGCTTCGGCACCCGCATTTCCATGGAACGCCCCACTCCCCGACGCCGCATAAGGGAGGTATTTCTTGATAATCCGGCCAGCGGCGTCATACTCCAATGGCTCCACGAAATCCTGACCGGCCGGGTTCTGTGCTACCATCACCATTTGAATGGGCCGGCCAAGGCCGTCGAAATACTGTACTTGCGTGTTGACCTTACTCACGTCGTCCGCATTCGCTCCCGATTGTTTGTAACTTCGATGGATAATATAGTTACGCGTATTTGTTTGCTGCGCATAGCCAATGATCCGCACAAGCATGCAGATCACCAGCCAGGATAATGTGTGTTTCATACCTGAATCTGGATTGAAGTAAATAAATAGAAGGAAGGGCTGACTATTGCTTCGCGATCCGGTGGATACCCGTCGAACCATCGCGATAGGCAATGCGCACAACATACAACCCCGCGGACAGGCTCGAAACATCTATCTCGGGCTGCCATCGAGCCGACAGGACCTCATCGCCTCCCGAATCAAAAATCGCAATGCGTGTAATTGCGGACGGATCGGATACCCGTATCTGCAACTTATTCCCGACCGTAATCGGATTGGGATAAAGTACGGCATCACGCTGATCCCCAAACGTCACGCTTTGAATGCGACTATAAGCATATGAGCCATCCTGATCGACCATTTTAAGCCTGTATAGATTTTCCGAGGGTAGCGGCGCGGTGTCGGTAAATGTGTAGAATTGCTTTTCGTCACTTTCCACATGCGATTTAATCGTCCCTATCGATTCCCATTGTTTTCCATCACCGCTACGTTCAACCGCGAAATGATCGCTATTGGATTCGTGGGTGGTTGTCCAAGACAGCAAAGCCGCATTTTCGCGACGAACCGCGTTGAACTCAACCAGCGTCACCGGCAAGGCGGCTTCGGAAATGAGCAGTAATGGAGGTGCAGAAACAGTTCCGGTAGGCGTTAAAGGCGCACAATCCACTACCTGGCCTGCCAGATTATAGCAATAACCCGCTCGCTTAGGTCCACCCGCATTATTTGAAATCGCCGATTTCAACCTGTTGAAACCATCATATTCATAGAATATCGTTTTACCGTTCGGGTCCTGGATCGTTTCCACACCCACACCCGGCTTATAGTCGTAGCTCGTGGACTGCGCTGCGGATGTGCCATCTGCAATAGTTCGCTTTTTGAGCAAATCAGTCTTGCCTACATCGGCAGGCCCGAAATATTCCAGTTTATTCGCAGGCCCATTAAGCTCCTTATAAGTCAGCAGGTTTCCTCTCGGGTCGTAAGTGAGGAATTCAATGTCGGTTGTGAAAGTTGGTGTAAAACCAAGTTTACTTTCAACCTTTTTAGGTTGGTAATTCCCCGAAAAAAGGTCATAGGAAATTGTCGTCGCTCTTATCGGAGTTGGCGACACATCCAAGCCGCTATATTTAAGCATTTCAACAACCGGGCCAATGATGTACTTACTAGTCATTGCGATACTTGCCGCATCCCCCTGATTGAGCGGATATCTGTATCTGTTTTTGATCATCCTTCCGCGACTATCGCTTTGCCCCTCTATATCTAGTTGTCCGTTGGGCCAATACACTCTACTGGCCACAGAACTGCTGAAAAGAACCGGATCATCCTGATCATAAGTATTTTGAATAATCTCCGTGGGAAGGAACTTCCTGACATCTATCAAACTTGCTGTGCCTTCATAAACCTTGTGATTCGTCTGACATAATAGTTCCACCAACGTCTTTACAGAGCGAGCAGAATACTCACCAAGCGGACCGACAGGATTAAAAATCTGTGTCGTCTTTGATGCCAGATTTCCATTCTGATAATAGCTTGACAAGTTGAGCAGTTTTCCTCTCGTGTAGGATTTATTGTTGTACGGCTGATAGGGAGTTGCACTCGTTTGAAGGAAACCTGACGGTGCCTCATCCCGGTACCCATTGTCGAAATTCGAGAACTGATGCACTTTCCACCCCTCCGTCGAAGAACGTTCAATGACTTGTGAGTAACCGATATGCACTCCCATCGCATTTTCGGATATCGGCAAAACCGATTGGGTAGAGAAAATATCTTCCTCGACCAACACCCCAGCTGTTTCCGGTAATGGTTTGTAGTCAGGCCAATAATACTGCGTTTTACCCCCTAGTACACCGCTCGAAAGTGCCGACGACGAAGTGTCCGGACTAGCAGCATTAAAGCTGGCCAGATAGTAATACTTCTTCGACACCGCGGGAAGTCCCAAACCGGGATCATAGCTTACGATTTCACGAATTCTCAGTCCGCCCGCTATTTGATTTGACGCCAGAGCATCTTCACCCTCCCAACGTTTGAGTTTCACCTCCTTTGAATAGCGATGGGGCTCAAACCAGAACTTTGTAATGCCGCCCGTCGGATACTTTATCTGTGATAGCGCTCCCAGACGATAATATTTTTCAAAGACCGCCGGATTTCGAAAGCTCAGCCCATAGTTGCCGAAATCGTTAAAATCCACATTCACATTAATCAGCTTGCCATTATTGAATCCCCAGTGATCGGTGTGCGACTTGCAATAGGGCGGCAAACTCAGCTGAGGATCTGCATAGTAGGTAAATTCGTATGCAGGTAACTTATTTGCATTATAGCCTGATTTCTCCTGCACCTTCTGCAACATTAGGCGCTCGCTCGCGATATTGTTGAAGGTGAGCTCAAACTCTTTGATTGTAATACCGCTGCCGTTCTGAATAACAATCTTGTCCAGCTTCCGCCATTTGAGCTTTGCCAAAAGCTGCGCTAAACTCGGGCTACCGCAGTTATTGGGTCCAGTGTTATTGGGATAAAAACAGTCATACAAATACGTAAGATAATCTCGCTTGGTGAACCCGGGAATACTCAGTGAAAGGCCATTAATATATGAATCAAAAATGTCCTGCGAATAGGGTAATTCATTGCTGATGGAGGTGTTGTAGATGACCCGAAAATTATCCGCGGTGATTTGTTTAAGGTAAATCGGAGAAATAAGTTTTCCATTGTACGGGCCCATCTGGCCTATGAGCGACGACCAATTGCTGCATGAAAAAAGGTTTCCTCCGTTGACCCTAGCCATCTTGTTGTAAATAGCGATGTACATCTGGGCCAGAAAATCACCTCTCTCATACAAAAACTGAATTGTTTGACCTGTCGGACGCACAATACTTTTCAGATACCAGGAATTACACGTCCAATTAGATTTTCCCTGATTAAAAAAATCAAGACTATATTCCAGGTAGGAATTATCACTACCTCCAAAAATATATTGTGTGCCAAACTCATCGGTAATTATAAAACCTTCAAAATGTTCTGCGTAATGTTGGTTATTAAAGCTATCCCATTGGTTCCCGGTAAAAGTAGGAGGTGTAAAAGGGGGGTAAAGCGGTATTCCGCTATTAATCAATTGCACCCTCAAAGGGCGTTCGGATTGTACTTTCCACTTTGCGTCGCTGCCCAGATAAAATTTTCCTGAAAATCCCGGAGCCGAAAAGCTGAACTCATCCGGTTCAGTATCGATATGAATCTGGTTTAACGTGGTGTTTGCAATGGCTATGATACCTGCGCTCTGAGACCAATCCACTCCGTTAAGCAAAGCAGTATGATACGCGTACCCATGTTCTCCGAGCGTACTCGCATTGGGTTTGTTGTCATCCGGCGCGTCTCTGACCGTCCTTGTAATTGCATAATGCGTAGACAGTGTAAAATTCATCCCTACCCACCCCGGATGTTGCTCCGGCCGGACGCCAGCTGCGTCATATATCAAAGAGATCGGTAGCTTCACGGGGCCATCGGAAACTTCGTGCAGATTGACTGAAATTTCCGGCTTACCGGTATAAAGAGAAACTGGAATTTCTCCGTGCGACCCAAAGCTTGCTACGTTGGGGCTTTGAATTGTACTCGGAGCTTTCGGAATATTTTCCTGTATCTGCAAATATTGGATAGCATTCACAAGCTTCGCCGAATCTTCCGAATCCGGCTTGGGCACAATCTGCCCTAGCAATCTTGTATAAAAACAGCAAAGGGTAAAAATCAATAGTAATGTGTGTCTCATGTTGATGATCAGGATAACCGGACAAAGAATATCCGGCTGACCTGCAAGCAGGCCGGTGAAACAATAGTTACAGGTGTGCAGCGCACAAACGAGTATCATTATGACAGTGGGTGCCATCTCACACTAGTTAAGCTCCGGAATTCAACTAGTACGATGCCGGCAAACATATACTACTGCCGCTTGCAGGAAACCATATAATTATCAAGCAACCCTTTTCGATCACCGAACGGCCAGATGTTCGGTGTTAACCCCTATTTTTGCTAAAATTTTATCATATTAACAGAAAGTATCGTTTCTATACCGAAACTCGGAACCGTGAAGAATGAACCCTAAGAAGTGCTGTCAGGAGATTTACTTTCTGCTTTTTATCCTGCTTTTTTCCCATTTCGCCTCCGCCCAGACGGTCGTTGCCGACAGTGCCGGCAATGTGATCGTGGGTGATATTACGGTGGAAGGGAACCATCGTACCCGCACGGGCATCATTATGCGTGAGATGGACATCCGCAGAGGCGATTCGCTTACCACGGAAACACTCAAAGAAAAGCTCGAAATTGACCGCAGAAAGGTCATTAATACCAATTTATTCATTACAGTCGACCTGCTGACAAAGCCGAATCCGGATTCCGTTCACACCGATATCCGCATTGTTGTGAAGGAACGCTGGTACTTCATTATACTCCCGGTTTTCCAGCTCGCCGACCGGAATTTCAATGAATGGTGGTACGAACGAAAGCGGGACCTTTCCAGGACGACCTACGGCGTATACCTCAGCTACGGTAATGTCACAGGCCGGGCCGACAAGCTCCGTTTTCTGGCCGAATTCGGTTTTATTCCCAAGTTCGAACTAGCCTATACGTTGCCTTATATCGACAAGGCGCAGAAGACCGGCATCACCGTCGGGACTTCGTATTCCATCAATAAAAATACCGCTTTCAGAACCTGGCGCGATAAGCTGCAATACCTCAGCAGCGAGGATATCAACCGCGAACGGTTCTATACCTACGTGAGTCTGACGCGGCGTAACAAGTATTACACATTCCACTCCGTTGACCTCCGGTGGAGCTACCTCACGATTTCGGATACGATAGCGAAGCTCAACCCCAACTACCTTCTGAATGGGGATAAACGGCAACGTTATTTCCAGCTGACCTACACATACAGCTACGACAAGCGGGATAATGCGCAATATGCACTGCAAGGCCAGACGGCCGGGTTGCAGATTTCCAAAACCGGGCTCCTGCCTTCCGACGACGTCAACACGCTGTACTTGTACGGCTCTTACCGCAAATTTATTCCGCTGGGCAAGAAGTGGTTTTTCAACACCAATGTCCGGGGGCGGGTATCGTTTCCGAAGCGCCAACCTTACACCCAAACGGTGGGTCTAGGCTATCGTAACGACCTCGTGCGCGGGTACGAGCTTTATGTGATCGACGGCCAGGATTACGCATTGATCAAGAACGAACTGAAATACAGGCTTTTCTCAATTCAAAAACATTTTTCATTCATCCCTGTCAGACAATTTAATACGATTCCGCTGGCGGCCTACATCAATACTTTTGCAGATGCAGGCTATGTCAAAAACAGCTATCCGGAGTTCAGCAATACCAAATTGGGCAACTCGACATTGTATGGCGCCGGTGCGGGACTGGACGTGGTAACTTTCTATAATATCGTTGCGCGGTTCAATGTAACCCTGAACGGCTTGGGCGAACGCCGGTTCTTTTTTAACCTTGCAAGAGAGTTTTAACCGGATTTCCGGAAGTGTTAAATATGTATAAATTGCAATTGACCATCAGTCGAACTAGTTATAAGGCACGATAATTTCTCAACTTTATTTAACCGCATGACACAACCTCTACGATTATGAATACGCTGAAAAACGGAATCGCATTGCTCGCGATAGCATTATTCGCTTCGGCTTGCGACACTAAAACAAATGAAAAAACCGAGGCGGCGGCAGACTCGGTAGTCCTGCACGAAGCTGCTCCCGCCGACCTGAACAGCGACCAGTCGGCGCTGCTGAAAACGATCCTCGGGCCAGCGGAGCAGAATCCGGCGGGTGTTGTTCTGAGGGGCATTGCGTTCGGTGATGCGGTCGCCAAAGTGAAGGCCACCGAAACCTTCGAAATGTTTGAAGAAGCACCCGACCACCTGGGATACACCTCGGAAACGGCTCAGCTGGAAACCATCGACGTGCAGTACTTTCTTACACCTGAAAAGAAGGTAAACAAAATCACGATCGACGTTTACCTGAACAGCCCGGAAGCTACCAAACAGCTCTGGAATGCCAGCAAACAGTATTTTAGCGAGGCCTATTCTTCCCCGAAAGAAGAAACCAAAAAGATCACCTGGAACAACAAGACGATCCGGGTGGACATGGAGGATGTTTCGGAAGGGAAAGATTATGGTCTGAAATTTCAATTCTTCCCGGTCGACAAAAACGTTCTGGCCGCCAAATAACACCTATGAAAAACAAAAAATCGATTCTCCTGGGCGCATTATGCCTGATTGCCCTGAATGTTTTTGCGCAAAAACCGTCCAAAAAAGACGAGGTAATCACCATCGCTACCGACAAGGGCACGATGCGCTTCATTCTTTTCGACGAAACGCCGAAGCATAAGGCCAACTTCATCAAACTTGCCAAGGACAAATTCTATAACGGGCTGCTTTTCCACCGCGTCATCGACGACTTCATGATCCAGGGCGGTGACCCCAATTCCCGCAATGCAAAACCCGACGACATGCTAGGCCGCGGCGACAACGGTTACAGGGTACCTGCGGAATTCAACGGAAAGTTGTTCCACCAGAAGGGCGCACTGGCCGCTGCACGCGACAACAATCCCGAAAAAGAGTCCAGCGGATGCCAGTTTTATATTGTAGAAGGCCGCAAATGGAGCAAGGCAGACCTTGAAAAACAATCGGCACGCGCGGCACGTAAACTGACCGACGCCCAGAAGAAAGTATACGAGACCATCGGCGGCACACCGCACCTGGACGGTGCCTATACCGTTTTTGGGCAGCTTATTGACGGCATGGACGTAATTGACAAGATTGCTTCGGTAGACAAAGACGAGCGCGATCGCCCTGAGAAGGACGTTTCGATGAAAGTGACTGTCAAGAAGATGAAAAAGAAGAAGATTACCCGCAAATACGGCTGGAAATACGAAGCTTAAATTGGAAAAGAAAAAAATCCTGATCACCGGCTCCAACGGGTTGCTGGGTCAAAAACTGGTGGAACTACTCGTTTCAAAAGCACATATTGAAACAGTTGCCACGGCCAGAGGAGAAAACCGGCTGCCATTCAGCAAGGGGTACCGCTATGTTGAAATGGATATTACCGACCCGGAAGCCGTTGATCAGGTGCTCGGCGCCGAGCGCCCCAATGTGCTGATCCACACCGCCGCGATGACGAATGTGGACCAATGCGAAGCGGAGAAAGATGCCTGCTGGCAACTGAATGTTACCGCTACCGAAACGCTGGTAGCGGCCTGTGCCAGGTACCAGATCTTTCTCGAACACGTCTCTACCGACTTCATTTTCGACGGCACCTCGGGGCCCTACCGGGAGGAGGATATCCCTAACCCCATCAGTTTTTACGGATGGAGCAAGTATGCTGCTGAAAAAGCCGTCAAATCCTCGGACATCGAGTGGGCCATCGCCCGCACCGTACTTGTGTACGGAATCGCGCACGACATGAGTCGGAGCAATATCATACTTTGGGTTAAAAAATCATTGGAGGAGGGCAAGGCCATCAAAGTGGTAACCGACCAATTCCGCACACCTACGCTGGCCGAGGACCTGGCAATGGGCTGCTTCCTCATTGCGGACCAGGAGGCCAAAGGCATTTACCACATTTCCGGCAAGGATTTCCTGACACCCTACCAAATGGCGCTTGCTGCTGCGGATTACTTTGGTTTGGACGCTTCTTTGATTTCGCCTACGGATGCATCCACATTCACGCAACCGGCGCGAAGGCCACCGCGTACAGGTTTTAATCTGACTAAGTCACGGAATGTGCTGGGGTACGAGCCGCATTCGTTTCGGGAAGGGATTGAGATTTTGGCGGGGCAGATTTAAGGTTGAATTATCATGCTATCTTCGCAAGGTCCAACTTAAACCCTGGGAAAACGGGCTCTCCTGAAAGTTGAATATCCAAGCCGGAATGTTCAATGATAGGGTTGCCGGGTTCGTAAACATATACTTTCCCGACATACTTGTCGATCAGCCAGCCAAGGCGACAGCCGTTAGCCATGTATTCCTGCATTTTATTCTGCAAATAAATAATGCTATCAGTTTTCGAGCGAACTTCAACAACAAAATCAGGGCAGATTGGCGCAAATCGCTCTTGCTCCGCTTCGGACAAGGCATCCCAGCTTTTGCTATTAATCCAGGCAACGTCCGGCGAGCGAACAGCCCCATTAGGAAGCGTAAAACCAGCCGATGAGCCAAAGATCATCCCTGGATTATCGTGCTGATCCAGCCATATACCGAGCGCGATAAGAATTTTGGAACTAAGATTATCAGATAAACTTCCAGCCGGCGACATAAGTATAATGTTGCCTTCGCTGTCCCGTTCAAAACTGAGCGTATCGTTCATCTGGCAAAAACGGAAAAATTCGTCCTCGCTCATGATATCTCCCACAATGAATTTAACAGGCGTGTCCATAACTTAACGATGTCTTTGGAAGTCTTTCAATAATGTAAATCAAATATAACGATTTCAAAGCGAAGGTTGCAGAGCGACCAGCAGCCAATTTTCACAGGATACACCCACAAAACCCAACTACCGGTCGCCGCTTTCCTACGGCTTGGATTTTAACTATACAACAACTCATAATACTCCCGCGCCATCCGATCAGAGCTGAACGGTTCCGAAACGTCGTTCATACTATTCAAAATCATCTTTTGCCACTTCTTGGGCGCATTGTAGTAAGTGGGGATTACCGTGCTTTCGAGGGCTTTCAGCAGGTTATCGCAATCCTGCTTATTGATATCCTCTCCCTGGGCTACCGGCAGCAGAAATGCATTGTGCCCGTCCTTCGCGAACTCGCATATCCATCCGTCGAATGTAGAGAGGTTCAATGCGGCATTCATGGCGGCGGTCATACCGCTGGTGCCGGAAGCTTCCCGCGTAACGACAGGCGTATTGAGCCAGATATCGGCGCCATCTTTGAGCAGCTTGGACAATGCCAGTTCATAGCCGGTCAGCACAGCCATATTGGGAAACAAATGGCTTAAATAGAAGAGATGATTAAAGGTCGCAATCGCTCCTTCATCTTTCGGATACGGTTTACCGGCCCATATTACCTGCACCGGCTGCTTCGTATTCTCCATGATTTTCTTAAACCTCTCGAGATCCCAGATCAGCATATCCGGCCGCTTGTAGGCCGCAAACCGCCTCGCCCACACGATCGTGAGCACATCCGGGTCGAACAGCTTTCCGCATTGGTCGGCAACTGTCTTGAACAATGTCTTTTTCAATGCTTTTTTACGCGCAACGATCGCATCGATATCCTTTCCGAGCCTCGCTTCTTCCAATACCGGGTCAACCCAATAAGCATTGTTCTGCGCATTGGTAACGTGGCCGATCGGCGCGATTTTGGGATGCGATTTCCACATTTTCCGGGAGACCTCTCCATGCAGTTTCGAAACACCATTCGCCTTGTGGCTCAGGCGCAATGCGGCCAGCGAGTGGTTGAACACATCGTCGCTTATACCGCTGATTTTCCGCACGGTTTCGAGGTCCAGACCGGAGAAAAAGCCCAGCTGGTCCAGAAAGTGAATATCGTGCTTTTCATTTCCGGCTTCCTCCGGCGTGTGTGTCGTGAAAACCACCCGCTTCTGTACCTCCGCAGGCTTCTTATATTTTTTATACAAATGAAACAGTGCAGAAACCGCGTGCGCCTCGTTCAAATGGTAAACTTCCGGCTCGTATTGAAGGGCTTCCAGCAACCTCGCACCGCCGATGCCCAGCACCATACATTGCGCCACTTTATAGGTGACATCGGAATCGTACAATGAATAACTGATCGCCCGCGTCGATTCGTCGTTGCCGTCGGTGTCGGTCGTGAGCAGGAATAATGGCGCCGAACCGAACGTTTCCGGATCGAGGTAGTAGGCTGCAACCCAAACGTTTTTACCCATGATGGGTATTTGAAAGCGGATTTGAGTATCGACCAGGTAGGAATACATTTTCTCGTGGAACTCCGGCTCCATACTGCCGTCTTTCTTGCGGCCCTGGTCGTAGTAGCCATATTTCCACAGCATTCCGATACCAATCAGGTTTTGTTTGAGCCCGTACACGCTGCGCATATGCGAGCCCGCGAGGAAACCCAGACCGCCCGAGTAGATCTTTAAAGCCTGATCGACAGCAAATTCCATCGAAAAGTAGGCCACTGATTTTTTGTACTGATTATCCGCCGCAAACGGGTGGCGGTAGGGAAGAGCGAAAGTTTGTTGTGACATTAGAAGCAATTTTGGTAGAACAAAACAATTGCATAAAAAACCCGGCCTATCGAAAAGGGCCGGGTCCGGTTACTTTTTCAAGCGCCTATTTGCCGAAGAGCCGCGCCCAGAATCCCTTCGCCTTGGTTTTCGTCTCAACGACTTTCTCCGAGGCTTCCTCCCTGAACTCCGCTATTTCCTCCGCAGCCTTCGCTTTCAATTCATTAGCCTTGGCTTGTGCTTCGGCGAGCTTTTCGGAAGCTACCTCTTTCGCATCTTCCAATGCTTCGGCGGCATCTTCTTTGATATCTTCATACTTGTCTGCCGCGGCTACCTTGATATCTTCAAACTTCTCCGCAGCAACTTCCTTAATATCTTCAAACTTATCCGTCGCGGCCTCTTTCAGGTCCTCGAATTTCTCAGCCGCTGCCTCTGTCAGACCGGCTAGTTTCGCAGCAAAGCCCGATTGTACCTCTTCGACTTTTTCCGCAACCTCCTCTTTTACAACCTCTACCTTAGCCGCCGCCTCTTCTTTCACCTCTTCCACCGCTTCCTCGGCAGCCGCTGCCTTGGTCTCCGCCTGTGCTTTCAGGTCGTCGATCGTTTCGTAAACTTCGGTCTTAATGCCATCGGCCGCTTCCTCCAATTTCTCCTCCGCCTTCGTCTCTACGGCAGCCACTTCTTCTTTCACTACTTCGGTTGCCTCGGCCTTCACTTCCTGCACCTCTTCCACGACTGCGTCCTTAGCGTCGGTAGCAGTAGTTTTGAGTTCTTCAACTTTATTTTCCAGCGATTCTTTTGCATCTTCTGGTGTAGGTTCGGTATTCTCGGCCATGGGAAATGAGGTTTTAAGGTAAGAACAGTTGATACGATGAGTGCGTAAGCTACAAAGGAGTTACCAAGGTTGCAAGCAATGCACGCAGCTTTATGCTACGTTAACCTTCTAACCATCAAATTTTTAACCAACTCATAAAACGGCTCCGGCAATAATGTGCGCCAGTTATTGAGGTGCAGCGTACCACCGAAATTGATATAATAATCGAGCCGGTACTTCTTCCATTGCTCCTCCACATGCTCACGGAAATTGATCGCGGCGATCCAGCCGTCCTCCACGTCGTCGAACCACTCTGCATAATAGTCGTCGTCGTTACCGCCATGGAAATCGAGCACATTTTCGCCCAGTAATATAAACTGGTTAATGCCCTGGTTCACGAGCGGATCAATGACCTGCCTTTTGAAGAACATGATGTCGTTATGCAGCGCATCGTTCCACTCCCCGAACATCTCAATGATCACAAAGCGCTTGTTGTAATCTGCAAACAGGATTTTCACATACAGCGTCTCCGACCCGATATCATCCCACAGCGGATGGATGTAGTAGCCGTAGATCGCATTTTCGTAATAATCCAGGTTATAAGTACGGCCGTAGAAGGGCGAACGCTCATCGTGGCTGGCCACATAATGCTTCTCCCAATTGTAATAGGGCTCTATTTCCTGCATGGCAACGGTTTTGGAGTGACATTGAAAGCGAATATAAATGAAAACAGAAAAGGCTTCACCGATGTTACCAATCATTTAACGCTTAAAAATTATTGCACCTGATAAATTCATTATTTGGACTTAATATAAATAGTGTTGTAGCTTTGCATTGGACATTCCCGGTACCCTATGCCCCCTGTAATCGCCCCATTGCTGATTCAGACAGACAAGTCGTTTGAAGAACTTTACCATTTGCATTGGGAAAAGGTATTTGCGGTGTGTTACCAGGGTACCCGCGACCTCGAACTGGCCGAAGATTTGATGCACGAAATATTCCAGTCGCTCTGGGAGCGGCGCCGTGAGCTGCGGGTAGAAGGCCCGGTCGCCAACTATCTCGTGCGGGCAGCGAAACTCAAACTCCTCGCCCACCACCGCGACTCAGCCAACCGCCGGCAAATATTTGATCAGGTTATTCCTAAAAAAGCAGGTTTCGAAGAAACGACACAACGGCAGGTCGACTATCACCTGCTTTCCGAGCGCCTGAGCGAGCTTGTGACCGATCTGCCCCACCCCTGCCAGGATGTTTTCGTGATGAGCCGGCAGGAAGGGATGTCCAATAAAGCCATTGCCGCATCGCTTGTGCTGTCCGAAAAAACGGTGGAATACCACCTCACCCGCGCATTGCGCTTCCTCGGCAAGCACCTCGCCGAATACCAGCATTAAAAAATTTCTGCCGCACGCCAGGGGAACCTTCGGGCTACGCAACAATATATGCAGGGACATCCCGTCCCCATGAACCCATGGCGGCATATGAACATTACACCTGAACTTTTAAAGCGTTATACCGAAGGCCAATGCACTCCTGCCGAAATACAAGCCGTGGAACAATGGCTCGATGCCCCCGAAACCGCCGCGGAAGCTATCTCCGAAATCCCCGATGAAATAAGGCGGGAGTCGGGCGCACGTGTGTGGGAGCGCTTGCAGGTGCTTGATGCGCAGCCGCTCTGGGCGCGCTACCGGCATTACCTGTCTGGAATAGCCGCTATGCTTTTGCTGGCTAGTGGTGTTGTCTGGTATTTATTCCAAAACAAAAAAGGGCAGGAGCCTGTCAAAGTAGCGGCCATTCAGATTAGCAGCACGCAAAAAGGGGAAACCCGGCAATTCGCATTGCCCGATGGCTCGGTGGTGATGCTAGGTTACGATAGTGAGCTTCGGTATCCTTCCACTTTCACAGACTCGATCCGGCGGGTTGTACTGATCGGTGAGGCGCAATTTTCAGTCAAAAAGAATCCGAAACAGCCATTCATTGTGGAAACAGCCGCAGCGCAGACACGCGTGCTCGGGACTGTTTTTGATGTGAAAGAATACCCCGGCGAAGCTCACACAGCATTGCTGGTAACGGAAGGAAAAGTAAAGTTCACCAACAAAATTTCGCCGAAATCGGAGATCGTAACTGCCGGAATGACCGGTCTGATAGAAGGGAAGCGGTTATCGGTCCGTGCCGTTTCGGGTGTGGAAGCAGAAGTTTCGTGGCTGAACAATGCTTTACGATTCGATGACGTGCCTCTGACGCAGGTGGCGCGCGAGCTCGAAAGGCGCTACAATGTCAGCATTCAAATCCGCGATGAGGCATTGAAAAACCAACGCTACACCGGCTCATTTAAGAAACCGACACTCAATGCGGTGCTGGGCAGTTTGAGCATAGCGGTTGACTTCCGCTATACAGTACAAGGAGAATCCATCAGTATATATGAATAGTAACCCCATCCATCCCAATGAATAAATCGCCCTAACCTGCGAAAATGGAAAAACCCGATGCGCTGTCGCCAAACTTAACATCGGGTCGAATGCCAATCAATCGCAGATCAATCAACATTTAAACAAAAATATGCAGCCCAATTATACTTCGCCCCAAACGGGCGCCAAAATCTGTTATTCGCTCCTTCGAAACTGCATGGCCGCAGCGTTATGCGCCATAGTTTTGTGTATTTCAAATAAAACGCTGGCCCAGGCACCGGTACTTGCCAAAGCTGTGACCCTCAAATTACATGATGTACGCCTGGCCGATGCCCTCGCGCAAATAGGCGACCAGACGGGCACTTCCATTTCATACAGCAGCACGCAATTGAATGTCGCCAAAAAGGTGAATGCGAATCTGGCCGGTGTGCCGATGAAAGACGCACTGCACCGTGTGGTAGGCTCAGCATTGAAAGAACTGCACGTGCAGGAAAATGTGATTACGATCGAAGCCGGTGAAGGCCGCGGCGCATTGCGCGGAACATTAAAAACTTCCGACGGCAAACCGGCCGAGTTTGTGAACATTACGGTAAAGGGTACGGGCAAAGGTGCGCAAAGCGATCTCAACGGAGACTTTATAATCCGTAATATCCCGGCTGGCGAGCATAAGGTGGTGATCCAGCTGCTTGGTTACGAGCCCATCGAGCGTGTGGTAACCATCGAAGCGGACGAGACCGTCACATTCGAACCAATATTTCTGAACGAAGACAGTAAAGCATTACAGGAAGTCGTGATCAGCGGGGATATTAACAAGTTCTCTAAAAAAGAAAGCGATTACGTAGCCAAGCTGCCGGTGAGCAACATGGAAAACCCGCAGGTTTACAGCGCATTATCCAAAACCCTGTTCACCGAGCAGCTCATTACCGACTTCTCCAACATCGTCAAGAATGCGCCGGGAGTTTACAAGATCCAGGCTAATCGTGGTATCAATTCCGATGGTGCGACATTCTACGCGTTGCGGGGCTTCCGCACGGAACTGTCGGTTGTGGATGGACTGCCGGTACAAACCAACGGCGAGTTCGACCCGATCAATGTGGAAAAAGTGGAGGTGATCAAAGGACCATCGGCCACGCTGTTCGGCAGCTCGGTGACGTCGTTTGGTGGATTAATTAATATTGTCACCAAAAAGCCGGTTGAAATCGCCGGCGGCGAGATTGGCTATACCACCGGGAGCTTTGGGTTGAATCGCCTGACCGCGGATATTTACGGCCCTATCAATGCTTCTAAAAACCTTTTGCTGAGGGTTAATGCGGCTTATCAATACCAGGGCAGTTTCCAGGATGCCGGTTTCCGGAGAAGCCTGGTGATTGCGCCGTCGCTGGAATACCGCGTGAATCAAAAAATGACCGTGCTTTTCAACGCAGGCATTTACCAGGGTGAAATGACCAGCCCTTCGGCTATCTTCCTGAATCGTACGCGCCAGTTTGTGGCCCACACACCCCAGGAGCTTGGTTTCGACTGGAACAGGTCTTACACCAGCAACGACCTGACGATGAAAACGCCGACCATCAATGTGTATGGTCAGTTGAAATACAAACTTTCCAACAGCTGGACGTCTCAAACCGCGTTTTCCAGCAATACCCGCAAATCCGACGGCTTTTATCAATACCAGTTCATCCGCGGAGCAGTGGCCGATACATTGCTCGAACGTAATATTTCCCTTCAAAACACGACCAACAATGCGATCGACATCCAGCAGAACTTCATCGGCGATTTCAAGATCGGGACATTGCGCAACCGCGTTGTGATTGGCCTCGACTACCTGAACCGCACGGCGCATAACAACAACTCGCCCTACATTGTGTTCGATAATGTAAGCGGCATTCATAACGATCCGAATTACCTGAAAATCAACCGCACGTCCGTAGAAGCACGCCTGGCTGCAAATACCGACGCGCCTACGCGCAACTACAACTCAGGCAATGTGTACAGCGCCTATTTCTCCGACGTCCTCAATGTCACCGACCGCCTGCTCGCGATGATCAGCCTGCGCGTGGACCGCTTCGAAAACAAAGGCACATTAAATCACGCCACACGCACCTACGTAGCCAATACGCAGTTCAAGCAAACGGCCGTTTCGCCCAAGTTCGGATTGGTGTATCAGATTATTAAAGACCGGCTTTCGGTTTTTGGGAATTATATGAATGGCTTCTTCAATGTAGCGCCTGTCGCCCAGCCGCTGCCGGATGTTTCGGGCGTTTTCAAGCCGCAGCAAGCTAATCAGTTGGAAGGGGGTATTAAACTGGAAAGCTATCAGGGCAAGCTGAATATGACTGTCAGCTATTACGATATCAAGGTTGACAACATCACACGTACGGACGTGCTCGTGCGCGAGGGCAAGAACTACAACATTACTGTGCAGGACGGTACGCAGTACAGCCGTGGTATCGAGGTAGAGGTCATCGCCAACCCCATCACCGGCTTGAACCTCGTGGCCGGTTACAGCCATAACGACAGCAAATTGACGAAGTCGACGGTGGCGCTGGAAGGCCGCCGACCAACGAATGCGGGCCCTGCCGACCTCGCGAATGCGTGGATCAGCTACAATCTGCCATTCGGTAAGCTGAAAGGACTTGGAGCCGGTATCGGCGGGAATTACATCAGCGAGCATTTGACTGCTAACTCCGCTGTGACGGGCGTGTTCACCATTCCGTCTTACACGGTTTTGAACTCGACTATTTTCTACAATACCAAGGCATGGCGCCTCGGCCTCAAACTCGACAATATGCTCGATAAGAAATATTTCGCCGGCCAGGGCGTGCTCACGCCTCAAATGCCGAGAAACTTCTCCGCCAATCTGGCGATCAAATTTTAACTAAGCTAGTGGATTATAAATTGAAAATGGCTGCCCCGTTTGAGGCAGCCATTTTTTGATATTAAGACGTTTACAATCTTACAACTCGCGGATCCAGATATTGCGGAAGCTGGTCGTGTTGTTGTGGTCCTGCAATTTGATAGGGCCTTTTCCGTGCGGCTCGATCGTCGGCTGGCCGATATAAGGAGTCGTTCCCTGGATCATGGTGTGGTTTTGCACCAATACACCATTATGGATTACGGTAATGTACGGCGGATGTGTCATGTGGCCGTCTTTGTTGAAATGCGGTGCGGTGTAAACCACATCGTAAGTCTGCCATTCGCCCGGGCCTACCGCTGCATTCACGAGCGGCATGGTTTGCTTGTAGATCGAACCTGCCTGACCGTTTGAATAGGTTGGGTTGTTATAGCTGTCGAGTACCTGCAATTCGTAGATTCCCTGCATAAAAATACCGCTGTTACCACGGCCTTGTCCGTTTCCGTCCACTTTTGCGGGGGTTCTCCACTCGATGTGCAGCTGGTAATCGCCGAATGTCTGCTTGGTTTGAATGTCTCCTGATTTAGGGGCTACGGTCATTGCGCCGTCGCCGACAGTCCAGGGAGCAGCTGATTTACCGTCTTTTCCTGAGACCCACTGATCGAGGTTCTTACCATCGAACAGGACGATCGCATCGGAAGGGGCAGTGAAGCCTGAAACCGCCGATGAACCTTTGCCGGGCGTTACCACGCGGGGAACGGGATTCCACAATTCGCTGGACTCAGGAGTTTGCTTCGCAGGCTGCAATTGCGCGTGTGCGGCAAAGGCAGCAGCCATGCTGAACGCGGTAAGCATCAATTTTTTCATTTGAAAGGTAACAGTTTTAGTCTAAAAACTCTTTGAAATAGTATCAAAACACAACATTAAGGAAAAAGCAACAACAAAAAGGATTCTCATCTATATAAATGTAATTTTCCCGATTCTTATCACGTAATTTGCAGGGCTAAAGGCATTCGTAGCCTGGATTGCTAATCTAAAACCGACTAAGCTTACTGCAAGTATGTCTAAAACCAACCGTTCACTTTTTCAATTAATCGCCTCTGGGGTAGCGGCTTTCGCCATGCATACCGCCTACGCCCAGCAGCCCATTCCTCTCAACGACCTCAGTGCTTTTACGACCAAATCCAGTGACTGGAAAATCGTCGGCAATGCATCGGCTGATCTCACCAAGGAAAACGCGCTGGTTACCAGCCCGGGTAAAGGTGTGCTCGCTTGCCTTCACGAAAAAGGCAAGTACGGCAGCGACTATGAACTGATTTCCAACTTCAAACACGGCGATCTCGACATTGAGCTGGATTTCATGATGAGCAAAGGCTCCAACTCAGGAATCTACCTGCAAGGCAACTACGAAGTACAGCTTTTCGATAGCTGGGGTAAAAAAGGCGCCAAATACAATGATGCCGGTGGTATCTATGAGCGCTGGAACGACTCCAAGCCCGAAGGCGAAAAAGGCTACGAAGGATATGCACCGCGTTTCAACGTGGCAAAAGCGCCAGGTCTGTGGCAACATATCAAAATCTCTTACCAGGCTCCCCGTTTCGATGCGAGCGGTAAGAAAATCGCAAACGCGGTATTCCTTTCAGTGGTGTTGAATGGCGTGACTATCCACGAAAATGTGGAAGTAAGCGGGCCAACCCGCGGTTCACTCACGGCTGAGGACGTGCCGATGGGCCCGATCCGCATCCAGGGCGACCACGGTTCCCTCGCGATCCGCAATATCGTGGTGAACAATTTTGACAAGAAACCTGCGACCCTTTCCGAACTGACCTACAAAACCTATTACGGCGGTTTGTCGGAAACGGAAGACCTTTCAAAACTGACTCCTGCCGAAACCGGCAAAGCGGAAGCGCTGAACTGGGAGATTTTGAAAGAGAACAATAACTACTCTTTTGTTTACAATGGCCGTTTCAATGCAGCCAGCGAAGGTGAATACACTTTCCGTTTGCAGGCTTCAGGTAATGCATACCTGAAAATCGACGGTAAGGATGTGATCAAGCCGGAGTGGAAATCGAACAACGAATTCCGTGTTGCCAAAGTGAATCTGACAGCCGGCGATCACAAACTCGAATTTTTCAATAACAAAAGAGATGGCTGGATGCGCCCGGTACTCGGCCTTTGGGTGAGCGGACCAGGCTTCCGTGAAATCGCACTCCATTCCAAGAGCTCTGCGATGGGCGGCGGTTCTACCGACCCGATCCTGATCCAGGCTTCTAACAATACCATTACCCGCTCTTTCATGGATTTCCGCAAGGACGAAAAAGCGAAAAGAACGCGCGTGGTGCATGCGGTGTCTGTGGGTAGCCCTGCAAGCCTGCATTATACCTACGACCTGGACAAAGGTGCGGTTCTGCAAGTTTGGCGTGGCGAATTCCTCGATGCTACTCCTATGTGGCACGACCGCGGCGATGGTTCTTCACGCCCTCGCGGCAGCGTGACGTTGCTCGGCGACGATATGTTCCTCGGTAAATCAGGTAAATCTAAATGGGAAGCGGACACAACCGGCAGCGGTTACCGTCCGAAAGGTTACGTGCTGGACGACTCGGATGTTCCTACATTCCAGTACCAGGCATTCGGTTCTTCGATCACCGACTACGTTTCTGTCGTGAACAATCAGTATTTCGAGCGCATTGTAAAGGTGAATAACCCTGCAAAAGACCTCGTAGCACGCCTGGCCGACGGTGCTTCCATCGAAAAAATCGCGGAAGGACTTTACGCGGTAGACGACAAATCGTACTACATCCAGCTGGCCGACAAAAAACTTAAACCAGAAATCAGAGGCGCCAAAGGCGAGCAGGAACTCATCGTGCCTGTAACCAATGGCGAAGTGAAGTATTCTATCCTGTTCTGATTTAAACCTTATTATTCCTGATTTGACAATGAAAAAACTTGCTCATATAGCATTTGCTCTTTTGGCCTCCCTGTCTACGCTGAAAGCGCAGGAGTCCCCGAAAGAAGAAGACTTTTACAAGATCGTTACACCGCCGATCCCGGAAGGTATTATCCTCGAAGTAGGTGGTCTGACGACTATGCCGAATGGCTCCCTGGCGATTTCAACACGTCGTGGTGAAGTTTGGATCGTGGATAACCCTACCAGCCGCACGCCGTATTTCCGCAAGTTCGCGACCGGTTTGCACGAAATCCTCGGTTTGGCTTACAAAGAAGGTGCATTATACTGCGCACAGCGCGGCGAGTTGACCAAGCTTGTTGATAAAAACGGCGACGGCAAGGCGGATGTTTACGAAACCGTTTACGCATGGCCATTGTCAGGTCACTACCACGAATACTCGTTCGGACCGAAACTGGCTCCGGATGGCAGCTTCTTCGTAAGTGGTAACGTAGCATTCGGTGATGAAGAATGGTGGAGAGGCGAAAGCCGCGTGCCAGGTCGTGGCTGGATTTTCCACATCACCAACGACGGCAAATACGAACCCTACGCAACCGGTGTGCGCTCTCCAGCGGGTATCAGCATGCTGAACGGCGAACTGTTTTACACCGACAACCAGGGCGACTGGATGGGTACCGGCGCGATTTTCCAGGTTAAAAAAGGAGGCTTCATGGGCCACCCGGCAGGTTTAAAGTGGGCTGGATTGCCTAACTCACCGGTAAAACTGACTGAAAAGCAATTCTTCGCGGAGCGCGACAACCGCCAGCACCGCAACGCACAAGACCGTGCTATCAAGCCTGAAAATACATTGGGAGAAGAGCCTCAGTTCCTATACCAACTGAAACAGAAATACGATATGGTACAGCTTCCGGCTGTATGGTTGCCTTATGGTGTACACGGTGTATCTACTGCTGAATTGATTCTGGATGATACCAAAGGTGGTTTCGGGCCATTCACCGGCCAGGTTTTCGTGGGTGATCAGGGACAAAGCAATATTATGCGTATTGTTTTGGAAAAAGTAAAAGGAGAATACCAGGGTGCCAGCATCGGTTTCCGAAGTGGATTCCAGTCGGGTGTGTTGCGTATGGCGTTCGATAAGGACGGATCAATGTTCGTAGGCGAAACCAACCGTGGTTGGGGATCGGCCGGTGACGCCAACCAGGGCTTGCAGCGCTTGGTATGGAACGGCAAAATGCCTTTCGAAATGTACACCGTGAAAGCTCAGCCAGACGGTTTCGAAATCGAATTTACCATGCCGGTTGATCGTAAATCGGCCGAAGACCTGGATTCTTACAAAGTGGTTAACTACCTCTACAAGCATTACCCTGTTTACGGTAGCCCGCAGATCAACCTGGAAGACGTGAAAATCACAGGTGTGAAAGTATCCGACGATAACAAGAAGGTGCGCATCGTACTCGACGGTATGAAGCAATACTATGTTCACAAAATCTCGCTGGAAGGCGTTCGCTCAGCTTCAAACAGCTGGTCCCTCGTACACCCGGATGCCTATTACACGCTGAACAACATTCCTGATGGCGAGAGACTGAAGGTTTCCGACCTGAAAACTACCCGCTCAGGCAAAGCGCAGGCATCTGTCTCGGCTGAACCTGCGAAAGAGCACGTTTCTCCGGACGGCAAAGGCAAAGCTACTCCTGCTAAAGCCGGAGCAGCAGCGAAAGCGCCAACCTGGGAAGAAGTGAAGCCATTGCTGGCTAAAAACACTTGCCTTGCGTGCCACGCGCCCGACAAAAAAGTAGTAGGACCTTCTTACGCTGACGTTGCAAAACGCAAATACAGCAACGAGAAGATCGTAGAACTGATTTACGCACCGAAGCCTGAAAACTGGCCTGACTACGCGACGCCAATGGCGCCTATGCCTCAGGTTCCTAAGGCAGAAGCTGCTAAAATCGCGGCGTGGATCAATTCACTTGCGAAATAATTGCATTCCAACGGGCTATGCCCGGGTATTATCCCAAAAGGCTGCTTCCACACCGGAAGCAGCCTTTTTTAGTTGAAGATCAGCCTGTTCAGAATACATTTTATTACATTATCTTCACATTGTCAACCAGACTAATGCAGTACAAATCGCACGTTTTAGCGTTGAAAATGCGTTAGTTGTTATTGAATGTGACCCAAAACTATGTTTACGCTTCGTGGCCCGTCTTTCTTGAAATCGGTAAAAGGAAAAGTCGTTGTGGGCTTTTTCATTGCCTCTCTTGCCCTGGCAGCATCCTGGGTAACCAGCAAGCTGGCATTCGACAATATGCTCACCACGCTGGATACACTCTCCACCCCGGACGACAAAATGCGGTTGGTGAATAAGATATTCCAGGACATCCTCACGCTCGATCACCTTCAGAACGAACGAAAGCTGAAAGGCGAAGAACTCAATGATGAGGTACTCGCACAATCCGTCGAGCTCATCGCTACGCTCGACACTCTCAGCTACCTTAGCCTTGAAGACCCGTTGCAGGTGATCCGGATCGACTCCATGAAGAAGATCCTCAAAGAACGAGAGAAAATTTACGGAGACTATGTGAAGGTGCGGTCCAAGCTGGTAAGCAACAAAGCGCTGGAAGACGAAGTAAAATCCATTTCCGGACTGATTACCACCAAGAAAGTCAAACCCGATAGCACAGTAGTCAAGACCGAAAAACGTACCACTACTACCACCGTTTACACAGAAGTACCGGATACCAGCCAGAAAGCCAGCACCAAAAAAGGCTTCCTCAGCAGGGTATTTCGCGGAAATAAAAAGAATCAGACACCGGCTAAAGAACCCACGAAGCTGGTGCAAAAACAGGAGGTAAATGTCCAGGTCGATACGATTCGTGTTGCCAAAAAGGATAGTACGATTGAAAAAGTAGGTGAAGCTGTTCACGCCATTGAAAAATCTCAGAAAAAACGGGCGGTAACCTTCGTTGACCGGGAGCAGGAGCTGGCGACAGCAGGTAACTCGCTGGTGAAGCAATTGCTCGGGGTAATGCAGGAAGTTCAGCGGGATGTTATGCGGGATTCCAATGATAACAACGCGAAGGCGAAAGGAATGGTAGAAGGCAGCGTGGATTACCTCGAATGGATCATGCTCGGCTTCTTTTTCCTGACAGCCGTAATGGCCTATTTCATTTTCACCGACATTACCAAAAGCAACGACTACCGCCAGCAGCTCGAAGAAGCCAAAGAAGAGGCCGAATACCACAGCATGGCCAAGCAGCGGTTCCTGGCCAATATGAGCCACGAGATCCGTACCCCGCTACAATCGATCATCGGCTATGCGGAAGCATTGAAAAACGAAGAAAAGCCGCGGAAGCAGGATTTGGAAACGCTGCATTCGGCCTCGGAGCACTTGCTCTACCTCGTTAATGAAGTGCTTGATTACAGCCGCATCATTTCCGACCGCTTTACCTTCGAGGACAGGGTATTTTCCATTAATCCGCTCCTGAACGAGGTAATACAGGTACTCAGGCCCAACGCTCTGTCCAAAGGCCTGGTATTGAGGCTCGAAAACTCTCTGAAACCCAACCTCTACCTGCATGGCGACCCATTCCGATTGCGGCAGGTTCTGTACAATTTGCTGACTAATGCGATAAAGTTCACCGAGAACGGGGAAGTAGTCCTCAAAGTAGCAGGCCACGAAAGCGGTAATCTCGCCAAAATCGAATACCAGATTTCGGACACAGGTATCGGGCTGTCGAAGGAACAGACAGAACGTATTTTCAACCAGTTCGAGCAGGCTGACCCCTCCATTCAGCGCCGGTATGGCGGTACAGGGCTCGGTCTGAGCATTGTAAAGGCGCTGGTGGAAGGAATGTCGGGGAGTATTCATGTCACCAGCAAGCAGGGAGAAGGCACGACTTTTTTTGTCACCACCAGTATGAAAAAGGCAGACACACTGGAGTTGGCGGAAGAAGCGCCGGAAAGAAGCTACCGGATCAACGGCAAAGTATGGCTGGTGGACGACGACGCCTTTATTCTCAAATGGTGCTCTTCGGTACTTGAAATGAATGGCATTGCCCATGCGGCATTCTCCTCCGCCGAGGAGGTACTGAGCCGGCCATGGAACGATCAGGTGAAATTCGTGCTCACCGACATGCGTATGTCGGGCATGAACGGGGCCGAGCTCGTAAAGCGCCTGCGTAAATCGGCTCCGAAGGATGTCAAGTTCTTCGTCCTCACTGCACAGGCATTGCCCGAAGAACGTAAAAAACTGCTGAGTATGGGCTTCGACGGTTACCTGATGAAACCATTCCATTCGAGGGACCTGCTGGAACTCCTCGAATCGTCCTCGGCGCCGGAAAGAGATTCGCCCGCCGTTATACTAACAGAGGTCAAGCCAGAAAATGACTACCCGGCCCACAACCTGGATTTTGATTTCACGATGCTCACTGAAATGACTTTCGGCGACGAAAGCCTGCTGCGCGAGATCCTCGATCAGTTTGTGAAAGATTCCCGCGCCGACATCGAATCGCTTAGGCAGCATATTTCCGCCAACGAACCCGACCACGCACAGGAGCTCATGCACCGCATGGCCGGTCGTACCGGGCAGATCGGCGCCCGCGACCTTTCGGCGAGATTCAGGAATCTGGAAATTGCATTGCGTGAAAACGCAGCGGAAGTGTCGGAAAAAGAAATGACGCAGGTCGTAAACGACGCTGCGTCAGTAATAGAGCAAGTGGAAGAAAAAGCGCTCTCCTACTCGATATGATATTTTTCAATCTTGTAATACAAAGTTTTGCGGTCGATGTTCAATAACTTGGCCGCTTTGCTTTTGTTGTAACGCACTTCCTGCAACACCTTTTCGATCATTTCTTTCTCATGCGTTTCCTGCAATGCTTTCAAATCGGAACCCGGCGCAGGTTTCTGCTGATCTTCCATCGCGGTGATCATTTCCGATGGCAATGCACTTAATGTAGCCACTTCCTCTTTCGACAAGAGCACGAGGCGTTTGATTACGTTGTTCAGCTCGCGCAGGTTACCCGGCCAGTCGTATTTCTGGAAAACATCCATTACTTCTTTCGAAAGCTCCCTCACATTGCGTTCGAGCTCGTCGTTGGCTTTGTCTACAAAATGCTGAACAAAAATCGGCAGATCTTCGCCGCGCTTGCGCAATGCGGGCACTTCGATTTTGAACTCGTTCAACCGGTGGTAAAGATCTTCGCGAAAATCGCCGGCGGCTGCGCTCGAAATAAGGTCTTCATTGGTTGCTGCGATGAGACGAACATCCACTTTGACCTGCTGGGTGCTGCCAATGGGAACGATAATGCGCTCTTGCAATGCCCGGAGAAGCTTGATCTGCACGTCGTAGCTCAGGTTTCCGATCTCGTCGAGGAATAGCGTACCGCCATCCGCCGCTTCGAACTGCCCGATCTTATCCTGCAACGCGCCGGTGAATGCGCCTTTCTTATGACCGAAAAGCTCGCTGGCCGCCAGGTCTTTCGACAGCGAACCGCAATCGATCGCCACGAACGGGCCGTCGGCGCGCTTGCTAAGGCGGTGAATCGACTTCGCCACGTGCTCCTTACCCGTACCGCTTTCGCCCTGGATAATCACCGACATATCGGTCGGCGCCACCAGCCGCACATATTCGAAAAGTTGTTTGGCAACCTTGCTTTTACCTTCGATATAGTCAAGCGATTGCTTTTCTGCTTTCGAATTGCTTTTGGCTTTCGGCGCAGTCTTCACGCTCGTCACCTCTCCCTTGTTCAGCGCTTCCCTGAGTACCATAAGTAATTCTTCCGGGTTCACCGGCTTGGTGATATAATCGAAAGCCCCGATTTGCATGGCGGTAACCGCGGTCCTCACATCATGAAAACTGGTCATGATGAAAGCCGGGGTGCGGTTTCCTTCGCTTCTAAGCGTTTTGAGAAAATCTACAGAGTTACCGTCCGGCAGACGGTAGTCGAGCATCAGCACTTCAAACGGCCCGTCGGAGTTGTTCTTCCCGAGTGCTTCTCTCGCCTCTTTTATGTTTGTACAAACTTTTACCTGATGACCATGCTTGCCGAGAAAATTGGTGAGCAACTTTGAAAATGTAGAATCGTCTTCAACGAGGAGCAGATGAGCCATGGGTGATACTATTTCTAAGAAAAATAAATACTATTAAACGAGTGGGTATTATGTAAAAGTACAAAAAACAAACGCCAAAAAGCCGGAGAAGTCCCCGGCTTTTCATTATGTGCCTGTCAGACGCCGGGAGCGGCCTTTTACTAGTCGACCTTCTTCCCGTACTTGTCCAGATTAAGTGTAGATGTCTCTTCCGCTCGTTTGATATTTACTTCGTAATACTGTGAGTTGTCATCCCGCGTGACCAGGTAAGCACTGGTTACTTTCCATTCGGCATAGGAGCCGGACAAGGTACTCTTAACCGCCTCCGGGAGGTCTTCCGGCCGCACGGCAACCTTGCTATGTTCGGCAATAACGGTCACATCTCCAAGAGATTGTATGGATGCGTCAACATCCAGGGTAACTGCTGCTAGCAAGAGGGCGAGGGCTATCGGGGTTATTCGCATAATGGATCGGGCATTTAATTTTTAGTATAAAATGAAAGAGATATTCGTGCCAACGGAAATATGCTACAAAAAAAGTTGATTATCAGATATTAACCAATTTTAATTCGCAGCTGTGTAACCGCACGGAACGGGAGCTGTACCTCAGGTTGGGGAATTTCACACCAGTTATGTGAAATTTAATAACCAGTTTGTTCACGTACCCGTATGTTATTACCCAAACTAAAAAAAATTCAAATTTTTTTATCCAATATTGTTTTGTTAGGAACATATTCCCTTATATTTGCGTAGAAATTATTTATCTGCAAAAAGTAGCACAACTACTACACACCGCTAGAGACTTAACGCTATACATTCATACATTGAATTATATCTCAGGCATTATTTACTCAACGTTATTTAAGAATACCATCGGTTAGTCTGAAAGCATCGAGAGTCCCCATCCGGGACTCTTTTTGCGTTTTAAGCACCTCTCTATTAAATCCCTCTCCCCCATCCTTCCCTTCCTCCTTTTTCCCGTCCGTCGATCTAAAGCAATCCTTCCTGCGTAGGTCTCTCAAAACTCTTTCGACACACGGAGAGTAACTCAATAACCTTTTATTGCTATGAACAAACACACAAAAACGAAGAACAGCTCCGGCAAAGGAGAAGGGGAAATTACGTCGGTCGTTAACAGACGTCTCTTTTTACGCTCGGCCGGTTTAGCCACATCATTAGGAACAATCGTCATTGCCGCAGGTTGCAACGACGATGACGACGACCCGATGATCCCCGGTACAGGCGACACCGTCGATCTCGGTTCGGGAGACATCGGCGTACTCAACTATGCATACGCGCTCGAACAACTCGAAGCCGCGTTTTACACACAAGTGATCCAGACGCCCTATAACGGCATCACCGACGCAGAGAAAGCAATCCTGACCGACATCCGCGACCACGAGATCGTTCACCGCGACTTTTTCAAGGCGGCATTGGGCGACAAGGCTATCAAAGGACTGACCCCTAACTTCGCTGCCATCGACTTCTCCAAAAAGGAGGCGGTCCTTGGCGCAGCCAAACTATTCGAAGACACCGGCGTAGCGGCCTACAATGGTGCCGGAAAGCTCATCAAAGATCCGAATTACCTCTTGCTTGCAGGAAAGATCGTTTCCGTAGAGGCCCGTCACGCGGCCGTTATCCGTGACCTGATCAACCCGAAATCTGCCGATTTTGCCGGTGACGACATCATCGACGCCAACGGAATGGACAAGGCGATCGCGCCTGCCGACATTCTCATGGCGGTTAAGGGCTACGTAAAGGATACCATCACCGGTGCCAACGTAGGTAAATAATCATTCACACTAACAGGATCAGACACAATGGATATTTTCAAAATCATAGATCAATTCCAGCAAATTGACGGCGATGCAGTCGGAAGAATCGAATACGCGTCGCGCCGTCATTTTATGAACCGGGTAGGAAGCAAGCTGGCCTCCGCGGCGATCCCAACTGCATTTGCGGCAATCGTAAACAAGGCATTCGCGCAGTCGGCAGCCGCCGTGGACGTACTGAATTACGCATTGACGCTCGAATACCTCGAAGACGAGTTCTACAAAGCGGGCAATGCGGCTGCGAACCTCATCCCGGCATCCGACAAAACCATTTTCACACAAATCGGCAAGCACGAAACGCAGCACGTCGCATTTCTCGTAAAAGCGCTCGGGAGCAAAGCCATTGCAAAACCAACCTTCGATTTCAAATACGGTGGTGCCTTCGGGGATGTATTTACCAATTACAAAACCTTCGTAACCGTTTCGAGCGCGCTCGAAGATACGGGCGTACGTGCTTACAAGGGCCAGGCCGGTGCATTGATCGCCGACCCACAGATTCTCGAATATGCATTGCAGGTGCATTCCATCGAAGCGCGGCACGCAGCGGTAGCGAGGCGGCTTGCTGCCACATTGCTGGGCAACACGGCAATGAAGGGCTGGATCACAGGTAAGGAAGGAGCCGTGGCTGCCATTTACGCCGGAGAGGATAACATGACGCAAGGAGGCGTAAACCTCAAAGGGCTTGCTTCGAAGAGTGATGCGGCCATTACCGAAGCGTTCGATGAGCCGCTGACGAAAGAAGCCGTACTCGCGATTGCGGGGCCATTTATCAAAAAATAATCGCACCCATTAACGTAAACTTTCCCTGTTAGGCATATACATGCACTTTTCAATGGGCCATAGCCCTAAGTGCCTCAATACACACTATTATGGATCAGGAGGTTACCGGCGACGGTAGCCTCTTTTTTATGGATAAACCGCCCAAATTGACACGAAATAATGGTTTAAGCCGTTCGGTTTATGTAAGTTTGAAAATAAAGTTTTAAAAGTTTTCCTGAACCAGTTGATGAATTCCGAATTAAACAGAAGAGATTTTCTCAGAACAGGGAGCCTCACGGCATTGGCTACCGCAATGGGAAGCCAGATCGTTTTTGCTAGCCGTATGCCCGCCGGGTACCGCCCCATTTTCCTGGATGAAAAGGACGCGTTGAAAGGCAAAAATGCGGAAATGATCGTGCAGGGTGACAAGCCCTGGAATGTGGAAACGCCGGTACATCTGCTCGATGACCGCGTAACTCCTGTCGAGAACATGTTCATCCGCAACAACGGTCTTGTTCCCGAGAAAATAGATGTAGCCAATTGGACGCTCACGATCGACGGAGAGTCGGTAAAAGCGCCCAAAACCTACACGTTAGCAGACCTTAAAAAGAAATTTAAACAATACTCCTATCAGCTGGTGCTAGAATGCGGCGGTAACGGTCGCTCGGGCTACCAGCCCCAGGCCTCGGGTAACCAGTGGGGCCAGGGCGCTGTGCATTGTGCACAATGGACAGGCGTCCGCCTGAAAGACATTTTAAACGATGTGGGCATTAAAAGCGATGCCGTATATATAGGTTACCACGGCAAAGACCTCCACCTGAGCCGCGATCCGAAGAAAGAATCCATCTCACGTGGCGTACCCATTGCAAAAGCCCTGGAAGATGAGACGCTCATTGCCTGGCAAATGAATGGCAAGGATATTCCCGAGTTCCACGGCTACCCGCTCCGGCTCGTGATCGGCGGCTGGCCTGCTTCCGTTTCGGGGAAGTGGCTGAGCGGCATTTCGGTACGGAACAAGGTACACGACGGTCCGAAGATGGAAGGGCATAGTTACAAGCTGCCCCGCAACCCGGTAGCTCCCGGCACTGAAATTCCGGCTACCGATGAGTATTACAAAATTATAGAGTCGATGCCGGTGAAGTCGTTGATCACGTATCCAAAGACTGGCGCGATGATCGATCCCGGAAAAGAGCTCGCATTGCGCGGGCACGCATGGGCGGGAGACCATTCTGTTAAAAAAGTGGAAGTTTCCATCGACTTCGGCGCTACCTGGAAAGAATGCAAACTCGAAGCACCGGCGAACCGTCTGGCGTGGCAGCATTGGAATACCCATATCAAATTCCCGACCAACGGCTATTACGAAATATGGGTAAAAGCCACCGATGAGACTGGCGTTGCCCAACCGATGCTGGCACCGGCCTGGAACCCCGGCGGGTATCTGAACAATGCTTGCGAAAGAATCGCCGTCAAGGTAGGATAATGTACCACAATGCTTCCGGGCAAATACGATAGTTTATGAAAACTCTTTTGATAGCCATGCTCGGCGCAGGTATTGTTTTTCAAACGCTGCCCGAAACACCGGCCAAACATAACAATGCGAGTACGATAATCGCCGACACCACGAAAAAAGACCCCGAAACAGGCCTGATCGTGGATGAGAACCTGTATATGGTGAAGGCGCAATGTACCAATTGCCATTCCACCAAGCTGATCATCGCCAACCGTTTCACGCGCGACGGCTGGAAGCAGAAGATCCGCTGGATGCAGGCCAACCACAACCTGTGGGAGCTGGGCGATGCAGAGAAGCCAGTACTCGATTATCTGGAAAAAAATTATTCGCCAACTGCCTCAGTGGCAAGGAGAGCGCCTTTAAAGGACATCAAGTGGTACAAACTGGAACAAAACTGATCGGAAACAATAGCTATCTTTGGTACTCAAACTTTATGAATTTTCCGCGTGCCTGATTTCCGTTTTCTCGTTTCCCGATTTGCATTTTCCAGCCTGCTGTTCCTCGTTCTCACCAGTGCCCCGACCATGCTCGCCTCGTGCGCGCTGACGTCCGAAGAAGGCCGGCAATTCAATAATAACAGCGATCTACCGAATCCGCTCAAAGCTGAAGTGATTGGTATTCAGGATGGCGACACGATCGAACTGAAATACATTTATTCAGGTAAGAAGGCGGGCCGCAGAATGGGCAAGAATGTGCGGATACGTTTTCTGCATATCAACTGCCCGGAGCGTAGCATGCCTTTTTACAACAACGCGAAGCAGTTTACGAGCGAGAAATGCTTCCGGAAAATGGTCAGCATTCGCCACAAGGGCGAATTCGATAAATACGGTCGCCTGCTGGGAGAAGTGGTACTGCCCGACGGTAAAGTGCTGAACAAGGAATTGGTTAAGAAGGGATTGGCAGTGCATTTCAAAAAGTATTCGCACGATCAGGAATACGCCAAACTTGAAATAGCTGCTAACAAACAGAAAATAGGCATTTGGACCCAGCCTGGAATGGAACTGGGGCATTTGTAATCTAATATGGAGCATTCGTCGGTAGCATTTTTTCAGATCCTTTATCAGAATGAAACCTTGTTTCAGCTGGAAGATCGCGCGCTGACTGAACGCCCTGCGCCTGTCGCTGAGGAAGCCCAACCTGCCCCGCAGGTACCCGAGCCTGCGCATGTGCAGGCGCCCGCGTCCTCTTTACCTGCGACACCGGCCGTTCCCATGCAGCCACCCGTTTCGTCACAACCAGCAACGCCAGCCGTTCCGATTACTGCCCCTGCATTGCCTCAGACACCTGCAATAACGCCCCCACCGGCTGTGAATGCAGCTATTCCTGCCGCTGCGTTTCCTGCATTGAAGCACAAGGTCCTAGTCCTCACCGACGAGCCAAAGCAGAAGGATATGCTCATGTCCGAAGCATTGTTCCTCGACAATATCCTCAAAGCGGTAGGCCATTCATTGGAAACGAGCGATGTTGTGAATTTCAGCTTCATGCCCGGACAGGACGCGCGAACCGTACTTTCGGGTAAAAAGACCAACTTTTTTATCTCCTTCGGCGTCCCGCTCATCAAGCTCCACCTCGACCTGCTGCTGGTACCTTACACGCCTAAGAATCTGGAAGGTATCTGGTTCCTGCTCGTCGACCCGCTGGTGGTGATCGAATCCGACCGGAATCTTAAGAAAAAACTCTGGCAAGCGTTACAGAAGATGTTTGAAATGTCCTAATCCCCAGGCGCTTACCTTTTTTAATAGCCGGTCATCACAATATTATAGCGAATTTGTTTGTTTTCATGGATAATCGCAGGCTAACCCATGAAAAACTATGGCCAAACTGACTGAATTAATTGCCAGCTGGTTTCGTCCGAGAGAGTCCGACGAAAACGAATTTTACGATGATGAGCCTGTTCAGGCGAACGACACCCCTACCCGATCAGTGGAACAAAATCAGATCCCTCAGACACCTGTTGCCGATAACCGGCAATACGTAACGGCCACTGTGCCGCAGTACCAGCCTCCTGTTAATCAGCCGCCCCGGCCGGTAGTACCCGCGCCAACCACAGCTCAGCAAGCGGCTCCTCAACCGGCAGCGTCTCAACCGGTAGCACCGCAGCCCGCGGTTCCGCAGTTTCAACCGGTGGCACAAGAAATTCCGAAAGTGGAAGTACCGATCCCGTATTGGCTCGAAGACGAAGACACATTGCGTGACGAAGGGGTATTGTTCGGGCTTTCGGAGTCCGACCCGCACGAGAAAACCGACATTATTCATAAATACTTCTCGAATCTGGCTGCCTCGCATTTGGCTAACATCGAGGAGCATAATGAGCGCATTCAGGAACTGAACCTTTTCATCGGTCAGAAACAAAACCGGATCGATGAATTGCAGGAGCGGCTGAAAACACCAGGCGCTCGTGCGGAAGGCGAGCATCATCTTCCGCGGACGCTCATAGGCATCACGCTATGCGCAGCCATGTGCGTGGGTAACTTCTTTTTGATCCGCGAGTCGCTGAAACCGGCGTTTGCAGACAATTCGTGGATCGCGCTGGGCGTGTTCCTGGCCGGGATGTTCAGCTTGTTCGGGCGCATTTCGCTTTTCCATGACACCGATTCGAAAGTGACGTGGAAATCGCTGCTGGAAGAGATCGGACTGCCATTTGCTTCGGCGTTGTTCGTGTTTGCCAACGTCATTACTTACCAAACCTGGTGGCAGGCATTTGCGCTTTTTGTGTTTGTATTCTTCCTCTTCCTTTTTGCAGGAAAACTGCTGCTCAGTAACATTACCGTCCTGCGCAATGACCTCCAAGTTTGGTTAAATATTCGTCGCGACCGCCAGGATTTTGTTGAAAATAACTACAACTGGGAGTCGGAATGCCAAACCTTGCAGGAGGAGATCGACGACCTGCGTGTAAAAAAATGGCAGGTACTGCGCGAGCAGAGCCATGCCGAGACCGAGCGCGACCGCCTTTTTGCCAAGCGGGACATGCTAATCAAGCTTTTTGAGAGCGAATTCTATCTCGCGCGCCGGATGAAAAACGAGCTGACTACCCGGCAGCTTAACCTGATCCAGAAGGGCAAATAGCGGCAGCAAGATGATCAGGAAATGCGCCGATGGCGCGATTTTTATCCTAACTCATAATCGATCAACCCCAAATAATGGTCATGAACGAGCAAAATCCAAATGAAAACGGAGATTACCAACACGGCTACACGCGTGGAATGGAAGGTATCGACCGTGAAGTATATGAGAATTATCTGTCGAGCAATGTAAACCACGACTGGATCCAGGACCGGCTCAATGAAAAGAGATATGAGCTTTCGGAAACCAGATCACGGAACCAACAAGCGCTGACAGAACACAAAAACGCATATGGCAGATTGCAGAATGAGGTAATGGGCCTCAACAATGCAGCTACGCAAATGAAGGACATGGAGCGTTCGATCAACGAAATCGACGCACAGACCGAGGAACTGAAAGAGAAACGTGCCGAAAAGGCGCCGTCCTATTCGCTGATCGCCGGTTTGATTTTCCTTGCCGCCGGTATTTCGTTCATCGCAGGTGACCTGATTATCTCACACGAAATCGTGGCCTATGCGCTGAACATCCGGAATTCGAATGAAGCCTGGGCATTTGCGATCGGTTTGGCGATGCTTTCGGTGTTACTGAAACCTGCCTATGACCGTCTGGTGGAAGAGCCTTATCATAAAGACGAATCCCCGAAGGCCAAATCGCGCTATGCCGGATTTAAACTGATATTATCGATTTTCGCCATCGTGACGCTGATCGTGCTCGGCTGGTTCCGTTACGAAGCCTACCGCACCGACAAGCTGAAAGAGGCAATCAACAAATCAGTTAAAAACCTGCAATTGAATGCAGTTGATCCATTGACCGGCGCGCCGGTGGATAGCCCTGCGCTGACCAAGAAAATCGAGCAGGCACTGCAAAATTCCGATCAGCTCAACCTCGACCTTGTGAACAGCCCGTGGGCATTGCTTTCGTTCGTATTGAGCGGTGTATTGTTTGCGATCGCGGGTGCGGTGTCGCTGGGCATGGCCCTGCCGGTGCTGCAAGGATTCTGGTACCGCTGGTTGCAGGTCGACCCGAAACTATGGCGCTTACGCAGACGAAGAAAGCGGATCCTGAAACAAATGGAGCCGTTGCAACAGATCGTAACACAGCATATGACCCAGAAAACCGTTCTGGAAAACGAAATCGAGCTCTTACCTAAACTGGAAGAACTGAAAACGGAAGAAGCGAAAATCAGGGCGGAAATAGAGGCATTGGAGAATGAACGGAAACAGGCATTAACCGACAGCCGCATTCAATCCTTCGGCGACGGTTATGCGCACGGGCAGGTTACCCGCGACGTAATGAACGAAGAGGAATACGACGCCTGGCGCAACAGTCATCTGACGGTTTCGAACCTCGCATTACGGGCCAAATCGAATGCCTCTGCCGATCGCGCCGTGCCTCGTACGCGCAGCACGGGAATGCGCCCGCACCAGGCTATCCGTAAGGCAATCACCGACCGCTTTGACGAAAACAATTTATAGTTTCTTAACTTGGGGGGCTCATTTCCTTTATTATGATTCTGACCCCCCATTTAAGAATTATCTCCTGTGACGATACGCTTTATGATGCTATCCGAATGGGAAACAATACATTAGCCCGCGTTATGGGCGTAAACGTCCCTAAAAAGTGGACGGATTTCCGCGATACTTTCACCCCATCTTATCACCGTTGGAAAGCCCACCCGCCGTTGCGCGACTGGTGGGTTTACCTCATTATACACGTCCCCGACAACATGCTGATCGGCTCTTGCGGCTACAAAGGTGAGCCTGATCCGAACGGCATGGTGGAGATCGGTTATGAAATCATTCCGTCGTACCGGGAAAAAGGATTAGGCACCGAAACAGCCAAAGGCTTGATGGACCATGCGTTTCAGCACCCGTCCGTGCGCAAGGTGATCGCGCACACCCTGGCGGAAGAAAATGCTTCCGGGCATATTCTGGAAAAGCTGGGTTTTGCCCAAACCGAGGATATAAACGACCCGGACGAAGGACTGCTCTGGCGTTGGGAAATTAGCCGCCGGTAATCGGAATGTCTGCGATTTAACCCAAATTCGAAGGTTTTTCAGGTCAAAAATAAATTGGATTGGTTCGATATTTTTTTGGCTTAATTGATTACCTTAATTCACAAATAGTCATTCTTACCCTTTGCTCTGAAATTATGGTCTCGATCTCGAAGGATACCTATCCATGGCTTAAAAACTATCCGGAGGGCATTCCCTATGAAATAAATCCGGATGCGTACTCGTCCCTGCTCGAACTGATGGAGTCGAGTTTCCGGGAAAATGCCGATAAGGCTGCTTTTACGAATATGGATAAAAAGCTGACTTTCGGGCAACTGGATGAACTTTCGAAAAATTTTGCCGCATACCTGCAGAGCGTCGGCATGAAACAAGGCGACCGCATTGCCTTACAAATGCCTAATCTGCTGCAATACCCGGTCGTGATGATGGGCTCGCTGCGTGCAGGCCTTACGATCGTGAACACGAATCCGTTGTACACGCCACGTGAAATGCAGCACCAGTTCAAGGATTCCGGGGCAAAAGCAATCGTCATACTTGCCAATTTTGCATCAAACCTGGAAAAAGTCATTGCCAATACCAATATCGAGCACGTGATCATTTCCGAAATCGGCGATATGCTGGGCTTCCCCAAAAAGCTGATCGTGAATGCGGTGGTGAAATATGTGAAGAAAATGGTACCGGCTTACCATCTCAAAAACACGGTTTCTTTGGCTCATGCGTTGTCTGTGGGCTCGGGTATTACCTACCAGAAACCGAACGTTTCGGGCCTCGACCTTGCATTTATACAATATACGGGCGGCACTACCGGTGTATCCAAAGGTGCTATGCTTACCCACAGGAACCTGATCGCGAATGTGGAGGGCATTAACGAATGGCTAATGTCCAAAATGCGGAATTCCGAAACAACCGGGCAGCTGACACTCATAGCCGCATTGCCGCTATACCACGTCTTTGCCATGACGATCAACGGATTGTGCGGTATCAAATGGGGCGCGCTGAATGTGCTGATCACGAATCCGAAAGATATTCCCGCATTTATTAAAGAACTCAAAAAAAACACATTCCATATTTTCCCGGGGCTCAACACGCTCTTTAACGGCTTGCTGAACAACCCGGAATTTGCTTCAGTGGATTTCTCGAACCTCAAAATCACGATTGCAGGCGGCATGGCACTGCAAAAGATCGTGGCGGAGCGATGGGAAAAAGCGACCGGCTGCCCATTAGTGGAAGGCTACGGACTTTCCGAAACATCGCCGGTACTCTCGGTGAACCCGTTGAACGGCAAACACAAGCAGGGTACCATTGGCCTGCCGTTCCCGAGTACTGAAATGCGCATCCTGGGAGAGGACGACAAATGGCTGCCCATCGGCGAGCGCGGTGAAATCTGCGCGAAAGGGCCGCAAATTATGCTCGGCTATTATAACCGCCCCGATGAAACCGCCAAAGTGATCCTGGAAGATGAAAGCGGCCGCTGGTTCAGGACCGGAGACATCGGTATCGAGGATGCCGACGGCTTTTTCAAGATCGTGGACCGGAAAAAGGATATGATCCTCGTTTCAGGCTTCAATGTTTATCCCAATGAAATCGAGGATGTAGTAGCCCAATGTCCAGGCGTCGCAGAAGTGGCCTGCGTGGGCATTCCGGATGAGAAATCAGGGGAAATGGTGAAAATTTTCGTGGTCAAAAAAGACCCGGAACTGACTGAGGAAAAGGTGAAAGCCTATTGCAAGGAAAACCTCACAGGCTACAAAAATCCCCGGCAGATCGAGTTCCGTAAAGAGCTTCCCAAAACCAATGTAGGCAAGATACTCCGCCGCGCGCTGCGCGAGGAAGAAATGGCGAAAGTTAGCCATTAGGGCCGCAAACGGTCGAAGGTTTAGTATATTTAGGCAAACAAGTTCTCAACCTTGAATGCAAATCTATATGAATCTACACCGGAAAACTTTGGTATTACTACATGGTCATGGCATAGATGACACGATTTGGGACAGCCTCGACGCTGCAATCAATGACACTCACACGGTAGTAAGACCGAACATTTCGCTCTTCACTTCCTGCCAGACCGTAGAGGAATATGCAGACGAACTGCATCGCTTCCTGACCAACGCCAACATTCAGAAATGTACGCTGATCGGCCATTCGATGGGCGGCTATATTTCCCTGGCATTCGCCGAAAAATACATGGACATGCTCGAAGGTTTCGGGCTTTTCCATTCCACAGCCTACGCCGACGACGACGCGAAAAAGCATCAGCGTGGCCAGATGATTGAACTCCTGCGGACCTACGGCACGGAGTCGTTTGTAAAAAGTACGGCCGCAAACCTTTTCGGTGACCGCTACAAAGAGCTTTATCCCGAGCGTATCAAAGAACATATTGCGCATTTCGGCAAACTCCCCGCCGAAGCGTTGATCGCCGGTATTACTGCCATGCGCAACCGTCCCGACCGCACCGCTGTGCTGGCCAGCTTGCCATTTCCGGTACTATTCATCATTGGCATGCAGGACAAGCTGATTCCCTTCGAGAGCGTCATCGAGCTCGCCGAATTCCCGAAAAAGAGCTACCCGCTGATCTTCGCCGAGGCCGGTCATATGGGTATGGTGGAGCGACCTGATGCTACCGCCAGGATGATTAACTGGTATATGAGTAAAATTTAACGGAAGAATTATCATCAAAAACAGGCCATTATGCGTTACCAGTAATATACTAATGGCCTGTTTATCTTTTAGCTATGCAAAAATCTACCCCTTCCCTTTCATTTCGATACCTTGGCTACCTGCTCATTTGGAGCCTGCTGATCCTCAACTCGTGTAAGGATGATGATACCAAACTGGTACCGCCTACCGAGGAGAATGTCTATTTAAAGGAAAGTACTCCTATTACTTCCCTCAGCAAGGCGCAGATCATTCAAAAGACGGGGAGCTTGTCGGGGTTGGTGACGGCATACGTTAAGAACGATATCAAAGTCTACAAGATCACTTATAAAACCAAAAACACCGACGGGACGGATATTACCGCTTCGGGGGCACTAATCGTTCCGGTAACAAGCAACCCGGTATCCATGATCAGCGTGCAGCACGGTACCATCACCGACATCGGCGACGCGCCATCTCTTTTTAGGGACGGATCGGAGGGCTCCTCTTTCGGATCGCTATTCGGGTCGATGGGCTACATTATCGCTTACCCGGACTACATTGGCTATGGTGCTTCCGACAATCTCCCGCACCCATACGAGCACCGCGCGAGCCTTGCTTCGGCATCATTGGACATGTTAAGAGCTGCGAAAGAATATCTGAGGGGTCAAACGGAGATCAAATGGGACGAAAAACTGTATGTCGCCGGCTATTCAGAAGGCGGGTTTGCAACGATGTCCCTCCAACGGAAGATCGAAGAAGAAGCCTCGTCGGAATTTAACCTGCGGGCATCCAGCTGCGGGGCCGGCGCTTACGACAAGACCGCATTTATGAAGCATATCATCAATGATAAAACAGATGGCATTGCGGGGTACAATTCGCTTTATCTCTGGGTTTTGCTTACGTACGACAATATTTATAAGCTCAACAAACCGGCTTCGTATTACTTCACGGAAAAGTATGCCTCTAAAATAGCCGCGTCGGGAAGAAATGTCTCCATTGCAGAGAGCTTCCACCTGGCCTTGAACGACTCATTCAAAAAAGCGCTCAACGACGGGACAGATAAGGGTTTCATCGATGCCATTGCCGATAACGACGTTTACAATTTCAAACCCAAAACCCCGACACAGCTCTACCACGGCACTAAAGACCCGCTGGTGTTTTTTTTCAACTCCGAAAATGCCTACAATGCCATGCAAAAGCTGGGCGCCACCAATGTGACGTTTATCAAGGTTACCGATGGCACACATAGCAGCTCAATCCTGCCATTCCTGCTGGGTACCCAGGCATTTTTTGCCGAAACCCCATAAATAATATGGTATATTTGCATCCCACTAGTTTCATAGGGTAAATATGCTTTCAACTACCAAGTTTTCTACTTTTTCATCCCGTCGGGCATTCTTTCGGATCGTTCGATGTTGTTGATTTACGCTTGCACAAAGAGGTCGCCCGGTCGATAACTCTTGATACACGTACCTTTTTTGAATCACAACATCACGAATTTTCACCATGTCATCATTACTGGATCTGGTAGGCAATACACCCCTGGTTGAATTACGAAGAGTTAACCCCAATCCCAACGTCCGCATATTCGGCAAGCTGGAAGGCAACAATCCCGGCGGCAGCGTGAAAGACCGCGCGGCATACAGCATGATCAAAGGCGCGCTTGAACGCGGCGAAGTGAAGCCCGGTATGAAGCTCGTAGAAGCCACCAGCGGCAATACCGGCATCGCGCTGGCCATGATAGCACGGCTTTTTGACCTTGAAATAGAATTGCTGATGCCGCAGAGCTCCACCCGCGAGCGCGTGCTCACGATGGAAGCATTCGGGGCAAAAGTGATCCTCACCGAAACCATGGAAAGTGCCCGCGATCTGGCCGAAGAAAAGGCTGCGGCAGGTGACTATTTCATGCTCAATCAATTTGCCAACCCCGATAACTGGAAAGCGCATTACCGCACCACAGGACCGGAAATTTACCGCGATACCGACCAGCAGATTACGCATTTCGTATCATCGATGGGCACTACGGGTACCATTATGGGCGTTTCGCGCTATTTGAAAGAACAAAACAGTAATATCCAGATCGTCGGCTGCCAGCCCAACGACGGTTCGAGTATCCCCGGCATCCGCAAATGGCCGGTGGAATATCTTCCCAAAATATTTGAAAAAGAGCGCGTGGACCGCGTGATCGAAGTGTCGCAGGAGGATGCCACGCTTACTACCCGGCGCCTGGCCAACGAAGAGGCTATTTTTGCCGGAATGAGCAGCGGAGGTGCTGCCTGGGGGGCCATTCAACTGGCGAAGGAACTGAAAGAAGGGGTGATCGTCTTCATCATCTGCGACCGCGGGGACCGATATTTGTCGAGCGATCTGTTCGGATGAGCGGCTTCGCCGCGACGGCTGACCACTAACGGCCGACCGCCGATCACTTGTGCATTACACACAAGTGATCGGCGGTCAGCGGTCGGTCGTCGGCGGTCAAATCAGAACCATCCCGATCCCAGGTTACGGAAAGGCCAGGGGATAGCCACCAGGATAATAATCAACGCCAATGCATAGAAATATAACACCGTCCGGTGCTTGTCGGCGCCGGATAGCTTCTTCGACCGTACTCTTCCCACAGTAATGAGCACGATGGCGATCAGCATCATGAATACGTGTTCTATCGAATAAAAACGAAAAACTTTCTCGCTGATCAGATCGAAGTTAACTTTGGAGCTCATGAAATACAGCACCAGTCCGATCAACAACTGGGTGTGGGTGGCGATGAGGGTAAAGAGGTACAGCTTGCTGTCGCCCTGGCTGCCCTTCTGCCAGTTGGAGTAGGCTGTGAAAATCGCTGCAATCAAAAGTCCTAACACCACATAACGGAGGCCCGAATGGGCGTGTAGAAGAATATTCATGATAATACTGGTTACGGTGAATAAGTATATGCATGCAAATGTAACTCGCAAACATAAATTTTTATAAAATGATCGTCTATAACATCACAGTCAATATCAGTTACCAGGCCGAAAAAGATTGGCTGCATTATATGAAATCGGTGTATATCCCGGAAATCAGTGCGACGGAACTGCCGCTGGAATGCAAGCTGCTGCGGCTCCTGACCGAGATCGAGAACGAAGGTTCGACCTACACTACCCAGTTTAAATTCAGGACGATGGAAGATTTTCTGGCGTATCAAACCCACTTTCAGCCGACCATACAGGAGCGCCATCATGAGCTTTTCAACGGGCAATATGTCTCTTTCAGGACACTTTTGGAAGAAGCGTAATGCCAGTATACGTGGTTTTTAGAGGCAAATAAATGTGCCTTAAAAACCACGGTTATTACTTGACATTAACTTAATATTTCCTTTTATTTAATCTACCGTTAAGGCAGATTCAACCAGGAGATCAGCCCGGATAGCACGCGTTTTTATAACTATCCGAAGATGAATAAACCTCCGGCATGAAGATCTGGAAAGCGGTTGGAAATATGTTTTACTTTAAAATGATGTGTGCTTATGAGACTGCAGATGCAAGCAATTCACTTTGATGCCGATCCCAAATTGTTGACATTCATTCAACAAAAATTGGATAAACTGGATACGTTCTATGACCGGATCACCAGTGGAGAGGTATTCCTTAAGCTCGACAGGAATGAAAACACCAAGTTGCATACCAAACTCCTTGAAGTGAAGCTCTATGTGCCCGGCGGGACGATGTTTGTGAGGGAGCAGGGAACCACCTTTGAAGAAGCAACCGATTTAGCAATAGATACCCTGAAAATGCAGGTTAAAAAATTCAAAAATAAAAGGAACAATGCCAGGGCCGCGAAAGGCCTTGACGGACTCTCCGAAGACAACGGGGTAGTCGTGCTGGCCGAAGACATGGAAGAATAGACCAGCGTTCAACTTGAAGCAAGAAGCCGCCTACCGCCAGGCGGCTTTTTGCGTTTTAGATGTATTTTTGAAATTCCATTCCAAGTAAATGACCCATTTATGCAAATAGAACCTGTTGTCGACGCAACGTTCGACCATCTTTTCAAATTCACGCAGGAGCAAGTACAGGCATTCGCCGACCTGACCGGCGATAACAATCCTGTGCACCTGGATGCCGAATTCGCTGCCACTACGCAGTTCAAGAAGCCAATCATCCACGGAATGCTGGGGATTACGGTTTTCACAAAGGTATTGGGCACCCAATTTCCTGGTTTCGGTTCCATTTATCTGAAACAAACCGTAGAGTTTCTGCGCCCGATGTACGTCGAAACGGAGTATCGCGCCGTTTTCAAGATCGTCTCTATCAACCCGGCCAAGCATATCGCCGAAATCTCCACCGAGATTTACGACGCCACTACCAAAAAGATCGCCGTCCGTGGTGTCGCCACGATGGTGAACGAGGAGAAATTCTAAAAAAGGAAAAGCCCCGGCGATGATCGCCGGGGCTTCGAAAAATCTTCCGTGTGCTTCGTTATTTTTCGCCTTCGTTCTTCTTGTTCTGAACTTCTGCGCGAATATCCTGAGCCAACGTTTTCAGATCCTGCATGCCTTTACGTACACGAGTTCCGGCAGCCTGGTTGCCTTTGTTATAGAACTTATCGAAATCGCCCTCCAGTGAAAGAATCAAGTCCTTTACTTCATCGAATCTTGCCATGTTTTCTTTGTTTTTTAGTTTTAAAAAATGCCTCTCACACGCTAAAAACGCATGTTTTGACCGAAATTTAGTAATTAAAACCATTTAAGCAACCCAAAAAACAAAAAAAAACACTTCTAAAATACAATTAAATACCTAAATCAGCATAAATCACTCAATAACAATCAGTTACGCATGTCAAGTTTTATTGTCCGATAGTAAATAAAAAAGAGGGCTCTTTCAAAAAAAGCCCTCTGCATGCAAAAAAAGCGGTTTTAATAACTATTCCACGACTTCTTGTACCGCGTCGCTCTGATAAACCCGGTTTTTCAGTTTATCGGCAAGCGTCGTGAATGCGTTCAGTGTATATTCTACATCTTCGAGCGTATGCGAAGCCGTCGGAATGATGCGAAGCATGATCTGGCCTTTCGGTACTACCGGATAAACTACGATCGAACAGAACACTCCCATATTCTCGCGCAAGTCGCGTACCATGCGGGTAACTTCCGGAACACCGCCTTCGCTGTGCAGGAACACGGGTGTTACGGGAGATTCGGTTTCACCAATATTGAATCCGCGGGCGCGCAAGCCGTCCTGCATGGCTTTTACATTTTCCCAAAGCTTCTCACGCAACTCCGGCATTTGTTTGATCATCTCAAGACGTTTGCGGCAACCCTCTACATAAGGCATGGGAAGTGCCTTCGCGTAGGTCTGCGAACGCATGTTGTATTTCAGGAACATGATGATCTCCGGATCGTTCGAAGCGATGAACGCACCAATCGCTGCCATCGATTTCGCGAATGTGGAGAAGTACAGGTCAATTTCGTCCTGAACACCCAGCAACTCGCCTACCCCGGCACCGGTTTCACCCATGGTTCCGAAACCGTGTGCATCATCCACGAGCAAACGAAAGTTGTATTTCTTTTTCAGTTCGGCAATGGCTTTCAGATCGCCTACTTTACCCGACATTCCGAAAACCCCCTCGGTGATCACCAACACGCCGCCGCCTTTCTCTTCTGCGAGTTTGGTCGCGCGGATCAGGTTCTTTTCCAGGCTCACCATGTCGTTATGGTTGAACTTGTAGTATTCGCCCAGCTTGGCTTTGTGCAGACGGATACCGTCGATCAGACATGCATGCGACTCGGCGTCATACACGATCACGTCGCGGTGGTCGCAAAGACATTCGATCGCAGACATCACGCCCTGGTAACCATAGTTGAGGAGGAATGCATCTGTTTTACCAACAAACTGCGCCAGTTCCTTTTCAAAAGTTTCGTGAAGGACGGAATTCCCTGACATCATCCTTGCGCCCATCGGGTACGCGAGGCCCCATTTGGCAGCGGCGTCGGCGTCCGCTTTGCGAACTTCCGGATGATTCGCCAAGCCCAGGTAATTGTTGAGACTCCAGTTCAGCACTTCCCGTCCCATAAATCTCATGCGCGGTCCAAGCTCTCCTTCCAGCATCGGAAACGAAAAATAATGGTGGCTGTTCAGCATTTTAGCCGGCGTTCCGATCGGACCTGAGTTGTTGCGCAATTTCTCGAAAATATCCACTCTCTCTTTTTTTATGTGGGTAACTGATGATTTAAATGTTAGATAAATGCAAAAATAAAAAATTTACATTTAACTTAAAAAAGACCTTCGTCATTGCAACCTACGGTAAGTTAGTAAATTAATGGGAAGAGTGTCTTTAATCGGCACGCCGTATCCCAAACCTTACCACCATTTTTATGCCCCAAATCCGAAAAATCCTGGTCGCCAATCGGGGAGAAATTGCATTGAGAATCATGCGTACCGCCCGGGAAATGGGCATCGCGACGGTCGCCGTGTTCAGCGAGGCCGACCGCACATCACCCCATGTGCGCTATGCCGACGAGGCCGTATGCATAGGTGCAGCGCCGTCTTCGGAGTCGTATTTAAATATTGATAAAATCCTGAAAGTCTGCGCCGAGCTGAACGTGGATGCGATCCATCCGGGCTATGGATTCCTTTCCGAAAATGCCGGCTTTGCCAAAAGAGTGAAGGAAGCCGGGCTGATCTTCATAGGTCCGTCGCCCGAGTCGATAGAGGTAATGGGGAGCAAACTGGCCGCCAAGCAAGCAGCCTCCAGATACAATATCCCGATGGTACCCGGTACACCTGACGCCATTAGCGACCGCGATGAGGCCAAACGCATTGCCAACAGCATTGGTTACCCGATTCTCATTAAAGCCAGCGCCGGCGGAGGTGGAAAGGGCATGCGCGTTGTAGAAAATGAAGCCGAGTTCGACGAACAGATGGACCGCGCTGTGAGCGAGGCACAGGCGGCATTCGGGGATGGCTCCGTTTTCATCGAAAAGTACATTACCTCGCCTAAACACATCGAAATCCAGGTCCTGGGCGACCAGTATGGCCATATTATCCACCTTTTCGAAAGGGAATGCTCCATTCAACGACGGCACCAGAAGGTGGTAGAGGAAGCGCCATCAATTTCCATCACCCCCGAAATCCGTGAAGAAATGGGGCGTTGCGCGGTGGACGTCGCACGCTCCTGTAACTATTACGGCGCAGGGACCGTGGAGTTTATCATGGATGAAAACCGGAATTTCTATTTCCTCGAAATGAATACCCGATTGCAGGTGGAGCATCCGGTGACGGAAATGATCACCGGCGTGGACCTGGTGAAGGAAATGATCCTGATCGCGGAAGGGCAACCGCTCCGCATTGCGCAAGAAGATTTGCAAATCCACGGCCATGCCATCGAAATCAGGGTTTATGCCGAGGACCCAGCCAATCATTTTCTGCCCGACATAGGCACATTACACACATACGTGAAGCCCGACGGCAACGGCGTGCGCGTAGACGACGGTTTTGAAGAGGGCATGGAAATCCCGATCTACTATGATCCGATGATCGCCAAGCTCATTACCTATGGAGAAGACCGCGAAACGGCGATCCGTAAAATGACGAGGGCCATCGACGAATACCAGATCAGCGGCGTGCAAACCACGCTTCCGTTCTGCCGCTTTGTGATGCAGCACGAGGCATTTGTGAATGGCAGCTTCGACACCAATTTTGTGGGCCGGCATTTCCACCCGGATTTGTTAAGTACAAAAACCGATGACGAAGTCGCGGGCCTTGCAGCGCTGATCTCCGCGTTGCTCAATGATACTCTACCGGAAAGCAAACCTGTTCAGAATGAGGAAGTGAGTGCAAATGCATCGAAATGGAAAGCACGCCGGTTCGCAGCATATTAAAACCGCCGCATTTCTTGAAATTTTTTAAAAAAATTCCTACTTTTGCGGTCTTATTTTAGATAAGGGCTGATTATACAAATTTTTTGGGCAATTTGAAACGCCTGCAAGTATTCCCGCTATCAAATTTTCTTTGAAAGGTGAGTGCTTATCTAGTTAATAATTGCTATAATTCAGTTGTAATAAGTGCCGGAATCCGCCAGAAATCGGGATTTATCCGTTTTTCCTGACATTATCTACGACCAAAGAAATTCACAGAATATCCAGCTATGAAGCTATCCGAATTTAAGTTTGATCTTCCCCAGAGTTTAATCGCACTTCATCCTTCCGACCGCGGAGAGTCCCGCCTGATGGTCGTTCACCGGAAAACAGGAGAAATTGAACATAAAACATTCGCCGATGTGATCAATTATTTTGACGACGGCGATGTAATGGCTATCAACGACACGAAGGTATTTCCTGCCCGCCTTTACGGCCAGAAGGAAAAAACCGGCGCGAAAATTGAAGTTTTCCTGTTGCGCGAATTGAACCGCGAAATGCGCCTTTGGGATGTTCTGGTTGATCCAGCACGGAAAATCCGTGTAGGTAACAAGCTGTATTTCGGCGACAGCGACCTGGTAGCCGAGGTAATCGACAACACCACTTCACGCGGCCGTACGATCCGTTTCCTTTACGACGGCGACAACGACGCATTCATGAAGCTGGTCGACGAACTGGGCGAAACACCGCTTCCTCCTGAAATTATCTCACGCCGCAAGGTAGAAAGCGCCGACCGGGAACGTTTCCAAACCATTTTTGCAGAGCACGTCGGTGCGGTAGCCGCTCCTACTGCGGGTATGCACTTTACGAAAGCCATCATGAAGCGCCTTGAAATTAAAGGGGTTAGCTTCGCTCCGGTTACTTTGCACGTTGGCTTGGGTACCTTCCGTACCGTGGACGTGGAAGATTTGACCAAACACAAAACCGACTCTGAAAACTACCGCATTACACAAGGTACAGCGGAGGTTGTGAACAAGGCGATCGACGGCAAAAAACGCATTTGCGCGGTAGGTACCACTTCGTTACGCGCTATCGAATCGTCGGTATCGGCGAGCGGCCATTTGAAACCGGTAGAAGGCTGGACCGATAAATTCGTGTTCCCTCCATACGATTTCAAGATCGCCAATGCATTACTATCGAATTTCCAGTTGCCCGAATCGATCCTTTTGATGGCTGCATGTGCTTTCGGAGGTTTTGATCTGGTAATGAAAGCTTATGATATCGCCATCAAGGAGAAATACAAATTCTTCACGTACGGCGACGCCATGCTGATCATTTAATATACAACCCTGAAATCCAATGGTCATTTATGATCAGCGACAAATCGTCCTGAGCCGTAAATGACCATTTTTTATTAGCCTGAATCCCGATGCAAGAATACGTCATCATCGTTGCCGGCGGAAGTGGTAGCCGCATGAAAAGCGATATCCCGAAACAGTTTCTCTTTGTCAACGGCCTGCCTGTGCTCATGCATACGATCCGGGCATTTGCCGACTATTCGCACAACCTGCGCATTATTGTCGTGCTGCCGTCGGAGCAGTTTGGTTACTGGGAAGAATTGTGCAGAAATCATCGTTTTGCCATTCCCCATCAACTCGTAGCAGGAGGAAAAACACGCTTTCACTCGGTTAAAAACGGATTGAACTGCATTGTAGAGAAAGAAGAATTCCTCGTGGCCGTTCACGACGGCGTAAGACCAGTGATTTCCCGCGAGATTATTGCCGACAGCTTCAAAAACGCCGCTTCGTATGGCGCCGCGGTGGTGAGCGTACCTTTGAAAGATTCGATCCGGATTGTAGGCCAGAACGAAGGGAATAAAGCGATGGATCGCACGCTATTCAGGCTTATCCAGACGCCGCAGACATTCAAATCCAGCTGGATGAAAGCCGCATTCACCGCCGACTACCACGAATCGTTCACCGATTGCGCAAGCGTGCTCGAAGCATGGGGTTACCATATCCATCTCATCGACGGCGCTTACGAGAATATCAAGATCACCACACCCGAAGATCTTCGCTGGGCGGAAATTTATCTCAAAGCCACTTCCTGAACCACTCGAAGGCTTCTTTCTGCATATCTGCGTCGAACTTGTGCGGGCCGTCGTAAAAGCTGGCCTTATATTTGTCGGAAGCGCCGGCTTTTTTGAAAACCTCCGTTAAAATGGCGTCCGCTTGCTTCATTTCCGGGAGGGTGTAGAGCTCATCCTGGTTGTTGTTCAAAACCAATGTAGGTAATGGCACTCTCAGGCCCAGAATCTCAGGAAAATCGAGGTATTTGGGCAGCAGTGGCGTATAAGTCATCCAGGTATGGTTGAATGATTTATTTAGAATCAAATCCTTCCAGGTGGTCATAAACCCGACGCAAACGGCACATTTAATGCGCGGGTCAAGGCCGGCCAGGTACACGGTACGCAACCCGCCCCCCGAAAGCCCGCCGCAGCCGAGGCGATTAGCGTCTACTTCTTTCCGGGCTGCCAGAATATCGAGCGCCACCTGATCTTCCATCAAAAACACACCGGGCCACGTGGTACCAGCCGAAAACAGCGATTTGGACATCACATGCTCGTGCTCCGACGACCATGCATTGTAAGTCCGGATATTCTCAGTTTTTTCAGGATCAGCATCCGATTTACCTTCGGTGCTCACCGCGCCCCAGTTCAATCCTTTTGTATCCTCATAATGCACCCTGCGGCTGCCGAACGCATAGGTATCGTGCACCAGCACTACGTGGCCCTGTTTAGCTATCTCATTCGCCCAGGCCCTGCCGCCGTAATCCGTCTCCTGGTGTTCTTTCAGTATCGGATGCTGGTCGTCGGATGTTTTGACAATTTTTCTTAATCCGAAATACTTCATCCCCGCGTGATCATGGAGCCCCAGAATGCCCGGTAGCGGCTTGGTAGTGCCCGCCGGTTTCAGCAAAACGGCTTCGGTGGGCCTCCCGTAAGGCAATTGCCAGGTTAGTTCTTCGATTTCCAGCCCGTCGTAGGTATATTTCTTCTTGACAGTCACTTTCGGCAATGCGGGTTTTGCGGGGGCCGACACCAGTTCTCTGGTCTTTTCCAAAGCCTCCTTCCGCCAGGCCTCAATATTGCCCCATTTGGAGTTTCGAAATGAAAGCGGGGGCTGGGCGGGAAGCAATGAGGCGGCCCAGGGACCGTAAGCGCCTATCAGGCTTTTTTCTGATGCCATAGAAACTGAATGAATACTGTTTGCATTAAAAACGGGAGCTGCCGCAGTTACCGACGCCCCGCCCGCCATTGACAGCGCGACCGTACCGGCGGTGTTTTTTAAAAAGGATCTTCTCGATATTTCAGCACCATTGGGGTCCGTGTCGGCGGTTTTCATAAGCTAGACTTTGACAAATATTTTTTGACGATACAAAAAGTAGAGAAACAGCCAAACCAGTACGAACCCGCCCAGCGTATTGTAAACCTCGTGCCAGTTTTCGGGAGCATGCTTATAAATACCTGCAAACAGCAGTCTCGACGACTCATTGAAATCCACAAACCGCACAGCTAAGTAAATGACGAGCGAATTCAGCCCGATTACGCGGAAGAAAAACGCCCATTTATGGTGCCCTTTCACATCGATGATCCAGTAAAACAGCGCGAGCATCGCGAAGGCCATTCCGGAAGTGAGCATGATAAATGAGCTCGACCAAAGGTGTTTGTTAACAGGAAAAACGAAATTCCAGGCCAATCCAACCACAATACCGGCCAGAGCGAATGCAAAAAGCCTCCCGACTTTCGCACCCGAATCGCTTTCTTTCAGTAGCGCATCGCCAGCCACCGTACCGAAAATGGTAAGACATATCGCCGGAAACTGGGTAAGGAGTGCCAGTTCATCATACGTACCCTGCTTCAATATCCCCGGCATAAAATTGCGGTCGATCCAGCCCACCAGATTGCCTTCGAAAGAAAGATCACCTGCACCGAAACCAGGAACGGGTACCAATAGCACAATCAAATAGTAAGCAACGAGAATGACTGCTCCGATATACAGCCGCTGGTTCGTTCCGAATTTCATATATAAAATCGCCGAAATGAACGCCGCGAGCCCTATCCGCCCGAGCACGCTCCCGTAGCGTATATGCGCGGGATCGAAAATATCCATCGGAGCATTCTTGTCGAGAATACCCAGTGCAATCAGGATCAACATTCGTTTGAATACCTTGTTCCGTATCACTGACGGTGGAATGCCTTTCGCCAAACCACCCGTAACACTGAATGCGAGGGAAGTGCCTGCCAGGAAAAGAAACAGCGGGAATATGAAATCGTAAAAAGTAAAACCATTCCACGCGGGATGCTCGAATTGTGCGGCAATGGCGTCGATAAACGGAATCCCCGTTTTTCCGCCCAGCGTAGAAATGAACTGCCCCCCTCCTGCAATCATCAGCATATCAAATCCCCGCAACGCATCGATCGAGGCCAACCGGCCCGGCGAGGAAGGTTGCCTTACTTCCTTTTGTGCGGCAATAGAAGGTGCTTCCATAGGTTTAGGATAACTATTTGGAATAGAAGTTACTATAACGCTGCTTTTACCCGTACCCGAGCCGCTATTTGCGTATTTCGACGTCGCTGTTTGCCGTTTCAATGGCCGTCAGCAAGCTCGCAGATTCCCTGTCCAGAAAGAAGGCACAATGCGAATGAAGCTGCAAAATGCTCGCCGGAAATGCATTACTCACCTCATTTTCGAGGCTATTTTTAACTGCTACCGCTTTCCTTTCGTCGGGAACCGAACAAATTATGTGGGTCGATTTCATGATCTGCCGCACCGACATACTGATCGCCTGCAACGGCACTTCGTCGAGCGATCCAAACCAGCCCTCGCCCATTTGCTGACGACGGCACGGCTCATCAAGATTTACCACCAGATAAGGCGATTCGGTATCAAAATCGGCTGGTGGGTCATTGAACGCCAAATGCCCGTTCTCGCCGATGCCCACCAATGCCACATCAATTGGATGCGCACTGATATTTTGGGCCAGGTATTCCAGCTCTTTTTCAAGATCACCTTCCCCGTTAATCAGGTACGAAGCGCGCAGCGAAGGTACTTTGGATAAAAACCGCTCGGACAGGTATTTCCGGAAACTCGCCGGATGCGTCACCGGCAAACCGATGTATTCATCTAAATGGAACATCGTGACTTTCGACCAGTCGATATCTTTCTCCTCAATCAGCTGATTCAATGTTTCAAACTGGCTGGTTCCAGTGGCCAGAATCACGTTCGCATAGCCCTGCGTAGTTATGGTGTCCCTGATGATCATGGCAGCATATGCGCCGGCACTTTGCCCCAACTCCTCTTTTGTCTCCGAAATAATAACTTTCATACTCTTCTATGATTTTACTTCCGTATTACCGCCCTCCTTTAATGTAATGTCGACGGGCTTATTTTTCTTCCAGGAACCATTCGTAAAGTCTGGTACATCGATCGAATTGGACCTGTTTGCCACCGACCATTCAGTGAGCGGCGAGATTACACTCCATGACGCAGCATCGTATACGTCCTGATCCAGGGGAAGTCCATTACGCAGGCAGTCTATCAACCGCCAGTCCATCAGGAAATCCATCCCGCCATGTCCGCCCACCTTCTTGGCCAGTTCTCCCACGCGCTTCACGATTTCAGGCTGATACTGCTGTTCAAGTGCTTTGAATTCATCCGGCTTGATCCACTCGTGCCCGTGCGAAATACGACCTTGCGTGCCATCCTCCGGTAACGGATATTTTTGCGCGGCGCCTTTGGTACCGCTGATCAGATGCAGACGCGAGTAGGGCCGTGGAGAGGACACGTCGTGTTGCAGCATGATCGTCTTCCCCTTATTAGTCTTGATAGTGGTGGTATTCATATTCCCGCGGTACGATTTCCCTGCGTACTTTTTGAAATCGGGATCTTTCGCAGCCAATTCATTCGCCTTGGCTTGCAGCATATAATCATTGCTGCTCATGGACACGAGGTAATCCATTTTATCCCCGCGGTTAATGTCGAGAACTTGCGCGATGGGTCCCAGGCCGTGCATAGGATACAAGTTCCCGTTTCGCTGATTTTCTTTCAGGCGCCACAAATCGTAACGCTTGTCTTTTTGGAACAGTGATTCAAAAATGTCATGGATATAGGCACCTTCGACATGGACAATCTCTCCGAAAAAACGCTGCCGGGCCATATTCAATGTAAGTAGCTCAAAAAAGTCGTAGCAGCAGTTTTCCAGCATCATGCAATGCTTTTTGGTGCGCTCCGAGGTTTCAACGAGCTTCCAGCAATCTTCCACCGTCGTTGCAGCTGGGATTTCCGTCGCGACGTGCTTGCCATGCTCCATCGCGTACAACGCCATGGGGGTATGCAGGTTCCAGGGTGTGCAAATGTAAATGAGGTCAATGTCGTCGCGTTCGCAAAGCTTCCTCCAGGCATCCGGCGAACCGGAATACGCTTCCGGGTTATGTCCGGCTTCTATCAAAAACTTCTTTGCACTATTCGCCTTTTCAGGTACGATATCGGCTACGCCCGTCACCTGCACGCTGGCCAGGTGCACGATGCGTTTAATCGCCCCGCCGCCGCGATTACCCATGCCTATATAGCCTATACGCACGTTATCGATCTTCGGTGCGGCAAAGCCGCTCATGTTAAAAATCTGCTTTCTATCAACTGGTAACACGAGACCCGGTTCAGCAACCACCTTGGCGTTTGCCCCTGCCATTCCGAGCGTTCCTAATCCGGCTATTTTCAAAAATTCGCGCTTTTTCATTTGTTTTGAGTCATTGTTCAATCCAAAAAAACGTTTGCAATCGTACAATTTTACAATGTTTTATAGCGGCATTCCAGATATTTACTTTAAATAGTAGCGAGAACGTTATCGAAACCAGAATTTCATCCCACACCACGAAGCAGTCAGTGCAATGACCAAAAGATTAACTACGATTAAAGACATTGCCAAAGCACTCGGCATATCGGTGGCGACTGTCTCGCGTGCGATGAGGGATACATATGATGTGAGCGCGGAAACCAGGAAACTGGTGCTGGATACCGCCGCTAAAATGAATTACCGGCCTAACTTCAACGCGACTGGTTTGGTCAAAAGCGGTACGCACAAAATTGCTGTAATTATTCCGGCAATCACCAATTACTATTTCTCTACGGTAATCACCGGCATTCAGGAATATGCATTGGAACAGAATTACCAGGTAATGCTGTATCTGACGAACGACTCGGCCTACTGGGAAACAAAAGTCGTTCGGGAGCTTTCGCTAAGCAGCGTCGACGGACTATTGGCTTGCATTACCTATGAAACGACCGATTTCAGCCATTTTGAAGAGTTGGTCGAAGCTGATATGCCGCTGGTATTTTTTGATCGTGTGCCGGAATCCGTCAAAACATCCGTGGTCGTTCAGGACGACTATACCGGGGCATGTATGGCTACTGAGCATTTGATTGCGCAGGGATATTCGAAAATAGCGCATCTCGCCGGTCCTCCTGGCCTTAACCTCACTCAACAAAGACTTCAAGGCTATCTCGATACATTAAAAAAACACAATCTCGAATCTTATGGCGTCATTCACTCCGGTTTCAGCGATGAAAATGGACGTGAAGATATGAGCACATTGTTCAATAGCATCTCCCGCCCTGATGCGATTTTCTCTGTCAACGATCGCAAAGGATTTGGGGTAATCTTATGGTTGCGGGAGCAAGGCATAATGGTGGGGGAAGAAGTAGGTGTAATCGGCTTTACGAATGATCCTACTTCAAAAATCATTTCGCCATCGTTATCCACAATTGCCGAACCCGCCTATGAGATCGGGCGCAAAAGCTGCGAAGTGCTGATCAGGCATATTCAGAAACAAAGCTACCCTACACAGCAGATTTCATTACCCACCGAGCTCATTGTCAGGGAATCCACACAGAGGAAGTCTATTGGGATTGGTTAGCGCCTTGAAGGTTGAATAATAAACAACACCCTTATACGCGCGAAAAGCCCCTCCATCTGGACGGGCTTTCGTTTTTAATAATTGTGGCGGCTACCTACTTTACCGGGTTTGAACCGGGACGCGTAGTTCAAGTATCATCGGCGGATCCGGGCTTAACGGGTCGCGCTCGACTGGGGAGAGGTGAGTACCAGACCCCTAACGCAAAAAAGCATCCTTTATGGGGATGCTTTTATTGTTTTAATAATTGTGGCGGCTACCTACTTTACCGGGTTTGAACCAAGTATCATCGGCGGATCCGGGCTTAACTTCTCTGTTCGGGATGGGAAGAGGTGAACACCA
>NZ_PYAS01000010.1 GCF_003014695.1 Dyadobacter jiangsuensis | reverse complement strand
TGACCCCTTGTTAATTTAACCAGGCTTCTATCAGTCTCAAAAATCCAAAAAGCCTATTTACAGCCAAATTGACTCGGGCCTTTTTAGTCAGCCCCGATCCTCACGCATATTTTGAAACCTTGACTTTCCGGTTGAAGAAACCGTAGATGATCGGGAATACCAGCAGCGTGAGCACGGTCGCAGTGATCAACCCGCCGATTACCACAATCGCCAGCGGTTTCTGGGTTTCGGAACCAATGCCGGTGGATACCGCTGCGGGTAACAAACCAATGGCAGCCATCAGGGCCGTCATGATCACCGGCCTGATCCGTGATTTCACCCCTTCCCTGATCGCCTCATCGAGCGTCATTCTGGCAGCCAGGTTTTTATTGAATACGGAAATCAATATTACGCCATTCTGCACGCAGAGACCGAAAAGGGCTATAAAACCCACCCCCGCAGAGATACCGAAGTTCATGTGCGTAACGTGAAGCGCAAGAATACCACCGATTAGTGCGAACGGCACGTTGATCAGCACCAGGCCGGCGTCTTTGGCGTTGCTGAACATGATGAACAGCAGAATGAATATACCAACCAGGCTGATGGGCACCACCTGGCCCAGCCGTGCCGTAGCCCGTACCTGGTTTTCGAATTCCCCCGACCAGCTTACCGAGTAACCTTTCGGCAAACTCGAAAGCAATGGCTTCACCTTCGATTGCGCTTCGGCGATGGTACTACCCAGATCGCGCTCGCGGACGGAGAATTTCACACCGATAAAGCGCTTGTTATTATCGCGGTACACGAATGCCGGGCCGGTAACGGTGCGGATCGTGGAAATTTCTTTCAACGGAATTTTGCCTCCTGTGAGCGTTGGCACCATCAACTGCTGAATATCGTCGACCGTGCGGCGGTACTGCTGCTCGTAACGCAGGCGGATATCGAATTTCCGCTCACCTTCGTACAGAATGGACGCCGTTTTACCTCCGATCGCCATTTCGATCACAGCCTGCGCATCGGCAATGCTCACGCCGTATTGTGCCATTTTGTGGTCATGCAGGATCACGCTGATTTCGGGTTGGCCGATATTCCGCAGAATGCCCACGTCCTTGATACCCGGCACATTCTTGATCGCTTCCAGCACCTGATTAGCCTTGTTGTTCAATGTTTCGAGGTCGTCGCCGTAGATCTTCACGGCATTACTCGCATTCATCCCCGCCACTGCTTCGGCTACGTTGTCGATGATCGGCTGCGAATAGTTGTAGTTAATGCCCTGAAATTGTTTCAGCTTCGCATCCATTTCTTCGATCAGGTCGTCCTGGCTGATTTTACGCTTCCATTCCTCCTTAGGCTTCAAATTCACCTGCATTTGCACATAATAGAAGCCCGACGGGTCGGTACCGTCGTTGGAACGGCCGGTTTGGGATAATACCCCGTTTACTTCCGGGAACTCATTCAGCTTGGCACGAAGCGTGGTCACCATTTTGGTGGTTTCGGCCAGAGAGCTGCTCATCGGCATCTTGGCTTCCACCCACAATGCCCCCTCGTTGAGGGTCGGCAAGAACTCTGTACCCAGGAATTTGGCCGAGAAGAGTGTGACACCCAGAAATGCAAATGCAAAGATCACGCTGAGTTTTTTACGGGCATAGCACCACTCGAAGCCTCTGGTTACCGTTTTGTCGAAAAAGCGGACCACCGGATTGCTCTTTTCACGCACATTCTTTTTGAGCAAAATGGAGCATAGCACCGGCACCAATGTGAGCGTGTAGAGCAGTGCCCCCAGCAATGCGAAACCGAGCGTGTAAGCAAGTGGTGTAAACATTTTGCCCTCCACTTTCTGGAAACTGAAAATGGGTATTAATGCTGTGATAATGATGAGTTTGGAGAAGAAAATAGCCTTGCCCAACTCACCGCCGGTGCGCTTGATGAGCCCGAGTTTCGACAGCTTGTTGAACCGGTCCATGCCGTTGCGATGAGCCAGGTGATCGAGCGCTACGAATATCCCTTCCACCATTACCACGGCACCGTCGATGATGATCCCGAAGTCGATGGCGCCCATCGAAAGCAGGTTGGCCGACATGCCCTTCAATTTCAAACACATGAATGCGAATAGCAGGGCCAATGGTATGATGATGGACACGATGACGGTCGTACGCCAGTCGGCCATAAATACGAACACGATCACGGTCACGAGCACGATTCCTTCCACGAGGTTATGCTTCACGGTGTGCGCACAGAACTCTATGAGGTTATCTCGGTCGTAGAATGTGACCATTTTGACGTCGGGCGGAAGAATTTTGGTATTCAGCTCCTCTATCTTGTCTTTCACCCGCGCCAGCACTTCGCTCGGGTTTTCGCCTTTTCTTTGTACCACAATCCCTTCCACGACGTCGTCATTGCCATCGAGTCCTACCTGTCCCACACGCGGCATATCCGATTCCTTCACATCGGCCACATCCTTCACCAGCACCGGGTTGTCTTTGATGTATTCAACAATGATATTCTGAATGTCGGGAATGGAGTTGAGCAACCCGATCCCGCGCACCACATAGGCCTGCCCGTTCTTCTCGATCACGTCGCCGCCGACGTTGATATTGCTTTTGGTAACAGCCTGGTACACTTCCAGCGGCGTAATGTTGTATTTCACGAGCTTGGTAGGGTTCACCTGCACTTCGTAAATCTTGTCGCGGCCACCAAATGCCACCACGTCGGCCACGCCCGGTACGCTGCGGAGTTGGCGGTCGATCACCCATTTGTGAAGCGTTAGCAGTTCGCGGCTGTCACGGTCCTTGCTTTGTAATGTAAACCTGAAAATCTCGCCCGTAGGGCCGTAAGGCGGCTGCACGTCGGGCTCGACGCCATCAGGCAGCGACACGGTACGGAGCTGGTTGTTGACCTGCTGCCGGGCGAAAAAGTCTTCTACATTATCATCAAAAATGATTTTGACAATGCTCAAACCGAACATGGTCGTGCTCCGTACATTGGTTTTTTGCTGCACGGAGTTCATCGCGACTTCGATCGGTACGGTTACGAAACGCTCTATTTCCTCCGCGCTGCGCCCGTTCCATTGCGTTACGATGATGATCTGCGTGTTGGTCACGTCCGGAAACGCTTCCAACGGTGTGTTCTGGTAGCTGACAATGCCCGAAATGATCAGCAGGCCTGTCATGAAGAATATGAAGAACCGGTTCTTGAGCGAAAAGCCCACGATGCCTCGGATGAATTTGTTCATGAGATATTAGTCGTTAAGCGCGTCGTAAACGAGGAGTTGGTTTTTGGAAATGATCGTTTCGCCGGGTTTAAGGCCTTCACGCACGTAGGTGGTGTTTGCGAGGGAGCGGTACACTTCCACGGGGCGTGTTTCGATTTTTGTGCGGCTGTGGTACACCATTACCCAGTTCTTGCTCCGGTCGAAAATGACGGCTTGCGACGGGATCGCCTGCATTTGCTCGCCTTCTTCAAAGTTGAGGGTGACGGTCGCGTGCATTTCCGGTTTGAGTTTGAAACCTACATTCTGCAACTGAATGCGGATTTTCATCGCCTTGGTATCCGGGTCGAGGACGTTGTAGATTTTATCGACTTTCCCTTTAAAAACCTCGTCTGAGAAACTGATCGTGCGCACTTCCGCAGGCATGCCCAGCTTCACGCGCGGGATGTCGCTCTCATTCACATTGGCCATCACCCACACATCGGCAATCTGGCCCACGGTAAAGAGGCTTTCCGAGTTATCCGAGCGCAGCTGCATGCCGCGGTTCACGTTTTTGTCGATGATGAAGCCATTAATGGGCGATTTCACAGTATAGTTGGTGGATTTACCTAAGCCATAGATCGAGAATACTTCCTTAACCCGGTTCAGCTCCGCCTGTGCTTTGTCTACAATCTGGCGGGCGGAGATCACGTCGCGCTCCGGTACCAGTTTGCTTTCGAACAAATCTTCGGTGGATGACAGGTTTTTCTGTGCAATGAGCAAATCGGACTGTGCCTGGATCATCTGGCGCTCAAAATCCGCCACCTCGCCGGAACGGATCGTTGCGAGTTTCTGGCCTTTGCGGACATTGTCGCCAAGCTCCACATCCACTTCATCCACATTACCGCCTACCAGCGGATATACTTTAATGACCTGGTTTTCGTCCGGCACCACTTTACCCACGAGTGTGAGTTCGTTACGGACCGGCTCTGTACGCACGGTGTCGATTTTAATGCGGCTCATCATGGTATCCGAAAGCATGAATGCCTTCGATTCGTCGCTTTCGGTCTTCTTTTTTTCGCAGGAGGTCAGCCACACGCCAACAGCGGCCAGCACGACAACATACAGTGAATTTTTCATTGGGGAATGCATTAATGGCAATGCCGTGAATAAGTTGTGTTCAGTTTGAATGGTTAGTTGAATAGCTCTTCGCCGACGACGTAATTGAGCTCCTCGTATACCTTGATGCGGTCGGCTTGGAGGCGGTTATATTCCTTGATGCTCTCGTTGTAGGTCTCGATGAAGTCTATAAATTCCAGCAGTGAAATATTCCGTTTCTGGAAGTTGTCGTAAATGCCGTTGCTCAGGAGCTGGAACTGGTCGGTGAACTGGCCTTCGACACTTTGGAAAGCCTTGTCGGCAATGCCTACCTTCTGCACGGCGGCGTCGACTTCGTTGTTTACCGCATTTTGCTTTGCATTCTCGGCTGTTTTGTAGTAGCTGATGTTGCTTTTCGCCGCGCGGATGTTACCCTGGTTGCGGTTGAAGAAGGGCAGGGCCATAGACGCATTCACACCGAAGTAGTTGTTCTGGTAGTTGCTCGCCTGGTCATACACGGCGCCGATCTGCACGTCGGGCTTCGCCAATGCTTTTTGCAATGTGTAATTGAGCTCGGCCTGTTTCGTCTCCGATTGCGCCACTTTCAAATCCGCGCGGCTTTGCAAGGCTTTTTCTTTCAATGCGGCCACGTTGTAGCGGTCGAGGTGATAGCGCTGTATTTCCGTGCTGTCGACGAGCGATTTGATGGGGCGGTCGGTGCTCAGCAGGGTGCGGAGGTCACGCTGGTTTTCCTGTAATTCAAAGAGGATATTGGCACGCTCGTTAGTAAGCTCGAACAGGAGCGCTTTCAGGCGGACAACCTCTTTGAGCGAGATATTCTTGCGATTATACTCTTTGTCAAATGCATTGACGGTCGTGCGGAGCGTGCCGATCTGGTTGTCGTACAGCGCGATGGTTTGTTCGAGGTAATATGATTCGAAGAAGATCTGACGCAGCTCGAATTTTAATGTGCGGATCAAGTCGTAAAACTGGAATTCCGTTTTGCGCGTCGACTCCACGTCCAATGCGACCTGCTTGTTGCGCTTGCCGGCGCGCGTGATCAGTTGCTGGATCGTGAATGCTTTCTGGCCGTTCCTACCCACGTCCAACGCGCCGCGAGACGGGTTGTAGGCACTGATTTCGACCCCGAAAGTGGGGTTGTTCCAAAGCTTGTCCTGGATTTCGACCGACTTCGCAATGTCGATCTGGTACTTTTCGGCCAGGATTTCAAGGTTGTTTTGCAAGAACAGGCTGTCGGCCTGGCGGATCGAGAGCCGCAGTGTGTCCTGTGCGTGTAAGGCGGTTGTTAGGAGTACTAAGAGCCCGGTGAGGTAAATGCGCATAATTTCCGTGTTAGAATGTGCGATATTCCGACACCGGTATTACACCAGCCTTAAAATAACCTTAGAAAAAAATTAGAAAGCCGGCGCACCGAACCGGGAGCGCCGAGCCGGGAGGTCATATATGATGAAGCTGGACCTGAAACTCGCTGCCTTTGCCGATTTCGCTGGTCACTGAAATGGTGCCATGGTGCAACTCCACAATGCGCTGGCAAATGGAAAGTCCTATCCCGAATCCCGGCAGCTCGGTAGCATTGGACGACCTGAAAAAGGGGTTGAAAATATGCGGGAGGTCGTCCTCGCTGATCCCTATTCCCCGGTCGCGGACCTTCACGATGCACGATTTGTCGTCGGACGAGATCAGTATCTGTGCGCTATGGTCGGCAGAATACTTGCATGCATTGTCGAGCAGGTTGGTAAACACTCTTTTGAGCAGTTCCTCATTGCCTTCGATCACGGTTTGGTTCTCATTCTCCGGAATCGTTTCGTAATCGATCACCACATTGTAATCGGGATGGGAGGATAGCAGCTCTTCTTTGGCCAGGAACGCGAGGTCTTCGATGTGAACGTGCGCCATTTTCATGCTGCCCATATTCTCGTACGAACGGGCGAGGAAAAGCAGGTTATTGGTAATGCTGATGAGCCGTTCGGTATCCGAAAACAGGTTCGCAAAAACCTCTTCAATTTCGGGATTGTCCTTATTGAAGCGCTGTCCGAGCTGGATTTCGGATTTCAGGGCGGCTAATGGCGTTCGCAACTCGTGCGACGCGTGCGATACAAAGCTCTTCTGTTGTTCGAATGCCTTGTTGAGCCGGTAAAGTACGGTGTTGAAGTTGATGGCAAGCTGCGCAATTTCGTCCTTCCGGTTGCCTTCGTCGAGCTTTTGGGATAAATTCTGGGCCGTAATGAGCGACACCTGTGCATTAATGCGGCTGATGGGTTTCAATGCATTCCCTGCGAAGTAAATGCCGAGTCCGACCGTCACCGCGATTCCCGCCAGCAATCCCCAACCCAGCGTACTTCTCAAATTTTGCAGTTTGCTATGCCCGAAAGTGTCGTAGGCGGAGGCCAGTACCACCAGCGGGTCGTCGCTCTCCTGGTAGAGCAGCCCGATCACCTCGTTTTCGCCCTGGTGAAACTCCATGTATTCTTTTTGGCGTACTTCGTTGAGGAGCGATGTGTGGTAGGTAAGCAGCTTATCGTCGACGCTGGAATAGATCAGCTCGTTTCTGGGATCGAAAATCAGTACTTTTTCGTCCAGCATTTCCGAAAGCGTATTCTGGTCGATGGCTTTGAGCAGGTCTTTGTCAATCCCCTTCACTTTCACGAGCAGGCGGCAGGTCGTGCGTGCGCGGCTGCGCAGGCGATCGTAAAATTCTTCCTGCCGGTAATGTTCCGAAACGCTGTAAATGGCAATGGAAAACAGCAAAAGCACCCCCGCTACCAGGAGCGTGAATTGGAGGGCGATGCGGTCTTTGATCTTCATAGGAGGTTATTCTTCTTTCATAATATAGCCCATGCCCGGCCGGGTGTGGATGAGCTTGGTCGGAAAGTCTTTATCGACTTTTTTGCGTAGATAATTGATATACACTTCCACCACATTGGTTCCGGGGTCGAAATTGAGGTGCCACACGTGCTCGGCCAGGTCCATTTTCGAAACCACCCGCCCGCGGTGCAGGAGGAAGTATTCGAGCAATGCAAACTCCTTGGCTGTGAGATCGATAATGTTGCCTGCGCGTTTCACCTGCTTGGTGCCGAGGTTCATTTCCAGGTCGGCAATGCGCAGGATTTTGTCGGAAGTTTCAGGATTCAAAAGGTCCGACACGCGCAACGCGGCATTCACGCGTGCGAGTAATTCCCTGAAATCGAATGGCTTCACGATGTAATCGTCCGCGCCGCTGTTCAGTCCTTCCACTTTGTCCTCGATTTCCCCGAAGGCCGTCAGCATGATAATAGGCAGCGACGGTTTATAGATCCTGATTTGCTGGCAGACGTCGTAGCCCTTCATACCCGGCAGGTTTACATCCAGCAACACCAGGTCGAACTTCTTTTCCAGGGCCATTTGCTTGCCCGTAATGCCGTCATAGGCGATCTCCGCCTCAAAATTTTCGGCAGCCAGTCCGCGGAAAATGTTCTGCGCGATCCTGCGGTCATCCTCAACGATCAGGATTTTTTTCATGTGTATTCCAAAAAAGGGAGAGGTCAAGTTACGAAAGTGCTGAAAAATGCCAAAAAACAACCGTCAGGAAACCGCTTTCTCCACAATTTCCTTCACTTCCGGCTCTTCCGGTGTCTGGAAAACGATGCCCTGGTCGAGCGAATGGATGATTGCCTTATTGCTGTGCGCGAAGTAGCAGGTATCAATGCCGAGGTCCTGGATGTTTTTCAGCAATGCAGCCGTGTGCGGTTTGGCCCTCCTGCGCGTCTGGCGCATGTACACGGCGCGTATGCTCTGCGGGAACGTGCGGCAAATCTCCTCGTAAATCTCCGGGTCTTTCTGAGAGTCGTCTCCGAGCAATATAAACTGCAATTCGGGGTAGAAATTGATGATATTGTGGATTTTTCGCAACTTATGTTCATGCGAGCCGCTCCCCGTCATTACAAAATCATCAAGGCCCGATTTGATTTTTTTTAGTTTTAAAACAGCCTTGGGAAGCCCGTTTAACTCTGCAAACCGAACGATCATATCATACAAATTCCATTCACTGCTCGACACATAAAAGAAGATGTTGCTGTCTTTGTGTGGGTGCGTGCGACTCGCGAAGGACAGCAGCTGGTAATGCTTCACCACGTCGTCAAAAGGCTTCCGAGCCTGTACGTTTTTGGACAGCAAAACAAATAACTTCTTGAAAGAACGGCGACTATGCGAAATCAGGAATGTGTCGTCGATATCGGAAATGATGCCGTAAGAGCTTTTGTAAGGCATGAAAAATTCTTCCGAGCTTTCGGCGTGGTATTTTTTGCCGTTCATTTCGTCGTCTAGTGTTACGCGGTAGGTGTGCCAGCCGCCCGGCATTTCGGCGTCGAGCGGGACCTGAAAACGGAAGTAGCCGTCGGCTTCGGCAGTCGTTTCGAAGGTCTTATCCCCCAAATGCAGGACAATCTTCAAAAACGGAATGGTTTTAATGGAGAAGAGCTCGATGATGGTTTTTGCGTAGCGAAATCCACGTCTGGTATATTTCCGGTCACCGGAAGGGTATTTTTTCACCACATGGCCAAACACAACGAGTTCCTTTTTGTTGGCGTAGCCACGGTATAGTTTTAAGTCACAACGTTTCATAACTATCTTTATCCTCTACGACATCAGGTCCCTAATTTATCGAATATGTCTTCACAACCGAAAGTTTTGCTGGTAGTAAATCCCATTTCCGGGGACGTGAACAAGGATGTAATTTTTGAAAGGGTTATTGAAAAATCGGAAGCCGAGGGCTGCGACCTGCGCATTTACAACACCACCGGCGACGACGATCAGCAGACCATCCGCGAAATGGTTGAAAATATCAGGCCGGAGCGCGTGCTGGTAGCCGGCGGCGACGGAACTATTTCCATGGTAGCACAAGCATTACACGGTACCGATGCCATTCTTTGCATTATCCCTGCCGGGTCTGCCAATGGGCTTTCCGTCGATTTCGGTCTTTCAGGCTCCATTGATCAGGCATTGGAGGTGGCATTTGAAGGAGAGGTTTCTGCGATAGATGCCGTATCGATTAATGGGGAAATTAGCCTTCATTTAGCAGATATTGGTCTAAATGCATTGCTGGTTAAAAACTACGAAGACAGCGATACGCGTGGAAAATTGGGCTATGCACGGGAAATGCTCAGGACATTGAGTGAGCACGAAAACTTCGACGTAAAAATCACAACGGACGAAGAAGTCCTTGAAACCGAAGCATTGATAGTCATCATCGCCAACGCCAAAAAGTATGGTACAGGAGTGAGTATCAATCCGATAGGAGATATGTGCGACGGTTTTTTCGAATTGGTGATTGCCAAGAAGCTGGATTTTATTGAAACAGCCAAGATCCTGGCCGGCAGCACGGATTTTAACCCTGAAATTATGAAAGTGATTTCTGTCGAGAAAGCGAAGATTGAATGTGTCCAGAAAGCCGCGCATTTTCAGATTGATGGGGAATATAAAGGGCTGGTCGAGGAGCTGGAAGCAGTGATATTGAAGGAATATGTGAAAGTTGCGATTCCGATTGGGTTGCGGGAAACGAACGAGTAACGGCCGAAAGTGCTGCCCTGGAGGGGCGTCCTGTTTATAGGAACCAAGATTATAACAAACTGTATTTTGGCTCCGGGGGAGCCTCCTGCGGAACAATACAGGACACCCCGCTGGGGTGCGAACATCATCAATATCGTATTTTGCTAGAAACAGGATGGCCCTCCGGGCCAAATATGGTCGTATTGTAACAGTATTCTCTATACTTGACGCGCTTTTCTGACCAAACTGCAATTTGCATGAAAATCAGATATACCATCCTTCTCGGCCTGTTCGGCCTCGCCTCCACGACATTTGCTCAGCAAGCCGAACTCTGCCAGGGCGCCTATTTCACCGAAGAACAAGGCAAAGAATTTCTCGAAAAACATATCCCTGCTTCCCGGGTGGAATGGGAAGCCCGCGCGGCGCAAATCCGCCAGCAGATTCGGAATGGGATGGATTTGCAAACATTACCTGAGAAACCGGCTTCCAAACCGATTATCCATTCCAAAAGAACGATGGACGGCTACACCATCGAAAATGTCGCGTTTGAAAGCATGCCGGGCATTTACGTGACGGGTAATTTGTACCGACCATTGAAACAGCAGAAATCCTATGCAGCCATCCTCGCGCCGCACGGGCATGGCGAGAACCCACACGGGCGCTTCCGCGAGCAGACGCAGAAGCGTTGCGCGACGCTCGCACGTATGGGCGCGATCGTGTTCGTATGGGACATGGTAGGGCAGGGGGACGCCAAACAATGCGAACACAAAATGGCAAAGGCATTGAAACTGCAAACGATCAACAGCATTAGGTCGCTCGATTTTCTCTTGTCTGTTCCCGGAGTTGATCCGAATCGCGTGGCGTGTACCGGCGAATCGGGTGGCGGGACGCAGACTTTCCTGCTGGCTGCATTGGATAATCGAGTGAAAGTTTCGGTTCCGGTGGTGATGGTTTCGGCCTATTTCTTTGGCGGCTGCGTTTGTGAAAGCGGCTTGCCGATCCACAAAAAAGGGGAATATCAAACCAATAATGTGGAGATTGCCGCATTAACCGCCCCGCGCCCGATGATCATGATCTCCGATGGCGGCGATTGGACCAAGAACACGCCGGATGTTGAATACCCTTTTATGCAAAAGATCTATTCGCTCTACAACAAAAAGGATAACCTGGAAGCCGTGCATTTGGCCAACGAAAAGCACGACTATGGCCCATCGAAACGGAAAGCGATGTACGCATTCATGGCCAAACATCTGAAACTGGATCTTAAAGCTGTGACGAATAAAGACGGGCAAATTGACGAGGAGCCTGCAAAGGTTTTGGAACAAAAAGACCTGGCTGTTTTCGACGCAAGCCATCCGCGTCCGGCGAATGCGGTAATGGGTGACGAAGCCGTGCTTAAACTTTTGTAAGCATGATATTTGTCATCGTACTGGCCGCCATTGCGTTTATTGTTCTCAGTTCCACCGTTTTGAAAATGCATCCGCTCGTGGGGCTGCTGCTGGCGGCGCTTGGTGTCGGCGTTTTCGCAGGTCTGCCGATCGATAAGCTGGCTGAAACCATTGGAAAAGGCTTTGGAGAATTGATGTCCAAAATTGGACTGATGGTGATTCTGGGGTGTGTAATAGGAGCTATCCTGGACAAATCGGGGGCGGCGATCAAGGTCGCCGATGTGATATTAAAGTTGTTTGGTGAAAAGAGACCGGCGTTTGCGATGTCGGTCATCGGTGGCATTGTGGGCATTCCCGTGTTCTGCGATTCGGGGTTTATTATTTTACATAAACTCAACCAGATCGTAGCGAAAAGAACCGGTAAGCCGCTTGCTACCATTGCATTGTCGCTCTCCGGCGGTCTTTTTGCCACCCATACATTGGTACCGCCTACGCCTGGACCATTGTCGGCAGCCGGTAACCTCGGCATCCCTGATTCTATTGGCCTGGTCATTCTTATCGGCTTGGTCGTGTCCATCCCCAGCCTTTTCCTATCGACCTGGTTTGCCGGAAAGTATGCTAAAAATGTGAAGTTGATTGATGATGCGGCAGTAGAAGAGCCGCAAATGATTCAGGAGCAGCTGCTACCGCCAGCCTGGAAGGCGTTCATGCCCATTGTATTGCCGATTCTGCTCATTACCCTGGCCTCGTTTGCCAAAATCCTGCATTTCCCGGAAGAACTTACACGCTGGCTGAGCTTCCTCGGGAGTCCGCTGGTATCCTTCCTGCTGGCGATATTTTTCAGCTATTCGCTTTTTCCTGAAAATGCGTCGCAGCGCATGATGGCCTGTTTCAAAAGCGGCATCGAGCATTGCGGCACCACGCTCGTGCTTGTAGGCGCGGGAGGTGCATTCGGTGCGATTTTGAAGGAAACTTCTTTGAAAGAAATGGTTAGCGAATGGCTCCTGCACAATGAAATGTCGGGAGGTTACCTGCTGGTGATCGCTTTTTTGATTGCAGTTTTTTTTAAAACAGCCCAAGGGTCTACTACATCGGCCATGGTGCTCACCACGAGCATCCTGGCGCCACTACTGGCATCGCTCGGTTTTGTAACGCCTGTTCAAATAACATTGGTAGTCATGGCGGTCGGCAGTGGAGCCATGATCGTTTCGCATACGAATGACGCGTGGTTTTGGGTGGTGTCGCAGTTTACCGGTATTTCGGCCAGGGATACTTATCGCACGCATACGATTCTGACGGGCTTGCAGGGTGTTGCCAGTTTTGCAGCGACGATGGTGTTGTATTTGATTCTTGGGTAGGGAATTGTCAGGTGTGGTCAGGAGGTCAGGTATTGTCGTAAAACGAATGTCACCCTGAGCGAAGTCGAAGGGTATTTGCATCACGCTATACCTTCGACTTCGCTCAGGGTGACATTAACGTTTTAACATTATGTCAGCCCTGAGACAGTTCCTTAAACGCCCAGCTCAGCCAGAACTTCTGAAACTTTTGCAGCTGCTTCTTTGAACTCGATCGCAGAGTATACTTTCAGACCGGATTCGTTGATGATGCGTGCACCTTCTTCCGCATTGGTTCCTTGCAGACGAACGATGATAGGCACCGGAATCTCACCGATTGCTTTGTAAGCTTCCACCACACCCGCAGCAACACGGTCGCAACGAACGATACCGCCGAAGATGTTGATCAGGATCGCTTTTACGTTCGGGTCTTTGAGGATGATACGGAAACCTGCTTCTACCGTGCGTGCGTTCGCGCCACCGCCTACGTCGAGGAAGTTGGCAGGCTCACCGCCCGAAAGTTTGATCAAGTCCATGGTAGCCATCGCCAGACCGGCTCCGTTTACCATACAACCTACGTTTCCGTCCAGTTTCACGTAGTTCAGGTTGTTGGCACCTGCTTCTACTTCCAAAGGATCTTCTTCGTTGGTATCACGCATTTCGGCCAGTTCAGGGTGACGGTACAATGCATTGTCGTCCAGATCAACCTTGGCATCTACTGCGAGGATTTTGTTGTCGGATGTTTTCAAAACCGGGTTGATTTCGAACATCGACGAATCGCTTTCCGCGTAAGCTCTGTATAATGCAGAGATGAATTTCACCATTTCCTTGAACGCGTCACCTTCCAAGCCAAGGGCAAATGCCACCTTACGAGCCTGGAACGGCTGCAATCCAACCTTAGGATCGATCCATTCTTTGATGATTTTCTCAGGAGTATGTTCTGCTACTTCTTCGATGTCCATACCGCCTTCGGTGCTGGCCATGATCACGTTGCAGTTTCTGCCGCGATCCAAGAGGATCGACAGGTAATATTCTTTCGGCTCGGTAGGGCCTGGGTAGTATACGTCTTCTGCAATCAGGACTTTGTTTACTCGCTTGCCTTCTGCACCGGTCTGGTGCGTTACCAATACTTTGCCCAGGATGTTGTTGGAGATGGTCCTGACATCTTCAACCGACTTAGCCAACGCCACACCGCGCTGCTCGCTGCCGACGATACGGCCCTTACCGCGGCCACCTGCGTGGATCTGGGATTTTACAACATACCACTTGGTGCCTGTCTGCTGGCTGAGCTCACGTGCAACTTCTACCGCCTTATCCGGAGTGTCGGCTACGAGGCCTTCCTGAATACGCACACCGTATTTTTTAAGAACGCTTTTGCCTTGATATTCGTGAATATTCATGAGTATAAAAGTAAATTGGTATTTTCACGGCAAATTAAGCATTTAATCAAAACGGGCGAGTTTTCGACGCAATTATCTTTTCAATATGGAGCTACTTCGGGCGAGCGGGATCAGGCGTACTTACGGGTCATTGCAGGTTTTAAAAGGCATTGATCTGGAAGTGAAAAAGGGGGAAGTAGTAGCGATCGTCGGGCCGTCGGGCGCGGGCAAGAGTACCTTCCTGCACATCCTCGGAACGCTCGACCGGCCGGAGCAAGGGGAGGTCTTCATTGAAGGCTCGAACGTCTTCGCCCAAAAGGATAAAGAGCTCGCACGCTTCCGGAATGAAAAGATCGGCTTCATTTTCCAGTTCCATAACCTGCTGGCTGAGTTTACCGCATTGGAAAACGTATGTATGCCGGGTTATATCAATGGGAATGTGAATGAAAAGGACATTCAGGCACGGGCGAAAGAATTGCTTGAATTGCTTGGCCTCGGCGGAAGAATGGACCATTTGCCTTCCCAACTCTCCGGCGGTGAACAGCAGCGCGTGGCCGTAGCCCGTGCATTATTGAACCGACCAGCGATTGTACTAGCCGATGAACCGTCTGGTAACCTCGATTCTCATAATGCATTGGATTTGCATCAATTGTTCTTTAAGCTTCGGGATGAAACGGGGCAGACGTTTATCATTGTGACGCACAATGAAGAATTAGCCGAAATGGCCGACAGGAGATTAGTAATGCAGGATGGGTTGATGGTCCAGCATTTGGCATAAAACATTTTAATACCCACAAAAAAGCGGCTGCCAGTTACCTGACAGCCGCTTTTTATATGTTCCGAAGAAACGGAGGCTGATTACATCATGCCGCCCATTCCGCCGCCGTGGCTGTGGCCACCTGCCGCAGGAGCTTCTTCTGGTTCGTCAGCGATAACGCATTCTGTTGTCAACAACAGACCAGCGATAGATGCTGCGTTTTCGAGAGCCAGACGAGATACTTTCTTAGGATCGATGATACCAGCCTCAAGAAGGTCTTGGTAAGTGTTGTCTTTCGCGTTGTAACCGAAAGCACCTGAACCATCTTTTACTTTGTTGATAACAACTGAAGGCTCGCCACCAGCGTTAGACACGATCGTTCTCAAAGGAGCTTCGAGTGCAGCGCGGATGATGTTGATACCGGTTGTTTCGTCTTCGTTAGAGCCTTTCAGGCCGTCGAGAGAAGCAGTTGCGCGGATGAACGCTACACCACCACCAGCAACGATACCTTCTTCTACCGCAGCACGTGTTGCGTGAAGGGCGTCGTCAACGCGGTCTTTTTTCTCTTTCATTTCAACCTCAGTAGCAGCACCGATATAAAGGATAGCTACACCACCTGACAGTTTCGCCAGACGCTCCTGAAGTTTTTCGCGATCGTAGTCAGATGTAGTGTTTTCGATCTGCGCTTTGATTTGGTTAACACGTGCCTGAATGTCTTCAGATGCACCGCTTCCGTTAACCAAGGTTGTGTTGTCTTTGTCGATAATCGCTTTTTCGCAAGTACCGAGGTAGTCCAAAGTAGCGTTTTCAAGTTTGAAACCACGCTCTTCGCTGATAACGGTACCGCCAGTGATGATAGCGATATCTTCCAGCATTGCTTTGCGACGGTCACCGAAACCAGGAGCTTTAACAGCCGCTACTTTCAATGCACCGCGGATTTTGTTTACTACCAATGTAGCCAATGCTTCTCCGTCAACGTCTTCTGCAAGGATAAGCAAAGGACGGCCGGTTTGTGCAACTGCTTCCAACACAGGAAGAAGTTCTTTCATAGAAGAAACTTTCTTCTCAGAGATCAGGATGAATGGACGCTCCAACTCAGCTTCCATTTTCTCAGTGTTGGTTACGAAGTATGGAGACAGGTAACCACGGTCGAACTGCATACCTTCCACAGTTTTAACTTCTGTTTCAGTTCCGCGAGCTTCTTCAACGGTGATCACACCTTCTTTACCTACTTTTTCCATCGCTTCGGCGATCATGTTACCGATCTCCTCGTCATGGTTTGCAGAGATAGTTGCAACCTGAGCGATTTCTTTTGAAGTAGAAATATTTTTTTTCTGAGTTTCCAGGTCTTTCACGATCGTACCAACCGCTTTGTCGATACCGCGTTTCAGGTCCATTGGGTTAGCGCCAGCCGCTACGTTTTTCACACCGATCGAGTAGATCGCTTGTGCAAGAACGGTAGCAGTAGTAGTACCATCACCCGCTGAATCAGCAGTTTTGGAAGCTACTTCTTTCACCAGCTGAGCTCCCATGTTTTCGATAGGATCTTTCAGGTCGATTTCTTTGGCAACAGTAACACCATCCTTGGTGATGCTTGGAGAACCGAATTTCTTGTCGATTACCACGTTACGACCGCGAGGGCCCAATGTAACCTTAACGGCGTCAGCCAGGGTGTCCACGCCTTTTTTGATCTTATCGCGTGCTTCTGTGTCAAAAAATATTTTCTTAGACATAACTTTTTAATTTGAAAAACTTTAAGAGAAACTGTTGAATTTGAGAGCGTTGGATTAACCTACGATCGCGTAGATATCCGACTCGCGCATAATCAGGACGTCTTTTCCTTCGTATGCCAATTCAGTGCCTGAGTACTTACCGTACAATACGGTATCTCCAACTTTTACTGTAAGAGGCTCGTCTTTTTTACCGGGGCCTACTGCCAATACGGTTCCGCGTTGTGGCTTTTCCTTTGCAGTATCAGGGATAATGATACCAAATGCTGTTTTTTCTTCGGCTGGGGCAGGTTCGATAAGAACGCGGTCAGCTAGCGGTTGTACATTCACTTGTATTTCTGCTAAAGTTGACATAAATATTAAACGTTTATTTTAATTGTCAGTAATGATTAGACTTCCATCCCGATAGCACAATCTGTGCCAGCGGGTTTGCTCTGACATTTTTTCCGGCAAGTGTGACAAATTTGTACTCCTGCGTGGCGTTATAGTACTATAATGTCATTTGCGTGTCAGGAATGCTGAAATCTTGCTTTCAGCGATGGAATTCACTAAATTTTATCGGCACCAAATTGAAAACCCCTATGTCAGAGCTCGATAAAAACTGGCTTACCGAAGGAATTTTTGATTTTGAATACAAAAAATATGTGCTGATGGCGTATTTCCAGCACGTCCGGGACCAGTTCACACACAACCGATTGCACCCTTGCCTGCCAGAATTGAAGCTGCACCTTGACGCCTGTGTCAGCATCCAGGATAATAAAAGCAGGATCAGGACCAGTTTACCCAAAAATCTGACAGGAATCGACGTCAAAACCTGGCAGTTGCAGTACGAAGAGACGCACCAGGACGATTCTTTTATGTCCGATCTGAACTACATTCTGGATTTTGCAATCCCCCGCTTCTCGAAATCCATCGAAGAGGGCTCGGAGCGTTTTTCAGAAGTGGAGGAGAATGTGAAGGTTTCGCCGGTGGGCATTGTGCCGTTGCATTTGCAGGAAGGTTACCTGCTGTTTTTGCATACATTTCAGCCGCTGGTGAGCATTTTTCAATACCAGCTCGCATTGTATAACGCATTGAAAGAGCGTTACCTGAAAACGGTTTACGTCGATACTGTGCGCATCGGCCTCGGCAATACGATCTCGCAGATCAAGGTCGACCTCACAAAGCGAAATCAGGCGATGCCGAATCCTGCTACTTATGTGGTGGAATCCAGATATGATTATCCTTTGCACGAAACGCTGCTGCCTGTGGCGGAGCGATTGATGTTGCGGGAGATTCATGTAGCCTAATTCCGGGTTTGACTCCACGGCATAAAAAAATCCTGCGATGTTGGTCGCAGGATTTTCTTTTGGACGATTGCCTCAATTATTTCTTAGCAGTGTCGGTAGGAGTTGCAGCAGGTGTTGTTGCGGCAGGTGCAGCTTCACCCGCAGCAGGTGCCGCGCCTTCCGTCGCGGCAGGTGCAGGAGCGATTTTGCCGCCTGGTACCACTGCATTCTGAGCTCTTTCTACGTTCACGCTGTTGATTCCAGCGCCGGCGTTGTCTCCGCCCACCATAATATAAGAAGCCAGTGAGATAATGATCACCGCGCTTGCCAGACCCCACGTGATTTGTTCGAGAAGGTCGGTAGTCTTTTTAACACCGAACATTTGGGTAGTTCCTGCGCCGCTAAACTCGCTTGAAAGCCCTCCACCTTTTGAATTTTGGACCAAGACGACCAAAATCAACAATACTGCAACAATGGCAACCAGAATAATTAAACCCAAATACATGCTTTAATGAATTTTGAATGACTGAATTTTGAATGACTGAATGTGTGGATGTGTGAATGAACTACTACCTGACCTAATGACTTCCTGACCTCTTGACTTTGAACTCATGAACTCATTACGACCGGGCGTATAATTCGCTCAATTTTTTCGCAAAGTAATTCCTTTTTTCCGGTTTTTTCAAAATCAATTTTTGATAGACGTCTATCGCCTTTTCAATTTTGCCCTGCCGGATGAGGATATTGGCAAATGCTTCGGTTTCAATGCCTCCTTCACTTCCCCCTGCCAAGCGGCTGCTGAGATCTATACTAATCGGTTCAAGATTGTTGTCCTGGCGCGTAATGCGCGGGTTCTTTTTCATGAAACCCTGGATGATCTGCTGCTGGCGGCGCTGCTCCTCGGTGCGCTGCAGTTCGGCGGAAGCCTGCTGCTCGACGGTATTAATTAATATGTCGTCGCTATCGAGCGGCTCGGGTGCCAATTGCGGTTCGAGAATGTCGTCCACATCCACGGTAGCGTCGTAACGCTCATTGTCGCTCTCCACGAGTTGCTGCAATGCGACACGGCTGAGGGCGTAAGCAGCCGCGCGCGGGCGGGTCTCTTCCAGCTTTTCGGTACCGGCGAGGCTCGATGCCTTGGCCAGCATCGAATAGGGGATCTGGCAGTACGGAAATGCCTTGATCGTGGCCTCCAGCTGCGGGATCACATCTGCCGTAATCAGGCCTGGGTTTTTCACCAGCTGATCAAATGTTTCCTTATCGATGAGCGCCATATTCCGGGTTGTGTTGAGAAATTCAGGTTGTTGAAATTGAAAGTTCGGGTAGTGCTTTTCCTACCAGTCGGCTGCCGATTTATTAAATATCTGCTGCACAAGGTTTTCGCGAATGGTCGGTAGTAACCTAGCTTCGTTCTGGTTAAGTGTTTGATCCTGAGGGAAATCTGCGTAGTAGGTAAACGACTGATCGAAGTTTTTCGTCTCGTCCTTCGCATTGGTATAGCGCACTTGCACAGTCACATTCAGCCGGTTAAGGCCTGCCTGGTCATTGGCTGTCGGAGCGGCTGGCGTTACATCATAGCCGGTAATCGAACCTTCCAGTACCAGGTCCCCTCCGCCGGGCTGGCTTACGAGACTCGTGTTTCTTTGAAAGTATTCTTTCAGATCCTCCGTCAGTCGCTGAGGCAAATCACTTGGCCCACCCGCGGTACCCATCGTGAAGTTGAGCACACTGAATGTCTTGATATCGGGAGAAAGGTTGGTCCCTGTAAATGAATACACCCCGCAGCCCGACATGAAAACAGGGCAAATGAGTATCAGAAATACCCACAGTTTTCGGGCGCTACTATTATTCTTCAATGTCGTATTGTTTGATCTTCCTGTATAACGTGCGCTCGGAAATGCCCAATGCATTGGCGGCGTATTTTCGCTTGTTATTGTTTTTGCGAAGTGCCTTAATGATCATTTCCTTCTCCTTATCTTCCAAAGAAAGGGATTCTTCTTCTGCTGTCACGTGCACCACATCTTCAATTTCGTCACGCTCGTCGGAGTAGCGGTCCAGATCCACGGTACGGGGCTGGGGCGGAGTGAGCAGACGGGACGGCTCGATAGTGGGCGTAGTAATGATCGGCTCCGAATTGTTCAACGAGCTGAACAGCTCCTGATGGTCTTTCAGGATATCGCCGCCATACTTGTCGTTTTCAAGAACATTTCTGACCAATTTTTTCAATTCCGTCATATCCCGTCGCATGTCGAAAAGTACTTTATATAAAAGCTCCCTTTCCGAAAACGAAGTGCCATCGCCATCACTGGAGCGCAACGGTACCAATGCCTTACGGCTTGACGGCTGCACGGGGTTCAGGTAATGGTTGAGCGTTTCGATGCTGATCGGCAGTTCCTTATCTGTTTCCAGGATGGTAATCTGTTCCGCTATGTTTTTCAGCTGACGGATGTTGCCCGGAAACGAATATTGGAGCAATAGGTCACGCGCTTCGCTGTCAAGCCTCACGGGTTTGGTGCGATACCGCTCGGAGAAATCATTGGTAAACTTCCTGAAAAGCAATAGGATATCCTCGCCACGGTCACGCAACGGCGGGACGTAAATAGGTACCGTATTCAACCGGTAATACAAGTCCTCCCGGAACTTTCCGTGGTTGACGGCATCGAGCAGGTTGACATTCGTAGCGGCTACTACGCGGACATTTGTCTTCAAAACTTTGGACGATCCTACGCGAATATATTCGCCGTTTTCCAGCACGCGGAGCAATCTCGCCTGGGTACCAAGCGGCATTTCGCCTACCTCGTCGAGGAAAATGGTTCCACTATTGGTTGTTTCGAAATACCCTTTCCGGGCATCCAGTGCACCGGTAAAAGCGCCTTTCTCGTGCCCGAACAATTCCGAATCGATCGTTCCTTCCGGGATGGCGCCGCAGTTGATAGCGATAAATGGCCCGTGCTTGCGGGCACTGAGGCTATGTATGATTTTGGAAAATGATTCCTTTCCACTGCCGCTTTCACCGGTGATCAAAACCGTCAGGTCAGTCGCTGCGACCTGCACGGCCACATTGATCGCGTGGTTCAGGCCCGACGAGTTGCCGATGATCCCGAAGCGGTTCTTTATGGCTTGTATTTCCGATGAATCCATGAAATATCTGAGGGCTTCCGGCAGGCGGAAAGCCTTAGTTAATTGTCAAAACGGGTTTAAAAGAATAAGCAGGTCTTATCCCAATACCGGCTCGGTTTGTACCGCATGCCCAAGCAGTGTAACGGTCGTGCATTCGGTGATCAGAACGTCCACGTACTGGCCTTTTTCAAAATTCTCGCGTGGGAACACGACCTTCTTGTTCTGGTCGTTTCTGCCGCTGAGGTCATCGTCGGAGCGTTTAGAAGGTCCTTCGATCAATACTCTCTGGACTGTACCCACCAATTGCTGGTTACGCGCGAGCGAAAGCTGCTGCTGTACTTCAATGATTTCTGCAAGCCTTCTTTTCTTAACCTCTTCCGGAATATCGTCCTTGAACTTCTTGGCCGCCAGCGTACCCGGCCGCTCCGAATAAGCGAACATGAAGCCAAAGTCGAATTTGGCATATTCCATCAGCGACAGCGTATCGCGATGTTCTTCCTCGGTTTCGGTGCAAAAGCCTGCGATCATGTCCTGTGAGATGCCGCATTCTTCACCCAAAATCCGGCGGATGGCGTCGATACGGTCCATGTACCATTCGCGTGTGTACGTCCGGTTCATGAGTTCCAGCACGCGGGTGTTACCGCTTTGTGCAGGCAGGTGAATGTATTTGCAGATGTTGTCATACTTTTTCATGGTATACAACACCTCGTCAGTAATGTCTTTCGGGTGCGACGTGCTGAAACGGATACGGAGCTCGGGGCTCACTTTGGCTACCATTTCGAGCAGATTGGCAAAGTTTACCACCGTTTCACCCGCAATTTCACCTTCCGCATTCGCTTCGGGCTTCCATTTATAGCTGTCTACATTCTGTCCGAGCAGCGTTACCTCGCGGTAACCATCGCGGAAAAGATCTTCGGCCTCTTTCACGATCGAATACGGGTCGCGGCTGCGCTCACGTCCGCGTGTGAAAGGCACGACGCAGAAGCTGCACATATTGTCACAACCGCGCATGATCGAAATGAATGCGGTTACGCCGTTGGAATTCAGTCGGATAGGGGAGATGTCGGCGTAGGTCTCTTCCCGTGAAAGGAATACATTGACGCCCTTCTGACCCGTTTCGGCTTCGTCCACCAGTCGCGGTAAATCGCGGTATGCATCCGGGCCGGTCACGATATCGACCATTTTCTCTTCTTCGAGAAACTTGGTTTTCAGGCGTTCGGCCATGCAGCCCAGCACCCCGATCAGCATGCCTGGTTTATTTTTTTTAATAAAATTTAACTGTTTCAAACGGTTCCTGACCTTCTGCTCGGCATTGTCGCGGATGGCACAGGTATTCAAAAATATCAGGTCGGCATTGTTTACATCCGAAGTGGTGGCGAAGCCGGCGTCGCGCATGACGGAAGCGACGATTTCGCTGTCCGAAAAATTCATCTGACATCCATAGCTTTCGATAAACAGCCTTTTCTTTCCTGAAAGTGGTTCGTTTTCCGAAACCCGCACTGTTTCACAGGCTTCCTTGTCCGCCTCTGTCAATATTTTTAGTGAATCTGCAATTCTATGCTCCATGAGAAGGAATTCTTAAACGCTCAAAGCGCAAAGATAGGAAAATTTGGAAGAAAACTGACAAACTGTCATACGGCGGCGATCGCCGGAACGCGGTCAGAACGGGTAGCCAACACCGAGGTTGATATTCAATGAATTGGCCTCCGTACGCCTGAAAAGGCGCTTAAATTTCAATTCGTCAAGCACGAAACGTTCCCCGCTGTCCTGCGACGGATCATACACTTTTACCCCGAAATCGAAGCGGAGAATAAAGAAAGACAGGTCATAACGAATCCCGAATCCGGTTCCGACGGCGATTTCCCGCAAAAGCTTCTCGGCTTTGAACTTCTGGTCGTCGCTGGTGGCATTACTGCCCAGCCTCCACACGTTTCCTGCGTCGATAAATAGTGCATAATTGATATCGCCAAAGAATTTTGCCAGAAAGCCCCGCCATTCGAGGTTTCCTTCGAGCAGAAATTCGCCCGGGGATTCGATCGACAAGTTATTATAGGTAACAGGCTTGGCAGAACCCGGTCCGAGCCTTCTCGGCAGCCAGGCACGCACGCTGTTGGAGCCGCCCGCGAAGAAATATTTTTCATACGGCGGGACCTGGTTGTCGCCGTAGCTGTAAATGGCACCCGAGTTCACCCGTGCAACCAACGCCGATTTTCTTCCGACAGGCCAGTAGCGGCGGTAGTCAGCATTCCAGCGGATATACTTATAAAATTGAAGGCTATCCCCAAATACCTGCCTGATTACCTCCTGTTGCCGGGGCAAAAAATTCAGCGACGTACCGCCGGATTCGATCGCGAACCGGAAGTAATGCGCCTTCTTCTGAGGACCTATCAGGGAATTGGTATTGTAAACAAAATTTGCATTAATATCTGAAACGAAAGAGGGCTTGAAGCTGTAAATCAGGTTGTTTCCCTGTTTTGCCAATTCGATCAAAAGCGTGTCGAATTTGGGATTAAGATTCTTCGTATTCAGGATATTGAGGTCGATCAGCGAAATATTGACGAGCGTTGTCCGGGTAGGCTGCCACGAGTAATTAGTGCTGATTTTGATATTGGTACGGGTATATTCCGGGCGGTTGACATAGTTATAACCCAGGCTCAGCTGCGTCCGTGGATTGCTATTGACTGTTTGCTTTTTGAACAAATTTTGGGGAGTGAGCAATCGTGGAAACGTAAGCGAGGCGGTTACGCCGATTTCTTCACTCTTATAAATCTCCCGGTTCCCCACAAAGTTGGGCACGAGCTCAATCCCACCCCGGATATTGGTTTCGAAGTTCTCCATCCCATTGAAAACATTCCGGATCTTGTAGGAAAGGTTGGCAAATGGCCCCGGCGTTCCTTGCAGCTGAATCACATTAAGACCGAGGTCAGTCGAAATCTGGTATTTATCGAGCGGGATTGCTTTGAAATAGCTGTTAATGCCCCGCCCGGTCGAATCGAGCGTGTAGTTGTAGTTGACAAACCGGAATTGGTCGGTCAATGACAATTGTTGCTGGGTATCGCGCTCCCGTTTTTGGCTGTACCAGGTCTGCGGGCGTACCTGCATTTTGGTGTCGAGCACTTTTCGCGAGAATTTTTTGTCTGAAAACACATATTTAATGCCGTCAAACATGCTGGTATCCTTCCTGAAAATCGAATCAGGCACACCGGAAGGAGGGAGTACTTCGAAGTTGACCGAATTGACCGAGTAACGTTTGTTGGCCGGCGCCGGCATATCCACTCTCACTTTCACATCCACTGATTTGAAAAGACTGTCGGTCGGTCGGTTGGTGATCGTATCGTTGACTATATAACTGATATTCTGACGTGAAAAGCCCATATAGCCCTCATTTCGAAGCAACGTTTCGATGCGGATGCGCTCCTCCTCGAACGCGTCGCCGTCGTACCGCTTGCGGGGTAGCAATGCCGCATTTTTCGAGTCGGCCCTGATCAGGCTGTCGGCCAGCTCATTGCCGATCTGATAGTGGATATTGCGGATCATCGTCGCCCGGTTTTCCGTAACGAGGTAATTGACCCGGATCCTCTTAAAGATCGTGTCGGGGTCAAAGGTCACTTTCGCGTCGAAGAAGCCGTTGTTGTACAGGTATTTCTGCATTTTCTCGGCGTTCAACACCACATCGGCCTGGTTGTAATACACCGGAGCTTCGCCTAGTACCCGCATCCAGAAGTTGCCCTGGGTGGCCCTTATCTGTGCTTTTTCAAGCTTTTTGGCATATCGAGTGTTGATTCTTTCAAGCTTTCGGGGGGAATCTGCGTGTTCCTGGGATTCTTTCTGGTAATTTTGCGTTACCTCGATCACCTTGCGCTGCTTTTCCTCGCGGTTGTAAAACAGCTCGCCGAAACGGTAAAGGCCAACGTAAGGAAAGATGGGAAAGCCGAGCAACCGCCGGTTAGGTTTTTGCGGGATCAATGCGTCCAGTTCCGAATCGCTTATCACGCGATTACCCTTGATGGCGGAGTTGCCAAGCAAGTAACCTTTCGAAGTGGGTTTGGGTGCGCAGGAAAACAGTCCCGTTAGAATCAGGAAAATCAACCAGCCGTATATCGTCCTACAATTAATATTCAATGTTGTCAAAAAATCGTATCAAGTATATTAACTCGCTTAAAATCAAAAAGTACCGGCAGCTTCACGAGGCTTTTGTGATAGAAGGCGCCAAGAGTGTACTGGAATTGCTGGATTCCGACTTTGAGATCGAGTTTGTACTGGTAACACAGGAATTTCAGCAAAAATACTCAAGTATTTTAACCCGCCATAACCTAAACCTCGAAACGGTTACTGCGCAGGAACTGGAAGGGCTGGGATCGTTTCAAACCAACGATTCCTGCCTCGCTGTCGCTAAAACGAAGGAAAATGTATTCTTGTCTCCCGCGCCGGGGGAATATATGCTCATGCTCGACGACGTTCGCGATCCGGGAAATCTGGGCACCATTATCCGCGTCGCCGACTGGTATGGTATCACCAAGATCATCTGTTCACGCGATACGACCGACGTTTACAATCCCAAAGTGATTGCCGCAGCCAAGGGGTCCTTTACACGTGTAAAGCTCCATTACACCGACCTGACCCAATATTTTGAAAAGGTAAAAGACGTAAAACAGCCGGTGATCGGTGCATTTCTGGGAGGGAGTTCGCTGTATGATTTTGAATATCCTGCCCACGGGGGGATTATCGTCATGGGCAATGAATCCAACGGTATTGGCGAGCAAGTGGAGCGATTCGTGAGCGATAAAATCATGATACCGCGCTTCGGAGAGGCGGAGTCTTTGAATGTCGGTATCGCCACTGCCGTAATGCTGGATAATATGCGCAGACAAGTACCGCTTTAACACGCTACTCGTGCGCGGCGTGGTGCGAAAGCTCCTCCGCGTACTCCTTACCGAGGTAATTATCGATAAAATAATGCGCGATGTACAAAAGGGGCGTCAAAAGGATTGCCACCACGCCCTTGTATAGATAATTGATGGTCCCTACTGAAAAGACCAGTTTCAAATCCCAATTCCCGAAAACATAAAACGCGATCCCGATTACGACGAAGCTGTCGATCAGTTGCGAGAACATAGTCGAGCCGGTGGCGCGGAGCCAGATGAAGCGGCTGCCGGTTTTCCGGCGGAGCCAGGAGAATACGAGGATATCCAGCAATTGCCCCAATAAGAAGGCTGTGATCGAGCCGATCATAATGCCGAGACCCTGGTTGAAAATTTTGGAGAATGCGTCGTTGATATTGAATGTGTTACCGTGGGTATCGGTATTGTTGAGGTCGAGCCAGAACTGTGCGGGCGGTACCTTGGTCGCCACGTAAATGATCAGGAATGTGTAGACGATCAGCGCCGAAGTTACATAGGAGATTCTTTTAACCCCCTTTCGGCCGAAATACTCGTTGATTATATCGGACGTAATAAACACGATCGGCCAGCTGATAACCCCTGCCGTCATGTTAAAATCCAGCTTTTGGCCACCGATCGGTAATTGGGCCGGGGCAATGCCCAAAAGTGTCTCCACTGAAAATATTTTACCGCCTATGATCTCCGCAATGAGCGCGTTGGTAAGAAAGATACCGCAAAGGAGGAGGAACAGCCGCTGGCGCTTAGCCTCCTGAATGGTTCTGTCGGGGATGGTCATCGGGCGATAAGTACTTTCAGTGGAGGTTTAGGTTAACTATTACTTATGCAATAATGTCTTCAACGGTGCGCGTCGACATGACACGGCGGTTGGTCAGGAAGAATTCCAGCTTGTCCATCGCCTGGTTCAACTCGTCGATAGTCGGCAGGAATACAATACGGAAATGCGGATCCAAATGATAATTGAAGCCCGTACCCGCTACTACCAGCACTTTCTGATCGGAAAGCAGCTCGTATACAAACTGGTCATCTGCCTTGAAACCGAATTTTTTCAAATCGATTTTAGGGAAAACGTACAGTGAACCTTTCGGTTTCACGCAAGTAATGCCTGGAATGGACGTCAGTCGGTCGTAAACCAGGTTCATTTGTTTATACAACCGGCCTGTCGGCACCACGTGTTCCTTGATACTCTGGTAACCGCCCAATGCGGTTTGGATCGCGTATTGCGTAGGTACGTTCGCACACAGGCGCATGCTTGCGAGCAGGAGCAGGCCTTCCGCGTATGATTTGGCTTTTTGTTTCGCGCCACTGAGGATCATCCAGCCGCCACGGAAACCAGCCGAGCGGTAGTTTTTCGATAAGCCGCCGTAAGAAACGCAGAGTGTATCCGTGACAAACGAGCCCATCGGATAATGTGCCGCTCCGTCATAGAGTATCTTATCGTAAATCTCGTCTGAGAAGACGATCAGGCCATGCTCTTCCGCGATGCGGGCGATGCGGGCCAATACTTCTTTATCGTAAACCGCGCCCGTCGGATTGTTGGGATTGATGATCACAATCCCCTTGGTACGCGAAGTGATTTTCTTTTCGAGATCGTCCAGATCGGGGTTCCAATCGGCCTGTTCATCACATATATAATGTACCGGTGTCCCGCCGCTGAGTGAAATGGCGGCTGTCCAAAGCGGATAGTCAGGAGAAGGCACAAGTATCTCGTCGCCGGGGTTGAGCAATGCCTGCATCGAGAGCAGGATCAACTCACTGACACCGTTTCCAATGAAAATGTCGTTGATTTCAACATCTTGAATACCAATCGTTTGTGTGTAGTGCATGATCGCCTTGCGCGCCGCGAACAAGCCACGAGAATCCGAGTAGCCTTGCGCATTGCGGATGTTCATGATGATGTCGTGGACGATCTCGTCGGGCGAATCGAAACCGAACGGTGCGGGGTTACCGATGTTCAGGTTATGGATTTTGTAGCCCTGACTTTCAAGCTCTAACGCTTTCTGGTAGGTAGCACCGCGGATCTCGTATTTCAGATGATTCAGACGGTCGCTTTTTAAAAATTCCATTTTTTCAAGAGTTGGATAATTCTCAAAGTTAAAGAAAATCAAATGACGCAACGATACGACTGCATTGTTTTGAAGGTTTTGTGATGACTTTTTACAAAAAAAAAGTTCAGCCACGTGAAGCACGTGGCTGAAAAAGCACTATCGGGAAACTTGTAATTTATCTTGGTCAGGGTTTGTCCCACCATACTCTTGTGTAATGGTCGTCTTTGCCCTGGCTGCTGAGTACCGCTTGGTAGTTATCGTGATTAATGTTGTTTTCCGTTACGGGATAGGCGAGGCGGCGGGGAATCTCCGTGCCGCCGTTGAGGGTGGTTGCGGCTGGTTTCAACACGGGGAACCCGGTTCTTCGCCATTCGGACCACGCTTCGGTACCTTGGAAAAACAATGCGATCCATCGCTGCGTGCTGATCCGTTCGATTGCCGTATTGGCAGTGTAGGCAACATCCGGCTGTGCGAGATAGCTTTTTAGCGCGCCTTCGGTGTAGCTATTGCCCATCCATTGCTGTAATGAAGCCTCAACAGCCGATTCGTAGAGCGCTTTGGTATTGCCGTTCGTCCAGCCCAATGCGGCGGCCTCGGCCTGCGCGAATAGCACTTGTGAATAGGTAATGATATTTACAGCGGAATTTTGCTGCGAAAGAACGGATCCAATCAATGATAAATCTTGCGCCTTAGCTCCTCCGACGGCGTACGGCACACCGACGTATTCACCAGAAATATTTTTGGCTGCCAGGTAGGGGAGTCGTGGGTCTGATACTTTCTTTAAATAGTTTATAAATACATCGCTTAATGCATAATCCTTCCTGTTGCTGACGACATAATTGGTATAAATCGGGTTTTCATTGGTCGATTCGGCAAGGAACTTATATTGGATATTGTCGGCTGAGGAGCTGATAACCCCGTCGTCCAATGCAGCCTGAAATTCTTTTTTGCCTAAATCCGGCTTGACTTTTGAAAGCCGTAGCGCTGCTATAAGCCGAAGAGAATTGGCGAATTTTTTCCATTTAGCACTGCTTCCGTTCAAAAGAATATCACCCTGAAATGCTTTGCCTTCGTCGAATTGCGCACCTGCTTCTTTCCATTCCTTGAAAAGGTCAGTGTAGATCGTCTCCTGTTTATCAAATGCCGGCGTGAAGTCGGCGTCGCCTTTTAGTGCTTCTGAGTAGGGAATGTCGCCCCATCGGTCAGTGATCCATTGGAAGAAATAGGCTTTGAGGATTCGCGCAATCGCGATCTGATTGGCATTGGAACCAAATGTGGATGCATTAACCCTGGTTTTTTCATCGGTATTAAGCTCGATGATATGTTGCAGGTTAATCAGCGGACCGGCGTACCAGCCATTATAATTGAAATTGATCGTCTTGTATTTCGAATCCTCAATGTAAATCACATCTCCGAATTGCTGCACATACATCGCAGGGACGATGTTCGCACCGCCAGGGCCTACCTGTGCGTTGATGATGCCCACATTGCGGAGCGCGCCCGTGAGAAGGCCCGCAGTGCTCGGCGCGGACGGGTTATTGGGGTTGATGTTGATATTTCCAAAGTCGCTGCATCCCGGTGCGGTAATGAGCAGGAGGAGTGACAGGACAGCTAATTGCCGGTATTTTTTCATGATCATAAGGAATTGAGATGAAAGGGTAGTTAAAAGCCGACTCGGAGTGTCGCGCCGACGGATCTTACCGGAGGCAATTGCCCGCCTTCGTACCAGAGCGTTTCGGTTTCAGAAATGTCGATACCGCCGCCAATAGCGCTGTAAATCAGGAGCAAGTTGCGGCCGATCAATGATACGCTGGCCGACTTTAGATATTTACCCAGATACCTTTTTGGGATTTTGTAGCCTAGCGACACCTCCCGGAGTTTTACATAGGTTTTATCGTATATCCATTGCTCGTTGAGCGCAAAAAGCCAGTTTTCGTAGAGATTTTGAGTATCGACCCTGTGCGTGTTGGGTTGGCCGTCTTCCGTAACCGCATCCAGCAGTACACCGCCTCCTTTGTCGGGATCATCGCGTTTTGGATTACCTAATTCGTTGTTGCCGGCAGTTTCCGCAGCCAGGCCTGATCCGGCGTTGAACATCCGGGTGACAGAGAAAAATTTCCCACCCACGACGAAATCAGTGCTAGCCTGAAGTGTGAGACCTTTGTATTGAAATGCATTGATCAATCCGCCTTTGAATTTGGGTAGTACATTACCGAGATTGACGTTGTTTTCTTTTACATACAAACCTGCTTTTCCTGCTTTGATATTTTCCGGGGTGGCAGCGTAGACTACCTTTTTGCCATTTGCATCTTTTTTAATACCGACCCCTTCCAGCATTCCCCAATCTTCTCCCACACGTGCATTGAGTGTGAGCGCGCGCCACTGCGGGCCGTCGATCCGGTAATTGTTACTTTGTTCAGTCAACTCGACCACTTTGGATTGGTTTCTGTCGGCATTGATGTCCAGCTCCCAGGTAAATGCTTCGGTTTTAACTGGCTGGGCTGAAAGGTGGAGTTCGAGCCCTTTCGTAGTAATTAAGCCTGCATTGACGACGGCGTTGTTATAGCCGCTCGTAGATGCTACCGCTAATGGTATGATCTGGTTGCTATTGTTGTTCTTATAGGCTGTGAATTCAAGTCCGAGGCGATTGCTGAAAAATTGTAGATCGATTCCGCCTTCGTATGACGACGACATGCCGGGTTTCAGGAGAGAGTTGGGCAGGGTGCCGGGGAGTGTCATAACGGGGCTTGTTCCGTACGGTGTTCCAACATTGTAACTCAGGGCAGTTTGGTAGGCTCCTAGATCGGTTCCAACTTGTGCATAGCCTGCTCTCAGCTTGCCGAATGACAATACCCTGTTAACGGGAATAAACTCAGAAAAGACCAGACTGGTAGATACCGAGGGGTACAAATAGGCATTGTTCACCGCCGGGAGCGTCGATGACCAGTCATTTCTTATAGAACCCTCCACGAAAAGAAAATCTCCATATCCGAGACTGGCGTTGGCAAACAAGCTGTTTGTTTTCCTTTCGAACAGGTAGTTTGATGTTATTGGGCGATCTTTGGATCCGGCTATATTGTAGTAACCAGGCGTGGTAAGCCCGCCGGCGGTCGCCTGGAGCGTTCCCTCCGTACGGTTGTAGCGTATATTGCCGCCCGCATTCACAAGTATCGATATCTTTTGAATATCCTTATTGAAGCTCACAATACTCTCGTAGTTGTTTTCGAGGGTTGCTCCGCTCAAATAAGCATATGCGCCCAATCCGCCTGCGTTTAAAGTTCCAGACGCCACACGCCCGTCCATAAAGTAGGTTCCATAATCGCGACGGAATTTGCCGGTTATTTTTAGGTAGTCCGTAACCTGATAGGTGAGCCCGGCGTCCCCGAAAATGCGCTGCTGCCGGTTGATATTGGTGTTCTCATATACCTGGGTGTAAGGGCTATCCCAATATTTGGGTCGCGCGTCCGTAGGGCTGCCAATGTTCCAGCTTCTAAAAGTACCATCCGGATTTTTGTAGTTTTGGAGGTCTTTAATATCCAACTGGCGCTGAAACCACTGGTTAAACGAGCCGCTAGTCTGGTTGTATCCGTTTAATGTAGAGTTGCTTGTGCTGAAAAGATTTGTTCCCGGGCCGGTACCGCCGCTGCTGCCATAGCGATCAGCGGGCGTGTTGTCGGTTTTGGTTCCGGTATAATTTACATTGAGTTCTGCAGTAAGTTTTTTGGCGAACGTCACGGCGGTTTTTGCGCTTATGTAATCGCGGAGCTGGCGGCTGTTTGGGACGATGCCGTTGTTGACAATATGTGTGTAGGAAATACGGGAAGAGTAGCCGTCACCCGCTTTGGAAAACGCGATATTTGAATTGTAGCTCACAGGTTTTTCAAAGAAATCACGGACATTGTTCGGATGGGCGATGTATGGAGTCTCTTTTCCAAAACCTTCGCCCGGTTGCCACGAGAATGCAGAGCGATGCATGGAGCCGTCTAGTTTGGGTCCCCAGCTTTCATCCGCGGAGTAATCCAAAATTCGCTGACCTTCGAACGATGCCCATGTGGCCGGGTGTATTTTGGGATCAAACTTGAAAGTTTCCCACTCCTGTGAATAGCCGCCTCCATATTCATTTTGATATTTGGGCAGTAGCGACACCTGATCCATAGTCATGCTATGGTTGAAGGTCAGAGATGTTTCTCCGGATTTTCCTCTTTTAGTCGTTACGACCACCACCCCGGCGGAAGCGCGATTGCCGTATAATGCCGTAGCGGAAGGACCTTTTAATACGGTAAGTGATTCAACATCATCCATGTTCACCATACTGATGTCTGTCGGTGTGCCGTCTACCACGTAAAGAGGATCGCTGCCTGTCAGTGAGTTGATTCCCCTGATGCGGATGCTGGGCGTGCCAAATTTCGCCGCCGATTGGCCTAACACCTGAACACCCGCTATCTTGCCCGCGAGCGCATTTCCAATATTAGGGTCGCGGGCGAGGGTGAGTTTGTCGGCTTTGATTTCCTGTACTGCATAGCCAAGTGCCTTCTTTTCGCGGGCAATGCCGAGTGAGGTGATGACGATTTCCTGAAGTTGTGTTTCATCGCTGATCAGGACTATGTCGAGCTTTGTTTGGTTTCCAACCAGAGCTTCCTTGCTTTTGAATCCAATAAAGCTGAACACAAGAGTGGAGCCTGGGTCGGCAGAGATTGTGTACTGGCCTTTGTCATCGGTGATCGCACCCTTTGTGGTGTTCTTTAGCGAAATGTTTACGCCGGGCAGTACCGATCCATCTTCGGCAGTGACCTTGCCGGTCAGGTCGTGCGTTTGCGCATGAGCAGTGGTGAGAATGAGCACGAGCATGCCGGCTCCGATCATGAGTAGTAGTCGTTTCATCAAAGTCAGGTTTGTAGGTGGAAGGGTTTTCGAAAACCTTATGACTCTGAATTTACAATGATCAAAAGCGCATATCCGGCATGCATCCAGCGTCCGGCGGGGTTGAGCTTTTAACCGGTATACTACCCCCGGGCGGATTGTGATTACTACAAAAAAAGAAAGGCGGACCGAAGCCCGCCTTTCTGCATATTCCTGGTTCGGATATCAGAATTTATCCCACCACAATTTGGTCGAAGCAAGGTCGCCGCCAATAGCACCTGCCGCAGCTTCGCGGTTAGCACCGTTGAGGGTTTGTTCCACGATCGGGTAGATCATGCGCACTGGAATTGCAAGACCGGCCGGTACGTTTCCACCTGACGGAGGAGACAGTTTCGGATAGTCAAGTCTTCTCCATTCAACCCACGACTCCCATCCTCTGTTGTAAAGAGCGATCCATTTCTGGAATCCGATTTTCTCTTTCCAGTTACCGGTTGCAGTTGCGTATGCTACCTTAGGCTGAGCCAGGTATGCTGTGGCTTCCGCCGCGGTGCCACCCCAGTAAGTGATTGACGCCGTAACAGCCTTGTTGTAGTGGTCGGCAGCCGAGCCGGTGATGAAACCTCTTTCAACAGCTTCTGCAAGCAGGAATTCTACTTCCGAGTAGTCAAGCAGCAGACCTTCGAAAGCAGGATCGATGATCTTGTCGCTCACGTGTGAGAATGCAGAATATGTGTTCAAGAAACCGTACTGTCCACCCACGTATTTGTCGTTGAGCGTGGTAAAGAAGAAAGGTCTTCTCGGATCATTCAACTCGTTCATTGGCGTCACGATGGTTGCGGCAGGGATGAAATCCTGGCGGCTCGTGTAAAGCGAGTTCATGTTCTGGGCGATCGGGTTGTAGTTCGGCGGTGTCGAAATGAATGGGAAAGCCGCTTTATCCGCATTGCTGGTGAATACTTTCGGTGCAGCCTCGGCTACCAGCTTTTTCGCTTTTTCCGGATCACTGTCAGCGATGATCATCGCCAGCTTCAGTTTCAGTGAGTTACCGAATTTTACCCATTTCGGAATATTCCCTTTGTAAAGCAGGTCGCCGCCGCCGAATGGTGTTCCCTTCGATTCGAGTTTTGGCAGTGCCGCATCGAGGCGTACCAGCAGGGCGTCATAGATCGTTTTCGCATCGTCGTACTTAGGCAGCGGGTTTTCCGGGTTCATAGCTTCGGAATATGGAATGTTTCCGAAAGTATTTACCAATGCAGCCCACGTCATGATCTCTACGATTTCGATTTGTGCCAACTGCACGTCCTTCGTAGCTGGCAACAGAAGAGCGTCCGCGTTGATAAGCCTTCTCGACTCATTCAAATCGGAAATTACGCCTTTGTACAATCCGCGCCAGAATGATTCCGGAATGATACGGGCAGTAACGTTATAGCGAGGCTCATCCAGGTAAGTGGTTGTCGTCCAGTGCTGAACATACAAACGATAGTTGTTTACATTGACGTTCGGGCTGGTGAGCGTGTCGGCCAGGCCTTTCAAGGCATTCGAGAAAAAGGTAACAGGCGGTGCCGTAGACGGACGCTTGGTATCCACATTATAATCGTCCAGGCTGTCGACGCAGGCCGTCAGCATCAGGAACGGGAGAAAGAGAATGATTAATTTTTTCATATCGCTTAGAAACGGAATTTAACATTGAAACCATAGTTTCTTACAGCCGGGTAAGCACCGCTTTGGTAACCGCCCGCACCATTCAGCAAACCTGAGCCCAGACCTTCTTCAGGATCTTGGAATTCCATATTTTTGTGAATGATCCAAAGGTTACGTCCGATCACCGAGATGTCGATCTCCTTGAACGCACGCAGTTTGCTTACGATCGCCTGTGGAAGCGCGTAGGTAAGCGCAACTTCTCTCAGTTTGATGTAGCTCGCGTCGTAAATGTACATCGCTCTTGGCGGGTTGCCAGGATAACCGTATGCAGTTGCACCGTTTCCGTCTACGTTAGCCGCACGTACAGTGTTAGGTGTTCCGTCGGCTTGTACACCCGGGAACAACACACCACCACCTTGTGCAACAGGTGATCTCTTAGGATTGCCCAGCTCGTTCAAACCAGCGGTGATCGGATAAAGACCGGTTCCTTCACCATACCATTGATCCAATGACCATACATCGCCGCCATGACGGATGTCAAGTAGGAAGCTCAGTGACAATGTTTTGTATTTCAATGTGTTGCTCACACCGCCGATCCAGTCCGGGTTCGGGTTGCCGATGATTTCCGATGAGCTGGAAGTAGCCGCGTAAATACCGTTGGTTTTAACCACTTTCTGGCCGGTTCCTTCGTGGTATACGAAGTTCGTTCCGCGAATTACGCCGAATGGCTGTCCTTCCGCCGCGTTGATAGAAACACCTCCCTGAAGACTCGCAATCTGTACGTTGGTTACTTTGGTAGCACCTTCTCCGTAAAGACTGATCACCTTGTTACGGTTTCTTGCAAAGTTCACATTCAGGGTCCATGAGAAGTCCTGAACTTTGATTGGCGTTACGTATGCGGAGATTTCAATACCCTTGTTTTGTACTTCACCCGAGTTTACATAACGGAATGCGTAACCGGTTGCAGCGGTGATCGATACCGGAAGGATCTGATCAAGGGTTGCCGAGCGGTAGTAGGTGAAGTTAAAACCTACACGGTCGTTCAGGAATGCGGATTCAAGACCGAATTCGTAGTTTTTCGTTCTTTCCGGTTTCAGGTCCGGGTTGTTTTTGGTGTTTCTCAGCGTGAAGTAAGGGATGTTGCCGAGGCCGGTTGGCTTGTCGTACACGTCCAGAGTACTGCCCCATGGAGCATCGTTACCTACTTCTGCGTAGTTGGCGCTCAGTTTCGCCATTGTCAACCAACCAAGTCTTTTCAGTGCTTCGAGGTTCGAAATGTTGAAGTTCGCACCTATCGCAGGGTAGAAATAGGTGTTGTTGTTTTTGCTGAGCGTAGTCGATTTGTCCTGTCTTGCGGTCAGGTCAAGGTTTACGAGGTCTTTGTAGCCAAATGAAGCCTGTGCATAAAGACCGTCCACGCCAATTCTTCTGTAAGCTTCGGTAGGCGCTTCAATCGGGTTAGCCGAGTTCGAAAGCGAGAACAGGCCCGGAACGACCATACCGCCGTTTGTTTGAGCGCGGATCGAGTTTTCTGTCGAGCGGCGCATGCTTCCACCTGCCAAACCGGAGAAGTTAATGTCCTTTGTAATCGCTTTGCGGAAGTTGAAGATCACATCAAGGTTGGTCTCGTTAAAGCCTCTGTTGAAGCGCTTGTATTGTGCTGGATCGGAGCTGCCGAATGCGATGCGCTCTTCCTGCATATCCTGTGTGCCGTTGTAGGCAAAACGTGTTGTCAGGTCAATCCATGGAGCGATTTTGTAAACTGCCGCAGCATAGCCGAAGAAGTTGTCACGCGAGTCGTTCGAGAAGTTTTCGTAACGTGCGAAGTAAGGGTTTTCCGAGTAAATCGGGCCGTTGTCATCGAATGGAGCGGTTGGATCTCCCCAGTTCCAGGTTACATCCTGTCTGTTTCTGAAGTAAGCCGCTTTTTGTTCGAGCAGGTCGACGTTGGTCTGGAACCACTGTCTGAACTGCTGGTTAGGGTTTTTACCGTCATAACCCGTTCCGTAACGTCCCATACCTTTCACTTGTGAGTAGTTGGCATTGGCAGAGATCGTCAGTTTCTTGGTCAGGTCAAATGAAGCCGAGAAGTTGAAAAGGTTTTTGCCCAGCTTACTATTTGGAAGTACACCTTTCTCGTCGCTGCGGGTATAACCTACTTTAAATGTCGTGTTTTCGCCACCACCCAGGATGTTTACGCTCTGGTTGGATGTTACGGCTGTTTCGAAGAATGCATCCGGACCGTTTTTAGCGGCAACCCATGGGGTCATTTTGCCGTATGTAGGAGAGGTTGGGTCGATCGCATCCCATTGGTAAACCAGTCTGTTTGGATCGAATTTCGCTCCAAATGACGCATCTGCATCAAATACAGCGATATCCCCCTCGCCTGAGCCGAGGTTGCCGCGGTAGAATTGATCTTTCGCGCCATCGCCGCCGTAACCCGCACCATATTCTTTCTGGTATTTTACATAAGTGCTCTTGTCGATCTTGCCCCAGGTAACACCGCTGTTTACGGTTACGTCGAAGCTGTTTTTACGACCTTGTTTCGTAGTCACGAGGATTACCCCGTTGGAGGCACGCGAACCGTAAAGTGCAGTAGCCGCAGCACCTTTCAATACGTTCACAGACGCGATGTTGTCCGGGTTGATATCGGAAGCAGCATTACCGTAGTCGGTACCGGCGCGACCTGTCTGCTGGTCGGTCGAGTTGGTGTTGGCGTTGGTAACAGGTACACCGTCGATTACCCACAATGCCTGGTTGTTACCGGTGATGGATTTGTAACCACGGATGATCGCACTGGTCGAACCACCCATGTTGTTGTTGGTTTTGATATCAAGACCGGCGATTTTACCAGCGAGCGCGTTCATTACGTTCGGGTTACGGGCCTGTACGATCTGCTCGTTGTTGATCTGCTGGGCCGCGTAAACAAGCTCATTTCTTTTACGCTCTTGTCCGAGGGCTGTTACTACAACCTCCTGAAGCTGGCTGACGTCACTTTTTAGCGTTACGTTGACGACAGTCTGGTTTCCGACGATCACTTCCTGTGTTTGAAAACCGATAAAACTAAAAACAAGCGTAGCCCCGGCTGAGGTGGAAATAGTGTACTGGCCCTGGGTATCGGTGGTGGTACCGCGAGTAGTACCTTTCAAAGAAATGTTAACACCCGGAAGTGTCGAGCCGTCGTCGGCTGTGACCTTGCCGGTCACCGCGAGATCCTGGGCGTGAAGCTGCGTCACAAATAGCAGCAAACAGCCCATTAAGGAGCATAAAATCTTCCTCATAAATTAAGTTTAAAGTTAGGTTTGTTATGTAAACATACTGTTGCAAAAATAACTATTAGTTTAACCAGTACAACCTTTTCATTGCGAAATTTCAAAATTTACTTTGGCTTGACTGCCCGATATGAAGAATTTTCTATGTAGAAGTCGTGATTTTTTGCAATTTTTTCAAATATGTGAAATTTTCAAAAACCGGCTTGATTTTAACTAAATGTTAACAATAGATGTCTTTTTTTGAGGAATTTACATTTATTGGGAAAAACATGCCCCGTAGTGAAAATATGGCTACTTGAATTACGGTATCCGTATACGCGGCGTAATTAAAGAATGAATCTAAATAAAGCGATTCTGAAAAAGTGAGTGGATTAAGAATGCGGGGCTATCGAGGAATTTTTGATAAATATTTGCATTTTTTTAATATTGTTTGTAGCTTAATATAAATTTTTAAGCCCCCAAAACGGGTCATTTTCGACCCAAAAACTACACCCTCCACAGTTAGCTGCTTTTAGCAAATATTTGAATTGTTTGAAAATCATCTAAGGAAAGGAAGTAGGCGTTGCAATTTTGATTGCGAATACGCAGAAAGCATGAAGTTCTAACAAATACGTTTATGGAGGTGTTTTTATCGTTCCTGCTAACAAACTGATAATGAAACCCGGTTTATGCCAAATTATATTCTGGGCATTGATTTGGACGGCATTGTAATTGATTGAAACAAGAATTATTTTTGTAACCTTGACGCAATTAATATCCTATTTAAACAAACTTTAAATCCTTTGTATGAGAAAGACTCTACTGTTTCTATTCTTAGGGTGCTTATTGATTCCTGGCTGGCAGGCTTTTGCCCAGGATAAACAAGTATCGGGAGTTGTGACCGCCGACGACGGAAGCGTGCTCCCCGGTGTAAACATCACCCTGAAAGGTACAACCAGAGGTATCACGACTGATATCGACGGTAAGTACACCATTACAGCCCCCTCTTCCGGAACACTCGTGTTCTCATTTGTAGGTTATCTCAGCCAGAGCATCGTGGTCGGCTCGAAATCGACGATCAACGTGACGCTCGTGGCGGATGCCCAGCAACTCGGTGAGGTGGTCGTAACTGCACTCGGTATTTCGCGCGAACGCAAGTCGCTCGGTTACAGTACCGCCACCATTGCCAATACATCCATCACAGAGGCCCGTAACACCAGCCCGCTCGATGCGCTCAACGCGCGTGTGCCGGGTCTGTCTGTAAATACCGCATCGGGAGCACCGGGAGCGTCGACCGTCCTCAACATCCGCGGTTTCAACTCTGTGACCGGTAACAACCAGCCGCTGTTCGTGATTGACGGTGTGCCGATGAACAACCGTGGTAACACTTCATCAACCAATGCGCAAAACGGCAACGATGACTTCAACCGTTCGATGGACTTCGGTAACCAGATGAACGATATCAACCCTAACGAGATTGAAAGCATTACCGTACTGAAAGGTATTTCGGCATCCGCATTGTACGGTAGCCGCGCAGCCAACGGTGCGATCCTGATCACTACCAAAAGAGGTAAATCCGGCAAGACACAGGTTGACATTTCATCATCGTTTGCGAGATCACAGGTATTGCGTGTTCCACACCTGCAGAATACATACGGCCAGGGATGGAGCGGCTTGTTCGACCGCATTGAAAATGGTTCTTGGGGACCGAAACTGGATGGCAAGCCACGCCTTTGGGGTAACGTTGTTGATAACTCCCAAATGCTGAAACCTTTCTCGGCGCAGGAAGACAACCTGAAAGACTTTTTCGACAAAGGTTACGAATGGAACAACAGCATCGCGGTTTCAGGTGGCACAGAAACGGCCAACTACCGCGTAGCCTATTCGAATGCGACAGCAGACGGCGTAGTTCCTACCAACGCCGACTCCTACAAGCGTAACACATTGAGCTTGAATGGTGGTTTGAAACTGGATAAGTTCTCGGTGAACTCCAATATCAACTACGTACATAAGAACCAGAAAGCAGTTGCGACCGGTCAGGGCGACGATGCGGGTGGCGGTAAAGTGGTATGGCAGGAGATCATCCAGATCCCGCGCGACCACTCGATCGTGGATTCAAAAGCATTGCTGGATCCCAACAGTCCTTACTACAAGTTCATGACGTTGGATAATTATTTTACGCCATACGCTCAGAATCCTTACTGGACATTGTACAACCAGGGTAACAACTACGACGAAGACCGCATTTTCGGTAACATCGAGTTTGGCTATCAGCTGCTGAAAAACCTGGATGTGAGATATAGAGTTGGTGGTGACTATTCTGATGCATTTCAGAAAGACTGGGGTAATGTTGGTAAGATCTCCGACAGCGCTCCCAACAGCTCAGCGAACGACGTTTTCGGTGGGGTGTCGCAACTGGCACGGCAGAACCGCCAGTTCAACAGCGATCTGATCTTCAATTTCAAACACAACTTCGGATCGCGTTTCGATGTGCAGGCATTCTTTGGACATAACCTGAATGAAAGAACTGCGCAAACGAACTTTGCGAAAGTGACTAACCTCGACCTTCCTGGTTTTTACAACCTTTCGAACAGTTCTGTGACGCCCACCACATTTGCAACAACCAGCAAGCGTCGCCTCGTGGGTATCTACGGTCAGGCTACCTTCGGTTTCGACAACTGGTTGTATCTCACAGTGGGTGCACGTAACGACTGGACCAGTACGCTGCCAAAGGGCAAAAACTCCTACTTCTATCCAAGTGCGAGCATCAGTGCTGTATTGTCGGATGTATTCAAATTGCCGGCAGAAATTCCTTTCGTGAAAGTACGTTTTGCGGCTGCATCTGCGGGTAACGACGCCGATCCTTATCAGGTTTATTCGGTATACGTGCCGGGCTCGGTTCGTGCGGGTGGATTTGGTAATATCAACTTCCCATTCGGCGGCCTGAACGCGTACGAGGTATCGAACAACCTTGGAAACCAGAATCTGAAACCTGAGATTTCAACAGAATACGAAGGTGGTCTTGAACTGGGCTTCTTCGGAAGACGCGTCGGACTTGATTTGAGCTACTACAACAAGCTGACTAAAAACCAGATCATCAGCCTCGCCCTCGAACCCGCAACAGGTGCTACTACGCAAACTGTGAACCTGGGTAGCGTGAGAAACAAAGGGGTTGAGCTGGCATTGAACCTGATTCCGGTTCGTACAGAGAAACTGGAATGGGGGGTTACGGTGAACTATAACAAGATCTGGAACGAGGTGGAATCACTCGGTCTGGAAGGCGGTTCAGGAAATATCCTGCTCAACAGCAGCTACAATGTGAAGCTGCGCGCGGTGGTAGGTAAGCCGCTGGGTGCCATCTACTCGCCGGATGTACAGCGTGATCCAAACGGAAATACCATCGTAAATGCATCAACCGGTCTGCCGTTGGTGAGCTCGGAAGAAACATACAGAGGTTCGATCAACCCGAACTATACTTTGGGGATATCCACCTACCTGGATTATAAAGGTTTCAAATTCAGCGCGAATGGCGACTATCGTAATGGCGGGGTGTTCTATTCTTACACCGCTCGTTTGAACTACTTCAACGGAAACGCTTACATGTCGCAATACAATGACCGCGAGCCGTTTGTTGTGCCGGGTTCGGTAGTCAAAACAGACGAAGGTTATGCACCTAACACCACGCCGGTGTCCCGTGCGGATGTATTCACTTACTACGGTGGATCAACGTCGGCAAACGAATACAATCACGTGCTGCCGAAGACATTCTTCAAACTGAGAAACGTGTCACTCACCTATTCGGTACCTAAGAAGGCACTTGCTAAACTGCCGGTAAGAGGTGCATCGGTGGGTGTGTTTGGTCGTAACCTCGTATTGTGGACTCCCAAGGGCAACCACGTAGTAGACCCCGAAGCCAACACGTTCGGAACCAGCCTGAAAAACCTGTATGGAGAATTCGCTGCCGGTCCTTCTACCGCAACGTACGGTGTTCAGTTAAATCTATCATTCTAATCAGGATTCAAATGAAAAGTATTATAAAAAATGGTGTCCTGCTGCTCGCCGCGCTTTCACTGGGCTCCTGCAACGACTGGCTGGATGTAAACGAAGACCCCAACAACCCGACGAACGTAGCGCCCGAATTTGTACTACCCGCGGCACAGGCATCGGTTGCCGGTATCGTAGGCGGCGATTTTGCCATCATCGGTGGTCTGTGGTCGCAGCACTGGACACAATCCAACTCTGCCAACCAATACCGCGGTATCGACTCTTATGATCTCCAACCGGCCGACTACAATATCGCCTGGACGGAATTATATGCAGGCGGCCTGAACGACTTCGAAGACGTGAAGCGGAAAGCTACCGAGAGCGGCAACAACAACATGGTATTGCAAGCGGTGGCTGTTCAAACTTACGGTTTTCAAATGCTGGCAGACTGGTTCGATAAGATCCCGTTAAGCGAAGCATTGCAGGTTGAATCTATCAAGGCACCGAAATACGACGACGGTCCGGCTGTTTACGCAGAGTTGCTGAAAAGACTCGATGCGGCCCTGGCTCTCGATTTCAACAACGGCAAGTCGACAGCCGTAGCCTCCGACCTTATCTACGGAGGAACCAGCGCGGCTAACCAGATTGATCAGTGGAAACGGTTTGCAAACACGTTGAAACTGAAACTTTATCTGCGCCAGACAGCAAGCGCTAACTCTGCACAGGCTATTGCGGCTATCAAAGCGATGCTGGATGCCAATACGCCGTTTCTGGAAGATCACGCTGCGATTACCAAATTCGTGGATGAGCCTAACCGCAGTAACCCGTTGTATGAAAACAACGTACGCCAGTTGAACGTGTCATCCAACCTGCGTTTGAGCCGTACGCTTCAAACCTATTTGCAGGCAAACGCAGACGACGCCCGCCTTGCCGCTTACTTCACGCCAGGTTCAGGAGGGCAGGCAGGATTGGAGCAGGGCGATTTCCTTAGCGGAGTCGGCGTGAATGTTCCCAGCGTTGCCAGAATGACCGCTACCGATCCATTCTACTTTTTCAGCATCGACGAGGTCTATTTCATGCTCTCGGAATCGTACCTGCGCACCGGAAACGACGCCAAGGCGAAAGAGTTCTATGATAAGGCGGTGGCTGCCGCATATGCGAAATTCAATATCGTATTCGATGCGAAGAAGATCGCAAAAGGTGGCGTTTACGAATACCCATCAGCCGGCAATGCGGAAGCGAAACTGAAAGCCATCATTTTTCAGAAATGGGTAGCCATGTTCCGTCAGGGATACGAATCGTTCTGGGACCAGGCGCGCACCGGCTATCCTGAAAAATCTGCAGTGGCTACGACCAGTGAGAGCTACGTACCGGGACAATGGACTGTGGCAGCAAAATCTGTTCTGGATAAGGGCGCACTTCCTAAACGCATTCCGTACACGTCCGTTTCAAGGGACGGCAACGTGAATACCCCTGCGTTGGTACCGCTTACTTCCAAGGTTTGGTGGATGAAATAATCAAAGGTCATTGATAACTGATATTATGAAAAAAGGATTAAAACTAATACTGATAGCCTTGACCTTGTTTGCGGCGTTTTCGTGCGAAGAGGACAAGGTAACGGAGGGTATTTCATCGATTACCTACTATCCTGTGATCACTTTGAAAGGTGAGCAATGGAACCAGGTGCCGGTGGGAGGTACTTTTACCGATCCGGGTGTCACTGCGAAAGAAGGCGACAAGGAGATTGAAGTAAAGGCGAATGGAACAGTCGATACGAAAACGCCGGGCGTGTATGTTATCGAATACACGGCGGTGAACAAGGATGGTTACTCATCTATCGAGTACCGTTATGTGGGCGTGATCTCGGCGGCCGCTACCGCGGATATTTCGGGTAGCTATAAGAGAAATGCAGGAGTTTTCGGAGTGTCGAAGGTGGCAAAAGTTGCCGGTAATCTTTACACTGCCGATAACGTCGGTGGGGTTGCTGTGCCTTCACCGGGTGAAACCGTGTATTTCTATTACTTTGATAAAGGTAAGATAGGGTGCCCTTACCAGCTGACTTCCGGAAATGCATTCGAATGCACCACTGCATCGATTAAAGAAGGAGTATCATACAGCTGGGTAGTGATCAATCCTCTATTTGGTACTGCACTTCGTACTTTTGTTAAACAGTAAAATTGACGTTATGAAATATATAAAGTATTCTCTGATACTATTGGTTTTTGGTCTTTTGTCCTGCGATCTGGGCAGTGAACCGACCATTGAAGGGACCAAATTACAGGCTATGTGCGGTGAGTGGTATATAGGTGTTTTTGCCAACGGGGAGGACATTGGAGGTGGCGGACGCTTCCTTATCACCACTTCGAACACCGCGGCCAACAACGAAACCGACCTGATCATCAACGATCATGAGTTGCTCACGCCTGATGCAGATGCATTGGCTGTTGTTGCCAAGGTAAACTTACCGGCGATGACTTTCGACAAGGCGGATAAATTGCCCAACATGGAAGCAGGAATGTCTGCCGTGTCGATTATTGAAGGCAAAATTCTCAAAGGCGCTGCAACTTCGACCGGGGGCAACAAGACGGACTCTATCTATGTGAAGTTCGTTTTTGAAAGTGACCCTAAAACGGAGTGGATATATGCCGGCTACCGTCGCACAGGTTTCATCGAAGACGAGCATTGATTACAAACACTTGCAAGTACAGGGCCTTATCCATTACGGGTAAGGCCTTTTTTTGTTTTGGAACGAAAGAATTTCTTTCCGATCTTGAAAAACCTGATTCTTTAACATCTTCCTATGACAACTCCTTTTACAGGCAAAATTTTTAACAAATTCGGCAGAATGTCTGCTGTGGCGCTCATGGCAGTTATCGCAGGGCAATCGGCATTTGCTCAATCACCCTTAGCCAAATCGATCGACCAGAAAGCACCAGCGCTGGAAAAGAAGCTGGTAGAATGGCGTCGCCATTTTCACCAGAACCCTGAACTGGGTAACCGCGAATTCAAGACAGCCGAGAAAGTAGCGAACCATTTAAAACAGCTGGGTATCGAAGTGCAAACCGGCGTTGCGCATACGGGCGTCGTAGGCATTCTGAAAGGCGGCAAGCCCGGGCCTGTGGTGGCGCTAAGGGCTGATATGGATGGCTTGCCGGTGGCTGAGCGGGTGGATCTCCCTTTTAAATCGAAAGTAACGACGGAATACAAAGGGCAGAATACCGGCGTGATGCACGCGTGTGGGCACGACACGCATATCGCCATACTCATGGGCGTGGCCGAGGTGCTGGCATCAATGAAGAACGAGCTGCCTGGTACTATTAAGTTCATATTCCAGCCGGCCGAGGAAGGCGCTCCGGAAGGCGAGGAGGGAGGTGCGGAATTGATGGTGAAGGAGGGAGTGCTCGAAAACCCGAAGGTAGATGCAATTTTTGGCCTGCATATCGACTCTCAAATTGAAGTAGGGAAGATTTCTTACCGCCCCGGCGCGACCATGGCAGCCGTGGATTTTTTTAGTATTGATGTAAAAGGAAAACAAACGCATGGCGCTTATCCATGGTCGGGCGTTGATCCGATTGTGACCTCCTCGCAAATCGTGACTGCATTGCAGACGATCGTCAGCCGTAACCTGGACCTCACACACGCACCCGCGGTCGTAACGATCGGGGCAATTCATGGTGGTGTGCGGCAGAATATCATTCCCGAGTCGGTGAAGATGATCGGGACTATCCGGACTTTCGATGAAGGAATGCATTCCTATGTGCATAAGCGTCTCAACGAAATTTCATCCAGCATTGCACAAAGCGCAGGAGCCACAGCAACGGTCGATATCGATGTCATGTACCCTGTGACGCATAACGACGAGGCGCTGACCGCCAGGATGATTGGTACGCTGGAAAATGTAGCCGGAAAGGAGAATGTAAACGTGATTCCGGTCAAAACCGGCGCCGAAGATTTTGCCTTTTACCAGCAGAAAGTCCCCGGTTTCTTTTTCTTCCTGGGAGGTATGCCAAAGGGTAAAAGCGTTGCCGAAGCCGCACCGCATCATACCCCCGATTTCTATGTCGATGAAGGCAGCTTGGTGCTGGGGGTACGCTCGATTGCCCGCCTGGCTACCGATTATCTCGAAAAAGCGAAAACCAAATAGGGGCTTATTCCGGAATGTTCTTCCTGACTTGATCAAACAGCAGGCTCGGGAAGAACCTTTTGAGGTAAATAGCGGCAACCTCCTTGAACCCACCTATGTAGATCTCCTTTTTGTCCTTTTTGACGGCATTGAGGATCTTTTCGGCGCAAACATCCGCCGGAATGCCCTGGGCCTGGTTACTATCCATTTTGCCGAACTTGTCGCCGGACGCATCCAATGCATTCAAAGAGATATTCGTGCGGATGTAGCCGGGGCAAATGGTCGTGACTTTGATATTATGCTGGTAACCCTCGGCGCGCAGCGAGTCGTAGAAGCCCTGCAATGCATGTTTGGCAGCATTATAACCCGAGCGCATAATGGTGCCGATCTTCCCGGCGACACTGCTCATGACAATAAAGTGGCCCGTCTGCCGCGCAATCATATAGGGTAAAACGGCTTTTGTAAGTGCTACCGTACTGAAAAAATTCACATTCATCAGGCTCTGGTAAACTTCCAGGTCGGTGTCGTTGATGTACGAACGCTGGCTGACGCCTGCATTGTGCACCATCACGTCGATCTGTCCGAAACGGGCGATTACCTGTTCGGCGGCTGGCTTAGCCTGCTCAAATTGCGTAACATCCAAAGGTAGTATCAGCACATCTGCTTCGGGCAATCCGGTTTGCTTCTTCACTCTTTCCAACTCTTCACGGCGACGGGCGCTAAGCACCAGTTTGGCGCCTTCTTTGGCAAAAGCCATGGTCAATGCCTCACCGATACCCGACGATGCCCCGGTAATCCAGACAACCTTGTCCTTGAAATTTGTCATGTCTCTAAGCTAAACAGCCGTTGAATTTGATAGAAAGCGGAGCGTTACGGCCTGCTCCGACACCTTGAATGCCGCCTGCATGCCTACACCCATCGCACGGTTGTCGCCTACGTGCCCCACGGGGAAATCGTAGCAGACGGGATAGTCGAACCCAGCCACATGCTCCGCGATAATTTCGTAAGAATCTTTGCCGAACGTGGGACTGTTATTGTCTTTCATATCTGTAAACTGGCCCACGACCAATCCGGCCAGCTTGTCGAGTTTGCCCGACCGTTTCAGTTGGATCATCATTCGGTCGTGATTGTACAGATACTCATTGATATCCTCAATAAAAAGGATCTTGCCATCCGTATTCGTCTCGGTTTCTGACCCGATCATATGCGCGAGCAGGCATAGGTTTCCACCTACCACTTGTGCACTCGCGTGCCCTGCGCGGTTTAATGGGTGAGCGGCTATTTCATATCCTGGTAATGCTCCGAAAAGCATTTGACGCAGCGATTCAGCCGCCACTTCTGCACCGGCACACGTAATCGTTTTGGCCATTGGCGCATGAATGCTGGCGTAGCCCAATTGGAAAGTTCGCGCGAGAAAGGCCGTCAGGTCGCTGAAACCGACGATCCATTTCGGGTTTTCGAGGAATTTATCAAAATTAAGGTTATCCACGATCCGGGAACAGCCGTAGCCGCCGCGGGCAGCGATAATGGCTTTAATGGAGGGATCGTCGAGCATTTGCTGCATATCCGCCAGCCGGTCTTCGTCGGAAGCCGAAAACTGATTAAATGAAGTGCTCAGCGTTTTCCCCTCAACGACTTCGAGGCCCCATTGCTCGGTAAACAACCGGATGCCGGGAACAACGTCTTCATACTTCACAATACTGGCCGGAGCCAAAACCCCGACGCGGTCGCCGGGTTTCAAAAATGCAGGAAATTGGATTGGATTCATTCAGATAAATGAGGCAATGCTGCGGATATTGCTTGTTTTGGGCAGCAAAAATAGCGACTAGTAATGACCTTTCAGCGAAAGGATATAAACCCTTTTGTCAATAATCTCATACACAATACGGTGTTCATGGCTAATCCTCCTGGAATATTTTCCGGCCAGTTCATATTTCAAAAGTTCAGGCTTCCCGGTCCTTCCGTCGGCGTGTTGGAGATAGATTCGATAAGCTGTTCTATTTTCTTAATGATGGACTTGTTGCCGGATTTGTGCCAGAATGATAAGTGTGTGATTGCTTGTTCGGTAAATGCTATTTGGAATTTACCAGATCCCATAGGTTTGTATCGGCTTCGTATTTGACTGTTTTGCCTTCTTTTACCTGCTGTTCGCTCTCTTTGATCATCGCAACAAACTTGGGATCGTAAGGTTGTTCTTCTTTCTCTTCAAATGCTACCTTGAAATCCCGTAAGAGCGCCCTCACAGCTTTCAAAACTTCTTCTTTTTCGGTTTTGATGGTCAACGTAGTCATAGTTTCTCAATGATTTTGAGAATTGAAATTACAAATTTTTCCGGTTGAAAGAAATCAGGAAGGGTCAGACAAAAATCACATCCTGTACCAGCGCACTCCCCATTTCGCGGTTGATGAGTTCGATGATCTTGCCTTTTGCGCGGAAAAGCTCGTTGCGCAGCGGAGCGGACTCGATTTGCAGGAACAGAATGTTGTCTTTGATATACACTTTTTGGGTACGGGTAGCGATGGCCGAACCCATGATCTTGTCCCAATGTGCGACCACATAAGATTGGTCGAAACGGTTACGCAGCTTGTACCTATCGAGCATTTGATCGATAGCCTCCTTCAACGGCGTAATTCCGGGCCGTCGGGACGCTTTTTCCTTGTCAAACCGATAGTACATAATAATAGCCTCGTTCGTGTGAATTACAAAGGTAGCAAGTTCAGGGTTCGGTGGGGTAACCGGGGTTACTTTTTTAAAAGCTGCTCGTAAACCACATCCATGATCGACGTACGGATGTTCATCGTCGAGATCTTGTTGTTCTCCCGCGTAGGGTACACCCGGTTCGATAAAAAGACGTAATTCAGTCCCCAGGCCGGATCGGCCCAGGTCATAATACCCGTGTAGCCTGTATGTCCGAAACTCGACGGACTCGCATACCTTGGCGCATTACCCGTGTATTTAAATGTCGGCTTGTCGAACCCGATACCGCGGCGGCTTCCTTCTTCCGGATACTGGTAACGTGTGAACTCGATCAGAGCATCTTTGCTCAGCAACTGCTGGCCGCCGTAGTAGCCATCCTGCAAATACATCTGCCACACTTTCATCACATCATTAGAAGTTCCGAAGAGCCCGGCATGACCGCTTAGTCCGCCCAGCATCGCCGCCGCCTCGTCGTGCACCTGGCCGTGCAGCTGCGTCATACGGAAGAATGTGTCGCGCTCGGTAGGTACGATATCGTCCAGTTTGTAAAAGCGTTTCGGGTTGAAAGTAAGCGTATTGGCTCCCAGTTTGTGGTAGTAGTGGTTTTTGATATAATCTTCAAAATTCTCTCCGCTCAACCGTTTTACTATTTGAGGATAAAGAATGAATGAAAGGTCGCTGTACACGTAGCCCTCTTTCTCATTCAAAGGAGAGTCGCGGATCGATTTGAAAATCGTTTTATCGTAGTTCTTGAAAATAAACAAGCTATCGCCAACGACCGAAGTAGGATAGCGTTTGGACTGCCTGGTACTGAACGTCTTCTTTTTCCAACTGCCGTCCGCCTTTTGTGCCTCTTTCCACAACACGATAAATGCTTTCAGACGTGCGCTATGCGTGAGCACGCGGCGCCATGGGAGGTCGGCCTTGTTGGAGCCTTCGAAATCGGGAAGATAATCCTTCATCGTGGCATCCAGGTCAAACTTTTTCGCGTCCCAAAGGCTCATCAATGCGAGCGTGGAGGCGGTAATTTTGGTGACCGAAGCCAGGTCATATAAATCCGTCAGTTTTACAGGATGGTTACCTTCGTAAGTATGTTTGCCGTAGGCTTTGCGGAAGAACACCTTGCCATCCTTCGCTAGCTGTACGACGCAGCCGGGTGTCGCTTTTTGCGTCACGGCAGCATTGGCAATGGAATCGATTTTAGAAGTAATCACCTTCGAATCCAGCCCCAATTCTTCCGGAATGGTATATTTCAATCTTCCCAGCGCCGGGGTTTCGATACCCGCATTGTAAGGATACTGCGCATTCACGGTCACCGGCAGCTTGCCCAAGGCTGGAATAGCGCCGAATATTAATTGAGCAGACAAATCCTGTGTGTAAGGTGTAAGCTGGTATGCCATGATCAACGCTTTCGCATCATCGGTTTTAGGCATTTTATTCAAAGCATATGGATTCCCGAAAACGGAAACCACTGCTTTTTTACTAGCGATCAGCTCTTGCAGAACCGCGCTCATGGGTTCGGTAAGACCATAACTCGTACGAGGCGAAATGCTTCCCAAATGCACGCCGACAAGCAACAGATTATAGGCATTCAATTTGGAGCGTACCGCTTCGATTTGTTCAGCCGTTGCTTTGGCGGGGATTTGGAAATGGTCGATGGTCGTGTAAAGTCCCAACGTGTTCTGGAATGTAGTAACCGTATCGGCTCCCACCGAAATGGAAGCGATTTTAAGCGTATCCAGCTCGCGCAGCGGCAGCAGGCTGTTGTCGTTTTTCAGTATTGTGAGGGCTTTTTCAGTAAGCAACCGGTTGGTAAGCTCTGCTGCTTTGGGGTTCAGGTCTTCGTACAGGTTATTGAGGTCAACCGGTTTGTAATGGTTCAGTCCTGCCCATGCTTTCGCTTCCAATACCTTGCGGCAGCGGTAATCGATCTCCGCCTGCGTGATTTTACCTTCGGCAATGCTCTTTTTGATCTCGGCGATGGATTTGTTCACGTCTTCGGTGAATTCCAGCAGGTCCATGCCCGCTTCGAGGCCCATTGCATCTGCCTTGCCATCCGGGAAGTACTTGGTTACGCCCTTCATATTCATGGCGTCAGAGTAAATCAGTCCTTCAAACCCCAGCTCGTCGCGAAGCAGTTTACTGACAATCGGTTTGGAGAGGGTAGAAGGCAGGTTGGGCGTCTTGTCCAGCGCCGGAATGCTCAAATGCGCGATCATCATGCCGCTCAATCCGTTGTCGATCAATGCCCGGAAGGGGTATAGTTCCAGTGAATCGATCCGCTGTGTCGAATGGGAGATCAGCGGCAAGTCGTAATGGGAATCGGTGCCCGTATCTCCGTGGCCGGGGAAGTGTTTCGCGCTGGTGAGCAAGCCATTGTCCTGCATGCCCCGCATGTATGCTACGGCTTTTTCCGCGACTTTGTATTTGTTTTCCCCAAACGATCGGAAGCTGATTACCGGATTGTTTGGGTTGTTATTAACATCCGCCACCGGTGCGAAGTTGATATGCATTCCAAGGCGTCGCGCTTGTTTCGCAAGTTGCGCACCCATTTGGTAAATCAGTTCATTATTGCCCTGAATGGCGCCCAACGTCATTTGATACGGATAACGAACGGTGCTGTCGATCCGCATCGCCAGCCCGAATTCCGCATCCATCGCCACCAGCAACGGGACTTTTGAAATGGATTGATAGTAGTTCGTCAGCCGGGCCTGCGGCATGGGTCCGCCCTGAAAAAACACTACTCCGCCCACTTTATTCTCGCGGATCAGCTTTTCCACCGCCGTCGGATTACTGGTCTTAGGATCGATCAACGCCCGTTTGGTGTCCGACACCGCCGCGACCATAATCAATTGTGCAATGCGCTCATCGGGTGTGAGCGTCGCAAAAACGGAATCGACCCATTGCCGGGACGCGTTAGTTCTGTCTTTCTGCAAAAATCCCGGGGGAGTACTGATCTGGGCTTTTGTACTGGTAAATGCTGTGAGGAAAAGGAGTGCAAATAGGGCTAGGTGGTGTTTGGTCATTGGATTTGGGAATGCTAATTCTTGGTATTAATATTGTTCATTTACTGATTTTAAAACTCTTTCAACAAGGCTAGGTTTGATCCAAAACCCGCATTGGTTTATTAACACATCAATCACTGGCTTAACGGCGGTGATGTAATTCTTCTTCTTTGCTTCTGCCAGTGCACCCAAAGTCCCGATTACAGATAATCCCATCTTCGTAGCGACGGCCCGGCCCTTTATTTCGTCAATCAAAAGTAAATCCGCGGGCAGTTCTGTCGCGAGCACAATTGCTTCTGCCTCGCCCGGATCAAGAAGTTCGGTTAGTTCGTCCAAAAGTGAAGCACTTGAAACTTCTCTGATTTCGATCCAGTCTAATGCAAGCTTATTCCGGAATGCGACATCTAAATCCTGCAATTCCAGATATACTCGGTTCGGTATTACTATTCTCTCATAAAGGTCATGGAGAACATGCAAATGTCCCGATTGCACAAGTCCGCTGATAACGGAAGTGTCACTTACTACGATCACTTGAAAGCTTTCTTAGCGTTTCCAGATCTGCTTCGAAGTCCTCTATATCGTAGTGCCAGGCAATTTTACGTTTTCCAAGTTCCTGCTGGAAGCGAATGCTACCCAGCCCGGTCATGGTGCCACCTTGTCCCACCGTAATTTTACCATCTTCATACAGACGCACGGCCAGCTCGATCCTTAGTTCGTCATCAGTGAGTCCTGTGCTGCTGATAACTTTATCATTGAGTTCCAAAAGCATATCCTTCGTGTTAAGTTCGGCAATGAAGTATAAGTAAATATACACAACCTTTCCCGTTCTCAGGCTAAAACGCCTTCAAAACACCAACCCCAGCAGCAACCCCGCCAGAATGATCAAATAAGAGGGCACTTTCCCGAATGCGACGACAAGCAGCGTCACGATAATGGTTGCAACGGATTGGACGCTGGTCGTCATCGGCTGAAAGAGCGAGATCGCGGCGGCGATGGTGAGGCCGCAGCTGGCGGCGTGGATACCTTCTAGGGAAGCGCGGATGCCGCGGTAGCGTTTCAGCTGGTCCCAGAAAGGGTAAGCAAAAAAGATGAAGAAAGTGCCCGGCAGGAAGATCCCGGCGGTTGCCACAAACCCGCCGACAATCTGCCCAAACCAACCATTGGATTGGAGTGAAACACTTCCGACAAACGTGGCGATGGAGAATACCGGCCCCGGTACAACCTGCGTGAGTGCCATGCCCGCGAGGAACTCCTGTTCGGTGAGGTAGTGCTTGAACTCTACAAATTCGTTGTACAAAATAGGGATCAGCACCTGCCCGCCACCAAAAACGAGACTGCCGTTCCGGTAGAAGTTCTCAAAAAGCCTTACCGGCAATGAATTCGTGATCTTACCGATGATGGCGGCGGTGATCAGCACGGAAATCCAGAAGATAATGGGCCGCCATTTGATGCGTATCTCGCCCTTCTCCATTTTTTCATGCTTCTTGAAATTGAGTGAAGCTGCCACACCCCCGCATACGATCAGCACGGGCGTCATATACGGAGACGGATACATATACGCAAGGATCGTCGAGATGACCAAAAGGGTCCAGCCTTGTGTATTATGGATCACCTTCCGGGCGATGGAAGAGGCGCCGTACATCAGGAACGCGACCGCCATTGGCCCCACAAACCGGGTAAAGTCCAGCGAAATCGCATTCCGTTCCAGGTAATGGATGCCGATTGCCGCAAGCGTCATCAGGATCATCGCCGGCAGCGACCATACGAGCAACGTCAGGTAGGCGAGCGGTTGCCCGCCTATTTTGAGGCCTATTGCCGTAACCGTCTGCGTGGAACTCGGGCCGGGCAGGATCGAGCAAAGCGCCTGTAATTCAAGTAACTCCTCCTCGGTAACGTATCGCCGCTTATGTACCAGCCGCTCGATCATCATCATCAGGTGTACCTGCGGTCCTCCGAATGCCGTGAGCGACAGCAGGAGGATGTCCATCAGGTAAATGATGTAACGAAATCGACGGATGGGTGGGTAAGACAAGCCGCGGTACTTTTATTTTTTCAAACCTAGCTCCCGCAAACGCTCATCGAGAAACTCGCCCGCAGTCATGTCGGTGTACAGCTTCGGTTGCTCGGCAGTAACGCAGCTTTCGAGGCTGGTCAGGTCCATGTCGGCACGCGGGTGCATAAAAAACGGAATGGAATAGCGCGATGTCCCCATTTTCTCCCGTGGCGGATTCACCACGCGGTGAATGGTCGATTTGAGCTTATGGTTCGTCAGGCGGTCGAGCATATCGCCCACATTTACGACGATTTGGTCGGGTAATGCGGTAATAGCGATCCATTCGCCGTCACGCCGCAGCACTTCGAGGCCTTCGGCACTGGCGCCCATTAATAATGTAATGAGGTTGATATCCCCGTGAGCCGCCGCCCTTACGGCGCCTTCCGGCACCAGTTCTGGGTTGGGAATAGGGAAATAATGCAATGCACGGAGCAGGCTGTCGCCGTTTTTAACCTTGTCCTCAAAGTAATCCTCGGGAAGGTCGAGGTAGATGGCAATGGCGCGCAGCAGCGTTTTGCCTGTGTTTTCGAAAGTATGGTAAACTTCGAGCGTATATTTCTTGAAATCGGGAAACTCCTCCGGAAAGATATTCGAGGGCATCTGCCCAACGGGCTCGGGCTGGCCTACATGGTAAAACTCCTTCAAATCGGCGACTTTGAAACCTTTTGCGGTTTCTTTGCCTTTGCCGATATAACCACGTTGTCCGAACAACTCGGGGAACTCGTACTTTTTCTTGACGTCGTCCGGCTGCGAAAAGAATTGCTTTACGTTTTCGTAAAGATCATTGCGCAGTGCATCGCTTAACCCGTGGTTTTTAATGGCTACAAAACCAATGTTGGTAAATGCCGCGCCGAGGTCCTTAACGAACTGCTCCTTCCGCTGGGCATCCCCCGATGTAAAATCGGCCAAATCGAGCGACGGGACTTCATTCAATAGTGCTGGTTCCATGTTGATTGCTTTTTTGATGCAAAGTAAAAAGTATCTGCGCACTTGGCAAGCATGCAGGTCATACCAAATAGCGCGGTATCAAAATAGGAAGAAGAAACAGGAGATATTTGATAACTTTCATAGATACTCATTAAATTTAATCCCCCGTTTGGAAAACCATTTCCAAGAAAGGCTTTGGGGAAAATATGCATTGACCTTTGCGCTATGACACATTCAAACCCGGATCATGATACCTGGCTACGCTTCATTTCCGGCGATTCCGATGCGTTTAGCGACCTTTACGACCAGTACGCCGACGTGCTGTACGCATTTGGCATGCGGTATAGCACCGACCGGGACCTTCTGAAAGATTGTATTCACGATTTGTTCATCGATTTGCACGGCTACCGGAAAAACCTGGCCCGGGATGCCATTGTGAAATTCTACCTCCTCAAATCACTTCGCCGGAAGCTGCATCTGGCGCACCGGAAATCGTCGATGCTGCGATTTGACCGTTGGGATACCGAAGATTCACTGGCGATCAACACATTCAGTTTCAGTATTGAAGAAGAACTGATTCTCAGCGAAAAGGAGCTGGAAACGCTGCAACACCTTGCCGCCGAGATCAACTTGCTTCCCGACCGCCAGCGGGAGATATTGTATCTGCGTTACCACCAGGACCTCGATTATGACGAAATCGCCGCGATCATGCAGATTTCCGTCCCTACCTGCCGCACTTTCGTATACCGGGCTCTCAAACAGCTGCGAGGAAAACTTGAATTTGGAGCTATCTTGTTGATAATGTGTTGTTAAGAAAATATTTTCTGTTTTTTGTTAAAATAATTCCTTTCAGAAGTCTATATCTATCACTAACCGCGCTCTTGTAGTTTAAACAAGCGCGCTTCCATGAAAAGAAAGATTAACAAACAGGAACCGATCCCGGATCCCGAGCATCTGACCGAAGAGGAAAGAGTAGCCGGCGAACGGGCGAAGTTGCTGTTCAAAACCCTCCGTAACGAAACCTTTTCTCCCGATGAAAAGGATGCACTCTGGAACCAGGTAGGTGAAACGATCTCCCAGAGGAAACAAAGATCATTCAATACGTTCTGGATTGCTGCGGCGGCTTCGGTGACGCTGTTGTTGCTGGCCGGCGTGGGCTACCTCGTTTTTTACGAGGATTCGGCACGTGTAATGCAAAATGTAGCTGCAAACTCAAAGGTTTCCGCGGACGAAACTCAGCTCATCCTGGCCGACAAACGATCAGTGAGCCTGCGAAAAGAAAATTCCAGTGTGGTTTACAAAGAGAACGGCGCACTTATTCAGGTTGACTCTTCATCGACAATAGGCCAGCAGGTGGCCGGGGATCAGCAGTTTAATACATTGATTGTGCCCTACGGCAAGCGGTCGGTGCTGACGCTTTCCGACGGGACGCGTATTTGGCTGAACTCCGGCTCAAAGCTGGTTTATCCGTCGCATTTCAATAAAGGCCAGCGCGAGGTGTACCTCGAAGGGCAGGCGTACTTTTCGGTCACTCACGCGGCGGATGCGCCTTTTTACGTGCATACCAAAGACATGGAAGTGAAAGTACTGGGGACAGAGTTTGACGTAAGTGCCTATGACGACGACCCTTACACGGCCACAGTGCTCACCAAGGGCAGCGTAGAGCTTACGACACAGCGGCAGGCATTGTTCGGCTCCAAGAAAACGAAAATCACGCCGGGCACGCGGGCTGTTTTCGACCAGGGGCGGGCTACATTACAGACACAACAGGTAGATGTGCGTGAGTATGTGTCGTGGAAGGATGGCTCCCTATGGCTGAACACCGCGCCCCTGGCCGAGATTTTGAGAAAGGTAGCAAGGTATTACCGGGTAGAAATTGAACTAAAACAACCGAAGCTCGCTGGCGTCACATTTGACGGATCGCTGTATCTGCAAGAAGACGTCCGCGATGTATTGAAAGGGCTCTCGGTAACCACAGGGCTCAATTACAAACAACAACCTAACGAAAGGAGGTACGTATTGGAGGAAAGCACTATCAAACCATAAAAAACGGGAAACGCGGCAACGTTTCCCGAATCTTCACACTTGCCGGCAAGCAAGTGATCCTTAAACCATTGTATTAACAAAAGTCGAATCAAATTTATGAAAAAATTTGATCAGAAAGGGTATTGCCCTTTGGGAGAATTGCACCCATCAAAACTGCTGAGAATCATGAAACTGACAGTTATGCTGTTATGGATCGGGATGATGAGCGTGCATGCAACGGGGTATTCCCAGAAAAGCAGGATGGATGTCAAAATCCGGAACGGAAATCTGGAAACGCTGTTCAGGCAAATTCAGGAACAAACCAGCTATCGAATACTTTACAGGAATGACCTTCTTTCGGAAAAACAGGGCATCAATATTAACCTCAACCTGAAAAACGAAACCGTGCCGGCGATCCTGAACGCTGCGCTCAAAGGAACAGACCTGACGTATAAGGTAATAGGTAAGCAAATCGCGATCTACAAAAAGGAAGAGAACGACGGGGCGGGCCCCGTGCCGGGCATTAAGATGCCGGTAATGCCCGAGACGGTTATCCGGGAAATTACCGGTACCGTCGCCGATGCGAAGGGGAATCCGCTGCCAGGAGCCACGGTAATCGTGAAAGGCACCGACAAAGGTACCTCAGCCGATGTGAACGGGAAGTTTACGGTAGAAGCGGAGGCCGGCGATATCCTGGTGGTCTCTTTTATTGGTTATCTGAAAAAAGAGCAGACCGTGGGAGCTCAAACGACGCTCAGCATCCAGCTGGAAGAGGATTTGAATGGATTGGAAGAGATCGTGATCGTAGGTTACGGCGCGCAGCGCAAAGCGACTATCACGGGTTCTATCGCGACCATTACCACAGAGGATTTGAAGCAAAGCCCGACAGCCAGCATTACCAATGCATTAGCGGGAAGGTTACCCGGATTATTTGCGAACCAGTTCAGCGGTGGCGAACCGGGCGTGGACCGCAGCGATATTTTTATCCGCGGAACCGCTACTTACGGAAACAAAGCGCCGATCGTGATCATCGACGGTCTCGAACGGAGCATGGATTACCTGGCACCTTCGGAGATCGAGACATTTACGATTTTAAAAGACGCTTCGGCCACGGCGCCTTATGGTGTGCGCGGTGCCAACGGGGTAATCCTGATCACCACCCGGCGCGGAAAAGTACAGGATAAGGCTACTGTGAACTTCAAGGCTTCGGTAGGGGTGAATAACCCTGTGAAATTCCCGACCTACCTTGGCTCGGCGGACTATGCGATGCTTTATAACGAAGCAAGAAGAAACGACAACCCGGATGCCGACCCGGCGACACTGAACCTGTTCTCGGATCAGGCCATTGCCGATTTCCGCAAGGCAAAAGGGGATAACTCCGACGGGCTGGGCTATAATTGGAATTATTTCGATTATGCATTCAAGCCGGGTGTGCAGCATGATTACAGTTTATCTATTAGCGGTGGATCGTTGAGGGCCAGGTATTTCGTCCTGGCCAACTACTTCCAGCAGGATGGTAACTACCGCCATACCGATCTGACAGCTAACAATACCCAGGCGGTTTTCAAGCGTTATAACTTCAGGTCGAACATTGATATCGACATCACGGACAATTTTTACGCTAAACTTGACCTCGGGGCCCGCATTACCGACCGCAATGCGCCGGGAACAACTGCCGCCCGGATTGTAGAGCTGGCCAATACCCAGCCTTCGTACCTGCCGATCGTTGTGGAACAGAATGATGATCCCGCAAACAAGGTTTTCCAGGCCAATAACCCGCTCGGAATGCTGTATGGCGACCAGATTTACCGTTTTAACATCCTGGGTGAACTGAGCCGTACCGGTTTTTTGAATGAGAAGAATACCTATCTCAATGGTTCATTCTCGCTGGGCCACAAGCTGAATTTCATCACCAAAGGTCTGGCCATAGAAGGGATGTTCTCCTACGACGCCAACGACGGTGGCTGGATCGACCGCAAGGTGGGCACCTATTCGGAGGGTTATCGCGAATATCCGGGCTATGCGACGTTTGTACCGACTGCCGGAAGCGACATTTACCGTACACCCGGGCATTACACCGGCGCGTACAAATCCGGGAACAAGTACAATATCGATCAGACGATCGGGAATGGGTATAACAACAATAACAATGAAAGCCGTGCCTATTTTCAGGCCAAGCTCGATTACATGCGCAACTTCGGGCTGCATGATGTAACGGGAATGGTACTTTTCAACCGGTCGAAGCGAGTTATCAACAACCAGGTGCCGTTCAGTTACCAGGGCGTGACCGCCCGCGCTACCTACGGGTACGACGACCGCTATTTGCTGGAAGTGAACGCTGCTTATAACGGATCGGAAAACTTTGCGAAGGGCAAGCGCTACGGTTTCTTCCCATCGGTAGCGGCTGGCTGGGTGCTTACCAAAGAGCGTTTCATGACCAATACCCAAAACTGGCTGAACAACCTGAAAATCCGCGGCTCGTTCGGTTTGGTGGGAAGCGACAAGATCCCCGACGACAAGCGCTTCATTTACCTGCAATATTTCGGACGGCGCGATGGCGATTACAATTTTGGTACGGATAACTTCGGATCGGGTGCCGGCGGTTTCCTGTCGGAAGGTGACCTGGCGAATCCGAACCTGACCTGGGAAAAAGCGCGCAAAACCAATATCGGTATCGACGCGACATTCCTGAAACGTCTCACATTGACCCTCGATCTGTTCCGCGAGCACCGCTACGACATTATCACCAACATGGGTGGCGGTAACAAGCTGGGCTTCCCCGATATCGTCGGCAAAGACGCGCCGTTCCTGAACTCGGGTATTGTGAATAACAAAGGTTTCGATTTCGAGATCGGTTGGACGGGCAGTATTGGCAAAGACTTTACCTATTTTGTTCGTCCGAATATGACTTTTGCCCGTAACAAGATCATTTTCATGAATGAGATTCCTTATGCCTCACCCGGCAGGGCTAACACTGGCAAGCGCATCGACGAGCATTTTGACTACCTTTTCGACCGTTTCGTGGCGAACCAGGAAGAGGCCAATCAGCTGAATGCGATGAACAACGGCAGCGGGTTCCAGTCGTTCGGTACATTGCGGCCGGGGGATGTGGTGTACAAGGATTTGAACAACGATGGCAAAATCGACGATCTGGGCGACCGCACAGCCGTAGGCAACCCGCGTAACCCGGAGCTGATGTTCGGCTTGCCGGTGGGAGGGCGCTTCAAGAATTTCGATTTCAGCGCATTGTTCCAGGGAGCGTCGCGGGCATCCGTGCAACTTTCCGGCGCGGCGGTTTACGACTTCCCGCTTTTTGCCCAGGATAAATATGGTAAGGTGAAACCGATGCACCTCAAACGCTGGACACCAGAGACCGCCGCTACCGCTACCTACCCGGCGCTGCATTTCGGCGATCACAGCAACAACAAGAATAATAGCAGCAGCCTGTTTTTGTATAATTCGAAATACATCCGTTTGAAAACAGTGGAGGTAGGCTACAATCTGCCGAAAACGGCGATCAAAAAGATCGGTATCGACAACTTCCGCATTTACGTGCAGGGCATGAACCTGCTCACCTGGGACGGGCTCAAAGATGTGGATATGGACCCCGAGACCCGCGAGGGTTCAGGCGACTGGTACCCGATCCAGAAGGTGGTGAATTTTGGCGTCGACATTTCATTCTGATTTAACCTGACTTTTATGAATACCACAAAAATATTTACGAGTATCGCATTCGGCCTGGTCGTATTGTCGGGCTGCCAGCAGGACTTCCTCGATCGCAAACCCGACGATCAGGTAGACGCCGAGCAGGTTTTTACCCGGTACAATAAAATGAACCAGTTGGTTACCGACCTGTACGATAACGCCAAAGGTTCGAATAGCCCGCTGGTCTTTTTCTCGCACTTTTCATCTGCGCCTGTAACCGACGAGGCGGAGGGTTCGACGGCGGAGGGAAGCCTTACGAACAAGTTCAATACCGGAGACTGGAACCCGAACGCCATGCCCGACCGCAGTAGCCGCGGACAGTACTGGTGGGATCTGTATGCCCGCATTCGCAAGGCCAATGTGATTTTGGAAGGGGTAAGGAAATACAACACACCCGATAACCCGCTGCAAGCCGGCGACCTCGACAAGCGCCTGGGCGAAACCTACTTCATGCGCGCCTACTTCCATTACCTGGCCGCGCGCATGTACGGGGAGGTGGTGTATGTTACCCACACTATCCAGCCCACCGACGCAATGGATTTCAAACAGGAATCTTTCCATGCTATTGCGGCAAAAATCAAACAGGATTGCGATTCGGCATTTGCATTGGTTCCGGGCAGCTGGGGCGGTGCGGACTTTGGCCGGGTGGATAAAGGTGCCTGCCTGGGCCTGAAAGCGATGATTTCCTGGATGGCTGCCACCCCGATGTGGAACGGCGGTACTTTCCCGAATGACACGCGCCAGTTTGCCGCGGAATATGCCTACAATGTCGATCGCTGGGTGAAAGCCAAGGAAGCAGCCAAGGCGGTCATTGATTTTAAGGTGGATGGTCGGCAGCGGTACAGTCTCTACCAGGGGCACGACGCGTCCGACTTTCGCGACGATGCGGGGAACAATAACAATAATTCCAAAGTGCCCGCGCGGCTTTGGGACTTGTACCATGACATGCAGGCTTTCCAGAACGAGGCCGTTTTCTTCGTCACCCGCGACAAGGACAACAACTGGCAGGGCGATATTTACCCGCCAAGCTGGGGTGGAAGTTCCCGTCAGATGCCGGTTCAGGAGCAGGTGGATGAATATGAATACATTGCGCCGAATGGTTTCGGTTATCCGGTATACGGCACCCGCGCCAAAACCGATGGATATGACGATGGTAACCCTTACGAAAGCGTGAAACGAGACCCACGTTTTTATCGCGACATCGTGTATCACGGTTCTACATTTAAAGGAAAGTTGATCAATACCGCCACCGGTGCAGACAAGATCGGTGCTTCCAATTCTTCTACAACAGGTTATTTTTTGCGTAAAATCCTGCGCGAATCATGGAACCGCGACAAGAGCTTTGCGATCAGCGGCCCGCCGGTGTGGCGCTTGCCGGAGTTCATTTACATTTATGCAGAGGCCGTTAATGAATCGGCCGGCCCTAATGCGGAGATTTACCAAATGCTGAACGACGTAAGAAAGCGCTCATTCATGGCACCGATCCCGACCGAGGCGCAAACCAGTAAATCGTTAATGGACGAGTATATCAAACGCGAAAGAAGGGTAGAGCTATTCTACGAAAACAACCGGATCTGGTCATCGCGACTGTATCTGGAAGCGAGTTCGCAAAAAGAGCTCGCGCGTGAGCAGGCGTGGCAAAGCGCGGGCGCGACCAACGAGCAGCGTTCGCAAGGCTACTGGCCTTATCCGAAAACGCAGCGGATGATCAATGGTATGAAACCCGTTGAAGACCCGAACGGCAAGATTGAAGTAGACGGCAAAAAATACCGGATGCAGCGCTATTTCGTGGAAAGCCGGGTTTTCGTAACGCCGAGGCATTACCTCTTCCCGATTATGCAGGACGAGTTGCAGCGCACGCCGACGTTACGGCAAAATCCAGGTTGGTAACCTGAAACAAACTGACTAAAAATGACAACACCTGACTACAAATGACGACGAAGTCATTAATGGTCAGGTGTTGTCAGGTTTGGTCAGGTTTAGCCGGGTGCTGTTTGGCTATTCTTTAACACTCTTAATATAAGCAATCGTCACAGGAATCTGCTTCAAATACGAAGGGCTCTCATCCTCGATAAAGTAATGCTTGATCCCTACTTTCTTCGCGGCTTTTAGAGTCGCGGCAATATCGATCTGGCCGGTTCCCAGTGCCACGTCGTTGGTGGTGGGTGTGCCACCGGAGAGATCGCCTTTCACCCCTTTCTTCAAGTCTTTGAGGTGCATCAGCTTCCATCTTGTCGGGTATTTTAAAAGAAGTTTTGCCGGATCTTGTCCCGGAAATGCAGTCCAGAGAACGTCCATTTCGAAATTGACGTATTCGGGATTCGTGTTTTTGACAATGTAGTCGAACAACGTACCATCCTCGTAAGGCACGAACTCGTAGCCGTGGTTATGGTAGGTAAGCGAAATACCGGCCGCTTTCAGTTCTTTTCCGGCTTTGTTGAAATCGGCTACTGCTTTTTTCGCGGTTTCGAGGTTGAAATTGCCTTTTTCGTGAGGAATCCAGGCCACCATCACGTATTTCGCGCCGAGGATTTTGGCATCTTTAATAGTCTGCGCGGTGCTTTCGCTGAGCTTTTTGTAGTCGGCACCGATGGAACGCATGGCGATACCGCGTTTGTCGAGCTGCTTGCGGAGCTCCTCGGTGGTCATGCCGGCGATCGGGCCGCCTTCCATTTCAGTAACGCCCAGGGATTTGATGGTATCGAGCGTCGCTTCGATGCCCTTGCCCCAGCTGCCGCGGAAAGTATAAGCCTGCAAGCCGATCGGCGCCGTGTAAACCGGCTTACCTTGCGCAAAAAGGTCACTCCCGCCCAGCAATGCAGCCGCCAGACAGCCCAGACCGATTAGTTTTTTCATCGTCATTTCGTTGATAGTTTTAGATAGGTATTGCCAAAAGGTAATACTGTGATTGATATACTAAAACCCGTCGGCCTTGATCTGCTTTTCGCTCAGCTCGCCGTATTTTTTTACCTGCTCCCTGATCTCCGAGGCCTTGCCCACGAGTACGAATTGCAGCTTGTCTTTCGGGAAATAGGTCGCGATGATGTTCTTTGCCTGCGCGATAGTCAACCCGTCCACTTTGGATTGGAACGTATTGATCAGACTTTCGTCAAAATTGTAGGTGAACATATCCGTCAACAGCCTCGCCAATGCGCCGGCAGATTCGTAATCCGGCGGGAAATCGCCCTTCACATACGCCTTCGCGGATGCGAGGATTTCTTCATTAATGCCGTGTTTGTGAAGGCTGTCCAGCACGCTCAGCGCCATATCGATTGCCGGAATGGTGGTCGAGTTTTTGGTAAATGTGCTGATCCCGAATGTGCCTGCATATTTGTAGCGGGTAAAACGGCTTCCTGCACCATACGTCAGGCCTGAGTTTACGCGCAATGCGTCATTCAGCCACGATGTAAACCGGCCGCCGAGAATGGTGTTGATCACGACTACCGGTACGTAATCCGGCGAATTGTAATCGATACCCTTGCCGCCGATCATGAATGTGGTTTCGCGGGCGTCGTCCTTGTTCACGAGCAGCACGCGGGCTTTATCAAATTCCAGATTGGGCGCCACGCGTTTCACCATTCTGGCAGGCGCTGTTTTCCAATCGCCGAACAATGCGGTCACTTTTTTCTTCATATCCGCGGCCTTAAAATCACCGACGATCGAAATAGCTCCTTTTCCAGTAGTGTAATTACTTTGGTAAAATGCCTTCACGGCCGCCACATCGATTTTCTCCACCGTAGATTTACTGCCCGTTGTAGGCGTAGCATAAGGAAAGTTACCGAACAGGAATGCATTGTAATAGTTGCCCATTACCGAACGCGGGCTTTCTTTCGCCTGGGCGAGTTCGAGCAATGTCCGCTGTTTGTGTTTATCAAATTCGGTCGCATCGAAAACCGGATGGATAAGCACTTGCTGGATCAGCTCAAAAAGCTTCTCCTGGTCTTTTACTGCGAATGATGCAGCGAGGCCCGCATTGTCTTTCGAGGCATAGGTAGATAGGCTTGCGCCGACATAATCGGTCATTTCCTCGATTTGCGCTTTCGTGTATTTCTGCGTTCCGAAAAGTAATGCGTCGGCCGTCAGACTGGCGAGGCCATAATTTTGGCCGTCGTTGATTGCACCGGCGTCGAATACGGCCGAGACGTTGATCAACGGTACCTCATGCTGCTCCATGAGATAAACCGTCAGCCCGTTTTTAAGTTTGAATGTCTCGTAAGGAGGTACTTTGAAATTATTCTGCGCCTTGGCCGCGAATGCGCACAGCGCGAGTACCAAAAGGATGATATTTTTCATTCCAATTTGAATTTGAATGGCTGTTATTTCGATTTTTCAGGAAGCAGGTATCCTACCGTGCGGTTGCGCTCCGTGAAGTACTGCGCTGCAACGCGTTTGATGTCGTCCACGGTGACCTTCTTGTAGTTCTCGGGAGCTTCGAACATCTTTTTATAGTCACCAAAAAACACCTCATAAGTCCCGAGGCTGTTGGCTTTTCCGTTGATGGTTTCGAGCGTGTGATAGAGTTCCATCAGCTTCTGGTTTTTTACCTTCTGCAATTCAGATTCGGTGACGCCATTCTGAATGATCATATCAATCTGTTTTTCAATGGCTTTTTCGAGGTCTGCAGCTGAAACATTATCTCCCGCCACGGCAAAAACGGCGAACAAGGTAGGGTCGAAGCCATTATCGAGCCCGGTGGATACACTGGAAGCGATGGTCGTATCCATCACCAGCGATTTCACCAGCCGGGATGAATTGCCCGAGCTGAGCAGGCTGCTGAATAAATCCAGCGCGTAGTAATCGGCATGGGCGGTTTCCGGGACGTGGTAAGCGAGGAGCAAATTCGGCGTGGTAATATCCTTGTAAGTAGTCACGCGGCGTTCGCCATTCTGCTGCGGCTCCACGGTGCGGATCTTCGGCGGCAGGCCCCGCGCGGGAAGCGGCGCCATGTATTGGTCTGCCAGTTTTTTTACTTCATCAAACTTTATGTCTCCCACTATCACAACAGTCGCATTGTTGGGCGAATAGTAAGTTTTGAAATAGTTTTCCAGGTCCGACTGCGTCCAGCTTTTAATGTCGGATTCAAAACCAATCACCGGGAACATATAGGGATGCTCCTGGAATGCGACGGACTGTACTTGCTCGCCTATGAGCTGGTAATTGCTGTTTTCCAGCCCGGTACTGCGTTCGGAAAGCACCACGCCGCGTTCACTCTCCACCATTTTAGGGTCGATGGTGAGGTGGCCGATGCGGTCGGATTCGAGTTTGAATATCGTTTCCAATGCGTCTTTCTGGAACCAGTCGGTGTAGACCGTCACGTTTTCGGTCGTGTACGCATTGTTGGAACCGCCGTTGGCTTCCATCACGCGGTCGAACTGCTTCGGGCCGTAGTTTTTGGAACCGTTGAACATCATGTGTTCGAAGAAATGGGAGAGACCGGTAATGCCGTGGACTTCGTTCCGCGAGCCGACCTTCCAGAAAAGGTACATGTTGGCGGTGGGGATGGAATGGTCTTCCAGGACGAGGAATTTCATGCCGTTGGCGAGCGTGAAACTTTTCACATCCTCCGGCCTGGTTTGCGCATGCGCGACGCCGAGGCCCGTAAGCGCGGCCGCAGCGAATAGGAGTTTTCTGAGCTTCATGAAGCGAGGATTGTTAATGAATGTGTAATGATAATGAAAAATGCCCTTCGGGTCGAGATTTGATGGGATGATAAACCCAAACAGGTTAGCAGGCGGGATTATTTCTGGTTTTCAACCTATTTTTGGCGCATTATTAACCTTAATCTTCGTACCACCGATGAAAAAGTATCTCTTTCCACTGTTCATTCTCTTGTCCGTCAACGTGCTAGCCGGTACGTTGCCCGATCAGCCTGCTAAAAAGCAGCGTTTCAAAGTAATGACCTACAATATCCACCACTGTAACCCGCCGTCGGCAGGTGATAAAATTGATGTGGAGGCCATTGCAAAGGTGATCAATGCCGAAAAACCGGATTTTGTGGCATTGCAGGAAGTCGACGTGAATACCGAACGTTCCGGCAAAGGCAAGAATCAGGCACAGCAACTGGCCGCGCTCACGGGCATGAAGTTTTATTTTTCCAAAGCGATCGACCACCAGGGCGGCGATTACGGCGTGGCGGTTCTGACGAAATTCCCGATTGTGGACTCAGCGAAGTTTGCATTGCCGATCCGCCCGGAGTTGAAAGAGGAAGACCGTGCCATCGCCGCGGTGACCGTGAAATTGCCCGATAACCGCAAACTCATCTTCGCCAGCACGCATTTGGGTTTGAAAGAGCCGAACCGCTTACTGCAAGCGGAAACCATCATGAAGCATTTTGGCGAAACGGAATTGCCGATGATCCTCGGCGGCGATTTCAATGCCACGCCCGAAAGCCCGGTAATCGCCTATTTTGATAAATATTTCACCCGTTCCTGCACCGATTGCAAGCCGACGATCCCGGTAGAAGCACCGAAAAAGACTATCGATTTTATCATGCACAAGCAGGGCAGCAAACTCAAAAGCAGCAATACAAAGGTGATCGACGAGCAATATGCGTCGGATCACTTGCCGGTAACAGCAGAGTTTACATTAGACTAATGTCTTCTTTGATCCAGTTCACGCGCACGATCCGGCTCTGCACACCATGCTCGGCGAAGAAATGCTGCCAATGCAGCTGCCGCGATGAAAGGTGGTCGGTAGGGGATTTGATTTCGATGAATGCATAATCGTCGTCATTCCAAACCAGCAGATCGGGGAAGCCGCGGGTGTTTTCGCGCAGGTTCAGCGCCATTTCGAGCATGATCTTGTGGATTTTCTCGGGGCTGAGAAGGGAAGTCAATGTTAATACCTTATCCAATGCGCCTTCATACCATGGCACAAGTACGTTGGTGATGCCATATTTGTCGGCAAATGTCTGTGTAACGAGCTCGTCGATGATCTCGCGCGAGTGCGCGGCGGCGAGCCGTTCCTTCAATTGTTCCGATCGTTTGAAATAGAAGTCGGGCAGGAAGAAGTCGGACGGAATGCGTTGTAGCGGGTTGTGGATCGTCTGCACATTGGTATCATAAATAATATCCCAGAACAGCAGCCCGAACAATGCCCGCCACGGCTCGTTTTCGCTGAAAAATGCATTATAACCTTGCTCCTGGTAATAGGTTATCGCGCCGAATTCTACCCGGAACCGATAGGAAATCGGTACTTCGATAGCCTCGGCAGCCTTCAAAGCCTGGGTCGTCCTTTTGACGGTCCGGGCTTTTTTGTTTTTGATTTTCTCATAAAAATCCAGGCTGAAAAAGCGCTCGTCTGCATTCTGCGGGCTTTCGGATATTTCCTCACACAACGCTAATGCTTCGTCGATTTCGCCGAGGTTATAAAGCAGTCGTACGCGCCGCTCGCGGGCGGGGGCGTCGTTGGTAAGCTGGTAAATGGTTAATGCCTGGGAAAGCATTTTCTTGCGTTCCAGCCAGGCACTTACCTTTAATATCAATGAATTGAAAGAAGGTAATGCCTTATGGCTAAGCCCGGTACCACTCGCGGCCTGCCAGTTCATAAACCAGTCGTAAATTTCCTCCGGCGGCAGATCCTGCTTGATGATGTCGAAAGTTTCCTTCATTAAGGAGACCATCAGTGTATCATCGGCGTCCTTTCGCGTGTCGAACTGAATGGAAAGGTACTGCTCATCAAATGATTGGAACCGTACATGCCCGAGGTCGCGGACGACGAACTCCGTCATATCGGCATAGCGATTGCCGAAGAACAGGAATTTCATCAGCATTACCTCCGCTTCGAACGACACTTTCACCACCGGCTCCATTTCGCCGAGCACCTCGCAGAGCACCGCAAAATCGTATTCATGCAGCAACCAGCGCACCAGATCAGGCTTCTTGATGCTTTTGGACGGCATTACGTCGGGTTCAAGCAGCTTCGTAACTTCCAGCAATTCAGGTTTAGTGAAAAGATCGATGACTTCCCCGAACCGGTTCTCGTGCGCTTCGCAGAGCGTTTCAATGAAGTCGCGTTCGAGCAGTTCCGTGAGCACTGCAGCCATGTCCCCGATTTCGGAATAGGAGAGGCTGTTGGTGCGGAAGAACGATTTGCTGCGGTTGCTGAAACGGATGAACAGGCATTGCGCGTCTTCCGAAAGCGACTCGTAATTGTCCAGAAATTCCAGCTCGCTCTCGTGCAGGATGTGCGCGTAGCGCTTGCGTACGAAGGCGAGCACGTAATTGAAATATTCGAGATAGTACTTGGGGGGTAAATCCGTGGGGAACACTTGTTCCTGGGCGTACGGATCGGTCAACTCGGCGGACAAAACGGTTACTTTTTTAGCTGATGAAGAAATAAAGTTACCGAAATTAAAAGAAATGAGTGAATGAGTGAATGAGTGAATGTTCAATTTTGAATGAGCGAATGAGTGAAAGAGCGAATGGAAGTTTCGGCTGGTGAAAAGTGCGATGCCGGCAGGTGCGGGATGGTTTATATTAAAATTTGGTTAATTCCTGTTTTTATAGAAAAATGAAAGGTAAAAATAGGATTATAGCTATTATGCGCGCCGCCTTTTCTGAAAAGCATAGTATATAATTAAGAAATTGATTTACATTTGCTCTCTATGGAAAACAATTTTACCTGCCCATGACAACATTAGATTCTTATGATTTTTCAGGGAAAAAAGCCCTGGTTCGCGTGGATTTCAATGTCCCGCTTAATGAAAAATTTGAGATCACGGACGATACGCGTATCCGTGCGACCATTCCTACAATCAGCAAGATTCTTAATGACGGCGGTTCCGTCATTTTAATGTCACACTTGGGTCGCCCGAAGGACGGTCCTACCGAAAAGTATTCCCTGAAACATCTGGTAAACCCATTGTCGCTGATCCTCGGAAAGACAGTGAAGTTTGCCGACGATTGCATCGGCGCAAGCGCTACGGAGCTGGCCGCTGCATTGCAACCGGGAGAAGTTCTGTTGCTCGAAAACCTGCGTTTTTATAAAGAAGAAGAAAAAGGTAACGAAGAGTTCGCTGAGAAGCTTTCGAAACTGGGTGATGTGTGGGTAATGGATGCATTCGGTACCGCACACCGCGCGCACGCTTCCACAGCCGTAATCGGTAAATTCTTTAAGGATAAAGTTTGCGGTTATGTAATGCAGGCGGAGCTGGATAACGCCGAGCGTCTTCTGGAACATTCCGAAAGACCTTTCACGGCGATCATGGGCGGTGCGAAAATTTCCGACAAAATCCTGATCATCGAACGCCTGCTGGATAAGGTAGATAACCTCATTATCGGCGGCGGTATGTCATATACATTCTCTAAAGCACAAGGCGGAAGCATCGGTAAGTCGTTGCTCGAAGCCGATAAGCAGGATTTGACACTCGAATTGATCGAAAAAGCAAAAGCAAAAGGTATCAATTTGGTATTGCCGGTGGATACGGTAATCGCTGATAAATTCTCTAACGACGCAGATCGCAAGGTGGTAGAGGCTGGTAACATTCCTGACGAATGGGAAGGTCTCGATATCGGTCCTAAAACTGCCGAGATTTTCTCTGATATCATTAAGAAATCGAAAACCGTACTCTGGAACGGCCCAATGGGCGTATTCGAGTTTCCGAACTTCGCGAAAGGAACCAATGCAATCGCTGAGGCGGTCGTGTCGGTAACCGAAGACAACGACGCGTTCTCACTGATCGGTGGCGGCGACTCAGCTTCTGCGATCAACAATGCAGGTTACGGCGACCGCGTAAGCTATGTTTCAACCGGTGGCGGTGCATTGCTCGAATATATGGAAGGTAAAGTGCTTCCGGGTGTTGCGGCGCTTCAAGCATAAGCACTTCACTTATTAGGTTTATATCAAAAAAGAAATCCATCCCGCACATCGCGGGATGGATTTTCTGCATAACAAACCTAACTAATTTATGAACACTGGTCTCGTTCGACCGGAATTCCACTCTTAATTGCCTCCTGCGCGTTTCTGCAAATCATCCGACCCGGTGTTGCGCTGGCGGGCTCCCTTCACATTCTGGTTACCGAAGTTGTAAGTGAAGGTCAATCTGAACTGGCGGCTAGGCCATTCGGAACGTACTTTGAAATCGATATCCTTATAAACAGCCTTACCGTTGAAGCGGTTGGTCCAGAAGATATCGTTCACATTCAAGCGGATCGTTCCTTTTTTGTTCAGGATATTCTTTTGCAAACCCGCATTGATCATTCCCATCGGGCGGGCTGCGTACAATCCGTAGAACTGTCTGCTATTATACCATCCCGAGAGCTCTGCGGACCATCCTTTGCCTATGGTAAATTGATTGCTGGCATACATATTCCAGGATGTCTGCTTGATTTCCAGCTGTTCTTCCAGGTAATATGACTTGTAATGGTTGTACACACCCGTAAAGTTCGCCTGCACTTGCCACCATTTAGTCACCGGAATCGGGAAGGAAATGGTAAGGCTTACATTGTCCTGATTGTCAAGGTTATCCGATGTTACGAACGTTTTGTTCTCCGAAGCGATCTGCTGAGGCAATTCGTCGGCGATCATATCCTTGATACGGCTGTAAGCCAGCGTCGTGTTGAATGCGTTTTTGTAAACGTGTACCAACTGGAACGAATGTGTGTACTGTGGTCTCAGGTTCGGGTTACCGCGTTGGAACGTGTACGGATCCAGGTAAAACTCGAACGGGTTCAGCGACTGGTAGTTCGGGCGATCGATCCGGCGGCTGTACGACAGGTTGATCACGTTGTTGGTGTCCAGCTGGTTCGATAAGAATACGCTGGGGAAAAAGTTGATATAGTTTCTGTCGCGTTTCTGGTTCAATGTGATCGAGTTACCGATCGAATGCGTGTGTTCCGCCCGGACGCCCAACTGGTACTTGATTTTCTTCGAAATGGCGCCGGCGTAATTTGCGTAAGCGGCATTTACATTCTCAGTGTACTTGAAACGGTTCGAGCGTTTCGGGTCAAATTGCCAGCTGTCGACGAAGGTTTCAAACACCATATCGTTATCCGAAGTCACGTAGCTCGATTTCAAACCGGTTTCGAACTTGCCTTTGCCGATCGTCTGGGTGTAATCCAGTTTCGCCATGGCAATGTTGATGTCCGAGGGCATATCGTTGCGCACCATTTCGGTAGCAGCTTCATCGGGCGTACCATCCGCTTTGAAGTAGCGGGTATCGAGGTCGCTTTTCTTTTTGCCGCCGTAATGCACGTAATCCAGATCGAATGTCAGTTCCTTGCCTTTATCGTTGAACTGGTGTTTCAGGTTCAGGTTGGAACTGATGTTATTCATTTTACCACCATTGAAAACATTGGTCCGGAAAGTCCGTTGAAGGGTCAGATCTTCGTTCAGGATCCGGGTGTTGGTTTGTCCGAAGGGATTGCTCCAATCGTTATAGAAACCGGAAACCAGTACGCCCACAGTGGTTTTGTCCGTTGCAAAGTAGTCGAGGCCGGCACGTACATTATAGTATTCCGATCGATTGATTCGCTCTGTTTTCTGGTCGAAGATCGTTACTTTTCCTTCGTATGGAATGGTGCGGTAAATGTCGTTGTTGTTGAATCCTTTATTGTAGAAAGCGCCTCCGCTGATAAATGTGCTGATTTTTCCGGCACGGTGGTTGAGCGTCGCGGTTGCATTGGCGCGACCATATTTCGCCCACGCTCCGCCGAGATTGATGTTCCCGTTGGTGCCGTAGTTCTTGTTGCGCTTCATTTTAATATTGATGATCCCCGAGTTTCCGGCCGCGTCGTATTTGGCGGATGGGTTCGTGATAAGCTCGATTTTCTCAATATTGTCGCTGGGTGTATTGCGCAGGAGGGTAATCAGTTCTTGTTGAGACAAAAAGGTCTGTTTTCCGTCAATCTGCACGATTACCCCTTCCTTTCCGCGCAGTTTCAGTTGTTCGTTCTGCTGGTCGACAGTCACACCAGGAGCGCGTTCGAGCACTTCCAATGCGGTTGCCCCGGCAGAAACAATGCTGTTCTCCACATTCACCACCGTCCGGTCGATTTCCTGCTCAATGAATGGCTTTTTCGCTACGACTGTCACTTCACTCAGTGATTTGATGTCCGATTTCAGACTGACAGTGGGAAGGTTTACGGGAGCGTCTTTTACATTAAATGGTTCGCTGTATGCTTTCTGGTAACCTACCATCGAGATCAGCGTAAGGTATTTGCCGGCCGCTACCTGATCGAAAGCAAATTTGCCCTGGTCGTCGGCAGCGAGCCCTTTCACAAGCACCGAGTCTTTGGCTTGCAGCAGGAGAACGTTCACAAACGGGAATGGTTGTGACTTTTCATCAAGCACCGCGCCGGTGACTTTTCCTTTTCCGGTAAGTGGCTGGGGAGCTTGTGCGTGCACAAATCCACTGCCCAGCAGCAGCGCTGCAGTTAGGTTCATTAAGATTTTCATGGCTAATAGTTAAAAGTTCAGCGTACCCGGGGTGAGTTGTTCCATTAGGTACACTGCAAAGATAGGTACTTGGTATAGCATAGAACCTTTGATTACATAAAAGGCGTGTATGTTATATAAGTGGTGTGTGTCTATCTTTCGGCTTATAGATACAAAGGGATAAAAGGAAGTTGCATATTGGCCGGAAAAAAGTTTAAACGGTTAAATAGCTATTTGAACGATCAAAGTGGCGAAGTTTCAACTTCGTTTTTTGGTTTTCCTCCAATCTCCCTACCTTTGCGTTTTAGATAGCATATATATGACTGAACAAATTCTGATTTTAGATTTTGGCTCACAGTACACCCAGTTAATTGCACGCAGAGTTCGCGAACTGAATGTTTATTGTGAAATCCACCCATACAACAACTTCCCCGAACTCACTCCCAACGTCAAAGGTGTAATTCTCTCAGGTAGTCCCTGTTCGGTAAGGGATGAGGGTTCTCCCCGGGTCGATCTCGACAAATTCCGTAAAACATTGCCTCTTTTGGGCGTATGCTATGGCGCGCAGCTGCTCGCACAGGAGCTGGGGGGCGATGTGAAACCCTCGCAGCACCGCGAATATGGCCGCGCAAAGCTGGAAATCGATGATACCGATTCTTCGTTGCTGGCCGGTTTGTCGGAATCGTCGCAGGTGTGGATGTCGCACGGTGACACGATCGTTCGCGCACCGCAGAACTTCCACGTCATCGCATCGACTGAATCGGTGAAGGTGGCTGCATTTAAAGTGGAGGATGAACTGACGTATGGTATCCAGTTCCACCCGGAGGTTACGCATACTACCGAGGGGAAAAAATTGCTGCATAACTTCGTAGTGAATATCTGCGGTTGCAAGCAGGATTGGACTTCCGATTCATTTGTAGAACATACGATTGAACAGCTTCGCCAGAAACTGGGCAACGACAAGGTTGTAATGGCATTGTCGGGCGGTGTGGATTCAACCGTGGCTGCAACGCTGGTACACCACGCGATCGGCCAGAATTTGTATTGTATTTTCGTAGATAACGGCCTGCTGCGTAAGGATGAGTTTGAGCAAGTGCTGCATTCTTATCAGGATATGGGCCTCAATATTAAAGGTGTAGATTCTAAATCCCACTTTTACCAGTCGCTCGACGGTCTGAGCGATCCCGAAGCGAAACGCAAGGCGATCGGAAAGTCGTTCATCGACATTTTCGACCAGGAAGCGCATTTGATCGAAGACGTGAAATGGCTGGGGCAGGGTACTATTTACCCTGACGTGATCGAATCCGTTTCGGTAAAAGGGCCTTCGGCGACGATCAAATCGCATCACAATGTGGGTGGTTTGCCGGATTTCATGAAACTGAAAGTAGTGGAGCCGCTGAATACTTTGTTTAAAGACGAGGTAAGAGCGGTTGGACGTACACTGGGTATCGATGAGAAGATCCTCAGTCGTCATCCGTTCCCGGGACCAGGTCTGGCGATCCGTATTTTGGGAGAAATCACAGCGGAGAAAGTAGCTATCCTGCAAGAGGTGGATGCGATCTTCATCGGCGGTCTCCGCAAATGGGACCTTTACAAAGACGTTTGGCAGGCAGGTGCAATGCTCCTTCCCGTGCAGAGTGTAGGTGTAATGGGCGACGAGCGTACATACGAGCGCGTGGTTGCGCTGCGCGCGGTGACGTCTGTGGATGGTATGACGGCCGACTGGGCACATTTGCCATACGACTTCCTCGCAGAAGTTTCCAACGACATTATTAATAAGGTAAAAGGGGTGAACAGGGTCGTGTACGACATTTCTTCGAAGCCGCCGGCTACCATCGAATGGGAATAAGAAATACGAAAAAAGCGGACTCAAGTCCGCTTTTTTCATTTATTGTACTTCCGGAAGTCGTCAGGATCGCCCGACACCACGGCTTAATAAGCTTAACACGAATAAAACGAGGAATACGAAGAAAAGAATTTTAGCAATTCCGGCTGCGCCTGCTGCTATACCACCGAATCCGAGGATCCCGGCCACGATAGCGATGATTAGAAATATTACGGTCCATCTAAGCATGATTGACAAGTATTTAGTTTTTGATTATTGATTTCTGAACCAATAATTACCAAATATGTGCCAGCAGCGCATCTGCGTCTGAGAAGCCCAGAACCGCCTTTTTAGCTTGAAAATGAGGTTTTTTGTGGAGAATGATGCACAGTTTCAGGGGATTCCGTTAATTTGCGGTTTAATCAAATTACTAACCTTGATAATGAAGTTTAATTTTTCCGTGCTCTTACTGGTCGCGCTGGCGTTCCAGGTTTCAGCACAAAATGACCGTTGGCAGCAGCGTGCGAAGTACCAGATGGAGATTGATTTTGATGCTGTCAAACACCAGTACAAGGGCACCCAAAAGCTCGTTTACACCAACAATTCTCCCGATACACTTCAAAAGGTATTTTATCATTTATACCTGAATGCATTCCAGCCCGGTAGCCAGATGGACGTCCGTTCGCGCTCGATCAGCGACCCTGATTCACGCGTAAAGGACCGCATTTCCAAACTGTCGCCTTCCGAGATCGGATATGAAAAGGTGCTTTCTCTTAAACAAAATGGGAAGTCGCTGAAATACGAGGTGGTAGGCACCATCCTCGAAGTGACGCTGAATGAGAAGATCCTGCCGAAATCGCAGCATACTTTTGATATGGAGTTCGAAGCGCAGGTGCCGGTGCAAATCCGCCGCACAGGCCGTAACAATAATGAAGGGATTGACTATTCGATGGCGCAATGGTATCCTAAAATGTCGGAGTACGACTACGAAGGATGGCATGCGAATCCTTACATCGGTCGCGAGTTTTACGGAATCTGGGGCGATTTTGATGTGAAAATCACAATGGATGCGGCCTACACGATCGCGGGAACAGGCTATTTGCAGAATCCCGACAAAATTGGCCATGGTTATTCCAACAAAAACGTTTCCCACAAACCGGGCGACCGCCTTACCTGGCATTTCATCGCGCCGGAAGTACACGACTTCATGTGGGCTGCCGACCGCGACTACCAACACGACGTGGTGAAAGTAGACGATAATCTGGATTTGCATTTCTTCTACCAAACGGATACCCTGGCTAATGCATGGAAGCAGATGGAACCGCTGGCGGTGCGGTCGTTCAAGATCATGAACGAGCAGTTCGGGCGCTATCCCTACAAGCAATATTCGGTGATTCAGGGCGGCGACGGCGGTATGGAATACCCGATGGGGACGCTCATCACCGGACGCCTTAACCTGCATTCATTGACGAGCGTGACAGTCCACGAGTCTATTCACAGCTGGTTCCAGGGGATTTTGGGCACCAATGAATCCAAATATCCCTGGATGGACGAAGGTTTCACGACCTACGCGCAGAATATCGTTATGAACGAGCTCTTTCCTGCGAAAGGCGATCCGCAACGCAGCGCCACTACCAGCTACCGGAGTCTGGTGAAGTCGGGAACAGAAGAGCCGCTTACGACTCACGCCGATCATTACAATACCAACAAGGCGTACAGTATTGTGAGCTACAACAAAGGCGCCGTTTTCCTGAACCAGCTGAATTACATCATGGGCAAGGAAACATTCCAGCGCGGAATGAAGCGGTATTTCAACGAGTGGAAGTTCAAACATCCGAACCCTACCGATTTGAAGCGTATTATGGAGAAGGAATCGGGACTGGAACTGGACTGGTTCTGGGAAAACTTTGTCGGAACTACCAAAACCATCGATTACAGCATTCGGGAAGTGGTAACCAATGCAGGTAAAACGGACGTTGTGCTCGAAAGAATCGGCCAAATGCCCATGCCGCTGGATGTGGTGGTAAGCTACAAGGACGGCACGCAGGAGAATTTTTACATCCCACTGGAAATCATGCGGGGCGAAAAGAGCGAGAAGCTGTATTCCAAAACCACGCAACTGGCCGACTGGGGGTGGACTTACCCGGAATATTCCTTCACCATCGACCGGAATGTTGCCGACATTCAGGCAATCGTAATCGACCCGAGCCAACGCATGGCCGACATCGACCCGGATAACAACGTCTGGCCGACCGCTCCTAAAACTGCGCCGCGTTTCAAGGCCACGAAAGTGAAATAATTACCGTCCGAACCGAAAGGAGGCTCCGATGCGCCATCCCATGCCTTGAAAATGCGAGCCATGGAATTGCGCGACGGCCTCCAACCGGACGATCCGCATAATGTTATCAATTCCATAAACTGCTTCGGTGTAATTACGGCTTGTGGGGACGCGGAGGTAATGCAGCTGTAATGTCTCCGAAATGCCTGTCACGCGCAGCGACTGCACACGCGTGAGCAGGAAGTGCTGCATCGACCACGTCAAATGCGTCTGGAAGAACCACCTCGCCGTACTGTAACGGTAGTAGGGGAGCATTCGGAACTGGTCGGGTGGGTAAACATATTGGAAGAAAAACTCATTGCCCATAAAATGCTGGTAGTCGGGGAAGTACATTGTTTTAGTACTCAAAAAGCCGCCCGCATTCACCAAATATTCGAGGTTGCTGCGCGGTCCGAGGCTCAAATCCTGGCGGATCGTTCCTTGCAGCATAGAGTAATCCACATCTCCCAAAAAGCCCAGCCCGCTTTTGTAATTGACCATAAATGCCGGCCCGCGGCTCCTCAAATAGCGCTTTTCACCGTTCCGGATCAGATACCTTCTCCACGGGCGTAATGTGGCGGTAATGTCGAAAATCCAGGCATTATGGTCTTCGAAACCGGTGTTATCGAGTTCGCGGTTGATAGGTCGGTTGGGAGTGAAGCCAAACTGGCTCCAGAATATGATCGGCCGGGCACTTTCCTGGTTGAAAAGCTCCTTGCGATGCTCGAAATCCAAGCTTGCATTAAAGCTCAGAATGTCGCCGATGTTTCGAAGGGTATATTGGATGTGGCCGTATTGTTTTTGATACAATTTCATCAAACTCCGGTCGACAAAACGAGCCGCGACGCTGTTGGGCAATGGAGGGATCGGTTCGCGGTTGTTGATCTGCGAGGCCATTTCGCCACCAGCCAGTGCAAGATTCCAGTTTTTGCCGCCCACATTTGTTTCCAGGTTCCCGTACAGGCGTTTGCGCCCGAACGAATAGCGTATGAGTGGCCGCACGCTCATGTACGACGATTTACCCCACTTTTTCTGCCATTCGGTGATAAAATTGACTGCATTACCTTCCACCGAATTATAGCTCACCGAGAGGAAGGGGCTTTTGAAATAGAAAGTATTGCGGTTGCCCAAGGTGTAAGTATTACCCAAAAGCAGGTGAATGGGTTTGAAATGCGTAGAGTCGGGCTTAGTCTTGATCCTTAGAGAATCCTTGACGACCTTAATGCTGTCCTGACTGACATAACTCGATACCTCCGACCGGGTCAGCGGAATCGGCCGTAACGCCTGCCAGTAGGTGGTGTCGCGTTTGTTGGCCATCGAATCGATCACGATGGAATCCTGCCGCACGAGCCGGTCGTTGCCGAGCTGCTCTTTTTGTTCCTTTTTCTGCTGCTTTTCGTATTGTTTGGTGAGTTTCCTGAAATTTTTGGTTGAAAACTCCTTTTGCGCCTGGATCAGATTTTCGAGATCTTTGCCGCCTTTTACTTTCGGGGCATCCTCCTTTTTATGGTCAGCAATGACAATGTCTTCCCTTAAACCCGGATCAACATCGAGTTTATCATACGTAAGTGAAACGAGGTAGCGGAATTCACCCGCGAAGCCCAGGTAGCTGCCATTCAGCCGGAACTGCTGATTGACCGGAATCCAGACGCCCTGTACGGGGCTGAAAATCTGCTTCGCAGCAATGTTCAAGCCGCTGGTTGTCGTTTGCAGATCGTAGCTATGGATCGCCCAACGGTCTTCGAGTATAAACAGGCTGCCCCGGAAAACCCCTTCGCCGTAAGCTTTGGGAATCACCTTTATTTTGTTGACGATCTCGCCTCTTTCTTCAAAATAACCCTCATATTCAAACTTGTAATAGGCGAATGACTTCGGAGACAATGGCGAAATCGTTCCGGCGATTTCCGGGCTGTATAAGCTGGCCAGAATGTATTCGTTGGGAGAAGGAATGCTGTTATCGAGGCTGTTGCGGGTGGAAATAATACGCTGGCTGTAATTGTTTGGGCGGCGATACTTGATTTCCGCGACGCTCTCGTTCAGAATGGCCTTACCTTGCTGAACGCCTTCTTTTTTCAGCCGTTTTTGAAGTAAAAAAGGAATTTTGGTCGCCACGCCTGTACTTCGGGAATACACTTTGGCGGTATATCCCCGCACCTGCAACTGGTGAAAGCGCGCCTTGGCAATAGCGCGGCGCATGATGGTGTAGGCGGGGTCTTCCTTACTCTTGCCGACAGTGGCTTCCTGAAGGCTCAGCGCTTGCTCTTCCATCTCCACATTCAGCTCGGTAAAGTCGTTGCCGATGGTGACGGTTTTGGAAATACTTTTAAAACCCAGATACTGAAAGATGATCTCGTAGTTACCCGGCGAGAGGCTGAACTCGTATTCCCCTTCCTCGTTGGCCATTGTCCCGTTGCTGGTACCCTTCACGGCGATGCCGGCGTAGGGAAGGGATTCGCCATTTTTTGTGGTAATGCGTCCCCTGATCCCCCCAGCCCGGGAGAACTGTTGCATGGTCAGAAAGAGCAGCAATAAGGCCAGAAAGCGCATAAAGTCGGGTGTAAAGTGCTGACAGCGGTGGTTGGAGGTGTGGTATTTTGTGCAACAAATTAGCGCAATTAGCACAAATTACCCGACATTCCTGACCCGCGTTACCGACTTTACTTATAGAACCGTACCAATGATGCAGACCGACACAAAAAAGCAGTTGTATCTGACATGACTAAGCGTGTCAGATACAACTGCGTCGTGATATGATTACAGGATTAGTTGCATTCGCCGTCGACCGTGCAGTTCGCACCGTCGGCCAGGCTCACAAGTGGTTTGGGGTTGGCTTTTTCCCATTCACCAAACGACTGTTGCAATGCATTCAGGAAAGTTTCGGTTTGTTGTGCCCCTGAAACCGCATACTTGCGATCGAGCACAAAGAACGGTACGCCGCGTGCACCCACTTGCTGGGCCTCGTAAATGTCGTGACGCACATCTTCGCTGAAACGCGTACCGTCGAGAACGGCTTTCAATTCAGCCGCGTCGAGGCCGATGGCAGTCCCCAACTCGATCAGTGTGGCATGATCGGCAGTATTCTTGCCATCTGTAAAATAAGCTTTGAACAATTGCTCTTCCGCCGCATCGCCGAGGCCCTTTGTTTTGGCAAATTGCAAAAACCGGTGCGCATCGAATGAATTGGCGAGTACTGCCTTGTCCATATTGTATTCCAGACCTACTTCGGCGGCCATGTTCGTTACATGATCATTCACCTGCTGTGCGTAATCAGGCGTCCATCCTTTTGTTTCGGCCAGGTAATCATTAATACTCCGTCCCGGTTCGGTTTTCATCTGCGGGTTTAGCTGGAAGCTCTTCCATTCCACCTGAATCTGATCACGCTGCGGAAACTCCGCCAGCGCACTCTCAAAGCGCCTCTTGCCGATATAGCAAAATGGGCACATTACATCACTCCATATTTCAACTTTCATGGTTTCGTTTGTTCGTAATTGTATTGACGGGAGGAGGGTCATTTTTTGTCAGGCGTTGTCATTTTTGGTCATTTGTTGTTAAGTGTAGTCATTTTTAGTCATGTATTGTCATTTTAGTCATGTGTTGTCATTATACCTTCAACAACTCTTGACTACGCATGACCATCCTTGACCATTCCTGACCACCTCCTGACTATTCCACCTCCCGTTAAAGGAAATGTCAGATAGAGATAAAAAGTTCTTCGTGCGCGCGGCGTACCTTCTTCGCATTCACATATGGGTCTTTTTCTGCGTCGCGGTAGCCCAATGCGAGGATTAATACGCTACGAAGCCCTTTTTCGCGAAGACCGAGAATTTCGTCAAGTTTCGCGGCGTCAAAACCTTCCATGGGCGTAGCGTCCACCTCTTCGATCGCGGCTGCTACGAGCCCGTGGCCCAATGCAATATAGGCCTGCCGTGCCGACCAATCGAAATTTACCTCTTCGCCGCGGCTGAGGATACCGCCATTAATACTGCTATGAAAACCAGCCAGTGATTCGAGGCTCACATTCCGGGTCGAGGCTACCAGTTTGAGATAGTCTTCCACATGTTGCGAGGTCAGCTTCTCCCACGCTGCGAATATCAGCAAATGCGAAGCATCGGGGATTTGCGCCTGACGCGTGGCTGCTTCCTGGTATATTTTGTCTTTCAATGCTTTATCTTCCACGATCACGACATTATAGGGCTGCAAACCCACGGAAGAGGGCGCCAGTTTGATCGCTTCAAGAATATTGTCCAGTTTCTCCTGGGGAATGGCTTGGCCATTCATGCGTTTGGTGGCGTAACGCCAGTTCAATTTTTTTATTAACTCGCTCATTTTTATCTAAGTTTGGTGGCCGTTTAATCAATCGGCATGCAAACTTAATTAAATTTACTATACATTTGTAAGTAGTATACAAAAGGATAGTGATAAAATCAGCTATGGAAAAAACGAAGGAAGCAAACCCGCATACCTGGGGCGAATGCACCAAAAGCATCCTGCCTGTGCGCGACGCATTGGAAGTACTCAGCGGCAAATGGAAGCTGCCCATCATCATATCCCTCATGTTCGGCAACAAACGCTTCTCGCAAATCGCGAAAGAGGTGCCCGGCATTACCGACAAAATGCTCTCGAAAGAACTGCGTGAGCTTGAAAGCAACGATCTCGTGAAGCGGACGGTTTATGACTCCATTCCGGTCGTAGTTGAATATTCATTGACCGAGTACGGGCATTCGCTGGAAATTGTGATCAAGACGCTCCGGGATTGGGGCGTGGCGCACCGGAAGCGGATGATGGTAGCGGAGTAGGAGAAGCTTACGTAAACAAAAAAGCAACCCTTACAGGTTGCTTTTTCATTATCTCAAAATCCGAAACCGATTATCCCAATTGGTTAATGCAGTTCAAATCCTCGAACGCCACTTTCAGACGAGAGATCATGCTCTCTTCGCCTTTGCGTAGCCATACGCGTGGGTCGTAGTATTTTTTGTTTGGCGAATCTGCGCCTTCGGGGTTGCCGAGTTGTGATTGCAGGTAGCCTTCTTTTGCTTTGTAATAGTTGAGAACACCTTCCCAGGTCGACCATTGCATGTCGGTGTCGATGTTCATTTTGATCGCGCCGTACTCGATCGCTTCGCGGATTTCTTCACGGGATGAGCCTGATCCTCCGTGGAATACGAAGTTAACGGGCAGGTCGCCGGTACCGAATTTCTGCTTGATATATTCTTGTGAGTTACGGAGGATTTTCGGCTCCAATTTCACATTACCTGGCTTGTATACCCCGTGAACATTACCGAATGCCGCTGCAATGGTGAAGTTAGGGGAGATTTTAGAAAGTTCTTCGTAAGCGAACGCCACTTCCTCAGGCTGTGTGTACAGTTTCGAGCTGTCGACGTCAGAGTTGTCAACACCGTCTTCTTCGCCACCGGTTACACCGAGTTCGATTTCGAGGGTCATGCCCAGTTTCGCCATACGCTCGAAATATTTAGCGCAGATCTCGATGTTCTCCTCGATAGGCTCTTCCGAAAGGTCGAGCATGTGCGAGCTGTACAATGGCTTACCATATTGATCGAAATAACGCTCGCCGGCATCCAGCAAACCGTCGATCCAGGGAAGGAGTTTCTTCGCGCAGTGGTCGGTGTGGAGGATTACAGGCACTTCGTACAATGCCGCCATCTGATGTACGTGCATCGCACCCGAGATACCGCCTGCGATAGCCGCCTGCTGGTTGGCATTGGAAAGGCTTTTTCCTGCATAAAATATAGCTCCGCCATTTGAAAATTGTACAATAACAGGGCTGTTAACCGCTTTGGCTGTTTCCAGAACCGCATTCACCGAATTGGTTCCTACCACGTTCACTGCCGGAAGGGCGTAGTTGTTTTCGTTGGCGTGGCGGAAAATTTCACTAACTCCATCGCCGGTTACAACACCGGGTGCAAAGCGTTTTGTCGTTTCGCTCATAGTAATAAAGGATATTTTTTCAAGAATTAATTTTACAATTCAAGTGTCGGCCCTGAATTGCACGGCAATCCCTGCAAGTTAGCTATTTTAGGGGGAAATGACCGAGTTATGTATGGTTTATTATGCGTTGAAACGAAGATTAATGCATCGATGACCGTTTTGGCGCAATCTGTGGTATCTTTGAAAATCATTGAAAAAACAGGGCCAATACCCTGCATGTTTAAGCAGATCCTTCATTAATGAATTCCAAACTGATCCGGACAATTTTCCTCGCCCTCGCTTTCGGCTTTCTCGTGCTTTGGGTGCTCGAATTCCGGCGCGCCGGGCTCCTAGAAAGCTATTGGCTTTTACTGTTGTGCATTGTTTGCTTTTTGTTATTCCAATTCAGCCGTTTGAAAGCTGCCACACTCGCGAAACAAGCAGAGCAATCCGGGGTTGCCTCTAAAAAGTCGAGCGCATCGGCGGTCGGCGGTCGGCCGTCAGCGGTCGGAAGCAAACCCGCTAAAAATCCGAAAAAATGAACCTGATCTTCCTGTTCACGACGATCGTCTTCTTCATGCTGGCTGGCTACTATGGAGCCGTGCGGTCGGTGTTGCTGGATGTGTGGATCGACCGGTATTCGCTCAGGCACGAGAAGAATGAGCAGGTGGAGCAGACGCTCTACTGGCGCCGCATTCTCCGGATGATACGCCTGCTGTCCGTCGCATTGGGCTGCTTTATGGGGGTCATTACAGTATTCCCGCTCTTTGAGCTGAATACCGGCACGCAAAACTGGCTGTTGATCGTCGCATTGTTTGCGGCATTGGCGGTTTTGTGGATGGGCAGCTATTCCAGCTGGGTCAAAATCGGGCGAAGCTTTCCGAAAGTGCTGGATTTGAAAGCATTTCCGGTGCGTTTCGGCGAGTGGCTGATGACGCCGCTTTACTGGGTGATCGAACCGTTTGTGAAGGAGAATATCCTGTCGCCTTCGCTGCGCGACGACATTATCTCCGCCGATGATCCCGATTTCGACGACCATAGCATTGAAGAAAAAATGTTTATCAATGCATTGGATTTCAAAGACCTGCGGATCCGCGATTGTATGATCCCGCGGACGGAAATTTCGGCGGTGAACGTGAACGCCAGCATCGAGGATTTACGGACCGCATTTCTCACAAGCGGTCATTCCAAAATCATTGTGCATCGCGAATCGGTAGATGAGGTGCTGGGCTACTGCCATGCATTGTCGTTGTTTAAAAAGCCGAAGGAAATCAGCAACATTATTACGCCGATCCTGATTGTCCCCGAAGCTATGCCTGCGAGGGACCTCATGCTCCGCTTTCTCGAAGAGCGCCGCAGCATTGCGTTGGTTGTGGATGAATTCGGCGGAACGTCGGGGTTAGTGAGCGTGGAAGACGTGGTAGAGCAGATTTTCGGAGAAATCCAGGACGAATATGATACCACCGAGGACTGGACCGAGCGCCAGCTCGATGATCATACCTATATGCTCAGCGCACGTCATGAGCTTGACTATTTGAATGAAAAATACGGCTGGGAGCTTCCCGAAGGAGATTATGACACGATTGCCGGTATGCTCATTCATTATTGCGGCGATTTGCCCGACGAGAATGAAGTTGTAGACATTCCGCCTTATTCTTTCCAGATCGTTTCTGTTCAGGACACGCGCATCGAACTCGTGAAACTGACGATAGAAGACCGAAAAGCCGAACGGAACGGTCATAGTTAACACGATCATTATCAAGCCCAAATATCTCCATGACCCAATTCGCGCGGATTTCAGCTTTTCTACTATTATTTCCAGTCATTGCATTTGCCCAGCAGGCAAAGCTTAAATTTGAAATCGAGGACATTAGCAGGCAGGCAAAAGGTATCGTGGGTGTGGGTGTGATGGATTTAAAAACGAAGGAAACATTGTTGATTAATCAGAATCATAAGTTTCCGATGCAAAGCACTTTCAAATTTCCGCTTGCGATTGCGGTGCTGAACCTCGTGGATAAAGGGAAGTTGAAACTGGATCAGAAAATACACGTTGTACGGGCAGAGCTCGACCAGGAGACACACAGCCCGATGCGCGATAAGCATTCTAAACAGGACTTTGACATAACCATTGGCGAACTGTTGAGTTACTCGGTTTCGGAAAGCGACAACAATGCCTGCGACATGCTTTTTGAACTGGCGGGCGGGACCAAAAAAGTGAATGACTACATTCATTCTCTGGGAGTAAAAGACATCGCGATTGTAGCTACTGAGAAGGAAATGAAGGCTGGCTGGAATGTGCAGTATACCAATTTTGCCCGGCCCTCAGCCTATCTTCAGTTGCTGGAAATAGTTTATCAGGGCAGGACACTGTCTAAATCCAGCCACGATTTCCTGTGGAAAATACTGGTTGCAGGCCCCACCGGCTTGAAAAGGATCAAAGGACTGCTGCCGGAGGGAACGGTGGTTGCACATAAAACAGGTACGTCCGCCACCAATGACAATGGAGTGACGGCCGCGACGAATGACGTGGGGATCATTAAGTTACAGAATAAAAGAGACATTGCAGTGGTGGTATTCGTTTCGGATGCCACTGCGAAAGCAGATACACGCGAACTGGTGATTGCCCAGATCGCGAAAGCGGCCGCGGATTATTATGGCGGCAAATAATCAGGATTAGATTAACAGAGAGCGGTGCAGATTACAGTTGATAAAATAGGGAAGAAGTTCATCAAAGAGTGGATTGTCAGAAATGCCAGCTTCGAACTCGCGGCGGGTGAAAAGTATGTATTTGTAGGGCCGAACGGCAGCGGGAAATCGACGTTATTGCAACTTTTGATGGGTATGATACCTGTTTCGGAAGGCACAATCACTTACGCCGACGGGAACGGAAAGGAAATCGAAACGGATCATTGGTATAAGCACATTGTGATCGCCGCTCCTTATCTCGAACTGATCGAGGAATTTACATTGCGCGAGCAGATTGAGTTTCACAGTAAGTTCAAACCATTCAAAAATGGCATTTCGGCAAAGGATTTTGAGGATTTTATTCAGCTTCCGCATGCCAGCGGAAAGATCATCCGCCATTTTTCGTCGGGAATGAAGCAGCGGGTAAAATTGGGGCTGGCGTTTCTATCGGATGTGCCAGTGGTTTTTCTCGATGAACCAACAACAAATCTGGATGTGCAAGGCATCAATTGGTACCTCGATCACGTAATGGATAATACACAGAATCAGTTAGTTTTACTAGGTTCAAATGTGCAGCAGGAATACGAATTTTGTAAAAATATCATCTCGGTTTCTGCGTTCAAATAGAAAAACTTTGCCGCGCGGACTATGCAGAAAACTTTACGGCTACTCTTCATATCGTTTCTGATCATCGTTCGCACAGCCGACCATTCCCGCGCTGCTTCGGCCTATTTTATCGAAAACAAGGGGCAATGGGACAGCGATGTCCGCTTCCGCGCCGCTATCCCTGGGGGTTTTCTGTTTTTGAAATCCCATTCACTGCTTTATGTACTTTACGATGGCTCGAAAGTCTCGGCGATGCACGCGCAGGGGCAGTCACCCGGCGCACGCGAGGATGTGAGCGCGCCCGGCCTTCGCGCACACGGGGTGGAGGTAACGTTTCTAAATGCATCTGCGAATCTGCGACATCAGCCATTAAAGGTAGGCAAAGGACGTTTTAACTATTTTCTGGGAAATGACGCCGGTGCCTGGGCGAATGGCGTGAATGGCTTTGAGGAGGTGATTTACGAGAATATCTATCCTGATATCAACCTCCGTATTTACATCAACCAGGCGAAGCTCAAATATGAATTTATAGTAAAACCCGGCGCAGATGCTTCGCGGATCAGTTTTCAATATAAAGGCGCGGAGAAGGTATCTCTAAACGAATCGGGCCAGATCGTGATCAAAACATCCGTCGGGGATATCAGGGAAGCGCAGCCTTACTCGTTTCAATCGGGTACCAATGCACGCACGACGGAAGTCCCGTCGGCATTTAGTATTTCCGGCGACAATATCGTGCATTTCGAATTGCCTGCCGGTTATAACAAAGCATTACCGCTTACGATTGATCCGGAACTGATTTTCTCAACATACTCCGGTTCTGTCGCCGACAACTGGGGCCACACCGCGACGTATGACGATGAGGGTAACCTCTATTCCGGTGGGACTGTTTTTGGGACCAATTTCCCGGCAACAACCGGCGCATTTCAAGTTAAATTTGGCGGCTTGGTGGATGTCTCGATCATGAAATTCAATCCCGATGGTTCCGATTTGCTCTACGCGACTTTTATCGGAGGAAGTGATGGCGACGTTCCTACGAGCCTGATCGTGAACAGCCGGAAGGAGCTGCTGATTCTCGGGACGACGTCTTCTAAAAATTTCCCAACCCGCGACAATGCTTTTCAGCGCGCTTTTGGCGGTGGAACCGGCGTGGAACCGATTTCGGGAATCGGGATGACCAATGGCAGTGACCTTTTTGTTGCCAAACTGAATGCTGCCGGGAACCAGCTTACCGGTTCCACATTCGCTGGCGGGAGCGGCAACGATGGCGTTAGTGTGACGAATGACGTGACGATCCGGAATTACGGGGATAGTTTTCGGGGAGAAATAGGTGTGGATAAAAACGATCAGGTATATGTAGTCTCGTCTACCAATTCAGCCAATTTCCCTTTGAAAAACCCTGCGCAAAGTAAGTTGGCGGGTGGCCAGGATGGTGTGGTTTTGAAGTTTTCCGCAGGGCTGGACCAGCTACTGTGGTCGACCTACCTGGGCGGTGATAAATGGGACGCGGCCTATTCGTTGAAAGTCGCCGTCAACGGCGAAGTATATGTGACGGGAATCACCCAAAGCGGCAATTTGCAAACCAAAGCGGGCGTTTACCAACCGGCATTGAAAGGAACGGAGGACGGCTTTGTGGCGCGCTATGTGAATGACCAGCTATCGGCATTGACCTACTTAGGGACCGACAAGGAAGATGGCGCGTATTTGCTGGACATCGACCAGGGTAATCAGGTGTACGTGTATGGGCTGACGACGGGTAATTATCCGGTGAGCCAGGGTGTGTACCAGAATGCAAAAAGCGGGCAGTTCGTGCATGCATTGAATGCTGCATTGACCCAAACACTGTTCTCGACCATTATCGGTTCCGGCCGGGGCACGCCGGATATTTCACCAACTGCCTTTCTCGTGAGTGAATGCGGGAATATTTACCTCGCTGGCTGGGGTGGGAATGTGAATAGCGGTACTAATAACAATGTGGCCAGTAGTACGACCGGCCTGCCTGTTACCGATGATGCGATACAGCTCAACACCAATGGTAATAACTTTTACATCGCCATTCTGGAACAGGGAGCTAAATCTTTGCTCTACGCAACTTTTTTCGGAAGCCTCGCACGTGACACGCGCCTGCAAGGTGATCACGTAGATGGGGGAACGAGCCGGTTTGATAAAAACGGGATGATTTACCACGCAACCTGCGCCTGCGGAGGCAGCCATTTCCCAACCACACCGCAAGCGTGGTCGGAAACGAATAATAGCGATAACTGCAATAACGCGGCTTTTAAGATCGATATCGACCGGTTGAAGGCGGACTTCGATGTTTATGAGGGTCAAACCAAAGACGTACTTCGCGGCTGTGCACCACTCGAACTGACGTTCGTGAACACGAGTGAAGGTGGCGTGGATTACATCTGGGAGGTGAATGGGAATACGATTTCAAGGGATGAAGGGCAATCGGAATATGCATTTACGAAACCGGGCGAATACATGGTTACACTTACGGCTTACAACCGGTTGAGCTGCAAGCGAATGGATGTGGCTCAAAAGAAAGTGGTTGTCGAAACATTGACAACGAAAGTGACGGGCGATACCACGGTCTGCGAAAACAATGTAGTGAAATTGAGCGCCAGCGGAGGTACGCAGTATAAATGGTCGCCGGCAGCGGGACTGGATAATGCGAATATTGCGACGCCCGTTGCTACCGTGAAAGAAACGACGGAGTACACGGTGGAAATCAGCAATAATGCAGGTTGTAAAGTGACTGAAAAGGTCAAATTGGATGTCGAGAAGAAGGCCGACTTCGTTGATATGCCTGACACCGAGGTGTGCCAGGGCGCCGCCGTGGTGCTGACCGTTTCAGGGAATGCGCCGCAATACAAATGGCATGCAGCCACAGGCCTGGAAGAAACCATCGGCAAATCGGTGACAGTAAAACCGACGCAAACCACGACGTACATAATTGAAGGCTTGTATGAAGATGGCTGCCGCCCGCTTCGCGAAATCACAGTGAAAGTTGACCAATCCTACGCCCCAGATTTCGAGGTAACGCAATCGGGTGGGGCATGTAACGAGCCGTTTTCCTATTCATTAACCAACAAAACCGGCAAAGCACAGCGTTACGAATGGAATATGGGTGCAGGTAATCCGATGACCGACCCGGAAGTGAAGAACTATATTTACGAGGTTCCGGGGGAGTACACCATCACCCTAACCGCTTACAATGCGGCCGGTTGCTCCCTTACGGCTTCCAAAAAGATCAGCGCCGAACCCGCATTCAAATTAAGCAACGTTATCACCCCGAACGGCGACGGGAAGAACGATTTTTTCATCGTCCCCGTCGCTTCATCCACGCTGGAAGTTTTCAACCGCTGGGGCAAATCCATTTTCAAATCAGCCGACTACAAGAACGACTGGGGGAAAGGGATTGCCAATGGTACGTACCTCTACGTCGTCGACACCCCGCAAGGGAACCACTGCAAGGGTTGGGTGGAAGTGTTGGAATAGGGTGGTTTTGATTGTATTGTGGGAGGTGTTAACTTTATGTTGATCATTCACTTATCGATATGGAACGGATTGTTTTGGAAGTAAATGACGAATTGGCTCGCGCATGGCGCAATGCGCCGGCACAGTTCCGGGAAAAGCTTGAAAAGGATTTGGAGAATCAGATCTTAGAGAAAATACGTCAGGCAGAACGGGAAAACTTTTTTCAACTTCTGGACGACGTGCGGGAGGAAGCCCGGCAGAATGGACTAACACACGATAAACTTGAAAGTCTTTTGAATGGGGAATAGCAGGTTCATTTTTGACACAAACACACTAATCAGCGCATTTTTGCTTGACGGGAATACTGCTATCGGTCTTGCCCTAACAAAAGCAATGAACATCGGAAAGGTCATTACTACTCATGCAATGAAAAGAGAGTTGGCCGATGTTTTTCTAAGGAGCAAATTCGATAGATACGTTTCCTTTGAAAAGAGGGTTGATGTTTTGAATTTTTTGGATGGACAATTTGAGATGTGGCCGGAGCCTGAGGAGAAAATAGAAGTTTGCAGAGATCCCAATGACAATAAGTTTTTGGAACTGGCAGCCTTGAGTAATGCGGCCTGCATTGTAACAGGTGATAAAGACCTGTTGATACTTCACCCATTTCGACAAACAGCGATTTTGACGTCTGGTAACTTTTTAACACACTTTTAAAAATTAACATCATGAAAAAACTCCTTTCAATACTTCTGGTCATTCTGACCATTTCTTTCGCCAAAGCCCAGGGAAACTTTGGTAAGCAGATTGATGACAAAAAAGCGATAGCGGCTACGGCGCTTCCGGCGAAGATGGGTGATAAGAGCGAAATACAGGCCAAAGTAACAGGTACAGTAGAGTCGGTTTGCCAGGTGAAAGGCTGCTGGATGAAGGTTAACCTGGATAATGGCGAAACCATGCGGGTGGTTTTCAAGGACTACGCTTTTTTTGTGCCTAAAGACATTGCTGGTAAAACGGTAGTTTTTGAAGGAGAAGCCAAGAAAACGACGGTACCCGTGGAGCATTTGAAGCATTATGCGCAGGATGCGGGTAAAAGCAAGGAGGAAATAGCGAATATCACCGAGCCGAAGGATGAATTGACGTTTATCGCCGATGGCGTGATTGTGAAATAATTTCCCGCCAAAACGGGAGAAATAGCCAAACGGGCACTTTTGTAGCGATACATCGGTGTCCGTTTTCAATTTTATGCTTTTCAGATCAATTTCAAATGTGTGCCTGGGCCTGTTGCTGAGCATTCAGGTTTTAGCGCAGAGTAACCAGTATGTCTGGTGGAATCCGCAAACTGCCGCATTCCCTGTCGTGGAAGGGCAGGCATGGCTTACTAAGGAGTTGAAAAGTCCATACGACCGCTTGCCGGCGCGGGCCGAAAAACAGGTGCGTGATGTGGTTTGGAACTTGTCCAACCAGTCGGCTGGGCTGATGATCCGTTTCCGGGCAAATTCTTCCGATATCAAGGTTCGCTACGTAGTGGGTGGTAAGCACGCGCTCCCGCATATGCCTGCGACAGGCGTGAGCGGGGTGGATTTGTATGCCATCAGCAGTGACGGTGAATGGCGCTGGTGTGCGGGTAAATATGCATTTGGAGACACGATCACCTACGATTTTAGAAACCTGTCCCCCAACGATAATTACCATAAGCATGGAAGGGAATACCGGTTATTTCTTCCGCTCTACAACAGTGTGAAATGGTTGGAAATCGGTACGCCACAAGGTACGGAGTTCACCCCACTGGCAGTGCGGCCTGATAAGCCGATCGTTGTTTATGGCACTTCTATCGCACAGGGTGCGTGTGCATCTCGGCCGGGCATGGCGTGGACGTCGATACTAGGCCGGAAAATGGACCGACCATTGATCAACCTCGGTTTTTCGGGAAATGGCAGATTGGAGAGTGAAGTCGTGGACCTCCTGGGAGAAATCGACGCAAAAGTGTATGTGCTCGATTGCCTTCCTAACCTCACAATCCGACCGGATTCGAAACTGGGCATCACGAAGGAGGAAATTAAGAAGCGGGTAATCAGCACGGTGGCCACACTTCGGCAGAAGCGCCCGGATGTTCCCATTGCGCTGGCTGAGCACGCCGGATACACCGACGAGGATATCAACCCGCGAAGCAAGCATTACTATGTGGAAGTCAACGAAGTTCTGAAAGACGCTTTTGCCACATTAAAATCGCAGGGCTTTCAAAATATTTATCTGATTCCGAAAGAAGAATTCGGTCAGACGTACGAGTCGACTGTGGACGGAACGCATCCGACAGATCTCGGAATGCTGCAATATGCCGATGGATACGAAAGGCATTTGAGAAGGATATTGCACGAACCGTCGGGCGAGATTTCGACCACCCGTCCGGTAATTCAAATGCGCGAGTTGCACAATTATGATTGGGAAAAGAGACATTCGGAAATCCTCGAACTAAACCGCAGAGCCTCGCCCTCAACGGTGGTGATTGGCAACTCGATCACCCATTTCTGGGGCGGCTTGCCCAAAGGGCCGAGGGCGGTTGGGGAATCTTCCTGGGGCAATACTTTCGGGAAGAATTCGGTGAATATGGGCTATGGCTGGGACCGCATCGAGAACGTGCTGTGGCGCATTTACCACGGAGAACTGGATGGTTTCAAGCCAAAACAGATTATTATCAATATCGGTACCAACAACCTCGGTTTGAACAGCGATGAGGAAATTGTAGCGGGCTGGAAGCAGCTGATCGAAGCCATTCAATACCGCCAGCCGCAGGCGCAAATCATTATGATGGGCATTTACCCACGTCGCCAGCAGGAACAACGTGTGGCTGCACTGAATGACAAACTGGTGCAAATCACCGGTGAAGCGGACGTGCTGTTTGTGAACCCGGGTAAAGTGTTCCTGAAAGAAGACGGCAAGATCGACGAGTCGCTGTTTTCCGATGGCCTGCATCCCAATGAAAAAGGTTACAGCCTGCTGGGTAATGCGATTAAATCTTTCGTAAAGTAGGGGTTAAAGGACAATGCCGATCCCGAAAAGGATCACGAAAAGCAGAGTCGAAAGTGCCATTTGTTTCAGGTACGGATCGAGTTCGCTGGCTTTGGTGAGCCGGGATATAGCAAGTCCGTTTTTGACAAAGAGGGGAAAGCTAAGGAAAAAGATCAGGCTGGTGTAGCTGGAAAAATGCTGAGCTGTGTAAACAGTCACGCAAAGCATACCGATCAGCAAAATGCACCAGTGATAAACAATGGCTTTCTCGCGCCCGATACGTACGGGGATCGAGTTTTTTCCGGTGGCACGGTCGGATTCAATGTCGCGAATGTTGTTGATATTCAGTACGCCCACCGCGAAAAGGCCGCAGCTGGTCGCCGGGAGCAGCAAGCCCCAGTTCCATACGTGTGTGTGCAGAAAGTTGCTGCCGATAACCCCCACCCATCCAAAAAAGATCAGGACGGAAAGGTCGCCCAGGCCCACATAACCGTAGGGACGCTTGCCCGCCGTGTATGTGATGGCCGCAATAATGCAGGCAATGCCGATTCCCAGAAAGACCCAGAATGTGTTTGCCGGGGCATCTTTCAACGCGATCGTCAGCAAGGTAATCCCCGAAATTAATGCCAGCACCGAGAAAAGAATGATTGCCCGCAGCATTTTCGAAGCTGTAATGTGCCCCGAATGCACCGCCCGGCGCGGTCCTTCGCGCAGTTCGGTATCCTTGCCGTTGACGGCGTCGCCATAGTCGTTCGCAAAATTGGAAAGTACTTGCAGGAGAATGGTTGTCAGCACACTCAAACCCGCCACAGGCCAGCTGAATTGCCCTGAGGCCGCAGCCAGGAAACAACCCATTAAAATACAAGACAATGCGAGTGGTAATGTGCGGGGACGTGCGGCTTCAATCCAGGGGTTCATTTTCGGTATTGTTAATGCGGGGTAATGCTATGCGGCCGTTTTTTGCTCGGCCCAGTCAATAATTCTTTCGGCTACTTCAAGTCCTTCCTTCGAGACAGCCGCACTCAAGACACCATCGTAGCTCATGGAGAGGTGAAGGACGTCGTAAGCGATTAAGAAATTGGACAGAACTTTTTTGTCAATGTTTGCAAGTTCTTCTTTGTACCAATCTACACTTTTCCTGCCTTTTTTCTTATTGCCAAAAACAACATCCAACGCTTCCAGAACACCAGCATAGGCTGTATGTCCTGCCATTCTTACATATTTGCGATCCTTGTAGGCACCGTCTTCTTTAACAGCCTTTTCGCGAAGGATTTCTTTGGCATTTGATAGGTAGCGGCGGGCTTCGTTCATGTTTTTCATAGTTGCGTATAGTTAATGTGTATTAAAAAGAACTGTCGGAAGAGCCCTCGGAAGAACCGAATGCTGCTTCCGACAGTAAATCTACTTAAATTCCTACGGCCTTGGTAAACTCTTCGTCCGTAGGCAATACTTTCGAAGCGAAGAAGTTAGTCAATTCGCCTTTTTCGTTGATCACGTATTTGCAGAAATTCCAGGTAGGAACTTTGTCGTTCCAGCCATTCAGATCTTTGCTGCTCAGCCATTTGTAAATGGGCGCCTGATCGTCGCCGAGTACAGATACTTTCTCGAACATCGGGAATGTCACGCCGTAAGTTGCCGAGCAGAAAGTAGCGATTTCCTCGCTGGTGCCTGGCTCCTGGCCGCCGAAGTTGTTGGCAGGGAAGCCGAGTACTACCACTTTATCGCCGTGATCTTTATAGAATTTCTCCCAGTCGGCATACTGCTTGGTATAACCGCATTTGGAGGCCACATTCAGGATCACTACTTTTTTACCTTTGTATTTGCTTAAATCCACGGTTTTGCCGCCTACCAGCGATTTTACCTTGAAATCATACAGCGTTTGTTTTGCAACAGGAGCATTTTCCGGACGGCTCGCTATCTCGGATTTGTCGACGAACAGGCCGGTAATCAGTGAAGTAATCATAATGAAAAGTGTCTTTATTAAGCTCATAATAGGTTTTGGTTATGGTTATTACATATAGTTAGAAAGTGATTTGCATGCAGGGATCATCGGGTTAACTCTCCAAAACACTATACGGCCCGATTTTCAAAAAAGTTGCTTACATCCGCTCGGGGACATCTATGCCCAATAACCCCAAAGCTTTGCGAATCGTTTCCGCGACTGCGCCTGATAGTGCGACCCGCAATTTCACCGCTTCCGGATCCGGATCGGAGAAGATCGACACTTCGGCATAGAACTGGTTGTAGACCTTCGCCAGGTCGAATGCATACTGCGAAATCAGCGACGGAGCGAACTCATTAGCAGCCGCCAACACTTTCACGGGATACTGCGACAATGCGAATACCAGCTCGCGCTCAGCCTGGTGCATAGCGTAGCTGTGACCCGGGACCTCCGCCGGTATGCCCGCTTGCTCCGCCTTGCGCATGATCGAACGGATACGTGCGTAAGTGTATTGAATAAAAGGTCCTGTATGGCCTTGGAAATCAATGGATTCTTCCGGATTGAAGAGCATCCGCTTTTTCGGATCGACTTTCAGCAGGAAGTACTTCAATGCGCCCAATGCCAGCTGATTGTAGAGTTGTTTGGCTTCGTCGCTGTTAAAATCATCGATTTTACCCAGTTCCTGCGTGCGGTCGGACGCCGTTTGCACCATCTGGCCCACCAGGTCGTCTGCGTCGACAACGGTACCTTCGCGGGACTTCATTTTACCCGAAGGCAAATCCACCATGCCGTAGCTGATGTGGTAGCAGCCGTCGGCGTAAGTACGGCCAAGGCGTTTCAGGATCGCGAACAGGACTTTAAAGTGGTAATCCTGCTCATTACCCACCACCCACAGGTAACGGTCGTTGGAGAAGTCACTGTTTTTTAGTTCAGTCGTGCCGAGATCCTGTGTGATGTACACGGAGGTGCCGTCGCCGCGGAGTACCAGCTTTTCGTCAAGTCCTTCCTCGGTAAGGTCGATCCAGACAGAATTGTCCGGTTTTTTGAAGAACACCCCTTTTTGAAGGCCTTCTTCGATGATATCCTTGCCTAGTAGGTAAGTGTTTGATTCATAATAGGTTTTGTCGAAACTCACGCCGATCTTTTTGTAGGTCTCGGCAAATCCCTCATAAACCCAATTGTTCATTTTTTGCCAGAGCGCAACCGTTTCGGGATCGTTATTTTCCCAAAGCAGGAGCAATTGCTGTGCTTCAAGGATCCACGGCGCCTTTTTAGCAGCTTCTTCCTCGCTCAGGCCTTGCTCCACCAGCGCTTTGATCTGTTTTTTATACTCAATATCAAACAGCACATAATATTTGCCCGCCAGGTGATCACCCTTAATGCCGCTGGATTCGGGTGTTTCGCCATTGCCCAGCTCACGGTAGGCGAGCATGGATTTGCAGATATGAATACCGCGATCATTGACGAGGCAGGTTTTTACTACATCATAGCCGCTCGCTTTCAGTATCTTAGAGAGGGAATCGCCCAGGAAGTTGTTGCGCAAATGCCCCAGGTGAAGCGGTTTGTTGGTATTAGGCGAAGAAAATTCCACCATCACCGAGTTCCCGTTTGAAGGCAGTGTGCCGAAGGTCTCGTCGGAAAAGATCTTATCGAACAAATCCAGCCAGGTGCTGTCTTTCAGGCTAATGTTCAGGAAACCCTGCACGACGTTAAAGCCAGAAACGAGCGATGACGAAGCTACGAGCTCATCGCCAATGATCTGCCCGATCTCTGCCGGAGCCTTGCGGGCCGCTTTGGTCAAAGCAAAGGTGACAAATGTGTAAAATCCCTCAAATTCTTTCTTGGTAGGTTGCAGGATGATCTCCTGGTTGTCCAGCTGGAAATGTTTTTGGACGGCTTTTTGAATATCCTCCTTGAGTATTGCTTCAATTGTCATGAAAAATCGGGGATTACATTCCCGCAAGTTTTTATTTAAGTGAAATTATTTCTAATATTAATAGCAATGTGAGCCTTTGCAGCATGCAAAATTAGGCGAATTATTGATCTGTGTCACACCCCTGAAGGAAGAAGTTATGCATAACCGTTCTATAAACTATTTCGGGTTGAAATTAATGCTGCTATTGATCTTCGCGCCGCTCTGGGGTGCGCTGGCACAGTTGCAGCAGTCCGATCGCCTGGAAATCCCGACCAGCTCGTCTTCTTCCGAGCAATTCGAGGTTTTTAGCCTGGGTGAGCGGGGGATTTTGTCAGTGATACGGGGAAATGAATTTTCGAACCGCAATGAACAATGGGAGTTTGTAAAATATGACACAACGCTGAAAGCGCTCTGGCGGACTTCTTATAAACTCGATTTCAGGTACATTCCGGTGATGGCCTACAAGGCGGAGGAAAGCGGCTACTGGCTGTTCGCAGAGCCTGATACCGACAAATTCCTTTTCCTGCAACTGAATTTCCAGGACGGTTCCATCGATACATATAAAGGTAACCTGCTTTCGGGTGTCGATGTGCAGCACTTCAAGGTGATCGGAAGCAAAGCATTGGTGTCCGGCTATTACCGGTCCCGGCCAATTGTGATCGTGCATTCGTTTTTCGACCACACAACCCGCGTGTTACCCGGCCTTTTTGAGAAAAATACAGAGCTGAATAATGTTGATATCAATGAAATCGACGGCTATATCAACGTGATCACTTATGCTTACCGGAAGAAAAATTGTGTTTTTGAAATAAAAACTTACAATTATGATGGCAAGCTGTTGAAAAGGACCAGTTTGAGTGACCCGCGTTACAGCTTCATTTCAGGCCAGATTGTACCGCTGAATGCCGATGACTCCTACCTGATCGGCAATTACTCCGTAGGTTGCACCCAATATTCACAGGGCCTTTACGTGACGCATGTTTCCGACGATACCCCGGAAGAGCCGCAGTTTATAGAGTTTTCGGAATTGCAGAACTTCTTCAATTATATGAAACCCAAGCGAAAAGCGAGGGTATTGGAAAAGATCGGCAAGCGGAAGAGCCTGGGTAAGGAAAACCGCTTTCGTTACCGGCTGCTGGTGCATCAGCTGATCCAGACGGAGAAGGAAATTGTGCTGGTGGCGGAGGTGTATTATCCCAACCAACGTTCTACAAGCCCTATCATTTCGGGCGGGCTTTCGCGCCCGTACGTAGCGCGCGCGCTCGAAGGCTACCGGTACACACACGCGATCGTGTGCGGATTCGACCGCAGCGGTAAGCTCATGTGGGACAATACGATTACGATTAAAGATCTAACAAGCTTCGATTTGCAGGAAATGGTGCAGGTGACGCCGGTCGACGACTATTTTGTACTGGCCTATCCGCAGGAAGGAGAAATACACACAGAGGTGATCAGCCGCAATAAAGTGGTGGTGGAAACGGAGAAATTTAAAATTAATCCGAAGTCGGAGAAGGAAAAGGTGCTGAACAATGAAGATGGCTACCTTTCACCGTGGTATGGCCAATATTTCCTCGCCTACGGTATGCAGCGGATCGGTACTTCGTCCATTGTGCAGGGGCGCGAGGTGTTTTACGTCAACAAGCTCACATATAAGACCGACGATATAGGTAAAATGGAGGCCAAAGAAGAAGCTTCCCGGCCCGGTCATCAGCCATAATGCATTTTAGTCGACGAGCCAGATGTGGTCGGCGTCGAATCCCTGCTCCGTCCATTCTACCTGTACGCGCTGTGTTTCCACGGTGCTTACCTGCATTCCCACGTAATCGGGGTCGATGGGCAGTTCTCGATTATAGCGACGGTCGATCAGCACCAGCAATTCCACTACTTTCGGGCGGCCGAACGCGGTCATGGCGTCGAGCGCGGCGCGCACCATACGCCCGCTGGCGAGGACGTCGTCGATCAGAATCACTTTTTTGCCTTCGATCAGAAACGGGACGTTGGTTTTGTTCGGTACGAGCGGAGACTCGCGGCGGCGGAAATCGTCACGATAGAACGTAGCATCCAAATGTCCCAGGAGGATATTCTGTCCGGTAATTTCGCGGAGCTCCTTCACAATGCGTTCGGCAAAGTGGATACCCCTGGGTTGCAAACCCATGACAACCGTGTTCGAAAAATCCTGGTGATTTTCAATCAGTTGCTGGCAAAGCCGGCTGATCATTATTTCCAGAAGGGGACTGCTAAGTACTAATCGTTTTTGGGGTATCATGAAATTTCCCTGAATTTTAGCCTAAATTAAAGTGCTCTTAGACGAAATTAAAACTTTTATTCAATGAAATATCTGATTGCCGGGCTGGGGAATATTGGTCCGGAGTATGCTTTTACCCGACATAACGCCGGCTTCATGGTGCTCGACCGCCTAGCCGCACAGCACGATTTTAAGTTTTCTTTTGAAAAACTGGCTTTCGTAGCTGAGTGGAAGTACAAAGGCAGGCACATTTATTTTATAAAGCCTACTACTTACATGAATCTGAGCGGAAAGGCTATCCGGTATTATATGGACCAGTACAAAGTGGCTGCGGAAAATACGTTAACCATTGTGGATGAGCTGCAATTGCCTTTCGGTACGTTGCGGATCAAGCCGAAAGGCAGCCATGGGGGACACAACGGTTTGAAGAATATTGAGGAATTATTGGGCACCACAGAATACCCCAAACTGCGTTTCGGGATAGGAAATAATTTTCCACGCGGCAGACAAGTAGATTACGTGTTAAAACCTTTTTCCAATGAGGAAATGGCGGAGCTGCCCATCATTTTGGACAAAGCCGGAGATATGGTTACATCCTTTTGTACTTTGGGAATACAATCGACAATGAACAATTATAACCAATGATTGCACTTTTTGAAGAAAATATAAATATTTCAAGAATTGTATTTATTTGGTTTTTGGTTAATTTTTCGAAATTTAATAAAAGATAATTGCTGATTGTTAGTATAAAATAAGTTTTGAAGTGTCGAGATTGCGATAAAATTCCAAAGAATATTTTGATTAGTGCTTTTTGTGCAATTTGTAATTTCAAAATTAATTCCGACATTTGTAATGCAATAAGGCGGAAGCGAAATAGAATAAATCGAGGAAGCCAAATTGAAATACTGTTATCTTTGCATTATAATGGAATTTCTGCGTTGCAAGCCGGTAAAATGAAGTGTGCCGGAAAGTAAAAAAAGGACGGGGCAGCAAGATTTCGTCAGATCTGGAGAATAATTAACAGCGTATATTGGTTAAGTTCTCTGAATTTTGTAAAGAAGAAAAATTGGAGTATTATTGATAGTATTCTTTCTTTACAAATACAATGAAACGATCGGGCGGCCCGATACGTTAACAAGAAAAGGAAAAACAGCTGAAAAGCTAAAAGATATAAAAGATAAGAAAAGGTTAAGGGTTTAGGAATAGTCAGTATAAAGCCATCTCCATGAGATGGCTTTATCTTTTTACCGGCTCCGCCCAAACTTCTACCCTTCTGTTCGACTTCTTCGTCGCTTCGGTCCGGTTGACCTGGTTCGGTTGCGCCGACCCGTAGCCTGATCCCTCTATTCTGTTCGCAATAATGCCTTTGCCGATCAGGTAAGCCTTCACAGTCTCTACGCGCTTGTTGGATAGTTCCAGATTCTTTTCAAAACTCCCGGTATTGTCGGTATGGCCTTTCAGTACCAGCCGCAAATCCTGCCGCTTTTGGAAGTAATTGACGATCGAGTCCAGATCGGCGAGGGCGCTATCCTCCAACACCTCGGTCCCCTGACTGAAATAGAGCGTCGAAAGCGGTATCGAATGCGTCTCGGGAGCCATATTCATGAGCGCTTTTACTTCTTCGAACCGGTTGTTGGTGCGAATGGTCACACTTTTGGATTGAAAACCATCGGCTTGTGCAGTGATGCGATACGTTTCGTGCGGGGGCAACTCCACATTGTAGACGCCGTCGACGGTTTTGGTATGCGCCACCAGAGAATCATTGGCTGATTTGCGCACGTGTACCTCCGCATCGTTGACGGGTTTCAGGTTGCGGCCGTCGTAAACCCGGCCGGTAACCATGGCCAGGTTCCTGTTGCGGGCAGGTTCCGGCTTTTCTTCAACCGGTTTGGGCTCTTCTTTGGGCTCCTCTTTTTGAGCGACGGGCTCCTTAAAAGTCTTTGAGATTGACTGGTAGCTCCTGCGCACAAACACGGGCGTCATCACCCGGTCGTAAATGCGGACCAGCGCTACGGTTCCCGCGCTGGATTCGTTGCCGGCAATGAGGTCGTCCTGGAAGATATTCAGTACCTGGTCGGCGTCAAGTACACCCTCCGTCCCCGGGTCCTTGAAATCCAGTTTCAGAATACCATTGATATACATTCGAATGACTTTCGTCTCGTAGTCGCGCGAGTACACGTAATGCACCCACTGCTTCGCGCGCACGGCGACCTTTTCACTCATGGCAAAATTGAAGAAATTGAGTTTGCCATGATAGATATAGGTGCCGTAGTCGCTCTTACGGTTTTTGAAATCGAGTACGCGTTTCCAGATATCGAGTGAATCGAGCTTGAAATAGACCTCGACCGTGAATGATTTGTTCAGAAATCCCTTGGCTTCCGCGCTGTTGAATTGCAGTCCGCTGTTTTTCTCAAAAACATAAATCGATCGCGAGAGGCCATCGGAACCGGGAATCTGTTCTTTGATGATTTGCCCCGGGCGCCCGAGTGGTTTTAATGCGGTGCCACCGTTTTCAATGGGCAGGAAGCCGTTGTTGAAGTCGTAAGTCCACTGGTTCTGGGCATGCACGTGCAGCGCCACGGTGCAAAGCAGGGCCATCAGCACCGTTCGCAGCGCATTTTTTTTGTTAATCATACCCAAAAATATAAAAAGTGGGGGCGGAAGCCGAAGTACAACTTGTAATTTTGGATCGTTATTATTCTTGCGTGTGAAAAACATCGGTATCGGTCTTCTCTTTTCCATTCTCTGGTCGTCGGCCTCCGTGGCAACGAAATTTGGCGTGCAATCGGCAGCTCCTTTGATACTGGCAAACGTTCGGTTCTTTATAGCTGGTATTTTATTGCTGTCATTTTCGTACCTGTTTGCCAAAAATCCGGACTACCGGCTGCCTACAAAAAAGGAATGGCGGCAACTGGCATTATTCGGTTTTCTGAATACAACGTTGTACCTGGGCCTGTACGTGTATGCGATGAAGTATACTGCTGCCGGTATCGGAAGCCTGGCCGTGTCCACCAATCCGTTGATTATCGTGCTGCTGTCGTCATGGTGGTTGAAGAGAAAGCCCAAAGCGGAAGAATGGACCGGCATTATGCTGGGAATGGGTGGTGTGGCGGTCGCAACCTATCCGTTGCTGGCCGACAGTTATACCACAGTCGGAGGCATTACGTTGCTGTTGATCAGCATGGTGGCTGTGTCGGCAGCGAGTGTTTACTACGCTACCGTGAAATGGGAGCTGCCCAATCTGCTTATCAATGGCTGGCAGGTTTTTCTGGGCGGCGTTTTCCTGTTGCCGGTCACATTGGGAATGGCCGATTTTGGAGCTACCAAATTAGATACCGTCTTTTGGGCTTCCGTACTGTGGCTTAGCCTTGCTGTTTCAATTGTTGGATTGATATGCTGGTTTTACCTGCTCAGGATCGATACCGTCAAAGCTTCATTGTGGTTGTTCCTTTGCCCGCTTTTTGGTTTTTTCTTTGCATGGTGGCTTATGGGCGAGCCTGTGACGATGTACACCGTCGTCGGTACGGTACTAGTGGTTGCAGGCTTGTATGCCGGGCAACGCACAAAATTTGCAGGAAACAAAAGGGGGTAGTCGGGGACGCCCAGTCGGGGACGCCCGGTCAGGGACGCCTAGTCTACAAGGATTTCGCCTTTGAGATACAACTTGGCCTGCCCCCCAATATAAACCCGGTCGCCCTGCAATTCACATTTCAGAAAACCGCCGCGGCGTGAGAGCTGACGTGCATTCAGTTGTGTTTTGGAAAGCTTATCGGCCCAGTAAGGGATCAAAGTGGTATGGGCAGAACCTGTTACCGGGTCCTCGTCAATGCCCGATTGCGGCGCGAAAAAGCGGGAGACAAAATCCACCTCGTCGCCTGCGGCGGTTACGATGACACCGCGTGCCGGAATGGTAGACAGGATAATGATGTCAAAATCAAGGTCTCTCACTACTTCTTCCGATTCGAGCACGACCAGGTAGTCGGTTTTGCCTTTGTAAACTTCCAGAAGCGTCGTGTTTTTCAGACTTTCAACGAGTCCCGGAGGCGGTACGGCAATGTGGTATTGATCCACAGGGAAATTGAGTGTAAGCCAATCTTCCTTGCAATCGACGGTAAGTACGCCACTTCGCGAATCAAAGGCGATGGATTGCCCTTCATAATTCTGAATATTGAAAATCACATATGCTGCGGCCAGTGTCGCATGTCCGCAGAGATCCACTTCCACCGTTGGCGTAAACCAGCGGATATGGAAACCATTTTCGGTCGGAACGTAGAATGCGGTTTCGGCGAGGTTGTTTTCGGCGGCGATGGCAAGCATCGTTTCTTCCGGCAGCCACTGTTCCAAAGGAACTACTGCGGCAGGGTTTCCACCAAACAACTTATCAGTAAAAGCATCGATTTGGTATATAGGAAGTTTCATGAAGTCAAATGGGCTTGATAACAGCAAGGTATTAAAAATATCCGCTACGGGAAGATTTTCTTGCCAATTTTTAATATAATTTATTGGAAATAGATAAGAAATCAAAGCAGATTTCGTCGAAACCGGGCTATCGCTTACGGTTTTTCATTCGGAGATAAACCCCGTTGGTCCAGCCGAATCCTTCCTGGATTTCGTACTCGCCGCCTCCGGCGATCAGGTTGGTGTCCGATACATTATACTTTTCGAGCATCTTCCCCGAATGCCGGAATTCCTTCTCGATCAGTCCCAACCACTCGTCGCTGAGCTCGTTGGCGGTCCGGTGGAAATTGTAATTACGTAGCCCTTTGTAGACGATCCATTGCAGCGGCGCCCAACCATTGGGTGCATCCCATTGCTGGCCCGTACGCACCATGGTCGTGAGCAGTCCGCCCGATTTGAGGAAATTGAGCCTGATGTACGCCCGTACATAATGCGAGTGCGGCTTGGGCGCGAGCTTGAAAAACAAGGGGAAGGCCCCCGCAATGGTAATGGCTTTGGTAAATTCCCTTTTCCGGAAATCATAGTCCATGTAGTAATTCCGGGATTCATCCCAGAAATAGGTCTGGATGGCCATGTTCCGCTGCCTGGCCTTTTCCTCGTAAAGTAAATGCATACGCCGGTTATCACAGAGCAGATAGGCCTCCGCGATGGTTTTCTCGAGGTGGTAGAGCAGGCAGTTCAGGTCTAGCGGCAGGATGTCGGTCGTGTGGATCGATGCAAAATCGGTCTCATCGGCAAACCAACGACTGCTGAAATCCCACCCCGATTCCGCAGCAGCCCGGATATGGCGGTAAAGCTCCTCTGGAGCGGTGCCGTACTTTTCGCTGGCTTCCCGGGCGAGCTCGGTGTCTTCACTGTAAGATTCCGGACGCGGAGTGGCCTTGTCGTCCCAATAGCGGTTTAGCAGCGCGCCATTGGGAAGATATACGAGGCGTCGGTGAGCCGTGAACGGTGCGCAGGGCTCCTGGCATCCATCCATCCAGTAATCGTATTCTTTTTGTAATTGCGGCAGGTACTTTTTCAGGACCTTTTTACCCTCCATTTCACTAAACAGCCTTACCATCAGTGAGAAAAATGGCGGCTGGGAGCGGCTCAGGTAATAGGTCCGGTTGGCGGTTGGTATGAAACCCAATGTGTCCACCAGGTAGGCGAAGTTGTTGAGCATATGTTCCATTAACTCCACGCGCCCCGATTCTTTGAGGCCTAGCATCGTAAAGTAGCTGTCCCAGTAATATATCTCCCTGAAACGGCCGCCCGGCACCACGTAAGGGTGGGGCAGGGGGATCAGCGACCCGCCCCGTTCCTGGTTTTCCGGCTGGCGGGTGAGTATCGACCAGAGCTTGCCTGCATGGTCGGAAACCGGCTCATTCTTGTTGGAAATGAATTCCGAAGCAATCTGAGCCGGCATTCTGAAATGCGTCCGGACAAACGTTTCCATGTCAAAGCCCGGGCTGTCTTTCTCCTGGTGGTACCGCTCGATGATCAGTACCGGATCTTCCAGCGGGATAGCGTCGGCGAATGTCTTGGAATCGGAGAAAATGTGGCTGCACTGCACGTCACGGAATAGCGTTCCGTACAACTCCTCAGGAGAGATGTTAGCCTGGCCGTAAGTGAATGATGGAGCAACAAAACCGTACAAAACAAACTGATTTTAGGGGTTCTCCCGAATGGACAATGACTTATTTGACTTCTGTGAATTTGAGTTTTGGTAATAACATCGCATTCTCAATGAGTTTAATTTGAATACCCAAAATCCCCGCCTCTGCATTCGCGTCGATCTTTTCCGCATCGTCGGTCGGCTTGTGGTAATCATCGTGGCCGCCGGTATGGAAAAACAGCACAGGAATTTGTTTGGCATAAAACGAACCGTGGTCGGAGCCTCCGCTTCCTGCATTATCCGTAAAAAACTTCGTATCGCTTTTTACATCCTTAAAAATCGCCGGCCACTCGGCGCTCGTGCCGTAGCCGCCTATCCCGACGCCCCGGTTGGGATCATATCGCCCGATCATGTCCATGTTCGACATGAAGTTGATATCGGCCAATGGCAATGTCGGATTGTTCACAAAGAAACGCGAGCCCACAAGCCCGAGCTCTTCCGCCCCGAATGCGATAAAAAGGAAATTGTAAGGTTCCTTTTTGTCATTTCCCGAAAAATACCGCGCCAGTTCGAGCAGCCCGGCTACGCCCGATGCATTGTCATCGGCCCCGTTGTGGATTTGCCCTTCGGGCTTTTCGGCTTTGGAGCTTCCCTGGCGGCCCAACCCAAGGTGGTCGAAATGAGCACCTATGACAATGGTATATTGCGCCCCGTTGTCGAGAAACCCGATCACATTCCGTGCCTCGCGGATGCTGTCGGGCACTACAATGCGCCGGATTTTGGCCGTAAAAGGCTGGTAATAACCTTCGGTGCCTTTGGGTAAAAGGTGGTACTTTTTGAATTGTTTCGCCACATACTTCGCGGCTTTTTCATTCTCTTTGCTTCCTGTGCCGCGGCCTTTCATTTTGTCGGAAGCCAGGTAGGAAATGTGTTTGCGGATATTGTCCGGTGAGGGGGTAACGGATTGTCCAAATGCCTGCGCAGCGCCGAAAACGAGCAGCAGACTGTGAAAAAAGATTCTCATTCTACTAAAAATGGTTGACGGGCAAAGATAAGCTGATGCGGCACGAGCGGGCACCGCGGAAGGACAGAATTTTTGCATTTGCTTGTATTTTCAGGCATCCGCGCTTAATATTGCACCATCAATCAATTGCTTCCCTGAACGGCGGTTGATTTATAAAGAAGAGGCGAGAGAATGGGCTCTATGAACCTCTGGCAACCTGCTACCGCTACGGAGAAAGGTGCTAATTCCCACCTAAGTTTATTAGGAGATATAAAATCAATTCGTGTGCTCTTACAGTTAGAAATTTCCGTAAGCCGATTGGCTTTAGTCTCGCAGCTACAACCGAAATTATTTATTCCGGCTGTCAATTTTACCATGTGTTGAATTTAACCACGTGCTGTGGCTCTTATGCAAGCGGACCAGAAGACATTTAAATACCCCTATCCCTACGCCCTCGAAATGGGTGGCGAACTGCCCGGATTTGAACTCGCATACACTACTTATGGAGAAAGGAATGCCAACGACACCAATATCGTCTGGATTTGCCACGCGCTTACCGGAAGCTCCAATGCCCACGACTGGTGGGACGGACTGGTAGGGGACGATAAATATTTCAACCCTTCGCAGCATTTCATTATTTGTGTGAACGTGCTAGGGTCGGCTTACGGATCCACAGGGCCGCTTTCGGTTAATCCGCGGACAAACCAGCCTTACTACCATAACTTCCCGACCCTTACTGTAAGGGACGTTGTAGGAACACTGGACCTTTTGCGGCAGGAACTTGCGATCAGCAAGATTAAAATATGCATCGGAGGCTCTCTGGGTGGCCAGCAGGCGCTGGAATGGGCGGTAGAAAAGCCCGATTTGTTCGAAGAGCTGATCCTGATTGCTTCCAATGCATTGCATTCGCCGTGGGGCATTGCCTTCAACGAATCGCAGCGGATGGCGATCGAGGCCGATCCTACATATGCCGAAGATAGCCCGGAAGCAGGTGCGATGGGTATGCGAGCGGCGCGGTCGATCGCGTTGCTGTCGTACCGCAACTACGATACTTACAATTTTACCCAAGCCCGCGATAATCCGGATCAGATCGATGATTTCCGGGCGTCATCGTACCAGCAGTATCAGGGCGACAAGTTTGTGAAGCGCTTCAATGCATTCTCATACTGGGCGCTGTCCAAGATTATGGACTCGCATAATGTGGGTCGCAACCGCGGGGGTATCGTGCATGCGCTCGGGCTCGTGAAGGCGAAGACGCTGGTACTGGGTATTAAATCCGACTTGCTATTTCCGCTTTCGGAGCAGCAGTTCCTGGCCCGGCATATTCCCGATGCCGCATTTCAGGAAATCGATTCATTGTACGGCCACGATGGCTTCCTGATCGAGTATAAGCAGCTTACGCAGGTGATCCGAGCGTGGCAGGAGACGAACGGGCAGTTGCAGATGGCGCGCATTCGTTAATGCATTCAGGATTTTAAGGCATTATATCAATACAAAAAGCGAAACTCCCGACCGGCAACCGATCGGGAGTTTCGCTTTTTAATGTATTTCAAAATTACTTCGAAAGGCTCAGCAGCAGCTCAGGCTCATTGGTCGTAATATAATCCGCATCCTTTTCGAGGAAGTATTTCAAATCGGCTTCACTATTGACCGTCCACACATTGGTAGTCAGTTTTTTCTGACGCATTGCGGGAATGTAATCCTCGTGTTTCTTCAAAACGCTGAAATGGTAGTCGATACCATCGAGGCCGGCAGCCTGGATTTCGTCAGGTGTTTTGTCGCCGTTCAGGTATTCTACGTGTGCTTTCGGAGCGAGCTGCTTCACTTTCAGGCAAACATCCCAGTCGAATGCGATGTAGTCTGTAATTTTTTCAACCTTCATTTTCTTCACCAGTTCCACACATTTGGTAGCCAATGCCAGGGAGCGCTCTTTGCTGATTTTGGAGGTTTTGATTTCCAGGATCAAACGCGTCTTCTTCTGCTTCGAACCCGCCTTTAAATAGGCTTCCAAAGTCGGTAGCCACTCGCCGTTAGCCAATTTGATCTTCGAAAGCTCAGCTGAATTGGTCGTTTCGATATTCGTTCCCTGAATGGAATGGTCGTGCAGGACGTACAAAACGGAGTCGGCCGACATATGCACATCGAACTCGCTGCCGTAGCAACCCAGCTTGATTGCGTGTTCCAATGCGCCGATCGAGTTTTCGGTAGCACCGGTATTTTTCCAGGCGCCGCGGTGCGCGATCACCTTGTTTTTCTTTTGAGACATACCATCCATCGACACCAGGCTCATCAGCCCGATTGCAATCATTAAAAATCCTTTTTTCATTGTATTCAATTTAAACTTCCTTGAAAAGACATTTTTCAGCGCATTTTACCCCAATCGGGCAAAGTAGCGGCGAAATTACGGCAACTTGGGCGGGTGTCTGTTAGGTCAATATTAAGTTATCCTAAAAACCCTGATGCGGCGTAATCGTCAGAACCACCATTTTGGACGTCGGCGTGTTGCTCTTCTCTGCAACGCTCGTAATGGGCACCAGCACGTTGGTTTCGGGGAAATAGGTAGCCGTGCATTGCTCAGGAATCGGGTACTCGACGACGATAAACTTGTGCGCCACGCGAGCGACTCCGTCGTAATGATTATGTAAATCTACCAGGTCGCCGTTTTTCAGGTTACGATCCTGCATATCCTTCGCATTCATCAGGATTACCCGCCGTTCGTTGTAAATGCCCCGATAGCGGTCGTTCAGGCCATACACCGTGGTATTGAACTGGTCGTGGCTGCGAATGGTCATCATCATTAGCTCGCCGTCTTTCAAATGTTGCTTTTCCGGTGCTGCAATGTGGAAATGCGCCTTGCGGGTAGGGGTATCGAAGTCGCCCGCGCGGTTGCAGTTGGGCAAATAGAAGCCGCCTGGCTGGCGTACCCGCTCGTTATAGTCCGCAAAACCGGGGATGGTGCGCTCGATGTCGGTACGGATGAGGTCATAATCGGCCGCGTATTGATCCCAAGTTACTTTGCTGCGCTCGCCTAACGTCGCTTTTGCCAATCTGCAAACGATTTCCGGCTCACTCAATAGATGCTCCGAAACAGGTTGAAGCACGCCGCGTGAGGATTGGATCACGCCCATCGAATTTTCGCACGATATAAAACGGTTCTCACCGTTGCGCATGTCCTTGTCGCTTCGACCGAGGCAGGGTAATATCAATGCCTCCTGGCCATGCACAAGGTGGCTGCGGTTCAGTTTGGTGGATACGTGGACAGTCAGTTTGCAGTTCTGCAATGCCTCCGCGGTGAAACGCGTATCGGGGGTGGCGGAGAGAAAATTGCCGCCCATGGCAAAAAACACTTTTGCTTCACCGGCATGCATGGCCTTGATGCATTCCACCACGTCGTAACCGTGGTTTCGTGGCGGAGCGAAATGGAAGTTCTTTTCAATGGAATCCAGGAACCGGGCAGTCGGGCGTTCGAAAATACCCATCGTCCGATCGCCCTGTACGTTGCTATGCCCGCGCACCGGACACGTCCCTGCGCCGGGTTTGCCGATACTGCCTTTCAGCAGCAGCAAATTCACGACTTCCTTAATAGTCGCCACTGCGTTCTTATGCTGCGTGAGCCCCATTGCCCAGCAGGCGATGATCCTGCTTTTCCCCGCGAGCACGCGCGCAACCTCCTGCACCTGTGCGAACGGTATGCCCGCTTGCGCAGCGAGTTGTTCTGCATTGTATTGTGTCAGGTCTTGCAGGAATTCGTTGCAGCCTTGTGTGTTTTGGTTGATAAAATGCTGGTCAAAGACACTGCCGGGCGCTTTTTGTTCCGCTTCCAGCAGGAGTACCTCGATGGCTTTGAGCAGGGCCATGTCGCCATTGATCTTCACTTGCAGGAAAATATCGGTCAGCCCTGGTTTGTAGCCCAGCACGCCCAGCACGGTTTGCGGGTTGTTGAAACCCATCAGGCCGGTTTCGGGCAAGGGATTAATGGAGATGATCGTAGCGCCGTTGGCTTTGGCTTTTTGCAATGCGGTGAGCATCCGAGGGTGATTGGTACCCGGGTTCTGCCCGAGGATCATGATCACCTCGGCCTGGTAAAAATCATTCAGCGTTACCGAGCCTTTGCCAATGCCCAGCGACTCGCCCAATGCCGTGCCGCTGCTTTCGTGGCACATATTGCTGCAATCGGGCAGGTTATTAGTGCCATATTCCCGCACGAAAAGCTGGTACAGGAAAGCGGCCTCGTTGCTGGTACGGCCGGAGGTGTAAAATACGGCTTCGTCGGGTGACGCGAGCCGGTTCAGTTCGGTTCCAATTTTTTCAAATGCCGCATCCCAGGTAATGGGCTGGTAATGCGTGCCGCCAGCGGGCAGGAACATCGGTTCGGCAATGCGGCCTTTGCCGCCTATTTCATAATCCGAAAGTTTACCCAACTCCTGCACGGAATGCTGCGAGAAGAATTCCGCGGTTAGTTTCTTCGCGGTAGCTTCTTCCGCCACGGCCCTTGCGCCATTCTCGCAATACTCGGCAATGCCCGAACGCTCGTCGTCGGGGTCGGGCCAGGCACAGCTGGGGCAATCGAAGCCGCCTTTTTGGTTGAGGTTGAAAAGCGCTTTCATCCCCCGTTCCAAACCAGCTTCGCTGACGGTCATTTCCAATGCAGAAACCACCGCGGGGATTCCCGCGGCCACTTTTTTGATCGGGCCTTGTTTCAAACCGGTCAGTTTTTCCGGGTTTTCGGAGCCCGGGATCGGGTTTTCGGACATGGTTTAGCAGGTTTTAGGGTTATCGTAATTGTCGGACTGGTCTTCATGGACGTTGTCCAGGCATTTGAAATCTTTTTCAATCAACATAAATAACGAACTGCCATCGCTCAGCGGCATATTTCCTTCAAACCCTACGGTATTGTTCGCAGCCCAGCCCGCAAGGAGCTTTTCGGGCACTTCCAGGGTAATTTTGTGATGTTCAAACCGCGCTTGCAGCTCGGTTACTCCCGATTTTCGTACGGCATAACCCAATTGTGCCGGGCCGAAGTCGGTCGTTTCTTCGAGGTATCCTTCATTTTCAAGTTTGCCGACTTCTGTTTTGGAAAGCCTGAAACGTACGGAGTTTCCGTGAATGCGGATTTTCATAGTTATAGAATCCGGTGGTGGCCGGTGTAAATGTTGAATTTGTCTTTTTTCAGAAACCCAATCAGCGTAATGCCGCTCTCTTCCGCCAACTGCACGGCCAGGCTCGAAGGAGCACCTATCGCCGCCACTATTTGAATGCCCGCCATGGCGGCCTTTTGAATGAGCTCAAAACTAGCCCGACCGCTCAAGAGCAGGATATGCTTGCCGAGTGGCAGTTGGTCTGCCAGTAATGCCGCACCGATCAGTTTGTCCAGCGCATTATGCCTTCCTACATCCTCGCGCAACATCAAAAATTGCCCTGAAATGTCGAAAAGCGCCGAAGCATGCAGCCCTCCCGTTGTTTCGAAGGTATTCTGATGGCGAGTGATCTGGTCGGTGAGCGGGTATAGCAGCCCTTTTTCTAAAAACCAATTCTCCTGAGCATTTGCGTAAACCGATCTGGTTTTGATCGCATCGATGCTCGCTTTGCCGCAAACGCCGCAGCTGGAAGTCGTGTAGAAGTTGCGTTCCAGCGAGCCTAGTTTTGGCTCGAAACTATCGGAGAAAGTTACTATTACCCGGTTTTCGTCAAGCGGTGTATTCGCAATGCCGGCGATCTGGCTTCTGGAATGGATAATGCCTTCCGTGAACAGAAATCCTGCGGCAAGTTCATGATCGTTTCCGGGCGTCCGCATGGTGACCGAAATGCTTTTGCGCTCCTTTCGTCCTCCCGACTGAAATGCAATCTGTATTTCAAGCGGCTCTTCCACGGCAAGCTGGTCGTCGAGCTCTTCGGCATCATGCCCGCTAACGCGTATGATTTTATGGCTGGTTATCGAACTGGTCTCCATTTTGAAAGTCATTTTCTGATTCAAGCGCTCGTTTGACGGATTGGAAATCATCCATCGTGTCTGCGCTCAGCATTGTTTTTCCCGACAATGGCCGGTATTTCCCCGCGTTCTCCGCAATTAAAAAACGCTGCAACGAGCGTGAGCCGTTTTCGAAAGCCTTCCGCAATGCGTTGTTTGTCGATTGCGAATACCATCCGAGCAGCGGCTCGTAGAATCCGTTTGCATTATAAAAGGCTGCGGCAGGCAAATCCTTATCGGTATTATGCAGAAAATTGGCTAGTTCGTCCGTCGACAGGTAGGGATAGTCGCAGCCTGCCACCAGGAAGTCATTTCCTGGAAAGGTTTCAAATGCGGTGAGTAACCCGCTCATGGGGCCTGCGCCGCCGTATTTCGGCAGGTCGGCCAGTTTCGGGTAGCCGGTACGGAATGCTTTGTATTGTTCCGCATTGCAGCAAAGGATCACGCGCTCGCACAGGGGCGCGAGCAGGTCGGCAACGTGTTCGTGCTGAGGTTTTTGGTAATACACCAGCAGGCTTTTGTCGGTCCCCATTCTTGTGCTTTCGCCGCCGCAGATCACCAATCCGTATAAGCTCATAGTGGCAGGTCAATGGTTTTAATCGGTCAAATATGCGTAACTTCCTTGTATGGAAATGGGGGATGTTAAAATATTAAGGAAAAAACCGATTTATCCGGTGAGCTCCGAGCTGCGCAAATACCTGCGTTTTTACCAGCGAGACGCCCGGTTGCCGGTGGCTTACCACGATCTGCTGAATTTCTACGAGTCGTTTCCGGTTATCGATAAAAACGGAAAGGATACGCTTTGGGAGAGCCCGCTTTATCCACCGTATGAGCTGGAACGACTGCATGCGGGTTTGAAAAAAGTGTATGCAATGCTCAAAGCCTCGGGTAACCTGCGCATTGTTGAGCACAAATACATCGATCGCATCGATTATTGCAAGTTTGGCAATTCCAACCCGTTCCGCATTAAAATCGTGAACCGGCTGAATGATATCTACGACTATTTCTACGTCAAAAAGGCCGATTCTTCCCGGATTTACGGATTGGAACTGGAAGAGATCTTCTCGCCCAACCAGGTTAACTACATTGTCGACGGCGAGACGTTGATCGAGGAGCATATTGCGGGCATACCGGGCGACGAGTTTGCCCGCACGCGTATGCGCGATCCCGACTACAACCCGATTCGGATCGCCAAGGAATTTGTGAAATTCAATGAGCGCTGCAAGATCACGCTGCTGGGCGATATGCGTTCTTACAATTTCGTGATGCAGATTACCCCGGATTTTGACGATTTCCAGTTCCGCCTCCGTGCCATCGATTTCGACCAGCAGTTCTACGAGGGTAATCTGAAAGTGTATATGCCGCAGTTTTTCAAGGAAAACCTGCCTTATGTGCAACTCGCGATGGAATACCTGACCGACAAAACGGTGGTTCAATACCAGCAGGAAGAGCAGTCGTCGATCATGTACCAGGCCAAAGCCGAGCGCTACCGCCTCCGCGACCTGCGCGATGTGTGCATTAAGGATAAAATATCGACCGCCGAGAATATCCACCAGTTACGCGAAAGTCTTGCCGCCCATTATTCCGACGAACATTACCACAAATGCGAGACCATGACCGAGATTATTGAGTTAAACATTAAGAATGTGATACGGATGGTGATCGCGTAACCTTTTACCGAACGACCTGCATTTTCTGAAAATGGGCAAAGTTGCGATCAATAACGGCTGATCGTAAGGTATTACTGAGATATAATCGTAAATTTGCAGCCGCAATACGGAACCAGCGATCGTTTGGCGGCGTTGGTTCCTTTTCAATTCTAACCAAAATCGGAAGGCATTCAACCTTCGCCAGATTACTACCATGAGTAAACACGGACGCATTCTTGTCGCCATGAGCGGCGGCATCGACAGCTCGCTCGCAGCTGTCCTTCTCCACGAACAAGGGTATGAAGTCATTGGTATGACCATGAAAACCTGGGACTACGCCAGCAGCGGAGGTACCAAGAAAGAAACCGGCTGTTGTTCGCTGGATTCCATTAACGACGCACGCAATATCGCGGTGGAACTGGGTTTCCCGCATTATATTCTCGATATCCGCGCCGAGTTTGGCGATTACGTGATCGACCATTTCACCGGCGAATACCTCGAAGGCCGTACGCCTAACCCGTGCGTGCTTTGTAATACCCACATCAAATGGGACGCACTGCTCCGTCGCGCCGACCGCCTCGATTGCGAGTTCATCGCTACCGGGCATTATGCCAATATGCAGTTCAACAACGGCCGCCACTATGTTTCCAAAGGTATTGATGCCTGGAAAGATCAAAGCTATGTACTTTGGGGCGTTTCGCAGGAAAGCCTGGCCCGCACCAAGTTGCCGCTAGGCTATTTGCATAAAACCGAAATCCGCGAAATGGCGCGTGAAAGAGGGTTTATTGACCTGGTTAATAAGTCCGAAAGCTACGAAATATGCTTTGTGCCGGATAACGACTACCGCGGTTTCCTGAAAAGACGAATTCCAGGGCTGGAAGCCGAAGTTGCAGGCGGTAACTTCATTTACGCGGATGGCACGGTCGTCGGCAAACATGAAGGTTACCCATTCTATACAGTCGGCCAGCGCAAAGGCCTCGGTATTGCATTAGGCCGCCCCGTTTTTGTGACTGAAATCCGGAAAGACACCAATGAAGTAGTGCTTGGCGATATGCCCGATCTTTTCCGCGACGGCATGAATGTGAGCAAATTGAATCTCCAAAAATACGAATCCATCGAAAAGCCGATGGAGACGATCACCAAGGTACGCTACAAACACGACGGTACCCCCGCGATCATAGAACAAACCGGCCCGGATCAGATCGTAGCCCGCTTTCACGACGGCGTGAACGGCATTGCACCGGGACAGGCTGCTGTGTTTTATGAAGGCGATGACGTGGTCGGCGGTGGTTGGATTATGAAGAGTTTCCGGCAGGAGTGAGATTTACGAATAAATCGCTAAATTAGTTTTCCCCTATCTACTCAACTAGTTCCTCTGTAAAGTTTCATCATCAACAAACTTACAGATGGATTTAAATCTCTTGCGTCGGATGGCGAAGGACAGGGTTAGATTGGATTTGGTTACTAAGAACGTTGGAATTTTCCGTACGGAACTTGGTGGAGAAATCGAGTTCAATATGGCGGGAGTTAAGGAGTGCATTAACCAACCATTCAACCCTTACCGCGACAAGATATTGTTGTTAATAGATGGGTTGGAAGAAGCACTGGGAAGCGCTGCTTACGTCGGCTTTACCTCACAGCAAAATCATCCCAGACCGCACGTTGTCGGATATCATTTCTTTGAAACGCAAATAGGCGGTAAAACCGCCTATTTTAATATCCAGTTGACGGTTCAGAACCGTTATTTTCTTTATTCAATTACTGAATCGATACGCTGGGAAACCCTGGAATGAAAAAACACCCGACGTGCTTAGAGGAGATGCAATCCAATGCCGGTTCAGGTGTTAGACAAATATAACACTTTTATCTGAAAAACAAGTCTTGTTCTCAGATTTTAATCCTCTGCCTCACAGCCTCATACAAAACCACCGAACTCGCAACCGACACGTTCAGCGATTCAACCTGGCCGGCAAGTGGAATACGTGCCCCGCTGTCGGCGAGGTCGATGAATTCCTTTGAAATACCATCTTCCTCAGAGCCCATGATGATTACCGTAGGAACGGTGAAATCAATGTCATAAAGCGATTTGTCCGTTTTTTCCGTACAAGCGATGATCTGCAAGCCGCTGTTACGAAGGTAGGTCAGCGTTTCGTAGAGATTGGGTTCGCGGCAAATGGGCAGGAAGTTCAACGCGCCGGATGATGTTTTCATCGCATCCGCATTGATCTGCGCGCCGCCTTTGGTCGGAACGATGATCGCCTGCACGCCTGCGCATTCGGCTGTACGCGCTATGGCGCCGAAGTTGCGGACGTCGGTAACGCGGTCCAGCAGGAGCAGGAGTGGGGTTTTGCCATCCTCGTACACCTGCGTAAGCACATTGTGCAAAGGCATGTATTGGATAGGCGATACAAATGCGATGACACCCTGGTGATTTTTGCGGGTTACCCGGTTCAGTTTTTCGACCGGTACGCGCTGATAGGGGACGCCAAGTTCTTTGGCGAGTTTTTCAATCTCCGCAAGCCCGAACTCGCGTTGAATAAATAACCGTTCGATTTCTTTGCCCGAACGAAGGGTTTCAAGTACCGACTGCGTACCAAAAACCATATCGGCCTGGGACTGTCTGGGGGCTGGTTTTCTTACCGTATACTTCCGTTTCTCCATGCTTCTACTACTGGATACCAAATCGGCTGGTATTCGGCATAGCGAACCAGTTCATAATGATCATCCACAAATTGATTGTTTCTTCTGTTAAATGTAAAATTGACGTTTTGAGCGTTGCCTCTGTGATCGTACGTCCATACCTCGCGGTCTTTGCTGCGCTGTACTTTGTCCGGCGGGCCCAATACGATGTAAATCATTCCTTTATCGGTCTTCCAGCCTTCCTTGTAGGTGGTGAAAAGTTGGTTGGCTTCTTCAACCCTGCCATAGAAAGAGCGGATCGATTGCTGAGCAAGCGGTGCATTGCCGTTCATGAGCGTCAGCCAATATTTATCCAAAGCCTTTTTAAAATCCTCTGCCTTCTTGATCTCGTTGATTTCGTTGTTGGTACTCATATAAAGCAACGGGCCCAGGAGCAATTGCGGGCGGGTAACTTTAGGGTAGCGCTCATTCACCACCAGAATGCCCAAGCCTTCCGACTGGGTAGTGTCTGCGAAAATGTTATAGAGACCTTCCTTCGTGAATTGCAGCGGCTGATTGGCACTGATCGTGAATGTACTGTCCACTTCGAGTGATTTGTTGCCGGTTTTCGGCGCGATGTTCATCGGTGACCCCGCCGGCTCGAACTCGTGGTTATAGTAATAAACGTGCAGCTGATCGGCACTTTTTCCTGCTTTTTTAATCGTAAACTGTTCATTAGAACTTATATAGTGCCTTTGCAGCGGCTGGGTGGAGTTGCCCAGGTAGACACCATATGTCTGATTTACAGCCAGCTTCTTGAAACGGATCGTGAGGTCGTTCAATACCTTTTTCAGTGTGCCGGTCTGGCTGATTTCACTAAGCAATACGCCGTAGTCGCGGTTAGGACTTTTCAACTCATAGGAAATCACAATCTTGTCGCCCATGCGGGAAACGTTCGTCGAATCGAGCTTTACATTGCCGTAGCCGAGCCGTTCGCGTGTCCCGTAATCGGAGTAGATCACATAATTGAGGTTATACAGCTTCACGAAATCTGCTACGCCGATCGGATTTTTCCCCTTGAAGGCATCCACGTACAGAAAAACCGACGTCTGCGTCGTGTCTTTCAACAAATATTTGCTTTGAATGGCCACCAGCGACAGTTCCTCATTGACTGGCGAAGACATCTGCTGTTGTTGCTGCTCCGTTGGCCGCACCTGAGCCTCGGGGATCTGCTTCATAGACTTATTGGATGATGCGCACCCGGCCATCACCAAAACAGACATTATATGGATACAAAAGCGAAGATTTGTTCTCATGTAAGTGTATTCATCGTTTGTCAAATAACGAACGAACGGGCAAAATTACCCAATAAAACGGTAATAAAATTTTTATTCCGGACTCTTACCGCCACGGGTTGCAGATTTGATCTGCTCTTCAATGGCATCCCACTGATTGTCAGTGATTTCTTTCAGGAAATTGAATTGACCGCCCGCCAGCACTTCGCCGCCGTCGAGTGTGATCACCTCACCGGTCATGTAGGCCGAAAAATCCGAAATCAGATAGGCGGCCAGATTGGCTAGTTCCTGGTGCTCGCCCGTGCGCGCGAGGGGAATGCGGTTTTCGAATGCGAATTTGGCGGCGAGCTCCTCCGGAAACAAGCGGTCCCAGGCGCCTTTCGTCGGAAATGGCCCCGGGGCGATCGCATTGAGGCGTATACCGTGTCTTCCCCATTCAAATGCAAGCGATTTGGTCATGGTCAGTACGCCCGCCTTGGCCATCGCCGACGGTACTACCCAGCCAGAACCCGTGGTGGCGTAGGTTGTCACGATGTTGAGGACGGAGCCCTTGATATGATTTTCAATCCAGTATTTGCCCAACGCTAACGTGAAATAGTATGTGCCGCGCAGCACGATATCGACGACCGTATCAACGGCTTTGTAAGAAAGCCGCTCGGTGGGACTGATAAAATTCCCTGCGGAGTTATTGACCAACCCATCGACCTGCCCGAATGCTTCCACGGCTTTTGCGATCACGTTTTCGATCTGCTCGGTTTTTCTTACATCGCAGGGGACATATATGATTTTACCGCCGGTGCTCTGCCTGAGTTCCGACGCTGTTTTTTCGAGAATATCTTCCTTTCTGCTGCAAATAACCACGTTAGCGCCGAGGCGCAGAAAGTAAGCGGCCATCGATTTTCCGAGCCCGGTGCCGCCTCCGGTGACGATGATCGTCCTGTTTTCGAGCGCGCCGTCGCGGAGCATACCTTCGTTGTAAGCCATGATGAATGTATTTTTAGAATGGGATGAAAAGTAAATTTTTCTTTAAAAACATTATATTTTGAATGAAAAACAAATTGCCCGGACATGGAGCAGGTGAAGGAAATCATGAATGAGCTGGCTATGCTGGCGACCGAGCAGACGCTCAAAACGATGCGGAACCACGGTGCGGTGGAGCCCATTTACGGGGTGCGGATAGGCGACATGAAACCGATCCTCAAAAGGCACAAAAATGATCACCAACTCGCGCTTGAATTGTTCAAAACCGGTAATTCGGATGCGATGTACCTGGCCGGACTGATGTCGAAACCCGGATTGATGACACCCGATGTGCTCGACGAGTGGATCAAAGGAGCTTCCTGGCATATGATCAGCGAGTACACCGTGGCCTGGAACGCTGCCGAGAGTCCTTATAAATTTGAAATGGCCCGTAAATGGATCGAATCATCGCATGAACTCACCGCCGACGCCGGATGGGCGACCTGGGGATACATTATGGCACTGACGCTGGACGATCAAATTGACCAACGGGAAATTGACCAGTTGCTTGACCGTGTCGAGCGCGAGGTGCATTCGGCGCCAAACCAGGTCCGGTATGTCATGAACGGTTTCGTGATCGCCGTGGGCTCGTATTATGCGCCACTGGCTGAGAAAGCAATGGAAGCAGGCAAAAGGATCGGGAAGGTGAAGGTCAATATGGGTAATACCGAGTGCAAAGTCCCTTATTCGCCCGATTACATTCAAAAAGTGTGGGACAAAGGCCTGTTAGGTCGAAAACGAAAAGAAGTAAGGTGTTGATGGGTAGCTTGTTACTGTTGAGCAAGCAAGTATAGCACGGCCATTCTCACGGCTACCCCGTTTTCTACCTGATTCAAAATAATAGAATGCTGTGAATCAGCCGCATCGGACGAAAGTTCAACGCCGCGGTTGATAGGGCCGGGGTGCATGAGCACGATCTCCTTATCGAGCTCGTCGAGCATGGCTTTGTTGATGCCATAATACAACGAATATTCACGCAGCGACGGGAAGTATTTGATCTGCTGCCGTTCCAGCTGTATACGCAGCACATTGGCTACGTCGCACCATTGCAGCGCTTCTTTGACATTGTGGCCTATTTTTACACCTAGCTCTCCCAAATGCTTGGGAATCAATGTGGATGGGCCGCATACCATCACTTCTGCACCGAGTTTTTGCAGACAGAATATGTTTGACAATGCCACACGGGAGTGTGTAATGTCGCCGATGATCGCGATTTTTTTACCGGCGAGGTCACCCAGTTTTTCACGCATTGAAAACGCATCGAGCAATGCCTGCGTCGGGTGCTCGTGTGTGCCGTCGCCTGCATTCACAACGTTCGCGGGGATGCGTGTGGAGAGGTAATGCGGTGCTCCCGGGCTGCTGTGGCGCATCACGATCATATCCACTTTCATGGCGAGGATATTGTTAACCGTGTCGAGCAATGTTTCCCCCTTCTTCACCGAACTGCCGGAAGCCGAAAAATTCACCACATCGGCGGAAAGCCTTTTTTCCGCAAGCTCAAAAGAAAGCCTGGTGCGGGTGGAATTTTCGAAAAAAACGTTGGCAATGGTAATGTCGCGAAGGGAAGGTACTTTCTTGATGGGCCGGTTAATGACTTCTTTGAACTGAGTCGCTGTATCTAAGATAGTTTGAATGTCGTTCTCGTTCAGGTTTTTGATTCCAAGTAAGTGCCGGACCGAAAGTTGTGTCATTGGTTGTATTCAAGAAAGTTTGGCAAAGATAATAAGGAAGCGGTCAATGCGAAAATTCGTGTGAAATTTTCAGGAAAATCAGCGTTAAACGAAACGCATCTTTCTGTGTCGAATAGTCTTTGTTTACCGTAGAATAAGTTATTCTTATTGATACATTTATTTCTTAATTTCTCCGCTATTTTTGTTCATACCGGTTGTTTTCCCACTGCTTCGTTAGCGTTATTCTCCTCCCTATTTCTTGATAACCAACTCAATAGTGCCATTCATTCATGAAAAGGCCTGTCGGGCCGTTGGATCGTCGTACCGCGCCGCTTAGGCGGGGAATGTATGGCTCCTGCTGTCGACAAACCTCTGCCTGACTGACAATTTTTTCTGTCCGCCCGGATGGAATAGCACCCCCGTTTTTTATCGTCTCAGCACCCGCTCGTTTAAGTTTCTCACACTTAATCCAGTTCCGTATGCGCATAAAGCTCTATGTGTTTTTCGTTTTGGTGCTTGCCTATTCTCCAGTGCAGGCGCAGCTCAATGTGAATTTTCCACCTGCGCGAATGGTTTTTCAGCGTAATCAGGTAGGTAGTGCAAACGTGTTCGTGACAGGTACTTACACCGGCAACCAGATTGATCATATCGAAGCAAGGCTGAATCCCAGAGCGGGAGAGCCGGGTAATGCGGTAGGTTGGACGACGATCGCCTCGAACCTCGCTAACGGGGCATTCGGCGGGTTCCTTACTTCGCCGGGAGGACGTTTCGATCTCGAGGTAAGGGGAATGAACAGTGCCAATCAGCAGGTTGGTGGCGCCGTGACAATCGAAAAAGTGGGTGTAGGAGAGGTTTTTCTTATCGTTGGGCATTCCAACGCCTCCTCCGCGCAGGGCCAGATGACGGGTGCTGCCAGCGACCTGGTTAATAGCATCGATCCCAATACGGATGTCGCGCGACGCGCGCGATACCTCGATACGGGAAGCCCGGATGACCTTCCGCCGTTGGCACCTACGCATCTCTGCCAGACCTGCGGCATAGCTCCGATGGTGTGGGAGCCGTGGTTTTGGTCCAAACTGGGCGATTCGCTCGTGAAGTCGTTGAATGTCCCCATTCTCTTTTACAGTGCAGCTTTCGGAGGGAGTAATATGGGATATTTCTACAAAGCAGCTTACGATATCCCATTCTCCCATGGTTTTATAAAATACAGCATCCGGATGCCCTACGTCAATATCCGTAATGCCATGAACAAGTATGCGCCGCGGACCGGCTTGCGCGCGATCCTTTCGGCGCATGGAATCAATGACCTGGACACTACGGGTGCAGGCTTCTATTTCAGAAGCCAGAAAGTGGTGGAAAAGAGCCGGAACGAGGCGAATTACCAGGATCTGGCCTGGCTCGTCGCGACAGCCTGCTATAACAATGGGGTCAATCAGGAGATTACCGACGCGCAAAATGCGCTCATCGTTGACGATCCCAATACGTTCCGGGGCGCGAATCTCAATGCAATCGGCAATGAGGGGCGTTATGACGGGCTGCATTTCAATGAGCTGGGGCAGATAATGGCGGCTGGCCTCTGGCGTGACGCGATCCTGGATCCGGCGGAGAATGTGTTGGGCAATGCCAAACCCTATATGGCCACAGCGCCGCCGCTGCCGTCCCCGCCTTTGCCGGTGTCGCTGGTTGGTTTCAATGCAAAAAGGTCGCTCAATGGCTTCAATGAGCTTGAATGGGTCACTAGCCTGGAAACAAACAATGATTATTTTGAAATCCAAAAGAGTACCGATGCCAAAGTTTTTACCGTAATAGGCAATGTGAAAGGAGCAGGGGATAGTAAAGAAATGAACCGTTATCATTTTACCGACGAGTCGCCCGGGCGAGAGATAACCTACTACCGTCTCAACCAGGTCGATTACGATGGAACGGCTACACTTTCACGAATAGTGGCTGCGCAAAACGGGCATGAAACTGCTGCCCCGGCAGTTTATCCCAACCCATCGGAACACGTGATCGAAGTCGCGACCCATGACGGATCGACGGTTAACGGGTTGAAAGTGATAGATATAAGCGGGAATGTTTTGCTCGAAAAGAAAGAGGGGAGCACGATCGACGTGTCGCGGTTGAAGGGAGGTGCCTACATTATCGAGTTCAAAACAGGCGTTGGATCGATAATCAGGGAAAAAATAACAAAACTCTGACCTTGCGTTCAAGGCCAGAGTTTTGTCGGGACATTTACTTCTTGATGAACTTGAGTGCGGTAGACGTCCCGTCATTGTTCTGAATCCGGATGAGGTACAATCCGGACGTAAGGCTTCCTACGGGTATCGACGAACGCCCCTGCGCGGCATAGCTGCGTAACCGGATTTTTCCGGAAACGTCGGATATGATGTAACTGAACCGGTCTTTTTGATTGGCCAGTTTGATATACAGGATATTATCGGCGGGGCTGGGGAATACGCTCACGGCAAAATCAGGGCGCCGTACCGATACCATGTGCGAATAGGCGTAAGATTGGTCGGTATCCACCTGTTTGAGTCGATAGTAACTTGTTCCCGGCAGCGGCTGGGCGTCTTCGAGTCGATAGGTGTTGAATGCCCTGACCGTCCCTTTTCCCGTAATGCGGCCGACAATGCTCCATGTGCTTGCGTCGTGGGAGCGTTCAACCTCGAAATAGTCGTTGTTCTTCTCCTCGGTGGTAGTCCAGGTCAGCAATACCTTTTCTTCCACAACACTCGCATTAAAACTCACCAGGGTGACGGGCAACGGGTTGGAGCAAGTTTGCACGGTAATGTCGTCGAGGCGGAGTTCGTCCCTGGCCCCGGTAGCGATGGGATCGGTGCAATAATACCGCCACAGGAGCTGTACGTAAGGTTTATCCAATGCCGCTGCGGGGAGCGCTACCCAATTGAGGACCTGTTCGTGGCCTGCCGTGGCCGACCTTACATATTCTACGGGCTGGTTGCTGGTATTGAGAACGTCCGTAAAAGGCCCGGAATCGGAAGTGCGGTATTGCAGCCGTATGGCGTACGGCCTGGTGTTGGGTGTTACCGTGCCGCCCGTCCATTTTACGCTCACCTGTTTCTTTCCCGTGGTATTCAATGCGAGTATGGCCCCGCCGAGTTTCATGCCGGGATAACCGGGATTACCAGTGGCATTGCCTGTGTTGATAAACGAAATACCGGCATCGCCCAAACCGTTGATCCGCGTACGGCTTGTGAGGTTGTATACGCCATTGGTGAAACCCACGACGTTGGAGGTTAGGCCTGGATCGTCGTTTTCCATGTATACAAACCGCATGTTATCCGGAAATGCGCCCGAGGCGGCAGAGGCAAGCCAGGCGTTGAAATTGTACACGCAAGCGCCCTCGTCCAACGGCGCAGGTACTTGCACGGGCGCCACGTCCACGGCAAACACCGCCCGGAAATAGGGTGCAGTAGAGGAGGGCGCAAAACTAATTGTTGCAGTATTGGATACTATCTGGTTTGAAGCATTTTCCCATTGCAGGAACTTGTAGCCGGGCTTGGGAACCGCGGTTAATGCAATATTTACGTTTTTGAAATAAGTGCCGCTCCACGGATACGGATTGGCCGAAATGCCCAGGGTAGTCGGCAGGATGTCGATCGTGTTGACGCGCACGTAGCCATGGTCCTGGTTGGAAACGTTGACGGTAACCGATCGTTGGCCGTCGCTAAGGTTGAACTGGCTTTGAATATGGCTCCGGGCGACGCCGGGCCGATTCGTGGCGAAGTTTACCATCAGATTGACGTTCGATTCCCAGGTCGAATAGCTGGAAGGCCGGTTCCAGCGCTCGATATTTCGCGGCATTTCATTCGCAATTAGATTTTTACACACGTCTATCTGGGTAAGAAGCCGCGCTGGCTGGAAATGCGAGTTGATCAGGTCGGCATAGCGGTTGATGAACTTGTTCCGGAAAGTAAGGTTGGGCAGCAGATATTGCAGCAGAAAGTCCGGCGCGCCTAATGCTTTCGAAAACTGGTTCGCACTCACATCCTCGAAGCTCAGGTCCACATCGAACAGCGCCCACCGCCAGCGGCCATCCTTGCCTTTTCCCGCAGAGGGATTATACGGTACTTTATGGCGCCAGTAGTTGATGTTTCCGTATGGCCAGTCCCAGTTGGCGCAATAGAGTTCCAGAATGCAGTAGTCGATGAAATTATCCATATCCATCCGCGCCAAAGCATAGTCGTAATTGGCTGCGTCGGCCATGTTGTGGGTCTTAATGAAATTGGACAAATCGCCATAATGGCCCGAGTCGTTTTCAATGTCGGGGTCTGCAAAAAACTCGATGTTTTCGGGTTCGAGGGCATAGTGGCTTGCAAAATAGTATTCGTCTTGCCGCTCCCGCAGATCGTGAATGCCCCAGTATTCGCCGTTCAGGTAGGTGGTAACGGGCCGGTATTCCTGTAATTCCATATCCAGCCCCTTGGCGATCTGGTGAATGTAGGAGTCCTTCATGAGCGTGCGCTCGTAATCATTTCCCGAGTTTCGCAGAATGACCCGCTTGAATGTGTGGAAGGATAGTGCCGGAAAAAGCGGGTAATCGATGTCGCTCTGCGAGGCATTGGGGCCGGTGGAATACAGCCGGAAGCTCTTCTTGTCGTGCGTTCTCGATCCTTGCCCGTGAATGCGCAGGCCCAGGTCCTGATTGATCACCACATTGCCGTTGATCAGCACTTCCACATTCGAAGGGATTTCGGTGTGGCGGTAATAGTTGCCCACCGGCGTGCCAAACGACCCCGCACCAGGGTTGGCGTTACGCCAGTCCACAAAATCCTTTCCGGCTACACCAATGCCGTCCTCGTAATCGAACATATCATCCGGGTCGGTTTTGATCGAGAACACGGCAAGCTGTGATTTCGGCTGACCGTCGGGCGTAAACAGGTACGTGCGCGACTCGGTTTCGCTGGGTAGCTTTCCTGCCTCATATACCTTCGCCCGAATGACCGTACCCTTGTATACCGGCTTCATGGGTACGAATGTGTAGGTAGGCGTGTTGTCATTCGTGGCCGAAATGGATGCGTACACATCGGGCTGCGACGACTTGTCGGAAATCGGGATGTCGACCGGCGAGTTTTGTTTCAGTGTCATAAAATAGTTGGTGAATGTAGGGCCGGTTGATTGCCCCGGGTCTTTCGGATATTGGTTTTTGTATTGATAAGCCTTGCCGGGAGCCGTAATGTTGTCTTTGTCGGGTTGCGAGCCGTCGGTTGTATAATACACTTCCGCGCCCGGTACGGCCGTGGAAATCGTCAGTGTAAAATTGTTTTGGAAAAAACCGCTTTCGACGCTCATGACCGGCGGAGAAGCAAAGCCGGTGTAAGAATTGGCAGCCACATTGTTCGCGTTGGGCGAAGAAGGGGAGAAATAGACGATCTCGGGAGAACCATTGGTTTTCCGGCCGTATGAAATATCCGTTCGCTGTTTCGGGAAATCGATTTGATCGATGACCGTTTCATCGGGCGCTACCAGCAGAAACTGCTCACCGTCGCCGCTGAGGCCGAAGCCAAGATGTTTGGGTCCGCGCGACGGCACGCCGCTTGCCCAGAGGATAAGGAAGGAGCCGGGTTGGATTACCAGGTTGCCAGTGCCGGTTGGCAGCTGGAATTTTTTCAGTTCACCCGCATCGTCGGTCACGTAATAGCCACCCAGGTCGACGGCCGCGGCACCCGCATTGTAAAGTTCGATCCAGTCCTCGTCGGAACCGGTTTCGTCCAGGTACGAAGAAGAATTGGAGGCCATCAACTCATTGATTTTGATAGACTGGCCCAGGCAGACGGTACATGAAACCCATACCGCCAGCGATAATGTGTAGTATAAATATTTCATGATAATAGAGGGGGATTTTTCTGATAGAAATTAAAATTATTGCAGGTGAAATGCTAATAAACTGGTAGTTATTTTGACGTATATTACCTGATATTCAGATAGTTTTGCGGTGGTTGGGCGTTTGTTAAATACAACTCTGGAAGCGCTGAGAAATAGTTTTATCAGGGTTGCATTATTTCTGTTTTTCAAACCCTTTTATATAGAAATATTTTATTGATTGACTTAGATATAATTTGAATTGTTTGTAGAATAGCAGGTTGCTGCAAAGGAGAGGAGATATTGCCGGTTACCTCATTATATTTGCAACCTTCCGGCAATTTTGGCCGACGGCCAGCAAATACTTTTTGAAAATGGATAAAGCAAAGGTGATCGCTCACGTGAAATCACTCCTCGACGAGCGCATGCAGGTAGCTTGGGCTGCTATGGAAGCAGCGCAGGAATCGGCGAACGATCAGGGGAAAAGCTCAATGGGGGACAAATATGAAACCTCCCGCTCGATGGGGCAGCTCGACCGCAATATGCACGCGCGGCAATACGAGCAGGCGCGTCAGGAACGACTGATCCTCGAAAAGATAGGTGAAGGCGATGCCCCCACCCGCAGCGCTGTGGGGTCGCTGCTGGAAACTACGGCTGGCTGGTTTCTTATTGCTGTGAGCCTGGGAGCCGTTAAAATAGAAAATGAGACCGTCATAGCAGTCTCATCTTCGTCGCCCGTAGGTGCTTCGCTGTTAGGTAAAGAGCCCGGGACTTTTTTTGAATTTATGAAAAAACAACACCGGATCGTGGCGCTGCATTAAGCCATGTTGTGGAACACACGTACCACATCGTCGTCCTCTTCGATCTTTTCGATCAGTTTCTCGACTTCGGCAATCTGCTCATCGCTCAATGTCTTGGTGTCGTTCGGAATGCGTTCGAAATCCGCTTCTACGATTTCATAACCGTTCTCCTCGAAATAATGCTGTAATGCACCAAAGGCAGGGAATTCACCATAAATGTTGATGAGGCCTGTTTCTTCATCGAGGAATACCTCTTCACCGCCGGCATCGATCAGTTCAAATTCCAGCTCTTCGATATCCTTGCCGGTGTTTTTGATTTTGAAAATGCATTTGCGGTCGAAGATAAAGTCGAGCATCCCCATGGTGCCAAGGCTTCCACCCAGCTTGTTGAAGTAGCTTCTTACGTTCGCAACGGTGCGGGTAGGGTTGTCGGTCGTACTTTCCACGAGAATGGCGATACCGTGCGGGCCGTAACCTTCGTATACCATTTCCTTGTAATCCTCCTGGTCTTTCGAAGTGGCACGTTTGATAGCCCTTTCAACGGTTTCTTTGGGCATGTTTACCGCTTTGGCATTTTGGAGCAGTACCCGGAGTTTGGAGTTGGTGGCCGGATCAGCAGTCCCGCTTTTTACGGCAAGAACGATCTCCTTACCAATCCTGGTGAAAGTTTTGGCCATCTTGTCCCACCGCTTGAACATCCGTGCCTTTCTGTATTCAAAAGCCCTTCCCATACTTATAATGTATTATTAGTTATTTTAATGTTGGTACCTTGGTATTGTCAATTGTGCCGCAAATTTATAAAAACGGTCAATATCAGATAAAATAAATTCTTTTGCCCCCAATTTTCATGGATTATCAACTCGACTGGCGCTTTCAAACATTCGACGAACTGACTACAAGCGAGCTCTACGGCATACTACGGTTACGCAGCGAGGTTTTCGTACTCGAACAACGCTGCTGTTATCTCGACGCGGATAACAAAGATCAGCGAAGTCACCATCTTTCAGGTTACCGCAATGGCGAGCTCATGGCCTTTGCACGCATCGTCCCGCCAGGGCTGTCATACGAATATCCGGCGATCGGGCGGATCGTCGTTTCGCCGAAAGGGCGCGGGGCGGGTTACGGAATCGAGCTGCTCCATGTTTCTATTCAAAAACTGGAAGAATTGTATGGTAAGGTCCCGATCCGGATCGGTGCGCAGCTGTACCTCAAAAGGTTCTATGAGTCGTTCGGTTTCAGACAGTCAGGCGATGTTTACCTCGAAGATGAGATCGAACATATCGAAATGACGAGGCCAAATCAGTAGAAACAGTAAAATGTGCGACCTTTTGGGGAATCGTTTCCCAAAAGTGTTGAAATAGTAAACACTGTATGTAACCGCCAAATGTGTTAAAACAGGGTTAAAACAGGATGTTTGGTGAAAATTGTAGTAACTAATCTACATTTCGATAAAAAAAGTTTGATATAAATTGCTCGTAAACGCTTTCTTTCCTAATTTGGCACAGAATTTTAGTTATTAGTATTCAGTCAAGCAAATTGTTGCTTTGGGACTGACGCCCTGTCAGCAACCCAATTAACATTTTTGACGAACACTGATAGAGGAGGGTTTACGTGGAATGGCCTACTGTAATGCGGTAGGCCATTTTTTTTGCTTTCTTTGTACTCCTTTACAACACACCACATCATTTCTAGATGACCAAAGTTACCGAGTACATTCGCCGTGCGGAGGGTAAGACCTTATTCTCCATCGAGATCATTCCTCCACTGAAAGGTCAGAATATCAACGAACTGCTGAATTCCATTGAACCGCTGATGGAATTCAATCCCCCTTTTGTAGACGTGACTTACCACCGTGAAGAGCTGATCGACCGGGTTGGCCCGGACGGCAGCATCGAACGGATCCCCATCCGCAAGCGCCCCGGCACTGTCGGCATTTGCGCGCGATTGATGGAACGATTCAAGGTGGATGCGGTGCCCCATGTGATTTGCGGCGGCTTCACGAAGGACGAAACCGAAGATGTGCTCATCGACCTGCATTACCTGGGTATCGACAACGTGCTGGTGCTCCGCGGCGACCCTGAGAAGTCGGCGGGTGTTTTCCGGCCGAAACCCGGTGGGCACACCTACGCGTCGGAACTCGTTACACAGGTTGACAATATGAATAAGGGAATCCTGCTCCACGCAGAAACCGAAATGTCGCCTACCGACTTCTGCATCGGCGTTGCCGGTTATCCTGAAAAGCATTTCGATGCGGCATCGTTCGATTCTGACTTTGCGGCTTTGAAAAAGAAGATCGACCTGGGCGCTAATTATATCGTGACGCAAATGTTCTTCGATAACCAGAAGTATTTCAGTTTCGTAGAACGCTGCCGGGCCGAGGGTATCACCGTTCCTATTATCCCCGGTTTGAAACCGCTATCTACCAGAAAACAACTGACGGTCCTGGCGGATATTTTCCACCTGGAATTTCCGCACGATTTGGTAAAAGAAGTGGAGAAATGCGCGACCGATAAGGAAGTGCGCCAGGTAGGCATCGAATGGGGCATCCAGCAATGCAAGGAGCTCCTGGCTTACGGCGTGCCCGTACTGCATTTTTACACGATGGGCAAATCCGACAACGTGTCGCAGATCGCCCGCGGCGTATTCTAATAACCGCTCGCCGCTTGCCATTCACCCCGTGTCCGGCAAGCGGCCTCAGCTATTACTCATAGCACACCGCAGTGCCGTTGGCACTCACCATGAGCATCGAGCTGCCGTTTCCAATCGTTTCGAGGTCGATATCCACGCCGATCACCGCATTGGCGCCCAGGCGCTGGGCCTGCTCCATCATTTCGCGGATGGCAATGCTTTTCGCCTCGCGCAACCCCTGCTCGTACGAGCCCGAGCGCCCGCCCACGACGTCGCGTATACCTGCGAGGAAATCTTTGACAAAGTTGGCCCCGATAATGGCTTCACCATTCACCAGTCCGATATACTTAGTGATTCTTTTACCTTCGATATTCGGGGTAGTAGTAACAAGCATGCGATTTCAGGTTTGATTGGTGTTGATTTTTTGACCGGCCAAATTACGGTTTTGTCGAAGAGGAGGCTGAAAATAATGGTTTAGCGGCAAAGTAGCACGAGTTCTGGGTAAATTTTGGGTATAATCGTTAGTTTTGCCCCTTGACCAAATTCGACTAGTAAAACAATCAGTAATGGAACAGACAGTAGAAACCATTAATCATATCATCCGCACACGCCGGGCTATTTTCCCCCCGAACTACATTCAGAAAGAGATTCCGCAGGAAGTACTCGACAACATCCTTGAAAACGCACATTATGCGCCTACCCACAAGCGCACCGAGCCCTGGCGGTTCATTGTGTTCAGAGGACAAGAGAAATTGCAGCACCTGGCGAGCTTTTTCATGGAGCGTTACCGCAACAATACACCGGCTGAATCTTTCTCACAGGCACGTTACGAAGCTGCGGGTGAAAAAATCCTGAAATCGGCCTGTGTAATCGCTATCAATGTGGAATTGCACCCGAACGACTTGCCCGAATGGGAAGAAACGGCGGCAGTGGCTTGCGCGGTACAAAATATGTGGCTGACAGCCACTGCATACGGCATCGGGTCCTATTGGAGCAGCCCAGCGGTACTGAAAGAACTGGGCGAGTACCTGGAACTTCCGGAAGGACAGAAATGCCTAGGCCTCTATTACCTTGGCTACCACGACGGCGTGGAGCCCCCTATGCGCCGTAATGGCAAAATCGAAGATAAAATCACCTGGGCCTGAGCATGAAACAGTCCCGACCGACCCTGCGTGCACAGCAGATCATCAAAACATATGGTACTGACACCGTCCTTGCGGGCATCGACCTCGAACTCGCGCCCGGCGAGTGGTTGGGTATCCTGGGCGAAAGCGGGTCGGGGAAAAGCACCTTGCTACGCATTCTGGGACGTTTCCTGGATGCGGAGCAAGGTGATGTTTTTTTCAAAGGGCAGTTATTGAAATCGGTGGCGAGCGAGCTGATGCCCGGCCACGAGGCGATACGGCTCATTCACCAGGAATTCGAGCTGTTTCCCAACCAGACGGTCGAGGAGAATATTGCCTACTCCCTGCGCTTCTACGAGCCCGATTACCGGCTCGAAAAGGTGGCGGAGCTGCTGGAAACGACTGCGTTGAAAGGCGTCAAAGACCGAAAGGCCAAGTTGCTGTCAGGCGGTGAAAAGCAACGTACGGCCATCGCCAAGGCGATTGCGGAGCTCCCGGATGTGCTGCTGCTCGACGAGCCTTTCGCACATTTGGACAACCATAACCGCCGGGTGCTCGCGGACGCGATCGAGCGCTTGCGCAAGCAGCAGAAAATGAGCTGCATATTCGTCACGCACGAAGCAGCTGACGCGCTCGCATGGTCGGATAGGATTGCGGTGTTGCGCGACGGGCAGATTATCCAGATCGGGACGCCGCAGGAGGTGTACAATAACCCGGTAAACAGCTACGTGGCCGAACTGACGGGCGATATTAACTGGATCGCCGGGGATAAGCACAAAAAGCAGTTTTACATTCGCCCCGAAAAGATCAAACCGACGCGGAACCCGGAAAAGAGCCGTTGGGTAGGAAAAGTGGAAGCCATGCGTTTTCACGGCAACCATTGGGAAATCCGCTGTTCAAGAGGAAAAGAGCAGCTATCCTTCTACCGGAATAAACCCGACCTCGAAATAGGGCAGGAAGTGCATTTGACCTATGCTTCCAAAGACCTTAAAAGCATTTGACCTTCACTATAACTTAAACCAGAAGGAAATCTTCACGGCAAACGGCGTTACATTCGGGTTATTCAGATAAGTGAGCCGGTGAATGAAATCGACGCGGCCGGTGCGGAAAATGTTATCGATTCCGTAGCCGAGTTCGATGTAAGGTTTTGAATTCAACCGGTTGAATGCCAGTACCTGTTTGCCCGATTCGTCGGTAGTCGTCGTAAGTTTCTCATTGGCCTCGCTGATATTGCCATAGAACAGCCTTCCCGTCGCGAGCATACGCAGTTTCAGCCGCCGGATCGCGGGAATGCGGTTTAATATGAATCCTTCAAAATTGTGCTCCATGCGCAGCGCGAAATACCGGTCGCTGATAAACTCGAAATAGCGCATCAGGTTAAATGCATTTTCCACATAAAAGAACGACTCGTTGCCCAGCGGCGTGTAGAGCAGCGGGTAGGGAAGGGTGGAAGGAATATAGCCCAGCGTAACATTATAATAGGTGCGCCCGATCACCCCCGCGCGAAAGCTCTGCCGGATATTTAAAGAGAACTTGTTGTAATTGAAATCCCCGCCCAGCAAATGCTTGAAGCCATGCGTGTAGCGTAACGTAAATGCAGGCGAATTGCCATTACCCATGCTGATGCGTTCATTGTCGTTCAGGAGGAAGGTCTCTTTTTGAGCTAGTCTCGCCTCAAAATTAACTTCCGTAATGTCGAATGCACTCTTTATGGGCGACTGGTCGCCCGCTGCGGGGTTGGTGCGGTAAGTAAAGTCAAACAGCGGATCGAAAGTGCGGTGACGAAGCTGCACGCTGCCGGTAAGGCCTTTCACCACTTCTCTTTTGAAATAAGCCGAAAAATCCTGCTGCCAATACGGTCGCCGGAATGCACCGAATCGTGATAATGCTCCGAAAATGGTGCTCGGGCCAATGGCTTCCGGCGAAAGTCCCAGCCTTTCGAGATCTTTCGAATAGGAAATGCCGGCCATGGTCCAGGGTTTTCGGCTAATGATATAATCGAGCCCGCCGCCGAATTTGAACTCGCGGTCGCGGGTGCCATATGCCCCATAACCGCTGAAAATCCATTTTTTACTAAATCCCGGGTCAGTCCGGAAGCCGAGGCGGAAGCGGTGCCCCTCTACCTTGTTATTGGCATACAAAAACAAATAGGGCCCCAGGTCAATGTTCCATTTGTCGATTCTTTTGTAGCCATTTACGAAGATATTGAGCAGCTCGGTATAGGTTTTTACTACCGGAAGGGCTTTCAGTGAGTCGATCAGCTCGAAAGTCAGTTTTTCCGTGGGGTTGAGGTCTTCGGGGCGGCTTTTGGCCCAGAATGTCGAATCATGGTCGCGGTAGTTTTCTGCAAGCTCAATGGCCGTGTCGTAGAATCGGCTCACGCGGGGTGCATTCAGTTTGTATTTGGATTGGGCTGAATAGAATTTCAGGAGCATTCCCGCAGCCTGAGGAGTAGGCTCGTCCACGTCGATCAATACACGCGTCTTGCGGGGGAGCCAAATCTTCTCATCGTCCGGCAACTCATACGACTGCTGGATTTTAATGCGATCGATGTAGTTGAGGTTGGCCTGCTTGTCCACGCTCACGTCAATTTGCGTCAATGCAAATGTCTGCCCGTCGATCCACATCGTTCCGGTGAATGCAAGGTCCTGTTTTTGCCTTGGCTCGAAATCGATGTGGTAATCATAACCGGTGCCATTGTATACGCTATCGGCCAGGTAATACTCGTAGTAGAGCTTCCAGCTATCGGAAATGGGCGATACGAAGTCCTTTTGCAGGATATTCAGCCAATTGTTGTAAAAATTATATTGCTGAAATGTGGAGCCGATCAGCTGCGAAACCACGCTGCCGTCGGTAAGGCCTACACCCGAGACTTTTGTTTTGTTAATGACCTCCTTCTTTTTCTGCGGGTCGCGGCGATAAAAAACATCCGAAACCGATTCGGAAATGAAGATCGGGATAATAGTTTCGCCATTTTCGCCCTTCACTTCATCAAACTTTTCGAGTACATGGGTCATTTTTTTGACCGCTTTCCGATCCCTGAACCCTTTCGAAAGATTATCAATATCGATCTGGATTTTGTTGTAAGCCTCATATTCATAGGCTGCGAGCTCATCCGCGTTATTGGCTTTCTTACGCGCTACAATCTTGCGAATTACAGCATACGCAGGGTTTTCTCCGGCAATGATTTTCACTTCCCGAAGCTGGGTGGTGCCGGGCGAAAGCTGGACATCGATGACCTGCTGGCTCAGGCTGGGTACGATGGCTTTGCTGCGGCTCGTGTAGCCGACATACGTTACAGTAACCGAGTCGGCCGGCGGAGTGAATTTGAGCTCGTAAATACCGTCGAAATTGGTGGTAGTCCCGCCGAGTTGCCCACGAATGCCGATATTGGCAAAAGGAATGGGATCACCCGTGGACGCGTCGGTAATGCGGCCTTTGATGATATAACTGGTTTGTGAGAAGCCTTTTGTACTAATGAGGCTAATGAGCAGAAGCAGGGCGGTAATGTTCCGTCGCAGCTTCATTCGTCATGCTCATTTTTACCAATTTGAATATTGGAAGTCACGTCCGCTGCCGGGCGCAGGATATGAACATCGAGTACGGCCTTCGGGCGGGCCAGGTACTCGCGCACGAGGGTGCGGAAAGAGTAGCCGTCGGGAACGTCCTGTGCTGCAAAGGAAATTGCATTAATTCCTTCATTATGAGCAATGTATAGTGCCCTGGCGTTGTGGAAATTCTGCGATATGATGGTGAAATTATCCTGGTTGAAAACCTTTTTGCAACGCACGATCGAATCGAACGTCCGGAAACCGGCGTAATCGAGTGTCATCACATTTTCGGGGATACCCAGGTTCAGCAGCGCCCGCTGCATATCCAGCGGTTCATTGTAATACTGTGAGTCGTTGTTGCCGCTGAGGATAATGTATTTGATCTTCCCTTCTTTGAAAAGCCGGGCCGTGGCTTCCATCCGGTATTTGAAAAACAGGTTTTCAGTGCCTTTTTCCGACTTTTTACTGGTTCCGAGCACGAGCGCCACATCATTGGGCGGCAGGCTTTCGATGGAGAAATAGGAGTACTGGCGTGTACAGTAAACCACCCAGAAGTTACAAAGCAAGATGAAAACCATGCAGGCAAATATTAAGGCTAATATGATTTTGATCAATTTTTTCACCTGAGCACGCGTTGCCTGTTGAATTTTCAGTTCCTGGAAATTCTGCCGGATTGCGTACATCGGCATTCAATGCTGATATACGCAATCGGCGGGTGTTTTTGTTGCCGGGCCTATTCGAATAATCCGAGCTGGCTTTTGGGATCCGAGCCTTTTTTACCCTCTTTTTTAGGTTTTGACTCGCTTTTCGACACGTCGCTGCTATCCCCTTCTTCTGCGTTTCCGGTATCCTCGCCGCTTTCTCCGTCTTCTTCCGGATTAACAGTATTTTCGGTCAAAGCATTCGCAGGATCGCCGGCCTGATCACCGGCTGCATTGTCGGGAGTATCGTCGCCTTCTTCAACCGGCTCGTCTGTAACGGGCTCATCCGTTGCTGCTTCGGCGGGCTCTTCAACGGGTACCGCGAGCGGTTCGAGCCAGCGGATGTCCTTGAACTTGTCGTTCGGAATGCGGTTACCTTGTGCGCGCCAGCCGCGGATGTCGACCATGTCTTCCACCAGGTATTCTTCGGCGGCCTGGTCTTTCTGTGCCGTTTTAGGATAAACGATTTCCAGCCTCGGACGAATATCCGTGCTGGCGAGGATCAGCTTGCTGTTCTTGGCATCGCTGATGAACAGGAATTTCTTGTCGAGTGAAGAAGTCTCGACATTGAACCTTTTGATAAAATGCTGCTTCTGACCACCGTCAAAATAAATGGCGGTAATAGGGAGCTTGGTATCGAATTTCTTGACCAGCAATACCTCGTGCGGTTCGTAGTGGTTGGTCAGGTCGAAGTTGGTAAGCTCGTAACTGCCATCTTTGTAGATAACCACGATATTGTCGCTCGGGCCGAAGTTGCCCAGGTATTCGCCGCGCTCGTCGCGGTTGAGGCGACCGATAATCGGGTCGAACCACATATCCACGCCGCCCAAGGTAGAGCGGCCGGCTGTTTTCAATGTCAGTTTGCGGACCGGATACTTCGTCAGGATGTTACCCATCGCGCTCCGGTTTTTGATCAGCAGCTCTGCAAAATTGTAGTCAAACTGCTTAACCTTCGCTTTGCTTTGGGCTTGGAGATTTACGGTGATAATCTCGGCCTCGCCGTTGTCGTTTGCCGTGAAATAGGTGATCTTCGATTTGGGCGTGCCTTGCGTGATCTCGTACTCGCGGTCACGCGTGATAGCAGTTACCTGGAAGCGTTTCGCGTAGGAAACGCCGGTTTTACCATCCACATACACGACGTTATAGACCTTCCGTTCATCGTTTTTGACGAAAACGGCGCAATAAATAATGTCTTTGCCGACAAACACCTTGTCCTGTACTTTGGTCACCACGCAGCGGCCATCGCCACGGAAAACGATGATGTCGTCGATATCCGAGCAATCCATCACGTACTCATCCTTTTTCAAACCATAGCCAATGAAACCTTCTGCCCGGTTGACGTACAGCTTCTGGTTATTGGCCGCCACGATATTCGCAGCGATCTGGTTGAATGCGCGGATTTCGGTCCTTCTGCCTCTTCCTTTTCCGTATTTTTTCAACAGGTCACGGAAATATTCGATCGCGAAGCGGGTAATATGCGCCAGGTTATCCTCAGTTTCCGCGAGATCTTCCTGCCATTTGCGCATCAGTTCGTCCGCCTTAAAACCGTCGTACTTCGAGATCCTTTTGATGCGGATTTCGGTCAGTTCCACGATATCGTCGTCGGTGATCTCGCGGTAAAACTGTGGCTTGTAAGGTTCCAGGCCCTTGTCGATCGTGCGGATCACGGCCTCGAAAGTCTCGCATTCCTCGATGTCGCGGTAAATGCGGTTTTCGATGAAGATCTTTTCGAGTGAGCCGTAAAGGATCTTTTCCAGCAAAGCCAGCCGCTTGATTTCCAACTCGCGCTGCAAGAGGTGGACGGTTTGCTGGGTATTGTATTTCAAAATGTCGGTTACGCCGACAAAATGAGGTTTTTCGGCAATAATGATACACGCATTCGGCGAAATGGATACTTCGCATTCCGTGAACGCGTAGAGAGCGTCCATTGTAATATCCGGTGAAACGCCCGGCGCCAGATGCACCTGGATTTCCACATCCGCCGCGGTGTTATCCACCACCTTTTTGATCTTGATCTTACCCGCGTCGTTCGCTTTGATGATCGACTCGATGAGGGAAGTAGTGGTGGTACCAAAAGGAATGTCGCGGATGACGAGCATCTTTTTATCCTCTTCCTCGATTTTGGCACGTACCCGTACTTTTCCGCCGCGCTGACCATCGTTGTAGTTGGACACGTCCACGAGGCCGCCGGTGAGGAAATCGGGGTAAATCGTCACTTCCTTGCCTTGCAGGATTGTGATCGAGGCCTCGATGAGCTCGCAGAAGTTGTGCGGGAGTATTTTGGTGGACAAGCCGACTGCGATACCTTCCACGCCCAGCGTGAGCAGCAGCGGGAATTTGACGGGTAATGTAATGGGTTCGCGTTTCCGGCCATCGTAGGATAGCTGCCATTCGGTAGTATCGTCGTTGAAAACAACGTCTTTACCAAACCGCGACAGTCGCACCTCAATGTAACGCGCCGCCGCAGCCCCGTCACCCGTACGGATATCGCCCCAGTTACCCTGTGTATCGAACAGCAGTTCCTTTTGCCCGATATTGACGATCGCATCGTAAATGGACGCGTCGCCATGCGGGTGGTACTGCATCGAAGAGCCGACCACGTTAGCCACCTTGTTGAAGCGGCCGTCGTCCATTTCGTTGAGCGCATGCATAATGCGCCGCTGAACGGGTTTCAGACCGTCTTCGATCGCCGGAACGGCACGTTCCAGAATTACATAAGAGGCATAATCAAGAAACCAGTTTTCGTATAAGCCCGAAATGGGCAGTTTATCATGCAATCCGCTATCTTCTACGTCGGGCGCAGCTCCGTTTTCGTCCATAAATGCAGGAGGAACCAGGTTTTAAGTATTCAGAAAAAAATGATCAGCCATATGCTTCCCGGTCTTCATGGGGGACTGGCTCATTCAAAAAGAAAGAAACAGGGTGAAGTTTACCGGAAGATCAGGTTGAATTAACTGCTAATATAGCAAAATAAGCGATAAAACTTAGTTTTCAGGTTCGGGATCCGGCGCATTCAGCACGGCCAGCAGCTCGCTGATCATCATGGCCGTAGCCCCCCATATTTTATAGCCCTGCACCATGTAATGCGGTGCATGTACCTGTTCCCCACGTACTTGGATGTCACTTGATCCGATAATATTAACATCAGAAATCTCTTCGAGTTTGATCTCGAAAATATCTTCCACCTCACGTGGGTCGGGATAGAACCCGGGTCGATAGGGCATTGCAGCCACCACGGGGAGCACATGGAAATTGCTGGCTGGAATGAAAAGTTCGGTCAAAGCACCCAGGATTCGGACGTCCGTCAACCGCAACCCGATTTCCTCTTGTGCCTCGCGTAAAGCGGTGCGGATCAGGTTTTCATCGCTCAGCTCGTATCGCCCACCCGGAAATGCCACTTGTCCGCTGTGGACGCCGTCGTAAGCGGGCCGGAGGATCAGCGGGAAGTAAATTTCCTCCTGGTAGGGGTAAAAAAGGATCAGCACGGCACTCCGGCGCGTGCGGTGATTGGGTTTGAAAGTGAGGCGAAGCCGGGAAGAGGCCTGCATTACCCGGTGGGCCGTCTCGCCGGGGAGCGGGAATTTCAGTTTATGTGCGAGTTGTTCAGTAAAAGCGGAAAATGATTCCAGTGCGGCCATGTTGGCTAGGTTGTTGAAGAGTTAGGTGGCAGAACATTACGCCTAAGTTAATGTACGAAACCTAAATCTTTGCGTAGTTGAGCTCTCTTTTGAAGTCGAAAAGGCTTTCGAGGCTCAGATCTGACCGGGTTTAATCAAACTTTGCGGTACCATCAGCATTTCTGACATGAATGTGGATAGGTAATGTTCCAGACTATAAAAGAAGAACTTCATCCCGAACATTCGGAAGATTTCAGGCATAGTAGTGTGTGACAAGTGTTTACAATCGATGTTTACAAATATAACAATTACTTACATCGATTGTAAACCACCTAAGCCAGCGTGGCGGCGTACAACTTCGCCAGTTGCTCTGCGCATCTTTCGCCGTCCATGGCAGCCGACATAATACCTCCCGCATAACCGGCGCCTTCGCCGCAGGGGAACAAACCTTTGATTTCAGGGTGCTCGCAGGTCTCGCGCTCGCGAGGGATACGTATAGGCGAGGAGGTGCGGCTCTCAACGCCGATCAGTTGGGCGTCGCCGGAGAGGTAACCGCGCATTTTGCGGCCAAAATCCGACAATGCATCGCGTAACGGGAATGCAATGTGTCCGGGAAGGACGTCGTACAGGTCGACGGATTGCAAACCCGGCTGGTAGGACGTATCCCGCAAATGACCGGAAGTGCGGCCTTTCACAAAATCAACCGCGAGCTGGGCCGGTGCTGTTTGGGTGGCTCCTGCCAGTTTGCAAGCGGCCTGTTCCAGTTCACGTTGCAATTGCAGGCCTGCCATCGGGCCGAAGTCTTTGTAAGGCGCCAGGTCAGCGTCTTCGATGGTTACGACCATGCCTGAATTGGCATACGGCGAATCCCGGCGCGAAGGCGACATGCCGTTGACGACCACTTCACCCGCAGCCGTGGCCGCCGGCACGATAAAGCCGCCGGGGCACATACAGAACGAGAAAACGCCGCGCTGAATGCCTTTGTAGCGCGTTTGAGTTACCAGACTGTAAGAAGCAGCAGGCAAATAAGGGCCGCGATCCACCTCGCAGTGATATTGTATTTTATCAATGGTATTCTGCGGATGCTCGATCCGAACACCCATCGCGAAGGATTTGCTTTCGATCAGGATGTTTTTAGCATGAAGCAGCTCATAAATATCCCTCGCAGAATGGCCTGTCGCAAGTATGACGCCGATTCCGGTGTGCTCGTCCTTGTCGTTGGTGATTACTCCGGTCATGCGGCCGTCGCGGACGATCAGATCCGTGACTTTGGTATCAAAATGGATTTCACCACCGGCTTTAAGGATGCTCTCGCGCATTTCTGCGACTACTACCGGCAGTTTGTTGGTCCCAATATGCGGGTGGGTGTCGATGAGGATTTGCTCGCTGGCGCTGTGCGCGACGAATATTTCGAGTACCCGGCGGATGTCGCCCCGCTTGTTGGAGCGGGTGTATAATTTACCGTCCGAGTACGTCCCGGCGCCGCCTTCGCCGAAGCAATAATTGGACTCCGGGTTGACGTGGTGGTCTTTATTGATGGCCGCCAGATCGCGCCGTCTCGTACGCACGTCTTTACCTCTTTCAAACAAAACCGGCTTGATACCGAGCTCGATCAGCCGCAATGCGGCAAACATTCCGGCGGGCCCGCAACCGACGATCAACGCCTGCGGGCGCTTGCTCACATCCGGGTATGTAATGCGTGTGCCTGCCAATGCGGGCGGTGCTTCTCCGACGTACACTTCTGCCTGCACATTGATTTTTACCTGCCGGCTGCGTGCATCTATCGATTGGCGTGTTTTGCGGATGAATGGGTTATCGCTTTCGCGCAGGCGCAGTTTCTGGATAACAAAGCGGCGGAAATTGTCATCGTCCAGCGCGATCTCGGGCGCCAGGGTCAATTGGAGCGTATGTTGCATATTCTGGAAAGGGATTTATCCTTCAATGCCGCAAAGATAACCATACTTTCGCCCCCAACAACTCCTGACCACACCTGACTAAACCTGACTAAACCTGACCACTCCTGACCACTCCTGACTATTCCTGACAATCAACGACTACCTCCGACCACTCCTGCCTATCTCCGCCAACGCCGAACAGCACTCCGGGTAGCAAACCCTACCAAATTCCTTTTCCATAGTAACGAACATTAAGCATACTTTCAAATCGATATTCCATGTCGCAAAACCGCCGCCAATTCCTGAACACCCTGGCTGTTTCGGCCGGAGCCGCAGTGCTTTCGGAAGCCGCCCGTGCCGAACAGCATGCTGCTGCGTTGCCATTGTCTTGCAACCAATACTCGTGGATTACCTTTTACGCTCGCGAGGGCAAAGACTGGGGCAAGGATCCGGATGCCTCACTCGCGGAGTTTGCGTCCACGGGGTTGAAGGCTTATGAACCTGCGTTCAATAATGCCGATGAAGTGTTGAAACTACTTCCGGTACTCCAAAAGTACCGGCTGGCAATGCCGTCCGTGTACGTCAATACGGCATTGCACGAGGCGTCCGAAGGTGCCAAATCCATTGAATCGGTGTTATCCATTGCCGATGCACTCAAAGCAGCCAATACTAAAATCATTGTGACAAATCCCAGCCCTATTCAATGGGGAAGCGACAAAAATAAATCCGATGAACAGCTGACCCGGCAGGCTCAAAACCTTGATGAACTTGGGGCGGAGCTTAGAAAGCGGGGTATGACTCTCGCATACCACACGCACGACGTGGAGTTGCGCGCGGCAGCACGGGAGTTCCATCACATGCTGCTCGCCACCGACCCGAAAAACGTGTCGCTCTGCCTGGATGTGCATTGGGTTTACCGCGGTTCGGGCAATTCGCAGGTTGCCTTGTTTGATATAGTGAAATTGTACGGAAAGCGCATTGCCGAGCTGCATTTGCGGCAGTCGAAAGGCGGTATCTGGCAGGAAACGTTCACGGAAGGGGATATCGATTACCCGAGGCTGGCTCATGCGCTGGATGGCCTGGGCGTGAAGCCGCATCTGGTTTTGGAGCAATGCCTCGAAAAAACATCGCCGAAGACCATGGATGGCGTTCAGGCGCATAAAGAGGATTTGGTTTATGTGAAGAAGGTGTTTGGTGGTAATTTATTTTGATGGTCTAGGATTAATTGTGAAATTGTAAACAGCCTTTGGATATGCCAAGTAATCACCAGTTGATCATATATTGGAGCGAAGAAGATCAATCTTTTATTGTGGAAGTTCCGGAGCTGCCGGGATGCATGGCTGATGGCGCTACTCAAAGCGAAGCATTGGCGAACGCTCAAAAAGTCATCGACGAATGGATTGCCACGGCAAAGGAGCTTGGTAGAGAAATCCCAAAAGCCAAAGGCAAACTGATGTATGCCTGATTTGCAATGAACTACACTGATTTTTATAATATTTCCAGCCTTTTGACCGAAGAGCAACGTCTCATTCAACAGGCGGTGCGCGACTTTTCGGACAGGGAAATCAAACCCATTATCGAAGACTGTGCGCAAAAGGCCGAGTTTCCCCTGCACTTAATCCCAAAATTCGGCGAACTGGGTGTTTTCGGGCCGACGATTCCTATTGAATATGGCGGCGGAGGGCTCGATTATACCAGCTATGGGCTGATGTGCCAGGAGATTGAAAAGGGTGATTCAGGTATGCGGTCCACGATTTCCGTGCAGAGCTCGCTGGTAATGTGGCCGATTTATGCATTTGGTTCGGAGGAGCAGAAGCGCAAATACCTGCCCAAGCTGACGACTGGCGAGTGGCTGGGTTGTTTCGGACTTACCGAGCCGGACCATGGCTCCAATCCCGGCGGGATGAAAACGAATCTCACCAAAACCGATGGGGGATATGTTCTCAACGGATCCAAAATGTGGATTTCTAACGCCCCTTTTGCGCATATGGGTATCGTATGGGCGCGAAATGAAGCGGGTAGGGTGCAGGGCATCATTGTGGAGCGGGGAATGGAAGGCTTTTCAACCCCGGAAATTCACAACAAATGGTCGCTGCGTGCAAGTGCGACGGGCGAGCTGGTTTTCGATCACGTATTTATTCCTGAAACACATATTCTCCCGGGTGCCGAGGGGCTAAAAGCGCCATTGCAATGCCTTGATAAAGCCAGGTACGGAATCGCTTGGGGAGCTGTGGGTGCGGCGATCGATTGCTACGAAACCGCCGTGAAGTACGCGGCCGAGCGCATTCAGTTTGATAAACCAATAGGTGCATTCCAACTCACGCAGAAAAAACTGGCCGAAATGCTGACGGAGATCACGAAAGCACAGCTGCTCGCCTGGCGGTTAGGCCAACTGATGGACGCTGGCAAAGCCACTACCGTGCAGATTTCCATGGCGAAAAGAAACAATGTAGCGATGGCGCTGAACATCGCCCGCGAAGCCCGCCAGATCCTCGGCGCCATGGGTATTACCGGCGAATACCCCATTATGCGGCACATGATGAACCTCGAATCGGTGATTACTTACGAGGGGACACATGATATTCACCTGCTGATTTTGGGGGCGGAGATTACGGGGGTGCAGGCGTTTAAGTAATGACCGCCGACGACTGACGGCCGACCGCCGATTTTAAAATCTGCTAACTTATATACTCACGATCGATAGGTTGTTTGCGGTCGGCGGTCACTCGCGCCGCCAGCTTCCGCTGCAAATCCTTGCTCGTTTCCCGCGAGCCGTCGGGCGACCATCCTGGTGCTTTGAACAGGTATTTCAGTTTCGTTTTAAAATCAACCGGTTGCGAGAAATCGGCACCGATGGCCTTCCATTCGTGGAAAACGGTTTGGCCGAGGCCGTGCTGTTCCATGGATTTGGTGAGGCCGTAGCGCGGTGGCTCGGTAGGCAATTCTTCCTGGAAAGTACCGAAGAGGCGGTCCCAGACGATCAGGCACATGCCCATGTTTTTATCCAGGTACTGAACATTGCTCGCGTGGTGCACGCGGTGGTGCGAGGGAGTAACGAAAATGTATTCCAGCCAACCCAGCTTGCCGACGTATTCGGTGTGGACGATAATGCCGTAAATCTGCGTGATGGAGTACATGACGATGATATCCGCCGGATTGAATCCCACCAATGCGAGCGGAATAAAGTAAATGAACCGGTAGAGCGGCTGGAATACCGAGGACCGGAAGCCGGTAGTAAGATTGAAATGCTCCGACGAATGGTGCGTCACATGCACCGCCCAGAACAACCGGCAATGGTGATCGACGTAGTGCAGTGTGTAGAATGCCAGATCTTCGGCGAGGAACAACGCGAGCCAGTACCAGTAAGGGTTAGCGATCGGTTCAACGAAGGAGAAATTGTAAAACCAGATCAGCACGCTCACATAAGCCGCGCGAAACAGTAAATCAATGCCTCCGTTGAGCAGCATCAGCACCGCGTTCATTAAAGTATCTTTCAGAGAATAGGCCGGACGTTTGGCCAATTCCTCGTGGGGTGTTTTGTGTGTTAAAAAGATCTCAAGACCGATCAGACATATATAAAACGGGGTCGACAGTTTTAGAATGAGATCCTCAAAATCATAAGTGCCGGGCATAGCAATTTCTTCAAATAATAAACAAAGATAGTTGAGAAGAGAACTGTAAGTTTCCGCCTGCCTATTTCTAAGATTTTTTTAATAGCAACCGACAGGGTACTTATCAGACATTTATTTGACAGGAAACCCCCATTGAAGGTTCAAAATTTCCCGGGTTTACGTTTTAAATATACTAAGTAACCGGAAATGATCAGTTAATCATCCGTTTCAGCGCTTTCCGGAGTTCCTCATTTTTGTGCCGTTTTTGCAGGATTACCGGTGCCGCAATGCGCTCCCGGCAGTCGAACAGCGAACAGCGCTCGCAGGTCTGGTTTACTTCTCTGGCGGCCAGGGAAGGGTCGTCCAGGAACGCCAGTTTTTCCCGCGTCTGCTCGTCGAGGTAAATGCCCATGGACACGCTCACGTTCAGGTTGGGCGTGGGCGACATCGGTTGTGCAAAACTCACCACGAGATATTGGTCCTGCGTATCGATGTAGGTCGACTTTTGCGCTTTGCACAAAATACGGGGCGGTTGCTTCGCCTGAATAATGTCTCCCAGATCGTTCAGGATGGTGAGCGCCACCCAGCGGCGGCAGTAATGCTCGTCGCGAACGGTATGCGGGTAATGCTTTCTCGAAATATGCATTTCCTTCGTCATATGGAACAGATTCTGCCCGACGAAGTTGTTGAAACGCGAAAAGAAGATCTGGTTAATGCCGAAATAGCGCGGCAGGATATTGCTGAGCCGGTAACAGAACGACTCCGGCGTGGTATTGAAATCGTGGATGAGCTGGATCAGCTTCTCGGGCTGCCAGGTTTTTTGTGCAAAAAAATCGGCTATGGCGGGTACCAGCAGGCTTCTTTTGATGATAATGGCGCTGCCGAAATAGGAAGCCTTGAAGTTGTTCAAAAGCTGTTCGAACGACTCCGCTTCCACCAGCGCCGTGGTATGCAGCCTGTTTTTCAGGTTGAGATACAAATACCCGATTTCCCGCCCGTAGATAAACGCCCGCTGTACGGAGGATAAATGCGCGTTGATCAGCAGGCGCGTACCGGCAGCGTTGGTGATTGTAAGCGACCGCACTGTCGCAAATTCGGGATTGCTACGCTCATTAATGGGCTCGATTGTGTAGGCATATTGGTCTTTCAGGATCGTTTCGAGCTGCTGTTCGTCGAGCAGGCTTGCCGCTGCTACATTATGATCCGCCAGAAAGCGTTCGGCTTCGAGTTCAATATCCTCGAAATAATTGTCGTGCATCTCCTGGTAAGTGCGCAATGCCGAGAAATAAAACTTCTCGATCGACATATTGTAATTCCGGGCGATTTCGATGAGCGTTCCCACGAATGCGCTGATCTTGGTAGGCGCATCGGAAAGGATTTCAAGCAGGTTGGCGGGATCGATGCCGAACAGTTCGAGGGGAAGCTCCGTGAGGATATTCGAGCTGAGCAGGTCGGAAATCGGTTCCAGCCGTTTGCTCAGTTTTAATGAAACCAGCGTGTCGTAATCGACTTCAATGGCGCTTGCTAATGCAAGAATCTTGTCGGATTTCGGATACTTTTTCCCTTTTTCAATTTCATTGATATAGGAAATAGACAACCCCGATTTCTGGGAAAGTTCGCTAAGCGACATTCCCTTGTCGAGCCGGAGCTGTTTGAGTTTGAGTCCGAAAACCAGTCTTACATTATCTTGATTAATAGCCACTGTGCTGATATATGGGCCTGATTTTGTGCGATTTCGCTTACAGGCAATTTAACGAATGAAACACAAAAGTAGAAATAGCCCCGCATTCGGCATTCATGGAGAATAAAAAAAACGGAACCGTTTACACAGATTCCGTTTCGTGGTTTTGCATTAATTATCTCAACTTTTAAAAAATGGCGAAACCGAGCGTCGCCTGGAAAAGGTTACCTTTTTTGCCAAACTGAGAAGCGGTGGTTGCATTGTTGAAATTCACTTTCACGATCTCCGTGAAGTTGCCTTCGTAACGCACATCCAGGCTCATGCGCCCGAAATCGAAGCCTACACCCGCCTGGTAGCCATATGCTAACCGGTTTTTGAAAGTCACATCCGAATTATCGCCGGTGAAGTCGTCAAAAGAATCGCCAAGCTTGCCGTTGCCCGACAAGCGGAGCGATGCCATCGGCCCTACATTGACCCTGAAAAATTTCGCGACACGGAAACCAAACAGGACCGGCACGTCAAAATTGCTGAACCGTACATCGACTTTTCCCTGCGAGTTGGTCAGGCCGTCCTTGTAAACGTTGAATTTGCCCCCTTTCTGGGACAAGAGTAACTCAGGTTGTATGTAGAATGTTTTTCCAAAACGGAGGAAAACCCCGCCGGCGAATCCCAGCGAGCGGTTCGAATTGTCCTTGAAGTTGAATGCATTGCCACCCGGTGCGAGGGTAAGGTCGTTGCTGCCGTTGATGTTCGATAAATTGGCTCCCGCCTTGATACCGAAGCGAAAATTGGGGTCATACTGAGCGGAGGCGGAGTAGCTGATCAATAATGCAAACAGTGCAATCGTCACGTTTCTCATAGCGTCTGAAAATTGGGGTAAGTTTTAATAACTGCTGCATAACGGTAAAATCCCATGCCGGATTGTTAGGGTTACCTCCTTTGCCCGCGTCCTAATAATATTCCGGTCAATCAAATCCGGTGAAAAAACGCTATTTTTGCGGTTTATTTGAGGAAATAGAAAACAAACAAAAGCTTTACCTTCTGAAAATCAGTATTTTGGGCGGATATACACACCTCTTCCCCAGGGAAAGCATAACAACTAACAGGATATGAGTGAGTACAGTCATCGGGAGATAGAAAAAAAATGGCAGGACTACTGGCAGCAGAACGGCACATTCAGTGTGTCGAACGCGTCGGACTTGCCGAAGTATTATGTGTTGGACATGTTTCCCTATCCTTCGGGAGCGGGCCTGCATGTGGGCCACCCGCTGGGGTACATTGCCTCGGACATCTATTCCCGCTATAAAAGGCTGAAAGGCTTCAACGTGCTGCACCCGATGGGCTTCGATAGCTTCGGCTTGCCTGCCGAGCAATATGCGATCCAGACCGGCCAGCACCCGGCGATTACGGCGGAGCAGAATATTACCCGCTACATCGAGCAGCTGAAAAACCTGGGATTGAGCTACGACTGGAACCGCGAAGTGCGGACTTCGGACCCGGGCTATTACAAATGGACGCAGTGGATCTTCTCCGAATTGTTCAATAGCTGGTACAACAACGATACCGACAAGGCTGAGCCCATCGAAACGCTGACCGCGAAGTTTGCGCAGGAAGGTAATGCCAAAGTAAATGCACCTGCCGACGAAGACACTCCCGCATTCACGGCGGAAGAGTGGAATGCATGGTCGGAAGAGGTACAATATAAGATGACATTGAAATACCGCCTGACCTACGTAGCGGACGCCACTGTGAACTGGTGCCCGGGATTAGGTTCGGTATTGTCGAACGACGAGGTGAAGGACGGCGTTTCGGAGCGCGGCGGGTTCCCCGTAATCCAGAAACTGATGCGCCAGTGGATGATGCGCATTACCGCCTACGCACAGCGCTTGATTGATGGACTGGATACGGTTGACTGGACCGAGTCCTTGAAAGAGCAGCAGCGCAACTGGATTGGGCGTTCGGTTGGAGCTTTGGTCAAATTTCAAGTTTGGGAGGAAAGGGAGGATGGAGGAAAGGGACAAGGGGATACTCCTTCCTCCTCTTCTCCCCAAATAGAAGTTTTTACAACCCGCGTAGACACGATCTACGGCGTAACATTTATGGTGATCGCGCCGGAGCATGAGCTGGTAGATGTGATTACAACGCCGGAGCAGCGCGCGGAAATAGACGCGTACATTGCGATGACGCAGAAGAAATCGGAGCGTGACCGGATGTCGGATGTGAAAACCGTTTCGGGCGCATTCACGGGTGCGTACGTGCTCAACCCGTTCAGCGGCGAGAAGGTGCCGGTTTACATTGCGGATTATGTACTGGCAGGTTACGGAACCGGTGCGGTAATGGCCGTACCATCCGGCGACCAGCGCGACTGGAACTTCGCCAAGCATTTCAATTTGCCCATTATCCCTATTTTGGACGCGCAAAAGGATGTTGAAACCCAAGCCGACGCGACCAAGGAAGGAAAATATATCAATTCAGGCATTATCGATGGCCTGACTTATAAAGAAGCTACCGATAAGCTGATCAACTGGCTGGAAGAAAAGGGTTTAGGTAAAGGTAAAATCAACTACCGCCTGCGCGACGCGGTGTTCAGCCGCCAGCGTTACTGGGGCGAGCCGGTGCCTGTTTATTACCAAAATGACAGCGAAGGCCAGCCGGTACCGTACCTGCTCGACTTGAATGAGCTGCCGTTGAACCTGCCGGAGGTTGACAAATACCTGCCGACAGAAAACGGTGAACCACCGCTGGGCCGTGCACAGGATTGGAACCATGGCTCCGGCAATGGTTACGAGCTGAGCACCATGCCGGGCTGGGCGGGAAGCAGCTGGTACTGGTACCGCTACATGGACCCTAAAAACGAAAACGAATTCGCGTCGAAAGAAGCGATCGGCTACTGGAAAGACGTGGATTTGTACATCGGTGGAACGGAGCACGCTACGGGCCACTTGTTATACAGCCGTTTCTGGAACAAATTCATGAAAGATCGCGGCTTTGTGCAGGAAGAGGAGCCTTTCAAGAAGCTGATCAACCAGGGTATGATCCAGGGACGCAGCAATTTTGTGTACCGGGTGAAGAGCGAGGATTTCAGCAAGCCGGTATTTGTAAGCGCAGGCTTGAAATCACAACATGAGGTGTCCGCATTGCACGTGGATGTGAATATCGTTGAAAACGATGTCCTGGACGTCGAGAAGTTCAAGGCTACACGTCCGGACATTGCGGGTGAGCAGGCGACATTCATTCTGGAAGACGGCAAATACATTTGTGGTGTGGAAGTGGAGAAAATGTCGAAATCGAAATTCAACGTCGTGAACCCGGACGATATCGTGGAGCGCTACGGGGCAGATACCCTGCGCTTGTACGAAATGTTCCTTGGGCCGTTGGATCAGGCGAAACCTTGGAATACGAACGGCATCGACGGTACCTATCGCTTCATTCGTAAGCTGTGGCGTTTGTTTTACACCGAAACCGGCCAGTGGCAGGTGAAAGATGTTCCGGCGAAGCCCGAGGAGTTGAAAAGTTTGCATAAAACGATCAAAAAGATCGGTGAGGATATCGAGAACTTCTCGTTCAATACGGCTGTGAGTGCATTTATGGTGTGTGTGAACGAGCTCGGCAGCCAGAAATGCCAGAGCAAAGAGGTTTTGGAACAACTGGTGATTCTGCTTTCGCCTTACGCGCCGCATATTTCGGAAGAGTTGTGGGCTGCGCTGGGTAACGAGGCGGGAATGGTATCCAAAGCTGCATTCCCGGTATTTGAAGCGAAATATGTACAGGAGTCGGTATTCGAATATCCCGTACAAATCAATGGCAAGGTTCGCGCTTCGCTGACGTTCCCGCTGGATACGCCGCCGGCCGAAATCGAGAAGGAGGTTTTGGCGGACGCGACCGTTCAGAAGTGGATGGAAGGTAAACCTGCTAAGAAGGTAGTCGTGGTGCCAAAACGCATCGTAAACGTGGTAATCTGATTTGCCGATTGAAAATACAAATGCAAAATGGCCAGCCCGGTGTCGGAGCTGGCCATTTTGTTTACAGGATAGGGCTGGTTACTTGATGGAAACCTGGCGTTCGGTGCGAATTTCGGAAACTTCGAAGCTCTTTTCGGTTTTCTGACCGTTGGCAGAAACTTCAATGGTGTAAGTACCGGCAGGTAACTCGTTTACATTGAAGGTTTTTCTGAACTTTTCGGTGTCACGGCCGATTATCTCGCGGTAGTAAGTGGCGCCGCTGCGGTTGCTGATCAATACAACGGCTTTGCTGTCGGTGTATTTGTCGACGTTGATGTGGATCTTACCGCTGTTGGAAGCGAAAATACCGGTTCCGAATGCCGCTGCTTTTTTGCTTTCTTTATCCTCTGCGAAAGAATTGAATGCGAAGGTAGCAGCGATTACCATTGTCATTGCGATTGCTTTAATTGAAGGTTTCATGGCTATGTTCTTTTAAATGATGGCTAATAATTCCGTTTTGTTGATTCAAATATATGGGCTATATAAGGTACTATGCATTACATAGTACATGAGTGGTAATTATGGAAAATGAATGGCGATATGCCGGGAATAGCGATCTTTCTTAATTTTGCACGGTATGGCAAAAAAGAAGACCCGCACCTCGTTAAGTAATGTAAAATACCTGAAACCCCTCCCGGCAAAGGGTTGGGCCATTATCGGGGCCGTTGTGGTAGTGATTGGCGGGCTGATCTGGTGGAACGACCGGACAGACGAAAACCAATGGGAGTTTATCAGCAAGTTCGGCATCAAGCTGCCGCTTCGTTACGCGGTCCATGGGATCGACGTGTCGCACCACAATGCGAAGATCAACTGGGATAAGCTCAAAAACGCCCGCTCTGAAAATGTAAGCATCGATTTCGTGTACATCAAAGCCACCGAAGGCGCTACGCACCTCGACAGGCAGTTCAAACGGAACTGGGCCGAAGCCGAAAGGGTGGGGATGAAGCGCGGTGCTTACCATTTCTATAATCCGCGGGTCATGTCCGACCGCCAGGTCGATAATTTCATCGGTCAGGTGCGAATGGAAGCGGGCGATTTACCGCCTGTGCTCGACCTGGAAGTAAATGGCGGCAAGCCGGACGACATCATTATCAAAGGCGTCCGCAACTGGCTTACGCTCATCGAGGCGCATTATGGTGTAAAGCCTATCATTTACGTCAACGAGCATTATTACAAAAAATACATTGCCGGAAACTTCGATGAATATCCCCTTTGGCTCGCGGGCTACTCGCGCACGCACCTGAACGACCTCGCGTCCGACGCGCACGTACTATTCTGGCAGCACAGCGAAAAAGGCTGGGTCGACGGCATCCGCGGATTTGTCGATTATAATGTATTTCTCCACGAGCGCGCCGATTGGGAAAATTTGGCGGATGCTGAATAATTTAATTTGAGTTACTTACGTATTAGTATCAGTTACATCCTCAACAGAACTGCTGCTATGAAAAACGTTATCCTCATCCTCGCCGTGTTGTTCTTTACCGGCTGCGCCCAACGCGATCCCGTCCGGAGCGACGCTTCCGAAAATTATACTGGAACCTACAAATTTACGATTGCCTCACCCAATGGCTTTGTATCCAAATATACGTGGGTTATCACGCGGCGTTCTGTTAATTTGCTGGATTTTGATATGCAGAAAGTTGTCGTGAGAAGTGATAGTTCGGAGATTTTGAGTCGGGATGCGGCGACGGAAATTGAGGTTAAGGATGAAAAAAGACTTCATTTTACATACACGGATAAAAACCACCGGCTGGTGGAGGTTACTTTGCTGGCGGCTCCCAAGAAACTGACGATGACGAGCACGGCATTGCAGGGTGATGACGCCACGCATCTTGCATGGTATGAATTTGACAGACAGTAATGCAGCCGGATACGGGATTTTTGCGCCTTCGGTGCGTAGCAAAAGCCGGATAATCAGGCGGGTATAAATACGCTGAAATGCAGGTAACCAGGGTGCTACTTTTGGTAAACACCAAACTCAAAGCACTTATGAAAACCATCCGGCTTTTTCTCTATGCGTTATTGCTTACGACGTTACTGGCCTCGTGCAAGACGACAATCATTCTGACATCGAAGTTTGAAAGTGAAACAATTGGCTCGCTTCCGGCCAAAAACCTCCCCGGGGACCCGGCGGGTGACGAGATAACTTACAGTACCGAGCTCCAACCTCGCATAAAGGTGACGGCCTCTGCTACCGCTGGCCAGAAGGCGCTTACTTTTACCGAGATCAATACGCCCGGACTCACGGCCCATAATCAGTTTCTGTCTTTCAAAGGAATCTCGACGGACTTTACCCAACCCATGTGGTTCTTTTTTACGGCCACGCATTCAGGCTCAGGCGAGCGTCTGCTCATTGACGTTACCGACGGTTCGGCGGCAATGATTACGCGATTGTTCCTGACCGACGCGGGTCAACTTAGTATGATGACCAATTTTACGGGAGGGGAGCAGGTTCTGGGCAATATCCCGGCCGGGGTTTCGCACACCATTATCGTGAGCCTCAATTTGAGTGCCAGGAAATTCAATCTGACCGTATTGAAATCGGGTGGGAATATCACTGTGGAAGACCGGCCTGTGCTGCTGGACAATATCCTGGCCTATGCTAATCCAGCGAACCCGTCGGTACATTTCAGATGGGACGATGGCGCTTCCATGTCGAGAAAATATGTGCTGGAAGAGGTTTTGATTACCCGAAAGAAGCCATAATGCAACCCAAGAGCCGGGAAGCGTCGCCATGCTGCTCCCGGCCTTTTATTTTTAGATCAGCGGCTCCTGCTGGCTCAGGCAGTGGAAGCTGCCCTGTCCCCAGATGATTTCCGTAGCAAGAAGCGGAATGATTTTACGGCCATTAAATGCTTTTTCGAGAATATCGATCGCAATCTGGTCATGCGGGTTATTAAATACCGGCACAATGACGCCCGCGTTGCAGATCAGGAAGTTGGCATAGGAACCGGGCGTGCGGAAATCGTCGATGATGACGGCTTTCGGCATGGGCAGTTCGATGATATTCGGCTGCTTTCCGTTCAGCAAACGCATTGCTTTCAGCATTTGCAGGTTCGTATTCAACACCGCGAAGTTCTCGTCGTTGCGATCGGTTTCGACGCAGGCAACGATGGTATCTTCATTCACAAATCGCGTGGTATCGTCGATATGGCCGTCGGTGTCGTCGCCTACGATGCCGTCTTCCACCCAAAGCACCTGCTCGATGCCGTAGTAGTCGCATAACAGCTGCTCGATTTGCGCCTGGTTTAAATGCGGATTGCGGTTCGGATTCAGCAGGCACGATTTGCTGGTCAGCAGGCTGCCTGCACCATTGAATTCCACCGAACCGCCTTCCATGATGATACCGGGATTGACAACCGGGAGGTTCAGGTATTCGGCCACCGCGCGAGGTGTGCGGTTATCGTCGTCATAAGGCGGATATTTGCCGCCCCAGGCATTATGCCCCCAGTCGACGATCAGTTTTTCGCCGGTTTTGGGGTTTATTACAAAAGAGGGGCCGTGGTCGCGGCACCAGGCGTCGTTGGTCGGTTTGACGATGAATTCAATTTTAGACAGATCAACGCCCGTTTTGACGAGTTCGCCGATGATGAACTGCTTCAATGCTTCGTCGTTGGCAATAATCCCCACATTTTCTCCTTCGCTGATCGCCTTGATGAATGCCAGGTATTGCGGCCGCATTTTGGCCAGCTTGTCGCCCTGCCATGAGGCGTCGTTGTGCGGGAAAGTAAGCCAGGTGGCGCGGTGAGGAGCCCATTCGGCCGGGAAAGTAAAACCCAGCTCGCGGGGTGTGGATGAAGCGGTATTTGCTGCCAAAGTATATTAAATGTATTTGTCCTGCTCAAAAATGAAGTGCAAAGGTCGTAAAAGGTTTTGAAGCAGACCAAAAAAATAAAGCCCCGCGAGCGGGGCCTTACCGGATTGTTGAGTAAATAATAAGATCAGTTGTTGGCGACCATCACATTGTCGACCAGGTAAGTACCGTCGACCGTTTCCAGGTTATAGGCCTTGCTTACACGCCTCGCATTTTCCTGTACCGCGCCCACTTTCCACGACGATACAATGCCCGTAGAGGGTTCGTAATGGTAGAGGATATCTTTTTTCGAGAGCCTTTTCATGCGTTTTCTTCCATGGTTCGTTTGCACGTAATGATGCGGAGTGGCTTCGAGCAACAATGCGGGTACGATCGGCGACCCCGATGTGTTTTCCTCTGCCGGGCGCAGATACACCGCCGTCAATGCCGAAGTAGGCTGGTTGAAAACGTCGATCTGCTTTACTTGTGTAGTCGCCGTCTTGCCGTCTTTGCACGTCTTCACATGCTCACCCACGCGCACCTCCGCGATGGATTTGACGCTGCCGTCGGCCATCGTCACCGGCGCATTAGCCGAGAAATATTTGCACCGCTTGGTACTTTTCGAAATGCGGATCGTCGCCTGCGATTGAATGCTGCTGACGGCCGCTATTTCGGTTTGGGCAAAAATGGTGAGTGACAGGAGTGAAAAAATACTGGTGGTCAGAAATTTCATGCGGTGTTGGATTATGAGGATGCCTTCGACACTTTGACAAATACCTTACTGAGTACATTCGGTACAGCACCGAGGCAGATCAGGATCAGCCCGGCTGTAATGAGCGTAGAGGTATGTGCAAAGAATGAACCGGAAGACAAAATGGCTAAAATTAATATCGTTGAGAATGGTAAAGAAAATGCAAGTAACAACACAGCCAGTTCCAGATCAAATGTTCTTTTTTCCTTGGCCATGCCTTTCGCGTCTTCCCGCAGGTTGAATGCGGAAATGTGGGCGAGCGGCCAGAAACTGGCTGCGCTCAGCGGAATCACGATCGCTAGTAACACCATATTCTGGTCGTTAATGTTCAGGACGTAGATCATCCCCGCGCTGATGAGCATCGTAATACCCGCGCGGAAGAACAGTATACTCGCAACGATACGCTTCTTGCCCTCTTTTAGTTGCACGGCAAGGCCGATAAAGAGTAGTACCAGCGGCGTCATCATTGCGCTCGTTTTGTCAAAGATATCCACGACCAACGGCGGCAGCTTGCTGTAATTGATTCCCAGGCTAAGCAGGATGATGGCAATGAAAATGAGCAGGTTAATCGGCTCCTGAAACATGCTCGCGAAAAGACTTTTCAGCTTGCCGCCCATTTTGGTCTCCTTGTCATCGCTGTTTTTGAGGAACATATTCATCGCGAGAATGTAGAGCGAAATGAGCACGAAGAACTTGTTACCCACATCGGCCAATGCGGCGATGGCGAGGCTCTTTTCACCCAAAAACTCGGCAATGAACGGGAAGCACGACAACCCCGGTGCCAGTGAAGGAATAAGCATCATCAGCGTGCGGCCGGTGGGGCTGTTCTTTTCTATTCCAAACAATGCGAATGCGAGCGGCGCGGAAAAGAACATCAGGAAGTTGAAGATCAGCGTAACGAGCGGAATCACGAACATCGACGAATCGATGTCGATTTTCATTAAAGAGATAAATATCGTTGAGGGTAGCGCTACGGAGAGGATGATCTCCTTGATGCCGTTGGTTTGGTCCTTGTTCTTGAATTTGCTTTTGAGCAACAATCCCAAAGCAATTAGTAATAATAGCGTGATGGTTTTTTGTAATGCGTCACTCATGGTCAGGAATATTTAAATAGTAATAGGAGCGTATCGAAGATTAAAGAGGAGTGTCGCTTTCGCGGAGTGTTGTAACGAGGTATTGTAACAGGAGTGAAAATCTGGTAACTTCTTGGTCAGGTGGTGGTCAGGTATTGTCAGGTGTGGGTCAGGTATTGTCACGTGTTGCCATTTGTAGTCAGGTAGTGGTCATTTGTGGTCGGAAATGGTTAAGTATTGTCAGGAATAGTCATTAGAGGCTGTTTTTTCTCCTCTCAATAATTGACTATTCTTGACTATATCTGACAATCAATGACCACACATGACAATACCTGACCCACACTTGACTACAAATGACCACACCTGACAAACATTTGACGTAACATCACGCCACCTCAGCTCAGCGCGCCCAACGCGCCCACGAACGCCTTCATTTCATCCATCGTACCGATGCTCACACGGCACCACGGCTTGCCGGCGACGTCGAACGAGCGTACGGCGATGCCTTTGGCGGTCATCTTGGTGAGCAGCTCCTTACCCGAAATGGAGATCGGGAAGAGCACGAAGTTGGTGTATGACGGGATGTATTTGTAACCCATCTTGTCGAGGTTTTCGTAGAGGTATGTTTTAGCCTCGTGGTTCAGCTTGCGGGTGTTGCCCTGGAAATCTTTGTCATCGAGGCTGGCGGATGCCGCGAAGATCGACGTGTAAGAAATGCCCATTCCGCCGCGGGTGATTTTGTTGATGCTGGCGAGGAATTCAGGCTGTGCTGCAATGTAACCCACGCGAATACCGGCCATACCCATGATTTTCGAGAAGGTACGCGCGATGATCACGTTTTTCTTCTGCGCTAGAAGTGAAACCATGCTTTGGGTATCGGCACCTACGGCGAGCTCAATGTAAGCTTCGTCCACAAACACCGGTACTTTTTCGGACACGCGCGAGCAGAAGTCGAGCAGGTCCTGGCCTTTGGTGATGGCGCCGGTCGGGTTGTTGGGGTTACAGATATAGACGAGTTTGGTATCCTTGTCGATCGCCGCTTCCATCGCTTTCAGGTCGTGTGACCAGTCGGCTGTGCACGTAACGGGCTTCCAGGTAGCGCCCACCGATTTCGCCACGCTCACGAGCGACATATAGCAAGGGTCGGCCGATACGATGTTGCCGCCTTTCATAAAGGTAACCAGCGCTACTTTTTCGAGCAGATCGGAAGAGCCGGGACCCATCATGATGTAGTCGGAAGTAACGCCTTCTTTCTTGGCGATCTTATCTACCAGGTCATACATCTCTTTCCACGCATAGCGGTTACCATTCTTTACGGATTCCGCCACCGCTTTCTGGGCCGACATCGGTGGTCCGTAAGGGTTTTCGTTCGCACTTAGTTTGGCAACGATCTTTGGCGCCTTGAAGTCATTCGGCAAGAAGTGTTCTCTCACCATTGGGCTGCGGTAAATGCGGTTTTCAGGATCCAGCGACAATGGAGTATTCTCAAATGCGCCGGCAGTAAGGTGTGGTGCTACGGCGATGCCGCCCAATGCCATTAAACCGGATTTTAACAGGTTACGACGGTCAATTTTTTGGTTCATTGTTCAATTGTTTAAGTACGTGACGATTAATATTTAGGAGTAAAAATCTTAATTCAAGTTACAAAATCAGTAGGTCAACTGCGAAGTGTATATTGCTTGTTTTTCAATTAGTTAGCCTGTACTTGCGAGAATCGCGTAAATGCGATTCCCTTGTGGCTGCCCGACCAGGAGATTTTGGTAATGCTGCCCGCTTTCGGTGCGGCTACGCCCAGGTCGGCCCAGGTTTTTTCGAGTTTAACCAACCCTTGTGCATCAGAAGTAACCTCGCCCAGGACGGCACCTGTGCGCAAGGTGATCTTGATCGCCAGGTTAGGAACCGGGATCGAGTCGATGCCTTTGGTATGGTCGAGAATGTTGGTCTTGTCGAGTTCCAGCAGCCTGGCCGAAAGCGTGAGTTTTTCGGCGGTGGCCGAGTAGGTTACAGTGGGCTCACTGGCAATGGGCGCACCGAACGGGGCACCTACAATGTCCACGAGTACCGGGGCCACGTCGCGGTCGAGGAAAGGATCCTCTTCTTTGCATGACACAAAACCAAACGTAACAGCCAGCATGACCAGCGCGGAAGGGAAAAGCGATTTGATATTTTTCATCATCTTCAAAGTCTTGGAATTGGGAATAAACCGTTATTTCTCAGCCCACCACAGTTTGGTTTTCATGTCGTCGGCACCACCGTTGAGCTTCACACCGTCGCCTACCGACGTCGCATTGAGCGAATACTCGGATGCCGGGTAGTTGAAGCGTGTAGGGAGTACGCCGCCATTGTTCAGCACCGCGCGTGGGTCGGGTGCGGGGAACACCGGAAAGCCGGTTCTGCGCCATTCGATCCATGCTTCCACACCTTGTCCGAAGAGCGAGATCCATTTCTGTTCGAGGATTTTTTCCTTGCTCACGGGGCCGGCCTTGGTCATGTAGCCGGCGGGAGGCGTCAAGCCGTATTGGCCGAATGATGCGGTAATACCTTCCTCGAAATACTTCTTCGCATCGCCCGTAATGTCACCGTCGATGGCCGCCTCCGCGAGGATGAAGTTCAGATCGGCGTAGGTCATGATTACTTCCGGCGCAGCAGCGTCGGTGAATGCTTTTCCGATGGTCGAGCTGGTGGCGAGGTAGCCGGTAGCGATCGCATCGGGGAGGCCGTTGGGGTGGCCCTGGTAGAGACCGTCCTTGTTTGGATTAGCATACACCGCAATGCGGGTGTCACCCAATGCATTCATCTTGTCGGCCAGCGTCTTGCTGATGTTCCAGTCGGTGCGACCGCCCTGGATCAGGATCTGGTTCCATTCGTTGTTGCTCGGGAGAACAGTGGTGCATTTCAGCGAGGCATTGTCGGCATTACTGGTGAAGATTGGGAATTTAGCCGCATCGCCAAGTATTTCCGCGAAAATCGCTTTCGATTCCGCCGGTTTCTTGGCAGCCTGGCGGTTGGCGAGGCGCAGACGGAGCGAGTTGGCAAATTTCTTCCATTTCAAAATATCACCGGCGTACAGAATATCTCCCGCAATCGCCGGACCGCTTACCGACAGCTTTTCGTTAGCCGTTTTCAGGTCGTTCAGCAAACCGGCATAAATGGTTTCCATCGAATCATACTTAGGCGTGTAGTTTGGCTCAGCAGCCGTGCCCTTGATGGCGTCGCTGTACGGGATCGAGCCGTACATGTCTGTAAGGAGGGAGAATACCCAGGTGCGCATCACCAGTGCAACTCCCTCATAATTAGCGTTAGGTGAAGCAGATTCAGCATTGGTTTGGTTAATGATCCGCTGGAAGTTGAGCAGGCCGTCGTTGAAAAAGCCCTTCCAGTTGTTGGCCAGCAATGCGGGCGAAACCGTGTAATCGTCGCCTTCGTTGCTGTAAATGTTGCGGGTCAAATGCTGAACATACAATTCAGCAGCATCGATATTGATGCGCTCGAAGCGGTCGCGGTGGCCCCAGTAGCGGTCGACCGACGTTTCGATACCGGTAGGGAGCAGGTATTGCGGGCCGATCGCCGTCGGGCTGTTCGGGCTGACGTTCATGCTGTCGAAATCCTTGGTGCAGCTGGTGATGCTCATAGCACCTGCCAGGGCGGTCATCCAGATGTTTTTATGGGTCAAAATGCTTTTCATCTCGTAATGCTTTTAGGTCTTCAAATAGTTTGGAGGGGATCAGAACGACAGCGAGAGGTTAGCACCGATGCTGCGGGAGCTGGGCAGCTCGCCATAACCGAATCCCTGGGCATTGCCACCTTTCGCGTCGATCTCCGGATCGATATGCGGGGTGTTTTTGAAGATCATCCATACGTTCCGGCCCACGAGCGAGATCTTGGCCGACTGGATTTTTACCTTTTTCAAAAGTGATGGGCTGAACGTGTAGCCGAGCGTCAGTTCGCGCAGTTTCACATAGCTCGCATCGAAAATCGCCGACTCGTGGTAGTTACGTGGGTTGGAATAGCCATAAAGCTGGTTGGCAGTGACGATAATGTCGTTGGGAACATAGGACTTCGAACCATCCGCAGCGGTTACCTCACGCACGCCTTGTCCGATCACACCTTCCTCGCGGCCCAGGGCGGTTTCCGCATACTGGCCTGTCCAGCGGGCAGTTCCGGTACCTTCGTCATAAATGTCGCCACCCATGCGAACGTCCACCAATGCGCTCAGCGACCAGCCTTTGTAGTTGAAGGTGTTGAGCATACCGCCGATCCAGTCGGGTTGGATATTGCCCAGTTTTTGTCCGGCGGCCGTCAGCGGCAAGCCATTCGCGCCGTAAACGACCTGTCCGTTGTACTTCTGGAAACCTACGCCGTAGAATGTACCGTAAGGCTGGCCTACGCGTGCTTCCGACGACATACCGCGCTGTGTGGCAAGCGTGTAGGTGGTGAGACCTTCCGCGAGTTCAACCACCTTGTTGCGGTTGCGGGCCCAGTTGAGTGAAACATCCCAGCTGAAACCTCCGGGCAGTTTCACCGGCGTTCCCGAGATCGAGATTTCAATCCCTTTGTTGGTGATTTTACCTGCATTCAGGATGCGGGTGTTGTAACCGCTCGCTTTGGAAATTTCCACACCGAGGATCTGATCTTTGGTAGTCTGGTTGTAGTAAGTTACATCCAGGCCGATTTTGCCTTTCAGGAACCGCAAATCAGCACCGAGTTCGAGGCCGGTTGTGATTTCCGGTTTCAGGCCGCTGTTCGCGATTTCAATGTTTTCAGAGAACTTGGGCACCGCGCCGTTCCATGAGCCTTTGGCCAGGTAAGTTTGGGCCAGCTGGTAAGGCGTAGCGTCGTTACCCACTTGTGCGTAGCTTGCCCGAACCTTTCCAAAGGTGAATACATTGCTTTTTACATCGAAAAGCTCTGTCAGTACCGCGCTCAATGAAGCGGAAGGGTAGAAGTACGAACGCGCATTCGCCGGCAGCGTACTCGACCAGTCGTTGCGGGCCGTCAGGTCAAGGAATAACGCATCTCTCCACGATAGGTTAGCCGTTCCGAACAAACTCTGTGTCTCCGACTTTTTGATCTCCGATTCGATGGTGTTCTGGCTTGGTACCGAGTTGCCGGCGTTGTAGAGGCCATCCACCACCATTTCGCCTACATAGAAATAATTTCTTTTATAATAATTGGTGCGTTTAATACCACCCACCTGCACATTCAACCCGAAATCCGCATTGATATTCTTGTTGTAAGTCAGCATGAAATCCGAGTTGGTTTCCTGGCTGCGCAATACTTCTTCGGAGAAGCGGCCAGGTGTACGTACGCCATTGCGGACGCGCAGGAAGTTGGATACGTTAATCCGCGTGTCGGTCCAGTAGTCGGTCCCGCTACGGAGCATAATGCTCAGTGAAGGCAATATCTTGTAATTCAATGCGATGTTGCCCAGTAAACGGTCCTTCTCGTTGCTTTGCGGAAGCTTCTTTTGAGAGAAGTACGGGTTGGTAAAGAACGTATGCTGCCAGTTAGGCGGGTCGGTGTCGTTGCCGCGCTGGTTGTGCACGTCGATGTAGCTCTCGTAGTCACGCAGCTGCGCCCATGATACGTGGCGGTGCGACCAGATGAATTCTTGCCCGCTGCCGTAGCTCTTGTTGTCGGAACCCGATTTGATGTACTCACCCGACAGCGTAATGCTCAAATTTTTGGTCAGGTTGTAGCCCGAGTTAATGCGGAAGTTGTTCCGGTGGAAATCATTGTAGTACATAATCCCTGTCTGATCCACACGGCTCAGGCCAAGGCGGAAGTAACCCTTGTCGTTACCGCCGTTGAGCGCGATGCTATTGGTAGTCGTGCGACCGGTGTTCCAGTACTCGTCCCAGTTGTTGGGCTGAGGAGTCAGTGGTGCAACATCGTCACCAGTCCACCACTGTCTCACCAGGCGCCCGTCCATCGGAGCTCCCCAGCTTTCATCAGTCCCTTCTGATCCCACGAGCGGATATCTTGCGTCGTAAACGGCGCGGTATTGCGCAATTTCTGCCGGATCGGTGATGTTGCCACTCCATCCGTCGTTATACCAGGTGCGGTAACCGTTACCGCCGCCATAGGTGTTCTGGAAGTTAGGTTTGATCCATGGGCGCTCGAAACTGATGTTGGAGTTGATATCCACACCGAGCCCTTTCGTACCCTGGCCGTTTTTAGTAGTGATGAGGATAACGCCGTTGGCTGCGCGGGAGCCGTACAATGCGGCTGCGTTAGGGCCTTTCAGTACGGACATTTCCTTGATATTGTCGGGGTTGATCTCCGAAATACCGCCTCCCCAGGTTTTGTTCGCGGTTTGCTCCATCGGTACGCCGTCGATGACGATCAATGGCTGGTTGTTGCCTGAAACCGACGAAGATCCGCGGATCTGGATTGTGGAGCCGCTGCCGGGCCCGCCGTTCGATTGGACGCGGACGCCCGCTATTTTGCCGGAAAGCGCATTCGCTACGTTCGTTGAACGTGATTCGGTCAATGCACTTCCTTTTACTTCCTGTACCGTATATCCCAACGCCTTTTTCTCACGCTCGATACCGAATGCGGTGACGACCACCTCGGCGAGCTGCCGCGTGTCGGCGTCCAGCTTGATGTCAAATTTGGATTGGTTGCCGATCGGCATTTCTTTGATCAGGAAACCCACATATGAGATGACGAGCACGCCGTCACCCGGAACCGAAAAGCTGAAATTACCGTCAGCATCGGCATTAGTACCCACATTGGTGCCTTTATAAATGATTGACGCGCCTGCAAGTCCGAGACCATCTTCGGCCGCTGTTACCTTTCCGGTGAGCTGGCGCACTTGTGCGAAAGCCACCGGGGAACACAGACAAACCCATATAAATAAGAGTAGAACTTTACGCATGGGAATCAGGGGTTAAAATTGTTAGGTGGTAGTAGTAGGAGGAGAAAAAAGTTATGGCTGTGAGGCGTCCACATTTCCGTGCGCCGCACACACTTTCACGTGGACAGAACAACACAGCCATAAGCTTGCAACACTGCTTTTCCGGAAAGCAATACCCTCTTTAATCGAGGACAAACAGGTCAGATCGTTTCAGCGAGGCCATAAAAAAGCCAGACGTCGACAAGCGGTGTTTGTCCACGGTGTCAAGAAACCTGTATTAAAAAAATTATATTGTGTTGGAGCGTAACTTGCCCGGCGTCCGTGTTTCGGCTCATCCGGCTTTCAGCAAGCCCCTCTCAACACGGTCAGATATATTCATGTGCGGCTGGAATATATCCTCGGTTTAGAAGTTCTGTCATTCGTTTAATGACTTTTCAAATATACTGACAATGTCAAATAATGCAAGAGATTAAATTTAAAAATTGAAGTTTTTTGCAATAAAAATTGGTCATTTAAAATCAATACAGACTATTATTGTAATAATTTGATAATAAATTTTACTAATCTGATTTTTAGCGCTTCCTATCGAATTTGTAGATTAGTGGCCTGATTTTGTGGTCGTAATTGTCTAAAATATAGGCGTTTACTCAAATTTGATTCTTATAAAATTGTAACATTGAGTTACTAGCGACTTTTCGTGGCTTCCAGCCCTGCGGGAAGTTGAAGCAACAAAAAAGAGCGCCCCGGTGAAAAGGCGCCCTTTTAAGGTATATTAAAATAGTTATATTTCTACTTTATGGCTGGTCGATAAACCGCTTTAAAATAGGGCGGTAGGAGTCCACCCGGCGGTCGCGTAAGAACGGCCATGTCGTGCGGTAAAAGTCGAGTTTTTCGAGATCCAGTTCTTCCACATGCGTCACCTCTCCCTCATGCGGAGCGAGGTAAAGCAGCCGCCCCTGCGGATTGGCAATGAACGAACCGCCCCAGAACTGTTGATCGGCTTCGCGGCCCACGCGGTTTACGGACACCACATATACGCCGTTCGCGACGGCATGTCCGCGCTGCACGGTTTGCCACGCGCCATATTGCTCTTCATTGATAATAGGATCTTTCTCATTCACATCCCAGCCGATGGCGGTAGGGTAGAAGAGGATCTCCGCGCCCATGAGGCTGGTAATGCGCGCAGCCTCGGGATACCACTGGTCCCAGCAAATGAGTACGCCGATTTTGGCAAATTTGGTATTGAAAATCCGGTAGCCATCGGTATCCTGTTCGGTTACCGGCGCGTCGCCGGGCGTGAAATAAAACTTTTCGTAGTAACCCGGATCGTCGGGAATGTGCATTTTGCGGTATTTGCCCAGGTAAGCACCGTCGGCGTCGAGCACGGCGGTAGTATTATGGTACAAGCCATGCGCACGTTTTTCGAACAGCGAGGCGATGATCACCACGCCCAGTTCTTTTGCCAATGCGCTCAGCGACTCGGTCGACGGGCCGGGAATGGCCTCGGCGAGGCTGAAATTGGCATGGTCTTCTACGTCGCAGAAGTAGAGCGATTTGAACAGCTCTTGCAGACAGATAATATTCGCGCCTTTTTGCGCAGCTTCGCGGATTTTCTCGGTAGCCTTCTGAAAGTTAGCATCAACGTCCGAAGTGCAGCTCATTTGCACCAGACCAATGTTTACTTTTTTTGCCATTTTGGATGTTTGTGTGGATGAATATCGGACGGAAATGCAACACTAATTTGACTGTGGTAGTTCTGGTATCGGAAAATCGAACGAAATATCGTTCATGCATTTGAAATGACCTTTCGGACATTTGCTGTAACCGATCTTGGAGCATGGGCGGCAGCCAAGGCCTTTCACTTCCAGTTTTTCAAATGCGGTGCGGTAGGGGTACATCCCGAATTCCGGAATGGTATTGCCCCAGATCGAATACACTTTCTTCCTAAATGCAGCGGCTACGTGCATTAGCCCGGTGTCGTGCGTGAACACGATCGATGCCTTTTGCACTAAGGAAGCCGATTGGTTAAAATTGTATTTCCCGCAGGCATTCAAAATCTGCGCGTCGCCTAATGCATTGCGGATTTCCTCACCGGCTTCAAAATCCTCGGGCCCTCCCAACAAAATGACGGGATGGCTGATCTTCCGGCAAAGCTCGATCATGCGCGGAGCTGGCATTTTCTTGGTGAAATGCTGCCCGCCGATCGCGTAGGCTACGTAGCTTTTGCGGTGCGTCTCTGGGAGTGATTCCGGTTCGACTTGATCTTTATAAGGAATGAAATAGTCCAGTCCCTCGCCGTCGTTTTGGATATCGAATGTTTTTAAGGTATCCAAACATCTGTCCACAATGTGCACCGGCGGCAGGTAGTTGATCTTGAACTGCGTCATGAGCCACTTCTGCACATTCAATTTCTCGAAACTGAATGCCGGCGCGCCGAGCGTCCATTTAATGCGGAGCGTGCGAATGTTGCGGTGGAGATCGATGATGTAGTCGAACTTTTCCTCTTTGAGCAACGCCAGCAATTCCTTGGCATTGCCTTTTTCAAGCAGCCATACTTTGTCGATGTATGGATTATCCCGCAGCAGGAATTCGAACTTGCTTTTGGTGAAATAGTGGATTTCGGCTTCCGGCATCTGCTTTTTCAGGCAGCGCACCACGGGCGTCGTGAGCACGATATCGCCAATGGAGGAAAAGCGCAGAATGAGGAATTTGACCGGTTTATTCACTTGGGATTTCCTGAAGTAACTGTGATTGCGGCAGATTTTCCGGCTTTTTGTGTTTCCAGCGCTTATGCGACCAGAGCCAGTTGTCTGGTTGACGAATAATGTCCTGTTCCAGAAAGCCAATCTGCGCCTGTAAAATGCTATTGTTGGGTGCCTGTTTCGGTGATTCGGTGATCAGTTTGAAATACCCCCTATAAAATCCTCTTTTTGCTTCATTCTTTAAGATAGCCATATATAGCACCGGAGAATTAAGCCGCCGTGCGATCAGTTCTACGCCACGAAACACACCAGTGTCCTGGTTCAGGAATTTGGTCCAGAACGCCTTTTCCGGTACAGGCGATTGGTCGTTGATGAGTATGAATATAAATGGCCTGTCGCGTGGTTGCATGGCCTTGGAAATGGCTTCCTTCATTGTTACCATTTCGGTCCCGAATCGGGTCCTTACATTTTTAAACCAATCTTCAAATGCATCATTTTGAAGTTCGTGATAGACCACGACCATCTGGTGGCGCAGCCGGGCCGAGCCAAAAAGGTTCAACATTTCCCAGTTTCCAAGGTGCCCCGCAACTACGACCAGGTTTTGGTTTTTCTGGTAATAGTGGTCCAGAATAGAAACGTCGAGATCGATCCGGTCCAACAGTTCCTCCCTGGAAATGGATTTAAGTTTGATCGTTTCGAAAATGATATCGGTGAAATTGCGGTAAAATTTGGCTGCAATCGCCTGAATGGATTGTTGGTCGTACGTAGGGAAACTATTCCGGAGATTGCTTAATACGACCTTTTTTCGGTATTGACCGATATCAAAAATGAGGAACCGGAAGATGTCGGAAAGCTTGTAGAGCATTCCCCAGGATAGCTTCGAGACCGCATTGAGCAGTATCAGAAACAAATGGGTGGTGAACGCTTTCATGTGAGGAACATCTTGTACTAAAACGGTAATTAAGCTGCAAAGTTAATACTTTGATTGTATTTTACCTGAAATAACCCGTTGAACGGCAGGGTTCCTGCGCTTAGAAGCATTGTAAATTAGGCGGTTGCGGTACAACAAGTATCCAGCGAACTTAGGATCGGACTTTCGTTTTGTTTATATTCACTCTTTCAAACAGTAGAACTAATGCTATGCTGGAAGGATTATTTGATATCAAGAATGATCGCAGACTAAGCGTCTATCTGTACCGTGCCGGTTTCGGCATGTGGCTGATGTACCTCGTGCTGGGCGCTCCCGCGCTGCATGTGTACAAGCATTACCGCCAGGATTGCGGTATGCTCTGTTTTGTGCTGATGATTGTCGGCTTCAGTGCTTCGATGGTGTACGATTATTTCCACCACCGCGACCAGTATGAGGTGAAGAAGAAGTGGCTGTTTATCAGTTATGTGATTCTGGCAGGGATTATCTATTTCGTCGAATTCAGAGGGCACGAAAACAGCATTAACCTCGACTGGCTGCTAGGCCTGCTTTAATCCGCGACCGACTGCGAGTTCTGCATCATTTCCCGCACTTTTCCGTAAGATAGGTCCGGCAATGCCGCTACTTTCCCGATCACGATGATCGCAGGCGACGCCATTTCGGCGACTTGCGATAGCGGTACGATATTGCCGATTTTGCCCGTAACCACTTTCTGGTTTTCCAGCGTGCCGTTTTGGATAATGGAAATGGATTCGTCGAATTTGCCCAGCTCCGAGTAAATGCCGACGATTTCCTGCAATTTGTGCAGGCCCATTAAAATGACGACCGTCGCAGTCGACTGCGCGGCCAGGCGCACGTCATTCGAAAGCGCGTGCTGCTTGGTAGTACCGGTAATCACCCAGAAACTCTCGCTCATGCCGCGTGAAGTCAGTGGAATACCGGCCAATGCAGGTGCTGCGTAGCTGCTCGAAATGCCGGGAATTACTTCCGATTCAATGCCGTGCTCAGCTGCGAAGAGGATTTCCTCATAACCTCGACCAAATATAAACGAGTCGCCGCCTTTCAGCCGCACCACTTCGCCATATTGACGCGCCTTTTCGACGATCAGGTCGTTGATTTCGTCCTGGCCGCAGCTGGTTTTGCCGAAGCGCTTGCCGACGAGAATTTTGACGCAATCTTCCGGGCAGTAATCCAGTAATGAGGGGTGTGCAAGGGAATCGTATAAAACGACCCGCGCTTTTTGCAGGGCCTTGATCCCTTTGAGGGTGATCAGGTCGGGATCGCCCGGACCTGCACCGATCAGTGTCAGTTTCATGGTGAGTAAGCGTTGCCGGCGGTCGGCCGTCGGCGGTCAAGAATCGACCACCGACGGCTGACCGCCGACCGCTGTTTATTAGCTATCCTTTCCGAACGAAAGCTCTTGCAATGCAGGCTCTCCGGTTTCGACCAATTGCGCCTCGCGGGTTTCGCGAACGAAGTTCAGGAAGTGCTCCGAGGTGCTGATGAAATATTGTGCGAACGTTTCGGTTGGTTCGAATTTATTAATACTGAATACCAATGCTTTGAATGGCGTCTCGGCCTGATTCTCCACGGAGAATTCAGCAGGGACATCATATTTGAAATCCTGCCCGAAATGCGTTTCGAAATCGTTGATAATGCCGTATTGCGTGTTGGTAGTCACGTCTTTCGACATTAGCAAGCCTTTTGCACCAGTGATGAACACGTTGTACGCGTGGTAAATCGCATCCGCCCAAACGCCCGATTGGAAAGATTCTTTCGCAAGGTTCAGTTTCTCCTGGCCTTCGATGATGGTGGTAGCCACGAGATCAACCAGCACGGAAGCACATTCACCGACCCCGATTTCAGTTTTGAATAATTCATCGTGATCCCAGTCGCGGTAGTCGTCGTCCTGTACCGTAGTAAGGTCTGCAAGAGGTTTCAGGAGTTGGAAGAAGTAATTTTTTGTCTGGCGGAGGTAATATTGGTTGAAATACTCCCCATCGAATGCATTTGCCTCATAATCGTTGAAAAGCAGGCGCAAAACTTCCGGTCCGCGTTTGGTAGGGACTTTGATCACCTTATCACCGATCAGACCGATGCCGTCGCCGGAGAAACCTCCGCCGAGCAGCACTTGCAATGCCGGCAATACCAGTTTGCCATTCTTGATCGAGCTGCCATGGAAACCGATATTGGCCGCATTGTGCTGGCCGCAACCGTTCATACAGCCGCTGATTTTGATTTTAATATCCTGATTATAAATCATTTCAGGGAACTCATCGCGCATGACATCTTCGAGTACGCGGGTGATACCGTAGCTGCTGGAAATCGCGAGGTTACAAGTATCGGTTCCGGGGCAGGTAGTGATGTCCATGGTGCTGTCGAAGCCAGGGGCTGCGAGGCCGAGTTTCGCGAGTTCATGGTAAAGCGCTACGAGGTCTTCGCCTTTCACGAAACGCAGGATATAGCCCTGGTTTACGGTCACGCGAATGTCGTCGGCAGCGTATTTACGCACCACATCGGCCAGGCTGCGGGCCGTATCGGAGCTCATATCGCCCAGCAACACGCGCAGCTGCACGGCATACCAGCCTTTTTGTTTTTGCTCAAATGTATTGGTACGCAGCCATTTGGTGAAAATGTCGAGCTTGTCGGCTTCGATACTTTCGGCAGCGATTTTCAGGATTTCCGCTTCGGACAATGCAGGGCGCGGCGCGTGGTTGATCGCCTCGTATTCATTCGTACCGAAAAGGTCTTCGGGAATCTGGAATATCTTGTTGCGAACTGCTTTGCGCTCTTCTTCCACTTTTTCCATCATGCCTTCCAGGCCGAGGTCGTTGAGGAGGAACTTCATGCGCGCCTTGTGCCGACGCACGCGCTCGCCGTAGCGGTCGAATACGCGAAGCAATGCCTCAATGAATGGAATTACCTTGTCTTCTTCCAGGAATTCAAATGCAGTTTGCGCCGAGAACGGCTGTGCACCAAGGCCGCCACCGATGAGCACTTTGAAACCGCGAACGGTTTCACCCGCTTCGTTCTGACCCATTTTAGCGATCAGACCTACGTCGTGGATGAATGCCAGTGCCGAGTCTTTTTCAGAAGAAGAAACGGCGATTTTGAACTTCCGGCCCATATCCTGGTTGATCGGGTTGCGGAGGAAATAAGAGAAGATCGAATGGGTGATCGGCGTCACGTCGAACGGCTCATCCGGATCGATACCCGCGACAGACGACGCCGTAACGTTACGGATGGTATTACCACAAGCTTCTTTGAGCGTAATGCCCGCATCTTCCAGATCGGCCCACAATTGCGGCGAGTCCGAGAGTTTTACAAAGTGCAGCTGGATATCCTGGCGCGTGGTGGCATGCAGGTTACCGGTTGCGTATTTGTCGGAAGTATTGGCAATACGGACAAGCTGATCAGCTGTAATGCGGCCGTAAGGCAATTTGATGCGGATCATCTGCACGCCGGGCTGACGCTGACCATACACACCGCGTGTCAGACGGAATTTACGGAACGCTTCTTCCGGAGTTTCGCCGGAGTTGAATGCACCGATCTTTTGTTGCAGGTCAATGATATCACGCTTCGCAACGGCGGATACTTTGTCAGAAATGATTAAATCGCTCATGATGATATTCTAATCGTCTATCGGGATAGTATATTTTTATTCAATAGTGCGGTGATGTTGGGGATGACTAGTTGAGGTGTTACATATTAGTATCATTTTCACCTCTGGCTTCGACTTCGCTCAGCCTGACAAACGTCTTGTCACCCTGAGCGGAGTCGAAGGGTCATGCCCAAAACATTACTCGATCATACAAGCCCCAACCGTCACATTGGACGTTTCGTCGATCAGGATCGCTGCGCCGTTTGCGCGGTTCTTCTGATAGGGGTCGTATGCGATGGGCTGGGCTGTCCGCAGAACGATTCTTGCTACGTCGTTCAGTTTCAGGGCCTCTACCTCATCCAGTTTTTCATAAGAGTTGATGTCGATCTGGTATTCGATGTCACGGATCGAGCAGCGTGAACGTGCCGTACCGTGTTGCAAAACGTATTTGTTACCTGGTTTCAGCGTCTTCTTGTCGTCCATCCAGCACACCAGCGCTTCGATATCCTGGCTTACGATCGGTGAGTTATCTACGGTTACGATCGTATCGCCTCGGCTGATATCGATATCGTCTTCAAGCAATATCGTTACAGATTGAAGAACAGATGCCTCCTGTATTTCGTTTCCGCCAAATTCGATTTTAGCGATTTTAGACTCTCTTTCCGAAGGCAATACCTTGATCGCGTCGCCTTTTTTGAAAGTGCCGCTTTGCACACGACCGGCATAACCACGGTAATCGTGCAGCTCGTCAGTCTGAGGGCGGATCACATATTGTACCGCGAAACGGCCGTCTTCCTGGTTCTGGTCTTTCAGTACATTCACGTTTTCGAGTACCGAAAGCAATGTCTCGCCGGTGTACCAGGTCATGCTTTCGGAACGGTCGACGATGTTATCGCCATTCAAAGCGCTCACCGGAATGATGGTGAGGTCTTTAATAGAAAGTTTCTCAGCCAGTTCTTTATAGCTTTTGGCAATTTGAAGGAATGCGTCCTCGGAGTTTCCTACCAAATCCATTTTGTTCACCGCCACGATCACGTGCGGGATGCCCAGCATGGAAGCGATCAGCGAGTGGCGGCGGGTTTGTTCTACCACACCATGACGTGCGTCAACAAGGATAATGGCCAGGTCCGCATTGGAAGCACCGGTCACCATGTTACGGGTATACTGGATATGCCCCGGCGCATCGATGCTGATGAACTTGCGGTTCGGCGTCTGGAAATATTTGTAAGCCACGTCGATGGTAATGCCCTGCTCGCGCTCCGAACGGAGGCCGTCAGTCAGCAATGCAAGGTCGATTTCACCGGCATTACGGGTCTTGCTGGCGCGCTCGATGGCTTCCATCTGATCGGCCAGGATATTTTTTGTATCGTAAAGCAAGCGACCGATCAATGTGCTTTTGCCGTCATCAACGGAGCCTGCTGTTATAAATCTTAGTAAATCCACTGTATTTGTTCAATTTTGAATGACTGAATGATTGAATGAGTGAATGTCTTCTTCCTCCCATTCCTCCATCCTCCTTTCGTCCCTTAATCAGAAATAACCTCCCTTTTTACGGTCTTCCATCGCCGCCTCAGTCTGCTGGTCGTCGATGCGGGTTTCGCCGCGTTCGCTGATTCTTGAAATCGTGATTTCAGCGATAACTTCGTCCAGGGTTGCTGCTGCGGATTCTACCGCTGCGGTACAGGTCATGTCGCCCACGGTACGGAAACGCACCTGGCGGGTTACAATCTGATCTTCCGGATCGGGTTCGATTACCGGCGTGTTGTTCAGCAGCTTACCGTCACGCAGGATCAATTCGCGTTCGTGTGCGAAGTAGATCGAAGGCAATGCGATCCCTTCTCTTTTCAGGTAAGCCCAAACATCCAGTTCAGTCCAGTTCGAGATCGGGAACACGCGTACGTTTTCACCTTTCTGAATGCGGCCGTTGAACAAATTCCAAAGCTCGGGGCGCTGGCGTTTCGGGTCCCATTGACCAAACTCGTCGCGGAACGAGAAGATACGCTCTTTCGCGCGTGCTTTCTCTTCGTCGCGGCGTGCGCCGCCTATACATGCGTCAAATTCAAATTCTTCGATGGTATCCAGCAAAGTGAAAGTCTGCAACCAGTTGCGGCTTGCATTCTTGCCGGTTTGCTCTTTCAAACCTTTCGCTTTGATAGTATCCTCCACATAGCGAACGATCAGTTTCGCATTGATCTGCTCAGCCAGTTCATCACGGTACTCGATCGCCTCGATAAAGTTGTGACCGGTATCGACGTGCACCAGCGGGAAGGGGATTTTGCCGGGTGCGAATGCTTTTTTCGCCAAATGAACCAATGTGATCGAATCCTTACCTCCTGAAAACAACAGGGCAGGGCGCTCAAACTGGCCGGCTACTTCACGCATAATGTAAATGGCCTCTGCTTCCAGCTGATCCAGGTAATCCGGAGCGCTGCGTTCACTAATCTCCCGTTGGATGTCGGAGGCCTCGTTCACTGAAATTGACATATTTTTGGTTATTGATTTAAATGTTAATAGCGGGTACGCATTCTGTAATCGGCGGTCGGCCGTCGGTGGTCAGCGGTCATTTTTGACGGCCGACGACTGACCGCTGACCGCCGATCTCACTACTTCGCGTGCAACCCGCACTCTTTCTTCGACTCATCTTCCCACCACCATCTTCCGGCACGGAAATCCTCGCCTTCCTGGATCGCTCGCGTGCAAGGTGCGCAGCCGATGCTTACGAAGCCTTTGTCGTGCAATGGGTTATAAGGGATTCCGTTTGATTTGACATATTGCTTCACCTCTTCGAACGACCAATGCAAAATCGGGTGGAACTTGAAAAGCTGGTGCGCCTCGTCCCATTCGAGCCTCGGCATATCATGACGGTTCCCCGACTGTTCTGCCCGGATACCCGTCACCCATATTTTTGCACCTTTCAATGCACGGTTCAGCGGCTCCACTTTGCGAATGAAGCAGCATTCCTTCCGGTTTTCGATCGATTCGTAGAAGCTCAGCGGCCCTTTGGTGCTTACCAGGTTTTCTACCGCGTCAGTTTGCGGGTAGTACACCTTTATTTTCGTGTCGTAACGGTTGTTGGTCTTTTGCAGAGTCATGTAAGTCTCCGCGAAAAGCCGACCGGTATCGAGCGTGAAGATGCCGATATTGATATTGTTCTTTAAAATGAGGTCGCTGATCACCTGGTCCTCATACCCGAGGCTGGTCGAAAATACGACTTCACCAGGAAAAAGATCCGCCAGAATCGAGAGCGATTCGATTTCACTTTTGCCTTCGATGGCAGCGTTTAAAGATGCTAATGTTTCGTTCATGGTGTAAATTATTTCAAATCAAATCGGGCAACATTCAGGAACCGGTTGTTCAAGTGATCGAAATCGCCGTCGGTGGTAATCAATGTCGCATTCAAAGTGCTCGCCACTGCCGCAATCCACAAGTCATTCTTCCCCATATTCCTCGCAGAACAATCCAGCCGCCGCCCCGGTAATCTTCCCTGACTGAATGCGTCGATCTCGGCATAGCGGTTGATCGCGTCCTCAGCCAGCCGAAAAAAAGGAACAAATTCGCTAATCAGTTCCTCCATCTCAGCTCTTCTGTTCGGTCCCCATGAATTCTGAATCGCAAGGGACCTCAATTCGCCTATTACAATTGACGGGATCACTACGTAATTCCCGTCTTCGAAAAAACCGAAAGTTTCCTCTAATCTGTACCAAAAAGGATGCTTCCGTAAATAGGTCAATATGATGTTTGTATCCAATACATACCTCATTTGGTCAACTGCGAGAGCAAGAGTTCAAGCGGTTCTCGAATGTCCAGTTTATCGCGCAATGCATCAACCTTTTTCTTATCAGCTCCGGTGTAACCTCGTTCTCTGATTTGCGCTTGGAAAAGCTCCTCCATAGTTTGGTGCGATTTCGCGTCGCTCAACCAATGATCACCATCGCTTTTTGGTAAATCAGTTTTAACAAATTCTTCTACCTCGATTCCGGCAAGGTCTGCAGCCTGCTCCACAGAAATTAAATCTTTGTGATAAAGCTGTTCTGCAAAGGATAGCAAGAGCCCCTTTTTGTCCAAACCCTCCGGTATTTCAATAGTTACAGTGTGCATATGTATAGTTAAATTTAAGTGAATAATCCTACTCCAATATATCACTTTTCACCGACACTTCCACGGCGTGCGTGAAGTCCTCGATGAGGTCTTCGATGTCTTCCAAACCGACGGAAATGCGGATTAAACCTTCGGTAATGCCTAATGCAGCTTTCTCCTCCGGCTTCAATTTCGCATGGGTCGTGGTGTTCGGGTTGGTAACGATCGTACGGGTGTCGCCCAGGTTGGACGACAGTGATGCGATCTCCAATGCGTCCATAAATGCTGCTACGCGTTCGAAACCACCTTCCAGATCGATGGTGACGATAGAGCCACCTGCGCTCATTTGGCGTTTTGCGAGTTCGTATTGCGGATGCGATTCCAGGAATGGATATTTCACCGATTTTACGTCGGGGTGCTTGTCCAATGCCGTAGCCAGTGCCAATGCGTTGGAAGCGTGTTTTTCCATTCTAAGGTTCAGTGTTTCAAGGCTTTTGCTCAAAACCCAGGCATTGAATGGCGACATCGACGGCCCGGTCTGGCGACAGAAAAAGCGCAGCTCCTTGATGTATTCTTTTTTACCTACAACCACACCTCCCAGCACGCGGCCTTGTCCGTCCATGAACTTCGTCGCGGAATGCAGCACGAGGTCGGCACCGAAATCGGCCGGAGTTTGCAATGCGGGTGAGGCAAAGCAGTTATCTACGTTGAAAATAATATTGTGTTTCTTGGTAATGCGGCCGATCATCTCAAGGTCCACCAGGTCGAGTCCGGGGTTGGACGGAGTTTCGAGGTAGATCATGCGGGTATTGGGCTGTACTGCCGCTTCCCATTCAGCCTCGCTCGCGTCCGCATCCAGGTACGTGTGGGAAATGCCCCATTTCGGCAATATTTGCGTGATAATCTGGTGCGCCGAACCAAACAATGCACGACAAGCCAGGATGTGGTCGCCGCTTTTCAGCAATGCAGCCATGCTTGCGAATACGGCCGCCATACCGGTTGCCGTTGCCACGCCGTCTTCCAGACCTTCCAGCATGCAAACCTTATCCACAAACTCCTGTACGCTCGGGTTGGAGAAGCGGCTGTAAATGTTGCCTTCTTCGGTTTCCTCAAAAAGTGCTTTTCCCTGCTCGGCGCTCTCAAATGTGAAGCTGCTGGTCAGGAAGAGGGGAGTCGAATGCTCGCGATACTTGGTTTTACTGGTCTGGGTGCGTATCGCTTTGGTCTGTTTTTTCATGATGTGGAAACGTAGGCTGTCGTTGGTTAGCCCTTAAATGTATAATAGATGATTCCCGGATTGCTCCGTTTTATAAACTGCTTAAAACCATATAAATAATCCTCACACTCACGATAATGACAATCGTTCCTACCATGATCATCATGGTTTTGATGGGCAGGCGGCGGGATAGTGTGGCGGCGATCGGGGCGGACACCATACCACCAAGGATAAGGCCCAGCACCACTTGCCAGTGTGAAAATCCGATAATGCTGATGAAGGTAACCGAGCTTGCCAGCGATACGAAGAACTCCGCCAGGTTCACGGATCCGATGGTGTACTTGGGGTGCCTTCCACGCGCAATCAGCGTTGAAGTAACAATCGGCCCCCAGCCGCCACCGCCGATGGAGTCCAGCGTTCCGCCTGCCATCGCCAGCCAGCCGATTTTCTTGATCGGCCTTTTTTCAACTCGTTTCTTTAACGCTTTCTGTATAATAAGGATTCCCAGGATCAGCGTATAAATTGCCACTAACGGCTTGATGATGTAAATGTATTTTTCGAGGGACGATAGGGCATAGGCACCGACAATCGCGCCGAGCACGCCGGGAAAGAGGATCTTCTTGAACAATTTGCTGTTCACGTTCCCGAATTTCAGGTGCATATAACCCGATACACCACTCGTGAAGATCTCCGAAGTGTGGACGCTCGCACTCACAGCCGACGGCGGTACACCCACCGTCAGCAGAAACGTAGACGCGGTTACGCCATAAGCCATACCCAAAGCGCCGTCGATCATCTGGGCAACAAAGCCGCCTAGAACATAATAAAAGAAGCCTTCGCTTACTTCCAATTCGTTCCATAGGAGCGTCAGCCGGTCGTAGGTAAAAAACGTGAAAAGCAAATGGCCGATCACCATCAACGCGATCGCAGAGAAGATGTTAACCGCGATTTCGGTGCGGCTTCTTTTGCGGAGGGTAGCTGCCCAAAGCTTTTGCTGAATCGTTTCCCAGGTAAGGGGCGTTTTTGGATTATTTCTGGAAACCGGAATGGTCGGAGCGTCATTTTCCGCGCTAACGGCCGCTGACTGGAAGATTTCGTCGGATTCCTCTGGCAGGTCGCGGAGAAAAACCGCCTTCCCTTGCTCGCGTGCAAGCGCAGCCAAACGCCGATCTTCCTCAGGATCACCACTTGCGATATAGGCAACGTGTAACGATTCCCAGTTCTTTTCGGTGTTTTCAGTTGAGGGTGTAAAATCCGCCGCTTCCTTCAAAGTCTATGTAGTATACTATAATTATAGAGTAAACTTTCAAGAAAATAGCAAACTAATGTTTGCTATTTCAGGACGGCAAATTTAAGATCAATTTATTAGTTTTCAAAGAATAAAAACGGAAGCCGCGCTAATAAACGCGTACTTCCATCAGCGATACCGGCACATGGGCATGGCCGTTTTGCAGCTTGATTTTCAGTGAACGGGTCGTTACCGGTGTGGTGAATGTCAGACTTCTCTTCGTCAGGTGGTTGTCATTTATTGTTCCCACCACATTACCCGCGTCGTCCAGCACTTCAATATGTTGGGTACAAAAAGGCATCACGGTTTCCGGATGGACGTAAATCACATTCTCCATCGGGTGGTCGAAATCGGTATCGAATACGAAGTCGATTTCAGAAATGCTTTGATGCTCACTCCATTGCAGCAGGAGTTCGGGATTACGGTCGTCCGGTGCTGCTACCCAGGCGTTAGGACCGGCAATCGGGCGGTGCCAGCCGTTTTTCAGGTTTTCCGTTCCAAAAAGAGAAATGGGCTTGCTTAATGTAAATGCGAGGTTCAGCCCGGCCGGCCGGCGCTGCGGGCACCAGAACTCGAAGGTGTCGACACCCAGGTCGTCCGCAGGTTCCTGCTTTCCGTAATTGGAAACGGCAGGATTGGTCGCGTTGAAAACGGTCACGAGCCCGGTCACGCGCTGCTCGCTGTACTGGACTTTGACGTGCTCATTTTTCAGGAAGCACACAAATGCGTAACATTCCTCGGGGAAATAGCTGCCCCATTCGAGCGTCAGTTCGTGTTTTCCGGCTATCAAGCGGTAGCTTTTGGTTTCCAAAGTGACATCGGGCGTGTGGTTGAACGGCTTGCTGCTTTTGCGGAGTTCCACAACCAGCTCCGTGTCCCTGTCGGCCTCCACCCAAACGGTTACCCAGGGCATATCGCCTTTGACTGGCAACATTTGGGCTACGGAATGTTCGATGCGTTTCCATTGGTCGGAACCGGCGAGCGCTGTTAGTTTCAATGCCGAAGAGGCGCTGATTTGGGCGCTGTTGACCAGGTTCTCGGGATCAATAATCGCCGTTTGCGGCAAATATTGGCCAGAGCGCCATAATTCTAGTTGCAGTTCTTCCAAATGCTTTTCCCCGACTTCTCGCGGTGCGCAATTGTGCTTTTTGGCAACTGCTGCGGCAATCGCGACGGCCTGCCCGCCCGTTGCGCTCGTGGCCATCACTCGTGTAGACGCGAATGCGACGTGCGTAGCGCTGATAATGCGGCCGGCAATGAACAGGTTATCGATGTTTTTGCTGTAAAAACACCGGTAGGGAATGCTGTAAACACCTTTACTATGCCACTGATTGCAACCGGCCTGATCGGAATAGACGCCGTCGGCAGGGTGGAGGTCGAGGCTCCAACCGCCGAATGCCACGGTGTCGTGAAAAGCTTTTTGTTCCACTACATCCTGCTGCCTCAACAGGTAATCCCCTTCAAAACGGCGGCTCTCGCGCTTGCCCGGTATCGTACCCACCCATTCGAGCGTCATATTCTCTGCCTCCGGAAACTCGCCGGAGTTTTTAATGTAATTCCAGGCCCCGTAAACGACTTTCCAAAGCTCCCATTTGATTTGCTCGGTATCGTGCACGGTATCCAGCCTGCCACCATATTCCAGCCACCACAAGCGGCAGCCGAAATCTTTGGGGTTGAAAGTCTTGTAACGCGGGATTTCGGTAATATCCTTTAAAGCAAAGGAAGGCGGTACGAACTTTACCGGCCGCCCCATGTCTTTGGAATAGAAATACATAGAGTGCCCCAAAAGCTCGCCATACCCTTTGTCCGGCGCGAACTTCTCCCCGAATTCATCCATCGACTCCGCGCCCATCCGGAAAGCAGCACCCGCCAGAAACCCTACGATCCCATCGCCCGACGAGTCGCAGAATAGCGGTGCACTCAACGCGTATTTGGTACTATTTTGGCTGCAAAATGCATGCAATGCCTCGATCTTGTCGCCATTTTGTGTTTTATCAAGATCGTAAACTGCGGTGTTCAGTAGGAGGGAGATGTTTGCTTCCTGGGTAACCTTTTCCAGCAAAACAGTATCGAAGATCAGCGGGTTGCCGTCCGGGTTGCGGTAGGCGTTTTCGAGCATGATTTCATCGATAACCCCACCCTCGCGTGCCCAGCGGTTGTTGTTGCCCATGTGCGAGGTGGCGCCCAGTATCCAAAGCCGCACTTCACTCGAACAGTTGCCGCCCAGCACCGGCCGGTCCTGTACCAATATTACTTTCAACCCGGCCCTTGCCGCGGTAATGGCTGCGCAGGTGCCGGTCAATCCGCCTCCCGTAATCACAAGGTCAGCTGCCAATGCAATGGTTTTAGGCTCTCTTTTGTGTGTTGATTCTCCGATTATCATCTTGTCAGGTCTTTAAATGTCGTGGTTGCATGGCCTGTCGCGGCCCGCAGATAGTTATTTCAGCTCGATGTCAGTTTGGGTGGTGATGAAGCCGGTCGGTTTGATCACCGTGATATGGATTTGCTTTTCAAACCCGCGCACAGGAATTACCAGGTCCTTGCTTTCGCCCGGGTTCAGGTCGGGCAATGCGATGCTCGTGTCACCCGCTTTCAGGGTATAACCTTTGAGTGATCGGGCCGGGAAATCGCCGCGGGAGGTGATTTTGAGGGTCAACTGGTGAATGCCCTGGTCGCCGGTTTGGAAGTCTGTTTTCTCAATAATCACCGGCGAAAATTCTTTCTGATGAACCGGGTAGGCCAGCCTTGGCACCCTGTCAGGCCCCACAATACCCCACGGGCGGAAGCCATTCACGTTGGTACCGAACAGCTTGCTGCGGTAATCATTATAAGTCCACCACGAAGCACCTACCACGAAAGGCCGCTTGCGTATTTCCACCATCACATCGCTTAAATGCTGCGCCTGCCCCACTTCGCCGCCTTTGCCGTCCGAACGTGTTCCCCATTCGCTGATGAAGACAGGCTTGTCAGGGTAGAGCTTATGAATATGGTCGAGCGATTTGGCATGGCCGCCATAGGTATTGGTGGAAATAAAATCGACATACTGGCTCGCTTCATCCTCCGGTTTCTCAGGTAGGGTATTCAACAGCATACTCGCGAACGTGTACAGGCGCGTAGGATCGAGCTCGCGTGCGTAGGCGATCATGTCTTTCGTCCAGCGCTGGCCGCTGGCTGTGGTGGACCCGTATTCATTCCCCACACTGTATGCGATCACGCTCGGGTGGTTCCAGTCGCGCTCGGCCATCTCGCGGAACTGAGCGCGGAACTTCACGCGCATGGAATCGTTGTCCATTTGCTTCGGCGTAAGCTGCCAGTTCCCTGCTTCGGTGATGATGAGCATTCCGTAGCGGTCGGCGAGGTCGTAGAAATATTCGGAGGGCGTGTAATGCGTCAGGCGCTGGAACTCCATGCCGGCTTCCTTCATCAGGCGGAAATCCTTTTCAACCAGCCAATCCGGTTCCAGTGAGCCCATGCCGGGATAGTCGATCACCCGGTTGCCGCCGCCGACTTTGAACGGCTTGCCATTCAATAGGATTTGTGCACCGCTCACTTCAATTTTCCGGATCCCGAAGTTCGAGGCCAGCGTATCCTCACCCGCCACCGTTTTCAGTTCATAGAGATTGGGTTGATCCAGATCCCAAAGCTTCACTTGCGTCGCTGTCAGCCCCGTTTCAGCTTCGAGCACGGCCGTCTGTCCCGCCGGAATGCTTTTCGTTTTCGTTTTCCAGCGAAGCGTCAGAGGCTTTTTGTCCTGCAAAATTGTCAACTCGATTTTTGGCGTGGCCGCCGCGGACGATGCATTCCGAACCCGGATTTTGGCCTTAACCACCGCCGTACCTTTCGCCAGATCGGGCGTTGTCTCGATCTTCACATTTTCAGTATAAACCTCCGGCTCGATCGTCAGATAAACCGGCCGGATAATGCCGCCATAATTCACCCAGGCAGGGTAGCCGTCGTTGATATTACCACCGTCTTTCAGGCCTGGAATCGTATTTGTTTTCCAGGTATCGTTATTCACGGCCACTACCAGCAGGTTGTTGCCGTCCTTCAACTGCCCGGTCACATCGAAGCTGAACGGAGTGTACCCGCCCTCGTGTTCCCCGATTTTCTGGCCGTTCAACCATACATTGCTTTTGTAAAAAACAGCGTCGAAATGCAGGATTACCCGTTTACCGGTGGTTTTTTTCCAGGCGAAAGTCTTGCGGTACCAGGCAGTACCGGTGTAAAACTCGTATCGGGGGTCTGTTGAAAAGCAATGCGGGACGGTAACCTTGTCCTGGCGGTTCTCTTTCGCCAGATCTTCCCGGTACCATTGGGCGGCGATGCCTGCTCCCGCCGGATCAAGCAGGAACCACCATTCGCCGTGCAGCGGTATCGCGTTGGGTTGGCGGATATGGTATTGGGGCGCGTTCGGCTGGGCCGCACCAGGTTGCGCTGCGAGGCGTGTACACGTTAATGAGAGTAATAATGAGAAGGTTAATAGGGTTAAGCGTTTCATTATGTGATGTTGTTCGGTTTGGGGTTTTGTTTTTGTTCGAGGTTGAATTTTGTTTAATTTGTAAAAAGCATTTTCCATTATGGCCACTTCACACACCGCCCCGACCCGTTTGAGCAATCTCCAAAACGAATTGCTGAAACTATATGCCTATAATGTTTCCGATGATCAACTGAGGGATATTCGGAAGATGCTGGCCGATTATTTCGCCAGAAAAATTGATATGGAAATAGATCAACTTTGGGAGTCCAATAATTGGGACGAACAGACCATTGAATCCTGGAAATCGGAGCATATGCGCTCCCAGAAATCCATGTAGTTGCGGTTGCTTTTCGTTCGTTTTGTTGTTGCATGCCTGACGGCATTTCACTTCTTCTGATACATTCCATATTGCTACCAATGTTGTGTCCCTAACGGGACTTCTGTTTTGCTGTTAATGCTGGCAGTGGCCATGTTTCCTTTCCAAGTAAAATCCCGCTAGGGATGTAATATTGGTAGAACCAGACGACCCATTCTTGTTCAAAAATGCCGTAGGCATGTAACAGCAATGCTGATGGCCGCCGACGTTACGCGATAACCCTGGCGCCAACTTCTTTACACTACTACCCGCGTTTCGTCCTTCACCAACACCACCTTCCGAGCCGCTGAAAACGGTATCGCCGCCGAAATCAATACCACCACCGCCACCCCAGCCGTTACCAGCGTTCCATCCGTAGTCAAAAAGCTCAGAATGAAGAGCATGACTGCCGTAAAGAGCAGCGCCCCGGCGATCACTTGCAAGCCAAAACGGTTTTGCTTTTTAATTTCCAATGCCTCTTCCGGGTCCGCATTCTCGGCTACTTGCTTGCGCTGGTCTTTCGAAAGCATATAAATGTTGTATTCGTCAGCTGTCATATCCTTTGAACGTGCCCACAATTCGTAGGCGAGCAATAGCAATAGCGGAAGGCCGACACCCACGATCGTTTCCATGCCGCGCGAGAGCTTGAAGTCGAGCAGGAGCGGGGCGAGTGTTTTAAAAAACAGGTTTACACAGAGCCCGATACCGGTAATCCAGAGTGTCGTTCTGCCATTCAGCCTTTTGGAAAACAAGGCCCAAAGCGGCGGTGCGAGCAGTGGGCCACCGGAAATGGCCGAAATGCTGAGCACCACTTCTACAATGCCTCCTGCAGCGGGTACCAGCAATGCAATGCCTATCATCCCCAACCCGAAAAACCACGACGAGCCACGCGCAACGCGGATCAGCTGCTTGTCGGAAGCCGCCGGGTTGACCATCCCTTTGTAAATGTCATTGGTGAAAACGGCTGAAACCACGTTCAGTGCGGTGTTGGCGCTGGCCGAAGTGGAGAAATACATGCCCGTGAGCATCAGGCCTAGCAAGCCGGGAGGTAACACGAGCTTGCAGATCATGAGGTAGGCATTCTCCGTGTCCAGACCGGTGAGTGCGGGGTTAATGGCCTTATAAATCATCGGCGGAAACATCCAGATCACCGGGCTGATGAGGTATAAACCTGCAAAAAGAAATGCTACCTTTTTGGCTGACTTCTCGCTATCGACGCTTGTGTAACGCTGCACCATCGTCCAGTTGCCGCCGATATAGCAGATGTGGTAAATCACGAATGCGGCCACGAAACCGAGCGTGTATTCGCCATTGAGCAGGTTGAAAAAATCATCGGGGATATTATTCGTAAACCCTTCCCAGCCGCCGACTTTATTAAATGAAAGCGGCAGCAGAATGAATACCGCGGCGGACAGTACCACAAATTGCAGGATGTCGGTCACCATAACGGCCCAAAGGCCTCCCACAGCGGTGTAGGCGATCATGAATAGCCCCAGGCCAATCGTGCAGGGTACCAGCGGCAAGTCCAGTGAAGCACTTACGAGCTTAGCCACCGGATACAGCACCGAACCCTTGATAAATACCGAAACCAGCGTGAAAATGAATATGTAGGTCTTCTGGACCGTCGGCCCGAGCCGCTCGCGTATGAACTCGGCTGCGGTGAGTGCACCCGTCCGTTTCCAGCGCGGGGCGAGGTAAACAGCGGTGATCAGCGCGCCGATGCACATCGTCCATTGAATGGTAATGGCCACCCAGCCATGTTTGTAGGCAATGGAGCCCCAGGCCACGAAGGTACCGGCCGAGAAAAAGCTCATGAACAGCGAGAGCCCGCCGATAAACCAGGGCACGGCTTCGCCACCCGCGAAAAACGATTTAAGGTTGCGCCCCGTTCGGGCAAAAAGCATCCCAATGCCCATCACGAATGCGGAGAATACGAGAATGACAATGGTGTCGGTGGTATTGTTCATGAGGGCAGTTTAATAGTTAATTTGAAGCGTCCGGCTACCGAAGGCGGGCAGTTTAATATTGGTAATGGCCGCTTTCTGATTCGTTTCGGCCCATTTCATGGTTGCGGCAACGTTGTTTTCCGAAGCTTTGCCGTGATCGATTTTCAGGTTGAATGCCGTCGGCTGCGGGCTGTTGTTGAGCAGCGTCACGTAGTAAGTATTTTGGGTAGTAGATTTTGAAATAATGGGATCGATGGACGGGCTGTCCGCCACTGCGAAACCTTCTTTGATAATCAGGTTAGCCTTGTCGCCAAAGACATCACCCGGTGCGAAGCCGTACGTCTGGTGCGGGCCCACTTTTGGTGTTACAAAGCCCCGGGGAAATGTGACTTTGCCGTTGGAGCGCAATGCGGCTTCCGAAAGCAGGTAGTCGGTAATCCAGCCGATCTGCCACCAGGCATGGTGCGGGTAAGGGCCGGCTCCGCGGTTCATGGCGTTCCAGTAATAGGAAGCGACGCTGGTTTTGCTGTCCACAAATGCATCACGGCCAATGGCCGCCGCACGCGCCATATCGGCGAAGAACTGGTCTCCCGTAAGCTGATAAATGCGGATAAACATCCCCGCGTGACTCGCGAGCTGGATAGGTCCGTGCCGTGTGGCGGAGCCGAAAATACCGCCATGCTCAAAGCTGAGGCCGGTTTGGCTGATCTCCCAATCCTCGCGGGCGGTGCCATTCACGGTTTTAGGCTGGTGATCGGCAATAGGGTGCGTATATATGGAAGAAGTGTAGATTTTTGCGCAGGTAATGGCGGCGTCCTGGTACTTTTTGTTTTGGGTTAAATCAAATAAATCCAGCAATGCCTGTGCCGACTGCCCGGTGGCAAAGTCGGGTGCGTAGCGCGCGTCCCCGCATACGCCGAGGAAGGCGCCGGTTTCTACGGCGTTTTTGAGAAACCATTCGGCCCCTTTTTCGGCGGCTTTCAGGTATTTCTCGTCTTTGAGAATGCGGTGTGCCACGATGAGGCCATAAAATGTAGGCCGCACATCCTGAATATCCTTGAAAATCTCCTCCTCCGTTTTTCGGTCATAAGCCACGGCGAAGCTGCCGTCTTTGCGCTGCCAGCTCAGCAGCTTTTCGGCTCCGATCCGCAGCCGCTCTTTCAGTTCCGCATTATCCGGTTCGAAAAGGAGCATATTGCCTACATCGAGCATCACATAGTAGGTCAATGCGATAGGTTCAACGACCTCACCCCATTCTTCGACGAACTTTTTCTTTTTGGCTAAATAGTACTGGCCTTCGACAGCTCCTTTGAAGAATCCTTGGTCTGTTTGTTGTTGGACGAGTTTGAAATTCTCGGCTGGCGGCAGCACTTTTTGGGTCAGTTCGGGATCTTGGGTCGCATTGGCGAGCATCCACATGGCGCCGTAATCCGAGTTTTTCATCGCGTCCTTGTCAGAGCCCACCACGCCGCCGAGGTACGACTGCGCGCCGATTTGCTTGCCTTTGAACTCCTCGATGTTCCAGAGCGAGGTTTTCGGATCGGTGAGGTAATGGTGCATCTTTTCGATGCGGTCGGTCAATGCCTGCTTGCTCTGACGCAGTGCGAGTGTCTCGCGGAATTTGTAAATGTCGATAGCCGCATGTTTGGTAGCCTGGAACCAGTCGCCTGCGATAAGGCTATATCGGAAGGTGTAGGAAATTGATTGCCCAGGCTCCATTTCCGACTTTTCTTCGCCCAGCACCGGGTAGTATAGGGTAGGGGAAAGCTCCCCCTTGCGGTTCATGTGGGAAATTCCCAAGTGCCAGTCGATTTGCGTAATCTGGTCTTTCGCCCACGGGTCACGTGCGAGGCCTGGCTCAGGAACGACCGACAGCGTAAATCCATCCTTGCTGCTCATTAGCGGGCTCAGCGTGGAGGCGCACCGCTCGCGGTAAACGACCGGGCGGTCGGGTATCCCGTGGCCGTAGGCATAGGCCAGTGCAAAGTTCTTTTGCATAAAATTGCCTTGGAAGTAGCCCGGTACCGACACCCAACTCATTTGCTTCACCGGCAATGCGGCCAGCGTAGGCGTTGCGAGTGAGAAAAACCCCTTTTTTTTGGCATTCAGGGTCATCGTCACCAGAATATCCGTTGGGAAGCGGGGATCGGTCTTCCAATGCGAAATAACTGTTGCTACCTCGGTTTCGGATTTAAACTCCAATCCTTTGTTTTTCAGCTCACCCGTTTGAGGGTAGAAATGAAAGGCTTGCCCGGCCGTATTGAGCGCTACGCCAGTGGTGCTTTCTTTCCATTGCGTTTGCTGGTAATGGTAGGCATCTTCGGGAAATTTTCCGCCGGTAATTTTCTCAAAAGTTTCGGCAGATTCGGTCGAAGGTTTGGTTTCGGAATAGAGCAATGTGTATTCGCCGGAAGGAGGAATGGTCTTCGTCCAGCGGTCGTTTTGCTTCAAGGAAACCTCTTCGAGCTTCAATCCGCCGTCGATTTGGCGCCATTGTATGCGGATCGCATTGTTAGCTAACGACTTCACGACGGTCCGCTGGGCATGGGCCTGCAAAATGGTCAGAGTGCTGAGTAAAATCGGGAGTAGTAGGGTTATTCGTTTCATTTTTCCTGGATAAATTCTTTAATACCGTCGGTAGCATAGGACATTAAATGCCCTTCCTCATTGGTGTAAAGCATGTACACGTCGATATCTTTCCGGTTTTTCAAAAAGGTTTTGGTCGCTTCGGGGCCCATCACGAAGAAGGCAGTGTCGTAACCGTCGGCGGTCATAGCGTCGTTGGCAAACACGGTCACGCTCAGCAGCGGGGTTTGCTCCATAGAGCCTGTGCGCGGATCGCCCGAGCGCGGGTCGATGATATGGTTGTAGGTAATGCCGTTGCGGATAATGTGGTTGTGGTAATTGCCTGCGGTGGTCATGGCGCGGTCGGTGAGTGTTACCGTCGCCGCTAATGCGGCAGGTTTCAGTGGGTTTTCGATGCCCGTCACCCAGGCTGTACCCCCGTTTTTAGTCCCCGAGCACAGCACTTCCCCGCCGATTTCGACCATGAAACGATCGATACCACGGCTTTTCAGGAATGCACCGAGGATATCGACCGAATAGCCCTGCGCAATGCCATTGAAGTCCAGCTTCACGCCCGGTCGGCCTTTTACTTCGGCCTGATTGAAATCAATTTGTTTAAAACCAATGAATTGCAGCAATGAGTCTACGTTCACATTCTCCGGATCAACATTCTTTTTAAGCCCAAAACCATAAGCCTCCGAAAGCGGCATGATCGTCGGGTCAAAAGCGCCGCCGGTCGCTTCATAGATTTCTTTTGATTTAACCAAAACCTCATAAAACCACTGCGAACGGAACATATGCGGTGCATTCCCATGCTTTGCCCTTCTGTTGAATGCAGAAAGCTCGGAATCAGTACGGTATAGGGAAAGGCATTTGTCGAATTGAACCAAAATGGAATCGATCGAATGCTTGAAGTTGCGCTTTTGGACGTCGAAATAGCGGATGTGATACGTGGTGCCCTGCGCCTCGCCGTTAATGGTGATCATGGCGGTATCCTTCACCGGAGCCGCCATTGTTACCAACGGCAGCATCAGGAGAAGCGAGGATATTACTCCGGCAATATGTATCACAAGACTATTCAATGCAAAATCACGGTTGTGGGGCGAGCGTTTCGCCTTTGAGAATGCCGGTTAATTCAGGTAAATGGTCTTTGTACACGCCTCGGGGGCTGGTTTTGTATTTAGCCGCGATGTACGAGGCAAATCCCACGACTTCGCCCATCATCCCGCATGTGCGCATCACGCGGGTGCTCCCGAACGCCACGTGCGTGGTGCTGATGTTCCGGCCGGCCATGAAGAGGTTCTGGATGTTTTTGGAATAAAGACAGCGGTAGGGAATCGTGTAGGGCGCCACTTTGATGTGCTTGGTACCCGCGAAAAACTCCTGGCCTTCGAAGTACTTGCTGTTTTTGGCATCTGGAAAATGCAGGTCGATCGTCCAGGTGGCTGTTACCGAGCCGTCGGGGTAGAACTTGCCTTCCTGAATATCCATCTGGTTCAGGACATAGTCGCCGATAATGCGGCGCGATTCGCGTTTGCCGCCGATGTAAGCCACCCAGGCCAGGTCTTTCTTGCCGTATTTGGCCGCCTTATTCTTTTTCAAATAGGACCAGTTGCCGTAAATGGCGCGCAGGTTATGGTCGCGGATCTGTTCGGCCTGGGTAATCGTATTGAAATTGCCGAAACCGGTTTCCCATTGCCAGTCCGACTTCGGCTCGTCGATATGGTATTCATCTGAAAACTGCATCGCCCAGGGTGTCTCGGGAAAGGACGAAACCGTGTCGCGATCCACGGAAGCCCACAGATTGGAGGTTCCCAAAGTGAAATCGTCGCTCTTTTCCGCCGCCAGCGACTCGCCGGTTTCGGCTTTGCTTTCGCGGCCCATACGGAACTCCGCACCGGCAAGGAAACCGACCGTGCCATCGCCCGTGCAGTCCGAGAAGAACGAGCCGGAAAAGCGGCGTTCCTGGTTGGTGGCAATGTCGCGACCCACTACCGCCGTAATAATGTCGTTCTCTTTTTCTACTTTAAAAACGTGGGTGTTCAGGAATAGCGAAATGTTTTTTTCAGCTTTTACAATGGAGATTTTGCGCGCATCACCATATTCTTTCGCATCGGGGTTACCGTTGCCGGGGTCGCCGTTATCCATTTCGCGCACAATGCGGCCGAGCTTGGGATAATGGTTTTTGTCCACATCGCCCATCAAATGCACCCGTACTTCCGAACTGTTGTTACCGCCGAGCACGGGCCGGTCCTGGATCAGCGCCACGGTAAGGCCCATCCGCGCTGCGGAGATAGCCGCGCAAGTGCCCGCAATGCCGCCGCCTACCACCACGAGGTCGTACCGGCCGACATCCTGGGGTTTGTCGGTCAGGTTGAGGAGTTTCCTGCGGAATGCGGTTAATGCTTCCAGCTCATTCGGTGGGGTGAATTTCAGGTCGTCGGTGAAAAGCAATGCATCGCAGCGGCCATTGAAGCCGGTAAGGTCTTTCAATGCGAGCTTTGTGTTGGCATTTTTAATGTCGATCACGCCGCCATCGTACCATTTCCAGGCATCCGAGCCACTTTCACCGAAGGTTTGGCCTACGGACTTACCATCTACAAGCACCTGAAACTTGCCCGGCCCTTTCGGAAAAGGTGCCCAGTCTTTGGTGCGAACCCACAAATGGTACTTCCCCGTTTTGGGAAATTTGACAGACGTGGCGGCATCCTTCACCGGCCGGCCCATACCATGCGCCATGATGTAGGATGAATTCATGACCACGAAAGATTGCTGGTCGATCACCCAGCCGCCCTTGTCCTCAAAAGATTCTGTTTCAACAAAAACATGATTCTGGGCCAGAACCGGAAACATCAGAAATATTAAAACAATAGCTATCAGCAACTTCCTCAAATCCCCGGGTTGAAACCCGGGGCAAGGGGATTGAAACCCGGGGCAAGGGGATTGAAACCCGGGGCAAAGGGATTGAAACCCGGGGCAAGGGGATTGAATTGCCTCCGGTAATGTTGTCTTTGCAAATATTGCCGGAGGCAATTCACTATCTATTGCCCCGGACTTTAGTCCGGGGATTTGAAGGATGTTCATGGTTTCTGTAAGATTTTTTGGATTAGTAGAGTTTGTTCTTCATTGGCATTGGGCAGGCTGGATTGCAAGTTGGCTGCCAGTGAATTCGAGGTTTTTATGTTGCCGGTGTCCAGCTTTTTTAGAATGGCTATTTGCATGGCATAACCTGTTTTCTGATAGGTTTCCCAAAGCCAGTTCTGTCTTTGCTCCGTTTTGAAAAAATCGTTTCCGACATGTTGTAATGCATATTTGGCGATAAAGCCATTCTTGCCGGCGATAATCGTTTCAATATCCTTTTCAAAAGGCTTTTTCACCGTGCCGCCAGCATCCATCACTTTCGCCATGGCCCAGTATTGGTAATGATGATTTTTGCTTTCCAGAAACCGGTGGAGTAATGCGTCGCTCGAATAGGTTTCGATGATTTTCTGCATTTCGGGTACCGCTTTGCCGTATGCAATATGCCAAAGCGTGTAGCAGGTATAGACCGCCCCGTCGATCACCTGGTTTTTAATGGTTTTCAAAGTGGCGCCGGCTTTTGCATCGACGGAGTCTGTCAGGTTATCGGTGCCTTTGGCGATCAGGTCCTCCATTTTGAGGTCTGCGAAAATGGAGTTGTTCTGGGCGAGAATGTCCTGCAATTTCTGATAATCCTCTTCCTTGAATTCATCGTGGTCGACTTTCGTCAGCACTTTGCCTTCCGGCAGGTCGTAGCGTTCGTAGTTGCCCAGCAGGTCCCAATAAAAATTGATATACACCGGTTTGCATTCATTGGTATAGCAAACCGGTGTGAAGATATTTCTGAAAAAGTATTGCGGCTGTCCCTTTTCGTCGAGCGCGAGTTTCAGGGTGTAGCTGAGTGTATCGTTCTCGGTGATTTTGTATTCACGAATGCGACCTTCCCGGTTTGGGGAATTACAGCATAGTGAGAACAAAAGCATTAGTTGAATCATTGTTTTGTTTATCGTTTTGGCATCGTAAGGAAGCCCCTCCGGGGCTCAGCGGGAGCCTCCTTATGCACCCGTGCTACTTCCAGTCAGGGTTCTGTTCCAGCTTCGGATTCGCATTGATTTCGTCCTGCGGAATAGGGAAATACTTGTTTTTGGCGGTGACGTTACGGGTCGGGTAAACATCGTTCACGGCTTTCGGGATCACGGTCAGGAATTTGCCGGTACGGGTGAGATCATACCAGCGGTCGCCCTCGGCGAAGAACTCCCACGCGCGCTCCTGCAAGACCGCGTCGATGAATGCGTCTTTGGCGAGGCCGGTTTTCAGGTCCGCCAGGCCTGCACGTTTCCGCACAGGATTGATGAAATCGTAAGCAACCGCCGTAGCGCCGTTCAGCCGCGCCTCGGCTTCTGCCGCGATGAGGTACATATCGGGAAGCCGGAAGATCGGGATGTTCGGGATCAGGCCGACCGTCGAAACAGGATCCTGATACTTCTTGATCAGCACGCCTTTGGTAGTAATCGGCGTAATGCTCTTTTGCGGTACAATAGCGCCAGCTTTATTTACATAGTTGGTATCCAGCAGCGTGCGTCGCTTATCTGCGGGATCAAACGAGTTGAAGAAAGCCTGGTATGCAAACATCGAACCGAACGAAGTGCGGGCAAACTCAGGGCCGGCGCTTCCCGGAGGGCCGCAAAGCCCGGTGAGCTGGTGCCCAAGGCCCGGAGAAACGGGGTCGGCTTCATAGGCCCACATATTCTCGACACGTGATGCGTCTTCCTTGTCGTATTTGTAAACATCACGGACATCCGGAACCAGCGAATATTTGCCGGAGTTGATCACCTCTTTGGCTTTTTCCAATGCTTTGGCCCAATCCTCATTATAAAGCGCTGCTTTCGCGTATAATGCACTCACGACCTCTTTAGCAACACGTCCCTTGTCGACAGTCGGGTACGACGGCAGTCCGGCAGCTAATGCCTGGTCGAGATCGGCATAAATCTGTTTGTAAACATCGGCTTTGGGGCTTTTGGCAGTCAATGCTTCCTCCTCGGTGTAGCTCGGGGTGATTTTAACCGGAACATCTCCGAAATTCTTAGCCAGGAGCCAGTGGTAAAACGCCCGCAGGAAATACGCCTCGCCGATGATCTGTTTCTTACGGGTTTCGTCCATATTCGCGCCGGGTACTTTGGCAATCACCCAGTTGGCCTTTTCGATACCGTTGTAGCATGAGGCCCAGATCTGCTGAGGCGATTCGTTGGTCCGTGCGTTACTTTTCTGAGTCGTGTAATTCACGTCGTAAGTGAATAACGTCAGCGTGTTACGGCCTACTACCCCGCGCGGGTAGGTCTGGTCGTCGCTGAAATCTGCGATGAGCGTTAGCGCGGGGCCGCCGCCCAGGCCGCCCAATGCGCCGTAAGCTGAGACCAGCCCTTTTTCTGCGTCAGCAGCCGTTTTATAGAAATCTTCCGTGTAAATGGATGAATAAATCGTTTCGTCCAGCTGGCAGGAAGGAGCGAGCAGCGCGATGCCGGCAGCGCTGAGGTATGTCGTTATTTTTAGTAGCTTTTTCATATCAAATGGGACTCCAAGAGGATTTTGCGTGGATCAGAATGTAACCTGGATACCACCCAGGAATGATTTGGACTGCGGGTATACGAAGTTGTCGACCCCGATTACCGTATTGGAACCCGCGTAGGTATTTACCTCAGGATCATAGCCGCTGTATTTGGTGATTGTGAACAGGTTATTCGCGCTCACGTACAGGCGGATGCCTTGCACACCCTTGAACCGCGGCACCGTGTAGCCCAGCGTCAGGTTTTTGCAGCGGAGGTAAGAGCCGTTTTCCACCACATAATTGGAAATAGGCAGCCGGCCCCCCTGGAAACCACTCACGTACTGATTGCTGGGATTGGTCGGCGACCAGCGGTTGGCTACCCCGGCCAACAGGTTGCGCTGGCCCAGCGGATTTTCGAACGACAGACGGCTGGCGTTGTAGATATCGTTGCCCTGCGAGCCCGATACGAATGCGGCAAGGTCGAAACCGGCGTAGGATAGGTTAGTGGAAAAACCGTAGATGAACTTAGGGTTCGGGTTGCCCACGATAACCTGGTCCGCTGCGGTTATCTGGCCGTCACCGGTTACGTCCTTTACTTTGTGACCGCCCAGGCGGCCGTCATAACCTGGCAAAATGGTTTCACCGGTTTGATTAACACCGTCGAAAACATACGTTTTGAACATACCGAGCGGCTGTCCGACTTTGAGGATCGTGTAGGTTGTCATGAAGCGCTCGGTGGTAATGCCGCCATCCAGACCGAGCACCTTGTTGCGGTTGATTGTCGCATTGGCTGAAACGTCCCATTTAAGTTTGCCATCCAGAATACGTGCATTCACCGCCAGTTCGAGGCCTTTGTTTTGCAGCGCGGCGAAGTTTCCGGTAATGGCGCCATAGCCCGAGCTCAGCGGAAGTGTTTTCACATAAAGGAGATCATCCGTTTTCTTGTGGTAAACGTCAGCGATAATGCTGATCCGGTTGTTCAGCAGGCTGATGTCTACGCCGATGTTGGCTTGTTTCGACCGCTCCCAGCGCAAATCCGGGTTAGCGATGCCCGTCGGTTCGATACCTGTTACGTAGGTGTGGTTAATCATGTAACTGTTGCCGGAAGCCACCGTAGCAAGTGACTGATAAGGGTCAATCCCGCCTGCATTCCCCGTGATGCCGTAGCTACCGCGCAGTTTGAAATCGGAAAGCCAGCTGATATCCTTCATAAAAGGCTCCTCGATGATCCGGTAAGCGGCTGATACCGCCGGGAAAACCCCGTATTTATGATTCGCCCCGAACTTGCTCGAACCATCGGCACGGGCGGTGACGTCGATAAAGAACTTGTCCTTGAAGCCGTAATTCACACGCGCCATGTAGGAGTCGAGTCGTTGGCTGCTCCTGCCGCTGCTGATGGTGCGGGTTAATGCGAGCTGCATTGCTTCGTTTCTGGTCGCATCATTCGGGAATCCCGTCGCATTCATTGTGTTGGAATTGCCTTGTTCAAGCTGCGTACCAAATACGGCAGTGGCTTTGAAAGAATGGTTTTTAGCAAAAGTGGTGCTATATGTCAAAATGCTTTCATGAAGCAATGCCAGGTAATTGGAATTCGCTTTGGTACCGGAGCCGGAATTGTCGTTCAGGTCGCTTTTGTTGACGATCGAACGCGGCGAATAGCCGTCGAAAAGCTCGCCCTTCTGGTCGATGTTGAACGACGCGCGGTACGTAAGCCCTTTGAAAAGCGATACTTCGCCGTAAATGTTGGCCAGCGTCCGTTTGATTGAACGTTTGTTGAGGACCGCCGAGAAATTCAACGGATTGACAACCTCGCGATACTGGCCGCCGGCTTGTTCGCCGAAGGGGAAAATGGAGCCGTCGGCACGGTAAGGTTGCAGGGTAGGAGGCGCTCCGATTGCCGCTCCGAGAACGGAAGAAAGTACGGCGCCGCCGTCACCGATGTTGGTACCGCCCGTCTGGATACCGTTCGAAATGGAGTAGCTGCCCAGGATGCTCGTCCCTACTTTTACGTTTTTACTAATGCGGTGGTCGAGGTTCAGGCGGTAGGAATAGCGCTGAAATTGAGAGCCGATCAGCGTCCCGTCCTGGTCGAAATAGTTGAGTGATATAGCCAGTTGCGTCTTTTCGCTGCCGCCATTAATCGAAAGCTGATGGTTTTGAATAGGGGCTTTCCGGAAAATCAGTTTTTGCCAGTTCACGCCCTCGCCGAGCGACGCCGGATCCGGGTAGTAATTGTTCTTAAATACTTCGTTTTCAAGCTGGGCAAACTGTGACGCATTGAGCACGTCCAGTGTCTTATTCACCTTTTGTGAGCCATAATAGCCGTCATATGTTACCCGTGTGGTCCCATTTTTACCCCGTTTAGTAGTAATCAGGATTACGCCGTTGGCAGCTCTCGCTCCATAAATAGCGGAAGCGGATGCATCTTTCAGGACTTCAACCGACTCAATGTCATTGGGGTTGATAGTCGAAAGCGGGCTGACGTCGGTAATGCCGCCGCCGTTCGATATTTGAATACCGTCGATGACGTATAGAGGCTCCGAGGAACCGTTAATGGAGTTGGTACCACGGATACGCACGCTGATGTTCCCGCCCGGAGAGCCGGAGTTCTGGTTGATCTGCACCCCTGCTACACGTGCCTGCAAGCCCTGCGCGATGTTTGCGACGGGCGTTTGCACGAGGTCTTCCGCCTTCACGGAGGCAATGGAGCCCGTTGTTTCGACTTTGCGCTGTGTACCGTAGCCCACCACGACCACTTCTTCCAATGCTTTGGTGTCGGTTTTGAGCGAAACGTCAATGGTCGAGCGGTTCGATACGGCCACCTCTTCTTTCAGATAGCCCAGGAATGAGAATACGAGCGTCGCATTACCCGCCACATCGATGGAGTACACACCTTCCGCGTCTGTAAGTGTTCCTTGCTGAGAGCCTTTGACAGTCACGCTTGCGCCGGGAATCATTTCGCCCTTTTCGTCGGTCACTTTGCCTTTCACTGTCACGTTTTGAGCGAGCAACGACTGCGTAATGCCCAGGCACAGGAGGCTGAGCAGGAACAAGTCACGTATTTTTTTCTTCATGTAGGTAAAAATTAGGGTTTGATTCAAAATGGTAAAATTGAAATAGTACAATTTTGTAACACTGAAACGGCATGGGCGCCGACTATCCGTACTTCTGAATAACCGGGCTAAATGGCGGCTTCTACCTAAATATAGCGGCGTTAAGAGGCGATTGACGTGTGGTTTTAGCGCATAAATTTCCGGGAATTGAACAAAAAGTATCGGTAACGTTTGCGGAAACGATACCGATATATGGTTTTGCTGATGATTAATAGGAGATTTTTATATTTTTGTAAGACGGGTAGAAATGGAGAGGTATAGAGATGTTGAAAGGGGATTTTATTTAAAAAGTACAAGGTTTATGATTCAGTGTGTGAAGTGCGCGCAGGTGGACGGCATCATGAAGGCGGGTTATGTGAGAGGCAAGCAGCGGTATCTGTGCAAATGGTGCAACTACTATTTTACCCATTCGGAAAAGGACGATTCGATCGAGTCGCTGGTGAAGCGTAAACGGCACCAGACGACGATCATAGATATTGCCAAATCGCTGGGCGTGTCCAACTCGACCGTCTCGCGCGCGTTACACGGACACGCGGATATCAGCCCCGAGACGCGCCAGGCAGTGCTCGATAAAGCAGCCCAACTCGATTATCAGCCCAATCAGCTGGCGTACAATCTGGTGAAGAGCAGGACGAATACAATTGGAATGATCGTTCCGGAATTCCAGAATCAGTTTTTTCCGAATGTGATCATCGGTGCCCACGAGGTGCTGACGGAGGCCGGGTATAACCTCACCATTATGCAGAGTAATGAATCATACCAGGTAGAGATCTCGAATACCAAGGCAATGCTGGCAAACCGGATCGACGGGCTGCTCATTTCGCTTACGCAGGAAACCAATAATTTTGACCACCTCAGCCTGTTCGCCAAGCGCGGTATTCCGCTCATCCAGTTCAACCGGGTATGTGACCAGATCGACGTGCCGAAAGTAGTCGTGAATGATTTCGAGGCTTCGTTTAAAGCTGTCGAACACCTCATTCTGAATGGTTACGAACGCATTGCACACCTCGGCGGGCCGCTCACGTTACAAGTGAGTCAGGAGCGTCTGCGTGGCTACCGCGCGGCGATGGAGAAGTACGGCAAACCTATTCAGGACCAGCTGATCATCCAGGGGATGCTCACCCAGCAGAAAGCCCGCATTTACGGGCAATACCTCCTCGATCTCGCCGACCGGCCCGACGCGATTTTCGCTGTTAACGACTCTTCTGCCATCGAAATCATGCTGATGGCGATGGAAAAAGGTATCTCCATTCCCGATGAACTCGGAGTAGTAGGTTTCAGCGACAATGCCGAATCCGCCTACATCGGCCCCGGCCTCACCACGGTCCGTCAGCCCACCATGCAAATCGGCCGCACGACCGCAGAATGGGTTTTACAGCTGGTAGATGCGGAGGAGATTATCGTGAACGAGAAGCGGGTTTTGAGCACGGAATTGGTTGTGCGCGGGTCGTCAAGGAGGCGTGGGTAGGTTTGGAAAGCAGGTATTTAAGGTTTAATTTTAAAGGAAGTTTATCCATACACACCTAAGCAAGAAGGAAATGAAATTAGCTCTTCCATTGAAAAAACGGCAGTCCATCTTCAATCTCTTCAAATTTCTGAACCGCCACCATGCTTCGAAGGCGGAAGAAGAAACGGACACAACCGCGTACCTTATGAAAAGCCCGGCTAACCGCGCCCGTTTGCTGAAAGCGATGAATGACATCGAAGCCGGAAATAACATTTTCCCCCGCGACCTGGCTGACCTGTGATGCTCTCCTGGCATCCTGACGCGTGGGAGGATTATGTCGAATGGCAACGGGTTGACCGAAACATTGCAAAACGAATCAACGAATTGATCAAGGAATGTTTGCGGACCCCGTTCGAGGGAAAGGGTAAGCCGGAATTGCTACGCTCGAATTATTCCGGTTTCTGGTCTCGAAGGATTACCGACGAACATCGGTTGGTCTATAAGGTTACGGATGGGTGTATCATCATCGCGCAATGTAAGTATCACTATTAAAACAAAAAGTGCGGCCCCAGAGAAGCTGCACTTTATTAACTACAGAATATAATTATGAAAATCGTAGCGAAGCAAAAGTCGTTCTAGCTCAATGCTTCGCGTAATACTTTCAGGCTTTTGGGCACCGCTGTGGCCGGGTCTTCTTTTCCTTCCATTTCCAGCGATACGTAACCTTTGAAATTCGCTTTTCTCAAAATACCCGCAATCCGTTTGTAATCCAGATCGAGGTCGTAATAATGGCCTCCGCCGTAATAGGTCTTGGCCTGGACGATCGTCGCGTACGGCGCAAGGCGTTCGAACTGCGGGTAGGGGTCGCCTACGAAATTGCCTGTGTCGACATTCATGCCCATCGCCGGTGATGATGCCAGCGGCTTGTAAATTTCGAGCAGGTAATCGATGTTCGACGACAGCCCCCAGTGGTTTTCGATCGCGAGCACAATCCCCGCTTTTTCGGCAGCTACCAGGCATTCCTGCATCGATTCGATACACCACTTGATCGCGTCCTGATCGGTGAATCCCTGGATCGGCGGCTCTTTGCCATCCTTGTAATAGTTGGCGTCGCGCTTCACAGTGCGCCAGCTTCCCGTATTCATCCGGATCGCCGGAATGCCCATTTGGGTCGCAAGGTTAACACATTTTAAGGTATGTTCAATGTCCTTTTTTCGATCTTCCGGCTTCGGCTGCACAAAGCTCTGATGGATAGAAAGTAACGGAAGTGCCAATCCGTTGTCGAATGCAAGCCTTTTCAGCTTGTTCATGTATGGAATGGTCTCGTTATCCATTTGCCGGTGAAGAATCTCCACGCCATCGAAGCCAAGCCTAGCTGCATCTTCGATCACTTTATCGATCGGGTACTTCTGCTCCTGGAAATGCCAGTAGGAGTAGGTCGAAACTGCGATAGGAATTCTGCGTGCAGCGGGAGCAGGGGCTGTTTCCGCTTGTGCAACATGGCCGGTCATGGCCGCTGCACCACCCAACGCGATGGTTTTGAGCCAATCACGCCGTGAAGTATTATCCTGTTCGTTAGGTATCATTGAGTGATAATTTTGGATAATAATATTAAAAATTTGTCACTTTCATGGATTTTGCTTCAAAACATTTGCACCCATGATATCGATCTGTGCCTGCGGGATAGGGAAATACTCGCTTTTGCCCTTCACGAAAGCGGCGCCGGCAAGGTAGGTACGTTTCTTGCTTTCCTTGGTCAGGTAGGCATTCAGCACCACATCGGCATTGCCCCAGCGTACCAGGTCGAAGTGCCGGTGGCCTTCCATGGCCAGTTCCAGGCGGCGCTCGAAGCGCACCGCCTTGCGGGCATAATCCTGGTTAGCGAATGCGGGATACGGTTTTACGAGGTAGTTTGCCGCAGGTTTGTTCGCAGCATCGAGTACCACCACGTTGGCCGCACGCGTGCGCACCTGGTTCACAAGTTTCAATGCGGTGGCGAGGTCGTTGTCCTCCACGGCCACTTCGGCACGCATCAGCAGAACGTCGGCCAGACGAATGGCGCGGTAGTTGTTCGCGTTCGCCCGGGGCGACTCGGCGCCGGCATTTTCACCGCTGTAAGCAAAAAATTTCTTGAAAGTGTAAGGCCCGCCGAATGCCTGGTCGCGGATCCAGTTTTTGCCCGGGTGAGTACCCCAGTTCAGAAACGGTAGCCCGCGACGGCCCACCGTCCAGTCGAGGCGCGGGTCCAGGGTGCCTTCGTAGGGTGTAAATGCATCGGTAGAAGAAAGTCCTTCATCGTTCTTTACATCCACATCATTAAAGGTATCCAGCAATGGAAGCCCAGTGGCATCGGTCTTGAACGCATTCACGAGATTTTGGGTAGGCTGGAAGAACCCGCAGCAACCACCCGGCGCGGAACCATAAGGGAAGTTATAGTTATCCCCCCAGCTGCCGTTCTGACCGGCACCGCCATCGGCAACGGACATTTGTACTTCAAAAATGGATTCCGAATTGTTTTCCGTTGCAATGCGGAAGTTGTCGTGAAAACTATTCACGAGCGAGAACGGGCCATTGTTGATCACATCATCCAGCAACGGTTTGGCAGCGAGGTAATCCTGCTGGTACAGATGTACTTTGGCCAGGAATGCCTTCGCGGTCCATTTGCTCGCGCGGCCTACCTGCGCTTTGGTAGCCGATACGTTGTCGATCGCGAACTGAATATCTGCCTCGATGTTCGGCCAGATATCCTTGTCGTTGGGCAGGTTGATGTAGTCGGTAACCGTTTCGTCCACGTAAGGCACCATATTCCAGAGCTTTTTGGCTTCGAAATGGTACCAGGCACGCAGGAAGCGGGCTTCGCCGAGCGCCTGTGCTTTTTCGGCGGCGGTCATGTCCGTAGCTTTGGCTATGAGGTTAATTACGTTGTTGGAACGCGAAACGCCGTCGTAAACGGCTACCCATTTGTCATTGTAGGCGCCGATGTCGGCCTGGGCAATGTAGCGTTCGATGGTCGTGATCTGCGCCTGGTCGCCCACATCGCTGCCTTTGTAGGCGTCGTCGGATGCGACGGAGCCGTAAATCCAGTTGCTGACGGACGAGGTGTTCACCGGTCCGGAGCCGACGCCGTCGAGCAGGCTGTATGCGCCGATCAATACCGCATTGACCCCCGTTTTGTTCGCAAGCATGGCCTCGTTGCCCACGCCCAGCGGCGTAGTTTCGAGAAAACTGTCCCCGCAGGAGGTGAGCACACCCACGCAGACCATCGCTGTTAATGCTAATACGCTCTTTTTCATATTGATAATGAGAATAATGCCGTGTTAAAGATTTTGATTAAACCAAACTAGAACCCGAAGTTGATACCGATCTGATACATCTTCGAATTGGGGTAATTACCCTGATCCACACCCAGAACCGTGCTGCCCGGTGTCGAACCCACCGATGTTACCTCCGGATCGATACCGCTGTATTTGGTGATCGTGAAAAGGTTTTGCGCCTGCAAATACACCCGCGCGCTCTCGAAACCGATTTTGGACAACACGCCGGCAGGCAATGTGTAGCCCAGCGTCAGGTTTTTCATGCGGAGGTAAGAACCATCCTCGATGAAATAGCTCGAAGGCTGTTGGCTGCGGCTGTCGTTCGCGTCGAGGATCGGCAATACGGCATCGGGGTTTTGAGGCGTCCATGAATCATTGAGCATGCGAAGGCTCCGGTTACCGGCCTGGTTGTTGAAATCCACCCAGCGTTTCACCATGTTGATGATCTGGTTGCCCTTCACGCCCTGGAAGAATGCCGAGAGGTCGAAGTTTTTGTAGCCCACATTGAAATTGATACCATAAGTGAAATCCGGGTGCGGATTGCCGATAAACTTGCGGTCGTTGTCGGTAATGGTGCCGCTTCCATCGGTATCGTGGTATTTGTATTTACCCACCGCCGCATAGCCTGGATATTTCGGGCCATTGTCCACTTCACCCTGGTTTTGGTAAATACCGTCGATCTGCAAGCCGTAGAATGAGTAAAGCGGCATGCCGGCTACGGAACGCGTCCAGGTGTAGCTGCGGATGGCGGGTCCCAGGAGTACGGCGGTTGCGCTGCTGTTCAGCTTTTTGACCTCGTTTTTATAGGTAGAAAAATTAACACCTACCGAGTAAGTAAGGTCGCCGTTCAATGCTTTGTTATGGAAGTCGATGCCGAGGTCGATACCCTTGTTGTTCATCTCGCCCACATTCACGAAAGGAATGGTTGCGACACCCTGGGTTGCAGGCAATGCCACCTGATAAAGCATATCGGAAGTGGTACGGTTGTACAAATCGAGGTTCAGGCCGAACATCCCTTTCAGGAAAGTAGCATCGATACCCACGTTGGTCTGGGTGGTAGTTTCCCATTTTGCATTCTGGTTACCGAACGCCTCGGTATCGAAGCCTGGCTGTACCGCATTGTTGGACCCGTCGATTGCGTACGACGACTGGCTCAGGCTGGAACGGTAGGTGCTGAAACCATTGTAGTTTCCAATCTCCTGGTTCCCGGTCTGTCCCCAGCCCGCACGAAGTTTCAGGTCGTCCAGCCAGGAAATGCTTTTCATAAAACTTTCTTCCGACAAGCGCCATCCCGCGCTGAATGCCGGGAATGTACCGTAGCGGTTGTTTTGTCCGAAGCGTGAAGAACCATCGCGGCGTACGGTAGCTTCCAGCAGGTAGCGATCCTTGAATGCGTAGTTCGCTTTTCCGAAGATAGAGAACAGAGCCCACTCATAACCTGCTCCTGTGTTGGCGATGCCCGCGGTTCCGGAGTTGAGGTACATATATAGAGGATCTTCCGAGAAGAAAGTCGTGCGCGTGCCGGAGAAATCGCGGCCGGTACCTTTAATTGCTTCCGTACCCGCCAGTAGGCTGATTTTGTGCGATGTGCCCAGGTTTTTGGTGTAGTTCAAAGTATTTGACCACGTCCAGTTGACGTCGTACGCGTTGCCATTGGTCATCGCGTTGGCTGCTTCGATTTCCGCTTCTTCGAGGTCGAGCAAGGTATAGCTCACGCGGTTGGCATTGATAAAGTCAATACCAATGCTCGATTTGGCGGTGAGGTCTTTCAGGATGTCTACTTCGAGGTATGCATTACCGAATGCGCGCAATGTGTTGGTCTGGTTGTTGCGGCTTCTCCATAGCTGGGCAACGGGGTTGGTGGCAGGCCCCAGTCCGGCAGCGCGCGTAGCAGCGAAATTGCCCATAATGTCATACACCGGAATGATCGAGGGAATGCGGTACCCATTACCGATCGGGTTGCCGTCCTGGTTGTTGGTACTGCTGGCTGTGCCGTTCGCGTTGTAATAGCCTTTGTTTTCGGTATAGCTCAATTCGAGGTTTTCCCCGAGGCGAATACGCTTTTTGAAAGTGAACTCGGTATTTGAGCGAATCGAGTAGCGATCGAATGAGGTGTGGATCAATACACCATCCTGTTTGAAATAGTTGAGCGCAATGGCGTAGCGACCATTTTCGGTACCGCCATTGGCGCCGATATTATATTCCTGAATGGCAGCCGGGCGCAGGATTTCCTTGTGCCAGTCGGTACCTTCTTTATTGGCCTTTACGATTTGGTAAAATCCGGTGCGGTTGTAGTTGTAAAGGGAAGGATCGGTCTTGGGATCACCCTCAAAAAGGCCGTAACTCGAACCCGCCAGAATGTAGTCGGGCACGACTGCGTTAGCGCCGTTACCGTATTGCTGGTGCGAAGGATTGCCATTCGTCAATACGCCTGCATTTTTTCGCTGTGTCCACAAAAGGTCGCCGAATTGCTGCGGGTCTTTGATCAGGTCAAGGTCTACTTTGCCGGTTTGGAAGCCTGCGCGGGAGTTGAATGTAAATCTCGGCGCGCCCACTTTTCCTTTTTTGGTAGTAATAATAATCACCCCGTTAGCAGCGCGCGAGCCGTAAATGGATGCCGAGGAAGCATCTTTCAGCACCTGCATCGACTCGATATTGTTCGGGTTAATGCTGTTCAAACCGCCTTTGGTAGGCACGCCGTCGATGACGTAGAGCGGGTCATTGTTGTTGATCGTACCGAAACCGCGGATACGGACGGTGGCTTCACCGCCGGGCGTGTTGTTGGAAGTAACAGTCACACCTGCAACGCGTCCCTGTAATTGCTGCGCTACGTTCGGAGCGGCTACTTTGGTCAGTTCGGTAGCGTCAACGGTCGATACCGCGCCGGTAATATCCCGTTTGGATTGAGACGAATAACCCGTTACCACCACCTCACTCAGCGACTTGATGTCGGATTGAAGCGTAACCTCCACCATGGTTTTGTTGGCAATATCAATTTCCTGCGTGAGGAAGCCGATCGACGAAACGACGAGCGTGGTACTGCCGTCGGGGACATTCAACTCAAATCCGCCGTCGGCATCGGTGGTGGTACCTACCGACGAGCTGCCTTTGAGGACGATCGTGGCACCGGGAATGGTGCCGTCTGTTGCGTCTTTTACGGTTCCTTTGATTTGAAAATCGATGGATTGGATCGTTTTGACTGACGTACCGGCACCTTCCGGCAGGTTGAAGACCGGTTTGGAGGTGGCCCGTTTCAGCAAAATCTGCTTACCCGACACTTCGTAGGAAACCTGCAATGGGGTCAGGAAATTATCGAGAATTGCTTCCAGTTTCTCTTCTTTAGCGCTGAAAGTCACCTTGCGCTGCGAGCGGATGAGCTCCGGGCTGTACATGAAATGCACGCCGGATAGTTTGCCGATTTGTTCAAGAGCCGCTCCGATTTTCTGCTCGCGGATATTGATCGTCAGGCGACGGTTGAGCACCTCCTGCCCGAAGCCATCGAAGGCCACGGCGAACTCGGAGAACCCGATGATGATGAACAATTGTATGAGGCTGATTCTCATAATTTTGAGCAGGTAACTCTGCCGGTAAAAGGTTTTTTTCATACTTTTGTCTGTTTTGTAGGTTAAAAAAATCGGCAAAATAATTCCCGTGTCCCGACAAGGGACCTTCTTAGCGCCAGCACAGAAAGAGGGGATTTCAATCGGGTGAATGATGTTGGTAGCATCGTTCACCTTTTGTTGTTTTTATCCAAATAGTCGGGTTTTGAAGTGAATAATCAGTTGCACGGTGTTCCGGTAATGGTAATGCTATCCTCGGTAATGGTATATTTTGCTTCAAGGATGGTACAGATCCATTTCAGCTTGTTTTCGAGCGGCTCATCGCCCAGCGTGGCGGTAATGCTGCAATGCGCCAGACTGGGCGCGTCGAATACGATGTTCACACCATAGGCCTTGGCAAGTGCGTCGAAAACGGTTGCTGCCGGTGTTTCTGAGTAAGTAAATTCTTGATTTTCAATAGGGATGTTCAGCAGGACGGGGCTTTTAAGAGCCGACCGTACGAACTTTGCTCCCGTGCGCTCGAACGTGGCCTGCTGGTTGCAGGTCAGCAGGAGAGTTGGGGACGCCCGCTCGCTGAAAACGGATACTTTGCCCGTTTTGACGGCAACGGTAATCTCCTTTTCGTCGGCAACGGCCTTGATACTGAAACTGGTACCATGCACTTTGGCGATCAGTTCTTCGGCGTACACCAAAAACGGCCGATCAGGATCCTTCGTTACTTCAAAAAATGCCTCGCCGGTAAGATACACTTCCCGTTTTTTGCCGGTGAATGCCCGGGGATATTTCAACGTGCTGTTGCGGTGCAGTACCACCGAGCTGCCATCGGGTAGCTGCACATATTTGAACGGTCGTTCCGTATTGGCTACTTCTTTCAAAGCATTCGCGGGCAGATTGGCCTCCGCTGCTTTCGGGGTGGGGTGTGCATTGTGATAAATCCGGAACAATGCAAAGCCAAGCCCGACGACGATCAGCAGGCTCGCCGCCACGTTCCATCCCGAGAGGAAAACAGGGAAAAATGACTCCTTTTTCCGGCTGTTCTCCATTTGCTCCTGCCGTTTTGCGGCTTGCAATGCATCGCTCACCTTACGCTGGATGTATTCGTCTGTCAGATGCTCGTCGCGCACAGGTACGGCACGCACGATTTCCACGGCCTGCCGGAGAATAGCCTGCCCGTCTTCATGCGCTGCCGCCCATTTCTCCCACATCGCACCGTCTTCGGCACATCTGCCCTCGGCCCAGCATCTGAATGCGGGATTTTCGAGCAGCGATTGCAGTAAATGGCCGGACCGGTCGTGAAGCATGGAATAATGCGTTTTCTACATTATCCGTTTATTCTGCCGGAATACTCGGTTGGGGTTAAAAATTTTTAAAATTAATTCAGAGCCAGGAGGAAATTTGGCAAAATGAGCATAGGATAACCGATATGGAAGGAGGCGTGCGCCAGAGCCCGCGCAGGTTGGACAATGCCCGTTGAATGATATTACTCACGGACTGTGCATTGATCGCCAGAAGCCCGGCAATCTCTTCGGGCGTCAGGTTCTGAAAAAAGCGCAGGTAAATGACTTCCTGCTGGCGTGCCGGTAGCTGATGAATCGCCGTGTGGACCTGTTTTTTTAATGCCAGGTCATTTTCGCGGCCTATCCAGCTGTCCTCGCTCGAAAATTCGGGCAACAGGTGATCGCATTCATCGGTCAGCCCGGTTTCTTCGGACAGCGGTTTGATGGTTTTCAGCATCCGGTGCCGGAATGCCTTGATAAGGTAAAATTTTACCGAAGGAGTCTCATTAATGGTAGCGCGGCGCAGCCATAAATGTACCAGCAGATCCTGAATCACATCTTCGATCAACTGCATATTGGGGGTGAACCGCTGGCCATATTGGAAGAGCGTCCGGTAGTAGCGTTTTGCAAGCTCCGTGTACGCGTGCTCGTCCCCACCACGGAACGCATTCCAAAGCACGGCATCGTCGGTATGTTTGCCAAATGCAGTCAAAAGGGTTAGTCAGGTTAATGGGGGGATTTAACCAAAAGTAGGGGATGTGAACTGGATATGAAATATAGTTTTGTATATTATTAGAATAACCAAATTTTATTATTCTATTTTACTAAAATGCAGTTGAGGGGTATTTTGTCGGCTAGCGATTTTAGGGAGGATCTTTCAAGTAGAGAACCTCGCAGGGACTCCTTCTACTCAAAAAAATCGAAACTATTTATGAAAAGTATGTACACAACGGCGCTGGTTTTGCTTGGTATGGCCCGCTTCGACCTCGCCGTATCCCAGTCCGCTACACCGGATTACAAGTCGCGCCGCGGGCAGATTCTCCACAACATCGAAGGCGTGTTTTACGAGTCGTCGACAGGCCTTTTTATTGAAACAAACGGCAAGAATGAAAAGCCGCATTCCTATCTCTGGCCGCTTTGCGCATTGCTTCAAGCCGCGACCGAGTCCGAGGCTGTGAGCCCGGGCAAGCAGTATATGAAGCCGGTTTTAGGCGCCATAAGGCAATACTACAATACGGCCGCGCCAGCTCCGGGGTATCAGGCCTATGTGACGAGCGAGCAAAAGGACTCCCGTTTTTACGACGACAACCAGTGGATCGCGATCGCCTGCCTGGATGCGTACAACCGCACCGGTGAGAAAGATTACCTGGCCATTGCCGAGGAAATTTACCGCTTTATGATGACGGGCTACGACGAGAAGACTGGCGGCGGGCTCTATTGGAAGGAGGATGAAAAGAATACGAAGAATACCTGCTCGAATGGTCCGGGGATACTCGTAGCGTTGCAATTGTACCAGATCAAAAAGGAGCCCGAATACCTCAAAACGGCCATCAGCCTCTATGATTGGACCAAAAAGAACCTGCGCGCGAGTGATGGTACTTATTATGATGCGATCAAAGTCCCTTCGTTGAAAATAGACTCTGCCAAATACTCCTATAATACCGGCACAATGCTGCAATCCGCGGTTTTGCTGCACAATATCACAGGCAAAAAAGAATACCTGGACGAAGCGAGGGCATTGGCGGAAGGTTCCAAAAAGCACTTTTATAAGAACAACAGGCTGCCGGACAACTATTGGTTCAATGTGGTGCTGTTACGCGGATTTGAAGAACTGCACAAAATCGATCCGCAAGCCGGCGACTATCAAATCTTCATCGCCGACGCCGAACGAATCTGGAAAGACGAACGCGATGGCAAAAACCTCCTGGGCCGCAAACCGGTCAAAACGCTCATCGACCAGGGCGCGATGCTGGAAATGTACGCGCGGTTGGAGCGGCTTGCGAAGGAGTGAGATTATAGTGTTATTTTTGTTTTAGGACCAAGCATGATCAGTTATGCAAACGACATTTGAAGTTAGTCCGGGAGAATGGACGGAGGGTTTCTGGAAGAGGGTGTTGTCGCCGTTTGGACAAAAAAGAGTCCGGGTAACTGTTGAGGATATTGAAGGAGGTTCTTCTCAGAATCAACACGATGTGTACCTTCAGATGAAAGCGTTACAGAGGCAATATCCACCAATTAAGGTGGATGAAAGTATCGACTTGTCCAGGCTAGCAGACGATTCCAATGATGCAATGATTTGAGGTATGCGCTATCTTGATACAGACGTGTTTGTTAATTTTCTGATACAACAAAATCTGGATAAGCACGATCTGGCAGGGCGTATTTTTGAGAAAGCTTCGGAGGAAGGATCAATCTTTGTGTCGTTCCTTGTGTTGCAAGAATTGTCGTTTGTGCTGGGAAAGCTGAATATGCCGGCACCGGAAGTAAGAGCAAATGTCAATGCACTGGCGTTGTTAAAGCCCTACGCATATCAGCAGGGAGAGTATTATCGCGCAGTCTATTTAGCCGAACGAGTGGGGTTTCAGCATTTTAATGATTGCCTGCACACTGCAATAGCGGAGCGAAATTGCGATGAGTTGGTGACTTTTAATAAGTCCGACTTTTCGAGAATCAAGTCGTATACAGATTTGAGAATAACACTATTATAAAAGTAAAAGCGCCGATTGAAACTCAATCGACGCTTTTACTATGCTCCATACGCCCTACTCAGTATCCTTATAAACCCCAAACTCGCTGATCGCGATGCTAGCCGGCGATTTGGTGATGCGGAGACGTACCTTGTTGGAAGTGATGGGTACATCTAGTTTCGCAAGACGTTTTGCGCCTACGCTGGTACCTTTGTATACTTCCTTCCATTCGTTTCCGATCCAGGCATCAACGGCGAATTCTTCAATGCGCTGGCCTAGTTTAATGTATTCCTGCAAGCTGATGATGTCAAACACGATCGGCTGGTTCATTTCAATCACCACTTCCGGCGTTTTGAAATCGTCGTCTGTTGCCCAGTAAGTGTCGGGTTTGCCGTCCAGCAGGTTTTTGGCGCTATAAATGGAGTTATAACCACGAACATTGACCGCTTTCGAAGACGCACGTCCGATAAGGTTTGTCGCAAAAGTGTTTTTGACATGGTCGCCGAACGTTTTGAGCGCTACGACGTCGTCATTATGCAGCTGGCCGCGGGTGTCGGGGGCAAGGCCAAGATCCAGGGCCGCGCCGCGTCCTACACTTTTCAAATACAGGTCGAAGAGCTTTTCCGGTGTTTTAGGCTTTTCGTTGGCGTGGTAGAACCAGCCTTTGCGAAGCGGCACATCGCATTCAGCCGGGATCCAGAACTTGCCGCCGCGGGTACCGCCCGGGTTCTCCGTTGCATTGGCCTGGCCTGGTACTGCCACGTTCTGGCCTTCGGATGGCTTCGGCGTCAATGTCGCCCATGAAGTCGGGTTCACGCTGCCGTCCTCGTTACCTGCCCAGCGCACATCCCAGCCTATGTCGCTGAAAATACTTGCGTTCGGTTGCAGCTTGCGGGTGTAGTTGGTCCAGGTAGAATCCCACTGGTAATAGGTAGTATTATCGATCGAACGTTTTTCTCTCGCGCCGCCGTAGTACCCGTCGCCGCCATTTGCGCCGTCATGCCACGACATAAACAGGTCGCCGTAGTTGGTGTACAACTCACGGAGCTGCTCGCGGTAGATCTTAATGTATTCCGGCGTGCCGTATTTGGCATTATTACGGTCCCAGGGTGAGCAATACACCCCGAATTTCAGCCCGTGCTTACGCGCTGCGTCTGCAACTTCGCGTACGAGGTCGCCTTTGCCGTCGCGGAACGGGCTTTTGGTGATATTGTAATCGGTCGTTTTGGTAGGCCAGAGACAGAAGCCGTCGTGGTGTTTCGCTACCAGGACAATTCCGCGTAAACCGCCTGCTTTGGCGGCTTGTACGATCTGGTCGGCATTGAAATCACTTGGATTGAATGTCTTGGGATCTGCGTCGCCATAGCCCCATTCCTTGTTTTCAAATGTGGTGGGCGTGAAGTGCATGATACCGTAAACTTCGGTTTCGTGCCATGCGATCTGACGCGCTGCGGGCAATGCGCCGTAGGGTTTCGGAGGAGTTTGGGCAAAAGCGATCGACGCCGTCAGGCAGAGGAGACCGGATATTTTTTTGATCATTTGAAAAGGTGTTTCTGATGATACAGATAGGGGTGATGCAAATCGAAAGTGAAGATCGTTTTTTTTAAGCGAGTTCACCAAATCTATCGCTGTTTTCCTATTGGATCCTAGTTAATCACAAATAAGTAAGCAGGCTGCACGCCAACTTCTGCAACTGTCTTTACAGGCAGTTCAATCGCCCCATTCTTCACTTTCAATGCCTTTTTATTGCCCGCAAAAGTGATTTTCGCCTTCGCAGGAATTTCGAGACCTTCCGGTTTCAGGCTGGCTGGCAGCTTTTCGCCTGCTTCGGCGAGGTAGAACGCGTAGGTAGTAGTACCTTTTTTGGTGTAAGCCCATTTGCCGGCGCGGTAAGGAGCCAGCGGCTTGGTTTCGTATATACCGACACCATTTACATTCATCCATTTACCCATTTCTTCGAGGCGCGTATAGGCTTCTTCGTGCCATTCGCCGTCAGGACCAGGCGCTACATTCAGGAGCAGGTTACCGCCTTTTGCAACGATATCAACGAGAGTATGCACCAGTTTCTGGGTCGATTTGAAGTTCTCTTTCGGAATGTACGACCAGGAGTCTCCCATCGTCATGCACGATTCCCAAGGAATGGACATATAATGATCCGGGATCGATTGCTCCGGTGTTACGTAGTTTTCGAACTCGCCGGTAACGGTGCGATCCACCACAAGCAGGCCGGGCTGATGTGAGCGGGCCATTTTGCCGATGCGCGCCATGTCGATGTCCTGGTCATAAGGAATCGTTTTCTGCCAGCTGATGGTGGTATCGATGGTGCTTGCCGGGCGAACCCAGCCGCCGTCGAGCCAAAGGATGTCTACCGAGCCATAGTCCGACATCAGCTCTTCGATCTGGTTGTAGGTGAAGTCCTTGAACTTGTTCCAGATTTCAGGACGTTTCTTCGGGTCGTAGGAAACGTTGCGGTCCTTTGGCGGGAAGTAAGGCCACCAGTAGGAATCGGTATGCCAGTCGGGCTTAGAGAAATAGGTGCCCGTCATGAAGCCCTCGTTGCGGAATGCTGCGAGTACTTCCTTGGTAACGTTCGCCTTCGGGTTGGTTTTGAATGGCGTGTTGGTGATCTTGTAATCGGTGTATTTCGAGTCGAACATCGAAAAGCCGTCGTGGTGCTTGGTGGTGAACACCACATATTTCATACCGGCACCTTTGGCCGCCTTGGCCCAGCGGTCGGGGTTGAATTTGACCGGGTTGAAAGTTTTAGCGATGTCCTCGTAAGCCTTTTTATATTCGAACCAATCGTGTGAATGCGGCCCGCGGCGCTCGCACCAGCCTTCGTCTTCCGGGCACAGCGACCACGATTCTACAATGCCCCATTGGCTGTATGTTCCCCAGTGCATGAGCAGTCCGAACTTGATATCCTGCCATTTGGAAAGCTTCTGCTGCACGAGCGGGTCGGTAGGTGCAACGTATTTGGAGTGATTTTGCTCCGAATGCTGCTGCGCATACGATCCGGAAGCCAATAGCAGCCCTGCCAGGAGCGCCGCTGTCGATTTAAGGTTCATTGTAATGGTTAAGTGTTTGGTAAATACTTCTATCTGAGGGTTTACGAGAGGTAGCTTTTGGACGCAATGACTTTGCCCTTTCCGTCGCCGGTGGTGATGGTATAGGCAAATCCGGGCTGAACGGAATAGGCACCGACCTCGCCCTGCTTATTGATGGCCAGAAAGCCTACCTGGAAAGTTTTGGCACGCTCGGGGTCACGTTTCACGATTCTTTCCACTGCCTTTTTGCATGCTTCTTCGGGTGATGAGCCATTGCGCATGAACTCGACGACCAAATGGGTACCGGCAACGCGGATCACTTCCTCGCCTTGTCCGGACGACGTAGCCGCGCCGATTTCATTGTCAACAAAAAGCCCTGCACCGATAACAGGGGAGTCGCCCACACGGCCGCGCATTTTGAAGCCCATACCGCTGGTGGTGCACATACCGGAGAGGTTACCTTGTGCGTCCAGAGCGAGGGTACCCATGGTATCGTGGTTGAAATCGCCGTTGTCCAGTCGCGTGGGGGCGAATGGGCCGTGGCCTTTCGATTGTTTATGTTCTATATTGATAACGGGCTTGTATTCAGCCTTTTTGAGCCATTTTTTGTACTCCTTTTCAGCGTCCGGCGAAAGTTTTCCGGATTCCAGTTTGAAGCCGTTCGCTAATGCAAACTGCTGCGCACCGGCGCCTACCAAAAACACGTGCGGGGTTGTTTCCATCAGCTTGCGGGCCACGGATACCGGGTGTTTAATTCTTTCGAGGAATGCTACCGCGCCGCAGTTCGATTTTTCATCCATAATACACGCGTCGAGCGTTACATGCCCGTCGCGGTCGGGGTTACCGCCGAGACCTACGCAGCAATTGATATCGTTTTCAATGGCGATGGCGGCTTGCTCCACGGCATCAAGCGCACGGCCTCCTTTTTCCAGCACCGGCCACGCGGCTGCATTTGAAATTTGCCCGCTATCCCAGGTAGAGATCACAACAGGCCCGGCCGCCGGAGCGCCAGCCTTCGGTGATTTCGCAAACAATTGATTGACGCGCGTGAAGGGCAAAGCGAATGCCGACAGGCGGAGGAAGGAACGGCGGTTGGTGTTCATGATGTCCGGGTTTATGGATGGCAAGAGTAGTTTTGTAAAATTTTAAAAATGAATCCCGTGATTAATTAAAATTTTTTCAAATATACATCCCACGAAATTTGTGATCAATGAAAATATGAAATTTCGCATGATCTGTTGGTCGAAGTGTCTTATTTTGAAATATTTGTGGGGAGACGCTTGGGAAGCGACCGGTAAACCGGGTTTGTTACACTTACTAATTTTTTCAAACGAAAAACAGGTGGTTTCTGATTTAATGGCAACCTTTGGCTACTTGTTAAGAAAAAAGAAACGCATACACGATGATGAACTCTCCAAAGGCATGTGTAGATGTGGCGATCAACGCCTACGGTAAGCCGTACCAAACGGCTGTTACACTTCTGACGCTCATGAAGCATTCGCATCAATGGATTAACAAAATCTATTTCGTAGAAGAAGCCAAGCAGCCGGAGCCGCCGAATTTCAAATTCATTTTTGATCATTTCGGTGATAAGATCGTCTACTATAAGCCCAATGTCTGGCTTTGGACCAAAAACGTGAAATTCGATTTTCTGCTGAATTTCAAGCGGTACCGCCACGCGGTGCGCTACCAGTATGCGTGGGAGAAGTCGGACCAGAAATACCTGCTTGTGATTCATAATGACGTGTATTTCAAAAGCGACCTGGTAGGAGAGTATCTCAGTGACATTGGCGATGCTTCGGGTATCGGGAGTATCGGGCAATGCTGGGTATGCCCTGCGAGAGAAGCGGGCCTTTGCGATTCTGACAAGTATACGGAATATAAACCGGACTACGAGGAACTGATGCAGCTCGCTGCCACGTACCCGCAGGCCCGTACAGGCGAGTACAAACTCGTGGTCGATCGCGCTGCGCCCTGGCCGCTGCCCGAATGCCGGTTAAATGAATATGTGGCGATGATCGATCTTGAAAAGACGAGGAAGGATACGATGCCCGTTGGCAAAGGAGCCGCATTTGGGGCTTACGACCGCCTGGACGTCGGTGTCAAGTGGTTTGCTGATATGAATAATGCAGGCCATCGTTTCAAACACTTCAATTACGATCCTTACGCAACCCATAGCTGGATCAGCTTGCAGAATGCCGGCCATAATGCGCTTTTCAACAAGGACCTGTATCGTCACGAAGAGTCGGTAGCGTTGCAGGTGCTGAAAGACGAGTTTAATGTTGTTCCCTAACATAACGGCCATTCCGCGATATGGTATTGGAAATCAGTCAGCTAACGCAGCGGTATGGCGAACGGGAAATCTTGTCTATCCCGTCTTTTGCAATTGAAAAGGGTATTTACTGGATACAGGGAGAAAACGGTGCAGGAAAATCGACGCTGTTCCGAACACTGGCAGGGATGCTGCCATTTGAAGGGACCGTGAGGCTTGACGGCCAGTATGACCTGAAAAAACATCCTGTGGAATACCGCCTCCGGCTAAACCTCGGAGAGGCCGAACCGCTTTACCCTTCCTTTTTAACTCCCGCCGACCTCATTGCCTTCGTCGCCGAAGCGCAGCGGGCATCGCCGGGGCAGAGCGACAAGCTCGTCGAATCATTCGGGATCAACTACCTTCAAAATCCGTTCGGCAGCTGTTCGAGCGGAATGGTGAAGAAAGTGTCCCTGCTGCTGGCATTTTTAGGCGATCCTTCAATCATTATTCTCGATGAGCCGCTCATTACGATTGACCGCGAAGCGCGGGAAGTGCTTTTCGAGTTGATCAAGGAATACCACCGTAACGGGGTCACATTCCTGCTGTCGTCGCACCAGCTGTTCGAGCAGGAAGGACTGCACGTGTCGCAAAGCTTCCGGTTGAAAAACAAGAGCCTCATCGCTACCGATGCGCTATGAAAATGCTGTTGCTCTCCACGGTTTCGGCGTTTTTCAGGCAGCGGGCCGGAGCATTCCTGGTTTTGCTCGGTATGCTTTTCGGGTTTCTGAGCGCGAATGAGCACCACGCGTTCGCGGTATTTTTCCTGACAGGCGCATATGGCATGCTTGCTCTTTTCGTGATCTGGCTCGTATATAGCCTGTTGTGTGTTCAATTTTTGATCAATACCTGGAAGCTCCCGGAATATACATTCATCTATCACGCCCGCACCTGGCCCGCGCCCGTACGGGTGAGAAGGTTTGCCGCCCAGGCGTTGAGTTTTCTGCAACCTATTCTTTATTACGGCGTTTACCTTCTTATTATAGCCATTCAGGACAAGCTGCTGGCCAGGCTCTGGCCGGTTATTCCTTTTTACATTGTATTAATGCTAATACTGGCCTTGGCCGCTGAATGGCGCATAAGGAAGCCGGTTTTATATGTCCCTGTTAAAGGCGAGAGCGTGATCAAATGGCCGTTCGCCAGACCCGCCTCGTGGCTGTATTGGTCGATGGAATGGCTCGTGCGGGAGCGCGGGATTACGTTATTGGTCGGGAAACTGGGGGCAATGCTGGTGGCAGCCGGGACGGTGCTTTATTATAGTACCGGTGAATATGACATTCGAATGCCGGCTGTGGGCATGTCGCTGGCTTACCTGCTCAATCTCGGTTTATCACTGGAATTGTATCAATGGGAAGCTGAAATCTGGCTTTGGGGCAGGTCGTTGCCGGTTCCGGCCTGGAAACGCTGGAGCAGGGTGGTTACGGCGCATTTGCTGCTGATCGTCCCCGAAACGGTGGTGGTACTTCGTAGTGGCGCCCTGGGCTTTGCGGAAGTGGCACAGTTGTACTTGCTGGGCTTAACAATCCTCATAGTCTCTCACCTATACTTTTACAAACGTTCGGGGTTGCCGGAGAATGCCATGCAGGTCTTCCTGTTTGGGTTTGTCAGCCTTACTTTATTGATTTTATACAAAATACCGCTCCTGCTGCTTGCCGGTGGCGGGTTGCTGTTTTCGCTTTATGCATCTTGGCCCAAGGGCAGAAGTAGTCAGAAGTAGTCAGGTGTGGTCATTAGTCGTCAGGAATTGTCACGTGTGGTCAAGTATGGTCAGGAATTGTCATTTGTGGTCAGGTGTTGTCATTTAATGGTCAGGTGTAGTCAGGACATAGGACTATCTCTGACCACACCTGACTATACCTGACAACACTTGACCACACTCGACCAAAAATTCCCAAAACGGGGGTTATTTCGGTGTAGTGGGTCGTACCTCGATTTTACTCGGCAGCGTCCGTGCCGGCATTTTGATGAGGTCGGACACGATCTGGCCGATGTCTTCCGGCTGGATTTTCCAGGCATCCTTATCCGACGGTTCATGGTTGTTGAACTCGGTTGCGACGGAGCCCGGCATGATGGTTGTCACTTTCACACCCGCGTTGCGCACGTCGAGCATCATCGCCTGCGAGAAGCCCACCAGGCCGAATTTGCTGGCGTTGTAAGCAGTACCATTCGCAAAGAAGTTGGTACCTGCGAGGCTCGCAATGTTGATGAAATACCCTTTCGACTCTGTCAGTGCTGCGATAGACGCCTTTGCACTGAAAAACACGCCGGTGAGGTTGATATCGATGGTTTCCTGCCACAATTCGGCGCTGAGCTCCTGGATCGGTGCGAAATGACCTACCCCCGCATTGGCGATGAAGTAGTCGAGCCGGCCCCATTGACTGAGCACGGTTTGTACCGCTTTTTCCTGCGATGGCAGGCTGCGCACATCCGATTCGAGGGCCAATGCATAGCCTTCACGGATTTTGTTCAATGTATTTGCCGCTTCATCGGCATTCTGCTGTGACCGGCTTGTGATCGCGACACGGATGCCGTCGCGGATCAGCGCTTCGGCAATGCCGTATCCTATTCCTTTTGAACCGCCTGTGATCAGGGCTGTTTTTGTTATTTCTGCCATTACCTGAGTTTAGTTTCAAAAATTATACGTAACGGCTTAACAGCATCAATGATCAGAAGGTTTGGAAAATGAGCTGCCGGTTTCGAAAATAGCATTGTCCCGGGTGTTTTTCTGAACCGCAATGGCGCCGAAGATGCCCAAAAGGAAGGCGAATGCGTAGAAGCCTTTTTCGCTCGGTAATAGGGTCGCATTCCAGAGGCCGACTACCAGCAGCACGATGGCGAGGATCGTGGAAAACCAGGCGATACCATAGTAAATGCCCGTTACCGGAACGCCTTCCAGACGGTCGCGAACGCTCTTCTGAACCGATACGGCCGCAAAAAGCCCGTACATTAATACCGTAAAATAATATCCCTTTTCACTCAGCAGCATTTCCGACCGCCAGAGGCCGATGATGAAGCCGGCCATTCCCACGCCCAATGCGATCCACGATGCGGCAATGAAGGCTCCTGATGTTTTCTGGACATTTGTAGTGTTCATGTTAGTGTAAGTTAAATTGTTGGAGAAGGTTTTTTGCCTGAATATTACATCATTTTGTAATAAAGTACCATAGGTCGTTTATTTGCCGGTCTCTGCCCAATATCCTATTTTTGCCGGCAGTATACATTTTGACAGATTCTAATCCTATTTATGAAGTTAGTAGCAAATAAAGTTGCATTGGTAACAGGGGCTTCGCGGGGTATCGGACGTTCGATCGCGCTGCGCCTGGCTCAGGAAGGTGCTGATGTCGCATTTACATATCTGTCCAGCGTCGAAAAAGGCGAAGCTTTGGCGAAAGAACTGGAAGCGTTCGGTGTGAAAGCGAAAGGCTACCGCTCGGATGCATCCGATTTCCAGGCCGCAGACCAGCTCGTTACCGACGTCATTGCCGATTTCGGTAAGCTCGACGTGCTCATTAACAATGCAGGTGTTACCCGCGACGGGCTCCTCATGCGTATGAGCGAAGAGCAATGGGACACGGTGGTGAATATTAACCTGAAATCGGTTTTTAACCTGACCAAAGCCGCTACGAAATCCATGATCCGTGCCAAAAGCGGGTCGATCATCAATATCACATCGGTAGTCGGTATACGCGGCAATGCGGGGCAGTCGAACTACGCTGCTTCGAAGGCTGGAATCATCGGCTTCACGAAATCGATCGCATTGGAATTGGGTTCCAGAAATATCCGCTCCAACGCAGTTGCGCCGGGGTTCATCGAAACTGAAATGACCGACGCGGTAGATGCGAAAGCGGTGGAAGACTGGAAACAGTCGATCCCGATGAAACGCGGAGGCCAGCCGGAAGATGTTGCTGACGCCTGCGTGTTCCTTGCTTCGGATATGTCGCGCTATATCACCGGCCAGGTAATCCAGGTCGACGGTGGTATGTTAACATAGAGACTTTCTTCGTTAGTAGATAGCTGGCGGTTTCGTTGTATATTGTAACGTCGCCAGCTATTGAATCCCAACACATGCGGTCAGAGCTCATATTCCAAACCCCTTACTGGTTCATTATTTTCTGCGTACTTGCGGGCCTGGCCTATGCCTGGCTGCTGTATCAGCCGCAACCGGCCTGGGGTAAGAGACTGAATTATGCGTTGGCAGCTGTGCGTGGCATTGTGGTGGCATTGATTTGCTTCCTGCTGCTGAGCCCGCTCGTGCGGCGTACCCAAACTTCGGTCGACAAGGCCAAGATCGTTTTCGCGATCGACAACTCCGAATCTGTTGGTAAATACGGCCAGGCTGCGATGGAGCAGGTAAAGGCCGTGGCGCGTGACCTGAACGATTCAGGCTTTGAAGTAAGTATCGAGTCGCTGGATGGTACGCAGAACAACGCGGATTCCCTTGCATTTAACCAAAACAAAACCGACCTGGCGGGACTGCTGCAAACGGTCCGTACCAACTTCGAAGGCCGTAACCTGACCGATGTGGTGCTGCTTTCGGATGGGATCGTGAACCAGGGCGTATCGCCGACCTATAACCGTTATCCGTTCAGGGTCAATACGCTGGCTGTGGGCGACTCGGTACCTAAGCTGGATATCCGGGTGAAAGATGTGGTTAGCAACCGCATCGCGTACCTGGGCAACGAGTTTCCGGTACGGGCGGAAATCGCCGCGAACGGATTGCAGGGAAAGAGTACGACAGTGACTTTGAAGCAAAATGGCCGCGTGATCCAAAGCCAGCCGGTAGTGATCGACCGTGCGGATTATTTCAAGGCATTTGATTTCAAAACATCTTCCGCACAAAAGGGCGTTCAGCATTATACCATCGAGTTGGGAGCAGTTTCGGGTGAGACGTCGGGCAGGAACAATAGGAAGGATGTTTACATCGACATTATCGACGGCCGGCAAAAGATCTTGCTCATGGCCCTCGCGCCGCATCCCGATATCAAGAGTATCCGGAGTGTGATCGAGGCGAATGATAATTACGAGCTGGATATCAATATTCTATCCATTGCTAACAATCCGCCGGCCAGTACGAAGCCTTATGACCTCGTAATCCTGCACCAGATCCCGAATGTGCTGGGGTTAGGTAACGGACAGGTCCGTAAATACCTGGATGCCAAAATGCCGTTGTTTTTCATCCTGGGAAATCAATCGGCGGTGCCGCTGGCTAGTTCACTGAACCGGTCGTTGTTTATCAATGCTTCTGCAAACAATCAGATCGACAAGGTTACGGCGCGGTTTAACCCATCATTCTCGCAGCTGAACCTCGATGCCGAGAGCCTGAAATTACTGGAACGCCTTCCGCCGCTTTCCGTACCATTTGGCGAATACAATATTTCGTCGGGTACCGAAACCATATTGTACCAGAAAGTAGGAACGCTCAATACCAACAAGCCGCTCCTGGTTCTGAATACGAATGGTGACCAGAAAACGGCCGTGCTGGCAGGAGAGGGGATCTGGCAATGGCGGCAGGAAGAATTTGCCCAAACCAGCAAGCAGGAAGTGGTGGATAACCTCTTTCAAAAGCTGATACAGGTGCTTTCGGTGAAGGAAGACCGTCGGAAATTCCGCGTATACCCGATCAGCAACGAGTTTGAGGCCGGAGAGCAGGTTGCTTTTCAGACGGAGGTTTACAATGACATTTACGAGCCGATCTTCGGTCAGGAAGTGAAGCTGGAACTGGTGGATGAAAAGGGCAAGAGCAAGCAATTCACGTACACGCACGCTAAGGAGACACCGCGGTTCAACGTCAGCGGGCTGGCCGATGGCGTTTACCGGTACGCGGCTTCCACTACTTTGAAAGGAAAACAGGAAAATGTATCAGGTCAGTTTGTGATCCGCAACGCAGATCTTGAATTGAGCAATACGACAGCGGATTTCGGCATGCTCCGGGACCTGGCACGGCGGTCGGGCGGCACATTCATGATGCCTGCTTCGCTGCAACAATTTATTCAAAAACTTAAAACTGACCGCCCCGCCGACAGGCTGGACAGTACCGAAGATATGGTTGAGCTGATTTACCTGAAATGGCTGTTCTTCCTGCTTGTAGTGCTGTTGGGAGCGGAATGGGGGTTGAGAAAATACCATGGCGGTTATTAAGTCCTGCCCCCGATATGATCGAATGCGTTTTACTCTTCATTGCTTACTAATTTGCCTGCTGGCATTAACGCTGTCTCCCGCGTACGCGCAGGTACCTGAGTCGTCCTCCGATGCATCCGTTCGCGACACGCTTGTCCGGGGAACGCTTTTCGGAGACACCCTTGCCCGTGACTCCGTACCCGAAGTACGACCTAATTATAAACTGCTCCGCGGCATTTTTGCAGCCCAGTCGGCTATCTATCTGGGAACGCTTTATGGCCTCAGCAAATCGTGGTACAAAAACCCGTTGACGAAGTTTACCATCGAGGACGACAGCCGCGAGTGGTTACAAATGGACAAAATGGGGCACCTTTACACATCGTACCAGATAGCCCGACACACGGCGGCATTGTACAAAAAGACCGGTATTTCAAAAAGACAAATGCTTGTTTACGGGGCCATTTCCGGGGTGATTTTTCAGACTCCGATTGAAATCCTGGACGGCTTTTCGCCGGACTATGGTTTTTCTCCCGGCGATATGATCGCGAACCTGACGGGCTCAGTGCTGTATCTCGGGCAGGTCGCATTATGGGACGAGGTGCGTATACAACCCAAGTTTTCCTTCCATTACACTTCATTAGCGCACGTGCGGCCTGAACTGCTCGGCAGCAGCTGGTCGGAGCGTTGGCTGAAAGACTACAATGGGCAGACATATTGGTTCTCGGCAAGCCCGAAGTCATTTTTTAAAGGCTCCAACTGGCCCGCCTGGCTTTGTTTTTCAGTGGGTTATGGCATTCAGAACATGGTTTCGGCGGAGACCGACAAAAGCATCGAAATGGGCTATCGGCCCTACCGGCAGTACTATTTGTCGCTGGATATCGATCTTACGAAGATCAAAACGAGGAGCAAGTTTGTTAAGACGCTGGGTTTCCTGGCGAACTCTATTAAGATTCCCGCTCCGGCATTGCAGATCAGCAAAAAAGGGGTGGATTTCAAACCATTTTATTTTTAAAAGTATTGTTTGAACCAGAAACCGGTTCAAATGATCGGAAAGCATCATTAACTATGAATATCGGAGATAAAGTACGATTGGTCCACGGTAGGGAAGAAGGCGTTATTTACGCTTTTCTGCCTGGTAATGTGGTTGAAATTGAGATTGAAGACGGGTTTCGGATCCCGGTCCTGAGAAATGAGATCGTGACGATTTCGCCTGTGGAATCGCAGCGAATGGTGAAACCGGAAGAAGCGAAAGTGGCGGCAGCCCGTGCGGATGTGATTGTCCCACGCAATGCACCTTTTGCCGAAAAAGGCATTTACCTGGCATTCATTTCTGTGAATGACCGCACGTTAACGGTGCACGTCATCAATAATACCGACTGGGTACTGCCGTTCACCGCAGTAGCCGCTTCCGAATCGGTGAGTAAAGGATTGGCTGCCGGCGTGCTGCAACCGCGTACCTCGCAAAAGCTGACGGAGGTGGAGATGAAGGATTTTGAGTCATGGCCGGTGTTCGACATCCATGCATTGTATTTCCGGGAGGGTAATCATCAGTTGCCCATTGCGTTGAACAAGCGTATTCGTTGCCGGGCGCAGTCGTTTTACAAAAACAAAGGCAAGGTACCTGTGCTGGCGAAGGAAGGTTTTGTGTATCAACTGGATGAGGAAAACCTGAAACGCGAGGCGCCGGGTATTTCGGAGGATGTAGCAGGAGAAATCAAGGCTAGAATGCTGGGGCAGTCGGTTCCCGAGCAGAATAACCTCCCCAGACCGGAGCAGGTGATCGACCTGCATATTGAAAAGTTGGTTAACAATCACAAAAGTCTGTCCAGCGATGCGATCCTGAAAAAGCAACTGGATGTTTTCGAGAGTAATCTTGAATCGGCCATTGCCAATGGAATGGACGAAATTACGTTTATACATGGCGCTGGCAGCGGCGCGCTGAAAAATGAGCTGCACCGCAGGCTGGGCAAGAATCAGCATGTGCAATTTTTTAAAGATGCATTAAAAGAGAAATTCGGATACGGTGCAACCCTCGTCAAAATCAAGTAATGTATACGTCAGGCGCGGTTATTTTCTGATAATCGTGTTGGCAGCCGTTGTTTTTTGGAGCTGCGGTTCTAAGAAAACCTCCCCTAAGGCCCCTATGGAAGAATACAAATATTCGGATAAGGAGATCCAGAACGAGAAACATTTGTCGGTACTGAATGTGCCGGTCGAGATCCCGGTAGCGGAAATCGAAAAGCAGATCAACAACCAGATTAAAGGGCTGATCTACGACGACAATAGTTACGACGATGAAGGTAACGACAACCTGAAAGCGAAAGTCTGGAAGATCAGTCCCATCAAGGTCGTGGCGATTGACTCGTCGTTTCTTTTTGAAGTTCCATTGAAAATCTGGGTAAGCGCCGGGTACAAGATCAGCCCGTTAGGCGTAACGATGTCGGGTTATAAAGATACCGAGTTTTCAATCCGCATCCGGCTGATCTCCAAAATTGGCATCACACCGTCATGGCAGATCAAATCGGAAACTTATGTCGACAGCTACGACTGGATCAGCGAGCCGAACATCCGCGTGGCGGGCATCAGTATTCCCATTAAAGGAATGGTGAGCCGTATGCTCAATAAGAATTTCGAGAAGATCACCGAAGCAATCGACGACCAGGTAGCCTCGAACCTCGAATTGAAAAAGAATGCGGAACTGGCCTGGAATATCGCGCGCCAGCCTGTGATGCTTGCGAAAGAATATGATACCTGGCTGGTGATCAGGCCTACCGGTGTTGAAATGACGCCGCTGCTTGCGAAAAACAATATCCTCCGTTCGGTCATTGGTATTAAAGGTTATACGCAGACTATTACGTCGGCTGTAAAGCCTGCGGTGGCACCTATGCAGAAGCTGCCCGACTTGAAGATCGTCGATAAGGTTCAGGATGATTTCAAGATCGGGTTGATCAGTCTTGTCTCGTACGAGGATGCTGCCAGACTGGCGACCAAACAGTTCGCAGGGGAGAAATTCTCGTTTTTAGGCGGGAAATATCATGTAGAAGTTACCTCTATCGAAATGTACGGGCAGAATGATCGGTTGGTGATCAAAGCAGGACTGAAAGGAAGTATCAGCGGCGATATTTATCTAAAGGGAATCCCTTACTATGATCCGGCAACACAACAGCTATCGCTCAAAAGCCTTGACTACGACCTGGATACGAAAAATTCAATCGTCAGAACGGCGGGTTGGCTCCTGCAAGGGCAGTTCAGCAGGATGATGGAGAAGCGGATGGTGTTTCCGGTGGGAGGGCAGATTGCCGATGCTAAAAACACGATTCAGAAAACGCTTGCCAACTATAAAGTCACCGAAGGTGTAGTTGTAAAGGGAATACTTTCCGATATTGTACCCGATAAGGTTTACCTCACTCCGAAACATCTTTATTCTGTTGTATTTGCGACCGGGAAAGTGAATTTGAAAGTCGACGGACTGAAAGGAATCTGATCAAAAATTTGTACAATATTCAGCGTAAGTGCCATAATTTTTTACTTTTTATGGTATATTGACTGCTGATCGAAAGAAAGTATTTCTTAGCTTTGTGGTCAGAGGAAAGGTCTAAGCTGTCCTGCCGCTGCGGTTTTTTAACCGGGGAGGAAAGTCCGGGCAGCATAGAGTGCCGTACTTCCTAACGGGAAGGCAACGTACCGGCGACGGTGTGTCGACAGCAAGTGCCACAGAAAAGATACCGCCCTGGCATATTTTTTGTATGCCTCGGTAAGGGTGAAAAGGTGGAGTAAGAGCCCACCGGTTTCCTGGTAACAGGGAATGCATGGTAAACCTTACGGGCTGAAAGATCAAATAGGTGTTGGTTAATGGGGCTGCTCGTCCCTGCTCTTCGGGGCGCCGGCACGGGTAGATCGTTAGAGGTTCCGGGTGACCGGAATCCTGGATAAATGGCAGGAGCGGAGATCGGGCAACCGGTCGAAGTTACAGAATCCGGCTTACAGGCTTTGGCCTTTTTTCTGAATTTTGAGTTAATGTATAATGCTATATTTGAATTGAATCACATAACGCGTGTTTCCCATGAAGAAAAAGAATCTTTACGTTGCTTTACTTTGTTCTACCCTCCTGAGCTACAATACGAAAGCTCAAAACCGCACCTATGAAGGACCGAATAAAATGAACACTTGGTCAATCACTGGTTACGGAGGTATTACAAAATTCTTCGGAGATTTGACCCAGTACAATGGCTTCAAGCGTGGAGACCGGGAAGAATTGACAGGTGCATGGGGGCTTTCATTGAACAAGCAGCTCACTCCTCTGTTCGGTATCCAGCTGACCGGCTACAACGGTCGTCTTCAGGGAGCCAAAGACAATCATTACAGCTCATTGAGCGGTGATACTTACAGCGCCACTTTCAACAGCCCTTCGTTTGTTCAGCTGACTTTGGACGGAACATTGAACGTGAATCGTTTGCTGCTCGGCTACAATAAGCTTCGCCGCTGGAAAGTAGATGCACACCTTGGGGGTGGTATTATCTACTACCACACGGATGTAGATTACACCAACGTTACCAAGGGGATTTCAGGTGATTTCTCGACCAATACTGACGCCAGCTCCAAAACAGCGGGTAAATGGGAACGTAACGGATCCACGTATACAAGGGAATGGGTTGTACCTGTTGGCTTTACTGTTCACTATGAACTGAGCTCACGGTTCGATCTTGGACTTGATTACACGCATAACTTCGTCAATACAGAGAAACTGGACGCAACAGTTGGTGGGCTTAGCGACTACGTAAGCCAACAGGGTATCTGGACCTTTGCAAAAGGTGACTCGAGAAACGATGCTTACGGTATGCTGTCACTCGCGCTTACTTACAAATTGGGTAAGAATGCAGTGAGAGCGAAAGACGGTAAATATGATCCGGCTGCCGGACGTTACCACCTGCGTTGGGCTAACCCTCAGCAGCTGATTCCGGTACCTTACAACCCGACCATGAACGATGCGGATTCAATCGCGAAAGCTAACATGCCTAAGCCGGTTGATCCACGTCTTTATACCGACTCCGATGGTGACGGCGTAGCCGATCTGTTCGACAAAGAAGCAAATACGCCTGCTGGTAGCATCGTATCAGGTGGTGGCGTAGCGTTGGATATCGACAAAATCATCCGCGACGCTATCAAAAATAACCTGCCGAAAGACGAATGCGAAGCGTTGTTCAGCAACATCGAATTCGATACCGACAAAGCGATTATCCGCAATGCTTCGAAAGAAACACTCAGCAAAGTGGTTGAGCTCCTGAACATGCGCACCAACTGCCGCATCGTACTCGTAGGTCACACGGATGCACGTGCCTCAGATAGCTACAACGTGTCCCTGTCGCGTCGTCGTGTGGATGCAGCGAAACGCTTCCTGGTTCGCGCAGGTTTGACAGATCCTAGCCGTATCATCGCTGAATACTACGGTGAATATCGCCCGATCGCAGAAAACACAACTGTGGAAGGTCTTCAATCTAACCGTCGTGTTGAGATTAAGATCCTGCCTAACAATACAATCCGCTCTACTTACCCGGCTGGTTTCCGCCGCTAGTAGATGGGAAATACATAGGAAAAGGGGGCAAGAAATTGTCCCCTTTTTTTGTGTGCCTACGTTAAAAACAGGAAAATTTTCCGTACCTTTGCACCCTGTTTAATTACGGGACGAGTTCCCAACCATAACAAATTCACAAATGGCAGTTAAAATCAGATTAGCGCGTCGGGGACGCAAAAAGAAAGCGATCTATGATATCGTAGTCGCAGATGCCAGAGCACCACGTGATGGTCGCTTCATCGAAAAATTGGGTATCTACAACCCAGGTACTAACCCTGCTTCCATCGTTTTGGAATCAGACAAAGCAGTTGACTGGCTTCTGAAAGGTGCTCAGCCAACTGACACAGCTCGTTCAATTTTGCAACACGAAGGCGTATTGCTCCGTAAGCACTTGCAAGTAGGTGTTTTGAAAGGTGCTATCACGCAAGAAGTTGCAGATTCACGTTTCGAAGAGTGGAAAGGTTCTAAAACAGACCGTAAAGCTACTGCTGCCGATACACTGGCACAGCAGAAAGAGGCTGACAAGAAAGCGAAACTGGACGCAGAGCGAAAGATTAACGAAGCCCGTGCTGAGGCAATCGCTAAGAAAAACACTCCTCCTGCGGAAGAAGTTGCAACTGAGGAAGTGGCTGACGAAGCCGCTGACGCAACAGCAGAAGCTCCCGAAGCAGATGCTCCGGCAGAAGAGTCAGCAGAATAATTTAATGTACATACATTGCGCTATGGGTCTGTCGGTATTCCGCACAGACTCATATTGTTTTATACAGAACCAAAATATTAAATCCCGCAAATGACACAGGATAACTGTTATTTATTGGGCTATATCGTGCGGACTCATGGCACCGCAGGCAACGTGGTAATTTATCTGGATGTGGATTATCCGGATGATTATGAAGACCTGGAAACGGTTTATGTTGAGATCAAAGGCGAATTGGTACCTTACTTTATCGAGGATATCAACCTGCAAAAGCAAAGCAATGCGATTGTAACGTTCGAGGATGTCGATACGATTGTGAAGGCTCAGGCGCTCGTGGGAAGTTCGCTTTACCTGCCGCTGGAAGACTTGCAGGAGCTTGGCGATGACGAGTTCTATTACCATGAAATCAAAGGTTTCAAAGTAGTGGACGAAACGATGGGCGAGCTGGGCATTGTACGCGAGGTGTATTCGCTGAACGGCCAGGACCTGATCGCGATGGATTACCAGGGCTCAGAAGTACTGATCCCCACCGCGAATGATATTGTGATCAAAGCGGATAAGGAAGCCAAATCACTGTTCGTGAACTTGCCGGAAGGCCTATTGGAAGTTTATCTCGATAACTCATCAGAAAGCACTCCGGATGATGCGGATTGATATATTGAGCTGTGTGCCCAGTCTGCTGGACAGCTTTTTCGCGCATTCTATATTGAAGAGAGCGCAGCAGGCCAACCATGTGGAAGTGGTGATTCACGACATCCGCGATTATTCTACTAATAAGCATCGTACCATCGACGATTACGCATTCGGAGGTGGGGCTGGCATGGTTTTGCAAATCGAGCCGATCGCGCGGTGCATCCGTGCATTACAAAGCGAGCGCGCGTATGACGAGGTCATTTACCTCACACCCGACGGTGAACAAATGCAGCAGCGGATGGTGAACCAGCTTTCGTTGAAAGGCAACCTGATGATGCTCTGCGGGCATTACAAAGGCGTAGATCAGCGTGTGCGCGATATGTTCGTGACGAAGGAAATCAGCATTGGTGATTACGTGTTATCGGGTGGTGAGCTGGCGGCGGCTGTGCTTGCCGACGCGATTATCCGACTAATCCCCGGCGTGCTCAACGACGAAACTTCCGCATTAACGGATTCATTTCAGGACAATTTGCTGGCACCGCCGGTATATTCCCGCCCGGCTGATTTTGAAGGCCATAAAGTGCCCGAAATCCTGATGTCGGGCCATGAAGCGAAGATCGAAGAGTGGCGTTATGAGCAGTCTCTCAAAAGAACAAAAGAGAGAAGGCCGGACCTGTTGCAGTAAACAACAGGCCCGGCCTCTCCGGCTTTGCCTCTTTTATAGTTGCTGTAACCTATTAAAAATCCAGGTTACAGTTGATCCATTCATTATCGAAATTGGTGCCGTACTTGCGGTAAAAGTTAACCGCAGACGTATTCCAGTCGAGCACCTGCCACATCATCCCCGTACAGCCTACATTTTTTGCGGCTACAACCGTAGCGTCGAAAAGGATTTTGCCAATCCCGTTGCCACGCATTGATTCGGTGACGATGATATCTTCCATATAAAGCCGTTTTCCCTTCCAGGTGGAATAACGGTAATAGTAAAGACAAAGCCCGATGATCTTTGAATCCACTTCGGCAACGAAAAAGTCGAATAGCTTCTCGTTGTAATCACGGGTCATTTTGTCGACATTATTGGTTACCTGGTTCAGCGCCCGTTCGTAGATCGCAAGCTCCTTCACCAATTCAAAAATTGCGGGTATATCTTCTGCTGTTCCCTGCCTGGTCGAAATATTCATGTTAGTGGTTTATTGATTAGAAAGGTTAAGAATCCAGAATATACTATTTCCTATTGAGAGTTTACATAGTTTTCCCATTTTTCGAGGATTGCCTGGAAATTTTCGGGTAAATCTGTGTCAAATTGGATCCATTGGCGTGTGGTAGGGTGGATGAATCCCAGCGATTTGGCATGCAGCGCCTGTCCGGGAATGAGGCTGAAACCGTTTTCTACCATCGCCTTGTAACTGCCGCTCGATACGCCGCGGAGGATCTTGTCGCCGCCGTACATCGGGTCGTTGAAGATGGGGTGGCCGATGTGCTTCATATGTGCGCGGATCTGGTGTGTGCGACCCGTTTCGAGGTTGCATTTGATCATCGAAACATAACGCAACGGTTTAATAACCTCGTAATGCGTCACCGCGTGTTTTCCCTGGCTGCCATCCACGTATACGTCCATTACGCGCCGGTCGCGCGCGCTGCGCCCGATGTGGCCCGTAACCGTGCCTTTTTCAGCTTTGGGTTCGCCCCATATCAATGCGTGGTAGGTACGTTCTATCGAGTGATCGGCGAACTGGCTGGCGAGGAAAGTCATCGCGAACTCGGTTTTGGCGATCACCAGCAGGCCGGAGGTATCCTTATCGATGCGGTGTACAAGCCCCGGCCGGCCTTCGCCGTTCCTGCCGGTTGGAAGTTGCTGGAAATGATATACCAGTCCGTTGATCAGGGTGCCCGTCCAGTTGCCGTAGGCGGGGTGAACAACCATCCCTGCCGGCTTATTGATGATCATCAGTACGTCGTCCTCGTATACAATATTCAGAGGAATGTTTTCAGGAACGATCTCGGTATCACGTGGCGGCTCGGGAAGTGAAAGCGTGATTACATCCAACGGTTTGACCTTGTAACTGGCCTTCGTAGGCTGCCCGTTTACCTTTACGGCCTCTGCTTCGATACCGTTTTGTATTTTTGTCCTGGAAGCGTTGGCTACGTGAAGATTCAGAAATTTATCGAGCCGCATGAGGCTTTGGCCTTTGTCGGCGACAATGCGGTAATGTTCAAATAAATCGTCCTCTTCGGAGGCATTATCAACTAGTTCTACGGACATTCTTTTTTGATTTACTATCAACAAAATTATTAAAATAAGTGGATTTACTAAGTCCGTCGGTGCCTACGCCCCTGCAAAGGCTCGTTAATGCGGGAACTGAGAAAGCGGGAGTACAGCTGTATATCAAGCGCGACGACCTCATTCATTCGATGGTTTCGGGAAATAAATGGCGGAAGCTGAAATACAATCTGCTCGACGCGCAAGCGAGAGGGAAGGGTGCTGTATTGACGTTTGGCGGTGCGTATTCCAACCATTTGTACGCAACAGCGGCCGCCGGGAACGCATTGGGATTGAAGACCATCGGCGTTGTGCGTGGACTGGAGTTGCAAGATAAGGAAAACGAAACGCTTCAATTTTGCCGGGAACAAGGAATGCAGCTGCATTTTGTATCGCGTGAGGAATACAGACAACGGCATTCGGAAGGATATTTGGAAGAGATAATTGCGCGTTTCGGCAACCCCTATCTGATTCCCGAAGGCGGCACTACCGGGCTTGCGTTGAAAGGTGTGGCCGAAATGGTATTTGAAATAGAAGGTCAGTTAGGTGCAATGCCTGATTTTATCGCTTCGGCTGCCGGAACCGGTGGTACGGCTGCGGGTATTCTCTCTGCGGGCGCCAATGCCCTTGCATTCTCAGCACTAAAAGGAGGAGATTTTCTTAAAGAAGACATTCACCGGCTGTCGGATGAATGCAGGCAGCCCGGAAATCTTACTCTGCTTACAGACTACCATTTCGGCGGATATGCGAAGTGGAATAGTGAACTGCTGGCCTTTATGCAAGATTTCCGGGCTGAATATGATGTCCTGTTGGAGCAGGTTTATACAGCAAAAATGTTCTACGGCCTGTTTGATCTCATTCAAAAAGGGTTTTTCGAGGCCGGGACGACTATTGTAGCAGTACATACGGGTGGACTGCAAGGGCTGATCAAGGCGTAGCTACTTCTACTTCCTCTTCATTGTTGGCCGGTTTGGCGGAGATGAACTCCTTGATCAGATCCCGGTCGCCGGCGATCCAAAGCACGTCCTGGTTTTCGATGATCATCGACGAGTCCGGGTTGAGAATACGCTCGCCGTTTCTTTCGAGTCCGACGATCATGCCGTGCGTCATTTCACGGATCTGGCTGTCCCGTATCGTCTTTCCGCGGATATTGTATTGTGTTTTCACTTCGACGCGTTCGAGCACCGTATTATCCTCGTGGGCCATGTAAACGTCGCCATTTGTACTCACTTCGATGTGGCTTCTGAAAACATCCAGCTGATCGTCGGTACCGATGACCTCAATTCGGTCACAAGGGTAAAGTACTTCCGTCGGTCTCGGCAAATGGATGGTTTTGCTTCCCCGCTCGATCAGCACGACATTAATCCCGAAATTTTCCCGGATTTTGAGCTCCTGCAAGCTTTTTCCGATCATATTGGAGTCGGCACTTACTTCCAGGAATGCAAAGTGCGCATCCCAGGGTAACAGAATCTTTTTGGATTTGCCGCTTCCTTCCAGTTGCCGTGCATTGAGGTTTTGCAGGAAACGGTCTTCGATTTTATGATAAAATTGTTGAAGCCGCTGGTAAAAGATAGCGAAGCCTAGTACCATAATGCCGCCTGCTACAATGAAAGCCGTTTGTGTCGAGAAGAACGAATTGAGCAGAAAGGCCATCAGGAGGATCGCTATAACTACCCTTGAAAGTTCGAGTACCAGCAACGGCCCGCGGCTGTACTTCCGGCTGAGCCAGATCGTGGAGTAGGCCTTTCGGTTGCCTCGCTTGAAGACCAATGCCCAGAGGAATGGGGAAATGAGTAAGAATGTAATGCCAAAAAGCACCGAGTTGGTGAGAAACGTTTCAGGTACGCGTGTATGCAGCTGCTGAGCGAGCTGGCGCGAGGACGCGAGGATGATGCCGACTACAACAACGGAGTTCAAAATCACCGTCTGCGCATAGGATTTCAGGATTTCGTTCCACTGGGTGGTTTGTGCAATGGTTTCCGTGCTGGTGCTGTATCGGTTCAGGTACAACCTCCATTTTTCGGGCAGACGCTTGTCCAGCCATTCATAGAGCGGCTCGGAGGCCTTCATCATGTAAGGTGTGGCAAACGTCGTGATGACCGATACCCCGACGGCAATCGGGTACAGAAATCCGCTGGTCACTTTCAGGGAAAGGCCAAGGTTGGCAATGATGAATGAAAATTCGCCGATTTGGGACAAGCTCATCCCTGATTGCAGTGATTTCTTCAAAGGCTGGCCGGAAATGACCGCTCCTAGTGTGACGAATGTCGTTTTACCCACCATTACTACGAGCACCAGAATGGCGGTCGGGACTGCATATTCAAGCAATAGTCCGGGGTTAATAAGCATTCCCACCGAAATAAAGAATACCGCCCCGAAAAGGTCTTTAACCGGTTTCAGCAAATGCTCGATCTTCTCCGCGTGGGTAGTTTCCGCCAGGATAGAACCCATGATAAATGCACCTAACGCCGCTGAAAAGCCTGCTTTGGTTACCAGAAATACCATTCCGAAACACAATGCTACGGAGGTGATCAGCACGCTTTCGTCGTTCATCAAATGCCGGTAGCGCCTGAGCAGGGTAGGGAATACGAAAATTCCGCCCAGAAACCAGATGGTCAGGAAAAAGAAGAGTTTTAGACTCGATTGTATTAATTCGAATCCTGCAAACTGCTGGCTCAGCGATAATGTCGAAAGCAAAACCATTAATAACACAGCCGTAAGGTCCTCGATGACGAGAATGCCCATAACAACCCGGGTGAATTTCTGGGTTTTGAGCCCCAGCTCATCGAATGCACGGAAAATGATGGTAGTGGAGGAAATGGCAATGATACCTCCGAGAAAAAGGCTGTCGGTTTTGCTCCAACCGAGTAACTGACCGGTAACGAAGCCGGTAACCAGCATCATAAAAACCTCAAATAATCCCGTAATAGCAGCCGTATTACCGACTTTGACAAGCTTTTTAAAACTAAACTCCAAACCCAGGTTGAAGAGCAGGAAGATTACCCCGATTTCGGCCCAGATCTCGATCGTTTTAATATCGGTAATGGTAGGAAAAAGGTGGAAATTAGGTCCGACAAGTAACCCGGCCAGAATGTAGCCCAACACGATTGGCTGCTTCAATTTCTTGAAGATTACGGTAATGATACCGGCCATTGTGAGAATGAGCGACAGGTCTATGATTAGTTGTGGAACGTGGGTCATGAAGGGTGAATCGTTGATGGAAAAATTTACTAAGATCAATAAAATACAAAAAGCCTTCGACGAATCAAAGGCTTTCTGTGTTTTATCTTATCGGAAATTTTAACCTACGCTTCCTTCCAGGCTGATTTCCAGTAGCTTTTGCGCTTCAACGGCAAACTCCATCGGAAGTTGGTTTAATACTTCTTTAGCATAGCCATTCACGATCAATGCAACCGCCTGTTCCGTTGGAATACCGCGCTGGTTGCAGTAGAAAAGAATGTCCTCACCGATCTTCGACGTGGTTGCTTCGTGCTCTACGGTGGCCGACGGGTTGCTCACTTCTATGTAAGGGAAAGTATGCGCGCCGCACTTGTCGCCGAGCAACAGGGAGTCGCATTGCGAGAAGTTACGCGCCTTTTCAGCCTTTTTGAAAACCTGCACCAATCCACGGTAGGAGTTCTGGCTCTTGCCTGCCGAAATACCTTTCGAAACGATCCGGCTTTTCGTGTTTTTACCGATATGGATCATTTTGGTACCTGTATCGGCTTGCTGCATATTGTTCGTTACAGCAACCGAGTAAAATTCACCGATCGAGTTGTCGCCTTTCAGGATTACCGAAGGGTACTTCCAGGTAATCGCCGAACCGGTTTCCACCTGTGTCCAGGAGATTTTCGAATTAGGACCGTCGCAAAGGCCGCGTTTCGTTACGAAGTTGTAAATACCGCCTTTTCCGTCCTTATCGCCTGGATACCAGTTCTGTACGGTCGAGTATTTTACATTCGCATTGTCATGCGCGAAGATTTCAACCACCGCAGCGTGCAGCTGATTTTCGTCACGCATTGGGGCTGTACAGCCTTCCAGGTAGCTCACGTGGCTGTCCTCGTCGCCGATGATCAGCGTTCTTTCGAACTGGCCTGTTCCCGCCGCATTGATACGGAAATAGGTCGAAAGCTCCATTGGGCAGCGAACGCCTTTCGGGATGTACACGAATGAACCATCGGAGAAAACCGCTGAGTTCAATGCCGCGTAGTAGTTATCCTTAGGCGGTACTACCGAACCGAGGTATTTTTTTACCAGTTCCGGATGCTCACGGATTGCCTCGCTGATCGAGCAGAAAATAATGCCTTTTTCTTTGAGCGTATCCTTGAAAGTCGTGAAGACCGACTCGGAGTCCATAACCGCGTCGACCGCGATACCGGAAATCCTTTTTTGCTCATTCAAAGAAATACCCAGTCTTTCGAAAGTGTTGCGCAATTCGGGATCGATGTCATCGATACTCTCGACAGCCTTCTTCTTCTTGGGTGCTGAATAATACTTGATAGCCTGGAATTCGATGGGCGGGTAGTGCACGTTCGGCCATTTGGGTTCCTCCATGGTAAGCCACAAATGGTACGCTTTCAGGCGCCACTGCAACATCCATTCGGGTTCATTTTTTTTGGCAGAGATGAACCTGATAATGTCGTCGTTGAGGCCCGCAGGGGCCTCATCTGCCTCAATATCAGTCACAAAGCCGTATTTGTATTCCGAACTGGTGATTTCCTCCAACAATTCTTCTTCTTTGCTCATAGTCGTAATAATGTCACACTCTGGTTGGTATCATGCTAACACAGAGAAGTGGGATTGAGTTTATTCAGAGGTTCAAAAATACGGAAAATTGTGGAGATTCCGGCAGGGGCTGCTGGAAATAGGTTGTAGCAGGTAAAACAAAAAAGACCCGCCGGAGCAGGTCTTTTGAAAGTCGGATGCCTTTGAAATCCTACAAATAGGCTGTGGACGAGAGGTAGTTTTTGACGTAATCGTCAACCCCTTCTTCCAGGCTTGTGAACGGACGGGTATATCCGACAGCGCGTAATTTGCTCATATTAGCCTGCGTGAAATACTGGTATTTGTCACGAATGTCGGCCGGGGTGTCGATAAACGCAATGTCCGGCGTCTTGCCCATTGCATGGAAAGTATTGGTAACCAAATCTTTGAATGTGCGCGCTTTTCCGCTACCGAGGTTGTAAATGCCTGAGTTTTTGCGGTGGTGCATGAAGAAGATACAAACGTCGATCAGGTCTTTTACGTAAATGAAATCACGCATTTGCTCACCATCCTTGAAATCGGGGTTATGCGAGCGGAAGAGCTTCATTTTTTCGGTAGCCTTGATCTGGTTATAAGCGTGGAAAATCACCGATGCCATGCGGCCTTTGTGGTATTCGTTAGGCCCGTAAACATTGAAAAATTTAAGACCTGCCCAGAAAAACGGCTTTTTCTCCTGCACTAATGCCCATTTGTCGAACTCGTTTTTGGAATCGCCGTAAGGGTTCAGCGGCTTCAACTGGCCGATCGTCGACTCGTTATCGTCGTACCCGTGCTCGCCCAGCCCGTATGTGGCCGCGGACGACGCGTACACGAGAGGGATCTGGTAAGCCACGCATTTTTCCCAAATACCTTTGGAATAATTTACATTCAGTTCATCAAAAATTTCCTTGTCGAACTCCGTAGTGTCGGTACGTGCGCCGATGTGGAAAATGAATTCCACGTCGCGGTTGTTCGCATCCAGCCATTCGAAAAGTGCATTTCTTTCTACTTTTTCCTTGATCGTCTTTCCTTCGAGGTTTTCTGCCTTTTCGATTTTGGAAAAATCATCTACTGCAATAATGTTTTTAAAGCCGTCTTGATTGAGGCGGCTGATAAGCCCGCTGCCAATAAAGCCGGCTGCTCCTGTTACGATAATCATCGCGATTATATGTTTAACGGTAAAAAGAATGCCAGATAAGAGTACCGAACCGCGCCGATCTACTCTTAAATTTTAAGGGCGAAATAGGATTTTTTTTAGTTATCCTCTTGTTAACAAACAAAACTACGGATACATGGTGTAATTTTGCGCCAGAATTATCAAGTGGCAGGAAGTTTTATGATTTACGTAACAAGGAAAGAGCATTTCAATGCGGCCCACCGGCTTTACAACCCGGCGTGGAGTGATGAGAAAAACCAGGAGGTATTTGGCCCTTGCGCCAACAACAACTGGCATGGGCATAATTTTGAGCTGATTGTTACGGTTAAAGGCAAGCCCAACCCTGATACGGGTTTTGTGATCGATCTGAAAGTACTGGGGGACATTATCAAGGGAGAGGTCGTCGATAAGGTGGATCACAAGAACCTCAACCTCGATGTGGATTTCATGCAAGGAAAAATGGCTTCCTGCGAGATATTCGTGATGGAAATCTGGAATATCCTCGAACCGGCTATTGCGCAGGCAGCTCCTAATGCGAAACTGCACTATATCAAGCTGATAGAAACGCCGAAGAACTTTGTGGAGTATTATGGGGAGTAGGGGGATTAATGACCGTGAAGTCTTAGACCGCCGACCATGGACCGCCGACCGCCGATTATTGGCGGCCAGATTGCTAGCAACCAATTGCTTATGAAATATTACTTGATCGCGGGCGAGCGCTCGGGGGATTTGCATGGCTCCAACCTGATCAAGGGCATTCGGGCGAATGATCCGCATGCGGAGTTTCGCGGCTGGGGCGGTGATATGATGGAGGCGGAAGGTATGAGCCTGGTGACACATTATAAGGATACCGCTTTTATGGGTTTCCTTGAAGTAGTCATGAATTTGCGGACGATCACCGGTTTCCTCAAAAAATGCAAGGCTGATGTGCTCGATTACCAACCCGATGCGTTGATCCTGATTGATTATCCGGGCTTTAACCTGCGCATTGCCTCATTTGCAAAGTCCAGGGGGCTGAAAGTTTTCTACTACATTTCCCCCAAAGTCTGGGCCTGGAACCAGAAACGTGCCTGGAAGATTAAGGCCAATGTGGATCACATGTTCGTGATCTTTCCGTTCGAGGTCGATTTCTACAAAAAGTACGATTACAAAGTCGATTACGTGGGCAACCCGCTCATGGATGCCATCGCCGCATTCAGTCCCGATCCCGATTTTCGCCGTAAGCATAACCTCGACGACCGGCCTATTATCGCGTTGCTTCCCGGAAGCCGCAAACAGGAGATTATAGGCATGTTGGATACAATGCTAACTACGCAAAAGCATTTTTCCGACTACCAATATGTGATTGCAGGTGTAAAGAACCTGCCTTCTACATTGTACGACCAGTACTTATCCAGCGGCAAGGCGGTGATCGTGTACGAGAGCACCTATGATCTCCTTTCGGTTGCTGATGCTGCGCTCGTTACTTCCGGCACAGCCACACTGGAAACCGCATTGCTGAAAGTCCCCGAAGTAGTCTGCTACCGTACCAGCGCCATTTCCTATGCACTGGCCAAGCGCCTGATCCGCATTCCCTTTATTTCACTGGTGAATTTGATCCTGGAAAAAGAGGCGGTTCGGGAGCTGATTCAGGATGAATTGAATGAGGGGAATCTGGTTGCGGAACTGAAACAAATTCTTCCCGGTGGCAGCAAACACGAACAGCAAATGCGGGATTATGAGCGCCTCTCCGAGCTGGTGGGCGGAGCAGGAGCGTCTGAGCACACGGGTGGACTTATCGTTCAATACCTTTCTAAATAGCCTCATTATAAATGCCTTAAATATTTTATTTCGAATGTGTTTGTTAATTACGTAGTTATCTACGTATATTTGAACCTAAATTAAGAACACCCATTATGAATATCTTCAACGAAGTAGGGGCCCTCGCGATTTCCACGCGTTTACAGCGCCTGAGCGACCAGTTCCGAAAGGACGGCGTACTCATTTATCAGCATAATGGCATCAGCTTCGAGCCGAAATGGTTTCCGGTGATTTATGTGCTGCATAAAAAGGAATCGCTCGGGATTATGGAGTTATCCGAAGAGATCGGTTATGCGCACCCTTCGACGATCAGTTTGCTGAAAGAACTGGAAAAAGAAGGATTGGTGGAATCATTTAAAGATCAGCGCGACGAACGGAAACGAATGGTGCGGCTCTCCGAAAAAGCCCGGGCGCTGGTGGAGCAAATGCAGCCTGTTTGGGAGAAAATCCGAAAAACAGCAGAACAAATCATCGATAATGCCAACAACCTGTTGCAAGCCATGGACGAGACAGAGTATCAATTGAAAAAAGAAGGATTTTTTGAGCGTTACAAAAGAATGGAAAACGAGGAAACCAATGCCGCCATCAGTATTGTAGATTATAAACCGGAACATGCCAAGGCATTTTATGACCTGAATTACGCATGGATTTCGGAAACCTATGAAGTGGAACCGGAGGATGAAAAGACGTTATCAAACCCGGAAACATACTACCTCAAAGACGGCGGCGCGATCCTGATCGCATTGTACGGCGGCGAGCCTGTGGGTACATGCGCGTTGAAACGTAATGGCGATATAGTTGAGATGAGCAAAATGACCGTTTCAAAAAGCATGCGAGGTAAGAAAATCGGGGATTTGCTGGGTAATGCGGTAATTGAAAAGGCGCGGGAGCTCGGAGCTAGTAAGGTGATTCTCTATTCCAACCGCAAAGGCTCGGCCGCAGGTATTAATCTTTACAAAAAACTCGGGTTTGAGGAAGTGCCATTGACCGAGCATAACTTCAAACGGGCGGATATTAAGATGGAAATGGAATTGGATTGATCAGCTGAAGATTTTACCCAAATCTATTTTGAGTTCAGGAAAAATGGACGATTGCACGAATTCAACTGCTGGCTGCAATCCTACATATTTTCCTGTCTCATCGAGTACGTATACCAACACCGCATTTTGAGACGGCTCCACAAGCCAATATTCCCGGACACCGGATTCCTGGTATAATTCAAACTTGTTATGCATCTCTGTCTTCGAGTTACCGGGAGAAAGGACTTCAACAATCAGGTCGGGTGCGCCTAAACAACCACGTTCATCCAATTTTGACTCATCGCATATCACGCACAGGTCAGGCTGAACGACCGTATGGATTTTTTGATCCGCTGCATTTTGATCCTTTCTGGGCAGTCTTACATCGAACGGAGCGAAAAAAGCGTGACAGTAATGGTTTTCAAAATAACCACCTATTCTCAAATGTAATTTCGCTGAAATTTGCTGATGCCGGGTACTTGGTGCCGGTGACATCTTAAAAATCTTCCCCTTAATCAACTCGACGCGCTCCTTGAAATGCCAAAGCAGGTAATCGGCGTAAGTATAACTTTGGCTCAGATCTAATTCGTTGATATCGGTTACGATTGAAGGCATAGCAGGCTCTTTTTAAGTAAATCTACCCAAAATACTGCCGGAAGTCAATGAAGCGCTTGATTCATCAGGTCTTCCGCTTCTTCTTCCGCGCGGAAGGAAAGAGCACATTATTCAATATGAGCCTATACCCGGGTGAGTTGGGGTAGAGGTTGAGGTCGGTGGGCATGCGTCTGCCGCCTCCGCCGCGGCCTTCGGGGTCGTGACCGCCGTAGAAGGTCCACTGGCCCCGACCGAGCTCGCCGTAAATGTAGCGGTCGGAGTTGCTGCTGGTACCCATCACGAGTGAGCTGGGCTTGACGGTGTATTTGGAGAATGCGGTGGTTTGCCCGAAAAACTCGCGGATCAGATGCTCATGGTTTTGTACGAGCATGGCGGGAATGACGTCCCACTTGGCGGAAAAATCAAAAAGGGAGAAATAGGCATCGTTTTCACCCCAGCCGCGATAGCGGCCCGCCGCTGAATTGATGTCCGAGAAGTTCATCCCGTCGTATTCGTCGAGTTGGAGTTTGAAGTTGTAGAATGCGAATGTTTTGTCAAAGTCCAGCTTGGACTGGGCGTCGGGGTCAATACCGTCACCGTCGAGGTTATCGACGATGTCGACGCCCTCGGCTGCCAGGGCTATATCGAAAGTTTCGGCGCCGGAGCACATGGCAAACAGAAAGCCCCCGCCGGCACAAAACTCCTTAATGGCCTTCGCAACGGCCAGCTTCATTTTCGGTACTTTCGAAAAGCCGTAACGGCTTGCAATGGCCTCCTGGGCTTTGATATCGGCTTCACTGGTGCGACGCAGGTTTTTGCCAAACTGCCCCGTAAAATCCTCATGGTGCAAATGCAGCCAGTCGTACTTGGGCAGGTCGCCACGGAGGATTTCTTCGTCGTAAATGACTTCAAACGGGATTTCGGCATATTTGAGCACGAGCAATACGGCATCGGTGTTTTCAAATTCGGCGGGGCTGATCTTGATCGGCGAGTAAACTGCAATTTTGGCCGCTTTGAACAGCTTCACTACATCCATATTCACGTTCGGGTTGCTGATCTCGTTTACGATCTGCGCACTCGCTGCTTCCGAAAGTACTTCATAGGAAACTGCCCTCAGCTTGCATTCATTTTCAATGGATTTGGAATACTGAACCTTAAAACTGCCTCCGCGGTAATTGAGCAGCCAATCCACCTCAATATCTCCTTTCAGCAGAATATAAGCCAGACCGTATGCCTTCAAATGATTGGTCTGGGTATTGTCCATCGGGATCAGGATCTGGTTTGCGAGGCAGATGTGCGACAGGAAAACCAATACGAGCGGTAGAATCTTTCTCAGCATGGTAAGAAATGTTTGAAGTCCGAAGCTGCATCGTCAGGGGAGGTGTATCAAATTTAACGAAATATCGAGATTTTAGGTAGCTGGTTATGAGGTTTTTGTGTCGTCTGTGCCTATTTTTGAAATATACCTCTACTCACCTGCTTCACTCATGACCGAAACACAAATCCTGAACTACGCGCTCAACCAGTTCGCGGGAATCGACGCGTCCGCATTTGAACTGTCGGCGCCCTACTGGCAAAGAAAAACCTATGGTAAGGGAGAGTTTTACAATGAATACAAAAATGTTTGTAAGTACCTGGGTTTCATACTGGATGGCGTGTTCAGGACCTACTATATCGACGACGAATCGGCCGAGGAAAAGAACGTCTTTTTCTTCTCTAAAAATCAGGTGGTGGTGGCGTATAAGAGTTTCGTTACCCAAACGCCATGCAGTTACTACACCGAGTCGATGACCGAGTCGACGATTTTATACATTCATATCAATCACCTCACTGAACTGTACGGGAAATCGCACCACTGGGAGCGCTTCGGACGACTGGTAGCGGAAACGGCATTTAACCTGGCCATGAACCGCGCCGAGGAATTCATGTTCCGTACGCCCGAACAGCGCTATCTCGAACTGATTCAGAACCATCCGGACATTTTTAACAACGTCCCATTGTACCATATTGCCTCTTATCTGGGCATTCAGGCCCCTTCACTCAGCCGTATCAGAAAAAGAATGGTGGGAAAATGACGATCTTAACCTGGGTTAAGAATATAGTCGGCTAGCGTGCTGAATTTTGTCATGTCCAAAGCGGAACACAAAACAAAAATTCAACTTTTAACCGATAGAAATCATGAAAGCTTTTAACACCAAAACCGTCGTATTTGTAACAGGTGCATTTGTAAGCCACAATGGCTGGGACCAATGGAAAGAATATTTTGAAGCCCAGGGCTACACTACTTACGCACCAGCATGGCCACATAAAGATGCACCGGCTGCCGAATTGAGAGACAGACAACCAAACGATACTGCGCTGGCCGGTTTAACGTTCAAAGAACTGGTTGACCACTATGCCAATTTTATCAAAGCATTACCTGAAAAACCAATCATCATCGGTCATTCACTGGGTGGATTGATTACACAGATTCTGATTAACCGCGACCTGGGTGTTGCCGGTATCGCCATCCACCCAGTGCCACCACAAGGCGTGATCCCTTACGAATTCTCTTTCCTGAAAGCAGGTTATAAAGTATTCGGATTGTTTACTTCCCTGAAAAAAACTTACCTGATGTCGCTCGCCGATTGGCAGTATGCCTTCACCAACGGTATGACGCTGGAAGAACAAATGAAAACCTGGGAAGAAAACGTGATTCCCGAATCCAAAACAGTAGCACGCGGCGGTATTACTTCCGCAGCCAGAGTGGACTTCAAAAAAGCGCACGCTCCGTTGCTGATTACCTCCGGTGAATTCGACAACATCATTCCGGCATCTTTGAACCTCCGTAATTTCAAAGCTTACAAACAAAATGGTTCTGTGGTCGATTACAAAGAGTTTCCCGGTCGTAACCACTTCGTTTTAGGCCAGCCTACCTGGAAAGAAGATGCCGACTACATCCTCGACTGGATCAGCAAACATTGAAAGCAACTGACGGCCGACCGCTGACCATAGACCGCCGACCATGGACACATGACAAAAAAAGCATGGTCCATGGTCGGCGGTCAAACAAATAATATGCGTCACGAAAAGCGGATCACATGCTTGAAAGGTGTAAAGCCTGTGAGAAAAACAGTAGGTGCTTCCATAGCCGGCAAGGCTCCCCGTAATGCAATGTTTTTGTGCAATGCCAGTCCCGGGCCGAAGTTGATAGTATCACCTCCCAATTCATAAGAGCCGGTCGCTTCTTTCAGTAACCACGAATCTTTGGTGTTTTCAACTTTGGAAACACCTTTGAGCGTTCCGCCCGGTCTGAAAATCAATTCCAATGCGGCGGGCACGCGCTCGGTGCCATTGGTCACCACTTCTATTTCCATCCCGCCGGAAGTTTCCCGGATGATCACTTTCGTTTCCAATATTTGCACTTCGCTCTGCGGTCGGAGATTCCGCGGCATTTTCTCCCAATCGCCATCAGGCGCAATGGATTCCTTCGGGTAGGGCTGAAAATAAGGCCCGTCGAGTTTCTGTGTGAGTACCCATTCATTTCCATTTTCACTGATTTTTTCAGATTGAAACTGGCCTTTTCCAAAGAAGGAGGATGCGAATCGCACACCTTGCAGCACGGCATTCCCTTTCATAAATGTAAACCAGACCGGATTATTGGCGATCAGCGTGCTGTCTCGGCGGTCCCTGCGAATGCGTACCAGGCCGGAATTCGGGAAAGTTTTGACATAATTGACCGGCACAGGCTTCTCCGCCGGAAGTTCAGCCCAAAGCGAAGGGTCGGTCAGGAAGTAATCCACAAATCCGGTGGTTTTCTGGCTGGCGGTCTGTTCTATCAGCCTGCACATGGCCGCATACCGCGCATTCCCGTCTTTGATCGCGAAATACCGGTAGGGGTAATAGTAGTTTTCGAGCGTGCCTATAATGGCCTTGTCCTGCCGTCCGGAAGCGTCGGTAACGATCTCTCCGTTGGGATGGACATAGTACATGGTCATGTCGAGGTTTTTACGGACAGCGTCGAACAGCTCCGGTTTTTTGAGGCCTTTGCCAATCGTAATGAGCAGCCGATCGGTGAGGGAGGAGTAAATGAATGTACTCTTTTCATTATACTGGCCGTCGCGGTCGATGTCGATGTGCTCGGCCAGCCATTGCTCGGCCCGCGCCACATATTTGGGATTGGGCCAGAGCTCGTTTAGTTTGGTCAATGCGGCGGATACCACCCAACGGTGATTGGGCGTATGGATGCCTCCCACGCTCAGCGCGTCGCCCCCACGCAGGAGGAATGTTTTCAGGTTCGCGAGCATTTTGGCGGCTCCTTCGGTACCGGATTTTTCGATCATGGTATATGCCATCGCCAGTCGCTTTACCAGGAAGCCGGTGTCCGGCGTGGAATGAAAGTTGGTAGAAAGCAGGTCGATGGTACCATCGCTGTGCTGGGTTTTGATCAGGTACAATGCGGCCTGGTCCATTGCCGCAAGCAATTCCTTTGACTGGTAATATTTGGAAGTGGGGGCGAACAAGCCACTCGCGCCATATTGAATTAATGCGGAGGTACTATGCGGGTTGAGCAGGTCGAAACCATCGCGCAAGCCGCCGAAGTCCGGACTTTGGGCATCTTTCTCCTGGTAGGTCAGTAAGGATTCGATGCTTTTGTCGGCCTGTTTTACCATCGCGCGAAGCCATTCAGGCATGGCGTCGGCCCGAATATGGGGAATAGTTGTCGGTAACACGGGTAACGTGCAGAATGCCAGCGTGCTGCTTTTTACGAATTGTCTTCTGTCCATGAAAGTCGGGTTAGGTATTTCCGCAGAAAAGATGCAAAATGCCTTGGGTTACTCGCGATTTGGGGCAATACGGGAAGGTAAATAGCGTTCCGCTTGCGAAGTCATTAGCGCAACGACTTCCTATTTTTGGTATATTTAATATTAAAATGACATAAGAGTTGCAACGGTTACAAACGAGAGGTTGTCACTCTTTGATGACAAGGTATTTCTAGTATTTTTGTCGGATTTTTTTGAAAAACGCATTGGCGCAAACCAATGGAATGCCGATTACTGAATGAAAACAACTGTACTTCGCAATTTGAGTCTGGGTTATTTGCTGTTACCTAACCTGATTTTTTCCATCAGCTGGTTTAGAATGCCCATTTCGGTGTGTTTGGTCGTGGGGCTTGTAGCGATGTATGTCCTCAGTTACCGTCGCGAGAAAACGTTGAAGACCGACCTCGCAACGCGTCATATGGTCGAGGTCGCATTCATTTCGCTCGCAATCATCGCTTTTTCGGGAATAGGCGGCTTTTGCTTTCAGGCATTCGATTTCTGGGCGCATAATTCGAAGTATTACACGCTGTATAACCAATCATGGCCGGTTACTTTCAAGGAAAACGGTCGCTATGCCTGCCATTACTTCGGTTTCTTTCTCGTCCCGGCATTGATTTCGAAAGGGTTAGGAGAGCCTTCGGGTATTGCATTGTACTTGTGGGCGTCGATAGGTCTCTTTATCGGTATTTGCTGGATCCTCATTTTCACCCAGAGAAGCTATCTGGCCCTGGTGTTTTTTCTTTCGCTGGGCGGGATCGGCCATGTTACCAAAGTCTTGTTTCTGCACGCCATTGGGCTTAATTACCATGTCCCGCCTTTTTTTACAGAAATATGGCCGGTGTTGTACCAAACGCAATGGGCGCCCAATCAGCTGATTCCGATTATTATCGTCTCCTGCATTCTCTTCCATGATTATGTGTATGACAAAAAGCCGGAAAAGAGCTTTCTGGCAGTTATTTCCATTTTCATTTGGGGGATTTTTCCTTCCATTGTCTTCGTGATCATCTTCGGAATGCTGATCGTCCTGCGCTATTATAAAGAGCCACAGTATTTCCTTAAACCGAGGCCGATGCTCGACCTTTTTTTGCCGGGTCTGCTATTCATCCCCACATTCTTCTTCTTCCTACAAGGGAAAAGTTCGGTCGTATCCGGCTTTATCTGGCAGTTCAACCCGCGGAATGAGATTGCATTCCATTATTTTTTTGGGGTGGTGGTGGATCTTGCCGTGCTGTATGGCATTGTGCTGATATTGAAACTCCACAAGAGCCAGTATGCCAATGTGATCCACGGCTTATTCCTGCTCCTGATAGCCATATCGCTCTTCCGGATGGGCAAATGGAATGACTGGTTCCTGCGTGGAAGTACCCCTGTGCTTACGCTGTTGTCGCTTTTTATACTCCACCGGTTTGCCGAATGGGTGAAAGAATATCCCGGCTGGTACAAGATGCGCATCGCTTACCCGATTGTCATTTTCCTTGTGCTTGGGTTGGTCGTACCGTTGTCGCACATCAAACGTGCATTGACAGAGAATGTAGTCACGCATTCGCTGTTTCCCGAGAAAGTGAAATTCACGCCCTATCCTTACAATCAGTACGAGGATTTCTACCAATTGGGAAAGGCGATCTACTCACAGCAGGAAGCAAACCAGTTTCTGGGACAGAAGGGGTCGTTCTACGAGCGGTATTTGGCGCGGTAGGGGCCTGCGGCCCTGACCACGGACGGCCGACCACCGACCGCCGAATGCGTTGTTATTCCAACAAATAACAATTCCTGACTATAATGACCATTCCTGACCACAACTGACCAGAACTGACGATAGAAAGTCAAGTGCTCGGCGGTCGGTCGTCGGCGATCAGCCGTCAAGCCGCAGGCTTCTCAGGTACCCCGGCGCGACGCGGTTCCGTGAGGCCTGCTCATACGCATACGCGATGCGGATCAGTTCAGGTTCCTGGTATGCTTTTGCAAGAAACGAAATCCCGACCGGCAGGCCGCTGAGCATGCCCATGGGTAAGGTAATCGACGGGAAGCCCGACAATGCAGCCGGGCCGTAGGAACCGTAGCCGGTCCAGAAGTCGCCGTTGACGAGGTCGGTACACCAGGCGGCTCCGGTCGATGGGCCGCATAATGCGTCGAGGTTGTGCTTGTCGATCAGGTTATTCAATGCGCCGGCTACACCGTTGATTTTTTCCAGCGCGTCCTTGTATTCTTTGGTATTCAAATCGCCTTTGGCCTGTGATAATTCGAAAAGTTCCTGACCGAAATAAGGCATCGTCTTTGCCTTATTGGCCTTGTTGAACTCTATAAGGCCTTCGAGCGACTTGATCTTTGCATTCGATGTCGACAAGTACCGGTTAATGCCGTCTTTAAATTCATATTGCAGCACCAGCGATTCCGAGCCGGGCAGCTTCTGGACTTTCATGTATTCTACTTCTACGATTTCGGCTCCGGCGGCTTTGAGCTGCACCAATGCCTTACTCAGCAACGCGTCGATGCCCTCGTGCATTTGCAGCATGGATTTCTCCACACCAATACGTTTTCCTTTCAGTCCGTTGGGATCCAGGTAGATGCTGTAATCGGTAGGCAGCGCCTGATGGGGTTTATGCTGCGTGATGTCAGCGGGGTCCTGACCTGCCATAGCCCCAAGCAATGCAGCTGCATCGGCGACGGTTCGTCCGAATGGGCCGGCCGTGTCCTGCGTTTGGGAAATAGGAATCACGCCGTTTCTGCTTACCAGGCCGACGGTAGGCTTGATGCCCACCACGCCGTTCATCGATGCCGGGCAGGCGATGGAGCCATTGGTTTCGGTACCGACTGCCACCGCACAAAGGTTGGCTGCTACGGCCACGGCCGAACCTGAGCTTGATCCGCAGGGAGAACGGTCCAGTACATACGGATTCCGGGTCTGCCCGCCGCGACTGCTCCAACCGCTGGACGACCGCGTCGACCGGAAGTTGGCCCATTCGCTCAGATTAGTTTTGCCGAGAATCACCGCGCCCGCTTCCCGGAGTCGGGTTACGAGGAACGCATCCTTTGCAGCTATGTTGTCGAGCAGCGCGAGTGAACCGGCAGTGGTTTTCATGCGGTCGGCGGTGTCGATATTGTCTTTTAGAAGAACCGGGATACCATGCAGCGGGCCACGTATTTTACCCGATTTGCGTTCTTTGTCCAGCGCCGTCGCGATCTTGAGTGCGTCGGGGTTAACTTCGATGACCGATGCAAGTTTAGGGCCTGCTTTGTCAATCTGGCCTATTTCATCGAGATAGTGGCGTGTCAAGGCCAGGGAAGTCAACTTGCCGGACTGCATTTGTTTCTGCATTTCCGCGACGGTCATTTCTGCGTATCCACCGGGGGCGGCCGTTCGCGCAGGCCGGGCGAAGGCGGGTATTATGGTAAACAATCCGGCTGCCGGAGCAATTCTTAGGAAGTTTCTTCTTTTCATGAGAGTGCGTTGTCAGGTACTGTTTACCTGCAATATAGAAACTTCTGTTTTTACTGATGGGGAGGCTTATCACTGAGTTTTTTCCAAATCCACATCATCAGCAGGAATGGAGACATGATAATTGTCGTGAGGACGGTAGCTGTACCGAGGATTCCGGCAAAAATGATTCTGAAAAAAGAGGAGAAAAAATTATTCATGAATACGGGAAGGTGTGTCGATGTGAAATGAATTTTACAATTGATTACGTGCCGGGGAAAATGTTTCTATGTTTTGTAGAATGGATGCTACTAACTAGTTTCTTTTGTGTCGTTAAACGGCTATAAATCATTAAACTACCTGCCAAAATAAATATATTTTATTGGACTGGCATAGTTATTTTTTGTAACTTTATTAATGAAAATTATGGTTAAATAATTGCAATAGCATGAACTTCTTAATGAAAATAGCATGAACTTCTTAATGAAAGTGGTTGGGTATTCCGGGAAGTTATTTTTTGCAACTATTATGTTTTTCGCAATGATTATTTCGACTGTTGTTTCCCTGCCGTTTATAGGTGCAGGAATGATTAAAGATGCCATTAATGCACATCATCATCACCAGGCTGAGGAAAGCAATCTGATAGACGAGTATAGCGAATACTGATATATAACTACCGGAAGCGGAAGGGGTACGGACGGGATGTCCGTACCCCTTCTGTCGTTACTACTTTATCCTGATTCGCTGCCTGCTAATTGCTTGAAATGAAGTAGTTTTGCCGCACGATTACCCTTATTTATTCCAATGGCCTCATTTTCAAAGCTTTTTCTACTCCTGATTTTTGCCGCTCTGGTTACTTTCGTTTCTCCCCTCCGTGCGCAGGAACAACGTTACACTTTCGAAAAGGGATTAATGGGGTCGCCTTTCAAGCTCGTTTTTTATACGTCCAGTGATTCAATCGCTCAATTGGCGGCCGACCGTGCCTTTAAAAGGGTGGAGGAGTTGAATGAGATCATGAGCGATTACCGCGATGGCAGCGAGATCAATCGGCTCTCTGCTACTTCGGGAAGCGGAAAATGGGTGCCGGTAAGCAAGGACCTTTTCGACATTCTGGCCGTTTCGCAGGATATCAGTGCGAAAACAGGCGGTGTTTTCGACGCAACGTTAGGGCCTGTGGTACAAATGTGGCGTCATGCGACACGTAAGGGGATATTCCCGCCGGAGGAGGAAATTCGCGACGCCCTGGCGCGCACCGGCTATTCAAAGTTGAAAATGGATAAGAAAACGCACCGCATTATGCTCATGCAAAAAGGCATGCGGCTTGATATCGGTGGCTTGGGCAAAGGCTATGCGGCCGAAGAAGCTGTTAAAGAGCTCAAAAAAATGGGTATTACTTCCGCTATGATGGACGCTGGCGGGAAGATCGTGCTCACCAACCCGCCTCCGGGTACCAAAGGATGGAATATCAATGTTTCCAACGGCAGTGATTCGTTGAAAGCCATGCAGTTGTCCAATGTTGCGCTCGCAACTTCGGGCCCGACTTACCGCTACATGGAATACAAAGGTGTGCGTTATTCGCATATTGTAGACCCGAAAACAGGCATCGGATTGCTTTTCCACGTGCGCACGACGGTCATCTCGCCCGATGGGACGGTGGCGGACGCGCTGGCGACCGCATTCAGTGTGGCGGGTATTGAAAAGAGTAAAAAGTACCTCAAACGTTTCAAAAGCAGCAAAGTGTGGCTGGTCGAAAAGCAGGGTGACCGCGTCGCGGAATGGAATATGCTTGAATAGAGGCCAGGGGGAGCTGGTTTGTTTTTTGCAGGTGAGCAGGAAACGAACAGCTACCTTTATGGAAATCCTTACCCAGCTTTTCGGAGAGGGCGAAAACCAGACTACTCTCCAGATGTCGGCCCGGGCGGTGGTGATATTTATCATCACGCTCATTCTCCTTCGCATTGCCGGAAGGCGCTCTTTCGGTATGAAATCTCCTTTTGACAACATCATCGTAATCCTGCTCGGTGCCATCCTGAGCAGGGCCGTGGTGGGCGCTTCGGAATTTGTGCCCACTATTGCGGCTGCCACCGTCATTGCCGTGTTGCATCGCCTGGGTGCGTGGCTTGGTGCCCTGAACCTCCGCTTTGGCGCATTGATCAAGGGGCAGAAGATCGTACTTTTCGAGAAGGGAAGGCTGATGCATGACAATATGCGCCGCGCACTCATCAGTGAATCAGACCTTTATGCGAGCCTTCGTAACAACATGCATGTGGAAAGTTTCGATAGTATCAAAAGCGCATATATGGAAAATAATGGTCAGATCAGCTTTGTGAAAAAAGCGGAAGAATAGGATAAAACCGATAAATATTAGTTTCAAATGAATATTTTAAATGGTTGTTTAAAATTTATATTTGAAACATTTGGCATTGTAATTTCAATTGCACAACTTTGATCCGTTGATTCAATAAGCAGCTGCAATCATTAACAACCTAACACACCCGGAATCGTGAAGTGCGTTACAGAAAAAAGTGAGGATAAGATAAGAGAGGCGGCAAAGCGTGTTTTTCTGAAAAAAGGTTTTGACGGTACGACCTCGCGTGACATTGCGAAGGAGGCCGATATGAATATTGCATTGACGAACTACTATTTCAGAAGCAAGGAGAAGTTGTTTCTGGAAATTTTCAAAGATGTGCTGGAAGAGTACTTTCAGAACATGCTCACGATCCTGAACAAGGACATTGATATAAAGCAAAAGATCTCGGAGATTATCGACAACGATTTTGCGATGATGAAAAAGGAGCCAGATCTGGTGATATTCATCATGAACGAGATCCACAAATCACCGCAAAGGCTTTTCCCGGATATGTCGATATTCAGGCAGGTGCGGGAAACCTATCTCAAAAAGCAGTTGGAAGAGGGAGCCGCAAACGGTACGTTACGCCCCATGCAGCTTGAAAACATTCTTCCGCTGATCAAATGCGGCGTGGAATTCATATTCATGGGGAAAGAAATCCATAAGGAGCTTTTCATGATGACCGACGAGGATTTCGAGCGGTACGCTGAGGAACAAAAGGAGCACATTAAGGCAATGGTGTGCAACTATCTGGTGATCGGATAGCCATTTTTTTTGCCGCTTCATTAAACAAACATTTAAAATAAACATTTGTTCTAGCCATGAAACACCTGTTCCATGTCACGGGAATGCTATGCCTGATGCTTTTCCAGCGAACGCAGGCGCAACAGTACGACCTCAACCAATTGCTGGACCTGGCCATGAAAAACGATTTCAGTGTTCAGGCCGCCCGGCTCGATGAGGCAAAGACGAATGCGAAGATTGACGAGGTGCGTTCGGCGTTGCTGCCTAGCCTGAATGTGTCGGGGGATTACAAGCGGTATTTCAAGATACCCGGGCAAGTGGTGCCGGCGAGTGCCTTCGGCGGGCCGGAGGGACAGTTTACGACGCTGTCGTTCGGATTGCCCTACAACCTCTCGACTACGGCACAAGTGACTCAGGCACTGTACAATCCGTCGGTGAAATATGCATTGAAAGCGGCGAACCTGAACCGCGAGCTTACCTCGCTCAGTACGACCAAAACCAAGGAAGATGTTGCCTACAATGTGACGGATGCCTATTATAACCTCGTTACCGTTGTCCAGCAGATGGCTTTTCTCGACAGCAACCTCATTTCGCTCGACCGGCTTTACAAGGTTTCGGATTTGCTGTACCAGAATAAACTCGGGCAACGTGTGGACGTCGACCGGATCCTCATCAACAAGACTGCGACGGAAACACAGCAGGCGACGCTGAAAGACAATTATAATCAGCTGGTTAACCTTTTGAAATACTACACAGGAATCCCGCAGAGTGATTCTGTACGTATACTTGTTAGCGTTCGTGATGTAGCGCTTCCTGCTTATGCCGATTGGGACAAAACGAGGCGCACGGATGTGGCCCTGCTGCAAAAGCAAAAAGATATTAACGAGTTGCAGGACAAGAATATACGTTCGGGTCTGATTCCCACGGTAAATGCCTATGGGGTAGCCAATATGGCGTTCTATGCGCAAGGGGGAGAAAACTCGACTTTCCAGGATGTACCCGGTTACTGGGCAGGTTTGCAGCTCAACTGGAATGTGTTTGATGGCATGGCACGTAAGGCGAAACGGAGCCAGAACCAGATCGACCGGGAGAAGCTCGACGTGCAGCTAAGACAGGTACGGGAAGCCATTCAAATGGAGGAAAACAATGCCCGAAACAAGTTCGGTGTGGAGCAAAGGAATATCAATGCCAAAAAGGACCAGGTAGCATTAGCGGAGAAAGTTTATAAACAAATCCAGCTGCAATTCAAGGAAGGGACGGTATCGCTTACCGACGTGATTCAGGCCGAAAACAGCCTTCTCGACGCACAGAGCAACTATTTGACCTCACTTGTGCAGCTCCTGAAAGCCGAGCTAGAATGGAAAAAAGCAACCGGGCAACTGGTTCAGAAATAACATTATACTTCATCAATCTTGCCGTATTCATCAACAGACAGGCACTTCATCAACGACTAAAAGTAATCATCAGCAAACTGGAACCAAGTAAGTCGGGAATTGTCAGGTGTGGTCATTGATAGTCATGTGTAGTCAAGTATAGTCAAGTGTAGTTCTCTCTCCAATATCTGACAACACCTGACCATACTTGACTAAATCTGACAATACCTGACGACAAATGACAATACCTGACTACAAATGACCACACAGGCCAACACTTTTCAACACCATAACCATTATGAAACGTCTATTCATCTTCCTGGGAATTATTGCCGTGCTGGGGCTTACGGCGGCGAAGTTGCTGAGCAACAAGGAAAAAACGGAGCAGAAAGTGTACATCCCCGATCCCGATCCGAAAGTAGGGGTGAAGGTGGCCGTCGCAGAATTGCGCGATTTGTCGCAGGAATCCGGGTTTCTGGGATCGTTTAATCCTAACCGGAAGGCTGAAATCCGTCCGCAGGCGAGCGGCGAGATCGTGAAACTGAATGTAGAAGTAGGCCAGCACGTGGCGGCCGGACAACTGATCGCGAAGATCGACGACGAACAGCTGCATTACCAGGTGGAAGCATTGCAGGTGACTTTGGAAGGTTATCAGAACGACCTGAAACGTTACGAAGCTTTGGTGAAAGGCGACGCTGTTCCAGCAGTGAATGTGGAAAGGACGCAGCTCAGCATCCGCAGCACGCAGGCGCAGATCAAGCAATTGAATAAACAGATTAAAAATACCAGCATTATCGCGCCGTTTGGAGGCATTATTACGGCCAAAATGGTAGAAAAAGGCTCGGTGGTGAGTCAGGGAACGCCGATAGCGGAGATCACCGATATTTCTTCGTTGAAACTGGTGGTTAATATCCCCGAAAAATCGGTGAATGAGTTCAAAACCGGTAAGGGTATTCCCGTACGCACGGATGTATACCCGCATGCGAGCTTCCCCGGCCGCGTGACGATGATAGCAGCCCAGGGCGACGAGGCACATAACTATCCGGTGGAAATTACCGTGCAGAATTCAGCTACTAACCCATTGAAAGCGGGCATGTACGGCTCCATTGCAAGCGATTCGAAGGTAAAAGGCGAGGCATTGGCCGTTCCGCGGCAGGCCATTATGGGTTCAGCGAAGCAGCCGCAGCTGTATGTGGTGGAAAACGGCAAGGCCACATTGCGTGACGTGAGCGTGGGTGCGACGACGAATGAATACTATGAGATTACCAAAGGCCTGAAAGCAGGCGACCGCGTCGTGACCAGCGGGCAGATCAATCTGCAAAACGGGACATCGGTTATTGCGCAATAACACTTCATCAACAAGCTCATGAAATTCATTGAAACCATATTGAAGCGCCCTTCGATGATCATCGTGTTGTTCGCGATCCTGTTCATCGGCGGGCTGGCTTCCTATAACCAGCTCAGCTATGTGCTGCTGCCGGAGTTCTCAGTTCCTACTATTACGATTACCACATTATATCCAGGCGCGGCGCCGACGGAGGTAGAGGCCGAGGTCAGCAAGAAGATTGAGGATGCGGTGTCTGGCCTGGATAATATTGAAGACGTGACTTCCAAATCGATGGAAAGCGCGTCGCTCGTGATCGTGCAGTTTAAAGCGGGTACCGATATCGACAAGGCATTGGAAGATGCCCAGCGCGATGTGAACAACATGCTCAGCGACTTACCCGATGACGCGGAAACGCCCTCGCTGTCCAAAATCTCGCCGAGCGACCAACCCATTATGCAGCTGCTCGCGACTTCCAGCCTGCCCAACGAAGTTTTTTACCAACAGGTAGAAGACAAATACCTGCCGATGTTGCAGCAGATCGAAGGCGTGGCCGAGATCACCATGACCGGCGGCGACCAGCGCGAGATCCGCATTAATGTTAATAATGACAAACTAAGATTCTACGGGTTATCGCTTTTGCAGGTAACTCAGGCGATTAACCAGGCCAATCTCGACTTCCCGACGGGAAAAGTGAAAAGTACGTCGGAGAATATGACGCTCCGCCTGGCCGGCAAATTTGCCTCGCTGGACGATATTCGTAATCTCGTCATTACCTCGCCGGTAAACAACAGCCCGATCCGTGTAGGCGACGTGGCGGAAATTACCGACGGTCTTACCGACGCTGAAAGCATCAGCCGGTACAATGGTGTGAATGGTATTGGTTTGTTTATCAAGAAACAATCCGATGCGAATGCTGTCGAGATCAGCAAATCGGTGCAGGCCAAGCTGGCTTCTATTGAAAAGGCTAATGCGAAGGACAAAATCAAATTCGCGATCGCGTACGACAGTTCGATATTCACACTGGAATCTGTGGAGGCGGTGACGCACGATTTGGTAATTGCGGTAATACTGGTAGCCGTGGTGATGCTATTGTTCCTGCACAGTTTCCGGAATGCATTCATTGTGATGGTTTCGGTACCGGCGTCACTCATTGCCGCATTCCTTTTTATGTATGTGATGGGCTACTCGCTCAACCTGATGACGCTCCTAGCGCTATCGCTCGTGATTGGTATCCTGGTCGACGACTCGATTGTGATCCTGGAAAACATTCAGCGGCATTTGGAAATGGGTAAAAACCGCTGGGATGCGACGGTAGAAGGCGTGACGGAAATCGGTTTTGCCGCATTGGCCATCACGCTCGTAATCGTGGTCGTTTTCGTACCGATTACCATGGTGAATTCGGTGATTGCCGACTTGCTGAGGCAGTTTTCATTGACAGTGGCCTTTGCGACAATGGTCAGTTTGCTGGTGAGTTTTACATTAACTCCGTGGATGACGTCCAATATGGCGAAGGTCGAACGTCTTAATCCAAAAAATCCGGCGCAGGCATTCCTGATCTGGTTCGAAAAAGGCTTGACAGCATTGACAAAATGGTACCATGGCTCCCTGGAATGGGTGCTGGGGCACAAACTGGCTTTCTCAGGAATATTGGTAGCAATCGTGGTCATGACGGGCTGGGTAATGAGCCTGGGCATTATCGGCTCGGAGTTCGTGGCGGAAGGTGATCAGGGGAAATTCCTGCTCACGATGAAGCTCGACAAAAGCGCATCATTACAGCAGAACAACCTCACCGCACGGAGCATCGAAGACTACCTGCGCAAGAAGCCGGAAGTGAAAACGATTTTCGCGAACGTGGGTGGCGCGAGCACGGGCCTCAACAGCTCTGGCCGCGGCGAAACGAACCGGACTGAATTGACGGTAGAGCTCATTCCGGTAGCCGAACGGAAGAATGCGCAGCCTACCGAAGATTACATGCTGGCAGTACGGAAAGAACTGGAACAAAAATTCGCAGGGGTGGAATTCAACTCGGCGGCGATCGGGATGGTGAATTCGGGAACTGCGCCTATCGAGGTGTTCCTGAGTGGCGACGATCTCGATAAAATCCTGGCCGCAGCCAACGATCTCGCGAACCGCCTGCGGAAAACGCCCGGGGCAAACGACGTGAACGTGTCCGTGGAAGCGGGTAACCCCGAGGTACGCGTGGATATCGACCGTGAAAAAATGGCGAAACTCGGCCTGGACATTCAGACTGTCGGTGCTACGATGCAGAATGCATTTGCCGGTAACGACGATTCCAAATTCCGGGATGGGGGAGAAGACTACGATATCCGCATTATGCTGGACGCATTCGACCGCAAAAACCCGGAAGATGTGAAGGCGATTACATTTTACAGCCCGGTTGCTAAACAATCCGTACAGCTTGCACAGTTTGCGGATGTGACATTGAGTACTGGCCCGAGTATTGTAGAGCGCAAAAACCGTCGCTCATCCGTCACTGTTACCGCCAATACATTAGGGATTGGATCGGGAACTTTGGTGAGTAATATTCAGGCCGGTTTAAAGGAAAATCCGCTCCCGGACGACATTATACTTACCTGGGGCGGTGACGCGAAGAACCAGAGCGAGGGCTTCGGTTCACTGGGGCTGGCCATGCTGGCGGGGTTGATGCTCGTGTATTTCATCATGGTGCTGCTCTACGACAGTTTTGTGTACCCGTTCGTGGTACTGTTCTCGATCCCGGTAGCGGTGATCGGAGCGTTGCTGGCGCTGGCATTATCGTCGTCGAACATCGGCATATTCGCGATGCTCGGTATGCTGATGCTGATCGGTCTCGTGGTGAAGAATGCGATCCTGATCGTGGACTTTGCCAACCAGCAAAAGGCGGAGGGCATTCCATTCCGGAAAGCGATCCTGATTGCCGGTGAAGAACGCCTTCGTCCGATCCTGATGACTACCATTGCAATGGTGATCGGGATGGTGCCGATAGCCACCGCAACCGGCGCCGGGGCCGAATGGAAGAATTCACTGGCTTGGGTACTGATCGGTGGTTTGACGAGTTCGATGCTGCTCACCATTTACCTCGTGCCAATGGCATATTATCTGGTGGACAGGCTGGGCGAAAAGTGGAAGACGTGGAGAGCGAAGTCGGCTAACGTACAGGAAAGCGTTGTAGTGGAAGAAATTTAGGGAAACTGAGTCTGGCAACATGAAAAAATTAATGTTTTGTCCGGTCACTTTAAATTTTTCCTGCAAACGCAAAGTCGGTCAGAGCTTGGTGGTTACAGGTCTGTGTACGGAAACAGGGCAAAACATTTTTTTTCTTTTTACCCGAAAAATACAAAATGAACGGGTATTTTAATGAACTAGTCGGCCCGGTATGGGGTTTACCTCTTAACCCGAATTATTGCCGAATCAAAATAGGAGTTTCTCAACGGTAGAAATTAGTTATTCAAAGGCAATCGATGACGGGTCAACAAGCGTAAAAATCAAACAACCAGACTCACGATCTAATAGTATTTAACATGGGAGATTATAGCTACAATACCAACTGACTTGCCTGATGTCTTTATCAGGCCGCAGCCTGATGCCGGTAGGCACCCCACTAAAACAAGCTGTTGATTCTGACACAAATTACTTATGGGTAAAATCTTAAATAATCGCATCGCCGAATTCAAAGACCCGGCGATTGCAAGAGCAAAAGGTGTATATCCTTTTTTCAGACCGATCGAGTCCGGACAGGACACAGAGGTTATTATTAACGGGAAGCCGGTCCTGATGTTCGGGTCCAACTCCTACCTGGGTCTAACCTCCCACCCCTACATCATTGAAGCGTCGCAAAAGGCAGCGCAGAAATACGGAACAGGCTGTGCCGGTTCACGCTTCCTGAATGGAACGCTCGACATCCACGAGGAACTGGAACGCCGCCTGGCCAAATATGTAGGAAAAGAAGGTGCAGTGCTGTTCAGTACCGGTTACCAGGCCAATTTGGGCGCACTATCGTGCCTCACCGGCCGTAACGATTACCTGATCCTCGACGAAAGCGACCATGCTTCCATTATCGACGGAAGCCGCCTGTCGTTCTCGAAAGTGATCAAATACAAGCACAACGACATGGAGGACCTGCGTAAAAAGCTCGCTCTCCTGCCGGAAGAAGCTGTAAAGCTGATCGCGACCGACGGTATTTTCAGTATGGAAGGGGATATTGTCAAACTCCCTGAACTGAATGCGATCGCACAGGAATACGATGCCACCGTGCTCGTCGACGACGCGCATAGCCTTGGGGTAATCGGTGACAAAGGAGCGGGAACCGCTTCCTACTTCGGCCTGACCGAAACGACAGACCTCATTATGGGAACATTCAGCAAGTCGCTGGCTTCCCTGGGTGGTTTCATCGCCGGCGACGCAGCCGTGATCGATTACCTGAAGCACCGCGCTCGCTCGCTCATGTTCAGCGCGAGCATGACGCCCGCATCCGTAGGAAGCACACTGGCTGCTTTGGATATCATCGAAACCGAGCCGCACCACATGGAGCGTCTTTGGGCCAATACAAGATACGCGAAAGAGTTGCTGCTCGTGAATGGTTTCGACCTGGGCGCAACCGAAAGCCCGATCCTGCCGCTGTACATCCGCGACAACGAGAAGACTTTCATCATGACACGCAGATTGCAGGACGAGGGGATTTTCGTGAACCCGGTGGTTTCACCAGGGGTACGCCCGGAACAATCACTGATCCGTTTCTCGCTGATGGCTACGCATACATTCGGCCAGATCGAGGAGGCAGTGGATAAGATGTCCCGCATTTACCGTGAGGTTTGTCCTGACGCAATTATCGAAAGACAAAGACTATGACCCGCATAGCCCCCGTAAGCACTCCGAAGGAATTAGGCAAGTTCATTGATTTTCCGCATGATCTGTATCAGCACGATCCGAATTATGTACCGGAACTGTTCATTGCTCAAAAAGACATGCTCACACCGGGTAAACACCCGTTCCACGAGCATTCGGAGGTGAAACTATTTCTCTCCTACGACGGAGACAAGGTGAACGGAAGGATAGCGGCGATTTATAATACGAACCACAATGCATTTACGAATCGAAAAGACGGCTTTTTCGGCTTTTTCGATACCGTAAATGACCAGAAGGTGGTGGACGGCCTGTTGCAGGAGGCCACTGCCTGGGTAAAGCAAAAAGGAGCTGACACGCTTGTAGGGCCGGTTAATTTATCAACCAATGAAACCTGCGGTCTGCTGATCGAAGGTTACGACCGGCCGCCGATGGCGATGATGCCTTACAATGCGCCTTATTATCTGCCATTGCTGGAAAAGGCCGGTTTGACGAAGAAAACCGATTTGCTGGCCTACGAAATCAATGTGGCGGATTCCAATGACAAGTCGGTGCGGATGATCGACGCGTTGGAGGAGAGGCTTAAAAGAAGCGGTATCACCATCCGGCAGGTTAATCTGAAAGACTTCAAGAATGAAGTCGTGAAGATCCGGGAAGTGTACAACAAGGCCTGGGACAAGAACCTGGGTTTTGTACCGACTACCGAGGCAGAGTTTGATTACCTGGCCAAGGACCTGAAAATGATCCTTGATCCGAGGTACTGTCTGGTTGCTGAAAAAGGAGCTGAACTGGTAGGATTTATACTTGGTATTCCGGATATCAACCAGATTCTGATCAAAATCAAGCGTGGACGTTTGCTGCCGACCGGGATTTTCAAGTTACTGTTTGGCAAAAAGAACATCACGCGCATCCGCGTACTCACGCTCGGGGTGATCGACGGCTACCGCAAAATGGGTATCGAAGCCTGTTTGTACGGCCGCATTATCAAGAACACCTACGGCACCAAAGTGACGGGCGGGGAATGCTCTTGGATGCTGGAAGAGAATTATCTCATGAACCACGCCATCGAGCAGATCAATGGGAAGCTGTACAAGCGGTACAGATTGTTTGAGAAACCGATATGAAAGAAAAGCTATTCATAACAGGGGCCAGCGGATTTATAGGTTACCACCTGGTAGCGGCGGCACTCGAAGCGGGCATGGAAGTACATGCGGCGGTGAGGCCGAGCAGCGACCTGAGTTTCCTGAAAAAGCTGGATGCAGATCCGCAGGACCTCGTGTATGTGAATGCTGATTTCAGTTCCAAAGATAAATTGACGAAGCTGCTGGAAGATGGAGGCTATACCTACATCATCCACGCGGCGGGAGTGACAAAAGCCAAAACCGCTGCTGCCTATAACCTGGTCAATGCGGAATATTCGCTGAATCTGGCGCAGGCTGCCGTGTCTGCGGATATTCCGTTGAAGCGGTTTGTGTTTTTGAGCAGCCTCGCGGCACTAGGCCCCGCGGCTTACAATGCGGCCCAGCCGATTACAGAGGAAACCTTGCCTGTTCCGGTGACGGATTACGGAAGAAGCAAGCTGCTGGCCGAACAATACCTGAAAACAGTGAATGGCCTGCCGCTGAGCATTATCCGCCCGACAGCAGTGTATGGCCCCGGCGAAAAGGACTTGTTCGTCCTTTTTAAAACACTCAGCAAAGGCCTCGATGCCTACATCGGCAAAGGACCGCAAAGGTTGAGTTTCGTGTATGTAACAGACCTCGTGACGGCTACTATGGCCGCATTGAGGGAAACGGAGAAGGAGATTACGGTTTACAATATCTCGGACGGACAGGCATACGACCGTTACGCATTGGCAGACCAGTTCAGGGCTATCAGCGGAAAGCAGATTTTCCGCACGCACCTGCCGCTGCTGCTCGTCGAAACGATCGCCCGGTTCCTGGATCTTGTTTATGCAAATTCATCAACAACACCGGTTTTAAACCAAGAAAAACTAAAAGAACTCACAGCCCCTAACTGGATCTGTAGCATAGATGCGGCCCGAAGTCGCCTGCATTACCAACCGCAATATAATCTGCACCGAGGCCTCGCAGAGACATTGACCTGGTATAAGGAGAATAAGTGGCTATAACTATCGAACCCGCTTGATCATGAGCTGCGGCCGGTAAATCTGCCGGCAGGTATGCAGCGTACATGATTTTCAAACAAGCAGAGGGCAGCCCAAACACGTGACGAACGTTCCAACATGAAAGCAATCAGTAAGTCGATATGGCTATATACACTCTTGGTGATCAGCGTTTTGCAGGTCGGCTTGGGAATGGCCATCGCACAGTCGACGACAACTATAAAAGGTACCGTTACAGACGCCAAGACAGGTGAAACCCTGCCGTTCGTGTCGATCCTGATCCCGGGAACAACCATGGGGACCGCCTCCGACGCCGATGGCCGTTACGCAATGACATTGCGTGAAGACCATTCGACGATCAAATTCACTTATGTAGGTTATATGGCCGTTGAAAAGCCGATCAAACCGGGTGTAAGCCAGACGATCGACGTGAAAATGGCTGTGGATGCTTCCATGCTGAAAGAGGTAACCGTTAAAACCAAGGCCCGGTACCGGAACAAGGACAATCCGGCGGTACAACTCATCCGTGAGGTGATCGCGCACAAGGATGAGAACAAGCCGTCGAGCAACAACTATTTAGAATACGAACAGTACGAAAAAATATCGCTCGCATTGAGCAACCTGTCCGACGATTTCAAGGACAAACGCATTTTCCGGAACTACCAGTTTTTGTTCAAAAGCCAGGATTCTACGGCAATGGGTGGCAAGAATATGCTCCCGGCTTACATTCAGGAAAAACTGTCGAAAATTTATTTCCGTAAAAGCCCCTACAACAAGAAACAATACGTGCTGGCCAACCGCCGGGCCGAATTTGACGCGAAGTTTGTGGATAACGACGGTTTGAGCGCTTATTTCAACCGTTTGTATGAAGATATCAACATTTATGACAACGATATCTCCATCGCCACCAACCTGTTGCTGAGTCCGATCGCGAACTCCGCACCGACATTTTATAAGTTTTTTATCCGCGATACCATTAAAACCGCGGAGCCGCAGCTGATCGAGCTGGGTTTTGTACCACGGAACAAAACGGACATGCTTTTTGAAGGGAAACTTTATGTTACCCTCGATGGCAAATACGGTGTACAGAATGCCTACCTGACCGTCAACAAAGACATTAACCTCAACTTCATGCGCGACCTCGAAGCGCGTCTGGAATTCGAGAAAGGTGCCGACGGCCGGTACTTCATGAACAAATCGACGCTCGCAATGGAATTTGCATTGGGCGAGAAGAACGGCGGGTTGTATGGCCAGCGGACGGTGAATTTCAAGGATTATACCATTAACCAGTCGCGCCCCGACAGCATTTACCGAGGTCCGGGCGAAGAGATTGTGTATGACCCGGAGATCAAAACGAACGAATCGTTCTGGGCCAGCAAGCGGCATATTCCGTTGGAACGCACCGAGCTGGATATTTACAAGAATATCGACACGCTGCAAACGATCCCGTCGTTCAAGCGCACGATGGACATTGCTACGCTTTTCCTTTCCGGCTACAAGTCGTTTGGTGCCGTGGAAGTAGGGCCGGTGAATACATTTTACAGCTTTAACCCGGTGGAGGGTTTCCGCCTGCGTTTCGGCGGCCGTACTACTACGGACATGAGCAAGCGGGTGTATTTCGAAACCTACGCGGCTTACGGTTTTAAGGACCGGAAATGGAAGTACTTTTTGAGCGGTACCTATTCATTCAATAACAAATCGGTATACCACTTCCCGCTGCATTACATCCGGGCGAGCTACCAGCGCGATACAAAGATTCCGGGCCAGGAATTGCAGTTTGTGCAGGAGGATAACTTCCTGTTGTCGTTCAAACGCGGGGATAATAACCGGTGGTTGTACAATGATATTTACAAACTCGAATACGTACGCGAGTTCGAAAGCCGCTTTTCGTACAAAATCGGTTTTACCCAATGGAAACAAACTCCCGCGGGCGTGCTGCGCTACGAGCACCTGAACGAGGGTGGGGAACTCGAAAACGCGATGTCGCTGAACAATACCGAGGCGAATATCGAGTTCCGCTATGCACCGCATGAGCAATACTATCAAGGTAAGTTGTACCGCACGCCGATCATCAACAAATACCCGATTTTCACCTTGCGCTACAATGCGGGTTTGAAAGGGGTTTTTGAAGGTGAAAACAATTACCACAACGTGGCATTGAATATTCAGAAGCGCTTTTACCTGTCGCAGTTCGGATTCGCGGATATTACAGCGGAGGGCGGTTATATTTTTGGTAAACAAATACAATTCCCGCTGCTGACGATCCACCGCGCGAACCAGACGTACGCTTACCAGCTGAATTCATACAACCTGATGAACTTCCTGGAATTCGCGAGCGACCATTATGCGAGCCTGGATGTGCAATATTACCTGAATGGCTTTCTGTTCAACAAAATACCGTTGCTGAAAAGGCTGAAACTGCGAGAGGTAGTGAGTTTCAAAGGTTTGATGGGCGGCTTGCGGGATGAGAACAACCCGGCATTCAACCCGTCGCTGTACCGCTTTGCGACCGACGATCAGGGGCGGCCGATTACTTATACTTTGTCGCGCGAGCCTTATATCGAAGGCAGTGTGGGTATTGCCAACATTTTCAAGCTGTTGCGCGTAGACCTAGTAAAACGTTTTACCTACCTCGACAACCCGAACGTATCGGAATGGGGTATCCGGGCGCGTTTCAGGCTTGATTTTTAGGGCATTGATTTTAAAAGAGACATTGACATGAATTACGCAATCATAGCAGCAGGAGAGGGTTCACGACTCGCGAAAGAAGGTTTTACACTTCCGAAACCTATGGTGAGCCTGCATGGCGAAATGCTGATCGACCGGCTGATCGGAATTTTCATGCGGAATAATGCGGAGAAAATTCTGGTGATTATCAACGAAGAGTCGCCGCTGCTGGAAATGCATTTGATGGGCATGAGTGAAAACCTGCCGATTCAAATTGTGAAGAAAACCACACCGAGCTCACTGCATAGTGTTTACGAGTTGTTCAAAAGTGACCCGGAATTGAGCGAGGTTTGCCTTACTACCACGGATACTGTTTTCCGTGAAGAGGAATTCAGCACATTCATTACCGAGTTTGCTGAAAATAAAGATCTGGAAGGCCAGATGGCGGTAACTGCATTCATCGATGACGAAAGTCCGCTCTACGTAGCAGTTGACGACGATGACCGCATTACTGCATTCACTGATGATAATAGTACCGACACCCCGTTTGTTTCAGGCGGGATTTATTGTCTCAGGCGGAAAGCGATCGAAACAGTGAATGTGGCCGTAGAAAATGGCGTGAGCCGCATGCGGAACTTCCAGCGGCAGCTGGTAGCGGATGGTTTGCATTTGAAAGCCTACCCATTCACCAAAATCGTGGACGTGGACCATGTGAGCGATATCCAAACGGCAGAGCTGTTTCTGAGCGGCGAAGTAGTTTATTAATAGCAAGCATTGACACACACTGATCTGACACCAATTTATTACTAACTGACCGGGGCGTTTTGCCGGTCAACACCATTAGATGAACGAATTAGAAATTCTGGGCGTGCACCGAAACAAAAAGTTCTCGCCCAACCATATCGGGAACGACGATGCGATTTTTTCCCAAACGGCGAAAGAGCTCGAAAAACTGGGATGCCGCATTACCATCTGTTGCGAAGATGAGTTCCTGGCGATGGAAACAGTGAATTATAGCAAGATTTTCACCATGGCACGCCAAAAGCAGGTCGTGGCCAAGTTACAGGAACTGGAAAGGAATGGCACGCAGGTTTTGAACTCCGCATTCGGTATTGAAAACTGCTTCCGGACCAATCTGACCAACGCATTGAATAACGCCAATATCCCGGTTGCGGACAGCTACATCGTACCGACCGATTACCAGGGAGACGAAGTTTTTGATCAGATCAAAGGAAAAGGTTACTGGATCAAACGGGGCGATTTCCACGCCATCCATAAGGAAGATGTGTCGTTTGCCGCATCGCGCGAGGAAGCCAAGGATATTTTGCGGGAATACGCATTGCGCGAAATCCCCGACGCGGTGATTTCCCAGCATTTGGTGGGGGATTTGGTGAAGTTTTACGGGGTTAGGGGCACGGATTTCTTTTTCTGGTTCTACCCCTACGACGCCAATCACCATAAATATGCGGAGTATCAGCAGATCAACGGAAATTCGGTGTATTACCCGTTCAGCGCCGAAGGTTTGCAGAATACCGCCAACGAAGCGGCAGGGGTAGTGGGGATCGATATTTACGGGGGCGATGCCATTATCGGGAAAGACGGTGATTTTCGCATCATCGACCTCAACGATTGGCCCAGTTTCGCACCGTGCCGTGACCAGGCTGCCGGGCATATTGCCGGCCGGCTTTACCAAAGATTTTTGAACAACAATTAATGGAGACAACCACCACACCCCGCCCATTGGCAGAAGAACCCGAAAAAACCTCGGCATTCGAGAATTCGTTGAAATCGAACGATACCGAGGAGAAGATCGACATCTGGTTTTACCGGCCGATCGGCTACCAAATCGCATTGTTTTGCGCCAAAGTAGGCCTGCGCCCGAACCCGGTGACGATTATCAGTATTTTCTTCGGCGTGGCGGCAGGGATATTGTTTTATCCGCAGCAGTTGTGGATCAACGTGCTCGGGATGTTGTCGCTGATGTTTGCCAACTCGCTCGACAGCGCCGACGGCCAGCTCGCACGGATGACGAACGATAAGAGCCGCCTGGGACGCATTCTCGACGGGGCCGCAGGCGATTTCTGGTTCATCGCCATTCACATTGCGATCTGTTTGCGGAGCATGGAAGAGGGTTGGACGGCGTGGATTTGGGTACCGGGCGTGGTGGCAGGCGTGTCACACATGATCCAGTCGGCCATGGCGGATTACTACCGGAACGTGCATTTGTTTTTTATCAAAGGCACCAATGGCAGTGAGCTCGACAACAGCCGTGATTTGCAGAAAGAATACGATGAAATGAGCTGGACGCGGCAGTTTGGCATGAAGCTCGTGGCACGGCTGTATTTGAATTATACCAAAGAGCAGGAGTTCTTTTCGCCCAAATTGCAGAAACTACTGGCTGTGGTAAAGGAAAAGTACCAGAATGGCCTTCCCGCGAAACTCATTACCGATTTCCGCGCGCAGAACAAGCCGTTGATGAAATATACCAATATCGTCCAGTTCAATACCCGGGTGATATTCCTGTTCCTCTGGCTGTTCCTGGACCAGTCGTGGATCTATTTCTTTTTTGACATTTTCGTCCTGAACCCGATCCTGATTTACATGATCGTGAAGCAGGAGCAGGTAAGCAACCATTTTTACAAGGAGATAACCGCCGGCAAATACAATGGGTAGCAAGTTGTACAAAGCCCTTTTCATGGCAATCGGAATTTTCTCGCTGGGCTATATGATTTATGGCACAGGGTTGCTCGTGATTTGGGAAAATATCAACCGTACGGGCATCTGGTTCCTGCCGGTGATCGGTAGCTGGCTGGTGATCTACATCCTGAATGCCCTCGCATTCCGCGCGATCATCCGCGAACCGCAACTGCCGGAAACGAATATGTCGTTCTGGTCGGTATTGCGGCTGACGATCTCGGGTTATGCGATCAACTACATTACGCCATTCGTGGCATTAGGCGGCGAACCTTACCGCATCATGGAGCTGAAACCGACGCTCGGCATTCAGAAGGCGACTTCCTCGGTGCTGCTGTACAGCCTGATGCACATGTTTTCGCACGTGCTGTTCTGGCTGGTGTCAATTGTGCTGATTGTGGCGGTGGTCCCATTGAGCGACGTAATGCTGGCCGGTTGCGGTATTCTGCTGGTGGTGGGGCTCGTGCTAGGGTATTGGTTTATTAATGTATATAAAAAAGGCTTTACTGTGAGCACGTTCCGCTTGCTGGAAAAGGTGCCTTTTATCAAAAACAAAGCCTGCGAATTCGCTACTAAAAATGCGGAAACGCTTTATGAAGTCGATGAGCAAATCCGGGTGTTGTACTCGGATCGGAGGAACGCATTCTACGTTTCGTTGTTCTATGAATTTGCGGGAAGAGTAATCGGCTGTCTGGAAATCTATTTCACGGCCCACGCCATCGGAATGGAAATGACATTGGCCCAATCGCTGATTGTAAGCTCCGGCTCGTCGCTGTTCGCGAACCTGATTTTCTTCTTTCCGATGCAGCTCGGTACCCGCGAAGGCGGCCTGGCATTGGCATTGAGAAGTGTGGGATTGCCTGCGGCGCAGGGGATTTTTATAGGGGTTGTATTGAGGATCAGGGAGATAGTCTGGATTATTATTGGATTAGCTCTTATTAATAGAAAAACAAAAAACAAGCAGCTGGACAGTACAGAACTGGAACCAGTGCCCATTAGCCAGTGATCTTTATCTGTTATCCCCGGGCTAAAGACCGGGGCAAGGGGATTGGCTTCTGGATTGTAATGCACAGGCAAAATCTATTGCAGTTGTCTTTAGACAACTGACCAGAAGCTAGCTATAAGCAAAAAAGCTAGTGCAATAAATGAAGCTGGCAGATATATTTTGAATAAGAATTGATATAAAAATCTAATAGCCAGGGATTTCAATCCCTGGAAACTGATAAAAATGATTAAAGGAATTTTATTTGATTATGGCGGTACAATCGATACAAATGGCTTGCATTGGGCCAATGTTTTGTGGGATGCGTATCAGCATAATCATGTAAAGGTTGACAAAGAAGCATTTGCGAGTGCATACAAGTTTGGCGAGAGGGCATTGGCTATCCATCCGATCATCCAGCCGCATCATGTGTTTTATGATGTGCTGTTTCTCAAAGTGGAGCAGCAGTTTGGCTATCTGAAAGAAAACGGATACGAGCTGGACAGCCAGGCCATCGAGGCCATCGCCCGCGAATGTGACCGCGTCGCACGCACTAGTGTTGAAAAGGCAGCGCCGGTACTAGAAAACCTCGCCGCCGGATACCCTCTTGTGATGGTTTCCAACTTTTACGGAAACCTGAATAGCGTATTAAAGGAATTTGGCATTGCGCATTATTTCCAGGCTGTCGTCGAATCGGCAGTGGTCGGCGTCCGGAAGCCCGACCCCGCGATATGGCAGTTGGGCGTGGAAGCGCAGGGCTTTCTTCCGCAGGAATGCGTGGCGGTAGGCGATTCCTATTCCAAAGACATTCTGCCTGCAAAGGCAACAGGCGCGAAGGCGATCTGGCTGAATGTGGCGGGATTCGAAGAAGATACCAAAATGCAGGCATCGGTCGCCGATGCTGAAATTACAGATTTCGCCCAGGTGGCTGACACCATTAAAAACCTGGGTTAATAATTAACTTTTGGCCAGGCATTTTAATGCCTGGTGAAAATAAATGAAAAGTACCATGTACGACATTTGTACCATCGGGCATATCACTTTGGATAAAGTAGTTACTGCCCAGTCTGTCAAGTATATGCCCGGGGGCACTTCGTTCTATTTTTCGAAGGCGCTCCGGCAGTTCGACGTCCGCTATATGCTCGTAACGGCATTGGCTGAGAAGGAAAGCCATATCGTTGCAGGCCTGCGGGAGGAGAACATCGAAGTTTTTTCCCAGAACAGCCCCTACACCGTTTATTTCGAAAACATTTACAGCGCCAACCAGGACCACCGCGAGCAGAATGTGCTGCACAAGGCAGCTCCATTCACTGTCTCTCAAATGCCGGCCATCGAAGCAAAGTACTTCCATTTAGGCCCATTGCTTTCGGACGACATTACCGTGGACCTGATCAAAATGCTGGCCGCGAAAGGCAAGGTTTCGCTGGACATCCAGGGTTACCTGCGCTATGTGAAAGACCAGAAGGTGCTGTACAAAGACTGGGAAGATAAGAAAGAAGCATTGCCCTACATCCACATCCTCAAAGCCAACGAGTTCGAAATGGAGGTGGTAGCAGGCACGAGCGACGTGATCGAAGGTGCGAAATATCTCGCCAATCTGGGGGTAAAGGAAGTCATCATTACCCTGGGCAGCAAAGGCTCACTAATTTATAAGGACGACCATTTTTACCAGATTCCGGCCTATAAGCCAACCGACGTCGTGGACGCGACGGGCTGCGGCGACACCTATATGGCCGGCTACCTGAGCCAGCGCGTGAAGGGCGCGGGCGTGCAGGAAGCAGGCGAATTCGGGGCGGCGATGGCGACGCTGAAAATCCAGTCGTCGGGGCCTTTTTCCGGCGATGCCGAAATGGTGCAGGAAGTATTACAGTACGGCGAATGCGACCGTGAGATGATCGCACAAGCCATTTTTTGAATGTAGTTTTTGAATTAAAGTCATGAAATACGTACTCAACATTCTGATGGCGCTCAGCCTGACGCTTGTTTCGTATGCAGGAGGGTTAACAGACAAAAAAGCCGGCACAACGGCCACGGACCCGGACGAGTTTCCGGTCCCGAACAACGTTCCCGGATTGCTTTTTTACATTCAGCGTGACCCGAATACGAATACAATCTGTTACCAGCTTAACGTCGACAAACAAGGAAAAATCAGCGAAAAGAACCCCGTGAATACATTCTGGATCCGTTATCCGGAAGGCGGGGTACGCAAGGAGCTCAATTATTTGCAGCGGAAATTTGCTTACGGTATCAATTCAAAGGCGATCGGCAATGCTACTTACGAACTCCGTTCGGTGGCGTATTCGAAATTGCCGCTTTACCTGCGGAGGGATACCCGGAATGAATACCATGTTTATACCAGCATCGATAAGAAGGAATGCATCCTGAGCAGGGTATTCATCCGGATCGACGGCGGTACTTTCTGGTCACCGAACGTGCTCTACATCGAGCTCAAAGGCACCGAGATTGCCACCGGTAAAACCATTATTCAGCGAATAAAACCATCCTGACATGCCTAAAAACTATGTCTCCAACGCAACGGAATCTTCCAGGATGTTTAAAAGTGACTTTCTGGAAGCATTCTCGAAGGTACATTATTCAGTGCCGCTTTTCATTTTCGTACCGGTGATCAGCTACTTTTCCTGGAAAGCATTGGGGCCGGGAGAGATGCTTTGGTACAATTTTGTAGGTACGGTATTCGGAGGACTGTTCTTCTGGACTTTTACCGAATACTTTATGCACCGGTTCGTGTTTCATTTTACACCCCGCGGCAAGTTCATGGAGCGCATCCATTTCATTTTTCATGGTGTGCATCACGACTACCCCAATGACGCCAAGCGATTGGTAATGCCGCCTTCGGTGAGCATTCCGCTGGCCACGGGCTTCTACTTTTTGTTCACGCTTTTTTTGAGTGAATATTATGTGGCAGCCTTCTATGCGGGGTTCATGGCCGGGTACCTATTTTATGATATGAGCCATTATGCGTTGCATCATGCCAATTTCAAATCCGGGTTCTGGAAGAAATTAAAAAAGCATCACATGCAACATCACTATTCAGATGCAAGTAAAGGTTACGGTGTAAGTTCAGATATTTGGGACAGGGTTTTCGACTCCAACGAAAAGCGCGCCTCAAAATCTAACTCAATCTAACTCTGTAACTTTAACTTATGAAGAACCTTGGAAGTGAGAATTTAGACCAGGTCTTCAGAGATGAAATCACAAAAGTTTCGGACTTCAAGTTCGGGACTACGGTGGTGAATGTCTTTGACGACATGGTGAGCAGGTCAGTACCCTATTACAACGAGATGCAGCGGATGCTCGCCGAGATCGCTGCCGACCACGTGAAAGAAGGAACATTTGTGTACGACCTGGGGTGCTCTACCGGCACCACGCTGATCGGTCTGGACCAGCTCATTCCCTCGGACATCCGGTTCATCGGGATCGACGAGTCGCAGGAAATGCTCGACAAATGCGACGTGAAGCTGAAAGAAGCGGGTTTTGTAAGGCCCTACGACCTTGTCGCGGGCGATTTGCACCAGCAGCTTCCGATTTCCAACGGTTCTGTCGTGATACTCTGCCTTACGTTGCAATTTGTAAGGCCATTGTACCGCGAAAGGCTTCTGAGAAACATTTATGAAGGATTGAACCCCGGCGGCGTGCTGCTGCTGGTAGAGAAAGTGCTCGCGGAGAGCAGCGTGTTCAATCGTGATTTTATTAAATACTATTACAACTATAAGCGGCGCAACCATTACAGCGAGCTCGAAATATCCCAGAAGCGGGAGGCGCTCGAAAATGTGCTGATCCCTTACAAGTTGTCTGAAAACATGCTTCTGCTGAAAGAGGCCGGTTTCGCCGACTGCGAAATTTTCTTCAAGTGGTACAATTTTTCAGGAATGATAGCTTATAAAAAATCATGATCGCGATCGGTAACTTCTTTTTCAAGTACAGAAATAACCTGTTTATCATCCTGTACCTGCTGCTGTTTGTGCCGTCGCCGCCGATTTTTTCGCCTGAGCAGTTCGGAGCACACTATTACCTGTACCCGGTGATCCTCGGATTGCTGGTGACGTTTTCGGGAGAGCTCATCCGCGGCATCACCATCGGCCTCGCGTACATTATCCGCGGGGGCCGCGATAAAAAGGTGTATGCCGAAACACTGGTGACCGAAGGGATTTTCCGGCATTGCCGTAACCCGCTGTATGTGGGGAATATACTGATGTTGCTGGGCGTGGGCATTCTTGCCAACTCGCTGATCTACGTCGGAATCGTAATGCCGCTGTTTTTGTTTATCTATCAGGCGATTGTACTGGCCGAGGAGAACTTTCTGAGAAATAAATTCGGTGCGCAGTTCGATGCGTATTGCAGTCGGGTGAACCGCTGGCTGATCAATCCGGCCGGTATTTCGGAGACATTCAAAGACATGCGTTTCAATTATAAACGCTGGCTTTTAAAAGAGTATAATACATTGCTGGTGTGGCTGATAGGCATTGTGGCCATACTGATTTTCAAATACCCGGAAATCGTGCCCAAGCCGGACAGCAGAATCGCCGTTTTTGCTGTGATCGTACTGATACTCGGGGCCTTGTATGGTTATGTAAGGTATTTGAAGAAATCCGGAAAGATGACAGACAGCATGGCCTGAAATAAAAGGGATGGCGTTTTACTATAAAACGCCATCCAAAATTAACGCATTGGCACACTATTGGTTGCGCCTCCTGAACCTACCCCGAAGCATCACACATTTCATTAACCCCCTAATAAATTAAGCACCATGAATATTGTAATCGTAGGAGGAGGATTTGCCGGTGTCAACCTGGCGCTGGACCTTGCAAAGAGCGAGAAATTTGAGGTAACACTGGTAGACAAGAATAACTACAACTTCTTTCCGCCGCTGATATACCAGGTCGCTACGGCCTTCCTGGAACCATCGAGTATCAGTTACCCGTTCCGAAAGCTCTTTTCAGGAAAGGAAAACCTTCACTTCCGGTTGGGGGAGTTGCAGAGAGTGGTCCCGGGGGAAAACAAGATCATCCTGCATAACGGCGAGCTGGCCTACGATATCCTGGTGTTCGCGACCGGCGCGGAAACGAATTTCTTCGGGATGGAGAATGTGAAGCGTAATGCAACGCCGATGAAAACGCTCGAGGATGCGATCAGTATGCGGAACAAGCTGCTGATGCAAATGGAGCAGGCCACACTCAGTACCGATCCGGCGGAGATCAAGAAACTGCTCACGGTCGTGATCGCGGGCGGCGGGCCTACGGGCGTGGAAATCTCCGGGATGTTTGCCGAAATGCGCAATGGTATTCTGCGCAAGGAATATCCCGAGCTGGCCGGAAAGGGCAGCGAAATATACCTGGTAGATGGTAGTGAGGCGTTGCTCTCCCCGATGAGCAATGAGTCGCAGGAAGATACCTACCGCGACCTGAGCAAGCTCGGCGTGAAGATCCGTCTCAATACCCACGTATCCGATTTTGTGGACGACAAGGTTTACTTCTCCGAAGGCGACAGCATAGAGGCGAAAACGCTTATTTGGGCGGCCGGGGTTACGGGCCGGGTTTTCGAAGGCATTCCTGCGGAAGCCTACGGACGGGGGCGCAGGCTCCTCGTGGACGCATACAACAAGGTTAACAGCACCTACAATATATATGCAATCGGCGACTGCTGTTTGCAAACTACCGACGCCGGTTTCCCGAACGGGCACCCGCAGGTAGCGCAGGTAGCGATCCAGCAAGGCAAGAACCTGGCCCGCAACTTCGAGCTGATCGCCGAGCACCAGCCGTTGCATGCATTTAAATACAATGACAGAGGCTCGATGGCCATTATTGGCCGCGCCAAAGCCGTGGTAGACCTGCCTTCGCCGAAAGTACATTTCAAAGGCGTGATCGCCTGGCTGGCCTGGCTTTTCATACACCTCATATCGCTGATCAACCACCGTAATCGCATGAAAACGCTTTACAACTGGATGATCGCCTATTTCACCAAGGATCAGTCCCTGCGAATGATCATCAAGCCTTCGGTAACGCAGGAAAAGGTCGAATCGGTTTAATGGAACCGTAATTCAACGTTTATCGTTGGCAGTTTGACAAAAAACACTGAATTTTAGTAACCGAAAGCCATCAGAGCATTCATTCAGTGTGCAAAAAACCAAATAATGGAACCGATCACGATTGATGTAACTCAAAACACACCATACGGTCTCCAGAAACTTGACTCATCCATTTCTTTCCGGAGCTTCATCAACTTTCTGGAAAGTAAAATCGATCAGGAAGAAACGGTCAAAAAGACATTTTTCTCGCTGGTTCTTGACAAACTGAAAGCCAATCCGGCTTTCGGTCAGGATATTCCGCTATCGGAAGTCACCAACTACAAGGAAGAACTGAGTTTGATCTATGGCATGCTCATGCCACCTATCGCCAACGAAAAGGAAGTTTTCTGGGCGTTGAGTGCTCCCGTCAGCCCTATTGTTTTTTACGGCACGTCGGGTTTTTATAGCCTGCTTTTCCAGCAGGATGGCAATATCCGGTGCGACCTCATCGAGGACCGCGGGGTCAATTACAAGCAGAAGATGCAGATGCTCTATTCCTTCATCCTGGAAAAGCTCTACCATTTTCCGCCGCTGCACCACCCGGATATGATTATTACTTTGAAAGACGACGAATCGGGGCTGCAAAAGTATTACCGGGTGCATATCGATAACCGTTTTTGCGAAGTATATGCCAAAGGCAGCCTCCCCGAGCTCGACCTCGATACGCTGCGCTCCGAATTACAGGAGAATTTCGATATCAATGTATTTTCGGCGATGCTGCCGCATAGCCTATTCCATTTCGAGGGCTTTTCGGTAATCACGCTGAATGACGTTACGGCGGAACACGCCGTCGAAAATATCAAGAATACCATTCTCGATCGAGCTTCCTATGACCCCAAAACGTATTTCAACTACGTGGCAGGCGCATTGAAAATGCTGGTCGAAAACCCGGGTGTCGACTTCGGGCTGATGGCTGTGCTGCGGGTGAATAACAAGCTGGTCTTCGACCGGAGCTCTATCCTGTTCAGCAAGCTCATGAGTGCCGCCACAGAAAACGACATGGCCGAGCAGACGTATCTTGATATGGCTACCCAGTATTTCGAAGCGCCGAAAACGCTGCTCTTGCGCAACCTGGGCGGTGAAGACCCGAAAAAGCAGGATTTCATCCGTATTCTGCAAAATGACGGCGTGGAGGCTTATGCATTGCTGCCCGTTTACCATGATAACAAAGTGGTAGGCGTGCTGGAAGTGTATTCCAAAGAACAGAAATCGATCGATGAACGTCTGCTGGCGAAGCTGGACGTCGCCTTGCCGTGGATCGCGCAGATGATGACCAACTACATCGACGAGTTCAATTTGCAGATCGACAATGTGATCCGCGACAAGTTTACGTCGCTGCAACCCGCGGTACAGTGGCGTTTCCGTGAAACCGCCTGGCATTATATCCGCGATAAGGCGCTTAACCCGCAGAGTGCCGAAATCGAAGGCATTCAGTTCCGGAACGTATTCCCGCTGTACGGGGCGATCGACATCCGGAATTCCACTCTTGAAAGAAATGCAGCACTCAGGGAAGATCTTCGTCTTCAATTCAATGTATTGATAGAAACCTTTACTGTTCTTAAACAAAAACTCGGTTTCGGGCTGGCCGACGAGATGATCTTCAAATGCCGGAAATGGATCGCGGAGATCACCGACGAAAGTACCGATAACGACGAAATGAAGATCCGGGATTTCCTGGAAAACGAGGCGCACCCGTTCTTGCAGCATTTCAAGGAGGAGAGCCTGAAAATGTTCGGCTCCGGCACGATGGATCCCGGCGAACTCGTGCTGCGCAACCGTATCGACCAGTATTTCGAGATGATCGATGAGGACCATGGCTCCGCATTTGCCAACCGCCGTGAGCTGGAAGCTTCGATGCAGGCGATCAACTCGTCCGTGAACCTCTACCTCGATCTGTTCCGTAACGAAATCCAGGAATCATACCCCTGCTATTTCGAAAAATTCCGCACGGACGGGATCGAATACGATATTTACATTGGCCAGTCCATTGAACCGGAAAAGCGTTTCAGCGAACTTTACTTGAAAAATATCCGCCTTTGGCAGCTGACAACTATGGCTGCCATTGCCCGCATTACGAACTCGCTCATCCCGCAGCTGGAAAAGCCGCTGGAAACGACGCAGCTGATCTTCATCAATTCGGGCAGCATTGATATCAGCTTCCGGGACGACGAGCGGCGGTTCGACGTAGAAGGGGCCTATAACATCCGGTACCAGGTGATCAAGAAGCGGATCGACAAGGTGCACGTGAAAGGTACCGGCGAGCGGCTTACCCAACCGGGCAAGATCGCGCTGGTCTATTTCAACAGCAAGTCGGCCGAAGAATATGTAGGCTATATCCGGTATTTGCAGGAAAAAAATACTTTATTGGATGACCTGGAGTTCTTCGATCTCGAAGACTTGCAGGGAGTTACGGGTCTCAAAGCGCTCCGTGTGGGCGTGAACCTGGAATCGGACTGGAATTAACGAAGCATCATAACTGAACGTTCTATGAACTATAACCATCGGCTCGACAAGGTTAAGCATCACGTCCACCATTTTTTCGGTACCAAGGCGCTGGCGCAGCTGAGCTACCACAACCTCGTTCATACGGAGTCGGTGGTGGGGAATGCCGTCAAGATCGCCAACCATTACCGGTTGGAGGACAAGGAGACTTTCATCGTCGTAACGGCCGCGTGGTTTCATGATACGGGTTACAGCACCGGTGAGGCGGCGGGCCACGAAAAGCGCGGCGCCGAAATGGCCGCCGAGTTTCTCCGCTCGGAAGAGGTGGATGAGGACGTGATCGCAGAGGTGGAAGGTTGCATTCTGGCGACGGTATGGCCGCAAAAGCCGGCTAATTTTTTGCAGCAGGTGGTGTGCGACGCTGATCTGTACCATCTGGGCACGCCCGAGTTCAGCGACTGGAATAAGCTGGTCAGAAAAGAGGCTGAACATCGGTTGGGAAGAAAGATCGATAAGACCGAATGGCGGAAAAGCACCATTAAACTGCTTGAAAACCACGAATACCAGACCGATTACTGCCGTGATCTGCTCGACAAGCAAAAGAAAAAGAACCTCGACAAATTGAAGCAGAAGTTGCTCGAAGAAACCCTGGCAGCTTCGCAGGAAAAAGTAGAGGAGGAAGACGCCGTGCCCAAAGCCATCGAAATAGCTGCCGCAGAACCGCTGCCGGTAGCCCGGCATAAAGAAGAAAAAACATTCATTCCCGAAATAGCCGAAGGCAAAAAGAGGAAGGACGACCGGCCGGACAAGGGCATCGAAACCATGTTCCGGATCAGTTCCAACAACCATCAGCGCCTGAGCGACATGGCCGATAACAAGGCGCATATCATGATCACCACCACGTCGATCATCATTTCGGTGCTCTTGAGCGTGCTCGTACGCAAGCTCGAAGACAATGCGTACCTCATCCTCCCGACGATGATGCTGCTCACAGTATGTATGGTCACAATGGTGTTCTCGATTCTCTCCACGCGCCCCACGATCCCGCGCGGCACGTTCACGCAGGACGATATCGACGCCAAAAGCGTAAACCTGCTGTTTTTTGGGAATTTCTACCGGATGTCGTTCAATGAGTATTCCAAGGGCATGCAAACCATGATGAACGACCGGGATTTTCTGTATGGCAGCCTTACGAAAGACGTTTATTCGCAGGGAGTCGTGTTGGGCAGGAAATACCGGCTGCTGCGGGTGGCGTATAACGTATTCATGTTTGGCATCGTCATTTCCGTGGTCGCGTTTGTGATTGCCTCCATTTTCTTCGAACACTGATCCGCCGACTTATGGAAGCGTTCCGCTATTTCAACCGGGATATCAGTTGGCTTTCCTTCAACGAAAGGGTATTGATGGAAGCTGCGAACGAAGCCGTCCCGCTTATGGAACGGATCCGGTTTTTGTCGATCTATTCGTCCAACCTCGATGAATTTTACCGGGTACGCATGCCTTACCTGCAAAAGAACGCCTTGCAGGATGCTGCCAATAATGCATTCCTGGAAGCGGAGGCAACCGTGAACCGGCAGCAGGACGAGTTCGGGCGCATTCTCACGAAATCGGTCATTCCGGCGCTGGCTCGGCTGGGGTTTCATTTTTTTTATAAAGAACCTGTCTCCGAACAGATTGCCGCTTTTGCACGCCACTATTTTTATACGCAAATAGCAGGCTTTTTGCAGCCGGTTTATTTGAATGACAAAACTTCTTTTTTCCCCGAGAACAACCAGATCTACATTGTTGTCGTGCTGGAATTGCCGGGCGACAAGGAGAAAATTGCCCTCGTCAATATCCCCGTACCCCAGCTCGACCGGTTTGTGAAAATCAGGCAGCCCGATGGCGAGTACATTATCTTCCTCGAAGACCTGATCCGCTGTAACCTGCCGGTGCTCTTCCCGGATGCGCTGGATATCAAAGCGTTCAATATCAAAGTGACTCGTGACGCGGAGCTGGACTTGCTCGATGAAGACGGTGAGGATATGGCGGAGCAAGTGGAGAAGCAGCTCAGTAAGCGCGACTTCGGCCTGGCAACGCGGTTGCTCTATGAGCCCGGCTTGTCGTTGCGGCATTTGCAATACATTGTGAATGTGTTTGATCTGAAAAAAGCGTCGCTGGTGGAAGGCGGGCGCTATCATAACCTGAAAGACCTGTCGGCGTTGCCTGTCGCTTCTTCGTCGATTTCCTACCCGGCCTGGCCCGCAGCCCAACATTTGGAGGGTTTCGAAGAGCCGGAGACATTGTTTGAGGCCCTGACCCGCCGCGATCTGATGGTCCACGCGCCTTACCAGACTTACGATACCATTCTCCGTTTTTTCAACGAAGCTGCGATAGACCGCTCGGTACAGGAGATTTACACGACCATGTATCGCGTGGCACACGATTCCAAGATTGCCCACGCGCTCATTACCGCGGCCAGAAACGGCAAGAAAGTGACGGTACTCGTCGAATTGAAAGCGCGGTTCGACGAGGCGAACAATATCCGATGGGCGAAGAAGATGAAATCCGCGGGTGTAAAGATCATCCACAGCGTCAATGCATTGAAAGTCCATGCGAAACTGGCGCTGGTGAAGCGGAAACACGAAACGCATTCCCACCTGGGTTTGCTTGCGACGGGTAATCTCAATGAAGGTACCGCCCGCTTTTACACCGACCATATCCTGCTTACCGCCCACCCGGCCATGCTGAAAGAGGTGGAGCAGCTGTTCGGATTTTTACGTAAAAAGAAAAAGCCGGAGAAGATCGATGTAATGCGCTTCGAGCATTTGCTGGTGGCGCAGTTCAATTTGCAGAACAGGTTCATTGAGCTGATCGACAGGGAAATTGCCAATGCCCAAAACGGCCAGCCCGCGGGTATTACCATTAAACTGAACAACCTGGAAGAGGAGGTGCTGATCAATAAACTGTACGAAGCCTCCAATGCGGGTATTACCATTAACCTGATCGTGCGGAGCATTTGCAGGCTGGTGCCCGGCGTTCCCGGTCAGAGCGAAAACATCCGCATCAAGCGCATTGTGGACCGCTACCTCGAACACGGCCGTGTTTTCATTTTCCATAACAATGGCCGGCCCGAGGTATTTATGGGCTCTGCCGACTGGATGAACCGCAATATTTACCGGCGGATCGAGGTCTGCTTCCCGATCTACCACGAAGATTTGAAGAAACAGCTCACCGATATCCTCGCCCTGCAATGGGACGATACCGTGCAGGCCGTGTGGATCGACGAGAAACTGCATAATGCGCCCGTTACGACGCTTCCCGGGGGCGTACGCTCGCAGGAGGCCATTTACCAATACCTGACGGGTACTGTCGAGAATTATAAAAAGACATTCTGATGAAAAAACAATACGGATCGGCATTGGCGGCTATTGCATTGGCGGGCTTGCTCGCTGCCGGCTGCAACTCAACGCAAAAAGAGACGGAAATTTTCCGTGAATACGATTTCAACAAACCCGAAAAATTCAACCTGCCCGAAAGTCTTTTCGAGGTTTCGGGTATTGCATTCGATAAAGGACAGAGCGATACGATCTATGCGATCCAGGACGAGGATGGCAAGCTGTTCAGGCTGGCCTGGGACGTGCCGAAGCAACTGCATGCCAAATTTGGTAAGAAGGGTGATTATGAAGACGTTTCGATTATCAACGACCGCGCTTACATCCTGAAAAGCAATGGCACCATTTATACTTTCCCCATGGCCGAGGCGGTTTTCGAGGAGCCGGAGGGAGTATCGGAAGTGAAAGGTATTTTGCCCAAAGGTGAATACGAAGGCATGTATGGCGACGAAGGTACGGGAGAGCTGTTTGTTATTTGCAAGAATTGTGCGGGAGACAACTCGAAGAACAGCGTTTCGGGCTATATCCTCAAAACAGGGCCGGATTCGGTCATTGCAGAATCGGGCAGGTTTGCGATTAATGTGGACGAAATCAAAGCGATTACCGGTAAGGTAGCGCGTGGTTTCAGGCCGTCGGGCATTGCGCGGAATCCGATTACGATGGAATGGTACATTATTTCGGCGGTGAACCAGATGGTGGTTGTTACCGACCGGCAATGGAAGGTGAGGGATGTCCATCATCTCAACAGCAACATGTTTATCCAGCCGGAGGGCATTGCATTCGACAACGCGGGTAACCTTTATATTTCCAATGAAGGCGACGACCTTTTCAGCGGGAATGTGCTCAAATTCAGAAAATCGGGCCGGTAGGGCCTTTGCTGACATCCTATGAATAGATATTTACTCCGTTTACTCACATTAGGGGCAGTTGTGGCAGGCGTATCATCCTGCGCGAGCTATAAAACCCGTTTTTCGAAGGAAGGTGCACAATGGCAGTCGGTTTCGCCCGATCCGGCATTAGAACTGAAGCATACCATGTACCTCGTCGGCGACGCGGGCAACGATTCGCCCGAAAACCGTGCGCCGGTTTTGGAATACCTCAAAACAAAGCTTGGTACCGAGTCGAAAAACAGCTCCATACTGTTTTTGGGGGATAATATCTACGAATCGGGTATGCCGCCTTCGGAGGACTCTGCTGCGCGCAAAGTGGCGGAATTCCGTATCAATTCTCAACTCGAAACACTTGAAGATTTCAAAGGACATCCGATTTTCCTGCCCGGTAACCACGACTGGCGGGGCTGGGGCGTGAAGGGTTTGAAACGGCAGGAGAAATATGTTCAGAAGCATATCAACGAAAGCCGCGGCAAGAAGGACAAGGAGGAGTATGAGGATTATTTCCTGCCGTTGAACGGGTGCTCCGGCCCGGAAGTGGTGGAGCTGAACGACAATGTCGTGATCATCGTCGCCGATTCGCAATGGTGGCTTACCGACTGGGACCGGGACCAGAAAATCAATGACGGTTGCGAGATCAGAAACCGCGAGCAATTCCGGTTTGTGTGGGAGAATGTGGTACGCAAATACCGCAACAAGCACGTCGTGATCGCGATGCACCACCCGCCTTATACCTACGGCCCGCACGGGGGACGGTTCACTATCAAGCAGCATATTTTCCCGCTTACCGAACTGAACCCGAAGCTATATATTCCACTGCCAGTGCTCGGTAGCCTCAGCGCGCTGTTCCGTGCGACGATCGGTTCACGGCAGGATGTGGCCAACAAGCATTATAAGGAGTTGCGCACGGCCATACTGGCGGGTGCGAAGAAGAACGGCAAGTTCATCTTCGCGAGCGGGCATGAGCATGCACTGGAATTTATCGAGAATGACGGGCAGGAGTTTATCGTAAGCGGAAGCGGCTCGAAGGTGAGTCCGGTAAGTCTTGGGAAAGGCTCCATGTTTTCTTCTTCCAAACTCGGGTTTTCGACATTGAGCTTCTACGCGGGCGGCGAAACCTGGGCCAAATTCTGGGAAGTAACGCCCGACGGCAAAGATGCGAAGCTGGTTTTTCAACGCAAAGTGAAGGACAAGCAGCAGATCGATATACCGGATTCGACCATCGCATTTACCGAGTACAATCAGCACGCCGATTCGACCACGAAATTTATCGTCAGTAACGAGGTAAAGCCGATCGGCAAGATCCATAAGGCGATGCTCGGAGAACATTACCGGCCATTGTACCTCCAACAATACCGTTTCCCGGTGCTCGACCTGGCTACTTACAAAGGCGGTGTAATCCCCATCAAGCAGGGCGGGGGGAACCAGACCAACTCGCTGCGCCTCCGCGACGGCGACGGCCGGGAGTACGCCATGCGCGGCCTTACCAAGGATGTGAGCCGGTTTCTGCCTTTTCCGTTCAACCAGATGATTGCGGCGCAATACCTGGTGGAGGATAACTTTCTGTCGACAAACCCGTTTGCGCCGTTGAATATGCCTGCGTTGGCGGGAGCAATCAATGTCTACCACACCAACCCCAGAATGTATTACGTGCCGGCCCAACCCGGGCTGGGCACATTCAACAGCCTTTTCGGCGGTACTATGAACCTCGTGGAAGAGCGGGCCGATGGTAAGAGATGGAAGAATGCCGATTTCTTCGGCAATCCCGACAAGATCGTCAGTACGCCGGAACTGGTGGAAGCATTGCTGGAAAATAGTAAAAACAAAGTCGATGAATCATGGGCCATCCGCACGCGTTTGCTCGATTTTGTTGTCGGCGACTGGGACCGCCACGACGACCAGTGGGCCTGGGCTTCGACCAAGCAAAAAGACGGTACCATCATTTACCGCCCTATTCCCCGCGACCGCGATCAGGCGTTCTCGCGCTACGACGGCTTCCTGACCAACATTGCGCGGCAAACGCTCCCGTTTCTCCGGCAGTTACAGACCTACGGCCCGGAGATCCAGAGTATGAAATGGACCACATGGAGTGCCCGCCTCTTCGACCGCACATTCCTGAACGAATTGAGTTGGGAACAATGGGAGGAGCAGGTGAAATATATTCAGAAAAACCTTACCGACGAGGCCATCGAGGCATCCTTCAAAGACTGGCCGCCGAAGGCGCGTGAAATGGTATCCGCCAAGATGATCGAAGGCCTGAAAGCACGCCGGGCGCATCTGATGGAGATCGCACGGACACACTATGAATTTGTGAGCAAGGAAGTGAATGTGATCGGTACGGAAGAGCAGGAGCGTTTTGTGATCGAGCGGGTGGATGACGCACATACGCGCGTGACCGTGTATGAGACGGGTAAGGAAGGGCGTATCAAGCACCAGAACTACCAGCGTACTTTCGAAAATGCCGTGACGCACGCCATTAACATTTACGGAAATGGCGACGACGATGAGTTTATCGTCAAAGGGGATGTGCGGAAGGGCGTCAAGCTTCGGCTCATCGGCGGATTGGGCAAGGACGTTTTCGCGGACAGCGCTCGCGTGAGCGGAGGCGGGAAGAAAACACTCGTTTACGACGATTTGAAAAATAATACCATTATTGCAGGTCCCGATACCAGGGACAAACGTACCAGTCTGTATCGTTTCAATGTTTATGACCGCCGGAGCGCGGATAGCAACTACGATATTACATTGCCGATCCCGGTTCTCGGTGCCAACCCCGACGACGGTTTCTTCCTCGGAGGAACCGTGAACATAACCAAATATGGCTTCAAGAAAGAGCCGTACGCGTCGGTACAGAACATTGGCGGAAGCTTTGCCGTAAGAACGCAGGGTTTCAAAGTCAATTATACCGGCGATTTTATCAATGCATTTAAGAAATTCGATTTCTACCTCGACAGCTATTACCGTGGTTCGCGCTATGCATTCAACTACGCCGGCCTGGGTAACGAAACCGAGCGACCGGTGGACGACGCTAACTTCTACCGCGTGCGGCAGAGTGCATTGTATGTGTATCCTGCGCTCAAAAAACGTTTTGGCGGGCACAACGGCTTTGTCACATTGGGGCCTGTGTTTGAAACGAACGATATCCAGGCTACGGCGGGAAGGTACATTACCAGCAGCGAGAACGGCTTGCCGGATGATGTTTTCAAAACCAAATATTACAGCGGAGCCAAGTTTACTTTCAATTTCAGTAGCATCGATAACCTGTTTTCTCCGCACACTGGTATCCGTTTCAATGCCGCATTGAATTGGACAACCGACCTGAAAAGCGACAAAAACTTTACCGGCCTGCGCGCGCAATTTGCCTGGTACACCGCACTCGACCAGAAAGAAAACCTCATCCTAGCCACACAAGTGGGAACGGGCATGAACTTCGGCAGCGGGTTCCAGTTTTTCCAAATGCCTAATATTGGCGGTAAGCTGGGGCTGCGGGGCTATCGCACGGAACGCTTCTATGGAAAAACCTCGTTCTGGCATGACACCGATCTGCGGCTTCGCCTCGGTAGCAGCTATAATCCTACATTACCACTTACCTACGGCATTTTCGGCGGCTTCGATTACGGCCGCGTGTGGCTGGAAGGCGAGTCGTCGGACAAATGGCATTACAATTACGGCGGCGGCATCTGGCTCTCGCCCGTCGACGCATTGACCGTCGCCGTGGGCGCATTCATTCCGAAAGAAAAGAATGAAGAGAAACCGCGGATTGCGGTGCAGCTTGGGTTTTGGTTTTGAAATGACCGCTGACGGCCGACCATCGACTGCCGATGCCGGTTATTCTGCTTCGGAAATAACCCGAAAAAACTGTCGACGGTCGGCGGTCCATGGTCGGCGGTCGCGGCCGTCAGGCCGCTAATCCCGCAAAGCTTTGGCGCGTTCTTCGAACTGTCTTAGGAGTGGCAGGCGATCGGACGCCCATTGTTTCAACTCGGTGTCTTTGCCAGAGGCTCCCTCAATCTCCATCATCCGTACCGCGCGTTCCTGAATCGCTACCATCTGGTTGAGATACAGGGTGTCGAGGCTCACCCCGGTTTGCATGGAAAGGCTGTCGAGCTGCTGTTGGCGCTCGTCGGAAAGTGTGGTGGGAAGCTGGACTTTTCTGGCTGCGGCGAGCGTCTGTAACTCCTTTCCGGCCTGGGTGTGGCTGGTCGTCATTTCTTCGCCGTATTCCTGAATGCTGTCCCGCGTCGTGCGTGATGCGGCTACTTGTCCGGCATTAACCTGGAACAAGGCGTCGTCGGCTGCTTCCAGGATAAACTGTTTATCGAGCTCGCCAATCACCGACGGGTCGGTTTTATCATTGTTTTCGCAGCCTGTAAGGGTGAAAAAGAAGAATGTTAGTATTAGAAATATGTATCCGCGCATAAACTTCCTGGTTGTTTTGCAACACGGAGGATAATTATTATGCCAGCGGGATATAAATTTGTAATAATAAATCTACAAAATGACTATTCCCGCGAGGGTTGGATGAATGAGTACAGAGAAGCAGGAAGAGTTTGAAGACAGGAAGCCGCTGGCTTCCGAGATCATGTATCACGAGTCGTTGCGCAGGGCATCAGAGGAAAAATTCAAGGCAATTTTCGATAACACGTCGGATGCAATCGTGCTTTGCGACGACCATGGTTGCTGCACGGACATTAATGAGGCCACGCGCCGGATACTCGGATACGAAATCGACGATCTCAGGGGAGTTTGCATCCACGAGTTTCTTCAGATACCCGAAGAAATGGACTTCGATGTGGTATGGAAGAACTTCCTCAATGGTGAAATTCTCAACGGTTTGATGCAGATCCGGAAAAAGGATGGCACGCTGATAACGGGAAGTTTCAACTCCAAATCCAATATTTTGCCCGGCCTGCACATGTGCGTGATCACGGATGTGACGGAGCGCATGGAAAAGAAGCGGGAGCTCATGGCGAGCGAGCGGCGGTTTAAAGCACTCGTCCAGGAGGGCGCAGACCTCATTGCGATCCTGGACGAGCAGGGGAATTACCAATTCGTAAGCGAAAGCTGCTATCCTATCCTGGGCATCGAGCCCGGCTATCTGGTAGGGAAAAATGCATTCGACTGGATCCATCCCGACGACCGGGCGGCTGTACTGGCATTGTTTTTAAAAATCAGGGAGCATCGGCAGATCCGGACGGAGCCTTTTCGCTTTATGGATGGATTCGGGGAATATCGGTGGATCGTAACCATCGCAACCAATATGACCGACGATCCGGCGGTTGGTGGCGTGGTCGCAAACTCCCGGGACATTACCGATGCCGTCATGAAGGCGAGGGATCTCGAGATCAGCAACGAGCGGTACCGCCAGCAGAACGAGCGGTTGAGGGAAATCGCGTGGACGCAATCGCATGTGGTGCGGGCACCGCTTGCACGCCTGCTGGGCCTGGTAGAGCTCCTTCAATCCGGTGACACCGCCGGAATGCCGATGGAAACGGCCCTGGGGCTGATCAAATCCTCGGCGAATGAGCTGGACGAGGTGATCCGGAAAATTGTAAGCAAAGCAGACAAAGTTCAGAACGATGACGAATGACGGGCTAAAAATCCTTTTGGTAGACGACGACAAGATCATGTTGTTTCTTCATGATACCTTTCTCAAAAGGAGCGGGGTATTATGCGATACCGTGCTTTGCTATAACGGGCAAGAGGCGCTGGATTACCTGGATAGCAACCAGGCGATGGAAACGACATTTCTGGTCCTGCTCGACATCAACATGCCGGTTATGAACGGCTGGGAGTTTCTGGGAGCGATCCGCGACAGGCCGTATTTGTCCAAAGTACTGATCGTCATGGTGAGCTCGGCTACGGAAGAGAGTGAAAAGTCCCGTGCGATGACGTTCAGGCAGGTGATCGATTATCAGCAGAAACCGCTCACTGTCGAGACCTGCCGGCGGATCATCGGTTCGGAAAAACTACGGGGTTTCTTTGATAACGTGATACTCGGGTAACCGTATTAGCCTGCGCAGACTAATAAAACCACGCATTTGCGATTCAAAATGTGCTGTCTTTAACATTTTTAGGGGTATTTTTGGGTTTCAACGTTCAAAAAAGCTCCTATTTGAAAGATATCTACCATTCCGAATCTTTTGAGCAGCTTTGGCAGGAGGAGACGGAAATCAAGACCCGGATTCAAAACCGGTTGTTCTGTATTACATTCCTGGTTTGCAATCCATTGTCCGCGATCGCCTTCTATCTTTCGGGCGACCCGTTTTTTTACACTTTGTTGCCCACTCACCTGCTTTCCGATGCCATTATTCTCGGATATATGTTCCTGAATCACAAAAAGGTAATCTCGGGACAGCAAATGAGTTTCTACACGTTTGCGACACTGGTCTGTTTCTACGCTTTTCTGCTTTCGAGGCCGCACCTCTCGTATGTACAATCGTGCATTAATCTCACGCTCGCCGTCATATTTGCCGGGCTGGTTTTGCGTTGGCCGCTGCGCTATGGCGTGGTCATTTCGGTTATGGCCCTGGTGCTCTACCCGGCATCGATTCATTTCGTCAGCAGCACTTCCCTGTCGGATTTTGTCGAGCAGGGAGCCATTTTCGTGATGGCTGCCCATGTCGTGTTTCCTTTTGTGGTCAAGCTGAATTATAATAAGGATAGGCGCGAGTTCTATTTCCGCTACACCCTGCAACAGCAGAACGACGCCCTGGAACGGCAAAAAACCATTGCCGAGCAGGCTACCCGCGCCAAAACGGACTTCCTGTCGATGATGAGTCACGAAATCCGCACGCCGCTGAACGGGATCGTGGGCATGGTGCATTTGATGATGCAGGAAGAAAGCGGCGAAAGGCCCAATGACCTGCTCAAAACCCTGAAATTTTCGGCCGACCACCTGATGGCGGTGGTCAACGACGTGCTGGATTTTAACAAGATCAACTCCAACCACGTGGTGCTTGACCCGCAGCCGTTCAATCCTTTCGAGTTTTTTGATATACTCAAAAAAACCTTCGATCCGAAAGCCAATGAGAAGGGGATTTCGCTGGTGTTTTCGGTGGATCCCGGATTGCCCGTTCAGCTCGTCGCCGACCGCCTTCGTTTAAGTCAGGTAATTACCAACCTGGTGCATAATGCGATCAAATTCACCGCAAAGGGTTCCGTCACACTCGATGTAAAAGAGGTATCCCGCACCCCTGAGGCCGTGACGCTCGATTTCGCCGTGACGGACACAGGCATCGGTATTCCTAAGTCGGAGCAGCCCGGTATCTTTGAAATTTTCACCCAGGTACGTACCCGGACGCATTCCGACAGCCTGACAGGAACGGGGCTTGGCTTGGCCATTTCCAGGGAACTGATGCGTTTGTTCAATAGCGAAATCCATCTGGAAAGTGAGGAGGGCAAAGGATCACGGTTCACGTTCCGGCTATCGGTACCCTATTCGATGGAACCGGTGAAAGCGAGCCAGCCGCGGCCGGCTGTGGTTCCCGAAGGGATGCCGGAAGTGCGGGTGCTCGTGGCCGACGACAATAAAACCAATCTGGTACTGGCCACGCAACTGCTTAAACGCAGGAATATCCTTCACGATACGGCGTCGAACGGACAGGAAGCCTATAAAATGTTCAGCCGGGGCCGGTATGATCTCGTACTGATGGACCTTCGGATGCCCATCATGGATGGCTTTGAAAGTACGGCGCTCATTCGCCAGCTGGATCCCGTTGTACCCATTATCGCACTCACCGCGTCGGCTTTCGAGAACGAGAAAGAGCGGGCGATGGCCAGCGGCTTCTCCGGGTATTTTATCAAACCTTTTATTCCTCAAGACTTCTACGACTATATCTTTCCTTTTCTGGGAATCGCTGTAAAATAATATTTATTAGATTTATAGTGATATAAATATATCTTTGGGCCCCAACCTATGCGAGGCCAATCTGCTCGGCTGCTTGCATAGCCCGGCAAAGAAAACGTCCGATCATGATGACTAGTGGTGGAAATTCCTCTCAATCCAGGGATACCCGACTCTGGAAGGAGTTGGTACAAGGCAATGACCGGGCTTTGGGGCAGCTGATGCATTTCCATTTCAAAGCTTTACTCCATTATGGCTTCAAGTTTGTGAAGGACGAAGCCTTCGTGAAGGACTGCATTCAGGAAGTTTTTATCGACCTCTGGAACAGCCGCGAACGGGTAGCCGAACCCACGCACGTCAAAGCTTACCTGCTGGTATCCGTTCGCCGTAAAATAGCCCGTAACCGCCGCACGATGCGTCTGGCCGACGATTCACTCCATGACGAATATGCTTTTTCCATTGAATTCTCTCCCGAATGGTGGATGATCAGGGACGAAACCCTGGCCCGCAAAGCGCAGGTGGTTTCGGAGATGCTCGCTGCGTTGCCTGTGAGGCAGCGGGAGGTAATTTACCTCAAATATTACCAGGAACTCAGCCGCGAGGAGATTTCCGCAATGCTCAACATAACCCCGCAAACAGTCTCCAATTTGCTCCAAATGGCCTACGGCCAGCTTCGCAAGCGTTTCAGTCCCACCGCGATCAGCGCGTTTCTTGTATTGTTATTTTCTTGATTTAGAATTGTTTGTAAATATTTCAATAAAAATTTTTCAAAAAAATCTATAAATCATGGTATCCGAACGGTGCCTTTTGTATCTCTCTATCAGAAGCGTTCCCCAATCATGAATTATCGACATTATACGGCCACCGATTTTGTTACGGATCCGTTTTTCAGGTCCTGGATACTGGAACAGGAATCATCGGCGGCAGCTTTTTGGGAAAACTGGGTAAAAGAAAACCCGGATCGCCAAGAAGAGCTCGACGAGGCGCGTGCATTGTTGTATGTTTTGGCTGAAAAAGAGCTGAGCATTGGGGCGGAGGAGCTGGACAGGCGCGTGACGGATGTGCTCGCACACATAAGCGGGCAAGCACAGCGTACGGAAGCGCGCATGAGGCCTGCGTTTTACCGATATTTCACTGTTGCTGCCTCGATATGCGTGGTGGCGGGGATCGGTTGGCTGGGATACCTGTACATGGAAACAAAGCCGGGGAAGCTCCGTGAGGCAGGCATCGTGCAGGAAAGTTCGGATGGGTATATCGTACGTTTCAACGAGACGAAAAAGCCCGTTACGATCCTGCTGGACGACAGCAGCGTGGTGACGCTGGAACCGCAAAGCGAGTTGACTTTCCCGCAGAAATTCGCACCGGAAAGAAGGGAAGTACATTTGAAGGGAGAGGCATTTTTCCAGATCAGCCACAATCCTGAACGGCCTTTTCTGGTGAAAACAAAGGAGTTGGTAACCCGCGTGCTCGGGACGAGCTTTACGGTGAGGTCGTTTGAAAAAGATCGGAATGCTTCGGTTTCCGTCAAAACGGGACGGGTGTCGGTCTATTCAAAGCGGGATGAGCCGGTTTCCGGCGCAGCGGAAAAGGTGATCGGCGTCGTGCTGAAACCCAATCAACGGGCGCTGTTCGACAAGCGGGAATCCAGGCTGGTGAAGGTGATCGTGGACGTGCCTCTGAAAGTAACTGAAATACCTGCCGCATCGCTGGTATTCGATGAGGCGCCCGTTAAAAATGTATTCAAAACACTCGAAAAAGCGTACGGTATCGAGCTGTTTTTCAATGAAGAACTGCTGTCGGACTGCCAGCTGACAGCGAACCTTTCCGGATTACCGATGTATGAGCAGCTGGATCTGATATGCCGGATTATCCATGCGAAATACGAGGTTGTGGATGGACAGGTGATCATACACGGCGAGGGCTGTAAAGCCGATTGAAGTAACGTTCCGACCGATTGAATGCCCTCCGCCCATGCGGATGGACGGAAAAATATTGCCCTGTTTTTTTCAATACCGAATCAAATTGAAACTGCATATGCCCGGAAATCTACATTTCAAAACCATTGTGTGGGATACGATGAAACTATCCTTATTACAGTTATGCATAATCGTTGTCTTCTCCAACACGACGTTTAGTCATTACCGTTTACTTGGACAGGACCTGCTGGAAAAGAGAATCACGCTTAAAATGGAAGATAAGAGCCTCAAAAGCGTACTCCTGTCTATCGAACGGAACTCCGAAGTGAAATTTATTTACAATCCGACGGAGATAAGATCGGCAACGCGGGTGACGTTTCAGGCGTCCAATGAACCGCTTGCCGACGCGCTCGTGAGGTTGCTGAGGCCGCTTTCCATCCGTTACGAGGTGGCCGGGAAGCAGGTAATGCTTTTCAGAGCGGAAAAGAGTTCGTCGGTGACACTCCCCGAATCCGGCCGGGAAGAGATTGCCCGTGAAGCACTGGCTTTGATTAGGGGAAAAGTAACCGACGAAAAGGGAGATGGCCTGCCGGGTGTAAGTGTGGTGGTGAAAGGGACTTCGCGCGGCACCACCACCAACTCGGCGGGGCAATACGAACTGGAATTGGGGCAAGGGGAAAGTATGTTGATATTCTCTTTCGTGGGATACCTGTCGCAGGAAATCCAGGTAGGCACACGATCAGAGCTGAACGTGGCCATGAAAGTGGATACCAAAGCGTTGGACGAAGTGGTAGTAGTGGGTTACGGGGAGATGAAGCGGGCCGATCTGACGACCGCCCAGACTTCCGTTTCGTCCAAAGATATTGCACGCACTACCAACACGACATTGGAGCAGGCGATTCAGGGGCGTGCTGCGGGGGTATACATTACGCAGAACTCCGGGCAACCGGGCGGCGGTATTTCGGTAAATATCCGCGGGATTAACTCCATCAGCGGAAGTAATGAACCTTTATACGTGGTCGACGGCGTACAGATCCAGGGGCAATCGGTGTCGTTCGGGGCGCAAAGTTCTTCCAACCCGCTGGCCGGCCTGAACCCGGCCGATATCGAATCGGTGGAGGTACTGCAAGGACCTTCCGCCACGGCCATTTATGGCTCCCGCGCAACGAACGGGGTGCTGCTGATTACCACCAAAAGGGGGAAATCCGGTGATACAAAGATTGCATATGGCTATCAGTTTAGCCTGCAAACGCCTCCGAAGCCGTTGAAAGTGATGGATTTGCAACAATATGCGCAAATGGTGGGCGAATACCATCAGCTGGCAGGAGGCGAAACGCCGGAAGAATTCCTTGATCCTTCGCTGCTCGGGAAAGGTACCGACTGGCAAAAGGAGCTTTTTAAAAATGCGCCGATGCACAAACACCAGCTGAGCCTCAGCGGCGGCAATGACCGCACTACCTACTATTTATCCGGCGAATACCTGAAACAGGATGGCGTAGCATTGGGGTCAGGGTTTAACCGGTATGGATTCCGGCTCAACCTGGACAACAAACCGCGCGAATGGGCGAGCATCGGGGCGAATCTCAGCTTTAATCAAACGAACGATAATCTTACGACGAGCCAGGAAAACATTATTTCGAATGCATTGCAGCTAACCCCCCAGGTGCCCGTCCGAAATATCGATGGTAGCTGGGGCGGTGGCGATGAAAACAATGGAGCGAATATCTTTGCGCCGGTCAATCCCATTGCGATAGCTAACCTGACGACTAATAAGCTGGTAAGAAGGCAATTGCTGGGCGGGCTCAACATCGGTGTGCGACTTGCCAAAGGACTGCAGTTCAGGACCTCATTCAATACCAACCTGGGTTTTTCAAATTCTTCCTACTATATCCCGACCTACAAAATCGGCTGGGCGCAAAATGTAACGGCTTCCTACACCAACGGCTCGGGCGTGAATACCTACTGGAACTGGAACCAGCTATTGGAATATAACCGGCAGTTTGGCAGGCACAATGTGAGCGTTATGCTCAGCCATGAATCGCAGGAGTCGACCTGGAAGAACCTCGCAGGAGGGCGGACCGGCTTCCTTACCAACGACATTCTCGACCTGGCGGCAGGTGACGCGCTTACCGCTAGTAATTCGGGCGGATCGGGCGAATGGGCGATGGAATCGTACCTCGGAAGGCTGAACTACAATTTCGCAGACCGTTACATCCTCATGGGTACCATCCGGCGCGATGGCTCGGCCAATTTTGGTGCTGATAATAAATGGGGCTTTTTCCCATCGGTATCCGCGGCGTGGCGCGTTTCGCAGGAGCCGTTTTTTCATGTGCCGGCTATCAGCGAGCTGAAACTGCGCTTTGAAACGGGTATTACCGGCAACCAGGGCAGCGGCGGCATTTACTCGCCCATGGGTACGGGTACGACTCCCACTACCACAGGCTTTCTACCCACCAAATATGCCAATGACGGGCTGAAATGGGAAGAAACCAAAACGAACAACTTTGGAATCAATCTGGCGCTGTTTCAAAACCGCATTCAGTTTGAATTCGATTACTATATCAAAAATACGGACAACCTGCTGATGGAAAAGCCATTGCCCTGGTACATGGGAACCAACGGGGTGGGGGCTGTGGGGGCGCCGACGGTCAATATCGGTGCGTTGCAGAACAAAGGCTGGGGATTTACGATCAACACCGTCAATGTCAACCGCGGCGGGTTTAAATGGGAATCCAATCTGAACATATCCAGCTTTAAAACGAAGATCAAATCATTCTATTCCGATGCGGCGTTTGTGGACCGGACGTCGTGGTGGCTGGCAGACTGGACGCAGCGCTCGGAAGTGGGCAAGGCGCCGTGGCTTTTCCGTGGCTATATGGAGGAAGGTTTGTTTCAATCGGTGGAGGAAATCGAAAAGAGCGCGTTGCCCGTGGATAACAACGGGGTAAAGCTGCCCATCAATGAAAATAATATCTGGGTAGGGGATGTAAAATTCAAAGATGTCAACGGCGACGGCATCATCAACGAGAACGACCAGACGGTGATCGGTAACCCGTGGCCAAAGCTGTTCGCGGGTTTTACCAATACATTTTCCTACAAAGGTTTCGACCTGAGTATTCTGCTGACCAGCACCTATGGCAATGATGTATACAATTTCCTGGGAAAGCTGAATACCAATGCGAGCAACATCAACCTGAGTCGTAACCTGCTGGTGCATGCGATGGACTATGCCAAACCGGTAAAAAACACCGACGGTACCGTGACCCTCTCGAACCCGGGCACCGACGTGGCCCGTATCTCGAATGGCCCGAACGGGAATTTCGTACGGCATACCGATAAGTGGGTGGAGGATGGGTCGTTTATCCGGCTGAAAAACATTTCGTTGACCTACAACTTGCCGGTATCATTGGTGTCGCGCCAGAAAATTATCCGGGGAGCGAGGCTATCGGTCGGCGCACAGAACGTCGCCACGTTGACCGGCTATTCGGGTTTTGATCCCGAAGTGGGTGCCTATGTTTCGAGAGATGCCAGCGCTGCCAATCAGGCGGTTGGCCTCGATTACGGACGCTATCCGCTGACCCCTGTTTATACATTCAGTTTGGGATTGGATTTCTAAAACAGCCGAAAAATGCAATACGTGAAAAACATTTACACGAAGCTGATCGCCCTGGCTCCATTTGCGCTGCTCGGTGCATGCTCGGAAGATTTTCTGGAACGTCCGCCCAAAGACGCCATTGTGGATGCCGGGTTCTACCAGACCGACGACCAGGTGCTGGCCAGCACGGCATTGCTGTACAGCAAGGTTTGGTTCGATTACAACGACAAGGCGTCGTATAATCTCGGCGATTTTCGTGCAGGTACCGCGTTTTCGGCTTGGAACGACAGGGGAAATGTGCTTTTCAACACCACCGGGAACACGCCGGAAAACGGATCGGCATGGCGGTCGTTTTTCATTGTGGTAGGACAGTCGAACCTGGCGATTCAGAATATTCGGAAATATGCGGGGGTGTCGGTGTCGGAGGGCGTCAAAAAGCACGCGATGGCCGAAGCGCGGTTTATGCGGGCATTGGCCTATCGCTTTCTGGTGATGAACTGGGGCGCGGTGCCGGTGATCGAGAACAACCTTACGCTACTGTCGGACACGACCGTGCAGCGCAATACGCCCAAGAGTGTCTGGAAATTCATTACAAGCGAAATGCGACAGATTGCCGAGGATTTGCCGGAAAAGCCGGTAAGGGTCGGAAGGCTTACCAAATGGTCGGCAGAAGGCATGCTGGCACGTTTTTACCTCACGCGCTCGGGAGTGGAAGCGAATGCTTCGGGCCAGCGCAACCAGGTATTTCTGGATAGCGCGAAGTATTACGCGGACCGCGTGATAACCCTCAGCGGGGCGTCACTGCTGCCGAAGTACGGCAACCTGTTCCTGTATCCATATGATAATAATGCGGAATCCCTGTTTTCGCTGCAATGGGTGTATTCGCCTGGTGCATGGGGGACGCAAAATTCTACTCCGGCGTATCTGGCATATGGCCCTGATATTGCCAATGGCGATGGCTGGGGAGGCGATAAGGGAGCTACCTGGTGGGTTATGCAGCAATACGAGGGCATTAAAACGGTTTCAGAAACGGTGCTCCAAGGCCGGACAGTCGACCAACGGCTGAAAGCGACATTCATGCTGCCGGGTGCAAGTTATCCGGAAATAACCCAGACAATACCCGGGGGGAGCCAGAAACTGGTCTTTCCGTTTGTGGGCACCGACAATAATTTTATCGCCATCAAGAAATACATCACCGGCAAAGCTGTGGATGTAGGTGGGCAGGCCGCGCAGCAAAATTACGGGCACGATACCTACATGATGCGCCTGGCCGAGATGTACCTGACCTATGCGGAGGCGGTTTTGGGTAACAATGCTTCCACTACCGACTCTAAGGCATTGCAGTATTTCAACCAGGTGCACACCCGCGCCGGACTTTCACCTGTTACCGGGGCGCTTACATTTGACCAGCTCTTTAAAGAGCGGATCGTCGAGTTTGCGATGGAAGGAATGGCGTGGTATGACCTGGTGAGTTTGCATTATTACAATCCAACCAAGGCATACGCGATCTTGAATGCGCAGGACCGGGGATTTTTCTTCACCAAACCCGACCGCTTCCCCGATCCGACTTCCTGGACTTTCACGAAAACGGCGTGGGCCACAGCCGAGCGGAAAATAGATGCGAACAGCGGCAATTTCCTGCTGCCGATCCCATCGGCAGAGCTCAGCCAGGCGCCCAACTTGCAAAAACCGGCGGTCGATTATCAACGTAAATGATTTTGTCAGGCATTTTTATGAATAGACCATTTAATCTCAAATACCTGTCGTTAATGGCCGCGCTAGCGCTGATCGCGGCATTTAATTGTTCCTGTCAGAAGGATGACCTTCCGAACAACGGGGAGCCGGTGATCAACTTTATCCGCGTGACCGACCCGGAGGATGCCGATTCTTTGCTTACCGGGGCGGGACAGGGTGATCTCATTGCCATTGTAGGGGAAAATTTGCAGGGGGCGAAAGAAATCTGGTTCAACGACCAGCGTACGAGCCTTACGCCCACATACATCACGAGCACGACGATCCTGGTATCAGTGCCGACGCAGATTCCGGATGAGATTACGAACAAAATGCGGATCGTCTTCTCCAACGGTAAAATCCTCGAACATAACTTTGAGGTGAAGATCAGCGAGCCGCTCATATCGGCGATGCTGAGCGAGTATGTCCCGGCCGGGGGCGTCGCGACGATCCGCGGTGATTTCTTTTACCAGCCACTTACCGTGACATTTGCAGGCGGGAAACAGGGAACGCTGGTCAATGTGAAGGATCAGGAAATACAGGTGACCGTGCCGGAGGGCGCTCAGCCGGGGCCTGTGACGATTAAGACCAAATTCGGTGAAACGAAGTCAGACCTCTGGTTTCGCGACAACCGCAACATTTTCCTGAGCAGCGATCCGTTCACAGGCTGGTGGAACGCCGCATTTGTGGTTTCGAAGCCTGGCGCGGGGGACCCGCCGTCCATCAATGGTAACTATATCCGAGTCAAAAAGGCGATCGGCGGATGGCAATGGACAGAGGTGGCCGGTGGTCCGCCGGATGCAATGGGAACCATCAGCCAGAATATCCCCGACTCGGCGATCCTGAAACCTGCCAATTACTTCCTGAAATTTGAAGTTAATACGATGAAGCCCTATAATAATAATGTATTGAAAATCACGGCAGGACTAGCAAGCGGCTTTAATGACAGCCAATACACCTGGCTGCCGCCTTATGATACCAAAGGGCAATGGCAAACGGTGGTGATACCATTCGACGAGATCGCCGCGAGCTATGAAAGCGCGGGCTCGAAACTGGCCGTTAGCGCCAAAGGCTACTACACGCGCCTGCTTTTCCACGGCGGCGGCGACCTGGACTGTGATATGGCGTTTGATAATTTCAGGATTGTGCCGAAGGGAGGGAAGTGACCGCTGATGGCCGACCGCTGACCGCTGACGACCGACCGCCGATCGCAAATAAGTCCCATCGTGTAAACGACCCACGGACGATAGACGGCCGGCCATGGTCTATGGTCTGCAATCGGCGATCGGCAATCGGCAATCGGCGGTCAGCCGTCGGCGGTCAAATACCCCACATTCCGTATCTTGCGTTTCAAGCAAAACCTGAACCCATGAAACGCAGAAAAGTTATTCAAAGCCTTACCATATTGCCATTAATCGGCTCGCTTCCGGTTTCCGGAGAGCGGGCTGAACAAGTTTCCCGGAAGAAGAAAAGGGATGTTATTGCCGAGCTCGGCATCCGCTCGTTTATCAATGCCGCCGGAACGCTCACTTATATGTCGGGGTGTATCATGCATGACGAGGTCGTGGAAACGATCGAAAACACCTCCCGGCATTTTTGTATGATCGATGAAGTGCAGGACAAGGTAGGCGAGAAGATCGCCAAATTGGTGCATTCGGAAGCGGCTATGGTGACCTGCGGCGCTTTTTCGGGCATGACACTCGGCCTCGCGGGCGTGCTCACGGGCCTGGATGTACGCAAGGTAGAGCAGTTGCCGCATCTGGAAGGAACCGGAATGAAATCGGAGGTGATTTGCCAGAAATCCCATAACGAGCGCTACAATCATGCTTTCCTGAATACGGGCTGTACCGTGGTGGAGGTTGAGACCGTCGAGGACGTGGAAAAGGCAATCAGTGAAAAAACAGCATTGCTCCATTTCCTGAACATTACGACCCATGCCGGGCAGATCAAGCACGAAGAATGGGTGGCATTGGGCAAAAAACACAATATCCCTACTTCCATCGACATCGCTGCTGACGTTCCGCCTGTTTCCAACCTCTGGAAATTCAACGACATGGGTTTCGATATGGTGTTCATATCCGGAGGCAAAGCCATGCGTGGCCCGCAGAGCGCGGGGATACTGATGGGCCGCAAGGACATCGTCGCGGCAGCTCGACTGAATGCGCCCCCACGCGGATTCACGGTCGCACGCGGGCATAAAGTCAACAAGGAGGAAATACTGGGCATGTATGTGGCACTTGAGAAGTTTGTTTCCGGTGACCACGACCGCGAATGGAAGGCTTGGGAAGCACAAATTGCACGCATTGAAAGTGCGGTGAAGGATCTGCCCGGCATTACAACCAAAGTGACGATCCCCGAACTGGGTAACATCACGCCGACGCTGACAATCAGCTGGGACGACAGCATTGTAAAACTGACGGGCCGCGCGCTGCGCGATAAATTGCGGTTCGGTACACCCTCCATCGAGGCTGGTTTCTCGGGATTGCCGCTGTATTACTACCAGGCAGGCTCCGATTCCATTGACCCGGCCACGGAAGATTCATTGAAAGGAGCTAACCTGATCCGCATAACGGCCTGGATGTTGCAGCCCGGCGAAGACAAAGTCGTTGCACGGAGGTTACGGGAGGAGTTGATGGCTGGTGGCTGACCGCCAACGGCCGACCACTGACCGCCGACTATGATTTGTGGTCAGCGGTCAGCCCAAGGCCTATTCCCTCAGCGTGCTTACCTTTTGGTATAGCTCTATAACCGTATTGACGCCCAGTTTTTCGAAAATTCGCAGTTTGTAGGTACTTACCGAGCTGCCGGTGATATTCAGGAGTGTGGCGATTTCTTTTGTCCACTTACCTTCGAGCAGCAGGTCCATTACTTCGATTTCACGTTGAGAAAGTGCGGCGAGCGGATTGCTTTGCCGCATTCCGGGCGTGATGTTGCGTCGAAGGAGGATCTGCTGCACCATTTCACTCACGTAGCGGCCATTCGTAAGCACACTCAGAATGGCGATGCGAATCTCCGGCGTGGATGACGTTTTGGAAAGAAAACCATTTACACCTGCTTTGAGATAATGCACCGCATACAGCTCTTCGTCGATATCCGAGAACACGAGGATGGTTACTTCGGGTTGCAGCCGGCGTATCTTCGCGACCATCTGAAAGCCCTCGCCGTCGGGTATGTTGATGTCGAGGACGATGAGGTCGAGCCTTCGGGTCGAAACAATGTGAAGGGCGTCGGGAAAATTATCAGTTTCCCAGGAAGTGACAGCCGGGAACACATCGCGTATAATGAAAAGGGTTGCAAGCCTTACGATGGAATGGTTTTCAACAAGCAGTACGTGTTTCATTTACGAAACGGGTCATAAAAGGGTTTCCCAACGGGATCCGAATGCCGTTCCCGTGCGGTAAATTTAAGTAACCAACCCGTTTGTCTTTGTAGCGTTGAAGCAAATGAAGAATAGAATCTTTTCTATCGCCATTTAAGAAAAGCTACACGTAATTCATTGTTAATCAATTAGTTGTATGCAAAATTAGAACTAATTTCAAAACATGCAATAATTGTTTAATTTAATTTGGGTTACTTGTGTAGTAGTTTTAATACTACGCTTGTTTACAAAATTTCAGCATTTATATTTGTTCAGTATATTTTTCACGAAATAGTTCGGGAGGTAAAGTCCGCAACCCCGCCGGCTATGCAGACAAGGTTTCCTTTTTCGGTTTTCTGTGAATAGGCTAGTTGTTCCACTGACTCTCATTTGCGTATTTCTCTGTTTGGAAAATACTTTTTCCCAGAAGGGGTATAGCGTCCGGCATTTTACGGACGATAACGGCATGCCGCAAAATAGCGTCAGAAGCCTTGCCGCGGACGCCGAGGGCTTTGTCTGGATCGCTACCGAGAACGGCCTTGCGCGTTTTGACGGCCAGCGGTTTAATGTGTTCGATAAATCATTTGTGGGCACGACGAGCAACCGTTTTTACATGCTGTCGCCGTCAATGAATGCAACCGGGGCCGGGCGCCCTGGCCAGCAAAAGCCTGGGCAGGAAATTTACGCGGCAGCGGATTATAATCAGTTTGTGAAGATCGAGCACGGTATCGCGAAAGTTGATTCGCTTTATTATCAAAACAAAATCCGGACGCTCTCGCATTTCAATAACGGCAACCCCCATACGCTTATTTCTGTGGGAATCCCTACCTACCTGCGGGATGTCGCCCGCCCGAGCTACTATATCATTCCCGATAGTTACGGAGAAGGGAAGTACTACGTTATCGATAGCGCTTCCGTACAGTTGTACCATGGTGAGCGCAAGTTATATCAAACGGCGTTTGCAACCGACACGCTGCCGTTGTGGTGGAATTACTTTATGCTGGGAGATAAATTGTATTATGCCGGTGAAGGTAGCAAAGTGCTTGGAATCAACGCACAAGGTGCGCGGCCGGTATCTATTGATGGAGATATGCTTCGCGATAACCAATACAATGGCGAATTTGAGGGCATGAAGGTCTTTTGGAATATTACTTCCGACCAACTCTTCTTTTACCATCGTAAAAAGCTGTATGCCGTCACCGAAACAAGAAAACGCGGGCTTACGACGCGGCTGGTGCTGGACGGGTACGATCTTGACGAGCAGGTGATCCAGTCGGTGTATCGCGATCCTGCCACGGAAACACTATTTCTCGGTAGCCCGTCCAAGGGCTTGTTTGTATTGACGAAACAGCCATTTGAGGCATTGACATCCCCGGAGCCCGATATTGCAAACGTTTATTATGCAACGGTACCCATACGCGGCATGAGTATACTTACGGCGATGGGCATGGTGCTCGGCAAAGATCCGGTTACGGGCCAGACTACCACCAGGAAAGTGCCGGTTCTGGAAGGGTTGTACACGGGTGACAAACGCAGCTTGTTTTACGATAAGCAAGGTTTGCTCTGGATAAAAATGGGTGATTTCCTGTATCGGGTCGACGTGGAGGCTAATCGGGTGTTGTATAAATTGAACTTTCATACGGAAATCAAGCATATTTATCCCGATCAGAACGGGAAGGTGTGGATCGCGACGGGCACCAAGGGAATTTATACGTTGGACCCTTCAGAAAAGGACCCGCAGCCGAAGTTGGTGAAGGAAGCCATCAAGGGAACCTATTTGCAGACATTGGGTGATGATATGCTCGTGGCGACAACCACCGGTTTGTATATTTTCAATCGCCATTCGGGAGGGGCCAGGCTGATCAAAAGTACGGATGGGATTTATATCAAGAGCCTTTATGTGGATAATGCCAACCGGGTTTGGATGACTGCCAATGGCGAGGGGTTGTTGATGTACGAAAATAACAAACTCACCCGCTTTCCGCTCGACCGGAACCGCTACCTGGGGAGCCCGCATTGCATTGTGAACGATGGACATGGGTTTTTCTGGATACCTACGGATAAAGGACTTTTCCAGATAGCGGTTAAAGATCTGCTCGACTACGTGCGGGTGCCTTTCGACCTGTTTTACCTTTACCACGCGAAAGAAGAAGGATTCCTGACGAACGAATTTAATGGCGGATGCCAGCCTTGCGCCTCGACGCTGAGTGACGGCACCATTTCGCTGCCATCGCTTAATGGGCTAATCTGGTTCCAGCCGGATAAGGTGATCACGAAAGTACCGTCGGCGGGCATCGTGCTGGACAGGATCCTGGTGAACAGGCAATGGCTTACAGGCTTGGGCGATACGCTGGTCTTACCTGCCAATCCGGTGCAGGCGCGGTTTTTCTTTTCGACGCCCTATTACGGTGATGCATATAATCTCAACCTTTCCTACGCGCTTCTGGATGAGGGTGAGCCGGTGCAGGCTTCGGACTGGATTCCGATCCAGAGCAACGATTTCAGTATTGTGTTTTCGAACCTGGGACATGGCAGGCATACGCTGCTGGTGCGCAAAGTGAATGGCTTCGGGAAAGACAATCATACGATCCGGGAAATCTGTGTTATTGTACCGCCGCTCTGGTACCAGACCTGGTGGGCAAAGATCCTGTTCGCGCTGGCGGTGGCGGGAGGTTTTTACCTGTATAACAGCTTCCGACTGCGTAAAATATCGAAAGAAAAGGCGCGGCTGGAAGAAATCGTTGCGAAACGTACCGAAAGCCTGAACCTCGCGCTGCGTGACGTGGAGGAATCGAAGAACGAAATGGGCCGGCAATTGCATATGCTTTCGAGGCTGCTGGCCTCGATGACGCACGATATTCAATCTCCGTTGAACTACATTATGATCACCTCGGGCTCGATCCCCGCTATGATCGACAAGGGTGAGCTGGGAGTGGTTTCGGAAATAGGGCAGGTGATTTCAAACTCCTCACGCCGCATGAGCGACCTGCTGCGCGGCTTGCTCGACTACATCAAAGTGCATGTATACGGCAACAGCATTCAGTTCGAAAATGTGGCGCTCAGGCAGCTGGTCGATAATAAATACGAACTATTTAAAACTGCCAGTGAACAAAAGGGCAATGTTTTTGAAAACGAAGTCCCCGCGGACCTGACCGTCCCCTCGGATGCTCAAATGCTGGCTATTATGGTCCATAACCTGCTCGACAATGCTGTCAAATTTACGCACAACGGTACCATCAGCGTAACGGCGACTGGAGATGCAGGTTCCGGTGTGATCATGTACATTTCCAACTCAGGAGCGGGTATTCCGCTTCACGTGATCGACATTATCAACACGCCCGACCGCGAAGAAGCCGACGGGGAAATGCGGCCGCTCGGACGGAAAACGGGCCTTGGGTTGCTGATTGTCAAGGAGGTAGCTGTGCTGATCGATGTAAAGCTGCACGTGAGCAGCGAAGCGTCGCAAACCTGCTTTACCCTGCAATTCAATGCGGCTAGAACTGTTTGAGGAGCGAGACTTTTTTGGAAAGTTCAATCGAGTCGACCACGTCCAACTTGTTGAAAATGCGCCGTTTGTAAGTGCTCACAGTATTTTCTTTCACATTCATGATCGCCGCGATTTCCTTCGTCCATTTGCCTTCGGTGAGTAGCTGCATCACACGCATTTCGTTGGGCGAGAGGCTGGTAATAGGGTTCATTACCTTGCCGAAATTGTTGTCTTTGATGGTATTAAGCAGGATTTGCTGTACCTGGTAGCTCACATATTTGCCTTTGCTCATGACGGCCTTCAGTGCGGCCTTAAACTCGTCGTGCGAGGCTTGTTTGGAAAGAAAACCATTGGCGCCCGCTTTGATGTAGGGCAATGCGTACACCTGTTCGTCGTACCCCGAATGTATCAGGATGATGATATCCGGCTGCTTACTGCGGATCATGTTCATCATTTTGATATTCTCTCCACCCGGAATATCGATGTCCAGAATCAGGAGATCAAATCGCTCCTGGTCCAGCAAAATAAGGCCCTCCGGGAATGTATCACATTGGGTAACAGTGGCTTTTGAGTCAGTTTCAGAAATGAGAAGTTTCAGCCCCATCCGGATCAGAGGATGGTCTTCGACGATCAATATCTTCATAAACAGTTAATCAAGGGAAAGGACATTAGTGGATAACTCACAAATCTAGAAATTTATTGAAGCTTCGGGTTGTAGAAATGTATCTACGCTTGCAACGTTTTAACTCTATAAGCACACTGTTGTATACATAGTAAATTTGTGCATTAATTAACGTTGAGTATCATAAATATCCTTCCGGTGCTGCCGGAGGGCTATTTTATTTTAAGGGGTTACGAGGCGACAATCGCTTACCATTATACGACAAGGGCTTTCGTGTTCAGAATGGGTCGGTTAAATTTACCCTATGAACGATCAGCAAAAACAATTCGTCCTCGCATTCGTGGCGTATGCCGCCCAGCGCGACCTTCCGCTGGAAAAACTTTGCCGTCTTTCGGGTATCGAGCTGGGAACGCTCACACCCGGTGGGAATTTTGAGATAGGTCCGAAGCAATTCAACGATCTGTGGCTGAATGCCTGTCACCTGAGTAACGATCCGTTGTTTGGGCTTCATTTGGGCGAGTCGTTGCAGTTGGCGGCATTGGGAGCTGTGGGCGAGATTATCAAAAGCAGTACCACGGTCGGTCAGGGTGTTGAACACGCCGTCGCCCTCGCACCGCTCATCACCGATTTGTTTGAAATGTCCATCGAGCACGACGCGCAGGCATTTACGCTCCGTCTGCATCCGGATGAAAACCGCCGCGCGGCTTCCCCGTTTGCATTTGGACAAATGACCAGTTTCTTCCTCGTTTTCGCGGTACATGAGCTCGACGGTCTCATCCTCGCACGTATACGCCCGGAGCGCGTCACGATGCCATTTGCTGAAGCCGCCGCCCCGGAGCTGGAACGAATCCTGCGCTGCGCGCCTACACGGTCAGACAATGATTATGCGATTTCTTTTGACAAAAAATACTGGGATATGCCGATACTCACCGCCAATTATGCTTTGCAGGAAAGCCTGTTACAGAAAGTAGGCTCAGCGGCATCCGGCAAGGTTGGAAGCGGTTCCTGGCAGGACAAGGTGCAGCAGTATTTGTTAAAAAATGCCTACCTGGGTATCGTCTCGCTGGAAGAAATGGCGGCGAATTTTAATGTGAGCCCGCGCAGTCTCCAACGAAGATTGAAAGACGAGCAGGTTACCTACCAGGACCTCGCCGATGATGTGCGTAAGTCCTTGGCGCTGCATTACCTGGAAAGCGGAGGGTATTATGTGAAGGAAATCTCCTATATGTTGGGATACAATGAGTTGAGCGCGTTTTCCCGGGCGTTCAAGCGCTGGACGGGAACCACGCCGGCGGGGTATCAGAAGTTGTCATGAGAGGTCAGGAGTAGTCATGAGTAGTCAGGTATGGTCATGAGTAGTCAGGTATGGTCATGAGAAGTCGGGTATGGTCATGAGAAGTCGGGTATGGTCATGAGTAGTCAGGTATAGTCATGAGTGGTCAGGTATGGTCAGGAGTGATTACTAACTTAACCCAATGACGATCCTTGACTACACTTGACTACTTCTGACAATACTTGACCACCCCTGACTACTCTCGGCTATAAACTTCCCATTCACCTCCCCATTCCCCAGCTCTTATTCGGCAGCGGGCACATTTCCAGTTCGAGCGTACCGCCGTTCACGAGTTCTTCGTGGGTGAATGTAGGCACATTCAATGCTTTCCCGTTCATTTTGGCACTTTGAATGTACTTGTTGATCACCGAGCAGTTTTTAGCGATTACTTTAAATTCCTTTCCGTTGGGCAAATCGATCGTAACCTTCTCGAAAACAGGGCTACCGATTGTGTACACTGGCAAACCGGGTGTGATCGGATAGAAGCCCATAGAAGAGAATACGACAAATGCTGTCATACCGCCTCCGTCTTCATCGCCGGGAATCCCGAAAATGTTGTCTTTGAACCAGACATCAAGGAGGAAGCGAATGCGCTTCTGCGTTTTCCAGGGGGAATCGGTGAAGTTGTAAAGGTAGGGAATGTGGAAACTTGGCTCATTACCCATTGAGTACTGGCCCACGAGGCCGGTGGCGTCAGGGAATTTGCCCCAGAACTCGTATTTGCTGCGCCCGAGTCCCTCCCGGTAGAGCTGATCGAGGCCGCTTTCGAATTTCTTTTTGCCTCCCATTAAACTGATGAGCCCGTTCACATCGTGCTGCACCTGCCATTTGTAGGTCCAGCCATTGTTTTCATCATAAAAATCGCGGCCACCCATTCCGCCGTCGAATTTAGGATCGATGGCAATCCATTTGCCCTGGCTGTCTTTGGGGATGAACATTTGCTTTTCTTCGTTCCAAAGATTTTTGTAGTTGGTCGCCCGCGCGTTGAATTTCTGAAAATCGGCAGGTTTGCCGAGGTCCTTTGCCAGTTGCCCCACTGCCCAGTCGTCATAGCTGCCGCCGAGGGTAACCGCCACTGCCTGGCGCTTTTCAAAGCCATCGACCAGCTTTACCGTTTCTTTTTCACCCGGAGTAAGTGCCGGGAAGAAGCCTTTGGTATGATAAATGTCGTCGAGTTCGCATTTAGGGCCGTTGCGCCATGGAAGCATGGTCGCTTGTTCCGCATTCTTTTTCATGCCTTCGTAAGCTTTGGCAATATCAAAGTTTCGAAGGCCTTTGCGGTAGCCGTCCAGCAAGGTTACCGACGAATGGAAGCCGTTCATACACGCGTGGTCGCCGAAAAGCACCGGAAATGTAGGCATCCAGCCGCTTTGCTCGTACATATGCACAAATGATTGCAGCATGTCCTCCTCCTGCGCCGGGTTCAGGATCACACGCAGCGGGTGGTGCGCGAGGTAAGTGTCCCAAGTCCAGTCGTCTACATAAAACGGCCGGTTGCTCGTGTGGATCTTTTTGTCATAACCGCTGTAATACTGATTGTCTTCCGAAATATCCACCATGCGCTCGTAGGTACGGTAGAGCGAGGAGTAGAAGCTCCGTTTCTGCGCCTCGGTACCGCCTTCTACACGGATCTGTCCGATTGTTTTTGTCCAAATTTGCTCCCCCGCTTTTTTCAGCTCATCGAATCCGGTGTTTTTTACCTCTGTTTCAAAGTTTTTCTTCGCCTGTTCGGCGCTTACGAATGAAATCGCGTAACGAAATTCGATTGCGGAAGCATTACCTGGGAATGTAATGTAGGCTTTGGTTTTCTTTCCTTTTGCTTCATCGCCGGATACCACATTTTCGCCTTGAAGCGAACCTGTTTTGCCCACCTCACTGAATGTTCCATAGAGGTAAACAGGGATATCGTCATGGTAAATCTCACGGGCGATTATTTCCTTTCCTCCCGTGAATTTCCAGCTTCCCTCTCCGTTGTTGTACTGATCGAAAAGGATGCTTTTTGAGCTATTCTTCGGAAATTCAAAGCGATAAATGCCGGCCTTTTTACCGGGGACAAATTCTACTTTTACTTCGTCGTCAATCAGATAAGTGGAGTAATAATAGGGTCGGAGCACTTCCAGGTCGTGATCGTAAGCCATTTTGTGCTTCCAGGAGGCGGCGCTGACCGGCTGAATGCTGGGGCGCAATGCAAATGCCTGGCCGAGCCGATGGGATACGATGATGGCCGGAAAGCTCGAAATCTGGTCGTCGAGGTAATCCTGACGGACGGGAAACATGCGCATCATTTGATTGGGCAGCTGTACGGTAGGCCGTGTAGGTTCCAGGAGCTGGCCTACGTTTCCGATGCGCAGGTCGACATATTGCAGGTTATCTTTTTCAGGACTCTTTTGTGCGGGACTGGTTAAAGAATGCAAACAAAAAGCAAGTATGAACGAGTAATTAGTCAGTTTTTTAAAGGGTTGAATCATGCTTAATCAAATTTTAATGACAGTTTCGGCGCTTGTGTTTTGGTTGGTTATGGTTTTAAAAAGTATATATACCGGTATGTACCGGGCTTTCCTGGAAATATTCGCCTCTCTTCGGCGGGTTATTAAAAACCCTGGTTATTGTTTAACTTTAAATTGATATCGTGCAAGTGTAGTTTTGCGAAACGAACACGAATTAAACGCGCGTTACTTAAGAAAAGCTTAACAATCGATTAACAGAACCCTTAAATGCATTGCCAGGAGAAAACTTTTTACAGTTTTCCCGCCAACCCGCTCTTATGAAATTCAGGTCTATTCTCTTTTGTTTTTGGTTAATTGTATTGTCAGTCATCGCTTTTCGGGCGAGAGGCCAGTCTTATGGGCTTGGTTTCGAGAGCTTTGAGGCGGTGCAGGACAAACGGACAGGACTCGACCTGAGCCCGGAAGGACCGATTTGCCTGGATGGAGACTTCGAGCTGAGCTTTGAACTGTCCTTTCTGCGAAATAAAAAGACCTATTTCGGCTATATCGTTCGCGTCATCGGGGACGACCAGCAGAATATCGACCTGATTTACGACAACAGTTCCGTTCATCAGGACCATTTCAAGCTCATCATCGGGGAGCAGTTTTCACCCACCGCATTCGATTTCCAGGGAGATGACCTCTTCGCCAAATGGAACCGCATTACGCTGCGTTTCCAAAAGCAGAAACAGCAGATTACCGTGGTGTACGGAAACCGCAGCTTTTCGCAACCCGTCAAGTATGTAACGAAAGGGTGTTACAAGATCCTTTTCGGCGCGAATCAGTACAAGGAGTTTCGCACCACCGATGTGCCGCCGATGAAAATCCGGAACGTAGAACTGCGTGAAGACGGACGCGTGGCTTACCGCTGGCCGTTGAATGAAACGGACGGAATGAAAGCGACGGAGGACATCGGGCAAAAAGCCGCGGTAGCAGCTCACCCGATCTGGATCAAAAAGCTGCATTATGAATGGAAACTTTTGCAAACTGTGACGCTGAAAGGCTATGTGCGGGTAGGATTCGATGAAAAAAGCAGCAACGTGTTTGTGGTGGGGCAGGATTCGCTCGTGCGGTTCAGTCTGGCCGGGAACCGGCTGGCAACGATGCCTTACCGAAGCGGGAAACAGCCTGTGTATGTAGATAACCAGGTGCTGTTTGATACTGGCAGGAACCGCTTGTATAATATTTTTCTGAACGAAAAGCAGGTTACAGCTTTTGATACCGTAACCCGCAGCTGGAATAAGAACGACATTCCGGCCCAGGCCAAGACCTACTACCTTCACGCCAATAAATTTCTCTCGCCCGCGGATTCTTCCATTTATGTGCTCGGAGGTTACGGGCATCTCGCCTATAAAAAGGAAGTGCAGCGTTACCATCTGCCCTCAGGAACATGGCAGCAGGTTGCATTGAAGGATTCCGTTTTTACGCCGCGATACCTGGCCGCGCTGGGGGCCACGCAGGGAGGCGCGTATGTGATAGGCGGGTATGGGAGCTCCACAGGCCAGCAAATGCTCAACCCGCGCAATTGGTACGACTTACTCTATTTCGATCGCGCGCAGCGTAAATTCAGCAAGATTTATGAATTGAAAGTGCCGAAAGAAGATTTTGTATTTGGTAACTCGATGATTATCAATGAGCAGGATAGCTCTTATTATGCATTGATATTTCCAAAGCATCAGTTCAGCTCCGAGTTGCAGCTGATCAAGGGATCGCTCAATCGTCCGGAGTTTACCCCCGTAGGTTCGAAGGTGCCTTATCAATTTATTGATATAGAATCGTTTGCCGACCTTTTTTACGACAAGGCAAATGGGCGTTTTGTTGCCGTGACGCTGTATCGGGATGCGAATTTGCAGACCAGGGTAGCTATTTACTCGCTTTATGCCCCGCCACTCGAAAACGTTGCTCCCCAAACAGCTGCATCCGCCGGCTCTTCAGGGCGCAGTTTATGGATTATCGGAGCGCTTTTCGCAGCTGCATTGCTGGTGTATTGGCTTTACCGTTACATGCCGGGGCAACTGGGCAAACAAAAGGCGACGAAGGCACCGGTAGTCGGGCCCGTGCCGGAGCTGGAAGCACTGCCGGAAGCCGAACAGCCGGCGGTGGAAGAAGAGATTGTCGAAAAGGCCGTGCCTTACAAAAGCTGCATCCTGCTGTTCGGGAATTTGCAGCTGTATGATGAGGACGGGAATGAGATCACCAAGCAATTCAGTCCACTCGTGAAGGAGCTATTTCTGGTCATATTGCTTTATTCTATCCGTTGGGACGGGATCAGTTCGGAAAAATTGAAGGAGCTGCTCTGGTTCGACAAGCCGTCGGAAAGCGCACGGAACAACCGGTCGGTAAACATCGCAAAACTGAAAGCGATCCTCGACAAGATGAAGCATTGCCAGGTATCGAAAGAGACGGGTTACTGGAAGATCAAAATCGATTTTGAGAAGATCGAGGTCGATTATATGCATTACCTCACATTACTCGGAAACCGTAAGCTGCTTACCAAGCAAAGTATCATTGAGCTTGCCAGCATTACCAAGCGGGGGAATTTCCTTTCGAATGTGGAGTATGAATGGCTGGATAGTTTCAAATCCGAGATTTCCAATGAGATCGTCGATGCTTACCTGCGTTATGCGGCTTCGGTCAAAATTGCCGATGACCCCGAATTTCTCGTCAAGCTGGCCAATTACGTGTTTTACTTTGATCCGGTGAATGAAGAGGCGATGATCCTCAAATGCAAGGCATTGGCCCATTTGGGTAAGCACTCGCTGGCGAAAACTACTTTTGAGAACTTCGCCCGCGAGTATAACCGGATTTACGGAGAGGATTTCAGGAAGGATATGCCGGAAGTATTGCATTCCTAATGGACCGAAGTTCGTGAACGGCATTCCCGGGCAACCGGTTTAGGGTATTTTTGTGATAAGTGTCTTATTTGTAGCTTATTATGATGGATTCTTTACTAAATCTTTGCCGCGAAGTGACGGGAATGTCCGATGAAGAACCGGCTATTGTGGAGCGCTATCTGAAAACGGTCAGGCTGAAACGCAAGCAATTCCTGATCAGGGAAGGCAGGCAATACGACTTCATCGGTTTTGTAAGCAAGGGTGCTATCCGGCATTTTACCTGGCGCGATGGCGTGGAAAAAACTTGCAATGTCAACTTCGAAAACCAGTTCTTCACCGATTTTGACAGCTTCTACCGGGGTACACCTACCACCAATAATTCGGTAGCGATGGAAGATTCCGTCGTCCTGACCCTTTCCAAAACCGACCGCGACCTTCTGCTGACAGAATGTCCCGCTTTCGAGCGCTTTTCGAGGATAATCAGCGAGCAGGCTGTGCAGGAAGCGGCTGAGCGTGCCTCGCGCCTTACCTGGGACCGGCCCGAAGATCGTTACCTCCATTTGCTGGAACATCAGCCCGATCTTGCGAAGCGTGTTCCGTTGAAACACCTGGCTAATATGCTGGGCGTCAGTGCCGAAAGTTTGAGCCGTATACGAAAACGGCTCGCGAGCTCCGTGTTTTCTTGACGATCGTCAAGTATTTGCCCGCTGCCCGGGAAATACCTTTGTGCTGTCGCAAGGGAGTTCCTGCGATGTTTGCACAAAAACTATTCAGCCATATCAATGAAAAATGAAATGATTCTTCCGGCGGAGGCGCAGGTACTCCCTGTCCGCGACACTGCTCTGTTGTTGAAAACATGGGTTCGTAACCACATTTATGCGAATGCATTAGGGCTGGCCATTCTGCATCCGTTTTTAGCGCATTATTTTACCGGTCCGCACGACAAGGCCCTTACGGCCGCGCAACTGGTGATGCACAATGTCTCGTTGGTGACTTTTATTATACTCCTCGTCGTATGGCAAAACCGGGCGCTTCAAATCCGTTTTTCGATCGGTACATTCCGGGGGCTCGGTTACTTCCTGCTTTTTGTACCCGCCGCTTTCTGGCTTGGGTATTACACCCTGTATATTCCATTCGATATCATTTTTATGTACGTGACGATCGGCATTATCAACGCCGGTTTGGTTGGCTCCTTATTGCCTAAGCCGGGGCAATGGGCATGGCAATGCATATTATCTTTTCTGCTGGCTGGGATAGCTGGCGCCGCTTGCGGCATTGCAGCATATTTCGCCGGACTGAAAGATGCGGGTGGCTTCGTGAAAGATTATGGCATGTGGTCGTTGATCAGCATTACCGCAGCCGTTACCTACGGTTCCCTGACCAGACGAGCATTGGGGCGGCAGCTACGGGAAGCACCCAACGGACAATCGGTCTGAAAACAAAACAGAGTCCGCCGAACCGGCGGGCTCTGTATGAATCACCCTTAACCCTCATAAAAATATTCGAACTAGTTTAGGTTGTTTTTGGGTTTCAGATCTGAGGTGGGGAAATCAAGATAAACCTGCCTGATTTAACAAAACAGAGACCGCCAACATGACGGCCCCTGTATAAACCCCAGTTAACCCTCAGTGAAAAATCAGCTTTGTTGTTTTGCTTCCTATCGGGGTATCGATTTGAAGCATGAATGATCCGGGATGCGGTAATGTGATAATATGTTCTGTGGCCGGGGCCTCGAATTGTCCGAGCTTATTGCCTAGCTGGTCGTACAGCAGCAACCTTTGCGTGCGCTCGGGCAGTTGCACCTGCACCTTGCTCTCGCGTGACGGATTAGGGTAAACGTAGAACCTGTCCAGGCTTTCTTTTTCCGGAATGACGCAAACAATCTTGCTGTAAGTGTAGGAATCATCGGCATCCACTTGCCGGAGCCGGTAATAGCTCGTAGTTGTAAATTCCTGATCGATGTAATGATAGCTTTTCTCCGTTTTGGAGTTAACGGCCCCATCAATCCAGCCCAGCAACTCCCAGTTTTTACCATCGAGCGACTTCTGTATCTCGAACCCCACGTTGTTTGTTTCCTCGGCAGTTTTCCAATGCAACTCGGCAAGGCCGGCAGCGTTCAGTCGTCCCTCGAAGCTGATCAGCCTCACAGGAAGCACGGATAAATCTGAAAACGTATTGAGGCTGCCCAATACCCAGCTGACGCTCACGCCATTGGCCGATCCGGAGCCACTGGCGGCGTAAAGTGCCCCGGGTGAAATTTGCTGTGCCCGCGTATGATATGCGCATAAGGTGATGGCGGTAATGGTTAGAAGTCTTTTCATTTGCTGGTTGGGGTTGAGGTGGCTGTTTTTCCTGCCAATAGCTCTTTGACGCTGGCTTCCAATGCGCTGAGTTTTTTATTCATTTCCTGAACCGATGCCAGCTCTTTTTTCAGGGCGGCGATTTCGTCGGTCTTTTTATCGAGTTCTTTGACGGCTTCGATCAGGTGGGGGATGAGGCCGGTGTAGTTGACGGCTTTGTAGCCGTCTTTATCGGTAGCGACTAACTCTGGGAATTTTTCCTCCACTTCTTGGGCTATCAATCCGGTTTGTAAGGCTGTACTTTGGTTTGGGTCTGTCCAATAATAGTTGTAACCATTGAGGGAGGTTAGTAGTGGCAAACTAGACCTCAATCGTATCTTCATTTTTTTTAAACGACCATCTGAGAGACTTACCACGTTGCCGTTAACATACGCGTTGCTACCGTTTACCCAAAATCGCCAACCGTTGTTGACGTAAAAGCCGATCTCATCATCTGTTTTCATTCCCACGAAACCGTCGGCATTGTTAGCGGAGTTATTAAAATGGATGCCTGCTGTTTGGCCGTTATTTCGGATACGCATTCTCCCGGCAAGGTCGAGGAGATAGTCTGGTGCCAGGACGCTCCCGCCGATTCCAACATTTCCGTTTCGGAGTACAGTGATTGCATTTGACTTGTTAGCCTCAGAGCTTCCATTTCCCAATTGGAATATTCTGTCAGTAGGTAGTGGTGCGCCTTCCGGGTCTGAATTATTATTAAACATTCCCAAGGTTACCGATCCAAGTGATTTTGCGTAAGTACTTGCACCCAAAGAGACAGAGCTTTCTCCCAAAGCACTTGCTTGTCGTCCCGCGGAGAAAGCATATTTCTCCGCGGCGTAAGTGGCAGTTCCCAGTGCTATGGAGCCCAATTCAGAAGCATTGGAGAGATGACCAATCGCCAATGAATTTTCACCCTTCGCAACCGTGCTGTTGCCAGCGCCAAATGAGTTCAATCCTATGTTTACATCTTCCCAAAAAGCGGAATTCGCTATAGAGCCTACTCTGAATGCCGCTTTTTTAGGATACCAGATTAGGTTTCCACCAACGGCTGGAGTGGGTAATGAGGGACCCGATCCGATTGTTCCGGTTTGCACAATTGGGACATTATCAATCCATTTTCGAGATGCGAGCGCGTAGGGGACGCTTTTCAGTTGCGTGCTGCCCAGGTTTGTAAAATTGGTACCACCAGCAAGATCAATTTCGGTTTGTATAAAGCAATTGTCAGATCCCCAATTAATATCATCTAAACCACCGATCAGACCCCCAATGATCAGGGTGAAAACGCCGACGGAGTTGGTTTCCACAATTTGGGTTTCAGAGAATACCACTTCTCCGTTAGGGCCGTCTTTGTGTATTTTGATCCGGACGGAAACGGTCGTATTAGAGACAGCTTTGCCATTAGTATCCCGCGCTACCCCTTGGAAACTAAACTGCTGCGGCGCCTGTGCTTTGGAGGACTGGGATTGGAGCAACAGCAACAGGCTAACCGACAGCAGTATGACGAATATGACTTTGGGTCTACGGGAAAATGCTTTCCAATTTTTCGAATCCAAGGATCTCGGGGCGGTGACGGTTTTAAAATAGCCCGGTAAATGAGCGGCTAAATTTTTCATGTGTGTAAATGTTTTGTGTGATTTCCTTAATTCCGGCGGGAATATCGCTGGCTTTCCGGCAAAACGTTGCGCGCGATGAATTATCGGCCTTCTATTAAATAGCCTGCGGCGAAAAAGCGGTTTTAGTAAGGCAATAAGCGCTAAGCACAAACAGGGATAAAAATCGATTACTCATCGCTTTCCGCCGGGTGGTAAATAGATTTCCTTGCGACGCGAGGGATGTCGAAAATTTGGCGGAAGGATGTATACGTCCGGCCGATAACCTTAAACCCAAGTTTATGACACAGCGCGTAAAGTCACCCGTTTGGGCTGTTGTGCTCCTGCTGATTTGTCTGATTTTACGATTCTGTGATTCCTGGCTGTTCGGAGAAGAAAATGCGAAGAAGAATTTTCCCCATTACCAGCGCTTCCGGCCCTCGCTATATCGAAGAGTGCAGCCCCATGTAACTGATGATCAAATGAAAAAGAGAACACGGACAATCGATTCATTGGGTAGGGCATCCTACTTTTTCCGGTAGGCGGCAATCTTCGCATACAGCTCAGCCGGAGAGAACGGCTTGCTGATGTAGTCATTCATCCCCACGGTAAATGCAATGTCTTTAATATCCATCATGGCAGAGGCGGTGAGCGCGATGATGGGCAGCCGCTGGTACTTTTCGCCGGGGAGCTGGCGAATATGCCGGGTGGCTTCATAGCCGTCCATTTCAGGCATTTGAAGATCCATGAGTACGAGGTCGTAATCGTTGGCCTGCACCTTTTCGAGGGCAACCAGGCCGTTTTCGGCGAGGTCGTATTTGACATCCCATTGTCGCATGAAGTTCTTCATCAGTAGGACGTTGATGTTGTTGTCCTCTACAATGAGCAACTTCATGCCGTTCAGATTGAAATGGTTGGCCGGGGCGCCGTTGGATTGCTCGGTAAGGTGTTTTTTGCTGATCGGAAACGACAGGCTGAAATAGAAGGCCGACCCACTGCCGGGCTCGCTTTCGACGTGGATCCGGCTGCTTTGCAGTTCCAGGAGCCGTTTGGTAATCGTCAGGCCGAGGCCCGAGCCGCCGTATTTACGGGTTGTATCTGAAGTGGCCTGCGTGAAGCTGTCGAATATGTTTTCAAGTTTTTCGGGCGGTATGCCGATGCCGGTATCTTCGACACGGAAGTCGATGGCTACCCGGCCGTCGTGCCGCTCGGCAATCGCCGCAGAAATGGTCACTTTGCCACTTTCGGTGAATTTCACGGCATTACTGACCAGGTTGGTCAGGATTTGTCCTAGGCGGGTGGGATCGCCTACCACGGTAATATTGACATCATTGCCGACTTTCAGTTTCAGCATGATGCCCTTTTCATTGGCCTTCTGCAAAATGCCCGACCGGATGTTTTCAAGCAGCGAAAGAACATTGAAGTCGACCTCCTCGAATTCGATCTTTCCGGCTTCTATTTTGCTGAAATCCAGAATGTCGTTGATCAATACCAGTAGGTTTTCGGCCGAGAATTTGAGGATATTAAGATACTCCATTTGCTCCGGCTTCGGGTTCTGTTGCAGCAGCAAATGCGTAAACCCGATCACTGCGTTCATAGGTGTCCGTATCTCGTGGCTCATCGTCGAAAGGAACTGCGATTTTGCGATCCCCGCCATTTCGGCCTGCTCTTTGGCTTTGATCAGCTCCTGCTCCGTTTTCTTCTGTTCGTCAATATCCATGATCGCGCCGTAGAGCTTCGTTACCCTGCCGGCTGCATCTGTAAATGGTTTTCCGATGGCATGGATGAATTTGACCTGGCCGTTGGGCAGGACGATGCGAAGGTCGAAGCTCGCAGGTGCAAGGTGGTTGATCGCATCACGGATATGCGACTTGTATAGCGGCATGTCCTCGGGGTGGATCATGTTCGAAAACAGCTCGGTTTCGGGCCCGGTACTGCCTGGTTCAAGACCAAAAATGCGGAATGCCTCGTCGGACCAGTAATTCTGGCCGGTAACCAGGTCGGCTTCCCAGCTACCGCTGTGCGTAAGCTGCTGGGATTCGGCGAGCATCGCTTCGTTGCGGCGGATCAGTTCTTCGGCACGTTTCCGGTGGGTGATGTCGTGCCACACCACCAGCAGCACCTTTTTGTTGCTGATCAGCACCGGATTGAGCGTCACTTCCACCGGAAATTCCTCGCCGTCCATTCGCTTGTGGATCCATTCGAAGCGGTTGTACCCGTTTTCATAAGCCAGCCGGTCCATTTCCACGGATTTTTCGGACGAACGCCGACCGTCTGGCTGGAATTTGGGCGAAAACCTGGCGGGGTGGATCGAAAGCAGCTCGCTTTTGTTTTTGCACCGAAGCATTTTCACCGCAGCCTCGTTACAGTCCATAATCCCGGTTTCATCCAGCAGCAAGTGTGCGTCGGTAGAATACTGGAATATCACGCTCAGCTTTTCTTCCACGATCTTCCGCTGGGTGAGATCCTGCAAAACGCCGTCCAGCCTGCCCGGCTGCTCCCGCTGCATGACGTCGTCGTGAATATCGCTCACAGAACCAACCATCCTTTCAGGCTTGCCATTCTCGAACCGTACCGTACCGCGGCATTCGAAATAGCGGTAGCCGTTATGTTTCGTTCTGAGTCTTACGTGAACCAGGTAAGGAACATTGTTTTCAAATTGCTCGCGGATGGCGTCGGCGACGATCTGCTTGTCGTCGGGATGGACTAGTATTTCGGTAAATGCTTCATATCCAGTTGGTATTTCGCCCGGCTGATAGCCGAGTAAGTCAAAGAAACGGTCCGACCAGACCTGCTTATCCGTTGCGAAAACCCAGTCCCATATCCCCGCATTGATACCGGCAATGACCATGTCTAGCGATTCAGGGGAGAACTTGGACTGCATATTGGATATATAGAATTAATTCGTATAAAATTAAGACAATTTCCGAATCTCAAAACCCTTAAAAGAACTTTGCCTACTCTTTTCCAAAATTCTTTGTGCCGAAAACTTTTTAAGCGGTAAGAATGGATCTGTTGGTATTCTGCCGCTGCCCGCGTAAATTGGTGGGCATTGAAATGGCGAAAACCTGTATATGGACGCAGAAACGGATGCGTTGAGACAACGCATTGAAGAACTCGAGGCGGAATTGGACAAGGCCCGGCTGGGTCATACCGGCGGAGGTGATACACTCGCATCTATACAGGAAATGGAAGGTCGCTTTCGCGCGATTGCAGATACGGCGCCAGTGCTGATCTGGCTCTCCGGCCCCGACAAGCTTTGCTATTTCTTTAATAAAGGCTGGCTTGATTTCACAGGCCGCACGATGGAGCAGGAGCTCGGAAATGGCTGGGCCGAGGGCGTCCATCCCGACGACCTGGAAAGATGCCTGGCTATTTACATTTCACATTTCGATGCGCGCAAGGAATTCAGTATGGATTACCGCCTGCGCAGGCATGACGGCCAATACCGGTGGATTTCCGATAAAGGTGTGCCCCGCTACACTTCCAATGGCACTTTTATCGGGTATGTCGGCGGCTGTATGGATATTCATGATCAGATCATGTTTTCGGAGCAGATGGAAACGCAGGTCGAGGAGCGGACCCGCCAGCTGAAACACTCGGAGCAATTTCTGCAATCGATCCTGAACACGGCCGGAAACAGTATTGCTTCCTATGAGCCTGTACGCAACCCGGATGGCCGGATCATGGATTTCCGCATTGCTTATTCCAATGAGGGCCGACTGGTGCCAGGCACGGCGGCGGACGGGCGTATTGCGGGAAAAACGTGCCGGGAGGTGTATCCGGGCATTTTCAGGAATGGCGTGTTTGAAAAGTTGGTAAAATGCCTTGAAACCGGTCAACCGAATCATTACCAGATCGATGTGAGGAAGGACGGCAATATAGTCTGGTATGAAGCTTCGGTTGAAAAACTCAACGACAGCGTGACCGTAACCACGCGGAATATCTCCGAGGAGCTCAAATCCGACCTGCAACTCAAAGACCTGAACCGGCAGCTGGCGATACAGAACTCGATTTTCAAGCATTCGGAAGAGAACGCCAACATCGGCAGCTACGCATGGAATGTAGCGACAAACGAGCTCGAATGTTCCGATAATTTATACCGGCTCATCGGTTACCAGCCTCAGGAGTTTATTCCTTCTTTTGAACAGTTCCTGTCATTTCTTCATCCGGAAGACCGCCACCAGGCGATCCGCGACGGCATCCGGGCCTATGAAACCAAGGTAATTGTGCAAAATATCTACCGGGTTATCGCCAAAAATGGAGATGTGAAGCATTTCCGGCTGAGCGGGAATTTCATCCGGGAAGGGGAGAACCATCTGATGATCGGCGCATTACAGGATGTGACCAAGGATAGTGAGCTCAGCGATGCCCTGCACAAAAAGAATATGGAGCTGCGCCGGAACAACGAAGAACTGGCGTCGTTCAGTTACGTGGCCTCGCACGATTTGCAGGAGCCGCTGCGCAAAATCCGCGCATTCAGCAGCAGGATCATGGAAAAGGAATCCCAGCATTTTTCAGAAAGCACGAAGGATTACTTTGCACGCATTATTGCGGCGTCGGTACGGATGCAAAAGTTGATCGAGGCATTGCTGAGTTATTCGGGAACGAGCGGGGTTAATTTCAAGTTTGTGGAAACCGATCTTAACAGCATTGTGGACGAGGTAAAAAGTGACCTGGAAGAGCTGATTACGGAAAAAGATGCCGTCGTGGAAGTCCAACGCTTGCCGATTTTGTCCGTGATTCCCGTCCAGTTTCATCAGCTGATGCAAAACCTCATCGGGAATGGTATCAAATACAGCAGCCCGGATCGTAACCCTGTGGTGCGAGTAGGATATGATATGGTGGAAGACAATGACGGCCAGGGAACTTTCTGCCGGATCAGTGTTACCGACAACGGTATCGGGTTCGATCAGCGTTACGAGAACCGGATATTCGACCTTTTTCAAAGGCTGCATGGAAGGAATGAGTACGAAGGTACAGGTATAGGCCTTGCTATCTGCAAGAAAATCGCCCAGAACCACCATGGCTACATTACCGCCGAAGGGACGCCAGGCGTAGGCTCGGTTTTCCACGTTTACATCCCAACCAATGTGGTACAACAGTGACATTTGAGTGGAAAGTTGGATATGTCGGTGTCTGGATTGTAAAAATCGGATAATCTGGTACTAAATGCGGCCTTCCTGAAAGTTTCTCTTTCAAAACCTTGCGTTTTAATTCTCAATAAGTTTACTTTGTCTATCATATTTATAGACTATATAAAATGACTTGCCCGATTAACCACCAGTCCGGCAAAAACATTTGTCCAAAATTCGTATCGTACCTATGAAAGCGAAAGATGTACTTCTTATCCTATCTTCGGAGCTATCGGTGCCTGTAAGGCCGGCTTACGAGAGGGTGGTGGTTTCTAATTGTCCCCGTATCACAGCTCTGTGCTGTTCCTGTTGTTGACCCCTGACGATCTTCTGAATATTCAGTAACCCGCTGATCCGCATATGAGGCGTATGCAGATCATGAACTTCCCGCGTATGCGTACCATTCAGGCATGGCCTGCTCGTGGCTGCGTATATGCATGAAGGTGAGCCCTCTTGTGCCTCGAGTATCCATTTTATTCACCACAAATAATGATCAGACATCTATTCCGCCTGTTCTTGCTGACGGGCTTGGTATTCACAGGTTTTTACCGTGCCTCGGCGCAGGACGCCATTACGGGCGTGGTAAAAGACGAGTCGGGGCAGGGATTGCCCGGCGCGACGGTAGTCGAGAAAGGTTCCGCCAAATATGCTTTGACGGACATCGACGGCAAATTCAGTATTCCGCCCGCCAAAGAGTTTCCGTTTACATTGCAAATCAGCATTACGGGCTTCCAGCAACAGGAAATCGAAATTTATGAACAACCTACCGAGGCCGTGGAAATCGTTTTGAAAACCGCCAATTTGCTCGACGAGGTCGTGGTGGTAGGATATGGCGAGCAGAAACGGAAGGATATTACGGGATCGGTGGCTTCGGTTCCGATCGAGATCAAAAGCCAGCCGGTTGCGTCTGTTGAACGCCTTTTGCAGGGCTCCGTTGCGGGTGCGGTCGTAACGCAAACCTCCGGGCAGCCGGGCGGGGGCGTGAGTGTGCAGATACGCGGGAATAACTCCATTACGGCCGGTAGCGATCCGTTATATGTAATCGATGGTTTTCCCGTCAATAACGACTATGGTGTGACGGACGCCGGTGTGACCGACGGTTCGAAGATCAACCCCCTTTCTTCGATTAACACGGCCGATATCGAGAATATCGACGTGTTGAAAGATGCCTCTGCGACAGCCATTTATGGCTCTCGCGGTGCGAACGGGGTTGTTATTATCACTACCAAAAGCGGTGCCAAGAATAAATCCTCTGTTAATTACGATGCCTATTACGGTTCGCAGAAAGTGCTTCGCACGATCCCTTTGCTGAATGCAGCTCAATGGTGGCAGCTCCGAAAAGACGCAGCGGCCAACTCCGGCAAAACCGTTTCCATCCCGACCATCGCAGGCTATTCGCTCGATACAACCGGCGCAGGTACCGACTGGCAGGATGCCGCATTCCGCAGTGCATCCATTCAGAGTCACAACCTTTCCATTCTTTCAGGATCGGATAAAACGAAGCTTGCGATTTCGGGTAACTATTTCAAACAGAATGGTATCCTGCAAAACACCGACTTCCGCCGCTTCTCAGCGCGCATTAACCTGGATCACCAGTACAACGACCGGTTCCGCATTTTCACCAGCCTCAATGCAAGCAACACCAAAGCGAATGTAGCACCCACGGCGATCGTAGGTAACTTGCTGCTCACGCCTCCCGCGCTGCCAATTTATCAGGACAACGGCACATTTGTAGTAAACAGTCCGTTCGAGTCGGCATTGCAGAACCCTATAAACTCGCTATACAACCAGCTGAACGAAACCATTACCAACCGTTTCCTAGGAAATGTTTCGGGTGAATACACCATTGCGGATGGTTTGAAAGCCAAGGTCCTCATCGGTGCCGATGTGGTGGGCAACAAGCAGAACCGTTACCTGCCAAGTACTACATCGGAAGGAGCGGCATTGAGCGGCGACGCTATCGTGGGTTCGGTATTTACGACCAACTGGCTGAACGAGAACACGATCAACTACGATAAGGAGTTAAATGAAAAGAACAAAATCAATGCAGTAGCGGGTTTTACAGCACAGGTTTCGCAAAGCAAAGGCGCTATCGCCGAAGCAGCGGGTTTTGCAACGGATGCTTTTGAATATAACAACCTGGCGACTGGTATCACTAACATTGCCCCGCGTTCATTGGCTAATAAATGGTCGCTGGCTTCCTATCTGGGCCGTATCAACTACATTTTCGACGAGCGTTACCTGTTTACAGTGACATTCCGCGCGGATGGTTCTTCCAAATTCGGTAGCGGCAACAAATGGGGGTACTTCCCGTCGGCGGCGATCGGCTGGAATGTGAATGAAGAGAAATTCTTCCAGCGTTTCAAAAAAATCAGCCTGTTGAAACTGCGCCTGAGCGCCGGACAGACGGGTAATCAGAACATTCCTGCCTACCAATCCCTGTCGCAGCTGAGCTATTTCCGCTACAACTTCTCGAACACAACCGTGTCCGGCTTTGCGCCGAATACGGTTCCTAACCCGAACCTCGGCTGGGAGAAAACGTTCCAGACCGACTTTGGGATCGACCTTGGTTTGTTCAAAAACCGCATTAACATTATCGCAGACTACTATTACAAGAAAACCACCGATCTGCTCCTGACCCGCACTGTACCAGGTACTTCCGGTCTGTCGGACTTCTACAATGGCCAGGCTTCGGTGGTGTACCAGAACATCGGTGCGGTTTCCAACCAAGGTATTGAGTTGTATATCAATTCAAGAAATACGGAAGGTGCTTTCAAATGGAACACGATCTTTATTGTTTCTAAAAACACCAACAAAATCCTGAGCCTTGGCGACGGTGTAGACCAGATTATTCCCGTCATTTCAGCTCCTTCGATCGCGAAAGTGGGTTATCCGCTAGGCTCGTTCATCGTTTATAAAACGGATGGCATTATCCAGGAAGGTGACGCTCCATTGACGCCGCAACAAAACAAAAGCCCCGGCGGCCAGAAATACAAGGATATCAACGGTGACGGCGTGATTACACAAGCTGGCGACCGCGTGGTGATCAAAAACCAGCCGGCATTGACAGGCGGTATTACCAACACGTTCAACTACAAAGGCTTCGACCTGACGATCTTCTTCCAGGCGTCACTGGGTGGCAAGCTTTACAATGCCAACCGCGCGAACCTTGAATTGGGAACGGGTTACACCAATGGCTCGGACGTGCTCCTGAACCGCTGGACGCCTGCCAACACCAACACCGATGTAAAAGCAGCCTACCAGGATCCCGCGATCACCATTTCGGACCGTTTCATCGAAGACGCGACTTACTACCGTCTGAAAAACCTCTCGTTCGGCTACACATTCCCGAAAGAGCTGCTTTCGAAGCTGCGTATCGAAAACCTGCGTGTGTATGTATCGGCGCAGAACCCGAAAACCTGGACGAAATACACCGGTTTCGACCCCGAAGTGAGCTTGAATGGCCAGTCGCTGATCAACAAGGGCGTAGATCAGGGCGTGTATCCTAACAACAAATCTTACCAGGTGGGTCTGTCCCTCACATTCTGATAACCACCATTCCAAAATTGATTGAAATGAAAGCATTTAAATATATTCTGTTGGGTTTTACGGCATTCGCGTCGCTCTCGTGCGAGGAGTTTCTGAAAGAAGAACCCGAGGCGTTTTTGTCGGAAGACCAGTACTACAAAACACAAGCCGATGCCGTTAACGCGGTGAATGCCGTGTATTTCTTCCTGAATTCGGGCGGATCCTCGGTGCAGACGCCTTATAATACGCTGTTCAATACCGGGATGAACATGGCCGGTGACGACGAGGATCCGGGACCTGGCGCGACGAACCCCGATGTGCGCTCGCTGTCGGTACTGGCGCATTCGTCGACTAACCTCCGGATTTACGAGCTCTGGCAACAGCACTATGCGGCGATCAAAAAGGCTAATGTGGTGTTGGAAAAGGTGCCTGCTATCCAGTTTGATGATGCGTTGAAAACCCGTTTACTGGGCGAAACGAAGTTCCTGCGGGCATTGTATTATTTCAACCTCGTGCGCCTTTACGGCGACGTCCCGCTGATCCTCGAATACCAGAAATACGTGAATGCGGCAGATTATGCGATCGCTAAATCTCCTTCTGCCGACATTTACGCGCAAATCGAGAAAGACCTCACCGAAGCCGCATCGGTGCTCCCGGCTACGTATGCGTCGCCCAACGTAGGGCGCGCGACAGCGGGAGCGGCCAAGGCATTGCTCGCGAAGGTGTACCTGACGCAGGCCTCATTGCCGTTGAAAGTGAGCGCGAAGTACCAGTCGGCGGTGAATAAGGCCGAGGAAGCATTGTCGGCTGCGGATGGCGGAACGGGCAATTACGGTTATGACCTGGTTGCCAACTATGCCGAGGTTTTCCTGCCCGCATTCAAAAACAACAAAGAGCACATTTTCTCGGCGCAGTTCAAATCCAACTCACTGGCCCAGGGTAACAACGAGTGGCCACGCTCGATCCTCTCAGGTGTGCCGGGCCTCAATGGCAACTATGCGCATATGGTGCGGTACTACACGCAGGGTAATGACAAGTTTTTCAGCATTTACAAATTGTACTCAAAAGGCGACAAGCGCCGTGATGTGACGTTCGTGAGAAGCTTTACCAGCCCATCGAACGGTCGTAAATACGCACTTCCCATCGCGAATGCGGCGGTACCGAACGATTCGACGCCATTCTGGAACAAATGGGCTGATCCCGCTTCCACTGCAGTTACCAACCAGTCGGCAGCCAACGTGCCTATTATCCGCTATGCCGAGCTGCTGCTGATCCACGCGGAGGCCGAAAACGAGGCGAACGGTCCGACGGTGAAGGCGTATAAATCACTGAACAAAGTCCGCAAACGCGCTGGCTTGGCCGACCTGACGACCGGCCTCACCAAAGACCAGTTCCGCGATTCAGTATACCTCGACCGCCGCCTCGAACTTACTTACGAGTACCAACGCTGGTTCGACCTGATCCGTCAGCGCGACGCGAACTACAACAGCACATTTGTGGCCAATCAGCAGAAAGTGGGCAAAACCAATGCGGCGCCGAAGCACGTCTACTATCCGATCCCGCAATCGGAGATCGATAACAACGCACTGTTGAAGCAAAATCCGCTTTGGGAGTAGCATCAGGTTTGTAATCTGTTGGAATTGCATATTGAATGAATAAGAATACTTCCTTTTGGATCCGTCTCGTCTGGGCATTGGCAGCGATTTCGCCGGTGCCCGGATTGGCGCAAGAGCAGTCCGAAAAGCCCAACATTGTGCTGATATTGGCCGATGATATGGGTTTTTCGGACCTGGGAAGCTATGGCTCTGAAATACATACCCCTAACCTTGACCGGCTCGCCCACGAGGGGCTGCGCATTACCCAGTTTTACAATAGCGGCCGTTGCTGCCCCTCGCGTGCGGCCCTGCTCACGGGCCTGTACCCGCACCAGGCGGGCGTAGGCGACATGGTGCAGGACAAGGGCACGCCGGCATACCAGGGATATCTGAGTAAAAACAGCGCCACCATTGCGCAACTGCTCAAAACGGCTGGTTATAACACCATTGTTTCGGGGAAATGGCATGTGGGGCTGGTACCCTCAGCCTGGGCGGTCAACCGCGGGTTCGACCAGTCGTTTACCCTGCAAAACAATGGCAGCAGCTATTTCAACTCCGAGCCGCTTTACAATGACGGTCGTACGGTCACTTTTCAATTGAACGGCCGCCCAATACAGCGGTACGACACTTCACGCTATCTCACACAAGCCATTACAGATTTCGCGGTCCAATCGATTGACCGCGTGAAGGATCAATCCAACCCATTCTTTTTATACCTGGCCTACAATGCACCGCACTGGCCGATACAGGCGTTGCCGGAAGACATTGCCCGTTACAAAGGGAAGTATTTGCAGGGCTGGGATGCATTGCGCGAAGCCCGCTACCGAAAGCTGGTCGATTTGGGCATTATTCAAAAACAATGGAAACTATCGCCGCGCTATGAAAAGGCGCCGGAATGGAATGCGCTGTCGGCAGCGGAAAAAGACCATTGGGATACCCGTATGGCGATTTATGCCGCGATGATCGACCGGATGGACCAATGCATCGGCCAAGTGCTCGACAAAGTAAAAGCCATCGGCCGGGAACGGAACACGCTCGTGCTTTTCCTGTCCGACAATGGCGGCAGCGGCGACACTGTGCGGGAATGGAGTTATGTAACCCAAAAAACAGGAGAGCCCGGCTCGGTGCATTCAATCGACAGCTACGACCCGCCCTGGGGCAATGCGAGCAATACGCCCTTCAAACTTTTCAAAAAGAACACCCATGAAGGCGGTATTGCTTCCCCATTTATCGCCTGGTTTCCGGGAAAAGTAAGCGGCAATACATTAAGCACGCAGGTAAGCCACATTACTGATGTAATGCCCACGTTGTTGGAATTGGCGGGCGTTCATTATCCTGAAATGTTTGGAAGTGAAAAGCTTACTCCGCTTGCCGGCCGCTCGTTAGCCCCATTATTCCAAAACCCGCAAGCCGCCCGGCCTAAAACCATTTTCTGGGAGCACGAAGGCAGCCGCGCGGTACGCAAGGCCGATTGGAAACTCGTAGCGGAAATAAACCAGCCGTGGGAATTATACGATCTCAAAACCGACCGCAGCGAGAACCATAACCTCGCGCACCGGTATCCGCAAAAAGTGAAGGAACTGGAAAAGGAATATCTCGAATGGGCCGCGAAAGTGGGTGTAGTGGATTGGAATACGATCAAATAGGAATTGGATAGGGATTTAAAATACATTCAAAAACAGTTTGTTATGAAAAAAATATATCGTCCGTGGACTCAATTATCGCTCGGTGCATTGGCTGTGCTGGCGGCGAGCGGTGTGCAGGCCCAATACGCACCGACGCCCGCTTACCAGGGTAAAATTGGTAAGACAGTAGCTGAAACGCAGCAATCGTGGCCGGAGAAGAAGAAGGCCGCAAAAGGTTCACCGAATGTCGTCTGGATCTTGCTGGACGATATCGGCTATGGCGCCATCAGTACCTTCGGTGGGCTGATCAACACGCCAACGCTGGATAGTCTGGCGAACAACGGTTTGCGTTATACCAATTTCCACACCACCGCCATTTGCGCACCTACACGTGCATCGCTACTCACGGGCCGCAACCAGCACTCGGCGCACATGGGGCTTTTCCCCGAAACCGCTATTGGCACACCGGGTTACGACGCGCTCATCCCGTTTGAGAAAGGCACCATTGCCGAAATCCTGAAAGACAATGGCTACAATACATTTGCATTGGGCAAATGGCACATTACCCCCCTGGCGGACCTCACGCCGGCCGGGCCGTTCAACCGCTGGCCGACCGGACGCGGCTTTGAGCAATTCTACGGGTTCCCGTCGCGCGGGAGCATCGACCAGTGGCATCCGGAGCTCTGGGAAGGCACGCACCGCGAGCCCGACCGGCAGGATGGCAGGCATTTTAACGAGCTGATCGCGGATCGTGCCATCAGTTACCTCGCCGGTCAGAAATCGGGGAATCCGGACAAACCGTTTTTCCTGTATGTGGCAACGGGCGCGGGCCATGCGCCGCATCAGGTGGCTAAGCAATGGTCGGATAAATACAAAGGCAAGTTCGACGCGGGCTGGGATGCCTACCGCGAGCAGGTGCTGGCGAATCAGATCAAATTGGGGGTAGTTCCGAAGACGGCCAAAGTACCCCCGCGAAATCCGGGAGTGAAAGAATGGAACGCGCTCGGTGCCGAGGAGAAAAAGCTGTATGCACGGTTTATGGAAACCTACGCGGGCTTTTTGGAATACACTGACTATGAAATTGGCCGGGTGATTAACCATATTCGCGAAACCGGCGAACTGGACAATACGATCGTGATCGTGTCGGTAGGCGACAATGGAGCGAGCAAGGAGGGGACATTTGTAGGTACGGTCAACAACTTCGGAAGCGGTATTTCGGAAGAAGAGCGTTTGAAAAAGAATATCGAACAGATTGACCTGATTGGTACCGAGTTTTCAAAAGTGAATTATCCGCTCGGCTGGGCTGCCGCCACCAACGTGCCGTTCCGTCATTGGAAGCAAGATGCGAACTCCGAAGGGGGCACGCATAACCCGCTCATTGTTTTTTATCCCAAAGGCATCAAGGAAAAAGGAGGTATCCGTAACCAGTACGGCCATGTTTCGGATATTTTGCCAACCACACTGGAGCTGCTGAGCATTAAAGCTCCGGTTGTACTCAATGGTATTAAACAAGACCCTATCGAAGGTACGAGCCTCGCATACAGCCTCAACGACGCTGGCGCCAAAAGCCGCCATACGGTTCAGTACTACGAAATCCGCGGTTCCCGCTCTATTTATAAGGATGGCTGGAAAGCCGGGTCCCTGCATGTAAAAGGGCAGGATTTTGAAAAAGACCAATGGGAGCTCTATAATTTGAACGAGGACTTTAACGAAACCAACGACCTCGCGACGGCTAACCCGGCGAAGTTGAAGGAGCTGAAAGCATTGTTCGATAGTGAGGCTTTGAAATACAATGTGTATCCGTTGAAGGATGGTACCGAGCCATTTACATTGCCTACGGCCTATAACAATGTGGATAAGGTGGTGCTTTACCCCGGCCAATCGACGATTATTGACGTGGCGAGCCCGTTTGCATTGAAACGGTCGTTTTCAATCGTTGCGGACGCTGTACTGTCGGGCGTGGAAACGGAGGGTGTGCTGCTGTCGAGAGGCGGTGCGGCCGGCGGATTAAGCTTTTTCATCCAAAACCAGAAACTGCAATTTGTATACGCAGTGGGCGATGGCAACAAATATGTGGTGAGTTCATCGAATGCGACATTGCCTGCGGGTAAAGTGGAGCTGAAAGCCAGTGTGCAATATGATCAGAATGGTGGCGGAGTGGTGAGCTTGTATGTCAATCATGCGAAGGTAGGAGAGGGTACGCTGGCCAAAACTTCGGACGCATTGTATTTGCACGAAGGCGTGAATGTCGGTTTCGACGATTTGACTCCGGTAGGAGATACTTATAAAGTGCCTTTTGGATTTACAGGGAAGATCAATAAGGTAACCATTGATCTCGCACCGGCACAGCAGGCTTCTTTGGGAGCGAAGTAAGTGGTTTTTGATTTGTTGTTACATGCCTGACGGCATTTGCTGAATGGCGTGTAACACATTTGCTACCAATATTACATGCCTGGCGGCATTTGAAATGACGATTTTATTGAATTTAACGCTTTTCGCGGCGTAATGTGGCTAAACCGGATAAGCGCCAGTCGCGTAGCGACGTAACATTGGTAGAAAAGGAAGAAGAACGTTTTTGAAAATCGCGTAGCGATGTAACAACAATGCAAATGCACAAACTGACCCGCAAAATCCTTTTGGCGATATTTAGTATCGCATTCAGTCCAGCCATTGCGCAGGACCGTCCGAACATCCTGTGGATCGTGAGCGAGGACAATACCATTCTGCTTGGCAGCTACGGTGATAAATTTGCCACTACTCCCAACCTGGACCAATTCGCGACGGAAAGTATTCGCTACAAAAACGCTTTCTCGACCGCGCCCGTGTGCGCTCCCTCGCGTAACACGCTCATTACAGGCATGTACCCACCTTCGCTCGGGACCGAGCATATGAGGAGCACGTATCCGTCACCAGCGTTCGTCAAGTTTTTCCCCAAATACCTTCGTGAGGCCGGCTACTACACAACCAACAATGCCAAAAAGGATTACAATACGCCGGATCAGCTGGACGCGTGGGACGAGTCGAGCAACAAGGCGACTTACAAGAACAGGAAGCCGGGCCAGCCATTTTTCGCCGTTTTTAATCTGAATGTCTCGCATGAAAGCTCGCTGCACGAGCCGTTGCCTGCCTTGAAACACGACCCTGAAAAGGTACCGTTGCCGCCCTACCATCCTGCAACGCCTGAGCTGAAACACGACTGGGCGCAGTATTATGACAAGTTGGAGGAAATGGACCGGCAGTTTGGGAAACTGTTGAAGGAATTGCAGGATGAAGGCCTGGCCGAGAACACCATTGTATTTTACTATGCCGATAATGGCGGTGTGCTGGCGCGCAGCAAGCGGTTTATGTACGAATCGGGATTGCATGTGCCTTTGATCGTCCATTTGCCGCCGAAGTATGCGCATTTGGCTAATCAGAAGCAGGGCAGCGTGTCCGATAGGTTAGTTACTTTCCTGGATTTTGCGCCGACGGTATTAAGTCTGGTGGATATCAAAGTCCCCGATTATATGCAGGGAGGGGCGTTTTTGGGCAAGCAACAGAAGCCGGAGCCAGAATATGCATTTGGTTTCCGGGGTAGGATGGATGAGCGGATTGATATGTCGCGGTCGGTGCGGGACAAGAAGTTTCGCTATATCCGGAACTATCTGCCTAACAAAATCTATGGCCAGTACCTGGAATATCTCTGGCGGGCACCTTCTGTGAAATCCTGGGAAGATCTTTATAAGGCAGGTAAACTCAATGCGGTTCAATCCAAATTCTGGGAACAGAAGCCCGCCGAGGAGCTGTTTGACGTCGACGCCGACCCGCATAACATCCATAACCTTGCGGATGATCCGAAATACAAGAAGGAGCTGGAAAGGCTGCGGAAAGCAAATGCGCAATGGATAGGCAATTATAAGGATGTCGGTTTTATACCCGAAGCGATCATTTACGAGATTGCCAAAACGGCGCCTTTGTACGATTATGCGCGAAGTGGCAAGTACAATTTCCCAAAGATCGTTGCCACTGCGGACATTGCTTCTTCCCGAAACCCTGCCAATGCGCCTGCGTTGATTCAGGCGCTCGGCGATGCTGACGCATCCGTGCGCTACTGGGGGGCCACCGGCCTCACTGTACTGAAAGCCGCATCGGGTAAAGTTGCATTGCAAAAAGCATTGAAGGACCCGGAAGTGGCGGTGCGCATTGCCGCTGCGGAGGCGCTTTACGTAACAGGTACCGACAAACCGGGTGCCATCGCCGCGTTAACCGACGCATTGAAAAGCGATAATCCTTACGCCCGTTTGCAAGCCCTGAATGTTCTGGACCTGACCGGAAAGGATGCTGCGCCGGCTATTGCAAATGCGGAGAAGATTTCAGAACAGAAGGCGGAAATGTTCGATTATGACATCCGTGCGGCGAAGGTGCTGCTCCAAAACTACAAGAGTTCAAAATAAAAAGTCGATAGCCGAGGCCAACCACCGAAAGCAGTAATCACTTTTAAACCCAATTTCAATGAAAACTTTCAGACCATTGTTCGCATTGGTATGGCTGCTCTTTGCCCATACCGTATTGCACGCTCAAACCTCTGCCAATGCGCAGGCCGCTCCCAGGCGCGACCTCGTTTCATTCGAGGAGTTTGAAGCGCGGCTAGCCAAAGCAGGCAAAAGCGCCCAGATCCTCGACGCCCGCCTGCCCGAGGAATACGCACAGAACCACCTCGAAGGTGCAACCAGTTTCAGTGTTGCCAACGAAGCCGATTTTTCGAAAGCCATTGCCAGGCTCGACAAAAGCAAACCGACTTTCATCTACTCCATCGCCAACGGCCGCAGCGGCAAGCTCGCCAAAGATCTCCGTGATAATGGATTCAAAGACGTTACCGAACTCCCGGGCGGATTGAGCAAGTGGATCGGTTTGGGTAAACCGGTCATCTCCACCGTAGGTCCCGGCCTTTCACTGAGCGACTACCAGGCTTCCCTGAAATCCGACAAACTCGTGCTCGTCGATTTCGGCTCGCGCTATTGCGGTTCCTGCAAAAAACTGGCTCCCATCGTTGATTCCATCAAACACGAGCAAGCGAGCTCAGTGAAGGTAATAAATATCGAGGCCTACGAAAATAAGGCGCTTACCAAAGAGTTGGGTGTGACCGCATTGCCGACGTTGATTCTTTACAGAGGTAACCAGGTGGTTTGGAAGAAAAGCGGCGTAACGCCGAAAGGGGAGATTGAAAGGGTACTTGCGGAAGCGAATTTGTGATACAATAACAGTCGGTACCTTATGTCGAGGTGCCGACTGTTATGAATATGTTATTCAGGAATTGGCCTCTGATTTCTGTTTTTCCCAAGGAAACGGGCGTGGCAATTTGGCCAGGCTTGCTGCGGCTTTCTCGTTTCTTCTTTTTAAAGCGGGAGAGTTTCTGATGATTTCATAAATTCTCTCTTTGTCTTTGAGAAGCTCTTCAAGTTTTGCTTCGTAGCTTTTGTCCTTTTCCATTTGATCGTACATAAGTTATCTTATTTAAAGTTAATAAATTAAATGAGTCCGACCAATATTGTATCATAGGCGATGCCGACGGAATATGAGTCAATTTTTCGGCCACTTGCACCCCAGAATTTAAAATCTTTGGATAGCTCCGCCCAGTTAGAATTTATTGCTCTTTGATAAAGTAAATTTCGATGATTTTTGCCTCGAAGAACAGATTTTTCGTCCATGTAGCCTTCGAATGATAATATGGAGTTGTGATTTCGCACCAGAAAGTCCATTGCTATTCGAACCACCGTTGCAATTACCTTTGGCATGTCTCCATTTCCGCTTCTGACGGAATCATCGAGCATCCATGTGTCATGAAAAGGTACCAGATCGCCAAAAGCCAAATTGTAAACAGAGGAGAAGGGATAGGTAAATGCGCTGTAAAGCGGGCTTATCAATACGCCCTTTACAATTCTGCCACGAATGCCTTCGCTTATAAATGTATAGGTAAAGCCGTCGGATCTTTTGCTGAATTGGTAGCAGTCTTTATTCATGTAAATAGTGTGCTTAAACAATACCCAAAGCACACTTCTACAAATGGTTTATCCCCAATTCCAGCACCAATGATCCTCCGGCAAAAAAATGCCCATTCAGTTTCCTGAACGGGCATGAGATAAAGTGCAGTAGCAAAGAAATCAGAATATAAACTTCGTGCTCAAAAAGTTGGAGGTGTCCTCATGCACGATTTCGTTGATCAGCTGCTTGTTCGCGGCGTTCATTTTGAAGGCTACGAGCGAGCGGATCGAGAAGGCGCGGATGGCGTCCGGGACGGAAAGGGTTCCTTCGGCGCTGTCTTTGCGACCGGTGAAAGGGAACACATCCGGGCCACGCTGGCATTGAGTATTAATGTTCACGCGGCTAACCTGGTTTACCAGCGGGTCGATGAGGGAGGCTACTTCATCGGCATTGTTACTGAAAATGCTTACCTGCTGTCCGTGGGTCGAATCGATGAGGAATTCGATGGTTTCTTCGAGGTCGTCGAAAGGTACCACCGGCACGATCGGGCCGAACTGCTCTTCGTGGTACAGCTTCATTTTGCTGTTTACCGGGTAAACCACGGCCGGGTAGAAGAACGAGCCTTCTGATTTGCCGCCGTTTTCGTTCACCACTTTTGCACCGTGCGCTTCCGCGTCGGTAATGCAGTCGTTAAGGTATTCGATTTTATTGGTTTCCGGGAGTGGGGTCAGGGCTACTCCTTTTTCCCACGGCATGCCGAATTTGAGCTCTCCAACCGCCGCGCTGAATTTTTCGAGGAAAGTGTCGGCTACGCTGCGGTGCACCCAGATGATTTTCAAAGCAGTGCAACGCTGACCGTTAAACGACAATGATCCGGTGATGATTTCTTTCACCGCAAGGTCGAGATCCGCCTCAGGCGTAACGATCGCAGCATTTTTCGCATCGAGGCCAAGTACTGCGCGCAGGCGGTTCACTTTCGGGTGCGATTTCTTTAATTCATTGGCTACTTTGCTGGAACCGATCAATGTCAGGACGTTGATCTTGCCCGACTGCATGAGCCCCGGTACGATGGCATTACCACGGCCGTAAATCACGTTTACAACGCCTTTGGGGAAACAGTCGCGGAACGCCTCCTGCAACGGGTAATGCAGCAGCGTACCGAATTTCGGCGGTTTGAACAGCAACGTGTTACCCATGATCAGTGCGGGGATCAGGGTGGTGAATGTTTCGTTGAGGGGATAGTTGAATGGTCCCATACAAAGTACCACACCCAGCGGAGAGCGTCTTACCTGTGCTGCAATGCCGTCGACGATATCAAAACCCGACGAGTCCCGGTCCAGGTTTTTGAGAGAATCGATGGTGGCATATATATACTCAACGGTACGATCAAATTCTTTCACGGAGTCAGCAAATGACTTGCCGATTTCCCACATGATGAGCTTGACGATAATGTCCTTTTTCTCGATCATCCGGCCGGTAAACTGCTCGACGCAGTGAATGCGCTCGGCTACGCCCATGGTCGGCCATTCGCCGCGGCCGCTGTTGTAGGCGGTAACAGCCGCTTCCAATGCTTCCGATGCTTCGGTAGCGGTACACAACGGGTAGCTGCCGATCAGCTTACGTTCGAGTCCGTTCGCGGTTTGCACGGCAATCGGTGAGAAAACTTCATGGAACGGACCGTCCCAGGTCTTCATTTCGCCATTGCAGAGGTACTCGCGCTGGTGGATCAGGGATGGCAGGCTGTACTCCGCAGGAATGTCCTTTTCTTCAACAAAGATGCTCCTTAACGTGGAATTGAAATCCATTGAATCAGATTTTTGTGGATAAGAATTGATTAAAAAAAATGCGCACTTGGATATGACGAAGTTTCGCAATTATATCCTTATCAACAAGTCGGATTTTGACGAAGTTTTATCTAAACCTGATTTCTTCTTGTCATTTTGAAAAAGCGCGTCATCAGGAAAATCGAAGCCATCGTTAGGCCGAGAATCAACCCCAGCCACATGCCCGAAGCACCCATTCCGAAATGGAATGCAAACGTGTACCCGACAGGGATACCGATCACCCAATAGGCGATCCCGATGAGGATGGTAGGCGTTTTGACGTCCTTAATACCCCTCAGCAAACCGGCGCCGATGGCCTGCGTACTATCCGAAATCTGGAAAACAGCTGCAAATAGCAGGAGTAATGCCGCCAGCGTAACCACCTCGGTATTATCGTTGAATGCCATCGGCAGGTGATTCCGCAAAAGGCCGAAGGTAATTGCGCAGAACGTGCCGTAGATCAGCGCGGTGACGAGCGTGCTTTTACCGATTACAAAAATTTTTGCCCAGTCGTTGCGGCCGAGCGCATTGCTCACGCGTATGGAGCCTGCCTGCGCGAGGCCCATTGATACCATAAATGTGAACGAGGCGCTGCTCAATGCAATCTGGTGCGCAGCCTGCGCCACAGCCCCCAGGGTTCCGATGATAATACCCGATACCGCAAATGCGCCGGCTTCCATACCGATCTGCAAGCTGCTCGGCACGCCAATGTGCAGGAGCTCACGCCACGTCTGCCATTTGAAATACCACTGGTTACGACCTACGGCAATGTATTTTTCAAAAGTTTTGTGTCTTAAAACCACGAAAAGCAATGCGAGGAACATCATGCTGCGGGTAATGAGCGTTGCCCAGCCTGCACCTTCGAGTTCCAGGCGGGGAAAGCCCCAGTTGCCATAAATGAGCAGCCAGTTGAGCATAATGTTGATTGGCATACCCGCCAGTGAGAAAATCATGGCCGTGCGGGTATGTTCCAGCCCATCGGCGAACTGTTTCAAAGTCATGAAAAGCAGCATCGGGATAATGGAAAGGCCCATAAGCCGCATGAACGGGATCGCCAGCTCTACTACCTCGGGGTCCTGGCCGAGGTTATGCAGGTAATCTTTTCCAAAAAGCAATGTGATGGAAATAGCCAGTGCGGTGAGCGTGCAAAGGCAGAAACCATTGAACAGGTAATGCGAAACCTGCTGTGCGTCGCGGCGGCCGTTGGCGAGCGATACCATTTGCGAAACGGAGATCGTCATCCCGATCCCGATCACGAACGGAATGTTCATCGCATTGATGACCAGCGCGGCCGCGGCCAGTTGCTTGTAGCTGATGGCGCCCACCATGGCGCTGTCGATGAGGTGAAGTGCCATTTGGGCCAGTTCACCGATGATAATAGGGAATGCTAGTCTTAAAGTTTGTGATGCTTCGTTTTTCATGGCTTTGTGTGGATCTGCAAAAAGACTGCAAAGGTACAAAAATCCGATGGAGGCTCAGAATCTTCATTTTAATATATCATTACGGTAGAGTAAAACGGGAAGGTAAAACGGTTTGTATGGGTAGCAATTTTTAAAAGCATTTGAGAAAATACTACAACAGAATAATGGCTATCAAAAGCAGTTTGAACAAGGGGGGGCCTCAGTGGAAATCGTATGGTTTTGTGGGGTTTGCATTGGTCCTCGGGATGTTGGGAATGACGCCCGCCATGGCGCAGAATAGTGGGAAATTAAAGGTTACAGGCAAGATTATCGATGGCGCGAGCAATGCGCCGCTGGGCTATGCAAGCATCCGGCTGTTCAAGACGGCCGACAGTTCGTTCGTCTCCGGTGCGATCACCGACGAAACGGGCGGTTTCATTGTCGACATCGCTGCGGGTACCTATTATGCATTGTCTGAATTTATCGGTTATAAGCCCCTTTACACTACTAATATAAAAGTGAGTGCCGCCAATTCTCCGCTCGACCTGGGCTCGATCAAAGTGGCGGCTTCGGCCAAAACGCTCGATGAGGTGACAGTCCAGGCAGAGAAGAGTTCGATGGAATTATCGCTCGATAAAAAGATATTCAATGTAGGGAAAGACCTGGCCAATGCGGGTGGTACTGCGGTGGATATCCTGACCAACGTTCCCTCCGTGGCAGTGGACGTGGAAGGAAACGTCAGCCTGAGGGGGAGCGGCAATGTACGCATTCTTATCGACGGCAAGCCTTCGGGGCTGGTGAGCATTAAAGGCGCGAGCGGGCTGGCCCAGTTGCAAGGCAGCATGATCGAGCGCGTCGAGATCATTACCAATCCATCGGCGCGCTACGAAGCCGAGGGTATGGGCGGCGTGATCAATATCGTTTTGAAAAAGGAGCGGAAAGAGGGCATTAATGGCTCGTTCGATATTATCACCGGACATCCTACCAACTTTGGCGGTGCCGCAAATGTGAATTACCGGAAAAAGAACCTCAATTTCTTTATTAACTACACGATGTCGTACCGGAATACACCCGGCAAAAACTATGTGTACCAGGAGGTTTACCGCAACGATTCGACCTTCATCATGGAGCGTGATATGAAGAGCAACCTGAAAGGCATGGCCAACAGCGCGAGGGGCGGTATCGATTATTATTTCAACTCTAAAAACGTCCTCACAGGCGCATACACGTGGCGCACGAGCAAAGGCAAGCGGTTTTCGACACTTAATTACCGCGATTACGTGTCGAACCTCAACAACATGACGAGCTACACGCGCCGCACCCAGGATGAAACCGAAACAGAGCCGAACTCGGAGTACGCATTGACTTACAAACGGACTTTCAACCGGAAAGGGCAGGAGTTTACTGCCGATGTGCGTTACCTCGATAACTGGGAGGATTCGGACCAGTATTACCATGAAAATGTGTACAAGCCGGATGGCAGCCCGTCGGGCATTCCGCCGCTATTGCAACGTGCCGTGAACTACGAAACGGAGAAGCAACTGCTTTTCCAGGCCGATTACGTACATCCTTTCGCGAAGGACGGCAAGATCGAGGCGGGTGGACGAAGCAGTTCGCGGGATATGACCAACGATTATACCGTGACGCAGCAGACCAGCGATGGCGGCTGGGTTACGCTGCCGGGGCTTACCAATGATTTTCTTTATGAAGAGAATATCAATGCATTGTATGGGATGATCGGGAACAAAACCGGCAAGTTTTCCTACCAGGGAGGCGTGCGGGCCGAGTGGACCGGGGTGACTACCACATTGAGAAACACCAACGAGGTAAATGCCCGCAAGTATGCCAACCTCTTCCCAAGCGTGCATGTTACTTATGATTTTGCCAAACAGAATGCATTCCAGCTGAGTTATAGCCGCCGCGTCCGCAGGCCGCAGTACAACGATCTCAGCCCGTTTGCGACTTACAGCGATAACCGCAACTATTGGAGCGGTAATCCCGACCTGAACCCGGAGTTTACCAATGCATTTGAGTTCGGGCATATCAAATATCTCAACAAAGGCTCGCTGACATCGTCGATTTACTACCGCCACACCAACGGCAAGATCATCAGCATTCGTACCGTGCAGGACGACGGAAGCTCCTACACCCGTCCAGAAAACCTCGGAACCGAGGATGCCTACGGCGCCGAATTTGCCGGCTCGTTTAACCCATACCCTTGGTGGAAACTCGATGGAAGCGCTAACTTCTTCCGGGCGATTACCGATGGAACAGGGGTAGATGAGGACTTTAAAAGCGACACTTACAGCTGGTTTATCCGCACGATGTCGCGGTTTACGCTCTGGAAAAATACGGATGTGCAGCTGAGGGGCAACTATGAAGCACCGCAGCAAACCCCGCAAGGTCGCAGAAAAGCGCTGGCAACGCTCGATCTGGCTGCCACAAGGGATATTCTGAGAGGGAATGGAACGCTGACGCTCACGGTTGTCGACGTTTTCAATTCCAGAAAATACAGGTCGATCACCGAAGGGGCCAACTTCTACACCCGCAATACCTCACAAGGGCGTTTGAGGCAGATTAATCTTACCTTAAATTACCGTTTGCACCAGGCGAAAAAGAAGCCGAAAGAGAGTCTGGAAGGGGAGTTTTAATGCAAATTAAATTTATTATCCGGTTTTTATTTTCTACCTTGTATATCCTTACAACGGAATTGATTGCTACCGTACCTCGTTTAGGTTGAATGTATGAGCAACTTTTATGTTATTTCATGAATACTTAAATTCAGGTTATGAGCACAAAACCAAATAAATCTATTTTCCTGGCCGACGACGATGAGGATGATTGCCTGCTGTTCGAGGACGCGCTCAGGGAAGTGAGCACTTCGACCGAGCTGCTGACAGCGAGCGACGGGGTGGAGCTGATCGACCTGATGGAGAAAACGGTACCGCCTCCGCCTGACGTCATTTTCCTGGATTTGAATATGCCCCGCAAAAATGGTTTTGAATGCCTGGATCTGATCCGTCAAACCAAAGCCTGGGAGCATATACCGGTAGTGATTTTTTCTACCACCGGCCAGGAAGAGATGGTGCGGAAGGTGCATGAAAAAGGAGCCAATTTCTTCATCCGCAAACCGGGATCGTTTCCAAAGCTGAAACAGGCTATCAAACAAATCCTGGATATCGACTGGACCAAGCACAGTTGGACGCCGGCACCAGAAAACTTCTATTATCAATATTGACTTCTCACGATTTGTCCACCTATTTTTGAAACATATTCTCCGTGAAAGCAGGTGGACAAGTCGAAACAACTCAATCAACATATTTCTAACAATGGCGAAGATCACCCCGAACAGGTGAATCTGGCGCCTTCTGCCGGCGAAAGCAACTTCTGGAACACCGTAAAGCAGGCTCCCGTAGGAATGATCATCCTGCGAGGGGAAGATTTTTTGGTGGAACTGGCTAATGATGCCTATCTCAACATTGTCGACCGTACGGAAGAGGAGCTCGTCGGGAGGTCGCTCTTTATCGGGCTGCCGGAGGTACGTGATTATGTGGAGCCGATTCTTCTGCGGGTTTTGCGGACGGGCATCGCCTATCACGGTAACGAGTTTGAAGTGACAATCCGTCGTTTCGGGCAGCCTGAGCTTTGCTATTTCAACTTTGTATACCAGCCGCTTTTTGAAGAGGATCCCGACCATGCATCCGGCATTATTGTGGTGGCCACGGAGGTTACCCAGCAGGTTTTGTCGAAACATGCCCTGCAACGCAGCGAAAATCAGTTCCGGAACCTGGTCACACAATCGCAGTTTGCGAAGGCCATTCTCAAAGGCCCCGAATTGGTGATCAGCATCGCCAATGAAAGTATGCTCAATATCTGGCGGCGCAGACTCGACGAGGTAGAGGGAAAAAAGCTCGTCGATGTTTTTCCTGAATTGAAAGGGCAGAAGTTCCTCACACTTTTGGATGAAGTATACCATAGCGCTAAAATCTACCGGGAAAATGAGGCAATCGCCTATGTCGATGGCCCCGGCGGATTGAAAAAGCATTACCTCGATTTTCAGTACGCGCCCATATTTGAAATCGACGGCAGCGTGTCCGGCATTATGGCCTCGGTGAACGACGTGACGGATAAGGTAACTTTGCGCCAGCAGTTCGCCGAAACTGCCGACAGGCTTTCGCTCGCTACCGATGGAACACGCCTCGGAACCTGGGACCTGAATATCCAGACGAAGGAAATCATCTATTCGGGGAGAATGGCGGTTATTCTGGGGTACGATGAGGATGCTGTACTCACACACAGTGAAATGCGGGACAGAGTTCACCCTGAGGACAGGCATAGCATCGTAGAGAGGGCTTTTCGGACAGCGTTGGAAACCGGCGTATATTATTACGAAGCGCGCGTTATCCACCTGGATGAGTCGATTCACTGGGTACGGACGCAGGGAAAGGTGTTTTTCGGTGAAGGGCATGTGCCGGTGCGGATGCTCGGGACCATGATGGACATTACCGACCGTAAAGAGTCGGAGCTCGCGCTGAAAACCAGTGAGGGAAAATTCCGGACCCTCGCGGATTCGATGCCGCAGTTTGTCTGGACGGCTGATTCGCAGGGATATATTACTTATTTCAATCGCTCACTACTCGACTACTCGGGTTTTACAGTGGAGCGAATTGAAAAGGACGGCTGGCTACCGCTGGTGCACCCGGATGATCTTGCGGGAAGTGTCGACGCATGGATTGAGTCGATTACGCATGGTAATGAATACCTGTTCGAGCACCGGCTGAAACGTGCCGACGGAGAATACCGGTGGTACCAATGCCGCGCCATTCCGCAGCGCAGTGCCGAAGGTACGATCGAAATGTGGGTGGGCACGAGCCTGGATATCCACGATAGTCGCCTGTTTATTGATCAGCTCGAAACAAAAGTACAGGAGCGGACCCAGCAACTGCTGGTGGCCAACAATGAGCTCGTGCGCACGAACATGGAGCTCGCGCAGTTCGCGTACGTAGCGAGCCACGATTTGCAGGAGCCTCTTCGGAAAATCCAGACGTTCGCCACGCGTATTCTCGAAACCGAGCGGGACAATCTTTCGGAGCGAGGTAAGGATTATTTCAACCGCATGCAGGCCTCGTCGACGCGCATGCAGCAACTAATCGTCGATTTGTTGGCTTTTTCCCGCGCAAATGTCGCTGAAAAGCACCTGGAAAACACCGACTTGAATCTGGTATTGCAAAGTGTGAAGGAACAGCTGGGTGATGTCATTCAGGTTGAAAACGCGGTGATTAAGAGCGATGTTCTGCCGGTAAGAGAAGTGATCACGTACCAGTTTGAGCAGCTGTTTATGAACCTGATCACAAATGCGCTGAAATTCATAGGTCCAGGCAGGACGCCGGTGATAGAAATCCGTTCGGGAGAGGTGCCGGGCGCTGCCATTCCGCTTGCCGGGGCCGACGCTACCCGCTTATACCAATATATCTCTTTCGCCGACAATGGCATTGGTTTCGATCCTCAATACAAAGACCGCATTTTTCAGGTGTTTCAAAGATTGCACAACCGTTCGGCTTATGAGGGCACCGGCATTGGGCTGGCGATCTGCAAAAAGATCGTGGAAAACCATCAGGGGCTGATCGACGCTGTTGGAAAGCCGGGCGTGGGATCAACATTCATTATCTACTTACCTGTCGCTTCCTGATCCAGGGCCGGTTTTTTACGGCCGGTGTAAGTAATAGCAATCCCGATCAGAATAACGACGCCCCCGGCGATCATCTGGGCGGTGATTTCTTCACCGATAAACATCCAGGCAAAAATGCCCGTCACCACGGCTTGGCTCAAAAGGCTGAGCGAGACGCTCTTGGCATCCATTTGCTTCATCGCTGAATTAATGGTGAGCCAGCCGATGAGTTGACAAACTAACCCCTGCACCACAAAAACACCCCAGATCACCGGTTCGAAATGCCAGATAGGCTGGTCGAACACGAGGCATATGGCGAAGAGGTAAATGCTCGAAACCGCCATACTGATGGTCATAAAACTGACAATGTCTATCTTGTTCAGCACGGTTTTACTGACCAGGATATAGGACGCGTAAAGTACTCCTGAAAGCATGGCCAGGGCAAACCCCAAGTCGAGTTTCATGCTAGTAAATGTGTCGATACCAATTAGAACGACCATTCCAATAAGAGCTACCAGCGTACCGAGCCAGAAGCGCGAACCAGGCTTGTCCGGCAAAAACAGAAATGTACCTACGCCCACCCACACGGGTGATAGGTTGGTTAATAAGGTAGCTTGTGTGGCATTGGAGTAGTGAATCGACAGGTTCCAAACGGCAATATCACTGGCAAAAATGACCCCGCAGAGTAGGATAGGTAGCCATAGTGTGCCAGTGGGCCATGTGAATTTCCTGCGAAACAACACATAGGGCAACAAGAACAGCAGCCCAAGAAGCATCCGGTAAAATGCAGAAGTAACGCCCGACACCGGCGCCCATTTCACCAGAACGGGAAAAATGCTGATACTGATAATCCCGATAATCAGGTTAATGCGGGGATTTGACATAAATCGGATAAATTGAGGGCAAAGATAACGAATCACTCAAACCGGACGGACATTGCGCGAGATTGACCAATACTTTATGGAAAAGCCTGAGCCGGCGAGGAGCTGTCTGCTTGCATTGCGGCATTTGGTACTGTCCTTTGATCCACAAATACGGGAAGACTGGCAATATAAAATGCCTTTTTACAAACTGGGCCGCAAACGGCTTTGCTATTTGTGGGAAGAGAAGAAAACAGGTACGCCCTACCTCGGTATTGTGGACGGCTATCTGCTGGACCATCCGTTATTACGCGCTGAAAAGCGTTCGAGAATGAAAATCCTGCTCATTAACCCCACCGAAGATCTCCCACTTGAAACCATTCACGAAATACTGGCACAAGCCAGGGCTAATCTTCGGATTCAATAACCTTAACGCGCCCGATTTCGCCGGATTCCAGCCGCACTTTAATGCCGTGCGTGTGCATGGGCGCTTTCGTCAAAATGTCTTTTACAATGCCTTCGGTCAATTTGCCGCTGCGCTGATCCTTTTTAAGTACGATCGAGACGGCGAGGCCAGGGGCGATATTCTTTCTTTCAGTTCCTGATAATGACGACATGCTAAGCCGCTTTCGCGGTTTTTATTTTTTGTAGAATCTTGATTTCGTCAATCGAAATCGTGCTGATGAGCTCGAACAGCCCGTTGATCGTTTTTAAATCGGACAGCATTTTGCGTACCGGCGACTGATCTGCCTTCTCGATCCCCAACTCCTTGATTTGCTTCTTGCGGTCTGCGAGAAGTTCGAGCAATCGCTGGTTTTGGGGCAGCGACTCCCGGACGATTTCGAGACTGTTCCCGGTTTTTCCGTCGATAATGTCCGTCGCAGCCTGCAACTGGCGGTCGATTTGCCGGGTCATCATTTCAAATTCAACTGAAAATTCGAGGTACTCCAATGTCTGCGCGTAGGTCGAAAGCGAGGCGATGTAGGAAGTAAGCATATGGCTCGTCGCGACGAATTGGTGGTATTCCTCCATATTCATCTGCTGGCGCTTGGGTTCGGAAAGCATTTTCTGAAAGTTATCTGAGAGGTTGGCCATTGCAATGATCGCATTCTTTCTCAGTAATTTCAATTCATTGATATCCAGTTGTTTTCCGGTGAATTTGGCCGCTACGATATCAAAGTATTTCCGGTTCGCATCCAGCGCCTCTTTCATGTATTGCTTGATTTGCGAATGCTCCCAAACCGGGAGGACGTAGGAAGAAATAATATAGGCAATCAGCGAACCGATCACGGTATCAACCACCCTGTCCTGCAAAACATTGGTCACATGCTGCGGATTCAGGAAGTGAAACGAGAGGATCACATATAGTGTAATGCTCGTGGATGCGACGAAATAATTGATTTTCAAGAAGCTGTATGCCAGTATCATCGAAATCATCATCAGGATGAACAGCGGCGTACTTTCCTGTATCAGGTAGAGCAGCAGAAATCCGATGATTACGCCCAGAATGGTCCCGCCGATCCGGTGGATATTGCGCTGCTTGGTGATACTGAACGCCGGTTTCAGGATCACCGCAATGGTCAGCAAGATCCAGTAACCATGCCCCACGTCGAAAAAGAGCGAAGCAGTGTATCCCGCCAGCAAGCCGAGCGTTACGCGAACCGCGTGCCGGAAATGGCTTGATTTGAGCGAAAGGTTATCGAGCAGAATGCGCGGATGGTAATCCTGTTTGGGTGTAAAATCTTCTGCTTCAACGGTCAGTTTGTAATCGTTGCTCACATCCGCTTCATACTTCGTAGCCCGGTGCAGCTTTTTCACGCGCTCGGTAACATCCTGCAAACTGTTGAGGATTTGGCGGAGCATGATAAAGTCCTCCATGTTGTCATGGTTCATCTTGTGCTCACGCATGCGCTCGAAGGCCCGTTGGCATTTGTTGAATGCCTCGTCGAGGTCGTGGCGCGGGTGGGAGGCATAACCGCTCTGTACGGCAAGCCCGATCTGCTGAATTTCAGCCGCCAGCCAGGTAATGTACGTTCCAAACAGCCGTAGAACCTTCGTGTGGTCGAATGCGCGGTGCAGGTTGGCGTAGTTTTGCTGCGAATTAAGTATCCTTTCGAAAAGATCGATGCTGTCGAGGAACATCAGCATCAGTATCCGGCTCTTGGTCGTCGATTCCGTTACGATTTCCCGTGTTTTAAACAAGATCTCGCGCAAGTTCTCGTGGTTTTCGCGGAGGATCACCTGCTGGTGCACCATCCGGTTGAACAGCTCGTCGTAATCGGGATTGGCGAAGTAATAATCCGCTTTAATGGAAAGCAGTTTGCCCAGTTCCACAAAATTTTCCCCCAGAAGCTGTTGAATAAGCTTATAGGGAAGCAGTTTTTGTAAAACCATAAACAATACAAAATACCAGATTCCGCCGGCCGAGAATATGGCCGCAGTTCTGAGTACCATGTCGCCGCTCAGGTGGTCATCAATATTAAATACAAAAACGAGCAGCGAAATGAGCCCGATGCTGTTCACGCGGTTGCCATATACGCCCACCAGCGAGAAAAACATGCCGAATACGATGATTTCAAGAAATATGATGAAGTGGAAATGCCGCAGGTATCCCGTAACGCAAGCCACAATGAAGCAGGTTAGAATGGCCACGAGCAACGCATTGCGTCTTCGGTGGTAAGGCCCCGGATTATCGGTGCCGCCGATCAGCAGCGTGCCGAGCGGGAAGGCGATCCACTCGCTTAATATGCCGTAATGATGAAAAATAAGGCTAGGGATGATCGTCCCGAGGGTTAGGCGTACACCGGTCGACAGGTAGTGGCTGGAAATAAACTTTTTGAACTCGTCGAGGTAATTCATGGAATCAAATCACGGTGTGTTATTGCAATACTACTATTTTAAATTTCGCAACCCAACAAAAGGCGTACCAAAATTTAATGCTTGCGTGAGCAGGCGTATCCGTCTGGCTTGGGCCGTTTTTTGTATATTTGGAAGGGATTAGGAGAAAGGAACCGGAGAAAATTTGGAATCTCCCCGTAATTTACGAACCATCGCGATCCCGTTATAGTTCTATTTCCAATGCTACTTCAACCAAAGTTTCCCTATTTTGAGAAAAAAGATTAAACGTAACGCAAGATTGGTCCGTTACGTCGTCTACAAAGAGACACTGATTGACTTCAAAGACCATTTCTGGACTTTCCTCGGCTCGTTCCTCGGCATCGGGCTCATTGGCCTGCTCAACGACAAGCAATTCACCGATTCCGATTCGTTGTTTTTGATTGGTTCCTTTGGGGCGTCTTCGGTACTCATTTATGGGATCGTGAACAGCCCGCTCGCGCAGCCGCGCAACCTCATAGGCGGGCACGTGATCTGCGCGCTCATGGGCGTGACGGTACATAAAATCATCCCTGACCAGATCTGGCTGTCATCGGCATTCGCGGTTTCGACTTCCATTGTATTAATGCAGGTAACCAAAACCCTGCATCCCCCCGGCGGCGCCACGGCGCTGATTGCCAACATCGGCTCGGAAAAGATCAAGGCGCTTGGCTATATGTACGTGCTAAGCCCGGTGCTCAGCGGGGTACTCATATTATTTTTTGTAGCTGTAATGGTGAATCGTTTTGCGGCGCACCGTAAGTATCCGGCCAACCGAAACTGGTATAAAGTGTGGGAACGCAAGTATTTCACCAGGGTTTAAAACAAAAATAGCTGCTCTTTCGGGCAGCTACTTTTTTGCAGATAAGAAACTTGTATTATTCTTCGGAACCAATTTTGCCGATCGCTTTGTCGATCACATACAGACCTGTTCCATCTTCACCAATTACATCGAAAAGCTCGATTGCGCGGCGTGCATTGTCTTCTTCTTCGATCTGCTCGCTCACGAACCATTGCAGGAAGTTTTCAGTCGCGTAATCTTCTTCTTTACGCGCTGCGGTAACGATCCGGTTGATCGATTGCGTTACGGCGATTTCGCTTTGAAGTGCTGTTTCGAATACGCTTTTGAAAGTTGGGTATTCCTGTTTCACACCTGAAATTTCAGGAGAGATCGCTGTGCCGCCTACTGTCATCAGGTAGTTGAAGATTTTCAGCATATGGGTGCGCTCTTCGTCCGATTGGTGCATGAAATACTTGGCGCTGTGCTTGAAACCGTTGCGGTCGCACCACGAAGCCATGGCAAGATATTTAGCAGAAGCTTCTGCTTCCATCTTCACCTGGTTGTTCAAAAGTATCTCTATTTCCTCTTTGAGGGAAGTACGTGCTCTAAGTAAGTCTTTCATGATTTTGCCTGTTTATTCGTGTATTAACAAGTGCAAATATCATGCGAAAGTTCATGATTCCAAATCGTTTTAGAAATTTGGAAACGGTCTAATATAGTCTGAATGAGTAATTTAGACTAATTCTTGTTCTGAAAAGAGCACTTCGTGGAGCATGGAATTGAGCTCGATCGCGAAATGAGTTCCGTTTACGAGTTCGCGCAGCTGGATCACTTCGCAAAGGGTCATTCTGTGGCCCATGTTCAGGCGGGGGACCTCAACGAACTCATAGTCAGATTCGTCCGACAGGTCGAAAAGTTTGCTGTGGATATCGATGCTGTTGATAAACCGGCGGAAATTCAAAAAATCCAGGATTTTAAAAGGAGCTTTGATATCGCCAAAGTGAAGGATAATACGGGAAGTTAAATCACACTGTACGCTGTAACCTTTAGCGGTACTGAACAATTCATTCTGGGTATTCACTGACAGCAAGGATTTGAATCGTGGAAATTGTTACACAAAGATAGATTCAAACTTTTTGCCAAGCAAGTTTATTTGTAAGCAATCTAATTAAATGAGGGTGACCCAAAAGCAAAAGCCCTTTTTCTACTATGTAGAACGAGGGCTTTTTTGTATTTTTAATTACGACATTAGAAATACATGGGCAAGAT
>NZ_PYAS01000009.1 GCF_003014695.1 Dyadobacter jiangsuensis | reverse complement strand
ATCTTGCCCATGTATTTCTAATGTCGTAATTAAAAATACAAAAAAGCCCTCGTTCTACATAGTAGAAAAAGGGCTTTTGCTTTTGGGTCACCCTCACGCTATTCGCAGGCCTCTGGCCGGTCTTGCACATCCGACCGGCCAGAGGCCTGCGAACAGTTTACGCGAAGCAACAGCTTCGCGCCATAGAACAGTTTGCGGATGGCCTTTTTTATATTTTGGAATGGCTCATGGGAGAGAAATCATACCCGATATGAAACACATAGCGTAGCGAAATCCCGAAGTTCCAGCCGGAGCCGTCGCCTTCGATCCGTGCCCTTTCGGTTTCAACACCATTCACTTTGTATACCAGGTCTGTCGTCAGTGAGTTACCCATTCCCCATTGTTTGCGGGCAAAAAGCGACATGTCAATCGATTTCGCGACCTTGATCACATATTCCGCCGACGCTTCCACCAGGCCTGTCATGGACTTGGCAATGCGTGTATCGCTCGACATGAACAACGTATCCACTCCCTGCCGGCGCCCCTTTTCCCGGTAGCCTGAAAACTCCATATAATCTTTCGATTTGCCCGAATTCGGTACCAACCCGGCACCCGCGCTGATCCAGAATGCCGACTTGCGGACGGAGGGTTTCCCCCAAAGCAGCCGCATTTTCCCACGGACAATCAGGCTGTTTTTATCGTTTTCCATCTGGTATTTCAGCGGGTTATCCCCGTAAATCATCAGCACATTGTGAATGGCGGAGCGGTCATATTCTACCTCCACATTCCATTGCTCCTTGAAAACCCATCCCGCCGTAACACCCCAGGCCGAGACCGTAGGCGACTGCGTACCGATCAGTTCATCGAAATCATTATCTATCGTATTCTTGTCGGTCCGCACAAAACCGCTTACACCCACGTACCAGCGGTCATGGACTTTCACATCGCCAAATTTTTTGAGAAACGATTCGGTGTTATACGGCTTAGCACCAATGGGTCTGGTGTAGCTTTTGCGGTAGTAATCTTGGTCCTGAGCGCGGACATGAAGAAAAGCGATAAAGAAGAGGATCGTAAAAATGGGTTTCATAGAAGTGCTCCTTTTTTCTCTCCTTACGCGCGCACAAGCCCGATCGTTGCATGAAAACCGCCGGCTAATGCAGTTGGAAGCAATTACTTGCCGGTCTGGAAACTGATCGTAAAAGTAGTCCCCACGCCCAATGCGGATTGCACTTCGATCCGTCCGTGGTGCGCATGGATAATGCTCATTGTAGTGGACAATCCGATGCCCATTCCATTGCTTTTTCCTGTGAAGTAGGGTTCGAATATCTTGTCCATATGCTCCTCGCTGATCCCCGATCCATTATCGACAAACACCACCTGAATGTGGTCTCCATGGTTCCTTGTAGCGATCCGGAGTATACCCCGGTCCTCTTCCATGGCTTCGATAGCATTGGTAATAAGGTTCAGGAAGGCCATTTGCAGCGAAACACGGTCAAGGGGCAATGCGAGCTCTTCGTCGGCAAACTCATTGACAATCTGAATCCTTTTAAGCTGCACACGGTCGAGTGCGGCACTAATGGCCTGGCTCAATACCGAATGTACCGAACTCTCTATCAGCTCAATATCTTCCGAAGAAGAGGGTTGCAACAGCAGCGTAATGAGGTCATTGATCCGCGTGCAATTCCGCTTGATGATCTGCGTGTAGAATTTGTGGTCCTCATCGGCCAACTCCATTTCCAGCTGCTCCGCCGAAAGGTTCACGTTCGTGAGCGGGTTGCGCACCTCATGCGCGAGCATGCGTACGAGCCTGCCGGTCACCGCTATTTTTTCAGAAAACAACCTTTCCTTTTCCGACTGTTTCCGCGCCGTCATATCATGCAACCGGCCCTGGATATAGGGATGGTCGTCGTCGACCTCCACCGACGCTGAAAACAGGCAGTACTTCTTATCTGCATCCTTGGTGAGCAAGCGTATTTCATGGTCGTGAATGGGCTGTTCGGCGATGTCTTTCCAGCGCGTCCCGAACAAGGGATCGTCCACCAATTCGGTGATTTTCTTCTCTTTCAATTGCTCACCCGAATAACCGGTAAGAATACTCGCGGCTTCATTGAAATCGATGATATTGCCTTCGAGGTCACTGATAAACAGGAAGTCATTGGATTCTTCGAACACCCGGCGGTAGCGGCGCTCGCTGTGGCGCAATGCCTTCAAAACCGAGGTCCGTTCCAATGCATACCGGATACTTCTTTCCAGCTTTTCGGCATCCAGCTCGCTTTTGATCAGGTAATCTGCCGCTCCGAGGCGTAGTGCTTCAACAGCGATTTTGGTGTCGCCCTTACCGGTCAGCAGGATAATAGGCTCTTCGCATTCGAAATTGCAGGCGAGTTCGATCAGGTCGATACCCGTATTTTCTCCGAGCAGGTAGTCAAACAGGTACAGGTCAAATTTGTTATTCCTGATCTGGGATTCCGCTTCTTTGAAAGTGGCGCACCAGGTGATATCAAACTTCCAGTTGACCAGATCCTGAAAATATTCACGGGTTAGGAAATAATCATCCTCATCGTCGTCCACCAACAATACCCTGATCAGTTTACTATTCATCCCTGCTGCTGTTCCGCTGTCAGATATCAAATTGTTTCATTTTGTTGTAAAGCGTCTTCCGGTCGATATTCAACAGGCGCGCCGCTTTGCTTTTGTTGAAATTGACATCCCGCAATACCTGCATGATCATGTCATATTCCGCCTCGTTGGCTACGGTTTTAAGGCTTGGCTTGGTGTCGTCCCCATCCGCATTATCCGAAAGCAGGGATGTAGCCGCACCCGCAGCCGGAGCAGGCTCGTCGTCAAGGTCTTTCAGGCGTTTGTAATTGACAATCTCGAACGGCAGCGCCTTTTCCTCGATCAGCTCACCGTCCGAAAGCAGTGTCGCACGCTTGATCACGTTTTTAAGCTCACGCAGGTTACCCGGCCATGAGTAGTTCAGGAAATCGTTTTTAACTTCCTCCGAAAATCCTTTGACATTCTTACCGAGCTCCACATTGGTCGTTTCCAGGAACGCGCCGGCAAAAAGCATCAGGTCGTCTTTCCGGTTCCGTAATGCCGGAACTTCGATCGTAAATTCGTTGAAACGGTAGTAAAGATCTTCCCGAAACTTGCCGTTACGCGCCGAATCGAGCAGCCGCTCGTTACTCGCCACGATAATCCGGACATCCAGATCAATTTCCTTCGAGCCTCCGATACGCCGCATTTTACGTTCCTGCACCACGCGAAGCAGCGCTACCTGTATTTCATACGACAGGTTCGAAACCTCGTCCAGGAACAGCGTACCACCATTTGCCAGCTCGAAATGCCCTATTTTGGTCTGCAAGGCACCCGTAAAGGAGCCTTTTTCATGTCCGAACAGTTCACTGCCCGCCAGTTCCTTTGAAATAGCGCCGCAATCCATCGCTACAAACGGCATATCCTTGCGCTTCGAACGGTTATGGATCTCCTGAGCGATAGCTTCCTTTCCGGAGCCGCTTTCGCCATAAATAATTACGCTGAAATTCGTTGGAGCCACCAGGTCGACCTGCCGGAAAAGGTTATCCGAAACATCGCTGCTGCCCATGACATAACCTGCCCTGGTGCGTGGCTGGCTCTTGCGCGCTGGTTTCGCCGGTTCGCCATTGCCGTCGGATGAGGCCGGAGCCACATATTGCTGCTCTTCATTTTCAGAAGCCTCCGCGTCCGCGATTGCCTTCTTTACGGTCACCAGGATTTCGTCGGGGAAGAGCGGCTTGGTAATGTAATCGTATGCGCCCAGCTTCATCACGTTCACCGCCACTTTGATATCCGAATAACCGGTAATGATCAGGACGGGCACATTGGGCCTTTTCGATTTAATGGTCGTGAGCAATTCGGTCCCGGTAATATCCCCGAGCCGGAAATCGGTCATGACGAGGTCGGGCGAAATGGATTCTATCAATGCGAGCCCGTCTTTGCCGTTCTGGGCTGTTTCTACTATAAAATCATTTTTTGATAAAAAACGCTTCAACAGGAAGCAAATATCCGCTTCATCATCAACAACAACTATTTTTTTCATGCCGGGTGTAAGGGCTTAACTTGGTTTTAAATAGTAACTCTCAACCTCGCGGTAGGTATATTCAATTGCTCGCGGTACTTGGCCACCGTCCTTCTGGCAACGGAATAGCCCTTTTCGGCAAGCATATCTGTAATTTGTTGGTCATTGTACGGGTGGCGCTTGTCCTCCTCGCTCACGATTTCCCGGATCGCCTCCTGGATCTCGCGGTTCGAAACCTCGGTTCCGTCCTCGTTCGTAACGCCCTCTGTGAACAGGTCTTTCAGCAATACAATCCCGAACGGTGTCTGCACATATTTGTTGGTCGTTACACGAGATACGGTAGAAATGTCCATATCGATGATTTCGGCCACATCTTTCAGGATCATCGGGCGGAGCTTCTTGATATCGCCGGTTTGGAAATAGTCGTATTGCAGCTTCACGATCGCCTTCAAAGTGTTCAGCATCGTGTTTTCCCGCTGCTTGATGGCGTCGATGAACCATTTCGCCGAGTTCATCTTGTTTTTGAGAAACTGGTTTGTAGCCTTGTCCTGCTTCTGCTCCGCCATTTGGGTAAAAACCTTGTTCAGCTTCAATGCCGGACTATTCCCCCAGGTAAGCTGTACTTCAATCTCCCCGTCCTCGGTATACCAGAGCATAAAATCGGGCTTGATGCTCTCGTTCACAATGGAGTCGTTACGCAATCCCGACGCCGGTTTCGGATTGAGCGTGGTGATGAGCTGAATTGCCTTTTTCAACGATTCCTCATCCAGCCCGGTGATCCGCATGATCTTGTCATAATTGCGTGAACCCAATTCATCGAATGCGTCCGTAACAATCTTACAAGCCCATTTCCAGGTTTCGTTCTGGTTTTCCATGCGGTTGAGCTGGATCAGCAGGCATTCCCGCAGATCACTGGCCGCGATCCCGGGTGGATCGAGCTGTTGGATGATTTTCAGCATTGTGTTCACTTCGTCGGTATCGATAAACATGCTGTTCGCAAATGAAATATCGTCCGCAATCACATCGCTTTCCCTTCTCAGAAAACCGTCCTCGTCGAGCGAGTCGAGGATGAAGTCGGCGATCAGTTGCTGGCGTTCATCCAGTTGCAGAAAGTGTACCTGCTGTTTGAGGTCGTCCCGGAACGAGATGGCCTCCACCATTGGCCGGGTGTATAATTCATTATCGGCCGACTGGTTATTTGCATACGTTTTATAGTCGGGAATATCGTCGTCGCGGAACTCGTCCCAATCGTAATAATCTTGTACTGAATTATCATCACTACCTGATGAATTGTCCGATTCGTCGAATTCTTCGGGTGCATCCTCCGACGTACTCTCCTCCTTCCCCTCTTCCAGTATAGGGTTTTCTTCCAGTTCTTCTTTAATCCTTTGTTCAAGCTCCATTGTAGTCAGGTGCAGTAAATTCAGCATCTGAATTTGCAAGGGAGAGTATTTTAAAGTCTGTCTCTGCGTCTGCGTCTGTCTTTGCATATAGCAACTAAGGGTAAAATTTACATTCTCTTGGTGCTTTAAATTTACGACTCTTTATTCAATCTTGCCTCAACGGAGAGGTGCGTTACCGAAGATTGCGTAGTTATTTCCACATACTGAGTATTATAATTCAGAATGTAGAGCTAATCCCCATTCAAAAACGCCTCTCTGGTCACTCTGGGAGCCTTTTGAAGCCTCACGACAGCAAGGTGCGTCGCTATGGCCGCTGCCGGCGCCACCTGCGCTCCGACCGCTTCATCTGGCTGAAAATCAAAAGATATCGTACCTTCAAATGGATTCCGGCTTTCGTATCCCCGGTGTTATCGCGCTGTCGGTGCAACGTTTAACATTCGAAAACCATACAGTACAGAATGCAAAACCCTTGCCTATCCCTATAAACGACGAAACCCTCCGGCAAGGGAGGGTTTCTTATCTGGTTCGAGTCTGGTCAGGCAGGCTGTAGAGGCTTTTCGTCGGTCGCATTCTTGACCCAGTACAATCCTTTCAGCAGCAGCTCACGTCCTTCCTCGATACCGTGCTTCATAATCACCTTTTCGATCAGCAGCGGTGCGATCAGATTGAGCGGCATCGGAAGCCGCCTTAGTACGGTCTTTCCTAACAGGGCTCCCAGCCCTATTTCTACACCGCGGCCTGCCATACCTTCGGGACCGGCCATCATCAGGTCTTTGAAATAGTCGACCGTTTGAGCAGCGGTTCCCTTTTTCTTCTGCGACTTCATTGGATCACCTTTTGGTTCCATAGCTATTCCGATCAAATGTTTCCTACCTGTTCACGAGCGGCGCCTGCGTACTCTTCCGCGTACGCCTCCCCTTCCTTTTTCAGTTGGTCGGCAGCCTCGGCCGCCTTCGCCTTACTTTTTTCCAATGCCGCTATCAGGTCGCCCGCCAGCTCATTGGTTTTCTTTTTCAGTTTTTTGATCGTTTTCTTACTATCCTCCGGTGCCAGCAGCAAGCCAATCACCGCACCGGCTACCGCCGCTGTGACTATCCCTAAAATGATTTTGTTCGTTGACATAACACACTTGTTTTAATGTGGATCATTTTGTTTCACCCGGAATTGCCGCAAATCCTGTACCAAACGGAGCGATCGGGTTTAGTCCGCATATGGCAGGGTTATTGCTTTAATTACCGTCAAAGGTTAGTTCGTAATTCAAACGCCATGCGAGTGGCGCCGGAAAATACCTCCGCTACCGATGGCTGAAATTTTTACTTCTCACACAGCGCTATGAAAATTGTTATTATTGAAGATGAACGGGATTTGGGAGTGTTGATGCGCAATTTTCTAGTCAGGCAATTGAATATTAAAACACCCGATGGCAACGTCAGGGTGGTAGCCTCATTAATGGAAGGCATTGATTGCGTCCGGGATATGCGTCCCGATTGGATATTCATAGACAACAACTTACCCGATGGAAAGGGTATACAGGCAATCCGGCAAATACGCGACGTACACCCGGGTAAGCAAGCAAAAGTGGTGATGATGAGCGCCATGACGAATCTGAAAGAAGAAGCGTTCAGAAACGGCGCCGACTTTTTCCTCGATAAACCCATCAGCTTTGTAGAAGTCAAGAATATCTTCACAAAACCTGCAAACGAAATCTGAGCCTGGCGGCTACTGGCATCACAGCGAATCGTGGAAATACTTGCATCAATTGGGGATTTGTTCCGGTTGTCCGTAGAAAATATTGCTCAAACCGGCCATTTGCTGCTGTTTAACCGCAGTTAACTTCTAAAACAACACAGGGCATTTCGTCCCCGACCGCCCCTTGCCGCCGGGCATTTTTACCTTCTGGCTGCGGTACCGCACACGTTTCTTCTTACCGGTATCTGTTTTCTTTTTCTCGTAGGGAACCAGCTTGAAGTCATACTCGGGAATAAAGTAATCTTCCTTATACTCGGCCACAGGCAAAGGCATGTAGTGGCGCCCCGGGAAGGTCAATACGTCGTACTCGTAGTCGTACAGATAAATGGTCACGAAACCGTCTCTACTGTATTTGATACCAATGTCGGAGAAAGGGCTGTCTTCGTCTGAAGACGCAACGAGCCGCATGATTTCTTTCTGTTTGCCCTTCACGAGTACCGACATATTGTACTGGAAAACGCGGTGCAGCGAGTCGATCTGAATGGCGATGCCCAGGTAGTATTTCGCGTCTTTGAGCCGCTCCTGGCCTGCATACATCACGGCCGTATTGTTCAGCGCGCTCTTATCCTGATAAGTCTGGTAACTCAGCTTCGCGTCGTCGTACCGCTCCATATACCGGTACACATTCCCCTGATTCACATTATAGAACTTCCTGGCGGGTGCGGCGGCCATAGCGAGCTTGAAATCTTCAAATGCGCCGTCGTACCGGGCATTGGCTTCATTTACCTGATGTTTCTGGGAATGCCGGTTACCAATGTAGGCCTGCACGATCCCGTGGTTGTTGTGCAGGAACGGCAATTCCGGCTTTTCGCGGACAAGGCTGTCGAATACAGCCATCGACTTATCGAGCTGATCGTTTTCCAGCAGCACAATTCCCCAGCCATTCTGGGCATTGACATTTGCCCGGTTCAATGAAATGGCTTTTTTGAATACCTGATACCCCTTTTTGTACATATCAAAATGCAGGAGCAGGTTTCCGTAGTTACTCCACATCAGGTCGTAGCCCTGCTCGTATTGCAACGCTTTCGCCAGGTACTGCCCTGCTTCCGAAAACCGCTTTTGGTCTATCATAATGCCGCTCAGCCCCGCCAACGCTTCATAACGAATCGGATCCAGCTTGATCGCCTTCTGAAAGTCCTCCTGCGACTGTGCGGTCTTTTTCAGATAGTATTCCGAAAAAGCCTTGGTCACAAAAAGGTCTGCGAAAAACTTGTTGTCCTCATTCAAAGCCTTCTCGCCTTTCTTGAAATCTTTCAGAGCAAGGTCATACTTCTTTTGCCCATAGTATGCCACCGCACGGCCAAGGTAAGCCGGCAAATAGGTGGAGTCATTTTTGATCACCCGGTCAAAAAGGTTGAATGCAGTCTGATACTCGTGTTTGGTAAGATGGGTATTCGCGATCCCGGACATTAATGCAGGTGTTTCGCGCTTCAAAGTCGATGCGAGTTTGTAGTATCGTTGTGCTTCGCTGGTCTGTTGCAGGCCGTAGCACGAATGCGCCATCCCGAGATAGGCATCGCCGCGGAAGGTACGGTCGTCGGTTTCGAGGTATTTTTCAAAAACAGCTTTCGCCATTCCGAACTGATTGAGCGACAGCAGCGCATTCGCATAGCGTATCTGCGCTTTCGGGTGGGTACGAGCGACTTTTTCGAAGTCTTTTACGGCCCGTTTCTCGTTGCCGGTGCGCATCAGGATGTCGCCGCGTTGCAAGCGATAAGCCATTTCGTCTTTCTGGCGGATCGCCGTAGTGAGCTCATCCACGGCCTCTTCCATCCGGCCGCCATACTTGTGCACCATGCCGAGATTGAAATTCCATTTACCGCCGGTGTTTTTCGCGGAATTATCGGTGGCGTACCTCGCAGCCTCATTGTATCGTTTCTGCTTGCCAAGCGCCACGAGCGTATTCACTGTCGCCGCGGAGCCTCCCGGCGCATCGAAGAAATCTTTACGTGCCGCATCGTATTTTCCCGAAAGCATCGCAAAAAGGCCCCGGTTATAATGCAGATGAGCGTCGAGTTCGCCGAGGTCCAGCCCTTCCATGATATGTAGCGCCTTTGAATAGTTACCCGAAAGCGCGAGGATCACGGCCTCGTTGTTCATGCGCTGTACGGAATCGGAAGGTTGGAAGGCCTGCTTGTGGTAGATCGCATAAGCGGCCTGCAAATTGCGCACGCCGCGTTGGTATACTTCGTCGCGCAGTAACGCAGGATTATTCTCCTCGAATGACTTGTTAAAAATAGGTAGAAGTTCTTTTACAAGTCGTTGGCACTCACTAAAATCCTGCGCTGAGAGCTGCCGCGGCGCTAACACCGTCAACATCAGCAACATACCTGTCATTACAAGTAGGTGGATTTTCTGTACCATAGGGGTGCGTAATGGCTCAAAAAGCCCCTAACCTACAAGTAATCAGGGAAAATTACAATTATTGCTTAGACCGTTTGATAAATTTCGGTTAAAATATAATTTTTTAAATAAATAACATTATTTTAAGTAAACCACCGGTGATTAAAGTTGCACGGAAGTCAGAGCGTCGATAAACACCCTTTTATCGTTAACCAGTACGGTCAGAGCTCTTTCTGAGGCGTTTTCAATCACGATCGCCTGCTTCGAGACAGACACTTTCAGCAAAATCCCCCTGAAACCGATCCGGAACGAATAGCCTTCCCATTGCTCGGGAATATAGGGCTTGAACGACAGCAAGCCGTCGATAACCCGCTGTCCGGCAAAGCCTTTTACAACACTCATCCAAGTGCCTGCCATAGAAGTAATATGCAGGCCATCCTCGGTGTCGTTATTGTAATCATCCAAATCCAGACGGGCTGTCCGCAAATACATTTCATACGCCTTTTCCCGCAGGCCCAGGCCTGCCGCCAGGATCGAATGCACGCAGGGCGAAAGCGACGACTCATGCACGGTCATTGGTTCGTAGAACTCGAAATTGCGACGGATTGTCGCCGCGTCGAATTCATGTTCGAAGAAGTAAAGCCCCTGCAACACATCGGCCTGCTTGATAAAACACGACCGCAGGATCCTATCCCATGACCATCGCTGGTTAATAGGCCGCTGGCTGGCGATGTCGGCGACCGTCAGCAGCTCCTTATCCAGGAAACCCTGCTGCTGTAAATACACCTGCCGGTTTTCATCGAACGGATAATGCATGTTGTCGACAATGTGCTTCCAGTCTGCCAGTTCCGTATTGAGTTGGAGATTTGTCTTGAAAATCACCTCATTCAGCTTGCGGGAATCTTCTTTCCAGAGCTTATCGATCACTTCCAGCGTGTAACGCAGCGTCCAACAGGCGATGTAGTTGGTATACCAGTTGTTATTAACGTTATTTTCGTATTCGTTCGGCCCGGTCACGCCCAGCATCACATACTGCCCCTTATCCTCCGACCAGTTGATCCGCTGCTTCCAGAACCGCGAAATACCAATCAACACTTCCAGGCCGCTGTCCTTCACATAGGTTTCGTCGCCCGTGTAGCGGGTATAATCGTAAATCGCATATGCAATGGCGCCGTTCCGGTGAATCTCCTCGAAAGTGATCTCCCATTCGTTATGGCACTCCTCGCCGTTCATAGTCACCATCGGGTAAAGCGCCGCGCCGTCGGTAAAACCCAGCTTTCCGGCATTCTCGATCGCTTTTTCCAAATGCTTGTAACGGTAAACGAGCAGGTTGCGCGCTACCTTTTCGTCGGCCGTAGAAAGGTAGAACGGAATGCAGTAAGCTTCTGTATCCCAATACGTACTGCCGCCGTACTTCTCCCCGGTAAAGCCTTTGGGCCCGATATTCAGGCGCTCGTCCTCGCCGGTGTAGGTTTGTCCCAAATGGAAGATATTGAACCGGATACCCTGCTGCGCGGCCACGTCTCCGGCGATGGTGATATCGTTCTTCTCCCATTTGCCTGCCCACGCCTGTACCTGCTCCGCATACATACGGTCGAAGCCCTTTTCCGCAATGCGGGCAATGTAGGCTTTGGCTTTCGGAACCAGCTCGTCGTGTGTGTAGTTGGCCGAAGAGAGGTTTACAGCATATTTATAGATCGTAATCTCCTGCCCTTCTCCCGCTTCAAACTGTACAGTTCCCGCCACGTATTTTTCCCTTGAAGCGATCTGTGCCGCTGCCGTTACGGGTAATCCATTCAATTTAATATCGAACTGCATTCCGGTAGCCACACGGAATTGCTCTACCTGGTAAGGATTGCTCTTCGTTTCGAGCACGAGGTAGCCTTCCTGCCCGTACGCCTCATGCGCAATGCCATTCCAGAACGACTCATCGTAATTGGAATCGCGGTTGCGGATATGGCCGTCGAGGAATGGAGTGATGCTGAAATGGTCCGTGAAATTGAGCGGCACCATGCTGTAACTGATCGCGCCGGCCTCGTCGTCAGCCATACTGCAATAGCGTTTGGAATGAATACGCAGCTTCCTGCCGCCCGACAGCGTCACCGTAGCCGTACGTTCCAGCACACCTTCCTTCATATTGAGCACACGGCGGAATTCGTCGATTTTGCAGGTATTCAAATCGAGGAGTTCCGTACCGATGCGTATCTCAATGCCGGTCCAGTTACAGGCATTGAGTACTTTGGCAAAATAGTTGGGATAACCGTTCTTCCACCAGCCTACCCGGGTTTTGTCCGGAAAATAAACCCCCGCTACATAGTTCCCGAGCAGTGTTTTACCTGAATATCCTTCCTCAAAATTGCCTCGCTGACCCATCCGGCCATTGCCGAGGCTCATAAGGCTTTCTGTGATTTCGTTGTGTTCGGGGTGAAAACCTTCTTCTACGATGCACCATTCATCGTGCGTGATGTAATTCTTCATATGTTTTCCAATTGGGGCAAACCAAAATTTTCAAAACCGGCGATCACGATGTCGGCTTCGGTAAGCACGGACGCTTCCCCCACACCCACTGCCAGCATACCGGCCGCTTTCGCCGATTCTATACCGGCAACAGCATCTTCGAACACCGCACAATGCGCGGGCTCCACATTCAAATCGGCCGCGCCCATCAGGAACACCTGCGGATCGGGCTTACCTTTGGTGATGCGGTTGCCATCGACGATCGTGTCGAAATAATGCAGCATATCAATCCTTTCGAGAATGACCTTCGCATTCTTGCTCGCCGAGCCGAGACCACTGGGAATCCCGTTCTGTTTCAGCTCATCGAGGAAATGCCGCACACCCGGTAACGCATCTTCAGGCGTCATTTGCATGCAAAGTTCCAGGTAACGGGCATTCTTGGCGGTGGCTCTGCGAAGCTTCTCTTCGTCGGACAATGTCACTCCGCCGATCGACAGCACGATTTCGAGCGATTCCATGCGGCTAATGCCTTTGAGGCGTTCGTTTTCCTCGCGCGTAAGGTCGAAACCGAGGTCCTGCGCCATTTCGCGCCAGGCAATGTAATGGAATTGGGCCGTATCAACGATTACCCCGTCGAGATCAAAAAGGCAAGCTTGTATTGAGGGCATATCATTTCAAATTTAATATCTTGCAAAATAGTAAAAATTAGCAATTTGCTGCGCCAGGGCCGAAATACGGGCTATCCAGTCCCACCGGACCGTGCAGCAGGCTATCCCCGAACATTTTCAAAACCGAAAAAGATGTCCGCCGTTAACAAGGATAAATTCGTTATATACCAGCTATTTACACGCCTCTTCGGCAATCAGAAAACGACCAACAACGTCTACGGCACGATCGAGGAGAACGGGTGCGGAAAGTTCAACGACATCGACGATACCGCGCTGGCGGCATTGAAGGGTTTCGGCGTGACCCACCTCTGGTATACCGGCGTGCTCGAACATGCCACCCTCACCGATTATTCGCAATTCGGCATTAATCCCGACCATCCGCTGATCGTGAAAGGCATTGCCGGTTCGCCTTATGCGGTGAAGGACTATTATGATGTGGATCCCGACCTCGCCGTGGACGTGCCTAACCGGATGCAGGAATTCGAAAGCCTCGTTGCCCGCACGCATACGCACGGACTGAAAGTAATTATCGATTTTATCCCCAACCATGTTGCGCGGCAGTACCATTCGGATGTTCGGCCGGAAGGTGTCAAAGATTTCGGTGAGGACGACGACAATACGGTCGCTTTCAGCCCTTCCAACAACTTTTACTACATCCCTAACCACGATTTCGTGGTACCTGAGGGCCACAAGCCGCCATTGCCTGTAACAACACCGTACCAAGAGCGACCTGCCAAAGCGACGGGTAACGATGTTTTTCAGGCTCAGCCCAGCCAATTCGACTGGTACGAGACTATCAAGCTCAACTACGGCGTCGATTACCTCGACGGCCGATCGCCCCATTTTGATCCTATTCCTTCTACCTGGCTCAAAATGCGCGACATTCTCATTTACTGGACCCGTAAAGGCGTGGACGGTTTCCGTTGCGACATGGCGGAGATGGTACCCGTCGAGTTTTGGGGCTGGGTGATCCCGGAAGTAAAGAAGGAAAATCCTGCAATCATTTTCATTGCCGAGATCTATAACCCGCTCGAATACCGCAATTACATCAATATCGGCAAATTCGATTATCTGTATGACAAAGTTGGGCTGTACAACTCGCTTCGACGGATGATCGAGGGGTACGGAAGCGCCTCGGATATCACACGTATCTGGCAGCACGAGTCGGGTGATTTCAGCGAGCACATGCTCCGCTTTCTCGAAAATCACGACGAACAGCGCATCGCCTCCCGGTATTTTGCGGGAAATCCATGGACCGCGTTGCCGGCCATGGTGCTGAGTGCCACGCTGCATACCGGCCCACTGATGGTGTATTTCGGTCAGGAACTCGGCGTGGACCCTACCCAGCAGGAGGGTTTCCAGGGAGAGGACGGCCGCACGACCATCTTCGATTACTGGGGCGTGCCGGAATTCCAGCAATGGGTCAATGGCGGCCAATTCAATGAAGCGCTGCTCACTACCGAGCAAAAGACGCTGCGTCAGTTTTATGGCAATCTGAATGCATTTGTGCTTAAAAACGAGGCGATATATGCGGGCGGGTTCTACGATTTGCAATATGTAAATGCGAACGGACAATCGTTCAACTACGACGGCAACATCATTTTCAGCTATTTACGGCATACCGACGATCAAAAAATGCTGTTTGTATACAATTTTCATTCTTCCCACACTGTAGAAACGCTGGTTAAAGTGCCTCAGGAAGTCTGGACGGACGTGCTCAAACTAGGCAATACCGGCGAATACAAGTTAAAACCCGTGTTTCCGCTCGAAGTACCTCAGGTACAGTTGCGCACTGCCGATATTACTTCTACCGGCGTTCACCTGGAACTCCCCCCGATTTCGGCATATGCTTTCGAAATCGTGCCGAAGTAAGCCGGTTAACGGCCCGTTTGCCGTTGCAAAAGGGGCTTTTGATCATTAATTTTACATTGTTCACGAATTTTTGACTATTTTATTCTGGCAAGTTTTTTGTCGTTAACGTACCCTGGTTTTAAAGAAATTCAAGTATGATCCGATTTGTAGTCCTTTCCATTTTGTTGCTGGGTTCTGTTGCTTCTTTTGGGCAGGCCGGCCTGCAAAAGACCTTCGTGCAGAAAATGGAGCTGCCCGCCAGTCCGGATATCGGCACGCAGGTCCTGCGTATGAGCGAGTCGTTCCTGGGCACGCCTTACGTCGCCGGAAGTCTGGAAGGGAACCCTACCGAACGGCTGGTATGCAAGTTCGACGGGCTGGATTGTACAACTTTGGTAGAGAGCGTGATCGCGCTGGCCGTTGCTAAAACTGAAAATTCGACTTTTGACGAATATAAAAATGAGCTTACCCGCCTTCGTTACCGCGACGGCGTGATCGACGGTTATCCTTCGCGGCTGCATTACATCCTCGACTGGATGTACGAAAACCAGAAACGCGGCCGCCTCGAAGACATTACTTCCAAAGTGGGCGGTGTCCCTTTCAATAAGGAAATCAATTTCATGACTACCCACGCCAATTTGTACCCGTCGCTGGCTGCCAGTGAGGTGTATGAAAAATTGAAAGAACAGGAGGCGGTGATCAATTCCAGGGAGCACAGTTACATTCCCAAAAGCGCCATTCAGAAAGCCGAACCAATGCTGCACGATGGCGATATCGTCGCGTTCACGTCGTCGGTGGAAGGGCTGGATGTGAACCATATGGGCGTCATATCGAAGGTGGGCAGCCGTGCTTACCTGATCCACGCGTCGCTGACGGGCAAAAAGGTGATCATGACGAACGTCCCCCTGGCCGAATATGTGGCTTCCGTGCCGAAACATACGGGTATGATCGTGGCCCGTCTCAACGATATCTGAACCGTGAATGGATTTAACCGACCTGATTAACTACCGGAATTCCCCCTGGCTGTTGCTGTTGCTCGCCGGCGCCATTGGATTGGTCATCAGCATTATCGTCATCAGCCTGATCAAAATAACGGCTTCGAGGAAGGACTGGACGGTGGTGCGCGCTGTCCGTGAAAATCTCACCAGTGTGCTGCATTTCTTTGTGCCAATTGTACTGATTACGGCGGCCGCCAAGACTTACTCGTACTCCAATCCGCAATACGACTGGGTTTTCGCATTGAGCAAAACCGCGCTCATTGGCATTACCACATGGCTTATGGCCCGGATCGTGATCATCGTAGAAAAGATCCTGATCTCCAAACTCGACTTCAACACGCCCGATAATAACAACGCACGCCGGCTTTTTACCAAGATCAAATTCATCAAACGCATTGTGGTGATTATGGTCGTGACTATCGGCGTTTCGATATTATTGCTCAGCTTCGACAGCGTGCGGCAATATGGCGTCGGGATCCTTACATCGGCCGGTATTGCCTCGGTAATCATCGGTTTCGCAGCCCAAAAGTCGCTGGCGAACCTGATGGCGGGGATTCAGATCGCATTCACGCAGCCGATCAAGATCGACGACGTGGTGATTGTGGAAGGCGAATGGGGCCGCATTGAGGAAATCAACCTGACTTACGTGGTGGTGAATATCTGGGATTTACGGCGCATTGTACTGCCCATCACCTATTTCATCGAAACGCCCTTCCAGAACTGGACACGCAACGAAAGCGCATTGACAGGCGCTGCATTCTTCTATCTCAATTACCACACGCCCGTTGACAAGCTCCGCACAAAACTGAAAGAAATCCTGGAAGCTACACCACTTTGGGACGGCCGCGCATGGGCATTACAGGTGACGGACACACAGGGACAACTGATGGTGGTACGCGCGCTGATGTCGGCACGTAATTCCAGCGAGACTTTCGATTTAAGGTGCCTCGTACGCGAGAAAATGATCGAATTTATCGTGAACGAGCATCCCGAGGCGCTCCCGGCAAGCCGCGTGGAGGAGACTACGCAGACGAAGTTCAAAATATCCGAAACGGGTATATAAAAATTGGCCTCCGGAAGATCCGAAGGCCAGTCTTTTCTTACTACTCACCTAACTCAATTTAACTCAATACAGTTTTTCTTTGATATTTTGATCCGTTCGTTCCCCCATTGTCACAGGTGCCGCTTGGTTTAAAAAAAGGGAAATAACGGCCTGCAAAAAAGGAGAATTCCGACGGGTGAAAGCTACTGAAAATGCCTGACGGCGTGCCGTAAATCAGAACGTGCGATTTACACTACAAAAGAGCTTTTCCGTTGTTAAAGAGGCATTAACGCTGAATTAAAAAGGAATTAAAAAGGCGGGAATTTCAAAATGAAGGTCGTGCCGGAGCCCAATGCGGACTCCACCTCGATGGTCGCGCCCTGCATATTGATAATGCGTTTGGTGAGCGCAAGGCCAATGCCATAACCTGCTTTGCTGATCGTGGATTGGCTCCGGTAGAAGGTATCGAAAATATAAGGCAATTCTTCCCGCGCGATGCCAATACCCATGTCGCGGAAATAGATAATGATCAGCCGGTTTTTGATTTCCAGAAAGACGTTGCAGGTTTTATCCGGCGAATACTTGCAGGCGTTGTCCATCAGGTTCAGGAATGCCGTCCTGAGCAGGCTTTCGTCGCCGAAACGCTTCAATTGCTCCTCATCCTCCGGGATCTTATCATAATGAATATGCACCTGATAGCCCGGATTCTTCTGCTGCACCGAACCTTTCGCCTGCCAAAGCACCTCGTCGATCCGGATCTTCGAAAATGTTACCCTGAATGCATTCTCCTCCGTCCGCGCCAGTTCGAGCAGGCGGCTTACCAGCTCGTTCATTTCCTTCGCCTCGGACCAAATGCCTTTTAATGCATCCTGGTAATCGGCCGGTGAGCGTTCTTTCATCAAACTTAATTCTGCCTCGCTCATAATGAGTGCGAGGGGTGTGCGCAGCTCGTGCGAGGCATGTGAGACGAAGTTTTTCTGCGCCACGAATGCGATTTCCAGCCGGGTAAGCATCTGGTTGAATGTCTCCGCCAGCAATGCTAGCTCATCCTTTTCCCGCCCTACCCGCACTTTTTCATGCAGGTTACCGGCGGAGATGTTGTTCACCTGGTCGATAATGTCCGCCACGGGTTTGATCGCGTCATTGGAAAACTGCCAACCTGCGACGCCCACAAGGACCATAGATAACAGCCAGCCGATCAGCAGGATTTCACGCAGGCGGTTGAGCTGGTTCATACCCAGGTAATCATTCGCGATTACGGCCACAACCCACGGCTTCCGGTGATCCTGCAAAATATGCCGGATGATGACTACCTCCTTCTTCTGATGTTTCGTATGGATCTCCTTCCCGGCCCGCGCCTCGGTGAGCATCGGTTTCGATAGCCTGAAATGCTCTTTGCCGCTCACGAATATGACCGAATCGGAACCATCGTAAATCGTGATTTCCTCGTCGAGCAGGATGGTTTTGTTCTCCTTCTCGATCTTTTCAATGTCCGCTTTGCTGATGCCGTGGCTCGCTTCCACGAGCTGGGCGATCGTCTGGCCGCGCTCATTCAGGAAGGAATAGAATTGCGTTTCGCGGTATTGGTCGTAGAAAAAGTAAATAGCGAGACAAAACAGCGCCATAATGGAGCCTACCAGCAAGGTAAACAGCAACGTCAGGCGCGATTTGATATTCATTCTTCCTTGAAAATGTAGCCCATGCCAACCACCGTGTGAATCAGCTTGGTAGGATAATCCTTATCGACCTTTTTGCGGAGAAAATTGATATATACGTCGATCACATTCGTACCGGTATCGAAGCGGATGTCCCATACCTGCTCGGCAATGTCCACGCGCGAGACCACGCGCCCGCGGTTGCGCATGAGGTATTCGAGCAATGCAAATTCCTTGGCGGTGAGATCAATGCGGTTTCCGCCGCGTCGGGCCACTTTTTCGTCGAGGTTCAGTTCGAGATCCGCGAGGGTCAGTACCTGGCTGGATTGCTCGCGGGCGCTGTTGCGTTGCGAGAGTACCTTGATCCGCGCAATCAATTCCCGGAATTCGAACGGTTTTACCAAATAATCGTCGCCACCGGCTTCGAAACCATCGAGTTTGTCATCGATCGTACCCAATGCCGTCAGAAACAGGATGGGGGTCGTGAGACCGTCGGCGCGGAGCTGCTTGGCGAGGTCGTAACCGTTGAGCAACGGCAGGTTTACATCCAGAATGATCACGTCGAAACGGTAGTTGGAAGCCATTTTCTTACCGACTTGTCCGTCGTAAGCCAGTTCCACTTCCCACGATTGTTCTTCGAGGCCTCTTTTGAGAAAACCTGCGAGTTTCGGTTCGTCTTCAACGATTAGTATTTTCATAGAATGATCCAGCGGTTTAAAGTGCCAAATGTTGCACAGATTTTTGCTTAAAAAAAGGCTGCCCGAAATATCGGACAGCCTTTTTGTCTATATCCACACCATTAGAACGTTGGCATTTCTCAACATCCCACGTTCCATTATAATGCAAAATATAAAATTTAAATTATAAACAATAGGTAGTTGCCTATTTTTACAAAATTTCATGTAAGTATCAGTAATAATCTGCGGAATTGTCGTAATCCGAACGGTCGCCGTAAGCGCCGTAATCATCATCCTCTTCCAGACGCATGGCTTTCGCTGCTTTTTTAATGAGTCCGATCTGCCCTGCGTGGTAAACGTCATGCTGGATCACACCGTGAATCAATGTATAGTAGGAGTAATCACGGCCCGGCACGAATTCTTCCAGGAAGCTGTCGTCCTCGATCTTTTCGAGTTCCGAAATAAGCTCTTCCTGTGAAAGGCTCAGCTCCATCTGGATCGCCTCCCATTCAAATTCATCCACAACCGGGAATTTCTTCCAGTCCTTATCCTGCGTCTTGATATCAAACTCAGCGTCGCCCTGCAACTTGCGAACGGCGAAAATGCGCCAGGTGGTCATGTGGTACACGATTTCCGCGATCGAGTGCGTGTTGCTGCTCAGGCGCGCCTCCGCGATTTTCGGGGTAACGTCGCGCAATGCCTCTACTACCGACGGCCCATACCATGCCTCTTCGCTTTCGTAGGTGTCGTTGAGTACATCTATGATTCTTAAAATCTCTTCTTTTGCTTCCATATGATTAGATTAAACAGCTGCAAATTTACGGGGATTCGGACGAAGATTCTCCAAATGTGTTTTCAATATTAAAGAGACATTTTGCCGGCTTCCATACTCTCCTGAGCATCTGCGGGAAAGCATAACGTTCCAACCAATCCGCGAACGATGCGGTCAAGGTTTATGAGTGGATAAGTTTAAAGCTCAAAGAATCGAAACGCTCTGTCTTATGAACGCCGGACTCATGGACTCTAAACTAATCGACTCAAAACTTTCGTTTATTTAACAAATTTTAAAATGCAACTCAAATGTTCAAGAAAGCCTCTTTCCTCTTACTGATCGTCGGCCTTGGGTTGATGTCGTGTTCGAAAGACCCGATCAGCGACCTTTCCAATGAGGAGTCGTTGGTATACATAACAAATCACGATCAATCCGCCAATTTCACGCAGTATAAGACATTCAGCATTGTGGATTCGGTGCTGATCGTCGAGAATACCCGCGCCGGCACTTCTCTGGACGACATCGACCGCGCCATGCTGCAACGCCTGATCACCAATATGGAAGCAATGGGTTACAAACACGTGGGCCGCAAGGAAAATCCGGACGTAGGTATCAACGTGTCGTGGATTACCAATACTTACCTGAATGTTTACCAACCGCTATCCTCCTATTATGGCGGCTACTGGGGCGGCTACGGATACGGTTACCCGAGCTATTACAGCTACTATGAAACCAGTGAAAGTTCCTGGGTGATCTCGATGCTCGATTTTAAGAATCCGCAAACGACACCTTCCGGCAAGACTTTCAATGCGATCTGGGAAGCGCAAATCCGCGGTGCGGCCATCGGCGACCAGAAACTCGTAGACAAAATGGCGGATTCCATTTTCGGCCAATCCGGTTATCTTAAAATCAAGTAACAAATGAAACGCATCATCATTATTGCCCTTTTTCTGGGAAGTGTACTGCCTGCTTTGGCACAGGAAAAACCCAAGATATATACCATTGCCTCCCCGTTTGAACGCTACACCTATTACCTGGCTACCGCGCGCTATACGGTAGCCGTGCCTATGGGTTCTTTTAAAGACAACTATATCGACAAGTCTTCATTCCAGAACGCCTCGATCTCTATTGAATGGGTTTTAAGAAACTCGCCTGTTTCGATAGGAGGAGAAATCGGTTCAACTTATTTTGAAAAACGCGTTCCGCGCGCACTGTACGAAGGTTCGGAAGGGACGATTTCAGCAGTACAAACACGCACCGTTTCGCAATACCCGGTAGAATTGTTTGCCAACTACCACTTCCTGCCGCGCAACGCGCAGGTGCAGCCATATGTGCAGGTCAGCGCCGGTGCCAGTATTTTGGATTATACCGTTTATTACGGCACATTGTCGTCGCAGGACCAGAAAGTACGCTTCAAGTACGGTATCGGGGCCGGCTCCAAATTTTTATTCAAAAAAGACGGTAACGTCGGCCTCGACGTGCGTGTCAAGTATGATGCGACGGCTTATAAATATGACTACATCGACAAAGGCATATCATCCGTGAGCGGTTCGATAGGCCTATTCTATCGTTGGTGGTAAACAACGCATCGTGACACATAAAAGGAAGGTTTTGACCAAAACATCGCTTATCTGGCTTAGTGGCATTCTCGCATTCCTGATCGGTTCCGGCCTCTGGGCCTGGAACCGCTTTGGTCCCAGCAGCCACAAAACTTACGTACAGGTTACAGAAGGTTTCGCTATGGCGCGCACGCTCGATTCCGCCTCCCATGCGTGTGACCTGACCATCCGGCGGTACCGCCAGATTGGCCGCGAAATGCAGTTCGAACTTGCAGCCAATGCCGGTGGGCTTGCGCCTTATGACGTAAAAATCACACAGAATGGTCAAACACAAACCTTCCAGGCCGTGCCGCATCGCTACGGCACATGGCTCACAATTGCTGATGTGCAGGTCAAAGGCGGTGAAGCGCAAATCCATGTTTCGAGCCTCGGCCAGCAGGGCTGCCAGACAACCGCCGCATTCAACTTCGAAGCTGCCGCGGCCAATGAGGTGGTGGATCTAAAGGAATGGATCCGGCAGGGAAGCAAAGACAACTGGCTCGATGTACGGCCAATCCGCAAGGATGGCAAACTGTACCTCCGCGACTTTGCCAATTATAACGACAGCCGCACGAAAGTGGTGATGATCGACGGCATTGTGGTACAAGGTCTCGAAAATGGTATTGAAGTAAAACCGGGGTATTTGTACTCGGTAACCGCCAGGTGGATCGACGCTCCTTACAACGACTGGTGGAATGCCGCCAAAAACCGAAGTGTCCGCCAGCAGAATATCTACATTGCCGGTAAATCCGATCAGACAACCGCCAACGCTTTAACGCGCATCGGCATTCCCGACTGGTTCTCTCCTTCGCGTACCATTAATGTCGATTTCGATACTAAATTTCCGGAATTTGAGCCCATCAAAGGCAAACTGGTAATGCAATACCGGCTGAATAACTACGTGCCTTCCGATAACTATTACAAAAGAGGCATCGGGTATTTGTCCAACACCGAAAAAGACTACCCTGCGGAAAAGCTGCATTATACGGCCACGCCCAATTATTTTGGTGATAAGGACGAAAAATGGTTTGCGGGCCTTTCCAAAGAACAGGTGGAAGCGCTGGCAGGCGTACCTGGGTTCGGAGTGTATGCCTACGATTTTGAGTTCTGGAACCAGCATTATCCCAAAGAAGTCATTCAACGGCTGATATGGTTTTCGAAGGTGGTTAAAAAGAATCACCCGAATATGCATTTGATGGATTACTGGGGTGGCGGGGCGTACACCAATCCGCATATCAATACCGTCGGCGGGGCTAACCCGAAAGATTTCATTAAAGAATACAGCGAGCCGAAAGCCAACAATCCGAATTTCGATCCGCTGCCCAACGGCGACAGCTTCCGGGACATATTCAATACCGTCCCGATCGATGTGTATCCTAAACCGATGTTTGCGATCGATAATGCGGGTAATTCGCCCAACAATTTCGTATTGCTCTCGGCGATTCACTCGCTGCGCATCAATAAGCTCCTGCCCTATCAGAAAAACAACAAATTCATTTTCTACGGCTGGAACCGGTATATGCCTTTGTACAAAGACCCCATCGTTCCCTGGAACTACCAGCTTACCGACCCGAAAGGCGAGCTTATCATGAACCAGCTCGAAATGATGCCCGCCAGTCAGGCGTTGAGTTTCTCGCTGTTCTCATTGATCCTTTTTGATGGCTACTACCTCTGGCACGACGGCGCCCCCAGCGCGAAAAACCCTAATGCCTATAAATTATCGAAAGATATGTGGGGCTGGGGTTACGAATGGTACGCAGCCGATGGAAAAACACCTGAAAGTGAAGTCGGCCGCAACACTTCCGGCCGAACCGCGGCTCCTTACTGGGATTTCCCTACCGAATATTATGCATTGGGCAACTGGATGGCCAAGCAGGTCGAGGATGTGATTGTGGGCGGGCAGAATCAGGACCTGGCATTTCAACTGAACGGCCAATGGGTTCAGCCTAGAAAGGAACAGGCGTTGCTGGCTATCGATGGCAAGCAGCCGTTCGTTACGTCGATCGTGAAAGGTAACCAGATTGTCGTGTTAGGCGTCGATTCGTTCCAACAGCCTTCGGCCCAACGGAAGATGAAAGTGCGGTTGCCGGATGGTACCGAAGCCGAAATAGAATTATATGGCAACTGGCCTTCGCTGTACCGCGGAACTTTGAAGAAATGATTTTGAAATACGTGATAAAAGCAGAAAGCTCGCCGATGAAGCGAGCTTTCTGCTTTTAAATACACATATATTATGCAACCCTTACGTATATTATGCAACCCTTACGTAGCTTCCGAGCCATTTCAAATGCGTCCCGTACTTGTGCATAATCTCCTGCACCTGCGGATCGTCCATATGCCCGAGGAATTCCACCAGGAACCACGCCCGGAACGACGCCTCACCGCGTAACGGCCGGCTTTCGATCTTGGTCAGGTTAATGCCGCGGTCGTTGAAGTCTTTCAAGAACTCGTACAACACGCCCGGGCGGTTGGTATTCGGGAGGTTGGCGATGATTGTCGTTTTATCGTCGGCACTTCTCATATTCGTAAAATCCTTCGCCAGGATCAGGAAGCGCGTCTGGTTCTGATCGCTGTCTTCGATATTGTCGAAAAGAATAGGTACACCGAAAAGCCGGGCCGAAATCGATGAGCATATCGCCGCCGCGTCGGGTTCCTCGGATGCTAGTTTGGCCGCTTTGGAAGTAGAGTCGACTGCGATCAGCTCGATGCCCATTCCTTCGAGATACTCCCCGATAAATTTCCCGCATTGCCGGAATGCAATGTCTTTCGAATAAATCCTTTTGATTGATTTCAGGTTGTCGGACTGCGACGCGAATGTAAAATGCACTTTCAGGAGCATTTCAGCCACAATCGACAGGTTCTTTTCCCGCAGAAAATCTGCTGTTTCGACCACGATCCCCTCCTGGTTATTCTCGATAGGCACTACTCCGAACTTGGCACGCCCGGTTTCCACGCTTTCGAACACCGAATGGATCGTTGGCAATACCAAATATTCGCTCATAGCACCAAAACGACCTTCGGCCGCCTGATGCGTAAAACTTCCTTCGGGCCCAAGGTAAGATACCCGCTCGGGCAGTTCGAGGTTGCGCGATACTGCGAATATTTCGAAGAAAATGGCGTCGATCGCCTGACGCGTGAGTAAGCCGTTGTTATGTTTCGCCAGCCTGTCGAGGATTTGTTTCTCTCTTTCGGGGCGGTAGATAATCGACTGGGAAGAGCGTTTCAGCTCGCCTACCTTTTTGACAAGCTCCATGCGCTCGTTCAAAATGCTCAGCAGCTGATCGTCCAGCCCATCGATCCTGTTTCTTAAATCCTGTAATTCCACAAAAACACTTTAAATAGGTTGATCAAACCGGGAGGTGCGTTTACACTTTTGAATAAAGAACTTCCCGGCCCGATATTACTTGACCACGCCAAAGATAATGCACGCCAGGCCTAGCCCGCGAGTGCAAGCTCTTCGACATTCTTCTCTACTTTGAGATTATCGATGATAAACCGCTGTCTCTCAGGCGTATTCTTACCCATAAAATAACTCAGCAGTTTTTGAATGGATGTCTCCTTTTGCAGGATCACCGGTTCTACCCGCATATCCTCGCCAATAAACTTGCCGAATTCTTCCGGGGAAATCTCTCCCAGCCCCTTGAAACGGGTGATTTCCGGCTTGTTTCCCAGCTTGTCGATAGCCGCCTGCTTTTCTTCCTCGCTGTAACAGTAAATAGTTTCTTTCTTGTTGCGGACACGGAACAATGGCGTTTCGAGCACAAACAAGTGTCCGTTCCTGACCAGATCCGGGAAAAATTGCAGGAAGAAGGTCATCAGCAGCAACCGGATGTGCATCCCATCCACATCGGCGTCCGTAGCGATGATAATGCGGTTGAAGCGCAGGTTTTCCACACCATTCTCCACATCCAATGCATGTTGGAGCAGATTAAACTCCTCATTTTCGTAAACAATCTTCTTCGTAAGCCCGAATGAGTTCAAAGGCTTGCCGCGCAAACTGAATACGGCCTGGGTCTGAATATCCCGTGATTTGGTGATCGAACCACTCGCCGAGTCGCCCTCGGTAATGAAAAGGGTCGTTTCGTAACGCTGCTCGCTTTTCTGGTCGGTCAGGTGCAGGCGACAGTCGCGGAGTTTTTTGTTATGCAAATTGGCCTTTTTCGCGCGGTCGTTGGCGAGTTTCTTAATGCCGGCCAGTTCTTTCCGCTCCCGCTCCGATTGCTCGATGCGCTTTTTCAGTGCATCGCGCGATTCGGGGTTCATGTGCAGGAAGTTGTCCAGCCTTTCCTTCACGAAATCATTTACAAATGTCCTTACCGTCGTACTGTTTGGATCAGGCGTAATAGTATTGGAACCGAGCTTCGTTTTGGTTTGAGATTCAAAAACCGGCTCCTGCACGCGGATCGCAATGGCCCCGATAATCGACGAACGAATGTCCTCCGGCGCGTAATCTTTACCAAAATGTTCACGTACGGCTTTAACAACTGCTTCCCTGAATGCAGCGAGATGGGTACCTCCTTGTGTCGTATACTGACCATTCACAAAAGAGTAGTATTCTTCACCATATTGGTTACCATGAGTCATCGCCAATTCAATATCCTCGCCCTTCAAATGGATGATCGGATAACGGAGTGTTTCTGCGTCGGATTTGCTCTTCAGAAGGTCAAGCAGGCCGTTCTGCGAAAAGTATTTCTGCCCGTTGAAATTGATCGTGAGCCCCGCGTTGAGATAGCAGTAGTTCCAGATCATATTATCCAGGTATTGCGGGATATACCGGAAATTCTTGAAAATAGTACCGTCCGGCTCAAACGCCACATGGGTTCCGTTGCGCTGGCTGGTAGTGCCCTCCGGCGATTCATTCAAAAGTGCTCCCTGGTTAAACTCCGCGCTTTTGGTCTTGCCATCCCGGAACGACTGCACCTTAAAATGGCTCGAAAGCGCGTTTACCGCCTTGGTACCCACGCCATTCAGCCCCACCGATTTCTGGAATGCGCCCGAATCGTATTTACCACCGGTATTGATCTTCGAAACGCAGTCCACGACTTTACCCAGCGGAATACCGCGGCCGTAATCGCGCACTTCCACACGGTGTTCGGAAATTTTAATCTCGATCGTTTTCCCGTTGCCCATCATGTGTTCGTCGATCGAGTTATCCACCACTTCCTTCACGAGCACGTAGATTCCATCGTCCACCGACGAGCCGTCGCCGAGCTTTCCAATGTACATCCCGGGCCTGAGGCGGATATGTTCTTTCCAGTCAAGCGACCGGATACTGCTCTCGTCGTACTGAACATTTGTACTTTCCATATTTATAACTATTCTTTTAGGAGTATTATCGCTTTTGGATGCGGTATTTTAATATTTTGAATCTTTTGTCGTTACCCTGTTATAACTTTGCGGGGCTTCCCGGCAAGGGACCCCGATTAATAGAAATTCTTTAAAAATAGGAAAAATCTAATTTACTTTGCCATGATATACACTACCACAATATTGCGTGTACTCGAATCCCAAATTCAAAAATACTAGTCTTATACATAGTTTTAATGAATTTTCAGACTTTCAATAGTACAATAATTCTTCTTATGAACAGATCCAGGTTGGCTAAAAGTTATAAATCTGTACTTCCCTATTTCCTGAGTTTAATCATTTCGTTACCCGCTTTCTCACAGGTTACTGCCCCAACAGCCCCTTCCGGAACTGCCCCGACGTCTACCGGCGCCCAGGGCAACACGCAGTCGGGTGCGAGAGGCACTACGGGAGGTAACACACAATCCGGGGCCGGCAATCCGCAAGGCACCACGCAGCAAGGCGGAAATCAGCAGGGAGGCAACCAGCAGTCGGGTAACCCGCAGCAGGGGAACGACGGGCAGGGTGGCGACAAAGGTAAGAACGCCGCAAACCAGAACGCCCAGAATCCCGAAGGCGGAGACCAGAGCAAAGTCAATACCAGCACCAGTACCAAGCTGACTCCCGAAGAGCAGGCGAAAGAAGCGTTTCGTCAGAAAATCTACGGATATTCGATTTTTGCAGATAAAAATCTCGGACTAATCCCTGATTTACAAATCGTTACACCCACAACCTACGTCGTTGGCCCAGGTGACGAGTTGAAAATATACCTTTATAACTACGCCGAAAGTACCTACGAAACCATTGTCAACAAAGACGGCTTCATCAGCATTCCCCGCGTTGGGAATGTGATGGTAGCGGGGCGTACGATCGAAGAAATCAAGAAAATCCTGATCGACAAGTTTGCCAAATTCGTACCGGGAATGATCGGTACAGGTGGCGAAGGAGCCCGTACCAAACTGATGGTTACGCTCGGAGAAGTTCGTTCTGTAAAAGTTTTTGTGACGGGTGAAGTGGTCAATCCCGGGACCTATACAGTGTCCTCGCTGTCCTCCGCATTCAATGCATTATACCAGGCCGGCGGTCCTAATGAAATTGGATCTTTCCGTGAAGTGCGCGTTGTTCGCCAGGGCAAGGTTGTATCGAAACTGGACATTTACGACTACCTCGTAAACGGGAAAATCGATGGCGATATCCGCGTTCAGGAAAACGACAACGTGGTGGTTGGCTACTACCTGAAACGCACGGAAATCGCGGGTATGGTGAAACGCCCTGGGATTTATGAGTTGACGCCGGAAGAAAAACTGGGCGACGTGCTCCGTTATTCGGGTGGTTTCAGCGACAAGGCTTACCGCGCACGACTGAAAGTACAACGTATTACTTCCAAGGAGCGCAAAATCCTCGACGTACCGGAAAGCCAGTATGACTCTTTCGAAATGGCCACCGGCGATTCTATTAATGTTGAAACTGTACTGGACCGTTTCGAAAACATTGTGACGGTTCAAGGTGCTGTGATGCGTCCCGGCGAGTATTCGCTCGACAACAGCCCTACCCTGAAAGCACTGATCGAAAATGCACAGGGAATGCGTGAAGATGCTTTCGTAGGCCGCATCAATGTACTCCGCACCCGCGAAGACCTGACCATACAGACCATTCCACTTAACTATACCGACGTGCTCAACGGCACTACACCGGATCTGGTACTGACGCGCCTGGACGAAGTAATCGTCCCATCGAGATTCGAAATGGCCGAAACGGCATTTGTGAGCGTAGAAGGAGAAGTAAATAATACCAAAATCGGCGAGAATGAGGGCAAATTCCCATACACTGCCGATATGACGCTCGAAGACGTGCTCGTGCAAGCGGGCGGTTTGAAAGAATCTGCTTATACATCGGAGATTGAGGTTGTCAGAAGGAAAAGAAATTCGGTGGCTGGTGCAGCGAATGCACAGATTTCCGAGGTCTATAAGTTCAATGTAAACCGCGACCTCTCCCTGAATTCCAAAGCGACCAATTTTGTATTGTTCCCATTCGACCAGGTAATCGTTCGCAAATCGCCTAACTATGTGGAGCAGCAAACAGTTTTCGTAGAAGGCGAAGTGCTGGTAACAGGTCCTTACACGATCGTGAACAAAAACGACAAGATCAGCGACATTATCAAAAGAGCGGGTGGTCTGACAGAGCTTGCTTACCCCGAAGGAGCCACGCTTTTGCGCCGTACGATCGTGAAAAACCTTGACGAGCCGGTGGATTACACGGAAGTTCAGCAAACAGAGAAGCAAATCAAGCAAGGAACGCTGACTGGTGACCTGCCGAATGTAAAAGAGGAGAAAATCGGTATTGTGCTGAAAAACATCCTGAAAAACCCTGGTTCATTCGAGGACCTCGTGGTGCAGGAAGGTGATATTATCCGCATTCCGAAACGTCTGGAAACTGTTCAGGTGACAGGCTCGGTACTTTACCCTACCACTGTGAAGTATGGTAAAGGGATGAACTTCTCGGATTACATTTCACAATCGGGAGGTTTCACGGTACAATCGCTTAGAAAAAGCTCCTACATCAAATACCCTAATGGCAATATCGATCGTACCAGAAGATTCCTGTTCTTCAATGTGTACCCGAAAGTACAGCCTGGATCAGAGATTTTCGTTCCGACAAGAAACGCTCCGGCTCTGAATACGCAGCAAAGCATTCAAACAGCTACAACCCTGTTGAGCTCAATTATGGGATTGATTGTAACAGTATTGGCATTCCGTTCACTTAAATAACTATGGCGACAGCGACCACACAACAAATCCCGGACGACGAGTTATCTCCAAAGGAAGTCGTCGAGAAAATATTGGTAGTCAAAAATGCATTGATCCGTAACTGGCAATGGCTTTTGCTCCTGCCAGCCGTAGGTTTCGGTATCGGGTATGCCATGGATACTTACCAGAACAAGCCCCCGACCTATGAAGCAACCGTGGTGTTCAACCTCGGCGCCGCAGGTGCGAGCTCCGGCTTCGGTGACGTAGCGGGTCTGCTCGGTCTCGGTGCTCAACCGGATGCAAATATCTTCACCGGAGAGAACTTCTTTTACTTTGTGAAATCCCGCCCGGTATTGGAGCGGAATTTGATGAAGGAAGTTGAAATCAACGGAAAAAAGCAGCTTCTAGCCAATTTCTATATCGATTCCAGCGGTATCAAAACTTCCGACTGGGCTGATTACCCCGATTTGCAGAAGTTCCATTTCACATCTAATGATGTAAAGAAAATGGACCTCAATTCCCGTATCAACCTCAACACCATCGTGAAGCGTGCGGCTGAGGCAACCGAGATTGCATCCCTGGATCGCAAGTCGTCGTTTACGCAGATTTCTACCAAGATGGAGAACGAGCACCTCGCGGGTATGTGGGTAACTACCCTGCTGGAAACGGTGGAAGAAATGTATACTGAAAACCAGACGCAGAAAACGCGTAAGACGCTCCGCCTGCTTCAAAGCCGCGCCGACTCTTTGGCGGCGGTATTGGGTATTGCAGAACATAAACTGGCGAAACAGCTCGATTACAGCGCCCAAATCATGATGCCGGAAGCCAAAGTATCGGCGACCAGCATGGAAAGAAAATCATCGTTCCTGCAACAGCTGTATTACGAGGCAATGGCCAACGCGGAAAAAATGCGTGTTTCCCTCGTGAAGGAAGCCCCTCTGTTCACAGAAATCGAAGGTATCAAAGTACCTCTGGATGTGAAATATGAAGATAAGCGCAATGCCAAAATCGGGGCATTGGCAGGTTTGATGATCGCACTGATCTTTGTTTATTTCAGAACAGTGTTTTCCACACCTACCACCACAATCGTGCGTAAGGAGGCAGTAACGGCGTAATTATGGCAACTCAACACTCTATTACAATCAAAGCCGGCGGGTCTGAAAAGGATTATTGGAAGGACCTATGGCTCAACAAGCAATTACTCTGGATTCTTTCTAAAAGAGATCTTTCCGTTCGCTATAAACAAACACTCCTGGGTGTTGCGTGGAGCGTACTGCGCCCGCTCATGACAATGACTGTCATGGTATTTGTTTACAGCTATGTAGCTAAAATCAAAGCGGATCCCGGCATTCCGTACCCGCTTATGGTCCTTGGGGGCCTTACGATCTGGACGTTCTTTGCCAACACTTTCACGCAGATCAGCAACAGTATCCTGATCAACCATAACCTGGTTTCGAAAGTATATTTCCCTCGGTTGCTTATGCCGTTGAGCTCGGTAGCCGTTGGTTTTGTAGATTTTCTGATCACATTCGGTATTTATTTGCTGGTTACGGCATTCTTCCAAACGCCCATCAGCTGGCAGATCATATTTCTTCCTTGCTTCATTTTGCTTACATTTATTACATCAATGGGCTTCGGTCTGTTTTTTGCTGTGCTGAATGTACGCTTCCGGGACATCGGACAGTTGATTCCCTTCATGGTACAGGTGGGCATGTATGTATGCCCAGTGGCTTATCCCAGTAGCCTCGTGAAAGGCACCTGGTATGAGAAATACTATAACCTGAACCCGCTTGTTGGGATCATCGACGGTTTCCGCTGGTGTCTTTTGGGAAGCAAATCCTATTTCAACCCGCAGAGTTTGTATTCAACGGTTATTACATCATCGATCATTTTGGTTATTTCGCTGATCTATTTCCGCAAAAAAGAGAATACTTTCGTAGACCATATCTGAAATAACTACTCTTGGGCATGTCTGTAATTGTAGCTGAAAATATCAGCAAAAAATATATCATCGACCATCAGCGTAAAAACGGGTCGTCCGGCCTGCGTGACATTGTTTCCGATACGGTTGACAAATGGTTCCGCAAGCCGGAAAAGAACGGTTTCGCCGAGAAAGAGGAGTTCTGGGCGTTGCAGGATGTAAATTTTAGTATTGATCAAGGAGATCGCATTGGTATTGTAGGCCACAATGGCGCCGGAAAATCGACGCTGCTGAAAATCATGAGCCGCATTACCGAACCTACCACCGGCCAGATCAAGATCGACGGCCGCATTGCCAGCTTGCTGGAGGTAGGTACCGGCTTCCACCCTGAATTGACAGGACGCGAGAATATTTTCCTTAACGGTGCTATTCTCGGCATGTCGAAGGCTGAAATTCGCGAGTCGTTTGATGCAATCGTTGATTTTGCGGGAGTTGAAAAATTCCTGGATACTCCCGTTAAAAGATATTCTTCGGGGATGTACGTCCGCCTCGGTTTCGCAATTGCGGCGCACCTTAACCCGGAAATCCTGATTGTGGACGAGGTACTCGCCGTAGGTGACACCGAGTTTCAGAAGAAATGTCTCGGTAAAATGCGCGATGTTTCGGAAAGCGGCCGCACGCTGCTTTTCGTGAGCCATAACCTTACCGCCATTCAGGCACTTTGCAATAAGTCGTTTTATTTTGAGAAAGGCCGGTTGATAGACCAGGGTGACACAACGCACATTGTGACCAATTATCTCAGCAAGGTTTCGCACAAATCGCTGGAAAAACACTGGGATAATATCGACTCCGCGCCCGGAAACGACCAGGTGCGCGTAAAGAGTTTCAAACTTTTCCCGGAATATCAGGACGATCTGAACCACATCGACGTCCGTACACCGATCAACTTCCAGTTCGAGTTCTGGAACCTGGTAGAAGGCGCTTCATTGAACCTGAGCATGCACCTGTACACATTCACCGGTGAATGTATTTTCAATGTAGGTACACAGGCCGAGAACTTTGGCAAAGGACTGGTGAGCGGGACTTGTGAAATCCCCGGTAACTTCCTGAACGACGGCTCTTACGTGGTTTCGATGATGATCGTGAAAGACACGAGCACCGTGCTTTATAATATGGAAGAAGCCCTCGTTTTTGACATTGAGGATTACCGTGAAAATGTGACCTGGTATGGCAAATGGCCAGGATATATTCGCCCTCAACTCAATTTTTCCATTCGCCAATCTGAACACGTAGTGAATGATTAACGTCACTAAAACCTTTCTACCTGACCAGGAAGAATACCTGCAATATGTCCGTGGAATCTGGGAACGTGGTTATCTGACCAACAACGGCCCACTTTTACAACAGCTCGAAGGACAGCTTAAAGAATACCTGAAAGTCGATCATCTTTACTTCTGCGGTAATGGAACGATCGTTCTGCAAATAGCGATCAAGGCGCTGGAACTGAAAGGCGAGATCATTACGACGCCATTCTCATATGTAGCTACGTCCAATGCAATTCTGTGGGAAAACTGCACGCCGGTTTTTGTAGACATCGATCGCGCGACATTCAACATCAATCCCGAATTGATCGAGGCGGCCATTACACCGGCAACGTCGGCCATCCTCGCGACGCACGTATACGGTAACCCCTGTGATATCGAAGCGATCGAGGCCATTGCCCAAAAACATAACCTGAAAGTTATTTACGACGCCGCGCATGCATTCGGCGTAACCTATAAAGGAAAATCACTCCTTTCGTACGGCGACCTGAGCACTTGCAGCTTCCACGCCACGAAAGTTTTCCATACCATCGAAGGCGGAGCATTGATCTCCAACCACCCGGAACTCGACCGCAAGCTGCATTTGCTGCGTGCATTCGGCCACCAGGGCGACGAGCATTACGAATTCGCGGGAATCAACGGCAAGAACTCCGAATTCCATGCGGCAATGGGTCTGGTGAACCTCCCGCAGGTACCTGCGATCATCCAGGCGCGCAAGGAAGTTTTCGCGGCTTACGACAGCCTGCTCAACTGGGATATTTTGTTTAAACCGACATTGAGCGCCGACATTGAATATAACTATGCTTATTACCCTGTGGTGTTTCCTTCGGAAGCAATTATGTTCAAGGTAATGGATGCATTGAGAGTGGAAGAAATCATTCCGAGGAGATATTTTTACCCGTCGCTTAACACCCTTTCCTTCATGCCAAGGCAAATTGCCTGCCCTGTTTCCGAGGATATCGCGGCAAGAGTGTTAAGTTTGCCATTATATGTAGGGCTTCCTTACGAAGATATCGAAAGGATTTCCCGCATTATCAACGGTCATTTATCACCATAATCGCATGGTCATTTTTTATTGGCTAACTTTTTTCCTGTTTTTATACGGTATCAGCTTTGTTGCAAAAAAAATTGCTCAACCTTCGCTCACGGAGCTGATTATTACCTTCTTCATCCTTTTTGTCGGTAGCATAATCCCTACCGGCTTCGTTTTGTCGGCACTCGACCTCACGGCGAATGTCCTCGCGTGGATCGGCGGCACCTACATCGTCCTTGCATTGCAATATCTGCTCTGGACAAGGCTTGTACCCCAGCAAACACCTTATTCCATTCGCGGGCTGATCGCTAACCGACTGGGCACTTTCCGGCTTTGGTCGCGCGAACTTTCTGTGTACCTGAAAGTTATTTTTGGTGCGCTGTTCCTCACATTGGCCATTATCGGGATCACCAACCTGGTACTCGTGTTATTCACTGCCCCGAACGAATGGGACAGTATGACCGGGCACCTCAATCGCGCGATTCGCTATATTCAGCGGGGCACGATGGAACATTTCGGGGGCGCCAACTGGAACATGGATACCTATCCGAAAAGCCTGACCACGATCCACATTTATTCGTACCTGATCAGCGGGGATATTGAGAATGCATTCAAACTCATTCACCAGATGGCCTATTACGTCACGCTGGTGTCCGTTTTTGGCATTGCTCAAAGGATCGGGCGGAACTTGTCGGCCAGCTTCTTCTGCGCCCTGGCATACAGCCTTTTCCTGGACTTTCTCATGCAGGCGGTTACGACGGAGACCGACATTATACTGACGGCCTACCTGAGCTGCCTTCTGTATTTCCTGTTTACCTTTTACACCAGCCGCGACAACCGCTACCTGTATCTCGCAGGGATCACATTCGCGATCGTGACCGGCCACAAAGCAACATTTGCATTGCTCATGCCGTCGGTGTTCGTGATCATGATCTACACCGTTTTCCTGGCGCCCAGCTTCAAGGTATTCTTCGAAAGGACGCTTAGGCTCGGGCTCGCGATCGCTTTTTTCGCGTTGATTTACACCATTCCTACGGGTTACATCCGCAATATCCAGGTTTTCGGGCATCCTATCGGCCCTCCTACGGCACGTTACCATCAGTCGTACGAGCGGGCGGGCGGCGCGGCCAACCTTTTTGAGCAGGGCAGCCGGAATGTGATCCGGTATACCTATGATTTCTGCAACCTCGACGGCATTCGTAATGCACAATGGGGTTACGATCTCAATACCGCCATCCGTAAACCGCTGGTGTTGTTGGAAGATAAACTGAAAATGCGCCTAGATGAAGAGCAGGATTTCACCATTGTACCATTCTCTTTTCAGCGCGGTTTTTACTATTACAATGCGAACCCGTACTGGGGCGTGTTTGGATTTGCATTGATCCTCCCGCTCATGTTCCTGGTGTTGATACGGGTTTTCAGATCGCGGGTGCATTTTTTCCTCGTGATTGCATTCTGCCTCAACCTGGCTACTATTTCCTATTCGGCAGCTTATGATCCGTTCAAAGGCCGGTATTTCATGGAAGCAGGGCTTTTCGGAGTGCTTTTCCTCCTGCTTCTTTTCTCCCACCACCGCTTGTCGATCATCAAGCCACGCAGGAATGTATGGAAAGGCTACATTATGCTGGTTGTAGGGCTTGCCTGTATTTCGGGCATTATGGCTGTTTATTTGAACATCCGCTGCCTTCCCTTGCCGTCATACGGGATGGAATCGGCGTTGACGATGGATCGCATCCCTTACCAGACCTTCGCAAGACCTGACATTACCAAGGCTTACGTCCGTTTCGATTCCATAGTGCCAGAGAATGCTACTGTGGCACTCGCAACGGTGAACAGCGATTTCGAATACCCGCTTTACGGCAAGGATCTCACACGGAAGCTGATTTCCATCAATCCGTTCGAGGAGGGCCTGCGCCCAATCCCGAAAGACGCCGATTACCTGTTCTATGCGCGCAAGGTGGTGAACGACACCAGCAAGATCCGTGCATTGCCGACCGATATCCGTCTCGGCTCCGACACTACCCTGTACCACCGCATGTTTTTGAGTGAAAAAGGGGAAGATTATTATCTGAGAAAACTCAAATAGCCCAAGCCATGACTATTGCCATCATGCAGCCGTATATTTTTCCATATATCGGCTATTTCCAGCTGATCAATGCCGTGGACAAGTTCATTATCTACGACGATGTGAACTTTATCAACAAGGGCTGGATCAATCGAAATAACCTGCTGGTAGGCGGAAAGGCCCACCTTTTTACCATCCCGCTGAAAGACGCGAGCCAGAATAAACTGATCCTGGAAGTGGAACTTGCCAAGCATGAGCAGTGGCAAAAGAAATTACTGAAAACCATTCAGCAGTCATATCAGAAGGCTCCCTGTTATCAAAAGGTTTTTGAACTGATAGAAGAAATCGTAAATTTAGAAGTTGATTCAATCAACGAGCTATGTATATACGCCTTGCAAAAAACTTGCGCGTACATGGGCATAGGCACGGAGATTGTTCCCTCTTCAACGATATATAATAATAAACACCTGAAAGGACAGGACCGGATTCTGGATATCTGTAAACAGGAGCAAGCAAACCACTACATCAATCCGATTGGCGGCGTGGAATTGTACGATAAAGGGAAATTTGAAAACGAGGGAATAAGACTGGACTTCATAAAAAGTATATCTAGCCCGTACCCCCAATTTAAAAATGCTTTCGTACCTTGGTTGTCTGTTATAGACATTCTGATGTTTAACGGTCTCGACGATATCAGGAAACAATTAGAGGCATACGAACTGATTTAGTAATGGCGAAAGTTATCGTTTTTGGAGTACTCGACACAGCAGAATTAGCGCACTACTATTTAACCCATGACTCTGATCATGAGGTTGTTGCATTCACTGTCAATCGCCAATACATCGAACAAAACAATTTTCACGGCCTGCCGGTTGTAGCATTCGAAGATGTGGAAACCATTTTCCCGCCCTCGGAATACAAATTCTTTGCGCCTATGACTGGCCGCAATATGAACCGCAACCGCGAGGCGATTTATAATCACGCCAAAGCGAAGGGTTATCAGTTCATTTCCTATATCAGTTCCCGTGCGACGCTTTTCAACAACGAGATCGGCGAGAACTGCTTTATTCTGGAAGACAATACCATCCAGCCTTTCACGACCATCGGTAACAACGTGGTACTGTGGAGCGGCAACCATATCGGCCATCATGGCCAGATCAAAGACCACGTTTTCTTTACTTCGCATGTGGTGCTTTCGGGGCATTGTGTGGTAGAATCGTACTCTTTCTTTGGGGTGAATGCCACCATCCGCGATTACACGACCATCGCGCAGGGTACACTTGTGGGCATGGCATCGGCGATCATGAAAGAAACCGAAGAATGGGGAGTCTATGTAGGAAACCCTGCGAAAAAAGTACCCGGAAAGTTGAGCTACGAAGCTTATTGAGTCGATCCGGTGACGAAAGTTTGAGCTAGCTAATATCGGTAATGGAGCAGAAGAAAATACTTTTTGTAAGTCACGATGCTAACAGGGCAGGGAGTCAGTTGCTGCTGCTGCAGTTATTGCGGCTATTGAAAGAACGGGGCGTTCCGATGCACCTGCTGCTTTGTAACGGAGGGGAACTGGAAGCGGAATTTGAGGAAGTAGTAGGCGTCACGCGTCTTTTTCAAACCAAAAAGATTACCACTCCCCCGTTTACCGGCAAGCTGCTCCGCAAAACCAACCTGCTGAAATTCTACGAAGAGCATTCGCAGCATAAAGGAAACGAAAGAGTGCTGGCGGAGCTCGAACAACAGAATATCGGCCTCATTTTCATCAATTCCATTGCCAACGCGGAGGTTTACTACGATTTTCTGAAATCCTTCCACGACTTGCCTCTTGTACTTTTTGTACACGAGCTGGCCATGTCTGTCAAGATTTATACACAGGAACAGCAACTTTCTTTCCTGCTTAAAAAGACGGATCACCTGATCGCCGTTTCGAACGCCGTAGCTGATCATTATATCCGCAAATACGATTTCCCTGCCGCACACGTCAGCACATTTACGCTGATCGACCACGAGCATATCGACCAGCGCCTGGCAGATGTTCAGCACGACATTCTTGAAAAAACCTATAAAATCCCCGACGACGCCATCGTAATCGGTGGCTGCGGAAATGCCGAATGGCGCAAAGGGAATGATATATTCAACTGGATCGCCAGCAGGGTTATCCGCAAAACACAGCCGCTTCCTGTTTATTTCGTGTGGGTAGGCGCAGGCCCGCAGCACGAGATCTACGAGCTGATCGAAAACGATATCCGGCTGATGGGGCTGTGCGAAAAAATCATCCTTATTCCGCCAACGCCGCGTGCATTGGACTATATCAACCGCTTTGATGTATTGCTTCTGAGCTCCCGCGAGGATCCTTATCCGCTGGTCGTCATGGAAGCCGCATTGCAGGAAATTCCCGTAGTGTGCTTCGAAGGGGCAGGCGGCGCTCCGGAACTCATTGAGGGCGATGCGGGGTTTGTAGTACCATACATGGATATCTCGGCGGCCTCGGATGCAATCATCCAGCTGATCCTCGATCCCTCATTGCGGAACACCCTGGGTCAGAATGCACGTAAAAAAGTATTGGAAAGGCATAACACAGACAAAAGCGTAGCGAGCGTCGAAGCCATTATTCAGAAGTATTTACCTTTGCAGGTTTCGGAACAGCACAATCAATGACCATTGCCTTTACTATTTGCTCCATCAATTACCTCGCGCAAGCCCGGACATTAGGAGATTCGCTCAAAGCGACCAACCCGGATGTCCGGTTTTTCATTGGCCTGGTAGACACGCTTCAGGGAGTTGCATTTGAAGATTCGTACGCACCGTCCTATCCGATGATCGAGATCGACAAGATCGAAATCAGTGATTTTCAGGAAATGTGCGCACGCTACAACATTACAGAGCTGAATACAGCGGTAAAGCCATTCTATTTTACCTATTTTTTCAAGCATTATCCCGAAGCGAAAAACGTCATCTATTTCGATCCGGATATTATTGTTTTTCAGCCGCTTACCGAACTTAAAAACTCGCTAGCCAGGCACAATGCCGTGCTCACGCCGCATATCAATACGCCAATCGACGACCAGTTGACGCCCAACGAACTGCATCACCTCAACACCGGTGTTTATAACCTCGGTTTTGTGGCATTCAGCCGTTCGGAAGAAAACGACCGGTTTATCGCATGGTGGGAAGAAAAGTTGCGCTTTGAATGCCTCATAGACCTTTGCAACGGACTTTTCGTGGACCAGAACTGGATGAATTTCCTACCGGTTTTCGTCCCGAATACCTATATTGAAAGGAGTCCGGGCTATAATGCGGCTTACTGGAATCTGCACGAGCGTACATTTTCGCAGCGCGAAGGCCATTGGTATGTGAACGAAACAAATCCGCTGATCTTCTTCCATTACAGCGGCTACGATCCTGCCAAGCCTGATATTTTGTCCAAATACCAGGACCGCTTCGAACTGAATGTCCGCACCGACCTCACAGCGCTTTTCGCATTGTACAAAAACAGTTTGATCAACAACGGGAACGCTTATTATCGCAAATTCCCCTGTGCGTATATCAAGCCTGCACCTGTGCGCCGGTACCTGCGCGTGAGGAAATATCTGAAAATGCCCTTCAACTACCTGATCGGCAAGCTGCAAACGATCTGATGAAAGAGCTGGTTACCGTTATCGTCCCTATTCTTGAACCTCAGATCAACCCAACGGAGGAGAAATTGCTGCATCATGCGCTGGAAATCCTTGCCGACTATCCGATCATTTTCGTCGCCGGCGAAGGTGCTGATCTTTCGGTCGTGCGCGAACATGCGGAGCAATTCGACGTTGTGCATTTCCCGAAACGATTTTTTGAATCACGGCAGCATTTGGGGCAGCTTTTGCTCATGGCGGACTTTTACGATCGCTTCAACTGGTGTGACTTTTTATTGATCCACGAGCTGAACAGCTGGGTAGTCAGAGACGAGCTGCATTACTGGTGCAAGCAAGGTTATGATTATATCAAAGCGGGTTCGGTATTGCCCCAGCCGGGCACAGCACCCGGCATGCTCAAACGCCTTGCAGGACTGTCGGAGGATGAAAAACGATTATACGGGGCGGGTTATGCCGATAACGGGCTTTACCTTTGCCGGATTGAGCGGATGACGGCCACTTTGAAAGGCAAACGAAGTGTCGCCCATCAATACCGCCACAATGCAAGCCTCCTCAATGCCGATTCGGTGTTCTGGGACCTGGAAGCGAACAGGTTTTTGCCGCATTTGAGAAAGCCCACCGACATTGTACGCAGCCATTTTGCGCAATTTGGTGTCCAATATCAAAACGCAGCTTTGCCTTTTGCCTTGACGGGCATTTCGAGGGATAATATCCACGAAATACCCTACTTTAAAACTTTGCCTGAAACGGAATAATCGTTCATGAATATTATATACACAGTTTGTAACCGAACCAACCTGGCGCATGCACTGGCTCTGGCGGATTCTGTGTTACAACACCAGCCGGGGAGCACGTTTTACATCGGCCTGGTTGACTCCCTCCATATTGAAAAACTACCGGAGCATGTAAAACTGTTTCCGGTTTCAGAGCTCGCCATTCCCGATTTTAACAGAATGGCCGCTGAATATTTCGATTTCGAGCTTCTACCCGCGACTCGTCCCTGGTTCGCATTAGGTTTATTGAAAAAGCATCCCGAATGCGCTCAACTGACTTTTTTAAGCCCCACAGTATGGCTCAAAAATGCGCTCGACAGCTTACTCGAATCGGGTTTTGAAATGTTTTTAACACCGAATATTTCGGCGCCATTAAAGAAATCGGCCATTCTGAACGATAAGCGCATTCTCAACGCGGGCATGTTCCATTCGGGGAGCTGGATATTACGGCCTTCTGATAAGACTATCGGGGCGTTGGAATGGTGGGCTCATCGGACGGTCGATCGCGCCTATTTCGACCTTTGTAACGGTATGAATACCGATCAGCTGTGGTTGAATTATATTCCGTTGTGGGTGCCTGCGACAAAAACATTGCACAACGCCGGGTGGCATTATGGATTGAATGCTGTTTTGAATAAAAACCTGGTTATTCAAAACGGTAAGCAGCAAGTCGATGGCCAACCATTGGTTTCACTTGACTTCGCCGGCCTGGGCTACTTCGATCCGATCTGGTCGGATCATGCTCCGCTGGTTACCGAAAATAAAGTATTTCAAGACCAGTTTATGGAATACCAGCGTGCTGTCATGAAAAAGAAATACGAACTGGAAATAACCGGTGAGCCCGCATTCGGGAAATACGCCAATATTGCTCCCAACCGGTTAATGCGCAAAGGTATAGCCGCGAAATTGAAGGAGTTGACCACTTATATTGATCAGTTTTAACCAGCGAAACAGGATTCCATGCATTTTTTAGAACAAACCACACAGGACCTGCGGAACTTCGTATCAGCATTGAAACCGGCCCAATCCTCTGGTAATGCGCAGCGGTACCCGAAACTGACGGTTATCACGCCTTCTTACAACCAGGCATCTTTCCTCGAAAGGACAATCCTGAGCGTACTCAACCAGGGCTACCCCAATCTCGAATATATCATCGTCGACGGCGGCTCGAATGACGGAAGCGTGGAGGTGATCAAAAAATATGAAAAATACTTGTCGTGGTGGGTTTCCGAGAAGGATCGCGGGCAGGTGCATGCCATCAACAAGGCATTGGAGCGGGCTACGGGTGAGTATATCAGCTTCCAAAACTCCGACGATGTATATTTCCCGGGCACTTTCACTCGTTTTGGAGAAGCAGCATTGAAATATCCGGTCGATATCCTTTACGGCGACCTGTACATGATCACGACCGACGACGAAGTGACCGAAATACTCAAAACGACTTCCTACGATTTCGATTGCCAGATCCTGGAAGGGATGCAGATCCATAACCAGTCGCTTTTTTTCAAGCGCACGCTGGTGGAAAAATACGGCATGTTCGACGAGTCGTTCCGTTTTGCATTCGATTACGACTTCATTACCCGGTACACTTCGCACAAATCAACGACGACCAAAAAGATCGACGGTCTCGGAGGCGCGCTGCGCGTACATGCGGAAGCGAAGTCGTCGACCATCGCGACGACGATCGGCCGGGAGGAGCATGCGAGAGTGCAAAAATTGTACATTTCAACGAACACCGTACTCAACAAAATCAAGTATCTTTGGTGCCGTGTCCGTAAAATCGCCTATTTCATTCTGCGGTTCGATATTCAGTACATCAGATTCCGGCTTTCCAGATGAATTGGAGCTTATTTAATGTAGCCAATAATTTTAACTATCTCCGATATTCGGTGGGCATCGCGATGATGTTCAACGGGTTTCCGCTGATATTTTTTATCCGCGACACACTCGGCGTTGGACCTGCAAGCAGCGTTTTTACAGCGATGTTCTTCTCGCTGGCGTTGTTGCTAATGATCCCGCCCACACTTTTCAAGCGACTTTACAAACCAAACGTCATCCTGATCAACCTCGGAGCAGGTTTTTTGCTGCTAACACTCTGGTATTTCATGTTCATGAACCACCAGGGAAAATCCATCGCTGATATTGGTAACTTCGTGTTCACGTTCGGGTTCCTCGCATTGCTCATGCACGTTCCTAACGACGTGAAAGACACACTGATACAAGTGCTGTTCGTATTTTCATTCCTGACCAACATTACCCTCGTCTACTCGCTCATCACCGACCCCAACTGGACGCCGGGTATGCGGGCTGCCGTAAATTTTGCCAACGAAGGTGCCCAGCCGGGAGGTAATCCGCACATTACTGCGCGTAACGGGGTTATTACTTTACTTTCAGCCCTGGTTTTATTGGGAAACACCAAAAACCTGTTAACCAGGCTATTTCTGTTCTTTTCAGTATTGTTTGGAATGGGTGTGGTGGTGTTGTCGCTCGCGAAATCCAGTTATCTCGGTCTGGGAATCGCTTTCGGAGCCTACTTTTTGTTTCATTTCAAATTTTCGAACATCACCTCCGGCATCGCCAATGCATTCAAGTTCAGGAATATGGTGTTTATCATACTCATATTGCTGGCGATCAACTATTTCCTTTCGCGCTACGGTAACATCCTGAACCTGTTGCTAGGCTATTGGGACATTTTCCAGGACCGGATCATGAACGTAATCTTTACGTCCACCGGTGTGAGGCTTTCCGAAGAAGCAGACGTCGATTATTCGGCGATGGGCCGGGTGAGTGGTTTTGGAGAATTTTTAGAGACACTCTATTCGTGGGATATTTTCCTCGGCAGGGGCTATAAGAATGACTATCTCGACGTTCCGATCCTGGAATCGTGGGTGAACCACGGGATTTTCGGGTTTATTTTCTTTACGAGCTTTAACTTCTTCATGATCGTGTACGTGATACGCGAAGTGCGCCGCCATACCAATCCGCTGACGACGTTCCTGGCGTATTTCTTCCTGTCGATGGTAGTGCTGCTCTTTACCGGCGGCCGACCCTACGATATCGCATTCTGGTTCCCGTATTCGGTTATGATCCGCTTCCTGGGCATTAAATATCTGGACGCTATTCCCCGGTTTAAGAAGGTCAGGAAACCTGTTCCACAACCCGTAAGCACCGTAACCACCTGACACGCTCCCCCGAGCCGTGGGACCTTCCCGAGAGGTTCCCAGCATTCCGCGCATGAAGAACAGAGTTGAACAACTGGATGGGTTAAGGAGCATATTTGCCGTCCTGGTCATTGCCCATCACCACAATGCATTCAAAGAGTCGATTCTTTACAACAACTTTTTCGTGATCAACGCGAGCTTGTTCGTCGACTTTTTCTTTGTGCTGAGCGGCTTCGTGATTGCGCTCAACTATGTCGACCGCATTCACAGCACCGGCGATTTCCTGACTTTTCTGAAAAAACGCTTTATCAGATTATACCCCCTGCTGTTTTATACGGAGGTCGTTTTCGTTGTTGCCAACCTGCTCGGCGAGCACAGCGCATTGAAAAATGTCGCCGGGATGGGCCTAAGCTATTATCTGTACACATCCCTCGATGCCCTCACATTCATGGGTTCCAGCACGGTATTCGGCGGGTGGATCAGCAACAACTACCCCTCCTGGTCGATCTCGGCTGAAATGATTTCCTATGTGGTATTCGGACTGGTGGTTTTAATACTACCACGGTTTAAGTATGCAGCATTCGCGCTCATCGGGCTGTTGTCCGGCATTTTCATTTATTCAAGAGGCGAATATTTGCTTGCTTACGATTACGGATACGTACGCGGGTTGCTTTGCTTCTCATTAGGCATATTCACCCATAGGCTGTTAAAGCAAAAAACATTTCAGCTCTCCGCATTCGAAATTCCTTTTCTGCTTTTCATGATCGCGGCTATGTATTTCGTGCATCATTGGGAGCTTAATTTGTGGAAACTCATTTTCCCGTTCATTTTCTCACTCGGTATCATCATTTTCGCCAGCTCAACCGGCGTCGTGACGCAAATGCTGAACAGCAAGCCTTTCCAGTACCTGGGCAAAATATCCTACTCTATCTACCTGAACCACGCGATCGTGTTGATATTCGTCAACATCGTGTTATTCAGATTCCTGAAATCGCCTGAAAATGAAGGGATGTTCGCCATTTCCCTGCTCACCTCGATCGGGCTCACCATCCTTTACTCGCATTTTACCTACGAATTTGTGGAAAAACGCGTGGGCAAGTTTCTGAGAGACAATTGGAAATAATGGCATGACCTTTACTCCTGCTTTTTCGGGAGGTTTCATTAAACCTTTCGCAGCCCGGATGGGTTATCCATATAGACAAAACAGCAACGTTATGGCAACATTCTCAGAATTGATCAACAGCGATAAACCGGTTTTGGTAGACTTCTCGGCCGAATGGTGCGGCCCCTGTAAAATGATGAAGCCTATCCTTGAAAAAGTAAAAGCCGATTTGGGCGACTCGGCTACGATCATCAAAGTCGATGTCGATAAAAACCAGTCGGCTGCGCAGGCCTACCGCATTCAGGGCGTTCCGACGCTGATCGTCTTCAAAAACGGCAAGCCGCTCTGGCGCCAGTCGGGCGTAGTGCAGGCCGACCAGCTCAAATCCGTTATCAAACAATACATTTAATATTTCACTGGCTCAATGCGTAATACCCGCAATTTCGACACGATTGAAAATAAAGATTTTAACATTGAGCCATTACTGGAAAGCAGCTATGAGCAGGTCCGGTTTGTACAATGCAACATCCCGGACCTGGCCGGCATCGACTTTATCGACTGCGTGTTCGAGGAGTGCAACCTGAGCAATGCGTCCGTAAAAAATTGTAAAATTTCCGATATCGAGTTCGTTAGCTGCAAGCTCACCGGCGTCAACTTTTCGGAGGCTAAAGACTTTGCATTTGCGGCCGTTTTCGAAAACTGCATCCTCGATTATGCCATATTCGAGCGCAAGAAGCTGAACAAAACCGTTTTCAACAGCTGCAAAATCCACAACGCCGATTTTACCCAAACCGACCTGTCCAAATGCAAAGTGCATAACTGCGACTTCTGGGATGCGGTTTTCGACGGTACCAACCTGAGCGGCGTCGATTTTTCGACCAGCAAAAACTTCACGATCGACCCAACGGCCAACAATATCCGCAAGGCGAAATTCAGCTCATCGGACCTTGCCGGACTTTTGACCAAGTTTGACATAATTATCAAATAGTGCTTTGACCGGCTCTGCGTTTTTTGTTTCTTGGCCGCTTCTAAACCAAGCCTTTGATTATGTCCACCCAATTCTTTGCAGAGAAAGTTTTTACGGGAAAAGAACTCCTATTTAACCAGATTATCGTTGTCGAAAATGGCCGTATCCGCAGCGTAGAAAGCGGTACACCCAAAACCGGCATGCCACAGGTTACCAACCTCGCTCCCGGGCTTTTCGACAGCCACATCAACGGCGGCGAGCAGTTCTATTTCACAGAGCGCGCCGACGAGGAAACGATCGACGACATTTACCAGGCCAGCGTGAAAACAGGCGCAGCTTACGTGCTCCCAACCCTGATTACCTCGCCGCACGATAATATCCTGAAAGGCATTGAAGCTACCCGCAGCTACATGGCCAAAAATCCGGATTCCGGTGTTTTGGGAATGCATTTGGAGGGGCCATTTCTGAATCCTATCAAACGTGGGGCGCATTTGGCGGCATTCGTACGTAAACCGACAAATGCAGAACTGGAAGAAATTATCCGTTACGGCAAAGGCGTGATCAGCCTGATCACCATCGCGCCGGAGATGTTCACGGAAGATCAGCTGCAAATGCTGCTCGCATCAGGCATCACCGTTTCCGCAGGACATTCCAATGCGACTTACGCCGAGGCCATGACCGCGTTCGACCAGGGCATTCAGCTGGTGACACATTTGTACAATGCCATGTCCACATTCGGCCATCGCGCTCCCGGCCTTGTAGGCGCTACTTTCGACACCGAATCCGTTTACGCACCGGTGATTATCGACGGTACCCATTGCGATTTCGGTGCGGCAAGCGTGGCTTACAAAATCAAGCGCGACAAGCTCTTCCTGATTTCCGATGCATTGTTTTTAGGGCAGAAAGTCACCCAGTTCAAATGGGGAGAATTTGACGCAAGCCTGAAAGACGGGAAGTATATCAACTCGGATGGCAACCTCGCGGGTGCTACCATTTCACTTGGCGATGCGGTACGCAACGCAGTAGAGATCATTGGAATACCGGTTCAGGAGGCGATTGAAATGGCGACCATTCGTCCGGCCACCGCATTAGGGATTCAGGACAAGATCGGCAGCATTGCACCAGGTTACCCTGCCGTTTTCACCACGTTTGACGACAATCTCGAAACTTTCGAGATACTGCGCTACTAAGTATTACAACACCAGCATACCGCCATTCTTCAACTCCTGCCACGTGCGGGAGTTGAGAAATGTTTCAAAAGAGCCTATTTTGGCTGATTCAAAATCATTTTTAAACTGTTCGAATGCGTATGCCTCCGGATTGGCGATCAGTAGTCTGGGCAGCATTTCAGTCAGCCACTCTCCTACTTCAACCTCCGCTTCCACTGCCCATTCCTTCTTTTTGTTATAAAAAACGAGTTCGGCTATTTCTACGACCTTCTTGCCTCTTTTCTCTTCAAAAACGGCCATTTCAGGCAAACTGCCCGTCCAAACGATCACGGCATTCGGCCGTGCGGCGAGTTCCGTCGGTTCGTGAATGCTTTTTTCCAGATAATTGGGAGGAATAGAGGTCGGCGGCGTCTTGAAATCGAACCATTTGGACAATGGAAAATCGAGGCATACGCCGTGCATATAATTGAAAAGCGACTTGCGCAAACCTTCGGCAAATCGATCATGATCAGCGCCCAGCGGGTCATCGTGTTCGAGATCATTATTCGCAAATGTGCCTGTATGAGGCCCTAGCCGCATAACATCGAACTCCTCGGGGTGCAATCCCACTGGGCTATGCGCCGTCATGGCAAACCGATGCCAGAAGCCCGACTGCACAATGCCCAGCCGAAACATTTGCCGCACCATTTCCAGCGAATCGATCGTCTCCTGCGCTGTTTGCGTCGGGAATCCGTACATCAGGTACGCGTGCACCATAATGCCCGCCTGCGTAAATGCATCTGCCACGCGCGCTACCTGCGCTACGGTGACGCCCTTCTTCATACGGTCGAGCAGGCGGTCGGAAGCCACTTCGAGGCCCCCGGAAATAGCAATGCAGCCGGAGGCTTTCAGCAGCACGCAAAGATCGTGTGTAAAGTTCTTCTCGAATCGGATATTGGTCCACCACACGACAGTTAGTTTCCGGCGGATAATTTCCAGCGCCAGATCGCGCAGCAATGCGGGTGGCGCGGCTTCATCTACAAAATGGAAGCCATTCTGCTGCGTCTGTGCGATGATTTCTTCAATGCGATCACAAAGCAATGAGGCTGTCATCGGCTCGTACCGACGAATATAATCGAGCGAAATATCGCAGAAAGAGCATTTACCCCAATAGCAGCCGTGTGCGAGCGTTAGTTTGTTCCAGCGGCCGTCGCTCCAAAGGCGGTGCATCGGGTTCACGATCTCAATCACCGATAGGTAATCGTGCAAGGGCAAATCGCTGTAATCCGGCGTGCCGGTTTCGCGTTGCGGCACATCCTTTTCCTTGGCGCCGTTGTGGTACACCACTTTTCCATCGACCCGCGAATACACGCGTTTCAGGCTGGGCAGGTCGCGTTCCCCATCCAGGTAATCCAATAATGATTGCAGCGGTGCCTCGCCGTCGTCCAGACAAACAAAATCGATATAGTTGAAAACCCTCGGCTCTTCCAGCGAACGCAATTCCGTATTGGCAAAGCCCCCACCCATCACGATTTTGATGTGCGGGTAATGCGTTTTCAAATACTGCCCGCATTTGAACCCGCCATATAAATTACCCGGAAAAGGCACGGAAATGCAGACAATATCGGGTTGGTACCGCTTCACTTTTTGTTCCAAAACGTCTTTTAGCGTCTGCGAAAGCAAAGTATCCGGCGCCTCGAGTGCTGCTTCCATTTCATCGAAACTCGTTGCGGAACGGCCGAGGCGCTCGGCATACCGGCTGAAACCGAAATGCGGGTCGACCGCTTCCTGGATCAGATCGCCAAGGTCTTCGAGGTACAATGTCGCCAGGTGGCGAGCCTTGTCGTGGATACCCATCGTCCCGAAGGCCCAATCGAGGTCTTCGAGCTGCTGGAAACGGCTCGCCTCCGGCAAATAGGTACGATCGCAAATGCTATGGGCGAGCGTGGGATTGCTGTTTTTAAGAAAACGGATCACCGGATCAATCGTCGAAATGTACTCATCCCGCAATGCGTAAATGCGGAAACTATTGTCAGTCAGCTCGATATCGGATGCTTCCAGCATTGCAAAAAGCTTTTTCAGCCCTTTGGACGAAAACAATTCCAGGATCACATCTATTCCCAGATCGGCCTGATACGACTCCCTTCCCAAAGTATTCAAAAACCCTTTGAGGTAAGCGGTAGCAGGATAAGGCGTATTGAGCTGGGTAAATGGCGGGGTAACCAGGAGTGTCTTCTTTTTCACGGATGCACGTTTTCTTCGGTGCAAAGGTAGGGGTTTTGGATTTGAAAGAATACTGGTAACTTGGTTGGTTGGCCAACCTGCGCCGCTTTGCCTATGAAGATCCTGTCCGATGCTTTACTGGAAAGTTACCGAAACCAAGCCGGGATCGGCATTCAAGCCGCATTACAACGGCTGGATGAAACATTTGTCAGGTCCGACTCTTTTAACTTTTACACTTCCGTTGCCGTCATTACATCCTCCAAAATCGAGGGTGAACCGATGGAGATCGACAGTTACATCAAACATAAAATACAGCAGGTAGAATACCTCCCGGAGCTTACCCAAAAGCCCAACGACCTTTTCCGCGCTTACATTTATGCGAAAGAAAACAGACTGACCAGCAGTCATTTTGCACAAGCCCATCGACTTCTTACCGAACACTTGCTATCGGAACATTCTCGCGGCTTTTACAGGCAAAACCCCATGGTGGTGATGGAACACAAAACCGGCCGCATTCAGTTTGAAGCAGCGCCGGCCCATTTGGTACAGGAGGAAATGAGAAAGCTGTGGGAAGATATCGGCTTGCTCCTGCGGAGTGAGCTCTCATTGGAAGAAACCTTCTATTATGCGGCCTTCATCCATCTCGTATTTGTTTGCATCCATCCTTTCAACGACGGCAACGGCCGAGCGGGAAGACTGCTGGAAAAGTGGTTTCTCTCAGACAAATTAGGCCCCGCGGCCTGGTACATCCAATCGGAACAGCATTACTACAAGCACGTAAAGGAATATTATCTAAATCTGAACCGGCTCGGCATTTTCTATGAGCAGTTGGATTTCACAAAAGCAGAGCCATTTTTGATGATGCTGCCAAAAGCGTTGGATAATTGAGGCGTGTTCTTTGAGAAGTTAGTTCGCAGGTGAGCTGTGTGTGTATTTAGATTTACGTCTAAAAATATTCACACATACTATACATGCCCCCTCGCTATTATCTTGACACGTCTGTGTTCGGAGGTGTTTTTGACTCCGAATTTACCTATGAAACCAGCGTTCTATTTGAGCAGATAGAAACAGGTTATATCAAATGTGTTTATTCTGCGCTCGCCGAGACCGAATTGAAAAGAGCCCCCGAGAGAGTTAGGGTATTCTTTCAAAATCTCCGTTCGGATAATCTCGAAAAAGTCGATGTCAACCAAGCCGTCTTACAATTGGCGAGGAGATATATTGACGAGAATGTTGTGGGTATCACAAGTTTTGACGATTGCATTCACATCGCTCTGGCTACGTTTTATCAAGTGGATATGCTGATCAGTTGGAACTTCAAGCATATTGTAAATCCCGTTCGAATTCCCGGTTATAATTCGGTAAATTTACAATTAGGCTACAAAGTCATCGAAATACGTTCACCGAGAGACATTTTGCACGCATGAAAACCAAAGAACCCAAAATCAAAGAGTTTGATACGGTGAAGACCTTTCGCAGAATCAAAACCAGGATTTCGCAGGAAATCAAGGATATGAATTTGGAACAGTTACAGAAATATTTGGAAGACCATCGGCTCAGGCCAAAAGCTTAAAGTCAATACCCTAACCGAGAAACCCACTGAATCAATGCGGCTCCGGGTGTTCCAGGTACCCGTGAAAATCAACCTGCCGCATGCGCTTGCCCCTGCCGGGATCCTTGTATTTTGAAAATGCCCAGAGCACGTACGAAGTAATGTCCTGATAAAATTCCGAGCGGATCGGGAACAGGCCATCGCCGTTACGCAATGCGTTGGTGAAGAGAACTACGGTAATATCCTCCGGACAATGCATCCATACGCTCCTGAAACCCTTCGGATTGGCAATCCCGATTCCCGAATACCACCAGCCGTCGTGGTAGCTGAATTTCCCCTCGGGCATTGAGGCGCTGTAACTACCTAAGCCATTGTTTACGATCTCGTCACGGATGTCCTGTGTAATGACGGTATTGTTCTCAGGCGAGAAAAGCGCGGCATACAGCTTTACACCCTGGTTGGCTGTAAGATAAATACCATAACCGCCGGTAGTAGAGCTGAAATCGCCGGGATCGAAACCGTACTCGCCCGAATAAGGGAAGTCGTAACCAAAAGTGGGTGTGGGCAAACCATTCGAAAAGGGCTCATTCAAAACAATTCCCGCCTTTTCGAAAATATTTTTCTGGATATATTCCTCGTATCCGTTCAATGCAGCTACGGCATCTTCATTGTCGCTACCCGTCATTTTCAACCCGTTGATCATTGGTATCAACACCCTGAAAAGCCCGAAGTTGGCATTCTGATAACAGCTCGAACCGTGGTTTTCCTTTTTAATACCATTTTCGATAAGCAATTTCAAACCGTACCAGACATTCTCGGCGAATGCACCATTCCTGCAACTTTCGGTCATGCCTGTGATCCCGCTCGTATGCGTGAGCAGGTCCTTGAACGTAATGAGTTCTATATTAGGACCTTTCACCCAGGTCTTGGGGAGGTAATCGATGATTTTATCGGTTGTTTTAATCCCCTTTTGTTTCGCCAGTTTGAGAAAAGCAGCCGAAGTAATGGTCTTCGTCATGCTGGCAATCTGCATTTTGGTATCGGGCGTTATGGCCTTGTTTTCCTGTATCTCCGTATTTCTGGCATAAAAACCGCCCACTCCCGTGCCGATCAGCTGGTCTTTTTGATACACCGCAAAACTGTATCCGAATCCCTTTCCTTTCAACGAATCGTCGAGGATTTCAACAAACTTCTTGGCGGATTCTTCCTCTGTTACCGGATCAGGATCTTTATCTTTTTTACAGGCAATGACAGTCGCAATAAAAAGAAGGGAGGTATAAATCAGTCGTAAATGTGGCTTCATGACGTGCAATATTATCAAAATGTAAAATGAAGATAGCAACTAGTCCGATTGCTTTCCAAACGGGTATTATTGTGACCAAAATCGCCATAATTCAACATGCAATCTTTCAGTCATTTATATGCCAAATTCCTTTTTGCGGGAATTCTACTAACAGCCGGCACTGCGCCCGGTTACGCACAACAAAATAAAACATATCCGCCTTCCTCCTTCCCCGATCGTATCATATTGGGCTACAAGGGAAATCCGGCAATATCCCAGGCCGTCAACTGGCGTACCGATTCGACCGTGACGACCGCCATTGCCGCCATCCACGAAGCTGACCCGTCGCCCGACTTCCCGTCCAAGGCGCGTACTGTGCAAGCCGCTACGCACCAGGTTGTGATCGACGGCAAAACGATCCACTATCACGAAGCGAATTTCGGGGACCTGAAACCTGCCACACAGTACGTATACCGCGTTGGCGATGGAAAGGCGTGGAGTGAATGGTTCCATTTCAAAACGGCGTCCGACAAGCCGGAACCGGTTTCGTTCCTCTATTTCGGCGACGCGCAGAACGACATTCGTTCGCTATGGTCGCGGGCGGTGCGGGGGGCGTTCGCGAATATGCCCAAAGCCAATCTGATGATCCACGCGGGCGACCTCATCAACAATTCCAATGCGGATTACCAATGGGGCGAATGGTTTGAGGCGGGCGGCTGGATCAATGGCATGGTGCCTAACCTGGCCACTCCCGGCAACCACGAATATTACCGTGACGAAAAACGTAACCTCTTCGTTTCAAAGCATTGGAAACCGCAGTTTGCATTGCCTGAAAACGGTCCGCAAGGCCTTTCAGAAACCGCATACTATGTAGATTATCAGGGTGTACGCTTTATTTCACTCGATTCGCAGGCTGCGATCCTCGATTCGACGACCATGAAAAAGCAGGCGGGCTGGTTCGAACAGGTTACGATCAATAATCCGAACCGCTGGACGATCGTGGTGCATCACCACCCTATTTACTCCACCAAAAATGGCCGCGATAACGACGAATGGCGGGATACTATGGAGCCATTGTACAAAAAGCATAAGGTGGATATTGTCTTGCAAGGTCACGATCATACTTACGGACGCGGGTTGAATATCCCGGTCGGCCAGAGCCGTAAGAAACCCGACGGACCCATTTACGTAGTATCCGTAAGCGGCCCGAAAATGTATGACATCGGCCTCCAAAACTGGATGGACCGCGCGGCTTCTAATACGCAACTATATCAGGCCATTACAGTTGATCAGAACAAACTTGCCTTCAAAGCATTTACCGTCAACGGCGATTTGTACGACGCATTTGATTTGAATAAGGATAAAAATGGCGTCAACACATTGGTGGAGCTTTCTAATACTTTAAAAATGCAAGAGCGGCTCGATCTGCCCGAGCATTATATGAAAACTTTCAAGGAAGAAGAGTTGAAAGAATATAACCAGCGTTATCAGGAATATAAGAAACGCAAAGGAATTAAGTAACCGAGAAAAAGGCTTGTATCAAGGATCACACTTCATTGTCACGCTGAGAGTACGGGGCCGCTCGGCGTGACAACTTGATACAACCTTTTTCTTGATTTCTATTTCAGTTTAACTGCATACAATGCATTACGGCCGGTAATGAAAAGTGTGTCGCCCGCTACCGTCACCGTGGAAGGTCGTTCCGGCGTTTCGATCATATTAATTTCCTTACCGGAAGGATCGAATACATACACCTGCCCATCCGCAACATAAACATTACCCTGGCTGTCCACCGCTGAGCTGAATTCTCCCTTTTCGGCAAACAATTGCGGTTCCGACAGATATCCCTGCGGCCCCACTTTGAACCGCACGGTCCTTTTCAAATACTCGTCGGCGCCGTAAACCACTTTTCCAGGATAACCCTCTACCAATGCATTCGAACGAGCCAGGTCGTATACTACCGGCACGATCGTCACGCCATCCGGTGCAAGCCAGCATTCTTTGAACTGATTGGTACTTACTTTCAGGAAATCGCCCGAATCGCGGCGGCGGTTGGATGGATTCAGCGTTTTGGCAATGCCTGTAACCTTTTCCAATGGCACTTTTTGAAGCAAATGCATGGATTCTTCGGGTTGCTCAGGATTCATAGCATACACCAATATTCCGAAACCACTGTTGCCCCAACCGCTGAACGAAGTTCCCGCAGCATCCGGCGGATTCGGGAACGTCTCTGGTTGGCCCTTGTTCAGGTAACCCGGCTTGGGGGCATATTTGAATACCACGATCAGATTATCCTTCGTATCGACGCCCAGCGATAGCGGCTCCCAGGGGAAATCAGCGACGAGGCTCAATGCATTCGTTTGTGCCGACCATTTGTAAATCCGCCGCGCCCGCGATTCGCTGAAATACACGTTACCCTTGCTATCGTGACAAAGACCATCCGCAAATTCGAAGCCTTTTGCCAGTTGAACGGCTTTCCCGACCTGTAAATCAATCCCACGCGGTTTCGGGTTATCGATCACCAACCGGTTAAACTCCCAAGGTCGCACTTCGATGTCCGAATTCACATCATACAGCGGCACTGTCGATGGGTACTTGGTCTGACTGTAATTATGCACATTCAGAAATTCCAGCTTCCGGTTGTTCCACGAGCGGATCGAGTGTGGATAAGGCGTGCTTACGCGTATCACCCGGAACATATACAGGTTCGCAAACAGCATATTATCACACGATTCGATTTCCAGCGGCTGGCAACCTGAACTTTCTTTGCTTTCCTCTTCGAGCTGCAAGGCGTAGACCTTCCAGTTGGATACATTTTTGAACCGCACTTCATTCCGCACATGGTGCTCTACCGACATCGCATACACGCGCCCAGGCGCAGACGTGTTCGATACGTATGTACCTGCGGATGCGAAGGTATTCGCGGTCCAGATGTTCTTAAATGTGCCACCGCCGCCATTAGTTATCCAAAGGCTCCAATATTGGGTATCCCAATGCTGCTCGTTGCCTACATGCGATGCGTTATTCAAAACCTCCTGCCCAGGACGTTTCCGGGCGATATTACCGTGGCCGCCCAGAAATTTCACGTCATTTACATAGGAATCGGCACCTGCCATCCACTTCAAACCCACCGCGCGGGTATTGCTCGCTGCGGTCGAAATACCGATGCCGGTGAGGATATTGCTCCCGCCTTTCGACGATTCCACCATCGGCTTCGGCGGCCCGAAACTGCCGAATGCTTCGGTGTTATCGTGCAAAATGAATTGAGTAGAAACCGGATTAAGACCTATTAATACCGACTTTTCCTTCAATTTCAGGGTTTCGGTAATGCGGTACCAGCCTTGCGGAACGTAGATCGCCTCGTGCTGGTCGATGGCCGCCTGAATGGCTTTGGTATCATCGGTAACGCCGTCACCTTTCGCGCCCAATGCTTTGAGGTTTACCCACGTGTTGATATCAGGAAATGCCGGAATGTCCTTCACCGCTGGTGCGGATTCCGTTTTAAGCACCTCGATGTTTTGGGTAGTGGTGTGCACCGGCTTCGCATCGATGGCAGCCATTTGCAAACCGTGGTTCAGGCTTTTTACCCGATACATTTCGCCTTGCCCCGCAATTTGCTTTCCACTTACGCGGAAATGGGCGAGTACAGGCACTTTTTTGCAATCGACATTTCTTAAACTGATCTGGGTATACGCATTGTTTTCATTGCTGATCACCAATGCCGGGCCGCTCACATTCTCAAAGCGGCAGTCCTCCATGAACAGCTTTTCATAGAAATTCGGATTGATTTCCAACACCGTAGGCACATTCTTAACCGTCATTCGAACGATCGTCAGCCCCGACTCCTGCGAACGAATCGCCGCTTTCCGCTGGCCTTCGAAGTACGTATCGACCATCATAAACTGCCAACCGGGCGACGGCTTAAAGGTGTAGATACCATAATCTCCCCCGAAAAAGCGTACATCTTCCATTTCATTCCCCACGTCGAACATCCCCGCCTTACCGGTGCCCGCGTGGATATCCACGTGCGAGATAAAGCTGTGCTGCGCGAAATGCGTCCGCAATGCCACCGCCGACGGGTTACCCTGCCCGATTCGCAGATCTACGTTCGACATCGCGCTGTAAAAAGTACTCGCACCGGCATCCGGGATCGGCTGACCGTCTTTCGGAATCGAGGATGTAAACCAGAACATGTATTTCGCATTGCCCTTGTCCTGCGGGTATTCCTCCTGAAAACCGAGCGCATTGTCGGCCAGAACGATCAGCGGTCGCTTTTTTCCATAACCGATCACTCGCACGGCTGTGGGAATGTAGATCGTCTTGCTGATCTTATACGTGCCCTCGGGAATGAACACGATCCCGAAATTGTAATTCGTTTTCACCTCATTGATAGCCCGTTGCAGCTCATCCGAGACGTCTGTTTTCCCATCATTCGTGATTTTGAAATTTTGAGGGGTGAAATAGGTTGCGTCCTCGTCGTTCAGCCGCGCCTGGTAAAACGACTTGCTTTCGGGCACCGGGTTAACCTTCGGCTTTTTCTTTTGCGCAAAGCCGGTTTGCTGCGCCAAAACCATCAGCGCAAGCATTAAAATTCTGTTCAGCATATCCGTCTATTTTTGCGAAGCCCAGAGAATGGCGTTTTTGAAAATGGTTTTGTACGCGGCGCTCTCGAACAGCACCGGCGAATGGCCCATGAAAATGTACACATTCTTCGCCTTCTTTTTCGGGTTCGACCACACGACGGGGTGATCACCCATTTTGATCTTCGAATCGGGCTGGTAGGTAGATTCGTCGACGCTTGCGATTACATCCACATTTGCACGAGGACTTTTGTCGTAGATATACCATTCCTCTTTCTGCACCCGGAATGTAGCCGGCACACCTTTCATAATCGGATGCTTCCCATTTTCGACTTTCACCGTCGCAGCTGCAAAATCGGCGATGTAGTTTTTGTAGCGGATACCGCCCATAAAATCCGAAAACCACGGCCAGATTTTATAGCCATCGAACTCGCCCAGCAAAGTGGCATGGTGAAACCCGATCCAACCGCCCTTGCCTTCGTCAATGTATTTCTCAAATGCGGCAGCCGCCTCCGGCTTCCATGCGTAAGGCACATAGTCGAGCTGGATAATGAGTTGATATTTTGCCAGGAAGGCTTCATTAATCGGATCCGTTTTATCAATATAATCAATACTGAAATGCTCTTTGGCCGCCAGCGAATCCAGCCACGGACGGGCGGCCTTCGAATACGCGATGTGGTGACCGCCGGGTTCGGCCATCGCCAGAACGCGAAACCTGGGCTTTGGCTGAGCCCAGGCAGCCGTCGCGCCGGCCACAAGCCATAGCACGACGCAACAAACCGGGATTTTCCGGAATACATTTTTCATTGGATTTAGGATTAAGGGATTTAGGATTTAAAGGTGTTATCTTACTATCAGCGCATGACCGGCAAAGTAATGCTGCTGGGATGATCTGCGTCGTGATGGATCGAAATCCGCGATTTCTGAAAATCCGATTCGGATGCCTCAAATATATTCATGAATTTCTGCGGATTACGGTCCACCAACGGAAACCAGCTGCTCTGTATTTGCACCATCACACGGTGGCCTTTTCTGAATGTGTGCGCTACTTCGTTCAGCTTCACTGTTACCTTTTCGATCTTGCCTTTCACAAAAGGCTCCGGTTTTGAAAAGCTGTTCCGGAACTTTCCGCGAAGTACTTCCGCCCGCACCATTTGCTGGTAACCGTCCATTACTACCGGCTTTCCACCCTCCTGAGCGCCCGGCATCGTCGCCCCTGCCGGCCAGACATCGATTACCTTCACAATGAAATCTGCATCTGAGCCAGTCATAGAAACCATCAGATTTGCCACGATTTCGCCGGTCAGAGTCAAGTCCTCCGTCAAAGTATCGGTTTGGAAACTGACCACATCAGGGCGACGGGATGCAAACCGTTGGTCTTCGGCCATGTATTCGTTATTTCGATGTCCGCTGATCACATTCGTGTAAGGAACCGGTTTGGCGGGGTCGCTTTCGTAGGTAGTCGAACTCGGCTCCGATAGCAGTTTTGCCACAGCCATTCCACCGTTTTTGGCAAAATAATAGGTCGTCGGCTGAACGTTGATCGGAGGCCATTCCTGGTAATGCTTCCATTGGTTAGAGCCAGTCTCAAAAACCGTTACCTCCGACTGCTCAAATGCACCTTTACCTTTGAGATAAAAATTGAAAAACTTAGTCTCGATTTCTTGCTGATAATACTTGTTCACATCCGCTCCGAACTGATATTGCGCAAAACCTTTCCACGCAGGCGCGGCCCAGCCCCCGTGCGTCCACGGGCCCATTACGAGGCGATTATTGTTCCCCGGGCTTTGCTTTTCAATCGCCGCGTAGGTTTTCAATGCGCCATACAAATCCTCTGCATCAAACCAGCCTCCTACCACGAGTACCGCAGGTTTAATATTCTTCAAATGCTTTTTGATATTCCGCGACTGCCAGAATTCGTCATACACCGGATGCGCGGTGGTCTGCCGCCAGATACTGTTCGGATCGGCGAAATAGGGAGCGGCATTGCTCTTTTTCAGTGGGCCGAAATCGAGGAAGTACTTGTAGGCATCGTTGTACTGCGCATTGAAATGACTCTGGTAATTGGTACCGTCCTTGCTCTTCGGGCCGTCGAAACCACTGTAAAAACCGAAATTATCCATCAGGAAGAATGCCCCATTATGATAGCAATCGTCGCCGATGAATTCGTCGGACATGGGCGCCTGCGGGGAAACGGCGGCCATGGCAGGGTGCGCATTCGGTAATCCGGCAGAAGAATAGTAGCCGGGAAACGAAATACCCCATTGTCCTACCTTGCCGTTGTTTTTGGTGTTTTTTATCAACCATTCGACGGTGTCGTACGTGTCGCTCGACTCGTCTACATCCTTGTTGCTCTTTTTGTGCTCGATCGCCGGCGTCATTTCACGGAAATTGCCTTCGCTTTTATAGCGGCCGCGCGCATCCTGGTACACAAAAATGTATTTCTCACGCATGAGGTACCCGTTAGGCCCGAGCGATCGGCGGTAATTATGCTCTCCATAAGGCCGCACCGAATACGGCGTGCGCTGCATGATGATCGGGTAAGTCTGCGAATCGTCTTTGGGAGTGTAAATGGCCGTGAAGAGTTTCACGCCATCCCGCATGGTAATGTATTGCTCTGTTTTGGTGTAGTTGGCTTTGACCCAGCTGGTGTCGGGCGCCGAATTTTGGCCCACGGCCGCCCATGATAAAAAGCATAACAAATAGAGCAATACATTTCTCTTCATGACTGTTTGGTTTTGTTTGGATTAGTAAATTCAAAAATACGTAAGAAACCGTACATTCGTCCAGTTTAAACTTTCACCACTCCTCCACATGCTATGCGTAAACGGATCATTAAATTTTCCTTCATGATATTCTTCATTTTCCTGGCATTGATCGTCCTTGGCGCGTATGCATTCATGCAGCAGCCATTATTCGGAAGACACCCATCGGGCGCGCGGCTCGAAAGAATCCAAAAATCGCCGCACTACCGCGACGGGCAGTTTCAAAACGAGAGCTTTACCCCGGACCTCGCCGAAGGCAATAGTTATTTTAAGGTTTTCACGAAGTTTTTCTTCGGCAAAAGCAAATACAATGTGCCTGGTCCATTGATCCCCTCTCAAAAAACGGATCTGCTCCATTTGAAACCGGAAGAAAATGTGCTGGTATGGTTCGGGCATTCGTCGTATTTTATGCAGGTCGACGGCAAAACCATCCTCGTCGACCCGGTTTTCAGCGGCAGCGCCTCGCCTCTTAAATTCACTACACCGAGTTTCAAGGGTAGTGATATCTATAAAGTAGAAGATTTGCCTGCCATCGACTACCTCTTCATTTCGCACGACCACTGGGATCACCTCGATTATGAAACCATCCTCAAACTCAAAAACAAAGTCGGGAAGGTCATAACCGGCCTCGGTACCGGCGAGCACCTTGAATATTGGGGTTACGACGTGGCCAATATCATCGAAAAAGACTGGAACGAAAGCGCCGACCTTGGCGGCGGCTTTACGGTGAATGTAACACCCGGAAGGCATTTTTCCGGTCGAAATTTCAGCCGCAACCGTGCATTATGGGTGTCATTCGTATTGCAGACGCCGACATTAAAAATCTTCATCGGCGGAGATTCGGGTTATGACAATCATTTCAAAAAAATCGGTGCGCAATTCGGCCCGTTCGACCTTGCATTGCTGGAATGCGGCCAGTACAACGAAGCCTGGAAATACATCCATATGATGCCCGAAGAAACCGTCACCGCAGCCCGCGAGCTCGGCGCCAAAAAGCTGATGCCCGTCCATTGGGCCAAATTCGCACTCTCCATCCACGACTGGAACGAACCGATCATCCGTGCCACCGCCGAAGCTCAAAAGCAAGGTATGCCCCTGGTAACCCCGCTCATCGGACAAAAAGTGGAATTAAAAGGAAATCAGACATTTACACAATGGTGGAAGGAGGCGCGGTTGCAGCCGGAGGGGTAGGAAAAGCACCGGAAATTTTTGAACTTTGAGTATCTGACAACCGGGAGGTACTCCCTAAACACACTACGAAAATGACACAGGAACTGGTTGACAAAGTGCGGGCTTATGTGGCCGAGCGCAGGAAAGAGATCAATGGGTCAGAAGATCCCCGTCAAGCTTCGATTGATCATTTGAAGGAAGTCGGCTATTTGGATGAGAATGGCGAGGTTGCCGAGAAATATAGGGGCGGCATAACTGATAATCAGCATAAATCCGTCGCTCATCCTGCGTAGCGACATTTTTCTTCACACACTATTTTTTACATAATGCATCCCTTCCACTATTGCGATGTCGCGGTATATGGTTTTCATGGCTGCGATATCAGGGTTAAAGAGCAACTGTTGAATGGCTCTATTAAATTTCAGAGCAGCACGAACCGGTACGATTGGCTGGGTCCCGGGGTCTATTTCTGGGAAAATGATTTCATTCGGGCTCACGAATGGGCGCTGGAAGCCCACGGCAAAAATGCCGCCGTACTTGGTGCGAAAATCCGTCTAGGTCACTGCTTTGATTTATCTAATTCATTTGCCAAAGAAATCCTCCGAATTTCCTACGACGATCTGGTCCAAGACTGGAACAACACAAAGACGGCGTTTCCGGTTAACCAACCCCACCCAAGAGGTAAAGGCAATCCGGATGATTTAATTTTGAGATATCTCGATAGAGCTGTGATAGACTATGCCTTTTCGCTAGCCTCAAAAAGAAATATTCCAAGGACTTTCGACACTGTTCGCGCTCCATTTCAAGAAGGTTTCCCCGTCTACCCAGGCAGCGCATTCCGCGAGCATGACCATATTCACCTCTGTGTAAGAAATCCCGATTTACTAACGGAGCTTTTTGATCCTAGTCAATAGAAGCTGGACTATGATCTACGCAATTGGAAAGGGATCCCCAAACACAGGAAGCCGGAAAGCTGTTCTTAGGCATATTCGAATTCTATATCGGATGCCTATATCACTTCCTCCCCAACTCCCGCTCCAACTCCGCTATCCGCTCATCCTGGCTTTGCAATGCCTTACGCTGCAAATCAATGTACTCGTTTTTGGATAAAATGACATTCTCACCTGGATCGAGAACTTGGTTGACAACGCTACCATCTTTCAGCATTGTACCAGCGCCAGCAACCAGCCATTCGAGATTTATCTGAGGATATTCATTGAAAATTTTCTCCAATACTTCCACGCCGACCGTCTTGCCGTTCTTGATAGGTTTTGCCAACGCCCCCTTTGAAACGCCTATTTTCGCTTCAAACCCGGTTATTGAAGTACCGAGATAATCGATAAAGGCCTTTAAGCGGATCGAAAACATTTTTGGGTAAAACTTTCCTTAATAACTCATTTGAATTTCATGTTGAAGTAACTTGGGACAAAGACAAGGGACAAAAAATTATGGCTTTCAGGTAGTATCAAGTACTACATCACTTCCTCCCCAACTCCCGCTCCAACTCCGCTATCCGCTCATCCTGGCTTTGCAATGCCTTCCGCTGCAAATCAATGTACTCGTTTTTACTAATGGTGATGAGTTCAGCATGATTAAAAAACTCAGGCTCATTGCCGCCGCGTCCGAGCAGTAACCAATAGGGATCTACATGGAATAGGGTGATGATTTCGCTGATCGCTTCCGCAGTCAAACTTGCCGCGCCCTTTTCAAATCTATGATAGGTGCTTTGCGCAACACCTATCTTCTTAGCAAACTGTGTTTCACTAAGTTGCAAATGCTCGCGAAGTCTTCGAACTCTCTGATAATCAAACATTAATTCAAAAAGAGTAAATATTTATTCATTTTGAATTGTATTTAAATCAAATTGAATTAAATTTGGTAAAACACAATCTGTTAACCGCAAATTACACATTATGCACATCGAAACAAGTTTGGATGATCCGGCATTGGTGCCGATCAAACAGCGGCTATTACATCGTTTTGCGAAAGCGAAGGAGGCAGTCGGGCCAAGATGGCGGGAGATGCTCGCGCAACACGATCCATTCTTCGACACCCGCACGGGCGAGGCGTACATGCGATCAGTAGCGCAGGCCTATTCCGACGCCCGGCGCGGACACGTGGACCGCATCGAGCGCGTCACGCGGGCGCTTGAAAGAATCGCCGGGATCCCATCCAGCCCTATTTAAAGCATTAATACAAAAAAACGGCCGGGTCTCAACAACCCGGCCGTTTGGCATTCTAATGCTATTTGATTGATTATTCAGCCTTGATAAAGCGCAGCTTCGTCGCTTCGCCTCCATGGTTGATTTTCACAAAGTAATGTCCGCCGTTCAGTTTCTTCACATTCAGGCGATGGGTGTTTTTGCCTTCTGTGATATGGATCGACGCATTGCTCACCGGCTGACCGGCCAGGTTGTAGATCGTAACGTCCGAAGTTCCGGCGGTGCGGGATGAGAACTGGATGTTCACATAATCCTGAGCAGGGTTTGGTGCGATCACCGTTCCTGAAATAATGCCCGGATTAACCGCAACGATTTTACTTTTGGTATAAGTACCGTCGATATCGATCTGCTTCAATTGGTAGTAGTTTGTACCCAAGAGCGGATTCGCATCCAGGAAGCTGTATTTGCCGATACGCTGGTCGGTGAGCGCTACTTTGCCCAGAATCTCTTCGTTCTGCATACGATCGTCATAGCGCAGTACTTCGAATTCTTTTCCGTCTTTTTCTTCCACAACATTCCAGGTAAGTTCCACCCCTTTTTCAACGGATTTACCTTCAAAGTTCGAAATGTAGATCGGAAGCGGAACGTTCACGCCAAATGCGATGGTCGAAGGTGTCGATTTACAGTTTCCACCCTGAATTTCGAGGGTATATGCACCAGTTGCTAATGTATTGTAGCTGATCGTCGGTTTGTTGCTCGTAGGCGCAACGCTGTTCTGGCGCATAAGAACGCCGTCTTTTTTGACCTTCCAGTCGATCGCAAATACATTATCCCCATCGAAAAGGAATTGCAAGCCTGTTTCACCAGAGGATACGATCGACTGCAAACTTGGACCGCGGGTACATGCCGTACGTGTGTCGGCCGCCGAAACACTGAAACTCTTCGTAGCCACCGATGCCGCTTTGCAATCCTCAGCTTTCATTTCGAAAGTATAAGTACCATTTTGCAGGTAGCTGAATGTCAGGTTAGTTGTATTGGAAGTAAGGGTACCGGTTTTACCACTTGCGACCGCGAAATTGCTGCCATCCAAGATTCTCCATGAGAACACGTGCAGATTAGTACCGGCAAAATTGATTGTAGCGCTCCTTGGCGTGATGGATCCGACGCTGCTTACGGATGGGCCGTTCAAACAGTCGGGAATCGTTACCACCGGCTCGTTGATCGTGAATGCGCGGCTGCTCACTCCCGAAGAGCAGTTGTTGCCTTCGATTTCCAATGTATAATTGCCCGGAGCAAGCGAAGAGTACGATATGTTTGTCGAAGTCGCACCGCCGAAATCATTTGTCGTGCCTGATCTTACCTCGGTACTACCCGATTTAATCCGCCATTTCAGGCTGGTAACACCGGAGCCGGTAAAAGAAACCGTCAAAGCCGTTTGGCTGATGTTGCTCACGTTGCTGATGGCCGGGCCGGATGCACAGTTATTATCAGGTAGCGGAGTGGCTGTCTTAGGAGCATTTGGCCAGAAACAGCCTGTAACCATGGCGGTAGTCAATACACCTCTCCATTGCGGATCTAGGTAGCTACCGTTGTTTCCTGTAACGGTCTCGGACAGCAATCCCATGTAGTAGTTATCCTCACGCGAATCGTTCTCTCCCTGCTTGATTTTCACACGCAACAAACCATCCACATACTTAATAAACTGGTAGGTATTACCAGTACTACCTACAAACACACCCAAACGGTTACCATCCGGCATTACGACACCGTTACAGGTAATCTGGCCCGCGCCATTGGTTCCTAGCATGTTCACAGGTGCCGTGCTCGGGTCAACCGGGTTAATACAGCCGAGAATCAGCGCGTCGTTCGAAGCATTGGGCTGGAAAGTCCCTTCTTGCAAATGGTAAAGAATAAACAGGTTATCCGCAATGGTACCTGCCCAGTTGAGGTATATCCGGTTGTCCTTAAGAAGAATATTCACCGCTTTGCCGTCGCCTGTTCTTCCGAGGTACTCGCCGTCGGTCCAGGTACGGCCTCCGCATGAGACGCGGGAAGCCAGAGGCGCAGCCGCCTTAGCCGCAATGGTAAAAGATTCGTCCGCAGACTCTGCATAAGGATTCCTGATGTTGTAAGAACCGTTCAGGTCATTTGCAATACTGCTTTCCAGATTTACGCTGTCCACAGGCATTCCCATGCTTCCAGCGTCGTTGTTAGGAGCCGCTGCCACTGAGCTTATCACTCCTCCCGCAAAAACAAGTTTCAGTAAAAATTTCATAGAGCGTAAAAAATAAGTGGGCGATGCGAACGGAATAATCGAATGTTATATACAATTTGAAGCCGATACTTTCGTTCGTTCCAAATATACTACAAAGACCTAGAAAAGATTTTATACTTGTAGAATAATATTGCTCGCAAAATCATTGAAACGCTCCACTCGATAAGCAATAAATTAACAAAATCGGCCCTAGTGTATTCTCAGACACAATTTTTGTGACAAGCAACCCTAAAATTTAATGAGAAAAATAAAAGTTGAAAAAATGCAAAATCTGCAAATGACTGATCCTAAGCGAGAACTAGCTCCACAATTGCGTGAACTAGTTGGTAAATCGAGATTGAAATAAGAAGCAATTTGGAAGGTTGTTCAGCCATAATAGGCCATTAGCCGGTTGCTATATTCGAGGTACCACCGGGCAAATTCCGCTATTCCCCGGCTGAGGGAAACCTGAGGTTTATAATGCGTGATCTTTTCAAGGTTTTCACCACTTGCCCAGGTTCTGGGGACATCTCCTGCCTGCATTGGTAAAAAATGTTTGATCGCTTTTGCCCCCAAACTCCATTCGAGTTCTTCAATAAATTTCATGAGATTGACAGGCGACCCATTGCCGATATTCAATACCCGGTACGGCGGCTCTTCATCAAAATTCGCGGTCATGGTCTGCGCCACACTTTCTACAATGTCGCCGACAAATGTAAAGTCGCGCTCCATTTCTCCATTATTAAATACCTGGATCGGCTCACCTTCCTGGATCGCCCGGGCGAAGAGCATCGGTGCCATGTCGGGACGCCCCCATGGGCCATACACCGTAAAGAACCGCAGGCACGTGACGGGTATTTGATAGAGATGACTGTATGCATGCGCCATCAGTTCATTGCCCTTCTTTGTTGCCGCATAGAGACTCATCGGTGAATCGGCTTTATCATCTTCCACAAACGGGATTTTAGCATTCGCGCCGTACACCGACGATGACGATGCATGTACAAGATGCCTGGGCGGGAAATAGCGGCATGCTTCCAGCACGTAATGAAACCCGATGATGTTGGACTGCACATAAACATCCGGGTTCTCGATCGAGTACCGCACACCCGCCTGCGCGGCGAGATTGATCACATAATCGAACCGTTCCGACTGAAAAAGACTGAAAAGCTGCTGCTTATCTTCCAGGTTCATCCGCACGAACCGGTAACGGCTGCTAACCGAGCTTTGTACAAGCTGGTACCATTTGATCTGGTCCTGCCTGATTCCCGTTTCTTTGAGCCTCGCGTATTTGAGCTGGGGCGAATAATAATCGTTGATATTATCGAGGCCTACTACTTCGAAACCCTCTTGGAGCAGCTTCACCACAGTATGAAACCCGATAAACCCCGCGCTGCCGGTTACCAATACTTTCATAAAGAAATATACCGATTGACCGGATTGGAAGTAACTGCACCTTACAGATTTAACGAATTCTTCACATCCGAAACAAAGGTTCTCGTGCACGCCTGAAGGTGCACGCCGACATGCTTTCCGACCACTTTCAAACCGCACAACTACACTATCGGTCACATATCATGCGATATGTATTGAATTATTTCGACTAATAAATTATATATTATATTAGAAATACTTCGCAATATTTGGAAAACATAGCGGCTCACCCGGGACGTCGCTCTTCGCAACTCAACGTTTTCAGGCAATCACTTCCTATATGAGAACCAGCACTATACACATACCCAGTCAATTCCATTCTACCACCTTCCCTCACCCGCAAGTTAGTACCGGTCTTCACAGCCCGGATCGCTAGCCATTGTTCCATGCTTGCAATCTGTATTTGAAACCTTCGAATGTCCAAGGCAAAGGATCACTATGCCCGAACAAAATGTAACCGTTTTTACACCTAATCTTTACTTGACGTCCATTTAACCATTTAACTCATGAAAAAAACTACTTACCTGGCAGCAACGCTGCTCTCATTTGCATGCGCTGCCGTGTTCGCTCAAACAGGAAATGTGGGCATCGGAACCACTTCGCCGGGAAGCAAGCTTTCCGTCAATGGCAACACCGCAATCGGAAGTACGTTTGCCAATTCGGCCGCCCCGGCCAACAGTGCCGCCATCGAGGGCCAGCTTTCAGTGGGAACGCTCGCACCGGTTGGTTTAATAGAAGTGGTTGCCGACAACAAAGGTACCGGTGCCGGTAACGATCATTATTTTAAAGGATACGGAACCTCAACCGGGCCGGGTCTATTTCTGATGTCCGCGCAAGGCACTTACGCCTCTCCGACCCCGCTGGCCAATAATGATATAATCGGAGGATTGTATTTTGGTCCGTATGCCAATGGCTTCTTTACAACATCCGCGAACGTCATGGGCATTTACAAAGGTGATGGAACTTCTAACCAAACAGCAATTGCCTTCAATACTTCCGGTAATCTCGAGAGAATGCGGGTCAACGAAGACGGAAACGTGACTATCGGGGTAGTTGACCCCTTCGTAGGTTTCTCCGAGAACTCAAGACTTTCCCTGCAAACTCCATCAGGCGTTGGTCAATGGATCAGGTCTTCCAGCAGCGATTTGAACGGGCTCTTAACTCTCGAGAAGGCCACTGCCGGAACAGGTCTTGACCAATTTATTATGTTTAGAGCCGGAGGTACCTATTATGGAAACATATCTGCCGGTGCAGGGAGCGGGGTAACTTACAACTCCACCTCGGATCAACGCTTGAAAGAGAATATTCGCGATACAAAGTATGGCATTGAGGACCTGATGAAAATTCAGGTTAGCGACTATAACTACAAGGCCAACAAAACAACCAACCACACGGGGTACATTGCCCAGCAGCTTTACACGGTGTTTCCGGAAGCTGTTACCAGAGGTGGCGCTGATGTTTCGAAACCCTGGATGGTCGATTACAGTAAAATGACCCCACTGCTTACCAAAGCGATTCAGGACCAGCAGGCCGAAATCGAAGCATTGAAAAAAGAGAATGCAGCACTCAAAGGAGGCATGGCCGGGATGAGCAGCGAGCTCAATGGCTTAAAAGCAAGCGTTGAAAAGCTCCTAGGCAACGGCGGTGCCGACAAGTCGGTGGCGAAGTAATTTCCCTTTCTCTCTTTCAACCGGATTTAATTATGAAAAGAAAACACATCAACATGGCCGTCGGCGGCATGCTGCTGTTGGGCTTCCAGCAGGCCAATGCCCAGGTCTTTGTTGACGGGACCACATTTAACAATTTCGGTTACGTCAGCAATTACGACACGCACACCGAAGTAACCAGCGCCGTGGGATCAGCTTATACGGCTGCATTTGGCTCGATATTCGATCATTTCGAATCGGCTACCAATGCCCTAAGGGTAAATGGCTCCTACAACGCGAACGGTACCGGCGGCAGTACCGACAATTTCAACGGCCCGCTGGGCTCTCCGGGTGCGCAACAGATAAGCGGAACCGTGGCACCCAATTTTTCGACGCTGGTACTCAAAAATGGCGCCGCCAGCCAGTTTGATATCACCAATACGGCGGGGGCGAATGTATTTACATCGGCGAATTTCCAGAACGGCATTACCACAACAGTTCGGGCGAATACATCAGCCGGTGAATTGCGCTTTCAAAATGACGCATCATACACCGGCGGGACCACGGACGCGCAACATATAAACGGCTACGTGGGCAAGGTGGGGAACGACTCATTCAGCTTCCCAGTCGGAAGCGGCACCGATTCCCGCTTGCTGTCCATATCCGCCCCGGCGAGTGCAACAGCGCACCTGTCAACCGCCTACCAGACTTCCAATATCGAAGATGCCAGTGCAGTTTCGGCGCCGATTGAATCAGTATTTACATTGGGTAGCTGGGACTGGATCGCCGCCAATGCAACCGACGATGATGGCCTGGCCGTCACCGTTTCGATGCCTGACGCCGCCGGCTTTGCTGCAACCTCAAACCTGCGTCTGATCGGATGGAACGGCTCATCATGGATCGATCTGAGCGGCGCTGCCAACGCAACAGGCAACACCGAGGGCAGCACGATCAGCGGCACCATTCCGGCGGGCACGACCATCACCCAGATCGGCATTGGGTCAGTTGCACCGCCATTGCCCGTAACATTGGTGGCGTTCGACGTTGTTCCTGAAAACCAAACGGCACTCCTTTCCTGGTCGACGAGCATGGAGACTAACAGTGAGTCTTTCGAAGTCCAGCAAAGTACCGACACCCGTAACTGGGCTGTAATCGGGTCTGTCAAATCATATGGCGAAAGCAATGTCCTTAAAGAATATCGCTTCGTCGACAAAGCCCCATTGGCCGGAAAGAACTACTACCGCCTTAAAATGATCGACCGGGACGGGACGTTTGCATACAGCCGCATCCGCACCGCCGAATTTGAAAAAGGAGCGCTCATCATATGGCCAAATCCGGCGACTGATAGAATCACCGTTCACACGGGCAATGGTAGGTCGGTTTCTCGCATTCAGATCATTTCAGCTGCCGGTATCATCGTTTCCGAGCATATTCGACCGGCAGGATTCGAAAGTGACCAGTCGCTGGATGTAAAAAATCTCGTGAGCGGGACATACCTCGTCCGGCTGGTTCAAACTGACGGCACTGTCAACACACACAGATTCGTTAAGAAGTAGATCGCACGATTATCGTGCGATGCACATCATGCAAAAAGCGCGGAAGCGGTGATATGAAAACATACCACCGCTTCCGCATTTTTTGCAAAGGCGCCGACGCGAACGAGCCGACGTAATGCAAGAAAAAAAGCCAGTCAAGATGATGCATCTGACTGGCTTTAAACAAGTTACTTAAAAGTGCCGTTGCACGGTTTTGTGACCCATAGGGGAATCGAACCCCTGTTTCAACCGTGAAAGGGTCGTGTCCTAACCGCTAGACGAATGGGCCGACTGGTCTCCTACTTCGTGCGTTTTTTCAACACTTTCTTTCACTTTTTCCGTTTGCGTTTCCGTAACGTGGTGCAAAGATGCAGGGTCGGATTTTAAAAAGCAAGTTCCGGCCGCAAATAAAAATCAATTAATTTTTAGTTAACTCATTTTCAACAAGATTTAACACAAACTTTTTTTTATCACTTTCGCCGTGGCTGTAATTCCGGTAACTTTTTAACTTTGGGTTTACCTACTTACGCCGTTTCACTTCCTATGACCAGACTGATCCGCTTCCTTTTCATTTTGCTTTCGATTCAAACTGCATTTGCACAAACTCAGACGCCGGATCAATTCCTGGGCTTCCCGCTCGGTTCCCGATTTGCGTACCACCATCTGATCGTTGACTATTTCAAAACGGTTCAGTCACAAAACGCCGACAGGATGAAGCTCGTCCGATATGGCACCACCAATGAGGGCCGCCCGCTGATGCTTGCATTTGTGTCTTCACCGGAAAACATCGCGAAACTCGAAACGATCCGCACCAATCACCTGAAAAGTATCGGCCTGCTCCCAGGCAAAGCCGATGCCGCCGTCCCGCCGATCGTCTGGCTGAGCTACAATGTCCATGGGAACGAATCGGTGTCGGCCAACACGAGTATGAAAGTGCTCTACGAGCTGCTCAACAAAGACAACGCACTCACACAGGATTTTCTCAAAAACATGGTGATCCTCGTCGACCCCTGCATCAATCCCGACGGTTACGAGCGCTATACACAATGGTACAACCGTGTTCAAAATGCTTCACCAGATGTTACACCATTTGCACTCGAACATGACGAACCGTGGCCCGGCGGGCGTTTCAACCACTACCTTTTCGACCTCAACCGCGATTGGGCCTGGCAAACGCAGAAGGAAACCCAGGAGCGCATTGCATTGTACAACCAGTGGATGCCGCATTTCCACGCTGATTTCCACGAAATGGGCGCCGCGCGGAGCTACTACTTCCCTCCTGCCGCAAAGCCCTACAATAAGGACGTAACAGCCTGGCAACGTCAGTTCAACGACCTCGTGGGCGAGTATTGCCGCAAGTATTTCGATAAAAACAACTGGGCCTACTTCACACGGAACGACTACGACTTGTTTTACCCCAGCTACGGCGACACCTGGCCAACGGCCAATGGCGCCATAGGCGTTACGTACGAGCAAGGCGGGGGCGGACGCGCGGGCCTCGCGCTCGAACGCGTGAACGAACATGATACGCTTACCCTTAACAACCGCATTGCGCATCACTACGCTACCAGCCTGGCCACATTGGAAGCGGTAATGTCCCAAAAGGAAAAAGTCGTAACCGAGTTTATCCGCTTTCATCAGGACGCAGCCACCTCGCCGGCAGGAAATTTCAAAACCTATGTAATCAAAGCCGGCAATGGTGAAAATACGCGGGCATTCGGTAAATGGCTCGATCGCCAGGGGTTCAACTACGGTATCGCGGGTAAATCATCGTCGGCGAAAGGTACGGAGCTAACTACCCTAACCGAACAGACGCTCAAAATAGATGATAATGACCTGTTGATCAGCGCCTATCAACCCAAATCCAATTTACTGCGCATCCTGTTTGATCCTAAGCCGGCGCTCGAAGATTCTGTGACATACGATGTTACCAGCTGGGGCCTCGCCTATATTTTCGGATTAAAGGCCTATGGTTTGAAAGAAAAACTGGCGCCGGCTGCCATTCAGGCAGTTGCGGCTGAAAACACGATACCCGCCTCTCCGCCTTACGCCTATCTGGCCAACTGGTCGAATGCAACGGATGCCGCTTTCCTGGCGGAACTCTTGAAGGGTGGCGTGCTGGTCAAAACCTCCAATACGCCGTTTGAAATGGACAAAAACAGCTACGCGGCCGGTACATTGATCATCACGCGAAAGGGCAATGAACGCATTCCGTTCGATAACCTGGTTACGTCACTGGCAAACAAGCACGCCGTGAAACTCACGCCCGTCAAAACCGGCTTCGTGAGCACCGGTCCTGATTTCGGGAATGACAACGTCGTGGCGCTCAAAGCGCCGAAAGTGGTGGCCGTGGCTGGTGACGGCGTTTCTGCCACAGCATTTGGGGCAGTCTGGCATTATTTCGAACAACAGATCAAATACCCGGTAACGATTGTCAACGCCGCCAAACTGGCTACCCTGCCCTGGAACGAAGTCGATGTATTGATTCTGCCGGACGGCCGCTATGGCGACATTATCCAGGACAAGCAGTTCGAAGCCCTTCAAGGCTGGATCAAAAATGGCGGCAAGCTGATCGCCATGGAGCACGCCACCGATGCATTCGTCAATAAACCGGGTTTTGGTTTAACCAAAAAATTCTCCGACAAAAGGAAAGACGAGGATACTTTCAAAAAATACGGCGAACAGCAGCGTGAAGACGCGAGCGACTCCTCGCCGGGCAGCATGTTCCAGATCACGATGGATCGCACCCACCCGCTCGCATTTGGGTGCGGCGATGCCTATTTCACGATCGTCCGCGACGCCTACGAGCGCGATTACCTCAAAGAAGGCTGGAATGTGGGCTATTTGAAAGAAGATAATTACAAAGCCGGATTCGTGGGTACCAAGATGGCCGGCAAGCTGAAAAACACCCTCATCATCGGCGCCCAGGAAATGGGCCGCGGGCAGGTAATCTACCTGATGGACGACCCGGTGTTCCGTGCAATGTTGGAAAAGGGCAAGGTGCTGTTTGGGAACGCGGTGTTTAGGTAGTTTTGAATGGTCACTATTGTCAAAAATAGTCAGGTGTAGTCAAGTGTTGTCAGATTCGGCTTTAATCGTTTACATTTAGAATTTCAACATCTATAACTATGCCTGACAATCAATGACCATCTTGACAATATCTGACCACATCTGACGATTCGGTCATAGAAAATACCTTACCGCCAATTCATACCCCCTAAGCCCCAACCCGGCAACGATGCCCTTGCAGCGTGACGTAAGGTAACTGTGATGCCGGAACGACTCACGAGCGTGGATATTTGAAATATGTACTTCAACCGCCGGTGTGGTAACGGACGATAGCGCATCCGCGAGGGCAATGGACGTATGCGTGTAACCGCCTGCATTAATCACGATCCCGTCGAATGAGAAGCCTACTTCATGAATTTTATCGATCAGCGCTCCCTCGTGGTTCGACTGGAAGTAATGCAGCTCTACGTCCGGAAAAATAGGTTTCAGCGTTTCGAAATAATCTTCGAATGATTGATTCCCGTACACACCGGGCTCTCTTTTGCCCAAAAGATTCAGGTTCGGGCCGTTCAGGATCAATATCTTTTTCATTTGCTTTGTAGCATTCATTAATTCTTCTTTCGCTATGTGGCAAAGCTACATCAAACATTTTAAAAATTATCTCCGACTCGAACGCTCGCTGTCGGGCAACTCGGTGGAAGCATATGTACGGGATGTGGAAAAGCTGGAAGAATTTCTGGAACTAAGCAAAATCGACGTTGCGCCTGCCCGCGTGCAGGAAGAGCACCTTTCGGCATTCCTCAAATACATTGCCGAGCTCGGCCTCGCAGCGCATTCGCAGGCGCGCATGCTCTCGGGAATCAAGGCGTTTTTCAAATATTTATTATTGGAAAACGAAATCACGGAAGACCCCACGGAACTGCTGGAATCCCCTCGCCTGCCGCGTAAACTACCCGATGTGCTTTCCTATGAAGAAATTGAAACAATGCTCAGCGCTATCGACCATTCCACGCCCGAAGGCACCCGGAACCGTGCGATCATTGAGGTATTGTATAGTTCGGGGCTGCGCGTTTCGGAGCTCACGGACCTTCAACTAACCAACTGCCATTTCGATATCGGCTTCCTGCGCATTATCGGGAAGGGCGACAAAATGCGGCTGGTACCTATTGGCCGCGAGGCTATTAAATACACGCAAATCTACCTCGACCACGTGCGCGGCGATATTGCACCTCAAAAGGGCAGTGAAGACATTGTGTTTCTGAACCGGCGCGGCGGCCAACTTTCACGGGTGATGATCTTCCTGATGATCAAAGATGCGTCCGAAAAAGCGGGGATCTACAAAAACGTCAGTCCGCATACGTTCCGGCATTCGTTCGCGACGCATCTCATCGAAGGGGGAGCGAGCTTGCGGGCGGTGCAGGAAATGCTGGGACACGAGTCCATTACCACTACCGAGATTTACACCCACCTCGACCGCGATTACCTCCGCCAAATCATCACCGAATTTCATCCCAGAAGCTGAGCGGCTATTCTTCCACTTCTTTCAAAAGCGAATCCAGTTTCAGGGAGTCGGAGTCGGGCGTAGCACCGGGTAGTGCCCGTTTCAATTGTTTGGGTTTGTTCCATGGCGCTGTTGTACGGCTCGACATATCGTATGAAATGTAGGCAAACAACGCTACGAATGCGATAAAAACGAAAATGAATATTTTCCTGTTACGATTTGGCTGTTCCATTTTAATCCTCTTCTTCTCTCACCTGCTTAGGCGTCTTGTAACGCACCAGATCACCCGTTTTGGCAGATATTTCTTCCCATTTCTGATCCTTAAATTCAATAAATGCTGCGCTTCCTTTTTTCATGGAACCGATGCTTGCGCCCGACAGGTATTCCGCGAAATAGGTAATGTCGGGATTATGGCCGAACAACATCAGCGTCGAATACTGTTCCGAAGCGCCGGTCACGGCTTGCAGGTACGCCCTGGGGCCGCCGTCATAAATCCCCTCCTGTTTCTGAATCTCATCGACCGACACTTTAAATTGCCCTGCAATAATCTCGGCCGTCTTGAATGCCCGTGAGGCCGGGCTCGACACGAAGACATCGGGTTTTACGCCCTCCTGCACCAGCCATTTCCCCATTGCAAGCGACTCCGACAAGCCCTTACTGTTCAGATTTCTGTCAAAGTCCTTGATTCTGAAACTCTGGTCTTCTGCGGTTGCGTGCCGGACTAAAATGAGGGTCTTTTTCATGTGCTGGTTTTTTCTCCAAAAGTAAATAATCTGCTTTTCTAAAACTGCCGGTTCAGCCCGAAAAATTGGAACGGTTATTTTCAACCACTTAATACCGATAAACTACCTTTTGACATTATTTCCTCCACAAACCGCGACAATTAATACGTAATTTTGTTCCTTGATCAACTTATAGAGAAGAAATCCATTTGCAATAGATTATGTTACAATTCTTTAAATATGTCCTCGCGACAATCGTAGGCCTTATCCTCTTCATGGTCCTCTCCCTTTTTATCCTGGGTGGCATCGGTGCGATGTTTTCTTCGGATGAAAAAGTGACGATTTCTGACAAATCCGTGCTCAAACTAGACCTTAATCAGCCTATCAGCGAAGTGGGTGTCGATAATCCGCTGTCGGAATTTGGGTTGCCTTTCACCGGTGAAGAAACAGTGGTAGGATTGAAGGACATTCTCGACGCGTTGAAAAGCGCTCAGAAAGACGATAAGATCAAAGGCATTTACCTGAAAACAGAAGGCCCGGAAGCAGGCTGGGCAACGTTGGAAGAAATCCGGAACCAGCTTTTGGAATTCAAAAAATCGAAGAAATTCGTCGTCACCTACGGCGAAAGCTACTCCGAAAAAGGCTACTACATCGCCTCCGTGGCCGACAAGATCTACCTCAATCCCGCGGGTGGCATCGAGTGGAACGGACTCTCGGCGGAATACAGCTTCTTCAAAGGCACATTTGATAAACTCGAAATCAAGCCATTGGTATTCAGGGTAGGCGAATTCAAGAGTGCAATTGAAATGTTCTCGCGCCAGGACATGAGCGAGGCCAGCAAAAAACAGTCCATTGAACTGATCGGCGCGATCAATAACAACTTCCTGAAAAACATCTCTGCTTCCCGTGATGTTCCGGTAGATCAGCTCAAAAATCTCGCTGATTCACTGGCCGTTGAAAACCCAAAATCCGCATTGAAATACAAATTTGTTACCCACCTGGGTTATCAGGATGAACTGGAAACCGCATTGAAAAAGGAATTGAAAGTGGATGCGGATAAGTCGATTTCCTACCTAGGCGTAAGTAAGTACCTCGACGGGGCCAGCACAGCTGAAAAAGGCGATTTCAACAAGCGCATCGGCGTACTTGTGGCAGAGGGTGAAATCACCAGCGGCGACGGTGGCGACGAGAATATCGGCTCCGACAAGTTTGTTAAAGAATTGAAAGAGATCCGTGAAAACGACAAAATCAAAGCGGTTGTGATCCGCATTAACTCGCCCGGCGGCAGTGCATTGGCCTCGGATGTGATGTGGCACGAGATTCAGATTACGGCTAAAAAGAAACCGGTGATTGCATCGATGTCCGACGTAGCTGCTTCGGGCGGGTACTATATGGCGATGGGTTGCGATACCATTGTGGCCCAGCCTAATACAATTACCGGTTCTATCGGTATTTTCGGGTTGATCTTCAATGTAACCGACTTCATGAACAACAAACTGGGTATTACCTTCGATGGCGTCGGCACCAGCCCGCACGCCGACTGGCCTACCGCTACCCGCGAAATGACCGAGTTCGAAAAGTCGATGATCCAGAAAAGCGTCAACGAAGGCTACGAAACATTTACACGCAAAGCTGCCGAAGGCCGTAAAATGCCGGTTGAAAAGCTGAAAAGTCTCGCACAGGGCCGGGTATGGTCGGGCGTAGAGGCCAAGCAAAATGGACTTGTGGACGTGTTGGGCGGGGTGGATGATGCGATCAAAATTGCCGCAAAAGCTGCCAAACTCAATGAAGGCGACTATCGTGTGCGCTATTATCCCGAGAAAAAACGTCCGTTAGACGAAATGATCGACAAATTCCTGGGAAGTAATGAGGAAAAGGCCACCAACAAGGCATTGGGCGACCTCGCTCCCTATGTCAAAATGTATCAAAAACTGATGAATATGGGTGGTATGCAAACTCGCATGCCTTTCGAGCTGGTTATTCGCTAGATACCGGTTAGCATGTTAAAGTAAGAGGCCCGCACAGCATTGCATGCGGGCCTTTTTTAGTCTGTGATTTTGACGCCCGTTTTCCGGTCCAATTCCTGCCGAACGATCAACACGGCATGTTTGTTAGGCGCGATCGCTACGCCATCGAGGCGCGCGTAGACTTTCGTAAACTCAGCTCCGAAATAGAGGATAATCGACGAGTAGTAAATCCAGGTCAGTAGAATTACGATCGATGCGGACGTACCGTAGGCCGCGCCGAGGTCGGATTGTCCGAGGTAGAAACTAATGATAAATTTCCCGATCAGGAATAAAATCGCCGTAAATGCGGCACCGACGAGGCATTCTTTCCACCGTAGATCCCCATCGGGCAATACTTTGAATATTACCGTAAACAATGCGGTAATAATTGAAAGCACCAATGCGAGGTTTACAATATAAAAAACGACGACCGACGCCTCGGAAAACAGTGATTCCAATCGCGAGCTCAACACATCCACCACAGCGCTCGCACCCAACGAAACTACCAGCAAAAAGCCCAGCGTGAGGATCAGGGAAAAAGAAATCAGCCTGTTTTTCAGGTATTGTAACCAGCCCTTTTTCGGTTTGGCTTTGATAGCCCATATAAAATTGATGGAATCCTGCATTTCCGCGAACACCCCCGTAGCACCGACCAGCAATGTACCGATGCCTATCGCCGCCGCCATTCCGGACTTGTTCGACAGCTCGGCATTTTTCAGGATTTCCTGTAACTGAGAAGCGGCGGAAGCGCCTACCAGCCCGCTGATTTGCCCGAATAACTCGCCTTGGATCGCGTCCCTTCCAAAAAAAATACTGAACACCGAAATAATTACGAGCAACATAGGCGCCAGGGAAAATATGGTGTAATACGAAAGCGCGGCACTCAGCTTCATACCGTTATCGTTCAAAAATTCAGTGAAGCTATCTTGGAGTAAAGACCAGAAGAGTTTAATGTGTTTCATTGTATAATGTGTTGATAAGGTTTTTCAGATGCTGATAGCCTGCAGGTAAAAACTTTTATGCCAAACCGGGCTGTACCTATTGTTCGGGCAACCTCCTAAAACAGGAAAAGAGCAACCAATGTGCTCTTTTCATGTCTTTTCGAATAATATTTCACTTCCGCTTTTACAAAAGCAAACCTGCAAGTGTAGCCGACATATAAGACGCCAGCGTACCGGAGATTAATGCCTTGAACCCAAGTCGCGCCAAGTCGGCCCGTCGTGAAGGGGCTAGCTCGCCGATACCACCCACTTGAATGGCGATGGAGCTGAAATTGGCAAAACCACACAACGCGAAGCTGGTAATCACAATGGTTTTATGGTCGAGCGTGTCTCTCAATTTTACCATATCCAGGTAAGCCACAAATTCATTGATTACCATTTTGGTACCCATCAATGAGCCCGCAGCTTCGATATCCTTAGCCGGGACACCCATGGCCCATGCAAAAATGGAGAATACCTTACCCAGGATAAAGTTGAAGCTCAACTGTGGAAATGAGAAAATACCACCGATGTAACCCAGCAAATAGTCGAGCAATGCAACGAGCGCAATAAAGCCGATCAGCATGGCAATCACATTGAAGCCTACTTTGAGACCTTCTCCCGCTCCCGCGGCGATCGCATCCAGCAGGTTGGCGTGCGTTTTCTGAATTTCCAGCTTCACCATTCCCTTCGTATCCGATTTATCGGTTTCAGGAAACACAATTTTAGAAATAACCAATGCCCCTGGTGCGGCCATCAAACTCGCCGCGATCAGGTACGGCGCCGGTACGCCCAAAGAAATGTACACAGCCATTACGCCACCTGCAATACAGGCAAAACTTCCGGTCATGGAGGCCATGAGCTCGGAATTGGTCATGTTTTTCAGATATGGCTTGATCATAATCTGCGCTTCAACCTGCCCTACAAACGTGCTCGCCACATTGGAGAGCGCTTCCGCGCCGCTCACGCCCATGAGCCAGTACACAGCCCGCGCGATAACTGACACGACGCGCTGCATAATGCCCAAATGGTAGAGCATATTCACCAGCACCGCCACAAAAATGATCGTTGGAATAACCTTGAAGAAGAAAACGAAATCGTTGCCCGGCCCGAACGCGCGTTGCATTAATTCAGGCCGCACCAGCGTACCGAAAACGAAATCGGCACCTTTATCGGAGAAGGAGAGCAGCTTTTGAACCTTTTCCCCCAGCCATTGAAAGACTCGCTGACCAATGTCGGTTCGGAGGATAAAGACTGCGAGCCCGAATTGCAGGCCCAGGCCAACGGCGACCGTGCGGTAATTAATGGCCTTTCTGTTGTTCGACATCGCAAATGCAATGCCCAGGATCAATATGATACCCAGCAATCCTGTAAATCTCTCCATGCGTAGTTTGTTGTCACTTTTTAACCAAAGGTGCAAAATAACAACAAATTAGTCGCATGGCGGCAACTAACCTAAAATATCAGGAAGAGAGGCAATTATTTAGAAGTTTTGTCTGATTTTACGTCAGTTGGGAAGGAGTCGGCCTGGCGATGAGCGATTTTCCAGACGTTGTTTTCTTTCCGGAACAGGACTGTAACGTGCAAATCTGCTTTGCGACCGTCGGCGAAGCGATAATGCTCTTTCTGAATCAGGTAACCTTGTGTGCTACCTTCCTGGCTGGCGACTTCTTCGTAAGTGTACGTTACATCTTTCGCAGGGACCGATCCGGTGTTGTTCAAACTTGCTTCTACCGCCTTCCAGCCTTTTGAATCCAGGTTTTCAGCACCGCCGAACAAAGTAACATCGTCCTGATGCGACCATAACGATTTCAAGAATGCCGGATTACCTTTCGCCATTTCGAGATTGGCCTTGTGAAGGTCGGCAACCGCAGCGTCCAGAGAGGACACTGCAATGGCCTTGGGTGATTGTTGTTTGCTGTCATAACCTGCGGTAATGACTGGCAGCGTGTTTTCCCTTGTCATGCTCCTGTATTTAAAGGACGATGCCAGCAGGATCAGGAGGATAAAAACAGAGATATTTCTTTTCATGGCTAATAAACTATTAAGTTCTCACTTAAGTCATGCAAATATCAGGCGGTTCTCTACAAAAAAATAGCGTATAAATACCTGATTACGACACGGCATACCACCTAATTACGCCCTTTTGTAAAAATTAGTATGTTTTGGGCACAAAAAAAGAGAATAGTAACGAACTATTCTCTTTTTGCACTTTTTAAATAATACTATCTTAATATGCAAGCACCGGCGAAAGCCATTTCTCGATTTCCTCTACCGGCATGTTTTTGCGCCTCGCATAATCTTCGACCTGATCCTTGTGAATCTTGCCAACCGGGAAGTAACGGCTCTCCGGATGCGAGAAATACCAGCCGCTGACACTGCTAGCAGGGTACATGGCGAAGCTCTCCGTAAGCGTAATACCGAGCTCTTCCGCACCCAGCAAATCGAACAAATGGCGTTTTTCGGTGTGATCCGGACAGGCGGGGTAACCCGGAGCCGGACGAATGCCACTATAATCTTCTTTGATCAGCTGCTCGTTGGTGAAGCTTTCCGTTTTGGCATATCCCCACAATTCCTTGCGCACTTTTTCGTGCATCAATTCTGCCAGGGCTTCCACCAGGCGGTCGGCCAGCGCCTTGATCATGATACTGTTGTAATCGTCATGATCCTTTTCATATTTCTCTAACAATGCCTCTATGCCCACGCCAGCAGTTACCGCGAAACCGCCTATGTAATCCGTATGACCCGATTCCAGCGGAGCCACGAAATCCGACAAGCAATAGTTAGGCAGGTTAGCCGCTTTCTGACTTTGCTGGCGCAAATGGTGCAATACAGCTGCCGTATCCGCTACCAGCTCACCCGCATTCAGGTTTTCTACACCTTGCTGACTGATTTTGTATTCAATATGCTGGTGCGAGCCGTGGCGTTCGCAAGGCACTTCTTTCGTCTCTTCACTAAAATGGTGCAGCACGATATCGTCCTGGATCGAGTTGGCCGGCCAGAAACCTACTACCGCACGCGCTTTTAGGGTTTTGTCACGAATGATTTCACCCAACAGCACCGCAGCGTCTTCGTACAGCTTCATGGCTTCCTTACCTACAACCGCATCATCAAAAATTTTCGGGTATTTCCCGTGCAGCTGCCAGGTCTGGAAGAACGGCGTCCAGTCGATATATTTAGAAATGTCGGCCAGATCATAATCATCGTACACACGCGTGCCCAGGAACTGCGGCTTCACGGCCTGGAAGCCAGTCCAGTCGATTTTCGCTTTGTTGTCTCTCGCATTACCAATAGCGACATGCGCTTTTTCACCGCCGCGTTTGGAGTGATCGTCGCGCAGCTTGGCATATTCTGCCTTGATATCTGCCAACACTTCCGCCTGGCTTTGCTCGCTCTGGATCAGCTTGCCGGCAACCGGTACCGAACGCGACGCATCGAGCACGTGAATAACTGGCCCGGAGTAGTTCGGATCGATTTTCACAGCCGTGTGAATGCGGGAAGTTGTCGCACCACCAATCAGCAACGGCATTTTCATGCTTCGGCGCTCCATTTCTTTGGCAACACCTACCATTTCGTCCAGCGACGGCGTGATAAGTCCCGAAAGACCGATAATATCCACATTATGCTCCTGCGCCGCGGCAAGGATCTTATCGGTCGGCACCATTACGCCGAGGTCGATGATCTCGTAGTTGTTACATCCGAGCACCACCCCCACGATGTTCTTGCCGATGTCATGCACGTCACCTTTTACAGTCGCCAGCAGGATTTTGCCAGCCGAAGAACCGCCCTCCTGTTTTTCAGCTTCAATAAATGGTTGCAAGTAGGCGACGGCTTTCTTCATCACACGCGCCGATTTCACCACTTGAGGAAGGAACATTTTACCTTCACCAAACAAGTCGCCGACGATGCTCATACCATCCATCAAAGGGCCCTCGATCACTTCCAGCGGGCGGTCGAACAGCAAGCGGCATTCCTCCGTATCTTCATCTACATAATCAGCAATACCTTTCACCAATGCGTGGGCCATGCGTTCCTTCACGGGAAGCTGTCTCCACGAAAGGTCCGGACCGGTTTGCGTTTTACCTTTATCTTTTACGGTTTCTGCATAACTTACCAAACGTTCGGTAGCATCCGCGCGACGGTTAAGCAATACATCTTCCACCAGTTCCAAAACATCTTTCGGAATTTCATCATAAATACCGATCTGGCCGGCATTCACAATACCCATATCCATTCCCGCCTTGATCGCGTGGTAAAGGAATGCGGTGTGAATAGCCTCACGAACCGGCTCATTACCCCGGAAACTGAATGACACGTTGGACACACCACCCGACACTTTCGCGTGCGGAAGGTTTTCCTTAATCCACGCTACGCTTTTGATAAAATCGACGGCGTAGTTGTTATGCTCCTCCATTCCCGTTGCGACGGTCAGGATGTTGGGGTCAAAAATGATATCCTCGGCCGGGAAACCTACCTCGTCTACCAGAATGCGGTAAGCACGTTCGCAGATTTCAATGCGGCGTTCGTAGTTATCGGCCTGCCCTTTTTCATCAAAAGCCATTACTACCGTAGCAGCGCCATAGCGCAATACAGTCCGTGCCGATTCCTTGAATTTCTCTTCACCCTCTTTGAGCGAAATCGAGTTCACGATGGATTTGCCCTGCACGCATTTCAGACCCGATTCGATCACCTCCCATTTGGAAGAGTCGATCATCAAAGGCACTTTGGAAATATCAGGCTCGGATGCGATCAGGTTCACAAATGTCTTCATCGCCTCCACGCCGTCGATCATACCTTCGTCCAGGTTCACGTCGATTACCTGCGCGCCGCTTTCCACCTGCTCACGCGCGATGGTCAGGGCTTCGTCGTATTTGCTTTCGCGGATCAGGCGGGCAAATTTCTTCGAGCCGGTCACGTTACAGCGCTCACCGATGTTCACAAAATTGGTCAGCGCATTGATTTTCACGGGCTCCAAGCCCGACAGTTTCATCACCGTTTCCGAAGCCGGCAACGGGCGCGGGCTGTGCTTCCCTGCGATGTCCGCAATCACACGAATGTGATCGGGTGTAGTACCGCAGCAACCGCCGATGATATTGACCAGGTTATCCCTCAAAAACCCGTCAATGATCTCGCCCATTTGCTCCGGCGTCTGGTCATACTCCCCCATTTCGTTCGGCAATCCCGCATTCGGGTGCGCAGAAGTGTAGAAAGGCGATTCCTTGGCCATAATCTGCACATAAGGGCGCATCAAATCCGCTCCCAATGCACAGTTCAGACCCACTGACAACAATGGTAAATGCGATACCGAAGTCAGGAATGCCTCGGTGGTTTGTCCCGAAAGCGTACGTCCCGAAGCATCGGTGATCGTTCCCGAAATCATGATCGGCAATGCCTGCCCCGGCTCAATCCGCCACGATTCGAGGTGGGGTACCTTACCCGCTTTCGCATCCACAAAGAACTGATCAATTGCGAAAAGCGCCGCCTTTGCATTCAGTGTATCAAAAATCGTTTCCACGAGCAGCACGTCGCAGCCACCGTCGGTCAGGCCTTTTACCTGCTCATAATAGGCTTCCACGAGTTGGTCGAAGCTAATGGCGCGAAAACCGGGGTTGTTCACATCCGGCGAAAGTGATGCTGTACGGTTAGTTGGACCAATCGAACCAGCCACAAAACGTGGCTTGTGCGGCTCACGAGCGGTAAATTCGTCGGCTACCTCGCGTGCCAGTCGTGCGGATTCGTAGTTGAGTTCATACACGATCTCCTCCATGCCGTAGTCGGCCATGGCAATGGTCGTTCCTGAAAATGTATTGGTTTCGGCAATGTCTGCCCCTGCCGCGAAATAGGCGGCGTGAATTTCTTTAATAATGTCCGGACGTGTCAGCGAAAGCAGGTCGTTATTCCCCTTCACATCGTGCGGCCAGTCTGCGAACCGTTCTCCCCGGTAGTCGTGATCCTGCAATTTGTACCGCTGGATCATCGTACCCATAGCGCCATCCAGTACCAGAATACGGTTTTTAAGAATTTCGCGGATATCTGCTTTTTGAGTTGCTACCATAAGTGTTTTAAATGTCTGATTATCATTTCGCCGGAAAAGCATAGCGCTTCTGAACTGACAAATTTAAGCCAATAGATGTTTTGTTCAATAAAATCAAAAAATTCAGACTAAAAGTCTGGCAGTTTCACCTAACCTAAATTATTTATCTATATTCGAAGCCATCTCGGAGTGAATAAAGATATTCTATCTATGCATAATCTGGACGATATTGACGCCAAAATCCTGCATTTGCTGCAACAGGACGCGACTTTGAAAACACGTGAGCTGTCGGAAAAGTTGAACCTCTCCTACACGCCCGTGTACGAACGCGTACGTAGGCTGGAAAAGGAAGGGATCATCAAAAAGTATGTCGCGCTGGTCGACCGGGAGAAAGTAGGAAAGAAACTGATGGCCTTCTGTAATATTGCTTTGAAGGAACATTCGAAGGTAATGGGGGAGAAATTCGTGAAAGCCGTTTCGGCGATGGGTGAGGTAATGGAATGCTTCAATATCTCCGGCGATTATGATTTTCTGCTGAAAGTGGTGGTGGACGATATGTCGCAGTATCAGCAGTTTTTAATGCAAAAGCTGGGGTCACTGGAAAACATCGGCAGCACGCACAGCCTGTTTGTGATGGGGGAAATCAAAAACTCGTCGGCGCTGGAAATGCTACCGTCCAAAAAATAAATACGGCCCCGGAAAATCCAGCACCGTATTCCAACTCACCCCTAACAAAATATCGTTACGATCTCTGCGATCGGTTAATGTCTCTTGTGTGGACGCCCAAATGCAGGCTTGTCCAGTTCTTTATTAAATGACCCATCGGCATTAAAAAGCAGTATTTTCACTTTACTATCCACCAGAATACCCACGTAGTATTCACCGGCGTCGTTGGTTGCGGCAAGTTTGATCTCGGCTCCTGAGTAGTTGGAAGTAATGTATGAAGTAACATTCGCAGGCAATGCGCTCACTTCGATCTTCGTGAGTTTTGCTTTCTGCACGTGCTGTTTAAGCTCTGCTTTAAATGTTCCGTTTGCGTCAAATAGCAATCCTTTGACCGCGCCGTCGGCCAGTGTAATAGCCACCACGATTTTTCCTGATTGATCCTTTGCAGCGTATTTGATTTCAGCACCTGCGTAGGCGCTATCAATGTAAGCAGTTACCGCCGCAGGCAAATCTGCCGTGGCCACTTCCGTAAGCTTTCCTTTACATCTTCCCAACGTCACAGAGTCCGTTTCCACCGCGAGTCTTGCGGCCGATTCAACCACACTTTCGAAATCACTCGCCTCAGTTTCGGGGCTCAACGACTCGCTATTCTTCTGACAGCCTACGAACCAGATGCCTGCCAGCACCACCAGTAAAAGTGAAACTTTTTTCATGATATACCCACGGGTTTTTGTGAAAGTATCAAACTGTTTTCTGCCTTTACGCCCCCTCCAATGCCCGCGTTGCATGCCTGACGCATTTTTTTGTGATTTTTTTCAAGGCAGCTTCCATTTCCGAACCAGGAAAACTTTTCGTAAATTTTTGCAACAGAATGGACCCCAGGCACGTATTCGAATGTGAGAAATTCTATCCCTGACAATTTGATACCCTGACTTTGCTTTTTAGAAGAAAAATATCTTTTAACGAAAACGACTTTGAGTCGGTGGTAGCGGCATGTATTGCCGGGGATAACCAGGCACAGCGGTATTTGTATAAACAGTTCTTCGGCTATTCAAAAAGCATTTGTCTGCGGTACACGTCGTCGACGGAAGAGGCCGAGGAAGTTTTAAATGAAGGTTTTTTAAAAGTATTTAACAACCTGGGAAAGTACGATGCCAACCACCCTTTCAAGGCATGGCTGCGTACCATTATGGTGAACACGGCGATCAGCTACTACCGCAAGCACAAGAAGCACACGGAGGATGTGATCGCCCTGGAAGACGCCCCTTATCCCAAATTCGATGAAGATGTAATAGGCCAGATCACTGCTGAGGAAATACTGGAACTGATCCAACAGATCAAACCGGTTTATAAGAATGTATTTTTGTTATACGTGGTGGATGGTTACAATCATCGTGAGATAGCAGACCTGCTGCAAATCAATGAGGCAACGGTAAGATCGCATTATGTGCGTGCCCGGGCTCGCTTGCAGCATTTGATCAAACAATATTACCCACATCTCTTCCCAAGTGATTGGGCTGTCAAGTCATTCAGAGGCAATGAAAACTAATAGATTTGAAAATACTATACGCCGAAAATTAGAGAGTATTGAACCGGACTTTCAAGAGCAGGACTGGGCCCGTATGCAAAAATACATGCAGACGCACACGCCTCCGTCTTTCTTGCAACAATACGGTTCGTGGATCGGGTACGCCGCCGCCGCCTCAGTGACGTCGGTGATGGCATATATGTACGTCAACCAGCTCTCTCAGAACGACCATCTCGTGCGGGATGTAAAGAATCTCCAGAGTCAGATCGAGCTGATCCGCAACCAGCCGGCGCCTGTTGCGAAGGCCGACACTGTGTACGTCCTGCAAACCGCACCGGACGGACAGAGCCTTCAGGCTTCGTTGCAGCCTCTGAATTACCGCCGAAACTTGTCCCAAAATGGTGTACAGCAGGATTTGGGTCAGATCAATCTGGCCGATACTGAGCCGGTACGTTCGACTTCTAACGCGGAACCCGGAGCCGTCGAAAACATCCCGGATCCGGCTAATACGCGTAAAAAAGTAACCTACCAGGCCGACAAATCCAGTGAATCGCTGGCAGCGGCTCAGCCTGCCAAAGAAGCAATCATCACAGGACCGAATGCTGCGGGCAACGCGAACACCATAGATGCTAATGCGGGTCAAATGCCGAAAACACCTTCCAATGTGGCCGCCGGCAAAACATTCGGCAGTGAATTCAGCATTGCCTCCATCAGTAATCCGGTTGAAATGCACGCCGGCATTTCCCTTCAACGGAAAATGCATTATGAGCTGGCCAGCAAGCTTACGGCACGGCAAGTGCAAAAGGCTCTCTTTGCCAATAATATGCAAATTGCCAAGGCACCAGTAAATACCAAAAAGACGGAACAGGTTGCCCAGACGGAAAGTGTCATTCCAAAATTGCCTTTGAAAACGCCTTACCGCTTCGGTGCAGGTTACCAGATCGAGGGCAACGGCCAGGGTAAAACAGTACTGGGAGAGGTGATTATCAAAAAGAAATTCTCGATCGCGGCAGGCATTACCTGGTTGAAAGTAAAACCGGCTGAATTCTTCACCGAAACGGTGTTCAGAACCAAGGCCCGCGCTGATTTCAAGGAGACACACCCGGGACAGGTCCCGCTCATTTTTCAATTGTATAATATCAAAATTGACCAGAATGTGGTTCAGATACCACTTACACTGGCATTCCGCAATACGATCAAGGACGATTGGGCCTATTATGCAAGTGTCGGGACAAACTTCAAAGTGTCGTCCAAAGAGACAATTTCATACGATTGCCGCGGGCCCAAAAATGAATTTTTCAGTCAGAGCTTCACCAAAAAAGGAGACGTTTCCCCTATTACTTCGATGAATTTCGCCGTGGGAATCGAGAAATCGTGGCACCCGATCGTGGTGCAGGCCGAAGGTTACTGGGTCAACTATTTCAAACCGCTTTCACCACTCAGGCAGAGCGCGGGTCCCGGGGTGAAAGTGAAGCTATTGTACCAGATAGGCCGTCAAATGTAGCTTTTCCCTATGAAGTTTCGCGGGCAGGATATTGAAACTTGTCCGCGAAATTTTATTTTTGGCCTTTATTAACTCCCCTACTAGACGAGCTTTTGAAATTCGCAGCCATAGATATCGGTTCCAATGGTGCCCGTATGCAGATCTCATCCGTCTTGCATGACGAAGGCATTTCCCGTTTCAAGAAGGTCGAATATGTCCGGTTCCCGCTTCGCCTCGGACACGACGTTTTTACCCAGGGACGCATTACCCCGCAAAGCGAAGACCGCATGATGAAGCTCATGCTGGCTTACCAGTTGCTGATGGAACTCCACGAGGTCGATGACTTTATGGCCTGCTCCACATCCGCCATGCGCGAAGCAGCCAATGGGCAGGAAGTCCGTGACCACATCGAGACCCGCACCGGCATCCATATCCAGATCATCGACGGACAAAAAGAAGCCGAATTGGTGAACAATGTCGTGGTGCAATCGCTGGGAGACGGCCAATACATCCACATTGATGTAGGCGGCGGCAGTACCGAGTTGAACTTGTATCAGGATAGGCAGAAGATTAAGGCCAAATCGTTCAAGCTGGGTTCTGTTCGCCTTTTGGAAGGAAAAGAATCCAAAAATGCCTGGCTGAAAATCAAGGAATGGATCAACCAGAATGTCGATTACAGCCAGCCTATTCAAGCGGTGGGAACGGGAGGTAATATCAATAAGCTCTTCGATCTCTCTTCCAAACTCACCGAAAGCTCCACCAGCCTCGAAGAAATCCAGCGGATGCGGGATTACATCGATCAGTTCTCTCTCGCCGACCGCATTAATAAACTGCAACTGAACCCCGACCGCGCGGACGTAATCGTACCTGCGGGCGACATTTATACTTCCGCAATGCGCTGGGCAGGCGCAGACGTCATTCACGTACCCGACCTGGGCCTGAAAGACGGTATGCTTCAACTGCTCTACGAACGCGCATGCCGCAAAAAAAAGGCCTGATAACAGGCCTTTTTTTTGCATTTAAATATTTCACTTTCCGGCATTACCAGACCTGTTCCAGGTCCTTCGCCGAGTATTTGTGGTTTCTTTCCGTAAACACGCTATCCGTATCTTCTTTCTTCAAATGAAGCGGGTTTTTCTTGGTAAGCTTGGCAATGACCGCAACAGGGAACAAAACGACGAAGAATACCAGCGACAAAAGGATTTTACCGTTAATCGCACCCAGTACTTCCGCGATCTTGTACCAGCCTTTCACCACCAGATCACCAAAAACCGGGATAGCCAGACTGCATACGCCTATCACAGCGGCAGCGATCAGGAAATAGGGATATTGCGATTTAAAAATGAAGTATAGCACCACAAGCCCGGTGACGATCACCAGCTGCGCTTTAATTTTTTCTGATTCACTCATTTTAATAAAGTAGTATGTTATAGGCAGCAATGCGTTCTGCATTGCTGCCGGGCGAAGTTTCAGACAAGAACCGGATTGATCTGCGTTGTGCTGAAAGAAATCAGAACAAAGTGTAGATGAAAGGCGCAACAGCCGAACCACCACCAATCACGATCAATACGCCGATCAGAAGCAGAACGATGATCACAGGAGCGAGCCACCATTTCTTACGCTCCTTCATAAATGCAAATAAATCAGTTAAGAAATCCATCTTATAGAGTGTTTAAAAATTCAAATTTAGAACTTAATTACTTTTCTGCACACTTCTAACCCGTTAATTCTGAGTTATCGTTTGCCCATTGCCTGGTAAAGCCTGTCGGCTATCAGCTGGTTGAGGGTTGCGCTGCCGTGGCCGTCGTTCTTGCCCACAACACGCTCTTTTTCCGGAATTTTAACCACCCCGTCGTTGATCCCCACTACCGTCACATTATTGGCTTTCAGGTAGTCTTCCACCGGCTTGGTATACCCCGCACTTTTATCGACCTGAAACAGGAACGGAATGAAAACGGCGTACATCTGCGCTTTCGTACTGTCGCGGTAAGCGAGCATTCCGGAAAGGTCCCGCAAATGCGCATTTAGTACTGTGGTGTCGGTGTAGGCGGTTTGCACAAATTTCTCAAAAGTGCTGAAACCGGTGTGCGGTAGTTGCCAGTAAATGAAATTCGGCAAATAGAAGCGTTTTACAATCGTCGCCATCGGGCCTTTCAGGTCGGCATAAGGTTCTGCACCAGTCAGGGTGAGACCTTTTTCGCGACCTACCTTTTCGATATCATTCGGAAAATATTCCAGAATAATGATATCGGGTTTTACAGGAAAATCCTGCAACCGTTTCACCTCGTCACGCGTGTCCGCGCCCGACATTCCAAGGTTGTAAATCGTGTATTTATCCGGCCCAAGTTTAGCTTCGAGCATATTCGAAAAACGCTCATTCACATCTTTCAAACCATGCCCTGCCGCAAATGAATCACCGATGACGAGAACTTTCTTCTTGCCCGGCTCATTCTGGACTTCCTTATCGTGATAACCGAGCGCATTCACCGGGTGCCAGTATTTTTCCCACCAGATCTGCGATGCTTTCGAAAGCACGCCCTCATGGCTTTGCGGCACGTACATGAACACGATTTCAAGGAAAATCAACACGACGACCAGCGGCGTAATGATCGTTACGATATTGGCAACCAGCCCCTTGGCCTTGCTTTTTACTACGCCATAATAGAAAATGCGCAGGATCTCGATGATCAGTAAAAACCAGAATGCAAATTTGGCCAGACGTACGTGCCAGCTATCGCTCTGAGGGTAACCCGGATAATCGAATTTGATGTGAAACTTGTCCGGGTAGAACAGGAACATAAACAGCAATCCCAGAAAAAGGATGCGGATAATGCTGGTAACAATTTTAGATGCCATCAGTTTGGGTGCGCTATAAATAATGGATTAGTCAAGAACGAATTCTTCCTTCCAGTTATCTTTTTCCAGCCATTCGGGCTGCTGCTTTTTGTCAAAAATATAGTTCCCTACTACGAGATAATCCATTTCCGTGCGCATGAAGCAGCGATATGCATCATTCGGCGTGCACACGATCGGCTCCCCGCGTACGTTGAAACTCGTATTCACGATCACCGCGTAGCCCGTCAATGCCTTGAACGAGTCGATCAGGTCGTAGTAACGCGGATTGGTTTCCTTGTGTACCGTCTGGATACGTGCCGAGTAATCGATGTGGGTGATCGAAGGCAGGTCGGAGCGCTCGAAGTAGAGTTTTTCGCGCAAATCCAGCGAGCCGTAATTCGCCGGTACCGGCTTTCTGCGGCTTTCCGCCACCGGATGCACCAGGAGCATATAAGGTGAAATACCGTCGTAATCGAAATAATCCTGGCAATCCTCCGCCAGTACCGAAGGCGCAAACGGCCGGAACGATTCGCGGTACTTGATCTTCAAATTGAGTTTTTTCTGCATTTCGGCATTCCGGGGATCGCCCAAAATGCTTCGACCACCCAATGCACGCGGCCCGAACTCCATCCGACCCTGCACCCAGCCTACCACATTGCCTTCCGACAACAGCCTTGCAGCTTCTTGCGTGAGGTCTTTGAAGTTCTCGTAATGCGTATAAACAGCCTTGTACTTCTTCGCCGTGAGCGCCACGTCGAGGTCGGAGAATGTAGGCCCCAGGTAGGATCCGCGCATGGCGTCGGCCGTCCAGGTGATCTTCCTGTCCTGACCAAAATAAATATGGTATGCAGCTTGTGCCGCACCCAGCGCACCTCCCGCATCACCGGCAGCCGGCTGGATGAAGATGTCTTTAAAAATGTTCGCTTTTTGCAGCTTACCGTTGGATACGCAGTTCAATGCCACACCGCCGGCCATACACAGGTAATCGGCACCGGTGAGGCGTTTGGCTTCTTTGGCCATTCTCACCACTGCTTCTTCCGTGATATTCTGGATCGCGAGGCCGAGGTTACAATGCACCGCCTCGAGCGCATCCTCGGGCCTCCGGGTTTTGAATCCGAACAAGGCCTCCCACTTATGCTCATTCACCATTTTCAGGCCGGTAGCATAGTCGAAATACTCCTGGTTAAGCCAAACCGAACCGTCTTCTTTCAGGTCAATGAGGTCTTTCAGGATAATTTCTTCGTAACGCTTAATGTCCGGCGACGAAGGATCACCGTACGGCGCGAGGCCCATCAGCTTGTATTCTCCCGAGTTTACGCGGAAACCCAGGAAGTAGGTAAATGCGGAATAAAGCAACCCGAGCGAATGCGGGAAGCGCAGTTCTTTGAGAATGCTGATATCTTTTCCTTCGCCGAGACAAATCGACGCCGTCGCCCATTCTCCCACTCCATCGATCGTCAGGATCGCCGATTTTTCGTAAGGCGAAGGATAATATGCGCTGGCAGCGTGTGAGAGGTGGTGCTCGGGGAAGAGCATTTTCACCTTTTTCTTCTTTTTATCGTAGCCCAGCTTTTCCAGCTCTTCGTTGATGAGCCGTTTCAGGAACATCTTTTCCTTGATCCACACGGGCATCGCAGTCAGGAACGACCGTACGCCCTTGGGCGCAAATGCGTAGTAGGTTTCGAGGAGTCTTTCAAATTTGAGAAGTGGTTTGTCGTAAAAGACGATTGCATCGAGCTCGTTAATGGACAAACCGCCGTATTCAAGGCAAAACGCAACTGCATTGGAGGGAAAACCGGGGTCGTGCTTCTTGCGTGTAAAACGCTCTTCCTGTGCTGCGGCAACAATTTCGCCATTATCTATAAGAGCCGCGGCCGAATCATGATAGAAAGCCGAGATACCTAAAATTTTCATTAAAGCGTGATTAGAATAATGTGTACAGTTTTGTCTTACACCGTTCAAAAGGCGTGCAAGATAAGCATTTTGAACAAGGCTGCAACCGGGCACCGTCGGCTAATTACCCCTATAATGTTATTAAACGGTTCGGAATCAATCAAATAAATAGCGCGGATAATGAAATGTTAACAGATTACACGACGGCCCCGTATTTAAATGATTAATTATGAACCACTTCGAATGTGCTGCTGATTTGCCACACAATTCGGTGCCGTATGATAAATTATACAATTTTGGTAGGCTTATGGTGCTCATCGAGCGCCACAAAGGTAAATATCCCGGTCACCGCTTTCTCCCGGCTTACCTCGTACATCTTTTCCACAAAAATATCGACGCGAACCTTCATACTGGTATTTCCGACGGTCTCGACGCGCCCCACCAGCTCGATAATGGTCCCCGCGGGAATGGGGTGTGTGAAATCGATACGGTCGGACGATACCGTTACACATCGCAACCGTGAAAACCGTGTGGCAGCGATGAAAGCAACTTCATCCATCATCGACAGCGCCGTACCGCCGAAAAGAGTGTCGTAATGATTGGTGTTATTAGGGAAAACGGTTTTAAAAACGCGGGTTTCCGAGGCGGTGATTTTTTCTTCGAGTGTCAAAATGAAACGTTTTAATGGTACTGGCGTCGGTCGGGTATGGTCATTTATTGTCAGGTATTGTCATTCGTAGTCAGGTATTGTCATTTGTGGTCAAGTGTTGTCATGAATAGTCAGGTGTTGTCAGGTGTTGTCAAGAATGGTCAGGTATAGTCATTAATGGTCAGGCGTTGTCATTTCTGATTAATGCACAAGACAATATCTGACCATACATGACAACACATGACCACCCATGACCACACTTGACAACACATGACCACACTTGACAACACCTGACCACACTTGACAACGCCTGACAAACTACGCTACGAGTTTGCGACTTCGACCGATTCGCGCAGCAAGTTAGCCGCAGAAATCATGTTACGCAAAGCGGCTTCAGTTTCCGGCCACTTGCGGGTCTTCAATCCGCAGTCGGGGTTCACCCACAGATTCCGCGCCGGGATTACCTTCAACGCCTTTTCCAGTAAGAGGATCATTTCATCCACAGTCGGCACACGGGGCGAATGAATATCGTACACCCCGGGGCCGATTTCGTTCGGATAATTGAACTGCGCGAACGCGTCGAGCAACTCCATTTGCGAACGTGATGTCTCGATCGTAATCACATCGGCATCCATAGCGGCGATGGAATCGATGATGTCGTTAAACTCCGAATAGCACATATGCGTATGGATCTGCGTCTGGTCGGCCACGCCTGCGGCACTGAGGCGGAATGCGTCCACAGCCCATTTCAGGTAGCTTTGCCAGGCATGTTTACGCAACGGCAACCCTTCCCGGATCGCCGGCTCGTCGATTTGAATGACCTTGATACCCGCCTTTTCCAGATCCACCACCTCGTCCCTAATAGCGAGCGCGATCTGGAATGTGGTGTCTTTTCTCGGCTGGTCATCCCGCACGAACGACCATTGCAGGATCGTTACCGGGCCTGTGAGCATGCCTTTCACGAGTTTTTCGGAGTTAGCTTGCGCAAAAGCCGACCATTTTACCGTCATCGGCTCTTCACGTTCCACATCGCCGTAAATGATCGGCGGCTTCACACACCGGCTGCCGTAGCTCTGCACCCAGCCATTTTGGGTAAATACAAAACCCGAAAGCTGTTCGCCGAAATACTCGACCATATCATTTCGCTCGAATTCGCCATGCACCAGCACATCTATTCCCAGGTCCTCCTGCCAGCGCAATGAATCGACGATTTCCTCGCGAATGCGGGTTTCATACTCTTCCGGCGTCAATGCACCCTTTTTGAACTGCGCACGAAGCTGCCTTACTTCATCGGTCTGTGGGAAAGAGCCGATCGTTGTCGACGGGAATAATGGCAGTTTCAATTTTTCCAATTGAATGGCCTGCCTGATCGCGAATGCATTCTGTCGATCAAAATCCGGTTCGCGGACTTCCCTAACCCGCGACTTCACTGCCTGCTTGTGGATCAATGCCGATGTGCGCCGACTCTCAATGGCTTTCTGATTATCCAGAAATGCGTTGTCACCAGCATAATTGATCGTGGCAAGCCTTGCCAATGTGGTCACCTCATTCAGTTTTTGTTTTGCAAATGCCAGCCAATTTTTGATTTCCGGCGTCAGTACCGCTTCGTTCTTTTCAAGATCCAGATCATAGGGGCTATGCAGCAACGACGACGACGGTGCCACCAGCACCCGGTCCTCTCCCAACACAGTTACCGTGGTTTGAATCCATTCCAGCGACTTCCGATAGTCGTTCTTCCAGATATTCCGGCCATCGACAACGCCCAACGAAAGCTTTTTGGTCGAGGACACAAATGCTTCATCCGCCAGAATTTGGGATAACGTCTCCGCGCCGCGCGTCAAATCGATATGTAATCCGTCCACCGGCAATGCGGTAGCAATCGCGAGATTATCTTCCAGCGGCCCGAAGTAGGTCGTTACCAGGATCCGCAGCTTCGGAAGAGCCTCCCGGATCTGATTGTATGCGCTCAGAAATGCCAGTTTTTCCTTTTCATTCAAATCCAATACTAACCCCGGCTCATCGAGCTGCACCCATTCGGCACCTCTTGCCGAAAGCTCTTTTAATATGGATATATAAACAGGTAAAAGACTATCCAACAGATCGATGCGATCGAAACCGACCTCTTTTTCCTTACCCAAAAGCAAATACGTAACCGGCCCTAGCAGCACAGGCTTTGTGAGGATACCTTTTTGTAATGCATCTTCAAATTCCAGCAAAACCTTTTCGGAATACCGCTTGAACTTCTGGCCCTTCACAAACTCCGGAACCAGGTAATGGTAGTTGGTATCAAACCATTTCGTCATTTCCATCGCATTAATATCCAACCCGTTCTTCTGGTAACCGCGGGCCATGGCGAAATAGAGGTCGAGCTCCTTGTTGGATTTCCCGTCGACGAGCTGGTGGTATCGCTCAGGAATAGCCCCCACCATCAGCGATGTGTCGAGCACGTGGTCGTAGAGCGAAAAGTCGTTAGAGGGGATAAGACCAATGCCTGCATTTTGCTGCGTTTCCCAGTTCTGGTGGCGGATTTTGCGGGCGGTCTTCTGCAATGCGTCGCGGTCGATCGTACCGGCCCAGAATTGTTCGTTGGCCTTTTTGAGTTCGCGGAGGCTTCCCACGCGCGGGTAGCCGAGGTTGTGTGACAACATACTTTTTGTGTTTAAAGAGTTAATAAAAACCCTGTGAAAACACCCTCCCATCCCTGCAAACGCCAGTTGCGGACGTTGGCCGGTACTTCATCCCATCGCAGCAACACGTGGCTACCCTGCGAAACGAACAGATACAGTTCCCCCGAACCAGCCGGGAAGCCTGTGGTACTGCAATAAAATGTGGTAAATCAATGCTTGACTGCTCCCCACCCGTGAGGGAAAAGCCATTGAGGATGATGGCAAGTCTCCTGGCTCGTATCATTTTTACCGCCCTTCTCGCTGCGCCGGAGCGCCGCAATGGGACGCGAGGGTAAAAACAGGCCCTGAATGCTCAGAGCGGATACTTACAGTAGCACGACTGCCCGTGAATTGCACACGGTTCCTTTTTGTTTTGCTGTATTTTGGCTGAGGGTACCAAAGGCAAAAACCATCACCCCGATTGACGGGCGTTCACAAAGAACTGCGTCAAATTTAGGCGTATGGGGGATTCGGCTGTAAATGGGGTATTGAATTAAGTGAAGTAAGGAAGAATTAGGGTTTCGGCAGGATAAAATATCTGATTTGAGGTAAAATCAATACTATCAAAAGTGATTTCGTATCTGCTAAGAAATCACTCCCGCAGCATCCGCATCCAATATAAACTCCGCATTCAAATGATTCTGCAAAACCGTCGCCGGGAAGTCTTTTGAAACAGGAAACGCCAGCGCGCGCTGGATAACCGGGCCTTTTGCACGGCCGGAAGCGAGCAGGATCGCCGAGCGCGCTTCGAGAATATGCCGGATACCGACAGTAATGCCGCGCGTGAGTGTTGTCGGCTGGTTGAAATACTTTTGACCGACTTCCACGGTTACCGGATCGAGCTCGGAAATATGCGCGTAGGTGTCCCAGGAAGTACCAGGCTCGTTGAGGGCGAGATGGCCGTTCATGCCTACACCCAATATAATGAGATCGAGGCCGCCGAGGCTTTCCACTACTTTATTAACACGATCGCATTCCGCTTGCGGGTCGAATGCCTTGCCGTCGAAAAAGACGATTTGGTCTGGGCGGAGGCCAACGGGTTTCAGAAAATCGCGGTCGAGCAGGTCGCGGCAGCTGCCGTCATCGCCGGCGCCAAGGCCAATCCACTCGTCGAGGCCAATGAAAATGCATTTGGAGAAATCAACCCGGCCGTTCTGGTTAGCGGCTACCAATGCATCGAACATGCCTTTGGGGCTGCTGCCTGAGGGAAAGCATATCACTGCCGCGGGTTTATGGTTCATCAGGTCGATCACGCGCTCGGCAGCGGCGGAACTCATGAGCGCATAGTCGGGATAAATACTGATTTTGGGTGTCATGAAAAGCGGTGTTTAGGATCTCGGGCGGTCAATCTAAACATTCTTTTTTCAGACATGAACATTTATCCATAAAAAACTCCAGAAACTGCAAACCCGATCCTAACTTTACCGCACATTGTTCAATTACATTATCATTCTACTTCAAAAATGGAATATCGTATAGAAAAAGACACGATGGGCGAAGTGCAGGTCCCTGCCCATGTATACTGGGGCGCCCAGACGCAACGCTCGATCCAGAACTTTCCTATCGCACAGGATATCAATAAAATGCCGAAGGAGATCATTAAGGCCTTCGCATACCTAAAAAAAGCGGCCGCTATCACCAATTTCGAAGCGGGCATTCTGCCACAGGAAAAAAGCGACCTCATCGGCAAAGTTTGCGACGAAATCCTGACCGACCAGCTCGACGACCAGTTCCCATTGGTAGTATGGCAAACCGGCTCGGGAACGCAGTCGAACATGAACTGCAACGAGGTGATCGCCTACCGCGGGCACGTGCTGCAAGGTGGCGACCTGGCGGATAAAACCAAATTTTTGCATCCGAACGACGACGTGAACAAGTCGCAGTCATCGAACGACACCTACCCTACCGCAATGCACATTGCGGCTTACAAAATCCTGGTCGACGTAACGATCCCGGGCATTACCAAGCTGCGCGATACGCTGAAAGCGAAATCGGAAGCATTTAAAAATGTAGTTAAAATCGGCCGTACGCACTTCATGGACGCCACGCCGCTCACTTTGGGGCAGGAGTTTTCCGGCTATGCTTCCCAACTTGATCACGGTCTGAAAGCCATTCACAATACACTGGCGCACCTTTCAGAACTTGCATTGGGCGGTACTGCGGTCGGAACGGGCATTAACACCCCTCCGGGATATTCTGAGAATGTAGCACGTCACATCGCTGCATTGACAGGCCTGCCGTTCATTACAGCTGAAAACAAATTCGAGGCGCTTGCTGCACACGATGCAATCGTGGAAGCGCACGGCGCATTGAAAACCGTTGCGGTGAGCTTGATGAAGATCGGCAACGACATTCGCATGCTGTCGTCGGGCCCGCGCTCGGGTATCGGCGAGATCCACATTCCTGATAACGAACCGGGAAGCTCCATTATGCCGGGTAAAGTGAACCCGACCCAATGCGAAGCCATGACCATGGTAGCAGCTCAGGTGATGGGTAACGACGTAGCGATCGGCATCGGTGGTTCCAACGGCCATTTCGAGCTGAACGTTTTCAAACCTTTGATGGCTTACAACTTCCTGCATTCTGCCCGTTTGATCGGCGATGTGTGCGTTTCGTTCAACGACAATTGCGCGGTGGGTATCGAGCCTCTGCACGAGAATATCAAGAAGCACGTGAACAACTCGCTCATGCTGGTTACCGCTTTGAATACCAAAATCGGTTACTATAAAGCTGCCGAAATCGCGCAGACCGCTCACAAAAACGGCTCTACGCTCAAAGAAACGGCTGTTGCGCTGGGTTACCTGACGCCGGAAGAGTTTGACGCATGGGTGAAACCCGAAGACATGGTGGGTGAGATCAAATAATTGGTCACACTAGAAGTAATGTCTGCGAATGCCCTGCCGAAACGTGGGGCATTTGCATTTAGACCTTTCAAAATCATGAATATCAAAGAAGAACTGCTGGCCGATCCCTACCAGTCGAAGCGGAAAGCGACGGAAGTGGCCATGTACGCCTGTACTTCCGAGGATGCATTCAGGCATTTGATGCATTGCTTCGAGTCCGATGAATACCGCCTCGCGCAACGCGCCGCGTACAGCGTGAGCATCGCCACGCGCGAGCGCCCCGAACTGATCCGCCCGTACATCGGCGTGCTCGTGAGCCAACTGAAACGCACCGATATTCATGACGCCGTGATCCGCAACAGTGCGCGCATTTTGCAGGATATCAGCATCCCCGATGAATTTCACGGAGAATTGATGGACGCGGCGTTTGGTATTATCGCAAACCGCCAGCTGGCCATCGCCATCCGTACGTTTTGCCTGACCATCCTATTCAACCTGTCCAAAATTTACCCGGAGATTCAAAAAGAGCTTCGCGTGTTCCTGGAAGAATCGGTAGAATACGAGCCGGCGGCATTCCAGTCGAGGGCCAGGAAAATCCTGAAAAAGATTTGAAATGCCTTCCTTGTGGAGGATAAAGCCCTATTTCACCGTCTGATAAGCAGATATTACAGGTAAATCATTTTACCTTGCTTCTTTAAAACAAAAACAATAGATGATCATATACTGCCACGCCATACTCGACGGCTCGCTCAATGCCAAACTGAGCGAAGCACTTACCCCGCAGCATCAGATCCATTTCCGCACCGAATCGACCAGCAATGAGGAGCTTAAATCCTGGTTTGCCAGCGCGGATTACATTCTGGGTAACCCGCCGGTTGCCTGGTTCGAAACCATTCCTGCCAACCTGAAATTCTGGCAATTGGATTCCGCCGGGTTCGACCAATACTCGTCTGTGGCCATTCCCGACCACGTTAAAACGGCCAATATGGGCGACTGGTTTGCACGTCCCTGTGCCGAATCGATCGTGGGCGGTGTGCTGGCATTGTACCGCGGCATCGACAAACTGACGCTTTTGAAACAAAAAACGGAATGGATCGGCACGCCGCTCCGGGCCGAGTTGAAGATCTTGTATAAACAGACTGTGATCATACTTGGCGCCGGAACGATCGGACAGTCGACAAATGCGATACTGAAAGGGCTTGGCTGTACAACGCATTTAATGGCGCGCACTTCTCAAGAGGCCGATATCCGCAGCAAGGAGGATCTTTTCAATGCGTTGCCGCAGGCAGACGTGGTAATCAACACATTACCGGGAACCGCGCAGCATTTCGTGAACGCGGAGTTTATCGCGGCCATGAAAGGCGGGAGCGTTTACGCGAGCGTGGGACGCGGTAGTACTACGGATGAAAATGCATTGATCGACGCATTGAAGTCGGGCAAACTGGATGGTGCAGTGCTCGATGTTACGGAGACCGAACCGTTACCTGCTACCAGCCCGCTTTGGCAAATGGACAATGTGATCCTGACCCAGCATACCGGCGGCGGACACAAAAATGAGCACATGGGTAAAGTAGATTTATTTCTGAACAACATTTTTGCAATACAAAGCGGCGCTGCAATCGCCAATGAAGTGACCCTTGTAAAAGGATATTAAACCGACCGAAACTGAAATGCTACTGACAGAAACCGATATCGCAGAAGGTATCCAGGATAAATATTTTTTGAAATTTGGAACCGCCACGCGTGAAGTCGTGCGCGTGTTCCGCTCACCGGGCCGCATTAACCTCATCGGCGAGCATACCGACTACAACAATGGCTTCGTACTGCCCGCAAGTGTGGATAAGGCCGTGTATTTTGTGATCGCTCCCCGCGAAGATGATCAGGTAATTCTCTACGCCGCGGACCTCGACCAGACTTATTCGTTTTCGCTCGACGACCTTTCCAAGCCTGAGAAGTCATGGCCGCACTACCAGATCGGTATTGTGGAGCAAATCCAGAAAAAGGGTTTGAAGATCGGCGGTTTTCAGGCGGCATTTGGCGGCAACGTACCGGTAGGTGCCGGGCTCTCTTCATCGGCGGCATTGGAATGCTGCTTGTTGTTTGCGCTGAATGAAATTTACGGCTTGAACCTCGACCGTTTCAGCATTGTAAAGATGTCACAAAAGGCCGAAAACGAGTATGTAGGCGTGCAATGCGGCATTATGGACCAGTTTGCTTCGGCATTTGGCAAAGAAAAATCGGTGATCCGCCTCGACTGCCGCTCCCTCGAATACGAGTACTTCCCGTTCCCGATGGACGATTACCTGATCGTGCTATGCGACACGATGGTGAAACACTCGCTGGCCAGCTCCGAGTACAACACCCGTCGGCAGGAATGCGAAAAAGCGACCGCCATTTTGCAGCAATATGACCCGAAAGTCCTGAGCCTTCGCGACGCGACGCCTGCATTGGTAGAAGCACATAAAGCGGAGATGGGCGATGTGGTTTACCGCCGCGCCAAGTTCATGACCGAGGAAATCCAGCGCGTACAGGATGCCTGCGATCTGCTCGTGCAAGGCAACCTCCCCGATTTTGGCAAAAAAATGTACGCTACCCACTTCGGGCTGCAAAACGAATATGAAGTAAGCTGCCCGGAACTGGATTTCCTGGTAGCCCAGACATTGGACGACGACTCCGTGCTCGGCGCGCGCATGATGGGCGGCGGCTTTGGAGGTTGTACCATTAACCTGGTGAAAAAAGACGGTGTTGATGCTTTTGAAGCCAAAATGAAACAAGCCTATCTAGAAAACTACAAAATTGACCTGCCTTGCTACCGTGTGAAAATCACCGATGGCACGGAGGAAATTGCCCTCGGATAATCTGACCATTTACGCAAACTCTTAACCTTTGACCATGAGAAGAATCCCTTTTTTACTCACTGCGCTGGTTGGCCTGGCCATTTTCAGTTGCTCAAAAACCAAGAATGAAGAAAAAATGATCAGTACTATTTCCAAAGAGGCTTTTGGGCAGCTCCCCGATGGCCAGCAGGCCGACCTGTACACACTGACCAACGCCAACGGCATGACCGTCAACATCACCAACTACGGCGGGATCATCACCAAACTCACCGCACCGGACAAAAACGGTGAATGGGCGGATGTGGTACTAGGCTTCGACTCGCTCGCGCCTTATCTGAGCGGCCACCCGTTCTTCGGCGCGTTGGTAGGCCGTTATGGCAACCGTATCGCGAAGGGCAAATTCAAACTGAATGGACAGGAGTACTCACTGGCGATCAACAATGGCCCAAATGCGCTGCATGGCGGCACAAAAGGCTTCGATAAAGTGATCTGGAAAGCGACCGAAATCAAACAGGATTCAATCGTAGGCTTGCAACTCGAATACACCAGCAAGGATATGGAAGAAGGCTACCCTGGTAACCTGACCGTGAAAGTCGTTTATACACTCGACAACGAGAATGCATTGACGATCGATTACACCGCGTCGACCGATAAACCGACCGTGGTGAACCTGACCAACCATTCGTATTTCAACCTAACCGGCCTGAAACGCGATATTCTCGACCACGAAGTGACGATTGCATCGGACAGCATCGTGCCGGTAGATACCACGCTCATCCCGACAGGCAAGCTCCGCGCCGTGGAGGGAACGCCATTCGATTTCCGCAAGGCCACCAAAGTGGGTGCAGGTATTGATAAGGTAGAAGACGAGCAGATCAAAGCGGGCGGCGGTTATGACCACTGCTGGGTGCTGAAACGCAGCGGCGATGGTCTCGTACAGTTCGCCACTGTAAAAGATCCTGAAAGCGGCCGCGTAATGGAAGTTTTCACCACCGAACCCGGCGTGCAATTCTACACCGGTAATTTCCTCGATGGCAAGCTGACGGGCAAAGGCGCCACCTATTCGAAACGTTTCGGCCTCTGCCTCGAAACCGAGCATTATCCCGATTCTCCGAACCAGCCCCAGTTCCCGACCACGACGCTGAACCCGGGCGAGACTTACAAAACGACTACGAAGTATAAGTTTTCGGCGAAGTAAGTTTCCCAAATAACCGTTTGATATGACGAGCATTACCGGCTGATCATTGCTGGCAATGCCCGTCTTTTTTTGTGCTTCGTTTTGGCTAGTTTTAATATGTCAATTCTGATATATCACAAACAACAGCTTTATGAAAAAATCACCTACCCCATTGTTCCTATCATAAGTGAACAACTAAAAGCCCTTCTCGACCAAGCAGGTGATGACGACGTGATTGATATCGGTGAGTACACGCTTGTGAAAGTTGTTACGGCCGAATACCAAGATGAGTATAAAATTCTAATCAGCTTTTCTGACGAAACTCAACAAGCTGTCGACTTCGGCCCTTTTTTAAGTAAGCTCACCCATCCGGTATATAGCAAGTACAAAAAACTAGCCCTTTTCAAAAAATTCAAAATTGAAAGCGGCAACATCGTTTGGGGAAAAGACTGGGACCTCATTTTCCCGATCGACCAACTGTATGCCGGAAAGATTGACTGACTTTTACGGGTTTTGCCTAATTTTGCGGTATCACTTTTGATCAACCGGACGCCGATTCCGCATTTGCACATTCCCAATGCTTACTAAAACCGTAAAAATCAGCAATGTTACCAACCTCTCCGACGCGCGCTATTGTGCGGGAATGGGTGTTGAAATGCTTGGTTTTTCTATTGACGAAGATTCTCCCAATTATATTTCTCCCAAAAAATTCGAGGATATCTGCTCCTGGCTGGCCGGCGTGACGTTGGTAGCCGAAACAGCGAAAACCGATCCGGATGCGATTTTGAGCGCATTAAATGAATATCCGGTGCACGCGGTGCAGGTAAACGACCCCGGTTTGCTTAATTATCTTCGTACTGACCTTGGCTTGCCATTACTGCTGCGCGTGAGCGTCGATCTTTATGAAGCGGACGAAATCGTTCCCATTCTGAGCCGTTACGAAGGCGAAGTAACCCATTTCCTCCTGGAAAGCGACAATGAAGCGGAGCTGTCCGAATCGTGGATGCAGGTGCTGAGCACCGTCGAAGCCGATTATCCTGTGCTGGTAGGCTTCGGGCTCGACAACGAGTTTACGGTTAGCGCATTGACCGAACTGCTTCCAAACATCGGTATTGCATTGCGCGGCAGCGAGGAAATCCGTCCCGGCTATAAGGATTTTGGCTCGATGATGGACATTCTCGAAGCGCTTGAAGAGCAATAAGGCCGTTTTTCATCCATTTAAATCACATTCTCACTAAAAATATCCGCTTAACACGCCCTTTCGCCGATAATAATTTTCCGGTTTACAGTATCTTGCATTACCTACTACCTTTGATTACAAATAAATACTAAACTAATCATGGAAAAGAAATTGCATCGCATACCTGACCAGGCAGTTTTCGGAGGAGTTTGTGCGGGAATCGCTCAGTATCTGCAAATTGACGTCGTAATCGTCCGCGTGATCTTCGTCGTTATGGCGCTGCCGATATTGCCTCCCGGCTTTGGAATGACCGGACTGCTTTACATTATCCTGTGGGCAGTGCTGCCAACCGGGCCTGCCGGCGAAGTGTATACCACCCATACGGCATTCGGTTCTGATCCTGTGAGACCGGCCGACCCGCTGTCCGACAAAAAGAAGTCTGACCAGACGATGATGATCCTGGGCGGCGTGCTGATCTTTTTCGGTGGATTGATGCTGGTAGACGACCTGCCGTTCTGGTTCTCATTTAAAAAATACTTCTGGCCTATCGTGCTGATCGGTGTGGGGGCATTCCTGATCCTGCGTCAGCGCGACAAAGAGACCGAAAACAAATCGACCGTATACCCTACCACGCCTCCGCCCGCGGAACCGGTAGATCCGGGTCCCGATCCACAGCCTTACACGCCTTTTACGCCAAGCTCTTCGCCCGAAACGCATTTTCCCGAAGATCCGGAATTGAAAAAGCCCGACCATGGTGACGACGACGTCATCAAAGTCAACTAACCTTCCTGAATCGTACCATAAACCATAAAGCCATGAATTTCAAAAACATTTTCTGGGGTGTCATGCTCATTGTCATCGGGTCGCTGTTCCTGGTGGAAGAGCTCACCGCTTTCGACTTCGGCCGCTTCTTCTGGCCCATTATCCTGATCGTGACCGGCGGCTTGCTGCTGTTGCGCAACTTCCTGAATACCGACAGTACTAACCGATCAAACATATAAGATCATGAAAAACTCACGTGGCATTGTTTGGGGTGGCTTGCTGGTCATTCTCGGGGTGATCTGGCTGCTTCGAAGCATGAATTTGCTGAATATCGATTGGGACCTGATCCTACCCTATTGGCCGGTACTGCTGATTATCGCCGGTGCTATTCTCATGGCGGCAGGCCGGGAACGCGGTTCGGGCGGTATTGTAGCACTGCTCATTACCCTGGCCGTTTTAGGAGGTGTGGTCAACAAAACACACCAGGCATTCGACGACCACGGCAACAACTGGAACTTCGGCTGGGAAGATAATGACGACGATCACGAATACGGCTATCACCACGACGACGATAATGACGACAACGAGGATGAAAAAGACGGTGATTATCGCAGAGAGCATTGGAAAGAAGGCGACCGGCCTGTCAACGGCACGTACAATTATGAAATGGAAGATTTTATCCAAAAAGCCAATTTCAACCTCGAAGGTGGTGCAGGTTCCTTTTCACTGAATGGTAATACTGCTAAACTATTCGAAGCAGCCACCACCAGTACAGTTGTTGGTTTCCGGTCCAATACGTCCGTCAACAAGCTGAACAACTCCGCATCGGTTACGTTGAAAATGGAAGAAGGTAATGTGAAGATCAAAAACGGGGAAATGTCGAATCAGGCGAAGATTCATCTGAATGAAAAACCCGTCTGGAATATCGACCTGGGTATCGGTGCCGGAAAAGGTGATTTCGATTTCAGTAATTACAAGGTTGAAAAACTGAAAGTGAGCACCGGCGTAGCCGATATGGATATCCGCCTCGGTGACAAAATGCCTACTGCCAACGTCGATATCGAGGCGGGCGTGGCATCGGTAACGCTCGAAATCCCTGAATCTATCGGCTGCGAAATGCGCATGGACGGGGCTTTGAATGCTAAAAACATGGACGGATTGAGCAAAATCGGCGACGGCCTCTACCGCACCTCGAACTTCGACACCGCAACGAAGAAAGTCATTGTGCATTACGAAGGCGGGCTTACCAGCATCAATATCAAACGATACTAGCCCCATCTTCCGAATTCAGCAAAAAGAATATCTTTGCAGCCTTTGCAAGGATATTTTTTTATGCTCAAAACTGCCTTCTGCCTCCTTTTAACAGGCTTCGCCGCTTCTCAGACCTTCGCCCAGTCGTCGAAATCACTTCCGGCTATCGAGCAAAAAATGGTGGACCGGGGCCTTGTGGATGTTCAAAAAATTGATCCTGAAATCAGGGTTGAATTGAAATATTCGACCACCGACAACTTCATCGGGCGCGATGTGTACGGCGAGCTTACGCGTGCGTACCTGCAACCCGAAATGGCCAAACGACTTGCCAAAGCAAGCGCATTACTGAAAAAGGAGAAACCAGGTTATCACTTGCTCGTGTACGATGCAGCACGCCCCAATTCTGCCCAGTATGACCTTTGGAATGCACTGGATCATTTGAAAATCCCGGCCCGAAGCAAAACCCAATACGTGGCCGATCCTAAAATCGGGTCTAACCACAACTTCGGGTGTGCGATCGATCTTACGGTTGTCGACGAAAACGGTAAGCCGCTTGATATGGGCACTAAATTCGACTTTTTCGGGCCGCTGGCGTATCCGCGCTCAGAGCAGGAAATGCTGAAAAAAGGAAAGCTGACGGCCCGGCAAATCGAGAACCGCCAGCTTTTGCGAAAAGTGATGACCCAGGTGGGATTCAAGGTCAATACCACGGAATGGTGGCATTTCGACGGCATGTCGAAAGCACAGGCCCGGGCTAAATATGGAATGATCCCCTGAAAACGCTAATCAGCTCGGACACTACTCCCACCAGTTACTTCCTTTTCGACTTTCGGGTTACCTCGGTACCGCACATTACTCGCCCCCGAAGCTTTAACGTCGAGCAGGCGCGTCACCCAAACCTTCGCATTGCTGGCTCCGGAAACATCCAGGTCCGACTCCTCTGTTTCGAGGTCGAATGCATTGAGCTGTGACGCACCGGAAGCCTCTCCGTCGAGAAATTTCATCTTACCGACAGCATTCAGCCGTGAAGCCCCGTTAATGTCGAACTTCAATGTGGTACCACTGCCGTTGAAATCGCATTGCGACGCCCCGGAGAGGTCTATTTCAATGCTGGGCAGATTTTCAAACCGCGCTATTTCTGCATTCACCGCGCCCGAAAAGTCGACTTCGGCCAGATCAGGCATGGTAATGTTGATATCCATTCTTTGGCGCTTCCTCCATGAATTGTTGTAGCGGGCGGTCAGCTTACCGTCCTGCACGAATATATTCAGATCGTCGAGGTCGTTCCGCTCGCCGGTGGCAGACACTTTAAATGACGGCCCGGCTACGACGTGAACCCGCATGGCGTCACTCATTTCCAACTCGTCGAAATTCCGGAAATCATAAGTGCGTGTGGCTTCGCCCCGTGGCGGAATGTCTTCATCTTTATTGATATACACGCAGGACTGAAGAGCAGAAGCGATAACAAGGGTAACCGAAAGTGTAAGAAAAGTTTGTTTCATGGCTAAAAGACGTTGTTTACGCTAGGACAAGCGGCCCCCTGTTTCCCCCTATTCAAAAAAATAAAATTTCTTATAGGGGTATGCGACAGCTAAGTTGTCACATTCCAAAGGACATCCAAAATGACCGCTCTTCTATATCAGGAACCGCTAATCGAAAGAGATTATCTATTTTTGACCGAAAATCAAAAACAGATAACGGTGCACTCTTCCGACCCAGAAATAGTCAGCGCGATACGGCGGGGCGATGAACAGGCCTTTGAGCAGACCTTCCGGACCTATTATCCCAGGCTCTGCAACTACGCATGTACCATGCTCAAAGATGAAGAAGAGTCGGAAGAAGTCGTGCAGACGGTGTTTCTGACGATCTGGGAGAAACGGGAAGACCTCGAAATCACGCTTTCGCTGAAATCCTACTTATACCGGGCAGTGCATAATCATTGTCTCAATCGCTTCAAACACGCTAATGTACGCGAGGCGCACAAGGACTATACCCTATACGTTTCGAGCGGGTCGTATGATTCGGTGACGGAGGTAATCCACGCCAGCGAGCTGGAAGAACGTATCGAAAAAGCAGTAAGCACGCTGCCGGAGCAATGCCAGAAAGCATTCAGGCTAAGCCGTTTTGAGGAGTTGAAATATCAGGAAATAGCAGATCAGTTGGGAATATCCATTAAAACGGTGGAAAATCAGATAGGGAAAGCATTGAAAATTCTGCGTGCGGAACTGGCAGATTACCTGCCCGTTACGCTTTGGTTGTGTGGTAGTATTGTTGAACAGTTAATCAGATCGTAACCATGAACTCATCTCATGCAAACATATCCGAGGAACTGCTCGCACGTTACCTGGCCGACACCGCCTCGGAATCCGAAAGAAATGATGTGGAAGCGTGGCTCGCCGAATCGGAGGCCAATGCGCGGGAACTGGCGACCTACCGGCTGATCTGGGACCATACAGCTGCCATGAAAAAAAGCAGCGCCCAGGTGAATACGGATGCGGCCTGGAATAAAATGAAAGGGAAGATGGCTGCGAACAAGACTGTCACCCCGCTACCGGAAGCATCCACTCGGGAAGCAAAAACAATCGAGTTCCGGCCCGAGACGCGAAAGCGCAGGCTGCCGGTAACAGTCTGGGCTGCTGCTGTGATTGCCATTCTGGTAACAGCGTTCGGATGGTTTTTCCTTATCTCCGAAAAAACACCCGAATCGCTTCATGTTGCCACAACCGACAATACGAAGGAGCAACTCCTTCCCGATGGAACCAAGGTTTTTCTCAATTACAATTCCAGACTAACCTACCCTGAAAACTTCAAAGGTGACCTCCGGACGGTTTCATTGCAGGGTGAAGCATTTTTTGATGTGAAACCCGATGCTGCGCACCCTTTTGTGATTCAGGCGAATGGCACCGAGATCCGCGTTTTGGGAACGTCTTTTAATGTAAAAGCATATAGCGAGGCTCCTGTGCGGGTGGACGTCGCGACCGGGAAAGTGCGCGTCACCAAGGACTCACACCGTGTCGAACTCGTGAAAGGGCAAAGCGCCGAAGTACTGAAAGATTCGATCCGCAGCCTGCAAGCCAATATGAATATGATGGGCTACCGCACGCAGATCTACGAATTCAATGCGGCCGATCTGCAAGATGTCGTCGCGTCGATCCGCGACGGTTACCACGTGGACGTGCGGCTTTCCAATGAGAAGATCGCCCAATGCCGGCTCACCATCCGTTTCGAAAAAGAACCGGTAGACGCCACATTGTCCGTCATCGCCGAAACCCTCGACCTCAATCTCCGGAAAGAAGGCAAGGTTTACTGGCTCGACGGGAACGGTTGCCAATAGAAACTACAAGTTATCCTGCTTTGAATATACTTTACAGACTTGCTTTCTGGTGTGTTTGCATTTGCCTGCTTCCCGGCCACATTTCGGCCCAGGAATTGCTGGAAAAGCGCATTAATTTGAAAGTAACCAACCAACCGCTTGACGAGACGCTGCGAAAAATCGGCAATGCGGGTGGTTTCAGTTTCTCGTACAGCCCCGATATGATCGACGTTAAAAGCCGTGTATCGATACAGGCCGAAAATCGAAGCATCCGGGAAATATTGGTGGCGATTTTCAAAGACAAGGTCACATTCAAGGAGCGTCGACATTATATTATCCTACAAAAAAAGCCGGAAACCGAAAAGCCGGAAGAGCCCGAGAACTTCGACCTCAACGGCTACATTATCGACAATAAAACCGGCAAAAAACTGGCTAATGCAAGTATTTACGAATCGGTTACGCTCGCTTCGGCGGTGAGTAATCAATATGGTTATTACAAAATACGCCTTCCGGCAGCCCGCTCCTCACTCCGGCTGGAAATCAGGAAGGAGGATTACATTGGCAAATCCATCCCCATTCCCACACGCAAAGACACCTATTTACAAATTTCGCTTAACCCCGACACCCTGAAACCGATCCCTGGTAAGGTGGCCGTGCATACCCCCGTACAGGTAGACTCGTTGCATACCAAAGTGGCCGTACCTCAGTTCGAAGTGGCAAAAATGGATTTGCCACGGGATACGATATTTATTGATAGTTCGGCGAGCGGCAAAGCCATTACCTGGGCCAACTATGAGGCGCTTCGCAAAAAATACCGGCGCGCTCAAAACAAGTTTGTCGGTGCATTCGCATCCGCGAAGCAAGCCATTCACACCCGTAACATCGAGGACACGCTGCATGCGCCCTTCCAGGCGTCTGTTTTGCCGTTTCTGGGGACCAACCATGGGCTGAGCGGGAATATCGTCAATGACTATTCCATTAACCTCATCGCCGGTTATTCGCTGGGTGTGTCTAAATTCGAAATTGGTAGTTTGATCAACGTCGTGCGGGGGAATGTCACGGGGTTTCAGTTCGCGGGGGCAATTAACATCGTCGGCAACGACGTCGTCGGCTTTCAATATGCCAACGCACTGAACATGACTCTGGGCAATTTCACGGGCTTCCAGGGAACGCATTTGCTGAACTACATAGGCCGTAATTTTACCGGTTTTCAGGTGGCCGGGGTGGGTAACGTAATTGTCGGCGAACTGCATGGTTACCAGTTTTCCTCCGGTTATAACTATGCGCATATAGTCAAAAGCGGCCACCAGATCGGCGCCGTTAATTACTCCGACTCTACGGCAACCGTTCCATTCGGGCTTTTCAGCTGGGTCCATAGCAATGGTTACCGCCGCTACGAATTCTCCACCGATGAGTTCAACTACTTCAATACCGCATTCAAGACCGGGGTTAGCCGTTTCTACAACATTTTCAACCTCGGTTTCAGCGGTGGGGTGAAAGACAAACCAATCTTTTCCATTGGTTACGGCTTCGGGACGGCTCAAAACCTGGGTAAAGGTTGGAGCGCCAATGCCGATCTAACCGGAAGCATCGTGTTTCTCGAACATAACTCCTCCGAGGATGGTATCAGCCAGGGGCTGGTCAAATTTGCCTTAGGCATGGAGAAGAAGTTCGGCTCGCGGTTTGCACTTTTCGTCGGCCCGTCGATCAACACCTTCTTCTCCAAACACTCCGGCCTGATAAATGCGGAAGGAAAAAAAGGGCTTTCTCCCATTTGGCTAGGGGAAACCCCAAACGGGTCCAGCAAAGTCTACGGCTGGATCGGCTTCCAGGCCGGGATTCGGTTTTTGAATAAAATATAGTACTAAAACCCAATCCGCTTCCGACCGTTCTGCACCGCTGCTCCATTCACGTAAGCGCGCAACGCCGCCAGTTCTTTTTCAAATCCGCCCGACAGAATCGGGAAACGGCACCAGGAACGTGGATCGAGGTTGCGGTCGTCGAGATGAAAGGATGGCGCGTAGCGTTCCCGCTTCCACTGGTTGCGGCTCCATAGTTTGAAGAAACGCTCTGTCCAGCCGAGAAGCTGCTCGACGCTGTAAACTCCCTTGTAACGCACATAAAGGTTTTTGTACGATTCCAAGGGGGACTTTTTGTCCCTGATAGCCAAGCCTTCCAGATCATTCAAAAATTCATAGGGCATCAAATCGGCCTCATCCGTCTGCGTTTGTGCGAGTGGTCGCAGTTCAGCGGTGGGTTGCAGGCTATTTACTTTTTTCAAACCTTCGATCCTGATGTGCTTACCTTTCACTTCACATCCGACCGTTTCGAGCCAGCGGAGCCATTGACGCAGGTAATGCTTGTCGATCCCCGCGAGCGGACTAATGCTGCCGGAAGTATCACCATCCATGGTAGCATAGCCAACGGCCGCTTCCGAGCGATTCGATGTAGCGAGCAAGAGGTGGTTCGAGAGGTTGGTCAGCAGCCACACGCCCGGGGCACGGACCCTCGCCTGGATGTTTTGTAACGCGATATCATCCTGCTCCCAGGTCAACTTCCGGCCAATCTGGCTCTCGATCAGGCCTTTATAGGTCTCAACAAGCCCATTGATATTCACATTATAAAAGGTAGAGCCAATCGACTCAGCCAGCGATTGCGCAGATTCGAGCGTGTCGGAAGAGCTGTTCTCAGTTCCCTGGTAAATATTGTGGATCAAAACTTTGGCAAGATCTTCCTCTGTTTTAGCCGATTGAATATCCTTGATGTACGACAGCTTCTGCTTGAAGCGATCCATGCCGATGCTCTCGTCGGCGAGCCGGATCATCAGTCCGCACAACGCTGTACAGGCACAGGAATCCGCCCCGCCCGAAAGCGATATAGTAAAACCGTTGGAGCGGCTCTTTCTCAAATAATCAAACAATGCAAGGCATTCGGCCCGCGCGAATTCCTCCTCCTTTAATGCACCACCTTTTTCAAATGGCTCAATGTCCGGAAGCTGCGGCAACACCGGCTCGATGTCCGGGAAGTCGAAACGGGCGGGAATGCGCCATGTCCGTTCCTTAGCCGGGATAGCAATCTTGCTTTGTACCTGACTCAACCGGGTATACTCCGTATCGATCACGGCTGTCGTGATCACATAATCTTCATAGCTGAACCGCGGGCTGGAAGCGAGCAAGTCGCCATTCGAAGCGATCATCGCATCCCCATCGTACACAGCCCTTCCAGCCTCATTCCCCAGGAGGTTGGTATAAATATAACTGCATGAAAATGACCTGGAAGCGTCCACAACCAGCCTTTCGCGCACCATAAATTTGTTGAACGCAAAATGGCTCGCGCTGGGGTTCAGGATAATGTCGACGCCCCGCTCGTAGTGCCTGCGTGCGGGACGGTTGGCGACCCAGCCGTCCTCGCAAATCTCGAATGCGATCTTCACACCATGCGACCCGCCCATGATCGGGCCTGAGGCCACATCAAAAATCAGATCACCGATCGGGTAAAACATCTGATTGACCTCGATGCTCTCCACCACGCCGGGCTGCCACGGCCTGAACCACCGCGCCTCATAATGAATACCGTTGTTGGCCAGGTTTTGCTTGCAGTAAAAACCGGCAATCTGCTTGTTGGAAATCAGGCAGGCCGCATTGTACAAACTTCCGTTGTGCCGCAAGGGCAAACCCACCGCCACGATCATACCAGCCGTTTCTTCTGCAATTTCGAGCAGGCAATGCTGGGCTTGTTCCACCATGTCGGGAGCGAAAAAATAATCGTCGCAGCCGTAACCGGAAATACACAGTTCTGGCAGACAGAGCAGGCTTACATCCTGTTTCCGAGCTTCCCTGATCGCATCGACGATATTTCGGGTATTGGCCTCCCAGGCCATGGGTGTCTGGTTTACTACTCCGGAAGCAACTTTGATTAATGGCATGGACGGTGATATGTTTTTCGATTCGGTATGTCTTTGGGCTAAATCAAGACAGGAAACTTAATAAAAAAATGCCTTTTTCGAACCGCTAAGGTTTTTTCCTATTTTTGTCAACAACTAATTTAAAGAACAGATTCCTCTTGCAATTCCCCTCATTCATCGCCAAACGGATACGCCACAACGAAGCAGGATCATTTTCTGCCACAGTTTCGCGAATCGGCGTGGCCAGTATTGCCATCGGCGTTGCGGTTGGAATCATCGCATTTGCGGTGCTGCTCGGCTTCAAGCAAACCATCCAGCAAAAAATATTCCTTTTCAGCGCACATATTAATGTAAATGCCTTTTCGCAGGGGAATACTTACGAAGAAGCCCCGCTGCCGGTCAAAAATGCGGTGTCGGAAATACTGCCGACAATCCCCGAAATTGCGCGGTGGCAAGCCGTAGCACATAAATCGGGCATTCTGAAAACGCCGGATGAAATCAAAGGAGTAATTCTCAAAGGAGTGGGCAAGGATTATGATTGGAAAACTTTCAAACCCAACCTCAGAGAAGGTAAGCTGATCGATCGAACCGATTCCTCTTCAATTAAATACGGTTACTCTTCCCAAATCCTGATCAGCCGGAAAGTCGCTACGCAAATGCGACTGAAAACCGGCGACGATGTGATCATGTATTCGCTTCAAAACCCGCCCCGGCCCCGTAAGCTGGTGGTTGCCGGTATTTATGAAACCGAAATGGAGGAATTTGATAATAACCTGATAATCGGGGATATCGGCCTCGTACAGCGGCTGAATGGCTGGGGCGCAGATTCTGTCGGAACCTATGAAATTTATCTCAAAGACTTCCACAACCTCGATCTGGTAACACACAAGCTCCGTCGCGAGCTCCCGCCGGGCTTGTTCCTGCAAAAAGTCACCAGCCTGTTTCCGCAAATCTTCGACTGGCTCGTCCTGCTCGACCGCAATACCGCCGTTTTTCTGGTGCTCATTCTTTTTGTGGCCTGTTTTAATATGATCTCGATACTGCTGGTGATCATTATGGAAAGAACACCGCTGATCGGATTGCTTAAAACGCTCGGAAGCCCTAACCGGCAAATCCGGATGATCTTTTTTCAGGTCGGCCTCGATATGCTGCGCAAGGGGATCATAATCGGTAATGTGGCCGCGCTGCTGCTATGCTGGCTGCAATACCAGTTTAAACTCATCCCGCTCGACCCGGTCAACTATTACATGGACACCGTCCCTATTGTATTTGATTGGGGCATTTTCGCGATGGTCAACGTAGTCGCAGTCATGATCACAGCCGCGATTCTGCTCATTCCAACGCTCATCATCACACGCATTCAGCCGATCAAAGCGCTGCTGTTTAAGAAGTAGGTTTTCTGGACAAAAGTTTGGCAAGCAAACGCAAGTCTGCTGAGAAATCTGCAGCCGGCATAAACTGAATATCGCCGAATCTTTTAGCGAGTGGATTCAATATCACATTCCTTTCCGAAGGAACAATCGCCGATGGCATGGTGAACGCAATGATTTCAGGGTCGGTGAGAATCTGTTCACCAATCCATTGAGAATAGGAAATGTCGTTCATCCAATTCTTCTTCAACAGCCGGTCGTCAACATGAAAAACCAGACTATCATCATCAGGAATCGTGATTTGAAGCAATGCAAGCCGCTCCATGCATTCCCGGAATTCGGCATGGACGTATTTTTCAAGTAATGCCAGTGAAAGATTCTGGCTAGCGTAAATGCAGGGGTAACCTACCGGATTCCAGCGCCCGCCAAACAACTTGGCACCTGTACCCGACAAATCATCAATGTAAGCCCTCGCAGCAAGGCGGTACGCAATCATATGTACACGCCATGCTCCATGCGCCCGAGTTCATTGCAAATCAGCTTCACGCCCCAGAATGAACGGAGCGTGGAAAAATCCTGCGTTTCTCCAAGAACTTCCCGCGGAGTGCGAAGCCATTGCTCAAAAGCCTTCGCATCGCCGAATATTTCAAGGCCCAGATCCGCCATATTTTCAAGCTGGTATAGGTGCTCGGCATACAGCCCCTCAAAAGCCTTGTCTTCTTTCAAGTACCGGTGCAAGGTCCTGTCGCTTACATGCAATATCTCCGCCCATTCCAACTGGGTAAATGGCAGCTTGGCAGAAAGCGCCTGAAAGCGCTCGACAGGAAACATATCGACCGTTTTCCGGGCAACATACAATACTTCGGGCTCCTCTGCTATCCGCAATGGAGCAACTTCATCGTACTTTTGATACTGTATCGTTTTCATACGTCCGAAATTTGTCAGATTAAGTTACGACTTTTTTCGAATTTATGAACTTCCACCCGGTCTTCTGCAATCTTTTTACCAACGTGCGGCGTTCAACAAGCCTGCGGCTTTCAGCAGCGTCTCATCATGCTTGGCAAAACAAAACCTAAGCGTTTTGAAGTCCGTTTCACCGGCATAAAATGCGGACACAGGTATCGAGGCAACCCCGACTTCCCTGGTAAGCCTCTCCGCTAATGCAAGATCATTTTCATCCGATAAACTCGCATAAGATACGTTCTGAAAAAAGCTGCCTTCGGAGGGTTTGAGTACAAAACCAATGTCTTTGATCGCCTCATTAAACAAATCCCGCTTGCGTTCGTAAAATGCAGAGAGCGACAAATAATGCTCAGGTTCGTTCAAATATTCGGCCACCGCGAATTGAAGCGGCGTAACCACACTGAATACCAGGAATTGATGAATTTTCCGAAACTCGGCGGTAAGTTGCGCTGGCGCCAGACAATAGCCCAGTTTCCAGCCCGTGGTATGAAATGTCTTCCCGAAGGACCCGCAAACAAAGCTGCGCCCGGCCAGCGAAGGAATGGACGCCACCGAAGTATGCTCCCGTCCGTCAAAAACAATGTATTCATAAACCTCATCGCTAATCACGATCAAATCATGCTCTTCTGCGAGCGAGGCCAGCGCCTGTAAATCGGACGCCGCCCACACCTTGCCGGTCGGGTTATGCGGTGTGTTGATAATGATTGCGCGCGTTTTTTCGGTAATGCGGGCTTTGACAGCTTCCCAATCAATCGAATCGTATTGCGGATCGAGCGTTACGAAAACCGGGACGCCACCGCTGAGCTCAATGGCCGGCACGTAGCTGTCGTAGGCAGGTTCGAACACGATCACTTCATCGCCCGGATGCACTACGGTGCTGATTGCCACGAATAGTGCCTCGGTAGCACCGCTTGTGACGGTAATGTCTGTCACGGGATGATATTCATGACCGGATGCTTCGAAAGTCTTTCGGGCGATCGCCTCCCGCAGCGGAAATGCACCCGGCATGGGCGCGTACTGGTTTTTACCCGACCGCACATATTTGTCGACCAGCCGCTGCAAATCAGGCGAGCAATCGAACTCCGGGAAACCCTGCGCGAGGTTCAGCGCCTTGTGCTCTTCGGCCAGTGCCGACATTTTAGTAAAAATGGTAGTCCCGACGTTGGGAAGCTTCGACTGCAACCTGTTTTTCAATAACATATCCAAAAATCGTATTAAACAAATACCGTGTCAGCGGCAAAACCAAAGATAATGCATGGTTGCCTGGCTGACACGGTATGAATGCCAAATATGTAATTTCTATTGTCGTCCGTCGTAAACCGCTTTCAAAACAGTTTTAACGTCTGGCGTGTTGTCAAAGTTTTCATCTACAAATGCGTAACCCACCCGGCGGTCGCGGCCCAGGACAAAGAGCGAAGGCGTGAAAACTTCTTCCGAAATCCCCGCAATGCGGTCCCAGATCGGAGAGGTTTCAGAAAACACACCATAGGAACGCGCGACGTTGTAATTTTTATCGTGGTAAATCAGCGCGCCGGTGTCCAGCTTCCTGGCAATGCGCCCGATTTCCTTTTGAGACTCATTGGTCAGTATCAGCAGCTGCCCACCCAAAGCCTCCACCTGCGGCGCGAGCGCCTTGAGAACTTCCAGATGTTTGGGCGCGTAACTTCCCCAGCAGTTGCAATAGAAACTAAGAACAAGCGGCTTGAAACGCACCAGATCGAGGACCGACCGCAAGTCGCTGTCCGACGGAGCGCCCGTCAGCGATGTCACCGGAAACCCTTCCTCGTTCCGGAGATAAAACAGCGGTGCCAGTTCATCCTTTTTAGGCGGCTCAATCAGCTCTTCCGCAATCCGTTGTTTCAGTTGTAAGGTGGACACGTTGCCCAGTTCGTCTTCAATTTCGTAGTACATAATGCCAGGGGTCTTCTGATTTCGAAGCTCAAATTTAACATTATCCTATTTATCCTACAAATTTAATAGACTTATTTTACCACTAGTATAAAAAATCAATATCCACTTATTACATTGATTCAAGAGCTACTAAACGCCATGCGCCACCTTAACCTGACCCTTTCGACATTATTTTTCATTTTTATTCCTTCCCTGCTTTTCGGGCAAATTATCACCTGGAAGGAGATCCATCCGGGTGTTTGGAAGGGTACCGCGGGCAAACCGGATGCCTATGATCTGCTGAAAGCGGCGGAAACTACCGCCTCCCCCGCGCTTGCGAAACTGACCAAGCAGGAGTTTCCGCTCGACAAATCGGCCATTGCATTTCAATTAAATAATGGCAAATCATACCTCCGCCTTCCTTTGCAGCGGAACGAGCAGCTTTATGGTTTCGGGCTGAATTTCCAGACCATCCACCAGCGTGGCCGCATTATGCAGCTCCACGCCGATCATTACGGTAAATCGGATAATGGCCGCACACATGCACCGGTGCCTTTTTATGTATCGTCGCTGGGTTAGGGCGTCTTCATCAATTCCGCCAAGTATATCGACGTATACGCGGGCTCGGGCGTACGCAAGGACAGCAAGAATCCGCCAAAAGTGATGGACCGCAACACCGACAAGAATTGGGAAGCACACCCTTATTCCGACGCGGTCGAAATGCTGATTCCGGCCGAAGGCATTGAAATCTACGTTTTCGCCGGCCCCAAGCCCGTCAATGCGATCGAACGGTTCAATCTCCTGAGTGGCGGAGGGTGCTTGCCGCCGCGCTGGGGCCTGGGCTTCACGCAGCGCGTTCACCGGCTCTACACAGCCGACCAGGTGAAACAGGAGGCGAAAGCATTTGAGGAAAAGGGGTACCCGCTCGATTTTATCGGTCTTGAACCGGGATGGCAAACGAAGTCCTATCCCTGCACATTCGAATGGGACCGCTCCCGTTTCCCGGACCCGGCGGGTTTTGTAAAGGATATGGATCAAATGGGTGTCAAAATCAATCTCTGGACGAACCCGTACGTCTCGCCCGACGCCTCCATTTATAAGACAATAGCACCTTACACGGGTTCTCACACGGTATGGAACGGTATTGTGCCCGACCTTTCGATGCCGCAAGCCCGCAAAATTCTCTTTGACCAGTTTGAAAAAGAGCATCTTAAAATCGGCGTCAGCGGCTACAAGATCGACGAAGTGGATGGATTCGACTCCTACCTCTGGCCTGATGTGGCCACATTCCCGTCGGGCCACTCGTCCGAACAGATCCGCCAGACTTATGGGTTGCTCGTTCAGAAACACAGTTTTGAAATGTTCCGGCGCAACAATATGCGTACATACGGACTCGTGCGCGCATCCAACGCAGGCGGGGCGCCGTTTCCTTATGTGATTTATAATGACAATTACAGCCACGAAGACTTCATTACCGCGCTCATCAACAGCGGTTATGCGGGTGTGCTGTGGACGCCCGAGGTCCGCGCATCGAAAACGGCCGAAGAATGGCTCCGGCGTTTTCAGACGGTGTGTTTTTCACCGATGGCGATGATCAACGCATGGTCAAGCAGCATGCAGCCGTGGACATTCCCCGAAGTTGCGCCGCAAATCAAGGCTTTGGCCGAACTGCGGATGCGTATGATGCCCTATTGGTATTCCGAATTCGCGAAATACCATTACAACGGCACGCCGCCTTTCCGCGGAATGAACCTTGAAGAAGGTTTTGGCATCAACATGAAAAAGGAAAAAACGGCGACTAATCTCGAAGAAAATCCTTATGAAGAGGCTGTCACCCGCGAAGTGAAAGACCAATATATGGCCGGCAAGTACCTGCTCGTGGCGCCGCTTTTCACGGGGCAGATTACCCGAAAAGTAATTTTGCCCAAAGGCAAATGGTACGATTTCTACACCGGCAAACTGGCTGGCGACGGCGAGGTGATTACCGTTACGCCCGGACTGGATCAAATCCCGGTTTTTGTGAAAGATGGAGGCATTATTCCCATGATGCCCGCCCTGCTTCACGCGCCACGGGCGGGAGCCAAAACGGATATTGAAATCAGGCATTATGGTGAAAAGAATGCCAGCTATGACCTCTACGACGACGATGGCGAGACATTTGCCTACGAAAAAGGTGCGTTCTCCTGGCGTACCATTAAAGTCGAGCGGCAGGGCGGACAACTGAAAGGCACCATTTCTTCTACTGAAAAAGGCAAGCCGAATACAGTCGGTAATGTCACCTGGCGATTTATGACGGAATAACGCTCACGGCGTCGAGATCCAGATAACCCGAGTTATAATGTCCTTTCTCCAAAGGCTTCTTCGCTAGCGCATCCGCAAGAAATTCCGGATAGACGCGAATCGAATGTAAATCATTCACATCGTGCCAGTGAAATAACAATTCATCCTGCCCTTCCACGCCGAGAAAATCGTCCTGGGAGGGCAAGTTTTTAATCTGCATTTCAAAATAGAAACCTATTTCGTGGTATTTATCGCCGTTATACAGAAAGAAATTCTCGGAAACCCATAGCATTTCGCCGGCCTCGGCATCCATACCGGTTTCCTCCTGCATTTCGCGCTGCAAGGTGTCTTTTGAAAATTCGAACAACTCGCAGCGTCCGCCTGGAAGTGTCCAGAAATTATCGGAAGGAGTTTTATGCAGAAGCACCTTGCCATTCAGCACCGCCACCCCGGCGACCCTGTAATTGAACAATGCTCCATCAATGCGAAGGCTGATCATCCGTAATGCGTTTTTTTTCGCTAAACTACCGTTTTTCCGACAGACGACTCCCGGATCGTCAATACAGTTTTAAGTGAACGCGTTTCGAATTGATCGTTTTTTTGAGGATGCTCAATCAGCCTGATCAACAGCTCGACAGCCTGCTGCCCCATTTCCATCGCGGGTTGCATGACGGTCGTCAATGGCGGGTTAAGCAAATTGGCCACGCTGATATTGGTAAAGCCGACAATCGCTACCTCATCCGGCACACGAATGCCTTTTCTCTGAAATACCGACATACACCCGGTAGTAAGCCGGTCGCTGGCCGTAAATATGGCGTCCGGCGGCTCGGGCAAACTGAGCAGCTCTTCTATCGCGGCTTCATTTTCAGCCTCTATTTTACCGCCATAAAGGCAATATTTGACATACGATTCATCGAATGGAATGCCATAATCTTCCAATGCCTTTTTATAACCCGCAAGCCGCTCGGTGGTGATCGACAGGTAAATAGGGCTGGTAAGATGCGCAATTCGCCTGCGCCCTGAGAGGATCAAGTGCTCGGTAGCCTCGTAGCTTCCCGTAAAATTGTCGGCTACAACCTTATGCGTCTCGATATCATTCGGCACGCGATCGAGGAAAACGATCGGCAGCCCTTTTTCCATTAACTCCTGAAAATGTACGAGATTGGTCGTGAGGCTGGCCAGCGATACCAGAAGTCCATCCACACGTCTGGAAACCAAATAGTTTGTATTCGCTACTTCCCTCTCATAAGAATCATGACTTTGAAAAATCACCACATGATAACCCAGGTTATAAGCTATCGATTCGATACCATTGATAAGCTGTGAGAAAAAGTGGTTTGCAATTTCGGGGATAATGACGCCTATCGATTTGCTTTTGCTGTCCTTCAAGCTCAATGCAATGGGGTTGGGGCGGTAGTTCATCCGCTCGGCGTACTCCATCACCAGCTTTTTGGTTTCGGGGTTAATCTCGTAGCTATTTCTCAACGCACGAGAGACTGTCGAGGTCGACAGGTTCAGTGCCTTTGCAATATCCTTGATGGTGATGGTCTCCAATGGAAAAAATTGGTTTATTCCAACTTATTATTCGTTTCAAAACATCCTGCTAACCTCTTCCCTGATCTGCCGGACTGCCAATTTATCTTAAAATTTACAATCATCCGGCGCAACTGACAACGTTCCCGATAACGATTGCACAAAAAAAGACAATTCGTTATTTGATTTTTCTGATTATTCAGTCTAACATCGTTTGGTTCGGGTCTATTTATTACCGACGCTAAAATTATCGGATACCCCGAAAAAGACAAATCATAAATCCATTAATGAATACCGCTAATTTATTTGATCTGACCGGAAAAACTGCGCTGGTAACCGGCTGCAATCGCGGCATCGGAAGGGCCATGGCCGAAGCGCTCGCCGAAGCCGGAGCAGACATTATCGGCGTCGCTTCTTCGGAATTTAAGGAGGGAAATGAAACCGAACGCGCTATCCGGCAGACAGGCAGGCAGTTCTATCCCTATCAGGCCGATCTGGGCGACCGTGAAAAGCTTTATCAGTTTATTCATCAGGTCAAAAAAGAGCACCCGGTGATAGACATTCTTGTAAATAATGCAGGCATTATCCTTCGCGAACCAGCCGCCGGACATCCCGATGAATATTGGGACAAAGTACTGAATATCAACCTGGATGCGCCCTACATTCTCGCACGCGAGCTGGGGAAGGAAATGATCGCGCGCGGGTCAGGTAAAATCATTTTTACGGCATCGCTTCTCACATTTCAGGGCGGCATCAATGTCCCTGGCTATACAGCCTCCAAAAGCGCCATCGGCGGGTTGGTGAAAGCATTGGCCAACGAATGGGCCGGAAAAGGCGTGAATGTGAACGCCATCGCACCAGGCTACATCAATACCGACAATACCGAAGCATTACGCAACGATCCCGTGCGAAGCAAGTCGATCCTCGACCGTATCCCGGCAGGGCGCTGGGGACTACCGGAGGATTTCAAAGGCCCGACGCTATTCCTCGCTTCGGAAGCCGCAAGTTATGTGCATGGCACCATTCTGACCGTCGACGGCGGCTGGATGGGCCGCTAATCAAACCTATTCATACAAAGAACTTCAAAAGCAGCCGCATACATGCAAATCAGATTTGAAAGCAGCCGGAAAGAAGTAGCGCAAATGGATACCGATACCCTGCGCGACAATTTCCTTGTCAAAGATATTTTCCGGGATGGCGAGATCCATTTCGTGTACAGCCATTACGACCGCGTGATCATCGGCGGGGCCATTCCGCTGGCCACACCACTGGCAATCCCGGTGTTCGATACATTGAAAGCCTCCTATTTCCTCGAAAGACGCGAAATAGGCATCATCAATATCGGCGGCGATGGCGAAGTAATTGCCGATGGCGAGCGTTTCGAGATCAGTAAACTGGGTTGTGTGTATGTAGGAAAAGGGACCAAAGAAGTACTGCTTTCCAGCAAAAACCCTTCGGAACCAGCTGCTTACTACCTGCTTTCCTCACCCGCGCACCATACGCACCCTACGCGACTTTTTACCAAAGAAGACGCAACGCCGGCGACTGTCGGCAGCATGGAAACATCAAACCATCGCACCATTTATAAATACATTCACCTGGACGGTATTCAGAGCTGCCAGCTCGTGATGGGGCTTACGGTACTGCAAACGGGCAGCGTTTGGAATACCATGCCTTCCCACGTGCACGACCGGCGCATGGAAGCTTATTGCTATTTCGATGTACCTGAAAACCAGCGGGTACTGCATTTAATGGGCGAACCTTCGGAAACCCGGCATTTGTGGGTAGCCAACCGGCAGGCGGTGATCTCTCCGCCATGGTCGGTCCATTCTGGCTGCGGCACTTCCAACTACGCATTCATTTGGGGAATGGCCGGTGAAAACAAGGATTATACAGACATGGACCCGGTACTGATCGGCGATCTCAGATGATGGAAGCATTGAAAGCAAGAGAATTCGTGTCCGACAGCGAAATCGCCTGGGAAGACCTCGGAGGCGGGCTGAAACGCAAGATCATGGCCTACGACGATAACCTGATGATGGTCAAAGTCGCGTTCGAACAAGGCGGGATCGGCACGCTGCACAACCATTTCCACACCCAGATGAGCTACGTCGAAAGCGGCGAGTTCGAAATCACGATCGGTGAGCGGAAGCAGGTTTTGCGGCAGGGCGATGTGTACTACATTCCGCCGCACGTTGTGCATGGTGCATTGTGTCTTTCGGCTGGTATGCTGGTGGACATTTTCACGCCTATGCGCGAGGATTTTGTCCATATTTCAAAGCCATAACCCGTTTCAAATGGACATTTCTCTACCTCGTTTCCGTCAAATTCCCCTCTGGATCGCCTGTTTTACGACAATATCGTCGTTTGCACAGGAACTGCCGCTATCTCGTCAAATGGCCGACTCTTTCATGGCTAATCATAAAGATTCGATTCTTGTCGGCAAAAACACGGCAACCAAATGGGACTACGAACAGGGATTAATGCTGAAAGCCATCGAAAAAGTGTGGTACCGCACCGGCGAAGGCAAATATTTCGAATACATCCGGAAGGACATCGACCAGTACGTGCGCCCCGACGGCAGCATCCGCACCTACCGTGCCGACGAGTACAATATCGATAATATCCCGCCGGGTCGTGCATTGCTAACCTTATACCAGCAATCTCAGCCCGACAAAGAGAAATACAAAAAAGCCGCCGACCTGCTCTGGAAGCAACTCGAAGAGCAGCCCCGCACCAAAGAAGGAGGTTACTGGCACAAAAAGCGTTACCCCAACCAAATGTGGCTCGACGGCCTGTTTATGGGCGAGCCGTTTGCGGCGGAGTACAGCGCTGTTTTCCATCATCCCGAGCATTTCGACGACATTGTGAAGCAATTCGCATTGATTGAAAAATATGCCGTCGACGAAAAAACAGGACTCGTTTACCATGCCTACGACGAAAGCCGCGAGCAGAAATGGGCCGATAAAACCACCGGTCGCTCACCGAGCTTCTGGGCGCGGGCCATTGGCTGGTATGCCATCGCGCTCGTGGATGTGCTCGACTACCTGCCGGCACAGCACCCGGGCAGGACACAGCTTACTGGCTATTTGCAACGGTTAGCACCCGTGCTGGCCAAATACCAGGATCCCGCATCCGGCGCCTGGTACCAGGTAATCGACCAGGGCAAGCGTGCCGGCAACTACCTTGAAGCATCCGCCTCGTGCATGTTCGTATATGCGCTCGCGAAAGGCGCGCGACTGGGCTACATTCCTGAAAAATTCGCGGCAAATGCGAAGAAAGGTTACCAGGGAATCCTTCAAAATTTTGTCGAGAAGGAAGCGAACGGCACTTTAAGTTTAAATAAAACCGTGAGTGTAGGCGGCCTTGGCGGCACGCCTTACCGCGATGGCACTTACGAATACTACCTCAGTGAGCCCATCCGCAAAAACGATCTGAAAGGCATCGGCCCATTCATTTTTGCGAGTATTGAAATGGAGATTGCGGCGGAGAATGCAGCGGGAAAAGGCAAAACAGTTGGTTTGGATTACTATTTCAACCACGAAACACGGAAAGACCTTACCGGCCAACCAGAGCAATTTCACTATACCTGGGAAGACCGGATGCATTCGGGCTTCTGGCTTTGGGGGAATACATTCCGTGAGCTCGGTGCCCAAACCGTGTCGCTCCCCGCCTCGCCTGATGCCGCCGGCTTGAAAGGCATTGACGTTTACATCATCGTCGACCCGGATACCAAAAAGGAAACACCCGAGCCGCATTTTATCGACGAGAAATCCATTGCCGAAATTGAGAAATGGGTCAAATCAGGCGGCGTGCTGGTACTGATGGCCAACGACACCGCTAATTGCGAAATCCCGCATTTCAACAAACTCGCTGCGAAGTTCGGCATTCGGTTTACGAGCAAGAACCGAAATATGGTACAAGGGACACAGTTCGAGCAAGGCAGGCTGCTCATCCCCGCCGAGGCGAAAGCCGTTTTTCCTCACACAGAAAAAATTTACATCAAAGAGCTCTCACCACTTGCCCTTACACCGCCGGCCAACCCTTTGCTGACCGACCAGGGCGACGTCATTTTCGGAATTTCCAGGTATGGTAAGGGCACCGTGTTCGCTGTGGGCGACCCGTGGCTCTACAATGAATATGTTGACGGCAGAAGGATCGATACCAGCTTCGAGAATTTCGAGGCAGGTAAGGACCTCGCCGGTTGGTTGTTGAAACAGGTTATTAAAAAGTAAATCTCATTGCTATGGGCTATCTCTTCCGGGAAAATCTACGCCAGCTCAGGAGCCAGCCAGGCGTCGTCGTGGCCGATGATTCCGTGTTCCAGCTGCCGGAAAAAGTGCTGCAATTCGGCACCGGCGCATTCCTGCGTGGCCTGGCTGACTATTTTATCGACAAAGCTAACCGGCAGGGCGTCTTCAATGGCCGGATCGTGGTCGTGAAATCCACGGACCAGGGTGATACCAAGGCGTTCGATCGACAGGATAACCTATATACGATTTGCTCCCGCGGCATTCAGGATGGTGAAGCAAAGGAGGAAAATATCATTTCATCGGCCATCAGCCGGGTACTTTCCGCGAAAACGCAATGGTCGCTCGTACTGGATCTGGCCAAAAATCCTGCTGTCAGTATTGTTATTTCAAATACCACAGAAACCGGCATTCAGCTCGTACAGGACGATATTTACCAGTGGCCGCCAGTGTCGTTTCCCGGCAAACTGCTGGCTTTTTTGTATGCACGTTATGTGGCATTCGGCGGCAATCCTGATTTTGGCGTAGTGATTATCCCGACCGAACTGATCGCGGATAATGGCAAAAAACTCGAATCCATTATCCTTGAACTCGCCCACCGCAACGGTCTGGAAGGCGCTTTCATCGACTGGATCGAACAATGCAATTTCTTCTGCAACTCGCTCGTCGACCGCATTGTACCCGGCAAACCGGACGAAACGCGGTTGAAAGAACTCGAAGAAGAACTCGGTTACCGCGATGAACTGCTCATTACAACCGAGCATTATCATTTGTGGGCCATCGAAGGCGACGAGCGCATCCGTCAGAAAATCGGTTTCTACGGCATTGACGAAGGCCTGATTATCGAGCCGGATATTGAACAATACCGTGAACTGAAACTGCGGCTGCTGAACGGCCCTCACACGCTCGGGGGCGGGCTTGCACACTTGTGCGGCTTCAAAACTGTGGTCGAAGCGATGAACGACCCGTTCTTTTCGACATTTATTACACATTTAATGGAAAGCGAAATTGCGACCGCCATCCCGTACGATGTTCGTCCGGGTGTCGCGCTGGCATTCAGCCGGCAGGTTGCCGACCGCTTCCGCAACCCCCACATTTTACACAAATGGTTCAATATCAACCAGAATTATTCTGCCAAGATTCTTTCGCGGGTCATTCCAACCTACCTTAATTACGAGGCGAAGAATGGCTATTTACCCGAATACATGACTTTCGGGCTGGCGGTCTATATCTACTTCATGAAAGCCGTGAAGAAAGAGGGCGACAACTATTACGGCCGCCTCGACGGCACCCCTTACCTGATCCAGGACCCGAAAGCCCCGTTCTTTTATCAGAAATGGCAAATGGCATCGCTGCCCGACATGGTGCAGGCAATATTGAAAGAACAATCGATCTGGGGCCGTGATCTGAATAAAATCGAATCTGTACACAGCTCCATCCTCAAATATCTCCAATCCATTACGCAAAACGGTATCACTGAAACACTTAAAACGCTTCTAGAAAGAACGGAATATGCTCTCTCACAATCCTGAACAAGCGGAACTCCAGGTGGAGACCCCAAAGACCAGCTACCGCTGGCGTGTAGTAGCGCTCCTGTTCTGCGCAACGACCATTAACTACCTCGACCGCCAGGTGTTAGGTCTGCTCAAACCAACCCTGGAAGCCGATTTCGGATGGACGGAATCCGATTTCAGCCATATCGTCATGGCATTTCAAGCTGCCTATGCATTTTCGCTGATCGGTTTCGGGGCTATCATCGATAAAATCGGTACTAAAATCGGGTACGTAATCTCGGTGGTTGTCTGGAGCATCGCGGCCATGCTGCATGCGGTCGCCACGGGCACATTCAGTTTCGGATTCATGCGGGCCATTCTCGGGCTTGGCGAGGCGGGTAACTTTCCGGTGGCGATCAAGGCAACTGCTGAATGGTTTCCTAAAAAAGAGCGGGCATTGGCAACGGGCATTTTCAATTCCGGAGCCAATATCGGCGCGGTGGTCGCACCCATTATGGTGCCCTGGATTCTGGGCGCTTATGGCTGGCAGGAAGCATTTCTGATCACGGGTGCACTCGGTTTTGTGTGGTTGATATTCTGGTGGCGGTATTACGAACTTCCTGCGAAACAAACGCGCATCAACCAGGCCGAATACGACTACATACACAGCGACAACGAAGCTGATACGAGCAAAGAAGCACCGGTTAAGTGGCTTCAACTCTTCAAAATACGGCAAACGTGGGCATTTGTATTCGGTAAAATGCTCACCGATCCGATCTGGTGGTTCTTCCTTTACTGGCTGCCCTCCTATTTCGCCGAGGCATTCAAACTGAATCTTTCCAAACCAAGCCCGGAGCTGGTGATCGTGTATACTGCAACCACAGTGGGCAGTATCGGCGGCGGGTACTTGTCAGGGTATTTTATCAAAAAGGGCTGGCCTGTGTTCCGCGCCAGAAAGACTTCCATGCTCATTTTCGCATTCCTGGTAATGCCTATTATGGCCGCTCAATACACAACCAACATTTGGCAGGCGGTGGTATTGATAAGTCTGGCAGCAGCTGCGCACCAGGCGTGGAGTGCAAATATTTTTACAACGGCCTCGGATATGTTTCCTAAAAAGGCTGTAAGTTCGGTCGTCGGTATCGGTGGTATGGCCGGATCAGTAGGAGGCATCTTCTTTCCTCTTTTGGTAGGGATTATTCTCGACAACTACAAGGCTGCCGGGAACATCGGCGGAGGATACAACGTCATTTTCATCATATGCGGGTTCGCTTACCTGCTTGCGTGGGGAGTAATGCATGTATTTTCCCCGAAAATGGAGCGGGTTGATATTTAATACCGCCGACCATTGACCGCAGACCGCCGAAGTATTCTGGCCGAAATTTTATCCTAATTCCTTATTAATCGATGAAAAAAACACTCTTGCTCCTGGCATTCCTTTTAATAGGCAATGCATTTGTATTCGCTCAAAGCGCCGATGAAAAAGCCGTTGCCGCTACGGTTGAAAAGCTCAAAACCGCCATTATCAGCGCCAATGAGGCCGATTTGAAAAAACTAACCTCTCCTTCACTCTCATACGGCCACTCCAACGGCCTGCTGGAAGATCAGAAGGAGTTCATCCGCGCCCTCGTGAGTGAAGAATCCAAGTTCACCAAAATCGATCTCACCGACCAGACGATCTCCATTTCCGGCGATGTCGCATTGGTTCGTCACAAGTTGTTCGGCGACACAGCTAATAAGGGCAAAGACCCTGCGCAAGTGAAGCTCGGTGTGTTAATGGTATTCCAAAAAGTAAAAGGGAGCTGGGTACTGCTGGGCCGTCAGGCATTTAAGCTGGTTTAATCCAGATTCAAAACATAACGAAAACAGGTCTGCTAGTCATCCGGCAGGCCTGTTTTTGTTTTGGGCAAATCACGTTGCTCCATTTTGTGGCGGGCAATCTCCACGGCCTTATGCAGCTTCTCCTGCAAAATCTGCTGCGAAGGCAGCGCCGTGAGGTAATCGGCAACGCGGATGTTGCTATTACCCAGCTGCATTAATTCAATGTGCTCGCTGCTTTTACCAGAACATAGGATCAGCCCGATAGGATCATTCTCTCCCTGTATCTTCTCGTACTTCTCCAAAAACCGCAGGTAAAGCTCCATTTGCCCTTTAAAACCGGCTTCAAACTCTCCCATTTTCAGATCGACTACGACCAGGCATTTTAATCGCCGGTGATAGAAGAGTAAGTCGATGAAGTAATCCCGGTGATCAATGGTAATCCGCTTCTGCCGCGCCATGAATGCGAAATCGGTACCCATTTCAATGATGAACCGCTGCAACTCCACGATAATCGATGCTTCAAGGTCTTTCTCGGAATACGCATCCTTCAAACCCAGGAAATCGAGAAAATAAGGGTCCTTGAAAACAAGATCAGGGTTTAGTTTCTGTTCGCTTTTCAGGAGTTGGAGATCGTTGATGATCGCGTCCTCGGGCTTTTTGCTGATAGCAGTTCGTTCGTAGAGCATGGATTGGATGCGCTCTTGCAACTGGCGGGACGACCATCTTTCCAGCTTGCACATTTCGATATAGAACTCTCGCTTCAAAGCATTTTCGATATACATCAACGTTTTCAAATGTGTCCAACTAAATTGTCTCCGCAGTGCGGAGACAATCGATTCGTCTGAAAACACCGAAGCGAACTTCGAGCAATGAAGTAAATGCTTCATACTCCAACCCGGCCCGTAATCTACAACTAACTTGAAACCGAGTTCGCGCAAAACGCTTTTTCCATATTCAGCTCTACCGTCCTTCAAAATCTCCTGATTTATCTTTTTACCGACATGATAATGCAGTAAAGTTATCTCGGCATTCACAGCTAATGCAGCATTTCTTCTGCTTTCCTCAATCAGCTGTTTTACGGCACTCAGCAATTGCGAATTTTCAACCTCCTTCATATCAATGATGTTTAAGTCCACCATTTAGACGCTCACTTTCATTTTTGGTAACACCGTTCTACAAAAAACTTTTTTTTAAAAAAAATGCGTAACAAAAAAGTTACATATAAATTTGTGTAACTAAAAAGTTACGCTTTATGAAACGCGACATCAAACTGAAATGGTTTTACCCCTATCCTCCCGAGATGATCTGGGAATGCCTTACTAATCCCGAGATCCTCACCAAATGGAGCCCGATGAAGGACTTCAAACCCGAAATAGGTTTCGAATGCCAAACTCAGCAAAAGCCACGGCCCGCACAAAACTGGGATGGGATCATGTATCACAAGATCCTGGAAATAGAACCGTTGAAGAGGCTCTCTTACAGTTTTAAAGGCGGACCAAAGCCCGGCGTCACTACGCTGGACACTGTCGTGACCTGGATTCTGGAACCCAAAGATGGCGGCACCGAGCTGCGGCTGGAACACACCGGGTTTACAGGCCCGAAAAACATGCTAACGAGCTTCATTATGGAAATGGGCTGGAAGAAAATTGTCAACAAATCACTTAAAAAGGCTTTCGAAGCACATTTTTTATGAGCACGGAAACAGTGGACGCCTTCCAGGCCCTGGCAGACCGCGGACGGAGGGAGATATTAATGATGGTCGCCAAAGAAAAACGGTCGATCAATGCCATCGCGGAGAATTTCGACATCAGCCGTCCCGCGGTTTCCAAACACATCAAAATCCTCCAAAATGCGGGATTTATCAATATCGAGGAAAAAGGCCGCGAACGGTATTGCGTGCTGAATCAGGATGGTTTCAGCGAAGTACAGCAATGGATCAACCTGTTTGAAGAATACTGGACGGCGCAATTCAGAAGCCTGGAAAATTACCTGGCTACCAATGTGCCTCCTCCGAAAAAGTAAACGTCAATGCGCCGGCTTCTTTGGGGGCGGCGCGGAAGCGTGGTATTTTTTCTGAACAATGGCGGCGTACTTATCCATCAGTTCCAGCACTTTGTCGCGGGACTTCGATCTTACGACCAGCCCGACATGATGCGGCTCATTCATGCGCCATACCACTTCCGGGTCATTGAAAACCGACTGGTCAGGCCACTCCTGGCGCGCCAGTGAGATGATAATGCCGGAATATTCCTTCCGTACAGGGGGCAATTTGTAGTTTTCACCCTTGGCCTCTGCGGTTTCCATCCTGGCCCATTCTTTCCAGAGGTTAATACCCGACGCGGCATCGACCATCTCCGAAAGGTGCGCGCCGCCTACGCGGGACGATGTTTCGAGGAAATAATACTTACCGTCGTCATGGCAACGGATTACCTCGGTGTGTGAAGCGCTATGTTTCAATCCAAAAGCTTTCAGCAAATCCACCGCAATCGTCTGCAATGCATGCTCCTCGGAGGAATCTAGTGGCACTGTAACGGAACGGAATATGCCCCCGCCATGCGCCACGTCAAAGGGTGGCGCCAGGTATTTACTATTCCAGGAAAATATAACAATACCGTTGTAAGAGATCGAATCCACGTGATAGACATCCCCCGGCTTGTATTGTTCCACCAGGTAGGCATGGCGCTTATCTCCCAGTTCATGGATGGTGTTCCAGAGTTCCTCGGCGGTACTTAGCTTTTGAATACCCAAAGCCGACGCCTCCGAACGCGGTTTGATCATCCACGGGCCGGGATATTTCGCGATAAAACGGTTGATCTCATCATCATTAAAAAGTGCCGAGAAGCCGGGGACAAGAATGCCCGATTCCAATGCTTTTGTACGCATTGCCAGCTTGTCACGGAAATAGCGACCGGTAGTTTGGCCCATACCCGGAATCCGGAAATACTCGCGGATATGCGCCGCTTTCTCCACATCGAAATCATCGAGCGCCACCACGCGGTCGATCGGGCGCGTACGCATCACATACGCAAGGCCGGTGATGATCTCATTCATGTTATAAGTACCATCCTCGCCTTCCTCCACATAAAAAAACTCATCCACGGCATCCCTGACCCAAGGTTTATCTTCCAGTTTTTTCGCGGTGATCAAAAAAACCTTGTTACCAGCGTCTTTCAGCGCCTGCAAAAAATCGTTGCCCTTGAAATAGGTGGAAATGCAGAGAAAAGTCAGAGTTCGGGTCATAAAATGTGATTTGGTGGACGGTAGCGGCATCTGCGGACGAGCCATGCCGCAAAGCATATATTCTCAAATCTAGCAAAAAGAACCATTTTGGCAAGAAAAGCCCCGGTTAAATTTCCGTTATACCGGGGCTTGAAGCACTAACCCGCAAGTTTCGACAGGTACGCGATCAGTAACTTCACACCATAGGCCGTTCCGGCACGGCCGGGTGCAAACTCGGTATCTCCAAACGCCATCCCCGCAATGTCCAGATGCGCCCACGCGGGATGTTCCGCAGTGAATACTTCCAGGAACTTGGCGGCCACAATCGCACCGGCCAGCGGCTTGCCGTGGTAGTTTTTTAGATCCGCAATATCAGAGCTGATCTCCTCTTTATATTCATCCCAAACTGGCAGTCGCCACAGCCGTTCGCCGGTTTCGTCGGCTGCCTGAATGAGCTCCGCCGCGAGATGGTCGTTGGGCGTAAACAACCCTGCCGCTTCGTAGCCAAGCGTCTGGATAACACTTCCGGTAAGCGTTGCGAGGTCAATCAGCACATCCGGCTGATAATTTTTGACGGCATAATGCAGGCCATCGGCGAGGATTAGGCGGCCTTCTGCGTCGGTATCGATCACTTCTATCGTTTTGCCCGCATAGGAACCGATCACATCCCCGGGTTTCATGGCCGAGCCGTCGACTGAGTTTTCGGTGGAAGGAATCACACCGATGATGCGAACAGGCAATTTCAGTTGTGCCGCCAGTTCGATTGTCCCCAAAACCGCCGCAGCTCCGCCCATATCGCTTTTCATCAAATGCATATTGGCCGATGGCTTGATCGAAATGCCGCCCGTATCGAAGGTTACTCCCTTGCCCACCAGCGCCACCGTTTGGGTGTAATGCGCCGGCTTATATTCCGAAACAATCATCACCGGCGGTTCATCACTTCCCTGGTTCACAGCCAGCAATGCATGCATACCCTGTTCTTCCAGCGCCGCCTTCTCCAATATCTCCACCGCGTAGCCATGCTCCGCACCCGACTTCCTTGCCCATTCGGCCAGCGTTGCCGGCTTTTTATGGTTGGATGGCGCATTCATCAAATCCATAATGCGGATTTGTACAAGAGCCGTTTTCAATGCATTATCCACCGACTGCTCCGCATCCGAACCTTCATCAGCCAAAATCGACAATGTGCCTGATTTAAAAAACGCACTTACCACTTTCGGCTCTGTCTTGTAAAGTTGAAGATCATATCCTCCCAACACAATCCCGTTCACCGCATAACCGATCCAATCGGCCCCGCGCCCCCGTGCGTCGAGCGTGATATGCGCTGGCCAACGGTCTTTTCGCTTGAAAAAAAGCGAGCGGAAAATTTTGGTAACAGCGGGGAGTTTAGGTGTTTTTCCTAATCCTAACCACAGCTCTTTCGAAGAATACCACCACATTTCTCCCTTTTCTGCTTTAAACATTTCCTGGTTGGCGGGTTCGGTACTCTGTTCGAACGGGCGGACGATCAGCACGTCTTCGATAGGTTCCTGTATGATCTCTATTTGCATTGGACTCGAAATTCGGGTTAATAAAAAAGCAAAGACAATATATGCCTTTGCTTTCAGAAATGGGTTATGACGGGATTAATCCAATCCGCCGCGGCGTGTAGGCTTGCGCGGCTCAGGCCATGCTCCCGGCACGCCTTTGGCATCGAGCGGCAGTATACTCTTGTCGCGCGAGGTTTTGGTTGGATCTTCGCTCGCCTGGTAAGCCAGAATTGCCGCCAGTATCGCATTGCTGCGCACGTCGTCGAATACAATCTTGTCGTAAGTATCCCGGTTGGTATGCCATGTGTAGGTGCCGTACGACCAGTTCAGCGAGCTCAATGAGAACGCCGGCGCGCCCGCCGCTACGAAAGAGGCGAAATCGGAGCCGCCGGTTCCGGGAGCACCGGGAAACGAAGTCTGGATCGGTGTGCGGATCGGCTCCGGAACTTTGGAAAGCCAGCGGGTAAGGTATTCATAGGCATTCAAAAAGCCCTGACCAGATAGGTTCACGACCCTGCCCGTTCCATTGTCCTGGTTGAACACCGCCTGAATATTCTGCACGATCTCCGGGTGGTCCTCCACAAATGCCCGGGAGCCATTCAGCCCTTGCTCTTCGCTTCCCCAATGCCCGACCAGGATCGTGCGTTTGGGGTTGGGATATATTTTTTTCAGAATGCGCATGGCTTCCATCATCACGAGCGTCCCGGTGCCGTTATCGGTAGCGCCGCTACCGCCGTCCCAGGAGTCGAAATGCGCGGAGAGGATCACATATTCGTTCGGCTTTTCGGTGCCTTTGATCTCCCCTACCGTGTTGAATGTCTGGCTTATGCCGGTTTCCTTCGCATCGGCACGAACGCTGATTTTCGGCGTATGCCCCGATTCGGCGAGACGATACAGCAAACCGTAATCTTCGAGTGAAATATCCACCGTTGGAATGGCTTTCGTGTAAGCACCAAAGATTTTATTGGCCCCAAAACCCTTTGACCAATAAGACATTACCACGCCCGCCGCGCCTGCTTTTTCCAATGCAAGCGGCAATGCGCGGGAAGAGTAACCGGTCTTTTTCAACCGATTGGCCCAAGCCTCGGTCTGCACGTCGCGGTCTTTTTTCATCTTGTCAAACGACTCTTTCGTGGCAAACTCCTGCCAGTTATAGTCGGGGCGGCCAGTAGGCTGGTTCATGCTGATCAGCACAAACTTACCTTTGGCGGAAGGCAGCCATTTTTGAAATGCGACGGAATCGGCTACGTCGGGCAGGATCACCACATCGGCAGTTACCGTCTTACCATTCGTGCCGGGGCTCCATGCAAGCTGCATTCCCTCGAGCGACTTCACGCGGGGCGCCACCATATCGATGTGCGACACGCCGCGTTCCCAGCCGCGCCACTCGCCCCATTTTTCGTTTTTTGCGCTGATACCCCAATCTTTGTATTTAGCCACTGCCCAGTCGTGCGCCTGCTGCATTTGAGGCGATCCCACGAGCCTTGGACCGATCACATCCATTAGTTCATGGCCGAGCTTTTCCAGTTGCGAATTGTCAGTGGCCTCCTTTACGATGCTTTCCACCACAGGGTCCTTCCTGACAGGATCTTTACTTTGTGCAAAAACAAGGGTAGTTTGACTGGAGAGACAAAGCGTCAGGAGCAAATAGATTTTTTTCATGGAATTGGTGGTTTAAGAAATATCGTTGCCTAATGTAGGAAATCGCTATGACGCTTTCCGTACGCTCTTAAAAAATTCTAAATTGATATTTTAATTATATTATTCCAGCACCAGGCATGTGTGGCATACTGGTTCACAGGCAGATATGTTAAATAGGATTATCGCATTTGTATTTTTTGCCAATTACTTCGTCGGAGTTCTGGCGGTGGCATTATCCCTGGAAACTGCTTTTCAGCTGAATGTCCCGCTCAATTCGCCAGCCTATTACATGCTGCTTTTCTGTACAACGGTATTCTATTACACCATCGCCTACTCGGGGCCGGTGATCCCGAAAGTTTCCGCCAATCCCCGAACGGAATGGTACCGGCAGCATTATCGGTTTGTGCGGGGAAGCCAGGTGTTCCTGTTCAGTATTTGCGCGCTGCTCAGCGCCTGGTATCTGGTTGAAAACTTCCATGCGATCGTGCATTTGCCGATTTATTACTGGCTGATTTTATCCGTTGTGCCCCTTGCCGCGATCCTGTATTATGGTTTGCTTCCCAAATCCCTTATTTCATTTAACCTACGCCACACTGGCTGGCTGAAAGCATTCGTGATCGGCTTTGTATGGGCAGGATGCGTCAACCTCTTTCCGGTAACGGCCCTGCGGATCGAACGGGGCATAACCGTCGATGAGCCCCTGCTAATGCTTTGGCTTTTCACTAAAAACTGGATGTTCTGCACCGTCAACGCCATTATGTTCGATATGAAGGATTATGAGGACGACGCGAATATCGAATTGAAAACATTCGCCGTGAGAATAGGACTTCGGAAAACCATCTATGCCGTACTGATACCGCTTCTGCTCGTCGGCCTCGTTGCATTTCTGGCATTTGCCATTTACCGGCATTTCGGTATTCCGACCATCCTTTTCAATATGGTACCTTTCGTGTGCCTGCTGGTGGTCGCATTTTCGTTGCAAAGGCGGCAGAGCATTTTGTTCTATCTGATTGTGATCGATGGGCTGCTACTTGTGAAAGCTTTGTGCGGGATTGCGGGCAGCTTTTTTGCACATCAAAACCTGCATTAGCCATGCTGAACAACTATGACCGCATTGCCGCGAACTATGACAGACTCAGCAGGCTGGTATTCGGAAAATCGATCGTCCGCGCGCAGCAGGCGTTGCTGCCCTGTATCACCTCGCCTGCACGTGTGCTTATCGTAGGCGGGGGAACAGGCTGGATACTGGAAGAAATGGCAAAACTACACCCGGCAGGATTGGTTATCGATTACGTGGAAATTTCTTCCAAAATGCTGGATCTCGCGAGGAAAAGGAATTTTAGGGACAATCAGATTACGTTCATTCATGCCGATATCGAGGACTATGCCGCGCCTGCACAATATGACGTGATCATGACGCCATTTCTTTTCGATAATTTCAGTCATGAACGGGCCCTTGTAGTTTTCCGGAAGCTGGATAAAATGCTCAAAAATGGTGCGTTATGGCTCTTTACCGACTTTCATATCGACAAAAACCTCCATCGAATCTGGCAGAAAACCCTGCTGCGGTCTATGTATGTTTTCTTCAAAAATATCAGTCACGTGGAAGCGGATCAACTCCCTGACATGCCACTGCATTTTGACGACAATGGCTACTATCTGACCTTTGAAACCTTCCATTTCGGCGGTTTTATCCGCTCAGCTGCATATCGCAAATCAGGCAACAGCGGTTCGGCCCCGACCGAAAATAAACCGCTCATTGAAAATAATGATTGATAGCAGGATCAACGAATAAGCAGTAATCTGCACCGAGTTGATCGGTTCATGGAAATAGAACAATGCGATCGCGAAATTCATCAATGGGTTGATATACAACAAAATACCCATTGTGGAAGAGGTTACCCCCTGCAATGCATACAGGTTCATAAACAGCGGAATGATCGTAAAAACGACCGCAATCAGTGTGATGAGTATGTAAAATGAAGCCTCCGTAGGCAGCTCAGCGCTGTATTTTGGATAAAAAGGCAGCAATAGCAATGCCGAAAAAACGATCTGGATTGTGAGCACCAGAAACTTGTCGATACCCGCATTCTTGCGCTGGCTTACAAGATAGAATGCATACGAAGCCGCGACGATCAGACTATAAAGAATGTCCGCTATATTATTGAATGACAATAATATACAACTCAAAACACTGAGCATTACCGCCGTCCATTGCCATTTGCTGAGCTTCTCATCCAGTACGAAAAAGGCGATCACCGTCGTCATGATCGGGCAAACCAGGTAGGCGAACGAAGCGGCCTTCACGCTGATGTGGTTCATCACATAAATGAAGAAAAACCAGTTGGCGGTCAGCAATACCCCGCCGATCAATGTCAGGAATGCTACCTGCCGTTTCCGCTGCACGGGCATTGCCTTGAATGCCGCGATGCTCTCTTTCAGCACTTTTACCCGTACAAACAAGCTGATTACCGCCATCACCGCCGCGCACATGAACACGCGGTAAAAAAGGATGTCAAGCGACGGATATCCCTTCAACGGTTTAAGGGCGAGGCTGAAAAAGCCCCAGATCACAAATGAAACAAATGCGGTGAGGTAGTACTTCGAAAATTTCATCAGGCTGTCGATGTGGTGTGGACCGTGTTTTCGAAACAGCAAAAAATACTGTCAGGTTCGTGGCGGTTCGTCGGAAAGGGATATTTCTCATTGAAATTTAACCGCTTCGCTATGCAACCGTTGGTTGATCTATCGTGTCAACCAGACAGTTTCCATTCCAAAAAACCCAGGTTCATGAAAATACTTTCCATCCTTCCTTTCCTGTTCATCTGCCAGATCGGCCTCGCTCAACGCACCACTTTTTCCGTCGGCATCAACTCCGGTACTTCACGTTTTACCGGTGCCAGCGCCCAAAAAACGACTACTGTCAGTACCGGAGGGCTTTTCTGCAACTGCCTGCCAAGCGCCGCCGGCTATTTAGGCAGCGTACCCACTTACACTTATGGTGCAAACCTGACTGTTCAACACGAATTCAAAAATCACTTCCTGCTGGGACTGGAAGCCGGCTATGAAAACCTCCGCGCGCGTGTCAATATCGAGGAGTATCAGATCGACGACATGATTTTCAAAACCGAAAATGCTTACAGTATCACCCGCAACCATTTCATCAATATTTTCCCAAGTGCGGGATACAACTTTCCATTGGCCGAAAACCTGAACCTTTCGCTACGTGGCGGCGCCGATTTCGGGATTGGCCTCAGCAGTTCCAGCCGCCTGGTTGTAAAAGAGGTATTTGAAGACGACAAAACCACCGATCGCGACGGCCTCGCTCCCGGGCTCGATTTTCGTCCCCGGATCGAAGCGAAAATATCCGGCAAACGGCTCGGGCTGGCAGTCAGTTACGCGCACGGCGTTACCAACTGGCTCAACGATTGGGCAGGCGGCCCTACCGACCTTCATATGCGCGTTTGGCGTGTGGGCGTACAGTACCGAATATTCTAAAAAAGCAGTAAAAGAGGAACCATAGTCGGCCTATTTGGCTTGATTAGTAAGGCAATATTTAATCAAGTATGACATTTTCCGACATCCGGCTGGTGGCTACCGATATGGACGGTACGCTTTTGAACTCCAAACACGAAATCCACGAATCCTTTTTCCCTGTTTTCAGAAAACTTAAAGATCACGGGATCATTTTCGTCGCCGCCAGCGGTCGTCAGTATTTCAACCTCGCCAAAACCCTCGATGTGGTAAAGGACGAAGTCATTTTCGCTGCCGAAAATGGCAGTTATGTGGTTTTTAACGGTGAAGAAATCCATATCCAGGCGATCGATCCTGAGATTACCCATGAGTTGATATTGATTTCAAGAAAAATCAAAAACACCTACCCGATCATCTGCGGGAAGAAAAAGGCTTACGTTGAGAATGACGACGAGGAGTTCATCAACCACCTCAAACTCTATTTCGAAAGATACGAGGTAGTGCCCGACCTGCTGGAAATTACAGATGACCAGTTTTTGAAATTCACATTATGCGACCTTGCCGGTTCCGAAGTGAACAGCTACCCGCATTACAAAAAATATGAGGAGGCCCTGCAAGTGAAAGTTTCCGGGCCTATCTGGCTGGATATTTCGCACAAGAAGGCCAACAAAGGCCGTGCAATGGAAGTTTTGCAGGAAAAATTTAACGTAACAGCCGAGCAAACGATGGTATTCGGGGATTACCTCAACGATTTTGAGATGCTGCAAAAAGCGCATTACTCGTACGCGATGGCGAATGCGCATCCGGATATCAAAAAAATAGCCCGTTTCATCGCCAAAAGCAACGATGAAAACGGGGTTGTAGAAGTCCTTTCGGAAATCACGGAGTGAGGCAATGCCCTACTCCGTGTATTTTTTGAATATGGAAGTCGCTGTGTGTCCTCCGAAACCGAAGGTGTTGTTCAGCGCATAATTCACAGTCTGGTTCAGCGATTTACCCAACACGATATTCATGCCTTCCGGGATCGCCTCGTCGAGGTTCTCGGTATTGATGGTACCAGGGATAATATCGTTCTTCACTGCCAAAACACTGACGATACTTTCCAACGCCCCAGCCGCACCCAGCAAGTGGCCGGTCATGGATTTAGTCGCGCTGATCGCTACCGGGTGATCGCCGAACACGGTTTTCATACCTTGCAGCTCGCTCATATCGCCCAGGCCTGTTGAAGTCGCGTGCGCATTCACGTAATCGATCTTGTCGGGGGTAATACCGGCTTCGGCGAGGGCCTTTCTCATACCCAATGCTGCGCCCATGCCGTCCGGAGGTGTGCCGGTGAGGTGATAAGCATCCGCCGCCATTCCGCCGCCGACGATTTCCGCATATATTTTGGCACCTCTCGCTTTGGCATATTCCAGGTCTTCGAGGATCAATGCCGCAGCACCTTCGCCCATTACAAAGCCATCGCGGTCTTTATCGAACGGTCTCGAAGCCGTTGCGGGGTCGTCATTTCTTTTGGAAAGTGCCTGTGCCGCACTGAAACCACCCAATGCCGAGTAGATAATCGCCGCTTCTGAACCACCTGCAACCATCAATTTGGCTTTACCCATGCGAATGGTATCGAATGCGCTAATCAACGCGGTGTTCGAAGAAGCGCATGCGGAAACCGTACAGTAGTTAGGTCCGTGCAGCTTGTGGCGGATCGAGATCACACCCGCCGCAATATCCACGATCATTTTGGGGATGAAGAAAGGGCTGAAACGTGGAACCCCACCCGACGCGTGGAATTCCAGCAACTGGTCTTCGAACGTGCCCATACCCCCGTTTCCGGTTGCCCAGATCACGCCCATATCGTGGCGGTCTTCCAGATCGATATTCGCAAAGTCCAAACCTGCGTCCTTGATCGCCGTGTCCGACGCCGCAATCGCATACTGGGTATGCAAATCGTATTTTTTGATCTCTTTCTTCTCGATATAGTCTTCGGGATGAAAGTCCTTCACTTCGCAACCGAACTGTGTTTTGAATTTGGAAACATCCATTTTAGTGATGGTAGCAGCACCGCTTTTACCATCTACAATATTTTGCCAGAATTCCTCCACAGAATTCCCCAGCGGAGAAATAACCCCCAGGCCGGTAACTACTACTCTTTTCATACAGTTTGATTATTTGATCCAGGACATCAGGAACGTTTAGTCAACCTCCTGAGTCAGTGTATCTTTAAAGATGTCGTCGACCAGTTTCTGCACCTTCGGGCCAATCAGCAGGATTGCCGGGATGACGATCAGATACGACATGCTCCAAGATTTGAGCCAAATCACCAAAAAATTGGCAACAAATCCAATATTTACAGAGATCAAAGTAAAGGAAATTATCCCCGTCGTAACGATCCCCATGATCATGGCAAAAGCGATTTTCTGTCTCATACCGGCTGCGATTTTTGTGTATTGAAGGTTACTTTCTGTATGGTTTCCGTCAGGCTGTTTGCAGCTCCACGCCGGGGTTCATCGCCTGCAAAGCGGCAGTGGGATTGCTCAAAAAGAGATTGAAAACATCAGCAGTACGGCCTGTGAGGATCTCATAGGTATTGTTTTCAAAAGCTTCAACGAGTTCGTCGGCTACCTGTTTAGCAGGAATACCATTCGTAGCACCACCGATTTCAGCAGAAAACTCGGTGTCCACCAGCGGAGGCAGTATTTCGAATACTTTAACATTGGTGGATTTACCCAGCGCAATGCGCAGCGACTGCGTATAGGAATGCAATGCGGCCTTGCTCGCAGCATAGGTAGGAAGGAAATGGTTAGGAACGAGGCCCGCAATGCTCGAAACTGTCACGATAGCCGCCTCATCCGCCTTTTTGAGCAGTGGGAGCAACTTTTGATTCAGACGGATAATAGCCAGATAATTGGTAGTAATCTCCTCCTCAGCCAGTGTTGCAGCATCCTGATCACCATCCAAATGATAGTAAGCAGCCTTACCTGCATTGTTGATGACCACATTCAAATCAGGGAATTCATTTTCTAGGCGTGTCACAAGCTCATCGGTCGCTTGCTTATCGACCACATCGTATACGATCGGCGTTACATTGGTCAGCTGCGCCGCTGCTTTTTGCAGACGTTCCTCATTGCGACCGGTGATGATTACATGATTACCTTTTGCGGCAAATGCTTTCGCGAATTCGAGACCGATACCGGCACTTCCGCCAGTGATAAGGATTGTATTTCCAGTAGTTTTCATTGCTTTTTTAAATTTAAATATACCAATCGGTATATTATTTGACAAAATTAAAACCGGTACTTACCGGCGTTGTCTGTGAGTTGAAATTGACATGACAAAAATATACTGATCGGTATATTTTTGCAAGAAAAATCAAAAAAACTTTTAGTGATGCCACAAAAAACGGCCTGGGGATTCCCCAGGCCGCTATTCTATTTCCCATATCCAACAATTTCCTACTTCGCACTCACCCGCCAGATGACGTTTCCGGAATCGTCGTTCACGAGCAATGAACCATCGTTCATCACAGTTACACCCACTGGTCGACCATATACCTTCTTCTCGTTTTCTACAAAGCCCGTCAGGAAATCCTGCGGCTTTCCCGACGGCTTACCGTTCTTAAATGGCACAAAAACCACTTTATAGCCTGAAAGCGTCGAGCGATTCCAGGAGCCGTGCTGTCCTACGAATGCGCCATTGTGATATTTTGCAGGAAACATGGTTTTGTCATAAAACACCAGCCCCAGTGATGCCGTATGCGAGCCGACGGGTACATCGGGCACAATCGTCTTCGCTATCAGGTCAGGGCGTTCTCCTTTCCTGCGCGGATCTTCATTTTGCCCAAAATAGGCATAGGGCCATCCATAAAATCCGCCTTCTTTCACACTGGTAATGTAATCCGGCACGAGCTCATCGCCCAACTTATCCCGCTCGTTCACAGCCGTCCAAAGCACATTCGAGCCTGGGGCCCAATCCATTCCTACGGGATTGCGCAGCCCGCTCGCGTATATGCGCTCACCCGAGCCGTCGGGATTTACTTCCAGGATATTCGCTCTCCGTTTTTCTTCGTCGATGCCGTGGTCGGCCACATTGCTTGCCGAGCCGACGGAAATATAAATTTTGCTGCCGTTTGCATTTGCCAGCAGGTTTCGTGTCCAGTGATTATTATAACCTCCCGCCGGCAACTCCACTATTTTCTCCCCTTTCGAAGTGATTTTGGTCTCACCGTCTTTATAAGGATAGCGATATAGGCCGTCGGTGTTAGCGACGTAGAAAAAGCCGTTTAGCACCAGCATACCGAGCGGTTTGTTGAGTTTTTCAAGAAAAATCTCCCGCATTTCGGGCGTACCGTCCTTATTCACATCGCGCAGGAGCGTGATCCTGTCAGCACTTTTCCGCGTAGCTGATTCCGCTACGAAAATGTCGCCATTGGGAGCAATATAAGTCCAACGCGGACTATTGAGCTTGTCGGCGAATTTTGTTACCACAAAACCTTCGGGCGCCACGGGCATTTTGCCGTCAGGCCAGCCAGCCTCTTCCGGCCGGTTTTCCACAGATTCTGTCGCAAACGGCGCAGGCAATCTGAGGCTGTCGGTCACTGTAACCACAGAATCGGCGCCGCTTTGCATTGCTTCGTCTTTTTCCTTCTTTTCATTGTTGCAGCTAACCGCCGATATTACAGCGAGTATTGCAATTATCGTTAAGCACTGGTTCTTCATGTTTGGTGATATTAATGTAAAAAAGCTGATCAGGAGTATCACACTCCCGATCAGCTTTTACAATAATAATGCCAGTATCCGACGGCTAAACCAGGCCTCTTTCCTTCAAAACAGCCTGTTCGTCACCGGTAATATAAGCAAACACTTTCAGCGTCCCGTTCCGATGCTGCAACAGATAAATCACGCTGAATTCGATTGAATCCGGCTTGCCGTCCTTTTCATAAAACGATTCCCAATACACTTCCACCATGTGATGCAACTCATTAAGCTCGGTAATGTCCAGCTGCCGGATTTGCATTTGAGTAATACCGATGGTGCGGTAAAAGTTGTAGCCTTCGGGCACCCGATCACGAAATTCCTGATCATTTTTCCCACCAATGACGCCGTTCGGGCTGGCCTCGACAAAAAAGTCGGCAAATGCAGTAGCCGTTTCCTCCGCTACCTGATTACCGGCAAGCCCTTCCGCAAACCGTTTTTCATATGCTTCAAAAAACTGTTCGATCTGATCATTTACATCTGCCATTGTTGTGGATTTGTTGGTTCAGATCACATTAAGGAAAGAATTATGCCATTTCAAAGGTCTCAGAACGAGATAGGCACCAGCACTGTGGTCTTCTCCCAGCCCATATACATTTTAGCTTCCCTGTCGGACGCTCCTTTTTCGAAAACAATTGAGAAATTCTCAATCGGCGTTTCTACTTTGTTCACATAAGCCACGATTCGCAGCACATCGTTAGCTTCCTTGTATTTATAAGCGCCCCAATAATCCACATCACTGCTCAGAATGATCGTCCATTCCTTTTCATTCGGGATAGCGAACATCGAGTAAGTACCTGCTTTCACCTTTTTGCCGCCAAAAGTAGCGTCTTCATAAAATTTGATCTCGGTTGACTCATCCGCGCCCAGGCGCCACACTTTGCCATACGGCTCCTTCTTTCCAAAGATTTCACGACCATTCAAAAAAGGGCGGCTGTATGCCACCTTCACCAACGCCTTTTCGCCATCCTTGCGATCATGCGCGAAATGGTCCGGGAAATAGGCGATATCACGCGGACTCTTATCCAGCCCCCTGAATTTCTGCGCATTCGCCCCGAATGCGATCACCATCATCAAAAGGGCAAGGAAAATGTTCTTTTTCATGTTTGTGGTTTTTGTTAAAGATTTGAATGCTAATGATATGAAAATCTTTCGAGTTTGAATGATTTTGCCAGACTCACTTTTTATAATGAAACCTGCATTTCAAGATCTTGATCGCATCGGGTGTCACCGAATATACCAGGCGGTGCTCTTCGTCTATCCTGCGGGACCAACAACCGGAAAGATCTCCCTTCAACGGCTCGGGTTTTCCGATTCCATCAAAAGGAGATCTTTTGCAATCCTTTATCAATTCGTTAATCCTTTTCAGGATTTTCTTATCTGTGTGCTGCCAATGAAGGTAGTCATCCCACCCTTCATCGTGAAAGATTAGCTTCACTCTTCAATAAGCGCCCTCTCATGGAAATTCTTTCCATTTTCCAGATCTGCGATCGCTCTGAGCAATCTTTCCCTGTTTTCCTTGCTACTCAACAGGTATTCGGTTGTATCCTGCTTTTCCCTCGTGACTTTGTCTACTTTTCTTTTACCAGCCATTGCCAGTTTCAGTTTATTCCAATCGATTGTTATTCTCATAGTGTGTTGTGTTTAAATTGGTTCACACAAATATAAAAAACTGAACTGACAAACAGCGTGCGCTACACAATCGCCTTCCCACTCAAAACCGGCCGCGGGTCTTTGGTATTTCCAATGATCGCGAGGCTTCTTTTGAACTCGACTTGGAGGTTATCGCCTTCAAACTTGCACCTTACCGTTTCGTAATGGGCGGTTTCGATGAAGCGCCAGGTCATTTCGAAAGTCGTGTCATCGATCCAGGCACCGTTGGCGGCTATTTTGGTTTTCTTTTCGCCGGGCACGGGCGTGAGAACGAGTTTGAGCGGCAGAGTCGATAAATCGGTCAAACCAATTTTCCAATTGCCTAAACCATTTACCACAAGGTGCTCGCCCTTATCATCGGTTACGCGAAACAAACACCAGCCTTTCTCAAATTCGAAGAATACTTTATTAATTTTCAACTCATTCTCAGCCAACTTAAATGCTTTTCCGCTCATTTTAGCGGCGAGTTCGGATGCTGGTTTTCCTGGCGTAAGCGGCAATGCGAGCGAACCCAGTTTCTTTTGCATTTCGGATTGAACGCCCTTGTCGGCGGGAACACCGGTAGCCTTCACGGTCGGAAGGATGTGATTCCAAACGTGGTTCAGAATGGCCTGCATATCGGCGGTTTCGCTGGTAATTGCCACCACCATATCTTCCTTCGGCATCACAATGCAGTATTGCCCGAAAGCACCGTCACCACGGTAAGCGCCATTGCGGCAGCGCCAAAACTGATAGCCATAGCCTTGTTGCCAGTCGTCGTCCTCGGGTTTGCGGTTACTGCCCTTGGACATGATATGCGAGCGCGTAGCCTCCTCCACCCAAGCGGCAGGAAGAATACGCTTGCCATTATACTCCCCTTTTTGCAAGTACAGCTGACCGAACTTGGCGATATCCTCCGTTTTCACCCGTAAACCCCAACCACCGGTATTAATGCCTTTCGGATCGACTTCCCAATCCACATCGTCGATTGCTAACGGCTGGAAAAGCCGCGGTTTAAGGTATTCGAGCAGGGTTTGGCTGGTCAGTTTTTGAATGATCGCCGACAGCATATAGGTTGCCCCGCTATTGTAGACAAAGAAAGTCCCCGGTTCATGCTCCACAGGCTGTGCCAAAAACGACTTCACCCAGTTATCACTCCCCGACTCGCGCAGCTTACCGGTTGTGTCCTTGTCATGACCGGTCGACATGCTGAGCAGGTCACGTACGCGCATAGCCGCGAGATTTGCACTTACTGTGGCAGGTTTGTCGTCCGGGAAAAACGAAACGACTTTGTCATCCACTTTCAGCTTCCCTTCTGCCACCGCCAGACCAATCGCGCTGGAAGTGAAGCTCTTGCTAAGTGAATACAATGTATGCTTCAAATCCGGCGCATAGGGTGCCCACCAGCCTTCGGCGACTACTTTTCCCTGGCGCAGGACCATCAGGCTGTGCAGGTTCAGCCGGTCGGTTTCGACGGCATTGGCAAAATCCAGAATGCCTTTGGCAGACATCCCCTGCGCTTCCGGCGAGCTGCGCGGCAATTGTCCGTAGCTGAGCGACGACGCCCACGCCGAGGCCGGAATGGCACTGATTACACCCAATTGTAGGGCACCAAACCCTAATATTTGAAGGAATTCCCTGCGGTTGTATGACATGGTTGTGATAAATGCTGGTGATCGAAAGTTTTTGGCAGCCGGTCCGACAGGTAGCATTTGCGCAGGTAGTCCTATCTTTGCACCGATCACAAAACAAATGACCGCATGCCGGAGAACGCAACTTCCTTCCAATCGCTTGGATTGTCCGAACCATTACTAAAAACCATTGCTGAACAGAATTATACTCAACCGTATCCGATTCAGCAGGCCGCAATTCCAGCCATTTTGAAAGGAAACGACGTGCTCGGCATCGCCAAAACGGGTTCCGGAAAAACGGCAAGCTTTGTGCTGCCTATTCTGGAATCGTTTCAAAACAGGCCGCCCGCAAAAAACAGGCACATCACTGCGTTGGTACTGGTTCCTACCCGTGAGCTTGCGGTGCAAATAGGCGCGGTTTTTCAGACCTTCGGCGAGCGGCTTCCACGCAAGGTAAAAACGCTGGCAGTATTTGGCGGGGTGTCGATCAATCCGCAAATGATCGCCATGCAGCATGTTGAAATATTGGTGGCAACGCCCGGCAGGTTGCTTGAACTGATCTCCTATAAAGCGCTCAGCTTATCGGAGACACGCATTTTGGTACTCGATGAGGCAGACAAGATGCTGAATATGGGCTTTGCGGATGAAATGCGGGACATTTTCTTCCTCCTTCCCAAGAATCGTCAGAGTATTCTCTTCTCCGCCACTTTGGGAGACGAGGTGGATAAAATCAATAAAAATCAACTGAAAAACCCGCTTCGCATTGAAATCGAAGAGGAAGAACAAAACCTGGACCTGATCAAACAAACAGGCTATTTCGTGGATCCTGACCGGAAGGGGCCGCTGTTGAGATATATCATCAAATCGCAGCAAATGAGGCAGGTATTGGTGTTCGTTTCGGCAACTCGGACAGCCGATAATCTTGTCGAGAAACTGAAAAAGAATGGCATCGACGCCATGGCCATGCATAGCAAAAAAAGCCAGGGTGCACGCACCGAGGCTTTAAATAAGTTTAAATCCGGAAAGCTGAATGTGCTCGTTGCGACAGACCTGGCGTCACGCGGAATCGACATCCAGTTTTTACCTTATGTGATCAATTTCGAACTGCCGAGGTCTCCGAAAGATTACGTCCACCGCATTGGCCGGACGGGACGAGCTGAGAATCCGGGTGAGGCAATATCTTTGATCTGCCCCGAAGACGTCCATCATTTCAAAATCATCCAGAAAAAGATGGGTAAGCGGGTTGAAATGATGGAGTCTTACGATATCGAGCTGCGGGGCTATTAACGCTACTTTTTCTTTGCGGCCAGGTCGACTATATCCTTCTTGCTGCCTGTCCAGAATGCGATTTTACGGCGGTTATAAGTGTAGGTAACCGCCACCGAATCGCCCCAGCTGATCACAGCGGGGTAGGAATATTCATCTTCTCTTTTTCCGGTAGCAATATCGACCTTGTCGGTCCAGTTCTGGCCGTCGTCATAGGACAGGATCAGTGAAAGCGGCGAGCGGGAGCCCCAGTTATGATCGTCGGGGTTGTAGGCGAGTACAAGGGTGCCGTCCGTCAGCTTGGCGAGGTCAATACCGCTGTTCGGGTTAGGTAATGAGGTCTTTTTGATGGTCGACCACGTTTTACCATTGTCCTTCGAATCGCTGCGTCCGATCACGCCGCCGGTTGTGCGCACGAGCATATGCACCTCACCGGGCTTGGATTCCCACAATGTAGGCTGGATCGCGCCTTTGCCTTTGATTTCCATCGTATCGATCTTGAAATACGGGCTGGCTGTCCAGGTCTTGCCTTTATCCGTGCTCCGGTCAACAAAAACTTCCCAGCGGTTCACTTCATTCGAAGCACCAGCGAGCCAATCGCCATTCGAAAGTTCGATCAGTTTGTCCTTCACCGGACCACGTCCGCCTTTGTCGCCTTTCACGAGTTCGTACGGTTCCGACCACGTGGCGCCATTATCCGAGGAAGTTTTCACCCAGGTTTCCCATTGGGCAATCTCCTTCCCTACTTTGAAATACAAAATCACTTTCCCGTCGGCAGTTTTCTGCAAAACCGGGTTCCAATGCGCATCTTCGCGGATTTTGGCCACCTCAATCGGCTCGCTCCATTGGCCGGGGCGACCTTTCGAAAGCCAGATACCCACGTCCGGGTTCTTCTCCTCCGTACCGCCGAACCATGCTACCAGAAACTGCCCGTCATCGAGCCGCACGAGCGTGGAAGCGTGACATTGCGGGAAAGGGCGCTGATCGCCGAATACGAATTCTTTGTCATTCGTGAGCGAGTCCAGTTTCTTGTCCTCTGCCGTTTCCGTCTTTTTCGAACCGCAGGATGTCATCACAATGGAGCCCAGCAGCAAAGTAGCCGCCAGCCACTTGGATTGCGTTTTGTATTGTAGCATGGATTAAATGATAGGTTAAACGTTTTGCTGAATACCCATGCAAATGGAAAAGAGGCTATTATTTAAGCAACTTCTTCAATTCGTTCATGACCGCGGCCGGGGCCTGCTCTTCGTAAAGAATGCTGTAAACCGCATTGGTGATGGGTAAATTAACGTGATAAGTCTTGTTGAGCTCCTGGATACTCCTGGTGGCATAATAACCTTCCGCGATCATCTTCATTTCAAGCTGCGCGGCCTTCACGCTATATCCCCGCCCGATCATATTGCCGAACAACCGGTTGCGGCTAAACTGCGAATAGGCTGTCACCAGCAAATCGCCAAGATATGCGGAAGAACTCAGGTTACGTTCGCGCGGGTCGAGGGCCGTAACCAGGCTACCGATTTCCTGCATTGCATTTGACACCAGTACGGCCTGGAAATTATCGCCATACCCGAGGCCGTGCGTGATCCCGCACGCCAGCGCGACGATGTTTTTCATCACAGCGGCATACTCAACTCCGTACAGGTCGTCCAACGCATTGGCTGTGACGTAACGGCAGGTCATTAGTGCGGCGAAATCTTCCGCCGCCGGACATTCTGTCGAGGCAATGGTCAGGTAGGATTGCTTTTCCAGGGCCACTTCCTCTGCATGGCACGGGCCCGCAATGACGCAGGTATCTTTCATTTCAATACCAAAAGCATCGGCTGCCCAATCGGTAACGAGGGCATTCTGGCCTGGTACCATTCCCTTAATGGCCGACACAATGCGCTTGCCCTGCAAGTGCTTCGCCGATAAATGCTGTAAAGACTCCTGGATGAATGCGGCCGGAACTGCGAGAATGATATAATCCGCTCCCTTCACCGCGTCGGTTGTCTTCTCGAAAACCTTCACTTTTTTAGGCGAAAGCACTACATCGCTGAGGTAGCTCGGATTGTGATTAAACTTCCGGATATGGTCGATGTCCTTCTGGTTCCGGAGCCACCAGCGGATCTGAACGTGATGTTGTTCGCAGAGAATTTTGATGAGCGCGGTCGCCCAGCTTCCTCCGCCTATCACGGCAATTTTAGTATGATTTAAAAAACTCATCCGGCTGGATTGTCACAATTTGGCTGAAATATGGGGCCAAAATAGCTGAAAATAAAAAATCCTTGCAGCAAAGCCGCAAGGATTTTCCTTTTTAACCTAAACTAAATCGAACTTATTACTTTTTTACAACGCATCAGTTCGGGTTTTCATTTGATTTTTTCCCATCTTTTTTCGGATCTTCCTTCTTTTTTTCAACCAGGTCACCGTTATTGAGGTTTTTGGACACAGCAATGTATGGTCCGGAGATAATCTTGTCGCCCGGTTTCAGGCCCGAAAGGATTTCGATATTCTCAAAATCACTGATACCCGTCTTCACTTCCTTCATTTCCGCCTTGCCGTTCACGTCGATAAACACGACTTCCTTAATCACTTCCTGCTTCTTCGGCTTCTTCTCGTCTTCCTCGGCCGGCTGTGCATTATTATTCGATCCGTCGCCTGAGCCCGGGATCACCTGAGGAGTACCTCCCCGCGTGGTAACCGCCGCGATAGGCACCGAAACCACACCATTTTTACGCTCTGTTATGATCTCTACCGATGCCGTCATACCCGGTTTGAAAGGATAAGATTTTTTCGAGCGGGCGGTCATCAGGTCTTTGAAAGACTCATTCAGTATTTTCACCTTAACCTGAAACTCGGTAACTGCATCCGCCGATGTGCTGGCTGCGGAACTGGACGATGAGGTGAGCGACGCAAGGCCTGCGGCAGTATTCGCAATTTCCTTCACCACCCCTTTGAACTTGCGGCCCGACGAGCTGTAAGCATCTACGTCGATCTCAGCAGTATCCCCGATCGACACCCGTACGATATCGTTTTCATTCACATTCACACGAACTTCCATATCCGCGAGGTTGGCAATGCGCATCATTTCGGTACCGGCCATTTGCGAAGTACCCACCACGCGTTCCCCAGCCTCCACATTCAGCAGCGACACAATGCCGCTTACCGGCGCGAAAATGCTCGTTTTACGCAGGTTTTCTGCCGCATCGCGCATGCTGGCTTCCGCACTCTTGATATTGAAAAGCGCTGCTGCTACATTCGCTTTCGATGATTCCACGTCCTGCTGGGCCACGCCATAACTGGATGCAAATCCTTCGAAATCCGCGGAAGAAATCACTTTATCAGCGAAAAGCTTCTTATTCCGCTCATAATTGGCCTTTGCCTGAACAAGCCTAGCCTCCGCCTGTGCTACCAATGCCTTGGTTTGCTCATAGTTGGCTTTACTTGAATTGACCGCTGCCTGCGCCCGGGCCATCAATGATTCGTAGTTATCCGGACGGATTTTCAAAAGCAACTGCCCTTTCACGACCGAATCACCTTCCGCTACATTCAATGCGATGATCTCACCAGAAACGTCCGGGCTGAGCTTTACTTCCACCTCCGGCTGCACTTTTCCCGATGCACTTACCCGTTCGATGATATCCGATTTTTTGACGGTCGCGTATTCTACCTGGGTGGTTTTGGGCTTACCGATGTAGCCGGCCTGTTTGGCCCCAAACAAACCACCGATGAGCAGCACCACGACACCTCCCGTTATCCACCAGATCTGTTTCGAAGATTTACGTGCCATATTTTTTTGATTACAATTTTTTAAAAATAGTTGCTGATAGTACGGGAATTCTAGAAATCAGAGAGCGGGCGGTTCATATAGAAATCCAGGATTTTAGTCCTGAAAACGTAGTCATACTTGGTCTGGACGAGGTTACCATTCGCTCTGTCAAGATTGGCTTTGGCGATGTTGTACTCCACCGAGTTGATAGCCCCTACGTCGAAACGGACCTGCGCCACGCGGAAAGTCTCCTGCAATGCACGGACCTGGTTGGCGGTGGCGGAGTAACGCTTGGCTGCATTCGTCATATCGATATAGGCCTGCTCCACATTCTTGCGAATCGTCAATTGCACCTGCTGCGCCTGATATTCGTAGGTCTTTTGCTGCAACTTGGCATTAGCCACGTTGTATTTCGTTCTGAAATTATTGAAGATCGGGATCGAGAGATTCAGGTTGATCGCCGAGTTTCGGTTAAAGTCGAGCTGATTGAAATAGCGGAAGTTCTGAATAGAACCATTCGGTGCGGTGACACGCTGGATGATCGGTACCTGTTTGTTGTCGATCATCACATAGTCGGTCGTCGAAGGAACATCGATAGTCGTATTTCCCGATCCGTCCCCCACAAATCGCTGCTTGGGCGCCGCGCTGGAATAGGCAGTATAAACACCGCCATTCAATGTCAGTGTAGGCATTCCCGCACCTCTTGCCAGATCGATGTTAATTTTTGACGCTTCAATCCGCATATTGGCAGCCTTCATTTGCGGAAGATTGTTCAATGCGGTTTCATAAATCTCCTGAATGGACGCGTCGTATGCCTGCATTGTCGGATCTTTGACCGGTATCTTCACGACGTTGATCACCTCGCTGCCAGGCATATTCATATATTGCTTCAAATTCAGCTTCGCACTTTCCAAGTTATTCTGCGCATTTACGAGTGAAAGTTCATCGTTGGCCAGCTGCGATTTAAGGTCAAGGAGATTGCTTTCCGCGAGCGTACCTGCTTCCACCAGCTTGGCGGTGCGTTCTACCTGCAATTGGGATGCATCAACCTGCCGCTGCGCTACCATGATGAGCTCCTCGTTGGTCACTACCTGCAAATAGGATAATGCAACATTGAGCATAATATCATTGCGGGTTGCTTCCAGGTCTTTGGCGCTTGCCTGGTAGTTGGCATTATTGAATTTGATGTTATTACTGATTTGAAAACCGCTGAAAAGTGTCACCTGACCGCCGAGCTGGTAGTTATTGGAGCTCACATTCTGCTGCACGAACTGGTTGGTAAACGGATCGATGTTACGTCCTGAACGGAAACCCTGGCTCGCGCTGAAACTGATGCTTGGCCACCGCTGCCATTTCGACTGCTCGTAGGTGTTGCCATTGGTTTGCACCGTAATTTCCGATTGCTTGACTTGCGGGTTGGTTTCCAGGGCAATCCGGATGCAATCTTCCAGCGAATAGGTATTGGCCGGCTGACTCACATTTTGCTGCGCCTGCGACACTGTCATTCCACCAAACAATGCCAAAACCAGTGCGGAATAGCGTAAAGAATGAAACATAAGCGGTTTAGAGTTAGATGATCAATATTAGTGCTTACCTGAAAATGCAACCATCCATTTGGTACGGACGGTTGCATTTCCGTGGTAAAGGGCGATTTATCCCGCATACCTCGGGATCAATGGAAAAACAGGTAACCGAGCCAAATTCCGGCGATGACGCCTATTAAATCGGCAATAAGGCCTGCCACAATAGCGTATCTCGTATTTTTGATCCCGACGGAGCCGAAGTAAAGCGCAACAATATACAGGGTAGTATCGGCCGATCCCTGGAAAATACATACCAGCCTTCCGACAAAGGAATCGGGGCCGAATTCCTTCATCGCATCGATCATCAATGCACGCGCGCCGCTGCCGCTGAGAGGCTTCATGAGCGCTACCGGTAAAGCGTCGGTAAAGTCGGTATTCATGCCTGTTGAGGCAAACACCCATTTCAAACCGTCGATCACGTAGTCCATCGCCCCGCAGCTGCGAAATGCGCTGATGGCGACAAGCAGCCCCACCAAATAGGGGATAACCGTAACCGACGTAGTGAATCCGCCTTTTGCCCCCTCGATAAATGCTTCGAAAACATTGACCTTCTTGAACATCCCCCACCCGAGAAATGCCGCTACTACGAAAAGCAGCACCGAATTCCCTACCAGGATCGAGATTGTTTCGATTTGCTCCTTGGGTAAGCCCGACAAATACCACAATATCAAGCCAATCATGGCTGTCACGCTACCGAGGCCGAGCATGATTGTCCGGTTAAAGAGATTGATCTTTTGCCACGTTGCGGTAATGATCATACTCACTACCGTAGTTATATACGTGCCCACCACGCAGGGGATGAACACATCGGAAGGACTTTCGGCACCCAGAATAGCCCGTTGCGCGATGATCGATAACGGGATGATCTGCAAGCCGGAAGTGTGGAGTACCAGGAACATAATCTGCGCATTCGAGGCGGTGTCCTTGCTGGGATTGAGCTCTTGCAAGCTTTGCATTGCCTTTAAACCGAATGGCGTGGCCGCATTATCGAGCCCGAGAAAATTCGCGGAGAAATTCATGATCATCTGGCCATTAGCCGGGTGGTCTTTGGGAACTTCCGGGAAAAGCTTGTTGAAAAACGGCCCGATGAACCGGGCGATGACATGGATAATGCCCGCCTTTTCTCCCACATTAAGAATGCCTAAAAAGAATGTCATTACGCCCGTGAGCGGTAATGCGATATCCATCACGGCCGTTTCGGCCATTTTGAGCATTCCTTCTGTAATGGCTTTAAAAGTTTGCACATCACCTGTCAAAATGAATTGCAGGAACGCTATCAGAAAGGCGATGACGAAAAAAGCTACGAAAATGTAATTTAAAGCCATATCAGGTTCAGGGGGTGCAGGGGGCAGGATTATTAATGATTTGTTTATAATGCATTGAGTAAAATATTTCTTTTAATGCAAATAACAAAGGTATATTGCAAACAGGTAGACCTATCAACAAACCTCAACGATTTTCCATGAAGCATTACAGCTTTTTACTCCTTTTGGCACTATTGTGCTGCAACAAACCTAAAAACAACAGCGAAACCACCGCTACAAACAGTGACGAACCGACCAAGGCCATCAACGACACCATCCCGCTGACGCGCGAAAAAGTGGAGAAAAGCCCCATCGCGAGTTACAGCGAAAAGGTTAAAGATGATCTCAACGACTGGCGTTTTGCCGTGGACGTTTACGAAACCCCGCAGACGTTCAAGTTCCTGATGAAGATCGAATACATGGTGCAGGAAGCGGAAGACACACTGACGATCCCTAATTTCGGCATTATGCCCAAAGTAGAAGTCCGGAAAGGCCCGGATGAAAATTCGTGCATTGTCGGGTTTCTTGACAAGCAGGGCGAGTTTAAGGACTACAAGCTGATTGCTTTGAAGGAGAAGCAGTTGAAGATTTCGACTTTGAAGTATTATGGACGGGCTCGGTATAAGGTGAGTAAATGAGGAACATTGGGAATTAAAGCATACTTTGAGCAATAGATTTATTCCAGAATGAGACGCACATTTTCGGAAGTGCCATCCCGGTTGACGAGCATTAAGTAATAAGTTCCTCTCGGCAAATCGCTCACTGGCAATGTAATAGTTCGTTCCTGTTCAAAAGCAGCTGTTGCGTATTGTGCTGTTGCGTCGATTGCTCTTACCTCCTTGCCGCCAACTTCGCTGAGTAATGTTACAGTCTGAGGTAATCGTTCAATCGCTTGCCCATCATCAAATTGAATTTTCACCTGGTCTTTTGCCGGATTGGGAAACACTTTGTAGATCGGAGTTCCCTTTGCACAATTGTCGACACAAATGGTGATTCCTTTCTGCACCGAGCCAAAACAGTTGCTAACGGTAATGTCTATGCCATAGCAGTTGTTGACGTAGGAATTGAAATAAGCGGTACCACCATTGGAATTGAGGATCGTATTCCCGGGATCACTGGACGTCCATATCCCGAACTGCGTCCCAGGCTCGGCGGTATACGCATTGAGCATAACGCCCGCACCGTTGCACATAAAGTCGGGCGAACCGCCGCCGTTGGCAGTTACGAGTAATGAAGCGGGCTGCGGAGCGCTTCGTTTGACGTTGATGGGAGTGCTAAATGCCGATGTTACCCCGCACACGGACGACGTAGCCGAAACCTTCACTGTTCCATCAGAAACACCGGTAATTTGCGCAGAGTTGGTATTTCCGGGCGAGTTTGCGGTAATGCCGCCGGTAGCAACCCAATTGTAACTTGTGGCGTTGCTCGCTGTTGCGGTAATCGTTTTGGGATTACAAAGTAGAATATCAGGTGAATTAATAACCGGTTTTGTAGGAACCGGTCTTGTAATCGTCAGCTGAGAAGACGTTGTCAATCCAGGCACATCATTTCTCGAAGTTGTGACTTTGATAACACCACCAGCACCGGCATTCGGCGTAAGCATAACGATATTTCCGCTTCCCGAAAGCGTCCAGCCAGCCGGGTAAGTCCAAACGTAATTGGTTGCGTTCGCTACCGGATCTACCGAGACGTTGATCGGCGCCGTGCCGCAATTGATTTGGTAACTTCCGCTCTGCGCGGCGCCGTTGATTTTGATGTTGCCGGGCGTGCCGAGGTAACGGATGGGGATAGTTTTGGTTTGCGTTAGGCCCACTGGGCATTCCGAACATCCCTGATCACCAGCGCTGGGTTGACCTGATGTAACTTTGATCGTACCATTTCCATTGGTATTGTTCCAGACAACCTTGATTTGATCCTTTGCATTAGCTTCAAGTATAGATGGACTTGCAGCAGGAATTCCGACAATAAGGCCATTCGTTACTTCCCATTTGTACTTGCAGTCTTTACCATTATTACATTTTGCAAACAAGCTCATTGCGACAGAATAGGTGTGTTCCGTATTATTCGGCAGCGCATATGAACACGTGTTATTTGGAAGCCCGCAATTGATAGCTACCGATTGCCCTTTTGCCGTTATTGATAATCCTATCTGACAAATTACAAATGCGATACAAAGACCTAGTTTAATAGTTTTCATAGTGCTGTATTTAAAAGTGAAAAGTAAAATTTAGCTTACTAATCGGACTCAGTGCGAATCCGAAACGATGGCTCTTTGATGTGACTTCTCCATCCAAACTTTTGCCCTTGGACCAGCGATGATTGATGTAAAGGTTGCTTTCTACCGAGGCCGACAAGCGCTTGGAGATTTGATACTTATAGCCACAAAACGGAGCAACAGCCACTGCCAGACTGGACGAAGGAAGAATTCCAGTAGTATTTTTATAGTTGTTGAACCAGTCGATCTCGGTATCGATTCCATGAAAGAATTGCCCTACCCGAAGATTTCGCCTCCATTCATATCCGATGCCGAATGAGGTTGAAAAACTCTGCATTTCACTGCGACTGTCAAAAGTCTCTGAATAACCCGAATCGGAACTCATTTTTGAAGCGCCTTTGTCTGCAAACCAGCTTAGTGTATTAATGGTCGCGCGGAACGCTCCTCTCCCCTTTTTAGGCGCATACCTAAGAGTCACGTGAGCCTGGCTGGCCGCTATCATGCGAAATACATCCAAACTTACATCCCACCTATAATCCGTGCTAGCATGATTATTACGAATCCCTTCCGGAGGCTTCTTTTGCTCCTGACAATGAGCGATTTGCATTGAACCAACTAGCCCCAAAAGTGCCATCAAAACTAAGTAGCATGTGTTCTTCATATTATTTATATTTTTTGTACAAATAAAATGAGAACAAACGACACCCATTCTGGGAAAAGGAAGGATCGGACCTACAAAAAGGAAGAAAATTCAGGGCCTTGATTTGAGCTTGCTGACGTAGTTTTCGGAGATACCGAGGTAGGAGGCGATGTACTTCTGGGGCACGCGGTTGAAGAGTTCGCGGGAACGTGCGCGGAACGATTCGAGCTTCTCGGGTGCGGAAAGCGTACGCATGTCGCGGAGCAATTCCTGGTGTGTCAGCAACAGGCGCTCGGCGATGATGCGGCCAATGCAGCAGGCTTCGGGGTGATTCCCATATAACTCGTATAGTTCAGTCCTGCTAATGTAAATGAGTATCGAAGATTCCAGCGTCTCAATGCATTCACGGGAAGGGAGCTGTTTTACAAAGCTATCCGCAGCGTGGAAGAAATCGCCCTCGCTGGCAAACCAGTCGGTGACGTCGCGGAAATTGCCCTGGCCGTCGGCTGCGAAATGGTAGCCTCGTACAAGCCCCGATTGCACATACCAGAGCTTATCGCATATTTCACCGTCCGATAGCAGCACCTTACCTTTCGGAACTTTGACGATTTTTAATCTTTGCTGAAACAGTATCCTTGTTTGATCTTCAACAGGCAGTATTTCACTCAGGGAGGATATGAACTCGTAATACATATTGATATAGTGTGTTGATATAACCGCAAGTTGAAAATTTTCAACCACATTTCTATACTACAATACGGCACAAAAAAAGCCCGGATAACCGGGCCCTATTTGGAATTGTTAGGAAGTGTAATTACGCATTAAATACGAGGTCCATCTTCTCACGGATAGTCAATAAACGTTTGCGGTCGCCGCCGGAAACTTCCGCGGAAGCCCAGCCTGAGTAACCGATCTTTTGCAATGCCTTGTTCACTTCCGACCAGTTGCAATCGCCTTCCATGAATTCGACGTCGAAGCCCTTCCAGAGGCCAAGGTCGTTTTGCTTTTTAAAGCTGAATTCTTTCAAATCCAGTTTAAGAATGCGCTTGTTCAATGCTTCAATCCACGAAACCGGCCAGCTGTAACGGAGCACGTTACCCACATCAAAATACCAGCCTACCATCGGATGTTTGAATTCATCGACATAACGGGCCGCTTCGAGCGGGCTCAGCAAAAACTGGTTCCAAACGTTCTCGAACGCTATTTTGACACCTGTTTTTTCACATACCGGCAGCAGCTTACGGATTTCCGCCTGCGAGCGCTCGTATGCTTCCGCGTAGGTCACATTGGCATTCACTACGCCTGGTACCACGAGAACGGTAGTCCCGCCGTATTGCTTGGTGTCGTACAACGCTTTTTCAATGGATTTGACGCATTCCTCACGCTTCTTGGGATCGGGATCCGACAATGGAAGCTTCCAGTGCATCGAGTTCACAGTTCCTGGCAGTTCCAGGCCGGTTTTGTCGCGCGCGGCAAGCACTTCCTTCATATCCAGCTTGTCGGGCGAGTCGAGTTCGACGCCGTCGTAGCCCAGGTCTTTCAGGAGTTTGAATTTGTCCATGATCGACAAATCCTCTTTCACCATGCCCCATTTAAGGCTTTTCTTCACCATCGGGCGTGCCAAGGGCGCAGCAGCTACTGCCTCGGTGCCAGCCAGCACCGAAGAGCCCACCGCCACGGCAGATGCTGCCATGGCGGTGTTTTTTAAGAAATCTCTTCTTTGCATAAGGTATCAGGAGAATGCTGTGATACCTGGTTTTGCCACCTCTACAACCGGTGGTTTCATATCAAAGCTGTAAGTATCAGGGCCCAGCTTCTCGGTAGAGTTCAATGCCTCGTTCCAGGTAATGCGCTTGCCGGTGTAGGCAGCCATTCTACCCATGATGGCGGTCAATGTGCTGTGCGCCATGAACTCACCGTCGTTGATCAGCTTACCGCTACGGATAGACGCAAACAGTTCGTTATGCTCTGTCTGGTACATATCGTTTTGTGCGCCTTCGTATTTCCATGGATTAGCACCGGTAATTTCGTGTACGTTACGTGCACAGTTCACCATCGCGCTTCCTTTGGTTCCCAATGTTTGTACGAGGTAGCTGTTTTCGCAGTTGGCCTGCTGACGTGAGTGGTGGAAACCTTTCACACCATTATCGTAATCGTAAACCACCGAGAAGTGGTCGAAGATGTTACCGAACAACGAATCGGTACGAACCTGACGGCCGCCTGTACCTACCGCCGAAACCGGCAGCTTGCCACCCATTGCCCACGCCATCATGTCGATACTGTGTACGGCCTGCTCCACGATGTGGTCACCGGCGAGCCAGGTATAGTAAGTCCAGTTACGCAGTACGTATTCAGCGTCTGTCCAGCCCGAAACGCGTGGGAACGACCACAGCGTACCGGTATCATAAGTGTTATAGATAGCCGTAATGTCGCCCACTGCGCCATCGAGGATCCGCGCGAAGCTCGCACGTTTCGGCTCATGGTAACGCCAGCAGAAGCCCGACATCAGGGACACGTTCTTTTGTTTTGCCAATTTCGCTGCATCCAGCACTTTGCGAACACCGGGAGCGTCAACCGCCACAGGTTTTTCGCAGAACACGTGCTTGCCTGCATTGATAGCGGCAGTGAGGTGCTCGGGACGGAAATGAGGAGGCGTAGCGAGCAACACTACATCCACACCTGAGTCCAGCACTTTTTTGAAAGCGTCGAAACCAATGAACTTACGACCTTCATCCACTTTCACTTTTGGACCGTGCACTTTGGTCAGGTTTTCAAGCGACGCGTCCATTTTGTCTTTGAAAATGTCGCCCATTGCCCACAACACCACGTTCGGGTCGGCTTTCAAAGCCTGGTTGGCAGCACCGGATCCGCGGCCGCCGCAACCGATCAAACCTACTTTGAGGGTATCGGCATTTACGCCTGCAAAAGCGCGATTAGGGTTCAGAATCGCAAAGGTTGGTAAGGTGCTACCTGCCAATGCAACTCCCGCCATTTTCAAAACATCTCTCCGAGAAGTACTCATTGTCAATTAAGGATTAGGTGATGGAATGACTGTTTTTATTGAATTTTCTGTTGATAATGCCAGTGATACAGGATCTTAAAGGCATTAAAGTTAATGCAAAACCGTAATATTTCCTGCTAATATAAACCAAAATTTCCATTTGCGTGCTCGACCACACACAAAAGTTATTACATGTTAATAATACAATTTATATAGTTTTATATCTCCGAACTTCCGTTTCCTGAATATGGTCCTTGAGAATTTACTGCTTATCATATCCCTCCTTTTTGTAGTTTCGATGCTCACGATGCTGAGCGAAAAAATCGGCATCTCCTACCCGATTTTCCTCGTTATCGCGGGTTTGTTGATCGGCGTTGTCCCCGGAATGCCTCACATCCAGCTCGAACCCGACTGGGTTTTTCTGATCTTTCTGCCGCCCTTACTTTATGAAGCCGCCTGGAATACCTCCTGGAAAGATTTCTGGGCATCCCGGCGCGCAATCGGGCTACTGTCGATCGGTCTGGTGGTATTTACGGCAACGGCAGTCGCTTACATTACCCACGCGCTCATTCCCGGTTTCACATTGGCTATGGGCTTCGTGCTCGGGGGCATTATCTCACCACCCGACGCCGTGGCGGCAACTTCCGTTTTGCACGGATTGAAAGTACCCAAGCGTGTCGTTACGATCCTTGAAGGGGAAAGTCTTGTCAACGACGCTTCGTCGCTGATTGTTTTCCGCGTAGCGCTCGCAACCATCGAAACGGGCAATTTCGTCCTCTGGAAAGCGGGAGCGGATTTCCTGATGGTCGCCATCATGGGCATTATCATCGGGTTGGCCATCGCGCACGTGCTGTACGTGGTACACCGCTTTTTCCCGACCACTCCGAGTATTGATACCGCGCTTACATTCATTTCACCGTATTTAATGTACATCACGGCAGAGCATTTCCATTATTCGGGCGTGCTGGCGGTGGTGAGCGGCGGACTCTTCCTGAGCTTCCGCGCGCATGAGCTGTTTACCTATCAGTCGAGAATGCAGACCAACTATGTCTGGCAGACCGTGGTTTTCCTTTTGAACGGTATTGTATTTATCCTGATTGGACTGCAATTGCCCGAAGTGATAAAGGGGCTGCATGAGTACACCATCACCGAAGTAGTAACCTATGCCGTCATTATCAGCATTGTCACGATTCTGATCCGCATTATCTGGGTTTTCCCCAGCACCTACATTCCACGGATCTTATTCAAATCTATCCGCCAGAAAGAGGCCCGGCCCGGTTGGCAGCCCGTATTCATTGTGGCCTGGAGCGGCATGCGCGGCGTGGTTTCACTGGCATCCGCATTGGCTATTCCGCTTTTGATAGATGGCAAGGCATTTCCGCACCGCGATCTGTTCTTGTTTATCACTTTTGTAGTGATCCTTTTCACACTCGTGTTTCAGGGGCTGAGCCTGCCCTATCTGATCAAATGGCTTAAAATTGAAGATGATGACGATAGCCTGGAAAAGGAGAATGCGATGATGAATTCGCGTCTGGCAACGGTGAGCCTGGATTATATGAAATCCAATTACGATGGCGAGATACAGGATTTCGAACCATTCAGGCTGTTGAAGGACCGTTATGAGAAGATCATCGAAATGGCCGACTACAAGCTGCTGCATTCCGACGACGACACGTCTGTCAGCCACGTGCGGAAATACCGCAAGATGTTACTCGAAATTATTGAAGTAAAAAGAGAAGAAATCCTGAAACTAAGACAGGAGAGAACTTGCTCCAACGAGCTCATCAAGACCAAAGAACATGAACTCGATCTCGAAGAAGCAAGGCTCCGCAGGTCGCCGTAGAATGGCTGTGGGTTAATTCCACTCCACTTCCACCACGTAATCCCGAAGGTCGATGGTAGTGAATTTCTCGTTACTCTGACGTTTGAGGGATACTTTGCCGTTTTGCACCTTCGCCACCTGCTGCGCGATCACGTCCTTTTCGTTTTTCTTACGGTAAATAGCGACCATCGGGTCCAGGCTGGTTACCTCCACCTCGCAGGTACGTCCTTTGGCGGTAATCAGCTTGGAGTTATTAGGCAAATAAGGGGCCTTCGCGAGTGCGAGCGCACGTGAGGCCTGCGGTACGCCGTAGCCTACGAAATTATTGCCGTAAGGGTACAAATGCGATGATTTCTCGATCAGCGAGATCAGTTCTTTGTTCGAAAGCTGCGGATTAGCTTGCAACAAACAGGCCGCAAAACCGGTAATTACAGGCGCGGAAAGCGACGTTCCGTACAACGAAAAGCACGATACGTTCGGCTTTACGTAGGACAAAAACTCCGGCCCGACACTGCTGTAACCAATGCGGTTCCATAGCTTGCCATTGGTAGCGCCCACCGAAAGCACTCCCTTCGCATCCGCAGGGGCCGAAACGATCCCCCAGCTTTTATCGTCGCCCTCGTTACCGGCGGAAACGATAATCATAATGCCTTTTTTATCGGAAGCGATCTGCGCCGCTTTGCTGATAGCGCTGGTTTTGCCGTCCATTTGCGACGGCTGATAATTCTCTTTCGGATCCGAGAATCCTTTGGCATAACCCAATGAAGTATTGATCAGGCGCACGCCGAGGCTGTCCATCCATTCCATGGCTGCGATCCAGTTATCCTCTTCGCCGCGGTACTCGCGCATCGAGTAATCCGTGCGTGCGAGATAGAATTTGGCATTGGTAGCCATTCCATATTGCACCTGATCCTGGTAATCAATGCCCGAAATAGCCGCGAGCACTTCGGTACCGTGCATATCGGAGAATGATTCGGCGGTGCTGAACAGCAAATCGCCCGGGCGGCCAGGTTTCACATAGTCCCGGATGCCTAATATTCTTTTGTTCGAGAAAACCTGTGAAAGCGAAAGCGAAGAATCCGCGCCGTAGAAACCGGCATCAATCACGCCGATCATCACGTCTTTAGCCGTGATATTTTCCTTTAAAAATGCATTGGCCTGCACCTGCGACATCACCGGCGCCATTTGCGCCTTTTCGATCGGCTGGGTGCGTGCTACATAGAAACCCGGATCGATCATGACCACGTCGGCTACGAAATCAAGCTCTCTTACTTTCATCGCCTGCTCGCTCGTGAGGTTGGCTGATACTGCGTTAAGCCATTTGGAGCGGTTGATGATATTGACCGATTGTTGCCGCAGCGCAGCTTCATATTCCTTTTTTACCGGTAAATCGGTTTCATCAGAAAGTACCAGGCCTAGTTTCTGCCGGTTTTCCAGCGTCAGCGCCGATACCGCAGGGCTTGCAGCCAGGTCTTTATTTTTCAGATAAATCCAATATTTCGGGCTTGCGGACAACACCAACGGCACAAATACAAACGCAAGCAAAAGCAGTCTTCTCATCAACGGCATTAGTTAGGTATTCTTAATCAATTTGGTATAATAATACTTTCAAAACTGCATTTGCACGAGCTGAGACCATTCCGTGCAGCAGCAGATGTTTAGAATTTTTGAACAAGATAAACGTAATTTTACAAATTAAATTACCGGATCCGAAAAAATACAGACATGCGATATTCCCCCATCGACCAAAAGCTATTTGTTGAAAACAGACGCCGTTTAACGACTTTACTCAAACCTAAATCACTGGCCATTCTCAATGCCAACGACATTATGCCTACCAATGCGGACGGCACAATGGGTTTCAAACAAAACAGCGATCTATTCTACCTCACCGGTGTCGATCAAGAGGAAACGATCCTGCTCCTCTTCCCCGACCACCCCGATCCGAAGTTCCGCGAAGTACTATTCCTCCGCGAAACCAACGAAATCATCGCCGTTTGGGAAGGAGAAAAACTGTCCAAGGAACAAGCCCGCGCCGCCACCGGCATACAGAGCATTTACTGGACACACCAGTACGAAACCGTGTTCGGTAACATCGTTTTTGAAGCCGAAAATGTGTATCTGAATACCAACGAGCACACCCGCAACGACTCGTACGTACAGTCGCGCGACGCGAGATTCATTCAAGATTTCAAAAACCGCTACCCGTTACACAACCTCGTGCGGCTCGCGCCCCTTATGCACCAGCTGCGTGCGGTAAAGCAGCCGGAGGAAATCGCATTGCTCCAAAAGGCCTGCGACATCACCAAGCAGGGTTTTGAAAGGGTATTGAAATTCGTCAAACCCGGCGTCCACGAGTTCCAAATAGAAGCCGAGCTGCTCCACGAATTCGTCCGCAACCGCTCGAAAGGCTTTTCGTACCAGCCTATTATCGCATCTGGCGCGAATGCCTGCGTATTGCATTACATTCAAAACGACCAGGTTTGCAAAGACGGCGACATCCTTCTGCTCGACGTCGCCGCCGAATATGCCAACTACGGCGCCGACCTCACACGCAGCATTCCCGTGAACGGCCGCTTCACCAAACGCCAGCGCGATGTATACGATGCCGTACTGCGCGTTTTTAAAGCTGCCAAAGGCTTGCTTGTGCCCGGCAATATCTGGGATGAATACCACCAGGAAATCGGCCGCATTATGGAAAGCGAGCTGATCGGCCTCGGGCTGATCACCAAAGAAGACATCGAAAAGCAGGACCCCGACCTTCCTGCCTACAAAAAATACTTCCCGCACGGCACCTCCCATTTCCTGGGCCTCGACATTCACGATGTAGGCAACAAATACCGCCGCTTCGAAGCCGGCATGGTTTTCACCTGCGAGCCGGGCATTTACATTCGGGAAGAAGGCCTGGGCATTCGTTTAGAGAACGATATCCTCATTACGGAGAATGGGAATGTGGATTTGATGGCGCATATCCCCTTGGAGGCAGAGGAGATCGAGGAGTGGATGAATGCTAAGTGATTCTTTGTAAATTTGTTGAAGACCTAAACAGATTTCTAATGGAAACGTCAGTGAATTTGAATGTCGCGTTGTCTTTTGAGCAATTGCTTGGGCTGATCCGACAACTTTCAAGACAGGAACAGGTGCAATTGGTATCAGAACTGAAGAAGGAGATCGTAGAAGATGAAGAGCCCACCAAAGAGCAAATTCTGGCTAATTTGAAGGAAGATCTAATTGCATTTAAAAACGGCACACTAAAAACTCGTCCTATCGAGGATATTCTTAATGAGCTTTAAAATAGAAGCCTCGGAACAATTTACAAAAGAATTAAAGCGGCTGGCCAAGAAGTATCCATCGCTGAAAAGCGATATCGGCTAGCTCATCCGCAGCCTCTCTCACGACCCGGCTCAAGGTACCTCGCTCGGGCAAAACTGCTTTAAAGTCAGGTTGGCAATCAAAAGCAAGGACAAAGGAAAAAGCGGCGGAGCGCGGGTGATTACTTTGGTTGTAATGCTTGCTGAAAAAGTAGTACTGCTCTCGATTTATGACAAATCGGAGAAAGAGAGTATCTCGGATGATGAATTGACAGCATTGATAAAAGAGATTTGACAAATAACCTATTTTTTACTTTTTACACATACACTAATGGCAAAACAACAACTTTCCGCAGAGGAAGCTATCACCGAGGCTAAACGCTATTTGAACAATGCGAAAGAAATTTTGCGTGAAAAGGGTGCAAAAGTTGACGGGCACTATCGGGATTCAAAATATGTAAAAATGGCTGGTCATACTGCCTATTCCGGGGTGCTTTTTGCGTTGGATCACTATTTCGGCAAAAAGACGAAAGGCCGGAAAGACGTCGATTGGTACAGGATCAACATTTCGAAAGAGGACCGAAAAATACTAGACTCTTTTGAAACGGTTTATGAACAGCTGCATCTCGTTATGGCTTACGATGGCTCAGGGAATGTAGAAGTCGTAAAAATCGGTTTCAGAGAAGCCGAACGCATCATCGACTGGGTCGAAATTCGAACAGCGACTGCCGCATAAAATAAAAATACCAATGCGAAGCCGGGGAGGTCGACGATCTGCCCGGCTTTATTATGAATACAAATTACATTGAATGGAACTCCTTCCCGAAGACATTTACAAACTACTGATCTCCTTCACCCTCGGCGGAATCATCGGCGCGGAGCGCGAGTACCGAAGCAAATCGGCTGGGCTGCGGACCCTGATATTGATCGCGATGGGCTCTACGCTTTTTACGATCCTTTCCATTAAAATCAGTTCGGATGCGGGGCGTATCGCGGCGAATATCGTGACCGGTATCGGTTTTATCGGCGCAGGGATCATCTTCCGGGAAAATAACCGGGTGGTCGGCATTACGACGGCGGCGATCGTGTGGGTGACGGCCGCGGTAGGAATGGGCATCGGGGCCGGGTTTTATGAGGTGACGATCTGCTGTTTCGTGATTTCGGGGATGACTTTAGTGATTTTGTCGCCCGTGCAGAAACTCATCCGCCAGAAAAGCCAGATACGGAACTACCGCCTGATGTGCGTCTACCAGAGAAAGACCCTGAAAACCTACGAGAACCTGTTCAAGGAATATGATCTGAAAATCCTGCGCGGCGAGCAGAGTCGTATCGGCACCCATATTACGGGTAGCTGGACGTTGCAGGGGTCCGAAAGAAAGCATGAAAAACTCACCCACCACCTGCTCAACGACCCGGACATCCTGGAATTTGATTTTTAACTATCAGTTACAAATGACATTAGTTTTTCATTAAAACTGATATGAATCATGCCCCGAAATGAGCCAAAAAGCGCTTTTGTAACGTTATAAATGGCCGGCAGGAAACTTTATACTGCAAAACAGGCATTATAGCAATAACCCACGTCCTCAAAAGATTTACACGGTGCAAGCCGGCAAGCAGGATCACCGACAACAGTTATGTCCGATATTATTAAACAAAAGATCTGGGAGATCATCGCTTCGAATACTTCCGCCGAAGAGGCCGGATGGTTGCAGCAAAAGGGATCTGCCGCCCCGGGCGTCGGTACGCCCATCGACCTGATGACGGCCTTCGTAGCAGCCCCCAGGTTTCTATCCAAAAAAATTATCCATACCTCCGACGCCGGAAAAGCCGCATTGAACCTCGAAATACCTGGATTTTCGGTGGACGGCTGGTCGCTCGTGAGGCTTAGCCGCGTGTGGCTGCTCACGCAACTCGAACCGTCGGATAAAGAAGGTTATACCAAGAGCATTGAAACACTTTTCGATACGGCGGAGATGAACGAGCTGGTGGCACTATATTCAGCATTGCCACTGCTTTCATATCCCGAGCAATGGCTTTTCCGGGCTACCGACGCGGTGCGTTCCAATATGGGTTTTGTATTCGATGCGATTGCATTGCACAACCCGTTCCCGGCGAAATACTTCAGCGAACTGGCCTGGAACCAGCTTGTGCTCAAAACAATATTCAACGACAAGCCGATCCATTTTATAGAAGGCCTGGAAAACCGCTCGAACGAGAAGCTGGCAGTGACGCTTTCGGACTTCGCGCACGAGCGATGGGCAGCCGGGCGCAGCGTGCCTGCGCAAGTATGGCGCCTAACCGGAAAGTTCTTGAACAACGCATTGCTGGCCGATATGCAGCATTTGTTTGATTCGGAGAAAGAGGATGACCGCCAGGCTGCTGCATTGGCCTGTGGCGAGGCGACGCTGCCTGCGGCCAATTACCTTTTGGCAAAATACACCGATCTGGAGAAATCAGTAAAATCCGGCGCATTGACGTGGGCCGATCTCGAACATTGATATTATGTGCGCTAATCATACAGAAATACCCCCTAACCCTTCGCATTTCGAAGATAGCGAAGAAGCCAACCAGGCCCCCGCACACCGCGATATCGCCTGGAACGATTACAAGGACCTTATCAAAGGAATGCGGTTTTTCGACCCGCATATCCACATGGTATCCCGCACAACGGACGACTACCAGGCGATGAACCAGGCCGGTATTGTAGCGCTCATCGAGCCTGCATTCTGGGTAGGACAGCCGCGCACGGGTTTATCAACATTCAAGGATTATTACAGCAGTCTGGTAGGATGGGAAAGATTTAGATCCTCCCAGTTTGGAATAAAACATTACTGCACCATGGGCCTGAACTCCCGCGAGGCGAACAACGAGCCGCTGGCGGAACAGGTAATGGAGATTTTACCATTATATATTTACAAAGAAGGCGTGGTAGGCGTCGGTGAGATCGGTTTTGATGACCAGACACCCGCCGAAGAAAAATACTACCGCCTCCAACTCGAACTCGCCAAGGAAGCGAAACTACCCGTGCAGATCCACACGCCGCACCGCGATAAAAAGAAAGGTACGGAGCGCAGTATGGCCATTGCATTGGAACACGGCATCGACCCGTCGTGGGTGATTGTGGACCATAACAATGAAGAAACCGTGAAAAGCGTGCTCGACCAGGGCTTCTGGGCGGCGTTTACCATTTATCCTTTTACCAAAATGGGTAATGAGCGGATGGTGAAAGTGGTGGAACAATACGGCCCCGAGCGCATTATGATCAACTCCGCCGCCGACTGGGGTATTTCCGATCCGTTGGCGATCCCGAAAACAGCCGCATTGATGAAAATGCGCGGCATTTCGGATGAAACAATCCGCCTCGTTACCTACCAGAATGCGATCGATGCATTTGGCAAGAGCGGACAGATCGACGTGACAGATTTCGAATCGGGGTACGCGGTGGATCAAACGGAGAAATTCCATGGAAACAGCATTTTGAGAGGCGGCCAGCAACCTGCTCCGGTGAAAGATTTTTTAGTGATTAATTAAAGTGGGCAGTCTCAAACCTTATTTGCAACTCACGCGCCCGGCCAACCTGGTAACCGCCATCGCGGACATCCTGGCCGGTATGGCGATCGCGCAGTTTACCTTCTCGGATTTCTCCCCTGCATTACTCGTGGTTTCCACCCTCGGCCTGTACGGCGGAGGTGTGGTGATGAACGATGTTTTCGATGCCAGACTCGATGCCGTGGAGCGGCCTGAGCGGCCCATTCCAAGCGGCAAAGTTCCGCTCGCACAAGCTACCACAATGGGGCTTTCACTATTGCTGCTGGGTATTGTCGCGGCGGGGGCATTCAGTTTACAAAGCGGGATGATCGCCGTCGTCGTGGCAATGCTCACCGTTTTATATAACCGTTTTGCCAAACATCACGTATTCTTCGGCCCGCTCGTAATGGGTATGTGCCGGGGCGGCAACCTGATACTTGGTATGAGCGTATTGCCGGAGTCGTTTCAACAATGGGCATTCATCGCCATTTTCCCGATCATGTACATCGGCGCGATCACGCTGATCAGTCAGGATGAGGTCCATGGTGGGAAGAAGCGAACATTATATATCGCGGCTTTTCTATACCTCGCCGTACTCGCCGCGCAGTTGACGATTGCGCAGGGAAAGGGTAATCTTTTGTTTACCATTCCATTTGTGTTACTACATGCCTGGTTCATTTTCCGGCCGCTTTGGAATGCGATGCAAAATCCTATTGGACCACTGATCGGCAAAGCCGTAAAGGCCGGCGTTATCTCGCTGATTGTCATGAATGCTTCCTGGTGTGCGGCATTTGGCTTGCTGCCTATTGCCATTGCGGTGCTCGCGTTGCTGCCACTTTCCATGTATTTGGCGAAGGCGTTTGCGGTTACTTAAATGAGGGGAGAATGGAGGAAAGGGAGGAGGGAGGAAAGGGTGGCTTCGGACTAATAAATAAATTGGACGATGACGGGACGGGGAAAACCTGTTAATTTTAGTCTTTATATCAATGATTTTGAGCTGCGTTTGAACGGATCGTGTTTTCAAACGTTTTTAATGTAAATACCCACTTTGCGTGTAATGCCAGATTCAATGCAAACCATAAAACAACGTTTCCAGGTGGAATACAACTATGCCGTATTCTTCACCCAACACCTTTTTGACACCCAGAACCCGTTACTGAAAGATTTTTTTCAAGAATATACCGAGCAGGGCTTTCAACGCAAAGCGCTGGTGATCGTGGACGAGGGGTTTGAACAGACACAGCCGGATTTGAAAAACAATATCCGCGCCTACTTCGCACAAAATGTAACGCATGTGCAGCTCGCGCCCGAGATCATTTCGGTACCTGGCGGAGAAGCGTGCAAAAATGACCCGTCGCAGTTCGATAAGCTCGTAGAAGCCGTCGATGTGTTCGGGATCGACCGTCATTCATTTGTGATCGGCATTGGCGGCGGTGCCGTGCTGGACTTGGTCGGCTACGCGGCTGCGGTCTCGCACCGGGGTATCAAGCTGATCCGTATTCCAACGACGGTTTTGGCACAAAACGATTCAGGTGTTGGAGTTAAAAACAGCATTAATTTCCACGGTAAAAAGAACTTCCTCGGCACATTCGCACCGCCGGTGGCTGTTTTCAATGACCTTACTTTCCTGCGTACGCTCGACGACCGCGACTGGCGCGGCGGACTCGCGGAAGCCGTGAAAGTAGCTCTGATCAAAGACCAGGCGTTCTTTGAATGGATCGAAGAACACGCAACGGCGCTTGCTAACCGCGATGAAGAGGCGATGGCTTACCTTATCCACCGCTGCGCCGAAATGCATACCGACCACATTGCCGGCGGTGACCCGTTCGAATTCGGCTCGTCGCGTCCGCTGGATTTCGGCCATTGGGCAGCGCATAAGCTGGAATTCCTGACGAATTTTGAGGTTCGTCACGGCGAAGCGGTTGCCATTGGTATTGCATTGGATTGTGTGTATGCTAATAAGATAGGTATGCTTGCAGAAAGCGATCTGCACCGCATTATAGATGTACTCACCAAAGTCGGTTTTGAACTATACCATTCCAAACTGGCTGAAAACGATAAAATCAACCTCCGCAACGGCTTGCAGGAATTCCGCGAGCATTTGGGCGGCAGGCTCACCATCATGCTGCTGGAAAAGATTGGAAAAGGAGTGGAAGTGCATGAACTGGATGCCGACATCATCGCACAGTCGGTGGATTACCTCGAAAGCTCCAAAATTATCCCTGCATGATCACGCCTTACGGACACCTTACCTATTGCAGCAATATCCATCCCGGCGAAAAGTGGGACGACCATTTCCGGTCGCTGCGCGAGAGCATTCCTTACATCCGCGAACAATTAGCGCCCGGTAAGCCGTTTGGCCTCGGGCTGCGCGTCGCGAATGAAGCATCCATCGAGCTGAGCAAGCCGGAAGTACTCGCGGAGTTCAAAGCCTGGCTAGCAGAGCAGAATGTATACGTGTTTGTGATAAACGGCTTCCCGTACGGCGGTTTCCACAACACCCGCGTGAAGGACGACGTGCATACACCCGACTGGACGACTATCGACCGCCTCGCATATACCAAACGCCTATTCAACATCCTGGCTGCATTGCTGCCCGCCGATATGCACGGAGGTGTTTCTACCCCGCCACTCTCCTACCGTCTTTGGTGGAAAACCGAAGCAGACAAACTGCAAGCGACTGAAAAAGCGACCGATCACATTCTCGAACTCCTCGACGAGCTGATCCACATTGAAAAGGAAACCGGTAAGTTCCTGCATCTGGACATTGAGCCCGAACCGGACGGCATTCTCGATAATACCGAGGATTTCGTGACCTGGTATACCAATGTTTTGCTTCCGAAAGGCACTATTTATTTGGTAGAAAAATACGGGATCGATGGTGAAGCGGCGCAGGCGCTGATCTTGAAACACATTCAACTGTGCTACGACATTTGTCACGCCGCGGTAGGTTTTGAAAAACCGGAAGATATTCTCGATTCACTGAATGAATATGGTATTCAAGTCGGCCGCATTCAGGTGAGCTCGGCTTTGAAGGTGAATTACACCAGCGAACGCGAGGTTAAACGCAAAGCCATCGAGACATTCGACGAGCCGGTTTACCTGCACCAGGTGGTCGCCCGCCACGACGACGGCCATTTCACGCATTATCCCGATCTCAAAGAAGCACTGAACGATTGGAACGAAACCCATGAAGAATGGCGCGTGCATTTCCACGTTCCGTTGTTTGTAAATACCTACGGCGTGCTCGATTCAACGCAAGGCGATATTGTGCAGACATTGGCATTGCAAAAAGAGAACCCATTCTCGGCCTACCTCGAAGTGGAAACCTACACCTGGGGCGTGCTGCCGGAGGATATGCAGAAGCCTATTGGCGAATCCATCGTCCGCGAGCTCGAGTGGGTGAAGAAAGTATTGAATTATGAATAAAACCGTAGTTATAGATATTGTAGGACTAAGCGCCAACCTGATCGGCGAACATACGCCGTTTCTGGATGCTTATGTCAAAAAGCGGCACCTTACACCCATCAAACCGGTGCTTCCGGCCGTTACGACCACTTCTCAAAGCACTTATGTGACGGGTAAATGGCCTGCGGAGAATGGCATCGTCGGCAATGGCTGGTACGATCGGGAAGATTCGGAGGTGAAGTTCTGGAAACAGTCGAATAAGCTAGTACAAGGAGATAAAATTTGGGATAATGCGAGAAAGACAGACCCGAATTTTACGATTTCGAAAATGTTCTGGTGGTATAATATGTACTCCACCGCCGACTGGTCGGTAACGCCGCGGCCGCAATACCATGCCGATGGCGTAAAAGCGCCCGATTGCTACTCTTACCCACCTGAATTGCGTGATGAATTGCAAGCCGAACTCGGCCAGTTCCCGCTATTCAACTTCTGGGGACCGAATGCGAATATCAAATCGACTCGCTGGATCGCCGATGCTTCGATGTCGGTAGAAAGAAAGCATAATCCAACGCTGACGCTCATTTACCTGCCGCATCTGGATTATTGCCTACAAAAATTCGGTCCGGATTTTTCGAAGATCAGCAAGGAGCTGAATGAAATCGACGAGGTAATTAAAGACCTGATCCAATTCTACGAATCTCGGAATGCGAAGATCATCCTACTTTCGGAATACGGTATTAACCCCGTGAATAACCCGATCCATATCAACCGCATTCTCCGCAACGAAGGGCTGATTTCGGTGCGTAACGAGCGCTGGTATGAGCTGCTGGATGCGGGCATTTCCAAAGCATTCGCGGTGTCCGATCACCAGATCGCACACGTTTACCTGAATGATCCTTCCGTGAAAGAGCGGGTCATGCAGGTTTTGAAAAAAACACCGGGTATCGATCTCGTACTGGATAAAGAAGCTCAGAAGGCATACCATATCGATCACCAACGCTCGGGCGATATTGTGGTTGTTGCCAAGCCGGATAGCTGGTTTACCTACTACTACTGGGTTGATGACGCCAAAGCGCCGGATTACGCGCATTTGGTGGACATTCACCGCAAGCCGGGTTACGATCCGGTGGAGATGTTTATGGATCCTAAAAATCCATTGATCAAACTCCGTGCGGGCTACAAACTGGCGCGGAAGCTACTTGGTTTCAGATATTTAATGGATGTTATCCCGCTGGACGCCACATTAGTGAAGGGCTCTCACGGAGGCATTAATATCCCCAAAGAATACTACCCGATCATCGTTACCGACCAGGCCGCTGAAAAGCAGGAACTGGAAGCGGTAGATGTGTACGATGTAATCTGGAAACACCTGATTTAAAACTCATTCCAAAAACAAATAGGCTTTCATGACGTTGTTCTAGAAACTTACAACTACGACCTCATGAAAGCCATACTTCGCCTGACGCTCATCCCGTTGGTTATCGCCGTTGCAGTTTTGGCCTGCAAATCCGATGATCCTGAAATAATCGAGGATCGTTTCCCAGAGGATTCCATCAATTCAAAAGACATTTTTCCGGCATTAACATTCAGCCAGCCGGTAGATCTCGTGCAGGCGCCGGGCGACAGCAGCCGGTTTTTCGTCGTGGAACAGGGCGGGGTTATTAAGATGTTTTCAAATGCGGAAAATGTCTCTTCCAGTTCTACTTTTCTGGATATCAAAAGCAAAGTACGGTCAGGCGGCGAACGCGGCTTACTAGGGCTCGCATTTCATCCTGATTTTAAGGCCAATGGCTACTTCTTCGTCAATTACACCTCCGGCACTCCGCTGAAAACGGTGATAGCACGCTATAAAGCCACCAGCGCCACTCAGGCCGATCCGGGCAGCGAAGCGGTTTTATTTACATTCAACCAGCCTTATGATAACCACAATGGCGGTTCAATGCAATTCGGTAAGGACGGCTACCTTTATATTGCCACCGGCGACGGCGGCAGCGGCGGCGACCCGCAGAATAATGCGCAGAACCTGAAAAGCCATTTGGGCAAAATCCTGCGCGTGGATGTAAATGGCACGGCGAAGGGCAATTACAGCATTCCCGCCGACAATCCCTATGCAACCGGCACCACCGGCAATTTACCTGAAATCTACGCCTACGGTCTCCGCAACCCTTGGCGCATCAGCTTTGACAGCAGTACCGGTAAGCTTTTCGCAGGCGACGTCGGCCAGAATGAACGCGAGGAAATCGATATCATCATAAAAGGTGGCAACTATGGCTGGCGCATTAAAGAAGGTGTCGACTGCTACAGTCCCTCGTCCAATTGCAATGCACAAGGTCTCATCGAGCCGGTACACGATTACAGCCAGGATAATGGCGATCGCTCCATTACCGGTGGCTATGTATACCGAGGCTCCGCCATTCCCGCGCTCGCGGGCAAGTACATCTACTGCGACTACATCAGCGGGCGCATATGGGCGCTCGAACTCGACGGCGATACCCGCAAAACGAACACGCTCATCATGGAAGGCAAGGGCAATATTTCCTCTTTCGGGCAGGATATCAAAGGCGAAGTCTACTATTTAAACTACGGGCAGGGCAAGGTAATGAAGGTGGTTAACGGAAATTTAAATTGAAAAATTAACCGGTCGTCCTATCTTTGCCGGAAATTTAAAACTATTAAAATGTCCAAGGTTCTTATCATTGGCGCAGGGGGTGTCGGTAGTGTTGTGGCACACAAATGCGCATTGAACAGCAATGTTTTCACCGAAATAATGCTCGCCAGCCGCACCAAGGCGAAATGTGATAAAATAGCAGCCGAAATCAAGGAAATGCACGGGGTTGATATCCAGACCGCACAGGTGGATGCCGACATCGTGGCCGAAACGGTTTTGCTCATCAAACGTTTCCAACCCAAAGTGCTTATCAACGTGGCACTCCCATACCAGGATCTGACGATCATGGATGCCTGCCTCGAAACCGGCGTGCATTACCTCGATACCGCCAATTACGAACCCAAAGACGTTGCGAAATTCGAATACAGCTGGCAATGGGCATACCAGGAGCGCTTCAAAGAGGCGGGACTGATGGCCGTTCTGGGCTGCGGTTTCGACCCGGGTGCTACACAGGTTTTCACCGCGTTCGCTGCCAAGCACCAGTTCGACGAAATGCATTACCTGGACATTATCGACTGTAATGCAGGCGACCACGGTAAAGCATTTGCGACCAACTTCAACCCTGAGATCAACATCCGCGAGATCACCCAGCCGGGCCGCTATTGGGAAAACGGTGAGTGGGTCGAGATCCCCGCGATGAGCATCCATAAACCGATCGATTACCCGGGCATCGGACCGAAAGAGAGCTACGTGCTGTACCACGAAGAACTCGAATCGCTCGTGAAGAACTTCCCTACCCTGAAACGCGCGCGTTTCTGGATGACTTTCGGCCAGGCTTACATTACGCATTTGAATGTGCTTGAAAATGTAGGTATGACGAGCATCAAGCCGATCAAATTCAACGGCATCGACATCGTTCCCCTCGAATTCCTGAAAGCGGTGCTGCCTGCTCCTGACACTTTGGGCGAAAATTACTCAGGCCAGACGTCCATCGGCTGCCAGATCAAGGGTATCAAAGATGGTGAAGAGAAAACCTATTACGTTTGGAACAACTGCGACCATGCTGAATGCTATCGCGAAGTGCGCGCGCAGGCTGTGAGCTACACCACGGGCGTTCCTGCCATGATCGGTGCGATGCTAATGCTGACGAACGAAGAATGGATGAAGCCGGGTGTTTATAATGTAGAAGAGCTGAATCCGGATCCGTTCATGGAGCTGCTGAATATCCACGGCTTGCCATGGCACGAAGCGGTGAACATCGAGCTTCCCCACGAATATTGATATGTCACGCTGACTAATGTCAGCCTGAGCGCAGTCGAAGGCAGTTGGTACGGCAACATCGTACATGCGCTTCGACTTCGCTCAGCGTGACAACGTTATCCTTCCATCGTAATCACCGCCCGGGTGCAAACCCCTCCTATCGGCGGATTGAATTTCGATACTTTCACCGTCACCTTCTCGACCGTCGGGTAATGCTCCCGAATCTTTTCAATTACATTAAAACCAATGTGTTCCAACAACTTGGCCGGCTCTTTCATGACTTTGGCCGTAAGCTGGTAAATGGTTTCGTAGTTGACAGTCTCACTCAGCTTGTCGTGCTGCGCGGCACGGAAAAAGTCGGTGGTAATGGTAATGTCCAGGGCATATTTGTTTCCGATACGTTGTTCTTCGGGGTAATAGCCGTGATATGCAAAAAACTCGAGTCCTTCGAGACTGATCGTTCCCAATGGTGGTTATTAGATTTGGTCAAAAAATGAACCGCCGCCCGATTTCTTCGGCTGGCTGCTTTCTCTCGGCCGGTTGATACCCGCCGAAGAATCCCTGGCCTTCTCTGCCACTCGATGCATTTCCGCCAACACCTCTTCGGCCTCGTCGGCAGCAGTTTTCTGCGTTTGTCTTGGTCTGTTGTAGGCAACCGGCTCTTCACGCACAGGCTCAGGCTCAGGAATTGGTGCTGGTTCCTGCTCGGGTGCCGGAACTGCTGTAACAACTGGTGCGACAGCCAGGATTTCTTCTTCCTGCTCAACTCCCCCCGGCAGTTCGGGATCCACCTCAAAAACCGGTTCCGGCTCCTGTTCCTCCGCTACTTCAAACACCACTTCCGGCTTGTCGTCCTGCAATACTACCTCTACCTCCTGCGCGGCTGGCGTCGCTGCCGGTGTCTCTTCCACTTCGATCCTCACCGGCGCCTGGTACAATGGCTTCTTCGGAATTTCGATCTCCGCGATATGCTTTTTGATGTCCTCCATTTTATTGAGGACCGATTCTTTGTCGTATTTCTGCTCGAAACGTTCAACGGTTTCGAGTGCGCTGTTAGCCAGTGAACTGAGCTGGACAATCAGGTTATCACGGAAGTTTTCGATCGCCCGGAAATCGCGTTCCTGAACCTTCACTTCCTGCGCAAAATCCTCCTTGAATTTCGCTAGCCTGTCCTCCGTTTGTTTGATAATCTGGCTTGTGCGCTGCTCCGCTTCGGTTACCAGGTCGTTCGCCGCAACGCGTGATTCTTCTATTCTTTTTTCCGCATTTTCGTTGGCTTCCTTCTCGATTAACTTGCTGGTATCTTCGGCTGCTTTTAAGGTTCTGAATAAGGTTGATTCAATATCTTTCAACTTCGCCAATTCCTTCTCTGCGTAGTCCAGCTGCATCTTCAGCAAGTTGTTTTCGCTTGAATACCGCTCCCATTCCTGAGACAAAGAGTTCAGGAAAGCATCTACTTCGTCCGGGTCATAACCTCTGAAAATCTTTTCAAAAGTGTGCTTGCGTATCTCTATAGCGGATATTTTCATGATGCATTCTATGCTTTGATGCCTAGTTAAAAACGGTTGTGTAAGTTAAAGATATATGTGTCACTTTTCAAAGTATTTACCAACATTACCATATTATAAGTATTGGCTTAAGCGACCTCCCAAACCGATATCATGCGGTCGTCGCTGCACGAAATCAGTTGATTCTCAAAGCTCGTCCAAAGGAGCTTGTTCACCGATGTTCCGTGCCCCGCATGACGCGCCCGGTCAATAATTTTTTTAAGCTTGAATGTGGCTGCATCCCACAATTTTATGGACTTGTCCATACTGCAAGTAGCGAAGAGGGAGCGATCAGGACTGAATGTAATGTCGTTGATCGCGTACATGTGCGCAGGGATGTCGGAGACAATGCCGTATGCATCATTGACGTCCCATATTTTCAGGTGCGCGTCCCGGCCGGTGGTGAACAGGTATTTACCGTCCGGTGAATACTTAACGGAAAATACGGAGTTTGTATGTGCTTGAATAGTCTTTTTTAATTTAAACCCATCCAAATCAAAGATATGGACGTTGCAATCACTATCGCCGGTAGCGAATTCATTAGTCTCCATATTGACCGCAATACTGCGAACACTTTTGCCCGCGATCTTGATATGCTTCTGAACCGCGAAAGTCGGCACGTCCATCACCACCACCACGCCGTCACCTAATGCAACGAGCGCCTTATCACCCGCAAAACGGATATCGAAAATAGTAGACGTTGTGATTTTGGAGGTCTTTTCAATGGCATTCTCCCTGGTATTCAACAGCTGAATGCCTTCAAAATTCTGCCCGATCCAGAGTGTATCGCTGCCTTCATGCAATGCGAGCGCGTATACGGATGTGCCCGCACGCGCTACGAGCTTGCCGAGATCAGGCTTTTGCAGGTCCCATTGAATTACAAAGCCATCGGCTCCGGCGGAATAAAAGCCGCGATCGCTCCCGTCAGAAATAATTGTATAAACACTATCCCTATGACCGGAAAAAGTATCTACTTTGCGAATATTCATCTTGATATTTTTGTAGCAAACAGTATTACCATGCCCCTCGTTCATTCCGAAAAGATAGAAGATAGCAGCACATTACTGCTTTGGAAACTGACGGAAACCGAAGCGGAACTTCAATATGCTCTGGGTAACGGCTTTAACGAGCAGGAGCTCGACAGAATCTCGCACCCGCAAAAAAAACGCGAATGGCTCGCCAGCCGGATGCTGATCAAGACATTGGCGGAGCAGTTTGGCATTAACTACGTGGGCATTCACAAGGACGAGCACGGCAAGGCATTCCTGATCGACAACGATTCGCACATTTCCATCACCCACACCGCCGAGTTTGTCGCCGTGGCCATCAACCCGACAGCCGCCGTGGGCATAGACATGGAAAAGACCGACCCCAAATTACAGCGTACTTCCAAAAAATACCTTTCCCCGCCCGAGCACGATCACGCAGGCGACGAAATGGACCGCCTTTGTATGTACTGGTGCGCGAAAGAAGCTTTGTATAAACTCTACGGAAAGAAAAAGATCAGTTTCAGGGATTCTATTTTTATCAGCCCCTTCGAAAACACCGACATTATCCTTAGAGGAAGCCTTACCGACGAAGACATCATCATCCCCTCTAACATTTACATCCGCTGGTTCGACGGCCATTGCCTGGCCATCGCGCTCTGATTTCAGCCTTCTGGCAATTCGTCGAGCGTCGATTTCAGTATTTTCTCGATTTCCCGGATCTTGTCCTGTTCGCTGGTCTTTTCGTAAGACAGGATCAGGTTACGCAATACGCGCTGCACGATTTCGAGGTTGGTACAGGGCTGGTAGAATATGTCTTTGGATTTGATATTCAACTGTGCGATGTAATGATCGATGTCCGTTTTGGAAAAAATGATCCCTCGGTTGAATACATTAATATAGAACTGCGTCTTGTCGCTTTTGTAGGTCAATACAAACAGGTTCGGCAAATTCACGCCGTACACCGGCATTCCCAGCTTTCTTGCGATCAGCAAATAGATTACACACAAAGTAATCGGATTTCCCCGCCGGCTTTCCAGCACCGAGCTGATCATCGAGTTGGTCGGTGAATGGAAGTTCTTGGTATTGGCCGCGAAATTCATCACTCCAAAGAAAATGCTGTTGATCCGCTTCACCTGATCCACCGCATTCATTTCCTCCTGGAACTGGATCCAGATGTCGTAGTAAAGCTGCTCGATGGTGGTTTTCAACTTTTCGATCGACAAGTCGGGGTAATGGTAGGTAGCAATGATCCACATGCCTTCCAGCAGGTCAAGCCCGCCGCCGTTCTTCCACGCTTGTAACCGTTCGATCATAATGCTAAGCTGCAATTCGTGGATCAGTTCCTCGATTTTACGCTGCACGATCGGGTTGAAACTCTCCTCCCACTCAGTCTCCAGAAAAGGTATCACTGTCCCTCCCAACGATAATATCTTCCCTTCAACATGCTGACTTACTTCATGATCTTCATCATCAAGCAAGGATATCAGTGCCTTGATTTCTTTCTGGTTCATTTTCCTCAAATCTGCGTTTTACAACCAACGGATAAATAAAAACATTTTTTTTTAATGGACGTCAAATTTTCTACTTTTGCCCGGAAAAAAAGGCGGGCAGAAACCGCTTTGAACACCATCTATACCACCATATTTTCATAAAAAACGCGCATAACGCATGAAAATTCTCGTTACCGGAGGGGCCGGTTTTATCGGATCCCATACCGTTGTAGAGTTGCACAACGCGGGGTTCGAACCCGTCATTATCGACAACCTGTACAACTCCAATCTCAACGTTTTAGAAGGAATCAAAAAGATCACCGGCAAGGAGTTTCCGTTCTACGAAATCGATTGCAACGATGCCGACAAAGTAAGGGCTCTCTTTGAAAAAGAAAAGTTCGACGGCGTGATCCATTTCGCTGCTTACAAAGCTGTGGGTGAGTCGGTTGAAAAGCCGCTGAACTACTACGAAAACAACCTGATTTCCCTGCTTGTACTCCTTCGGGCCGCGCAGGAATTCCATGTAGATAAATTTGTATTCTCTTCGTCGTGCACAGTATACGGCCAGCCAGAGCAGCTGCCTGTGACCGAAAGCACGCCGCGTCTGCCGGCTAACTCGCCTTACGGTAATACCAAGGCGATCGCCGAAGACATTATCCGCGACCACGTGCATTCCAAGCCTGATCTGAAAGCGATCTCATTGCGTTATTTCAACCCGATCGGTGCGCACGAAACGTCGCTCATCGGGGAACTTCCCAATGGCGTGCCGAGCAACCTGGTACCCTTCATTACCCAAACTGCCGCTGGTCTTCGCAAATCGCTCACCGTTTTCGGCAATGATTATGACACTCCGGATGGCACCTGTATCCGCGACTTCATCCACGTGGTAGACCTCGCGAAAGCCCACGTGAAAGCGCTTGACCTGCTGGAATCGCAGACGGATACTAACTATTATGATGTATTTAATGTAGGAACGGGCGAAGGTTATACCGTTTTGCAATTGATTAATACTTTTGAGGAAGTAAACGGCGTGAAACTCAATTACACCATCGGGCCACGCCGCGAAGGGGATGTCGAGAAAATCTACGCGCAGTCCGACAAAGTAAATAACGTAATGAAATGGCGTGCCGAGAAAACCATGGCCGACGCATTGCGCGACGCATGGAACTGGCAACTAAAACTCAAAAGCTGAAAAATGAAAAAGATCTTGATTACGGGAGGAGCGGGTTTTATCGGCTCACATGTGGTTCGCCGGTTTGTCAACTTTCACCCGGAATATCATATATATAACCTTGATGCGCTCACCTATGCAGGCAACCTCGAAAACCTGCGCGACATCGAGAACGCGTCGAATTATACATTCGTAAAAGGTGATATCGTCGACGCAGCATTTATCGACAAGCTTTTTGCAGAAAACGATTTTCACGGCGTGGTACACCTCGCAGCGGAAAGTCACGTCGATCGCTCCATCACCGACCCGATGTCGTTTGTGATGACGAATGTCGTTGGTACGGTAAATCTTTTGAATGCGGCCAAAAAAGCATGGAAAGACGATTTCAGCGGCCGCCGCTTTTACCACGTGTCTACCGACGAAGTGTACGGTGAATTGCACGACCCGGGCACATTCTTCGTGGAAACGACCAGTTATGACCCGCGCTCGCCTTATTCGGCTTCCAAAGCGTCGTCCGACCATTTCGTAAGGGCATACCACAATACTTACAAACTTCCCGTGGTTATTTCAAACTGTTCGAACAACTACGGTCCGAACCATTTCCCCGAGAAGCTGATCCCGCTGATGATCCACAACATCATCCAGCAGAAACCACTTCCAGTTTACGGAAAAGGTGAAAATATCCGCGACTGGCTGTTCGTGGAAGACCACGCGATCGCGATCGACGTGATTTTCCATAAAGGGGTCAACGGCGATACCTATAATATCGGCGGCCACAACGAGTGGAAAAACATCGATCTCGTGCATTTGCTTTGCGAGATTATGGACCGCAAGCTCGGCCGTGGCGAAGGCGAGAGCGTGAAACTGATCACTTATGTGACCGACCGCGCCGGACACGACCTGCGTTATGCGATCGACGCCACCAAATTGTCGGAAGAACTGGGCTGGAAACCTTCATTGCAGTTTGCCGAAGGCCTGGAAAGAACCGTTGACTGGTACCTTTCGAATCAGGAATGGCTGAACAACGTCACCTCCGGCAATTACCAGAAATATTATGACGAAATGTACCAGGATCGTTAATCCGGGCCATTTCCTTACTCAATTGAAACTCTATTTATGAAAGGCATTATTCTGGCCGGCGGTTCCGGTACGAGGTTACACCCGCTTACACTCGCGGTAAGCAAGCAACTCATGCCGGTTTACGACAAGCCGATGATATATTACCCGCTATCGATCCTGATGCTGGCGGGTATCCGTGAAATCCTGATCATTTCGACCCCGCACGACCTGCCGCATTTCGAGAAACTCCTCGGCGACGGGAGCCGTTTGGGTTGCCAGTTCAGCTATGCGGTACAACCGAGCCCGGATGGCCTCGCGCAGGCATTCATCATCGGTGAAGAATTCATCGGCGACGACAAGGTTGCGTTGATCCTCGGCGACAATATTTTCTACGGATCGGGCCTTTCAACCCTGCTCCAATCCAACAACGATCCCGACGGCGGTGTGATCTTCGCCTACCAGGTACACGATCCGGAGCGTTACGGCGTTGTAGAGTTTGACAAAGACAATCATGTGATTTCTATTGAAGAGAAGCCCGTTGAACCAAAATCCAACTATGCGGTTCCCGGCTTGTACTTCTACGACAACGATGTGGTGGAAATCGCCAAAACTATCCCTCCTTCCCCACGCGGCGAGCTCGAAATCACGGATGTAAACCGTGTTTACCTCGAACGCGGCAAATTGAAAGTAGGTGTCCTCAACCGTGGTACGGCATGGCTCGATACGGGTACATTCCAGTCACTTATGCAGGCCGGGCAGTTCGTTCAGGTGATCGAAGAACGCCAGGGTTTAAAAGTGGGCTGCATTGAGGAGATCGCATACCGTATGGGCTTTATTAATGCAGAACAATTGCGTGAAATCGCCCGGCCTCTTTTGAAGAGCGGCTACGGCACTTATCTGGAACGCATTGTAGCCCATGCCTGACAGGCGGCGGCACCGGGATTAGCACATATTATATTCGAATGAAGTTTTTGGTAGAGGAAATCGAAGAATATTCCGCGGCCCATACGGAAGATGAGAATGCATTGCTGAAATCTCTCAACAGGGAAACACATGCACACGTTCTCAGCCCACGTATGCTCTCCGGGCACATGCAGGGAAGGTTCCTTTCGATGATTTCCAGGATGATCCGGCCCGACCGCATCCTGGAAATCGGCACGTATACAGGTTACTCCGGCATTTGCCTTTGTGAAGGCCTTAATCCCGGCGGCAAACTCATCACCATCGATGTGAACGAGGAGCTCGAAAGCTTCACAAGAAAGTATTTCGATCAGACACCCTTCAAAGACCAGATCGACTATCGCATCGGTAATGCGCTGGATATTATCCCGACGCTCACGGATACGTTCGACATCGTCTTCATCGATGCGGATAAAATCAATTATTCTGCTTACTTTAACCTCTGTCTCGACAAAACCCGCACAGGCGGCTTCCTGATAGCCGACAATGTGCTTTGGAGTGGCAAAGTCGTACAGCAGTTGAAAAAGATTGACAAAGACACGCAGGCATTGCTGGATTTCAACCGGATGGTACACGAAGATCCACGGGTTTCCAACATGCTGCTGCCAATCCGTGACGGATTGATGATTCTTCAGAAATTATAGTACTCAATAGTCAGGCGACCATTTTCCTTTTTTATGGCCAGAACTTCCATTAACAACATCATCTCTTTTGTTATCGTCCTGCTGCTAACCGGCAACGCAGTTTTTGCGCAGGCCCCCGAAATACCATCCAGCGTCTCCTTCGGCGGTATCACCGTCAAGTTTGACCGCGGTGCGCAGGATATTATCGAGGAAGACGTCAAAAGTCTGATGTCGAACAGAAAGTTCTGGGAAGAAAAGATGGACCGAGCCATTATGCACTTCCCGATCGTGGAAGGCATTCTGATGGACGAGGAAGTGCCCATCGATTTCAAATACCTGGCCGTGCAGGAAAGCTCTTTCCGCCCGGATGTGGTTTCGAGCTCCAATGCGGTAGGTTACTGGCAGTTCAAACCCGAAACGGCACGTGAATTGAACCTTCGTGTGGATAATGATGTGGACGAAAGAAAGAATATCAGTTCTTCCACGCATGCCGCTGCATGGTATTTGAAAAAGAACAACCAGCAATTCAACAACTGGGTAACGACCTTGTACTCCTATTACCAAGGTGCCGGGGGTGTAAAAAAAGTGGTTCCGGCGAGCTGGGCATACGCACGCGAAGTGACGCTCACCGGCAAAACGGATCGCTATATGCTCCGCTTTTTTGCCCATAAAATTGCATTGGAATCCGGTATCGAGCGGTATAAATCCCCGAATGCCTACATTTTGATGGAATCTGATTATGGCAAAGGACAATCCCTCGACGAAATTGCCCGATCGCTGAATGTACCCGCCTCGGAACTGAAAAACCATAACAAATGGCTTAACGACGACAAAATCCCCAACGACCGCGAGTACCTTATTACTTTGCCCGTACCGGTAGATCAGGTGGCATCGGTCCGCGAAAAACTCGCATTGCCTCCCCGTCAGACTGCCGTGGCATCGGTTTACGAGGACACAGGTTATCCAGTCCTGAAAAAATCAGCTGTTCAACTTCAGGAGCCTAATTCACCCACACTCTACGAAATCAATGGCTTGCCGGGTATCGAAGCCCGCGCTGGCGACAAGCCCAAAACATTGGCCAAAGCCGCAGGCATCCGCACACCGCGTTTCATGCGTTACAACGACCTGCTCGCAGACATGCCGCTTGTTCCCGGCCAGGTATATTATCTTTCGCGCAAGCACAAGAAGGCAAGCGCCCCGTCGCATGTGGCCCGCCCTGGCGATACCTGGCTGAGCGTCTCGCAGCAATATGGTATCCGCCTGGTAAACTTGTTGAAATTCAACCGCACTACCAGTCGTAACTACCCTATCCAGACTGGCCAGGTGCTTTTCCTGAACAAAAAACGCCCGCGCAAACAGCCGATCGAGATCATCGCTCCGCCGCAACCTACCGCACCTGCTAAAAAGGATTCGATCATCGCGGCGGCCGGCACAACGGTTGTTCCTCAAAAAACACCTGCCTCCGCCACCACAGCGCCGGCAACGTCCAATAGCAACATTCCGGCCAATGCATCCGGACGTAAGAAATACACCCCCGTTTTGGTGGAAAAGAGTGAAAGTAACGCAGCAAAGGAAAGCGAACCGGCCAGTGTCCCCGCCGCTACGGCAGCGTCAGCCGGAAAAACGACGAGCAATGCACCCGGCCTGTATAAACCGTCTAACAAAACGACTTCCGGCACAGGAGCATCTGCACCGGCAGCTGCCAATACCAACGATCGCGTGGTGATCATCACGCAGGACGATACCAACAGCACATTCAAATCGGCCGAAGAGGATAAACCGGTTAGCAAGTCCAACACGCCTGGCAAAGTGGTAACACCGAACACTACGCGTACGACTGCATCATCCGGCTCTGTATACACCCGTATGCGTGCGGAACGTGCAGCAGAAGGAGAAAACGAAGCTCCGGCCAAGAGAGAAACGGAGCCTGCGCGTTGGAGCAACAGCGAGGAAAAAAATACGGCTACCGCTACTGCCTCTGCGGCGCCGGCGTATCATACCGTACAGCCGGGTGACACGTATTTTGGCATTGCGAGCAAATACAACCTGTCGCTACGCGAATTGCTGACAATCAACAACCGCTCCGCACAAAGCCGCTTGGTATCGGGCCAGCGACTGCTCGTATCCAAATCGGGCGAAGAGGCTGCACCGGCCAAAGTGGCTGTGGAACGCCCTGCTCCCGCGTCTACTTTCAGAACACCCGAGGAGATCAAAGAAGAAACGAGGCTCGCCGCCACGCCCGGTAGCGAATTCCACACAGTTCAGAGCGGACAAACCTATTACAGCATTTCAAAAGCTTACGGTATTTCCATTAAGGAACTACTCGAACTGAATAACCTGAGTGATTCTGATCGCCTGAAATCAGGTCAGAAACTACGTGTGAAAAGAGGTGAAGGTGGCGAATCCGAGGCTGTAAGCCAGCCATCAGGCTCCCAGACACACACCGTTGCACCGGGTGAAACCCTTTTCCGCATTGCCCAAACTTACCATACCAGTGTGGATGACATCAAGAAATTAAACAATATGTCCGGAAACAGTGTTATGGTGGGACAAAAACTTAAAATACCTCAGCAATAAGCTGTTCCGATTATGATTCTCATTGAAAATACGTGCATTAGCGACGACATCGAGGACCAGGAGTTTGTCTGTAATCTGGACAAATGCAAAGGCGCATGTTGTGTGGAAGGGGACTCGGGTGCCCCGCTGAATGAGGATGAGCTCGCGATTCTCGATGAGATTTATCCCGAGGTAGAACCCTACCTGACCGAAGCCGGCAAAAAGGTGATCGCCGCCGAAGGCACCTGGACCAAGGATTGGGACGGTGACTACGTAACACCGATCATCAACGGCCGCGAATGCGCCTATGCCATTTACGACCAGAAAGGCATTCTCAAATGCGGCATCGAAGAAGCGTATAACGACGGTAAGATCAGCTACAAGAAACCGCTCTCCTGCCATTTGTACCCCATTAGAGTTACGAAATACGAGCAGTACCACGCGCTCAATTACGACCGCTGGGAAATATGCAGCCCTGCGTGCAGCCTGGGCCAGCAATTAAAAGTTCCGGTCTACAAATTCCTCAAAGACCCGCTGATCCGTGCTTACGGAGAGGATTGGTACCGCCAGCTTTCTGAAGAAATCGACGAGAGACAACAAGCCCGCGCAAAGGAGAATGAAAAAGGGGAATGACTTTTTCAACGATGTTTATGACGTGGTAAGGCAAATACCAAAGGGCCGGGCAACTTCCTATGGCGCCATTGCCGCTTACCTTGGCAACAAGCGCGGGGCAAGAATGGTCGGCTGGGCAATGGGCAGCAGTTATAACGAGCAAGGCATACCGGCACACCGCGTCGTGAACAAAGCGGGTGAACTAAGCGCCAGTCAGCTGTTTGAAACACCAACTACCATGCAGGAACGGTTGGAAAGCGAGGGCGTAAAAGTAGAAAACAACCGGATCGTCAACTGGGAACAGTGTTTCTGGGATCCCGAAAAAGAATTGCATTGACATAAAAAAATCCCGGCCTTTTGGAAAGGCCGGGATTTTTTTATGCGTTCGTTGTTCATTGCAGCGAAATCATTTTGGAGCTGGTGCTCTCGATGTTCACTTCCTTCACTTTTTTGTCTTTCTTGTGGGACAGCTCAAAGTAGTAAGTTCCGTCAGTCATTTCGTCGAGGTTAAACACCCGACGGTATTTGGTGTCGCGTTCGTTGAACACTTCCGAGTAATAGATCTTGCCGCCTTTGTCTTTCAGCACTACACGTAATCTTTCATTGGCATTTTTGTCAACCGACAACCGTACTTTATTGGTATCGCCGATTTTGTACAACGCAGCGTCAAAAGCGACCGCGCTTGCGGTTTCTTTTTCTTCTTTGTTTTTCTTTTTGTCTGCCGCAAAAGATGTGAAAGACAAGGTGAGCGCAAAGGCGCTGGTCAGGATGGAAACAATGGAGATTTTCATGGCTAATAAGTATTTAAAGTTTGGCTCTGTACAATCGCACAGTTGACTTTAAATAAAAAAAGGATGTGCCAAACTCGGTTTCTAGGAACCAAATTATGGCACACCCTACTTTTAATACACTGATGATGAGTAGCTTACATTTATTTTCAAAAACTTTTCTGCTACTTCGTGTCCGGTAGCGGGCTGTTCAGAACCGAACATTTATGCCTGAAACCGAACGCTTTAAAACGGCACGCGGGCGTGTTGTACGGGGTTAAATTTTTCCTCTGCTTTCATTCGCGATTTTCTGGATCATCGGCAGACGGCTGGCGGGTATCGGGTGGCGATAATCCCAGAATGCCGACACACACACGATTTTCCATTCGCCATTGATCTTTTCGAGCAGCCTTACTTCTTTACTGTGATGAAAATTCTTTTCGGATTTATCGCTGTTGAACTGATCCCAGGTAAGGTACGCCACGTCGTCGTCGTAAAACTTGAAAATCATATTTTTCCGCTCCACAATCGGGTGGCTGGATACCGGTTCAGGGTTGGCGGCGATATACTTGCCGACCTGCTTGTTGATATCCGCCCAACCTACGTTGGAATCGAAAGTACCGTCATCATTACTCCAAGCCTGAAAGGCATAATCAGTTTGTGCATAATTCGATTTCCAGGCATTGAAATCCCGGGCGAAAAATGACTTCGTTTCGTTCTCTATAACTGCTTTAATGGCTTGTTTTTCCTTTTCGAGGTTAGCCTGACGGGCAGCTTCCTCTTCTGCGGCTTTATCCTTGCAGGAAACACAAAGGACAATGCCTAGTAAAATGACTGACAGTGTTTTCATACTGCAAAAGTTTAGTTTGTTAAATAAATAACCGAACTCAATCTTTCAACAAAACATCCATCAGGTGGCATGAATTACACGCCTGATTTTATCAGAAAGTTAAGATTTTTTTGAATATATGCAAGAAAAAACCCTCGAATTGTGTAACCGTTCCGAGGGTTTTTGAATATCAAATAAATTAGAATAATGCGCTGGTCGTCTAGGCTTGCGGCACATACCGTTTTCCTTCGCGATCATGAAGGAGCCAGAGGCCAATGAACGTTATTAACCCATTGATAATGAGACGTTCAAATCCAAATTTATAGCCATTAAACCATTCTGCGGAATGGTCGTTGATGATGTAGGTCAATATCGGGGCCAGAATGCAGACGAACGGCACGAAACGGTCTTTCACGGGCCGTTTCAGGAACGCACCGAAAGCGAACAACCCAAGCAGCGGCCCGTAGGTATAACCGGCCAGGTCGAATACCGCGGTGATAACTTCCTTATTGTTCATCCGGTTGAATATCAGGATCACCAGGTAGAATATCACTGAAAAGCCCACGTGCACCCAGAATTTGATCGATGAGCGCTTTTCTTCCGGCTGTTTCTCGATATTCATGAAATCAATACAGAATGCGGTAGTCAATGCAGTAAGTGCTGAATCGGAGCTGGCATAAGTGGCCGCAGTAATACCCAGCAGGAATGTAATGCCCACCACGAGTCCCAGGTGGTTCAATGCGAGCATCGGATAGAAATCGTCCGTCTTCGCGGTCGCAGGTATGCCTTGCGCCTCTGCATATACGTAAAGCAATGCGCCGAGCGACAGGAAGAGAAAGTTGACGATCACAAGCACCACCACGAACCAGAACATATTCTTCTGTGCTTCTCCGATGTTCTTGCAAGTGAGGTTCTTCTGCATAAGGTCCTGGTCGAGGCCGGTCATAACAATCGCGATGAAGACCCCGGCAAAGAACTGTTTGAAGAAGTTCTTGGGATCGTTGGTATCCCAATAGAATATCTGCGAATACCCGCTCTTCTGCACCGTCGTCCAAATATCGCCGACACTATTGAGATTCAGCTCACTGGAAACCAGCACGATCGTCAGTACGACAGCGGTAATGAGGAAAAAGGTTTGCAGCGTGTCCGTTACGATGATCGTTTTAACGCCCCCTTTAAATGTGTAAATCCAGATGAGAAATATCGTAATTGCTACCGCCACTTCAAATGGTACACCCAGCGGCTTAAACAATGCGAGTTGCAGCACCTGGGCAGCCACGTACAGACGTACCGCGGAACCTACCGTGCGCGAGAGCAGGAAGAAGCCCGAACCCGTTTTGTAGGACCAGAATCCGAAGCGCTGTTCGAGATACGAGTAGATCGAAATCAGGTTCAGCCGATAGTATAGCGGCATCAGCACCGTCCCTATCACGAAGTAGCCGAGAATGTACCCGATTACCACCTGGAAATAGGAAAACTGGATATTCGCTACCGCGCCCGGCACGGACACGAACGTAACGCCCGACAGCGAAGTACCGATCATACCGAATGCCACCAGGTACCACGGCGATTGCCGGTTGGCGGTAAAAAAAGTATTGGTATCCGCGCCCCTGGAAGTGAAAATGGACACCGTGATCAGCATTCCAAAGTAAACTACCAGTATCAGCAGGGAGATATAAGGGTTCATTAAAGTGGGTATTTGGGGATTCAGGAGTGGATTAAAAGGCGCTTAAAAGCTTCGGATAGTCTCCGTTTTTAATTAGATTTGCTAATCAAACAGAAATTTGGTTGTTATGCAAGCGCTCACAGAAACAGAGCTGGAAATTCTGGAAGAAACCGTAGATACGGACATTAAAAAGCTGATTATCTACAATGACGACGTGAATACCTTCGATTGGGTGATCGATACGCTGATCGAAGTTTGCGGCCACAGCAACGAACAAGCCGAACAATGCACGATCATTATCCATTATAAAGGGAAGTGCTCCGTCAAGGAAGGATCTTTTGAAGAGCTGGCCGGGATGCGCAACGAAATATGCAGGAGAGGCATTTCAGCAGAGGTGCATTGAGCCTTACCCCTATCGCACTGCCAGCATCAACAAAACGGGTTTTGATGTCCTTTCAAACCCATCACTCAGCATCTTCTCATGAACTACCCCTCACGTCTTATTGAGGAAGCCGTCGCCGAAATATCCCGCCTGCCGGGAATAGGCAAAAAAACCGCACTACGCCTGGCATTACATTTGCTGAAAAGGGACGAAGAGCAAACCCACTCGTTGTCCGATGCATTGCTGAAAATGCGTACCAAAACCACCTATTGCACCCGCTGCCACAACATCGCCGACGACGTGCTTTGCAACATTTGCAGCAATAACAAGCGCGACCAGACGACCATTTGCGTCGTGGTGGACACCCGCGACGTACTCGCTATCGAATCGACGAACCAGTACCGGGGCCTTTACCACGTGCTCGGAGGTATTATTTCCCCGCTTGAAGGCATCGGTCCTTCCGACCTGGAAATCGATTCGCTGATGTCGAGAATGGAAAAGCAGGAAGGCGATGAGGCGGTTCAGGAAATCATATTGGCATTGAGCCCTACCATGGAAGGTGATACCACCGCTTTTTACCTGCAAAAGAAGTTGAAGGCCACCGGAGTTAAAATAAGCACTATCGCAAGAGGTATTCCCATTGGCGGAGACCTGGAATATGCGGACGAGATCACGCTTGGCCGCAGCATTGTAAGCCGGGTGGCTTACGATTAACACTAAACACTTAATGTACTATTATGAATAGAACAGATTTTTTGCGGACATTGGCCGGCAGCGCACTCACTGTTGGCGCACTGACCGAACAATCATTTGCAGGCGCACCGAACGCTTCAGCGTCCGGCGCACTATTGGCTGAAACTGCTCCATTCAAGCAAGCTCCGCTTCCTTACGATTTCGGCGCATTGGAGCCAAGCATCGACAAACTAACGATGGAAATCCACTACGGCAAGCACCACGCTGCGTATGTCAAAAATCTCAACGACGCCGTAAAAGGAACTGAATGGGAGAAGAAATCCCTGGAAGATATCATCAAGTCGATCAGCAAAGCGCCTGCTGCCATCCGCAATAACGGCGGCGGGCATTGGAACCACACTTTCTTCTGGGAAGTAATGGGGCCTAAAAAGAGCGCAGCACCAACGGGAGCCGTCGCCGACGCGATCAATGGTCAGTTTGGTTCATTCGATAAGTTCAAAGAAGAGTTCGCGAAAGCGGGAGCTACCCGTTTCGGTTCAGGCTGGGCTTGGCTGGTTGCCAAAGGCGGAAAACTTGCAGTAGGCTCTACACCTAACCAGGATAACCCGCTCATGGACGTTTCCGATTTCAAAGGAACGCCCATCCTCGGCATCGACGTTTGGGAACACGCCTATTACCTGCATTACCAAAACAAACGCCCGGATTATATCAAGGCATTCTGGGATGTGGTGAACTGGGATAAGGTGGCTGAGAATTTGAAGAAAGCATAGTTGGGAGGAAAGGGAAGAAGGAAGAAAGGGAGGATGGAATGCTACAAGTCATTCCGTCCTCCCTTTCGCTTTTTATATTTTCTGTCCTTCCTCCATTCTCCCTTTCCTCCCTTCCTCCCAAAAAATTAGTTACAATACGCCGCAATCACCTTGTAAGCTTGCTGATAACCCAACTCTCCCGCCTTACTCAGGTCCAGACAGCCGTCGTTAATCTCTCCCAGGCTGTTTTTAACAATACCTCGCAAATAATATGCTTCCGGATAATCGGAACGGAGCTTGATGGAACTGGTAAAATCCAGTACCGCCCCCATCTGGTCACCGGATGCCGAACGGATCATCGCGCGTGAGAAGTAGGCATTCGAATAGGTTGGGTTGAGTTCTACCGCCGTAGTGAGATCGGCCATGGCCCCTTTCAGTTCCCCTACTTTCGACTTCGCGATTGCGCGCACGTAATACGCCTCCGCGCGCTCATTCGTGAGCGTTTCGATTTTTACATGAGTCTGCACCTGGTCACGCAGCTCGTCGAGCTTCTCCTTATTAATTTTCCCGGTGAATGCATTCTTTTTAGGATCGCCCGTGTATGCATTTTTCACTTCGATAGCCTTGGAAAGGTCCGCGATGGCACCACGTGGGTCGTTCAGTTTCCCTTTGGCAAATCCACGGCCATAATAGGCATTGTAATTTTCAGGATCGAGCTGAATAGTTTTGTCAAAATCGATAATAGCTCCCTGGAAATCGTCTGTTTTATTCTTGGCAAATCCGCGGTTAGCATAATACTCGCTGTCGTTAGGGCTTAGCTCTATGGCACGGGTAAAATCGGCGGCAGCGCCCTGGTAATCTCCGAGTTCCAGTTTGGCCAGACCTCTCCCGGCATAGGCGCCGGTGCGTTTCGGGCTCAATTCAATCACTCGTGTAAAGTCGGCGAGGCTACCGGCATATTCCTGCAAGTCCTGTTTGCAATTTCCCCTGGCATACAATGCGGCCAATTCGTCCGGATTGAGCGCCAGCGCATGATCGAGGTCGATCAATGCGTTCCGGTGGTTTTTCAATTTAGCATAGCTCACGCCGCGGTTGTAATAGGCCTTAGGCTCCTCCGGGTTGAGCTCGATCGATTTGGAATAGTCGTCAATCGCCGAGCGAAAATCCTCCTGCAAGCTTTTGCTTACGCCGCGGCTCTGGTAGTAAAGGGCTTCCTTGGGGTTCAGGTCTATGGCCTTGTCGTAATCCTGCATCGCGCCCCGGTAATCTTTGAGGTTGGCTTTGGCGAGCCCACGATTGAAATAGCTCGGCGCATGGTCGGGATTCATGGAAATTACCGTGGTATAAGCCTGCATTGCACCATTGAAATCCCCGGTACCGGCTTTGGTATTCCCGTCTTCGAAATATTCGGCAGCTGAACGTTGGGCGGAGGCTGAGCAACAGAAGGTAAGCGCAAGGAGAAATGAAATGCCAGTAAATTGAAGTCTCATGAATGTAAACCTTTTCCTCAAATCGATGTTTTTTAAATAGTGTATAAAAGTATTCAAATTCCGAGTCAGCATCAAAAAAAGAAAAGCCCTATTTTTGGAATGGTCCATATCCACATCCAATCACCAGAACTACACCAGTTATGTCATCAACCACCAAAAAATTGTCGCTCATTTTGCTTTTGATAATGGCCGGGGCGGCTGTCTATTTTGTGTTTTTAAAATCACCGGTGCAGGAAGGCTCCCCGATCGCGGAAGCTCCCGCTGTACAGGAATCCGTGTATCTGCCCCTCACCGATCTTACAGGTAAAGAAGTGGCGATGGACGAAAACAAAATCGCATTCGTGAATGTGTGGGCGACGTGGTGCGGGCCTTGCAATATGGAAATGCCCGGCATCCAGACACTCTATAATAAATACAAAGACCACAGCAAAATCGCATTCTACATCATTTCCGATGAAGATGCCGAGACGGTAAACCCGTTCATCGCCCGGAAAGGATACAACCTGCCATTCTACCAATATGCAGGTCCCTACCCGGCCCAGCTCGACGGCAATGCAATCCCCAGAACGTACATTATATATAAGGGCAAGATCCTCGCCCAGGAAATAGGCGCTTCGCAGTGGGACCGGCCGGAGGTGATCGAGCTGATCGAGAAGCAACTCGCCGAGATATAAAACAGAAAAGGCGTCACGTAAATGTGACGCCTTTTATATGTCAAGCTCAGGTTCGCTTATTCAACGATGAAGCTACCTTTCATCAGCGCGTAGTGGCCTGGGAAGCTGCAAATGTAAGTATAAGTTCCTTTTGCAGGAGCTGTGAACTCAATGGTGTCGCTTTCGCCACCGCCTACCAATTTGGTATGCGCGAGGATGCTGGCTTTTTCAGATGCAGGAATGTAATCTGTCTCTCTTGCAGCAGCAGCTTTTGAACCGAATGCAGCTACATCAGTACCTGGTTTCAGCAGAACCCAGTTGTGTCCCATAGCAGCTTTCGCAAGTTTACCTGAGTGAGTCAGCGTAAGTTTCACTTTTTGTCCAGCCTTCACTTTGATCTCTTTCAGGTCGAACTGCATTGCATCACTTCCTTTGATCACGATCGTCTTAGCTTGCTTCACATCGCTTGCTACTTCTTTTGCAGGAGATGTTTTAGCCGAAACAGGGTTCAATGTAACTGCTCCGAAAGCCAAAACTGAGGCAAGAAGCATTACGCCATACTTGGTCCTTTTCATATTCTGAGTATTAGTAAACTTGTGTTGGTTAAGATTAACAGGTGCAATTTACGACACGCGTGCCGAAAAATGCAATCCATTAACAATTGTTTGAACTTAAAAGAGGATCTTATACTGGTCACGAACAGCCCTTCCCACGCAGATGACCGATAACACCATCATATAGTGATTGATATCCACCGGGTCCATCGGCAGCGGCAGCTTCCCCGACTTCGTCGATAGCGCCAGCAGCATCATCGAAAACAGCGTCCACAATGCGCTCTTCTGCCGGTTGGCCAGGCCTACGCAAGAGATGAGTAATGTTACCAGAATGCAAAATGCCTTGATGATCAGTCCAACATATTCGACCCGAAACCACGTAATGCAGTAGAACAGCAAAGCGCCCAGCCCGACCGTCGAATAAAACAGGAAAGAACCACTCTCATACCGCATAATAAGGCACCACGAGGCAGTCACCAGGCATAGCGCGCCGAGCGTCATTTCCCCCGCTTCGAATATTTCGTGGGCCATCCCGAGTCCTTCGACACCGGCGTAAAACAGCAGATCGGTAAATGCGACGAGCGATATACTCATGAAGAAAATGCCCCAAAGCCACCTGATCAGAACGGACTGCTGCCTGAAATACCGGAAGAAGACAAATAAACTGGTGATCGCCAAAACGAGGTTAGAAAATATATGCGGATTCAGAAATATGTTCATAAACAGCCATCATGTAGTCAAAAAAGCAATTTACAAATTATGCCTACATTTTGCTACTTCGTGCTTTTCGTCCTACTTTTACCGAAAAAACTGATTTACCAACATGAGCGTTTTAGTTAATAAAAACTCCAAGATTATAGTTCAGGGATTTACCGGTTCGGAGGGCTCGTTCCACGCCCAGCAAATGATTGAATACGGTACGAATGTCGTAGGTGGTGTTACGCCTGGCAAAGGTGGGCTTTCTCATTTGGAAAGACCTGTTTTTAATACTGTTGACCTTGCCGTACGTGCTACCGGTGCAGACGTTTCGATCATTTTTGTTCCCCCGGCTTTTGCTGCTGATGCGATCATGGAAGCTGCTGATGCTGGTATCGGCGTTATCGTTTGTATCACCGAGGGTATCCCAACCAAGGACATGATGCAGGCGAAAGAGTATATCAAAGGTAAAAACTGCCGCCTCATAGGCCCTAACTGCCCTGGTATCATTACTGCTGAAGAATGTAAAGTAGGTATCATGCCGGGCTTCATCTTCAAAAAAGGAACGATCGGTCTGGTATCGAAATCCGGAACGCTTACTTATGAAGCGGTGGATCAGCTTTCACGTGCCGGATTGGGCCAAACTACGGCGATCGGTATCGGTGGTGACCCTATCATCGGTACTACCACCAAAGAAGCGGTTGAGCTCCTGATGAACGACGACGAGACTGAGGCGATCGTAATGATCGGCGAAATCGGCGGAAGCATGGAGGCGGACGCTGCTGCATATATCAGATCAACCGGCAACAAAAAGCCCGTTGTAGGTTTCATCGCTGGCCAGACAGCTCCGAAAGGACGTCGTATGGGCCACGCGGGTGCGATCATCGGCGGTGCCGACGATACAGCGGAAGCGAAAATCAGAATTATGAAAGAGTCGGGCATCTTCGTAGCAGAATCACCTGCATTGATCGGCGAAACGATGCTTCTCGCACTTGGAAAGAAATAATCATTGCTCACTGACTTTGATCGAAGGGCTGGGGAAACCCAGCCTTTTTTGTACCAATGAAGTCCATATTTTCGGCCGTTTTTTGGGCTTTTTTTACGGCAGTAACCTTGTTGGGCTCACTGGCGCAGGGCGCGGCGAAAGTAAACCCGCCGGGCCAGTTCTTCCCCGTTTATAATTACCAGGACGATTGGCTCGTGTACAACGAGCAGTACAAGAACTACGTCCCCTTTTCTCAGGGCGTCAACGAAGGCACACGCTTCGCAAGTCTTTACATTGACCTGGTTAAAAACAGGAGGTATTCACTCCTTGTACATTCCGAAAATGAGAGCTACCTGTTCCTTGAAGGTGCATTGCAAAACCGCATTGCAGCGGGCAAATGGCAGGAACTCAACCTGGACAGCCTTTACCGCCTCTACCGCAAGGACGAGCTCCTGCTGACCTTATACGGGAGCCCGGGTATTGCCGACAAAACGGTGATCATCTGCAACAAGAAAAAGCAAACCGACTCCGAGGCCATCGGACCTACCCGGTCGGGTTTTATCAATATTAAGCCAATTACTTTCACACCTTTCGGCACATTTGCGGGAATCGCATTGATCATTATCCTGATATTGAATGCGTGGATCTTCAATCTGAACCCGCTTTCTTTCATCCGTTTAATAAATCCCATCGAGTTTTTCAACAACGACCCGCGCGACCAGCTTTCGAAGATCAACAAGCCGTACAGCAACACGGTAATCTTCTTTGTCGCGATCAGTTCGATGATGATGGGCTTTACGGTCATTTACCTGTCGATTAACCGGCTCAACCTATTCTCTGTCAGTACGATACTTTCCGACAAAGTAAATACGGCACAAATCCTGGGCGACTTCTGCATCTTGTCGGTAATCTTCTTTTTGCTGATCTACGCAAAGTACATATTTATGGTGCTGGCGGGGAATATGCTCAATCTGGACAAGCAGGTCGACATTATTTTCATCAAAATCGTACAGTCGTCATACCTGTTTTACGCGCTGGTATTTCTAACCATTTTCGGCTTGTATTCCAACCATATCAACTGGCTGGAAGCTAGCAGGCCTTATATCCTTTTGCCATTCCTTTTTTTCTATGCAGCCCGGTTCGTCGCGCTATATGTTGTAGCCAAGCCGGCGGGCTCGTTGATTAATCTCTATTTATTTTCTTACCTTTGTGTCATCGAAATAATCCCGCTCATTGTGAGTATGAAGTTTGCTTTGTAGTCAGGAAACATGAGTTGGGAATAAACTAATGAGGATTATACATGAGTGATACCATCAATTTTGATCAGGACAGGCTTAAAAAAGTAACCAGTCTTTTGGTAAGTCAATCCCGACCAGCAGACGAGAATTCACCTTATTACGAATTAGCCAGAAAGTATAATATCAAGGTTGACTTCCGGCCGTTCATTCAGGTCGACGGGGTTTCCTACAAAGACTTTCGCAAGCAAAAAGTTAACATCCTGGACCATACGGCCGTTATTTTCACGAGCCGGAATGCCATCGACCATTTCTTCCGCATTTGCAACGAAGGCCGGGTTGAAGTACCAGCTACGATGAAGTATTTCTGTATTTCAGAGCAGACTGCCAATTATCTTCAGAAATACATCGTGATCCGCAAGAGAAAGATTTTCACAGGCACCAAAACAGCTGCCGAGTTGATCGAATTGATGCGTAAACACAAAAAAGAGAAGTTCCTTTACCCTTGCTCCGACGTCAGGAAAAACGACATTCCGGAGTTTGCGGATACTGAGGAATTCCACTTCACGGAAGCAACCATGTATCAGACGGTGTCATCTGACCTGTCCGATCTGGAAGACGTATACTACGATATCATCGCGTTTTTCAGCCCGTCGGGGATCAAGTCCCTTTTTGACAACTTCCCTGACTTCAAGCAGAACAATACCCGCATTGCGGCATTCGGCCCTACCACTGCGAAGGCGGTCGAAGATGCCGGGCTGTTCCTCGATATTCAGGCCCCGCTGCCGAATGCTCCATCGATGACAGGTGCGCTCGACTTGTATATCCGCAAAGCGAACAACGTATAAAAAGCTTTACAAAAAGCACGAAAAGCCCCGGAAAAAATCCGGGGCTTTTTCATGTATATATCAATTTTTTTAAGCAATATGCGTTATCAATCTAAATCCGAAAGCATATCAGCGTGATCCTTAAATCTATTCCTGCGGCATGACTTTGACCTTTACTCTTCGAAGTACCAGATATATCCGGCCCTTTGCATTATTGCTTTTCCTGCCGCTTTGTGCCGTTGCCCAAAAAGACGCGCAGTTCAGTTTGTTCTCGCTGAACCAGCTTTACCTGAACCCGGCTGCGGCGGGTGCCGACGGGCTGACCAAATTTCAGCTCACACACCGGACACAATACGCAGGTTATCAGGGAACTAACATCGACGATGCAGGAGGCGCCCTTTCAACACAGCTGTTCTCATTCAGTATGCCGGTCAAGAACTTCGGCATCGGCTTCTACGCATTGAATGATAAAAGCGGTCCCAGGACAGATCAGGATTTCAAACTCAGCGCCGCATACCATATACCGCTCGGCGGCGGTAAATTAGGCGTAGGCCTCAGCGCAGGGCTGTTCCGTCAGGCAATCGACTATGGCAAGCTCCGCGCCCGCGACCCGGATGATCCGTTGATTCAAACCGGTACCATTGCCGAAATTAATCCTGACTTCTCAGTGGGTGCACGCTATGAGAACGAGACGTTCTATGCCGGTCTATCGCTGAACCACTTTTTGAAACCGAAATATCAGCTGGGCTCCGAAACCGGTACTAATCCGCTGCCACGCACATTATACTTCAATGCGGGTGTAAATCTGGAACTCGGTTATTTGCTGGATATTCAACCGATCGTGTTGGTTAAGTCTGACATCAATACAGTATCGGTGGAAGGGGGGGCTACACTTACCTATAATAAACGTTACTGGATAGGCGGTACTTACCGGCAACAGGACACCTACTTCATCATCATGGGAGGCATTTACCTTCTTTCGGATCAATCTTTACGCCTCTCGGGGGCATATGACATGGTCGTAGGAGGCAATAAAACGAAGTCACCTTCTTCTTTCGAGGTAATGCTTTCATACGCGCTGCCTTCGCCGAAATTCGGCAAAAAGGCCCCTATCCGTACGCCGCGGTTCCGCTTTTAGCAGATTCGCCTAAACGCTATCGGATATATTAATATTTTATCATCAAATTATTAAAAATCCAAGATTTGGATGTCAAATCGACGTTTTTTGCAAACCTCTTGGTAAGTCGTGTGATTCAGTTTGCGAAACTTTGATTTATATTTGTAAAATGTTCGGCTTCCATACCAATTGCATTATTCTTACGTTAAGTCGATAAACACCTGATTTAGTAGTCGATCCGTGACGATTTCGGCACCGAAATCCAGCAGCTCTTATTCTGACAGGTGTGCACATTTTGTTTTAATTCAAGTATACTAGATATCATTCGTTGACGTTTTTAGGCTAGCATTTTATTATCAAAATTTACAAAACCACTATGAATGTGAAAGTGTTCTATCGGGATGGAGTCAAAAGCCTGCTTCTGGTAGCCGCATTAATGCTCTTGCAAAGCTGCGGTTTTCTTAAGAGCAAGTTTGGCAAGGGAGGAAAAGAAGAAAGCGGTATTCAAAACGGTGAAATCACTGCTACTGCCCGTAAAGGATTCAAGCAGACCACACCAGCAGGTATGGTCGTGATCCCCTCAGGTTCTTTTGTGATGGGCCAGGCTGACGAAGACATCGCTTCCTCCATGAACAACATGAACCGCCGGGTGACTATCAGTTCATTTTTCATGGATGACACTGAAATCACCAACAACGAGTATCGTCAGTTCGTGAACGCGTTGCTGGTTGACTCCGTATCGGTACTCGGTGAGGAGGAAATCATGGCGAAGTACTATCCTGATACAACCGTTTGGAAAAAAGACTTTGCCTATTCAAACGGAGATCCATTCGTAGAATATTATTATCAGCACCCAGGCTTTGATACCTACCCAGTGGTGGGCGTAAGCTGGATCGCTGCCACTTACTTCTCAAAATGGCGCACAAACCTGCTCCATGACTTCCAAAACAAGGAAGGCCAGTTCAACTCGACGGGCTTCCGCCTGCCGACCGAGGCTGAATGGGAATGGGCAGCCAGAGGTGGACGTGCCGTTGCGAAATATCCATGGGGTAACCCGTACACCATGAATGCAAAAGGATGCTTCCTGGCCAACTTCAAACCGCAACGTGGTAACTACGATGCCGACGGATATCCTTACACCGGCCCTGCAAATGCTTACAACCCTAACGACTTCGGCTTGTACAACATGGCTGGAAACGTAGCGGAGTGGACTTCAGATGCCTACACAGATAATGCGACAGCGATCGTATGGGATATGAACCCGCAATACAACGACCCGAACGAACCGCGCAAAGTGGTGAAGGGTGGTTCCTGGAAAGATATCGCTTATTACCTGCAAACCGGTACCCGTACTTACGAGTTTGAAACAGAAACCCGTGCTTTCATCGGCTTCCGTTGCGTAATGGATAACGTAAACGACCGCGGAGGAGCCCGCGCCCGTCGTCGCTAAAAAACACTTTCACTTAAAAAGAAGCAGCGTTTTTACTCTGCTTCTTTTTTACGATCAGACCGAATCAATCCAACACTTTACTTACTATAATTTTTTCACTGTAACCGATTTCAATTCACATGGCTAAGAGTAGCGGACCTAATTTTTTTTGGGATAAACTTGTACCAACAATATACAGTGCGGGTGCTGCCGTCGTAATTTTAGGAGCTTTGTTCAAAATCCAGCACTGGGACGGAGGCGGCCCGATGCTAACAGCAGGTCTTGGAACCGAGGTTCTGATATTCTTGCTTTATGCATTGCAAACCCTTACCCAATCGGTTGACAAGGATCCGGACTGGACCCGTGTGTATCCCGAACTCGCTGACGATTATTCAGGCCCTGCCATTTCCAGAAGCTCGGCCCCTAGCAGCAACATCACTGCCAAACTGGATAATATGCTGGACAATGCGAAAATCTCGCCAGAGGTTTTTGACAGCCTCGGAAAAGGTTTCAAAAACCTTTCTGAAACAGTAGGCAAAATCACCGACCTTACTGATGCAACCGTTGCTACAAACGACTACGCCAAAAATGTAAAGACTGCTTCAACTGCTATCAGCGACATGAACAAGTCTTATGGCGTTGCGATCAACGCGATGTCTTCAATGGCTGATGCTACCAAAGATGCGCAGTCATACCGCGACCAGTTCCAGCTGATCACCAAAAACATGGGTGCATTGAACGCAGTATACGAACTGGAATTGCAAGACACTACCAAGCACCTGAAAGCGATGAATGCTTTCTACGGCAACCTGACAGCCGCTATGGAAAACATGGCTGACGCGACAAAGGAATCGCAGGTGTTCAAGAGCGAAATGGCGAGACTCACCAACAATATCTCTTCATTGAACGGCATTTACGGAAACATGCTGACTGCGATGCGCGGTGGCAATGCGTAACAGCGCTCAGGCAATGGCTCTGTAATATCCTGTCATTGGGTTGCAGAGTCATTGTTGTTAGTTAAATAATTCGATCACTGAAACTGATTACACAACAATATGGCAGGTGGAAAAGAAACACCCCGTCAAAAGATGATTGGAATGATGTATCTGGTGCTTACGGCGATGCTCGCATTGCAGGTAAGTTCAGCTATCATCGAAAAATTCCTCCTTCTGAACAGTTCATTGCAACTATCCTCCGATGCGGCAGGTAAAATCAATCAAGAAACAGTATTGAAGATCAAGGCGGCCGTCGAGAAATCGGGAAACCGTGCTGCGGACGTAGCGGTTATTAAAGAAGCCGAACAGGTACGCAAGCTGTCTTCCGATATGTCGAACGAGCTGAACGCATTGAAAGATGAAATTATCAAAGATGCGGGCTCCGGCTACAACGAAGAAGGGGCCATCAAAAATCCGCAGGAAGAAACCAAAGTGGCAGAATTGATGATTGGCGTGCGCAAGAATGGGAAAGCATATGCTTTGAAACAAAAATTGAATGCCTTCACCTCTGAGCTTAACAAGTTTTCTCCCAACAAATTCAAAATGCTGGCCCAGGATGGTCGTGAAGATGATCTTGCAAAGAACAACAAGGACCAGCGTAATAAAGATTTTGCAGAGCTGAACTTCGAATCTACCCCCGTTGCGGCTGCATTGGCGGTATTAAGCCAGAAACAAACAGACATTCGTCGCATGGAAGGTGAAGTATTGAATTACCTGGCCAGCAAAGTAGGTGCTGCGGATATCAAATTTGACCGCGTGTTGGCGATGGTAAGTGCAGATGCGAAAACAGTGGTAGCAGGTACCAAATTCAAAGGCCAGATGTTCATCGCGGCTTCCGCTTCGGGTATTACGCCACGCATGAGCTTGAACGGATCTCCCGTTAAAGTTGAAAATGGTGTTGGTGTGATCGAATTCACAGCACAAGGCGGCGGTTACAACGCAGAAGGAATTGTTAAAAAAGAGCTTCGCGGACAGATCACCATTCCTACCCCATCAGGAAAAGACACGACTTACAATATGGTGCAGGAATACTTCGTCGTGAAGCCTTCCTACCAGATCGAAACAGGAACATTGCCTCCGTTGTATTTCGGGTGTGCCAACAAATTGAGCATCCAGAGCCCTGCGCTCGGGCCACTTTGGGCGCCTAATTTCACAACCGACGGTGGTGAGATCATTAACAGCGGTCAGAAAGGCAAATTCACAATCGTTCCTAACAAAGCAAGCCTGAATATTACGGTAAGCAATGCCGGTAACGTACTGGGCTCTGAGCCTTTCCGCGTGAACCGTGTTCCTAAACCTTCTTTGGAAATCCGTGTAAACGGTGCAGCATTCGACGAACGTCGTGGTGCCCCTGCTTCCGGAACCAGAAGCATTCAGGTAATTGCGGTTCCCGACGAGAGCTTCAAAAACTTCTCTCCTGAGGACGCGAAATTTCGTGTATCACAAGTTGAAATCTCCCTGGCCCGCGGCGCTAGAAGAATTAACGGTGTGCAATTGAATGGCAGCGGCGGTTCAATCTCCTCTCTGGCTTCGCAAGCGCAGCCAGGCGACCGTTATGTGATTTCGATCCTGAAAGTAGAGCGTCAGAACTTTAAAGGTGCTGTGAGCGAGGTAGAAATGGGGAACCAAACTCGTACTGTACCGCTATACTAATCCACCGCATTTAGTCGTTGATTGGACAATACAACTTTATGTATGATATGAGAAGAATGAACGGAAAAACGATTGCATGGTCTTTGCTGTCGCTGTCTCTTGCAAGTACTGCCGCATTTGCGCAGGAGAAAGAGGATTCGACTGCGAATCAGTTCTCGTCACGCCCCATTGCTGATGGCGACGTGATGATGAAAAGAACGCTCTGGAGACGGGTCGATTTGAAAGAAAAGCAGAACATTTCCATGTTCTCAAAAAACAATGAGATCACACGTTACTTGTTGGATGCGGCGAAAGCAGGGTTGATTGATGCTTACACAAACGACTCCTGCGCAACCAAAATCGGTGGTGACGATATTCATAAACGCATCCTGATCCCTAACCAGACAGCCGGTCTTTCTGCCGAGGAAATCGCGGCAGGTTTCGGAGAGCCCGCCAAAGCAGATGGCTGGGATGCAAAAGCCAAAACAGATCCCAGCAAGCAAACCGCCAACACAGACGATGGCTGGGGAAATGCCAAAAAGGATACCAAAAAAGAAGCTGAACCGGTAGACGACGGCTGGGGTCCTCCTAAGAAAAAGTCTTCCAAAAAAGGTGCTAAAACCGAGGTTGCCAAAGAAGAACCCAAAGTAGAAGCTCCTAAGCCGGATAGCACCTCTTTCGAAGCTCAGCAAGTAGCTGCATCAGAGGAAGAGTATTTCCCTGATCAATTGAGCATCCTGGAAGTGAAAGAAGACTGGGTTTTTGACAAGAAACGTTCACGCTTGTACACCGACATTCAGACGCTGACGATCGTTCTCCCTGCTGATCAGACTGCAACAGGACTTGAATTACCGGTTGCTTCGTTCCGTTGGAAGGATGTTGAAAGACTTTTCAGAAGTGACCCTAAGAAATATATCTGGTACAACACCCACAATACCGCCCAAAACAAGAACCTCGCAGATGCTTTCGATCTTCGTTTGTTCTACGGACGGATCACCAAGTTCTCTAACGCCAACGATAAGGCATTCCTCGATATCTACAATGGAGAAAAAGAGGCCCTGATCAAATCCCTGAACTACGAGCAGGAGCTTATGGAACTGGAACACGGTCTTTGGGAATACTAAGAATAACAGATATCAAAATGCGAAAGGGCTTCCAGTTGGAAGCCCTTTCTGTTTGTGCCCGCATCGCCGCATTTCAACGGTGCTACACGGCGCGTTTCCGATCATTCTATCTTCCAAAGTAGTTGTTTCACAGCAATAGAAAAAGGTCAGCTAAAACGGGGTTATCCGTTGCAACTGACCTTTCCTAGTTACTTATCCACTTCTTTGTTAACCTGCCGAATTTATTACTTTCTTTTCAAGCTGAATTTCAATTTGCTTGCCATTCTCACCTGCTTATCTGTCAAGCCCAATGCAGCAATTGTCTTATCGTAATCTTTGAGTATTTCAGCACTTAACCGTCCTCCTACATTTACAACTTCGCCAGGAACGATGACAATGCGAATATCCTGAAAAGTTCTTTTAGGAGCATCGTCCTGATCTTCGCCCCAGTTCGTAGCCAGCAACTCGACGAAAAACGTCTTATTCTGAACAGCATGCACAAAGGTGTACGAGCTAAACTTGTTACCAGCGAAAAGAACCAGACCCGGCATCGGCCAATAAACATTTTGTGATTTCAGGTAAACTAGTACAACAGATTTACTGAGAGCCGAGTCTTCTTCGGCAGTAAGGTTATCAATACCTGTAATAAATCCGCCTGTACTATCTGTATCGACCGCGCCTGTTGAGAGGATTAATGCCGAACTGCCCGCTCCGTCTTCTCCATCCTTACCCGCAGGTCCGGCAGGACCAGCCGGCCCCTGGGCTCCCGCAGCACCAGCCGGGCCGACAGCACCATCGTCTCCCTTGCAACTTATCATAGCGATCATTAACACCACAGAGGCAAATAGTAATAATTTTTTGAACATAACTGTTAAAGTTTAGAAAGTGATTAATTAGAAAACTGTATGAGTCAATACGCAGACGAACCCTGTTCTGACGAGAACAGTGGCGTTTAACGCATAAATTATATAAAAAAATTAACTATTCCTTTCGGGTATCCAAAGAATCAATTTGTGCTTCCAGTGTACGGTAATGCGTAAACTCTCGCAGCATTGCCACATTACCATCGGGAAGCTTCATTTCCACCGACCAATTCATAGAGGCTGCCAACTGGAAAATCATGAGTTGCACCTGATTACCAGCAATGCGCGGCAAATCGCTTTCCATTGCTTTGTCGTTCATTGTTTGCTTGGCTTCATTCAAAATGGCTGTATAATCGTCACTGTGAAAACGGTTGAGCCAGCCTTGTTCAATGTCATAAAACTTGTAATCGGTATCAATGGACAGGATTTCGGGGGCGGGAAAGAAATCAATGACCAGTTTGCGCTCGCCGTCGGGCCGGTGGAATTTCATTTTGCCAAAATCATAACCTACCAGCACTTTGGCTTTGGCAATAATCAGAGCTTTCTTTTTGTCATTAATTAAATTCCAGATGTTTTTGTCATTCTGATAATTATATATCTCGGTAAAATAGCCTTCGGCCATTACCACTTTAAATACCTTCTCAATCCGCTCTATCAATACGGAAGCTTCCTGCGTAGACACGTATTTCTTCGACTTCCTGCTCTGCAACCAGGTATTGAGTGCAGCGCCGGCCAGACCACCGGCAATGAGGGTAATAATCAAAAAAAATAGTGTAGTGGAGTCCATATCTCTATTTTTGTACTGATTAAAATTCAAATAAAAACGGCACAATGCCAAATAGCCCACAGAAATATCTGGTAACCGTAGCAGGTCCCACAGCGGTAGGCAAAACCGCATTATCCATCCGGCTTGCGCAGGACCTCGGTACCGAAATCATATCTGCCGATTCGCGCCAGTTCTTCCGCGAACTGAGCATAGGCACTGCAAAACCTACACCGGAAGAATTAATGCAAGCGAAGCACCATTTTGTGAATTCGCATTCTATTTCCGAAGCATACAGCGCCGGAGATTTTGAGCGTGATGCATTGGCACTGCTCGAAGTGCTTTTTAAGGAACACGATATGGTAATCATGACAGGCGGGTCGGGCTTTTACGTCAAAGCCGTGCTGGAAGGCCTCGACGACCTTCCCGCGCCGCTTCCCGGGCTGCGCGAATCACTGATGCAAAAACTGAACGACAACGGACTTTCCCCGCTGCAAGAAGAAGTTCGCCGGGTCGACCCGGATTTCGCTGCCACGCCTGAGCTAGCCAACCCGCAACGCGTCGTACGTGCGCTGGAAGTGTTTTATACCTCTGGCACGCCTATCAGTCAGTTCAAGTTAAACAGTGCGCGAAACAGGCCGTTCCTGCCCATTAATATTGCCCTGGATCGCGACCGTGCGGAGCTTTATCAAAGAATAGACCAGCGAATGGACATAATGCTGCAAGAAGGGCTGGTAGAGGAAGCTAAAAGCGTGATCGCATACCGTGAGCATCACGCGCTCAAAACCGTGGGGTACCGCGAAGTTTACAGCTATCTCGACGGCGAGTATGACGAAAAGGAAATGGTGCGGCTTTTAAAACAGAACTCACGGCGTTACGCCAAGCGGCAGCTCACGTGGTTCAGACATCAGGGGAATTTTGAGTGGTTTCACCCAAAGGAATATGACCGCATTCTCGAATATGTGCGGCAGCAGACAGGTTTGCAATAGCGCATTTGACGGAGCCGACGCTCCGTCAAATGAACACGTCTTAGTCTTCCAGCTCGCGGTAAGCCAGGATACCTCCCAGCACGTTGCGCACGTTAGCGAAACCCTGCGATTCGAGGTAACGTGCAGCCTTACCGCTGCGAGCGCCTGAACGGCAGTGAATAATGATCTCCTCGTCCTTCAACGGTTCCAGTTCATCCAGGTGATCGGGTAGCTCGCCCAGGGGGATCAATATCGCTCCGAGGTTATCCTCTTCGTATTCGTGTTCCTCGCGAACGTCGTAAAAGTGCAAATCTTCGCCCTTTTCAAGACGCTCTTTCAATTCTTCAACGGTAATATCCATATTCTAAAAATTTATGACGACTAGGTCTATTGAGAGATTAACATTTTTTGTACAAAAGAACGTTTCCCATCGGTAGCCTTAAAGATATAAATACCCTGACTCAGATGGTCAACAGGCGCTGATTGCTGATCGCGCGCGGGTGCCAGAGAATGCACCAGGTTCCCGGCAATGTTGTAAACTTCGATCTTTTTGAGCGATTTGTTATCCCAACGCACTTCGCTCCTCGCCGGATTAGGGTAAAAAATGGCATTCATCTGATCGGCCGGCTCATTGCCTGTAATGATTCCCTGTGCCTTTTTACCGAGATACGGGCGGATCATGATCGAGCCTTTCAGCGATGTTTCCTTCGCCCATTCCGTACCCAGGTTGTAATACACGGCATTCCTTCCCAAAAGTGAATTCCGGTCGAAGCCTACCGTCACCGGCTGATCGTTAATCTGCAACCAACCTACATAGAAAGTGTCCGGTACTGCAACCGGAGTCGCGAATGCATAATCGATGAAACCATCACGCACGGCCGGATAGCGCACGGCAACCGACCGCTGTGCGATCACCTGATCCGGCTTGCCGCCTTTGCTGCCATAAATCTGGATCGTAAAGCCTTGTCCCGAAATATCCTTATTGAAAGAAACCATTGACATCCGTATCCCACCGATTGTATCTGCCTTGGCAAGCACATATTGCACTGCAACGCGCCCGAGCTTCTGGTTCACCTGAACCCCGTATTCGGCGCTACCGTCGTCATAGGCAAAATAATCCGTCAATGCAGCCCTCGCGGTGATGGTATCGTTCGTTTTGAGGTTCGCCCCGGGGATTGTATCAGTGGTGGCAATGAAGAATTTGCTGATCAAATGCAGGCTGTCAATCTGAGCAGCTGCATTAATAGGCGCTATTTTAGCCCGAAGCACCTGCGATTTCAATGATTCAACAACGATCGAACGCTGCACATTGCGCGCGAATTCGGTCCCGCGCTGCGCGTCCGTGAGCGTGTAGGTACTCGTGAGGACATTGAAGTTGTTGAAATGATTGACGACGTCGGTCTTTACAGAATCTGCCGTTGCCGCCGCCGGGTTTATCCTATACTGACGCAGGGGCATTGCGGTATACTTTTTCAGGATATTCGTCACCGGCTTCCGCATGGCCACGTCGAATAGATATGGTTGCTTAACCGATCGCTTTGCATTCAAATAGACATAATCCAGATGCCAGGTGTCGTAAGGGCCCGAACTCCTGCCGTAGGACCGGAACCGGAACTGGAACGCATCGTGCATATAGCCCGCATCCTTAATGGGAACAAACTGTTGATGAAACAGCGTATCTACCTCATACCCCAACTGCTGCCATACAGATACCCATTCTCCTGCTTTGTTGAAAAACTCCAATTGCAAAAAGTCGCTGGAATCCGGCAATTCGCCCAGGCCTTTGGCGGCCCAGTAAAAACTGAGGTAAACAGAATCCGCGGCGACTTTACCGTTGAGATTAACAGGCTGAGAGGTAAGCGTATCGGTATAGCCCTGTACCAAAGGGTTTACCAGGTTATAGGGAATACCCTTGGCATTCAAGCCGTCGAATGTAGCCACATTGACCGACGGGTGCGAGTTGGTGAGTGTGTTGTTGATATAAACCCCGCTACCCGGCATCCAATATTTGCTGCTGGGTGCCAGCGTTTTGGTAGTCGAAAAATCATCAAAAAAAGGCAGGTTCAATGAAGCCTGCGTACGAAGGTTCTGTGGCTCGGGTTCATCACCTTCACCGCTGTACCTGGCCTGGTCGATCGGCACAATGCGTAACTGTGCGCGCACAACCTGGCTCTGCACCATAGCCAGCACACAAACCCATATAAAAATCCCGTGTGTGAAGAATTTTTTACTGCTCCGGTTGATTCCCATTATCCGTCGATTCAGCCACCTGCGGCGTTACCCACAAGTCGATTACGTCCCCTATTCTTACCTTATTGCCGGCGTCGGGGTTCTGCCGCACAATCGAGCCGGGCGCCTGGCCTTCCTCGGCCGGCACTTCCATTACCTGACCGACTTTCAATCCCGCTCCCACGATCGCGATTTTCGCCTCATCCAATGGCATTCCAATCACCGACGGCGTCTCAAACTGCGCCGTACCCAGCCCTTCGCCCAATTCCAGATCGATTTTCGTCCCTTTGGCGATCGGTTGACCCGGCAGGATTTCTTTACCATTATACAATTGCCTCAAAACCGCATTCTGCGCCATATCCGGAACGTAAGAAATATTCCCTTCTTCCAATCCCACACTTTTCAGCAACATCTGCGCACTGCGGTGCGTCATATCAGTCAGCTTTGGCATTTTGATCAGCGGCGCGGTGCGGGAAACTACCGTTACGTAGATTTTCCTGCCTTCCTTCACCTTTGAACCCGGCAATGGATATTGTGAAATGATCGTCAATGGCGGCACGTTGGTCACAAAAGTACAATCGACCTCGTAACGCAGGTCGCGGTCGCCGAGGAAGTCGTCGAGATCCTCTACACTTTTCTTTTTCAGGTCCGGCACGGTAATGGCTTCACCGTGATTCGTTGTAAAAGGGAGGTAAACAAAGAAAAACCCCAGAAAAAGGACCAAAAGCAGCGAGACAATGATTCCGATGTGTATGAAAAGATCAGTTCTGGATTGTGTACTTATTTTGGCCATGAATGTATTGGATGGGCTTTTGGTATTATAAACGGGTAAAAATAAACGTAATATTCCAAGATGCCAATATGCTAAACAGCATACGAACCGAGAATTCTCTTGATGTATTTACCCAGAATATCAAATTCCAGGTTCACCGTCTCTCCCGCATTTAACGAATGGAAATTGGTAAAGTTATAGGTGTAAGGGATAATCGCGACCCTGAATGTGTTTTCCCCGGAGTTAAAAACCGTGAGACTCACACCGTTAATGCAGATCGATCCTTTTTCCACTGTAATGTTGCCGGTTGAGGCATTATATTCAAAATCGAACAGCCAGCTTCCATCGCGCTCCTGCACCTGGGTGCACGTGGCGGTCTGATCAACGTGCCCCTGCACGATATGCCCGTCGAAACGACCGTTGGCTGGCATGCAGCGTTCCAGATTCACCTTGCTGCCAGGAGTAAGATCTCCCAAATTAGTCTTCAAAAGCGTTTCTTCGATGGCTGTTACCTTATATTGGTCGCCGTCCGTCGCCACCACCGTGAGGCAAACTCCATTATGGCTTACGCTCTGATCTATTTTAAACTCGTTGGCAATGGCCGACCGGAAAGTGAAGGTTTTGTTAGTTCCCTCCGTTTCGACATTCACCACTTCCGCGATAGCTTCTACGATTCCTGTAAACATTTTAATATTGGATTATAATGCAAAGTTACAATTTCCTAACCGCTCTCCTACCGCACAAAATTCCCGGGTGAGTCATTATTCGTACCCAACTGCTTTTCAATTAGGCATTCTTTACGAACTTTGCGGGAAATAAGCGCTGCGGAATTCCTGGTAAGGTGCTTGTAATCCAAATCTGTTAATGAAAAAAGTACTATTTATCGATCGCGACGGTACGATCATCGTTGAGCCACCCACCGATTTTCAGGTAGATTCCCTGGAAAAGCTCGAATTCCTGCCCAAAGCTATTTCCGCATTGCGCAAAATCGCGGATGAAACCGATTATGAGCTGGTTATGGTAACCAACCAGGATGGCCTCGGTACCGACTCGTTCCCCGAAGACACTTTCTGGCCCGCCCAGAACAAGATGGTCAAGACCCTGGAAGGAGAAGATATTTATTTCGCGGAAGTCCATATCGACCGCAGCTTTCCGGAAGACAACCTTCCAACCCGCAAACCGGGCATCGGAATGCTCACTGCCTATTTCTCGAATGATTACGATCTGGCCAACAGCTACGTCATCGGCGACCGCCTGACGGACGTGCAACTGGCCGTCAACCTCGGCGCGAAGGCAATACTTTTCCGCCCGGAAATGCCGGCAGACGGCATTAGCGACCAGATGAACGAAACCACTGCATTGGTTACCAGCGACTGGGATGCGATCTACGAACATTTGAAATTACCTTCCCGCAAAGCATTTGTAGAAAGAAATACCAAGGAAACGCAGATTAAGGTAGAGCTGAACCTCGACGGGAGCGGCCGCTCTGATATTCATACCGGGCTCGGCTTTTTTGACCACATGCTCGACCAGCTCGCCCGCCATTCCGGCGCCGATTTGTCGATCCATGTCGAAGGCGACCTGCACATCGATGAACACCATACTATCGAAGATACTGCCCTCGCATTGGGCGAAGCCTACCGCCAGGCGATCGGTGACAAACGCGGAATCAGCCGTTATGGTTTCCTTTTACCTATGGATGAAGCCCTTGCACAGGTCGCGATCGATTTCTCGGGCCGCCCATGGATTGTGTGGGATGCTGAATTCAAAAGAGAAAAAATCGGAGAGATGCCGACTGAGATGTTTTTCCACTTCTTCAAGTCATTCTCAGATACTTCGCTATCCAACCTGAACATCAAAGTAGAAGGCGACAACGAGCACCACAAGATCGAATCGATTTTCAAGGCATTTGCAAAAGCGATCAAAATGGCCGTGAAACGCGACCTTAAAGCCCTGGATTTCATGCCGTCGACCAAGGGAGTACTTTAATTTTTTGTTGAACAGCGAGCCAATCCGGCATTTTTTAGCTATTTTTGCTCATTCTTCATTGCATTATAATCGAGTACAACTATGATGATGACCGTTGTTATGATTGCTTTTTATGTCGTTCTGCTGAGCTCGGCGTTCCTGGTGGGGCGTTGGTTGGAGAACAACGAAAAGCAATGGAAAGCGAATAAGTAAGGGTTGTTGATACGACCCTTTTTTTGTTCATTTTGTGAAGAGGCTTAACAAAAAAATCTTTTCCAGATTAAACTAGAAAGTGCCCAATTGAACGTTTTAGTGGCATTGAGTGTTAACTTTGTTCTTAAAAAACTGTTTTCTCGTGTTCAGAACACTTTGTCTCATACTGCTTACGGCCTTCCTCATCTGTAAAGCCACAGATGTTGCCAGTCTGTTGCTGGCCAAGGAAAAGGCATCTGTGGTTTGTGATTCAGGAACCTGCGACAACGAGGAAAAAACAGAGGTCGAAAAACTGAACGACGACCAACTCCTGATTTCACATAGCGTACATTTTGACCGCTCCGTAACGCTCATCCCGGTCAAAAGCTCATTCTTCTACACTGCGAATTTCGATAACGAGATTTACCGCAACCTGCTCTCTCCGCCTCCGGAGCTAATCTGATTTCTTTAATCCAAACTCTTTAGGGTTCGATGTCATCGTAACGCGATGCGGCATTTCCGCGTCCCTACGTGCATGTTCCTCTATTATTCATTCCATTATTTTAATCAAGAAATCATGATCAGGGCTTATAATCAGTTATTTGAAAACAACAAAAAGTGGGCAGAAGAAACAACAAAGGAAAATCCTGAATTCTTCGCGAACCTCGCAAAAGGACAGTCACCCAAGTTCCTCTGGATCGGTTGCTCCGACAGCCGTGTACCTGCCAACCAGCTTACCGGCACCCAGCCAGGCGACATTTTTGTGCACCGTAACATCGCCAATATGGTGATTCACACGGATATCAGCATGCTTAGTGTGCTCGACTACTCGGTGAACGTACTCGGTGTGGAGCATATTCTCGTATGCGGGCATTACGGTTGCGGCGGGGTAATCACCGCGATGGGCAACAAGCAGGTAGGTCTGATCGACAACTGGTTGCGCCACATCAAAGACGTGTACCGCCTGCACGCACAAGAGTTGAACGCCATTGAAGACCCGCAAGAGAGGGCCAACCGCTTCGTTGAAATCAACGTTCAGGAGCAAGTGCGTGACCTGGCCAAAACGACCATCGTACAAACCGCGTGGGCAAATGGCAAAAGGCTGCAAGTACACGGGGTCGTGTACGATATCGCCAATGGTATCCTGAAAGACATGGACGTAACCATCGACGCCAGCAACTTTGCCGACGACGTATACCGTCTCGAAATACCGCAGCTAGTCTGATCAGCGGTTCTGCATTCCGAGTAGTCCAATTTTTGATCCTTATTGAATCAATCGTATGTCATTGAATAATAAAAGTTTGTTCGCCAATATCAAATACGATTTACCTTCCGGGCTTGTCGTATACCTGGTAGCGCTGCCGTTATGCCTCGGTATCGCGCTGGCCTCGACCGGGCGTTCCGATCTCCTGTTTTCAGGAGTTATCGCCGGTGTCGTAGGCGGAATCGTAGTAGGCTCACTGAGCGGCTCCTCCCTGGGTGTGGCAGGTCCGGCAGCGGGTCTGGTTGTGATTGTACTCAATGCGCTCGATACCCTCGGCAGCTTCGAGGCGTTTTTGCTGGCAGTGGTGCTCGCGGGAGTTTTGCAGGTGATCGCCGGTTTTCTGAAAGCCGGCATTATCGGTTACTATTTTCCTTCCTCGGTGATCAAGGGAATGCTCGCCGCCATTGGTATTACACTTATTTTAAAGGAAATACCGCATGCATTCGGCTACGATGCCGACTTTATGGGCGATGAGGCATTTGCGCAGAAAGACGGCCGTAATACTTTCACCGAAGTGTATTATTCGCTTCGCTATAACAGCACGGGTGCCATCATTATTTCGGCGGTATCGCTGGCGTTGCTGATCCTGTTCGACAAGCCGTTCATGAAACGGATCCAGTTGTTCCGGTATGTGCCGGGCGCGTTGTTTGTGGTGATTATCGGCGTGGTCCTGAACCTCGTTTTCGGAGCCGCAGCGCCACAATGGGCGTTGTCGGGCGAGCATATGGTGCAGTTGCCAGTGGCCTCGAGCGCCTCAGAGTTTTTCAGCTTCTTTAAAACACCTGATTTCTCTGCATTCAACAAGCCGGAAGTTTACACCGTGGCCATTACATTGGCTATTGTTGCCAGCCTTGAAACATTGCTTTCCGTAGAAGCAACCGACCGCCTCGACCCATTCAAACGCAGCACGCCTACCAACAGGGAGCTGATCGCGCAAGGTGTGGGGAATATGGCTTCCGGTCTGATAGGCGGGCTACCGGTCACACAGGTAATCGTCCGCAGCTCGGCTAACGTCGATTCGGGTGGCCGTACGAAACTGAGTACAATCGTACATGGTACCATTTTGCTGGTTTCCGTGGTGTTCATCGCCAAGTACCTCAACTACATTCCGCTTGCATCGTTGGCGGCGATCCTGCTGATGGTAGGCTATAAACTATCCAAATTCGAATTGTACAAAGGAATGTACAAACTGGGTCTGGAACAGTTTATCCCTTTCGTGGTAACCATTATCGCAATTCTCAGCACTGATTTGCTCAAAGGAATCGGTATAGGTATGGTGATCGCGATCTATTTTATCCTGAAAAAGAACCACAAGCATTCTTACCATTATATTAAAGAAGAGCATCGGAACGGCGAGACAATCACGCTTTTGCTTTCAGAGGAAGTCACGTTTCTCAATAAAGGAAGCATCAGCGCTACGCTCGATAACCTGCCCGACGGCGCTACCGTGGTGATCGACGGCTCGAAATCGATGAATATCGACTACGACGTGCTCGAAATCATCCAGGATTTCAAAAAACACCAGGCGCCGCTGCGCAATATCACGCTTGAAACGCGTGGTATCGGCGAAGTGGCCGCAGTGGGAGCTCATTAGCATAACCTGTTTCATAAAAGAAGGCCCGCCTCCGTACGGAAGCGGGCCTTTCTGTTGTTGTAATAAGTCGACAAGCAGGCTAACTCAATTTTTTTGCTTCAACCGTTGGATCAGCATGTCGTTGAATGTACGTTCAGCTTTATACAATTCGATTACCTGACTGGCTGTAATTACTTTTAAAAACTTGTTTTGGTATTCCTTTTCCAGATCGAGTTCCTTTTGGCGAAGTTCCTGTACTTCTTTCAGGTTGTTCAGCACCGACTCGTCGTTCTGACCCTCGGCTTTTTTATCATTAATGATCTTGCGCTGCGCCCGGTGTATCTCGCGTCTTTTCTGTGAGTACTCGTTGTACATCGGCCAGAAATCGGTGGACTGTTCCGGCGTCAGGTTGAGGCGGTTGGTAATGATCGCCACCTTGGCGTCCTGGATCTTCTTTATTTCTTCCTCGGAACGGCGCTGTGCCTGGGCTGCCGTGGATGCGACCCCGATGAATAGGAGCAAAAGAGCTAAAGTGTTCCGATACCGTTTGAATTCAATTTGTAAGTTCATTTCGATTGTTCGTTAGGGTCAAATCTTCTCCGGGGCAACCATAACTTCCTCCAATTGCTGGCGAAGAATATCGTCTTCCAGACCGTCCAGGTAATTCAGCACGGTCGAATCGGATTCGAATGCTTTCTGAACCACCTTGTGTTCGCTTAGATCGTAATAACTGATGTCCTGGTCTTCCAGGTAGCTGATGATAGAGGCGTTACTGATGTCGCTCAGAGGCTCCTGCCCCAGCGATCCCTGGCGCTCCGGTACCGTTACCCACACGAGCACGAGAATCAATGCCGATGCTGCCGCCAATCCGACGGAGCGTTGCCACGACCAGCTTACGAGGGGTTTACGGACGGGCTCCGCGGGGATCCGGGCCTGGATCATTTGCGGCAGCTTGTCAAAATAACCTTCCGGCACGGAAAAGGGCGTCTCCCTCTTCAGATCATCCAGCCGTATACGTTTTTTGTCCATGATTATTTATATTTCCTGTCTTGTGAAGGTTTGACCAATGTGAATGCAAATAGTTTAATCCGTATCGTTCAAAAAATCCTCAATTTTTTTGGAAGCCCAATGATATGAGGCTTTTAGCGCCCCTACCGAGGTTCCGGTGATTTCGGAAATCTCTTCATAGGGTAAATCTTCAAAATATTTCAGGTTAAATACCAAACGCTGCTTTTCTGGTAATTTTAATAATGCCTTCTGCAATTTCAGCTGGATGGCGTCACCACTCACGTCGGGGTCGGCTTCCAGCTTTTCGCTCAGCTCATTCTCGACGTCGTAGATCGGAATGAAATATTTCCGTCGCTTTTTATTCAGGAAATTAATGGCTTCGTTGCTCGCAATGCGGTACAACCAGGTGTAGAGCTTGGCGTCGCCGCGAAAGTTTTCCAGCGCGCTCCATGCCTTGATAAATACATCCTGAGTAATGTCATTGGCATCATCATGATCGACCACCATCTTCCTTACCAGCCAATATACTTTTTGCTGATACTTCCGCACCAGCTGATTGAAAGCGTTCCTTCGCGTTTCGGGATTTTCAAATAGGGATAGTAATTCTTCGTCGGACATTTAATCAGTATTAACCTGATCGTTTTTTACAGGAAATCCGGGTGACCAATAATTGTACCGGGGCCCGAAGTCAACGCCGGTCAATAATAGTTTATTTTTTTGTGCAGGACAAATAAAAGAGCTCTGAGATAGCAAAAACAACTGTTTTGCATTCTCAGAGCTCAATTGATTCTATTCTATTAATCAATCTGATTTGATCAATATTCAGATCTGATCAATTTAATCTAATCTCTAATCAATTCCCGTCGACTTAAGTCGACGGCAAGGCGATGCATTCTTGTGAGATGCCGTCCCGGCAATAGATATGCAAGACCCTTTTTTAATCCGATTCCGTCGACTTGAGTCGACGGGGAACGGGGAATGGGAATTGGATTATTCTTCTATTGCTTTCTTGCGATCGCTCTTTTCGCGGCTTCTACGATATGCTTCGCGTCCAAACCATATTTTTGGAGCAATTGCGCTGGCGTACCGCTTTCTCCAAAGCTGTCGTTTACGGCCACGTACTCTTGCGGAACAAGCTTGTTTTTAACCAAAACTTGTGCAACGCTGTCGCCCAAGCCGCCGATACGGTTGTGCTCCTCAGCTGTTACCACGCAACCTGTTTTCTCCACCGATTTCAGGATCGCTTCCTCATCCAAAGGCTTGATGGTGTGGATATTGATGATCTCGGCGTTGATACCATCCGCTTCGAGGATTTCGCCAGCCTGGATCGCCTCCCATACCATATGGCCGGTAGCGATGATACTCACGTCGGTTCCTTCATTCACCATCCATGCTTTACCAATTTCGAATTTCTGGTCAGCATCGGTGAAAACAGGGATTACCGGACGGCCAAAACGCAGGTAAACTGGTCCCTCGTGGTCGGCAATGGCGATGGTAGCTGCTTTGGTCTGGTTGTAATCGCAAGGGTTGATAACGGTCATGCCCGGAAGCATTTTCATCATACCGATATCTTCCAGGATCTGGTGGGTAGCACCATCTTCACCCAAAGTAAGACCTGCGTGTGAAGCGCAGATTTTTACATTTTTGTTAGAATACGCTACGCTCTGACGGATCTGGTCGTACACACGGCCAGTAGCGAAGTTCGCGAAAGTAGTAGCGAAAGGAATTTTGCCTCCGATGGTCAAACCAGCGGAAACGCCGATCATGTTCGCCTCGGAAATACCGCATTGGATAAAGCGTTCAGGGTTTTCTTTGATGAACGGTTCCAGTTTCAATGAACCAACGAGGTCGGCGCAAAGCGCTACGACGTTGGGATTTTGCTGCCCCAGCACGTGCATTCCGGCACCGAAGCCCGAACGCGTATCTTTCTTCTCAGTGAAAGTGTATTTTTTCATTTTGAATATTGTCTGTTTATGAAACCGCGTGCATTGCCACGCTGGTCCGGATATTAATAATCTCCCAAAGTTTCGTCAAGCTGAGCCAGTGCCGCCGCCAATTGCTCGTCGTTAGGCGCAACACCGTGCCATTTGTGGCTGCCCATCATGAAATCGACGCCATAGCCCATGCCGGTGTGCAGCAATACCATGATCGGTCTGCCATGTCCCAGACGGCCTTTGGCCTCGTACAGGCCTTTCGCCACTGCCGCCATGTCGTTTCCTTCTTCGATAGAGATTACTTCCCATCCGAATGCTTCATATTTGGCACCCAGGTCGCGGTTGTTCATTACCTTGACAGTCGGGCCATCGATTTGCTGGCCGTTCAGGTCGATGAATGCGATCAGGTTATCCACCTGGTGGTGCGGTGCGAAAGTAGCGGCTTCCCAAACCTGGCCTTCCTGCTGCTCGCCGTCGCCCATCAGTACATATACGATTCCTTTGTCGTTGTTCAATTTCTTAGCAGTTGCCGCGCCCAGTGCTACCGACAATCCCTGGCCCAGTGAACCCGACGCGATGCGGATACCTTCGAGGTGCTCATGGGTGGTGGGGTGTCCTTGCAGACGTGAATCCAGCTTGCGGAAAGTAGCCAGCTCCGATACGGGGAAGTACCCTCTGCGCGCCAACACGCTGTACCATACCGGGGAAATGTGGCCGTTCGAAAGGAAGAAAAGGTCTTCGTCCCTGCCGTCCATATCGAATACAACCTTACCATCGTTCTCTTTAAGCTTCATGCGCTCAAAATACAATGCTACCAACAATTCGGTGCAACCCAGCGACCCGCCAGGGTGACCCGACTGACAACCATGTACCATTCGTACGATGTCCCTGCGAACCTGGGATGCTACTTTTTCTAATTGTTCAATTTCCATTTTCATTTATTTTCTATTGGACTGTCCTTAATCGGGTTACCCGAGTGCGGGACGATTTAGGCGGCGTAAATGTCCTGCTATTCGGAATGTTAAAATGACTGATTATTATTCAGTTTTTCCAAGAATTTGATCAGTGTGTTTCGATGATTCCACTTTGGAAATGATCTCCTCAATGATCCCTTTTTTGTTGATGACGAAAGTTGTGCGGAGTAAACCCATATAGGTTCTTCCAAAAGTTGTTTTTTCTCCCCAAACGCCGTAAGCCTCAATCATTTTATGCTCCGTATCAGCCAGCAGGGGAAATGGGAGGTTATGTTTTTTGATAAACCGCTGATGCGATTTCTCGCTGTCGGGGCTCACCCCGAATACCTTGTAACCTTTTTTCAGGAGTGCTCCGTAGTTGTCGCGGATGTTGCAGGCCTGATTGGTGCAGGTAGGTGTGTTATCTTTGGGATAAAAGTACAAAACTACTTTCTCTCCTTTCAAATCCGACAGCTTTACTTGGTTTCCATCCTGATCTTTTACTGAAAATGCGGGTGCGGGGTCACCGACTTGTAGGCCCATAATCTATCTTCTACGTTTTTTGGTTTTCTTAGGTTTAACAACCAGGTCTACCAATTCTGTTCGCAAGATAGTACTATTTCCCGCCCTATCCGTCACTTCCAGCACGAGTTCTCCTTCAAATGGCTGGCTATCATCCAGTTTTTCCGACCATATATAGCCCTTTTTGAAATCGTAATTCAGCAAAACCCATTCACCATTCACCATTGCCTTGAAATTCGCGATCCCCGACAGCCCGTCGCCCACGTACCCGCGTATGCGATGCTTGCTATGCTCCACCAGCCGTGCACGTGGCGGAACGGTATCCTCCTGGATCACAAACGTGCCCAGCTCGCGGGTGTCGAAACGGATCAGGTCGCCGTCCCATTTCCCCCCCAGGAACCGGTAATCGCCGTTCAGGTAACGATACACGTAAGTGCGCGACTTCTCTTCGGGCGCTTTCTCGGGCGTGAATGTAACGTGAATGTAATCGTTCAATGCCGTGCCCCGGTTATTAATGGTTAATGCATTGAAATTCTGCTGGCCCATTAAAAACAGCGTATCAAAAAGACTGGTATTATCCAGGTCGACCGACCATTTCGCGTCCTTGAATGACGAGGCAATGCCCGGCAGCACCTGACTACGCAGGAAAGTCTTTACAGTAGTAGTGCCCACTTTCACGGAATCAGGCATTTCCTTTCTCAAATCCGTAAGAAAAACAGCCGACTCACCTGCGTACAGGTTGGGCACTTTTCGCTCTCCTTTTCCTTTAATATAAAAAGTCGCGAAAGGATCCTGGCTGCGGTAGTACTTCGCTTTCACAACCAAGGTATTCTCCCGTATCTCGGTCTGCACATATTCCGGATTTACCTCGGTATTAAATGCAGGTAACGGCGGGTTTTGCGGCTCGCCTTTAATCGTAAATATCAGCTCGGAGAAGTTCTCATAGGAATCCGAAATTCTAACTTTCACCTCGTGGCTAAGTGTATCGGCAATATTCAGCTTGCCGTTGATCGCATTGGTTTTATATAAATTGAATTGATTCCCGTCGGGAACGTAGCATTTCAGGAAACGCTGGCCGGTCGCCTGCTCGGTTTCGTAGTCGATCAGGTTGTTATAATCCCGGGTAGAGGCGTTTGGAAATACTTCAATATTGTAGGAAAACACTTCCTGACCGTCCATTTTAATCTCAATGCATTGCAGACCATAGCGGAAACCGGTGCCGGTCATCTGGTCGAATGCTATGAGATCAAGACCCACAATGCCGGTAGCCGAAACCGGCTCAGCCAAACGCCAGGTACCGTCTTTCAGTTTGACGGGTGTATAAACCCGGCGGTCAAACTGCCCGTTTACCCGCCCGTTAATATCCATCGGCCTGATCGCCAGATTGACAAACTTCGGAGGCGTAACGTCTTTGATTTCATTAAACCCGAAATACAGCGGATTCAGGTAGTTATCTTTCGAATCCCGCACTTCAAAATGCAAATGCGGCCCGGCCGAACCGCCCGTATTCCCCGACAATGCGATTACTTCACCTTTCTTGAATGTAAACTGACCCGCTTCCGGAAAGAGGTCGATTTCGAATGTCTGCTTTTTATACTGTTCCTGCCGCACCCACGATGCCAGCGGATCGCTGAATTTCAACAAATGTCCATAAACCGTGGTTTGTCCATTCGGGTGGCGCAAATAGATTACGTTTCCATAACCTGTCCTCTGAACTGCCACTTTATAAACATAACCCTCGGCCGCCGCGTACACAGGCAGGCCTTCGCGCTGTTGAGTACGAATATCCAGGCCCGCGTGGAAGTGGTTGCTCCGCAAATCGCCGAGGCCACCAGCCAGCGAATTGGGTAAACCCGGACGGATCGGAAACTGGTAATAGCCTTTCGGATAGGATTGTTTTTGAGCCAATGCTCCCCCCGCAATACCTGCCAACCCCAATACAAACAACCCTGAACGGACAAATGCCCGAAAATAATGACGCATGAAAAAGTGCATGAATAGTCGGTACGACGACCGGGTGATATGAAGAGTACGGTTTACTTAACGAACAGTTCGAGCATCTTCTTGCCTTCGATCGAGGCTGTCAGCTTGTCGCCGATCTGCACCGGACCGACGCCCTTGGGTGTACCTGTGAAGATAAGATCGCCCGTTTTGAGCATAAAATATTTGGAAACAAACGAGATCAGGTAATTGATCCGGTAGATCATCATCGACGAATTGCCGTTCTGCCGCGTCTCGCTATTCACATCCAGACTGAAATTGATGTCCTGGATATCCGCAAAATCCGACACCGGCACGAAGTCTGAAACGGGCGCAGAGCCATTGAATGCCTTTGCCAGCTCCCAGGGCAGCCCTTTTGCTTTCAGTTCGGATTGCAGGTCGCGGGCCGTAAAGTCCACGCCTATTCCGATTTCGCTGTAATATTTGTGAGCGAATTTTTCCTCGATATTTTTCCCCGCCCGGTTGATTTTCACGACCAGTTCGACTTCGTAATGAACGTCTTTTGAAAATTCGGGATAGTAAAAATCCTCGCCGGGGCGAAGCTGTGCGGTTTCAGGTTTCAGAAATATAACCGGGGAATCGGGTGTCTGGTTATTCAGTTCGGCGATATGCTCTGCGTAATTCCGGCCTACACAAATAATTTTCATCAGGGGTCAAATGCTAATTTAAAAGGAATGAACGTCAGGGACAAAGCTACTTACAAAGCAGGGGCCTCACAATATTTGTTACAATTTTTCAGACCTAATGCAGTTAAAATAGTAAACACATTAATTGCTATTTTTGAAAAAGTATCAGGCCATATTTCGCTTACGCATGAAGAAGTACATTTCCCAATCCCTTTCCTGCACGATTCTCATCCTCCTGATCACCACATTGCTTTCCTGCGAAGTATTCCGGACTACGCCCGAACGGAGCACATCATCGCGCACGGCGTCACGAGGCCGCACGGCACCCGCCCGCAGACCGTCTGACCGTAGACCACCTGCCCGCAAACCCGTAGCAAAAGCTCCGGCCAAAAAACCGGCACCTGCGCGCAACACCTCCCCGACGTACGCGCGGCCCGGCGATGCAAATACTGAGAATATCCCGCAAGTAGTACAAATCGCCCGGACCTACACCGGTACGCCTTATCGCTCCGGCGGGAATGACAAGGAAGGCATCGATTGCTCCGGCCTCATTTGCCAGGTCTATTCCGAAATGGGTGTGAAAGTCCCCCGCATTTCGTGGCAGCAATCCGAATTCGGGCAGGAAGTGGGTAGTGTGGAAGAAATTAAAGCGGGCGACTGGCTGTTTTTCGTTCCCGAAGCCGGCAAGGAAGGGTACGTATCGCACGCCGGCATTGTTACCGACGTCCGCGGCCGCGACGAGATCATATTCATCCACGCTTCTACCTCCCGCGGTGTACGTGAGGACAACCTCTTTTCAACTTATTTCAAAGGCCGTTTCGTAAAAGCCATGCGTCCCTTCTGAACTTAATAATAAACAACTATCATAGGGGTAGCACGGAATCTGGTTGTCCTTTTCGAAATTTGCAGTCACAACTCAATTTCCTCTACCCCATATGCAAGACACCGCAGCTCCTCCGCCGCTGACCGGCGACCGGACATTGACCGTACAGGCCAGTCCGGGCATCCCTGTTTACATTTTTGCCACCGTTTTCGCATCATTTTGTGTGATTACCGGGCTCATTTGGGATATCTGCTGGCATATGAGCATCGGTCGGGATGGACTGCTGTCACCACCGCACCTGGTCATTTACCTGGGGGCCTTGGTAGCCGGTTTGTTTTCGGGTTATGAGATTTTGAGAAAGACATTTTTTGGAAGTGATATCGAAAAAGCAGCCAGTGTCAGGATCTGGGGCTTCTTTTATAGCTCGCTCGGCTCGTTGTTCTGCGTTTGGGGCGCATTATCGATGCTTACCTCCGCCCCTTTCGACGACTGGTGGCATAATACCTACGGCCTCGACGTAACCATCCTTTCGCCTCCGCATACCGTGTTGATCCTCGGCATTATAGGCATTCAGTTTGGTGCGATGATCAGCGTTATTGCGGTGAAGAACCAGTTGAAACTTTTCGGTGGTATTGAAAGGGCCAAAGCATTGGACAGAACACTTTTCTGGCTGTTTGCACTTTCAGCGGGATTTCTGCTGACTATCTGGTTCACACTAATATCCGAGGAACTGGGCCGAATGCGCGTACACAGGTCGAGCTTCTACATCTTTGCCGGGGCTGCGTTTCCGCTGCTTTTGGTAGCAGTTGGCAGGGCCGTTTCGCATAAATGGGCCGTAACCGCCGTGGCCGGTGTTTACACGGCATTAATGCTCGGTACGCTGTGGATCATTCCGCTTTTTCCTGCGGAGCCCAAACTCGGGCCTATTCTGAACCACATTACCCATTACCAGGGCTTCCATTTCCCGATTTTACTGATTGTCCCGGCCGTTGTGATCGATATACTTCGCTATCGCTTCGCGCATTGGAACGAATGGAAACTCACGATCCTGCTCGGCGTCGCATTCCTGGTCGTGTTTTTTGTAGTTCAATGGTTTTTCGGCGGGTTCCTGATGGAGTCGCCCTATGCGCGTAACTGGTTCTTCGGAAGTCATTACTGGTATTTCGGGAATGATCCCAACTGGGAGTACCGCTACAAGTTCGGTCCATGGATGGTGGAAGGAACGCCGCGACTGCTCAAAGGATTGGGAATCGCATTGGTTTTAACATTAATCTCAACCCGCATCGGACTGGCGTGGGGTAACTGGATGCACCGGATTCAACGATGAAAAAAATTCTGTATCTCTTTCTCCTGTTGCTGCAAAGCACAGCCTCGTACGCGCACGTAGGAAGTGCGGGCGTACAAATGCAGGCGCAGGCCGGCGCATATAAGGTCCTTGTGAGCGTGACCCCGCCCGATGTCATCCCGGGAACGGCGCAGGTTACGGTTTTTATTGAGTATGGCGAAGCCCGCAAAGTGTCGGTGCGGCCAATCTATTTCTACTCGGGCGATAAAGGTGCGCCTACTGCCGACCCATTATTACCGGTACCGGGCCAAAAAGGCCAGTTCCAGGGTGCGGTTTGGCTCATGGAACCTGGCTCATCCAGTGCGCAGATCAGCATTGAAGGCGTCCAGGGCGATGCCGAGTTGATTATCCCCGTAGTGGCTGTTTCAACCGCCGAGCGCGATATGCCGAAAGGCCTTGGTATCGGTCTGAGCATTTTCGGGCTGCTGCTTTTCCTGCTGATGATCACGACCATCGGTGCAAGCGTGAGCGACGGCCTTTTGAAACCCGGCCAAAGCCTGACCGCAGCTCAAAAACGGAAGCGATGGATCAATATGGGCATTGCCACGGCAGTATGCTCGCTGATTTTGTATGGCGGAAGCAGCTGGTGGGATAGCTGGGCGGCGGAGTACAAGCAGTGGTTATACAAACCCCTGAGTGCTAAAACGGCGATCATCGAAGCCGATTCACAACGTGTGTTTCAACTGAAAATTGACACGACGAACTGGGACCACCGGAAGAAAAGAAGCACGCTCAGCACCCTGATCCCCGATCACGGGAAGATTATGCACACTTTCCTGGTGCGCATGCCGGGGCTCGATGCATTTGCGCACGTCCACCCCGACCGAAAGGATAGCCTGACGTTTGAGGCAGCATTGCCCGATTTACCTGCGGGCAAGTACCTGGTTTACTCGGATATCGTGCAGTACTCCGGCTTTGCCGAAACGATCGTCGACACGCTGGTGATCCAGGCCAAGCCAGCTGCACAGGTCGCCAAAGCAATATCCGAAGACGATACCTACATCATTACCGACCCGCTCGATACACCCGGCAGGGTGCCTATGGGCGAAAACGTGGTCATTTGCGGAAAACCAGGTACCAAAACCGTTTTCAAAGACGGCTCCTACGCCATTTGGGAAGGCAAGCCCGACAAAGCGCTCGAAGCGGGGAAACCCTATCAGCTCAATTTTGAAATATACAATCCGGACAATAGCCCTTGCTTCCCGGAACCTTACCTGGGCATGCTCGGCCACGCGGTCGTTATGCGCTCCGATGGTTCGGTTTACGTTCACTTGCACCCGAGCGGTTCCTATTCGATGGCTGCGGAGCAGTCTTTTGAAAATCGTATCTCGGATACCGCCCACGTTGCCAAATGGCCCAAACCGGACGTTTTCCGCGACAGCATCGACCGGCATTTAGCCCATCTCAAAGCCATGCCGACCGTCGATCGGGAAATATTCCTGATGCAGGAAATGGGCATGTACAATGTTACCGAAGGCGGCATGACCGGCATGGAACACGGAACGCGTATTTCGTTTCCCTATGCCTTCCCGAAAGGCGGCCAGTACCGGATATTTCTTCAAATCAAACGAAACGAAAAAGTCCTGACGGGCGCTTTCGACGTCCGGGTCAACGATCCGGTCACTTTATAGCCATTCTGGAATCCGATTTCTAAAAGAGCGCAGCGATCTTCTCGTAAGAGAGGTCGCTGTAATCGTTTATATACAGATTACACGGCGGCAACTCCTCGCGGGTATGCGAGCTAAGTACACCTACCACGCGCATACCGGCGTTGAGCGCGGCCGATACGCCCGAGAATGAATCTTCAAATACAACGCATTGCGCAGGCTCAACACCCAGGTTCTTTGCTGAGCTGAGGTAAACCTCGGGATCGGGTTTGTGCTTCTTCACATCCTCGCTGGCCAGGATCGAACCCAGCATTTCCTGAATGGGCACCTTGCTAAGGATCAGATCGAGATTCGCCCGGGGAGCGGAGGTGGCTACGCCCAGCACTGCTCCATTTGCTTTCAAATCATGCATGAATGCTACGATTCCGGTGATCGGCTCCACATAGGGCGCGTACAATTCACGGAATAGCCCTTCCTTTTCCTCCTCCATTTGCAGCAATTCCTCGCCTTCCACTACACGTTGCAAAAAATGGCTTAAAATATAGCTATTGCTTTTGCCATACATATGCTGGGCAAATTCCTCTTCGGTAGGCGAAAGATTTCGTTTTGAAAAAAACTCGCGAAATGCGCGGGAGTGATAAGGATTGGTATGGACAATCACACCGTCCATATCAAAAATGACTGCTAATTTTTCTTTCATCCGGCAAAGTTAACCATCGGAAACCCTTCCCGGAAATGAAATACCGAACTAAAAAATGGTACAGCCTTTGAAATACTTTGACAACTTTAATTCAAACTTTTTACACACAACCGACCTTTTTATGGAGCATTCTATTAAATTTACCCGCAACGCCTCACACTATTTATTCAAAACTTCCTTAAATTCAACATCATACTAAGAGCTTCCCGATTTACCCGACCCAATATCCGATCAATTAATTGCGTATATGAATGAATTAGAACGAGCTGGCAATGGAGTCGACGGTCACGCACTTTCGAAACCCAAAACGCTCACTTCCCTTGAAGTGTATGACCAGTACGGCGCCATGGCATATGGCATTATATTACAAATCCTGCCGCAAGTACATCTCGCACAGGAGGTGCTGGTAAGCGTATTCTCCTCTCCGCAATTGCAGTCTTGTAACAGTTATCCCTTTACCTTTGCAGCGTGCGTGATCAAGCTGGCACGAGCCAAAGCCGTGGAAGCCAAGCGCAAACTGACTGCCTTGGCGCCCGCAGGAGCCGAATATGCTCCGGGAGACACTTCTCCGCAAAGCATTTTTGATCTCGCATTCAGGCAGGGTTTCACGCCGGACGAAGTCGCGGGTAAATTGAATATATCCAAGAAGGAAGTACTTCGTTCTTTTCACGAGTTTTTCAAATCATATCGCAACGCATAAATTTTACACCCATTGAGCAAACAGGAATTTATCGAGAGCGGCATTCTCGAGTCACATTTAATGGGACTGGCCAACGAGGATGAGCAGGCGCAGGTAGCGGAAATGATGCTGGCAGACAGTGAAATGGCTGAGTACGTCAATGATCTCGAATACGACATCAAACGTTACTTCTCGGAAGGCGCTGTACCTCCTCCCGAAGCCGTACGGGAAATCATATTGCTGAGAAGCATCCGCGAGAAAAAGGGTCGTAACAGCTACCAAGAGCCCGTTGACGCGAAACAATACCTCGACGTAGAGGTGAACGACACGCACATGAAGGTGCATAAATTGTGGCGTCCTGCGTTCATCGCCGTATTCATCCTGTCGAAAATCTTCCTGATCGCCGGTTTATATTTCTATTTCAAATCGGTAGCGCAGCAGGAAGAAATTGAAAAGATCAAAACTGAGACACAACTGAATAACAAGTAAAAATATCTACCTGTACACACGAAAGCCGGCGGACCTTGCGATCCGACCGGCTTTTTTATGTTCATTACAAAACCCTATTTCAGGAACGCGCGGAGCATCCAGGCCATTTTCTCATGCTCTCTGAGCAGGCCGGTCACGTAATCGCTTGATCCCAGGTCTTTGTAAGTATCTGCAAATTCGGTCACCAGCGGACGAAGCAAACGGATGATTGTTTCGTGGTCATCCAGCAAATTTTGCAGTTGTGTTTTCGGTTCCGTGGTGTACTCCGGTTCGAGCAGGTCGGTCAGTTTCAGAATGTCGGCTAAACGCGCTTCCGAATAGTGACCGATAGCGCGGATACGCTCTGCGATATCGTCCAGAATCACCTGCAACTGCTCGTATTGTCCTTCAAAAAGCTTGTGCAGCTCGAAGAAATTCATGCCGCCGATATTCCAGTGGTAGTTGCGGGTTTTGGTATAAAGTACAAATTCATTGGCGAGCAACTTGTTCAATTGGTAGGCAACGGCCTGGCTATGCTCGTCAGATATTCCGATGTTGGTTTTCATGCGTCTCTGTATTTGATATGTTGATTGTGTTGATTCATAAAGGTAACCAAAGCTAGTCGGTAAAAAGTTGCCCTGCAACGTCAAAAAAAGCGATTTTCATCACTTTTTTCACCGCAGGAAAATTGCTGTTCGATATATCGTTACCAAAGTGCCCTTCGCCCGTATAGGTAGGAAAGAATTGTTATATTTGTTAACCTATCTTTTATGAAAGACAGCGAAAGAATCAGTAACCTGGAAGAAATGTCAGCCGAAATTCTCATGCGCCTCGACCGCGCAGAGGCTCAAATCAATGAATTGCGGAAGTCGCGTGCGCAGACAGCGAATGAAATCAGTTCGCTTGACCAATCTATGCGCGAACTTGCCAAGTATGTGTTTCGTGTAGACGAACGGCAGACGCATGTGGAAGACGCAATGGACAATCTCACAGCTTTGCAGAAGTTGGTACATGAATCCTTACTTGGAAAGGAAGATTTGGATCGGCTGTTTGAATTTACAATGCGGCGATTTGACAAAGTGGACCAACGTTTCGACGGCATCGATCGACGATTAGACAAAATGGACCAACGTTTCGACGGCATCGATCTTCGATTAGACAAAATGGATCAACGTTTCGACGGCATCGATCTTCGATTAGACAAAATGGATCAACGTTTCGACGGCATCGATCTTCGATTAGACAACATCGACAAAGGGGACCGCAATCCAACTAACTCAAAATCTTAATCAACAGTAGTTTTTACACTTATTATGTTCCCATTCCGCGTAGGCCAGGGCTACGATGTTCACCAATTAGTAGAAGGCCGACCGTTCTGGCTCGGCGGTATTTTAATCCCCCATACACATGGTGCCAAAGGGCACTCCGACGCCGATGTCGTTTGCCACGTGATGTGCGACGCGCTCCTGGGTGCGGCAAATCTCCGCAATATCGGCTACCATTTCTCCGACAAGGACCCGCAATGGAAGGGTGTCGACAGTAAGATCCTTTTAGCAAAAGTACTGGAAATGATCCGCGAAAAGGGTTACGAAGTAGGCAATGTAGATGTGACTATCGTATTGCAAAACCCTAAGCTTAACCCGCATATTCCGGCCATGAAAACCTGCCTGGCCGAAGTTACCGGTATTTCAGAAGAAGATATTTCGATCAAAGCGACTACCTCCGAGCATTTGGGATTCGTAGGAAGGGAGGAAGGCATTGCCGCGCATTGTGTTGCATTGATCTATAAACCGGGCGCATGACCGGGTATTGCATAGCTAACGTTCCTGTTCAAAATAGATTTGCATGAAAAAAGTAGTACTGTTTCTCTCCCTTTCGGTGGGCGTGACTTTCAGCGCATGTGCCCAGCAATCATCCGCCCCGCTTGCCGAACAACCCCTCGGGTTTGAAGAATACGATCCTATTTCCACGTTGAAAGTGGAAGAGCACCCGCTGAAAAAGGCGAAATTCCCATTCATCGACGTGCATAACCACCAGTACCAGATGCCGTCGCAGGACCTGAAAGCGCTGGTAAAAGAAATGGATGCGCTGAATATGGGTATTATGGTGAACCTCAGTGGCAGGGGCTGGTCGCAGGATTGGGCAGAGGGCACAGCTACTTTGAAGGGTTCGCTGGAAAACGTAGCCAAAAACGAACCGAAGCGCATCGCTGTTTTTACCAACCTGCAATTCAAAGGCTTTGGTGACAAAGATTGGTCTGCAAAAGCCGTGAAGCAGTTGGAGGAAGATGTGAAAATGGGTGCCAAAGGCCTGAAAATTTATAAAAGCCTCGGTTTTGCCGGCATTAAAGACGACAAAGGGAACCGCGTACCGGTGAGCGATCCGCGCTTGCAGCCGGTATGGCAGAAATGCGGCGAGCTGGGCATTCCCGTGCTGATCCACACCGCCGACGTACCGTCATTCTGGGACCCGATGGACCGTTACAACGAACGGTGGCTGGAATTGAAAACCCATCCGGGTCGCAAACGCGGGCCTAATGACCCCATTCCGTTCGACTCGCTGATCGCCGAGCAGCACCATATCTTCAAGATGAACCCGAAAACGACGTTCATCAATGCGCACATGGGCTGGTACCCCAACAACCTCAAAAAGCTCGACAGCCTGATGATCGCTTTCCCGAATATGTATGTGGAAATAGGAGCCGTCATTGCCGAACTCGGCCGCCAGCCGCGCACCGCCAAGAAGTTTTTTGATAAATACCAGGACCGTGTCCTTTTTGGAAAAGACAGCTGGGTACCTGCCGAATACGCTACCTATTTCCGCGTGCTGGAAACCGAGGATGAGTATTTTCCCTACCACAAAAAGTACCACGCGTTCTGGCGCATGTACGGGATGGGACTATCTGACGAAGTTTTGAAAAAGCTCTATTATAAAAATGCGCTGAAAATCATTCCGGGGCTCGACAAAAGCCAGTTCCCGAACTAGCTTTCCAGCCCTATTTGAATGCCTTGGCCTCCCGGACAATCGAACGATATTCGGCTTTGCCAAGGCATTTTTTATAATACTCCCTGGCTTTCGCCTTGTTGCCTGCCCGCGCGGAAATACGTGCGAGACCCGCGTAAGCAAATGCATGGTATTCTTTCGTGTATTGATCGTCGTGAGGTGTTTTAAGCGCTGCCAGGTATTCCTTTTGCGCGGCAGCGTCATTTTTCCGGTCCTTTTCTTCCAAAATCCCCTGAAACGTCCGCCAGGCAGCGGGATAAAAGCCGGTTCCCTGCTTGCGAAGCAGCTGCACACCTTCATATGCTTCATCATATTTGCCCGAGAGCAGCTGTGCTTCCAAATGCTTCATCAGGTAAATAGGATTTCGCGGATACATCTCTACCAGTTTTTCCATGTAAGCAACCGCTTTCTCCGGCTTCGATTCATATTTCAGGTAAATGTGGGAAATGTAATAGCACGACTCCGCCTTAGTTATCGTCCCGACTTTCGTGGCCGTATCCACCTGTTTCAATCCCAGGGCTTTGTCGCCATTTTTGAAAAACACCAGCAATGGCTTTACGATCGGATGTTCTTCCGGATACACTTCCACGTAATAATTATACATCCCGGATGTGAAGTAAAACTCCGGGTTCTTATGCATCAGTTTAAAACCTTCCACAAATGCATTGTACGCCTTTTTCCCCTCGCCTGCCGCAGCCATCATTTCACCGCGGTAGTTGTACATCATCGCCATATACCCCCTGGCGACCATCGTGTAAAACACGGCTTCGGGATCGGTACTATTCTTTCCATAGCGCTTATTAATCGCTTCCAGGCATTGATCGAGTTTCTGGATATACTCTTTGGATTTGGCCGGATTGTCCTTGATCGGCAGGTATTTCCAATAAAGGATAAATGAGTCCAGGATGTAGGAAACCGGGTGGTTGGGATACTTTTTCTCTACCTGATCGATGATCTGAACGGCTTCATCGAACTCGTAGTTGTATATTTTATCGAGGCTGTTCTGGATGTTTTTTAATGAGGCGGGGTCATTCAGCAATTGGGCATTGGCCTGGACGGAACAAAGGGCAAGTAAAATCCCCAGGCACAGGGAACGAAGTGTAATTTGCATGGCTTTCGACTCAAATTGGTTTGGTGGTATCCCAGCTGAACAGTAGCTTTGTTTATAACCCATAATTGAATGCGCGGGTTTCGACCGCAGGTTTTATTTTGGGCATATTCTCTCTATTCAACTTCCTTTTTGATAAAATATGATTCGCTACAAGCAGTTTACTTTGGGTAACGGCCTTCGGGTATTTGTCCACGAAGACTTTTCGACACCCATGGCTGCGGTAAATATCCTGTATAACGTGGGCTCGCGGGATGAAGACGAAGAACGCACCGGTTTTGCACATTTGTTTGAGCATCTGATGTTCGGCGGCTCCAAAAACATTCCCAGTTACGATATCCCTGTTCAGAACGTGGGCGGCGAGAACAACGCATTCACGTCTCCGGATATTACCAACTATTACATCACATTACCGGCAGATAATGTAGAAACCGCGTTCTGGCTGGAATCTGACCGGATGCTGAGCCTCTCTTTTGATCCTAATGTGCTCGAAGTGCAGCGCAAGGTCGTGATCGAGGAATTCAAACAGCGGTATCTCAACCAGCCATACGGCGATATGTGGCTCAAATTAAGGCCACTAGCCTACCAAACGCATCCCTATCGCTGGGCAACGATCGGTAAGGACATCGGTCACATCGAACGCGCGACTATGGACGATGTGCAGGATTTCTTCTTCCGTTTCTATCGGCCCAACAACGCGGTCATGGTAGTTGCAGGCGCCGTATCATTTGAAAAAGTGCAGGAATTGGCCGAAAAATGGTTTGGAGGAATCCCGGCCGGCCCGGCTTACGTCCGCAACTTGCCTGCCGAGCCGGTTCAGACCGAAGCCCGGTTTCTTGAAACCTCGGCTAATGTCCCGCTTAATTCGCTGATCAAGGTTTTCCATATGCCGGGCAGGTACGACCCGGGCTTTTACGCGGGCGATTTGCTGAGTGATGTCTTGGGAAGAGGAAAGTCTTCGCGCCTGTATCAGAAGCTGCTGAAAGAGCGTGCGCTGTTCAATAGCGTAAGCGGCAGTATAATTTCCTCGCTGGATCCGGGGCTTTTGATGGTTAAAGGAAACCTGAACCCCGGCGTCACATTGGAAGAAGCCGATGCCGCAGTGACTGAAATTTTACAGGAAATTGTTGAAAATGGCGCTACGGAAGAAGAAGTAACCAAAGTAAAAAATCAATCGGAGGCATCCCTGGCATTCTCGGAAGTGGAACTGCTCAACCGGGCGATGAACCTTGCATTTGCCGCCAACGCGGGCAATGTGAATTGGGCCAACGCCGATGCGGACATCATCAGGGCGTTAACCACGGATGACATTAACAATGCTGCAAAAAGCATTCTGAGACCTGAAAATACGTCGACGATGTATTATCGGGCCGAAGCGAAGTAAAAAGGGTTGAATAAGCAAAAAGCGCTGCCGTTTTTATGAAACTGGCAGCGCTTTTTGTATTAATACTGAAATATCATTCTTCCGGCAGGAACGTCAGATAGCTGAAATTTTGCTCATTAAACAGTTCCATCGCGATTTCCTGTAACTGGGCCGCACTAATCTGCTCGATTTCGCCAAAAATCTCCGGCAGTGAGTCGACTTTACCAGTATCCAGAATACTTTTAGCCATCATAAGCATGAAACTCATATTGCTTTCTTCCGACATCGCCAGCTGGCCCATGAGCTGCACCTTGGTTTGATGTAATTGCAATGTAGTCAAAGGCACCTCCCTGATTCGCTTCAACTCTTTGTTGATCAGAGAAATACTTTTATTCAATTGCTTTTTCTCCGTACCGAAGAAAATACCCGTGAAACCAGTGTCGAGATAAGGCGTATAATTCGCCTCGATGGAATACACAAACCCATATTTCTCACGCAGCGAAAGGTTGAAGCGGGAGTTCATTCCGGGTCCGCCGAGCAAATTCACCAGCATAAAAAACGGCAAACGGCGCTCATCGAGTAATGCATAGGCAGGCTGGCCCATCGCCACTTGTGCTTGCTGGATCGGGCGTTCGCGTTCCTGGCGCACAGGCGTGTAGATCAAAGGCGCATTGCGTTGCCTGCTGGTCGTACGATGCGGCACACCGCCCAGGTACTTCTCGGCAATGCGGATCACTTTTGAAAAAGGCAACCGGCTCACCGATGAAACCACAATTCGCTCGGTGTCGATATTATGATTGATGAATTCGTACAATTGCTCCCGGCCAAATGAGTTGACCGTTTCGGCCGTGCCGAGGATATTACTTCCCAATGCATGATCCGGGAAAATCAGCTGATCGAAATCATCCTGAATGGCGTCTTCCGGGGAATCGACATACATCGACATTTCTTCCAAAATCACGTTCCGCTCCCGCTCGATCTGCTTGTCGGGAAATACGGAATGAAAAGTAATATCGGCCAGCAAATCCATCGCCTTCTCGAAATGGTCGTCGAGTACAGAGGCGTGGAAGCATATTTTCTCTTTGGTAGTATAGGCATTCAGCTCGCCGCCGACGTTTTCAAGCCGATTGATCACGTGGTAGGAGCTTCGCTTCTCGGTACCCTTGAAAGCCATGTGCTCCCAGAAGTGGGCGAGGCCTTGCTGATGCGGTAATTCGTCGCGGCTACCGATGTCGAGCATAATGCCGCAATGCGCTATTTGCGTGTAAGGAACCTGCTTATGTGCAATACGGATCCCGTTGGCCAGCGTGTGTATCTGATATTCTTCGGCTGTTGAAAGGGAGGATGCTTTGGGGTTACCCTGCTTGCGGACATTGTTTCTCTTCATTCCTATGTAACACAAAATAGCCACCAATAATTTTCGGTGGTATCCGCAAAAATACGGACTTTTGCCCGGAAAGCCTTGCAGTGATACATGATGCGCATCGGATTCGACGCTAAAAGAGCGTTCGCCAATAAAACTGGTCTGGGAAATTACAGCCGCTTCGTGCTCGATGCATTGACGGTGCATGAATCCGGCCACGAATATCTTGCCTACACCCCCAAAAACAACCGACATCTGTTCGACGGATTTCCCAGCGGATCAATACATTATCCCAAGGGGTTTATCGACCAGAAGCTTTCGGCTTATTGGCGCTACGCGCGGATAACGCGACAGCTCCGTGCAGATAACGTCAGCATTTACCACGGCCTGAGCAACGAAATCCCTCAAGGGCTGCACCAGGCAGGCATTAGGTCGGTTGTCACCATTCACGACCTGATTTTCGAAAGGCTCCCCCATCTTTTCAAGCCCGTCGACCGCGCCATTTACCGCCACAAATTCCAGTCGGCCTGCAAGCGCGCCGATTCCGTCGTAGCGGTAAGCGATCAAACGCGCCGGGATTTGATCGAATTATATGGTGTGGATGACGCGAAGATCAAAGTCATTTACCAGGATTGCAACCCGGTATTTCAAAAGCAGCTTCCCCTGCAAGAAAGAAGCCGCATTTGCGCTGAATATGGCATTGCCGGCCCATTTATTCTTTCCGTCGGCACCTTGGAAGAGCGCAAAAACCAGCACCGGTTGGTAGAGGCATTTGCCCGATTGAAAAACCATGATTTCAAACTGTTATTGGTGGGCAAGCCAACCGGCTATTTGCAAAAAATCACGGAAACGATTCAGCGGCTGAAACTTGAAAATCGGGTGCTTCTGCTCCACAATGTGTCGACGGCGCATTTGCCTGCATTGTACCAACAGGCGGAGGTATTCGCCTATATCTCGATTTATGAAGGCTTCGGAATTCCTATCGTCGAGGCATTACACAGCGGCACAGCGGTGTTGGCGGCCAAAGGATCCTGCCTCGAAGAAGCGGGCGGGCCGGGCGGGCTTTACGCAGATCCCTATCAAACAGAAAACATCAGCGAACAGCTACTAAAACTGGTCACTGATGTTCATCTTAGAAATACTTTATCGGAGGCAGGCAGGCAATACGTTCAGCAATTTTCAGGTAAACACATTGCCGGGCAGCTTGTTCAGCTTTATGAAAGCCTGACTTGATTATTTCTCGCGGTACTGCTCGATAATGCGGTACAATGCTTTTTGCTTTTCCAAATCGGGGAAGAAATCGAAAAGCTGCTCGTGCGCATCGTAATCGAGCGTCAGACCAATTTCAAGGTTTACCAATGCCTCGCGGTATTGTCCTGCGTGGATCTGGTAAACAGCCATGCGATAGTACAAATCCGCTTCTTCCGACATTTCATCGATCGCCGCTTGCAGCAAATCGCACGCACGGGCATAGTTACCTTGCTCGAACAGCACGTATGACCATTTCAGCCAGATATCCGGATTGGAGGGCTCTATTTCCGCTGCTTTTTCAAACGCTTCGAATGCCGAAACGACATTACCAACTTTGAATTCAGTTTCGGCCAGAGCCAGCCAGTAATCAGGGTTCAGCTCGGTGATCTGGATCGCCTTACGGAGAAAACCTACCGCTTCATACCAACGGCCCAGCTCGCTGAAACAAATGCCGAGGCCATACCAGCCGTCGTCCCACTGGCTATCCAGTTTTACGGTTTGCCGGTAATATTTAATGGCTGTTTCAAACTCGCCTAACTTCTCATAACAAGTACCGAGGCAGCAGCATGTTTCCGGCTGTTCGCCTTCCAGCTCGATGGCCCGCAGGTACTGGATTTTGGCATCCTCGTACTTTTCCAGGTTCATGTAGGAATTCCCAAGCTGGAAAAACGCGGAGGCAAAATCATCCTTAATCAGCGTCGCGTACTCATACGCGTGCACGGCATCCTCGTGGCGTTCCAGCTTGCTGAATGCAATCCCGAGGTTGTACCAGGCATGATGCGAGAACGGATCGCGGTCGACGAGCTCGTTATAATATTCCAAATGGCTTTCCAGCTGCCCTACCAGATCAAGGCAATGGGCGAGTTCGTAAAGCGCATTCTCGTTGTTCAAATTGTTGCGAAGCGACCGTTTGTAATATTTGATCGCATCTTCGTATTTACCCCAGTTCTGGTAAGTCTGCCCGATCTGGAAGTAGATCTCATCCCTGTCCTCCACCCTGCCGAGCAGGTTTTCGAGGATTTCAATGGCTTCTTCATATTCCCCCATCATGTTGGCCACTGCCACTTGCATGAAAGAGATTTCGATATCGCCTGGGTGAAAGAGTGAGGCGCGCTCCAATATTTCGAGGGCCATTTCGTGCTCGCCGCGGTTGGCGTGCAGCTGGACCATGCTAAGCAGCAGGTCAAGCGAATAAGGGTAATCCGACAGGCCCATCTCGCAGGCTTTGAAAGCCTTTTCCCAATCCCCCTTTTCTATGTAGTGTACTGTAACCTTTTCGTAAGTGTCCAAATCAAAAAAGACCGGCTCGCTGGTTTTCAGCATTCTTTCGAACCTGAGCAGTGTCTCCTTCATATAATCCTTCCTTTCACCAAAATTTTTCTCCATCATACGAACCGCTAGGTTAGAATCGAGGGCAAATGCACCACTGTTAATGAAAGAAAGTTATAAAATAATTCCCCGGATTTCAAATCCTCCCGAGCAAACTTTCACTAATGCGGGACACCGTTTCCTCAATAGACTTAAATTGAAAATCCAATGCTTTCTTCACTTTGCCGTTGTCGTAAGTGATTTTTCTGGCGGCCGATTGCGCTGTTTCTCTGGTAATCAGCGGCTTTGTACCCAACAACCAGGTCCGCACCGCCTCTACCCGCCATATCACTCCGGCCAAACCAGCACCGACCTTGAACGACGGTCTTTTGCGGCGCATTTTATCCGCTATCAGGTTAAACAAATTCTGATAGGAAATGCTCCCCGCGTTAAGCAGGAAGCGCTCGCCGGTAATGTCCGAACCGGCCAGACGATACACGATTTCGGCCACGTCCTTTACGTCCACGACGTTCGCAATACCCTCTGTATAAAATGGCTTTTCTCTATATACGTACCTAAAAAGCTGAGTACTGCTCTTTTCCCAATCACCTTCACCCAAAATGATCGTCGGGTTCACGACTACCGCATTTAGCCCTTCGGCAATGCCCCGCCACACTTCCAGCTCGGCCATATGTTTGGTTTTGGCATATTCCGAATTTTCCGGCGAATCTTCCCACCGTTGCCCCTCGTTCAAAACCACACCCTGCCCGGTTGCCTGTTTACGCGGATCGGGACGCCCGATGGCGGCAATGCTGCTTACGTGCACCAGTTTTCGTGTCTGGTATTTCAAACACACATTGACCACGTTGGCGGTTCCTTCGGCATTTACTTTATACATCATTTTCCGGTCGCGCGGCACAAACGACACAACGGCGGCTGTGTGGACCACGTAATCCATCGTTTCTATGGCCTTCTCAAGGGATAGCACATCGAGAATGTCACCTTCCACCCAGGTTAGCCGCGGATGCGCGTCCGCGAGCAGGCGCTTATCCGCACCGGGGCGCGCCAGCGCATATACTTCATGATTTTCCGACAAGAACTTCCTGGCTACTGCACTGCCCACCAAGCCCGTCGCACCGGTAATGAGTACTTTCATGTAAGCAAAACAAATTGTTTGGGTCAAAGTTCGTAGTAAAAAAGTAGTTTGTCACACCATTGCAAGCCTTTTTACTAATTTTACGCTCCGGCTACACCGGGGAGCCAGGCCAGGCTCCGATGATTGAACCAAATCCCTGAATTCAAATGCCGATTTCCAATCCCGAAAGATATACCGTCACAGCAGCGTTGATTTACGCCAACGGCCCGATCCACATCGGACATTTGGCGGGCTGTTATGTACCTGCTGATATATACGTTCGCTACCTGCGCTCCTCCGGCAAAGAAGTAGCGTTTATCAGCGGCACCGACGAGCATGGCGTACCTATTACCATCCGCGCCAAAAAGGAAGGACTCACCCCTCAGCAGGTGGTTGATAAATATTACGAGCAGATCGACGCTTCGTTTAAATCGCTGGGTATTTCATTCGACGTATATTCTCGCACCAGTAAGCCTGTTCACCACGAAACTTCCCGCGAAATTTTCAGGGATTTGTATGATAAAAAGGTGTTCATCGAGGAAACGACCGAGCAATACTATGACGAAACGGCGCAGCAATTCCTGGCCGACCGGTATATCGTAGGTACCTGTCCAGTTTGCGCCAACCCCAATGCTTATGGCGATCAATGCGAGCGCTGCGGCTCAACTTTGAGCCCTTTGGAACTGAAAGACCCGCGCTCAACTTTGTCGGGAGCAAAACCCGTCCTGAAAGCAACCAAAAACTGGTACCTGCCGCTCGACAAAATGCAGCCCGACATTGAAGCGTACGTCAACGGCCATTCCGAATGGAAGACCAACGTATTCGGGCAATGCCAGTCATGGCTGAAAGACGGCCTGAAACCCCGAGCGATGACCCGCGACCTCGACTGGGGCATTAAAGTACCCGTTGAAGACACCGAGGGCAAGGTACTATATGTATGGTTCGAAGCACCCATCGGCTACATCTCGGCGACCAAAGACTGGTTAATCCAAAAGAATGGCACCGACGAAGGCTGGCAGAAATGGTGGCAGCCTGCGAAAGACGCGTCGCAGGGAGAAACCAAGCTCGTGCATTTCATTGGAAAGGACAATATCGTTTTCCACTGCATTATCTTCCCGGCTATGCTGATGGCCGAAGGAAATTACATTCTAGCCGACAACGTGCCCGCCAACGAATTTATGAACCTCGAAGGCGACAAGATTTCGACCTCACGCAACTGGGCCGTGTGGCTGCACGAATACCTGGAAGAGCTGCCCGATAAGCAGGACGTGCTGCGTTATGTGCTCACCGCGAATGCGCCCGAAACCAAAGACAGCGAATTCACCTGGAAAGATTTCCAGACCCGTAATAACAGCGAACTCGTAGGTATTTACGGAAACTTCATCAACCGTGCAGTGGTGCTTACGCAGAAATTCTGCGAAGGCAAAGTGCCGCAGCGTGGTGAATTACAGGATATCGACCGTGCCGCGCTCGACGAACTGGCCGCGTTCCCGGCAAGGATCGCCGAGTCGATGGAAAATTATCGTTTCCGCGAAGCACTTTCATTGATTATGGACCTTGCGCGTACGGGCAACAAATACCTGGCCGATACGCAGCCATGGCACGCGATCAAAACCGATCCGGAGCGCGTGAATACAATATTGAATATTGCGTTGCAGATTTCCGCGACCCTTTCGATCGTTTCAGAGCCGGTACTACCATTTACCTCAGCCAAAATTCAGGAGCAACTAGGCTTGTCGGGTAAAAACTGGCAAGACGCGGGCAAGGCAGATCTGCTCGCTGCCGGCTCCCCTGTTTTGGAAGGAAAATTGCTTTTCGAAAAAATAGAAGACAGCGTGATTGAAAAACAGGTGCAGAAGCTTCATGATGCCAAACGCCAGAATGAGTTGGAGGGCAAAACAGTACTTCCTGTCAAACCTGAAATCCAGTATGACGATTTCGCGAAGATGGATATTCGCGTCGCAACCATCCTGGAAGCCGAAAATGTTCCTAAAAGCAAGAAGCTATTGAAGCTGCGAATTGATATTGGTTCGGAGCAGCGCACCGTTTTGAGCGGCATTTCCGAGCATTTCAAAGCAGAAGAAGTGATAGGCCAAAAGGTGCTATACCTTGCAAACCTGGCGCCGAGGAAGATGATGGGAATGGAAAGCCACGGGATGATCCTGATGGCCGAAGACCGCGACGGCAGCCTTGCATTCGTTCAACCGGGCAAAGATGTCTGGAACGGCGGAACGGTGAACTAAACTCATCGGCCCTGCATTGGCGGAGTACCATGCAGGGCCCCTTTTTACTGAAACTCTTTTCTTACCGAGTCGTAGATCGAGTTGACCCGCTCTACCAGCGACAAACATTCCTTGTCGCTCAGGTGGTCGATCGTGTTGCTCACGGCATTCGACACCACACGGCCTTCTTCGTTCACCTTTGCGCCTTTTTGCTTGATGACGCTAAGAATGCTTTCCCACTCTCCAACCAGTCCTTCTGAAAAATACCTTGGTTCGATAATGTTGAAGTAGGCCGACTGCGATTTCAGTTTCTGCCTTAGTTTGGACTGGTCAACTTTAAGTTCTTCGACCAACTTGGTAAGCTCAATAAAAGCGAAAATATTAGACTTTTTCATAACGTTGAGATTGACGAGCACTAAGGGAATTAATAATGCAAGATACAGATATGTAATTCCTTTTTTGAAAAAGTGGGGAATCTTTACTCAATCTTAATGCATTCTATTGGAAGCGTACAAACCCTACCCGGATTAGTACCATAATACCCTCCATTTACTTTGTAGTATTTGTCGAAAAGCCCTCTGAGGCGGTCCCTGAGCCATAAAAAAGCCTGGCGATTTGCCAGGCTTCGTTATAATGAGTCGCTAATTTCTACCAACGTTCGATATCAACCTTCCGGTGATAATCCCCCTGCTCATCTCCAAATGGGAGGAACAGTACCAATTGACGACGACCATCGTCGTACCTTGCTGATATATTGTCTATATCTACTCCGTCCGGGATGACGAAGGTATTGATGAAACGGATTGTCTTCCACTGCTCATCGTCGGGCAAATTTTCCTGTGAAAATATGGGCAGCAAGTGGAAAAGCTTTAAGTTATTTGAGTTCCTCTTGCCTTTTACAACCTCCAATTGAAGATCCTCAACCTCGATGCCTGGAATTTTCACAACTACTTCGAAACCGTCCGACCCTTTGTCAAGCTTGATAGAGGGCTCACTCATTCCACCGTTAACTGTGTTGATAAAGTCTATGTTCATCAACATCTCCCGGGGTATTTTCAGTTTGCTTTCCATAGCTATCGCGTTTTAGGTTCACAAGTTTTACTTATTAACGAAAAACTGCGTGCCAAAGATCGTTTTCGGCCAAAAATGTGATGGACGGTGTGGTCAGAAAACATCTTTTATCTGCGTGTAACCAGCCATTGAAGCGGATCAACGCATTTTAATCTCGTCTTTTCCATACCCAGAAATCGAGGGCTCAATAAAATGCCAAAATTGCAGCTTACCTCAATCCGGTACGCCAAAATGACACCATTCTCCCCTCAAATCCGATCAGCGATCGCTGTGTCCGAGGCTGCGATCCGGTGCAATAATGTCTCTCACCCGCTGTTTGATTTCCTTTGGTTCCGGGAAGTGGCCTTCGCGTTTTCGATCCCAAAGCAGGCTCTCGCCTAGCTTTATGGTGTACCGCCCTGCCACTTCCGAAGGCCGTAGCTGCACTGCATGCAAATCATCACTGAAAGTGATCAACAGCTCTTGCGCCATCCAGGCAGCGCGTAAAAGCCAGCCGCATTTCGGGCAGTACTCGATTTCTATGGTTGGTTTCATACCTTCATTTGCTATGAATGTCAAAAGTCGGCATTGGAAGTATAGAATCAAAAAAGCCGCGAGGGAATGTCCCTCGCGGCTTCATTTCTAACAGAAATACTAGCAAAGCCTTGGACAAATCGGGCCCTCACCCGCTGTCTGCGTCGGATCTTCTTGTGTTTTAGCGTTCACAGGAGCAGTGATATCTTTTCCATTTTTATCGACTCCGATAAAAATCAGAGTTTGCTTCCCGTTCTTATCTTTCGCAAAATAGAATCGAATACCTACACAACCCTTCTGCGATAACACCTTCTCCAAGACGGTTTTTCCATAGGAAACAGCTCTTGTATCTTCTGGACTAATATCTTTCTGAAATCTCTCTTTCATTTCTTTGAACTCTGAAACCGGTATCATAGCTCCCATTCTGTCCGCGGCTCGCTGTTCCTCGGCCGTCAATGTTGTATTCTTCTCAATACCAGGAACTACTTTTTCATCCTCTTTTTGACAGGCCCAAGTCAAGATTACCAGGCACACAGCTGAAATAAGAAATCTTTTCATAATTAAAGTTGGTTTAAATGGATTGACAGTTTGGCGCTGATAAACAGCCTTTTACCACACGCATAGTAGCTCGCCCCAACAACACAATCCAAAACAAATAGCCCATCAACCCGTTTGAATTATCTGACGGCAAAAAAGCCGCCAAGGACATCCCCTCGCGGCTTTCGACTATAACCTAACCCTTTAATCTTGATGAGAAAGCTTTTGAAAAGTCTTCCCTAACGCTTTACAAATGTACAAGGCTCTGCATAAGTATTTTAGCGCAAAAATCCCTGATTTTCAGCACGGGTAGGCTTACAAGTGTGACATCGTATTATTGCCCGGGACCTATACGTAAAATTACGCGATTTTCATTCCTAATGAACAAATCGCACTGATTTACAATTAGTTACAAATTAACCGTTAAATCAATTGCAAATGGTTGGCTTGTCCTTCGCGGCCTCCGTATTTACATTTACATTGTTTAATTGTTATATTTTAACGAAAGCTATGGATACCAAAAAATTTACAGGTCGGGAAGGCCAGCTGATTTCAGCAGCTGCCGCCCAGGAGCTTACCATTCCACACCAGAAAAGGGAACGTTACTTCACCGACAAAGGTGAAAACTATGTGAAGGCTGAATTTTTCGGCATTCACACATTCAACGAGCTGATCAAACTGCATGGCGACAACTGCGTTGGCTTCAGAGTATATTACGGGCTGAGAGACGAAGAGGAAGACGATGATACCAAAACTAAAAAAGCAAAAAAACCAACTCCAAGACTTGTTCTGGTCCCTGTCGACGCCGATGGTAAAGACATTATCAGGACCGCGCAACTGGGAGGCCTGAAAGATATGCCTGATTCGGGCGAGGCAATGACTGGTGGCCCGCTTTGTCCGCGCCGCTGCTAACATTCTAGATCATGTTCAATGCTTGAGAGTTACTTCTCCTATATCATAAGGCAGCCGGTTATCAGTGCCCCGGTATTTTTGAACCTGCTGCCTATTTTACTGATTTGGCGAAAGAGAGCATACAATGAGAAATTGTTACTCATCCTATTTGTCTATTTGATATTAAAACTCTGTGTTGATCTTGTGATGTTCGATTTGGCGTCACATAGACAAAACAATGTGATTTACTATAATGTGAGTATTCCTGTAAGATACGTTCTGACGAGTTGGATGTATTACTACGAGTTCGACAACAAATCACACAGAAGATGGCTGCTTTTTTCATGGCCACTATTCGTGGGATTTTCCATGTGGGATATTATTCATACAAATTCATCGATAGGCGACGTGCACGATCAAAATGTAGTTCTATACTCTGCGACGATCGAAAGCCTGTTGATGCTTTTCTGGATAATGCTCTATTTTTATGATACGATACGCGCACTTAAAATCCCCAATCTTCTGACATATCCTTTTTTCTGGATTTGTTCGGGGTTGCTCTTGTTCTATTCAAGCTTCCTGTTCATTGCTCCGGTTATGCATTATGCGGCCAGGTGGGACCAATGGATGGATATAGGGACTCTCGATTATATACCTTACGTGTTTGAGAGCGTAAGTCTCATACTTTTTAGCATTGGGATAGCCCAATACCGTGACAACTCCTATGCAAAATAACGACGAACTGAAGCTGGCACTACTCATCGCGTCCTTGGCGATGCTGATGATGGCGTTCTTTGTCATCGCATTTGTGATGTACTACCAGAAAAAAAGGTTCGAAGAAGAAAAGCGTATCAACGACATCGAGAAAAACTACAATCGTCTACTCCTCGATACCGCGCTGAACTCCGAGGAAACAGAGCGACGGCGGATCGCGCAGGATTTGCATGACGATATTGGCACGATGCTCTCGCTTACAAAGTTAAGTCTCAATCAATTGAGCAAATTGGTGGCCAACTCGGGGGACGAGAAGGAGGAAAGCATTATGAAAAAGTCGCAGTCACTGGTGGAAGAAACGATCCTGCACGTGCGGCGCATCACGCGTGACCTGGTGCCGACGACGTTGGAGCGGTTCGGGTTAATGGAGGCGATCGAGGAGTTTATCCATAAGCTGGAAGAGGACAACAATCTGGTGATTGCCTTCCAATCGAACACAGAGGAATTTCCGCGTCAGGGCCAGAAACTGGAACTGACGCTTTACCGCATTATGCAGGAACTGGTCAACAACGCGATCAAGCACGCGAGCTGCACAAAAATCGATATTGTGCTGGAAATCGACGAAGAAATGATAGGTTTGCGGGTAACTGACAACGGCGTCGGTTTCGACCCGGAAAAAATAAAGGAAAGCAACCTGGCAGGGCTGGGCTTGCTCGGAATTGAGAGCCGGTTGGCTATTGTGAATGGAACAGTCCAGTACGAACAGCCGGCCAAGGGCGGTTCCAGCGCTATCGCGAGGATTCCGGTGAACCCGGCATCCGGTAACAAACCTGAACCATTACATCCATTCCGCCGGGAACGAGTGAATATTTAATGCTATGAGCACCCTTAAACTAGGAATCGCCGACGATCACGAATTATTCAGAAAGGGATTTATCTCTATGCTGAGCGGCATTCCCGACTTCGAATTTATACTGGAAGCCGGCAACGGCCAGGAACTCCTGGACCGACTGCCCGCCAATACGCCTGACATCGTTTTCATGGACCTTCAAATGCCGGTTATGGACGGCATTCAGGCCACGGAAGCCGCATTCGAACGTTTCCCGAACATCAAGATCATCGTGGTTTCAATGTATAACGAGGACCGTTTCGTGATACACATGCTCGAAAAGGGCGTGCAGGGATATTTGCTGAAAGATACCAGCCCTGACGAAGTCGAAAAGGCGATCAGAAGGGTGCACGAAGAAGGCTTTTACTATAACGACTTCGTTTCCAAGGCCATGCACCGCAAAATGGTAAACCGGCAGGTCAACAAGCATCCGTTCTTCCCGAATGCATGTAATGTAGCGCTCTCGTCCCGCGAAAAAGAAGTACTCCAATTGATTTGCGACGGGCTTTCTACCACGGAAATCGGCGACAAACTGTTCATCAGCGTGCGCACCGTCGAAGGACACCGGTTGCGGGTTTTGGAAAAAACCGGAACAAAAAGTACCGCGGCCGCAGTGGCATTTGCCTACAAAAACCAACTGCTGAGTTAAGCACAATGCTTTCATGGTGAAAACTTCCGGGGTTTATAGTATATTTCCACGGAGCCATTCCATGTATAGCTATGAAAGTCCTGATCGTCTGCACAAACCACGACTCATATCCGACCAAAACCTCTAAAACAGGTCTCTGGCTGAATGAACTGACGCACTTTTACGACTTAATGGCCAGAAGACGCATCCTGATGGATATCGTTAGCCCGTTGGGCGGCGTCATACCGGTGGATGAAAGGAGCATCGATCTGAAAGACGAATGCAATGCGCGGTACTGGGAAGATGCCTCTTTCCGAGTCAAGCTTCAAAATTCCCTTAAACCATCGGATGTTAACCCCGCCGATTACCGCCTGATCTATTTCGCTGGTGGGCACGGCGCAATGTCGGACTTCACAGATAATACCGAACTGCAGAACATCGCGAAGGCTATTTATGAGCGGAACGGCATGGTCACCGCGGTTGCGCACGGCGTTTGCGGGTTGCTCAACGTGCGGCTATCCGATGGCACATTACTCATCCAGGACAAATATGTAACCGGCTACTCCAACGTCGAGGAAGCGTTGGTGAGTTTTGTGAGCGAAGTCCCTTTTTACCTCGAAGACAAATTGAAGGAACGCGGCGCGCATTACACCAAGGCAATGATCCCATTTGTGGAATTCATCGAAATGGACGAAAGGCTCATTACCGGACAAAATTCCCATTCGGCCCGGAAAGTAGCGTCGAAAGCGCTGGAAGAACTTTTTGAAAAGTAGTATTTAATCCTACTTGATCAACTCACCGAAAAGTGAGCGGAAAGTAGGCAGGACCAGGTCCTTTTCCGAAACGATGGGATCGGTAATCCCCCAGTCGATATTCAAATCGGGGTCGTTCCACAGGATACCAGATTCGGATTCCTTACTGTAAAGATTCGTGCATTTGTAGCTGAAAACAGAATCTTCCAAAGCCACGAATCCGTGTGCGAAACCTTCCGGGATGTAAGCGATATTGTTTTGCTCTCCGCTCAGTTCAAATACCTCGTGCTTACCGAACGTCGGCGAATCAGGACGAATGTCCACAGCCACATCCAGCACTCTGCCCGAGATTACCCGAACCAGCTTACCTTGCGCGAAAGGCGCATTTTGGAAGTGCAAGCCTCTTACCACACCCTTCCTGGAAAACGATTGGTTGTCCTGAACGAAGTTTACGGGCAGACCGAGTTTTTTAAATGTCTCCTCATTATACGATTCAAAAAATACTCCACGGTCATCGCCGAAGACCCTTGGAAATATTTCAACTAGACCGGCAATGGAAGTTTCTCGAATCTGCATATTGTGGTTATGTGTTGGTTGGAGCAAAGTTTAATGTTGGGGCAAATTTATGAATCTATTGGAAGAGGTTGTAATTTCGCCGCAATATTTACAAAATCATGACTTATCAAGAGCTCTTCCAGCAAATTTCGACCAAACGGTCCTATTTGTGTGTGGGTTTGGACACCGATATCCAGAAAATCCCGGCGCATCTGTTGAAAACCGACGATCCGATTTTTGAATTCAATAAACAGATCATCGACGCCACCGCCGACTATTGCGTTTCCTACAAACCCAACATCGCATTCTACGAAGCATTGGGACCAAAAGGTTGGGAGAGCCTTCAAAAGACGGTAGCGTATATTCCGAAAAGCCATTTCACGATTGCCGATGCCAAACGCGGCGATATCGGTAACACGTCAGGCTTGTACGCCCGTGCGTTTTTCGACAAATCATCCTCCGGCCTCGACTTCGATTCCATCACCGTGGCTCCCTACATGGGCAGCGATTCGGTGACGCCGTTCCTGGCATTCGAGGACAAATGGGTAATCCTGCTTGCATTGACTTCCAACCCGGGCAGTGCCGATTTTCAGCGGCTCGATGTGGAAGGTTCTGCATTATACGAAAACGTCCTGCGTACGTCGCAGACCTGGGCGGGCGCAGAGCGCATGATGTACGTGGTCGGCGCAACGCAAGCTTCCGATTTTGAGAAGATCCGCACCATTATCCCCGACCATTTCCTGCTGGTACCCGGCGTTGGCGCGCAGGGCGGTAACCTGGAAGAGGTTTCGAAGTTTGGTATGAACAAAAGTTGCGGATTGCTCGTCAATGCGTCGCGCAGCATTATCTACGCCAGCAATGGCACCGATTTCGCCGGAAAAGCGAAGCAGGAAGCAGCGGCGCTGCAACAGGAAATGGCCATTTACCTCGACAAATATTTATAATCCAATCACTCCGGCATTTCGTTGCCGCCCATATCACAAAATGCAACTTTCTGACCATTACCCATATTCTATCCAGGGCATCGACCCGATCCAGCTCATCAACCAGTACGGAAGCCCGCTTTACGTGTACGACGGCGCGACCATCCGCAGGAAGGCGGCCGAGCTGCAACATGCATTTGCCGGCGTGAATATGAAGATCAAATATGCCTGCAAGGCCAATACTAACCTGGCCGTGCTCCGACTGATGCGCGAAATCGGCGTGGAACTGGATGTGGTGTCGCCGGGCGAATTTGAAATGGGAAAAATGGCGGGTTATGATGCCGGCCAAATCACATTTACACCCAGCGGCGTAGACTTTGAGGAAGTACGCGAAGCCGTTGAAGCCGGGGCCATTGTGAACGTCGACAGCATTCCGCTGCTCGAATGGTTTGGACAAACTTACGGCAATACCAAACCCTGCATGATCCGCATCAAGCCAAACGTGGCTGCGGGCGGGCATACCAAGATCATGACGGCACATGCCGATTCCAAATTCGGGATTTCGGTGCTGCTGCTGGATCAGATTTTGGAGGTGATCAAAAAATACGACATTAAAGTGATCGGCTTGCACCAGCATACCGGTTCGGATATTAAGGATGCCGAGCCATTCCTGAAAGTGGCCGATATCCTTTTCGAAACCGCCAAGCATTTCCCCGACTTGCAAGTGGTCGACCTCGGTGGTGGTTTTAAAGTTTCCTATTTGCCTGGCGATGCCATTACGGATATGGATTTGCTGGGTAAAAAAATCTCGAAAAGATTCCAGACTTTCTGCCAGGAATATGGTCGCGAGTTGCAGCTCTGGTTTGAACCGGGCAAGTTCCTGGTGAGCGAATCGGGCTTCCTTTTTGTGACCACCAATGTGGTAAAAGAAGATCCCGCGCGCAACTTCGTGCATGTGGATTCGGGCCTTAACCACCTGATCCGCCCGATGATGTATGGTTCTTACCACCATATTCTCAATATTTCAAACCCGAAAGGTGAGTTGAAACATTATAATGTAGTAGGCTATATCTGCGAAACCGACACGTTCGCAACCGACCGCGAACTCCCCGAAGTTCGGAAGGGCGACGTGCTGGTGTTCCTGAATGCAGGCGCGTATGGCCTGACGATGAGTTCAAACTATAATGCCCGCTTCCGGCCGGCCGAAGTGCTGATCGACAACGGCGTGGCGAAGTTGGTGAGACGGCGCGAGACGATGGAGGATTTGCTGAAAACACAAATCGATCTTTAAGATTTACATGCAAATAAATAGAGAGAAGCTGTACAGAGTACCTGTGCAGCTTCTTGCTTTTGGTACCGGCGTACATTCCTTTTCAGTCAAAATTTCAATACATTTATTCATTAACCTATACTTAAATGGATAACTGATGAAAACACTGTGCGCCACACTCCTGCTGGCTTGCCTGTCGGCTGTTTCCCAAGACGGCATTGCCCAATCCACCAACACCGCTTACGATTCCACGCTCGCCAAAAAGCTCCACGCGGATGAATATGGTATGAAAAAGTATGTCATGGTGCTTCTGAAAACCGGCAGCGCGACGAACGTTCCTAAAAGCAAATCGGACAGTGCTTTTGCCGGGCATATGCAGAATATCAACCGCCTGGCCGAAACCGGAAAGCTCGTGGTAGCAGGGCCGTTCTTCAAAAACGACAAGTACCGGGGTATTTTCATCCTCAATGCGGACTCGATCGAGGAAGGCCGAAAGCTCGTCGAAACCGACCCGGCCGTACAGGCGAAGCTGCTCGACATGGACTTACTGATGTGGTACGGCTCCGCGGCCCTGGCCGAAACGCTCGAAATCCATAAGAAGATTGAGAAGAAAATCCATTGATTTCTTGCCATTTTGTCCGAAAGAATCGCATTCCGTCACTCTTTTGAGACAAAATTTCCGATTTAACCGGTCGGCACACCATTTTTCATTTAGCGTTACATCATTAACAATGCGATCAACGCTATGAACTTTAACCAATATACTATCAAGGCGCAGGAGGTCATCCAGCACGCCGCCCAAATGGCCCAGGGAAACCAGCAGCAGGCTATTGAAACGGGACACGTGTTGAAATCCATTTTGGAAGAAGACCCCAACACGTCTCTATTTCTATTGAATAAGCTCAATATCAGCGCAGACGTACTCAATAACCGTTTGCAGAAAATATTGGACGGGTACCCGCGTGTAAGCGGGGGACAGCCCTATTTGGGCAACGATATGGCAGCTGCCAGTGGAAAGGCACAGAATTACCTGAAAGAGTTCGGGGACGAATTCATCAGCATAGAGCTGCTGATCCTGGGTATTCTCAGCGGAAAAGATTCCACAGCCAACATGATGAAGGAGCTGGGATTCAATGAGAAGGAACTGATCAATGCAATCAAAGAACTAAGAGGAAAGAATAACCCTGTGAAAGATCAAAATGCAGAAGCCAAATACCGCTCCCTGGAACGGTACAGCAAAAATTTGAATGAATTGGCCAAAGCCGGCAAAATCGACCCGGTGATCGGCCGCGACGAAGAAATCAGGCGGGTGTTGCAGATATTGAGCCGCCGTACCAAAAACAACCCGATCCTGCTCGGTGAGCCGGGTGTGGGTAAAACCGCGATTGTGGAAGGATTGGCCCAGCGTATCGTGCAGGGCGACGTTCCCGAAAACCTGAAATCGAAAACGATCGTATCGCTCGATTTAGGTTTGCTGATCGCCGGTGCGAAATACAAAGGTGAATTTGAGGAAAGGCTGAAAGCGGTTATCAAAGAGGTAACCGATTCGGAAGGTGAGATCGTGCTTTTCATTGACGAGATCCACACACTGATCGGCGCGGGCGGCGGTGGCGAAAGTGCCATGGACGCAGCCAACTTGCTGAAACCGGCATTGGCACGCGGCGAACTGCACGCGATTGGCGCTACCACGCTGAAAGAATACCAGAAATATGTCGAGAAAGACAAGGCCCTGGAACGTCGTTTTCAGGCTGTCATGGTGGACGAGCCAAACATTTCCGATGCGATCAGTATTCTGAGAGGTATCAAGGAAAAATACGAATTGCACCACGGGGTTCGGATTCAGGACGACGCGGTCATTGCTGCCGTGGAGCTTTCTAACCGCTACATCAGCGATCGGTTCCTTCCGGACAAGGCGATTGACTTAATGGATGAAGCCGCTTCCAAGTTACGTCTGGAAATGGACAGCGTACCCGAAGAGCTCGACGAACTGAACCGCCGCATTATGCAGCTCGAAATCGAGCGCGAGGCGATCCGCCGTGAGAACAACAAGGACAAGGAAACCGTCCTTAACAAAGAAATTGCCGACCTCGGCGAGCAACGTAATGCCCTGAAAGCCCAATGGGAAAATGAAAAGGGTAAAGTGAATGAAGTGCGCGCATTGAAAGAACAAAGCGAGCAGCTGCGCCTCGAAGCCGAGCAGGCCGAACGTTCGGGTGATTTCGGTAAAGTAGCCGAGATCCGCTATGGCCGCATTCCCGAGGTTCAGGCCAAATTGGAAGAACTTCAAAAATCGGAGCACGCGGAAAGCCTGATGCAGGAGGAGATTACGCCGGAAGATATTGCCGAAGTAGTCGCCAAATGGACCGGCATCCCTGTCAGCAAAATGCTGCAAAGCGACCGCGAGAAGCTGCTGCAACTCGAAGAGCATTTGCACCAGCGCGTAGCTGGCCAGAATGAGGCCATCGAAGTGGTATCCGACGCTGTACGCCGCAGCCGCGCAGGCTTGCAGGATGCGAAACGGCCGATCGGCAGCTTCCTCTTCCTCGGCCCGACCGGCGTAGGTAAAACCGAGCTCGCAAAAACCCTGGCCGAGTACCTGTTCAACGACGAGAATGCCATGGTGCGGATCGATATGAGCGAGTATCAGGAACGCCACGCGGTAAGCCGCCTCGTAGGCGCGCCTCCAGGATACGTGGGCTACGACGAAGGCGGCCAGTTGACCGAAGCCGTGCGTCGCAAACCTTACAGCGTGATCCTGCTCGACGAAATCGAAAAAGCACACCCGGATGTATGGAATATCCTGCTGCAAGTGTTGGACGAAGGCCGATTGACTGACAACAAAGGTCGTGTGGCGAATTTCAAAAACACGATCATCATCATGACGTCGAACATCGGCAGCCATATTATCCAGGAGAAATTCGCGGAAGACGAGGGCTGGAACCACACGCTGATCGTCGAAGAAGCCAAACAGGCGGTACTCGATCTGTTGAAAGCATCGGTGAGACCAGAGTTCCTGAACCGTATCGACGAGATCGTGCTGTTCGAACCATTGACATTGAAAAACATCCGCAAAATCGTGGATATCCAGTTCAAAGGCATCCAGCATATGCTGAAAGAACAAGGTATCACGCTCGACGCGACCGACGAAGCGTTGACCAAGCTCGGGGAAGACGGTTTCGACCCGGCATTCGGTGCGCGTCCGCTGAAAAGGGTGCTTCAAAGAAGAATCCTGAATGAATTATCGAAAGGTATTCTGAGCGGGCAGGTTGCGAAAGATTCGGTGATCATGATGGAGCTCGATTCAAAAGGCGAACTGGTCTTCGAAAACGTTGGAAGTGTAGAAATCTAATCACGAAATAGTGCTAATACAGGGAGCGGCAGCGATGCCGCTCTTTTTATTTTCCCCAAATCGGGATTTACCGCAGGCCTCATTCCCACGTTGTGGAAGCTGCGCATCGCCCCTTTGACGCGTGCACGACCCAAAAGCAAGTCAATTTATTGGCATATTTTTTGTACAATTATTTATTCTTATAATCTAACCTTTTAATCCACACCTAAATCCATGGAACAATCACTGAATTCAATCAAAGTCGCGATACTGGTTGCCGATGGATTTGAGCAGGTTGAAATGACCTGCCCCAGAAAAGTCCTAAACCAACGCGGCGCGACTACCCACGTTATTTCGCCCAATAAGGACATTGTGAAAGGATGGAGCCATCTGGACTGGGGCGAAAACCACCGTGTGGACGTCCCGCTCGAAATGGCACGTGCCGAATACTACGACGCACTGCTGCTCCCGGGCGGGGTAATGGGCCTCGATGCGCTGAGGATCAACCAAAAGGCTGTCGACTTTGTACGATCGTTCTTTATCGCGGGAAAACCTGTGGCGGCGATCTGCCATGGCCCTCAAATCCTGATCGACGCCGACGTGGTGCTGGGCCGTACGCTCACTTCGTACGCCGCCATCCGCCACGACCTCGAAAATGCCGGCGCAATATGGGTGGATCAGGAAGTGGTAACCAACAACGGACTTGTCACCAGCCGCACCACCGACGACCTTTCGGCATTCGTGAGCACCATGATCCGGGAGTTTAATATGGAATTCCACCATTGACTGCATTAATCACTGATTCAAACGCTTAGCCAGGGCATCCCGTAACGGATGCTCTTTTTGTTTCCATTTCAAGCCAAAATTTTGGTATTTGCTCTTTCATTACCTGGTTTTCGCATGACACTCATTTCGCTTCAAAACGTATCCGTCCGCAAATACGAATCAACGGTCCTTTCTGAAATCAACTGGAATATTGAACAAGGAAAAAACTGGGCGATCATTGGCCCGAATGGCTCCGGCAAATCGGTGCTGCTGGAAGTGATCGCCGGAAAATGGCCCGTACTCACCGGCAAAATAGCTTACGACTGGACCACACCCGTCCGGGAGAATATCGAGCTTGCCTCCAACGACTATTCATTCAACCGCATTGTGAGTGCCGGCGCCGAATACTACCAGCAGCGCTTTCATGCGTACGAGTCCGAACGCGCTCCCAGCGTGCGTGCGATCCTGACCGACCAATTGAAACCGGTCGGTACCGTCGACGACAAATCCGTGAGATTGGCACCGTCCAAAGTGAGTGATGACGAATTGGCGCGGGTAAGCGGCCTGCTGTCCATTACCCATTTACTCGACCACCCGTTTGTGACGCTCTCCAACGGAGAAACGAGGAGGATGCTTTTGGCCAAATCTCTCTTGAAAAAGCCAAAGGTGCTCATGCTCGACAATGCATTCAGCGGCCTCGATGTGCATTCGCGCGAGGTGCTCCGCAATGCCCTGACCGAACTGACCAAACAAGGCGTGACCATTATCATGGCCACCACAGCCACCGAAATCCCGCCATGCATAACCGACGTGCTCGAACTGGAAGCCGGGAAGATTGAAGCACAAAAACCCGTAGCACAATTTCGGTCGGCAGCTGCCCACACCCATCACTTCCCGCAGCCTGATTCGCAAAAACTGGCTCATTTCGGTCATCCCGAATTCACGGGTTTTAAGAATGCGCTCGATTTGCGAAACATCCGCGTCAAATACGGTGAAGATCAGATTCTCGACGGCGTAAGCTGGAAAATTGGGAAAGGAGAAAAATGGGCGTTATCCGGCCCGAATGGCTCCGGCAAATCGACTTTACTCAGCATTATCACGGCCGATAATCCGCAGCGCTTTGCCAATGATTATGATTTGTTCGATCAAAAACGGGGTGGCGCGGGCGCTTCCATCTGGGATATCAAGCAAAAGATCGGGCACGTTTCGCCGGAACTGCATTTATATTTCCCCAGAAATACCACCGTTTTCAAGACCATTGCCTCCGGCTTTTTCGACGCCACCGGTGTTTTCTTTAAAAAACTCACCGAAACGCAGATCGAACGTGTACATGAAGTGGCCGAACTTCTGCACGTGCATGAACTGATCGAAAAAGACTTCTCGCAACTATCAAAAGGTCAGCAGAGAATGGTGCTGCTGGCGCGTGCATTGGTTAAAAACCCACCGCTCCTCATTCTTGACGAGCCTTGTCAGGGACTGGATACCGACGCTATCGACTACTTCAAGTCCGTTGTGAATGCGATTTGTGATACCGATCAGCGGACGCTGATTTACGTTTCGCATTACCCAAACGAGATTCCAAGCTGTGTGAAGCATTATTTGAAACTGGAAAAAGGAAAAGTCGTCTAATCGCGCTAGTGGTTCCAACTTTTTACGGGAAACAGCTATCCTATTTTTCCTGTACTAACCAAATCACTAGCTATGACCAGAAAAGTATTCGTTTACATTGCCGCCAGCCTCGACGGTTACATTGCCAAACACGACGATGATCTGACGTTCCTGTCACTCGTGGAACAAGAAGGCGAAGATTACGGCTATGCCGAATTCATCGATACGATCGACACCGTGATCATCGGCCGCAAAACGTATGATAAGGTGCAGGCCATGGGCATTGAATATCTGCGTGCCGATAAGGAATATCACATCGTGACGCGTACACCGCGTGCGCAGGAAGGCAATGTCCGCTTTCATACCGGCGACCTGAAAGCATTCATCGAAGAGCTGAAACAAAAAGAAGGGAAACACATTTTCGTCGATGGCGGCGCGGAAGTGGTGAACCAGCTCATGCAACTCGACCTGATCGACGAGTACATCGTTTCATTGATTCCCATTCTCCTCGGCGACGGCATCCGCCTGTTCAAAGACGGTCGGCCGGAGCAAAACCTTACTTTCGTGAGCAGTAAGTCTTTTGAAAAAGGTTTGGTGCAGCTGCATTACACACGCAGATAGCGCATTGCATTACCGGACGGGCCTGGCTTTCACCGGCTCGTCCCATTTGTTTCTGGCAAACCCGTTTTTGAGGTTCATCACAATGGAAATGGAGCTGCTGCCAAAGCCTGGTACATATTGCGCCCGGCCATAACCGACCTCGAAACGCTTAACACGTAGCCACGCACCGAACGAAAAACCCGCTAATGCGCCGCGGTTCGTCAGGCGGAGTTCCTGCCGTTTCAGGTGATCATAGCCCAGCAGAATACGGAAATTGGGATGTGCCAAAATCTCTGCGCCGAGCGACAGATGCCTGCCCAGCTTTTCTGCTACTCCCACTTTTTTGGGCAGTTTAGTGCCATTAATGTCGTAGGTATAAAACAGGTTCGGGTCGTTGTAAACCATATCGAACCGGTTCAAGTGATGGGCCGTCAGCGACACGCGAATGGGCATGTATTGGGGTTTGAAAGTTACCCCTACCCGCATATCGAATGGCAGCACCGGCGTATTCGCGCCATTGTAGTTCTGCTTTAAAAAACCGAAGTTTTTAGCCACGAAACCGATCGTCAGGTCCTCACGCGGGTGCCGGAATGTGGCACCCCAGTCGAACGCCATTCCCCAGGTTTGGTAGCTTTCAATCGATGCTCCTACGAATTTGGCCGTCGCGCCGAGCGTGAATGCGCCTATGGTGTGGCCATAACCGGCAGATAACCCATAATCCGCCGCACGGAACTCCCCTACCACATTGCCTATGTCGTCGGTTTCCTGCATGGTGCCGTAGTTCAGGTATTGCAGTCCTACTGCCCAGGTGCCGCCCGTTTTGCGGACCCGGTTGGCATAACCCATATTCACAAACTTCGTATCCGCCAGGTAGGGCATCAGGTTCAACGATACATTGTTGATCTTCGCGGAATCGAGCAAAGCAGGGTTTTGAAGAAACAATGAGGGATCATTGCCTTGCGCGGTAATGTGGTTGGAACCCAACGCGGTACTACGTGCCTGGGCGGGCAATTGAAGAAAATCCAGACGGGTACGGCCGCCCGTGACCTGGGCGAAAGCGGCATTCCACGGCGCACAAAGCCATGTGATCAGGAAAAGCAAACCGCAGCCTGTGCTCCTCATAAACGTCCAATAATTTCCCTAATCATTAAAATGCAGCTATATTTATAACCGTTCACCAACAAATGTAACCATATCCCCGCATTACATGGAATCCCTATCAGCCGCTGTTTCAAAAAAAGAACTTTTAGATCAAAAAAACGCTGAGGCTGAACTGGGCGGCGGTGAAAACAGGATCCAGGCGCAACATGCAAAGGGAAAGCTCACCGCCCGGGAACGCATTTCCATTCTACTCGACAAAGGCTCCTTCGAAGAAATAGGCCGATTTGTGATGCACCGCAGCAAGGATTTCGGGCTGGACAAGGAGCATTACCTCGGCGACGGCGTGGTAACAGGCTACGGCAAAGTTAATGGCCGGCTGGTTTACGTTTTCGCACAGGATTTCACCGTTTTCGGCGGCTCGCTTTCGGAAACACATGCGGAAAAAATCTGCAAGCTGATGGACCTCGCCATGAAAAACGGCGCCCCGCTGATCGGCCTCAACGACTCGGGTGGCGCGCGCATTCAGGAAGGGGTGCTCTCGCTTGCAGGTTATGCGGATATTTTTTACAAAAACACGCTGGCTTCCGGGGTCATACCGCAGATTTCGGCTGTAATGGGCCCTTGCGCCGGCGGTGCCGTATATTCGCCTGCGATCACGGATTTCATATTAATGGTTGAAAACACGAGCTATATGTTCGTGACCGGACCCAATGTGGTCAAAACGGTGACGCACGAAGAAGTAACTTCGGAAGAACTCGGCGGTGCGATGACGCACGCCACAAAATCGGGCGTAACGCATTTTGTTTCGGCCAATGAAGTCGAATGCCTGCAGTCAATCAAAAAGCTGCTGAGCTATATGCCGCAAAATTGTGAGGACGATGCGCCTCGGTATCCTTACACACCCGGCGACGAGCTTCGCCCGGCATTGAATACGCTCATTCCGGAGAATGCCAACCAGCCTTACGATATGCGGGAGGTAATCACCGAGCTTTCCGACCCCGACAGTTTTTTTGAAGTACACGAAAATTTTGCTGAAAATATCGTCGTGGGCTTCTCGCGCATTGCCGGCCGCAGCATTGGCATTGTAGCCAACCAACCCGCCGTGCTTGCGGGTGTGCTCGACATCCATGCGAGCCAGAAAGCGGCGCGTTTTGTGCGGTTTTGCGATTGTTTTAACATTCCGTTGTTGGTATTGGAAGATGTCCCCGGCTTCCTTCCCGGTACCGACCAGGAATGGAATGCGATCATCAGCAACGGCGCGAAACTGCTGTATGCATTCTGCGAGGCGACGGTTCCGCGCATTACCGTGATCACGCGCAAGGCGTACGGGGGCGCCTATGATGTGATGAATTCCAAGCACATCGGCGCGGATATGAACTTTGCATGGCCTTCCGCCGAAATCGCCGTAATGGGCGCGAGCGGTGCGGCCGAAATCATTTTCAAACGGGAGATTGCACAAGCCGAAAATCCGGCGGAGAAATTGAAGGAAAAAATCGACGACTATACCCACAAATTTGCGAACCCTTACCGGGCCGCGCACCGCGGTTATATCGATGAGGTGATCTACCCCGACCAGACCCGCGCGAAGCTCATCCGCGCCTTCGAAATGCTGGAAAACAAGGTGGATGTGCTCCCCAAAAAGAAGCACGGCAATATTCCATTGTAACGAGCACGCAGGGCGTATTGCCCATTTTCTCTGATTTTACGGCCCATTCCGAGGCATTACCCCATTAATATCGGGTAATGCCCGGGAATGCTTTGGCGCATTCCTGATATTGTCCTAATTTCACAAGCACATAACAATCAGTTTTACTTCCTAAAAGAACCTTAACGAATGAAAGAAGAGAAAGGACTTTCCGCGTCCTCACGCAGGAGCTTTATCAAAGGCTCACTGGCGACGCTGGCAACGTTTTCGATCGTTCCCCGCCATGTGCTGGGGAAAGGTTACCTCGCCCCTAGCGACACGCTCACCAAGGCTATCGTTGGAACCGGCTCCATGGGCCGCGGCCACATCCCTTATGCCGGCACCAAAGTAGTTGCATTGTGTGATGTGGATAAAAAACACCTCGACATTGCGGTAAATATGGTTGACAAGGGCGTCAAAACCTTCTCCGACTACCGCGAGCTGATCCAGCTTCCCGAGGTGGACATCGTGCACGTGGCGACGCCTCCGCATTGGCATGGCATTATCGCCGCCGATGCTGCCCGCGCGGGCAAGGACGTGTGGTGCGAGAAACCGATGACCCGTACCATTGGCGAAGGCAAGCGCCTGGTAGAGGCCGTCCAGCAGCATGGAAGAGTGTTCCGTCTCAATACCTGGTTCCGTTTCGAAAGCAATTTCTACGGAATGAATACCACCGTAAAACCCATTAAAAAACTCGTTCAGAGCGGCTTGCTCGGCTGGCCATTGAAAGTGACCGTGAGCAAGCATACCGGTTTCGACTGGAAGTTCTATTGGGTAGGTAAAACAAACAATGCACCTCAACCGGTACCAGCCGAGCTCGACTATGATATGTGGCTCGGACCCGCGCCGTACAAGCCATACAGCGAGCACCGCGTGCACGGGACCTTCCGTGGCTATTGGGATTACGATGGCGGCGGCCTGGGCGACATGGGCCAGCATTACATTGACCCGATTCAATATTTCCTCGGCAAGGACGATACCAGCCCTGTAAGTGTGGAAGTGGATGCCCCTCAGCAACATACCGAAGCCGTAGGAACCTGGCGCCGCATTACCTACACTTATGCCGATGGCTGCCAGATCGTGCTCGACGGCGAGGCCAAAGACGATAAAGTAGCGTACATCGAGGGCCCGAAAGGCAAGCTGTACCAAAATTTCAAATCGGATATTCCGGACCTGGAAAAGAAACTCGCCGCATTCCCCGATCCCGAACCACAGATTACCGACTTCGTGGACGCCGTGAAGAACCGCAAAAAGTTCGCATTGAACGAAGAAAACGGTCACCGCTCTTGTACGATCGTAAACATGGGCCTCATCGCATTGCGCCTGGGCCGCTCATTGAAATTCGATCCGGACAAGCAGGAATTTATCGACGACGAAGGCGCCAACCGGTTGATCAACCAGCCAATGCGTGCTCCCTGGACCATTTAAGAACCTAAAAGCTACGCTGACAGGCCTATTCGGGCTTGCGGCACCGGCATATCTGATGAAAAAAAGACTTTACCCTATCATGGCCCTCTGCCTGGCTTCCTCGCAGCTGATGGCCCAATCCGACAACTCGCTCGACGCCAAAGTGAAGGCGGTGTTGGCGAAACTGCCTTCCCAAAACGAGGCTGCACTGAAGAAAAACATGGAAGAGCTTGCCCAGCTCGGCAAGCCCGGCCTGGTGCAGATTGCCTCCATGCTGACACCGCTCGGCAAAGGAGACAATACCAAAATCCAATATGCATTGGGTGGCTTCACCTATTATGCGTCCCAGGCCGGCAAAGAAGCATTGCGTAAAGACGCGGCCGAGGCCTATGGCGAAGCATTGTCGAAAGTAAGCGATCCCGACAGCAAAAATTTCCTCATTTATCAGCTCCAAACAGTGGGCAAGGATGAATCAGTGGATGTTTTGAAAGGTTATCTCAAAGACGAGCGGCTTTCGCAACCTGCTGCGCGAACGCTGGCACGCATTGGCTCGCCAGCTGCCGGAGCTGCATTGCTGCAAGCGCTAAACAATGCCAACGGAGGCGCCCAACTCGCGATCACCGAGGCATTGGGCGGCAGCCACAACAAAGAAGCTGCTCCCGCCATCGAAAAAACCGCTGCCAACTCCGACACCAAGCTGCGTAAGGTAAGCCTTTATGCGCTTTCGGAAATCGGCTCGCCTTCTTCGGAAAGTATCCTGGCAGGCGCTGCGCAGAAAGCCGCTTATGGTTACGATGAAGCGGATGCTACGGCTGTTTACCTCAAATACCTCGCAAATCTGGCGGCCAATGGTAATGCAGCCTCCGCTGAAAAAGCGGCGCTCGCTTTGATCAAGGCTACACCTGATGCGAAGCAATCAGCGACGCGTTCTTCTGCATTGAAGATTTATTCGGATATCAAAAAGAGAGAATCTGTACCAGTGCTCGTAAGCGCATTGCAGAGCAGCGACGCACAATACCGCGCTGCTGCATTGAAACTGGGCCAGAAATACCTGATGGCCGATGGCACTACGCCTTGGCTGAATGCATACAAAAAGGCGACTCCTACCGTGCAGGCGGAGATCATCACTATGCTGGGCCGTGCGGAATCGAAAGATGCATTGCCGGTCGTTTTGAAAGCATTGGCTTCGAAGGATAGCAAAGTAAAAACCGCTGCCATTTGGGCTGCCGGCAGAATCGGTCAGGAAAGCAGCATTGCCAAACTGATCCCGGTTCTGAAAACAGCCACTGCGGACGAAATAGCGGCAGTTAAGAGCAGCTTGCTTACGATTAAAGGTGCCTCGCTCGTGGATCAGGTGGCAACCGCCATTCCTACCCTTCCTGCGGCTTCACAATCGGCCTTAATCGACGTACTGGCTGCCCGTGGAGCGAGTTCCAAGCTTCCGGTTGTTTCCGCACAATTGAAAAATACCAATCCCGAAGTGCGGAAATCGGCTTTCAATGCATTGAAATCCCTGGCTACCGGTAACGATTTGCCACAGCTCTATACCTTGCTGAATACCGTTTCCAATGCCGACGAGGTTGCAGCCACGCAGAGCGCTATCGACGCGGCGATTAAGGAAAGTGGTGATGTGAATAGCCAGACAGACGCTGTTTTGAAACAAATACAGGCTGCCCCTGCCGATAAACAAGGTAATTACCTTGCGGTTTTGGCAGGTATTGGCGGTAAAAAAGCGCTGAAATCAGTGGCCGAAGCTTATGGAAACGGAGATGCCGCGAAAAAGAAATCGGCCATTGCGGCTCTCTCGGCATGGTCGGATGCAAGCGCAGCCGGAGAATTGCTGACAATTGCGCGCAACACCAGCGACACAGATGATTTCAATGCCGCATTGACAGGCTATGTAGCTACAACAGCAAAGTCCGGAAAGACGGCTGCCAACAAGGTGATTATGCTTCGTGAGGCATTGGCGATCGCGAAAACCGATGCACAGAAAGAAGCCATTTTGAAAGAGCTCGGAAGAAACCGGACTTTCAATTCGCTATTACTGGCAGGAAAATACCTGGATAACGCCGGTACACAACAGGCAGCAGCGCAGGCCGTGATGAACATCGCATTGGCTAACAAAAACCTGTACAGCGCCGAAATCCGTGAGCTGCTTACCAAAGCGGGTCCTCTTTTGAAAGGACAGGATGCTGATTACCAGCGCGAATCCATCCGCAAACATTTGGCTGAGTTGCCGACTGGCGAAGGTTTTGTGTCATTGTTCAATGGCAAAGACCTTTCAGGCTGGAAAGGTTTGGTACAAAACCCGATCGCACGCCGCAAAATGAGCGCCGACACTTTGGCTTTCAAACAGAAAAAAGCGGATGAAGCTGCATTCAAGGATTGGTTTGCCAAAGATGGTGAACTCGTGTTCTCCGGCCATGGCGACAACCTTTGCACCGTAAAACAATACGGCGATTTCGAAATGTACGTCGATTGGAAAATCCAGAAAGACGGTGACGCAGGTATTTACCTCCGCGGTACGCCGCAGGTGCAGATCTGGGATACCTCACGTGTAAGCGTAGGCGCGCAGGTGGGTTCGGGAGGGCTTTATAACAACCAGAAAAACCCGAGCAAGCCTTCGAAAGTAGCCGACAATGCGATCGGCGAATGGAATACCTTCCATATCACGATGATCGGCGACCGCGTATCGGTGGATCTGAATGGTGAGAATGTGGTAGACAATGTAGTGCTCGAAAACTACTGGGATCGCAACTTGCCTATCTTCGCGAAAGAACAACTCGAATTACAGGCGCACGGCAACGAGATCCACTACCGTGATATCTACGTTCGTGAAATCCCTCGTCCTGAATTTACATTGCCCGAAGCCGAGCAGAAGGATGATTTCAAAGTCCTCTTCGACGGTACCAATATGTTTGAATGGGTGGGTAACAAAACCGACTATTTCATTCAAAACGGCGAACTCGTTGTCGATCCTAAAAAAGGCGGCAAAGGCAACCTGTACACCAAAGATGAATACAGCGATTTCGACTTCCGTTTCGAGTTTCAGCTTACGCCGGGTGCCAACAACGGCCTGGGTATCCGCACGCCGATGGAAGGCGACGCGGCGTACGTAGGAACTGAAATTCAGATTCTGGACAACGAAGCAGAGATTTACAAGGATCTGCACGAATACCAGTACCACGGTTCAGCCTACGGCATTATTCCTGCGAAAAGAGGCTATTTGAAACCGATTGGCGAGTGGAACTACGAAGAAGTGCGCGTGCAAGGCTCGAAAATCAAGGTAACCCTGAACGGCACCGTAATCCTGGATGGCGACCTTGCAGAAGCCAGCAAAAACGGCACTGCCGATCATAAGGATCACCCGGGACTTAAAAGAACCAGCGGCCACCTCGGGTTCCTTGGCCACGGTTCCGAACTCAAATTCAGGAACATCCGCGTCAAAGACCTCACCAAAGTGGCACCAGAACCGGTGGAAACAGGAAAGAAAAAGAATAAGAAGAAAAAATGATTTTGGAGATGCCCCGCTATTTGCGGGGCATTTTTATTTCCGTACATTTAGTATAAATTTATACTGGATTTAGTAAATATTTAGATCATTATGAAAAAGCACACACCTAAGCCATATCCGGAGCCAGAGGACGGCCCGGGGGCCACTTTTAATGAACCTTATGCTGCCTATTATGGCGCGCAACACCCCGGTATTATCTTCAAAACCTCCCTGCAAAAGCCCGAAAGCCAGATGACCAGCTTTCAGAAAATCGAGATGATCCGGAAAGGGATCAGCAAGAATGATTTTGAGTTGTTTAAGGAGAAGGCTGGTTTGGACTATGATCAGCTGGCCCATGCATTGTCGGTGGCGCGGGCGACGCTAATCAATAAAAAGGGGGATGAAAAGTTTAATCAATCCCTAAGCGAGCGGATCGTTAGCCTGGCTGATATTTATTCTTACGGATACGAAGTATTCGAAGACGCAGCGCGTTTCAATAGCTGGGTTTTCAGGCCTAATCAGGCGCTGGGAGGCCAGCGGCCTTTTGACTTCCTGGATAATCAGTTCGGCCGCGAAGAAATCAAAAATATGATCGGGCGCATTGATTACGGGGTTTATTCTTGATGCCGTAGCCGATGATCGTTTACAGAGTCGGGCGCACACGTTACGCCCGCGACCTCGACGGCGAAGGTGCACGCCTGCATGGCGGCCGCTGGAACCACCCGCTTACGCCCTGCATTTATACTTCGGAAAGCCGCGCGCTGGCGTTGCTGGAATATACGGCCAATGTAAACATAGATGACATTCCGCGGGCGCTCAGTATTACCGCGTTTGAAGTAGACCCTGACTATATTTTAGAATTGCCGGTCAGCGCCCTGCCCGGCGATTGGAAGAATGCCCCTGCACCCGCTTCGGCCAAAGATTTTGGTACTCATTTGCTCCGGAAGGCCGATTACGGGATTATCAAAATCCCTTCCGCTATCATGGACGATGAATTCAATTTCCTGCTCAATCCGCTATTTCGCAGGGCTGTAACCTATTCCATCCGATCGGTCCGTGATTTTGTTTATGACGTCAGACTTAAATTATAGAAAAAAATTAAAAAATGTCCCCTTGGATCACTTTGGGCAATTTTATTTAGCTTTGATATAATAATCAGAAAATCAAGACCAAGAAAAGTAAATAAGCCGACTTTGGCTCTTGAGTGGATAAAGTAAAATATATTTATTACATCTAAAATCAATAAAATCAAGGCGTTTCATGGACATTTTTGTTGGTAGTCTTTCTTTTAAGTTAAAGGAAAGCGAGCTGCGTGAAGCTTTCGAAAAGTATGGTAAAGTGAGCTCGGCGAAAATTATCATTGACAAAATTACGCGTCAAAGCAAAGGGTTCGGGTTTGTTGAAATGCCCGATGAAACAGAAGCGAGAGCTGCCATTAGTGCATTGAACGGGGCGGATATGTATGGCAGGCCTCTGGTTGTAAACGAATCCCAGAAGAGAGAACCCAGAAGCGACGGCGGTGGCGGCACTTCCCGGCCCGATACGCGCAACCGGGAAGGCTTTAACCGGCCACGACCGGCGGGAAATGACGGTCCAGGTAACAGAACGCCTTATACTCAAGATAGAAATACAGGAAGGGATTATACCCGGCAAGAACCGTCTGTTGACGACGACGATCAGGACGATGACGACGCACCGAGCGCACCGGCAAGACCTGCCGAACGCAACTTTAGCGACCGGGGCTTTTCGGGAGGAGGCAACAACTTCCGCCAGCCCGACAAGCAGCGCGACAAGGGGCACCACGACCGCGGACATGACCATAACCGTCACCAGGGAGGAAGACCGAAAATGGAAGACCGTTACAGCAACAAAAAAGGCGGAGGCGGTTCGAAAGACTACGGCCGCCGGTTTGGTGGTGGCGACGATTGGGACTAAAATACTACATTGTAAAAAGAGCCTGCAAGCGAAACTTGCAGGCTCTTTTTATTTCCTGAATATGAAGTAAACTGCCAGGACCAGGAAAACGAACCCGACGAAGTGGTTCCAGCGGAAAGTTTCTGTTTTGAAGAAAAGCAAAGTGAAAACCATGAAAATGACCAGCGTGATTACTTCCTGAATCACTTTCAGCTCTACCAGTGAAAATGGCCCGCCATTCTCCTTGAAGCCGATCCTGTTGGCAGGAACCTGAAAACAATATTCAAACAGGGCTATCCCCCAACTGATGAGGATAATGGAGAATAGCCCCAGTTTACTGAACCAGGCCATCTCCTTGAATTTCAAATGCCCGTACCACGCCATGGTCATGAAGGCGTTGGACAATATCAGAAGGCCTATGGTTACGAACGATTTCATGCTGCGGCTTTAACCTTGTTATCGCGGAAGAACAACACGAAGAGTACCAGTACTACGGCTGCAATACCAGCCGGCACCATCCAGATCGACGTCCAGTTTTTCACATTGTCGACCGTGTACATATCAGCCACCACACCGGCAATCCACGAACCGATACCCATTCCGATGCCGTAAGTAGCGATGGAGATCAGGCCTTGCGCCGAAGAACGGTATTGCTCGCCCGCTTTGCTGTCGGTGTAAATCTGGCCGGTAACGAAGAAAAAGTCGTAGCAAACGCCGTGCAGCACAATCGCCAGGTAAAGTAGCCATTCGCTGGAAGCATCGCCGTAACCGAAGCCGATGAAGCGGATGATCCAGGCAATAAGACCTACTACCAGCATCCATTTCACGCCAAAACGTGAAAACGCCAGCGGGATCAGTAACATAAATACAACTTCGGAAGCCTGCCCAAGGGACATTTTATTTTCCACGTTGGTCATGCCCGAATCCGTCAGCGACGGGTTTGCCATGGCGTAGTAGAACGACAATGGGATACAGATCAGCAGCGAAGAAATAAAGAAGATCGCGAAAGAGCGGTCTTTGAACAATTTAAACGCATCCAAACCCAGAATATCCGAGAAAGAGGTGTGTGAAGTTGGCTTTGGAGGGGTATCAGGCAGGAAGAAAGAGTAAACGCCGAGAAATGCAGCCGTAAACATCGAAATCTTGAAAATCAATGCGGTACCGCCAATTTCATAGTATCCGATGATGTTGGTTACCGCGATCCAGGCTACTGTTCCCATTACGCGAATCGCGGGAAAGTCCTTTTCCGAATCGGTAACCTGCTGCATGGCGATAGACGTCGTGAGCGACATCGCCGGAGCGAAAGTGATACAGTAGGCCAGGATCACCCAGAAAAACGTGTCGGGGTCTTTCACTTCCGCCAGCACATACAAAATAGCAGCACCTGCAAGGCTTAATATGCCCAGCACTTTTTGTGCCGCGAAATAACGGTCGGCGATCATACCCACGAAGAATGGCGCGATGATCATCGCAATGGAGAATGCCGCGTAGGCATTGCCCACCTGGACGCCCGTCGCGCCCAGTTCCGTAAACATATACTTGCTCATTTGCCCGTACCATGCACCCCACACAAAATAGAGCAGGAACATCATGGCCATCAACTGAAAGCGGGTCGAATTTTTCATAAACTAGGTTAGCGGTTGTAGGAGATTGATTGGTATAACATGAGATAAATAGTTACTTCTTGATAAGCTTCTGGAACTCGTTCAGTTTCAGCAATGCTTCGATGGGCGATAGTGTGTTGACATCCACGAGCATCAACTTTTCTTTCAGTTCGTCCAGCTTCGGGTCGGCCGGTTCGAAAATGCTGAGCTGGAAGTTGTTTTTGGGAATATCCTTCACCCGCTTCTTGTGCTCGTGTGCCACGTGGTCTTTTTCCAGGTGCTGCATGATCTCGCTCGCGCGCAGGACGATCGGCTGCGGCATACCGGCGATCTGCGCCACGTGGATACCGAAACTGTGCGCACTGCCGCCCGGTTTGAGCTTCCGCAGGAAAACCACCTTGTTGTCCACTTCCTTTACGGCCACATTGAAGTTTTTGATGCGCGGGAAATCTTCCGCAAGCTGGTTCAGCTCGTGGTAGTGCGTTGCGAAAAGCGTTTTGGGCCTGCAATTGGATTGGCTATGGAGGTACTCTGTAATCGCCCAGGCGATGGAAACGCCGTCGTAGGTGCTTGTTCCCCGCCCGATCTCATCCATCAGCACCAGGCTTTTGCTGCTCAGGTTATTGAGAATGCTCGCTGTCTCGGTCATTTCCACCATGAAGGTACTTTCCCCTTTGCTGAGGTTATCGCTCGCCCCTACCCTGGTGAAAACCTTGTCGACCAGACCGATCGTAGCCGATTTGGCAGGGACAAAACTGCCCATTTGCGCCATCAATACAATAAGCGCCGTTTGCCGGAGCAATGCCGACTTACCGGCCATGTTCGGCCCCGTAATGATGATGATTTGTTGGCTGGCGTCGTCGAGGTAAACGTCATTTGGTACGTAACTTTCGCCCACGGGCAATTGCTGCTCAATTACCGGGTGACGCCCCTCCTTAATATCCAGCTCATTACCCTCACTGATAACGGGTTGCACATATTTATTCTTCCGGGCAACCAATGCAAACGAGCTCAGCACATCCAGCGCCGATATTACCTGTGCATTCTGCTGGATAGCAGCCACATATTCCGAAGCCGTTTGAACGATTTCACTGAATATCCGGAATTCGATCGTCGAAATGCGGTCCTCCGCATTCATGATTTTTTCTTCGTATTCTTTGAGCTCCGGCGTAATGTATCGCTCCGCATTCACGAGCGTCTGTTTCCTGATCCAATCGGAAGGAACCTTGCTCTGATGTGCGTGGGTGACTTCGAGATAATAGCCAAAAACTTTGTTGTAGGCAATTTTTAGCGAACCAATGCCCGTCCGTTCAATCTCGCGGTTCTGGAGTTTGATCAGGTAGTCTTTGCCTTCATACGAAATGGCGTGCAATTCGTCCAACTCGCTGTCCACGCCGCTCTGAATCATGCGGCCCTGGTTAGAGAGCACGGGTGCATCATCGCGAAGTTCGCGCTCGATTTTATCGACCAATGCCTCGCACGCATCCAGCTGGGAAGCAAATTTATCCAGCATTCCACCTGTAAGCAGTTCCTTTACTGGGGCAATTTGTTTCAATGATTTTTTAAGCTGAACCAATTCCCTCGGATTGATGCGGCGCACCGCCACTTTGGAAATCAATCGTTCCAGGTCACCGATCTGCTTGAAACATCCTACCAGCGATTCATGAAGCTCTTCGTGCGCGAGGAAATGCGCTACCGCGCTCAGGCGCTCCTCTACGGGCGCTTTGTCTTTCAACGGTAATACCATCCACTTCCGCAGCTGCCTCGCGCCCATCGGCGTCACTGTGTGGTCGAGAATGTCGATCAGCGGCACACCGCCTTCCTGCTGAGGGTAAACGAGTTCGAGGTTACGGACAGTGAAACGGTCGAGCCACACGTATTTCTCTTCTTCCAACCGCGTAATGCGGCTGATATGCGCAACTTCCTTATGCTCGGTTTCGCGCAGGTAATGCAAAATCACCCCCGCCGCTATAACTCCCATCGGCAGCGCTTCGATGCCGTAGCCTTTTAATGTAGTCGTTTGAAAATGTCCTGTAAGCTGCTCGTAGCCATAATCATAGCCAAAGCACCAGTCTTCCAGGTGAAAAGTATGGTATTTCCCTCCGAAGAGCTCGTTAAATTCCTGCTTGTGTTTTTTGCAATACAATACCTCGGCCGGACCGAAGCCTTGCAGCATTTTGTCCACGTAGGCCGCATTACCCTGCGACGCCATGAATTCGCCTGTGGAAATATCCAGGAATGCGATTCCGTAAAGGCCGTCGTTGCCGACGTGTATCGCCGCCAGGTAGTTGTTTTTGCGGATATCGAGCACATTGTCGTTGAACGACACCCCGGGCGTAACAAGCTCCGTTACTCCGCGCTTGACAATCCCTTTCGCCGCAGCCGGGTCTTCGAGCTGATCGCAAATCGCGACGCGCTCGCCCGCACGGACGAGTTTCGGCAGATAATTATCCAGTGAATGGTGTGGAAAACCCGCCAGCTCTTCATGCGCACCGCCATTGTTCCGGCGCGTAAGCACAATGCCCAAAATTTTGGAAGCTCTTACCGCATCCTCTCCGAAAGTCTCATAAAAGTCACCAACCCGGAAGAGCAGCAGTGCTCCGGGGTATTTGGCTTTAATCTGATTGTATTGTTTATTAAGCGGAGTTTCTTTGTGTGCCTTTGCCAATTATCAGCCTAATTTTAAGAACAAGGATTTGTACAAAATTAAGCCTTCTCTCCGGTTTGGCAAGTCAGGGCAAATGATTTATCCCCTCGTCAAAAGGTCCTTTCATAAAAAAGTTTAGCCTCTTTCGGCGTAACTTCCCATACGTCCCCTGGTTTAGGAAAATTTATTTCTTTATCCGCTAATGAAATTTTTCCGATAGACCAGCGCACCAGCCTGAGCGTCGGGAAACCGACGGCCGCCGTCATCCGCCGCACCTGCCGGTTCTTGCCTTCATGCAATGTAACCGACATCCACGAAGTAGGTATATTCTTCCGGAAACGGATCGGCGGATTGCGTTCGGGTAGCTCCGGCTCCGCTATTTTCGACACTTCGGCGGGGAGCGTTTTATATTGTTTCCCATTAATGGAAATATTCACACCTCCGGATAGCTGCCGGCAAGCCTCTTCCGTCACCTCGCCTTCCACCTGGACGTAATAGGTACGCGTGTGCCTGTTGCGCGGTTCAAGGAGTTTCGTTTTAAGGAAATTGTCGTTGGTTAACAACAAAAGCCCTTCGCTATCGGCGTCCAGCCTCCCAACCGGGTAAATGTCTTTGGCAAATGTAAAATCGAGGTCAGCCAGCGTTTGATGATCGCCCTCGCGTGAGAATTGCGAGAGCATTCCGAAAGGCTTGTAGATGAGGAAGTATTGGAACAAGATGATGTACGTTTAAGATGCCAGGCTAAGCTTTCAGTAGCTTACGAAGGTCGAGTGAAAAACCCGGCAAAACCTTTTCGCCCGAAAGTACCGCATTAATTCCAACTATTTCAACTGACCCGTCCGCACGGAATATGTAGGCCTTCTTGTCGAAGCGATCTATTAGCCAACCTAATTGAACACCGTTATCAATGTACTCCCGCATTTTGTTCAGAAGGAATTGCAAACCATGGCCGTTATGCCTGAGTTCGACAACGAAATCCGGGCAAACCGGAGCGAAACGTTCCTTTTCATCCCTTGAAAGTTGATTCCATTTCTCGGCCGTCATCCAGGATGCGTCAGGTGATCTCACCGCTTTGTTCGGCAGTGTGAAGCCAGCAGAACAACCGAATCCTACTCCAAGTTGCGAATCGATATTCCAGGAAGACAGTGCCCAGGTAAGATGCGCTCCGATAATGCCGCCCCTGGCACCGGATAAAGGCAGAACAACAACATTCCCTGCCGAATCTCTTTCAAAATCTACCATTTCATTAATTTGACAGAATCGAAAGAAATCTTCTTCGTCCATCATGTTACCGAAGTTCAAAACGATTGGCCATATGTATTCCATAGCTTAATAAAGAGTTTGTCTACCTTTAAAAGTAAACAGACATTTCAGCTATAAAAACACACATTTACCCCAATGCCCTATTGAATTTCCAACCACACCGGACAGTGGTCCGAATGGACGGCGTCGTTGTACTGGCGGGCGGCGGTAATGCGGTTTTTGATGGGATCGGCTACGGAAATGTAATCGATACGCCAGCCTTTGTTATTGCCGCGAGCGCCGGCACGGTAGGTCCACCAGGAATATTGCCGCAGGGTCGGATTCATAAAACGGAATGCGTCGGTGTAGCCGTTGGCGAACCACTCGGTCATCCAGGCGCGCTCTTCGGGTAAGAAACCGGACGATTTCTGGTTCCTTACCGGGTCGTGAATGTCGATTTCAGTATGCGCGATATTATAGTCGCCGCAGATAATCAGGTTCGGGCGCTCCTTTCTCAATTCGTTAACCCAAATAAAAAAGTCGGCCAGGAAGCGCATTTTCACGCTCTGGCGCACGTCACCGCTGGTACCTGACGGGAAATAGCAATTCAGCACGGTGATATCGCCGAAATCAGCTCTCAACACACGTCCTTCCGAATCATAGGCCGGAATACCACATCCCTCCACCACATAATCCGGCTTGATTTTGGAAAATATTGCCACCCCGCTATAACCCTTTTTCTCGGCCGCATGCCAGCCTGCCAGCTCGTAGCCCAGCTCCCGGAAGCCCGAAAGGTCGACAACATCAGGCGTTGCCTTCACTTCCTGAAAACAAAGAATATCAGCCGGCGTGGTTTGAAGCCAATCGAGCAGGCCGTTTTTTAATGCGGCGCGAATGCCGTTCAGGTTGTAGGTAAGTATTTGCATAAATGAGGAGCAGGCGTTGGCAGCCCTAGTAAAATAGTACTTGCTTTCCGGTAGCAGTCGACTCCCATTTCCGGGATGCGCCGCGCGACATGATCCACGCACGGTATTTTCCCTCGGGAAGCTTCGCCTTATAAAGCGAGTACTGGTAATTGTTGCTGTAATATGAGGCTTTTTGTAAAAAATCGGAAACGGTATTGGCCTCGGGAACCGCCGGGAGTACGATGGTATTCCGGTCTGATTCGAGGACAATGTAAAACGTTCCCTCTTGAACCTTCTCCGGCGTCACAGAAAACTTGAAATATTTTGCGGGAAGATTACTTTCGCCATTTCTGTATTGAGATTGCGCGTCGAAAGTCCCCGAGAACGGTTTTCCCGAAGCAGTCTGGCGGATCAGGTCTTCCTGCGCAGGCATATCGTAAAACTGGTAAAAATCCGTAATTCCATCCGATTCAAGCCCGATGATCAGGTCGCGCATACGCGTGGGGTGGTTCCAGAACGGGATGTCGGTAAACAAGTCCCCGATGGTCAGAAATGTCTTGTAGTTTTTCCAGAAGTAGCTATCGATCACCAGGTCGTCGTGCAGCTTCCGGATCGATACGATAGAGGTAAAATAGCTCACGAAATTCAATCCGACAAAAAACAGCATCGCAACGACGGCTACCAGTTTCTTCCAGGATTTGAAGTTTTTCAAAACAATTACCGTACAGACATAGCAAGCTGCAACCAGCACGACGCCGAATATCATGTATCGCCTCGAAAACACGGTACCGCCGTACATAACGTAGTTGTTAATCGGCCGGCTGATAACGAACATTGCGCCCGTACCCATAACGAACATCATTGTGCCCAGCAGGAACCAGTCCGACCAAACAGGTTTGCGCGCAAGCAATATCCTCAATGCCCATACTGCGAAAATAAAGGTGATACCGGCACCCAGCACGACGCAAGCGATCATGTCCTTATGAAACACGGGCACGAGCGGATGCCGGACGTCGAGGTACAAGGCATTGCCCCAAAATGCCATCACGAAGATCGCATTGAAAAACGGATGGTTCCAGACCTTTTCGCCCGGCGAACTGACAAACTGGTAATCGAAAAAGAAATAGAACAACAAAACCGCAGCGCTGGCCGCAATCCACACAAACAGGTTTTTGAAACGCTTTTGAAACGCCAGTATGATCATTCCCACGATCCACGCCAGCAAGCCGCTGCCGCTCGTAAAGGTTGTAAGCAATGCGGCAATGAGCCCGATGCGGAAACCCTTTTCATCTGCCCGAGCGAGGCCATAGGCGGTCAGCATCGCAAAAAAGATCAGCGGTGTGTTTTGCAGCGCTGCAATGCCCCAATAGGCGTTTTCAAAGTAAACCAGATTGAAAAGTATATAGGGAACGGGAATGAACCAGTACCACGCAATACCCTCCTTCTTAAAGCTCAGGTAAAGTAACCAGCCTATCCCAAGCATAAAAAGATCCCCGATAATGATCTGCGTTTTGATATTGACCGTGCCGGTCAACACGAACATGATCAGCATCACAATCCGCTCGAAACCAAACCGGTGCTGGTTCACCTGCTCGAAAAGCGCTTTCAGCATTCCGGTAAAACTATCCGCATTGCGCAGTTTCTGAACGGTTTCGAGCAGGTTAAAATCGTCGGTATAGGGAATATTGACGAGGTGCGCATCGAGGAGAATAAAAAAATAGAGCACCGGCAGTACAATCAGGCCGATGCCGGTCCATTGCCGCCAGGGCTTTATCTTTTCTATCAAAAACGTAGCTCCAAACAGCAGCAGCAGCACAACAACAAGGCTGTAATACTCAAACAGATGAGGATCTTCGAGAAATAGCTTCAAAATGTAGGGGTGTTTGGGAACTGAATGTGCCTGCTTACCGTGTTCCGGTGATCATCTGGCTGGTTATTTCTTTTTCGAAAGTAATGTAACCAGGATAATTGACCTGCTTTCCGGCAATATCCAACGTCGGCCTCACTTTCACAACAAACTTCGATGGTTTGGCATCCGACTTGCCGGTCAGGGCGAGGATCATGTTCACAAACTGATCGCGCGTTTTGTCGTTCGAAAGTAACTGGTAGGCATTGGTTTGCAGGCTTACGGGTACACGCGTAGGCGTGGTGCCCGGCATTACTTCAATCAGCTGACTCAAATATCCGTTGAAAATCTCGCTTTCAGTGAGCAGTACTTTGTATTCCAGCTGGTTGATCGCCGCGCGTTTGCGGGTGGGGTTGGTAATATCCACATTTACCCGGAGATTTAAGGGCACATCTTTTCTCAATAGTCCCATTGCCAGGCGCGGATATCTGGCCAGGTCGAAATCGCTGAAACTCCTGATGTTCCTGAACTCGCGGATGTCGATCCCGGCGAGGTACACGCTATCGACCGATGCAATATCATATTTACAATCACCAAAAACCTTCGCCTCCGAAACCTGGCGACTCACGCCGCAACTTGTCATTACAGCCGCAACAAGGACGATTGCAGCCAACCAAATGTGTTTTTTCATTACAATGTATTTTACGCAAGTTAAACAGTAGGTATCAGAACGCATACCCCGGGCGGGGATTATTAGTTTCTGGTGTTATTTTTTTGCGTGCTTTCGTGCCAGCCTCTACATTTGCACACTCTAATTTTCACCCAATCAACACGAACAATGGCCAGCTGGTATTTAGGAAAAATTCGGTATCAAAAAGAAGATGAAGCAGGAAGGTTGAAAACGATCAACGAGACTTACCTCGTAGATGCAGTTTCATACACCGAGTCGGAAGCGAGGCTGTACAAGCAGATCCTCACCGATGCCAGCGATTTCAGCGTGACGGCCATCAGCAGAATGCGCCTGGCCGACCTCTTCTCTTATGAAGAAGGCGAACAGTGGTTCAAAGCAAAGGTCATTTACTTCTCCGTGGATGAAAAAAGCGGTAAGGAGAAAAAAATCGTGAATTATATGCTGGTGAATGCGGAAGGCATCCAGCAAGCCCTCGACCGGATCAACGAAAGCATGCGCAACTTCCTGATCCCTTACGAGGTAACTGATATTACCCTTACGCCTATCCTCGATGTGTTCCCATATTCGGCGGATGAAGATAAAGAACCGGAGATTCCGGCCAATATGCGCCCGCTAAGCGAAGTGATGGCCGAACGCGCACAGGTTGCGGCAGCAGATGTTGAAATTCCAGCGGCGGAAGCCGTAATAACGGAAGCCGCACCTGCGGAGAATGCATAACATAGTGCAGCCTGATAATCACAAATGTCAGTCTGAGCGCAGTCGAAGACAGTCCGTACGGCGGCGTCGTACATGCCCTTCGACTGCGCTCAGGGTGACACCCTAGATATTAATCATTCACCTTCAATATGGTATAACCCTTTGTATTCGCCGTGTAAGGGTCCTTTCCAAAGCTTTTCAGTTTCAATACCACATCCTTCGAATTGATCTCAGAAAGCAGCAGATCCGGAGGCAGCAAGTTCATGTAATCGAACGAAACCGGTAAGCTCACAGCACTTTCGACAAATTCGAGGCCGTAGAGCGGGTACACGCTGAATGGCGTGTAGGTAAGCCAGATTTTTTCCTGACTGCCGGAAGTGGCGTAGGTCAGATCGTACTCCGTGCTGGCAAAACCAAAATCCTCTCTTTTGTTTTCAGTAGGAACGACGTACGTTTTGAAATCGTCCTGCTGTTGCTTTTTCGTATCCACATCAGGCTTGAATTCCTTTACCACCTCATTAATCCTCACTTTCTTCCCATCCTCATCCGTACCGCAGAAAATGTATTTCCCGTCGGGGAAGCCGATCACGAAATCGAAGGACCTACCGCCTTGCCCGAAACTGGTCTCTTTCACAAAACACATAGCGCCGGTAACCGGGTCGAGGTGGATTTTGATCGTCCCGGCAGTCTTATCCGCCTTGTTCTGGTAATCAAAAACCAGGGCGTGGCTGAAATAGTACTGACCTTTGTCGGGCTTCCAGAGCGTAATGCGCTGCTTGTCGGCAGGGATCTTTTTCGGGGCCTGGGCCGTTGCCGGCAGAACAGCGCCCAGGAGGCACACCGAGAGGGCGAAGATGGATATGTAGCGTTTCATTTCTCAGGTTGTTTAAAATGGATGCAAGCTAGAAAGAGCCTGCTGAAAAACCATACCATCGCTGCATTTTCCGCGAACATCGTAAATTGCACCGCATTTGACCAATCTACATGAGTCTTTCATTCCAGCAAAAAAACATTACCCTTCGCCCCGGGCGTCGCATTTACTTCGCGTCGGACTTTCACCTCGGAGTACCCACCGCGTCCGCAAGCCGGGAACGCGAAAAGCGCATCGTAAGCTGGCTCGAATCGATCAGGCACGATGCTCAGGTTATTTTCCTGGTAGGCGATATTTTTGATTTCTGGTTTGAATACAACCGGGCGATACCGAAAGGCTTTGTGCGTTTGCTGGGCAAGCTGGCCGAGTTGGCCGACGAAGGGATTGAGCTTGTCATTTTCACAGGCAACCACGATATGTGGATGTCGGGATACCTCACCGAAGAGCTCGGAGCACCTATTTACCGCAACCCGGTAAGCTTCACCATTACCTCACCGGCAGGCCAGAAAAAGCTCCTCGTTGGCCACGGCGACGGCCTGGGCCCGGGAGACCACACTTACAAATTTTTAAAGAAGGTATTCGAAAACCGATTTTTCCAATGGCTTTTCCGCGTCGTGCACCCGGACGTAGGCATGTGGATCGCCTCCGAGTGGTCGAAACGCAGCCGATTGGCGAATGTGAATAAGGGTGAAGAGCGTTTTTTAGGCGCGGATAATGAGTGGTTATTTCAATACTGCCGTGAAGTAGAAGCCGCAGCCCCACACGATTACTACATTTTCGGGCACCGGCATCTGGTGCTGGACATGCACGTCAGTGCACATTCACGCTACATTAACCTCGGAGAATGGGTTACGCAGCAGCACTATGCCGTATTTGACGGAAAAAACCTGGAATTGAAGAAATTCGAACCGGCGGCCGTTTAGTCGTTGTTCTTTTTTCTGGCATCGATTTCAGCCTGGCTGGGAACGATGAAATCCTGCTTCGTGATATTTTCACGCGGAGTTGCATTCAGTTCTTTGCTCCAATCCTTTTGTTTCAAATCCCCGTTTTTGACGGATTTGATAAACTTAGCCCATGCAAATGGGTTGAGGAATGGAAAACTGGTCGCAAAACCCTTGTTCGCCGCCGACTCACGTCCGAACATCAGCTGATCCATCGAGTACCGGTAGTTGGTCTGCGCATTGTTGGGCATCTGCGCGGCAAGGCGGTTGATGTAGTCGGGGTCGGTGCTCTTTGCCAATGCATCGCGCTCAGCCTGATCGGGCAATTTGAGTGCGAGGAAGGCCTTTTTAAATTCTTCTTCGGTCGAATAAGGATAGATCGTCACGCCGGAAAGTGTCACCACGTCCTCGCGCAAGGCCACGATAGCCGAGTAGATGTCCGAGTTATAGCCTCTCGGTACAATGTGGAATTGTTTTTTATACCCCACATAACTGAACACGATGCTATCGCCCGGGAAAACCGGGATAGTAAATGAGCCATCGCCTTTGGCAAGCGTTCCCCGCCCCGCATTCACGATAAAAATGGTGGCACCCGGCAACCGCTCTGTGGTTTTACCTCCTACGACTACCCCCGAGAAGATAATCGCCTTCTGTTCGCCCTGAGCAAAAGCTTCCCGCCCACACAACATTCCCGCCAGCACGAGGAAAAATATTAAAAGACTCCGTTTCATTCCTTCCAGATTACGCCCCGGGAAAGCCCGGAAACTTTGATTAGCACGATGATAAATTTCCCTTCAAATAGTGTTTGCCGAATGCATGTAAAAATTCCGTTCCTTATTTTACAAACGACCTGAGTAACCGGGCATTGCCCTATGAATTATACAAAGCGATTTCGCTCAGGAAAATAACTTCAAAAATGTAACAATAAATGGTGCCGACAGCAAAAGGCCGTCGAAACGGTCGAGAAAGCCGCCGTGGCCGGGAATACTGCTTCCCGAATCCTTGATGGCAATGCTCCGTTTGAACAACGACTCCACCAGGTCGCCGTAAGTACCCACCACCACGATGATCGCGCCGATGCAATACCACTTCCAGGGTTCGAAGGTACGGAAATAATGCCCCAGCGCAAACGCGATGATGCCCGCAAAAACCGCACTGCCCATGGATCCTTCCCAGGATTTTTTGGGAGAAATGCGTTCGAACAGTTTCCTTTTTCCAAACTTGGTACCTGCGAAATACCCCCCGATGTCCGACGCCCACAGAAGTAGCAAGCTACCCAGTACGATCTCGTAATTGTAAGTTCCTCCCCGCAGCGCCATCACGATGATCAATGCGAACGGCAATGCGACGTAAATAATGCCCAGGAACGTAAAACCGATGTTCGTAAAGGGTTTCAGGTCGTTCTTTTTATAGAGTTTGATAAAAAATATCATTGACAGCAGCGGGCTGATAATGAAGTAGTTTTCAAACTCGACAATGTCCTGCTCAATCAAATACGCAAGAAGCATCATGACTGTGCCACAGAACGTGCCATAATATGTAAGAGGCTGGTTACCATCGAGCCCGAGCAGCTTGTAAAATTCCAGCTGCGTGAGGGAGCTGATGGCGCAAAAAAGCAGCAAAAACGACCATTCACTGTAAACAATGCAACTAATAATGACAAATACGCCCGCCAACCCGGTGATGGTTCTTTGCTGTAAATTACTCAGGTTGTTTAAGCGCTTCTTCATTCGTTAGTATTGTTTGGGCCGTTGCAAGGTCGGCCGCGGGCACATGCACTTCAAAGTTTCCAAAAATCGGGTAATTGCTGTCCTGTTTGTTCACAATCACTGCCCCGATTCCATTCTGGTCCAAAATTTCCCGGGCAATTTCGGCCCGGATCGCCTGTCCGCTCTGGTAGGCCTTCGCCCAATTCTCCTCCATTATTTTTGAAAATGTTAAATTATCTTAAAAGTTGCGCGGAACACCCGTTCCCACTCCCTGGCGGGCCCTTCTGATCACTTGCAGAATGGCGGCTGAGACCACGGCCGAAGCCGCAATGAGCATGAATGGCATCGATTTTTCTTCCTCAATATTGATATCCACCAGGCCTACATTATGTAAGTACATCATTACCAGCACAAAACCATTATTGACGAAATGCGCCAGTACCGCGACCCACAAATTGCCGGTCCAATAATACAGATAGCCGAACAATGCACCAAGCATCATACGCGGCAGAAAGCCATAAAACTGAAAGTGAATAGCACTGAAAATCGCGGCCGACACCCAGATCGCGGCGTGAATATTACGTAATTCCTGAAAAAGCTTCGACTGGATCACCCCTCTGAAAAGGATTTCCTCGCCCAGCGCCGGAAGCACGGTCACGACAAACAATGCGATCAGCAACTGACCGAAACTGGTATAACTCGTAAGAAATTCCGTCATCACCGAAAGCTGGTCTTCCTTGTCACGCATCCATTTTTCGAGCCCCGACAATGCATCCGGCAGATCCATCGCCTGGTTCCATTCGATAAACTTACTGTTGGCCGGAATAAACGCCAGTACCAGCAAAAACGCCAGCACCCAAATATACCACACCGGTTTACGAGTTGTGCTGAGGTCGCTTATTGTACGTCGTTCGATATAGAACCAGTAAATGAGCGTGGGAAGCAAATAGGAAAAGAAATGGACCGTACCCTGCATGATCATCAGCGCATTCCATCCATTTGGTATTTTTTCGGGTTCGGCAAAGAGCTGGGTGAGCAGGGCAGTAACGTCTTCGGTGTCCGCACCGAGGTAAACAGCGAGCACCATTACAGCCAGTACATTGCCTACTGCCATGCCGATAAGCATAAAGCCAACCAGTACCAATAAACTGCCCCAGGTGCCGGGTACGCGCGAAACAACCAGATTCGGGTTACTATTTTGCATAATTGGTGTAAATTTACAGTTTATTATCAATTAATAAATAAGGGCTTCGCAAAGCTCACGTGCCCAGATGGTTGCTTCTTCGGGAGTTCCAATGGGTAGTGCAATGGGACATATTACTGCGAAGCGGTGTTGAAGGATTATGGTTAAGATTGGAAATATAGAACTGAGTGATTTTCCGTTGCTGCTGGCGCCTATGGAGGACGTGAGCGATCCGCCTTTCCGTGCGGTATGCAAGGAAAACGGGGCCGATTTGATGTACACCGAATTTGTGTCGTCGGAAGGACTCATTCGTGATGCAGCCAAAAGTGTTCAGAAACTGGATATTTTTGAGTACGAAAGACCGGTAGGCATCCAGCTTTTCGGCAGCGACGTGGAAACCATGGGCTCTTGCGCGGAAATCGCGTCGCGCGTGAACCCCGACCTGATCGATATCAACTATGGCTGCCCCGTGAAGAATGTCGCATGCCGCGGCGCAGGCGCTGCATTGTTGCAGGATATTCCGAAAATGGTCAAAATGACCGAGTCGGTGATTAAATCGACGCATTTGCCGGTGACGGTAAAAACACGGCTGGGTTGGGATGACAATACCAAAAACATTCAGGATGTAGCGGAGCGTTTGCAGGATATTGGCATTAAAGCGCTGTCCATTCACGGCCGTACCCGCGTGCAGATGTACAAAGGTGCCGCCGACTGGTCGCTCATTGCCAAAGTGAAGGAAAACCCGCGCATTACCATCCCCATTTTCGGTAATGGCGATATCGATACGCCCGAGAAGGCTTTGGAATACAAAAATACCTACGGCGTGGACGGCATCATGATCGGCCGCGCTACGATCGGTAATCCCTGGATCTTCAACGAAATCAAGCATTACCTCAAAACCGGCGAAAAACTGCCGCCGCCAACGATGGAACAACGCGTGGATGTCTGCCGCAGGCACCTCGAATTCTCCATCCGCTGGAAAGGGCCGGTAGCGGGCGTTTTTGAAATGAGAAGGCATTATACCAACTATTTCAAAGGGCTGGAACACTTCAAACCTTACAGAATGCGCCTCGTGGAAGCGCCTACATTCGACGAACTCGACAGCATCCTCAAAGAAATCTCCAACGATTACAGCGAAATGGTATGCTGAAAGTAAATGTGGGCAACAAACCGCAGGCCGAACAGCCTGAAAGCAACCATGCATTTGAAATAGACCAACGGAAAGAAGGCTGGTTTATCAATGGTAGTGCATTCGACGGCGACATTGCGGCGCTTGGCAACAACCGCTTTCACGTAATCTGGAACAACAAATCCTACAATATCGAGGTACTCGACCGTAACCCGGCTGAGAAAACGACGCATCTGCTCATCAACGGCCAGCATTATCACACCGCGGCAAAGGACGACCTCGATCTTTTGCTCGAAAAAATGGGCATGCAGAATAGCTCCGCACAAAAGATCAACAACGTAAAGGCCCCAATGCCGGGCCTGATCCAATCCATTGCCGTGGCCGAAGGCGACAGCATTACCAAGGGCGACAACCTGCTCGTGCTGGTAGCCATGAAAATGGAAAATGTGATCAAATCGTCGGGTAGCGGGGTCATTAAGACGCTGAAAGTGACGCCCGGACAGATTGTGGAAAAAAACCAGGTATTATTGGAGTTTCACTAAATTACTTGTGAATCTGAACTTCGTCCGCTTATTTTTACGGATCAAAACACCACTCACAACCATGCCGGAACCAAAATACAAACGTTTATTACTGAAACTCAGCGGAGAAGCACTCAACGGGGGCGATAAAGCCCAGGTCATCGACTTTAACATTCTCGACAATTATGCCAAGGAAATCAAAAGGATTACCGAGGTAGGCGTGCAGGTTGCAATCGTAATTGGTGGTGGAAACATTTTCCGCGGGGCTTCCGTGGAGAAATCGGGGATCGACCGTGTGCAGGGCGATCACATGGGTATGCTCGCAACCGTGATCAACGGGATGGCAATCCAGAGCTCACTCGAAAAACACGGAATGAACACACGCCTGATGTCGGCCATCAAAATGGAGCAGGTTTGCGAACCGTTGATCCGCCGCCGTGCTGTTCGTCACCTCGAAAAAGGCCGTGTGGTGATTTTCGGAGCGGGAACCGGTAACCCTTATTTTACAACCGACACCACCGCAGGCCTTCGTGCCATTGAGTCGGAATCGGAAGTGGTTTTGAAAGGGACGCGCGTGGACGGCGTTTATACAGCCGATCCCGAAAAAGACCCGACTGCTACCAAGTACGACCAGCTTTCATTTGATGAAGCTTTGTCCAAAAACCTCAAGATCATGGACCTTACCGCATTCACGTTGTGCAAGGAAAACGATCTGCCGATCATCGTATTCGACATGAACAAACCGGGCAACCTTTACGACCTGGTGATGGGCGGCAATGTCGGAACGTTGATTTCGAACCAATAGAAAAATACAGCTTACTATAAAACAATGGAAGAAATAGAATTATATCTGGATGACGCCAAGGATACGATGGACGGCGCAATCAAGCACCTTATTATTGAATTAGGTAAAATCCGCGCCGGAAAAGCATCTCCCCAAATGCTGGAAGGTCTTCAGATCGAATACTATGGTTCAATGACGCCGATCCAGAACGTGGCGACAATCAACACGCCCGACGCACGGACACTGGCGATCAAACCTTTCGAGAAGAAAATCATCAACGATATCGAAAAGGCGATCCGTAATAGCAACCTGGGCTTCTCCCCGTCAAACGATGGCGAGTTCATCCGGATTTCTGTTCCCCCATTGAATGAAGAACGCCGTCGCGAGCTTGTAAAACGTGCTAAAAACGAGATCGAAACCGCGAAGATTAACGTCCGTAACATCCGTCAGGACGCGAACAACTCATTGAGAAAACTGACCAAGGAAGGTGTTTCCGAGGATTTGGTAAAATCGAGTGAAGAGCGCGTTCAGAAACTGACCGACAGCTTTGTGGCAAAAATCGAACAGATATTCTCCGTGAAGGAAAAGGAGATCATGGAAGTATAAGACTGATTCCCTACCTTAACCAAACAAAAACCCGCTTTTGGCGGGTTTTTTGTTTGATTAAGGTCCCTGGACTGAAGTCCAGGGCAATGGGATTGAAGCAATAGCTCAAAATCGAATGATAAAAAATCCAACGCCCCGGACTAAAGTCCGGGGAAATATAGATTTCATAAAATTATTTGTTAGCTGAGAAACCTTCGAAGCCCCGGTGGTTCGACTCTTCGTACAGGCGCTCTTTCGGCAGGCTGCGGAAGTAGTCGTAAGTGATTCTGAGACCTTCTTCGCGGGATACTTTCGGCTCCCAGCCCAGGATTTCCTTCGCTTTGGAAATGTCCGGCTGGCGCTGCTTCGGATCATCCTGTGGAAGCGGCTTGTACACCACTTTCTGGTCGGTTCCGGTCAGCTTGATAATCTCTTCGGCAAACTGGCCGATGGTGATCTCTTTCGGGTTACCGATGTTGACAGGCAACGAGTAGTCGCTCATCAGCAGGCGGTAGATACCTTCCACCAAATCATCCACGTAGCAGAATGAACGGGTTTGGGTACCATCACCGAACACGGTAATGTCCTCACCACGCAATGCCTGGCCCATGAATGCAGGCAACACACGTCCGTCGTTGAGGCGCATTCTTGGCCCATATGTATTGAATATGCGCACGATACGGGTTTCGATGCCGTGATAGCTATGGTATGCCATCGTAATAGCTTCCTGGTAACGTTTCGCCTCATCGTAGCAGCCGCGCGGCCCGATCGGGTTCACGTGACCCCAGTAATCTTCGGTTTGCGGATGCACGAGCGGATCGCCGTATACTTCCGAAGTGGAAGCGATAATGAAACGTGATTTTTTAGCACGGGCCAATCCCAGCAGGTTATGTGTTCCCATTGCCCCTACTTTGAGCGTCTGGATCGGGATTTTCAGATAGTCGATCGGACTGGCGGGAGATGCGAAGTGCATGATGTAATCGAGCTCGCCCGGTACGTGCACATATTTGGTCACATCATGATGATAGAACTCGAAGTTCGGGTTCGGCATCAGGTGTTCGATGTTGCGCATATCACCGGTGATCAGGTTGTCCATCCCGATCACATACATTCCCTCCTTTAAAAAACGCTCGCAGAGGTGCGAACCCAGGAAACCTGCTGCTCCCGTAATTAAAACACGTTTCATTAAGATGAGTAAGTTAAAGTATTTACTATTTTATGATCAGGCAGGCACCACCTTCTCACGACCGATGCTGTAATAGGTATAGCCCATTTCACGCATCTGATCGAGTTCGTACAGGTTTCTACCGTCGAAAACCACTTTGTTTTTCAGCAGTTTACCCATTTTTTCAAATTCCGGCGTGCGGAACTGAGGCCATTCGGTAAAGATCATCAATGCATCCGCGTCATCGAGCGCTGCGTAAGGCGTGTGGGTGAAGGTGATTTTATCTCCCAAAATACCTTTTACGTTCGTCATCGCTTCCGGATCGTAAGCCACTATTTTCGCGCCGGCTTCGAGCAACGCTTCGATGTTTTCCAATGCAGGTGCTTCACGAATATCGTCGGTGTAAGGCTTGAATGCCAATCCCCAAACCGCGATCGTTTTACCTTTCAGGCCTTCGGCGAAGTAGTTTTCCACCATCGGGAGCAACTTCTTCTTCTGGTCGTAGTTCACGTCCATCACCGATTTCAGGATGCGGAAGTCGTAATCGTAATCTTTAGAAGTCTTAGCCAGCGCCTGTACGTCTTTCGGGAAACAGCTACCGCCATATCCGATACCCGCAAAAAGGAAGCGCTTGCCGATACGGCTGTCGGTTCCGATACCACGACGAATATCGTCCACATTGGCACCTACTTTCTCGCAAAGGTTCGCGATTTCGTTCATGAACGTGATCTTCATCGCCAGGAACGAGTTCGCGGCGTATTTGGTCATTTCTGCCGAGCGCTCATCCATAAAGATCACGGGGTTGCCCTGTCGCACCAGCGGAGCGTACAACTTCTCCATTACCTTTTTGGCTTTTTCCGAGGTTGTGCCTACCACCACGCGGTCGGGTTTCATGAAATCTTCCACGGCAACACCTTCGCGGAGGAACTCGGGATTCGATACCACGTCGAAGTCCACTTTCGCATTCTTAGCGATCGCAGCGTGTACCTTCTCAGCCGTTCCCACAGGCACCGTACTCTTGTCGATAATCACCGCGTACTGATCCAGGATTGGTCCTAGATCGTCTGCAACTTTGAGAATATATTTCAAGTCGGCAGAGCCGTCTTCACCCGGAGGCGTTGGTAATGCGAGGAATATCACCTGCGCATCCTTGATACCTTCGGCCAGGTTGGTCGTAAACAACAAGCGTCCTTCCGCCACATTGCGGTCGAACAGCACGTCGAGGCCCGGCTCGTAAATGGGTATTTCTCCTTTTTGAAGGCGTTCAACCTTTCTGACGTCGATATCGACACAAGTCACCTGGTTGCCGGTCTCGGCAAAGCAGGTACCTGTTACCAGACCAACATATCCTGTTCCTACTACTGCAATTTTCATATACGGTTAATTATTATATAGCTGTTTTGGCACTTGTTTAATAAAATCCGGGAATTGTACTTAACTAAGTCCAGTGCGTAAGGACGGTTGCAAAAGTAATTTTTTTAAGCGAATGTTCACCTTCGCGATTTGTATTTGTTCGTTACTGGCTAGCGATTTTGTTGCATTCTCACTATCATTGGGTAATCACACAAATATAATCATCAACACCTATGGACACACGAGAAAAAGACCTGACTATAAACCCCTCCGACGAAATTTGTAACCTTATCAAACAAACCGTCAGGGATTTCGCCGCGCTGCACATCAAACCCAACATCCGTACCTGGGATGACCTGCAGCATTTTCCGAAAGAACTTTTCAAACAAATGGGAGAGCTTGGCCTCATGGGCATGCTCATTCCTGAGCACCTGGGTGGTGCGGGCCTCGGCTACCGCGAATATGTGACAGCCATAGTCGAACTGGCGAAAGTTGACCCCTCGGTAGCCTTGTCGATGGCGGCGCACAATTCACTTTGCACCAATCATATTTATATGTTCGGCAATGACGAACAGAAACAAAAATACCTCCCCGGCCTCGCCTCGGGCTCGCTCGTAGGCGCATGGGGGCTTACCGAGCCCAATACGGGTTCCGACGCGGGCAATATGCGCACAGTAGCCGTGCGGGATGGTGATGACTGGGTGATTAACGGCTCCAAAAACTTCATTACCAACGGTAAAAGCGCCGATGTGCTGGTTGTCATGACCCGTACCGGCGAACCAGGCGACAAGCACGGGGCTACCGCATTCGTCCTCGACACCAATACGCCCGGTTTCAGCGCAGGCCGCAAGGAAGACAAGCTCGGTATGCGTGCTTCCGAAACCGTGGAATTGCTATTTCAGGATTGCCGCATTCCCGACAGCCAGCGGCTCGGCGAAATCGGCGACGGCTTTATACAATCATTGAAAGTGCTCGACGGCGGCCGCATTTCCATTGCCGCGTTGGGCGTAGGCACCGCATGGGGTGCTTACGAGGTCGCATTGGATTATTCCAAAGAGCGTAAGCAATTCGGGAAAGCGATCTGCGATTTCCAGGCCATTGCGTTCAAACTCGCCGATATGTACACCGACGTCCAGGCCTCGTCATTACTCACCTTCCACGCCGCTTCATTAAAAGATGCCGGCGAAAAAGTAACATTAGCGAGTTCGGTGGCCAAATACCACTCCTCCGAAACCGCTGTACGCGTTGCCAACGAAGCCGTGCAGATATTCGGGGGTTATGGTTTTGTGAAAGATTATCCCGCCGAGAAATTCTACCGCGACAGCAAACTCTGTACCATCGGCGAGGGTACGAGTGAGATACAGAAAATAGTGATTTCCAAGGAGATATTGAGGAATTAATTCCCGCTCCCGTCATTCCGATATCTTCTTTTTAAATACTACCATAATTATCCCAACCGGCTGATAAATAAGCACTGCCGGTTGGGATTTATTACTAATTCAGCACCGCCAACGGCACAGCTATCGATTCCTGCTATCCCAAATCAAACATGAAATGTGATGGAAAGATCGGTACTCATGCTGCTGCTGCTGACAGTAAGCTACACAAATGCACAGCCTGCGGGCTCGTTGCCGGGAAACCCCGTGATCACTTTTTCGCCGGTATCAAGCCAGGTCGTTTTGCTTACAATCAACGAAAGGTTCGATACTACCGGTTGCTATGACCCAAAGCGCTATTCGCTGCAATCCGCAGCCGATCCGGACTACCAAACGGTCACACAACCGGTTCGGATTGGTCGGCATAGCTTCGTAAAGGGACTCACTCCTTCGGACGAACCCTCTATCGTTTTTGAATTGTACTTGATTTTTGAAAAACCTCTGAAAAACAGTAGTTCTTACCATTTGCTGGTCGACAACATCATCGATACCGACGGTAATGCCGCAAGCCTGGATACCACTTTCATTTTTAGCGACGCCGAAATCCTGGGAAATGTAAAAGCAAACGAGGTAGGTTATCTGCCCGAAAGCCCCAAGCTTGGGAAATTGGGCCGGTTCCTGGGAGATGCCTGGTTTATGCCCATAGACACACTGGCACCACCTGCTTTTCAGGTAATCGGCGAAAATCAGCAGGTCGCGTTCAACGGAACTTGTCAGTATCTCCGGTCAGATTCCGCATTCAGCGGGGAAATCGTATTTGAAATGGATTTTTCAGCCTTGGAAACACCGGGCAAATACTACGTTTATATACCCGGGTACGGCCGTTCCGAAGTGTTTACGATCGCTTCGGACTGCTACGACACACTCTATTTCAACACAGCCAGAGCATTATACTACCAGCGATCAGAGGAAATTGAAGCCGCTTACGGAGGCGTATGGGCCCGTGAAGGATTACCTGCCCAAACCGCACAAATCCACGCATCGCACCTTAATTCGCCACTTTACTCAGCCTCTGATTACCCGCCGGGCACAGAACTGCCAATACACGGTGGCTGGCTCGATGCCGGTGACTACGGACGTTACGTCCCCACAGCAGCCAGCGCGTTGTTCATCATGTTCACCGCATTTGAAATATACCCTCAAAAATTCCCGGATAACCACCTCGACATTCCGGAAAGCGGCAACGGCATCCCCGACTGGCTCGACGAGGCCAGATACGAAACCGATTGGCTGTTGCAAATGCAGGCACCCGACGGCGGCGTGTATTTTCGCGTCACCCCGGCCACCTGGTCACAAGGCCTGCCGGGCGAGGAACAAAATACCCTTTACATTTCCGAGAAAACGACGCAGTCGACTGCCCTGTTCGCTGCCGCCATGGCTATGGCTGCGAGAAATTTCAAGAACTTCGATGCTGCTTATGCCGCGCTGTGCCTCGAAAAAGCGCGAAATGCATGGACGTTCCTGAAAAGTCACACCACCCCTACGCCGCCGGTCAATATGCCGGGCATTTCCGCCGGTCCCTACCCCGACCCGATCGACGCCGACAACCGTGCGTGGGCCGCAGCGGAACTGTACAAAACAACCGGTGAAGCACAATACAATGCGGATTTCAATGAATGGTATGGCCAGATACCGCACCAGTTTCACGCGACTATGAGCTGGCAACAGCACACTTTCAAAGCGGCGTGGGCCTATGCAACTACGACTTTCAATATAAACAATGCATTTGTAGATGAATTCAAAAACAAGCTAACCAACGAGGTGCTGGTCAACTACTACAACAGGACCATGAAAATCCATGCCTATCATGGTGCCTACCACCACTTCAAAGGATATGTGGGCTACGGTTCCTTTGGAATGGCCCAAAGCTACGCTTTTGACTACATCATGTTTGCGCACCTGCTCCAAAAGCAGGAATTACTGGATTATGCTAAAATCCAGGTTGATATTCCGTTGGGTAACAATCCGCTGGCGCAATGCTTCATCACAGGCGCCAGTGTGCATTCACCGATGTACCCATTGCATTGGTCGACCGTGCCTGGCCAATACGCTCAACCCGTACCCGGTGTGCCCGTTTTCGGACCGGCGGCTTCTCTGCTGATGAACCGCCTGTCGAGTTTTGTAATCCAGGACTCGTTGAACCGGTATCCTTACGGCTACAAGAAAGAAGACCCTTACCCCGTGCTTCGCCGCTATACCGATGCCCGTCAGGCCGTTGAAATGTCTGAATTTACCGTTCAGGAGATCGCCGTAACCGCGGCGGTATTTGCGTATTTGAGTAGCGTTGTTACCAATCCGTTACCAGTTCGATTAAAGGATTTTTCGGTCAAAGCCGAAAACTGCAAAGTCCGGCTGGATTGGAGCACATCGGAGGAAGTAAATGCGTCCCACTTTTCAGTGCAGCGCAGCAAAGATGCCAGGAACTTTCATGAAATAGGCCGCATTGAGGCATCGGGCTCTCCCAATACCACGTCTTACTATCATTTCGAGGACTCTTACCCCGATGCATCAAACTATTATCGTCTGCAAATCACGGATAACGACAGCACGCATGAAAACTCGGCCATGCGCTTCATCAAATTGCCCTGCAAGCAAGTTGAATGGGTGATCATTCCGGTCGGTTACCCTGTTTACGAGATTCATATTGAAAATGCCTCCGATGGACAAAATGAAGGTTACACAGGCGAGCTTTACAACTGCTACGGTCGTAAAATTCTGGAAGTCACAATGGCTCAGAACTTCACTTTCAACGTTTCGCGTTTACCCGCAGGCGTATACGTGATGCGCTTACGAACAAGCGCGGGCGAAGATCTGGGCCGGCGGAAGCTGTTGATCTTTTAACCGCCCGACCATTTATCCGGGACATCGACCGACGGGCACCGTTACCTGACATTAGTCCGAGAGCGATAGGATTGAACGCTACTTCGTGCTATTTTCGCCATAGACCTTAAACCGACTTGTTATGACCCCTTTCATTGTTCTGCTCGTCCTGGTGGTGCTCACCATTCTGATGACCGTCAAGGTTGTCCCACAGCAAAGTGCTTACATTCTGGAACGTTTGGGAAAATTTTACGCCGTCCTGCAACCGGGCGTCAACTTCATCATTCCCTTTTTCGACCGGATCGCTTATAAGTACACGCTCAAAGAAGCGGCTGTTGACATTCCCGAGCAGATCTGTATCACCCGCGACAATGTGCAGGTGCGCATGGACGGGGTCATATTCATCCAGGTAATCGACCCTCGTAAAGCGGCTTATGGTATTTCGGATTACACATTTGCGGTAATCCAGCTGGCGCAAACCACCATGCGGAGTGAGATCGGCAAGCTCGACCTCGACAAGACATTCGAGGAACGTATGACAATCAACCGTGCTGTGGTGGAATCGATCGATGAAGCGGCCACAGGCTGGGGCGTGAAGGTGCTTCGCTACGAAATCAAGAACATTACCCCACCGCAAAGCGTATTGAATGCGATGGAAAAGCAAATGCAAGCTGAACGCGAACGACGTGCGGTGATCCTGCAATCGGATGGTGAAAAGCAGGCGGCCATTAACGTAGCTGAGGGCCAGAAACAGAAAGTGGTACTGGAATCGGAAGGTATTCGCCTGCGTCAAATCAACGAAGCGGAAGGTGAGGCCTCGGCATTGAAATCGGTAGCAGAAGCTACGGCCGAAAGTATCCGTTTGGTAGCCCAGGCGATCCGTGAGGAAGGTGGCGCCGAGGCTGTGCAATTAAAGGTGGCCGAAAATTATGTAGAGCAATTCGGGAAAATAGCCAAAGCCGGCAACACGCTCATCCTCCCGGCCAACCTCGCCGACATGGGTTCGCTCATCGCGACGGCATTAACCGTAGTCAAATCGTCGGAACACAAGCAATAGTATCATGGATTTGACCTTACCTCAGATTTGGCTCATCGTAGGGCTGGTAATGCTGCTGGCAGAGCTGGTCAGCGTCCTGCTTGTATTCGTTTTTTTTGCGGCCGGCGCATTATTGACTTCCCTTCTCACGTCTATCGGGCTACTGCCGAGCACCGAAAGCCAGATACTGGCTTTTTCGGCCATTTCGTTGGTTTCACTACTCGTACTCCGGAAACACGCCCGCAATTTGCTCGAACGCCGTTCCGCAGCAGAATACAGTGAGTTCACCGGCGAAACCGCCATGGTGATCCGCGATATTCCCGGTAATGGCGAAGGCCGGATCTACTACCGGGGCGCCGAATGGAAAGCCATTTCGGAAAACCATCATAATATCCCAGCGGGCAGTAAAGTGGTGATTAAAAAAACAGAGGGCATTGTCCTCATCGTAGAAGAATCCTGATCTCTAATATTAACCCAAACAAAAAGCCGTGGGCCCGATCTACTCGAACCCACGGCTTTTCAATTTCATTCTAAAATTACTTTTTCAGCGCCTCCTCTACCGGATGCCCGATGTTGCCGCTGGCTGGCAAAATGTGCAGCAATGAAGCGATCGTCGGGGCGATGTCGCAAACAGACGTTCTTTTCACAGTTTCCCCTTGTTTGATCCCCCAGCCAAACATCACAAACGGCACCTGGGTGTCGTAATTGTAAGGCGTTCCGTGCGAGGTTCCGGTGGACGTTCCGTAGAACCAGCCAGGCTGCGATATTACCTGCAAATCGCCGCTGCGCTTCGCATTCACGTTGTTTTTGTACAGCTCCAGCTGGTAGGTATTGAGCGGCGCCTTGCCCATATCGGTCAGGTCGATCACGTCTGCAATGCCCGGTACCGTCAATGCTGCGTCGCGTACCACGCTGTGCACGGCTGCGATGGTGATGTTCTTTTTTCTCAGCAGTCCGTGGTCAAAATAAAGCTGGTTGTTATCCGTCGCCACCACATATTTATCTTTTCCAAAAGCCTCATTCAGCGCGTCGGTAACGGCATTGGTGAGCAACTTACGGTCGACGAGGCCGGCCGGCAGCTTATGCTCCTTCGCGAAGCCCGGAACATCCACCACTCCGTGGTCGGCGGTGAGGAATACGGTATATTGGCCTTTTCCTACCCAGCCGTCGAGGAAGTTGAACAAGTCGGCAAACTCGCGATCCAGGCGCAGGAAATCGTCCTGTTGCTCTACCGAGTTCGGTCCTACACGGTGGCCAATCTTGTCGGTCGATGAAAAGCTGATTGCCAGGAAGTCGGTATCTTTCCCTTTTCCAAGCTGCTCGCCTTTGATCGCCTCGATAGCCATTTCCTTCGTGATGGTGTTACCCCACGGGGTGTCGGTCACAATCCCGAATGCATCACCCGCCATTCCAACGAGTTCATAAGGGAATACCGGTTTTTTCGCTCCGGGCAGCTTCCCTTCCCAGGGTACATCGTCGGGAGAGCTCTGCGTGTACGCGTCCGCTGTCAGCAGGAGGTCCCAGCCCTTTTGCGCATAAGCGGCAGGCATTTTCTTCGCATTGTAATCTTTGGCCCATTGCGGCAGGTCGTCCATGTAATAGGTACTGCTCACCCAGTTACCGGTTTTGGAGTCAAACCAGTAGGCGGCATTCGCAGCATGGCCTGCGGGCAGGATCGAGCCGCGGTCTTTGATCGCCACGCCGATGGTTTTGGAGCGGAAGTTGGTCGCAATGCGAAGCTGGTCGGTCACCGTGCTCACGAGCAGGTTTTTGGGAGACATTTTACCCACCGCCACATTGCTGCTTCCTACGGTTTTCACGGTACTGTCTTCCACGCAATACACATCCTGTTTCGCAATCGGATCGTACCATTCGTTACCTACGATACCGTTGATTGCGGGTACCGAGCCCGTATACGCAGACGCGTGACCCGCGGCCGTAACCGTAAGCGCGTAGCTGTAATGGTTGTTACGGCAGTTGAAGCCCTCATTCATCATTCTTTTGAAACCGCCCTCGGTATATTGGTCATAATAGCGGTACAAATAATCATAACGCATTTGATCCACCACAATACCTACCACCAGTTTGGGACGGGCAATAGTCGAGGCTTTTGTCGCGGTCGCTTTTGCAGCCGCCTTCTTGGGAGTTTGTGCAGAAACGGCCGTCGTAGCCATTGCAGCCAGTACCCAGCAAGCTAATTTTCTCACGATTAAGGGATTTAGATAAAACAAAAAAACTGCGGAGCCTGGTACTGTCCGAACCCGGCATGACCGCAGTGGAATACTTTTCGAGATTACTTTTTCAATGCTTCCTGTACCGGGTTGCCGACATTACCGCTCGGAGGCAGAATGTGCAGCAACGCGGAAATTGTAGGGGCAATGTCGGCAATAGAGGTCCGGCGGAGCGTCTCACCTTTATTGATTCCCCAGCCGTACAGCAGGAATGGCACGTGCGTATCGTAGTTATAAGGAGTGCCGTGGTCGGTGCCGGTGCTCATGGTCGAAGCAAACCAGCCGGGTTGCAGCAATACCTGCAAATCGCCACTGCGCTTGGCGTTGATATTGTTCTTAAACAGCTCCAACTGATAGGTATTCAAAGGCGCTTTACCCATATCGCGCAGGTTAATCACATCGGCTACGCCATCTACCGCCAGCAATGCGTCGCGCAGTGTCTGGTACACGTCCGCCACGGTGATCTTCTTCTCTTTCAGGGTCGCCTTGTTGAGGTAAAGCTGGTAGTTTTCAAATGCAGAAACATATTCAGCCTCGCCATAAGCATCATTCAGTGTTTTCACGATGGTGCGGGTCAGAGTCGTGGCATTCAGCAAGCCAGCGGGCAACTTATGCTCCTGCCAGAATGCCGGCACATCCATGGCCCCGTGGTCGGCAGTGAGGAATACGGTATAGTTTCCTTTGCCTGCCCAGCTGTCGAGGAAGTTGAAGAAATCGGCGAATTCGCGATCCAGTTTCAGGTAGTCATCCTCCTGCTCCACCGAGTTCGGCCCGAACATATGGCCGATGCGGTCGGGAGAAGAAAAGCTCACGGCGAGGAAGTCGGTGTCGGCACCTTTGCCAAGGTTTTCGCCCTTAATCGCCGCGATGGCCATTTCCTTGGTAATGGTGTTACCCCACGGCGAAGTGGTCATCGGGCCGTATGCGTCGCCTGCATTGCCGGTCAGGTCATGCGGGAACACCGGCTTGGCAGCGGTCGAAAGTTTCCCTTCCCACGGCACATCGTCCGGTGAGCTTTGGGTATACTCCGCAATGGGTAACAATGTATTCCAGCCTTTGCCCATGTACTCGGCAGGCTTTTTCAGGGCATTATAATCCGCAACCCACTGCGGCAGATTGTCCATGTAGTAGGTACTCGTCACGAAGTTCCCTGTTTTGGAATCAAACCAGTAAGCGCCTGATGCCGCATGACCTGCCGGTAGAATGGAAGCGCGGTCTTTGATCGCCACTCCAACGGTTTTCGAGCGAAAGTTGGTCGCGATGCGAAGCTGGTCGGTAACCGTGGTAACCAGCAGATTTCGCGGCGACATTTTACCGACTGTTACATTGCTGCTGCCCACCGTCGCAACCGTGTTATCATCGGTACAATACACATTTTTAGCTTGCGCAACGTCATACCAGTCGTTACCCACAATACCGTTAATGCCCGGCATCGAACCCGTGTACACGGCCGAATGCCCGGCTGCCGTTACGGTCAATGCATAATGGTAATGGTTGTTCCGGCAGTTGAAACCCTCATTGATAAGCCTTTTCAAACCGCCCTCTTTGTACTTGTCGTAGTAGCGGTACAGGTAGTCGTAACGCATCTGGTCAACGACCATGCCGACTACGAGTTTGGGCCTTTCCAGCTTGGTTGCCGCTGCGGGAGCTGACGCCCCTGTTTTACTTTTGGTTTGGGCAAAAGCAGGTTGAACAATGACGAGTCCGGCGAACAAAACTCTGAGAAGCGGATGATAGATCAATTTCATGTGGATGCTATTGACAGCGTGAGGTTCCGTGTAAATATTACTCGGCAAAGATAAAGATGTACTACGTTTAAAAGCAGAAAACCGGCGTGCTTTTCACGACCGGTTCTCTGAATCTTAATTTTATTTTAATCTTATTTTTTATCACTTCCGCCAAGCTGCGCGGGTGCGCCGCCGGTTTGAGCGCCTTTTTTGGCCTTCTCAAAATCACCGGCTTTGATGATGACGAGCTTGTTGTAGTCGATATGCTTGTTAAATGCAGCCTTGATCTGATCCGGTGTCAATGCTTCGATTTTCTTCTCAAAATCAGCATCCCATTGCATGGTACGATTTAGATAAAGGTTACTGCTGAGGGTCGTCGTGAGCGACGCGTCCTGCGAGCGTGCTACCTGCCGGGATTGCAGATATCCCGATTTGGCGGCTTTCAACTCGTCCGCCGTAAACCCTTCCTTCATCACCTTTTCTATCTCTTCTTTAAACGCCGCTTCCAGTTTCTCGGCATTTTGAGGCGCATAAATCGCATATGACATGAATGTACCGTTCTTATCCAGCGGGCTCGCCGAGAATTGAGAGCCCACCCCGTAACTCAACCCTTCCTTCTGACGAATGCGGGTAGCGAGGCGAGAATTCAGGAAGCCACCGCCGAGCATATAGTTACCCATAATCAATGCCGGATAGTCGGGATCGGTATCCTGTAACGGGATATTCAACCCGGCCACAAACATCGCATTAGCCTTGTCCGGCGTTTCGATCGCCTTGTTCTCGGCTTTTACGGCCTGGTAAGGCGACGCAATGCGGGTAAATGGCTTGGCGCTTTTCCAGCTTCCGAACTCGTCGTTCAGTATCTTCTGGATCGCATCTTTATCGAAATCGCCCACCACCGTTGCAGAGGCATTGTTCGCTCCATAAAAATCCTTGTGGAACTGGCGGATCTGATCGATCGTCGTGGCCTTAATGCCCTCAATATCCTCATCGAATGTACCCACGTAACGCACATCACTCTTCGGGTAAGGCGACGTAATGCGACGATACTGGTTAAATGCAATGGCCTGCGGTTCGCTGCGCTGCGATTCGATGCCCGCGAGTTCTTCCTGTTTCAGTTTTTCAAACTCGTTTTCGTCGAATGCCGGCGTTTTCAATACTTCCGCCACCAGTTTCATCACGGCCGGCAAGTTTTCCTTGGTCGTTTCAATGCTGGCACCAGCCTGATTGGTATTACCAAAGAAGCTGACGCGCGCTTTCAGACGGTCGAATTCATCTTTTACCTGCTGGCGGGTTTTGGTTTTGGTACCCTTGTCCAGCATCGATCCGGTCAGGTCGGAGATGGTGGCCTTGTTTTGCAGGCTCTTCTCGTCGCCGAAGCGGAGGAAAATGCGTGCGGCAACTACATTTCCACGCGTCTTTTTAGGAAGCAATGCCGTTTCAATAACGTTGGCTTTCTCAACACGCGTCGTGCGGCTCTCTACATTGGCAGGCGAAGGATCGAATGCCTCGCCTTCCGCTACCACAGCCTCTCCTTTATAATCTTTCACGAGGTCAGCCACTTTCGGCGCTTCGGGGATTTCAGCCCTCACCGGATTGGCCTCCGGCATGAATGTTCCCAACGTGCGGTTCGAAGGCTTGAAATAATACTGCGCCACCCGGGCCACATCTTCCGGTGTTACTTTGCGGATATTATCGCGGAACAGGAATGCCAAACGCCAGTCGCCCGTAGCAATAGATTCGCTGATGCTTAGCCCAACCCTCTCCGAGTTCCGGAATTCGAGGTCCCAGTTTTTGAGGATCGTCGTTTTGGCTCTTTCCACATCTTCTTTCGAAGGTTTAAACGTGGCGGTAGAATCGAGCGTGGCGGTAAATGCTTTTTTGGCTTCGTCCAGCGATTTTTCTTTCAGGATCTCAGCCCCAAACAATACAAAGCCGGGATCGTACAGCTGGAATGTGTATCCAAATTGAGACGATGCTTTCTTGGTATCCACCAGGTTTTTGTACAATCTGCCGTTCGGCTCTGTCGTAAGCACTTCGGTAAGCACCTCCATCGCCGGATAGTCGGCGTGCGAGCCAGGCATAATGTGGTACATGGCCATCAGCATCTGTACGTCGCCGGTTCTTTTGAGCTCCACAAAACGCTCGCCGTCCTGGGTAGGCTCCACGGTGTAGGAATGCGGAAGAACGCGGGTCGGTTTTGGTATTTTGCCAAAATAATCGTTGATCAATGCCAACGTCTTGGGCTCGTCGATCTTACCGGCCACAGTCAGCACCGCATTGTCGGGCTGGTAATATCTTTTGTAGAATGCTTGCAGGTTTTCGATGGGTACGCGTTCGATGTCGGAGCGGTTACCGATCGTCGATTTGCCGTAGTTGTGCCACAGGTAACCACCTGAAATAACCCGCTGCATCAGCACGCGGAACGGACTGTTTTCACCCGATTCGAACTCGTTACGCACCACGCTGAATTCACTATCAAGGTCCTTTTTGGCAATAAACGAGTTCACCATCCGGTCGGATTCGAGGTCGAGTGCCCATTTCAGGTTTTCGTCGGAAGCCGCGAAGGTCTCGAAATAATTGGTTCGGTCATACCACGTCGTGCCGTTCGGCCGTGCGCCGTGCTCGGTAAGTTCCTGCGGAATGTTGGTATGCTTCGGAGAACCTTTAAATACAAGGTGTTCGAGCAAGTGAGCCATCCCCGTTTCCCCGTAACCTTCATGGCGCGAGCCTACCAGGTAGGTGACGTTCACCGTGATGGTCGGCTTCGACGGATCGGGGAACATGAGCACTTTCAGGCCGTTTTCAAGATTGTATTCCGTAATCCCTTCCACGGACGTCACCTTTGTAACGCCTTTCGGCAGCTGCTGTGCTTCGGAAGGCATCGCCAGCATCGCAGCAAGCATCATTCCGACAAGCGAGCCGTACCTGAACAAATTTGTTCTTTTAGATTTCATGACCATATTAAAAACCATTAGTTTAGATTTATAATCCTTGAAAATAGTGCAGAATATCACATTTACCAATGGATTGGTGACAAATGGCAAAATAATATACGTTGCAACATAATGTCGTATTCAGCGTGTATGGGTTGCATATGCGTTTTCAAACCTGTCCCTCATTGAAAGAGAATGACCACAATTAAAAAAGCCCCGATCCTGTTTTCCTTCCTTGCAGCTGTCCTGCTTTCCGCTTGCGCCGGCAACGGAATACCCATTTCATCCAATACCAAATATCCGATTGAGGTCCTGTACGACAACCAGCCGCTGGAACGCCCATATTCCGAACTCGCGGTGGTGGAAATAGGGAGCGAGGATTCACTTACGGCCGACCAAACCAAGGACAGAAGAATGATGTTTCGCGGAAATGACGCCAAGACGAAGGAGCTCCTGACGGCGCGGCTGGTGATGAAGGCCCAGAAAATCGGCGCCGACGCGATCATTAACGTCAAATACAAATACTACACGAGCGTGAATAAGGAAGGCTATATGCTGAGCGGGCTGGCCGTGCGGTACCGCGGAGAATGACACTTCTAACAAGATAAACCAAAAACCATGCTGTTTACTGCCAAACTATCCGACATGCCCGTCGAGGCGGAATCGAGGGTGATCATCCGTTTTCAGGATTGCGATCCGCTGATGCACTTGAACAACTCCAAATACTTCGATTACTTCTTCAATGCGCGGGAAGACCAGGTTTCCAAACTGTATGGTTTCAGTTTCGAAGCGATGTTCCGCGAGCTGCGCACGAGCTGGGTCGTGTACCAGCACCAGATCGCTTACGTAAGGCCCGCGCGCATCAGCGAATGGGTGCGCATTACCTCGCGCGTGATCTACTATAATGAAGATACGATGGTAACCGAGTATTTCATGACCAACGACCTGCGTACGGAGCTCAAAACGGTGCTGTGGACCACTTCCAAGCATATCAGCATTGCCTCCGGGCAGCGCGTGCCGCACCCGAAGGAGGTCATGGACTACCTGGGCGCAACTTGCGTACCGGGCCTCGATTTCCCAAACCTGCATTTCAACGACCGCATTCATGCGATCAAGCATGAACTGGCCGCAGGCACTAGCGAGTAGGGTCTTTTTCTGAAATCAGCTTTCTTGTGGTATCCTGTTTGGCATCCTGCGGGGCATCCTGACGAATGGAATCCGCAGGCAGGAAGGGTATCCGCACGCCCGGCTTCGGCGAGCGCGTGAAGCGGTTGAAGCTATGGGTAAACTGCATGCTCACACCGCCGGTTGTGAACGTACCGGTGTTGAACACCAGGTTGTTCTGGATATTCCGGTTGTAGGCTTTCACCCGCACCGACCCTTTGGCATTCAACCAGTATTCCAATGTCCATTCACCGAGCAGGCTCGCCGCATCATATTGCGAAGCACCCGTTTGCGATTGGGTACCCGAAGTGAAACGCCCGTCACGCGTGACGCGGAAGCGGTCGTTCAGGAAGCGGTAGGAAAAGCGAAGCTGCAAGTTATTCAATGCATTCTGATCCAATGAAAGGCCCGAAACACCCACTTCCAGGTTTTCGTTGATACCCGAAGCCCAGCGGCTGATCTGGTTCGAAACGAGCTCGCTGATACTGCTTCCCAGGAAGTTTTGACTGCCCACCGTCGCCAGGCTGCTTTCAGGCAATAGCTGGTTCACAACGAGCAAGCTGCTCACCTGCCGGCTCAGCTCCTGTTCGTCGGATTTCAACTTGTTCTGAAATGCTTCCAGCTGACCGCGGTAAGCGCTTAGCGACGGATTATCCAGGATTTTGAGGTCGTACCGGATCGTAGGCGACATCAGCCGCTCCGATAGCCCGATGGTCACTTCCACGGGATACCTTCTCGATAATGCATCCCCACTGTTGTTCCCCAAATTGCCGGTATTAGGCAACACGCCTGCCAACGAAACCATTTGGGTGTACCCGGCTTTTACGTCGAGCTGTGCACCATAGGGGTCACCAGCCCATATGATCCTGCTGCCCGGTTTGATATTGAATTTCTTGTTAATGACATTCTGCAACGTGAAATTATACTCCCCCTTTTCGATTTCATACGTTCCTGCCATGGTGAAATCGCCCTGGGTATCGATGTTGAGGTTGAGACGCCCGCTTCCGTTCCCGCGCAGCACGTCGCCGGTTTGCCGGTCGAAAATAATCTCGCAGGTCGCGTCGGGTGTAAGGTTGAAATTGAAATCCATTTTAATCCCGCCCGCAATGTGGCTCCGCGCGATGGAATCGACAGCAGGAGCGCCGGTAGTGCTGTCGGCGGGCACCATTTTGCTGACAAACTGGATATAATCCTGCGTGACCACTTCGGTAGCTCCATCCAGCGGAATATGAATGCGCGTTCCTTTGTTGCTGGTCACATTGGCTTCGATGTTCAGGTTATCGATCGGGCCGTACACCGCCACCGGGCCTGTTACATAGGCCGTTCCATAGAACATATCGTTGTCCTTAGCAATGGTATTTAAAATTTTGAAATTGCGGAGATCGGCATTGAAACCGAGGGAGAAATACTTGAACCCATCATGAAAGACCCCGCCGCGCAACGTCGCCGTGTTACCATCGGAATCGGTCACGAGAATATTGTTACCGGTGATCTCGCTTTCGGAGAAATTGATTTTATCACTGAATGTAAACACCGATTGAAGGTAATCGAACTTCATACGGCCCTTGTCCACCGTAAGCGAGCCTTCCAAAACGGGTGCGTCGACCACGCCTCTGATCGATACCACCCCTTGCGCCGTTCCGCTGATATCCGATACCAATCCCTCCGCGAACGGTTCGAGCGCTTTGAAATCCGCCTGATTGAAAATGGCTTTCAGATTCAGGGTATTTGTTTCGAGCTTCGGACGGTATGATCCTACCAGGCTGAAAACCCGACGTGCATTCTTACTCAGTTGGGCGTCGATCTGCAACTCGCTGGTGATCTGGTCCCAGTCGCCGGTGCCGAGCAGGTTTCCGAATTCGTACTGTCCATACCCAAGGCCTTCGATCGCGAAATTCGCGTCCAGCATAACGCTGTTGTAAATGTCTTTCACCTTCGCCGAGCCATCCATAATACCCGATAGTTTGGTATTGAACACGGGGTTCAAACTGGCCAGCTTGAAGTTTTTGATATCCAGCAGCAGGCTCTTTTCCGGATCTTCGGAGGCGGTTCCGCTGAGAAAAATGCGCTGTTTGCCACTCACCAAACCGAGGTTCGACATGGTAATATCATCACCCACAATCGAAATCAGGCTCTCCGAAGGCACATTCCATTCTTCATCCAGCAGATTGAGTTTTGAATTTTTGAAACCAATATCCAGACCGGCCGGCAGGAACCGTATCTCCCCAGCGAGATTGGCCCGGTTGGTGCTTTTTACCTGGTGAACCGCGCCATTGAAATCGATATGGTCCACATCCCAGGTACCTTCCAGCTCCATTTTCTCGGTTGGTACCATCTTGCTGATCTGCTGCTTATCGGACGTCACGAGAATGGAAGCAAGTACCTCGGCGCTGTTCACAAATTTGGAAGTAGTAACATCCACTTCTGCATTCATGAAATGGTTTTTACCATAGCTCACCGTATCCGATACCGCATTGAAAGTCAGCACGGCCGTATTATCCATTTTAAAGATCCCCTCCGCCTTTGCGCCGCGTGAAATGTAAATATCCGGGCTCAGGAAAGCCAGGAACTTCGACAGGTTGTGCGTCTGAACCGAGTAATCGATATCGTACCTCCGCGAAAGCATCTTCAACGGCTTCCGGGCATAGTATTCGTTCCGGCTGGCCTCGTTTTCAAAGAAATACAATTTATATTCTTCCAAAACCTGACTCACATCCTTCCAGGCCTGCGTGGGCAGGAAGTTGCCTTCTACCTTCGCCGTCAGGAATTCGCTATCAAGCTGCAAACGGCGCTTTCCAAGGTGATTTCGCGAAGACAACACGAGCGTATCTACCACGAGGTTCCGCTCTTTATTGGTCATCACGAGGTAGGTATTCAGCAATTTGGCATTCCCCACGAGTTCGTCGACCGTATTACCCGTCACATTCACGTTCAATTGCGTACGGAGCGTGATCGGATCTTCGCTAAGACCCAGTTCCTTCAAATTGGCTCTTTCAATAAGCCCTTTGACGTCGAACATGTTCTGTTGCTTCGAAAGATCGAACTCGCCGTCGAGATTGACCACGAGGTTGCTGTCGCGGGCACTCACCAGTCCGTTGAAATACTGGTTTTGCAGATTGCCTCTCAACCGGATGTTTTTGTAGTCATAATTTCGGAAACCCACCCGGTGCACCAGCGCGTTCATGTCCGCGGAAGCCACCGAGAGCTCCAATCCCTTTCCGTATACCTTCCCTTCAAAATCCAGTTCCTGCCAGTTATCCTCGTCTTCCAGCAAAGTACCCAGGTTGAAAGACGCTGTTTTGACCCCACCCGAATAGGTCGTCGATTTGGCATCGGCGATATGAAACACCAAATCGCCAGAAAGCTCCCCTAGCTCCGACGAGGCCGAGGCATTCACCGCAAAATCTTCCAGCGTTCCCTTGAACGTGCCATCCAGCAGCGTGTAGCCGAATTTCTGCAAATCGGGGTGCATGTCCCATTCCGGGTAATATTGAACCAGATCCACCGGGTCGATTTTGGAAACCGACAGCCGGATATCCATCAGTACGCCTTCGATCGTCGGGAGTCCCTTGAAGCCGATATCGCCGATGAGCCTGCTGTTTTTGCCAAAATGCAGGTCGGTATTGGAAAGCAGAAAATCATCAACCTTCCCATTGAAATCGCCCGATATCAGCCAGGTCTCATTCAGCCCATCAATATAACTTGAAAACAATCCCAGGTCCTGCGAATCCACCCGGCTGCCGACCAGATGCCCTTTCATGCGGATCTTGTGGTTGAAATCGCCCAACTCGCCCGAGCGGTTGTAGTAGAATATCACCTCGTCCTTCAAATGCGAGTTACCGATGTGCGCGTCGAGTTCCTTCAACTCCATTTTCTTCTGGCAGAAAAGGAATTTCGTATCGAGATCGTGCATTTCCAGGCCCGTTTGCTTGTCGACCGTTTTCAGGTTTTTGGCGCGAAATGCAATGGTATCTCCCTGAACGAGGAAATCGCTGAGCTCGCCGTAGAGGTGTTTGAGACTGAAATGCGAATAGTCAAATACCCTCGAACCACGATCGCGGGGCTGGCGGGGATCGTCGTAACCGAAAGTACCATCGATCACCTTGGCTTTACCGATAATGAAAGGCGTATTGTTTTCGGGCGCGTTCGGCGGCCGTGGCACTGCGGGCGCCGTGAGCTCATTAATGCGGGCAATGAACCCGTCGATATTGAGATCGCCGGATTTCGGCACGATTACCAGGTGCACATTAGGCCGGTATACATTGACTTCGTCGAGAAATATCTCCTTCGCCGAGTCGCGCATAATGTTGTTGACATTCAGATTGATATCCAGCCGGCCGACGTCGATCATGTCCGCGCCCGAGGAATCCTTCACAGAAACCCCTTCCAGCGAAACGACGTCGAACCACTTGATATTAACCCTTTCAATGCTGATTGGATACCCCAGTTTGGTGGAGATTTCGGCCGTTACGTGCCGCACCGCCCAGGTTTGCACAGAAGGAAGCTGTAATGCGGTGGTAGCAATCCCAAGCGCCAGCAGCACGAAGATGACAACCACGATCAGACCATTACCAAGCGCCTTCAGGAATTTTAACATATACAGCTTCGCAGCGGGATACTGCTTATCTTATTGTTAATGCTTAATTTTGCGAATATTTTCCACAGTATGAATATCCTCGCCATTGAATCGTCGTGTGACGAAACCTCCGCAGCTGTTATAACAAACGGGAATATCCGCTCCAATGTTGTTGCTACACAACTCATCCACACCCAGTACGGCGGCGTCGTCCCGGAGCTGGCTTCGAGAGCGCATCAGCAACACATTCTGCCTGTGGTGGACAAAGCATTGAATGATGCAAAAATAGCAAAAAAAGACCTGGATGCCATTGCTTTTACCAAGGGACCGGGTTTGCTGGGTGCTTTGCTGGTAGGCACTTCGTTCGCGAAGTCGATGGCGCTCGGGCTGGATATTCCGCTGATCGAGATCAATCACATGCAGGCGCACGTGCTTGCGCATTTCATCGACGACCCCAAACCCGCATTCCCGTTCCTGTGCCTTACCGTGAGCGGCGGGCATACGCAGATCGTGAAAGTGACCGGCCCGCTCGACATGGAAATCATTGGTGAAACGCGCGACGACGCCGTGGGAGAGGCTTTTGATAAAACTGCCAAGCTGCTTGACCTGCCCTATCCGGGCGGCCCGTTAATCGACAAATATGCCTCGCAGGGAAACCCGCAAGCCTTTCCATTCCCGCTTCCGGAAATACCGGGGCTAGACTTTTCGTTCAGCGGGATCAAAACTTCGTTTTTGTATTTTCTCCAAAAGCAGGTCCGGCAGAACCCGGATTTCATCAAGGAAAATATAGCCGATATCTGCGCCAGCATTCAGTTCACATTAATTGATATTCTCCTCAAAAAACTGAAAAAGGCATCCCGCGAAACCGGTATTAAGGAGATTGCGATCGCGGGCGGCGTATCCGCTAACTCAGGTTTGCGCAAATCGTTGCAGGAACTCGGCGAACAGCTGGGCTGGAATGTGTATATTCCTGCTTTCGAATACTGCACCGACAATGCGGCCATGATCGCGATCGCGGCTCATTACAAGTTCGAAGCAGGCGATTTCTGCGACCAGACGGCCAGTCCGCTTGCGAGGATGGAGTTTTGAAATAGTATTAACCTAAATGGGATTGTATGAAACACTTTTGCCTGGGCATTCTTTTTCTTTCAATCCTGTGGGCGACCGGCCCGCTTTTCGCACAACCGGCACGCACACTCCGCGGCGACCTGACGATCAAGCCATTCTTCCGGATCGACAGTACCGATACCCAAACCAGGATCGCGTACGATGCTTCCGACAAGTCGTTTTACACCATCGCCTGGAATGGCGATCTTTTCCACCTGACTCCGAACGGATCGGGGAATTATACTATTGTAAGACTGGCCTCGGCCCAGGACCATGGCATTAACTACATGCAGGGGCTTGCATTGCACGAAGGCAGCGTTTATCTGGCCGGCAATGTGGTCATTACGCAGGGTGTATCGGGCTATGGGAAAGCCGTGAAAGCCAAGCTGACCGGCGGCAAACTGGCTTGGACCGAGATTTTCAAAACGGCAGAACATGCCTCTTCCAAAACGCTTTTCGACCACGCATTCAGCGCTATTTGCTTTTCGCCCGACGGCAAGGATATGTTCATAGCGAGCGGCTCCCGCACCGACCATGGCGAGGTGAAAGATAATGAGGGCCTCTACCCCGGCCTGCGCGAAGTGCCATTGACAGCCTGCATCTTCAAAATACCCGCCAATACCGAAAACCTCCAATTGCCCAATGACTCTGCCGCCCTCGCGCCTTATGTATACGCGCGCGGCGTGCGAAACGCTTTCAGCCTTGCATTTGCGGCCAATGGCGACCTGTTCAGCGTCGAAAATTCCGGCGACCGCGACGATCCCGAAGAAATGAACTGGATAAGGCCCGGCGGGCATTATGGTTTTCCGTGGGAAATGGGCGGCAACGACACGCCTATGCAGTTTGCTGGATACAAGCCGACAGACGACAAGCTGATCAACCGCAATTACACAGCCTACCAGATCGGCGCATTTCACGACGATCCGCAATACCCTAAAAAACCACAGAACCTCACTTTTCGCAAACCGATCCAGAATGCCGGACCCGACGCCGACATGTACCGCGACCCGGCCAGCGGAAAGGTGATGGACGCCAGCGAAAACGGTAAAACCATGGGCACCTTCACCGCCCACAGATCACCGTTAGGGTTGGTTTTTGATACAAAATCAGGCTTCGGGGGCGAGTACAAAGGCAAAGGGTTTGTGCTGAATTTCCAGGAAGGCTCCGCTACCTACGGGCCGATGCAGGATCCCGGGCAGGATTTGCTGATGCTCGATTTAAAGAAAAATGCAGCTGGCGACGATTACACATTGAATGCCTACCGCATTGCCTCTGACTTTTTCCAGCCTACCGATGCGACGATCGTCGATAACAAATTATATGTGCTCGAAGGCCAGGGCCAGATTTGGGAAATTACTTTTCCGAAAGAAATAGTCACCGCGGTAGAGCCGACGCGTAGCGCATTCACTGTATACCCAAACCCGATCCGGGGCAGAATGCGGATTGAAGGATCGGCAACCCTGCAAAATACCCAGCTGACCGTCACCGACATGACCGGCCGCACGCTGATCCGCGAAAAGCGGCAGGTAAACGGGGAAACCGAGCTGGATGTTTCCAAACTTCCGGCCGGCACGTATGTGCTTCAAGTAGAGTCGCAGCAACAGCAGGTTACCACCCGATTTGTCGTCAACCCGTGAGAGCGCTCATCCAATATACACTCATCATCCTTTCTGCGATCTGGCTGTCGTGCAGTGACTCCTCATCGCCCACCCCGCCTGCGAACGGTGGTAACGAGCCTCTAGAGTTGACTGGTTTTTCCCCGCTTTCAGGCAAAAAAGGTACTGTTATCAAAATCCAGGGCAAGCATTTTGGCACGGATGCAGCAAAGGTTTCGCTTCAAATCAATGGCTTGAAAGCGACCATCAATGCTGTTACCGATACTGAAATATCAGCATTAGTCCCCGACAAATGCGGTTTAGGAAAACTCGTCCTGACAGTGAACGGTAAAGAAGTCGCATCTGCGGCAGCATTCCGGTATCTCTACACGGCCACCACGAGTTACTTTTCAGGCAGCGGACTCGGCGGGTACGAGGATGGGACGCCTCAAAAATCCAAGTTCGGGACACTGTACAACATTGCCATGGACAGCAAGGGCGTTATGTTCGCCGCCGACCTCGGCAATTGCATGGTAAGGCGCATTGAAACCGACGGCAGCACTTCCACCGTCGCGGGCGCTGCGAGCGGGGGGTTCAAAGACGGCAAAGGCAACCAGGGGTTGATGAAGTTCCCGATCGGCGTCGAACTGGCCCCCGACGGGTCCATATTCGTCGCGGATCATGAAAACCACGCCATCCGCCAACTCTTTCCCGACGGCACACTTACTACCGTGGCCGGTGAGCCAAATCGCCCGGGGGCGGCAGACGGCGGCCTGGCATCTGCGCAATTCAAACGGCCTTACGGTGTGAAACTGGATAAAACAGGTGTGCTATGGATTTGCGATACCGAGAATGGCCTCATCCGTAAACTGGCAAACAGCCAGGTGACTACTTTCGCAGGAAGCACACCGGGCTATGCCGATGGGAAACTGAGGGATGCCAAGTTTTACATGCCCTCCTACCTGAATTTCGACGAAAACGGGAACGTCTTCATCGCTGATAAACACAACCATTGCATTCGCAAGATCACACCGGATGGCATGGTAACTACATTTGCCGGCATGCCTACTCACACCGGCTACCGCGACGGCGAAGCAGGCCAGGCCATGTTTAACCAACCTTGTAATATCCAGATCGACAAGCTCGGAAACCTTTATGTGAACGATTTATGGAATCACTGCATTCGCCTCGTGTACCCCGACGGGTATGTGACGACGCTCGCGGGCAAAGGCGAAACCGAAGGGTACGAGGAAGGAACCGGCGAAAATGCACTTTTTAAGCATCCTCAGGGATGTACTTTGGACAAAGACGGAAATCTTTTTGTTACAGATTCAGCTAATCAACGTATACGTAAGCTGACCATCGAATAATCATGGCCATGACATTGTCAGAAATCTGGGTCTACCCCGTAAAATCCCTCGGCGGGATCAGGCTCACCAAAGCATTAACCGAAGAAAGAGGACTCCAATACGATCGTCGATGGATGATCATTGATGAAGAAAATGTATTCATCACTCAGCGCGCCCATTCGAAAATGGCGCTGATAGACGTCGCATTGGAAGAAGAAGGATTGAAAATATATCTCCGCGCCGATCCGGCGGATTTTGTACTCGTGCCCTACAAACCGGTAACCGCATTGCCCGTTACCGTGCAAGTGTGGGACGATACCGCGGAAGCACTTACGGTTTCCGACGAAGCCGACACCTGGCTTACCCGGCAGCTTGGAATGAAACTCCGGCTGGTAGTAATGCCCGATTCGACCCAAAGGAAGGCGGATCCACGCTATGCGCGGCACAACGAGAACGTAAGTTTTGCCGACGGTTTTCCATACCTGGTCATTTCACAGGCTTCTCTCGATGATCTGAACAGCCGCCTCGCGGAGCCGATTGAAATGCGGCGTTTTCGTCCCAATTTCGTCATCAACGGCACCGAAGCATTTGCAGAAGATCAATGGAAGCACATTACCATCGGCGATCTGCGTTTCGAAGTAGTGAAGCCCTGCGCACGCTGCGTACTCACGACCATTAACCCTGAAACCGCCGAAAAAGGAGCCGAGCCGCTCAAAACGCTGGCAAGCTACCGCCGGAATGGCAACAAGATATTATTCGGGCAGAATGTGACGGTGCAGGATTTTGGAGAATTGAATATAGGAGACCAGGTTCTGGTCCTTGAATAATGAAAAAGGGTCCGGCAGCGGACCCTTTTTCATATTATCATGATTGAGCTTCTGTTTCGCTCGCTCCGGTTGTCTGGAACGGGCTTTTCATAATACCCCTTTCTGAGTTGCGGATAAAATTGATGATTTCGTCGCGTTCGTCCGAAGGCGCCATTTCCAGCTCGATCTTTTGAAGTGCTTCCGCATTGTTGAGGCCCTTCATGTAGACGTAGCGATAGATATTCTGGATCTCGGTGATCTGGTCATTGGTATAGCCTCTTCTCCGCAAGCCAACTGAGTTGATACCCACATAGGAAATAGGCTCGCGTGCAGCTTTGGTAAAGGGAGGCACATCTTTCCGTACCAGCGAAGCACCCGATACGAATGCGTGGATACCAATTTTGACAAACTGATGTACTGCGCTCAATGCACTCACAATAGCCCAGTCGCCCACATGGACGTGCCCGGCCATTTGCACATTATTGCCAATGATGACATTGTTGCCAACCCGGCAGTCGTGCGCCACGTGCGCATAAGCCATGATCAGGCAATCGGAGCCTACCACCGTTTTCCAGTGCTCTTCGGTACCACGGCTGATCGTCGCATACTCGCGAATCGTCGTATTGTCGCCGATCACCGTCAGCGTGTATTCATTATTGTATTTCAAATCCTGCGGTGTTGCCGAAACGACGGCACCGGGATAGATCTTACAGTTTTTACCAATACGCGCACCGGAGTTGATTACAGCGTGTGATCCTATCCAAGATCCTTCCCCGATCTCAACATCGGCATGGATCATTGCAAAGGGTTCAATCTCTACATTCTGAGCAATCTTAGCGTCAGGATGGATATATGCTAATGGTTGAGTCATTTTTTCTTTACCAGGCTTGCTATCATATCCGCTTCACACACCAGCTGTCCGGCTACATATCCCCGGCCGCTCATTTTAACTATCCCCCTCTTCATCGGCGAAGTGAATTCACATTTAAAAATAACTGTATCCCCCGGAAAAACATTGCGACGGAAACGGCAAGCATCAATTCCGATGAGGTATGGCCAGTAGTTGTCCGGATCGGGAACGCTGGAAAGCACCAGAATTCCCCCCGTTTGCGCCATTGCTTCCAATTGCAAGACGCCGGGCATTACCGGGTTCCCCGGAAAGTGCCCCAGAAAAAATTGTTCGTTGATCGTCACATTCTTCACCCCTACCACGCTGTTTTCATCCAGCGCGATGATTTTGTCGATCATCTGGAACGGATAGCGGTGTGCGAGTAACTGACCGATCTGGTTGATATCGAATACGGGAGCCTTGTTAGGATCGTATTGCGGGATGTCTCCTTTTCCGGACTTGATCAGTTTTTTGATTTTCTTAGCCAAAGCCACATTCGCAGCGTGGCCCGGGCGTGCCGCCAGGATCTGCGCCTTGATCGGCCGGCCTACCAGCGCGAGGTCACCAATGAGGTCGAGCAGCTTGTGGCGTGCCATTTCATTGGAATAATGCAGGTCTACATTATTCAAAATTCCCTTGGATTTGTCGACACTCACTTTCGGCTTGTTCAAAAGCTGCGACAGGTGATCCAGTTCGCCGTCTTGCACTTCGCGATCAACGATCACGATCGCATTCGTCAGGTCGCCTCCTTTGATCAGATTTTGCTTGTAAAGTGCTTCCAGCTCGTGCAGGAATACGAATGTGCGGCACGATGCGATATCGTCTTTGAACAACGTGATATCGTTCAGAGAAGCGTGCTGGCTGCTGATGACGGTAGAGTTGTAATCCACCATCACCGTCAGGCGATAGTCCGAAAGCGGTAATGCCACCAGTTCGGTATCCTTATCCTTATTCTTATAATGTACGTATTCCGGAACTTCGAAATAATTGCGGTATGCATTCTGTTCTTCGATACCGGCATCCAGCAGCGCATCCACGAATTTGATAGAACTGCCGTCCATGATCGGAGGCTCAGGGCCGTCGAGCTGGATCAGCACGTTATCAATCTGCAAACCTACCAGGGCGGCAAGTGTGTGTTCAACCGTATGGATTCTCGCGCCGTTCTGCTCGATGGTAGTACCGCGGGAAAGATCCACTACATTATCGACATCTGCATCTACAATGGGTTGGTCGGGTAAATCAACACGTTGAAACTTGTACCCGTGGTTGGCTGGCGCCGGCACGAATGTCATCGTAGCGACAACACCGGTATGTAAACCCACTCCAGTTACGGATACAGACTTAGAAATGGTTTGTTGTTTTTCGTTCATTATATCTATTTCCTTTTCTAAATAAGGTGCGTCCGGGATGCTGTATTACTGAAAATCAGACGTTTCCTGTTTGCGTTCCAGGTCTTTCAGCCGTTCTTCCAGCTCAGGCAGCCTGCGCACCAAAGCCATGGACCGTAAATGTTCGTTCAGGTCCCTGGCGGGGGAGCCCGATAGCGACAGGCCTTCCTTTTTAATGGATTTGCCGAGCCCGCTCTGAGCCCCGATCTTAGTATTGTTTGCCACCGTAATATGTCCAACCAAACCGACCTGACCGGCAATCACGCATTGCTCGCCGACGGTAGTAGAACCGGACACTCCCGACTGGGCCGCAATTACGGTATTTTTTCCAATCTCTACATTATGTGCGATCTGAACCAAGTTATCTATTTTCGCTCCCTGGCGGATAATCGTCGAGCCCATTGTCGCACAGTCGATCGTCGCATTGGCGCCGATACTTACATTATCCTCTATCACCACATTTCCGAGCTGCGGGATCGTTTTATAGCTACCATCGGCCTGCGGTGCGAAACCGAATCCGTCGCTGCCGATCACCGTGTTTGCAAAAATCGTCACATTCTTGCCGATCACCGTGTTATCGTAGATTTTCACGCCGGGATGGATCACCGAGTAATCGCCCACCTCGACCCCATCGCCCAACCAGGCCTGCGGGTAAATCTTCACCTCTTTTCCAATCACGCAATTTTTCCCGATATAGGAAAATGCGCCCCGGTAACAGTTCTCTCCCGTCTGGCTGTTCTCTCCGATAAAACTCGGCTGCTCCACCCCCGACTTGATGCCGGCGAGGCGTTTCTGGTATTCTTCCAGCAGGATTGTGAAGGCGGTGTAGGCATTTTCGACGTAGATCAACGTCGCTGAAATATCTTTTTTGGGAGTAAAATCTTTATTGACAATTACTGCCGAAGACTGTGTGGAGTAGATATAATGCTCATATTTGCTATTGGCCAGAAAAGAAATACAACCCGGCAGGCCCTCTTCAATTTTTGCAGCCGAACTAATTGTAATCTGATCATTTCCAACAACAGTTCCATTCAGCATCTGAGCAATCTCGCTGACAGTAAATTTCATATTTTATCGGCTAATTTCAGGTAATAGTATTCGTGTACGTTGTAAAAATTATTAATTCTGCCTTCTTTTTAGGGTCCTGATTAACCACGCAAAGATACATTTTTACCCCAACATACATAGTACTTGCGTACAATCTTAGTGAGGGCTTCGATGGTCGGAATGTCGGACGCATCGGCGATATCCAGCAAATTTCCCTTTTTCATTTTAACGCGTATCGGGTCCTGCTCTTTGGCATAGGCCCAATTAGTGGTTTCGCCGGTGATCAGAAAATATTTCATATCCGTTTCGGAGATCCCCCGCGCCATCAGCCGCTCCCGGAGCGGCGCCAGCACCTCTTCCCCCGGCGGCTCGTTAAAAAAGCTGATTTTAAACAGGTTCCGATCCAGGAGCATTTGGCACAACGTCGACAAAACAGGGTCTGGGTGTGTTCTCCATCCTTTTACAGATGCCCATACGTCGTTATCGTCCAATCCGTTGAATGCCTCCAGCAAATCGGGCTCATTATCGAAATCGGCAAGTGTAAAACGGTTATACAAGAAGCGTGCGAAATCGGGCGTTGCAAAAAGTTGCTCACCCGCCGCAGCCAGTTCACGGGCGCGGTGCATGATCTGCGTGAGCATCGCCTGCGCGCTCAGAAGCGTCTTGTGCAGGTACACCTGCCAGTACATAAGCCTGCGTGCGTGCAGGAAGTTTTCTATACTCAACAGCCCCTTCTCCTCCACCACCAGCTGGTCATGGCTGATATCCAGCATTTTAATCAGGCGATCGGCACCAATGGAGCCTTCAATGACGCCCGTGTAGAAACTGTCGCGGTTCAGGTAATCCATCCGGTCCATATCCAGCTGACTGGAAATCATCTGGTGATAAAACTTGCGCGGATACTTCCCCTCGAACATCTGGATAGCGATATCGAGCCGGCCATTCAACTGGCGGTTAAGGTCCTTCATCATCACCAGCGTAATCGCTTCATGCGGAACGCCGGGGAGCACCACACTCTCCAGCACATGGGAAAACGGCCCGTGCCCCAGATCGTGCAAGAGAATAGCAGCCTGCGCCCCTTCCGATTCGGGTTCCCAGATCATATGGCCTTTTTCCTGCAAAGTCCGCAGTGCCTGGCTCATGAGGTGCATGGCGCCGAGCGCGTGATGAAAACGTGTGTGCAATGCGCCTGGATAAACGATATCCGCCAGACCGAGTTGCCTTATCCTCCGGAGCCGCTGAAAGTAAGGATGATCGACCAGATCGTAGAGCAGATCCGACGCGATCGAAATGAATCCGTAGACCGGATCGTTGATGATTTTCCTTTTATTCAAAATCGATTTTTTGGTAAAAGTAATAAACAACCAACGGACAAAAGAAGCTAATCTTGTCGTATTCATTTGGAGAATTGAACCGATTCGCTAATTTTGCACTCCAAACGAAGGTTTGGCAAAGGGCCTATAGCTCATTCGGTTAGAGCAACTGACTCATAATCAGTAGGTGCTTGGTTCGATTCCAAGTGGGCCCACCTAAAAATCAAGGACTTGGGTACAAAATCTAAGTCCTTTTTCTTTTTGTTGCAATAAAATTTGCAATAGTCTTTATGGAAACAATGAGCTTGCACAACGCCGAACAAAAACTTTCCTGAGCGTCCGTTTTATGCAACTGATTTCTCTTCTTAAAACCGTCAGCGACCACTCACACTGATAATGTCAAGTTAATGAGTTTAGTCGTGTTCTTCAAAGTTGATAATCTAAGAATCCATACGTTTAACAAACAGCTCAGTACGGCGTTTAAGCAACTAATTGATACATATTGATATGCCTAGTCTATATTTGAGGAGTTCATTTGCATCGGTGAGCTTCGAGTTGTTATCAAAACGCGTATTAAATAGAGCCTCTAAGCCAATACTTCGGCTAAGCCGTAAGTTCAATCCAAACGCGCCGGATAGGGCAAAGTTTTGAGAATTGACGGTCGTGTGCATACCATCGGTGTCCTCCTTTCCCCATTGGAAATTATAGCCGGAGGAGAGTTGCAAAAATGGCTTTAGTTTGAACCTCAGAAGGTAATAGCGGGAATAGATTGCAGGGAGCGCAGAATATAGTTGATATTCAGGTAACACGTAAGTACCTGGTGCCCCCGACTTATTCCGCTGGTACCGTTTCCCCATTGAAAATTGTAATCCAACTACCAAACGATCCGCTACTAGGTAGCCGATCTGGGGGCTAAGCGACCAAGTCCTTGTCAATTGTTGTATATCATTAGCCGCAGATGCCGAGGCATTTAACGTCGCAACGATGTGCCCTTTTTTCAGTCCTGCAGAAGAAGTATTCTCTGAACTACTGGTTGGCTCACTCAATGCTGAATTTTCTTGTGCATGCGTATGGCTAATTGATGCAAGGATAAAAAGCCAGATAATTAGGATGTTCTGTATTTCTTTCATAGAAATATCGTCCGAGATGAACAGTAAAAAGAGCAAATTTCTTCCAACTTGTTACAACCGCAGCTAAAATTTCAAAGTGTAGCTTATATAAGGCAGTATAGGGAGAAAAGAAACCTGCTTGATGGAAATTCCTGTCGGCTTGAAATCACTATTACTACGCTGAATTTTAAGGTCAAGGTATAAAGGATTTTTTCTGTTATAAACATTGTATAGCCCAATCCCCAGCTCAGCATTGCGTTTACGGGCAGTTGTTAAAGATTTGACAGCACCAATATCCAGTCTATGGAAACTCGGCATCCTTCCGTTGTTCCGATGGTCATATATAAACTTGGGGTCAGAATTATTTTCCGTCAGTGTGGCGGCCACAGGTAATGTGACAGCATGTCCTGTTTGATAAACAAACGCGCTATTGATAGTCCATTTATTTCCAATCGCATAGCCGGCGGTAATCGAAACGTTATGCCGCCTGTCATACTTCATTGGAAACCAGCTGTTATCATTTATGCCTGTAAACCTTCTCTCAGATTTGGACAAGGTGTAAGAAAGCGACCCCTTAAACTTACCGACGTTTTTGGCGACCATAAATTCCAATCCTTTTCCCCTGCCTATCCCATTTTTAATAACAATTGAATCCCAGGAATCGGCCAACAAACCGGTGAAATTGGTGCCATCGGGATAATCAATCAGATTTTTCTGCCTTTTAACATATGCTTCAAGTGATAGTTCCCAGCCTGAGTCTGGAAAAATTTTATATAACCCTAGTGATATTTGCCTGGCCCTCGAAGGCACTACCTTGTCCGTAGAAGGAACCCATGCATCATAACCAAATCCGAAGCCGTTGTTGGTCAGTTGGTGGAGATATTGATTCATCACCGAGAAACCAGCTTTCAGTTTCCATTTGTTTGAAAGGGAATAGCTTAATCCGAGTCGTGGTTCCGGATTATAGAATGTACGACCGCTTACTCTGTAAATACTATAACGTAACCCTGGATTGAGCCGGATGCCCGAAATTACAGCAATATCTCCGTCAACATATAAATCTAACTGATACGCAGGAAGCCGACCTTCTTTGGAGTTATCGAACAATCCGTTGTAGTTGCTTTTTGTCACAAACGGGCTAAATGAATGTCGTGTGCCGTCGACACCAAACTTCAAGCCCAGTCGATTCACCGGAAAATAGTCAAACTGGATTTTGGCTCCCCAATCCCTTACACCAGCATTGGTATACCTATAAAAATTTGCAGGCTGTTCATTTATATTTTGGTCTTGGAAATCATTCGTGAATTCGCTGGTGTACCTCGAATACAGAACAGCAAATCTTGCGAAAAGTTTTTGAGAGAATACTTTGCTGTACCGGAGTGTCGCCGTAGTATTTCCCCAATTATTCCCGATGGCTGTTTCCGTTTCTTTACCATTACCGCTGGCACTCCACTCGATATATTTGAATCGATCAAAGCCATTATAAAGACTAATATACACTTGATCCGTTTTATTGATCTGGTAATTGAACTTCGCATTTAGGTCATAAAAGCGATACACACGCTCCTCTCCTGTGCCAGAGCTGGGCTTTTTACGTAAACTGAATAGAGAAGTAAGCCCTAAGGTCGAAACGCGACCTGATATGATAAAGGATGCCTTATTTTTAATGAGAGGTCCTTCCAGCGTAAGTTTTTGGTTTAGCAGTCCTATGCCGACTTCCCCACCGAATTTCTGATTGTTCCCATCTTTCATGGTAAGATCGATAACAGAGGCAAGTCTGCCCCCGTACCTGGCTGGGAATGCACCTTTGTACAGATCTACTGATTTTAAAGAAGTCGGGTTGAATACTGAGAAAAACCCACCTAAATGCATGACATTATATACAGGTACTTCATCCAGAAGGATCAAGTTTTGATCCGGCGTTCCACCGCGAATGTATAATCCTGCACTTCCCTCTGTACCAGTGGAAACACCAGGGGTATAGCTTAAAGCTTTTAGAACATCCACTTCACCAAGTAGTGCCGGCAACGCCTTAATTCTGTGAATGGGAATGGATAAACTCCCGATAGGTGCACTGAAAAGCTTATTTTCCCTAATGCTTATCTCGTTGAGATTATTTTGCTGATACAACTTTACTTCCAAAGGAAAACCAAGATCGCCAATGCTGGTTATTTGAGTTGGCAAATAACCCACATAGCTTACTTTAAGATGATGACCCGAAGAAGGAACTTCAATGCTAAAGAAGCCATATGCATTAGTTTGCACTCCCGTTCCCGCAATGCTATCGCTAACAGAAGCTCCGATGAGCAATTCGCCGCTTGTAGCATCACGAACCGTTCCACTTACAGTAATTTTTTGTGCAAAAGCCTGTCCAATGGAAGTAAACAGCAAAATGAAAATATATTTAAACGGCTGGTTCATAGTAGCTCTATGGTTTTTTCGCTGGACCCAAAAATAAGTCCATAGCCATTTTTGACATTGGTTAGTGCCCGCTGCGGAGGAAGAACCAAGTGATCTACACCTTCCGGTTGCTTGTTTTCTATTTTCGCATATTCAAAGTATTCTTTGGAAACTACGCCAATACGCGCAGTCACTTTTAACGCTCGGTCAGTATAATTGTAGCCAGTTGCTGTTTCTACGTAAAATTTCAGTGGGATCGCCGGTACTGGTAAGCATTGACCGGACATCAAGAAGACGCGACTTTGCGGAAATAGATATGCTTTTATAACCGCATTGTATTTTGGCTTCTCAGGTTCCGTTCCCCAAGTATGGCAATCTTCTTCATTGGCAGGTATATTGTCTGCCGAAGCATAGGGATAGCTGGAAAGCGTATCGCTTTTGTAGTAACTCATCAGCTTAATACTAAGATACTTATCAGAAATATCGTCTCTATTTGCGAGATATAGCGTAACCAAATCTTGTGGAGTTTGATGGTTCATTTGAGGAACAACATCATGTGTCCGTATTGCAGTCACCTCAGATATTTCGGCGGGCACAGTCACAACAGCCGACTCCGCCATAGGTAACGAAGGTGCCGACACCTTCACGAAGTAGCTGGCACCCGCCTGAATCACGCTATCGGATGTATAGAATCCAGGCTCCTTGCCGGAATGCGAAAGTTTCAGGTATATTTTTCCGTTTTTATACAATTCAACTGTGGCATTATTTACTGTAACATCGTTCGGAATATTTCCAACCGGATTAAAAGTCTTCGTGACTTGTAATTTGAATGATGAATTTGCCTGAAGTTTCCCCCACAGAACAAGTTTGTCGCCTGAGTATGGAACATTCATTTCCAAGTCTTGTTCTTTACAGCCGACTAAGAATGTTAGTGAGAGAAAAAGAAAGCGCCTAAAGTTCATGGTCAGATATATGTGCTTAAAGCCAAACCATGTATACACAAATAGCATTTACATGGCTTGGCTATCTTAATTTAAATCTGCATAGTTCGTTGAATGAGTATGCAAATTATAAAAACCCGGGTCATTCTGGATAGGAATTCGCATTATACAATTTTGAAGGTGTAACCTGGCAGTACATGTTAGCCTGGCAATCGGAGAGCCAGGATAGCGCTGCTGGTCCGTAAAATTCGACAACGAACATGCTGATCTCTTCCACATTGTTGCCACTTCTTGACCCAGAAAAAGGATATCTTGAAAATCTTGGCTCCGAATGATCGACAACAAACACTTATTTTTCTGATGAAAGGCGTAACTCGAAACTTTTATAGAATAGAGAGAAAGGAATGGACAAGCCGATTCTCCCAAGCTGGTGATTTGGTATTATCTATTGATAGTTTTCTTTTTGAAGAACCATCAAAGGAATATATAGAGTGCTGTACACCGATAGAATTTTGGGAGATTTCAAAAGACGATTACCATGAGCTTTTAGCTAAATATACTGAACTTCACGTATTGGCCGGTAAGCTGTCGTATTGCAATTTACGGTTAAGCACTACTAGGATGTACAATTGGAAAATGTTGACCACAGTCGAACGGTATGAGCAATTTTGCAAGGAAAATCCAAGCCTTATAAAGACTGTACAGGGACAGCACATTGCTAGTTATTTGGGGATTAGCACATTTGACCTGTCAAGAATAAGACGCCGGTTTTCAAAAATAAAAGTATCTACTTTTATTTTACACCTAGTCGACTTTCCAGATATCTGGTGAAATCATTTTAGCTGAACGCTGTAACTAGCTCATAAAAAGAGTGGCACTTAATAATTAGTTGATTTGTTGTAAGTTGGACACATCTCTTTGGTAATGCCACCTAAATTTACAATAAACTGTGCGTATGAATCGCCGCCCGTGTCGGTTTTTCAGGACTAGTCAGTGGTTAATAGTATACTAATACTAGTTTTTTACCACCGCAAAAATTATCAGAATCAGGATTTTTGAAGGTACTTGCCAAACACTATCTGGCACTTATAAGCACACTTCAAACATGAAAAAAATTCTGACGCTGCTTCTCTTTGTGCAAGCCTGGATTGTAGGCCACAATTCGTTTTCCCAGCAGATTTATAATGGAAAGAATGTCGATCGCACGGCTATGAGTTTCTTCGACGGGCAGCAGACATTCAGGGCGTTGGAGTATACTATTGACCCGGATCCGCAAAGCGCAAAAGTCTACCGGCTACAAGCTTTACCGGAGAATGGCCTTCCCGGAATCAACCTGTATGGAATTTCCCAAGGAGACACAGTTTATTTTGAGGACAAGGCAATTCCCGACAACCAATTCACAGATAATCCAACGCCTTACCTTAGTGCAGAGGCAGTGCAGACATTTTATAGCCTGCAGGCTGTGATGAAGGAATTCAAACAACGATTTGGGTGGACCGGGCTAAATAATACAGGATTAGCCGATGTCGATGTTTACATGTCAAATATTGACGAAGACCCCGCACCTATACTTAATGTACCTTATGCGCTTTATTCATTCGGCCCGGCCTATGGCCATTTCAGGTTCTATCGAAGCTTAAAAAACAACTTGCCGTTCACTAATGTCCTTGACATCGTGGGACACGAATTCTTTCATGCTATTTTTCGCTACAAAACCGGCATATCGATAGATTACGATTTTTGCAAGGAAGGCAGGGCATTGGAAGAGGGGATTGCCGATATTTTTGGGATTTATGTCAAGAATAAGATTAAACAATCGACACCCCCGAATTATAATTGGATATTCGGCGAATATGCGTTAGCAATCCCACGTCCATCTGATGATCCGAAATCCGCAGAGTTTGCCGATACTTACAATGGAGAATACTACGTAAATGTGTGTTCAGAAAACTACTTTCCGCACCCGGCGGGGGGAATAACTAATAAATGGTTTTACCTGCTCAGCGAAGGCTTTCAAGGTTCAGCATACAACGACTTGGGTTATGGGTACAGCAACCTAGTGGGCATTGGCGTTGAAAAGGCTATCCAGATCGTCTGGGAAGCAATTCCAAATATTACGGTCAACACGGATTATCCTACTTTTCGATTACTGACCTTACAAGCCGCGGAGAAGCTTTATGGCCCAAATTCCCCTGAATATCTAGCAGTAGAAAATGCATGGTGTGCCGTAGGCGTCTGTGATAATACCCAAAAAGGTTTCACCATGTCACCGGCCAATGGCACCTTTGATGTTGAGCCCTGGCCTACCACGCAGGTGAGTCTGACCTGGGAGGATCAACCTGTTCTCGAATGGGAAGTAAAGATGTCCACCAAATATGATTTCTCCGAAAATCTGCAAACCTACAAAGTCAGCAATTTCACGACTCTCGTTAACCCCAAAGGCGGTATAACCTACACCGCAACAGTCAATGGCTACTACCATCCGGGGGAGCGAGTCTACGCCCGAGCGCGTATCACTCAGGCAGACCCCAATTTTTGTCGGACGGCCACCAATCCTCTTTGCGCGCTCTATCAGGTTTTCAGTCCGGCACATGCTTTTACACTCAGTAAAAAGAAGGCTTCTTTTTTCAGCTGGATACAGGGCAACAATAAGGTTAATCCATGGAAAGACCCCACGTTAACCTGGAAGTCGGTCAACGGAGCTCAGAAATACACTTTTCAGGTTTTCACCGACAAGGCCTTGACAAACCTGGTTTCTTTCGGCACGGTTAATCACACCGGTAATTTTCAGGAATCGGGAGTGATCAGCACACCTCTGGAGAACGGCAAGAAATACTACACCCGTGTGCGTGCGTTGCGGACTAACATTCCACAGATCGTCGATAACAACGGCGCATGGTCGGAGGTTGACAGCATCTACACCGTCGCTCCGCCCACAGAAGTTTACCAGGCCAAGAGTCAAAAAGCCAATGACCCGGCAAAAGAAGTATCCTCCATGGGTTTTTGGGTAGGCTGGGACCCCGCGCCAGGTGCGGATGCCTTCGTGATCCAGATTGCCTCAGATGCCGCATTCACCAACATGATACGGACACACAATGCCGCTGGCAACCTGACCACCGATCTCGTGAGCTTGCCGCTGCTAACGAATCTGACAAATCTGTTCGTGAGGGTATTACCTAAAAAGGGTCCGGTTTATAGCACTTGTTTGAATACTTGGCGCGTGATTACCAACGAAAACCTTGGCGTACCTGCCATGACTACCCCGGCAGACGGATCGCCTATCGAATACAAAGACTACTGGGGCGAGGGTTTCGGATGGAAAGCCAATACTCTGAACATGGCTCTGGTTGATCACTTCGAGCTGCATTTGACTAAGAAGAGTTCAGGGCTTACCACGATGTATACCACTGACAAATTCGACATTTACATTCAAGACCAGCTCCTGTTTGATTCGAAACAAGGAATAAAGGCGAAAGTACGTGCCGTTGGACCATCGGATGCAAAATCAGCCTTCTCCGCCGAGTTCTCCTACCCCATCTGCCCCGACCAACCCCTGCCCAAGTTCCCGGGCGATTTTGACAAAATTGATCCCTCCAAAGCTGTTACCTTCTCATGGCACCCCAGCCAATGGGTCAAACCAGGCGACAACTACTTACTCACTATCATGGATAACGGCATTCCGATATTCGGCTTCAACAATGCGCCGACGACAGCTACATCCATGAATGTGCCAGCCAACACGCTGCAACCCAACAAGACTTATTCGTTCAATGTCCAAAACCAGGGCTCATGCCCGGGGCTCAAAATATGGACGGTTGTCTTTTCAACGCTCGCAGGAGGAAGCAACAATCCTCCTGCCACACCTGTTAAGAACTTCGTGATCGAGCTGCGCGCCTTCCGCAACGACCCCGATGCCAACTTCATCCCTCCCGCATTCGGAACATCGGATTATTTTATGGGGTTTGAACTGTTCGATCCCAACGGCGTCAAAGTTCCCGTATTTGATGGAAATGGCCAACCTATTTCCCAATTGCTGGTTGACTCGGAAAACGCGATTGTGGGTATAGCTGTCAACCAAATGCCGATCGGCAAGTATACTTTGAGGCTGAAAATGCTCAACATCGTTACGCCGGTACTCTATTTTCCCTTCGACCAGCCAAGGTTCTCCGTATTCCTCGACGGGAATGTCGTGGTTAGCAATCACGTCATCACCATTGATCTGGTCAACCCTGCCTCTCCTTTCAATGAATGGCAAATCGGCTTTCAATTTGCCGACATTCTAATCGATGTGAAATAGCGAATTACAAAACCACACTCAATCATCACAACGTATGAAAAGAATAGTCTCAATTTTACTGTCTGTAACATTTCTGTCGACAATAGCCTTTGCCCAGAATCTGAAAGAAGGTTTTAGTTTTGACAGAAAAGGACAAATACTGACCGTCAAACATCCGGACGGTCACTTCCAGCATATCGATTTGAACAATCCAGCTTTCAAGGGCAAGGCAATCGCATTTACCTATTCGGCCAAAAAGAAAACGGTTTATCACGAGCCCGAGAAGGTAAGCGGCTCGGTTCAAGTATTCCCGAACCCCGCTTACGGAAGCGTTAACGTGCTTTTAGACAGATCGTGGGATTTTCCGGTCCAAATGCAAGTCTGCGACAAAAACGGACACACGATCAAGACCCAAAGCCTGGAAACCGAAAACACATCCATGAACATTGATGCATTTCCTCAGGGAATTTACATTATCAAATTCCAGGCAGGCAGCACTTCTGCGACACACAAACTTGTTGTGCAGTGAAGGGTGAATAAAACATCCTTTCTTTTGTGGCTCTCAAATTCAAACCTTCCGCACCGCCCCAATCCGCATCGGCGCCAGCTCATACGTGCAAATCCCGGCAGCAATGACCGGGTCTTTCTGCGCGAGCTGGTTCGCTTCTTGTTCGGAAGTGACTTCAATGATCGCCATTCCGAAAGCCCCCTTCGGATCGAGAACGGGACCAAAAAGCAGAGAGCTGCCTTCATCCGTAAGCATGGTCCAGTAGTCGATGTGCTGCAACATGATCGTCCGCTCGGTATCGGACATATCGAGGTGGTAGGTCGGACGTGGGGGAATGAGTCGAAAGAAGAAATGCATTGGTAAATAGATCAGGTGGTTCGATGGATTTGCTTTCTTCCCTAAAACTACTCAAAAACCTCCGTTCACTAACTGTTTCTTGCCATTGCGCCCCAGGTACCGCAATTTCGTGAGTCTTTACACTATCCAAGAAATGGAAATGCTCACACTTTACATGATCGCTTCGCTCACTTTTGCAACAGTTACGCTCGTCGGCGGCGGCAAATGGATGCTGGTACGAGAAAACAGAAAATTGAAACGTGTGCTGAAAACCGGGAGAGAGTATGAAGCGCTGATCCTGGACGCCCAGCCTGTCAGACCTTCTATATTCAATACAGAAAACATCCGGTTAAAGGTGCAGATATTGGCGGAGAAACCGCTGGTCGTAACGTTTGATTATGACGCATCCTATCCCGAATGGCGCGAACTGGTGACGGGGAAAGTGATCAGGGTGGATGTTGACCCAACTGACCCGCAGAATGTCCTGATTATCCGCAAATCTTCGCGACCGTCGAAATCATCTTCCACCAGCAACAACGCATTGCTGGTTTTTTAAAGAATAATCATAATATCCGGGTTGGGCCGGTCTTTTTTATCGAGGTATTCCCAGGATACAATGTCTTCTTCCGGATAAATATTGCCGGTATCCTCGGGCCCTTCGTCTCCAATAGCTTCAATAAATGCCTTCGAAGCCTTTTTATAAGTCCCTTCGCGCGGAACGCCGTTCATATCGGTAAACAAAACCAGTGATTGGTCCTCGGGCAGTTTTCTGTCTTTCATCATGCTATTTTTTAATGGTAAAAGAAGGCATTTCCACCTTCTTTTACATATTTACCCGCAAATTTTATACCTGCGGCCTGTTAGCGGCCAAGGGGCGATCCGGGTATTGATAACTGTAAGATCTCAAAACTTCCTGGCAAACCGGATAAAATTCCCCCAATCGTAATCCGTCATATTATGCTCGCCTTCTCGGTTATGATAGCCAAAGTGCGAATCGATCACCGGCTTATCGATCCCGGGCGGATCTTTGGGTAATCCGGATTGGATCTTGTACAATTCATACACCGGTTCGGCCGCCTTCAACGCGAGAAACGTCCCCCTGGGATCAGCCCAGAGATCTTTCGACGCATTGGTCGCGTATACGGGCCGGGGTGCGATGAGCGCGATCAGCATGTGCTGGTCTACCGGCAGGGCATTCTCTTTGTCATTGTATTTCTTGTAATTATTGCTGAACCAATGCGGGAAAGTGGCGTTGATGCGGCTGATCCGCTCACCAAATTGCCGCCGCGCCAGGGCCGCTCCGGTATTCCCCGAGCAATTGGTCACACATGCCGCAAAGCGCCGGTCCTGCGCGGCCGCCCACAAGGATGTTTTACCTCCCCGCGAGTGTCCAACCACGATCACCTTCTTAGCATCAATGTCCTTATCCGTTTCAAAATAATCCATCACACGGCTAGCTCCCCATGCCCAGGCGCCAATAGCCTTCATGCCATTCTCCTTTTTCAATTGCTCAGAATAAAGTTTTTGCAGAACACCGGTCATATAAGTATCCTTGTTATCGGGCGCAAGATCGCTCACATGGAATGCTGCGATTGCGAAACCGCTGTCAATCACCATTTCGGCCGGCCAAAATTCACTCTTTTTCGTTCTGGTCGGGTCCGTATTCTCTTTCCCGCGGTTGTTGATCAGCAAAAACACCGGCACCGGTTTCTTCGCCTGTGCAGGAATAAAAAGGACCACATTGATCTGTACCGAATTCCCTTTTCTGAAAACAGTGATACCTACCTGTTTCAAAATCGCCTTGCCTGCCATATCTGCCCCATCATCCTCCGTCAATGCGTAGCGGATAGAGTCGTAATCTGTGGGCATCTGACCATAAACGTGATCTTCAAACAATTTCAATACTTCCGGCCTCCTCAACTTCTCCCATTTTTCATCGTTACGGATTATTTTGCCCGATGTGGTTTTCAGCACATCCGGCAAGGTATAATGCGGAACTTTTGCTTCGTCGTAATTCTGGGAGAAAACCGGATAACCAGTCAGCAGGATCAGGAAAAGGGCTATTCGATTCATGTGAATTAGTTAGGTATTCATTTCAAAATAAAACGCTCAAATATCCGGTATTTACTGACAAAGTGCATGTTAATCGAACTGCGCAAACTTTTTTTTCGAAAGCTACCCAACCTTCCGTCCTTCCTCCGCAGTTTATTTTATTGACAGGTGGCCACCTGATTTTACATCTATTCAATTTTTAAACATGATGGTCATGAGAAGAGAAAAATGGCTGGTATTATGCATTGCATCACTGCTAATCCAGCTGGTCGCCTGCGAACGGGGAAAAACGGAAGAGAATGCACCGGCACCGGTTTCGGCCAGGACAGGGACTGATGGGAACAAAGATCAGGTGATCCAGGAAGGGGACCAGCTCTACTTTACGCCGGCCGTTCTTGACACGGCCAATTTCCTGGGGTTCAAAATAGCTACGGCCAAAGAGTACGAATGCAGCAATAGCTATCTGCAAATAGACTGGCCACAGCCCGGTGAGGGCCTTTCGGCAGAAATCAAGGGTGTAGTTGCTGGAAATCAATGCGATGCAGGCAAAGCAACTGCCAAGGGGTTCATTGCCACGAGCTATGGCAATGAAGAAAATTACAAGAAGAATATTGAAATTCGTTTCCAGAATAAAACTTACAAGGGCTCTTTCAAGAAGACCGGCAAGCATTTCGAATTTACCTGGCCTTATGAAAGCGGCGTGGTATTCACAACCAAAACGTTATAAGTATTTCATTGAAATAAACCAGCCTGACCGGCCTGCACAATGCCGGTCAGGCATTTCAATACGATTTGGACCCATTAAACCAGATATTGGCAGGTTGCAGGCGGCAGGAGCGCCAGAGTCAGGAAAAATTGTACCGGCAATTTTACCCTGTCCTGTTTGCGCTTTGCAAGAACTTTTTTGAGGACAAACACGACATCGTCACGGCAATCAACAATGGCATGCTGAAAGTATTCACGCATATCGACCAGTACGACGCAACCAAAGGCGAGTTTTTCAGCTGGATGTACACGACCGTCCGCAATGCCGCGCTCACCCTGCTTCGGGACCGGAAAACCCAGCAATTCGATTACGTCGAGATTGAGGATAAAATGGGGTTTGTGGCACCCGAAAATCCATTTGAGCAGCTTTCGGGAACGGATATCTACGTGTACCTCATGCAACTGCCGGTAGCTACGCGCCGCATTTGCAGCTTGTACTACATGGATGGTTTTTCAGTGAAGGAAATAGCAAGTTCACTCGCTATCAGCGAAGGTACCGTCAAATGGCATTTAAGCGAGAGCAGGAACAGGTTGAAAGTAATTTTTGAAAACCCTCTGTGATGGAAAGGAAAGACAAACATATCAGCAAGTTCCTTCACGGCGCGCTCCCGGATCCCGAAATCCCGGCGGACGACGCCTGGGCGGGCATGAGCGATATGCTGGATGCTCCGCAAGATCAGGGAGCAGGCGTTGCAAAATGGCACGCCCGGCTCTGGAAATCCATTGGCAAATTCAAAGGGTTATTCATACTGATCTCGACAGTCGTCACTGTTTCGGCGGTGATTGCATTAGTTGTTTTTAATGGTCATAAAACTGAATACCGACCAACTGCACCTTCAAGCATTCCATCTGAGCACAGAAATTCCGCCAACAAGGTAAGCACGTCGGATTCTGTTACCGAGAAAAGGAAAACAGCTATTCGTCGCCAGAATACCGCCAACATACCGGCAACCGCTAACTCCGCAACCGATCGGGTAAAAACCGGCGGCAACGAAGGCACCGTGAAAAGTGGTACTCGGGGGCAAAAAGTGTCGGAACACGTAGCACCGACGCGGGTTGGAGCACAGCCGAAAATTCCGGATAATGCCGGGCCAACCCGAACTTCCTCGCATACACGTAAATCCGATACATATGCTCCCGTGATAAGCGGGCGCAACGCGCACGTTCGCAACCACTCACGCGAGGATCAACCCGACAACGCATTCCCGAATATTCCTGCACAATCCGAAAGTGCACGTAACAAGCCAAAATCAACCGGGCTCCTGGTCACGAATCAGACCAATATCACCCCTGTTAGCCATGAAAAAACAACTTCCGCGTCATCCTCAGAACACTTGCTCAATAGCCTCGAACCACTTCCCGGGCATTTCGAAGGACCCAAAAGTGATTTAAGCAAACTGGTTCAGAAACCCCTACTGAATGTAGCCCAGCCAACGCCGAAAAAGCAGAACTCCTTGTTGACCAATCTGCATTTCGGACCGGAATGGAATATAAACCGTGCTTTTGCCTCGCCCGATTATATGTTAACCGGGACCGACGGTCACAAGCATCCTTTACGACTCGCTATCCCTGGTGTATTTGTGTCTAAAAGCTGGAAGAGGCACACGGCAACATTCATTTTCAATCCGCTGCACTCCTACTTTGGTGAAAAGGAGCGCGTCGCACAACGCCTGGATACAATCCCGTCCGCGGATTCAACGCTTCAACAAATCAGCCGTAACACCAACTTCATCAAAGCGTTCGGGCTTGATTTTTCTCTTCAATACCAATATCAGCTAACCCGCGGGTTGTCACTGGTGGGCGGGCTCTCCTATGCTCGGTACTCCTCGGCATTGCTTCGGAAAGAAACCGAATACCCCAATGGCATGGTCGTCGACGAAGGGTATTTGACAGCAAGAAGTCGCGAAGCATTGAAATCCTACGTCCGCCCAGAGCAATGGAACATTCGGGTGGGAATACTATTCTACTCCCGGACCGTGTTCAATAGCCGGTTGCAAGTTGGCATAAACACCATCATTCCACTTTCAAACCTGTCTCACAATGGATTTAAAAGCGTCAAATCCCCTAACTCTCAAATGTCGATCAGATTCCTCATCAGATAATAATTAACGTAAATGGCGCAAACATCTGGGTCCGCGCCATACTTCCATCCTTATCTGCACAATTAAATCTTAATCCCAAACGAAATGCCGATGCTCCGCCCGTCCGAGCTCCATACACCCGCGCCGGGGTACATGGTCGGGCGTTTGGTGAAGTACTGCTTGTCGGTAACGTTGTTCATCCCGAAACGCAGCTTGTAATGCTGGCCCAGGTAGAGCGTCGCATTCACATCAAGCAGGCCATACCCCGGCACCTTTCCGATCGTACCGTTGGCCGAAGGTTCCACGGTGTTCAGCGGGTTGGCGAAGTTGGAACTTACGTAGCTGTATTGGGCCGTTACCGAAAGCTTTTTGTATTGAAACTGAATCCCGTTTCGTGAAATCCACGTTGGAATGCCCTCCACGCGGTTGCCGGCTACGCTTTTGTTCTCACCATTCGATACTGCCGTTCCACGCACGTATTGGGCGTCGAAATAGGAAGTGGACGTGAAAAACGACAGTTCTGTTTGTGCTTCGGCGCCGTTGTACTGTTTGAATGCGGTGTATTCCAAATAGGCTTCCACACCGCGGGTCCTGCTGTCCCCGGTGGTAGTACGGTACAGGTATGCATTACCGTTGGCATCTTTCATCGAAATGGTACCCATCCGGTTGTTGATCAACACCTGGAAGAGCCCAATGTCGTATTTCAGAACATCGTGGATATTTCCGCTAATGCCTGCTTCCAGGTTATAGCCGGTCGCGTCTTTCAGGTTTTTGTCAACCTGCTCCAAAACGGAACCGGGGATAATGTCCTTGAAAACAACCGGGCGGTAGGCTTGCGAGAAACCCGCATAAGCGCGGCTATTCTCCGCGATTTTATACTGAGAGCTGATCCCGAAAAGCGGAAAACTGTGCTTGATGGTGTTCGGCAGGTTTTGAGGATCGTAATACGTGATCTTGCCCGTCATGTCGGTACCGCCCTTCTCTACACGGATACCCGGCGAGAAACTCAGCCGCGGGGTGATGAAAATGAGGTTTTCCACAAACAACGCGATGTTGTCGGTGGTCATGTACATATCCCGGCCAAACTGCGGATCGGTGAGGCTGAGATCAAAATCGCTGCCGGTTGTGCCCTTGCCCAGCAGGCGACGACGAAGCTTGTTATGCATGTACTGAACTCCGCCCGAAACCGCATTCCGGAAACCCAGAAAATCGTATTGGTGTACCAGGCGAAGCTCGGAAGTAAAGCTTTTGAAATTATCAATATCCACCTGGCGGGCGCGGTAGGCATTGGTAACGCGGCTGATCGTATCGGGCACGTTCGCGAATGCGTCGAACATCACGCTGTTACGCGCGCCGTATACGCCCGAGGTTGTCAGTTTCAGCTGGGTATTGGGGTTGATCTTCCAGTCCATCACGATCGACGGCACATAAATATCCGGATTAAAATAGTTACGGGAGCGGGTCGACTGGCGTGGATCTTCTTTGAACATCGCGTCGGTCAGCGGCCCGGGAATCTGGTACACGTATTCCGAACGGCCCAGCTCCGCTTTAATGCGAAATGCTTTGCTGAATTCGTACATCAGACTTACATACTGCGACTGCGCATCTGACTTCGCATTCTTGCGGTAACCGTTCGAATGGCGCTTCTGGTAGTAGGCCAAGTACGTCAGCTTGCCCACCTTGCCGCCAATGGCATTGTAAGAGCTGAATAAGCCAAATGAGCCGGCCGAGTTTATGGTTTCGAATGTAAATGCCTTGGTCGTGTCCGGCCCTTTGGTAACGTAATTAATCATTCCCCCGAACTGCGCGCCGTATTGCAATGAGGATGTCCCCCGCACCAATTCCACGCGCTGAATAGATTCCATCGCAGGACTGTAATGGCTTGCGGGGTAGCCGTACATATCGGAATTGGTGATAATACCATTTTGGCGAATATTATACTCCCACGAACGGTGCGGGTCGAGGCCGCGGGTGGAGATGTTGACCTGGTTGCCGCTGCCGTCCATATCGTACACAAATACGCCCGGAATTTTGGCAAAAATCTGCCGTCCGGTTTTTTCGGCGATATTCCCGTTTACACCGTCGATCTGGATCACTTCGCTCTTTTTACCGGCGGTGATGTAAGTGTTGTGAACATCGGGGAGGCGTTCGGTGTGGATGATATTCTTACGATCGCCTACCGTGACCTCGTTCAGGTCCAGCACTTTATCATAATCCTTCTTTTTATCGGTTTGTGCGTGAGCAGTTTGAAGGAGGGTACAGAGAATGATCGTTGTTAAGTAAAATTGTTTCATCAGCGTTTGTATCGTTCTATTTTCATAAGTATTACCGCAGTAGCGGCGGAGTGAATTAATATTGATCGGTGCCGGGATGGAATGTGCGCCAGCTGTGCCAGAATTCCTGGTAGGCATTGATGCGCTTCAGATCATTGCCGGCGCCGGTGAGCCGTTTGCCGAGTAGATTATGCGCGCCGGATGGAGCGAAAATGGTGTCATTCTTTAAGGTAAATGGTTCGTTAATTTCTTTGTTAAAAGCGAAAAAGCTGTTATTGTCGGCACTGAGTACCAATGCCACCGGCACATTCCCTACCTGGCTGTTGATAATCCGCTCCTTTTTAAGACGGTTCCAGTCGAATGCTTTGGCCGCTCCGCCCGCCTGAACGCCCACTACCCAGGATTTGTCTTGCCAGGATAATGTATCGGTTTTAGTCAGTGCGGATTTGCCGCGGCCGGATTCGTAACGGCTCATCGAGTCGTATTTGGCCTGGTACACCGGGTCGGGCTGCATAATCTTGCTATCCGGGTGCAGTTTGAGCCACTGGCTTAGTGACGTCTGGCTGCTGGCCAATTCGGGAAGCATTTTCCCTTTCAGCGGACCGGCAATCGCCTCGCCGTTGGCTTGCCGCCACCAGCTCCCGGTTTCACTATCTTCGAACATCGCATTGAAATGGTCCATTCCCACCAGGCGGAACACCTCCGGTTTGCCGTCCACAACCGGCTCAAAAACCCGGCCTGTACGGCACACGGTGCAGTAGGTAACCATAATAGGCTTCCCACCGAGCACATCCCGGACCTGATGGTGGTAGCCGATATACTGGATGGGATAGGCTTTGGCCTCCCCATTGGCCTCCACACCGATCACAAGGCGGTCCATAGCCACTTTGTTGGTGGCTGCATTGTGCTCGATTACCTGTGATGGCTGGTAAAACATCGTGTCCGCCGCCATTTCGAAATTGGTTGCATAAATAACTCCTGCTGCAACCAGCACCAGGATAGCAGGCAGCCATTTCCTTTTACCGGAAAACACCGCAAACCCGCCGGCCACGATCATCGCCCAGAATAAAATGCGCAGCGGCCAGCGCCAGGTATGCAGTATATAAGCGGCATCGATGCTGTTCATCCGCTGGCTGCCCGGCATAGGCATAATGAAATACACCTTCGCTATTTCGTAGAGTATAATCCCGAGGATTCCGAGGTAAAAAAGCTTCTTCATACAGATCAGAGAGGTGCAGCGCACCGAAATATTTGTAGCGAAATAATTGTAGCGAAATAATTGCGGCGAAAAATTTGTGGAATTAGCGCATTTAAAAGAAATGGGTTCGCCAGGCGGCGAACCCGTTTGCCTAATATATTAACCTATGATAATACGCAAAATCCAGCTCATTTGCTTCTGAATGTAACAAACAACGCAACCAAAAAAGGCAGAGAGAAAACCAGCAAGGCATTCCCGAAACCGCCCAGCACCGTCACCAGAGAGCCAATGAAAAACACCGCCGTAGCGGTAAAGAACCGGCCGACGTTAAAACAAAAACCGGTGGCCGTGCCCCGCACCGCAAACGGAAACAGCTCGGGAATGTAGCTCGACAAAGCTCCCTGGCTGATCCCGAAACAGAATGCGAGCATGGCCGTTTCGATGTAAATGATATTGGAAAATGTGCGGTTGGTGATAAACAGCACGCCACACATCACCACGCAGGTAGCAAATGTGGCCATCAAAGTATTTTTCTTGCCGAATCGGTTTATCAGAATCCCCGAAAACACTCCGCCGGTAATGCCGCCCATTCCCAGCAGGATCATGAGCAATCCCCGCTCCTTCTGGCCGTCCTGCCCGCTCGCGAGCAACGACTGCGCCCACGTGGGAAGCCACGAGAATATCCCCCAAAGGCCTATCAGAACGGCACCGAAAATCAGTGAGCCGCGAATCACATTCGGCAGATTCTGAGCGTCAAAAATACTTTTCTGACCACTCCTGACCTCCCTGACATTCTTCCACCGGTCCGATTCCGGCAAAAGCAAAAAGATCAGTAATGCAGCAGCAACCGGAATGAAGCCGATGCCAAACGCCGTGCGCCAGTTTGAAAACAATAAATTAAGACTGCCGGTAGTAACAATGCCGATAGGAAAGCAAACGGCCAGAACGCCGAGGATCACAGCGCGGCTTCGGTCCTCCCATATTTCGGAGATGTAAACCGTGGTGATCAGCAACACCCCGCCCACGCCCATTCCGGCGGTGAAACGAATGGCCAGCAACGAATACCAATCGGGAACAATGGTAACCAGGCAAGTGGAGACACCATACAATGCCGTCACCAGCGTCAACGACTTTTTCCGGCCGATGCGGTCGCTTACGACCCCGAACAGCAGCCCGCCGCACATCCAGCCGTAGAGGTAAACCGCATTTACATAAGCGCCTATTTCGCCCAGTTCCGCTTCGCTCACCGCAGCACCTTTCAGTTCCGGAATAGCCACCGGCAGGTACACCGACATCAGCGTCGACACCGTGCCGCTCAGGGTATAGGCCACCACGCAGAGGATAAACGCAAGCCATTTCTGACTAACGCTGATCGGTTCCACACGTTGTATTTCCAAAGTTTCCATAGCCCGTTAGCGGAATAGTTGGTCGAAATTGAGACTTACATAATACAGCCCGCCCACAGCCGGTGAGCCGTAAGCCTGCACGATGTATTTATTCGTGATATTGGAGCCGCCCACTTTCACCACCGTTTTCAGGCTGGGAATGCGGTAGCTCACTTGTGCATCAAGCAAATTGTAGGCATTCACACGGCCCGGGCGCATTTCGGTGAATGTACCGTACCAGTCGAAAGCCTCCTGCCAGTGCCAGGCCACGTTGAAGCCGAGTCGATCGGTCAGGCGTGCATTTCCAAACATGACGTTGGTTTTCCACTTCGGTGTGTTGAAAGCCGGGATATTGTTCGGGTCGGCATCGCCCATGTTGAAATCGATCCAGGTCGCATTAGCCGATACCTTGTAATTTTTAGGCAAAGAGTAAGTCAAACCGGCACTGACACCCTGAATTGAGACCTTGTCTTTGGCATTGGTATACAACTGATACAACTGCCTGCCCGACCCCAGCAGCTCCATCGCAGCGGCCTGATTCACTGAGCCGTCCGCGGCCAGGATATTCGAAGGCGCGGCGGCTACCACGGTATTGATGATAAAATCGGTATACTGGCTGTAATAGTAATTGACATCGACCAGCAATTGCTTGGCGATCAAACCTTTGTAACCCACCTCGTAGCTTTTCACCTTTTCAGACTTGATGTAAGGCACGTCCGATTTCACGAGCTTGCTTTTGTTGTTGGCCACTGCTTGCGGGAAGGGGACACCCTTTGCCATATCTGCTCCAAAAGCCGCCGCAAATTGCGAGAACGATGCGATGGTCACCGAATTGGTATAGGCATTCATTCCCTCCGAATTCACCGGTGCACCGCCGAGGATGATGATCGGGCCGACATTCAGCTTGATATACTGATCGCCGATCGTCGGATTGCGGAAACCTGTCTGGTAGGAAGCACGGAAATGATGGTTCTCATTCGGTGAGAAAACAGCCGATGCGCGCGGCGTGAACCGGCCGTCGAAGTTCTCGTTCTTGTCATAACGACCCGAAACGGTCAGTTTCAGCCGGTCTTTCCAAAGTGATTTCGAAGCTTGTGCAAACACGCCGTACTCCTCGTTGGTGAGGTCTTTATCCTTATCGTCGAAAAGTGTCCCCCCGGTATTGAGGAAGTATTTCCGATAGTTACCTCCCACCTGCAAATTGATTACTTTCAAAAGCGAGCTGAAATCATACATCCCTTCTATGTGGTTCAGGCTGCATTGGCTGAGAATACCCGCCCCGGCCAGCCCGCGGGTTTTGATGAGCCGGTCTTTGGCGGAATTGAAAGCGTCGGAGCCCGGAGCGATGCGCCCCTCGTCCGCGAATGCGCGTGCAGCAGTGTGATTTTGCTGGGTTACGCCGCCAATCGCGCCGGTGTAGGCGGCTGCATATCTCGCAAACCAGGTCGAATCGGCCTTGTTGGGAGCTACGGTATTACCTGCCAAATCCTTCACCCAGCTACGGTTAATCTGCTGGCCCAATGCACGGGTATTGTACGAATTGGTCGAATACTCGTGGTTCGTGTAGGCACGTACGTAGAAATTGCTTCCGCGCAGTTCCAGCCGGTGCTGCACAAACTTGAAATCGTTGATCACAAACCGGTTCGAACCCGTGTATTGTGCTGTACCCTGATTGAAATTTCCCTGATAAATAGCTTCCAGCTTGTCGGTAATGCGGTAATGCAGCGCACCGCCCAGTTTCAGACTGTAAACACCGTAAGTAGCCAGGTCTTTTTCCTCGTAGCCCGTGCGTGACACGCGGCCGATGTTCGGCAATGTCTGTGCCACCTCATCGCCGTAAATGTTCAATGCATTGCGACCGGGATTGTTCGGGCCGCGGTTTTCGGGGTTGGTATTAGGGTCAATGTCGGTGTAATCGTTGGCATACCAGTCGGTGCCTTTGAGGTACGATGCATTGACTTTAAATGCAAGTTTGTTGTTGAAGGCTTTCGCGTATCGGATGGCCAGGTCATAAAGCGGTTTCGCGCCGAGGTCGGTACCATCTCCGATGTGGTTGATACCGAACTTGGTCTGGGCGCTGAGTCCCTGGTATTCAAATGGATTTTTGGTGCGTGTATTGAGCATTCCGTTGAATGCGATCGGGCCGTACAGTGCCGAGGCGGCACCCGGTATCAGTTCCGCGCTCTCAACATCGATGTCGTGCGGACCGAACAGGTTACCCATCGCAAAACCCAGGCCGGAAGGCTGGTTATCCACGCCGTCTACGAGTTGCAGAAAACGGCTGTTGCCCGTCGTGTTGAACCCGCGGGTGTTGATTTGCTTGTATGTCAGGCTGCTCGTTACCATATCGAGCGATTTCAGGTTGACCAAACCATCGTAAAAATTGGCGGACGGGGTCTGCTGTATGGCACGGGAATCCATTTTCTCGATGCTCACCGGTGACCGCAGAATGCTTTCTTCCACTCTTGAAGCGGTTACTACCACCTGGTTCAGCTCCTCGATAGCCGGCACCAGGTTCACCCGCAGCCCTTCCGGAGAAGCCACTTCTTTTTCCTGCCGTGCATAACCCACCAGCGAGATGATCAGCGTCGTAGGTATATTGGTTTTTAGCTCAAAATAACCTTCTGCATTGCTAATGGTACCGGTGTTCCTGCCTTTGACAGAAACGGAAACACCGGAAAGCGGCTTCTGGGAATCATTGTCAAAAATGTGTCCCGATACTTTCGTCGCCTGTCCCCAAACGGATTGTGTGAAGCACAGGGTAATAGTGAGGAGGAGGATGGGTAAAAGTCTTTTCATAGGTTAGGTTTTAATAGAGGTTCGATTCAATAGGTCAGGAGGGTTGAGTTTGCTTCTTCAAATGGTCGTAGCCGTTCGGCAGTCGGTTGTAACCGTGATCCACTAAACGTTGGCCCAGACCGGTATAGAATTGCGGATCGGCCGGAGCAACCGTAGCCATTCCGTCGACGTAGCGATTGTAGAGGCAAAAGAGGCCCGCGATCAGGACCGTGTCGTGGATTTCAGTATCCGTGGCGCCTTGTGCCTTCGCATTCGCAACCGATTCGGCTGTGACCGCTTTGCCGCTCACCTGCACCTGTTTGGCGATTTTCAGCAATGCTTTCATCTTATCGGAAACCGGTGCGGCTTCGATATCCTGCTTCATCAGCTCGCAGGTTTCGGTTTCACCCAGCAGCAAATCGGCCGCCGCAGTGTGCGCAGCAGTGCAAAACCGGCATTCGTTGTTATGCGACACAATGGTCGCGATCAGTTCGCGCTCAGCGGGCGACAGCGAATTCTCGCCACGCAAAATGAACTGCGTCAGCTGACGTATAGGCTCAGCAGTTACGCGGCTGTATTCCAGCAAGCCGGTAATGCCGGGCAAATGCTCCGGTAACGGGATATGTGGCACGGTACGGTATTGGGTTTGTGTTAACGACTGTTTTTTCTCAGGTGTGGTCAAGAGGTTGTCAGGGATTGTCAGGAATGGTCAGGAGTTGTCAAGGGTGGTCAGGAATTGTCAAGAATGGTCAGGAATTGTCAAGGGTTGTCAATATGTTCGCCAAATGACCACATCCGACCATATCTGACTACACCTGACTATAAATGACTACACCTGACTATACTTGACAATAAATGACTATACTTGACCATAAATGACTACAAATGACCACAACTAACTACACCTCAACAACATCCGCCTTGACCGGAAACCGCACATAGCCCGTAAACGCCATGCGTTGCCCCATTTCGCGGTACGCCTCGTTCTCTTGCGGCGCCCAGGTACCCAGTCCGTCCACATAACGATTGAACATGCAGAACGCCGCGGCGATCAGCACCGTATCGTGGATTTCCTTATCACCTGCACCCTCGGCACGGGCTGCTGCGATGTCCTCGTCGGTTACGGCCTTGCCGCTTTTCTGTACTTTGGCAGCGATATCCAGCAATGCGCGTAGTTTCGAGGAAATTTCGATCTGCTGAAAGCCGTTTTTGATGTCGTCGATCAGGCTGACGTCATAACCTAAATGCGCCATCGCAGCCGAACCGTGTGACGTGTGACAGAAATGCGTGTCATTCAGTAGCGACACATAGGAAGCGATCAGTTCGCGCTCGCCGCTTGTGAGGGGCGATTCACCACGCAGGAGCGTTTCCGCCAGCAGTTGCAGCGGGCCAGCCGTTTCGGGCCGGAAGTTAAAAAGGCCGACAATGCCTGGCAGCGATTCATCGGGTAGAGTAATATGCGCCATGGGAAGGAGATTTCTGGGTTAGTAAATCGGTCTTTCCTCCTGCATATGCGCATTCATATGTGCAACTGCATACTTACTCGCACCATACAGAGGCGTGCAACGTACACATATGAACGTTCCGCAATTTCAGGAAGAATAAAGAAGATGTACTAAGCCAGGTCTGGCGGCGGGGATGGTATGGAGTAATATCTTTCAGGCAGAATAGATCGGGCAGGGAATTGCTGGGCCAGGTATTTCGATGGCTCCCATTCCAGCACATAAAACACATGCTGGCGACCGGCGGTCATATATTCTTTGAGGAAATTCTTTAAAATACTCGAATGCGCGTCGTTTTGCGAACCGGTTGCATGGCCTGTCACCTGGTCGTTGATCTTCGACGCGAGATCCGAAAAGCGGTCGCGGGCGCCCTGGTCGAACTCGCAATGCACGTACAATGTATCGTTGATCAGCTGCTGGCTTTTCATTTGGTAGAACTGCCCTTCATGCTCGATCTGCCCTTGAACGGGCTCCGGCGCGTCCCAGTTGGTCTGATAAGGCACCGCCACCGGCACTTTGATCACAATATCCGCGGAACCTGCTGCCTGCTCCACGAAGCCTTTCCCTGCCGAGCTGATCGTATACCGCTCCTCCGACAGATAGACTATCGAATAGCCCACCATGTTGTATAGCAGCAGCGCCAGCAGCAATATGGAAATGATCCTGCGCAATGTTGAAATATTGAAATTTTGAGCGGTTTGTACAAATGTAGGAAAATGGTGCAGAAATCTATGGCAGTCATATAAAATTTTTGGTTCTCAGGTACATTTGCACATTATGAGTCTCATTAACCCAAAATCACACCATGCCTTTCGTCAATTTCAAAACCAATAAAGTAGTCAAAATCTGGGACGGCATTTATGGCACGCTGGGCCATTCGGAGCAGCAGACATTCGGGCATTTCACGATCGTTGCCGGAACCGTTCTGCCGGAACATAGCCATTTCCATGAGCAATGGTGCCATGTGCTGGAAGGAGAATTGGAATTCACCATCGACGGAGAAACGATGCTGCTCACGCCGGGCATGACAGCCCACATTCCGCCGCACGCGCCGCACTCCGCTATTGCCCACACGCAATGCCGGGTGATCGATTGTTTTACACCCGCACGTCAGGATTTTATCGAACTGGAAAAGGAGTCATAATTCAAAGCCTTACACCGGTTGTGCCTCCTTTTTCCATAGAAATGTCAATGGGTGCATTGGTTTTCCAGCTGCCGCGGGTGAAATCGGGGACGTCGATCGAATTGGAACGGTGCGCTACCGACCACTCGCTGAGTGGGCCGATGGAGCTCCACAATGCGGCGTCGTACACGTCCTGATCGAGCGGAAGGCCATTGCGGAGGCAGTCGATGGTGCGCCAGTCCATGAGGAAATCCATGCCGCCGTGCCCGCCGACCTGCTTGGCGGCTTCTCCTATTTTCTTTACGATGGGCGGCGTGTGTGCGGTTTCCAACGCTTTGTACGCTTCGGGCGAGAGCCATTCGTGCCCTTGGGAAATGCGCGCGGGCTCCGGGTATTTCAATGCGGCGCCTTTGGTACCGCTCACCAGCTGAATGCGCGAATAAGGACGCGGCGAAGCTACGTCGAACTGCACCATGATCGTCTTGCCCTTTTTAGTCCGGATGGTGGATGTGTTCATCATCCCGTTGAACGGCCTCCCGACAAACGGTTTGAAATCCGGATCATTCGCGGCCAGGCTCCTGGCGGTGCCGGCCATCACAAAGTCATTGTTCGACATCGACACCAGGTAATCCATCGCATCCCCGCGGTTGATATTCATTACCTGGCAAATGGGCCCCAGGCCATGCGTCGGATATAAATTACCTGTCCGCTGCGAAAGCTCTTTCAGCTCCCACATCTGGTAGAAGCGCTCTTTATCAAACACATATTCCTGCAAATTGTGGATATAGGCGCCTTCCGCGTGGGTGATTTCACCGAAGAAACCTTGCCGCGCGAGGTTCAATGTAAGCAGTTCAGAAAAGTCGTAGCAGCAATTTTCGGTCATCATGCAGTGCTTCCGCGTCTTTTCGGAGGTTTCGACAAGCTCCCAGCATTCATCGATGGTTTTGGCCGCAGGCACCTCCACGCAAACATGCTTACCGTGGTTCATGGAAAACACCGCCATCGGCGTATGCAGTGCCCAGGGCGTCACGATATACACCAGATCGAGGTCGTTGCGTTCGCACAGCTTTTTCCAGGCATCGGGAGCGGTATGGTATCCTTGCGGTTTATGTCCATTACCCGCCACCAGTTGAATAGCCTCAGCGACTTTCCCTTCCCGCAGATCACATACGGCCCTAATTTCCACCCCCGCGATCTTGTTCATGCGTTCTACGGCCGCCATTCCGCGGTTACCCAGCCCGATAAACCCGATGCGTACCGTTTCCAGCTTCGGAGCGGCGTAATTACACATATTGAATTGCTGCGCGCCGGCGCTGTGTATCTGCGGCATACCCGAAACGCCCGGTGGTAGTGCCGCCGAAGCGAGCCCGAGGCCGGTTATTTTGATAAAATCCCTGCGGTGCTGATCCATCGGAGGAGCGTGTTATGCATTTGAAACTGATTCCGTCAAGAACTGTGGCGTGTAACCATTCTCTCCCGCCCATTGCACGGCAGCGCGGATTTTGTCGCGGAAATCGGGCTGGTAGTTGAAGTAAAACGGATAGAAATATTGCTCGTGCACCAGCAAATCGAGGTATGGCGGCTTTTGCCCGTTCTTTTCGTGTGCATCGAGGTGCGGTTTGATATCTTCCAGCTTTTTGGTGTCGATGACAATGCTGGCCCGCACGAACGTGATGTCCTCGGCTGTGTCGCGCCACACAAAGCGCTTTTTGAGGTGCCGCCGTTGCGGTACCGTGAGGTAATACGATGCCGACGGCAGGTTATCATCCACATTGAAATAGCCCACCTGCGTCGCGTAGCCTGCGTCGCGCATCGCACGCGAGCCGGCGGCGGTGGCTTCGCCCCAGTGGATCGTGGTGACGGCGTGCATCACTTCCTCTCCGGCAAACCGCCGGATCTCGTTCATGATGAGATCACAGTCTTTTTTCACCTCATCATAACCGGCGTTCACATACGGCATGTCGGGAAACTCCTGCAATGCGTGGAAGCTCAGCCGGAGCCAGTCCGCATTGGCTTTCCATTCATTTTTGTATTGATCCGTGAAATCAGAGAGATTGAAACCGTCGGTCTGGTAAAACAGGTTCAGGTGGATTTTGGTACCATATTCCGCATTAACCTCTTTCAAAAATCCGAGATATGGATTATCAAAAAGCGACGCATAACGGTCCCTGTTTTGCTGAATATCCCTCAAAAACCAGACATTGTCGTCAATCGACAGCCGGTAATGCCCGGCGAAATTTTGGAGTAAAAAAATACGAATGGCTGTTTTTTCCCCGCTTACCGCGTCAATCGCTTCCAGCCGGTTTTCATATCCTTCCAAACGCATCTTCGCCTCGAAATGCCCGTCAGCATGCACAGCCGGAACGCCGTTCACCGCTATTTCAGCATCTTCCGCCGCCGCGATTTTGACCGTAATTTCCAATTTACCATCCATAAAAACGCCGTCAAATGCATGAAACACGTCTCCTTCAATGGGCGAGAGAAAGGTTAGCGGGGTGTTGGGAGAATGCATGGGAGGTAATGTGTTGAAGATTTTGACCGCCGACCACGGACCGCCGACCGCCGATGTTTTTTATGATTTTTCAGAATATACAAGATTTGACCTCATCGATGATCCATGACCGCGATTGGCTCTCGTTGGTCGGCCGTCGGCGGTCAGTTCACTAATACGTCGCCCTACCCCCCGAAAGATCAAACGTAAACCCGGTAACAAAACTATTCTCGGGCGAGACGATGAATGCAGCCATGTTGGCCGCTTCTTCGAGCGTGCCGCAGCGTTTCATGGGGATCTTGTCGGTCATGTATTTCACCTGGGCCTCGGGCATGGCGTCGACGAGCGGCGTCTGGATCACCGCGGGCGCCAGCGCATTCACGGTAATGCCTGTCTCGGCATACTCTTTCCCCTGCACTTTGGCCATGCCGATCACCGCGGCCTTCGAAGCCGAATAGGCCAGCATACCTGCATTCCCCTCTTTTCCGGCAATAGATGCAACGTGCAAAATCCGCCCGTAGTTGTTTTGAAGCATATAGGGAAGCACGGCCTTGGCAGTGTAAAAGCTCGCCATGAAATTGATATTGAACACTTTCTGCAAATTGGCCGTATCCACCTCATGGCTTTTGATATTGGTGGCCCCGGTAATGCCGGCACAATTGATGAGAATATCTATTTTACCAAAACGCTCCACCACGCGTGCTACCGCCTGCGCCACACGCTGCTCGTCCGTGACATCCACGCCGATGAGCTCTTCATGCTCCGCATTTCCGACAAACTCGTCGTTCAATGCCTGCTCATTCAGATCGAGTAACCCTATTCTGGCGCCTTCATTCAGGAGTTTATGGGCGATCACGAGGCCCAAACCGGAAGCGGCACCGGTAATGACGGCAACCTGATTCTCGAAATTGTTCATTTTACCAGCACGTTTTTGGTTGGATTTAGACTTGCCGGTTTTAAAAATACTTTTTTCTCCGTTCTTAATCACGCTTTCGAGAAGGTTGTTTCCAGTGATTTGATTTCCCACGTTTCATCATTAATTACATCCAAAACCCTCTGATTCAACTCCTTAATATAAGAAACAGACGAAGGGTCAGGAATATACGCGGCCTTGCGGGCAATGCTGTTTTTGAGGATGCCACGAGCCATTAGCAGCTCTTTTTCGGCATAATGGAAGAGCTCCATATTTTGCAGCGAGAAGAATATCTGCGGCATGACCTTTTCAAACAAGTCGAAAGCCTTTTGATGCGCGCCCTGGTTGCGCAGGGTGAATACTTTCTGCAAAATATCCGATACCGCAAGCCCCGGCATGACGCCGCGGATGCCGAGCGGGATGAGTTCCAGCATATACAAGCCGCCCCATCCTTCAAAAAGCCCGATTTTCCCGCCGGTTTCTTTGATAATGCTCTCAAACTTCGGTGCACAAAGCGGTTCTTCGAGTTTGAGGTATTTAAAATTCGGATGATGCTCCATCAGGTCGCGGATGAAGCCGACGCTGATCGACGAGCCGCCCGGGTTAAAATCCTGGATCAGTACCGGCGTATTGGGGACCGATTCTAAAAATCCGGACAGGTAGGCTTTGAGCGATTCCTCGGGCAGACTGAAAATCCGCGGCACGGCCAGCGACACCACGTCCGCACCCGCAGCCACATTCGCCTGCGCGAGCCGGATCGCCTGTTTCAGCGACGGGTGGTTCGATTGCGCGACGATCTTTACACGCCCGGCCGCCTGCGACACCGCTATCCGCACTACCTGCAACTTCTCGTCGTCGGTCAGCTTGTAAAATTCGCTCGCATAAGCAGGCAGGCAAACCGCCTCGATACCGCTTGCCACGGCAAAATCGATCAGGTCGCGAAGGGCCGCTTCGTCAATCTCCTCGTCTTCTGTGAATGGCGTCGGAATAATGGGCACGACGCCGGACAGTTCGTTTTCTGCATTCATACTCTTAGGGTTTTATGGATTGGCATTGACCAGTTCTTCCTGCTTCTTTTCCCGCGCCGCCTTGCTGTCGACAATGGTGAGTATCAACGTCGATACGAGTACTAGGACGCCACCGATAATGGCTTGTGTTTTCAAAGTTTCGCCCAAAACAAAAGCCGCAATGGGCAATCCCATGAACGTAATGAGGTAGTTGGACAGGGCGACCTGTGTGGCATCGAGGTATTTGAGTACCTTGAAAAACAGCAGCATCGACAGGAAGTTGTGAAAGAGCGTCAGCGCGATCATACCGGTCCAGGTTTGGGCGGTGTAATGCGGTATCACCGAAAACATTTGGGGTTCGTAATACCATACCAGCGGTGCGAGCAGGATCGCCATCACCAGATAGGTGTAAAAAACCATTTCCATTTCCGTGTATTGCTCGGCGACCTTCTTGCAGCCGACATTGTAATAGCCGTTGCCCAGTATGGCCAGGAATATCAGCAGGTTACCCATCGCATATTGTGAGCTCATGTCCATGTTCCGGATATCGTCGGTGGAGCAAAGCAGCACGCCCACGATCGCGATCCCAAAGCTGATCCACCGGATACGGTTCATTTTCTCTTTCAAAATAAAAAAGGCAAAAACCGCTGTCACGACCGGCAATGCGAGGATCAGGATGGCTGCATTGCTCGCCAGGGAATATTGCGTGCCCCAAGTCATGAGCACCTGCGACGGAAATGCACCGATGGCCGCCAATTGTACAAAAATGAGTACATCTTTGAGTTTCTTGTTCCCCTTTCTAAAATCCCGCCAGGCATAGGGAGCCAGGAAAACCGTAGCGAGCAGCATAGGCAGCCACACGGTAAAATAGGGCCCTACCTGATCCTGAGTAAGTTTTATGCACGTGAAATGGAACGACCAGATCAGGTTGCAGAAGAAGAGGATAGTCCACGAAAAAAATGCCTTCTTCATGAATGTGCGGTTAGGATTTTTCCGGTTTGATATTTTTCGAGCGCCTGCCGGTCGAGCGTAATGCCCAGCCCGTGGCCTTGCGGTACTTTCGCGGCACCGTTTTCAAATTCGATGGGGTCAGCCAGCAGGTCGTCCACCCGCACCAGTTCCCCGAAAATGTCCGACGGGATGGTGCAATTAATGCTCGCCGCCGCGATATGCAGGCCCATGGTTTCCGAAATACCCAGGTCCACTTCCGACCCGCGCCAGCATGGCTTGCCTTCCAAATGTGCGATCTCCGCCAGCAGCACACAGTTGTATGCCGAGCCATTGAAATTATAGCCATCGGCCGCATCCGCCCGCACGAACGTGATCATGTCGCGGATATCCTGCGTGTAGGGAAGCGAAATATGGCGGTACAAGGGTATTCCAAGGTGTTTTTTCAGGTATTTAAATCCTTCCGCATCCGCGTGCAGAATCGGATCTTCGAGCCCCAGCATGACGTCCATCTCCACCCCTTCCATCAATTTCATCGTCGTTTCCACATCATTCCAGCGCTGGTTCGGATCGAGCAGGACCTTAATACCATCGCCGCATTGCTTTTTGATCTCCTCCGTCCAAAGGCGCACCGGATCTTCGTCGGAGCATTTGAATTTGAAAACCTTGTGACCTTTCTGCATCGCTTCGAATGCTTTCTGCGCCGCATCTTCCGGTGTGCGCCGTCCTGTCCAGCCCATGCAATCGACCGTGTTGCGGTAGCTCCCGCCGAGCAGCTGGCACACCGGCACGTGCAGCAGTTTCCCTACCAGGTCGAGCACACAGCTTTCGAATGCCTCGTAAATGCGCTGGTCGGTTACGGGTAGGCGCCGCCAGTTCAGTTTCAGTACATCTTTCCCTACAAATTCCCCCAAAGCTTCGCGAATCAGCTCGCCCGACGCGCTGCGGTAGGTCTCGCCTACGCCCGTGAGCCCGTTCGCTAGGGTCATTTCGATGATCCACTTGGGCTGGTTCGCAAACTCCGTCCAGCTTTCTCCGGTAAGGAATTTCTGAGCAAATGCGGTGTCCTTGTCCAGTACCGTTTCGGAATTAAGGCTTCCGGCTTTGGCCGGCACGATTACTTCCGTGGCACGGACCGATGCGATTGTTGTCATTTCTGCGCGTATTTTTCAGCCAGCTTCCGGATATCGTAGCTGAAATCGATGAATGCTTTTTCCCAGGCTTCGGCGCTCTCCGGCGTGTAGGGGTAAAATCCCTGTGCGTTGCTCACGCCTCTCGCTCCCGAGGCCACGAGTTTTTCCATCATCTCGGGGCTCGTTTGTCGGTTGTCCAGGTCGGGGAACAAATCCTTCATAACAGTGAGGTAGGCCGGAATGCCCGTCAGGTCCATAAAGCGGAACGGACCGGCGAAGGTGATCCAGTAACCCAGGTCGTTGCGCAGCGAGCGGTCGACGTCCTCGACCGTCGCATAGCCGTTTTCCACCAGATTGAATGCCTCGCGCAGCATGGCGTACATGATGCGGTTGGTGATAAACCCGCGAATATCCTTTCGCAGCAGCGAGGGTTCCTTGCCCCAGCTTTCGGCCAGCTGCACGATTCGCTCTGCGTGTTTCAGGTCCGATTCCTTCCCGCAAATCACCTCCATAAACCGGGTAATATGCGCCGGCTCGGCCCAGTGAATTCCCAAAAGCCTTTCGGGATGCCACAACCCGGCCTGTAACACCGATACCGGTATGGCAGACGTGTTGCTGCCGATAATGGCGGTATTGGAAAGAACAGTCTCCAATGCATTGTAAACGGCCCTTTTGGCTTCCAAGTCCTCCGTAATCGATTCGATTACCACCTCATGCCCCACCAGATCCGCGATATTGGTCGTAATAGTGATGCGCCCGGCAACCGCTTCCGGCGATTCTTCCAGCATACCTTCCTCATTGAGTTCCGTGAGATAGCCCAGGATCCGCTTGCGGGCGGGCTCGGCCTCACTTCCATCTTTGACCAGCGAAGTAACCTCGTGACCCGCCGCGAGAATGCAGGTAGCAATGCTGCTTCCCATCAGGCCAAGGCCAACCGTACCGATGCGTTCCTTTAAACTCATTGTTATCAATGCAAAAAACGGGTGCTTAAACTAGCCTATCAGTGCAATAGCGTCGATCTCGATCTTGATGCCGTCCGAGAGTACCGACTGGACAGTGGTGCGGGCGGGCAGAATGCCTTTGAAAAACGAGGCATAGGCCACATTGTAGCGGTCGAAATCGTTGATATCTTCCAGATGTACGGTGCATTTCATAATATCGTCGATGGTCCCTCCCGCGGCTTCCACAACCTTCTTCACGTGTTCGAGCGTGAGTAATGTCTCCTCCTCAATAGTACCACGCTTCACCTCGCCCGTAGCGAGGTCCAACGGCCCCTGCCCACTCACGAACAGTAAGCCATTCTTCAAAACACCGGCAGAATACGCGCCGGTGCTGACACTTTTATCGGGATGCTTGATTTCCTGTTTGGGCATATGGGTTACTTTTTATGACAAATATGTGAAATGTCAGTTGTGGTCAGATATAGTCAGAAATGGTCAGGTATTGTAGTGGCTCCTATCTACCTATCGTATCTCGCTAACCCCTCACAATCTCCCATTATACCAGACTATTTCTTGACAACACATGACCTTCCTGACAACACCTGACCACTCCCTGACAACACTTGACCATACCTGACCACCCCTGACTACAACCGCCCCCCAATCTCCCACTCCGCAAATGCTTCCAGGAACGTCACCAATGCCTCCGTGGCTTTGCCGATCAAATGTGCGCCTTTCGCGGCGCTGGCTTTTTGCGGCTCTCCGCTGCTGCCGTTGCTCGAAATGAATGCGGTTTGCTTGAAGAGCGTTACGCCGCGGTAAGGCTCGTCGTCTTCCCAGGGAATGTAGCCGTTGCCGGCTGGCCGTTGTGCGCGCTCCGCGTTTTCCATCCATACCTTTTCCGGGAAAAGGTGGAGCATCATGCTCGTTTCATATTCGCAGGCGTGGCTCAGCGCCGGGCTCTCCATGGGCGCCTCACCGGCAAACGGCTTTCCACCAAGCTCCCAATAGGTCACCAGTGCGATGTTGGCCGCATTGGCCAGGTCACTATCGCTGCTGAGCACCGCAAGCGCCTGCTTTACCGGTGTAATGTTGCCGCCATGGCCGTTCAGCAGCACAATCCGCCGAAAACCGTTTTGCAGCAACGAGTCGACCAGATCCACGATTACCTGTGTGTATAATGCCGGCTTGATACTGATCGTCCCGCCGAATGACAAATGATGGTGACTTGAACCGAACGGCAGCGTCGGGCACAGCAGCACCCGCTTTGGCAGTAATACTTCCGCGGCACACGCGAGGTGCGTCACGATATCCGTATCCGTCGACACCGCCATATGCGGCCCGTGCTGTTCCGTAGCGCCTAGCGGGAGTACCACTACCGCGTCTTCTGCGGATGCACGGATTGATGGATAGTTCAAATTGGCAAATAACATAGCGGAGGTTCAGGACAGGCGTTGATCAAATGTATAGATTAATTTTTTGTTTACAAAATTTATATAAAATAGTTTACAAAATATTTGAAATATTATTTTTATACTAATTATTCCAGCAAAGATCACAAAATAAATTCTAGCAGTAACCCAGCTGTTTTGACTACCAAAAACTTAAAAATCGGGCTTAAACAGGACTTCAAATGACTGATCGGCTACGTGATCCGGCTTGCTTTCAACGCGATAGTCGATCACCTTCAAAGACAGTTTTTCCCACAATCCATTCTCGACATCGAACCTGCCCAGCATCGTATTAAGCCGGTAAGGTATATATTCCGATCGCCAGGCTTCCGAATAGGCCGTTTTCAGCTCGCCGGCTTCATCCATTACATCCACAAGCAGGCCATGGCACGGGTAAACGAGGTCATAGGCCACGAAATCGTTCTTCTTTCGTTCCAACATCGACTCATTCCACCGGTCGCAGATGGTTTTCGCCCACAAAAAGCGCGTCGCCGAATAGCGCATCAGCCTGGCGGTAACGATCATCGAATGAATGAACGCGGTATCTCCCGGACTGCAAGTGGCCAATGCGGTAATCAGCTCCGCCTGGGCAGACTCACTAAGCCTCCGCGCATTCCGGAAATCGGCTGCGTGTTCAAGGGTATTTTTAAGATAATAGGGCAAAAAGGGGTTCGACCAGCTCTCGATGATCGTCCCGCGCGGCATGCCATTGGTATTCCGACCAAGACATTTATCCAGTGCCTCATTGGCAGCCGCCAGGTCATCGAACGCCTTTTGCATTGGGCCGGCCACCAGACGGTACATCACATGGCTGTATGTTTCCGTAAAATGCTTTTTATCAGGCACATTACCTTGCCACGCACCAATGCAGCCATAAGCCATAAAAAGCCACGACGCCCGCACAAACGGTTCCACGGGATCAGTCCATACCGAGTGAATGAACCCCAACGCCTTATGCTTCACTCCCGCTTGAAGGCAGAGATCGATGTTATCGTAAGTATAATCGGCGTCGGGGTAAATGTGGCCCCAGCCGGACACGGCAGGCTGAATAAAAAACGGCTTTTGCTCTTTCAAAATCGGTCTTAAATACCGGTTAATCTCGACAGTATCAGGCTTGTATTCCCACAAAACAGGAATTACTTCCGCCGGGATTTTCTGGATGATATCCGGATAATAATTGTTCATATCCGTCCAGGCCAGCACCGTTTTCCCATACTTTTTGAGTTCCGCCTGAACAAACGTAAGCTGCTGAACCCAAAGATCTTCGGAGTTAATGCGCGCATCCTTGTCATCGGCAATGCGCTTGGTTTCCCAGGTTTCATCAAAACCGACGTGAATGAACGGACCTGGAAAGAGCTCGGCATACTGACTGATCCAGTCTTTTAACAAGGCATTCGTCGCGGACTTGCGCGGGTCGAGCTCGTGCCCATATTGCCCGATCGCCAGGCCGGCATATTGCTCATTCCGCAGTAATTCATGCAAATGCCCGTACAAATTCAGGAACGGCACCACATCCATGTGCCGCTGCCGGCCATATGCGATAATCTCCCGCACTTGGGCCTGCGTGTAACCCGAGCGGTACGCGATGTTTGGAAAGCCTTTCAGTTCGATACTGACCTCATTATAAAAGTAATACTGGTTGGTTTTCCACCGGGCGAGGAAGTCGATCTGCCGCTTGATTTCCGCGATAGTCGGCAGACCACCGTGTGCGAAATCCATCATCACGCCGCGGTAGGTTAATGCAGGACGGTCTTCAACGACCACACCGGGAATAAATGCAGTTTTACCTTCGCCTGAGATCAGCTGTCGTAATGTCTGCACCGCATAGTACAATCCTGCGGACGTTTGCGCTTCCACGCGCACTCCCTTGTTCGAGACCGTCAGCTTGTAATGCTCTCGGGTACTCTTACCGTCCCGCTCCGAAACTTCGGGCAATGCACCTCCCTCCCTTCGTATCACCCATTGAAAGGTCGCCGAAGCAGAAGAAGATGCATTTTTAATTCCCGTTCCCGTGCGCTCCCCCACAATGCTCTTCAACTCCTGCAATGCAAACCGCACCTCCGCACTGGCCGCCGGCGGCATCGCGACGGTCAGCAACGATACCGGAAACTTCTCTTCCGAATACCGCACCATTTGCGGCTGTGGAAGCAGTACAGGCGTATTTTGCGCCAAAACGGATGTCACAAACAGGCAGGCGGCAAGCAAACGAAGGAGCATCTTTCTGAATTTTTGAACGTTTTTTTTGAATTGGCCAAGAAGTCAGGTATCGCAAATGCATTCCACAGATGACAACACCTGACTACAAATAACTACACCTGACCACAAATGACTACACCTAACCGCGTCAATTTTTATCCCACCAAAGCGGCGTAGCGGCATTGTCAGGCCCGCCAAGCATTTTCACGGCCTTCTCCACTTCGGCGGCATTGGTTTGCTTTTCGGTATCCAGGAAAGGCATCCGGCGGATGAATGTACCTTCCGGCAGGTCAGGATTTTCGCTGTGAACAATCGGATAGAGCTTGGGAAGACCCGTTCTGCGCACCTCAGCCCAACCTTCCATGCCATCCGGGAACAATGCGAGCCACTTTTGCTGCGCAATCTGTTTGCGCTGCATGCTTTCCGAACCACTCCATTTCACGGGATAATCGTTTACCGCAGGCGAATTCATTCCATCCTTTGGCGCAATAGGAACTGCGGTATTGGCAATATACTTCGCGATAGCCACCTGGTCGCTCACGCCCCATTGGGCCATCGAAGCCTGGATGCCTTTTTTGTAAAAATCCTCGGCAGTACCACCCATATTCCAGCCATTGAGCGCGCCTTCGGCACGGAGGAAATAGGCTTCTGCGGCGTGGAGGATATTTTGAGGCACATTATAAGTGGTTTTCCAATCGCTCCCTACCCAGGTAGCCCAGCGCGTACCCATGTTGGAATTGAATAACCTGGAATTAATATCGATGATCTTTTCGGAAGTGAACAATCCGTTGCGGACGCCCTCATAAGTGCCTGTCGAAACCGATGGCTGGAAGTAAATCGGCAACCGCGGATCTCCATAACCTTTCAAAATCGATTCCATGGAAGCGCTCATACGCACATCGTCCCAACCCGCAGTCACAGCCAAGCCATTGTATTCGGCATAGGTAGTGGTCGATTTCGGCATGTAGGCGTCGTCGGCGATGTCGGTGATCACACCTGCCGCCACTGCTGCTTCGGCCTGTTGCTTGGCCATTTCCGGGTTCACTTTCGATATGCGCAATGCGAGGCGCAGGCGCAGGGTGTTGGCAAACTTCATCCAGGCCGCAGCGGGTGCCGCATTCTTGTTGTAAACCAGGTCATAATTGCCAAACGGCTTATCGCCGGAATGCGATTTGAGAATCGTCGAAGCCGCATCCAGCCGTTTGAAAAAGTCATAATAAATGGAATCCTGCGGCGTGTACGAAACGTAGCGCTTACCCGAAGCAGCATCGGAATACGGAATCGGGCCGAAGTAATCGGTGATCCGGTGGAACATCCAGACCCACCAGATATTCGCCAATGCATTCTCCGAGCTTTGCGTTTCGGTACCGGCCATGATGGTTTTCAGTTGCGGTGCCGCTGCGGTGTACACCGGGTTCCAGCAGGCAGGCATCCAGTCTTGCCGGATCACATAACGGTCGGTGGGGAAGGAATGCGCGGCTTGCGACAAAAACTGGGAATACACCGAAGCAATCGTACCCTCACCGACTTCAAAATTGTCGGGACTGAGTGTAGGCGTCATCAACGCGTAGGCAAACATGAACGGATATTCCTTGCTGCCAACGCTGCTGATCTTGGTCGCATCGGTGTTTAGCGAATCGAAATTGTCGGTACAATTTGTCAGAATGGCCGCAGCAAGGACCACCGGCAGCATTTTCGTCAGTACCCGACTTATATTTTTTATCCTCGTCAACATAATGAGCTCTTTTTAGAATGATAGTTTGAGGTTCAATCCGATGTTCCGGGTCGATGGCAAATTGAAATATTCAATACCCTGGTAATTGCTGTTACCCAGGCTCATTTCTGGATCGAAATCCATTTTTCGCTTGCCTATGCCAGGGATATCGAGGATCGCATTGCCGCGGTACAGGAAGAAAAGGTTGCGTGCGACGACCGACAGCCTCGCAGCACTCAGGAAACCCGGCAAGCCTTTGAAATCATAACCGAGCGAAACCTCCCGCACACGTACATTGGTAGCATGATAGGTAAAAAACTCACCCCACGAATAATCCCCCTGCGCGACGGTTTGCCAGAATGCCTCCGCATTGATCGGCACGGTGTTCGGTGCACCTTCCGCGGTAACGCCTTCTACCACCCATGAACCCGCTTCGCGGAATTTCTCGGTATCAACACCCGTCCCATTGTAAGCCATTTGCGCAGCGGTACCCGAAGTGATTACACCTCCGAATTTGCCATCCACAAGCACATTCAGCGCCCAGTTTTTATAGCTGAAACTATTGCTGAAACCGGCCGAGAATTTGGGATTGTAATTGCCCAGGTTTTCGATTGCATCCGATTTAACAGGCACGCCTTTGTCGCTCACCACGTACTTTCCATTGAGCGTTTTCCATTTATAACCATACAAATCCCCGAAGGAACCGCCTTCCTTAATCAACGGAGTAGCCGTGCGCACGCTCGTGGACGAGCCTAGGTACAGCTGACTCACGCCGTCATACAGCTCCACCACCTTACTCTTATTCAATGCATAATTGAGCCCCATATTCCAGCTAAAATCCTTTGCCACAACCGGTTTCAGGCTCAATACCACTTCAAACCCTTTGTTTTGGATATTACCCGCATTCACATTCAATGTGGAATAACCCGACGATGCCGGCGATGCGACTCTGATCAGCTGGTTTTTGGAATTGGTTTTATAATAAGTCAAATCAATACCCAGGCGGTTGTTATAAAACCGCCATTCGGTACCAAACTCCAGTGATTGGGTTAATTCGGGCTTCAAATCCGCAATCGCCTTGGTACTGCTGCTGGCAATATACCCTCCGAAACCCCCACGGATATAAGTATACGTCTGCCCCAGCAGGTAAGGATCGGCATCATTACCGACTTTCGTAAACGATCCCCGCACTTTGCCCAGGTTTATCCATTGCGGCAATTTGACCATCTCGGAAATGACCGCCGACAAACCGACCGATGGATAGAAATACGAATAGGGCGACGGCAGCGTACTCGACCAGTCGTTCCGCGCGGTGAGGTCGAGGAAGAGGTAATCGCGGTAACCGAACTGCACCGTTCCATACACCGACTGCAACTGCCGTTTCGCTGTGGCGGTTTCTGTTTTGAGCGTTGTGGCGTAGCTCAGGTCATATTTATTGGCAAAACCAAGTCCGTCGGCGGCATTGATCCGGTGCCGCATACTCCGGTTGAGTACCGAACCTCCCAGGTTATACGTCAATTTCAAATCCGGCGCGATATTGTTTGTACCGGTCAGCAACAGGTCGGCATTGCGCTCGGCGATGTAATCATTACCCTCCGAATAGTATCCGCCGGGCTGGCGGGCATAGTTGACGGTATTGTTGGCGTACTTCTGCGTAATAAAATCGTTATAACTGTCCGAACTCACCCGTCCCTGAATGTTCAGCCAGTCGGTCAGCTTGTATCTCAAAACAAACAATCCGGTAACGCGACTGCGGTTTTCATCGCGATGCGTATTATTGATCGTCCAGTAAGGATTCATATATACCGCATCGGGGCTCGTCCAGAAAGTGGGTGTTTCCACGCCGGTAACATCTACTTTTTTGTAGGATTTAAGTGTTTCAGGATCAACGCTGCGCGGCATCCGGTAGGCATTCGCCACCACCATACCATCCCCTCCTACACCCGGCTTGTTGAAAATGTTCTGCAGCATATAGGTCACCTTCACATCCGCCGAAAGCCGGCTGGTAATATCGTAACTGAGCCGCGCATTGAAGGTATTCCGGGATAGCCGGTTATGCGGCACAATGCCATTGATGTAATTGTTCGCGTAGGAAAAATACGATTGTACCTTCTCCGAACCGCCGCTCACACCTACCGAGTTGTTGGTTGAAACCGCAGTTTTGAAAAAGTCCCTGATATTGTCGGGATAAGCTTTGAGCGAAACGGTATTACCCGACCAATCCTGCACGCTCTGGCCGGTAATGCGCTCGCCCCAGCTCCCGTTGGTCAGCGTCGAGTATTTACCGCCGGAACCCTGGCTGTAAGCATTCTGTAACGATGGCGTAACCAGCGCCTTATCCAATGTGACCCCGGAATTTACGTTCACATTAATCTTGCCGCTTTTCCCTTTTTTGGTCGTAATCATGATCACGCCATTGGCTGCACGGCTACCGTAAAGTGCCGCACCCGCCGCACCTTTCAGCACGTTAATCGACTCGATATCATCGGGGTTAATGCTCGATGCACCATCACTTCCGCTGTGCCCGCCCGCATCATAGCGTACCTGGCCCGCGGGCGTGGAGTTGTCGATCGCCACACCGTCCACGACGATCAGCGCATTGTTCGAGCCCTGGATAGAGCGGTTACCGCGCAAAACAATCCTCGTGGCACCGCCCGGGCCATTCGCGGATGGTGTAATCGTAAGCCCGGCGATTTTACCGGAAAGCGTATTCGTGAAATTCGCATCACGGATCTCATTCACCTGATCACCACCTATTTTCTGGGTAGCATAGGTGAGCGTTTTTGCCGCCCGTTCGATGCCAAGGGCCGTTACTACCACTTCCTGCAAGCCCATCGCATCATCCATAAGCGTAATATCTCCCAATGCGCTCTGGTTGCCGACCGATACTTCCTGCGTTTTCATTCCAATGTATGAAATGACGATCACAGCCGCGCTTGCGGCGCTCTCCGGCACTGCAATTTCGAAATGACCATCCTTGTCGGCAATCGCCCCCGAAGTAGAATGCTTAACCACGATAGAAGCTCCGGGAACCGGCGCACCTTTCTGATCGATAACTTTCCCTGTAATCTTTTTACTCTGTTGCGCGTAGGTCTGATTGAAATGCGCAGCCGAACACAGTACGCATAGCATCAGCGAAAGGATCCGCAAACGGTTACGTAAACGAAACCGCAGCAAAGGAATCTCCGAAGGAAGGGATTCCGGGAATTTTAGAGATTTTTTCATAAACAAAGATTTCGGAACAGTAATGGGTTTAATAGGGCAACAGGAACCACCCATCCCGGGCGGGATGAGCACGCAAGCAGTACTTGAAATAATGTTAACAAATATATTATTTTTTTGTCAACAAAAAAATTTAGAAAAAATTATTGTTCCGTGTTTTCGGCAAATGATCTATCGCAAATCATGCTGCCGACCGAACGCCTCTCGACCACAACCCCGTTCAACAGAAAATCCTATGGCACAAAAAAGCCGGCTCCCTGGAAAGGAAACCGGCTTGGAGAAGTACAATATGCTTTTTGAAGCGGCTAGGTCAGGTCGATCGACGCTACTTCGCCACGTATCAGATGTTTCAGAAGTGCTTCCTCCGCGCGTTTGATGTCGCGCTCTTTTATACCCGCCACGATTTCGCGATGCTCCTGATCCGTCAGTTCGTAATCGTCCATATGCGTTTGGGTTTTGCCCAGCTTTTGGTGAAACAACGGGATATTACTGGCCTGATACAGCTCAACAAGCCTTTCATTACCAGCACATTCTATCAGCGTTTCATGGAATTTCACATCCGCTTCGCAAGCTCCGCCGAAATACCCGCGCTCGACCATCGATGAAAAATCGTCGCAGATACGGTCCAGCTCCGCTACCTGTTCTATGGTAACTTTCTGGATAAGCAACCGCAATGCACCTATTTCCAGTATTTCCCGGAGCTCCCGAATCTTATGGCTGTCTTCCAGAGTGAGTGTCTTCACAAAAAAGCCCCCCTTTTCGCCTTGCACGATCAGCTGCTCACCGAGTAACCTGGTTAAAGCTTCACGGATAGCCATCCTGTTAACATCCAGCTTCTTAGACCATTCATCCTCTTTCAGCCGCGTACCTGACGTGAGCTGATTGGACAGTATCTTTTTCCGCAATTCTGTATATGCCCTGTTCGAGAGTGAGTCTTCCTTCATTTTAATGTAAACAAAAATTCAAAATTTAGTAAACCAAAACATTTATATAAAGGTAAGCAATATTCATAACTTCTGTATGTGCATACAATCTATCTACTTCTATACAGATTTTAGAAACTATTTCTGTTTTAAGCCATTTTTATCGTATTTTACTCTTTCAAAACTCAGCCTCAGGTTACAACTAAGACCCGACCTTGTTCACTCGTATCCACTCGCTATTGCTGTTAGCTTTAACGCTTTCCACTTTCTTGTCGGGGTGTCTGCGTGAAAAACAACCAGACAGATCTGCCAAAGTGTATATCGAACACCAGGATGGCAAGTATACCCTCGTAAGAAATGGAAAACCTTACAGCATCAGGGGCGCCGGAGGCGAATCTCATTTCCGCAAACTTCGCGAAGCGGGCGGCAATACCTTACGAACCTGGGACACCACGCATCTTGCTCAGATTCTCGACAGCGCACAAATGCAGGGACTGGCTGTTATCGTCGGCCTTCCGATTCCCAATAGCGGCGATATTTCCTTTTACAACAATCCTGAAATTACCACAACCAGATATCGGGCACTGCTATCGCTTATCAAACGGTTCAGAAACCATCCTGCGGTATTGATGTGGTGCCTGGGCAACGAACTCGACTTCCCTTACAAATGGACATATGGGGATTTTTATGATTCGTTCAACGAGCTCACGGACATGATCCATCGGGAAGATCCGGACCATCCCGTCACCACCACGATCCTGAATTTCAACCCCAAATACATTTTCAACATCGGGCTGCGCTGCGACATCGACGTGATCTCATTTAACATTTTCAGTAATCTGCCCTTGCTGCGCAAAGATCTCGACGACCTTGCGTGGTTCTGGAAAGGCCCGTATATGCTGCTCGAATGGGGAATCAACGGCCCCTGGCAAGGTACTGAACAAACAGCCTGGGGCGCTTACATTGAAGATACCAGCAAAAAGAAAGCCGACATTTACCAGGAGCGTTACCGACAGCACATGCCGCTGGCAGACCCCCGCTTTTTGGGCGCCTGCGTATTTTTTTGGGGAAACAAACAGGAAACCACACATACCTGGTTCAGCATATTCGACGAAAACGGCCACGCCTCCGAAGCAGTGGGCGCCATGCAAGACATCTGGACCGGCCAATCTTCCCCGGTTACCTATCCCGAAATAAAATACATGCTGCTGAACAACCAGGGTGCGCGTGATAACATATTGCTCAACCCGTCGGCCTCCGCGTCTGCCGAAGTACTCCTCTTCAAAGGACATGATCGTATACGGTCGATCCGGTGGCAGGTATTCCGGGAAGACTGGTACCGCGAAAACCGGATTAACAGCACGAAAAAACTGCTGCCCATCACAACTGCCGAAAACTCCGGCCAAAATCTCCGGCTTTCGTTTTCAGTTCCGCAGGAGGAAGGTCCGTACCGGCTCTTTGCGACGATTTACGACCATGCCGGAAACTTCGCTTCATGTAACACTCCTTTTTACGTTGTAAGCCCGCCATGAAGCAAGCATTATATGTAAAACCGCCCACCCGCAAGCAATTGATCATGCTGCGGCTGATGATTTTCTTCGGACTGGCGTCGATGGGATTTTTCCTCTCGAGTGTCCTCTCCGAGACCGTCCGGGGCTATGCGCCACTGTACTGGATGCTCGTGGTCACGTTTATGTACACCTGCCTGAAAGTACTGCATGAATGGTATCACTACCTGTTCATCACCGTGCCACCTACGCCGCCGCTGACACGCCGGTACACGGTCGATATTTTCACCACTTTCTGTGCCGGCGAGCCGTACGAAATGATCGTCGAAACATTAACGGCGATCCAGGCCATTACCTATCCTCATGAAACCTACCTGTGCGACGAAGCCGATGACCCATATCTGCGTAATGTCTGCGCACAACTGGGCGTGCATCACGTGACGCGCACCGACAAGCGCAATGCCAAAGCCGGAAATATCAATAATGCATTAAGTATTTCAAAAGGAGAACTTTGCGTGGTTCTCGACCCCGACCATGTTCCTTTCCCGGATTTTCTGGACCCGATCGTATCCCATTTCGATAATCCCGAAATAGGCTATGTACAAATCGTGCAGGCCTACAAAAACCACGACGAGGGATTGATTGCCAAAGGTGCGGCCCAGCAGACTTACCAGTTTTACGGCCCGATGATGATGACCATGAATCATTACGGAACCGTGCTTGCCATTGGTGCCAACTGTACTTTCCGACGTACCGCCCTGGACTCCATCGGAGGGCATGCCGCCGGGCTGGCCGAGGATATGCACACGTCTATGCAGCTGCACGCGAAAGGATGGAAATCGGTCTACGTTCCGGCAGTGCTCGCGCGAGGGCTGGTACCTTCGACGCTTTCGGCCTATTATAAACAACAGCTCAAATGGTCACGCGGGGTATTTGACTTGTTTGTACACGTCTATCCGAAACTGTTTTCAAAGTTCACGTGGGCTCAGCGCATTCATTATGGCACCATTCCGCTGCATTATTTGTCGGGTTTCATCTTCCTGATCAACTTCCTGATCCCTATTCTGGCACTGGTACTGGACGTGAGCCCGATGCATTTCGACCTGACCGACTTTCTTCTGGTCAGCTTGCCGATGGCTTTCTGCGTTATCCTGATCCGGCATTTCGTACAATGGTGGGTCATGGAAGACGAAGAGCGGGGATTCCATGTGGTGGGCGGCTTATTGATGATCGGAACCTGGTGGATATTCATGCTGGGTGTCCTATACACGATCTCAGGCAAGAAAATCCCCTACGTACCTACGCCCAAAGACGGCAATGAGGCCAACAATTGGCCATTGAATATCCCGAACCTGGCTGTGTTGGGCGTCTCACTGCTGGCAATCGTGTACGGGCTTTATCAGGACCTGAACCCCTACAATCTGATCATGGCCGGCTTCGCGGGGCTGAATTGTTTTTTCATGTGCTTCACGATCGCGGCAAGCCGCCAACAGCAGATCCGTGAATTTTCGGGCTCCTCACCCGCATTAGATAATGTGTTTAAGGCGATCAAGGAATTGAAAGGCAACTTCTGGATCCTGCGACGACGCATTTACAGTGGAGTAAGAACTTCCGCATTCCTCATTACAGTACTGCTGATCAGCGTTATCGTTTATTTCCGGCGCTTCAACCCCGCGCTGGAATACAATCTGGCCGTTGCGAAGGAAAATCAGGTGTATGCGCTCAGCCTGACGAAGCAAAAACCGCCACGGCAGCCGGATGTGCCTGCGCTTTTCCGCGCAATGGGCCTGCGTGAGCCGGATACGAGCGTCGCTCACACGGGGAAATTCAACCCGTTTTTCGAGGGAACGCGGGGTGTGAATTACACCAAAGGACATAACTGGTCGCGGCGGTACCCTGCATTTACCAAGCATGAGCTCCAAGCCGACCTCAGGCAAATGCGTAACGCAGGTATCAACGCGATCCGGCATTTTGGCCCCGGCATTTATGATTACAACATCCTGATGGCGACCGGTCGGACGGGAATCAAAGTTCATTATACTTTTTGGGTACCCGAAACACTCGATTTTGTGGACGACCAGCGTGGTGCCGACGATCTGTCGGATGAAATATTAACCACTGTGAGCAGGCTTCAAAATCAAAAACATATTGTTTCCTGGAACATCGGCAACGCTGCAATCCAGCGTCATCGCCGATCGGAACGAACCGAGGAGCAGAAGCAATATTTGTATTGGTTAAAAAAGGTCACGGCCGCGATTAAGAAGATCGACGGCACGCGCCCTGTAACGGTAGACCTCGAACTGAATGCGGAAACTCAAGGTCTGGCGTATCTAATCAAACAGATTGCTCCGACCATCGACGCCGTCGGACTTGTTCTGACGGATGTCGAAAAAAAGCCGGAAGAGTCCGCGTTGCGGGGCCTTGCGGTACCGTTCTATTTCAGCTATATCGGCGCGGATGCATTCGCGGGTGGCCGGGACCGACGTACCGGAACGTTCATTTCCAATTGGCAGGATGAAAAAATATTTGAACAGGTAAGCTTTGATGGCCTGCATGACTACGCCGGGCGGCCGAAACACTCGTTCCAAATGCTCGAATCAATTTGGGGCAACCGAAATCTACCGCAGCCTGCGACGCATTTTAAAATTCTGAAACCCGCATTGGCTACATTCGAAGGCTCCTCGCTGGATTATCATGCTATTGTCCTGCAAAACGGGCAATGGAAAGTCATTCAGGAGCCGGCAACAGGCATGCGGTTCGAATGGAAACTTGTGAGAACGGACGGCTTCAATAATCCGGTTGAAATGATAGACGCTGGCAACGGTCCCCGGTTGAGTTTAACCATACCGAAACACCCGTCGCTTTACCGCCTGTATTTATATGTAGTTCAGAATGGAGTCGTGAATGAAATCATCGAATCTCAGCTGAATACACCGCTAAGACCGGAACATGCGACCCGGGCTGTCAGCGGTCCGCATCCAATGCTTCAACAAAACGATTAAAGGTTGCCTGGCTGATGCCCCAATCCGGTGCAGGAATATCACCCCAAACTTCCGGATTGTCGGCAAGGTTGAAGTAACAAACGCCCGCAACTTCCTTGTGGCCTGCCATTACTCCGGCTGCCTTTTCCAACCATTCCGACTGGAAATCTTCCGGCCCTTTCACGCCGAATTCCGTTATAAAAATCGGCTTGGAGGCCAGGCGTACACGCCATACCTTGCGGTTGAAAATGGTTTCAAAAGATTCTTGCTTGGTAGGGTCGGTGATATTCTTGTCGGGCAGGCCGTAAATAGCGATGCTGACAAAATCGACTACGTCGCCGCCGGGATACCACTCCATGGAACCCCGGTCACCCGCCGGCCCCCACACTTTTTTCACATTTTTAACACCTTTCCCCAACTCCATAAAATGCCGGAATGCACGGATGTACAAAGCCGGATCTTGGCTTTGCCATGAATACCGGTGGATCGGGATTTCCATTTCGTGTGCAAAACGAACGTAAACGGTCAGATTAGTCTTTGAAATTGTGTTAAACAGAGACTTAAATTCTTCATCATAAACACCCAGAACAGTATTTCGCAACACGGAGGAGTCTTTTCTTACCTTGCCGTCACGCCAGGGCTCCACGGTAACGATTACCTCATGCCCGCGACGCACAACGGCTTCGAAATCACGCTCAAAACCACCCGTCTGTATGTTCCCCAGATCCACAAAGAGGTGCTCTATATGCACGTCCTTCGAGCCCGTGAGTGCTTGCCGGGGATCATACACCCCCAGAATCGGTTTGGCATTCGCTGCCCGGCCAGCTGTTTCTTTCACAGCATATTGCTGAAAAAGAAATACTGAATCCTGCTTAATGCCCTTCACAGCTTCCCGCAAATCAGTTTGCAGCTCTTGCACTAAGCTATCGCTGCCGGAAGCCAATACCCAAAGCGGCTTATCCATAAACCGTGTCCGGATCAGCTTCCTCCGAAGTGCAGTCCGTTGGTCGGGGTCACGCGGATAGGCGGTTGCTGAAAGCTCGCTCTGGCCATTGACAGAAATTCCGACCGCGTCCACTACATCCTCTCCCGGCCAATACTCCTCTGTCCCCGGATAACCCGCCGGCGACCACATGATTTGAAGAGTAGGCTTTGCTTTCCGGCAAATTTCAGCTACATGCCGGAAGGCTGCGATATAATCGTCGGGAGATTGATATTGCCATGAGTGTCTTTGAACGGGCACCTCCATATCCGGATCCCATCGCAGGTAAATCTGTTTCTTTTCAGGCAGCAAGCCGCATAGCAGACGCAGGGCGTCGTCGAACTCACCGTCGGTCACCATACGCAGTGCTCCCTCCTGCCCGGCCACGACGGTCAATAGTAAATCCTTCTCAGCTGAGATACCTTTCAGCACGGCGGCAAGTGCAGTATCGGCGGTATTCGGATAAAGCTGAATAGAAATGTGTTGGAGATTCCGCGTATCGACGCCCGGCGTGGATACGCCCAATGAATCGGCCCGATTGATATACCCTACCGCGCGCTCTGCAAAAGCGGCATTCAATACATCTGTGGAGTAATTGCCGGATGTTGAAAACGGAGAGAATCGTATCCAGTAAAACACGAGTGCTCCGATCAATACCAGTCCCGCGGCTGGCAGAAGAACGCCTTTTGCCTTCATAAAACCCTGAAAAAAGTGCTGCGGGCTTAAATTAGTAAATTCACCTGATCGTAAGGCAAAAGGTAGCGGCTAAGTACAAAAAAAGAACCGGACGATGGCCAGTCTCCCACGATTCTGACCATGCCCGGCTTTCGGTGTGTGTTAATGCTTTTCCTTGATGAGTGCTGTGTATCAAAATTCAACCATCTCTAAACCAGCTCGCTTTCGTATTGAAAACCAATATGTGTCGGCGGATAGCTCAATATCCGGTTGAATTCGGTAATGGCCTGGTTGATCTGACGCTGGGTGATTCCACTGTATTCCATCAGAAGGACCTTGGCTTGCTGTGCGCTGGACCGCTTCATTTTCCAGTATTGTGGGTGGTTAACCCCGATGGGTGTGCGAAAGTATTTTTCTTTGGGTTCGCGGATTAAAATCTCACAATCGGTATCGCGTTGTGGATTATCATGGAGGAAGTAACTTTTTACGACGACTTTAACCTCCCTGCCGTTTTTTAGTTGGAAAATTTTCTCGTGAATCATGACTTGTCTTTTAAGTATTAAGGATCGATGAATAGTATTGAACTGCTGGCAATGCTTCGGCTTCCCCAAAATTTTCATACCAGCAGCGCCTGTAAAACTTTTACAAACTTCGCCGCTGCTATGGATATTTCAGCAAAATGATTAGTAAACGGTCGATTCAATGATCCTTCGGTAACAATCTGATTACGAGGCAAGTAAATTTGCGCATTCTGCTAATCCACAACATGCCCCACAAACTGTGCCGTGTTGTCCAAAATCTTCCCGCCCCGCCTGAACCCGAGTGCACATGCCTCCCCGGCGTAAAACACGCCGGCCTGGTAGGTGTGGCCGCCTGCGTCGGTCGGAAGGGCGACATATTCCTGGTAAATGCGTGATTGTTCGTTGTATTCACCCGCAGCGGTTTCCAGCACAGCTCCGCTTTCGTCGTGGATAACCACATTGGCGCCCTCACGGCCCAGCAATACCTTGCTCACCGATTTTTTATGCGGAAGCACTTCTCGTTCCGTTTGCAGCAGCAATGGATGGTATGGATAAAGGTCCCACAGGATTTTCAGAATGTATTTGGATTGGAACAACAATGTGTAGGCAGGGTTTAGCACTACCGCCTTCCTGTTTTTAACAATCTCCGTCAGCATTGCGGCCAGCTCCGGCTCGCCACCGCCGATGTGCTCCCATGGCACCAGTTTGAACCAGAAATCAAACCGGACAAAGTGCCCATGTTCCGGCTCCTGGTAGAATATACCTTCGCCATTCGAAAACTCCACATCATCGATATAGGCGAATTCGACGTCAAAGCCGGCCTCTTTCGCTGCTTCCATTAACACCGCCACATTGGTATCGTCCTCGGGATAACCACGCATCGCCGAGAACAACATGGATGGCGTGAGGTCACTGTTCTCCTCTTTGAGGTAAACAAACTGCCCCACCAGGCTTTCAAACAGCGTGTTGAACTGCTTGGATTCGTCCATACCGTTCATCCGCAAATGCGCCCATTGTACCACGGCCGTTTCCGGAATGCAGGTAGCCGTGTCCGCATTGAACTCGATCAGTTTGACGGGCTCATCATTAAATCCGCCGGCCAGGTCGAAACGGCCATAGAGATGTATCTGCCGGTCGTCGCTCCATGAGAACTTGATCAGCTCGATCAGGTTTTCGGGAATGCCCATTTCCCGGAAAAGGTTGTGATCGATGGCATGCTGCCCCGCTTCGATCAACATATCATATAATGTACCGGCTGCTTCGTAATAATTTTCGGCCTGCTGCTCGGTTACGATCACCATGTCATTCACTACGTATGGCGCTGTATCGGTGCCAAGCGCCCAATCCCAGCCGGCTTTCTGCAAAGCGGCCTGCGGCGGATTGGGCAGTGATTTCAATTTTATCATATTTTGAGTTTAAAGTTTAGGAGTTCATGAATCTATGAGTAGTAGGTTAGAGCTCATAAACGCTGGACTCTTTTAGCCCCCGCTTCGACTCGACGACCTTCCAAAGAAACCTTTACGACCTCCCGAAGGCCTCGTCGTCACGGTCCTTACCGAGCGGGAACTTTCCACGCCCAGCGTCGCGCTGCGCGAGCTTGCCCAGGCGCCCGGGTTCGCATAAAACGATCTGCTACGCTCCATATCCATCCTGTCGCGGTAGTTGTTCATATAGGAATAGGAGGAGTTACGACCGAGCAGATAGCCCATTCCGCCGTACAGCAGCATGCTCGAAAGCCCGCTGTGATAGCCCATATGCGGGTTCGAGCGGATCTCCTGGTCGATCAACGCTTTGGCCGCCATCGGGTTCAGCGTGTCTTTGTGGCCATCGAGGTAGGAAACGATCGCCACGGAGCTGTCAGCCGGGACGTTTTCCTCGCTGATAATTTTAAACTCTCCCGGGCTCACTTCCTTGATATGCGACCGGATTCCCTTACCGTAAGTCGTTTCTTCATAACTGTATTCCGATTCATCATCATTCGAAGAACAGGAAACGAGCGCCGTTCCCGACAGCAATGCGAGCGCCAATGCACCGCCCATGCCGATGTCCTTTACCTTTTTGATAAAAGAGCCCTTTCGTAACTGTGTCATAATGTTGATTTTCTATTGAGGATTTTTCAAAAGTAATGCATGAAAACGGCCGTTGGCTTATGATTCGTGCCAGTGGCGTTTTCGGTGGATATCCTAACCTGTGGACTTACAGGCGGCAAAAAAATTGGAGCATAGCCGGTAGCTAACCCAGCTATGCTCCATGTACATTAATACTCAAAAATATCAGGCCTTCTTCGCGATTTTCTCGATGGCGCCGACCAGCTTGTCGAGATCGCTGGTTTTCGTGTACACGTGCGGCGTCACGCGCACACAATGGATGTTTTCCCAATTGATGCCCACGGTATGTATCTGATAATCCTTCATCAGTTTACCGTCGAGCTCCTCGGGTTTCATACCTTCGATGCTGACGCCCGCGATCGCGCAGGAGAATTCAGGTTTCAACGAGGTATGGATTTTCACCCCCGGGATTTGCGCGGCTTTTTCGGCCCAGTATTTTTTCAGGTAATGAATGCGGTCCTGCTTGCGCTTGTTGCCAATACCTTCCTGGAAATTAATCGCCTCGCCTATCGCCTGCTCGATGGGGAAGCTGCGCGTACCGAGCGTCTCGAACTTGCGGATATTTCCGCTTTTTGGTTCGCTGTTGCAAAGCAGCGGCCATATTTTCCCGATTTTATCCTTTTTGATCCACATCATCCCGCTGCCCACCGGCGCACTCAGAAACTTGTGCAGGCTGGTACCGAAATAGTCGCATTCCAGGTCAGGAATCTTATAATCCAGCAATCCGAATGTGTGCGCACCATCGCAAACGACCTCGATCCCTTTGGCATGTGCCATTTGGGAAATCTCCTTGACCGGCATAATCTGCCCGACCCAGTTGATGATATGCGTTACGTGAATGATCTTTGTCCTGGGAGTGATCGCATCGGCGTATGCTTTGACGATTTGGTCCTTGTTTTCAATAGGAAAGTCAAAGGAAAGCTGCTTGTATACGATGCCGTCCCGCATCTGGCGCTGTTTCCAGGCTTGTACCATATTCGGGTAATCCTGCAAAGTACCAATCACCTCGTCGCCTTTTTCCAATGGTAAACCGAAAATGATGGTATTCAATGCCTCTGTCGCGTTTCGATTGATTGCGATTTCCTCGGCGTCGGTCCCAGCCAGCTTGGCCAACCGCTGGCGAAGCGGCTCGCGGCCCTTATCCATAATGCGCCACATATAGTACGACGGCCCTTGCGCGGCTGCTCTGTTATATTTGTCCAGAGCCTCCTGCACTACCATCGGTGAAGGAGAAACCCCTCCGTTGTTGAGGATAATGATTTCGCTTTTGCTGGCCGTGTAAGCGTCCTGAATCACCGACCAGTATTCTTCATTGCTTTCGCTGGCGGGGTTCCAAAGTTGTTCTGCTTCGAGGAATTGCTCGGCGTGGAGCTGGTTGAAAAGGCTGTTGATCCCGAAAGCGCCCATACCCAAGGCAGCACTCTTCCGGAAAAAGGAACGGCGGTTGTTCATAAAATTTTGTTTAAGGAATAGTAATGGAGTGAAGTACAATATATTGAATATCTACTTCAAATCCCAATTACTCAGTCCCCAAACCGTCTTTCACAGCAGCTTCTTTCAACCATTCGTAGGTATTGGCCGGCATAGGCAGCCCATCAACATCGAGTTGCAGGAACATCAAATGCAAATGCGTGGGTGAGCGCTTCTGGTAGGCATTGTAGCCGGTACGTCCCATCTCTGAAATCTTGTCGCCGGCGTTCACCCATTGGCCGGGCTGCACCTCTACGATATTGTTATGAGCATAGTAGAAAAGGCCATCTAGGCAAGGGTCGTAAATCCATATCCAGTTGCCGCCGCGGTATTCACTGTCATATTTCCAGCTGGTTTCGGTAGCTACGACAATCCCCGACGTGAATGCAAGCACGTCAATAGGCTGCCAGGTACGGTCGTCGAGCACGTCCTGGTCCTTGTCGCGTACAAACAGATCGTGGGCCGGATGGCTGCCAGTCACACTCATATCGAAAAGGTCGAAGCCATTGGGCCGGTAACCACGCCCCCTGGAACCCACCGACTCCCTGGCCGTGTAGCCTTTGATCGGATAAACAAAATAGGATGAGTCGATGGATCGGCAGGTATCCCTTCTGAATTCAGCGCGAAAATTCCGCATTACGGCCGCAAATGCCGCACGGGCCGAATCGGGCGTGATTACATTATCGCGGATATCCATCTGGATTTGATGGAAAGTCCGGCAGTATTCTGCAATTTTATCGGAAGATTCACTCCGGTTCGTCAAACCGGCCACACAAATCACCAACACAATCCCGGTAATTCTTTTAAATGTCATCAACAATGCGTTAATCAACCCCTTTTCTTTCACTTAAACCCTGTTTTTGAGGAACGATAGCGAGAAGGCTCACTAATAAAAAAGTGCTGCAAAGGTATCCGTTCTATGTTAAATAAATGCAGAGAAGTTCTTTATTGGTCAAACACTAAAATCAGATTACAATGCAAAAACGTCGTTTTGGACGAACTGGCTGGGAAATCAGCGAAGTAGGTTATGGAATGTGGGGACTTGCGGGCTGGACAGGCTCCGACCGTAAGGAAACAGACGACTCCCTCGACCTGGCCGTCGAATCGGGTGTCAATTTCTTCGATACTGCCTGGGGCTACGGCGAAGGCCTGAGCGAACGCATTCTTGGCGAACTGATCAAACGCAATCCCGATAAAAAGATTTACGCCGCCACCAAGATACCACCCAAAAACCGCCAATGGCCATCACGCCCTGAATTCGCACTGAAAGACGTATTCCCGGCCGATTACATTGTCGAATACACTGAAAAAAGCCTTCAAAACCTCGGCACCGAGCAGATCGACCTGCTGCAATTCCACGTATGGGAAGATGCCTGGGCCGAAGAGGGCGAATGGAAAGAAGCGATTCAAAAACTCACCAAAGAAGGGAAAGTAGGAGCATGGGGGATCAGCATCAACCGCTGGGAACCGGATAATGCATTGAAAACGCTCGAAACCGGCCTGATCGACGCAGTGCAAGTGATTTACAACATTTTCGATCAGGCACCGGAGGATAATCTGTTCCCCCTTTGCCGGAAACTCGACATCGGCGTGATCGCCCGCGTGCCCTTCGATGAAGGTACGCTCACCGGCCTGTTGACCAAGGAAACCAAATTCCCGGCCGACGACTGGCGCTCGACCTACTTCGTACCCGAAAACCTGAATGCAAGTGTGGACCATGCCGAAGCATTGCGTGCCGATATCCCGGCAGGCATGACGATGCCCGAACTCGCATTGCGTTTTATACTCAACAATCCCGACGTGCACACGACGATCCCGGGCATGCGCAAGCTCCCGCACGTACGCTCGAACGTCGCCGTAAGCGACGGCGTAAGGCTCGATGCTGCGGTGGCCGAAAAAATGAAAGCCCACCGCTGGGACCGTCAGCCTACGAAATGGTCGCAATAGGCTGTTTACGCAAAATGCCTTCCGATACCGGAAGGCATTTTTTGTTTTTTAATGAGCCTTATTGTTAACGATACAATTTACTATCAACCGAAAATCGTCCCGGGCCTGTCAGAAATAATGTAATGTAAGGAAAGAAAAACAGCAGGGCATGCTCTTTCATATCGAACGGGTCTTTGGCGTGAACTATCGTCGCCACTACCACCATCGTAATGATCAGTGGAATGAGTGCCGCACGGGTTCCGAGGCCCAGGATAATGAGGATCGAGCAGCCGAACTCGGCACAGATAGTCAGTATAAAGGACAGTTCCTCGCCTATCCCGATCGGATCGGCAAATGCGCGGTCGCCTCCCAGGAAGTTGTTCAGTTTGGCGTAGCCGTGTGTGAGCATGAGGCACGAAACCCCTACCCGCAGGATCAGCACCGCCCAATCCACGGAAGCGGGCAGTTTGATCGGTTTCAGAAATCTTTTGAGCATAGTGGGTTAAATTGGTTTATACTAAATCTCCATTCATCAGTAGCCTTAACTACCGCAATACCGAATATAGTTTCCAGGCAAAAACGAAAAGTAACCAAATTTTTAATTTTCATATATCAAGTTTTATTTTTAGGTTTGTCTAAATTTATATTCAGATACAAATAAATTAATAATTCGGCCGTACTATGAAGCTACGCATACTCCTATTGTTCAGTTGTTTGCCATTCGGTGCCTGGGCCCAGTTTTCGCTCTCCGGAAAGATTTCCCTGGATGGCCAGGCCGATCCGGCATTCGGAGCATCGGTTTATATTAACGAACTAAAAACCGGTACCACGGCCGATACCGCAGGCTATTTCCGACTTACGGGCATTCCCAAAGGCACCTACACCGTGCGCGTCAGCTACGTTTCACTGCCTACGATCACTGAAAAGAACGTGCGGATCGATCGGGATGTCAGAAAAGATTTCGTGATGAAATCCGGCGCCAATGCATTGGAAGAAGTAGTTGTGACGGGAACCATGAAAGAAGTATCGAAGCTCGACAGCCCTGTACCGGTCGACATTATTACCTCCAAATTCATTTATAAAAACCCGGTCCCCAGCATTTTCGAGGGGCTTAGCTATGTAAACGGCGTTCGCCCGCAGCTGAATTGCAATGTCTGCAACACGGGCGATATCCATATTAACGGCTTGGAAGGGCCCTACACGATGGTACTCATCGACGGTATGCCAATGGTGAGCGGGCTGTCGACGGTTTACGGACTTTCGGGTATTCCCAACAGCCTGATTGAGCGCGTGGAGATTGTGAAAGGACCTGCGTCTACTCTATACGGTTCAGAGGCTGTCGGTGGTTTGATCAATATTATCACCAAAAACCCTTCGAAAGCACCGGTATTTTCTGCCGATGCATTTGGTACTACGTGGCGCGACTATAATGTGGACCTCGGCGTGAAGTTCACTCCAAGTGCCAAAAGCAGCTCTTTACTCGGTATCAACTACTTCAATTACCAAAATCCGATCGATAACAACAACGACGGCTTTACCGACCTTACGCTTCAGAACCGCATTTCGGTTTTCAACAAATGGTCATTTGACCTCAAAAACAACAAGCAGGCTAATGTAGCTGCGCGCTATTATTACGAAGACCGCTGGGGCGGACAAATGCAATGGAACCGGTCGTACCGCGGCGGAGACCAGGTTTATGGCGAAAGCATTTATACCAAACGCTTCGAGCTTTTAGGGAACTACCAGCTTCCGTTCGACGAGAAAGTGACGTTGCAATATTCTTTCAGCTCGCATAACCAGAACTCGGCGTATGGCCACGTTCCGTTCAATGCCGACCAGAAGATCGCATTCGCGCAGTTTTTGTGGGATAAGGAGATCGGCAAGCACAGCCTGCTGATGGGAACGCCATTCCGCTACACTTTTTACAATGATAATACCCCGGCTACACGTTACTCCGACGGCCAGGATCATGCCGACAAGATTTACCTCCCCGGCATATTCATCCAGGACGAGTACAAAAATGGCCCGCATGCTATCCTTTTGGGCGCGCGGTACGACTACAACAGCCGGCACGGAAGCATTTTCACGCCAAGGGCTGCTTACAAATACAAGTTCAATCAGACGGACGTGATACGGCTCAACATCGGCCGCGGTTTCCGGATCGTGAACCTGTTTACCGAAGACCACGCGGCATTGACAGGTTCGCGCGAGGTTATTTTGAAAGAGGCTTTGAAACCCGAGCAAAGCTGGAATGCGAATATCAACTGGGTGAAAAAGATTGTTACAGGGAATTCGTTCATCGGAATCGACGCTTCGGTATTCTATACCCACTTCACCAACCGTATCCTGCCCGATTACGACACCAATCCGAACGAAATTATTTATGATAACCTTGATGGCTATGCTGTTTCCAAAGGTATCAGCATGAATCTGGATTTCAACTTCCCCTTCCCGCTGAAAATCATCGCCGGTGGGACCTACATGGACAACTTCCAGAAGGAAAACGGTGTGCGTTTCAGGCCGGTACTCACCGAGAAGTTCACCGGAACCTGGTCGGTTTCCTACGAAATCCAGAAGGCCGGGCTCTCATTCGACTATACCGGGAACATTTACGGCCCTATGCGCCTGCCGCTCCTGAGTGATACCGATCCCCGCGCTGCGAACTCGCCGGTATGGTCGTTACAGAATATCCAGGTAACCAAAAAATTTGATAATGGACTGGAAATTTACGGGGGTGTTAAGAACCTCCTCAATTTCACTCCGCCCGCCAATTCGATTGCCCGCGCGAACGACCCTTTCGACAAAAACGTAAAATTTGACGAGCAAGGCCAAGTAATTGCCACACCCGATAACCCCTACCGCCTGACATTCGATCCATCGTACGTTTATGCGCCAAATCAGGGCATCAGGGCATTTTTAGGGATGAGATACACGCTCAGATAGGCTGAAGGCACGACATCAAAAAATGTCGCCAAAAATGTTATTATATAACTTTTCAAAGATTACAAACATTCAGTATATTGATATTCATTGATTTGAATAATTTTTGATTGTATCTTTGGGCCATCAACCAATTAACACTACCAATTATGGCATTAGCAAAACAGTTTGTAAAAAGTAAGTCTGTTTTCAAAGTGACGTTTACAGTTCCTGCCGAGGCGGCTTCTGACGCGAAGAAAATTGCCCTCGTAGGTGAGTTCAATGGCTGGAATCCCGAAGAAGCGATCGCATTGAAAAAACAAAAAGACGGTTCATTCAAAACCAGCCTCGAACTGGGAGCCGGAGAATATCAGTTCCGTTATATCCTCGACGGCGAAAAGTGGGAAAACGACTGGGCAGCCGACAAATATGTTCCTGCCGGCGTAGATGCTACCGAAAACTCAGTAGTAGTTCTCTAATCCACTTTACAAACCATAAAAAAACCGGAGAGCATTAATGCCCTCCGGTTTTTTTATGGTTTTAAGATAAATATCGGCTATCAGATCGAGAAGCTGTCGCTTTCGACATAGGCTTTGATCAGCGCTTCTTCGCCTTCTTTTCCTTGCTTCGAATTGCCGTGTTCCATACCCATAATGAACGACTTGCCCTCTTTCTTACTGCGGTCGTAGATGTATTTGAACACGTTTTTATAGTTGATCTCGCCTGTCGTAGGCTCTTTACGGCCCGGTTCGTCGCCGATCTGGAAGTAGTCGATCTCGCTCCATGTACGATCGATGTTGTAAATCAGGCGGCCTTCATTCTTTTGCATGTGGTAAATGTCGTACAGGATCTTGCACGATTTGCTGTTCACTCCACGGCATATTTCATAAGTCTGGTCCGAAGTTCTCAGAAACAGGTTGGGTGAATCGCTCAGCGGTTCGAGTACCATTACCAGCCCGTGTGGTTCGAGGATTTCGGCACCGCGACGCAATGCATCGATCACGTGACCGGTTTGCACGCCGATCGGCAGGTTTCTTTCGAAATCACCCGGAACGACCGTCATCCATTTCGCATTCACGCGCTTCGCAACTTCCACCGCTTTTTTACAGCCATTCAGGAAGATGTCGATATATTCCTGCTTGCCTGCGGCCAGTGTATTGGCACCATTACCGCCTTTATCTACTACAAACACGCCCATTTCCATTCCCAGGCGGCTCATTTCTTTGGCAATGGCTTCCTGCTGCTCCACCGGACGGCCCATCATGCCGTTGTCTTCCAATGCCATGAACCCCTGGTCTGCCATAAATTTAAGCTGGTCGATCACGTCCTTACCGGCGCTGTTCTGAAACATCCCGAAATGGGAAGCATATTTGAGCTTAAACTTGTTTTTGGCCATAGGAGCGGCGCCCAATGCATCTCCTGCTGCGAATGCGGCACCAGCCAAACCAAGGGTAGATTTTACAAAATTTCTGCGGAGCATAAATGTTTCGATGTTTTTGTTTCAGAATTAAAGATGTACAGTCCGGAAATATACCCCAAAATCGGCTCTCAATCTTCGTTCTACTGGTTTTTTCTCCGTTTCCGTCGTTCCTTCTTACCACTCTTGGGCTCCTCCGCCGGAGCGGCTACCACTTCTTCCACAGGGGGTTTGGGTAAATAAGGGGCCAGCTGCGCCTTGATCTCCTCCCGGAATGCATTCTTAACTCCTTCCAGCGCCGCTTCCTTCACTTCTCCATCGATCTGTTCGTTTCTCAGCAACTTTACCACCGCTTCCTCGCCCGGCCAGCTCGCGCCCAGGTAGCGCGCAGCATTCTTCCGTACGCTCAACGCTTCGCCTGCATTCAGTAAGGTCGACCGCAACAAGTATACAGATTCAGAACTGCCGACCGTCTGAATGGAAGCCAGCAATGCCGACTTTTTCTCATCATTCATACCTGCCAGCTTTTGGGTAACATACGAAATCCCCGCCTGTTCGAGTAGCAATGCTCCTGCATCACGACCGATCACCTCATCGGATTTACTCAATGCGAGTTTCAGCAACCGGTCATTTTCCGATTCCAGCTCGTAGCGTGTCATCAGGTCAATGTAATGCTCGGTACCGTAAGTTTCGTCGAGGAGCTTGTTCAAAGCCGTGAGCCCCTGCTGGGAGTTGGTTACAAACGATTTATCCAAATGCAGCAACGCCAATTTGCTCACTTCAATCCGATCGGACGACGGGACATTCAAAACATTGAGCAGCGCCTGCGTTTTCTCGTACCCGGCATGGAAAAAGTCGAACGAACGGAAATAACGCAGCCTGCTTTTGAAGCTGACCGACGTATCGGCCGCCAGTTCACTCAAATAGGGAATGGCCTTGCGTGTACGCGCTAGCCAGATAATGTCCTTTCCGGCATCGCTCAACCATGGTTTCGGCCCCTGCCTTTCGAGCCACGCCGGGAACAGGCGTTCCCATTGGTCATAGGCTCCAATGCTCAGCGCTTCCACAGTCCAGCGGTCGTTGCCTTTGTATTGTTTCGCCAATTGAAGCCATACATCCAATGCTTCGTAGGTATGGTTATGGTTAATGGCCAATGCGCATTCACGGCGCACTTGCGGGTCTTTGTCGGAAGTGAGGCGCTTGATGTATTCTGTCGGGTCGCTGTTCCGTTGGCGTACGGCGCGCAAGGCGGTAATACGCAAATTCGGGTTCAACTCACGGAAAGCGATGTCGAGATTGCGGTAGTTGAAACCTTCGATGCGGTTCAGTACCCACAAAGCGCGGGCCCGGAGTTTAGGGTTGCCATTATACAATCTGAAAAGCTCTTCCAGAAACGGCTCCGCGGCCCAGCCATGCTTTACGCAGGCATTCCAGGCCAGGTAGCGTTGCGACAGATTGGGACTTTGCAATGCCTTTACAGCCTGCTCTGGGATAGACAAGTCATACACTGGTATTTTGTAAGGTGTACCTATGGGAGCAACACGGAAGATGCGGCCTCTGCTGCGGTCCTTCATTTTGTTAGATCCCATCACAGGGTCGTACCAGTCGGAAATGATCAGCGAGCCGTCCGGCGCTACGCAGACATCCGTAGGCCGGAACCATTTGTCGCGCTTGCCTTCGAGTACAGGCAAAATGCCAGTTGATTTATACCCTGCCCCATCATTCTGCACGGGAAATGCGCTCACGTACCCCTGACCCGCATCGGCGAGTAAAATCTGATCCCAATAGCGCCGTGGCAGCAAATCACCCTCGTAGATCGTCATACCCATTGGGAAACCCGAACCGGTTTCCAACAAATCGGGCACTACGCCCGGGTCGTTCTGGTGCCAGTGGCGGCGGGGAATTTCGTCTTCCAGGTTGGTGCGGTTGAGGCGCCAGCTTGCGCCGGTCATTTCATCGATATAACCGAAATTGCCATTCTCCATCACATACGACACACGGTCGCCCCCGTTCCCAGGTTCTTCCTGGTCCGACTGCCACATGGTACCGTAGCTATCCACAGCCACTTCCCAGCCATTGCGAAAGTTTTCTGCCATGATTTCGACTTTGGTAAAATCCTGTTCGCAGCGAAACACTACGCCTTGCTTATATTGCCTGAAATCGATTGGCCTTTCATATTTATCAAGCAGCGGACGATCCTGCCCGTCCACCAGTTGCCTTCCTGCATTACCGAAATTGAAATAAAATTTACCATCCGGCCCGAACACGAATGCATGCACACCCGCGTCATTCTGTGAGCCGCCAATGCCTTTGAAAAGAATCTCCTTCGTATCGGCTTTGTCATCGCCATTGGTATCCGTAAAAAGCCACACGTAGGGACTTTGCGACACAATCGCCTTATTACCCATTACCCAAATCCCCAGCGGTGCATTAAGCTCCGGGCCCTGGTAAAAGACCTTGGTAACATCCGCTTTGCCGTCGCCATCCTTATCCTCCAAAATCACGATCCGGTCGCCCTGCCCGAGTTCGGATTTACCGTTTACAGCAGGCCGGTAATTGTATGCCTCGCACGCCCACACGCGTCCGCGATGGTCGACGTCGATATTGATCGGATTGATCACATTAGGCTCAGAAGCAAAGAGCGTCGCTTCGAGCCCGTCGGCAGCTTGCAGACCCGCAACCGCATTACGCGAGAAGCGCCGTTCTGTCTCCGATAATGCCGCATAGGCACTATCCGGGCTAACAACCACCAATGAATCAGCAACTTGACTAAAACCTTGAAATGAAAGGGAGGTAAAAAGAACCGCAGCACACCACGCAGATCTCACGATAGGAAATTGTTTCAAAACGAATTTTTGATGATGCAGATAATTTCAAAAAACGTTATAAAAATACCTCCTATTTCGGGAAATACGAAATGCAGTTTTAGCAAAATGTAACCTTTCGGCGATTTAAAGTAGCTTGATTTAGAGATGGAAGGTGGCTAAATTTAGGGAAGGATTACACGCACTATCAGTATCTATGAAAGAAAAAATCAGGCATTTGATTGCCGGAAAGATTATTGAGCAAGGAGAAATCAAACTGTTGTTATATAATCTCGCAAGAAACGGCGGGCTTACTGACCAACTTCAAAACCAGTACCTGGACAGGCTGAACGCTCTCGAAGAAGATATCGAAAATCTAAAAAAAGCGTTAAAAATCTTAAACGAATAACCAGAGAGAAAATGGATAAGGAACAAATAATAAAAGCACTATACAGTGCCAAAACGCTGGCATCTATTCAAAAGGCCAATGATAATTGGAGCGTAACTTATCAGGCAGCTTCGGAGTCAGATAAAGAATATTTACTGGCAGAGTACCACAAATATGGTGAGTATGTCATGGAAAAATCCAGACTATCAAGCCTCGAGGTGCAGAAAGTCCTGGCCGAATTCGAAGCCATGAAACTCGCAGAATCCCAGCATTGATATGAGGGTGACCCAAAAGCAAAAGCCCTTTTTCTACTATGTAGAACGAGGGCTTTTTTGTATTTTTAATTACGACATTAGAAATACATGGGCAAGAT
>NZ_PYAS01000008.1 GCF_003014695.1 Dyadobacter jiangsuensis | reverse complement strand
TGGTCAATTTGCTCCGAAACGGGGTGGTCAATTTCGCCCGGAACAGGTGGTCAGTTTAAACTGAAACGGGGTGGTCAATTTCACCGAATTTTCCAACCCAATTGAGTAACACTATTGAAATTGGTAAAAATCAGGTGCGGCCAACCTTTAAGAGGGAGCGGTATACGATTACTTTTGTAAAGCAGAAAAACACGATCACGAAGGATAATATTCCATTTTTGCAGATTCTCGATGTCGTCAAAAACATCAAAAAAATACCGGATGCGACTCTGGAATCCTCTTTGCGAAGGTTGCTCGCTATACTGAGAGATCTAGCGGAAGCTGATTATGCGAAGCTAATTCGCCTGGCTATGAAGTATCCACCAGCAACAAGGGCATTGCTTGGGGCTCTTCTAGAAGATTTGGATAAAGGAGCGCTGACAACGCCGATCCGCAAAACGTTGAACCCAATTACCCGCTACAAGCTTTCCGGGATAGGAAATCTGATTAACTCAGCAAAAAACTGGAACATCAGATGAGATTACACGAAGACCCACGCCTTTTTAGGCAGGCGGCTCAGTTTACAGCTGATCAAATGCTAATACCGGCCATCTATGTGGAAAAGGATTATTGGGTGACGTACGCTCTGAGGACCATCTTTGAAAGCGGTATCGGTGCCGATACGGTGTTCAAGGGAGGGACGGCACTGTCAAAGTGTTATTCGATGATAAATCGTTTTTCGGAAGATATTGACCTTGTGGTACTTCGCAGAGAAGGTGATTCAAACAGCCGACTAACAACGAAAATCAGAAAGATTGGCGCGGTGATGGAAGCCGTTTTGCCAGAAGTCCAGATAGACGGTTTAACCCACAAAATGGGGATGAGTCGCAAAACGGCACATACTTATAATAGAGAATTTACCGGAGCTTACGGCCAGGTAAGAGATGTTATTATTGTGGAGGCCACCTGGCTAGGATATTTTGAACCCTACACCACCAGGTTCATTAATTCATTTGTCGGGTCAATGATGCTGTCCAATGGGCAGGAGAAACTTGCAGAGGATTTTGGATTGACTCCTTTGGAAGTTCGTGTATGGGAGCCAATCAGAACAATTTGCGAGAAAATAATGAGCTTGGTTAGATTTTCCTACGGAGAAGAACCAATTTCTGATTTGAGGGAAAAAATCAGACGCGTCTACGACTTGCATCAGCTACTGCGACAAGCGGAGTATTCTATTTTCTTTGATTGCGGAGAATTTGATCAAATGCTTTTACGCGTTGGCCAAAGACGACGTTGTCAGCTTTAAGAACAATAACCGATGGCTTACAAACCATCCGAAGGACGCTCTGATGTTCCAGGATATTGAAGTGGTCTGGAAAGAATTGCGTGAAGTTTATAGCGGAGATTTTAAAAATCTCGTGTATACCGATTTTCTCGCCGAGGAAGCATTACTGCGTACACTGGTGAAATAAAAAGGCGTTTGGAAGCAATTGAGTGGTCAACAAAGATTCCGTAGTACAGGGGAGCGATACTGGATTTAAAGTCGTCGCTTCGGCTTTGAATGATCAGACGAGATACCGGCGGCTGTCAAATTGTCTTCGAGATCACCTACACGCCACATTCTTTTCCTTGATTCGGCAGCCAATGGGCGTTGTAAGCTTTCCAAGCATCTCCCGAGAGATTTGCCTTCTCCTCTTCAGGCAACGTGCCCAAGTAATTTTCGCTACCGTTTTTTGGATTCAGGTTTAATACAGGTCTGCTCATTGAAGAGAATTTCTTAGCTAACTATTCGGGAAAAATACGGATTTAAATGGGGCGATTCCATCCTTTCCGAAACACCTAGCTAATAATAGCTTTGAAATGTCAATTCAATCCTTAGTTATGAAAACATCTGCAATCGCTTACATCGGGTGGCTTTTGGTTGGAGTTATATCGCTTTTTTACACTTATGGTATCATTGAAGCAATTCGAATATCGTGGGGAGCAGGTCCAATCGCGAGAGAATATAGTGAGGTCTTGTCAGCAATGGTTGGTTCTATTCAGGCCTTACTATTGGCCAATCTGGGAGCTCTGTTAGGGATTTCCATAGCGGACCCGTCATCGAATGTTGCCAGACAGTTGATGTTAAATAGACCTACGCAACAGAAGGCCAACCTTAATCCGCCTACTGCATCCGGCGTACAAGAGAAGGTGCAATTGGTGGCCATGGTTATGTATGTTATCAGTCTCATAGCATGTTTGGTCACGTGGATAATGGAGGACTTTTCCTCGGAATCGGAAAATGTTGTTTCGGTGATTTCAAATTCGGGAAAAATGTTTATCGGGGTTGCACTAGCTTATGTAACTGCCGTGCTCAGATAATAGGCTCTATAACAATAATTTTAAACGATCAATTATATGGACTCGAATTTTAAAAATGGATTACAGTCCTTTGTTTTCCATGAAACAGAAGGTAGCAAAGAAATTACAAATGAAATGAACTCATCGCTCAAGTCAGCGTCCGCTAGGATGGTCGGGGGAGGCCGTCCCAAAGTAGAAGATGTAGCGAGGATATACCTCAACAAAGCGCGAACTAGCGAAAATGGGATATTGAAAGATTTCATAATTAGGGATCCTGAGGCCTCGACACTCGATTTTAGACCCATACAAGTTGAGGATATTCCTTTTACTGGTAATAAAACGGTTAAATTTCGACAAGCAATAAATAACGTTTCGGTGTACGGATCTGCTGTGAACGTAGAAGTAGATAAAAATTTAAAGCTTGTCTCTATTAATTCATCTGTGATACCAGAACTTGAAATCAGTACAGTAGCTAAAATTAGCGCGGAGGAAGCATTGAGAAACGCTAGTGAATATATTCAAAATGCCATTCCCAAAACGATAATTCCATTGCTTTATATCTATTTTTTTGAAGGGGCTTGGAGATTGGTATATATCGTTAAGAATGTGATTAGTAAGCGCGAGCAGTCTAGGGAGCATGACGATAATACGGTGCACAGACCGCACCGACACGCTTTGGTTAATTATGTTAATGTGATCATTGATGCGAACGATGGGCAGGTGCTAAAGTTGGCTCCGCGGGTTATGAGTCTATCTTCTGACGCATTGGGAGACGACGGGATCAAATACAGGATTAACTACCGTCAAAACAATGGCAATGCTGAGTTGGTGGATGAGGAAAATAATGTCTTCACTTACGATCTCAATTATGACACGTATTCCAGCCATGGAGCGTTGCCTGGAACAATCATTATTGAACAATCGCAGACTGGCTGGCTCTCGGCCGGTGTGAGTGCGCACTATAACGCTTGCTTAGTTGCAGCGTTTCTGAGAAATGTTTTGAGGCGAAATGGCATAGATAACAAGGGAATGACGTTGGTTTCAACTGTCCGATGTATTGAGCAATCCGGGATACAGGAATGGAATAATGCGGCTTGGCTTCCTGGAATCGATCAAATGGTGTATGGCCAAGTGCATAGGGGTGGAACGTTGAAATCTTTAGCAGTTTCCCTCGATGTAGTAGCACATGAAATCCTCCATGGCGTCACGGAATACTCTTCGGGGCTTGAGTATGAATATCAATCTGGAGCCCTTAATGAGTCATACTCCGACATTTTTGGTATAATTATATCCAATTACGGCAAAGAGCTTGATCAATGGAATTGGCAGCTCGGGGAGCAAACAGAGGGAGTACCTTTTAGAGACTTGTCGAAACCCACTGAGTATGGCCAACCGGATCATATGAATGACTATTTCGATGTGGACTATGATTACGGTGGGGTACACTATAACAGTGGTATCCATAATAAAGCAGCGTTCAACCTGATCACATCCCCAGATGACTCGGGGGGACACTTGTTTAATGCGGATGAAGTTGCTGCCTTGTTTTACATGGGGCTTGTACAACTATCTAATTCGTCTGGATTTGAAGACAGCCGCAGAAGCGTGATAAATGCAGCTAATTCGCTTTTCAAAAATGACTCATCGAGAGCAGCCAAATTAGCGGCCGTCGCAAATGCTTTTTCAGCGGTTGGAATTGGTTGATTGTCTAAGTCATGGTAGTAGAAAACACTGACGGGAGTGTTTAAGATATTTGTGCAGAAACTAGTATGATGCTGATTGGAACAACGAATTCGATAAAGGTTGCACTTGCAGATGATCACGAATTGCTAAGGAGCGGCCTAGCTGAGCTGGTGCGAAAATTAGGTTTTCACGTTCTCTTTGAAAGTGGGAACGGACGAGAGTTGATTTCGCAACTAAATGGTGACGATCTTCCAGACATAGTATTAATGGATATAAACATGCCCCAAATGGATGGTTTCGATACTACACGCTGGTTAAAGATTAATTATCCCACAGTGAAAGTCATCGCACTCAGTATGTATGATGATGAAGGGGCAATTATACAGATGCTTAACAATGGAGCTCGTGGCTATCTTTTGAAATCAGGTGATGCCGATGAACTGAAGCATGCTCTAAAAAACGTATATTTCAATGGATACCATTCGTCGGAAAAAGTCACTAGGACATTTTTTAGGGCAAACCAATCTGATCAGGATGCTGGTAAGGTATCGAAGTTGAATGAGCGTGAAATCGAGTTTCTTAAATTGGCTTCATCTGAGATGACCTACAAAGAAATTGCCGATCGCATGCATGTTAGTCCTCGTACCGTTGATGGGTACCGTGAGGCTCTATTCGAACGCCTTGCGGTAAAAAGCCGGATTGGCTTAGTGATTTTTGCAATCAAGAATAGAATTGTAATAGTCTGAATACCTTCAAATGGTGTTGCAAATAAAACTGTTAATAACTATTGTTTTTAATTAATTTACAACAAAAAACCCTATCGAAAATGGAAAATCAAGTAGGAGCCAGCAATCCCGCCCTTGCGGCAGATGTAATCGAAATTAAGGTGAATGAATTTGGAATTCTCAATAGTACTCAAATCGTGCTAGACCCTGCCAAAGCACAACTTACCTTTAACAAGCTAGGAGATAGTATTGAGATGAATTTGAAAGTTACCTTTGAACCGCAACCCGGTAAAATAGTAATTGGGCCGGCAACCGTAGTTGCAGACTCGTTGGCTGCTATTTCACTGACTGTTCCTGCTACAAATTTTTATAAGAGTGGGGAACTCAACGACCTTTCGCTGGATATCGATGAAAAGGATGGTGTGATTATTTCAACCATGGGAGGGGATCTAAAGCTCATTACCAGTGCACCCAAAAAATTGAGCGGCCAAGCACTCAAACGCCAGCTAAAAAACAATGGTCTCAGTTGAAGAAAACTCGCCAAATTTTTTCTGGGTATACCGACTTTATGAATCTTTTCCAAAAAACAAAATCCTTTAAAAGAGAATCGTTTTTTACATTGTCAATGAGGTTTTGATTAGTAGTAAGCGAATTTGGAAAAAAAAGGCTATATCCTGACGGACGAAGTGCTACAACATATGCATTAATAAAAATATTCTTTCCACTCGTTTCTGCCAGGACGAGTGGATTTTTTTTTGATTCTCCAGATACGGCCTCAATCAGGTTATATATCTCATGTAGAACCGGACGATTCTTAAAGACCTGAAAAGGTTGATAAGGAGGGTTGAAAATCGATAACCCACGTAACAGTTCAAGCCAATTGATAATGTCTACCATAAATCCTGGCTCCTCAAGACTAGACGATTTTGTGAAATCATGGCTTATCAGTCGCAGGGCAGTAAAAAAATGTTTCAGTTCAGGGTTTTGGGAGGCATTTTCTTCTAGTTTTTCGACTACATCGCCAATTTTTTTAATATTCTCGATGAGAACCGATTCGCCATTTTCATTTTTACGCTGCAGATCAACTGCAAGAATTTTCCATTGATCAATCATATCCAAGCCATCTCCTCTCAATTCTCTTGACTTCTTTCTCATCTGCCTAGTTTCGGAGCTCTTTACGCATTTTATTGCTAGCTTTTTCGCCGTTAATGTCGTTTGGCGCTCTTTAAAAAGATATTTGAGAATAGCTTTATAGTTGTAACCTGGCGTGTCAATCGAACCCTGAGGCGCAACAAGATATTTTACCGCATTACGCAAACTGTACATTGTATGGAGGTTCATCATCCAACAGTTCATCATTAGCAGAACTCCCACTTTTTTGCTGGTATTCAAAACGCTTGTATCAGTAATATTGCAACTAATGTTTAGCCATCCTGCCAACAAGGAGGCAAGTTCTTCATTGCTAAGGATTTCCCTAACATTTGTAGAGTCTTGAATGGTTACAATGCCACCTGTACCTTCTTGACTTTTAACAATACCAATTTCAATAAAGTTGTATTCCTTTTCGTGACCCCGGCGAAGTTCATTGTATCGCGTCGGTAAGTCGTCATCTACAACATGCGGTTTACCTGAACACAATGTGTGTCCTATCTGGTAGAGATCAGGAATTGTTAAAGTGTTACTGAGCTCACCCAATTTTATCTGTTCCGCTGGATCTTCTTTTTTGAGCGCGATATCCCAAAAATGAGCGAGATACGGATAGCGATCCAAATCTTCATGGATGGGGCGACGGGGGGTTGGTAACCCAGCATCAACTTCCCGAAATATCCCGAAAGATGAGCCGTGATCCCACGTAATAAAGAAAACCTCCTCATCCGGGCAGAGTTTCACGTGTTTCGTAAGTATTGCTTGTATTTCTCGGGGTTTTTGAGCTCTGTTTTTGGGATCTGGGTTTTTTGTTGTACCAAAGACGCTATCTATCACTTCACAATTGGTGATCTGGTTGCTGTCCAGATTATGGGGATTGCTTATTTGGTATAACAGGGTTTTAGCGTTTGTCGTGTCGTTTTGGGCATTATGATAGTCTATACTATTCATTATGACAAACATTCTCGCTCGTTTGGGGTCTAGAGCTGTTGTAAGCAGATCTTTGAAAAGCGAATTGAGGGTCGCTTTCATTTGCTCACTCATTTCAAATGCGGTACTTGGTTTGAACGCATTAATATTTTTTCTAAAATCTGCATAAATTAGGAGTACGATGACCCATCTCTGACTGTTATGCGACATTTTCTAGTTATTTTAGTTCTTTTTACTGGGTTTACTCAGACTCACTCATTTGGTCAGCCCAAAGACACGGTGATGATAAGGAAGTTCACTCAGACTAATGGATTGAGTAGCTACAATATAAGAAAAATTTTGCAAGATCGGTATGGATTTATTTGGCTAGGAACTCAAGAGGGACTGAGCCGGTTCGATGGAATCAACTTTGTGAACTATACGAAAAATGGGTCTGTCAACCGAAGAATTTCCGGTTCAGATGTTCGTGATATCGTGGAAGATAGTAGCCGAAATCTCATTTGGGCCTTGTCGTCGGAAGAAGCAAGCGTGGACGCAATTAACATTGTAAATGCAAAAGTTGAAGCGACGATAAAGATTCCCGGTAATGACCCGGAGGATTATAATTTGTCAATAATAAAAAATCTGGATGAGTTATGGGTAGGCTCTTCCACCGGCGTGAAAATCTTAGATAGTAAAAAGAAGAGGTATCTTCAAAAGCTCAGATTTCCGGATAAGTCAAAGAAATCAAGCGATTTTACGACCCAATCTATGTTTCGGGACGATTTCGGGAATGTCTGGGTTTGCTATTGGGGTTATGGGATAGTGATTTATCGAAGTACGGATAAGTCGATCATCAAATCCGTGAGACTAACAGAGCTAGCGGCGGCGTCCGGAGCAGACGAAATACGTATATTTGTTGGCGTTCGGTCAGCCAAAGGAGAAGTTTTGTTCGGCACAAGCCAGGGCCTTAGGCGAATTCGCTACAAAAAGGACTATATTTTATCTATTGACAACTCCCCATGCACGAAATTCACAGCATTGAACAAGGAAAGTGTCGACTGGTTGATCAGTGATAGCGACACTACACTTTTGGTTTCGGGGAATCATAGCCTTTCCCGATTTGATAATTCACTTACTCATTTTGAATTAATCGAGGAGTATTCACGTACCTATGAGACTAATTGGCTTTCATCGGTGTTATGTATGCTCAGGGATCGCTCCGGAAATATTTGGCTGGGTTGCCAGGAAGGATTGGCGTACTTAAAAAAGGGGCGATCACCGTTTAGGCCGTACAACCGAGACAGTAAATCTTTGGTAAAGCTTGATCACGTCTTTGCTGTCAGTCCGTTGACTAATAACAAAATCCTAGTAGGGTTGAGGAGCGGTCTAGTGGAGATAGATAATGACAGAGGCAAATATCAGCACTTCGATAAAAATCACCTGTATCAGTATGTTTTCACGGATTTGAGGGGACGTGTCCATGTCTCGCGTCAGGAGGGGCTCTTTATATATAAACAGGGGAGGATAGTTCCTGCTCATTTGATCTACCCGGAATTCAAACCCTATGCTTCCTATTCACTTAACAGCCACCTGTCGATTAGTGATACTCTGATTATTCTCGGAACGGAGAATAATCAGGGGCTTCTTGTCTGGAATCCTTTGAGGAAAGCAATTCGTGTGATTGGCACGAAAGGCGTTCCGGCACTGACTTCGAATATAGTCAACAATATTTACCGTGATAGTTCGGGGCGAATCTGGGTGCTGTCCGATAACGGCATCACCGTAATATCGGCCGATTTGCGGCAAGGGAAAAAGATAGAAATTACTGGTAAAGGCACACATTATGGACTATTTTTTAGCATTTGTGAAGTCGCCAGATCCTATTATATTGCTTCTTACGGTAGCGGTATTTTAGAGATCGACCAATCGTTTCGCCTGAAACGTATATTTAATACGCAGAACGGACTATCCAACAACGGTGTTTACCAGGTGTATGCAATCCCAGGGGGCAAGTTGTTGGTAACCAGTAATAATGGACTTTCTCGAGTCGATCTAGTATCGTTGCGAATCAACTGTTTCTATCAGAACGATGGATTACATTCCAATGCGTTCGAGGAAGCTAGTGGAAGGAGCGTTCAGGGGAAAATATATACAGGCGGTGTCAATGGATTTACGGAAATTGATCCGCGATACTTTTTGCCCAATACAACGCCCCCACAGCTATATCTAACTGGGGCGGAGATAAAGACAGATGAAGGAGCCATTGCTTTCAGTGATCTTTCGATGAAGAAACTGAACATACCAAGCGATGCCCTTCAAACTTCCATATTGTTTTCAGGACTTAACTACCAAAATCCCGAGCGAACTAGTTATGCGTATCGGATATTGGAAGAGAGTGAGAATTGGATCGATAATGGAACTCAAGCATCATTGGTGTTGATTGGCCATCCGCCTGGCGAATATACACTTGAGATTAAAGCGGCCAACGAAGAATTGATATGGAGTAGGCCGGTCAAGTTAAACCTCTATTTTCAGCCTAAATGGTATCAAACCTGGTGGTTTCGAATACTGATTGCTGCGATTTTGCTAGGTATGATTTACCAGTTTTATCGGTTCCGTATAGGGCAGTTGCAGCGCGAACACGCCATTCGGCAACGCTTAGCCACAGATCTGCACGACGATCTGGGTAGTACGATAAACAGCATTAGCATTTATGCCAGCCTTGCGCTTATGGAAGGCGATACCAAATGGTACCTTTCTCACATCAAGCAAGGTGCCCAAGACTCCATTGCAATTATACGTGATATCATTTGGATACTCGACGATCGTAATGACACTATCGGACAATTGGCCGATCGGATCTATCAATTTGGGAACCCGCTTTGTGAGGCAAAAGGAATAATGCTACGGATAGATATCGACCCCAAATTAGAACAAATTGTTTTTCAAAAACAGGAAAAACGTAATCTTTACATGATTATAAAGGAGGCTATTAATAATAGTATAAAGTATGCGGGAGCAAAGCAAATGTTGGTTTCCTTTCAGAGGAGAGAACAAAAAAGTGAGATAACAGTGTCCGATGACGGTACCGGTTTCGACACGGACGTACTTCGGCCTGGCAATGGATTAAACAATATGCAACGGCGAGCGCGGGAGATCGGTTATGAATTTGAGATTGAATCTTCGCCAGACGCTGGAACCACCATTAGGCTAATAAATAAAGCTTTTCGGTGATTCCAACCTGTCGATGGAAAGTATTGGCTGCAAAAATCGAGAGCGTAACTTCTCATAAAAACGCGATTTTATTGGAACGACGCGGTTGCCATCATCGTCTATTACATCTATTAGGATGGAGCATGAATTTTCGATTGGTTTAAATTGACTGATACTTATTTCGTTCGATATTATACAATTGACACTGAAAGTGAATCAATCGAATTTTTTTTCATGTAGTATGTGTAATGATGCCCTATTTACTAGATTTTCTAGCTCGACCAACCTGTGCGGCAGTCAGGATCCAACGAGGACAATTTGCGGGATTAATGTTGACAAGTATTGAAACCATTAAAGAATTACTATTCGATTCCCAAATATTTCTCAATACTTGTGAGCCGCTTACTTACAATCATTTTAAAGTAAGCGTTTGCTTAGTGACTTCGTTGCTTTTTACTGTAGTCACCGCTTGTCCCCTCAAAGTATCTTTGCCGACAATTTTTATCGCCCTCAGATAATATGCAGCGGGATCAATATTGTAAGCAGTCGCGCTTCCGCTCTTATCCGAAGACATTGAAAACACACTATTAGCTCCGGTCTTGTCAAGATCATAAATGGTCTGACTCTGGTAAACAAATACGGTAGCTGCTTGGATCGGTGCTTGGGAAACATCAATTGTCTGAATTTCCATGCCATTACCCTTTGGATTGGTTGCCACTGTCAGAACGATTGTTTTAATACCTTCGGCTTCGACAACAGTTGTACCCCTGGCTAAAACGTCGATATTTCCAACACGTCCTTTAATCAATAGGTAATAGGTTTGCGGCGCAAGATTCATCTTGTTGGCCACACCAGCGAGGTTGGTTGTCAGCTCAAATGTCTTGCCTTCCACCCCACCAGCATGATAGAAACTACTGTTACTATATCCCCAGACCACCATATTCGACAGGCGGGCTTTACTTGTATCCTGCACGATGACATGTATACCATTTTGTGTGCTTTGGGATGGATAAAGCATCATCGGCTCACCCTGCCCCTCCCTAAATTCACCGATCTTATAGGTAAGTTCGCCCTCATACTTGATGGCACCTGTATCGATTTTTGCATAGACTTTATAGCCTACAGCAGGATCAATGCCTTCGAAGGTATAGCTTCCGTCTTTATCGGTTCGTTTCGAATTCAAAAAAGTGCTCGTATTCGCTAGGTCAGCTAAAAATACTTCGATTGATTTCACAGGTACGGTATAGTTGACACCATTTATGGTGTCTTTCATCAAGACCCTGCCACTCATGATCTTGGAACCACTCAAATCATTATACGTACTTTTTTCGCACATAGACATCGCTGCGGCAAAAAACAAAATGATACCGATCAGTTTCATGTTATTTGAAGAATAATTTGACAAACTGGACAAAAAGAACAGGGTTTATGCTGGCAGAGTAGTACAGACCAGTCCTTGCATAGCTCCGACTGGTATCTGTCACACGGTTGCTCTGGATTCGGTAGCGGGTTTGCAATGCATAGTTTTGCCCCACGGAAACATTTAGTCCGGGCACAATGTCGTAAGATCCTCCCAGATAAAGGTTTTGAAGGGGTTTTAACATTTCAGCTCCAAAGAATATGCTTAATCTTCGAAGAGGAAAACGTGGCAGAATCGAATGATCCCTGTTATAGTTTTTGAAAGGGTAAAACTTAAATCCTATAATTGCTCTGGATCTTGTCTCAGACGTACTTGTTCGCAGCGTTCCTCCGGTCGTATCAACAGAGGTTACCGCCAGTGGACTTTTGTGAATAGCAATTCCAGCGGCCAGCATGAAATAGCGCATTTCTCCGATTTTCACTGAGGTTTTGGCCATGGTTGTTGTTTTGAGCGTATCCTTGCTTGTGTACCGTTTCAGAAAAATGCTATCAATAACAGCTTCGCCGCTCTCAATACTTGTTTGTAGCATATGGGTTTTATACTTGGGATCTGAATAAGCAATGCCATTGAAAATATCTTTATCGAGCGGAAAGATCTCTTGTCCATCCTTTTGCCAGAGACTTTTGGCGAGTTCCTTTAGAAAAGGTTGAATAGCGCCACAAATATTATCCTGTCCTCCGGCGCCCTTTGGTCCCGGTAATTGTTTGGTAAAGAAAGAGGCTGAGAAGCTTTGTAGCTGCTCCACAGCCCCTGCCGGGATTGTTGTGAAGTCGAAGCTTGACAACTGTTCATTGACCAAGGACGTAAACATTTCTTCATCCTTGAAGGGAGATGCCCGTTCTTCGATTTTGACACCCTGACTGCCAGGCACGTTGTGTGCAAGAACATGGAGTATGTGTCCCTCAGGTATTTCTTTGACCTTCACCTTCTGTAGGAAATGATATTTAATACCCTGATAGTCACGTGAAGCATCAAACTGTTTTTGAGGATACTGACCGTCAATATTTTTAAATCTTTCAGAAAGCTTAAATTTTCCTTCATAGAGTATGTTGAGTGTTTTTAACTTCGTTAGGTTTGCATCGTCATCTAATTCACCCTTCACCTTTTTTAGCTTATTTTCAATAACCTTTATTTGCTCGGCAAGCTGTTGCTCTTTTAATTGTACCAATTCAAAATGTGAAAGCTCAGACAACTTTTCATCTGTCTTTGTTCGTGCACTATCAAGAAACATTGCCTTTTGCTTTGCCTGAGTTAATTGTAATTCCCAGTCTTTCAGTTCATTGGAAAGCTTTTTTCTTTGCACTTCTGCCAACTGATTGAATGGGTTGAGTGCCAACCGACCTTTTGTCAACCAAAACCAATGGATTAACCAGTCTTGTAGATTTGTCAGCGCTCTTATTCCATCTTTAAAATCGTCAGCATTTGTAGTCAAATTAGCCGACGCCGCTTTTTTTAGTCCTCCCATGATGAAATCTACTTTCTTTGCAAATAGGAGGCTCACTTCGCCCTTATACCATTCACGTATTGTCTTATTCCATGGATCATCCTGTACCAGCTTAAAATGAAGTTCCGACCAAGGATCAGAGAGACAATTTACTCCCTGAATGTTGCGTAACTGTCGGAGTTGTGCGGAAGAGAATTGGTAGCAGCCCTGTTCACATGAATTGTTGAGTAACAAAAGCGGAATCTCTTCGACAAGTAAACCACCTTTATAGACTTCAACCTTATATTGCTCTTTGATATTCTTCAGATAGCTCACCAAGGGTACAATTTTTTCCAAGTTCAGCTTCGAAACCTCGCCAATAAGTTTTTCCCAACCTTCTGGCTGACAATCGGGACCTTTTTTCAAAAGGGCAATCATGTTATCGATACCGGCTACAAGTTTGGGATAATCCTCATTCGTTTTAAAAAAGCAGTTGTAGGCATTTTTTACGTTATTATTTTGGAGTAGTGCCTTGACAGAGTCTAGATGCACAGCCATTTTTCCAATCTGAGCTTTGATCTGTTTGTCTGTTGCCTTCACCCTAAAGTCAGGCATTGTTTTATCGGTAACATAAATCTTAGGGAAACTCCACATTCTCCCAGATGGGTCAAAGGTTATTTCTTGCGTATCTTTCATCTTTTGAAAGATTGTTCGCTGCCCAAACGAAAGGATCACTGGGGCGAAGAAGCATAGGACCCAAAGGCCCATTTTTTTGTTGAGTATCATGAGATAGAGGTTAAGAATTGGAACTAAGCATTTCATCGAGCCCGCTGCGAAGCTGAGCTATCGACCGGGTTGGGTCGGTAGGTGCTTTATCTTGTGGTCCTGTCCAATGCTGGCCAGATAAGGCAACCCAGGACTCATCATTATAGGTTTCATAGAACTGATTGGACATAAGTAATCGCCTTCCCCATGAAATTACAATGAAGTGTGTCTCGGAATATCCAATCACGGCAACGGCATGTCCTCCCCAAGCTTCCAGCTCATCGGGTTGATCACCTACCTTGATCTCCCATCGGTCTTCATTTTGCACCGAGACTGGCATATTAAGCCCGATCATACATCCACCAAACCAATACACCGCTCTTTTTAATAAATCAATCTTTTTCTCCTCGATCGGAACAAAAGAGCTGATACGTTGACCGCCCAGACCAACTTCATTCCAGTGCTCCATAAATTTATACATGTCACATCCTTCACTAGTTTCAGTATTGGCGTCCTGCAAGTCAGCGACAATTTCAAATGCTTTCACGATGTCCACATCCGTTGGGATCGTCAATGGCGCTTTTGAAGCGGAGCACCAAGATATGATCAGGTGAGCGGCAGCCGCGGGGACGCAAGTATTTAGCTCCAAATTTCTAAATTCCCTCCAAGAATCTTTAAAGTTATTCGACCAATCAACGGGGCCTTTTAGAGGTGTCAATTGACTCGCAGCAAGGCTAGTACGCCGTTCTTTTCGCAGCTTAGTCCTTAAGTCCCTGATTCGTTCTTTGTTTGCGGCAAGCTTTCCAAGTTTTGGCAAGTCATCTGTCTGGGCATTAGGCGCCAGCTGCTGCGCGGCTCCGAAGCTGAGCTGATTTAATTGTGCTTTCAAATCAGCGACCCGATTCTCTAATAATAGACTTTGACTCATTGTCTGACTGGCCAAGGCAGCAACCTGTGCATCGTAGCGATCTTGCATAGATTTTGCGACGGCAGCAAGCTCCTGATTTCGGGTAATTCTGAAATGAAGGAGCTGGGAAGGTATCGCGAAAATCGCTTTGAGTATGTTAACGGGTATCGAGATAAAGCCCTCCACTTCGCTGGCTTTCGATATCGCGTTTTCCACCAGCATTCCATTTGAGAATTTAGGCATGCCAGTATGTTTTATGAATCGTTTACGTTCTATCGGAACAGTGACCACCCGTGATATATCTGGAACATAACCCGCTATCTGCGCTTGCTTAGTAGCTGTTCTACCAGATAGATCAGGTCTCATTAATTCCCAGCAAGCCGACTTAAGTGGACGGGTCATAATTCCAGGATAGTTTACATCTGCTTTTATAGCCAGCCTTTTTAGTGGCGCTTGGTTTGCTAACTCAAATGATGCATCTACCTGTAGGGAATCCAGTTTTATCTTCCATGGGCGCTGAATTTTGGCATTATAGATTTCATCTGACGAGATACTAAACTGACGCTGGAACTGAACATAGTCGACGATTACTTCGTCATGATTCGCTACTAAACCACTCATTGCGGTAGCCCGGTTAGCGGCTTCGGTCAGATTTGGCTTTTCTGCCCCAGCTAAACCAGAACGAACGATAGTTCCTATACGATCATCAGTTTGAACTTCAACATTCTCAACCAATCCACCCTGATTGGTTGCTATTTTTATCTGATCGACAGAAAAAATATCTGGATGATAGTCTATTAGCAACAGATTTGTCGAGTCGGCCACAATGGCCATTGAAGCCTCACAGTTCATTTCCATCAGTTGGGCTGAAAGTATCTTGTTGTCTGATTTGCGCTTTGTAACCTGAATGACAACACCAACCTGCAGCTTCATTTCAGCAGAAGGTAAATAATAATGATGATGCGCCTGATCTTCTCCATGATCTGAGGCAAGCCTGGATGTCAGAATCTTTCCGTTGCCTAGAATCAAATTAGCTATGTAAACAATAATTAAAAGAAGGACGATTATTCCCAGCGCGACTAAGAGATCTTCTACCTCAATTTTAGGCAGCCATACAAATTTAGGCAGCCATGCAAAAGAATACCCATGAGCTATCATTTGATCTATGGTTAGTAAATGTGATTATTATCGGGTTCATTCAAATCCGGTATTCAAAATTAGAGAGATGTGAACTTCTTTAAAACCGGAAAAATACGGTATTTAGACCAGACTTATACGGTTATTGAGCCGTTCCATTTCGTATTTCGTTGCCCCATGTTTCAGCAGTCAGAGATAACAAATGACTGCGTTTCCACCTCATTTAAGACAACAGTGTCCTATTAGCTTACATCGAAACTGACGATTTTAGTTCGGATAACTTCGACTACCATACTCATACGGATTTTCACATTGACTTTGAGAAATACAGACTACCGATAGCCTTCTGCCTTTCGCGGGCTTACGCACATTTTCTCAGCAACTTCTGAATAGGTCAGATCGGTACAAGAGAGCTGCACGAATTGCCGCTCGCGTTCATTCAAATGCAGATGTTCACGGGGAAGTACTTCCTGTTGATTTATCGCTTTGACGAGTTGCTTCATGATATACTCGGTATGGTAAGCTCTTTCTCCAATACATGAGGTGGTTTTTGTGGTTTGCATCCTCTCAAATGGTATCCGCATTCACTATTCTGAAGCATTTTTAATAGATTCTTCGTTATCATTCATTGAGAGAGTTAATATTTTCAGAGAAGGGGATTCTCCTTCAACCATTTAACTGCCAGATAACCATCCATATGGGGTATGTTAATGATTTCGCCTACGACACCTGATTCAAGGCACCTGATCAACGCAGACCTGCTTTTTCGAATCGATTAATAAGACTCGATAAGGCTTTTGCTGTTAGTCATGATCGTCGCCAATGGCAATACGGATGTTCATGTGTTTAGGAAGGTAAGGTGGCATTTATGATATTCGTTGACCTATCAGTACGTTCTACCCACCGCACCTTACTCATGCATTAACCACTTCGTGCAAAAATCTCTTTAAAAGTTGTATTGATGAAATACAAAAAATAATCAATCTTGAAACAAGATAGCATTAATTTCTAATAAAGAAGCGAATTTTTTTTCATGCCTTAACAAATTATAAAAGCAAATAAACTGACTCTTATATTGCGGCGAGGTGTAATGTTTAATCTCTAATTTCAAACTGTCTGTGGTTTAAGGATACTTACACCCTGGGTATTATTTTTTTGAATTTTTTTGTCTTTTTTAGCAATATCCATGATGTGGTGGATAAAGCAATAGCATAACAGATACCCCATACTATTATTATTTCATCAGTCAAATCCGATTTAGAAACAACACAGAGTGTGCTAACGGTTGGGAGTATTACTATTGTGAATAAGTTGATTGTATTGCTAATTTTTGTGCGAAAAATTCCCATCCATGGAAACTGATGGAGAGTTGTGTGATTTTCTTCAGTTGGAACAAGGCCATTTATGTGATCTGCAAGCATAATCATATACAGAATGATTCCTAGAATGAGAATTGGCGCGATCAAGTACATATATTTCCCCGACACGTTCAAGCCATTAACATCTACATCACTCGAATTTTTATATTCATATTCAAGCGATCTTTCATTCAGATACGATTTTGCTGCCGCAATGTTCTTCTCACGCACGACATCCCATACCATCTTGAGACTTGGCATAAATTTTAGGTGATTGTCCATCAAATTAGTACCAAATAACTCTGGATTTTTCTTGAATAGCTGTGACCTGTTTATATCAACATTCAGCTTATATTCTTCAACCAAGAGAAGGTATATTTCTTCGACCTTATTCTTGTAATCAATCGCCTGTTGCCGCTGTGCTGTTTGTCCGGGAGCCAAAATTACTCCGTTTTCGACATCTTGGAGAGAATCCTCTATCTCTTGTTCTCTACTTTGTACTTGATAGATTGAATCGTAACAGGTCTGCAACTTGCTCAACTCATCAATGGCGAGACTGTACGGGTTCTGGATTTTAACGAACGACACTGAGAAAATTACAGTTATTGTGCATATCAAGATTAAGAGATGATGCGCGCTCCGTATAGATTCAATAGCTTCTTTCATAGCGGTTTCGTCTAGGCTAATTCAAATTTAGTCGTTTGACTAATGAGGTAGATTGCCGTATAATAAATAGATCGGAGCAAGGCTCCAACCGTTTAGCCCAAGGGGCACAACGTGAGTAAGTACATCGACAAGCTCATAACCCGCCCAGCGGCTACGTTGCGAGAGCCACCACACCATTCTCATTTTCCCCGTGCCTGATGTTCGGGCCTTTGTATTTCCTGATGAAGGGGAATTTCAGACACTTCCTGCTGTTGGCGATTCTGGCGGGTTGCACCCACGGTATTTCATGGATCATTTACCCATTCGCTGTGTATGAGGTCAACAAAGCTAATTACCTAAAACGCGGACAGATGACGGCATAATTTGGCGCGTCCAAGTTCTTTCAAACCCGAATACTGCAAACAAGCAAGGAAGCTTTGCCTACTCGGCGCACTGACAAGCAACTATCGGATTTCTTTGAGGTTTCCGAGCAAAATGTAAATAATTAGAAGCAAAAATTTCCCGAGTTTCTTGATGCTCTAAAAAACGGAAAGGAATTGGCAGACGCCAGTGTAGCCCATAAGCTTTACTACTGTGCTATTGGATATAAGCATAAGGACGTCCATATCAGAAATTACCACGACAAGATCACCTTGACGCCGATTATCAAGGTTTACCCACCAGACACGACTGCTTGTATTTTTCTGGCTGAAAAAATCGTAACCCTGCTAATTGGAGGGAGAAGCCTGAAAGCAACGAACCAGCGGCGGCACCGGAAATATGAGTGGACTACATTCTGAAACCGGATGAGAGCGTGCCGGATGCTCCAATCCTCTTAGCCGGTTCAGCTCACTCCAAAACAGGCGAACATTTTCGTATGGGATGGCAGCAAACAGCCCGTTTCCGCGAGATCGTATGGGGACGACGGTTTGGAAAGACCTTCCTCGGTAAAGTGGAAATGCGTAGGCGGCACGCCTCGCAATGAAATGGGGCCGTAAGTATTGAGAATGAGATATGGTATGGCGCTCCTACGTTCAAACAGGCCAAGCGCGTGTTCCTGAAACGACTGAAACAGGCAATCCCTGCCGAGTGGCGTGATGGTATGAAAGAAAATAGAAGGCGTGATTCATCCGATAAATATCCCAATTCACGGTGTTTTTTAACGACAGAAGTGTATTTAGTTTCTCAGTTTGAATTTGGGGTGAATAGTGCTAAATTTAAACGGAATGTGTGGCTATGAAACTACTTATGATTTACTGTCGCTCTTATTGACTCAATGAAAAATGTCGGATTTGCCGAAACTTGCATCGCGTGGAATGTGATTCGTTCGAACTTGATATTTATACTCTTTTGCGGATTTCTTTCCAGAGATGCCGTGGCAGATTGTTTGTATTTGCGTGTCCTTGTTCAGGATGCGGTCACTCGCCAGAAGATTGTAGCACGGTTGAGTGTTGAAACTTCTAATGGGTATCTTCCGATAATGAATACCAAAGGGTCGGTCATAGAAATTGACTGTTCTGCGATAGCGTTGATTGTTGAGAAGGAGGGTTATCGTTCCCGGACGTTGCTACTTAACCAGGAGGGCTTTAAAGGTCCTGGGAGACCGATACCAGTACTAATCCCTTTAGTCCGGACCGATCAACAAGCCAGTGATAGGCCTTATTCGCAGTCAGAGCAGACTCACTACGTCCAGTCATCGGGTGGTAAGAATACAAAAAAGGTGATCCAAAAGTCGGTATTCGACGCGATGGATGTTAATACCGGATTAAGCATTTCGGCTCAGGCATGTTTTTTCTTTACAAAAGGGGTAAAAAGAACTTGTATCGACTTGGAAAGGTCGAAGTTGTCGGAGATAGATTTTGTGGAAAAAGACATCGTAGCCCTCGAAGTCAGGGCAGACGGATATCAAACTTATCGAGGTAACATTGTGGTGGAGAAAATGAGGAAAGACACAATCTATCATCACATACGGCTTTTGCCCGATCTTGTCGTGCTCACAGTCGAAGCGCCTCAGACCAGGTTACAATGCAAGCTACGTACGCAGACTGGCGGTATCGAAAAGCTTGTAATGCCATTGTCAGACGAACTTGGACAATTCTGCTTTGCGGACCTTACGTCTGGGGAATATGAACTTCTATTTGCGGATTCCAGCGGCAGGCCTTTGCACCGGCAAACCGTAGTGCTTCGAAAAGGATTGAACGTTGTTTCAATTCCGACAGTGTCGGTTGCGTCGCCGGTATCGGATCCACTGCTGGCCGTGCTTCCTTTGCCCGATCGTATACATACAATCTATTTTCACAGGAGCAGTTATGATCTGCAACCGGAGTCACAGAAGCTTCTTCTTGAGATTGCTCATTTTTTACGGGATGAAACAGCATATTGGATTCGCCTCGTGGGCCATACCGACAATGTTGGCAACCAACAAAGGAATTTGATTCTCTCTGAGCTGCGTGCGCAGGTTACGGCCAATTATCTTTTTAATCTTGGCATCGCCAATAACCGGCTTTATAAAATGGGAATGGGGAGTCGCCAGCCTGGTGCTCCCAATGATACCGAGGAGAACAGAATGAAGAACCGACGCGTGACCATTGAATTTTTGATTGACAAATAGTACTCGCCGGTTCGAAATAGGCTATTTCAGGTACTTATCGGTGAGTTGTTTGAAGGATTTGTTTTTTTTGAAATCCTTGCGTACGGTGTCAAGTAGTTTATCTTTACGTACATAGGATACCGTCAAATTACCGCTGCTAAATGCTTTTTCGAACCATTTAAGTGCATCTGCTTCTTTGTTTTGCAGAAGATTAGCACAAGCAGTGGCGTAAGCAGCCTCTGCCATGTGGGTTCTTGAAGCGAGACACTTTTCGAAATAGACTAAACTCGAATCTGGCTTTCCAGCTTTTATATTGGCAATTCCCAGTGTCATCCAGCAATCATATCCACAAAGCGTCGAATCAGCAAACTTGTCAACCCTTTCTAAATCCAAAATGCTTTCATGGTACTGGCCAGCCAGAAAGAGTGTATTCCCGCGCCGGAGCACAGTCTTGTTGAATAATACTCGTGCCGAGTCGTAAAGAACCACCTCCTTGTAACTATCCAATGCCTTTTGGTAGTCGCCTTTTTTTTCCAGTGCATATGCTTTGGAAAAGTACCTTGCTGGTATAGCTGGGGCCAAATCAATCGAGCGTTGGTAGTCATCTATTGCCCTGTCCAGTTTTCCAAGAGCCTGATATGCCTCACCACGGTTATAATATCCTTGCGCAAAGTTTTTATCAAAATCCAGCGCTGTATCGTAATCTTCCACTGATTTGTCGAATTGAGCGGTTTCAAACTCACATTTTCCTAGCAGGTTATAACTGTCTCGGAAAAAATCAGGTGTGTGTAATTTTTCGATTTTTTTTCTATTGGTCTTGATAGTCATTAATATAGGAATTGCTTCGGAAAACTTATTAAGCTCTGCCAACATAGTACTCTCGCCTAGTCGCGCTTTGTAATCGTCAGCGAATAGCTCATAGGACTTCTTATAATCCGCTGCCGCGTTTTCGTGCTTCTTCAGTGCGTGCCACACTTCTGCACGTCTATGGTATGCTGCATTATATTGTGGGTTCAACTCCAATGTAGCCGTTAAGTCATCAAGAGCCTTCGGGTATTCGGTAAGGGCCAGGTAGGCACGTCCGCGTTCGTAAAGAGAGTACCTGTCGAGTGGATTAATAGAAAGTGCTTCATTGAAAAGGGGCACTGCATCAGCATAACGCTCTTCTTGGTTTGCGGTAAACCCTTTGGCGTAGAAATTATTGCCAACCGAGTCGGCCTTGAGTGTATAGTTATCGGGAAGTTTGTTTTCCTTAGCCTTCGTGAAATCGGCCCCAGCTTGACCATAATCGGTAAGACCGACATATGCCATCCCACGCCAAAAATAAGCGATTGAATGAGTGGGACTTAGTTTAATTACATTCGTAAAATCGTCGACCGCCGGTTGGAACATCCCTAGTTCGTAACGTAGATGCCCGCGGTCGAAAAAGTATTGAGGTTGTTCAGGGTTTAATGTAATCGACCGAGTTAAATCTTCGTCTGCATTCTTATGGTTGTTGGTGCGAATCCTCAAAACTGCACGCTGGGCAAAGACTTCAGCGTTGTTAGGGTCTATATTCAGGTAAGCGGAGTAGTCAGTGATGGCTTTCGGATAGTTACTCTGTTCTTTATAAAGGTCTGCACGGGCGAGCAAAGCCGGAAGGTTGGCAATATCTAGCTCGATAGATTTGCTAAAATCTTTCATAGCTGCTTTAGTATCACCTAACTTGATGTAACACCGCCCGCGGCCAAAATACCAATCCGAATTGTCTTTTTCTTTTTTTATAATTCGATCGTATTCCCTAACTAGTTCTTTGTAGTCTCCCGCGGTATAACGTTCATCGTACTCAGCCTTGATATTCGCTTTGGGCGTCAGTTCCTTCACTATCGCCGTTAATGCTACTGAATCCGGCTTCTGTTCCAGCAATTTGTAATAAAAGCTGATTGCCTCGGCGTAATTTCTACGTTTTGTGGCGATCTCAGCCTTTATCCCATATTCTCGTATAAGCTCGGCATCCTTCTGTTGTGTTATGATTTTATTGATGCGGATCAATCTTCTACTCGGAAACAGGTCATCATACTGGTTTTTTTGATTCCGCTTATCAGCTTCGGTGTACAGCTCCAGGGCTGTTTCATAGTCTCTGCTAGTAAAAGCTTGGTCTGCTTTGCTCATGAGCGTATTGTACGAAATCAATTCCTGACGTTCCTGCTCACGTTCCAGTTGCCGTTGTTTTTCTGCCGCGTCGTCCTGTAAAACAGCCAGACTATCGGCCGATGGAGGAAGTACTACGTCATTCAGCGCGACGTTAACGGAATCCTCCGGAATCCAGAAGGCTAACCGTGAAATGGCCACAACCCACTTTTTCCCATTTTTTTCGGCACGCAATTCCGCCACACGCCGGATAGGCTGATATGTCTGAGGGTTCTGCGTGTGTTTTCCTTTGAAATGAGAAGTATAAAACACCTTGATGTACTTATATTGAGGTGTTTGCTTTACGTTCGATAGACTTATGTCGGAAAAATCTATTGTCCGTTCCGACTGTTTGGCATAAAAAAGGTCCAGATTGTTCAGATACTTATCGGCCTTCAAATCCAACACCTTCTCGCTGTTTACCTTGGCGGGATCTATGTCGTCTTCAATAATCACATTCCCGTCATAAAAAATCCGGTTGTTGCTCGGCTGATAACTGTTTGTACTGATTGCCTTACGTTCCGACTCGTTCAGGTCGTCAAAAGTGAGGGTATTAAGCAGGTCATTCAAGCCCTTTTCGATTTTACGTTGCGCGAGGAGCTTGATTTCCTCGCTATCGCGATGCGTCAGGTCTTGGGCCCGTCCCTGATGCGACAATAAACCAAGTAAAATTACCAGAACGTTAAACTGTACACGCATATCACTCTGTTTTTAATTGCTACTACTTACACCAATATTGCCGAGGAGAACTTTCCAGCCGTCTTCATCCTTTCCTTCAATCGTTTTCTTATAGGATTCAAGTTTTACGTTTACGTCTTTTTCTGTCACATCTGTGTAAAGCACATCCTTTCCGTTTGCACTGTATCCGATAAAAGTCTGCTGACCTGAGATCACTCCATAATAACTGCCGTCAGCCTCTTTTTTTAACTCCTTCACATATTGGATTTCGTTCCACTCAATGGCTACTCTGCCGTAAACATTCATTTTAAGGCGGGTCAGGTATTCTTTGATTTTAATCCGACGGACGCCGGGATTTTTTAGGGAAGTCACCTCGATCATAGCGTCAGGCAGGAAAAGTTTGAGAGCTTCTTTGATAGCGGTTTCTTTGTCTCCTTCCTCGGCCTCTTCGTTGGCAATCTTGTTCAAATACCCCACAAACTCGTCTACCGTCTGCAGAGATTTTGTGCGGTACATCTTATATTCTTCTTCGGTAAGAGTAGGTTTGGTTGTTTTCGCCACCCCGGCGGGGGGAGGCGCGGGCACATTGATCGCCAGCTCTTTTTTCACTGGTACTTTACCTTTTGGTGCAGGACGCCCTTTCTGGGCCGGTATTTTCAACATTGCGAGCTTCTGCACTTCGGGGTGCGTCCTTTTGAGGACTGGCACAATTTCTGCGGTTTTGGTCAGCAGCTTATGTTGCCCATTTCGGTAAAGAACGACCGCAACTTCCCGTTTGTTGATGGACGCGGCGGCACCAGACTGCGTCTGATAGTTGATCACGTCGTCACTTTCATAGGAGATGAGACCGGGGAATGCCTTAGCCGGGTTGGCTCGGATAATAATGTCATATGCTTTTTTACGCGCTATTGCCCTATTGAAATCAGTGATTTGCTGGGTGGCTTTGGCTGGATCCGGAGACAAATCAGCGATAACAATGTGCTGGCCAGCTTCATTGAACGCAAGCATGACGTTTTCGCGGCGCAGGTAATAATCGATGACTTTGTCGGGACGGGAAACGGATATTTTTACTTTGTCGTGAGTGGCCCCGACAAGTTTTCCGGTAGAGCGATTGCCGTTCGCCAGGTAAATCGACTCTTGACCGACCACTTGTGTTGTGAAAAAAATACCAATTAGGGCGGAGATGTAAATGAATCGGCTCATTGAGTAGTTAGATGCTATAAATGTTCACTGATTGAGGAATGGTAAAGAGAGCTTATTTTATGAATACAAATTTTGAAAGGCGCATTTCTATGTTACGGTAATTTCGAAAGGATTTTGGCTATCGATCGAACAGGCCATCTAATGGTTACCGGCAAGTCCTTTTAATTTTCCCTGTGCCTCGATATTTCCTTTGCTGGCTGCCTCCTTATACAACTTGATAGCTTCTGATTGGTCCTGCTTTACACCCGTGCCGGTTTCATACAAGCTGGCCAGTCGTGTTTGCGCGCTGGGCGAGCCTAGGTCGGAAGCCATGCGATAGAATCTGGCAGCTTCCGCGAAGTCTTTTGGCTTCCCATGCGAGCCTCCGAAATAACTGTTGGCGATATCGTGCAGAGAATCTGCTTTTGCCGCTTTTGCGATCTCATCCAACATATTCAATTCCGATATTTTTTTCGCATTCCCCGTTTCGGTAGCGGTATTTGTGGCATCCGCGTCGCCCTCTTTCCATGGACGCCAAACGATCAGAACTATTGTAATGCATAGCGCAACTAGCCCGCCATATAATACTACCCTCCTCGGCGACGAAGCCGGAGAACCGGCCGGAGGGATTTTCATTCCAGGGGCACCCTTGGGGGGAGGTTCGGGAGCGAAGCGAGGTATGTCAATGGACGCGGCAGTCAAAGGTTTCGGGTCGGGAGTGGGGGCGATAGTCGCCTTTCTCAGGTCATTTCCCAGGATTTTTGATGCAATGGCCGTCGGAAATTCCAATTCCGGTTCGTTTTCTCTGTTGGCTGGTATCTCAGGTTCGAGCAATGCTTCCAATGCAGCCTGCATTTCCTGGCAATTTTGGTAGCGCTTGTTTCGATCCTTCTCAGTTGCCTTGTTGATTACACGGTCAATCCTCAGGAAAAAGCTACGCTCATCCTCTGATAGGCCATCCAGCGTTTCCGCCAGCAGCGGTAGCGGTTCTTGCCGAATTCTATTCTGAACCGCCACGACAACTTCATAAGTTGTGATTTGTGGATAGGGTGACTTGCCAACAAAAAGCTCCCACAGACTTACACCGAGAGAATAAATATCACTGCGCCAGTCAACATCCACCGGGTTTACGACTTGTTCCGGGCTCATGTATGCTACGGATCCCATTTGTAATTTGGGGTCCGTGAGCGTGCTTTCTAACGTTAGAATTCGCGAAATCCCAAAATCGAGGATTTTAGGATCGCCATTAGGCTGCACTATGATGTTACTCGGCTTGATATCCCGATGGATGATACCGTTTTCAGTCTTGCCTTTGATCTCAACCGACACATGATGCGCATAGTCGAAAGCCATCAATAGTTTGATCATAAAACTGACGGCCGCTGCCGGCTCCCGGTAGACTAAGGGATCCTTCCTCAGTTGTTCGGCTAGTGTAATGCCTTCAACGAATTCCATCACGAACGCGTCCTTTTCGGGATCGAGCCCCAGAATGCGAACAATACAAGGATGACGCAACTGTTCCAGGATCTCGGCTTCCCTGATAAATCGCTGGCGGATTCTTTCATCGTCCCGAAGCTGATCCAGTAAAAACTTAATGGCGACTTTCTCTCCTCTGCCCCAGGTGCGGCGCGCTTCATACACGACACCCATCCCGCCAGCTTTGATTCGACGGGTAATCTCGTAGTCAAATACTCTACTGCCAATTATGCTCATCGCGATATGCAAAGTTAAAATTTGCTCGCCGCTGTGCGTACATCCAAACCCGGAACATAAGATTAAGTATGTAACACCGTGCGGAGCTTTTTGAAATTATTCTGCTACAAGATTACCTTTCGGATCGATCTTAAATGCTTTTCCATTTTTAGTAACCAAGGCTGTGCAATCATTATTAAATGATGCAGCAGCACTGTACCGTAGTCCAATAGCCAACTGGCCGTTCAGATTCAGGTATCCATACCGCGGCCCCTTTCTCACAGGAATGCGGTTACAATTCACTTCCCCTTTTTCATCGTAGACATGCCCATCCTCGGTCAGATAGATCGTTTGCCCATTTTTTGCAGCTTCTGCCAATCCGTTTTCAAAACTGCTGATCGACTCGAACTGTGGTTGGATTATCCAGCTTTTCCTGTCCTTCCCGACCAATCCGAACGTCCCGGATGCGTCGTGTCCCAGGTATGTTCGCATTGAAAGTTTTTTCCCGATTTCCATCGAATGGATTGCTCTGTCGATTGTTGAGTTGCTTGTTTCGTGGGTAGCAATCGGGGGGGCTGCCGGTTTAGGCTCTGTAGACGTGTTTTCCGCGTTGCTGGTACCTTCTTCAACCGGATCTGTATTGGGGATAGGGCCGATTTTTGCTTCGTCCGCAACCGAAGCACGACGACCCTGCAAAGGTATTGAAGAGCTGGTGGCTTTGTTATAGATGTTCCAGCCAAATGCCGCTGCAATACTTAGAAAAAACACTGAAAGTATCCAAAGCCATCGGTTTTGCGTACGAACATGCTTGCCATGATACCGGTTGGCGGCGGACTTGACCGGAGCCGAAAAGGCCTGACTTTCAGCTTCATTAAATGCGGATCCTCTGACAACCCTTTCTATCGGAACCAGATAAGCGGAAAAGTTATCTTTCGTATTGCCGGAACAGCAATTATAAAGTGCATTTATTTTTTCTTCATTTGACCTAAAACTTCCTATTATTTCTTCAAGTAAACGGTCACTTACTTTTTCAAGTACTCCGTCCGAGCAAAGTAGAAAATAGTCTCCAGACTGGGGGTCGTCGATTAGCTGCACAGAGGCTTTAACGCGGTTGCTTCCTCCCTGAATGGCGCGGGTAATAATATTGCGTCTTGGATGATTTACGGCTTCTTCCTGAGAAATTACTCCTGCCTTCACCAACTCGTTGATGTAGGAGTGATCATCTGTCTTCCATTCGATTTTGCCGTTCCTGAAATGATAAACACGACTGTCGCCGATATGCGCGACCGTGGCACCGTTGCCGTGAAGAAACAGCAGCGTAAGGGTTGTTGCCATATCGGTGGCACTTTCATTGACAGTCAAATAGCTATTGAATTTATCTTCCACATATGCAATGCCTTGCTGAATAAAGGATTCAGTAGGGGCCTCCCCGATTCGCTGTGTGAAAAACTCATCCAGACATGTTACAGCCATCTGGCTCGCGACTTCGCCATAGTGAGATCCTCCGACCCCGTCGCAGACCATAAACCACCGCTGCGATGGGGTTGCAGATCTCGGGTCTGGAAAGATGGAGTCCTGATTGTTTACACGATTGCCCAGCTCCGAAAATCCTAGCGGGGTGGAAATATGTACTTCCATGGGAGAACGGTTAAGCACAAAAGTCGAACGCGGTAAAACTGTGTCGGCGGTTTGCCTGCCTTAGGTTATATAATTTGCATTTCAGGAATCTGTGGAGATTCTGGAAATGCTTTATGTTGGGACAGAGCCTTCCTATCTGGATTGATTGCAATACCCCGTCGGCGCCTACCCGAGTTAAAAGTCGAAGCTTTAGGAAGGACTATTTTTACTTTTATTGAAGTGGATCGGGCTTTACGGTAATCAGCTCTATGTTGACCGGCAACAAAAGAACCTTCTGCAAAGCGCCAGATAGTAAAGCTAAAAGATTTATCCATAATTTAGAGGAGGAGTAAAACTGCTACAAATCAGTTCAGGTTGTTTGTTTGACGCTACTTAACTTGTAATGCAATTACGCAATTTTTTACAAAAATGAAAGCAAGAAGAATTCTTTTTTTTGCTGTAACATGTGTGGAATAATGAGTTTTACTCGCTCTGGCTTGGGAGTTAACCGGTCCTATTTGCAATCACGCATCAGATCCTGAATTCGGGCGGCGGCGTTACGCAAGTTTTCAATTGGAATCCCAAGCTTGGCACTTGCTTTCATGGTAAATTGCGGGTGATTCAGATAGTATGCAGTGTCATCCAGGTATTCGGCAGTTTCCTGGCTTATCTCACTAAACCATTGTACCTCCGATGCGTCCAATTGTCCTACGTTCAGTTTTTTTACCAGTTCTTTGAAGAATTCCTGCCTTCCGGGCTCATAGTAGCGCTTATATTCTTCGACAGCCTTTGCATCCCCCATTGTCAGAAGATCTTTTTTGAACTTTTCGAGCCAACGCAGCTCCTGTTGCAAAACACTCACGGCAGTAAGATTGATGGCGCATTTATTTCCACCTGTTTCCGTATGACCATCGACGCTACTTTTCTTCGGTTCGCCTTTTTGAAGCGGGGCAGGTATACCTTCATTTTTTGAAGTATTATTCGCTGCCGGGGTGGGTGACTTTGTATTTGGGCTATTTTCTTTGCGCGCTGCCTCATTATTGGCGGGGTAAATGTGAAAAACAGGCTCCTGCCTAGCTCCTTGTTCCGCGGCGTAGAGCGACGTTGCTTCGGAAGTCCTTGTTAATAACATTTCCCAGGTTGGTTTTTGCTTCTCAGAATTGGAAACTATTTGTTTGTAAGTTTCAATGAAAGTTCCGAAAAACCACCCGCCATCCTCGCTGCTATTTGATTTTTGGCCTCTTTTACAACTTTGCAGAATAATGCTCATATTGCTCCGCAAAAACAATTCTTTGAGTTTTTCCGCATTTACGTCCGAAACATTTAATGCGATGCCGGTTCCTTTTTTAGCTTTAGAGCGATCATTGATCGCGCTGTTACACGATTCTCCAAAGGCCAGCGTAAGTCGCGCCCCTTTTTTTCTTAGTTCATCAAAAATTACCCCGAGATTTCTGGAATTAGTCACTCCCGGACTGTGCCCGTCGGATTTGAATAATAACATCGGTTCCTCTCTCTCCGAGTTGTTCCATCCGTGCCCCATAAAATAAAAAAACACAATATCTTCGGCAGCAGGACGCAAGGTAGATATAACCTGATCACACTTGGTTGCCCTGAAGTCATTTCCTCTGAAAATCATCACGTGCTTGTTAAGATTGATAGTGCCGCATAACGTATCGACTATTAATTCAAGATTCGCGATGTTCATCCGGTTCGGCGCCGAAAGTCCGGGATCATCCGTATCCGCAAAAACAATGAGATGAAAATTTTGCGACTGTACAGGCTCCGAGGAAGCGGAGAAGGTTGCAAAGAATGCAAAAAAGTACTTGAAGAAGCGCTTTATGTCCACTTTGTAATGGAGTAGTGGTGAGAAAGTTTGTTTATTCCTCTGCTTGGTCATCGTCGATGCTGGCAGGACAATCAATTCCCAATCGGGCCTGTTGGGCTCCGGAAGTGAGCACTTTCAGTTTTTCCTGCAAAGAGGCTTTGACAGTGTTTTCCGCGCGGTTCAGGCCCCAGCGGGGACTCGGATCGGTCATTTGCTCTTTAAGCGCAGTCAGAAACGTAGCCAGGAACAGTGAATTGCCATTTTTGTCCCGCATAGCCCGTTGTCCGGGCGATGCTGAGGCTATCTTGATAAACATCCGCTTACATTCCAGTTTACCAAGAAACAACTGCTGAGCGCTCTCCCTTAGCGTAGGTGGGTGCGGTCGGGGTACGAGCCGGCTTATGTATGCGGGTTCCGATTGATTGTCGCAATCCGCGATCACCAGAGTAAGGTGGGCTTTTTTAGGACGCAGGATTTCCATTACTTCGCGCATGGGCACTTCATCTGCACCGGCTTTCATGACGGGCCATACCTTGTCGCTGGCCGCCTCACCTTTGCCGGAGTAGTAAAATACGATAATATCCTTACTTACCGCCACGGTTGTCTTTTTGATCTGGGATAAGAGATCTTCTTTGTTATTCAATGTTCTTGTGCTCACCGGATAGTCCAGATACGGGCCCGCATACTTCCAGAAGTTTTCCATCTCCGAACGGTCTTTCACACTTAATTTGTCGCTCGGGTCGGCAAGGAAAAAGAGGTGTATTTTCTGCGCCCGTACGGATAGGCCCGCGAATACGAGTACAATGAGGAAAGTTGCTTTCATGATAAAGCTATTTTTTCTTTTTAACCGGAGGCTTGGCTTTCGTGTTGGTACGTTTGGGTTGCGTGGTTTTGGCCGTTTTTGCCGAGGTACCAGGCTGTGCAGCGGCATCGTTCTCGTCTTCAGCCGACAATCCCTTTACAAGCCTCTGCATTCGACGTTTGATGACGCTATACTCAGGTTCTCCCTTTGCCAGCGCATCAAGCTCTGCACTCTGGTAATTCCTGATGATAACCGAATTGAGATTCTTATATCGTGTTCCCGCGGCGGGGTGAGATGCATAAATGGACTCGATTGACTTTGCGAATACGGTTGATAGTTCCGCAACTTGCTGTACTGTCAATTGTGAGCCTTTGGTCGCGGCGGTTGTTGCGATCGCAGGTATTTGGTTCATAAGTCGTTCCGCAAAGGACTTGGTGGGAATGTCCGGGTTTTTCGTTCGCAGATTGTGCCAAACCTTCGGCACCTCCCGTGGGTCATAGCCAGCCTCGTAAATATAATTCAAGCCAATTCTATCTGCTTGATTTTCAAGCTCTCTACTGTATTTGCTGGACAATGCGCCACCACCGAATGCGGTGACATAAGTTGCAAGGTCGTTCACTTCGAAACCGTACGCAGATGCCAACGCGGCCGAGGCCTTGACGCCTGCTGAGGCAAGACTAACACCTTGGTTTTTGGAATATTCCTGCCTGGCGTGCCGGTAGGTTACGTGTGCGATTTCATGCCCTAATATCCCTGCCAGTTGCGCTTCGTTACTTAGTTCATTTAAGAGCTCCGTGTGAATGAACACAGTACCGTCTGGGTAGGCGCAAGCATTAAAGGTTGTGTCTATAACTACATAAAAATTAAAATCAAGGTAAGAAGGGTGGTCTTTGGGTAGTCTTTTAATGTGGTCCGGAACAAGCTTTTTGCCAAGCCGATTGACATATGCGTTGATAGTTTCGTCTTTAAGCAATTTGAATTTAGCATTCCCGAACGAAACTTCACCTGCATCTGCAGACAGTTTCTTTGTCAATTTAAGAGTTTGCACCAATTTGTGATCGGTATCAGTAAATTCGTCGGGTTCAACTGTTCCAGAGTCTACCAATAGTGTCCCATCAGGTTGGCGTTTACCTCTTAATTTCATCTCCATTCCTTTTTCCATGTCTTTAAAGGAAGTGAATTTTCGGCCCTTGTATCCTTTGTCGCCCACTAGCGCAGCGCCACTGTTTAGTCGTACAGCTTGTCCGTCCACTGTGGCAACGTCTCCATCCAGTTGCTCATAGGTTCCGCTCAAAGTTCCGGTTCCCTTCAGATCGGTAAGAATTGTGATTTGTTGCATGATAAACTTCTTACTGTACCGGTATTCCTGAAAAACTACTTCTATCTCAAGACCGGGTTTAATCAAGCTCTGATTCTTAACGTAAGGCGTCTTATCCACCGGAGGAATAGGTTTTTCTTCTTTTGATTTCTGTCCTTTTGCCGATGCCTTTTGTTTGCGTTCCAGGTCGCGCTGTATATCCCTTTCCCGTTTTTCGCATTGGCGTTCGTACTCTCTTTTCTCATTTTTGTCGAAAAAAACGAGGACGCTATCACTCATTTCAATCAGCGAATAGTAGTCATTGAAATCTTCTTCAATATTTACGCGCAAAACCGAATGAGGGGCTTTGTATTCTACTACGTAGGTAGGGCGTGTGTGGAGGACCGGCACTTCGGATTGCGCAAGAGCGTAATGCGCAAGCGCACAACACAGGCAGGTAAACAACGGAGTTGAGGAGAATTTCATAGGAAGACAATAGAGGATTGAGGGATTCGAGCTTAAATTTATGTAAAGAAAATTGACAGATCAAATTACCTTTTTTGTCAATGGAATATTTATTGAAAAGTTATTTTCAAGGTCTTCTGCCGGTCCCATACTGAAAAAAGGACTGGTGCTACTTGTTAATCTTAATGATTTCTTCAAATGATTAGTGGCGGCATTTCATCAAATATATTGATGCGGTTTCTCTTAGAAATGTCGGTATGGAGGCGCAATAGACCTGTTAAACTTTAGTATCCTGAAAATATTTTTTCAAAATATATAAATACTATATTTATGAGCTGTTAACCCTTTCTTTATCTCAATGACTCTTTCGGAAGAATCCAAACGTGCGATCCAGATCGCGCAGGCACTTGCACGAGAAAATCAGAATCCGGAGTTTTCTCCTTCTCATTTACTACTAGGTCTGTTTCATAACGACGTTGGACTTGCAACATGGCTGGTTGCGATAGGTAAGGATATTCATTTTTTGCGGGATTGGGCAGAATACCAGCTGGAAGATTTACCCAAATCAAGTCAATTGAATGAAAATCTTGTAGGCGATAACCATGTCCAGGAGGTAGTAAAGCTTGGCGAGTTGGTCGCCCTGCAACTTTCTGCAGGCTTGGTAGAGCCGTTACATTTGCTGGCAGCCTGTATCAAATCCGGTGTTGCATATACGCCGGAGCGTTTGAAATCTTTTCCCGTTACATATAAGGAACTACTGGACGCGGCTGTGGACGATCAATTGATTATTTCGGCTGTTAAACCTCAAAACAAGGAAGCGGGTGCGACCTCTCCGACCCACGTTGACCACGGGAGAAGTCAGCAGGCACTTTTTAAATATGCGGTCGATAAAACAGAACAGGCAAGGGACGGGAAACTGGATCCGATTGTCGGGCGAGATGAAGAATTGCGGCTGATGCTGGAAATCCTTGTTAGGCGGGTAAAGCCTAATGTGTTGCTGGTAGGAGAGCCCGGCGTCGGTAAAACGGCACTGATAGAAGGCTTTGCGCAAGCAATTGTGAACGGGAAAATACCGGCGCGCTTAAAAAATACACAGCTATTTGAGCTGGATCTCGGGGCGCTTGCTGCGGGGGCCTCTTACAAGGGTGAGATCGAAGACAGGATCAAAACGATTATCAGAGAAATTAAACAGTTAGATAAAGCGATATTATTTATTGATGAAATTCATATTCTGCTGAATCCAAACGGTACTTTAGGGTCGGGAGTTGCTCAGCTGCTTAAGCCGGAACTCGCCAGGGGGGAGCTCACGGTGATCGGCGCAACGACGTTAGATGAATTCAGAAAGTACATTGAAAAAGATGAGGCTTTCAGCAGAAGATTTGAAAAATTGACTGTTCCCGAGCCGAACCTGACCATCGCCACGAAAATGGTGGCGAGTTTGCTCCCCCGTTACGAAAAATTCCATAGTCTCAAAACAGACCCGGAAGTTGCTGAGGAGGCTGTGAGGCTGGCCAGCAGGTATATCAAGGACCGGCGCCTCCCGGATGCGGCCATAGATTTGATTGATCGTACCATGGCTGCGATATGCATTACAAGTGAAACTGCGCCGAAAGAATTGGTAGAATTACGTGATGAACTCGCGGGTCTTCCAGAAAGAGTTTCAGGTCTCAATGCAAAAGAACAGCTCCAATCTTACCGTTGGCTCATTCACCAGTTTCAGACAAGAATAAGTCCTATTTTGCGAGAGCAGGTGGAAGAGCAGATACAGCCCGATTCCCTTGAAGTAGCGAGTGAATTGCACAACTACCTGGCGGACCGGATCGAAACTCTCATTCCGCTTGCGGATGTAAAGCGGGACTCCTTGAGCCGTCAGGATGTAGCTGCGATGATATCGGCAAAAACGGGGATTCCGCTGGGGAAACTGCAAACCAGCGAGCGGGAAAAGTTAATGCAGATGGATCTCACGCTGAAAAAGCGGGTTGTTGGACAGGATCATGCCATTACGGCGCTGGCGGCGTCGATATTGGAGGCGAGGGCCGGCTTGAGTGGAGGAAAGCAACCCGTAGGAGCATTTTTCCTGCTAGGGCCTACCGGGACCGGAAAAACGGAGCTGGCAAAGTCGTTAGCAGATTTTCTGTTCAACAACGAAGACTTTATGATCCGTTTCGATATGTCCGAATTTAAGGAAGAGCATTCCGCAGCACTTTTGTATGGTGCGCCTCCGGGTTATGTAGGCTATGAAAACGGAGGTTTACTGGTTAACAGGATCAGAGAAAAGCCTTATTCAGTAGTTTTATTTGATGAAATTGAGAAAGCCCATCCGTCTGTTTTCGACTTGTTTTTGCAAATACTCGACGAGGGCAAGCTGCATGACCGTCTGGGAAAGGAAGGTGATTTCTCGAATGCAATCGTCCTTTTTACTTCTAATATCGGAAGTGAGTTTATTGTAAAATCTTTCGAGGAAGGAAAAATACCCGCCGGTAACGATCTTACAGAATTGATGAGTAAGAAGTTCAGGCCCGAATTTCTGGGGCGTATCAACGAACTCGGAGGTACCATCCCGTTCGCCCCGATCAACGAAGCCAATGCCATATTGATTTTTGGGATTCATTTGAGAGCATTAACGAAGCTTCTCAATAAGCAGGGTATCTCTTTTGAATTGACCACGGAAGCGCACAAATTTCTCGCATTGAATGGTTTTTCTTCCAAATATGGCGCCCGCCCTCTGAAAGGCGTAATCCGCAGCCAGTTGAGACGCCCCATTTCAAGAATGATCATTGCTGGCGAACTAGGTAAGGGACAGTCCCTGACCGTGGACCTGGATGAGGAGAAGGAATTGGTATGGAAGGTAGATTGATTTACTGAACACATTGAATAATGGATTCGTCAGAAACAGTACCCTGGAAATACCTTACCAAGGTAGATATTATTAATCAGGTAAGCCGACAGCAACAATGCGTGATTATTCCTAATCCGTATGAAAACGTTTATGTGCAGGTTTGGGCTAATCCTGCAACGAAACAGGCTCAACTTGTTGTGGACGGAAGGCCATTGTCGGAGTCTGTTCAGGCTGAATTGATCAGGGCATTGAAAAGTCCGACTACGGATTTGATGCTGAAAATCCATGATTCAACGACCGATCCCGCCGGGGATGTGGCCGGTGGCCTGGATGATGGGATTAATGCATTTAATAAGAGGTATCAGATTAAAATTAGTCGGGATACTTTGAGTTTGCAGCAACGAACGGAAAGCGGAGCTTTTAAAAGTATCGCGAAGGTGCAAGCCAACTACCGTACCAATGGTCCTGCTATTGTCCGACCTAATCCCGCCAGTCCCCATCCCGCCGGTTCAAGGGGTTATCGCGCTAAAACACAGCCAATTTCCTCTGGTACACAACAGCTTTTGAAGAAAGGCGGCCAGGGACTTAATGTGATTGGCAGTGAACATTTTAACAAGTTTAGCAGGCGGCTGGGTTATGTCGGAGCCATCGCAGATTCGACTGAAATAGCAAAACACGTTGTAAATAAGGATTACGATAAGGCAAAGCAAAAGGCGGCCGGCGCAGGAGGGAGCATGGCGGGCGGGCGCCTTGGAGCGAGTGCAGGAGCGAGGGCTGGGATGCTGCTGCCTATCCCGCACCCAGTCGCCAGAGTAGCAGTTGTAGCGCTGATGAGTCTTGCAGGTGGTGTTACCGGAGCAATTTATGGAGAAGACGGTGCGAAATGGCTTTATGCACTATCCAAACAAAAAGCGACTGAGCCGTTTAAAGCTTTCCCCACTGATCTCAATAATGATCAGTTCAAAACTTACATAGATAGTAAACGATTGTTTGATCCTGAGCAAGAGGTGTTTGGATATACCAAGGCAAAAGACGGCACCCTGGTACCTCTGAGGCGCTCGGACCTAGGAGAGTAACGTTCCCTTTTAAGGTTTTCTATTACTTAAATCTATCGAATCAGCGTATGGCAAGTCTCCCTCCCGATCTCCTGCCCGCAAATCAAAAGCGGACATTATTTATTGCTCAGTTCACAGATTATGTTGAGGATTGGGCCCCGCTTCCAGAAATTGTTCAAGATTTGACGACTGTTGATGAGGTAATGGCGCATTACCGCCCGCGGATTTCGATTGCGTTGACGGACGAGTCGGGATCGATGCATTATGAGACGTTCAAATTTTCGAAACTGATGGATTTTGAAATGGAATCGCTTCATGAGCAAAGTGCGATTCTCCGAGGTTTGAGACAAAATAAGACGTCGGTCGGCAGAAGTGCTTATGAGATTCAGATTCACCTGGTTTTGCTTGCGATAAGGCCGCTCGAGATAACTTACTGGTCGCTGAGTCTGTTTTTTGAGAACTGCACAAAGGAGGGGTCGATACCGGATAAGATAACCTTCGTGGATTCAGGTTTGGATCAGCTTGATCCCGAGCATTTTGATTATATGGGTGAAGTGCTGCGATTCGTGCAGGACAATGTGCACCGCAGGTACGACAACTTTGATCTGTCGTGCAGCTATTCGCTACTCGTTATACCAGGTTATCTGGGAAGTAGAGCAGCTGTACAGACATGGGCGAATTTTGCGTATCAGCACGATCTGATGCTGGTGACCGACTTCATTGATGAGGGATCAATTAAGCTTCTTTCCGGGATGATGGAGACGGAACAGCTGGCCTCTGATGAAATCAGTAGTGGAAGTGTCATGATGGCTTGCAACTACATTCTGGGAAGAACCAGGTACGAGTTGGTAGGTGAGGATACCGACCTTTATCTTTCCCCGGCCGCTGCATTAGCAGGTAAGATGTATGCTGCGGGAGCCACGGTTGGCCCTTTTGAAAATGGGCTGGTTTCGGCAGGGGACGTTAGGCGAAATTACCGGGCGATCGAAACGAAGTTGCTGGACAGTACAGGGCTGGTGGTTATTACTAAGGAGTCGGGTACTTTATTACCTTATTCCGATCGTACATTGTACACGGGTAAACTGGCCTCGTTTCAGAAAGGGTTCGTTGTACGTATTTTCAACGGCTTAGTAAAAGCGGTGAAACAACTTTTAACAGAAAGAATATTTGAAAAGTGGGATGAGGAAGCAGAAGAGGCCGTTGGTGAGAGAATAACAGAGTTTTTGAAAGAAATAGGGGCAGTTAGCTCATTGATAGAACCCAGGTTTATCATGCGGCCGTATGATAGAGAGCGTATTTTTATAGAACTGGATGAAACGCCATTTCTTCCCAAAAAGACTTTCATTATTAATCTGAATGGAGAGTCCTATTCTGTCGGTAAGCATGATCGTATCGAGTCCATCGACTGGTCAATTGTTCCGGAAGAAGCTAAATCGTTATGATGGTATTTGTATTTTTAACGGTAAATATATTTTTTATTTTTTTTCAAGTGAAACTTATTGAATTTAATAAAATGCTGGTTATTTTAGCTCTTAGTAAAACTCTTCAACACTACCTCTATGAATCCAACTTTAAACATGCCTGGCGCTTGGGCAAATGTAAAGGAAGTGCCACCAAGCCTTTTGCCGATTAACCAAAATCAAACGCTTTATGTGACCAAGTTAACTTCGCATGATATGGGTGCCCCAAATCCAGAGAAGGTGGCCGGCCTAAAATCTGTCGAAGAAGTGTTGGATCAATATAAACCTGAAAAAGGCGTTCTGCTTTCTCAGGAAGATGAAGGAGAGGTAGAACAGCTTTTCACTTTTCGAAAAATGGGTGACTTTACGCAGCCCGGTCTCATTAATCAGAGCCCACTTTTGCAGTCACAAGCTGCCAAAATCCAGGATTTGAAGAAGATTAATCTCCATTTGCGGTCTAATAAAATGCTGCAAAAAGTTTTGCAGAATGCTGAGTCTCGTCGTTTATTTCGGGAGATGATCGAACAGATGCTTAGCGAACTCGCTTAGAATTTCCTTTCCTATATTCTCACCCTTTTCAACTACAAAGTAGATGGAACCCCAATCAGGAGCCCCCTCCAATCAGGTAGAGCATGCCCAAAAAGAAGTTTCGCAATTGGAAACACTTGTTTCCGAGTTGAAAAAACTCAGGATAGGCGATTTCAAAATGCTCGAAACCATTATTCCCGGTACGGAAAACCTTAATCCAGATCGTGGAAATAAACGCCAGCTATGGCTGAATGATCCAGCAGAAGGAAGAAAGAGTGATCGCTTAAAATTAAAGAATCGTCTGGAGATCTGGCGAGACCTGCTGGCCAACGATAGCAATGATGCAGCTGTTATCACCAAGACGGCAGAAAGCCAGCAGAAATCGTTAGAAGCACTTTTGAATAGCAACCTTCTAAAAACTGTTTCTGCAACGCATGAGCTTGAAAGTACGTATCGTGGAATTGCTTCTTTTTACATTAACGCGGAAACGAGCGGTTTAAAGGTTCGGAATGTAGTTTTTGTGGATGCTGCCTTGGATCAGCTCAATCCTGAACACATTGATTACATGGGCGAGACACTGGACTATATCAAGAATTCGATTCACCAGGTTTACAATCAGTTTGACCTCACTGATAGCTATTCTCTGGTCGTAATTCCCGGCTATTTGGGTGGAAAAGTGGCCGTGGATACCTGGGCCAAAATTGCACACGATCATAAATTGATGCTTATAACGGATTTTATCAATGAGGATTCCCTGGAAATGATTCTGGGCACTTTCGAATCGGATAAGATCGCTTCCGATGAGGCCAGATATAGTAATGTATTAATGGCTTCCAACTATGTTGTGGGCCGTGGTAAGTACGAGGATTTGGGAGAGGAAGAAGATTTGTATGTTAATCCATCGGCTCCGCTTGCCGGAAAAGTTTATATGAATCTTATTTCGCAAGCCTCAATGGGATTGCAGTATGGAGCGTTGGAGCAAGCCGATGGAGTGCGTCTGGATTTGCTGAAGACGGAGGTAGGTGAGTTAGAAGGATTAGGATTGATACCAATGACCAAAGCATTTGGAAAAGTAATCCCATTCTCGGCGCGCACTTTATATAACGGATCGAACGTGGGGTTGAAAACGTATTCTGTGGTACGTGTGTTCGATTGGATAATGAAGGTACTTATGCATTTTCTTAATAAGCGCGCGGGAGAGAACTGGAGCGGTAAAGTGGAAAGTAATATCAAATTAGAGATTATCCGTTTTCTGGATAGTATAACCGGCCCTGGAAAAATAATTGACAAATTTGAAACTCCGCAGTTCAAGCAAGATCCCGACAATCCTACCCGGGTGTTTCTAGATATTAATATTACGCCGTTTTTTCCTGCGAAAACCTTTGTGATTAATTTGACTGGTGAAGAAGGTCGTGACCCAAATACGGGACGTCGCGGTTCTTTCGAAGGTAGTATGAAACAGAGAGATTAATCAGTACCGTTCATTATTCATGCCTAGCTTTGTTGCCTACCTGACCGTCGGATCGTTTCACACGGATCTCAACTATATCTATCTGGACATTAACCAGGCGGTGGACTCTTTGGGTAGGCCTGCCTCCATGACCAGAGGCGGGAAAATTACAGTGGAATTTAATTCAACGAACGATTTTTTGGTGGCGGAATGGATGGTTGAACCCACTATGCGAATGGATGGGAACATTAGATTTATGAATCTGGACTCTCGGAGTACATTGAAAGAGATTGTTTTTTCAAATGCCTACTGCATTGATTTTCATGAACGGTTTGACGGTACGGATAATAGCAGTCAAATGGTAACAATCATTACTATTTCGCCGGAGAAAATCAATGTGGGAGGAATTGAGTTGGATAATAAGTGGCCTGAAACGGAATAGGCAACCGAACACTTTATTTAATTGATATGCCTGCTTCATTTGTCGCGGAGTTCAGGGTTGCTGATGCTTCGTATACCATCCTGACCTGTGACTACCAGATGTCCCAGCCGACAGACGCGCGTGGACGTCCCACAGCCGGCGTGCGAAGTGGGTTGCTCAGGGTATCGTTAATGGGAGCGAATTACCAGGTACTTACTCATTGGGCGATCAACCCTTTTAAGGCTCACGACGGTGAAATTGTCTTCAAGGACCGTAGCGGTAAGACCTTGAAAACATTGACTTTCAAACAAGGATATTGCGTTTCATACCGTGAAATTTTTACGCCCTTCGACGGTGAAGCGGTTGCGTACAGCTTTGATTTGGGTATCACCGCAGCAAAAATTACACTTCTAGGCGACGCGTTGCACGATAGTCAATGGCTCGACTGGAAATTTGGCAGTCGCTGAGTTTCACGTACCTCTTTTATTATTCGGATGGCACAACAAGTAGAAGTGAAGGTTACAGTAGGCCAGAAAGTTATCTCGCATTTTACAAGTTTGCGGATAGATCAGTCTATGTTCACGCATCATACATTTGCCATTGTTGTTCCTTTTGAAACCCTTGAAAGTAAAAACGAATTCTTTTTCAAGAGCGCACATCAGGATATTTGCGGCAAGCCTATTTCAATTGCTTTCAGACCATTGTTTAAGGATGTGACTGCGAGTTTTCAATTTAATGGCGTGGTTACGGAGCTCGTGCTTCAGAATGATAGCGAGCTCGTAAATTCTTATCTGATAAAAGGATACAGTCCTACTTTTCTTGCTGAGGACGGCGTGCAGCGGAGGGCATTTTTGAGTCAGACACTAGCGCAGATCATGTCCGGCGTGTTACAGGCTTATCCGCAAAATGTACTACCCAGGAGCATTTCTCCCCAATACGGAGGAGCAATTGATTACAAAGCGCAGTATGACGAGAGCAACTTCGACTTTCTGAACCGGCTTGCTTCCGAATACGGGGAGTGGTTCTATTATGACGGTACAAAACTCGTGGTAGGCAAAGTCTCCAGCCGGACGGAGCAATTTACCGTCGACGGCATTCAAAACTATGATATGGCTATCGGGCTGAAACCAACCCGGTTTGGGATGTCCCATTACAATTATGCGAAGCACAAGGATTTTGCGAGTGCCGGTGGGCCTGTGTCGTTGGGAGGCTTGGGCGGTTTTGCATATCAGAAGTCTTCCAGTCTTTTTGGTCAGTCGGCACAGCTCTGGCCACTCCGCGATATTCAGATGCAATCAGAACTCGATGAGGCCGTGGAAACGCTCAATGCGACCAATGCAGCTGATTTGGTAAAGTTTCAGGGTTCAGGAGAAAACCCGAACCTGAATGTCGGTGTGATCGTGAATGTAACGACGCAAAAGCTGATCAAGCCAGGGAAATATAAGCAAGAGAGTGTGGGGCAGTTCAGGATTACTGCCATTTCGCACACGGTCGATAATATTGGCAACTATGAAAATTTTTTCGAGGCGATACCGGCGTCCACGAATTACCCACCTCGTAATCCGGAAGTAAGGATGCCGATATCGCTGCCGGAGATAGCGACTGTGATCAAAAATGAAGACCCGAAAAAACTGGGACGTGTGCGTGTTCAATTCCATTGGCCTAACCAGTTGCAGGGTAAATCGTCGTGGATACGCGTCACTTTGCCTTACACAGGATCGTCGAGAGGGATGCTGTTTATACCCGAGCCCGGCGATCAGGTCCTGATAAGCTATGAGGCCAATCACGTTGATTTTCCTGTAATAGTGGGAAGTATTTATCATAAGTCACCGGCCAATGACTATTGGTTCGACGACAACGATCAGAAATTCATCCGGACACGTGGTGGGAATAAGATTGTCTTTAAAGATAAAAAAGGTGAGCAGGAGCTTTTCATAACCAATGCCAACAAAAAGGGCACGAGCCTCCATTTTTCTTTCAAGGACGATGGGACGATTACGATGAAGACGGAAGGGCTGATTCAGCTTGAGGCAAAGAATATCAAAATGACCGCGAAGGAAAACATTGAAATGAATGCCAGGAATATGATCGTAAAAGTGCAGCAGGATTTGAAATCAACAGCAAGGAATACCTCATCCCAGTCGCAGCAGGAGGTGAGTATCAGTTCAGGACAAGAGGCGAATGTTAAATCTACGATGGTAAATGTGAAAGGAGGAGGAACAGTGGATGTGAAGGCTCCTATGATCAAATTGAATTCTTAAACAAGTCATACTACTAGTAACTCTCACTGTTAAACCCAATTCACATTATGGCACAGCAAGCATCAGCAAGTATAGCATACTTCCAGGCGACAGGATTCTCACAAACAGAAGTCGAAACGTGTTTTTATCAGCTCAACCGACCTATTGATCAAAAAGGACGTCCTGCCGGTGTAACGCAGGGAGGAACTATCACCGTTGAACTTGTATCCAACAAAGATACGAGCCCTCTGGCAGAGTGGATAACTGACCCATTTAAAGAAGGTGATGGAACTATCGAGTTTTATGATGCCGTACAACAGCAGGTTAAAACCGTGCAGTTCAACAATGCGCGGTGCATCGGCTATTCCGAAAGATTTGACAGAATTCCAAATCCGATGACGCCCAACCGCCCGGCTATGACAATGACACTTACCATTTCGGCTGAGAAGATCGTTATCGGCGATGCAGAGCACAATAATAATTGGGACGACAAGAGATAAAGCACGCAGGTGAGCTTGCATAAAAGCTCACCTGATAATTGCTAGTCGTGCTTTGGAACCAATCTGCGGGCAATAATCCTGGCGCCATTCGTCACATAATTCTCAGGACAATTGCGATAGGGATCGATGTAAAGGTTATTCCGCCACCAGGATCGCTGAACATAGAAATGCCATTCATAGAGATTGGTATAGGAATCCGGGTTCATCGGATCTCTCACGTCGATTTGCCGCAAGGGTTCGGCTGCATTATGTTCGTTGATGGCTAGCTGAAAGGCTTCACCAATGGCCAGTTTGTTCGGTATATCTGTTACAATATCGTATATTTTTTGCTCGCCGAGTTGAAGATCAAGTACGAAAATAACGTCGGTCATGTGTTTCAAATCCGCTGCCGATAGTTTCGGACGGAGCATGGAGGGATCGTATTTCCATACTTTATAAATCTTGGCAGGAATGCGTTGGTAAGCATCGAAAGCCCAGGTAATAAAATAGGGAAGAAGGAATACCGGGATGATTGTAATTAGTGGCCTGACGAATATTTTGTAATCTTCATTTGTTGAGCCGTCTGTAAAGCCAAACATTTTAGGAGAATAGGAAACTAAAAACATCGCGAGCCCGGCAATAATACTCATCAGAAAAGTCATAAGTGTGCCGAGCAAATAATCGTCTGATGTAATCCACGGCATTCCCCAGCGCAGCGTGCTAACATGTAGCCAGCCAATCAGTAATACCACTAGAAGAGTGATGTTGTAGTTCCAGAAAGCCAGATTTTCCGAGGATGCGAGCATTTTGGCAGCCATAAAATAACCGAGAAAACCAATTCCACAGAATACAAGGAATACCGCCATCATATAAATAAGCGTATTCCGGATAGGGACATTTCTCATTAATCCACTTCGTGCACGTCCTACGGTTTGACTTGCAATGGAGCGGGCTTCATTTTGAGGGTTAAAAAAAGAACTCATTTTTGATGAAGGGGGGATAAGTGGTGATATTCAAATCTATAATAAATTGTAATAATATCGAAAAGATAAACTTAAATAGTTGAGTTAATATTGAGTTAAGCTAATCAGAATAGAAAATTAATTCGGAAGAAAAATAATAATCCAAAGAAACAAATACAAATGGGAAGACCCGCAGCCAGAGTTGGTGATCCTCATATTTGTCCGATGTTCGACGGACTCAAACCGCATGTAGGCGGGCCCGTACTCCCACCCGGAAAGCCGACCGTGATGATAGGAGGTATGCCTGCGGCGACGGTCAGTGACCGATGCCTGTGCGCCAGTGCGCCGGATGTGATCATTCAGGGTTCCGCCTCGGTGGTGATCAATGGTCTTCCTGCTGCCCGCATGGGAGATGCCACGATGCACGGAGGCAGAATTATCTTGGGCTGTCCCACCGTTCTGATCGGCGATTTCGGTATGGTTACGCCGGATATGATTACGAATATGATCGATTTTCGAACAGAACGCCCGGGCATTACGCAAGATACAAGTAGGCCTTACGTGTTGGCAGGGGCTGGTGGGGGTGGGGCCGCTCAGATAAGTTCAGCGCTTGCTGCCGCGAAAGATGGAACTCCATTTATGGAAAAATGTTGAACACCATAATTTCGGAACCGCATGTTCATTGTCAAACGTAGCCAACTGGAAGCTTTTCGGCAACCTATGCGTGAAATAGCAAATGCGGACTTAATTCAGGCCCTGCGTTCAGATGGGTTCGGCGTAACTATTTCTGTTGACAAAAGTATAGTTACGCTTTCCGACGAATCCGGAAGTCGAACAGTGCTTCAATATAACCAAGCCAAATTGCTGTCAGGTATTACCAAGCAGTCTGGAGCAATATATGAATTGGATCATGATCATCATGGGCGCTTAAAAACGTTTCGCTACCCCGATGGCAGCGAGTTGTATTTTAAGTTTGATAGTGGACAACTTCGGCAAATAGGTGCTCCTGGCAAAAATTATCAATTCGCGTACGATGGAAACCGGTTAAATCAGATAATTTATCCGGGAAATAAGTTCAGGCAGTTCTTTTTCGATGACTTTGGGGCCATTTTAGCTTCTATCGATCGAATGGGAGAAACTTACCAATTCCATAGAAATGAAGTTGGGCAGATTTATTGTATTACTGATCCCTCGGGAAAAGAGCTTTGTTTCGAGTATGATCAAGCCGGGTTGTTGGCAAAACTTATTTATCCCGATAAAACGGAGCAATCGTATCTCTACGACGAAGAGAATGATACGCTTTTTTTGAGTCTTAGGGATGGCCAGGGTTTTAGTCAGCGATTTGATGGCGAATTAATTACGGAACTCGCCTGGGAGAATGGTCCAGCTGTTCAGTTTGGTTATGATAGTTCCGGTATTCTGACTTCGATAAATAATGATTTAGTTACTGTCAAGCTGGACTATAATGAACAAAATCAATTAATAGAGGAAGATTGTGCGTTGGGCAAAGTCAGATTTGGATATGACAGCCGCGGTAGATTAAGTAGGTACGAGCTGCCCTCGGGCTTGTCAGTAGAATATGAATTTAATACCGAAAGCCAAATTGTTGCATTACGGGTTGCCGGTCAATCCATTCGATATGTTTACAATGATAAAGACCTCCTGACATCGATTCATTACCCGAATGGGTTGAATGAATATCAGGACAATTCGCATGTTCAGGGTTTACAGCGAACTAGCATCAAGGATTCAAATGGACAGGTTGTTTCGGAGCAACTTTATGAGTATGATAGTTGGGATAGGCTTTCCAAGTATCGGGATGCGGCCAATCGACAAGACTTTAAATTGATTTATGACGATGAATGTCACCTTACGGCATTACTTGACAACGAGAGCGGCCGGGTTATAGAATATTTCGAATATGACACTACGGGAAATTTAAATTCTCATAACGGAAGGCGCGTCGGTACGGGTTTAATGAACGAGATCGGAAGCTTTGGAAACCTGACGATCCGGTATGACCCGCTCGGGAATTTAAACAGTTTCCAAGGTAGTAAAGGTGAGATGCAGTGTTTTTTTGCCCGTAACGGCATCTTAACAGAAGTTGCGACGGTAAATGAGATCTGGCGCTATACTTATGACGGGATAGGGCGGCGGATTGAGAAAACGGATGGCGTAAATACGTGGAAGTTTGGTTGGTCTGGCTCAAAGCTAGTAGTAGAAGAACATCACATCCGGGGAGTCGTACTGTCGTTACGTGAATACATTTATTTGCCTGATAACGACGTACCGATCGGCTTTTATGAAAGTGGGAGACTTTACTGGATGCAATCCGACGTACGCGGCGCGATCATACGGGTATTTGATACCAAAGGCCAGCTGGTTTGGCATGCAAGTTACTCTGCCTTTGGCGAAACGGTTTTGTATCGAGATAATATTCGGCAGCCATGGCGGTTGATGGGACAGTATGAGGATGCTGAAACCGGCTTGCATTATAACCTGGCCAGATACTATTGCCCCTGGCTGGCAACATACCTAAGCCTAGACCCTGAATGGCTTAATTTGGAAACGTTGTATTACGGCTATGCCCGCAATGATCCTTACAATAGATCGGATCCCTACGGGAATGTTGCCCCATTACTCATGGCTGTCGGCGTCGGTGCGTTGGTAGGAGGAGTTGTTAGTGGCGCTATGAAAGCGATTGAAGGGGGCGGAATTAGCGAGATAGCGGGTGCAGCAGCAAGCGGCGCCTTGTCGGGGGTCGGAGCCACTTTGGGGGGCATAGTGGGGTTTGCCGTTGGTGGTCCTGCCGGTGCTTACGCCGGGATGGTAGCGGGTACTGGGGCTGGCGGTTTTTTGGGTAGTATGGCTGGCCGCGCCGTTAAAGGTGAAGATGTCTTTACGAGTTGTGCTTTACAAGGAGCAAGAGAGGATGCGATGGGTGAGACGGCCTTCGCTGCTGCACTGCCTATTGCCGGGAAGGTATTGGGGCCCGTTTTGAGGCCAATTGGGAAGAGGCTTGCTGGCACGAGATTAGGGACGGCTGGTTTGACTGCAACAAAAAGAGCAGTTGCACAGGTTAAAGGAACCGTTTCTAAACTTGGTCCTGGTGTGCTACTTGCTGGAAAGCCAATAAAAAGAGTCAAGCGAGGAAACCCGAGAAAGGTTGCTGTTATAGGTCGTAGGATGAAGGGCCACGTGGAGGATGCTATGGTTGATTTAGAGTCACAAGGGGTTGAAATCGAGTTATTTAATAAGGAAGGGCAAAAGAAAAATATTTTTGACATAGATGGAAAGAAATATAGATGGAGTGATATTGAAAATGATTTTGCAAATTCATCAAAATATACAAGGGACGATAAGGGATGGATTGAGCGCGAGGATTTGCCGGAAACATTAATGTACAAGGCGAACAAGCAATGGGCCGAAAAATTGAAAAGCGAAGGCTATACTGTTATCGATATGGGATACCCAGATGATATGAATTCCACTAGCTTATTTTATGACATTGAAACAAGAACCCTTTTTGATTGATTATGTATAGTCAATATACTAACCAGTTTTCGCATGCCGTCGAGACCGAGATGAAGGTTTTGATGGAGTTGGGTTATCGCACTGAACCATTAGATACTTTCAACGAGGACGATGAGCTTCTTATTTTTTGTCGCTTGGTGGTTACTAATTCTGCTCTGAATCGATCGGTTTATTTCGATTTTATGCCGCGTGATATTTACCAGATTGACATATTTATTGAAGATAGTCTTAGTGAAATTTCTTTTTCGATTTCAGATTATCTAACTTATGAGAGGACCGCGCAGCCTATCCGACAGTCCACTTCTTTTCGATTGGATAAAAATGACTTCGAGGAACAATTGAAGCGGTTATTGAGGGAAGTCAATTCTTTACTCAATTATCAGCTTCGCAGTGTTATGGAAGGGAAAGTTATGGTAAGGATACCTTCGCAAGATTTAAGGGACGACTATTGAACGCAATGGCTAAATTCCACCTCCTAGACGCGGCCCGAATGGGATTTTCGATGGACAGTGCAAAATTGCGCAATTCCAGGTGCGATTCACTCTATCGCGGCAGAAGCGAAGAAGAATATGCTGCAATTGCACCATACCTTTTTCAATACGACCTGGAAGATGATTTTGATCTTTGGTTACGGGAGAATGCTGGCCAGTCGTGGGGTATTGGCCTTGTAGCAAATGAGCCTATGGAAGTAGTACACAAGCATTTTAGGAAGTTTCTCTTGGTTCAGGCGGAAGACGGGCAGGAATTGTATTTCAGGTTTTACGATCCGCGCGTTTTACGTGTCTTTCTTCCAACCTGTGACCCGGAGCAGCTGAAGGAGTTTTTTGGTCCGGTTCTGGAATTTCATATTGAAGATCCCATTAATCAGCATATGTTAGTATGCAGGCAGAACGATGGCTTTTTGAAAGTGGAAAAATACCCTTGGAATTTCAGCGAGCTTAACAATTTAATGAATTAACTCTCAGTTGAAACTTAACCCTCACTACATTATGCCCTACTTCAACGTCCAACCGAAATTCGTATACAAAGGGAAGATAGTCCATCTCAAGGAAAGCCTTCCGCTTGGTTTCGGGAATACGCATCCGATTCCGAAGAGTATGTATTACAATCCGGCATATGTCGAAAGCGAAGGTTTTGAGGGCGGTATATTAAAGATCCGCTATAATGGCGAACTACTTCATTTTAACGTCATGTCCGCGGAGAAGTACCTGGAATGCGATCCGTGGATCTGAGGTTTTCAATGAGATTTAATATCACCATCATAAAGAAGTATGGACAACAATGCAGGAAGCCGTCATATTGCCTTGCAAGAGTGTGAAGCGGCGGGACCAGGTACCGTTGGCGCAGTGATTGCCGCGATATTGAAATCAAAGGCGCTTGCCTGGACGGTCAAATATGAAATTGCCAGTGCCGGGATTGGGGCGTTCTACCAACGTCAGGACATCCGGGTTATTCTGAGGAGCTCTTGGACAGACGCCAATCTCCATACGTTGTCGGTTCATGAGACGGAATTTTACCGTACGCAGCCAGGCAGCGCAGGCGTTGTAGGCAGATTGCTGGGCGCGGATGAGCGATATTTTGCGCTACGTATCGCACGAGATCACATGTTCTGATCCGCCTTTACATGTTTCGCTGACTTTCTAAACTGTTCGTTATGCCTGACCATTACTATCGAATACCATTGCGACTGGACCTCATCACTAACAGAGGAGAGGGGCAGTTGGAGACCTCCAATGCACGTGAATTGATGTGTTCACTGGAAGAATCTATCTGGAATCATATCTATCTCATTCTCACCACGGCCTATCGGGAAGTGCGGTTCGATACGACATTCGGCAGTGCCATCTGGGAATACGATCTTATCGCAGGTAGCGATGTGAATGAGATTCGTTGGGAAGGCGAGATCAAAGACCTTGTCGAAGACAGTATCCGTCATTATGAACAAAGATTAGAATCGATACAGGTCAAAGTTAAGCTTCACCTGAGTGCGCAGAAAGACGCCCACAAACGGCTGTCTATCACCATTACCGGCAAAATACGATCGATGGAGCGGCAGACATTCACTTTTGAACGCGATATTATCATTGCTCCTTTCATAGCCGAATCATTGAAATAACTATGAGTTTAAACACTTCCGATTTTACCAGGGATGAGGTACGCAGGCGTATGGTGGAGCGTGCTGCCAATATCTGGCAAATGCGCGCCAGAGATGTCGATACGGCAGATCCGCTGGTGGGCTATCTGATGGATGCCTGCGCTTTTGAGTTTGAAAACACTTCAAAAGTGATAGAGTCGACACGTCAGCGTATTATCGATAGGCTGGCAAGTGTTATGTGTCCAGAGGTAATTGACTTGCCACGTCCGGCCCATGCCATCGTCGCATGCCGGCCTGAAAGTCCGGTTGTGGACCTTTCGGAATCGGCCCAGTTCTTTCACCGGCAACCGAGCGGGGGGACTGAGGGTTATAGAGACGTTATGTTTTCCCCTGTGATTAAAACCCGGCTGGTTAATGCCGAAGTAAAGTTTATCCTCACTGAGCAGGAGGTGTTTCACATCAGAGGACGCGACAGGTTGTCTATCCACCAACTCCCCCAGTTTGAACACACGACCAGCTACCAATCGGTATGGTTGGGATTGGAAGTCGACAAAGACCTATCATCTCTTTCTGATCTGTGTTTCTATTTTGATTGGGAAAACAAACCACATTCGGTAAAAGCGGCGTTCTGTCGGAAAGTTCAGGATAAAAGGCAGACAAGCTGGTGGCTGAATGACCAACCGCTGCAGGTCCGCACCGGTATTCATTCTCCTTTGGAGGAGGCAGGATATGAGCAGGCGTCGGATACTACGTATGGCGAACAGCTCATTGCAAGGGAGCTTGACGGACTCTGGCAATTGGAATCGGAGGTAATAAGCTATTACGAGCAGTCGTTCGTCACGCTGGAAAACATTCCATCGACGCAGGATTACGATTACACCAGATTACCTTATCCCCCGGGATTTGAATTGCCTGATCAACTGGTACAGCGTTTTTTTGCCAATAAGTTGCTCTGGCTGGAGATTCGTTTTCGTCGCGACGTTCCGAAAACCGAGCTTTCGAAAATGGATGTTCGTACGAACTGTTTTCCTGTAATGAACCGGAGGAAAAATGAAAACTATCAACGTCTTCAGCAGTCCATCAATGTGTACCCTCTTATATCCCCGGAAGAGTTTCTTTTTATGAAAAGGGTGTACTATGCGGATGGAAGTGACCTTTACAGATCTTCTCCCATCAGGAATGCTGATGAAATGGAAAACAATTCATTTATGTACCGGGCGCAGGGAGTAGGAAGGTTTGATGTGCGCGATGCCCGCGAAGTGTTGCATTATGTGCAACAATTACTTCGGGAGGAGAACAGGGCGTTTTCGGCTCTCGGTACAGGGGCTTTTACAGAAATCATTGATAGCCTGACCAAGAGCCTTAATGAATTAAAAGTGAAATTGGACAGAGACTTGGTAAATAGTTTCAAAATAGGGCATCCTTACATTTTTGTGAAACCCAGGGACGAATCTGATTCCAATGTTTATATCGAGTTCTGGAGTACTAATGGCGCCGGAGGAAACGGCATTCGGGCAGGGTCGAAGATAAACGTACATGATACCGCGTTTGGTCTGGATGAATCAAGTTTGCTGCTTCTGACCGACACTGTGGATGGCCGAGATAAGCCGGAGATTACTGAAAAAGAACTGATCCTGCGCAGGACGTTGCTTACACGAAACAGACTGGTGACACCACAGGATGTACAGGCAGCATGTCAGACGTTTTTTCATGGCCGTGCGGGCGATCAGGTAATCAGGGTCGAAGTAGAAAAAGGTTTCGCTGACGGTCTGATCGAAGGTGCTGGTTATGTGCGATGCCTCGACGTCTGGATTATTCCCTCTTACCCCGAAGCTCTCAGTGCTGACGACTGGGACAATGAATGTGAGCGTTGCCGTCACCATCTGACAAGTCAGTCATCCACCATCCTGCCTTATCGGGTAAGAGTTAAACAATAGAAAAATGGCTTCAGAGTCACAAATAGTTTCAGAGCCGGACAAGTTGGCCACGAAACTTAAGGCTGGAAAAGAGGAAATAGAATGTCTCGGTAAGAATCATGTGGCAGGTGATCCTGTGTTGGATTTAAGGTTGGAGGTAATTCTGGCCGAGCTCAGCAGTCACGGACTAGATCCCCTGCGGGATGTATTGGTCCATACCTGGAGCCTATTCGAGCGGGATTACCGGGGCGATCTGGATCTGAACTCGAACAGGGTAGTAGTCGGCGATGCGCGGGCATTGGATTTGGAAAAGAAACGGGCAAAAGTTGGTGACTCGTCAACCATTGAGAGCCGCCATGGAAAGCCGGAGTGGGACTACTACGATCTGATGCAACAAAACTTGTTTTTGAACCTTGTCGTACATCGTGATGGGCTCTATGACTATTTGCCGGAAGGATTGTTTCATCAGCCCGTAAACAGTACGCGCGACCGCGACCACGCTGATTTGGTGAATGAGATTGCGGTTCAGTTTGAGCGGGAACATGCTGCCCGTCGATTTTTTCAGCCCATCGAGCAAGAATTTTACCTCCAACGTCTGCTGCTCGAGTTTGAAGAGCGGAAGTACCTGATCACTGAGGAAAATCTGCGCCGCAATGACAGTGGGGAAATATTCCGGGCGTTCTGGCAGTTGCCTGAGAAACTTTTAAGCATCCGCCAGCTAAATAATTTGCTCCACCTTCTGCCCATAACACACCGGATTGTCGGCGATATTAAAATGGTCACAGAAACTTTCGAGTTGATACTCGGAGTCCCTGTCGAACTTTCTGTCCTACCACCTATCAGTTTTCCGATTATTGAACAGTCGGTAAAGGAAACTCCCGAGGACAATTGGATCGGCCCGGAACCGTCCGATCTAGGCCGGCTGTCTTTGGGAACCTTTTCATTGGGTGGAATATATCAGGATACCATGCCAGCCTTGGAAGTTCGCGTCGGACCCCTTACCACCAACCAGTTTGCTGGTTTCTTGCCAGGTGCGCGTGAAAGGCGAATTCTTGACTTGTTGCAGGGATACTTCATTCCGGCAGAAACGACTGTTATCACTCATTTGCTGCCGGACGAAGGGAATATTTTTAAGTTAGACGGATCGGAGTCGGCCAGTGTGTTAGGGTTTAATGCCTATATGGTAGCGTGGCCGATTAAAGCCTAGCCATGAGTTGATCGATTTGTTTTAACTTCTCACGCGCTTCTCTTTTTAACGGATATCCTACCGGCTCAGAAGTGATTTTCTGAAAATTCCTTCTGGCACTGCTATACAAGTCTCTCCGTTTCTGCATCTGGTTGCATGTCGACAAGATATCCGCCTGGGCTTTTTGAGAACAAGCATCACGAAATAGAAACAGAAGGTCCCATTCTGGTTCTTTGCTCTGAGCGCCTCCGCCACCTCCCCCGCCCGCGGATTTTTGAGCGCTCGCGATCAGTTGATCCTTGACGTTGATTGTATTTTGCAAGCCGTTGTTAGCCGTTTTCAATTGCTCAACTTCCATTTTAAGCCTGTGTATTTCGGAAACCTCGCTCTTGATTCCACGCTGGTGTTTCTCTAATACAATGCGCGCCCCACGTTCTATGTAAAGTCGACGAAGGTAAATCGAGACGGCATTGCGTATATCTTTTTTGTAGCCTTTGAAGTTTTTCGATTCTAACTGGTCAATCGCACCATTGAATTGCTTATTCTCCCGCTCCGCATCAGCTACCCATTTTTCCCAGAGTGCCAAAGATCCCTGGCCATTAACCTGGTTGCTGTCTCGTTGCTCCATGACTCCAATATAACTCTGTAATCTTACCAATTCATCTGTTAGTTCTTGCTGACTCTGGGCAGTATCGCCCGTGCCCGTGCCGCCCTTGGAGTTTTTTCCAAGCATGTAGGCCAGGTACAATGGTATGGCAGTAATCAGAACATATACAGCAACAAAGGTGACGATAGAAGAACTGCGCTCGGCGGCGTTTAGGGCTTTCATAAGTTGTAAATAGTTTTGATTGAGGTGATAGGTTTAGCTTCTACGGCTGAGTTCTACGGCTGACATTGTATTCAACATAGTCGTTTTCCCGCGGAATATTGGGCTTGTCGGTAACAACGGATCTTCTCCGGATTATCCAGTCTTCCTTATCCTGTCCAATGTAGTCCAGTTTTACAAGCTCTTCCACAATCTTGAAAATGCCGTTCCAACAAATGGAAATGGTATTCAGTTGGGGCCGGATGTCTGAATGGTTATACTTGTAATTAACCACTTGCGCCAGTTGATCCCTCATTGTGTCGGGTGTAATACCGGCCCAATTGTAAAAATAGTCGAGCACCTTTTCTGCGCCCATTTGCGTTGTGCCGTAGCTTGCTTCGGGGTGGTTCAGGCATGTTAACGTAGTCCGTAAACGTCGTGTAGCCAATGTGATGGCTTCGATAAGGTGGATGGGGGGGGCCTGCCGTCCTGTGAAACTAAGATGGTTGAGTGGAGTATCCAGATGCCCGGCTAGGTCCTCTGCCCATTGACGTATCAATTCCGCAAGTGGTCTCACATTGCTGCTAACTTCGGGCGCGTCTCGTTTTTGACAAACTCTTTCAACGATTTTAAATGCATGCCCTTGTATTTCCGTGAGTAACTTCGCCATTGAATTTGCCCATTCAGCCAGGCTGACATGGCTGCTCACCGAGGCACAAGCGGGGATATAGCTCTTATCTTCGGACAATGTATTTGCGCTGAAAGTCAGTTTACCTATAATGAGACTGCCCGATTCAAACTCCGCAGACGGATAAGCAATGTCATTATCCGAGGTTGTCTGATTGGCTTGCGAGTGAGCTGGCACTATACGGAGACCATACGTTGGTAGTGTGTAGGGAGGCCTGTCAAAATGTTCATCGGGATCAGGCTGCCCAAGCGGCTGACGTTTGAAAAGATTGACCGACAGTACTACCAAAAAATCGAGTTCACGATCTTTGGGAAGGTTAAATTTATCGCGCAAGCTGGCCAGGTTGGTTGTCACGGAAAGCTGCTCATTGATAATTTCAATGCGGCATCCTGATCCGGTAATGGCCCGGCAATTAAAAAGCTGAACCCTTACCATCTGATTTTGCTCGGGGATGATGAGCAGGTTGAAGTCCGGCGCATTTGAGGATAACAACCCGTAATTATGGGGGGTCAGGCCCACTGCAATCGAATCCCTGAGATGGTCCGTCAGATAAGATTCGAGGTCACTGAAATGTTTCCGGGCAATTTTCATCCCGTCTACCCAGTTTACGGGGAAATGTTCAAGTATAGGAAGCATATTGAAGAGGAGATTTGATGGATGACAATTATTTGCAAAATCTTTTTTTCTTAAAATCCGCACGTACTAATTCAGCTATCCGGTTCTGCGGGTCGCGTGCCGCCTGGTCCAGATATTTTAGAATCCGGCAGGGATCGTCCTGCTTCACAAACGCATTGTCGTTCAGATAGAGCTCCGCAAGCGTAACCTGGGCAAAGGAATCACCACCTTGAGCCGCTTTCCGGTAATTGTCGACGGCTTCTCCCGACTTGCCCTGCGCTTCGGTCACCTGTTTGAAATCAACGCCATCTTCTAAAAGTCCCAGGTAGTAATAAGCTTTGGGATTTTTCAGCTCCGAACCCTTTTTTAACCATGCTGCTGCTTCTTTCAGATCAGGTTCGATATTGTCGCGGTCCGATCCTCCGAAGTAATATATAATGCCGAGATCGGTGACGGCTTCCGAATTGGTAAGAAATGCCGGGGAAGACCGATATTGATTTAGTAATGCAAAGGAAGAGTCGTATTGCTCATTTTTATAAAACATAATTGCCTTTGAGACACCCTGATTGGCCTTGTCAGCGGAACTGGGTAGAGTCATTGATAGTTTTTCCGGAGCCGCTTCCTTTATTTTTGCATCAAAAAAAGTGGCATAGATAGTTCCGCCGGTGATCAAAATAGCCAAGACGACCCCAATAGCCAATTTTACATTGAAAGTGGACGGAGTTTTCTCTTTTTCGGTAAGCAGAACTGCCTGTCCGGGTTTACTTACTTCCGTAATTTTTCCGGGATTAGTTCCCGGCTTGTGAGGCGCGAATTTTTCTTCTGGCGTGTGTTCGGAGTTTTTTGCAATATTCCCGATCTGTGTTGCTTCTTCAAAATCGTAATGTGATTTTTTTGCTAATAAATTCTGCGAGAATGCTGCACAGGAATGATAGCGTTCCACGGGATTTTTTTGAGTTGCCTTTGCAATTACATCATTAGTAGTTTGAGATACATGTGTAAGGTTAGGCAATGGTTGCTGAATGATCGCCGACTGAATATTGAAAGAAGATAATTGTTGATCATCGTATGGTTTTGCTCCCGCAAGTAATGTATAAAGCGTTACGCCGAGGGAATAAATATCGGTCCGATAGTCCACACTTCTCGGCGTTAGAATTTGCTCCGGGCTCATGTACAATGGCGAACCCATCAGGGAAGTCGTTTGAGTTAGTCCCAGGTCATCGCCCATGATTTTTGCAATGCCAAAATCCATGACTTTGATCTGGCCTTTGGAAGTACGAAATAAGTTGGCCGGCTTGATGTCCCGATGGAAATAGCCCTTTTCATGTACATAGTTAAAAGCTTGTAAAACAGGTTCGAACCATTGCAATATTTCCTCTTCCCGGATTCGCCCTTTTCGGGAAATCTGATGCAGATCTTGCCCTTCAAGGTACTCCATAATAATGGCCAGTGTTGTGCCGCATTCATAATAATCTTCCACACGCCTGATCGCCGGATGGTCGAGCCTGACCATAATTTGCGCTTCGGCGCGGAACCGTTCGGCGATGGAGGCCTCATGCGCTACAAGCTCAGGTTTGAGTAGTTTTATTGCGAAGGGACGTCCAACGGAGTTCTCCGCATACCATACAGTAGCCATGCCTCCTTTGCCTAACTCATGAAGCAGATTATAATTGAGTATTTTATTAACCGACATATAGAGGGGGATCGAGACCACTAAAAAAGCAATATATTGTGAATTTTCCTTGTGTTATTTTATTTTAGTAAGCACGTATTTCAAATACTTAAAATATATTTATCTTGCGTAAATAGAACACTATTAGAAACACCTCCTTTGTCCCGTGCTTTTGCCATCCTAATATGGCCTGTTGAATTATCCCAGGTGCAATAAGGTATAGCGTCAGTTTGATGTTTTCAGGGTAGTTGCAGGTTAAAAGAAGGCTGGATAAAGCATATCTCAGTTAAAAGAATGGAAGCCTTCCTTACTCAGACAATAAATATCGGGCGTGGTAGTGGTAACGATGTGGTTATTCAAAATCCCGACATAAGCCGGAAACACGCGAAAATCACTTTTATTACAGAACACGTAATGCTTCTCGAAGATACCGACTCTTCTTTTGGTACGACTGTAAATGGTCAGCGCGTAGAGAGAAAGATTATCGGATTCGAGGATATCATTGTTTTAGCGAATCAGGAACAACTTAATTTGAAGGATCTCTTTTCCCGGTTTGTTAAGTCGGAAAAAGCTGAGGTGAAAGAAGAGCCGGTGAAATCCCGTTCAGAAGACCCGCTTGATTTCCGTGCGGATTTTAAAAAGCTCGAAAAAATGCATGAAATGTACGTAAAGGTGACTGAGGCAATGATGGTCAACACACCTCGCCATCAGGCATGGCTTAGAGCGACTTTCAGCATGACGCCGCTACTGGGCATGGCTTTCGGGCCTTTCGGTATGGCTTTTGGCGTGCTTGGTTCGGTGGTCGGCCAAATACTTTCAGCGGAACTGATCAATCCTTCGGAAAAGAAATTAACACTCGAAAAAGAATTTAAACGCACCTATATATGCCCCAATCCCGCATGCAAACGGTTTTTGGGCTTTACTCCTTTTGCTGATCTGGTTTACCAGAAGAAATGTTCACGCTGTAAGGCGCAATGGATGGACTGATCGAATCTGAATTGTCGTATTGGATAAATTTTAAACCACTTAATCCCTTCTTAACATGGCTAATACATATACAGAGGAAAGTAAGCCGGGATCTGCACAGCCGGAATCTGGCAAAGGAGGAACGAAGGCTGCGGCTGTCGCGTTAGGCGGAACAGCGGGGCTAGCCGGAGCTGCTTTTTTGGCCAGTCAATATCTGAATGATGAATCCGATGTGGATAAGACGGCCGTAACCGATGTGCCGAAGGTTGAAGAGCCAAAGCCAGCACCCGACAACAGCAAAGCAGATACCGACGTATCCGTCGATCCGGTAAAGAATGAAACAACGGGTCCAAAATTGGGTGATAACCATCCGGCGGGACCAGGAGGTGGGCATGATGATTCCGGTAATGGAGGCGGAGGGCAGGAGGGGCCTTCTTTCGACGAGGCATTTGCAGAAGCGAGGGCCGACCATGGCGGAGGAGGAGGGCATTTCACATGGAGGGGCGACGTTTACAACACTTATACGGTAGAAGAGTGGGCCGACATGAGCCCAGGTGAGAAAAGGGATTTTCTGGCCGGTGTTTTACACGGCACACCATCAGGCCTCTCTCATGATGATGATCTTATTTCGATAGATAGTCCCGAGGATGACGAAGTGGCGGAGCCTGTTGCAGAAATAGGGGAAGGAAGCTCGCCGGATGCAGGGGTAATAGAAATTGACGGTAGCCAGGCAGAGGTTGAAGTTCTAGATGAGGAAACGCGCTCTGACGCAGAGGAGGTATATGTTACCAGTGTTGCTGAAAGCGAGGACGTGTTATTAGTTGAAGCTGACGATAATGCAGACATAGCCTTGGAGGACACTACCGACGGTCCTAACGCTGAGGGCCACGATTTTCTTGATTTGAATCATTCGGACGGCAATGATTGGGCGTAATTCCTTTTTATTATGACTTTGAAACGACCGGTCATCATAGTTTGCGGCAACCCTGGTTGTGGCAAACGATTGCAAATTAACCAGCCAGAAAAATTTACCCGCGGTGTTGTATGCCCCAATTGCAAGTTTAGAAATTCACTACCGGAGCTTGAAAGTGCGCCTAAGAAGGCGGTTATAGATGATGATTTACCTACCGCCGCATTTTCGGCTGAGGACGTTCCCACAGGAATAAGTTCAAGACCGAAGGCTCCTTCGGTTCCATCCGTACCTGGCTGGCTTATCATCAAGGATGAGCGGACGGCTACCAAAACATTTGCGCTACATCAGGGCATAAATACCATCGGGCGGAAATCGTACCAACATGTCTCGGATCATATGATTGATTCCAATGATCATTTGATGAGCAGACCCCATTGCACGATTGAAGTGAGGCTCAACCGATTGGGTGTGTTGGATTTTATTTTACGCGATGGCGTGGCACTTCCGCAGAACGCACAAAAGAGCAGTCTCAATGGGACCTACCTGAACGCGAACGAAAAGCGTCTAGGTGATCAGGACAGAATTTACCTGCGGGATCGTGACATGATACAGATTGGGATGACAAAGCTGGTGTTGATAACCGGCTATCTCGCAGGTTCCGCTGAACAAGCATGGCAGGAAGTTTCCACAATGGAATTCGGAAAAACAGTTGATAAGTTTTAACCTGCAGCTGGAAAAGACCTACTTTCGTAAGTTTCGGAATAGTAAAGTGAACAAGCTTTTGGATTTCATGGATCAAGCGTATTCTCAATATTGTGACCGAAATAGGAGTTCTGGCATCGGTAGAGGCACTCGGCGATTTCAAAAATAACTTCCTAGATAGCATTGAATTGAACAATACAGCAAGGAAGCTCGTCACTTCGTATTGACTAATAGCAAATCGCTCATCACTTTCTAGGACGGTAGATCTTTCACCGATGCTTTCAAAATGCGGGTATGACTTGATAAGTGCATTTGTAGGGTACCATAGTAAAGAAATCCTTTTTTAGGATTTCGAATTATTTGTAATGCCTGCCATACTTACACGTAGGGGACCGGGCTAAGGAAGATTTTTTGTTTTCTTCGTCTTGGTGACACCTCGGGTCATGGAACGGCGCACCAACTATTCCATTTCTACTATTATTGCAGCGAGGGATTTGAACGATTGACTTAATGGATTGAAAATCAGCGAGGCATCTATCCTTTAAAGATTCCTTCCATGATGCTCGGAAAACGCAAAAGTTTGGCAGATAAGTTTTATGTAACTTATTGATTAGTAGCGGAATGACTAGATTAAGTATTGGCTTGTTTTTCAGGGATTGGATAGATGACGCTGCGCTTTCCCAGCGAGGAGATGTTATCGATATAGGTTAAGGCAACGTTAATATCTAACTTTCTCGAAAAAAGCCGTTCAATCCCATGCAACCCACCTCTCTCTTCGACCAATTCTCTGCCCTATACACCAGTGAGAAGCTAGGCGATCATGACCGTCCGATAATCAAGGACGGTATTATCCACGCACCCACGTTCGAAAAGCAATCCAAGAGAATACTCTTCATCGCCAAGGAACATAACCTGGGTACCGATGGCGGTAGTCCGGACTTCGCGGCCGACTACGGAGTATGGTGGCAGAATTACGTGTACAAGCGTTTCGCTCACCGCCTCAGCGAGTGGGCCTACGGGATTTTGAATGACTTCCCAGAGGATTTTCACAGCATATCCAAAGAGGAACGGCTAGAAGCCCTCCGCTCAATTGCGCTCATCAACGTGAAGAAATCTAGTGGCACAGCGGCAGCCAACGCAGCAATAATCGCCGCGTATATCGCCAAAAGCAAGGCACTACTCCAACAGCAAATCATGGAAATCAGGCCGACTTTAATTGTTTGCTGCTTTCGGTATGACAATTACCCGAACGACCTCTTTGGTGAGACCGACAAAATCCTTGGTCAAAAAATTGAGATGAAAAAACATTCGTCAAATCTTTACAGCAGAGGTCTTTGGAATGGCTTGCCAGTCATTAATTTCTTCCACCCTTCCGCTAGAAAGAGTAAACAGTTTCTGTATACCGAGTTGGCAAACGCTTTATCATACGCTACTGACTATTAGGAAGTAACAAGCATTACCCTCCTAACCAGGATTTCTTAATCCTACGATCCTTATCCATAGCTTTGAGAACGCCGGCATAATTTACAGGAAGTGAAAAGTAGGCTATAGTGCCGCCGAGGAGTAACCCGAAGGTGACTGCGGAAGGCGTCCGTTGTCGTTGTAATCGCAGACGATCTTTTTGGCGCCATGAGTGACAAGCGTTTCCTGAATCTCACCCTTCCATGATGCACGGAGAACTCGAAATTCTGCTAGATATATGTAGCATAATATATTGATTGTTAGCCATTTGAATATGTTGAATATTTGCTTGTTACATTGAGATTGGGTCGCGAATGTTGACATAAGTGGCTATTCAAACCTTGGCAAGCCTCTTCAGCCTAGTCTGATATGCCTGGAGATAATTTCTTTTAGAACGATCATTCAAGAATGAGACCTTGACCAAGCTTTCGACCTTTTTCGAATTAGAAAGCATCGTGTTGAAGATAGAGGTAATCGATTTCGTATTCAAGCCTGCTTGCTCTCCAAGTGTATGGAATCGTCTGGCAATATTCCCCTTTGATAGTTGAGGGGGCAAGAGCCCATCTTCCAGCGCGAAGTCGGAATCATTTACATGAAGTCGGCTGTTAAGAAGATCATACGCAGGACTGAGCCTGAAATCACCCATGCCGGTTTCAATTATCGAAAAGTTCTTAAAATGGGCGTCGCCATTTGAAAATAGATAGTTAAACATGATTAGTTGAAATAGTTTGGGTGATTCTAATCCATAGATTGGAAGATATCTCTTCATTACGTTGAAGAGGTCCAGATAGTTACCCAGATACTTGTAATGTTCCCCGTGGGTCTGAGGACTTCTGTTGGCCAAAGCCGCGAAATCCTCTACCGCCTTCTTTTTATTTCCGTCATGTACATCAAAGCGCTTGGTCAGATATGCGGGTTTACCGTTTTCAAAGAAAATAAGTGCATTGTCTGCCGTTTCAATGCCATAAACCTGGCAGGCTATTTGCATCGTCAAATGTTCATTGGCTGGCATTTGATCTGGATTACTACCGATGGTGGGTATCGGTTTAAGGATGTGCGTTCCCTGCTCGCCCTCTCCAACCAATCTCAGCTTACTCTTGACCTGAATTATGGAAAATTTTTCTTGGACGCCGGAAATTGACACTCGCCTTTGGCTCTGCAAGAACGCTATGTTAGCTAGGCCCCCGGAAGCTGGCGAGTCATACGGTAATACATGTGATACTTTCGCCCCATTGAACATTCTTTTCAGGCATTGTCTGCTGTAAGTATCATAGCCTTCGGCTAATGTACCCGGACAGTATTTGATAATAGGTATACTCATGCCGAGTCATTTGTCCGTTTGACTGTGACAGCTCCAATTGCGTCGTACTGCGCAACGTTCAGTAAAAGCCCAAAATAGTCGTCCTCGTCAATTTTTAGGGACCTGCAGATAACATGCTTGTTAACGCCCTCCGGCAACATATTAGCAAAGAAGGGAAAAAGAGTTTTGGCGTTATACACCTTGACTGATTTCGGCAAAGTGAGGCTAACAGGAGGTTTCTGGCTGTTTGCTATCCAGGCATCTTCGTAGGTGAAACTAAACGAACCATCGTTATGCTGGATTAGCTTGCCAGCAACTTCGCCTTTGTACATAATTTCCGCCTCCCTCATAGCTATTGATCCATCGATTTGATTTGTAGAACGAGCTGCATTCCGAGTACATCGGCAACTTTCTCTAATGTGATGATGGTAGGATTTCCCTTTCCGCTTTCTAGCTGTTTCAATGTTCTCAATCCAACACCTGACATATCGGCAAGCGTTTCCTGGGTTATATCAAGAAGTTTTCTTCGTTCCTTCAGTATGCTACCAAGATGCATTGCCCTTCCCGTTTGTAAAACCTATTATCCAAATATACGTTAAAAAGTGCATTAAAGTGCTCTTTTCGATGTTGAAAATTGTTACTGACTGATAAAAGATGGCAAAAGTGCACTATGTTGCACTTTTGAAAAAATATTTGCGAGCTTTTCTGAACGGGTTTTACCAGAGGTGGGAAAATTGAAATAGAAGAATATTCGCATTCTATAACTGACGCTACTTTTCGAAGAAATCGTCAAGCAATACATTTCAAGTTGATCGATCTGTGTTCACAAAATTTCCGAATGAAGCAGGCCAGAGTCTGTTTGCAATTCGCGAACAGAAAACTCAACTATAAGACATCTTGCATAAAATGATCTAGTGATTGCGTGCGACAACTTGACATCATCAGTTATCGCACTCAATCTCTTAATCAATAATCTGTAAAAACATGACCTTCATATTCACTGTACCCTTCTAAAAACAAGTCTCTGGCGAAGGCTTCGTAGTCAAAATATTTCTCGAGCGCGGATGGCACACCGGACAGCAGTCCTGTTTCTTCGACGTATTGATAGGCGTATTCAAGCTTTGGATCTTTCATTGATCCGCCAAAGAATCCGCGGTAGCTTTCCCGGAATCCATCAAGTTGGTCATCTAATTCGTACCCGTTGGATGGCCAATAGTTAATCTGTTTGCAGTAAATCTCGAATGCTTCGGCAGTCTCATCGTCCATTTCGCCGATGGCCTCGAAATATGTAAATGCCTCTTTATGTAGGCTGCATTCTGATATCAAAAAATCCGGGATGTTCTCCCAGTCCTGGAACATTAGCTCCGGGTCCAGTTCATTTCGATGAAATTCGTGGCAGTCTCGCAAGAATTCTTTTAGATCTGAGTAGTCTGTCAGGTCAAACCATTTACCGAATAGCGATCCATTGTTGTACTGGCTGTAGGTTCCCACATAGATTTTAGGAGTACTTTCAAGATTTCTCATGATTGAAAGGCATTTAAGTAGCTAAGGCCCGGCTTTGTGCTCAGGGCAATCGCTGCCTTCCACTCAATGAAAAAATGACGGGGCTCGTCCCCTTGGTTGCAAGCCCATCCGGCGGTTTAAGGTGCGGCTGGCCGATTCGGGATCAGCTAAAAAGCCGGATGACAAAGTGCAGGCTTGCAACCGTCTTTTTTTACTTTGTAACTTTCGTTTGCACTGAACACGATCTAGCTGATGTCCTTCGAGTGGCCAGCGACTTAGCCCCGTCTCCAGCTTTGACCATATGTAAGCTATATGTTTGTAGCAGTCCCAATATGGATTTGTAGGAGCAACTGAAAGTGCCAAGTCGATTTGCAATTTATGACCCGAACACAATCCGATTATTGTAACGTCTTTTCAGGTAAGAAGTCCCTGGGAGAGAGATTGAAATACTGGGCCAACTTATCAATGTGTTTGAGATTGTATTTAGCCCGATGATTGGTGCTTTCCGCGTTACTGATGAATGCTTTTGTAGTTCCAAGAATACTGGCAATATCCTCTTGAAGCAAATTATTAGTCACACGTAGTTCCCTGACGTAGTCGATTACGTACTGTTCTATTCTGCCAATGTTGTCTTGGTCCTTCATGCTTGGGACGAAGTACGGGAAGCGTAAAAATTTCCAGTACACACATGTGTGTCTTTTGGTAACTTTCGATATATTTGTTTTAACAATCGTTCGCATAACGTGTGCAGATGAATGATTGTCGGCACTCATAGAGCTGCTATTTTCTTTTGTTGCCCCAGTTATCGTAAATGCTATGGCCCTTCATGAACTCTCCAAGACGTCCGCACGCAACGAGCAATACCTGCTGCTTTTTCGCAGCGGTAACGAGCGAGCACTTGATTATTTTTACAAGCGGACTTATAACAGCCTACTTTACCTTGGTAGAGGGTTGGTTAATGACGAGTTTCTGGTGAGCTGCATCCTGCACGAGTGTTACCTAAAAGTCTGGGCACATCGAGATAAGATTGAAAGCCTCTCTCACGCATACCGGTTTATTCGTCTCAACCTTCGTTGGCAGGTGTTAAAGCAAGTGCAAAAACCGGCATACCAGATATACCGGAAAATGACAGAAATAGACCACTTGGAACCTTTCCTGGGTGAAAAGCCAGATCTGGATAGCTACTTCGCGGACGGCACCGAAGGAAAGAGATTGGAAGAAATCTCGAAAGCGATCTCATTTCTGCCCAAACAGCGTCAGTTGATAGCCAGCCTTCATTTTAAGGATGGACACAGCGCGCGCGAGGTAGCCAAAAGAATTGGAGCGAATACGCTACATGTGACCAGCGAAATCCAAAAAGCCATCGAGGAGCTTAAAAAAATGGTAGCGCCCCGCGCGACTGTGCCGATAAGGCAAGCAAAGCAGCCGTACCCTTACGATCAGATTCTGAGTAGCGAGCAGGCTGCGGTCTTCGAGCTCAGGCAAGATCAGAAGAAGTCTTTTGCTGACATCGCCTCTATTCTCGGCTACCCGCAAACCCAGGTACAGCAACACTATATCAAAGCATATCAGCTTGTCAAAAATCATTGGAAGCAAAATGGGCGTTAGGTTATGGAAAAGCTTTTCACTACCCGGAAGATCCGGCTTTTGATCGATTCGGACGACATCGATCAGAAGAACAAGATTATCGATACCCTCTACCAATGGCGCTACATCTGCTTCAAAGCCGCCAACCAGATCTATACGCATCATTACGTCCAGCAGCAACTCAGGGAGATGCTTTATTTGACCGAAGGTGTAAGGGCCAGGCTTTCTGATATCAAGAAGGACGAGCATGGGATACTGTCGACATCGAGAATGAACACGAGCTATCAGGTGCTTGCCCAAAACTATAAGGGCAGTATCCCGATGCACGTCATGAGCGCCTTGAATGGAAATTTGGTTGCCAGTTTTAACAAGATGAGCAAAGCGTTAGCTAGCGGCGAAAGCGCAATGCCCAATTTCCGAAAGGAAATCCCGATCCCGTTTAAAGGAACCGATGTCAAGAAGCTAAGGAGCAGCAAGGAAGGGGCAGTGTTTCACTTTTCGTTATTCGATTTTCCGTTCAGGACATACCTGGGAAAAACAGGCCATGACAAGCGGGAAATGCTTCAAAGGTTACTGGCTAGTCAGGTCAAGCTTTGCACCAGCTCGCTGGTGCTTGACAAAGGAAAGATTTTTATGCTCGCTGTTTTTCAGACAGAACGGCGCGAGCAGCAGCTTGATCAGGATATCATTGCAGAGGCGAGTTTGTCGCTGGATTACCCGATCATCGTTTCGGTAGGCAACAAACGTTATACAATCGGAAGCAAGGACGAGTATCTCTATAAAAGACTCGCTATCCAGGCTGCCATCCGGCGGAAAAGAAAAGCAATGGCATTCATGAACCAAAACAGCCGAAAGCATCTTAGAAAAACGAGTATCGATAATTTGATACAATCAGAGAAGCGGTATGTCTCACACAAGCAGCACGTATACAGTAAGAGGTTAATTGATATATGCCTTAAAAATAAAGCAGCCACTTTGCTGCTCGTAGACCAGACCGAGAAGGAGCAGCAAGCGAAAGAAGATCCGTTCCTTTTCCGGAATTGGGGTTATTACGGCCTCAAACAAAAGATAGAGCGCAAAGCCGAGAGGGTTGGGATTGCTTTGCTGGTAGAATGAATTTTCACAGAGGCTGCTTGTACAGCCGCAGGATGAAACCACTGATGGTTTCATTAAGTGCCCAGAGGCACATACAACTGGGTTAGCTTAATTAGTGGTAAGCAAACGTGACCCGAAATCAAGCAGGTAACCGGTCCCGGTTACCTGCATTTTATGTAGCTCTATTCTGCGTCAATCGCAGCTTTAGGCTTTCTGCCACGAGGCTTTCCGGTATACTCAGGTTTTGGCGCTTCGGTTTCGATCACGAGCTCATAGCCTTTGGTATTTTGATCAAAATCAAAGGTAGAAATCTTGAAGATCAGCTTTTCGCTTTCGAAGTTGACGTTACCTTTTTTCAGAATAACCGCCAATGGAATTACGTGGCCTCTGCCACTTTTCTCGAAGGAAAAAGTTTGATCCGAACCCGCTGCTGGCACAAGATATACGGATTTAATCTTTCGCTTTCCTTCCTGGGTTCCAATTTTGAAATGGGTAGATTCAGGATCAATTCCCAGGTCGCGTAGTGCGGAAGCCGGGAAAACGAGCTTGCCGGAATTAGAAATGTAACCTGTCGGAAGCGGTGCGACTTTTTCGACCACTTTGGTTTTGGAAACGTTTTCCTCCGGAGAAAAGAATTTAATTGCTTTCAGTTTCATGAGTGAACGGGGTTATTTTTGGCTAAGATAGGTCATTCTTCACGAAAACCTGTATTTACAAGCCCAGGCTGTGTTTTTTCTGCTTTTTGACATCCGGTTTTAGCTCTTTTTTGAGGCCGATTTCCAAATTTTGAGCCAGCCTCTTTTCAAGAGAAGAAAGCGAATAGTCACGCCCCAAATCAGAGCCCTTGATCTTAATTTTCTTCTGCATATTAAAGAATGCAATGCCGCGCCCGATGTAAGATTTATATCCCACGGTCATCAATTCTTTTTTAAGCTCATCAATGGATTTTACGTTATCTAACAGCTTGTCAATCGTCTGCCTAAGCTTCAAATGTGCATGGTCGGTTATTGATAGTTCCTGTGTCCTTCGCTGGTTGATGCGCATATCAGGTGCTTGAACTAATCCCAGTTTATGCTCCATTTTGCGAGAGAATGTCCCGATCCGGGCGTAGTTCTTAAAATGATCGGCTGTATTTTTTCCGTTATAGTTTAGCCGGTTTGCAACGATGTGGAAATGGCGATTACCGGTATCCTCATGCTTGAAGACAAGTATTTGGTTCTGTTCAAACCCGAACTCTTTGGCAAACTCAGTAGTGATGCTGGTGATTGTCTCGTTGCTAAGTTTTTCACCTGGCGCGAAGCTAAACGATTGATGCCAGATGTATTTGCTCAGCTGCGTGTTCCGCGAGAGGTTAGCCTCAAATTGTTTAATCAGGTAATCCAGGTCTAGTTTTCCATCTGGTAGTATTTTAATTCCCAGGTTCTGTATGTAGACCAGTTCTCCACGGACTTCTTCTATATCCAGCTTTCTTTGCATTTTCGCCGAAACCTGTTTGTCGTAGTAGCAGTACTCGATAAGCCTTTTAGCGCTATTGCCTAAACTTGCTTTCCCAATCATGTCTTCATGGTTTTCAGTAATGCGGTAAGAGCACTTTCGATCTCGCGATGCACTGAGCTGGCGTCAGCATTCACTGCTTTCCAAGCTGGTTCCAACTCTGATAATGCGGTCTGGTAATAGGCCTGGTATTTATCGAGCAGGCCACTTGTGACCCGGACGTTCAACCGGCACTCTTCAATAAGCTGCTGCTTGCTTTCAAGCTCATCAGGAAAAAGCGACAAAAAGCTGGTTAACCCATTTAACCATGAGTGCAGTCTATCGAGCGTTTGCTTTGTACTACGGATCTCAAAGGATTCAAATACCCACAAGGTGATAAGGTCAGCCAGTAAGCGGACACGCTGACTGCTCTGTTGCCATTGAGCGGAAAGCATCTGCTGATCTTTGGTCTTTAAAACTGCCAGCGACAGGATCCCTGAAAGCTGCTCCAGTATTCGGACCGTGTCAGTGACCGGTTTGGGGAGCGATCTTTTCTGTGGTTTTTTAAATGGGACGTCCAGCGCCAATGTCAAGAAATACTGACTGGCGGAAAGCCCACTTTTCTCTATAATCTGATTAATCTGGCTTTTCTGTTCAGCGCTCACCCAAACTGAAAAGTGTTCCCTTTTGGCAGTGCCTTTCTGTTTGGGCGGTCTACCTTTCGTTTTCTGATTTTGCATATGTCTTTTGAGATTAGCTATGAGCCGGAGGCGAATAGCAGGGGTCCAGGGGTTTCTCCTGGCCAGCTCCGCCGGGGAGTCGCATTTTGCGACGTACCGGCGATAGCTGGCTAGGGAGAAAACTACAGCCCACGTTCGAAACTGTTCGAAAGTGTTCGCTTCCGTTCTAAAAAATTCGGATTTGTTTGAAAGTGTTCGAATTCGTTCGAAAGCGTTTGAAGTTGTTCGCTTTTGTTCGAAATCGTTTGAAAAATAAGCTGCCCTACTCGGCCCCTAGCGGAACCAGCACGCGTTTACCGTGGGAGTCATAAACGTAGTGCTCACCGATCTGGACTTTCCCTTTCTTAGGTAAAGGCGTTAGTTGCAGGTAGAGCATTTTATCGTACTCGACGATTTTTCCTTGCTCCATGATCTGCCTGTAAGCCGGTGCATTCTGGTACTCGTCCAAAATTCTTTGCCGCTCTACATACTGCTGTCCATGGCGTATCAATACATAGAACAAAACAGATATGACAATGCCAGCTATTGAATAAGGAGCGCTTACACCCATGCCATAGAATAGTGCTTGGCCTCGGTCTTGAAACTGCAGGAACCGTTTCCTGCCTTTCAGCTCCAATGCAGCCCGGTCGATAGCTGCAATGGATTTACCGACCTTGATTTCCAGGCTTTGAAAATGCTCCTGAGTTTCGGTCAGAAACAGCGCTGACCAGTCGTCGATCTCGTGACCATACTCATATTGTGATATGAATTCGTAGTCAAGCTTCCGGATCTCAAAGTCGTCTGCCTGGTATTTCCATTTGATGAAATCGCGGGTGTGTTTCATGCAGGTCTCATACCGCTCCAAAGTGCCGGGAGCAAAATCGGCCCCAATCAAAGCCGCGATCTGATCGTTGTGCTCGCGGAAGATGGGCAGTATAGTTTTCCCGCCTTCCGTTCTGCCGAGAAGAAGATTCTTGATAGCTTCTGAGGTTATCTCCTTATTTGCCTCAATCAGGGACCGCTTTGCCTCGTAAATCTTGGAAGTCAGTGTATCGAGGTAGGCATTCAATGTCTTAGTGTCTTCCTTGTTTCCTGTCGCCCGACCAGCGCTGACGCTCCATTTCGATGGATGCCAGATGCGTTTTGTAGAGATGTCCTTGGGAATGCCGTTAACCGTGACCCGACAATAGACATAGCGCATTCCACCCGCTAATTCTGGTTTGGGCTTTTTCAAAAAGAAAATCAACCCGAAGCTTGTTTCCAACATAGTAAAAAATGTTTAAGATGAACAAAAATCGAATTGTTACAATTGAAAGTAAAGATGTTTAGTGTGTAAACATCTTTTGATCAGCCAGTTAGTAAGTGTGGTATGGAAGTTTTTGCTCAATTTTGTCACTTCCACGATACCCTACATTTTCATTGGGAATTTGTGCATTTTTTGGAAAGCCCGAAAAACGCAAAAACCCCGTTTAAAGCGTTTAAACGGGGTTTTTGAATGTTTTGACATCATGTCCTGCAGAGAGAGAGGGATTCGAACCCCCGGACCTGTTACAGTCAACGGTTTTCAAGACCGTCGCAATCGACCACTCTGCCATCTCTCTATTTGATTCGCCGTGCGCGATTCATGGTGCAAAGGTAAGGTTAATATCGATAAGCGCAAGAAATTTTGAGATATTTTGTGGTGATTATTTTTAAGTGTTTCATTTTGAGGGAGTAGTGGTGGGATGGATGAGCGAAGAACGAGTGCGGGATCCCTATCGGCTGATGTAACTTGTGGCACGTTTTTTGCTTACTCGATGTCGTTCCACATATCAAACCACTTCAAATTCAAAAACCATGAGAAAAATCTCTTTGCTCGTTCTTCTGTCGGTGTTCAGCAGTGCGGCGTTTGCGCAGTCGTTTTCCATCGGCCCGAAAGCGGGAATCAACATCAGCAACTATACCGGAAGTGATATTGAATCGGATGCCCTCGTGGGGTTTCATTTGGGCGGTATCATGAACTTCGGGATCGGGCAGGTGTTTTCGATCCAGCCTGAGGTGTTGTTTTCGACACAGGGGGCCAAAATTGACAATGGCGGCAAACGGAATTTCAAAACGTCGTACGTGACGGTGCCGGTCATGCTGAAATTCCGGGCGAAAGGCGGATTCTATTTCGAATTCGGACCGCAGGCATCATTTAAGACGGGGGAGGATGTTCCGGATCAGACTATCGACCATTTTGCTAAAAACCTTGACCTGGCAGGAGCTGTCGGGCTGGGCTACCAGGCCAATTTCGGACTTGGCATCGGCGCGCGATATATCGCCGGTTTTTCCAAAGTCGGTGATTTCGACAAGAATGCGGCAATGAATCCCGATTTCAAAAACAGCGTGATTCAGCTGAGCTTGTTCTTTGTGATTCCCGCTCATAAATAGTGAGTTATCAGTTTGCAGCGTTGTCAGAAGAGCAGGGGAGACCCTGCTTTTTTATTGGATGAGCTCACTAGGAAAGGCCGATTTGCTTCAAAAACTGCTCACGATAATTGCTGCCGATCGGTATTTCGGTATTTTGGATAAATACACGGTTGCCCTCAATGTGATCTATTTTGGATTTATTGATGATAAACGAGCGGTGAATCCGCAGGAATTTTGATTTGGGAACCAGCTCCTCAAAGCCTGAAAAAGTCATCGCCGGTAGTAGGGTATGCTGCGCAGTCCTTACTTTGGTATAATTCCCGTTCGCCTCGGCGTACAACAGGTCGTCGTGCATCACCTTGTAAATCCTGCCTTCGGCTTTCAGGAAAAGAAAGTCGTCTTCTTTTGATTCACCGGTTTCAACAAATGCCCTAGCGGTAGGTTGTAATTTTTCCATGGCTTTGTCAACGGCGACGATAAAACGTTCGAGGGAAAAAGGTTTTAAGAGATAGTCGCAAGCGGAGAGGTCGAATGCGTCGACGGCATATTCTTTGTAGGCGGTCGTAAATATGATTTGCGGCGGTGTTTTGAGTGTTTTGAGGAAAGAAATACCGTCCATTACAGGCATATTGATGTCCAGGAAAACAATATCGACTTTCTGCTGCATCAGCACTGCCCTGGCTTCGAGCGCGCTCCCGCACACACCCGTCACGTGCAGGTAGGGGAGATGCGCACAATAGGTACGTATAATGTCCCGCGCAATGGGTTCGTCGTCGACGATCAGGCAGTCGATGGGCGTCATATTATCGAAGATTCAGGCGTAAGTTAACGGTGTAATGGGTCTCTCCATTTTCAATCGAGAGGTCGTGCTGGTTCGGATATAATAGTTGCAGCCGCTTCTTCACATTTGCGAGACCGAAACCGCTATGTTTTTCAACGGTTTGTGCCTTAATGTCGGACCGGTTGTGCGAATTTCTAAGGTAAAAAAGAATGGAATTTCCCCAGATTTTCAGCCGTATTTCGATGAATACCGTTGGCTCGGAAGTGTTTTTGGAGTGTTTGAATGCATTTTCGACAAAGACGATCAGCAGCATCGGGGCAATCCGGATATCGTTGTTTGTCAGGCTTTCAATGTCCGTTTTTAGTTCCAGCCGGTCACCGATCCGAAGTTGCTCGAAGTCGATGTAATTGTGTATGTAAGCCAGCTCATCTTTCAGCGGCACGTAAGTTTCGTTCGCCTCATACACCGAATACCGCAGTAAATCCGAAAGTTTCAGGATCAACGCAGGGATCTTTTCATGCTGCGTGATCGAGAGACCGTACATATTGTTTAATGTGTTGAACAAAAAATGTGGACTCAGTTGCGATTGCAGCATATGCAGCTCACTCTGGCTTTGAGCAGCCTGTGTTTTGGCAGCTTCGAGTTCCTTCCGTGTGCTCATTCTGAATAACTTAATTAATGCGCCGGTGCAAAGCCCGATTATCAGAAAAGGTATCCAGTACAGCAGCAGATTAATGCCCCGGAACGTCTCAAACTGCAAATCGACGTGGACAAAAAGCCAGACGAAACACACTGCAATCGCGATAGCCAGCCCGTTCAGGACATTTTTGGGGATTTCGCGCTGCCGGGCCGACCATATCGTGGCCAGGTGCCGGCCGATGTAAATACACCCGAAAAGGACCAGCGTCGCGGCAGTGGCAACCGCCTCGTCGTGCGCAGCGCCGATGATATTCAGATAAGTGTCGATACCGAAGAAAACGGGTACACATGCCGCGGCAGTGAGCACCACATAAATGCCGATTTGAGTCGCCTCTTTGTTGTCGCTATTGAAAATACTGCTCATGGGATCATCCGGTTCATGCCTTGGCGGCGCTTGCAAATATGCTTTCCCGAAGGCAGTAATAAGATAGCAAGCTGTTATAATGGCCCGATTTCATGACAGAAAGCTACCAGTCCAGGTCGAAATGGTTCGTCAGCCTTAAAGCGGTTTCCGTCACGGTTCCGGGAAGTTACAACACAATTATTTCATGGGGTTACTAGGCCGGGTAATATTTGCCTCATCACTCGACCATCTAAAGTAACAGCCATGAAAACGCTTTTTGCAATCCTAACATCTATCCTGATCAGTTTAAGTGCCTACGCTCAAACTGGCAACACCATTTCCGGAACAGTTAAAGACGCCGGAAATGAAAGTTTGCCAGGCGCAACCGTCCGCTTGCTTAAATCGTCGGATTCGACGCTCGTAACCGGTGAGGTAACGGACATGAATGGAAATTTTCGTTTTATCAATCTTGAAAATAATACGTATGTATTGGCAATCAGTGCGATAGGACAGAAGAACTTCAAAAGTACGGCATTGACGATCGACGCCGGGCATTCCAGCATTGCATTACCCGCGATTATCCTGCTTCCCGCCAAAAGCATCGAACTCCAAGAAGTAGTGGTAAAAGCGCAAAAGCCGCTGATCGAGCAGGAAATAGACCGCACGATAGTAAACGTCGGCTCTATGATCGGGAGCGCCACCAGTAACACGCTCGATGTATTAAGTAAAACGCCGGGCGTAACTTTGAATGCGAACGGAGAAATCAGTTTAAATGGAAAGGGCGGGGTAATGGTGCTGATCGACGGGCGCAGTACTTACATGTCGGGCGCCGATCTGGCGGCCTACCTGAAATCGTTACCCGGCGGCGTGCTCGATAAGATCGAACTCATGGATAACCCACCTGCCCGATACGATGCGGCAGGTAATGCGGTAATTGATATCCGTTTGAAAAAAACACGTGCGGGCGGGCTCACGGGAAGCGTAGCCCTGGGCGGGAGCCAGGGCAGGTACGCGCGAAGCAATGACGCGCTGAATCTGAATTACAACCGCCGAAAGCTGAACCTGTTTGCCAACCTGGGTTACAGTTATGAAAAAAATTACAGCAAAGATGATTTCAGCCGCAGGTACTTCGAGGAATCAGGTACATTGAAATCGCAGGTTGGACTGAAAAACGACCAGGTAACCGCTGGAAACGGCTATAATATCAACCTTGGAATGGACCTGACCGCTAAGCCCCAAACGATTTTCGGGGCTATTCTCAACCTGAATGGTTCTTCGCGGAATGGCAATTTTAGCTACGAAAGCACGCAGCGGAATGCGCTTAACAACCTCATTAGCTCCGGAAAGGGCGGTACGGTTTCGAAGGATATTCGCAACAATACTAGTTTGAATATGAATATGTTGCACAAATTAAACGATAAGGGCCGCGAGTTGGCTATTGATGTAAACTATCTGAACTATCACAGCAACGGCAGGCAAGACCTTGAAAACCGCCTGTTCCATTCAGACGGCACCATGACCAGCCGGGAGCTGTTCCGCTATCGCACCCCTTCGGAAATCAATATCTACACTTTGAAAGCTGACTATGTTCACCCGTTGAAGGACAAAGGACGTGTAGAGGCAGGATTTAAGTCAAGTTATGTGGATAATGACTTTGTGTTCAATTACTTCAATACCAACGACGGCAATGTGGTGATCGACAACCGCCGGTCGAATCACTTCCTGTACCGCGAGAACATCAATTCCGCCTATGCCAGTGGTGAAAAACGGTGGGCACGTTTTGGCATACAAGTGGGTTTACGTTTGGAAAATACGCTTGCAAAAGGCAATCAGCTGGGTAACGACTCCGTTCCGGCAACACGTTTTAACCAAAAATACACCAAACTCTTCCCCAGTATTTTTCTCAATTACAAACTGAACGACAAGAATGCATTTGTACTCATGGCCGTGCGGAGGATCAACCGACCGAATTACCAGATGCTGAACCCCTTCGTTTTTTACAAAGATCAATACACTTACAGCGCGGGAAACCCGCATTTGATACCGCAATATCAGGACCGGCTGGAATTGAAATACCAGCATAAAAGTTTTCTGAACATGGGCCTCAGCTACAATCGCTTCACGAATGTCCTTTTTACAACCATTCAGGCGAAGGGGGATACGTTCATCAGTCGCCCCGATAACATCGCCAGTGGTTATATGGTATTGCTTAACACAAGTGTATCCGGCCAGGTCACGAGCTGGTGGTACAATAGCACCACATTGCGGCTGTCGCGCATTGCTATGGAAGGTCCTTTGTACAACGACGCAATAAATTATGCGACCAATGTGGCGCGTCTTGAACTCAACAACTATTTCAACCTCGGCAATGGCTGGAATGCAGAGTTGGGAGGTTACTATGCCAGCCGCGACATCAACGCCCAGGCGCAGATTTCAAATATGTTCCGTGTCAACGGCGGCATTCAGAAAAAGATATGGAAAGGAAAAGGCACGATCGCGGTGAATTTCGAAGACCTGTTTCATTCCTGGGTGTATCATAGCCGGTCATTCGGGATCGCTCAATCAGATTATCGTCAGGTCAACAAAACGGATACACAGCGCATCAGCATTGCATTCAATTACAAATTCGGAAAAGAAACCTTCGCCCGTAAACGTCGTCACAACAACAATGCGTCCGACGACGAAAAGGGTCGGGTGGAATGAGCAGCTTTTGTTCAGGAGTTGTCGGGTGTGGTAAGGCATGCAAGTAGTACAAGCACAAACGACACCACCGAGGCATAAGTGCGGATGGTATGTAGCCTGTTCCAGGGGGCTTCGAACTTTAACCGATGCGCTGCCAGTTCGTTTGCGGAAGCCCCGGTGAGGTTCATTTTATCCAATGCATCATTCAAAGGTACATTGCCGGCAATAGTAACGCCGAATGTCCCGATCACATACACCAACGTCGCCGCGAGCAACAAGTAAAAACGGGTACCCATCCCGAAATGCTGATAAGTGCTGAGTGGCAAGAGCAAAAGTGTTCCCATGAAGCTCAAAAAGAACACGGGATTGAGAATAGCGCGATTAATGGATTGCATTGCCGCGAGGTAATTGGCATCGGAAAGCGCGCCAAGTCCGGGATTCACCGAGCATGAATAGGTGTAAAATAATCCGGCGATAAGGCCGCTGGCAAGCGCCGCCGAAAGAAGGAAAAGATTGATTGTCGTCATAGCTTTTTTTCTTTCAAAGTTCGGCGCGACGCGGGTCGAAAAATAGAACGAAAGCGACAGCCTATAAAAAACGCTCCCCGATTTCCCGCGCAAGTTGTGCAAACTCGTCGAATGTGCTCGGTTTGGTCATAAAGCTGGTAACGCCCGACAGGTAGGCTGTCCGGATCAGCGTTGGATTGGATGAGGTGGACAGCATCACGATAGGCATTGCGGCTAGGCGGTTGTCCGTGCGGATCGCCGCCACCGTTTCCAGTCCGTTCATTTTAGGCATATTCATGTCGATAATGATAACCGAAGCCTCCGGGTCGATGAGCTCCTTCATCAGCGTGAGAAGGTCAAAGCCGTTTTCCACTTCGGTAATGCGAACATTCATACCCGAGTCCTGAATCGCTTCCCGGATAAAAAAACGGTCGTCCTGATCGTCGTCAACAAGGTAAATCATCTTGGAGTAGCTCATCAGGAAAGTGATTAGTGCGCGGTCCCGGTTTCCGGGATTGGGTCGATGAATAGATTAGCCGCTGGTAAAGTTAATCCCGAAAACCGACAAGCCAAGAACTAAATTCCCTTTTGAAGGGAATTTAGTTACTTCCGAACCTCATCACCCACATCCAGTTCATAGGCCAATGAGAATTGATGCCGTCATGGCTTAGTAATATGTTATTTACCAGTTCGTAGCCTATCAACGACCCCCCTTTTTGCGTAATGTCGTTTTTGGCCTGGTTATACAATTGGACCCATGTCTCGTGAGAGATCAGGTCTTGCGAAGCGCTTTTGAGTCGTTTCCTGTTGGGATCTTCGGCATAGCTGCCATAGCGCTCGATCAGGTAATGCTTGAAACTTTCATCGTTCAGCGTAATTACCGTCTGTTTTTCATTTTCGCCTTCCATAGCTATCAAGTTTAACTTTGCGGATAAGTTGAAAATTGTAACCGATGTTACTATTAAAACTATACCAACTTCTTGTAGCTGCACGTAGAAATAACTCACAAATGCGGTAGCGACGAGCAGGAGGCTAATTTTGTTTATTTTCAGGAGATCAAACCGATCATTTTTGCGCTTTGCAATGCTTCAATTGAGTTGTCGGCTTGCAGTTTTTCAAGTATACGCTGTCTGTGCGTGTTGACAGTGTGGACGCTGATCTCCAACAATGCGGAAATTTCTTTACTCAATTTGCCGGTGCCGATCATGCCCAGGATCTCCTTTTCGCGCGAGGTCAGCCTAATGCCGGCCGGTAAATTGTGAAATTGTAAATTAATCAGTTCTCCCGTGTGGAAATTGATCACCTGGCTCTTCACGTCTGTAAGCGATTGGTTGGGCGAGATGTCGATCACTCCCAGTGAAAGCCAGATATTTCCGGCTGCGTCCTGTTCCAGCACCTGGTGCTGCTCCATGACACGGATCGATGTCTGCTCATCGAGCACGATCCGGTACTCGGTCACCATTTTGAACTGCTTACGCGTGTGTGCCGGCTGCGCCATCATAAACTTCATCGCTTCATAGCCGTTTCGCGCGAGGGCATGGCGGTCGTCCGGGTGGATTTTCCTGTCGAACATTTCATTCGGGATGGAAGAATCCATTGTCCCGAAATCGTAACCATACAGCTGGTAAAAATTGTGCGAAACGTGAACGTGCGTTTGCTTTTGCAGATCATACACCGTCACGCCGCTGCTGCTAAGCTGGGCCATGGCGCGAATGAGCGCCAGCTGCTTATCGAGCCGATCAGGTTCAAAACCATCGAAATCATAATATCTATTGAGCAAATGCAGGTAATCGGGAGCAATTCTCACCGACTTTCCCGGTGTGTTTTGTAATGATAAATCAGTATTTCCTCTCATCGGCATCCGGATTTTCTTTGCAGGTATATAGCAAGGACAACTTTGGGCGCATTTCACCTAAGGCAGTCGCCATTATTTTGTCAAAATCATCAACTCATGAATTTTTCAGTCATCCGGGGGGCAGATACGCCCTGGGGAAAATCTTTCGCCAAAGCGCTGGCAGCCGACAACCGGCATTTGATCCTGATTGGCGCAAAAGAAGTGCTATTGGAAGCGCTCGTGCGTGAAATTGTGCAAAAACACCGGGGGCTGGTTCACTACCTCGTTGCCGACGATGCTGATACCGGAAGCATTATTGCAGCGTGTGAAAAGATCAACGACCGGTTTGAGGTCGATCTGCTGGTTAACTATGCCGAAACGGGGTTTCACCAGCGGCTGGAAGACTACGACATTCGCTCATTGGATAGAAAACTGAAAACCAATCATGCCAGCGGCATTCTCTATCTGCACCAGTTACTGCCTAACCTGCTCCTGCATGCACATGCACAGGTAATCGATCTCTGGCATTGCCCGCACCCGGTGCCAGTTTGGGAGCAGGCATTGCTTACATTCAACAAACGTTTTGCCGAACATCTCAATTCCGAACTGAACGAGGCCGGGTTGGCCATTCATAGTATGGCATTACCTGCATACTCGGCTCCTGAATCGGCGCAGAGGGTGGCGGTAATTCTGGAAGATATAATGCCTGGCATTACGGAAAGGCGATTATTGACACGGTAATGTCATTTATTTCCATGAAACCCGGGGTACAGCGCCCCGAAATGGTAGATTTGCGAAATCACCACATCAACATTTTCATGGAAAACATTCAGATCAGGCAGGCACGGCTCGACGAGCTTCCCACACTTCTTCAATTCGAACAAAACCTGATTGCAGCCGAGCGCCCGCTTGACGATACGCTCATCAGTGAGGAATTTCATTATTACGATCTCGAAAAAATGATCCGCAGCGACGAAGCGGAGGTCCTTGTGGCCACGCTGGACGACCGGTTGATCGCCAGCGGGCACGCGCGTATCCTCGAAGGGAAGCCGTATAACAGTTTCAAGCGCTACGCTTTCCTGGGTTTTATGTATACAGAGCCGGATATGCGAGGCCGCGGGATCAACAAACTGATTATCGATGCGCTGGTGGATTGGGCCAGAGAAAAAGGCCTGGAAGAGGTTCGCTTGCAGGTTTATTCCGACAATTCGCCGGCAGTGGCTGCCTACGAGAAGGTTGGTTTCAAGAAAGTACTCACCGAAATGCGGTTGGCGACCGATCAATAATGACCGTCGGACATTGTCAAGTGTAGTCAGGTATGGTCAGGTGTAGTCATGTATTGTCAATTGTATCCAGGTCTGGTCATGTGTAGTCATATATTGTCAATTGTAGTTAGCTATGGTCAAGCTATTGGTTTACAAATGCCTGACCACACTTGACTATATCCTGACCACACCTGACCAGACCTGACTACATCTGACTAAACATGACATTGTAACTATTTTTTGAGCATGTCATGAAATGATAAGTCGTTGGCGCGTGCGGGTAAGCCGTGGGCGGAGGGGCTGCAATACCTTTGTTGCATCCAAAAACAACTAACCAATCGACATATGAAAATGCTCAAAAATGTAATGCTAATTAATGCAATCAGTTCAGGTGCAACGGGTTTGGGATTGGCTGTGTTTCCGAAAGCAGTCGCCGGTCTGTTCGAAACCACGGCTACCATGCCTTTTATCGAAGTAGGTATTTTCCTCCTTGCATTTGCGGCGCTGGTCTTTTCGGTAAGCCGCGGTAACCCGATGAACGTACGCGCCGTCAGGCTGGTGATTGTGCTGGATACGCTTTGGGTAGTCGGCAGCGCGGCCATTGTGCTGTTCCAGGTATTTCCGATTTCCGCCTTGGGCTATGTGTTTATCGGGGCAGTGGCAGTTTGGGTTGCGGCCATGGCCTACCTGCAATCTGCGGGTCTGAGACAAATCTCCGTGTCCCGGTAAAAAAACGCTTCTTTGATTCCCTGCCGCCATTCCGGTGCGCAGGGTTTTTTTTTTGTATATAAATCCTCATTTTAGGTGACTCAAACTTTTGCCTAAAACCCATTATCCAGCCATGAATTTAACCGACATTGCCGCACTGCGCCTTGCTAATCAACAGATTTTGAATACCCGTTTTACAGATCCCGCAGAATTGGTTGCCTGGATGGGCGCAGTGCAGTCGCAGGACTTTGCGATGGCAAAATGGGCGCTGGGTATGCGGCTAAAAAAAGCTACGGATGCGAGCGTGGAGCAGGCGATCGATGCGGGCGGCATTATCCGGACACATATCATGCGGCCCACCTGGCATTTTGTCGCCAAAGAGGATGTCCGCTGGATCATGGATCTGACAGCCCCCCATGTTTATAAGCTCGCGGGCACAATGTATCGACAGCTGAAACTGGACGATGCCGTTTTTAAAATTACCAACGACCTGATCGGCAAATTGCTCGCCGATGGTGCCGAGCTGACGCGCGAAGAAGTCATTGCAGAGGTAAATAGGGCAGGCATTGAAACGGACAATCTTCGTGCGACGCATATTATGTTTCAGGCTGAGCTGGACAAAATCATCTGCAATGGTGCCCGGCGGGGAAAGAAATTTACTTATGCATTATTCGACAAAAAGGTGCCTGCTTCGGCCCCACTGAAACGGGAGGAAGCATTGGCTGCGTTGGCCCGGAGGTACTTTATAAGTCATGGCCCGGCCACTGTCCAGGACTTCGCATGGTGGAGCGGCCTGTCGCTGACGGATTCGAAGTTTGGTTTTGAGGCCGTTCGCGCGGAATTTGAAGCTGCCAATGTCGACGGGCGTGAATATCTTTTTACTGCGATGGCGGAGCTTCCGAAGGTAAACGGGAAAGCGATACTTGTACCTGCATTCGACGAGATTACCATCGGCTACGCTGATCGCAGTGCTGCCATGGATGAGGCCGTCGCTCAAAATCCCGAATCGGGTGGTGGTATTTTTAAACCGGTGGTCATGGTGAAGGGAAAGGTAATGGCAGCCTGGCGACGGACAGAAAAAAAGGATGCTGTTCATATCGAGCTCTCCCGCTTAGCCAAGTTGCCAGTGGCCGCAGAGAACTCTCTCGAAGCGGCCGGTTCTGCTTATGCACGGTTTATCGGGAAAAAGAATGTGGTACTTCAATAGGGATTTACCTCAAAGTATTCGCTCGATTTTGTAATACTCGATGTGTTGCTTGAAAAAGGGTTCGGAGAACTTTTTGAAACCAAAACGTTCGTAAAATCCGAGTGCGTCGGTGCGGGCGTCACACCACATACGTGTATATCCTTGCGCTTGTGCGTACGTGATGGCGTGATGGAGGAGCCTGGATCCCAGTCCTTTGCCTTGAAAATCAGGTAGTGTCGCAAATTTGCGGAACCGGATGCCCTGCTCATCGTCAAACAATGAAATGACGGACACCAGCTTCCCTTCGAAATACAAACCGAAATGGATACCGCTTGCATCCTCAGGTACTTTTACAAATTCACGCGGCTTGTCCGGCCAAAGCACCAGATGCCGGATTTCCATCAGATCATCAGTATTAACTTTTTGAATTTCAATTGAATCCATTCCTTTTATTTAATACAAAAAATAACTAACTACACGAGTCCTTCCTGCAAAAATACGCCTTATCCAACCCGTAACAACATGACGCAGCCGGCCGCATTGCAAAAAGAGGAGCGATTGTTCTGGTCGACAGGGCTCGGGACCGATGTATGGCAAATGTTCTGCGCAGCCCGCGACGGCGATCTGGAAAAGGTTAAAAAGTTGCTGGCGAAAGACGCCTCGCTCGTACGCAGCGCGTACGACTACCGAACGCCGATGTCTTTCGCCGTGGCTAACGACCGGCTGGAAGTAGCGGCATACCTCTTGCAGCATGGTGCAAGTCCGGTTGACTCCGGCACAGGCGATCCACTCATTCAAATGGCCCGCGATCGTGGTTTTAGAGCGATGGAGGAGCTGCTGGAACGCGCATTGAACCGGCACAGAGGTTCAGAGGCAGGAAAGCAAATCGCCGCAGCCATCAGAAGCCGCGATTTCAAGGCTTTTAATACATTGCTGAGCAGTTCGGAAGAATACATTCACGCTACCGACGACGAAGGGAATCAGCCTATTCACTGGGCTACTATGTCACGCCAACCGGAGATGATCGACACATTGCTGAACCATGGGGCGGATATCAACGCCCGGCGGCCCGACGGTGCGCGGCCGATCCAGCTGACCAACGGAGATTATTCCTACCGTGGCTGGCGTGATGTTCCCGAGGATTGGCCCTGGAAGCCCAATGATATTTACTTACATCTCGTGCGTAAAGGCGCGTATGTGGACATTTGCATGGCGGCCTTGAAGGGCGATGAGGCGAGGGTAAGGGCGTTGCTCGACCTGGATCCGTCACTGGCCAATAAGCCTTCCGAATATGTTACCTATTATGCTGGTTCGGGTACGCCGTTGAAAAACGCGGCTATGGCCGGGCGAATGGCGATCGTCAAGTTGCTGCTCGAAAAGGGGGCGGATCCGAACCTGCCAGAAGAAGGAATAGCACCTATGGGCCATGCTTTGCATTCGGCGGTGGTGTACAATCATATCGAAATTGTGAAACTGCTGCTCGAACATGGTGCATACCCCAATGTACCTGTCGAAAGTTCCGCAGATTCGCTTACGGCGGCTTTGGAGCGCGGCGATAAAGAGATGATCGACCTGCTTTGTTCTTACGGAGCGGCGCGATCGCTCGATTTGCTGGCCCATTATGGCGATATCCACACGGCTGCTGCTGTTTTGAACGCAAATCCCGCGTTGGCGAATGATGCATCGGCATTGGAAACGGCGGCGGGGCAGGGGAACGAAGCTTTCGTTCGGCTGATGCTGCATTACCAGCCTGGTCTGGCTAAACAGATTGCGGTTGGCGTGCGGAGCCAGGGGCCGCAGGATGCAATTAAGAGCCGCGAGCTCACCGAATTCCTCTTCCAGCGCGGGATGAACGCCAATTTCAGAAACTGGCTGGGGATTACCCCTCTGCACAGGTTTGCAGAGCGGGGCGACGTCCATAATGCCGTTTTGTTTCTCGAACATGGTGCTGATATCGACGCGATCGACGAGCAGCATTGCACCACACCGCTCGGCTGGGCTGCGAAAGCAGGCAAGACCGATATGGTGCAGTTCTTGCTCGCAAAGGGCGCCAATCCCCATTTGCCGACCGATAAACCCTGGGCACGCCCGCGAGCGTGGGCGGAGAAGCGCGACCATACGGCCGTGCTTGCATTATTGAGATCATAACATGGATTCCCATGCAAGTCGAAAACGATAAACCCGAGCCTTTTATATCGCATGCCGAACCGGTACTGTCGGTTAAGGATGTGGCCGAAACTGTTAAATACTGGCATGAAGTGCTGGGTTTTCCGGGCCATTGGACCTGGGGTACCCCGCCCAATCACGGGGGCGTTTCATGGCATGGTGCGTTCGTCCAGTTCTCGCGGGACGTGGAGGCGGCCGACCGGATGCGCGGACAATGTGTGTGGATCAGGGTTAAAAATATCCGGGAACTGTACCAGTCGCATCTCGACCGCAAGGCTGACATTATCATGCATTTGGAGAAACAGCCCTGGGGTTTCGATGAATATGTAGTTAAGGACCTTAATGGCAGCTATATTACCTTCGCCGCACCCGCAACTTCCGGCGGAGAGAGCAAGTCGCAGGCGTTGCCGGCTCAGGTAAGAACACTGGGCCGTGCACTCACAACCGACGAATACCGGAAACTTGCCGAATCGGTAGGATGGTCGGGCACACAAAGCGACGACGTTCTTCAACAAAAGCTCGACGCTACACTTTTTATTGCAGTGGCAGAAAACACCGAAACCGGCGAAGTAGTCGGTTGCGCACTTGTATTGGGTGACGGTCTTAGTTTTTTCTACATCAAAGACGTCATGGTACATCGCGACTGGCAGCGAAAACAGGTTGGTTCGGCGGTTATGAGAGAGGTAAAGCGCTGGCTGGATGCGAATGCACCGCAGGGAGCTTTGGTGGGGCTCTTCACAGGGCAGGGCTTGGCCCCATTTTACCAACAAACCGGTTTCGGCGAGGCTTTCGGTATGATCCGCATCATCGACCGATCACAATTGGGGTAGGGTTGCTCATTGAAAACAACCCTACCGGATATATTTTATCCGTTTCACAAGATTACCATCCGAAACCGTAATCTTCCCCGTGGTTACTCGACCCTCCCCAAAAGCTGCCGTGTTGCCAATCAAAGTAAATGGCGTTGATCGGGCCGCTGGTACGGGGCTGGTAGCTGAGCTTATAACCCATCCGGGAGAGTTCTTTCCGCGTCCAGTCCGGCATGGATTGATTGAGTATCAACCCGCCGGGGTCTTTTTCATGTTCGCCGAAACTCGCGTACATCTGTAAGGTCTTGAAACTGGGTGCCTCCGTCGCTTCCTGAACCGTCATTCCAAATTCAACGACATTCAAAAAGAATTGCAGCAGCAACTGATCCTGCTCGTCCCCGGCTTGCTTAGCAAACGAAAGGAATGGTTTCCCGTCTTTCATCGCCAGGCTGGGCGTGAGCGTAACCCTTGGCCGTTTGCCCGGTTCTACCACATTGAATGGATTCTCGCGTGCGTCTAGCACGAATGACTGCATGCGCTGGCTTAGCCCTACACCTGTGTTACCTGCAATGCATGCAGGTACCCAGCCGCCGCTCGGCGTAATGCTCACTACCCAGCCTTCTTCATCGGCCGCTTCTACCGACGTTGTGCCTGCCGTGAATTCCTCCATGAATTTTTCGTCGAGCCCGTTGGCATTGCGGTTCAGCGATGCCTGGAAATTGCCCCAGTTTCTGATCTGCTCCGTAAAGGGATTCTTTTTGCCTTCAAAGGGATACGGGTCACCTGGCAACGCTTTTGCGTCATTACGTTCCCAATTGACCTGCTTTAACCTTTCCTTCGCATACTCCTTTGAAAGCAAGCCCTTCATAGGCTCTTCCGGCGCAAATGCCGGGTCGCCGTAGTAAAAGTCCCGGTCGGCAAAGACCAGGTTCATGACCTGGTACAATGCATGCACGTAGCGTGAAGAATTGTATCCCATGCCTTTCAAATCGAGGTTTTCAAGCATATTGAGAGCCTGCAACATAACCGGCCCCTGCGTCCATTGCTGCATTTTATAAACTTCGATTCCCTTATAGTTCGTCATCAATGGCTCTTCGATTTTGACCTTCCAGTTAGCCATATCCTGCTCGGTGATCAGGCCGCCCTGCTCCTGGCAGCCGCGTGCGATTTCCTTGGCGATATCTCCCTTGTAGAAGCGATCGTAGGCCGCATAAATGGCTTCTTTGCGATTCTTGCCATTTTTTAAGGCTAGTTGCTCGGTATCCACGAGCTTTTGCAATGTTGCCCGCAGATCCTTCTGGACGAATATCTCTCCCGCGTCCGGCGCTTCCCGTTTCTGGCCCAGGTGGGGGAGGAACACTTTCGTTGGATACGGCCACTTTTTAATCTGATCTTTCCCTCTTTCAATGGAATTAGCTGTTTGCGCTTCGATCGGATAGCCTTCTGCCATTTGCATAGCGGGAGCGAGGACTTCTTTGAGGCTCATGGTGCCATATTCCGCCAGCATGGTCATCAGGCCTCCCGGCGTGCCGGGCGTCGTGGCGGCCAGCGGGCCATATTCAGGCGGGTATTTCATCCCTTTGTTCTTGAAGAAGTCGGCGGTAGCACCCGTCGGAGCCACACCCATTGCATTAAGGGCGATTACCTTTTTAGTCTTGGGATTATAAATCAGCGCCTGCGTTTCACCGCCCCAGCTCAGCACATCCCACATAGTACAGGTAGCCGCAAGCATCGCGCACGATGCATCGACCGCGTTGCCGCCCTTACTGAAAATAATGGTCCCTGCTGTTGCGGCCAGCGGCTTACCCGTAATGCCCATCCAATGCTTGCCATGTAGCGGCGGTTTTTGGGTGGTAACGGGGAAATTGTTGAATGACTGCGAGAAGGCTGCGAAGCCACAAAGCAGTAGTCCGGTCGTCGCGCGTAAAAGGAGTTTTGGTTTCATAAAACGTGGTTAGGAATTTTAAGCTCCCGGTGCATCGAAGAGCACAAACTCCTACGAATTGCCGCAGCCCGATAGCCGAAGATACAAAATAACCACGTCAGGCCGACCTCAAAAGCCGTCTCTCACCATTTTGTTAGTCGGATATCCCTATACGTCTTACCTTAATCAAAACAACTTCGCCTGCACAAATGCCTGATCCGGTAGTCCCAGCAACGGCATCCGTGCGACCTCCCTGCATTTGGAACCGCTGACTAGCGATCGTTTCAGCAGGATCATTTCGGTAACACGGAACGACGAACGGAATTTTTTGTACATCCATTCTTTCGACGCGCTGTTTACCTGCAAGGGCGTCATTTTACGGGCGACGGTAACGTGCGGGTCGGTGCAAAACCGGAATTCGCCGGAAGCCCATTTGGAAAGGTGGTCAACCGTCTCGTTTTTAAGTGTTTTGACTAACCCGTTGACCCGCTGTGAAGAGCCTTCTTCCAGGTCTACATAAAAGGTGCCGCCTTCGTATTTATTAAAACCATTCAGCTCGATGCGGAATGGTGTAATGTGCCGCGCCACCTTTTCAAACCCCTGAATGACCCGTTCGAGTTTGTTTTCATGGATAATGCAGTTGAAAAGTGTCAGGTGAGGGCGGAGATTAGCTGCTTGTTCACAGCCATAAGCCCTTTGAAAATACTGCTTGACGCTTCCGATCGCGGCTTCGGTTACCGGATCACAGGAAAAAACCAGGAGGTACTCGTAGAGATGCTCCCGGATGTTCCTGATCGTACTCAAATCGTTGTTGTTGAAGTGAATAGATTTCATGATGATGAAGTGTAATAAAATTTTTGCGATAAAAATTTCACTGGTAAAAATAGGAAAGATATTTTAAATATCAAACAATTGATTTTAAAAATATCATTAATTTCACTACAAATGCCGTTTCTTGAACTCTGACGGGTTTTCACCAACAATTTTCCTGAAAATTTTATTGAAATAGGATAGGCTTTCGAACCCGACAGCGAAGCATGTTTCTGAAACTGAGCGGTCTTGGAGCAAGAGATTCTTGGCCTGATTGATCCGGTACTGGTTCACGAAATCGGTGAAAGTCATGCGTGCATTCGTTTTGAAAAAACGGCAGAATGCAGGTGTTGTCAGGTTGACAGCCGCAGCAATTTCATTCACATCAGGTGTGCGGTCGAAGTGGGCTTCGACATAGGCATAAACCTGTTGCATCCGCAGCTGCTCTTTATGAAGAGATTTGCTGCCGATCGGTTTGGGGTTCAGTACGATGGTTTCGGTTGACTCCGCCATGGTTTTCAGAATGCCCAGAAGAGCCATTAGTTGTTCGAAGGGAGGCAGCGCCGGCATTTGTTTCAGTTTTTGCCCCACCACACGTTTGGTTTCGCCGGAGAATGACAAGCCATGATGCGACTGCTCGAACAGCTTCCGGATGCTGTGCAACTCGGGCGCAAGCAGGAATTCTTTCCCGAGAAAATCCTCCCGCATTTGTATGATCACCTGCTCGCATTGGGTGCGCACGCCGTAATCGAAGTTGAGGTGGGGGATATTCGGGCCGATGAAAACCAGGTCGCTACCCTCGTACACAGATGTATGCGCGCCCACGTGGCGCGTCCCGCCCGAGCCTTCGACATACACGATTTCATATTCGGGATGAAGGTGCCAGAGAAAGGTGTCGTTCAGGCCCGGTGTGAGGAGGATTTTGAAAGAACTTCCCTGATCGGGCTGGATATTTTCTCGAATGATTTTCATCGTAATCAGACCTTAATTGCTCCTGGTTTGCCGGCGTTTGTATTACGGAGAGTATATTTTGTCAATGCAGAGCAAAAGTAGGTAATTGTAGCGGTAGCCGGACGGATGCTGCGGTGTTAATTTTGTTTTATTCAATCATGAAAAAATATTATTGATATGGAGACGAGAACAATGGCTACCATGGCACCCGCCAATGCGCACACGGATATTCCCGGAAACCCTTCCACTGCAAAGTCAAGTAATGTGCGGCTTAATGACAGGAGCAACGGCAAACCGCTTCGGCTACTGAGCGAGGAGGATTGGGATTTTTGGGTAACCAATGGCTATATCGTGATCAAGGACGCGGTCCCGAAAGAGCAGGTGAAGAGGCTGGCGGATTTTCTCTGGGAGTTTGAAGAAAAGGATCCGAACGATCCGGAAACCTGGTATGCGCCTCCGCGGGCCGAGATGAAAATGAAAGAACTCACTAATACGGGAATGGTAGAGGTGTATAACCATCAATATCTGTGGGATAACCGGCAGTACCCGAAGGTGCACGAGGCATTTGCCGACATTTGGGGTACCGAAAAGCTATGGGTAACCATCGACCGTGCCAATCTGAACCTGCCGCTCCGCCCCGGATTTGAATACAAAGGTTTCATTCACTGGGATTACGATCCGGAAACGAAACCACAGAATGTGCAAGGAGTATTGGCCCTGGCCGATCAGGACGACGAAAATATGGGCGGGTTTCAATGTGTGCCCGAGCTATTCAGGACCTATGATACCTGGAAACTGACGCAGCCCGAGGACCGGAACCATTTCCAGCCGGATGTAACAGGTTTTGAGATTGTGAAAGTAAAGATGAATGCAGGTGACCTGCTGATTTTCAATAGCTCCCAGCCGCATGGCATCCGCGCCAACCGCAGCAAAGACAAAGTCCGCCTCGCGCAATACATTGCCATGATGCCGGCTCAGGAAGACGATGAGGCATTGCGGCAATGGCGGATCCGCTCCTGGCGGGAAAGGGAGGCACCGCAAGGATACGCCTTTCCCGGCGACCCAAGAAATTGGGAGCAAACGCGCTATCAAACGGCAGAATTAAGCGAACTGGGCCGAAAATTACTAGGACTCGATCGTTGGGATTAGCGTTTGGGCGCTTCCGGGGAATATGTACGAGGTGTCGGCTTCGATTGTTTAAAGAAGGTGCTCTTAGGCACCTTTCAAAGCATATTCCCGGATCAACAATTCGACAGGAATGCGTAGCAATTGACTGAATTTCCGGATCATCGACAGTGAGAGGGCCTGTTTGTAATTTAAAACTTTACTCACAGTCCCTTTGTCGCCATATACCTGAGCCAGGTCGGCTGGTTTGTAGCCGAAATCTTCCATTCTAATTTTAATAACCTCAACCGGATCGACTTCGACGTCAATGCGGAAGCTTTTCTCGTATTCGCTGATTAGGTGAACGAGAAGCATTTTTTCTTTATGCTCCCTAGATCCTTTCGCCGAATATTTTACCTCATCATAGCGACTCAGCGCTTTCTCGTATTCTTCCTCGTTTTCAATCAAATACCATTGTGCCTTTTCCATTGTTCAGATTGTTTCTGCGTTAATATGATCATACTCTGAATGTGTTCCCACGAATCGTACTTCAACGATCGATTCCTTATAGTCGATCTCGACAATCAAGCGATATTTGTTTCCTACTATCTTAAACCTGGCTCTATTCCCTCTAATCAGTTTTGCAGTCGGAAAATCAAACAATACGTCCGAATTCTTTTTCCATTCGGCCGTCTCGACTGCCTGAATCCAAACACCTACGCTTTTACGCGAATCGGCATGTTTTTGCACGAAGCGGGTCAATAACAGTTCGCGGATAATTCTCATGATGCAGCTATGTTTGTTCGAAGCTGCACCCTCCGTGATTAGTGTTACAAAGAAAAATAAAAGTTGGTAAGTTGCCAACTTTTTCGACTAGTATTTGCAGCACACCGCCGAATTCCATGCTCAATAATATTCGTTGAGATTTGCTTGGCCTCAATCCAATGATCCAGCGGCAGCAACGAACTTTCATCAGTTCAAACATGCATTCTGTCAGTTGAAACATGCTTTCCGGCGTCAGGGGCGGAATGGGCTTCGTTGATGGTCATTGAAATGAGAATTTTGCACCGTTATGAGGTGCTCGATGCTGGTTTTAATGGCTCTTTTACTGAACGTTACGGTCGTGTTCGCACAGGCTGAATGGAAGCGTGTGGCTGTACGTGACGGGGTAAAAGTGTATGCCAGAACAGTACCCGACTCAAAGGTCAAGGCCATGAAGGCAGAATGTATACTGGATGCGGGTGTTGATGAGATAATTGCATTGCTGCTGGACGTCAACGCAGCCGAGCGATGGGTATGCCATACCAAATCGTGCAAGTTGATCAGAAGAGTTTCAGATAGCGAGCTGCTGTACCACACGGAGGTAAGCTTGCCCTGGCCGCTGGATAATCGGGACTTCGTGACACATTTGAGGGTGGTAAAAAGTGAAAACAGCCCCATCGTTACCATTGAAGCACCGGCAGTACCGGGTATCATGCCCGTGCGGGAGGGCGTTGTGCGCATCAGCACTTCCATAAACCGATGGGTGCTGCACCCGTTGCCTCATGCGAGGGTACGGGTCGAGTATACGCTGCAAGTCGATCCGGGAGGGCATATTCCCGCCCATGTTGTCAATATGTTCGCCTACCGTGCGCCCATCGAAACCTTTCAGAATATGCGGAAGGTGTTGGCGGAGCGGAAGCGGACATTGGCGGCCGACCGCTGACCGCCGACCGCGGAATGGTCTATGTGCTTAGGGAACTACTCCACACAAACAACAAAATACAGCCTTCAATCAACAAAACGGCGGTCGGCGGTCCATGGTCTGCGGTCAAGGCGGCGCAAGTCGCCCCACATTGGCATGCATTTTTTGAGATTTTTTATGATTATTTTTCTAAATTGGCAAAAGAGAAATTCGGCGCGATTTCCTGCGCTGAAACCAGGATTCTGAAATTCAAAGCAAAACATACAATCATGGGAAAAGGAAAAGATCTTTTCGGACACTACAATGATCTCGCCAAGGAAAAGGGCCCGGGTAGCGAAGAAAGTAAATATGCCGGCGTTCTTTTCCAGTCGCTTCTGATGCTTGGCGAACGCCGCACTTTCGAGCTCCTCGAAGAGGCGGATGAAAAAGGTAAGAAGCTGAAATTGGAGTATAATACCAGTGCTAAGGCCAGCACGGCATGTCCCTGCGGTGTTACATTGACGTAGATTTAGAGCGAAAACATTTAGTACAGACCTGGCGGAGCGAGATGAATCCGCCAGGTCTTGTTGTATATCGGCACCGGTAATTCATCAACTATTTCTACCGTTTCATCCAGCCAGTTCCTATTTCGCGCTTATTCCAGTAAATTGTAGGTTGTATCGCCTGTTGCCCGCATGATCGTCCAGCCTCTTTCTGATCCGGATTTTGCTCCTCCGCCTGCCCGGGCGCATTGGTTTTTCAGGTACAAGCTCTATCACATTCCTTTCTGGATAGCCTACCATTATATCTGGTGGGTGGTGGCGCTGGGAAACCCCGTCAAGGTGGTGGAGGCACTGTTTACGACGGCGGTGATCAAGTTTCTGTTCTACGTGGTATGGCAGGCGCTGGCAGTGTATTTCAATCTGTATTTCCTCGTTCCGCGCTACCTGGAAAAGGGGAGATATGTGCCATTTCTCTTATTATTATTGTTGACGATCCTGGTCACCGCTGCGCTCATCGTCCCCGGGTATTATATCGTGGCGTGGGCATCGGGTAAGACGGTGGAAGCGTTTTTCGGGCCGGGAAACTATGGGTTCTTTCATATGATGCTCGGCGGGCCACTGTCGTCAACGGTGGCTGCGATGACATTTGCCATGAGTATTAAGCTCGCCAAAAACTGGCTCCAAACGCAGCGGAGGCAACAAATGCTGGAAAAGGAGAAGCTGGAAACCGAACTGAATTTTCTGAAATACCAGTTCAATCCACATTTCCTTTTTAACAGTATCAACTCGATTTTTTTCCTGATCCATAAAAACCCCGACATGGCTTCGGCATCGCTGGCGAAGTTTTCGGAGCTGTTGCGGCACCAGTTGTATGAATGCAACGACCATCAGATCCCGCTGAGCAAGGAAATAACCTATCTTGAAAATTTTATTGAGCTGGAAAAGCTGCGGCAGAACGATAGTCTCGAAGTGGTTTTTAAGGCGCAGGAGCGGTTCGAAGGTGAGCCTGGCATTGCGCCGTTCATTCTCATGACTTTTATGGAAAATGCATTCAAGCACGTTTCAAGGCATCAGGGCGCGCCAAACTGGATCCGCGGTGATTTGCAGCTCGATCGTATGGAGCTGAGATTCAACCTCAGCAACAGTGTTTCGGAAGAAGGAAATACCGAAGTGGTTCATTATGGCGGCATCGGCTTGAAAAATGTACGACGGCGGCTGGATCTGATCTATCCAGGAAAGTACAAACTGGATACCCGGCGCGATGCCGACCGTTTTATCGTTCATTTTGAGGTGGAGCTCGAAATGCTGGCCATGACTGAAATAGCTCAAATGTCTTTAAATCAGGTTGGATAGATGATCAACTGCGTGATAATCGATGATGAACCGTTGGCGCGGGAAGGGTTGGCGGATTATGTAAAGGAAGTGGATTTCCTGAAACTGACCGGCGTATGCGAAAATCCCGTGGAGCTCATGAGTCTGATGGACCGGGAGCCGGTGGATCTGATTTTCCTGGATATTCAAATGCCCAAAATGAGCGGCATCGATTTCCTGAAAATCGTGCAGAATCCGCCGATGGCCATTATCACAACGGCCTATCCAAGCTATGCACTTGAAGGTTTTCAACTCAATGTGATGGATTACTTGCTTAAACCTATCACTTTTGAGCGGTTCTTTAAATCGGCGGGTAAAGCCCGGGATTATCACAAGTTGCTGACGAAATCCGCGGTGTCGAAGGCCGACGAGGACTATTTTTTCATTAAATGCGGGAGCAAATACGAGAAGATTTTCTTCGACGATATCCTGTACATCGAAGGCCTGCAAAACTACGTCACGATTTATACAGGCAAAGGCAAGTACATTACACTGCTTAATCTCAAACACCTCGAACAAAATCTCGACAGCCGGCATTTCATCCGCATTCATAAGTCCTACATTGTCTCGATCGGCAAAATTGAAGGCATTGACGGGAATGAGATTTTTATCCAAACCCATCGTATTCCCATCAGCCGTAACTACCGCGAGCAGGTGATAGAGCAGGTGGTAAACCGTAGGTTAATGGACAAGAACCGCCAGGTTATCTAATGTTGAAATGCAGCAAGGCAATTTCTCCGGTCACAGCCTCCGGCTTTTTTGTAATATCCCTATCAAACGGACGCACGAGGTTATTTCCTGCCAAATCTTCCAGCCTTGGCTCGATCAGGACTTTATACGTACCGGCCTTCCAGTTTACGTCCGGGATAAAATTGCATTGCATTTCAGCTTTGCCTGGTTGCCATTGACCCGAAACCTTCTCGCCGGCGCTGTTTTGAATAGTGAAAACCTCCCGCAACAGGCTGTGATCCAGAGGCTCTTTGAAATCAATCTTCAATGCTTGCTTCGTGCCGGAAACGGGCGGTACCAAGGCCCATTGCGAAGGCTGCGGCGATAACGAGTCCTTTGCGACGGTAATAAAATTCTTTTGAAAGGATTTGGCCAAATGCTGTCCGCGTACGTCAGCCCATGTTTGCGACACGGAAATCCGGTAATGTGTACCGCGCTGCATCGGGGCGCCCAGTCGCTTATTCGGCTGTAAATCACGTTTGATCCGCCCGGGATCGAGCCAGAGTGTAAGCACCGTTCGTTCCGGGTTCCAGAGTTCCGGTTGCAGGTCGAGGAATGCGCCTTCGATGGTATCGCGCTCGTTTTTAATGAGTTTGACATATTTCCCCGAGAGCCCCTCGCGCATAGGTTGGTCAAAATGCAGGTAGATTTTGAGCAGGTTTTCAGGTAGTGTATCAGCCGAAGGATAAATGGCTGTCACACTTGGCACATTAGCCGCATTGTTTTCAGGTATTTCAAAGTCTCCCACGCGAGTCCCGCGTACCCGTATATCGTAATGCATACCGCGCGTGAAGGGAATCATCGGCGTGAATAGCAGCCCGCTTTCTTTTTGCTCGAATAAGCCCAGGATGCCGACCGGGTTTTGTTGGCCCGCAATACTGACGGTTACCAGGGAAAAAATAGAATCTTCCGGAATATTTGCTGCAAATGCATCAGGAATAGTGATTGCGACGGCCTGTTCGTTCTTCCATTGAATGTCAATCGATTGGTTCGTGCGCTCCGGGTGGCAGGCGAAAAGGCATACAAAAAAGGCCAGGCCGGGAATACACGCCAGCCTGACCAACCGTTTTGTTGAAATCTTACAAATACCTTTCACTCGAAGTCCAAAGGTCGAGGCTGCCGTTCGACCGCCGTTGCAGAATGACCATGCGTGAATCGTCCAGCTTGTCCATCTGGATCACGTTTGTCACGGGCAGCGAAACGAAATCGACGCCCGCGGTCGCGAAACTTTCTTCCACAGGCGTGGTCAGCGAGCCCTGGTAGGCCTCAATACTTTTGTATTTTACTTTGAAAACGGGCCGGGCCGAGTTGGACATCATCAGGAATGACTCTCCGCCTTTGCTTACCGTTACCATGTCGATAGGGGAGTTGCCGCTTCCCATTTCCGCTACGGTACGGCCCTTTACATGCATACCGGGTTTGAGCTCATCCATTGGGAAAAGAACCAGCGGCGTGCAGGTATAGCTCGCTACCAGGTATTTTTTTCCTTTAATTTCAGCCGTTGTGAATGTGCGGATCGGTGCGAGCGTCTCATACTTGCCATGGGCGGCGTGGTAAATTTCCAATGTCGACTGGTCCTGTTTGTTAGTAAAAGGAAAAGGAATGCTGCGGAAAGTTGAATTAAACTCCTGGCCTGAAAGCCCGCTCACGAGCACTTTTCCGTCCGCAAAACCGATATCCGAAATGGCCGAAACCCTCACAGAATTACCACGTTTGTCTTTCGCGTTTTCCGCAGGAGCATTGTTAAGCGCCAGACTCGAAAACGGAACGTTCTTCGTGCTGACTGCTTCGATTTTGTCGCCGATAATTTTGAACAGAACCGGTGTGCCGTCGGCACTTTGCACGGCGCAGTAGATGCTTTTGGAAACCGGGTTTACGGCCATGTCCTGAATACTGATGTTAGCCGCTTCTGTTCCCAGTAAAGCTGCTATTTTCTGGTCAATGTTTTTGATTTCAATGGGTTGAGAATTTGCATTGGCTGTCGCATCTTTGGTGTCGATCGCAAAAACTGTTGCACTTTTGGAATCGCCTACCAGTAATACTCCGTCGGGGCCGAAAGCGAGTCCGCTGATTGAGCGGATTTCCGGATTGCCCACTGCCATGCCGTATTTGGCTGGCTTCACGCGTGAAGTGTTGGCGAGAAACACGAGCCCTGCAAGTGCCGCCAACAGGAAGTAAACTTTCTTCATGGTTTATGTGCGTTTAACGAGTTGACAATGAATGGACAGCGCGCATTCGCGCAGCGAATTATAAAGCAGTGGGAACGTCAAAACTACCGGTCGGCGTTACCTTTAAAGGAGAGTGTTGAATTTCTCCGATTCAAGATAAGGCAATGGAATTGAATTCATATAAGGTTAAAAAATCCCAAAGGGTAGTAGCGGTAGTACTTGCAGCGGCAGCAACCGGTGTTTTTTCAGCATTGGTGGCCGACACCCTCAAAGTGATCACAGAGCATTATGAGGAAGCATTTCTGGAAAATTTGCGGCATAATCGTTACCTGATATTCATTATTCCGCTGATTGGCCTCACGACTATCCACTTACTGCGCTATTTTCTTTTTCATAACAAAGCGAATAAAGGAATCAAGGAGGTGCTGGACACGATTAACAAAAATGCCCACACTTTGCCCGCCTACAAGATTCCCTCGCATTATTTCAATGGCTTGCTGACGGTGATTTTCGGAGGCTCCACGGGAATTGAGGTTTCCACGGTGGTGTCCACAGCGGCTATCGGCGCGTTGTCGAGCCGGAAAGTGAGCTACCTGCGCAAGTACCGGACGGATCTCGTATGCGCGGGGCTGGCCGCGGGTGTGACGGCGCTTTTCAATGCGCCTGTTGCCGGTTTTCTATTCGCATTTGAGGTGTTTACGAGAAGAAAAAGCAAACTTCATACGGCAGCTGTGATTACCGCCGTACTCTCGTCTTATCTCATTACCCGGTTTTTCTTCTACAAACAGGTTTTCCATTTCAGCGTGACCAGCTGGCGTACCGAAGCATTGCCTTACATGGTCCTGCTGGGCGTTTTGGCTGGCCTCAACTCGGTTTACCTCACCAAATGCGTGTTGTTTTTTAAGAAATTTTTCGGTTCGCTGCAAAACGATTACATCCGCATTATTGGCGGGTCGCTGCTGATTTCTACGATGATTTTCTTCGTACCAAACCTGTATGGAGAAGGTTATGAGGGCATCAAGCACGTTTTCCGGCATGCCGATGCACCTGCATTGGCCGTGGTACTGCCGTTGCTTGCCGTACTGTTATTGAAGCCGGTCGCGACGTCGGTAACACTAGGCGCGGGCGGTGACGGAGGCGTTTTCGCGCCGAGCCTGTTTATCGGCGCTTTTTTGGGTTTGATTGTCTGCGTTGTGCTCAATCACTTCTTCGGCCTGGGCCTGATCCCCGTCAATTTTGTACTGATAGGAATGGCGGCGGTGCTCAGCGGAAGTATCCACGCGCCATTTACCTCGATTTTCCTCGTATGCGCGCTGGCCGATAACTACATCCTTTTCATACCGATTGTTGTTGCGAGCCTCGTGTCCAAATGGGTAGCCTCGGCTATTTTCCCCTATTCGGTTTATACTTATCAGGTCAAACACGCGCAGGCGCCCGCGGCTACTTTTCCGCAATCACGGCCATAACTAGCGTAGCAGCATTATGTGCAGCGACGTTGTAAAACTGGTCCATATCCGCTTTGGCTTTACCGTCGGCTTTGTCGCTCAGGCTTCGGATGATCAGGAACGGCGTGTTCTGCTGATAGCAGGTTTGCGCAATGGCTGCGCCTTCCATTTCAGTAGCGGCTGCATTCAGGTCTTTCAGTAGCCTCCGCGTGGTTTTTTCGGAGGAAATAAACTGATCGCCGGTAACGATAATGCCTTTTTTTACAGCCGGCACAAAGCTGCCGTTCCCGCGTTCCACCTTGGCCAGTTTCAGGCTTTTGGAAACCGAAAGCGCCTTGCTGATCAATGCCGAATCGCAGTGGAATTTTATTGGATTTTCCTTTTGGGTAAACGGGTTTTTCGTGGCCCAGTAGTGCATTCCGGCATCGTCGATTTGCCCGAAATCATGGTAGGCAATCTGTGTCCCGATTACCAGGTCGCCCGGCGCCAATGCCGGATCAACGCCTCCCGCAATCCCGGAAAATACGATTTCGCGCGGTTTGAAATGCTGGATCATCATCACGGTGGTAATGGCCGCATTGACTTTCCCAACGCCGGTTTCGGCAAGGACTACACGCCTGCCGCGCAGTTCTCCGGTGATGAACCGGATCTGGCTGATAATGGTATCTTTTTTCTGGCTCATTTCGCTTTCCAGCAACACCAGTTCAGGCGGGAATGCGCCGAGAATGCCGGTAATGCTTTGGGATTTTACAGAAAGAACGGTGAGTAGAAAGAGGAATGTGAGTAGTGAATTTTTCTTCATGTTGAGTTTAAAAAATCAGCGCCAGAATGGCGAAAATGTCAATGATAATGAGGGCTAAACTAATGTCGCGAGCCCGCCCGGTGAGCAATTTCAGGGCAGTCCAGCTCAGAAATCCCCAGATAATACCCTGGGTAATGGAATAGGTAAATGGGATCAGTACCATTGCCAGGAATGCCGGAAACGCTTCCGAAAGGTCATTCCATTTAATGCGTATCACGGGTTTCATCATAAAAACACCTACCAATACCAACGCAGGTGCCGTGGCGATGGAAGGCACCGCGCTCAGCAATGGCGAAAGAAACAGAAACGGCACGAACAAAATGGCTCCCGTGACAGCCGTCAGGCCTGTTTTTCCACCTTGTTCGATTCCTACGGCCGATTCAATGTAGGCGGTACCCGGACTGCTGCCGGTGAGCCCTGCGATGGTGGTAGAAATGGCGTCCACCATCAGCGAACGGCGGATATTGCGCGGTTCCCCGTTTTCATCCAGCAGGTTGGAAGCCTCGGCTAGCCCGACGAACGTGGAAAGGGAGTCGAACATGTCGGTAAATACAAATGCAAGAATGATCGGCGCGAGGCTCCATTTCAGGGAGTTGACGAAATCGAGCTGGAAAAGCAGGCTGAAATCGGGTTTCGCAACAATGTGATCAATGGTAATGACCGTTTCCGGTCCGCCCCACCACCGTCCGATCGGCCACGCAAGCAGGCTGGTGACGACGATACCGATCAGAATGCTGCCTTTGACATTGCGGATCAGCAGAATGACTGTCACGAGCAATCCCGCAATGAATGTCAGTGCCGGCGCATTAAGATTTCCCAGACTGATCATCGTCGCCGGATTAGGCACGATGAATTTAGCATTCGCAAAGCCGATGAGCGTGATAAACAGCCCGATCCCCGCCGCAATGCCGAAACGCAACGGTTTTGGAATAGCCTTGACAATGTAGGAGCGGATATTGAATGCGGATAGAATCAGAAAGAATACTCCTGACCAGAATACCGTTCCGAGCGCTACTTGCCAGGAAAGTCCGTTGGTAAGCACGGCGGTATAGGTGAAAAATGCATTGAGACCCATTCCGGGAGCGACCAGGATAGGGTTATTCGCATAAAGACCCATCATCAGACTGCTGAAAAATGACACCAGTATCGTAGCCGTGAGCACCGCGGAGAATGGCATGCCGGTTTGGCTGAGGATCGACGGGTTGACGACGATGATATACGCCGTTGCCAGGAATGAGGAAATCCCGGCCAGGATTTCGGTGGAGATTTGCTCTTTGCGAAGCCCGGAGAATAAGGTCATATCGTTCAGGTTTATTTCAAATATATTGATTTAGTTTCAATGGGAAGGCTTTTTCGTCGGGTGTAAGGGATACAGTGCCGAAAATTGGTCATTAGTAATCCAGTAAGTTGCTATTTTGCATTACTTTAAAAATTGTTCTTTTATCACCTGAACCATACATGCTTAACATTTCAAAGTACCAGGGCAAACGGTGGGGCCTCGCTCTGCTGGGCGGCATTACACTGGCGTCCGTGCTGATGACGGGCTACACCTACACCCGCAACACCGCTTCCGATCGTCCCGATTCACTGCAACTGGCTTCATTTGTCGAACCCGGGTTTCCTTACATTTCAACCTCTGTGGACGCCCGTAAACTGGGTGGAGGTTTCCCGAAAGACAATCAGGCTGCGCGCACACTCGCATTGCAGCTGGGCGACAGCGCTTACGCATGCTTCGATACTGATTTGCTGCGCTGGTCGGTGGCGTGGACGGGCAAGTTTCTGCCGATGGTACTGATGGCGCAGGTTTCGTACAAGGATTTTTTTAATAAAAACAATAATATCGCCACCGTCCCCAGCGCACCCGTGCTTGCCACAGGCGCCTATGCGGGCTGGTCGACCGGGAAGCCGCAATACCGCACCGATCAGTCGCTGCCGCCTACCTGGAAGCCGCTTGCGGCAGAACAGGGGCGTTATAATGGCGTGTATGTTTACGGGAAACAATCCATACTCGATTATTCAGTAGGGAAAGCGCGAATTTATGAACTTCCCGGAAGCGCCAAATTCGATGGCGGCGTGGCATTTACCCGTACTATTCAAGCCGGCGAGGTTTCCACCGGTTTGTTTCTGACCGCCGCTGAAATAGACAATGCTACCGGCAGTGAAGTGAAGGGGCGCATTGCCTACGTGTATCAGGGTGCGAATAAGGATACTGTTACCGCCGTAGCGATTTTGGGCAAAGGCAAGCCGAGCTGGCAGCCGGGTGTGGCGGAAGGGAAATACCTGACTGTAAACGTACCGGCATCCGGTGAAGCGACAATTGCTATCTGGAAAGGACTTTCCAAAAATAAAAAGGCATTTGAGAAGTTTGCCAAAACCAAACAGATGCCATTGCCAGATTTCAAAGAGGGCGGACCTGCATTGTGGAAGGAAACGGTGGTGACACAAGGAAAACTTGCCCCCGATACCGCCGCATTCGTGACCGATCAGCTTACATTGCCTCTGAACAATCCATGGAAAAGGAATGTGCGTGTGGCTGATGTCGCTTTTTTTAAGGATGGGAGAGCGGCTGTTGTTACTTTCGAGGGAGACGTTTGGACGGTTGAGGGTATTGACAAAAACCTCCAAAATTTGAAATGGCGGCGCTTTGCCTCGGGGTTGCACGAGCCGATGAGCATCGAGATCGTGAAGGAACAAATTTATGTTTTTGACAGAAACGGCATTGTTCATTTCCATGATCTGAACAACGATGGCGTGGCCGACTACTACGAGAACTTTTCGAACGTCATGGGGCAGTCGGCCGAGTCGCGCGAGTGGGCGGGGGACCTGGTTACCGCGCCGGACGGCCGTTTTTACATTGCGAAGGGCGGTAGTTTGAGTAATGGGCCTGGTATGACGAAGGTTACAGGTAAAGGTTTCCGTGCAGGCTCGGATGAAAACGGTACTGTTATGAAAATTTCATTGGACGGGCGCAGTGCCGAAGTAGTGGCAACCGGTTTACGCGGGCCCTATCTGGGAATGCATCCTACCAAAGGCATTCTTACAGCCTCCGACCAGCAAGGTAACTTCGTGCCCTCCACACCGATTTTTGTAATTCATCAAGGTGATTATTTCGGAGTGGAGCCCACATTGCATCGCAAGGATAATCCGACCGTAACCCCGCCATTGACCTGGATACCTCACAGCGTCGACCGCTCGGCGATCAGCCAGGTTTGGGCTACCAGTTCCAAAATGGGACCATTGAATGGTAACCTGATTCACTTTTCTTTCGGCCGGCCCGGCTTATTCCGCGTGTTGATCGACAGTACTACCAGCGTCGTTCAAGGCGGCGTGTCGGTGATTAATGCGCATTACCCGGCGCCTACTTCGAAAGGAGCAATGAATCCGGTAGATGAGCAACTGTATGTGGCTGGTTTCAATCTCTGGGGTTCGAGCTCGAATGGTATCAGCGCATTACTAAGGCTCCGCTATACCGGCAAGCCGAGCTATCTGCCCAACCATTTCCGGGCTGGTAAGCAGGGGATTGTACTGCGGTTCGATTCGCCGCTGGACAAAGCCGTTGCGAGCGATCCGAAGAACTTTGAAGTGAAGAGATGGAATTACAAGCGCACCGAGGAATATGGCTCAGGGCATTTCAAGCTCGACGGCTCAACGGGGCAGGAAATTATGCATGTGGCGGCCTCTTATTTGTCCGCCGACCGTAAAAGCGTGTTGCTGCTTGTACCCGAAATGACGGAGGTTATGCAAATGGAAGTAACCTACCATTTGCAGGCTGCGGACGGTAAAAAGGTGAACGACCAGTTTTGGTTTACTATCAATCAATCGACTGACGTGGATTTGAAAGGCTTCGACGGTGTCGATCTTGCATTGCTGAATGCCAAACGTCCTGAAACGCCCACCGTTGCCGTGGCGGAAACGGCTGCTTCGGCCGAGAAAGGTCGTGAAATATTCCAGAAAATGGCCTGCGCCGGTTGCCATTCGGAGGGTACCCGCACAAAAGGCATGTACGGCCCGCCGTTCCAGAATTTGTACAAATCGGAGCGCACTTTTGACGACGGTACCAAGGTAATCGCCGACGAGGCATACCTGCGCGAGTCGATCCTGACGCCATCGAAACGCATTATCAAAGGTTACAATGAAGAAATGCCGTCGTTTGTGGGCGTGCTTTCGGATAATGATATAGAATCGGTGATTCTGTATATCAAATCCCTTTCGGGAAAATAGGGTTACGAGATTTCATCGAGGCTGAATGGAAGCCGGCGGATACGCCGGCCCGTGAGGTCGAAAATAGCATTGGCAAGGGCCGGGGCAAACGTAGGCAGCCCCGGCTCACCCACACCGCCGGGTTTCTCGTCGTTCTCCATGATGTGTACCTCAATAGGCGGGATGTCGGCGATGCGTGGCATAGGGTAGGTGTCGAAATTCTGCTGAATGGCCTTCCCATCTTCGAATGTCGTCGCATGCATAGTGGCGGCGCCTAGGGCCATGACAATACTGCCTTCGACCTGCGCACGGATAATGTCGGGGTTTACGTACCACCCGCAGTCTATCAGCGCTATCACTTTTTCAATCCTTACTTTCCCTTCCGTGTTCCGCGTTACTTTCACGGCGTGGCCGCATAGGCCGGTGAAGCATTCTGTAAATGCGACGCCCCATCCCTGGTTTTTGCCCCGGGACTGCCAACTGGTTAACTCCACCATGCGGTCAATCAACGCCTGATACCGCGGGTCGGGCAAATGGGCTCGTCGGAACGCCATGGGATCTTTGCGTGCCAAATGGGCCATTTCATCGATAAAGCTCTCGCACGCGAATCCGTGCGTGGACGCGTACACGGAGCGCCACCACATCACGGGTATAGGCGAGTGTATGCCCGCGCCTCCGAAGCTGTAATGCGGGATTCCCTGCCGGTAGGGATGCAGTAATCCCTCAAAATCACCGGTGTTGTAGCCAGCAGCCTCCGGGGCGGAAGGTGGGCTCGCGGACCATTCCTGTCCGATCCATTGGGTTGCGGTATTAGCCTGGAAAGCGTGGATGTTGCCCCCGGCGTCGAGGCCACCTTTTAATGTGTAAAATGCGCCGGGGCGGAAGGGACCCACTGTCATGTCGTCTTCGCGCGTCCATACCACCTGTACGGGCGCTTGTATTTCTTTCGAAATGAATGCAGCCTCGTAAGGGTAATCCGGGAAAGCCTTTCGGCCGAACCCACCGCCAAGAAATGTCATATGCACAGCCACGCGTTCAGCGGGTATGTTAAATCGTTGGCTTAAATCGGCCTGGATCCAGTTGGCTTCCTGTATCGGCCCCCATATTTCGATGCCGTCGGCGCGTACGTCGGCAATGCAATTGAGCGGCTCCATGCAGCTGTGCGACTGGTAAGGCGTCTCATAGGAGGCTTCCAGTTTTTGCGTGCACTGCTCGTATTCCGTTTCGAATTTGGGGTGGTTACCGATCATCTGAAGATTTTCGCGCATTTGATTTTCGAGCGATGCGGTGTTGGGGAGTACAAAATCAGGATCATTCCAATCTACTTTCAACACTTTTCGCCCCTGCATGGCTGCCCAAAGCGAATCGGCAACGACCGCGACACCTTCGCAGTATTGAGAAAACACGGGCCTTTTTACCTTGAAAACATGCAAGACACCCGGCACTTTTCGCGTTTCCGAATCGTCGAAGCCCTTTACAGTTTCCCTGAACCGCCTGCTGCGCTCGATTACGGCATATCGCATTCCCGGTAGTTTTTTGTCTAATCCAAATAAGGAAGATCCATTGGTTTTCAATGGGATATCCTTTCGGGGGGGAGATTTGCCGATAATTTTATAATCAGATCGCTTTTTAAGAATTACTTCGGCGGGCGGTTTAAGTTTCGCCGCTTTTTCCACCAATGCGCCGTAGGTGAGCTTCTTTTGGGTTTTCCGGCTGATAACCATCCCATTTTCGGCATAACATTCATTTTTCGAAATATTCCATTCTGTTGCAGCCGCTTCGACCAGCATTTCACGTGCGCATGCACCCGCGCGCAGAAGCCGGGGCGCCCATCCGCGGACTGAAAAACTGCCTTCTTGCGGCTGCGGGCCGTATTTTTCGGGATTAGCCGGTGCAAAAACGATCTCAACATCGTCCAGCACTACTTCCAGTTCTTCGGCGAGCATTTGTGGTAATGCCTGAAACGTCCCCTGGCCCATTTCGGAACGATTGCACATCAGTGTTACTTTGCCTGCCGGGCTGATCGAAATCCAGGACATCAGTTCTGTACCTGAAACGAATTCTTCGGCAACGGGATTAATAATCAACGGGTGCGTTTGACCATTCGCAGGCAAATACGCAGCAAGCGTCAGTCCAGCGCCCGACCAGCTGGCCTGGCGAAGGAAATCACGACGGGAAATATCCTGTGGTTTCATAGTGTCGATCAATGCGAATAGCCGGCGGCGGTTTTGATCGCCTTGCGGATGCGGGGATACGTCCCGCACCGGCATATGTTACCATTCATGGCCGCGTTAATGGCTTCGTCATCGGGGTTGGCGTTGTCCGCGAGCAGCGCCACTGCCGACATGATCTGGCCGCTCTGGCAATAGCCGCATTGCGGTACCTGCTCGGCGATCCACGCGCGTTGCACCGGATGTGAATTGTCCTCTGAAAGCCCCTCGATCGTCGTCACCGGTTGCTCACCCACTGCCGATACCGGAAAAGAGCAAGACCGCACCGGTGCCCCACTCAGATGCACCGTACAAGCCCCGCATTGCGCAATGCCGCAGCCGTATTTAGTCCCTGTCAGCCCGATCAAATCGCGGATAACCCAAAGCAGCGGCATTTGCTCTTCGGCTTCGACAGTATAGGTCTTACCGTTCACAGAAAGCTTGTAGGAAGGCATAGGCGATGGATTTGAAGTTTTAAACACTTCGAATGTAAATCAAGCGCTAGCCGTCCGCAAATCAGATTGACGAGGGGCCGGTTTGGAGGGACGAAATGCGGGTTTTGGATCATTCGCCGGTGCCGGTTAGACATTGGATGAGGGAAAAGGGAATTGCTGTTGATAAATTGGTACGAATACCTATGAAGTGCCTCATGATTTTGAGAAAAGGGCTTGGAGATTGCATGTTATAGCGCTTGAGAATCCGTTGCCGCCATTTGGACATTGAATTAGCGGAAGGGCTTTCGGTTGTTACAAATTGAGAGGGAACTAACCCGGTTTTTCCAATGGATAGACTATTGTATCAGTATTTGCTTGACAACTCGGGACGAATGTTTAGCTTTTCCAGCGCGGGAGATAAAGTGATGGATAAGGTTGTGCTTTTTACGCCAATGGAGACCCAGGATTCCTACGCAGTCATTCTTGGCGATCTGCAAAATGATGGAAGTATTGATTTGGATATTACGAGTAGTGATGGCAATACAGAGCTTGTACTAACGACTGTGGCAAAAGATATTATGTTTTTTCTGAGCGACCATCCCAAGGCCGAAGTGCTGATAAAAGGTTCCACACAAGCCCGAACCCGTTTGTATCAGATGGCGATTGTGCGAGAGCTTAGTGACATTGGTCGCTATTTTGATATCCATGGTTTGACGACCGATGGTCTAGAAGTTTTTCAGCAAGGAAGGAACTATTGGGGCTTTACAATATCGATTAAGGATAATTAGTTTAACCAAAACCAAGCTATGATGAAGGAGCCGAATGTTAATAACAGGGTAAATCTTGCAGAGAATTGGATAACAGAGGAGGAATTAAAGGAGCGTTACCCCAAACTTTGGAAGGCTGCAAAAGAGAAAGTACAGCTCATAGAGGCCGACTGGACTCCAGAGTTACGGGAAGAGTTAAGTAGACTTCGAGGGCGCTGAGAACAATCATATGCTCCCTTAAAAAAAGTGCGGGAGTGGTAAAGGCCGCTCCCGGTAATAAGTATAGTTGGTATTCGATCAGGCAACCATGGTGAACAGCCTGTTCAGGTCCCAGGAATTGCGGGCACCCGACTCACTGACCACTTCTTTAAGATTGCCGGCCAGCGGAGATTTTTCGTCATTGACCATTTCGAGCAAGTTACCGAGGTAATCGGGTTTGCGACGATTCAGGAAGGCATTGGCTGCTGGTGAATTGTGGTAAATGGCGGTGAAACCCTTGCCGTGGCGTTCGATGATGCCCCAGTTTACGAGGGCGTCGAGGAAGTCGAGAGAGCTGTGGCTTTCGAGTCTCAGTTTTTGACGAATTTCGGATACAAACAGCGGGCCGGCAGCAAGCTCGGTGAAAAGGCCCAGCCTGATGGCCGTCAGTAATGGCTTAGCAGACCAGAATCCTGTTCCGATCCGGATGATGTTCACTGGAGTGATTTCCTGCTCTTGTTCAATTTCAATTGTACTCATGGCTAAATGAAGTTAATGTTCCGGAGGACGTGCCTCCAACTGATTGAAACATGCTCTAAATTAGTGTTGAAGATTCAACATACAGAACACCATTGTGATGAACTGCCCAAACCAGGGGTTAAAACGGTCCAAAACTGGTGTAGTCTGTTCCCCGTTAACGACCATTTCGCAGAAATCTGTCAATAAGTTGCAGGAAATTTGATTTTAAACGCTTTAAGAATCATTTTTGCATTTAGAATAGGTCTAAATAAGATTACTGTCTAATGCGACTGATTGATGAAAGCGTCTTTGAACGGATTTTCCTGGAACACTGGGAAAGGATGTACAATATATGCTTCCATTTTGTGGGCGACACCGCCGTGGCGGAAGAACTGGTACAAGATATCTTCCGTTCATTGTGGGAGCGCCGCGATAACCTGCTTATAGAGACAGGGGTTGAAAACTACCTGGTGAGGGCCGCACGGCTTAAAGCTTTCGAATATTTACGGAACACCGCCATGGAAGCCCGTAACCTCCGCGAAATTTCCTTCGCTGCACCCGCTCCGGAGAACCACACCGAGAACCTGGTTTATTACAATGCGCTCACCGAGCAGGTGGGCCGCATAGTGGGCGCGTTGCCCGAGCAATGCCAGAAGGTATTCAGGATGAGTCGGGAAAACGGGATGAATAATAAACAGATCGCCCATTCGCTGGCGATTTCTGAAAAGACGGTCGAGAACCAGATCACCAAGGCGCTGCGGGTTTTGAGGCTGCACCTTGGGGTTGACCGTTAATTATTTTCAAAATCTTCTGGGCAGCAATAGGGGATTTACAGGGGCTCTGCAACTGTGAATAGGGAACACTCCCTGTTTTAAACAGATCTTATGCAGGTAACCCCTGAACTCATTCGGAAATATCACCTGGGGCAATGCAGTCCGGAGGAGGAAAATGCCGTGCTGCAATGGCTCGCCGGCGACGGGACCGACCAGGTACCGTCCTATTTGAAGGGCAACGAACGCAAGGCCATCCAGTCACGAATTTGGAATGCGCTTGGCGATGGGCAGCGACATGGGGAAGATTCGGGCAAGGCAACGCGTAATACGGTATGCTGGAAATGGTCGCGTATAGCGGCGGGTGTTGCGATGGTCGCGGGCTTATCGTGGCTGGCCTATGACCGGTTAGCGATGAGGAAAAACGCGATGCAAATCGCACCCATCCATTATCAGGAAATCAGGGCCGCATTCGGTGAAAAGAAGAAGTTTTATCTGCCCGACAGCTCGCTCGTGTACCTGAATGCGGGAAGCCATTTGCGTTTCCCCGACCATTTTACGGATACTTCAAGAAACGTTCAACTCACAGGGGAGGCATTCTTTGAAATCAGCAAAGACCCATCGCGGCCATTTACTATTCATACCCAAAACACTGAAACCCGGGTACTGGGGACTGTTTTTAACCTCAAAGCCTATCCCGGAGAGTTAACGGAATTGGTGGTAACGGAGGGAAAAGTGCGGTTCGGTAAGGCGCAAAAGCAGGTTGTCCTGACGGCGAATCAAATGGCGTCGTTCGACGTGGTTTCGGGTGAATTGTCCAACCGCAATGTGTATGCAGGAGCATATGCCGGCTGGAAACAAAACAGGCTCGTTTTCCGAGATAATCGCTTATCGGAAATAGCCGTGATACTGGAACGCTGGTATCGTATCGATATTGAGATCCGTGGCCCGGGCCTGGAAAGAGTCATTTTTACGGGTACCTACGAAAATCCTTCCTTGCAAACCATCCTGCACGATATGTCGTCGGCTATGAAATTCACCTATACCCAACAAGGAAAGCAACTTATCATTCAATAAATCAATTGTTATCCAGCTTATTATGAAAGTAAATCCTCCCTGATCGCGCGCAGGACAGCATATAAAAAAGGCCAGGGTGTTCCGTCTCGCAAACTTGCACCCAGGCCGGTGTCCAACAACTCTCACTGAAAGAATTAATTAAACATTGAAACAAAATTAATGAAAACCCTATTCAAACTGGCTGTGCTTATGCTGGCCATTCCACTGACGCTGCATGCGCAAGTCAAATCTGTGCTCGAAAAGCGCATTACCATTTCACTCGATCAGATTGCCCTGGGCGATGCCCTGGCTGCCGCAGGGGAGCAAGCGCAATGCACGTTTTCTTACAGTGGTACTTACCTGGATGTCCATCGCAAAGTTTCCCTGAATGTGAAGGATGTTGCTGTGAAAGAGGTGCTTGTGCAGCTGATTGGAGAAGCCGCCGATCGCTTGAAAGTGCAGGGAAATAAAATCCTGATCCTGGCCAAAACCGAAGGACGTGGAAATGTGAAAGGAGCGGTGCGAACATCGGACGGGCAGGCGGCAGAGTTTGTAAATGTTTTGGTAAAACGAACAGGAAAAGGGGCACAAACGGATGCCCGCGGTGAATACCAGGTGAAAAATGTACCTGTCGGGAAGCAGATTGTCGTGATACAACTGCTGGGTTATGAGGCGATTGAGCAGGAGGTAGAAGTACTGCCTGACCAGACGGTCACGTTGCAGGAGGTTTCGCTGCATGAAGACAGCAAAACCTTGCAAGAGCTGGTTGTGACTGGCAGCGCCAACAAATTCGGGAACAAGGAAAGCGATTATGTGGCGCGGCTGCCGCTCAAAAACCTTGAAAACCCACAGGTTTACAGCGTGGTAGGCAAGGATCTGATGAACGAGCAGATGATTACGCGGCTGGAAGAGTCGTTTCGGAATGTGCCTGGTGCGACATCCACGCGTACAGGCGCGGGTATGCCCGTATTCATTTCACGCGGGTTTCAGTCGGGGGATAATTTGCGGAACGGAATGGCGACCTTTTTGAAAACCGGCATCGATCCTGCGATCGTTGAGCGTGTGGAAGTGATCCGCGGTCCTTCGAGCACGTTGTTCGGATCGGCGATGGTGTCGTTCAACGGATTGGTCAACTATGTTACCAAAAAGCCTTTCGAAAAATTGGGGGGCGAGGTGTCCTATTCGACGGGGAGCAATGACCTTAGCCGGTTTACTGTGGATGTGAATACGCCTGTAGACCGGGATAAGACTTTGCTTTTCCGTTTCAATGCGGCGGCGCAGAAAGAGAATTCCTTTCAGGATCAGGGTTTTTCGCATACAATCGCGATTGCGCCAAGTTTTACCTATAAGGCTTCCGACCGTCTGACACTGAACCTGAATGCAGATATTCAGACCGCCAGAGCTACTTCCGCGACATTGCTGACGATCGGCAGCGGAGTGAAGGCCAAGTCATTCAATGATTTGAAAATAGGGTATAAACGCTCGCTGATAGACAACTCCGCAAGCTCGATCCAGGCGTCCAACAACGTGTATTTTCAGGCTGAATATAAATTGTCTGGAAACTGGACTTCGCAAACCAACTATGCATGGTCGCTCGGGACTTATGACCATTTCAACCAGTTCAACTATACCTGGATGACCGATTCGACCGTCCGTCGTCAGGTGAGCGTGTGGTTTCCTGATAAATGGGGCCGGAAGCAGATCCAGCAGAATTTTGTCGGTGATTTCAATGTCGGCCCGATCCGTAACAGACTGCTGCTAGGGGTGGACTACCTGACACAATACCGCCACATGCATTATGGCGTCGTGACGCTCGACACCGTCAATATCAACAAGGCAAGCCGCTCACTGGATAACGATCAGATCCAGACTTTGTTTACCAAACTGAACGCACCGGAATCTATCAACAAGCAATATTCATACAGTGCTTATGCGTCGGACATGATCAATTTCACCCGGCAGCTCATGGTATTGCTTAGCTTGCGTGTCGACCGGTTTGTTAACAGTGGTACATTGAACAGCTTGACCGGGTTAACGACAGGTGATTACAAACAAACAGCGCTTTCACCCAAACTGGGCATTGTGTACCAACCAGTGCCGGACCGCATTTCGCTCTTTGCAAACTATATGAATGGTTTTAAAAACATTCCTGCCGCCAGCCAGCCGGATGGAACCGTCTCTAACTTCAAGCCGCAGCAGGCTAACCAATGGGAAGTGGGGGCGAAGGTTAATCTGTTGGGTAACAGACTAAGCGCTACGATCAGTTATTATGATATTGCTGTCAAAAACTCGACTTATCTGCGAACGGTCAATAATCAGAACTTTACCGTGCAGGACGGGACCCAGCAGAGCAAAGGTATTGAAGCAGAACTGATCGCAAGTCCGGTAAGAGGACTGAACATCGTGGTAGGTTATGGTTATAACGACAACGAATACCGTCGCGCAGCCGAGGCGATTGCGGGCAAACGCGCCATTTCCACACCTAAAAACACGGCTAATCTGTGGGTGAGCTACCAAATTTCAGGCGGAGGTTTGCGAGGTTTCGGGATTGGGGGAGGTGGCTATCGTGTTTCCGAATCTTATTTTAATTCCGCAAACACATTTACAATACCTTCCTACACGCTGGTAAATGCCACATTATTTTATGATCAGCCAAGGTTTCGGATCAGCCTGAAAGGCGATAACCTGTTGAACGAAAAATACTGGCTCAGCGATGGCAGCCCACAGAAACCCGCGAATGTGATGGCGGGTGTGGCGTTGAAGTTCTAAAAAAGTCAATAGCAGTTCAAACGTAAAAAGCCCCTCTTCCATTTTCCGGAAGAGGGGCTTTGATTTTTAACAATGCAAATCATCAGAAGCTATACCGCAAACCAATCTGCACCTGGTAAGGGTTACCCGAAGGTGTCACCACACCGGCGGTATTTACACGGTAAACAAACTGGTTTTTCGTTCTGTCGAATGCGGCTTGCGCAGGTTTGCCGTTGGCGGCAGGGACGCCCAGTGCATAAAGTGCCTGGGTACCGAGCGACTTGTTGCGGCCCCAATCCTTGTTCAGGAAGTTGGCAAAGTTGAAAATGTCGGCAGAAACTTCGATAGCATGTGTGCCGGCGATTCTGATGCGTTTCGACGCACGAACGTCGAACACGCCATAGAAACCATTGATACCGCCGTTTCTTTCAGCGATTTTACCCGAGTTTTTAGTGATGTAATCCTTAATGCTCTGGCTTGCGTCTTTGTTGTCCAGGATTGCCTGAAGGCCTGTACGCACGTTCTCAGGTACGCTTGGATCGTTTCTGTCGAAAACAAATGCGAGGTCGTTCGTACCCACGAAGTCACCGTTGGTGTTACCGCCCGAGAGCAGGGTATAACGCGTACCGCCGATTCCCGAATAGCGAACACCCACATTCACGCCCCAGAAGCTAGGCAGCGAGCCGTAGAATACGATTTTGTGGCGGAACTGGTTGTCGGAATATGACATCAGGCTCAGGTTACGCGGATCGTCCCTTACCGGTAGGGAGAGCGTGGCGCTGTTCGCTACGTTACCATTGAAAGAGGTGTTGTCTTTCACATCATTGTAAGTGTAGCTCAAAGTGATCTCGCCGTCGCGGAAATACTGGTATTTCACATCCGCTACAACCGAGAATGCATTCACTTTCCCTTCGCTGTTCAGTTCCAGTACGCGGCCGAATTGCGTCGATTTACGTCCCTGCAACCAGTCGCCGGCACCGTTGGTAGGCATTTTGTCGCCGCCTGGTACGAACACGCCGCGGTTGCCTTCATTGGCAAGGCGGAAGAATGGCTCATCGACCATGTTTCTGTCCACATACATATAGTTATTGCGGCCAAGGCTCATATAACCCGCGATACCCACTTTCAGTTTGTCAGTCAGGTATTTGTTGTAGGAAATGTTAGCCTTGTAAATGATCGGCACCCGGGCGTCTTTGGCATTGGTATTAATTGTCGGCAACTGGAATTGCGACAAGGTCGGAATGCTGTTGTAATTGGCGCGGTAAGCTGCAAAATCCGGGGTAGGGATGTTCGGGCTGCGTACATCGACTGTCGCGAGGTGTTTTCCATCGAATGTCAGGTTGTTGATCACCACGTAGTTGTTAATATCGGAAGCGAACACACCCGCGCCGAGACGGAAAATATCAGTATGCTTGTCGTTCACATCCCAGGTGAATTGTACGCGCGGCTGTACGACAAACGACTTGATCTTATTGTCGGTGCGGATCTTCAGGGCGTCGTACAAAGTCTGGTTCAGGGGCGAGCTCGGGTAATGTGCGTAGTCGAGGCGCAAACCTGCCACAACGTCCAGGCCGGTAGCCAGGCTTGTTTTTAACTGACCATAAACACCTGCATTCCAGATCGTACCTTTCACTGACCAGTCGTCCATCAAAGGTACTTCGCGGTAGTAGCGGTAAGGTTTCAGGTCATTGAACTGGTCGAGGGACGTTTTCCCCGCAGCAGCGTCCACGTTGTAGTGGAAGCGGCCGTTTACTTCCGAACCATATGTAGAATTCGAATGAGTCATCATGATGTCCGCGCCCAAAGTGTACTCCACCTTATCGGTGTTGTAATACAGGTTATCCACCAGTTGAACCACATGGTTGGTAAAACGCTCCTGCGCGAAACGGTGGCCGCCCATCTGGATGTTGGTCGAACGTGAATTGCCATCGCTCAACACGGAGTTTACATTCTCTACGATCGCTCTCGGGATATTGGCTGCCGGAAGCTGATCGCCGGGCGCACTTTTCTGTTTCACGAACAAATGCTGCACTTTCAACTCATTGGTCACTTTCGAATTGAGTGTCGAGCGGAGCGAGGCCAGCAAGCTATTGTCCTGGTTGAAGTCGTTTCCGTAAGATTCGTAGGCGTTGATCGTCGTGTTATCAGCCAGACCGAGCTTGTTGCGGTCGTTGGTGTAGTTGTTGCGGATCGTCAAAAGGTTCCTGTTGTTCAACTGCCAGTCGAGACGCAGGAATGCTGCATCCGAGCCACGTTTTTTGTCAAATGTTCCAAACTGCTGGGTGTCTGACATGCCGTATTTGCTGCGGGCGATGTTGACGAATTGGTCGAGCGTAGCGCGGGTTACATTAAAACGGTTTTCATCTACCGGGCTGAGGATGTCGGCGATGATCAATGGACGGCTGTCCTGCTGGTGATCCCAGGCTACAAAGAAATGCAGCTTGTCTTTCAGGATCGGTCCGCCCAACGAGAAGCCAAACTGGTTGGTAGCGAATTTGTTATTGATTTTGTTACCGCGAATGTCGTAAGGGCTCGACAACCAGTCGGCGCGCGTATAGTTGAATGCGCTACCGCTCAGCTGGTTGGTTCCCGATTTCGTAACAGCGCTGATCGTACCACCGCCGCTGCGTCCGTAAGTAACGTCATATTGGTTGGTAACCACCTGAAACTCGCGTACTGCTTCAATCGAAATCGAATAGGGAGCGCCGCTTCGGCTGGTGGTGGCACCTGCTGAGGTCGGGTTTTTAGAACTCATACCATCGATGGTATAGCCCGTAGACGAACCCAGCTGACCGGAAATGTTACCTCCGCGGCTCAATGGCGAGAGGTCCATCAACGAGGTGAAGTTACGTCCGTTCACGGGCAGACGCGTAATGTCCCGTGCTGAAATAGCCGTTGAAGCGCCCAGGTTTTCAATTTTGTTCTTGATACCCGATGCTACAACGCTCACAACTTCAAGCGTTTGGCCGGCGTCCTTCATACTCATCTTAACTTTCACCGCATCGCCCTGGTGGAGGAGATAACCGGTCAGTTTTTGTTCGCCAAAACCGACGTAAGTAGCAGTAACCGTGTAAGGACCGCCCAATGGAAGTTCTTTAAAGGCATATTCCCCTTTTGCGTTGGTAATGGTTCCTGTCGTAAAGCCTGTTGATTCGTTTTTCACCTGAACGGTAGCGCCCGCCAGTGATGCATTCTGGTCGTCGGTTACCGTACCGGAGATTGACGCCTGCGTAGTTTGAGCCCTCAACACCACGATGTTACCGAAGCAGCAAAGCAATGTCAGGATAATAGGAAGTAGAAATCTCTTATGCATGAGCATGTTGTTGGTTAAACAAAATTTGCCGCAAAAGAAGAGGATCTACTTGTCCAGGGTATTATTGAAATGTTATGTTATTGTAAAGTCGCGGTAACATCCGGTTCTACCGCCTGTCTGTTCTTAAAAAAGTAAGATTTTTTTATAGCGTTGTCCAATCCATCTGCACTCGTTCGTCATGGATATGAATTTTGAATGAGTGAATGTAGTCATTGGGTCAGAAGTAGTCATGAATTGTCAATATTAAATAAATGCGACTCCCGACCATAACTGACAACACTTGACCACACCTGACCTTTCATGCACTCATTCACTCATTCAATCATTCAATCATTCAAAACTATTATCAATGGAACAACGAATCAATTTTCAGGAGAAGGGACAAAAAGCATTGAAAGCCATGTACGGACTGGGTGGTTACCTGGCTAAATCTCAGGTAGAAAGAGGTCTTTTGAACCTGATTTATCTGCGTGTATCTCAAATCAACGGTTGTGCATTCTGTATCGATATGCATTCCAAAGACCTGCGTTTCGAAGGCGAAACCGAGCAGCGGCTATACCTCCTGAATGCATGGCGGGAGGCACCTTTTTACTCCGAACGCGAGCGTGCCGCGTTGGCCTACGCCGAAGCCGTAACCGTGCTGAAAGACCGGGAAGTTAGCGACGAAGTATTTAATGCCGTCAACGGACAATTCACAGATGAGGAAATCATCGACCTGACGCTCGCGATCACGACCATCAACTCCTACAACCGCTTCAACATCGCATTCCGCACCGAAGCCGGAAGCTATGAGCCGGGGCAGTTTGCAGTTCATTAAGCACTTCATCAATACGCAGCCCAGGGCGCACGTCGGTATTTCGAATACGTGACGTTACGCCTGGGCTCTTGTTTTACTCCAATGTTCATTCTTTGATCAATTTAAAGTTGTCGTGCAGTTGGTCCGAGTTGACTTTCAGGATGTAAAAACCTGGTTTGAGTGACTGTACATCCACTTCAAATTTGCCGGATTCAGCAGTTCCGGAGGAAACAGCATTTCCGTTCGTATCAATGATCTGCCACGTGACAGATGTTTCCCAAGAGAGGTTGATCCGCACGGTTTTATGGGCAGGGTTCGGGTACAAGGCCGAGCCCGATCCATTCAATGGCAGCCGTACTATTTTCGAATAGGCGAAACTTTGATCCAAATCGGTCATTTTCAGTCGATAATAGGTGCTACTGCCGTTTAGAGCGGCCAAACCCTTGTCTATGAAAGTGTACTGCCTGCCTATGCTGTTGGTACTGCCCTGTACCCGGCCAATGGCGGCAAAGTTCTTGCCGTCCGTGCCTCGCTGGATTTCGAAGTGGGAGAAATGCGATTCTTCTGTCGTTTCCCAGCTTAACAGGCCATTGTTGCCCTCTAACCGTGCGCTGAAATCCGCGAGCCTGACGGGCAATGCCACTGTGTTTTTGCTCGCAATGTAGAATGTCGAACCGGTCTCCGCGTCGAATGTGAATACATAGCCTCCCTCATATGGTTCGACCGTCGAAACGATCGGGTGTGCGGTGGCTCCTATCCGCGTGGTGCAGGCTGCTGCGTGGTTTTGGAATACTGTCATATCGGCGGCGCTGGTCATCGGTGGGTTGCCAGGCTTCGCATTGTTGGCTGCGATGAGCGCTTCAACTTCTTCCTTTTTGACGTAAAACCGGGCTGAGGTGGGTGCGTTTGGAACCGTGTTGGAATTGGTCCATGACATCGTCAGGTTCCTGCCCAGGTAAAGTTGGCCGTTCTGGTCTTGCAGCGCACCTCCGTTGTGGACGTGAACGGAAGCGTAAATATTCACAATGGCGTTCTCATTTCCATTCAACTCGGCGATGATATCGCCATTGTCATCGATGACAGGCCGCCATGTGTGCGGAGCGTCGGTACTGTCTGCGAGGGTGAGGCCCGGAGCGCATCCGCCGGGTGTGCCATTGGAAATTGCAGCGGGCGACTTCACCAGCGTAAGCATTGTGTAAACCGGTTTTTGTCCCGTTTCTGAATTGAAAGAACCTGCGGCTTGAAAACTTTTGCTGGCCTCGTTCCATACCACGATTGCCCCTCCGAAATGGCTGCCGCCATTACTGATCAGGGTGTAGAGATTTCCATAGTTAGTAACAGGCGTAGACATGCTGACATCGGAGTACGACGGCATATCGCACTTTTTGGTGAATGCATTCGTGGCCGGATCCCAGGCGAAGAATGTGCCCCAGTTCATGCTTCCGCCCGCGGAGGTAAGCCCGCAAAAGCTGTCTTTCCACCAGGTAAGTCCCCCGAAAGGCTTCGTACCTTTGTTGGAGTCGAAATCAATTTTTTTGGTATAAATGTTGGTTGCAGGCTCCCATTCGAAGATAACACCATCGTTACTGCCCCCGCCGGCGAATGTCATACCGTAAAATTTCCCGTTTCGGAATACCATATCTCCGTGCGGCAGCGCGCCTTCGGACTCCGACAGATCAATGTGTTTGGTGTAAATGTTCTGGTCGGGGTTCCATTCGAAAATGACGCCGAAGTTGTTTGCTCCTCCGTATTGGGTCATTCCGTAGAGTTTCCCGTTTTCCAATGTGAGGCTGCCCGTAGGCGAAGCGCCGTCGGCACCTGTGAAGTCGTGTCTTTTGATGAAAACATTATTGTCAGGATCCCATTCAAACAATGTGCCCAGATCATTGGCGCCGCCTTTTTTGGTCACGCCGTAGAATTTGCCGTCTTTGAGAGTAAGATTGCCTTCCGGATTGATGCCTTTTGCTGAATCGAGGTCTTGCAGGCGTTTGTAGGTTTTAGTATTCATATCGAATTCAAACAGCACGCCCAGGCCTTCCGAACCACCTTTTGAAGTCATACCGTACAGCTTTTCACCTTTCTGCGTAAGACTACCCAGTGCCAGGGTTCCATTGCTTACATTGAAGTCAAAGTATTTGTCGAAATCACCCGTCACCGGGTCCCAGGAATACATAATCCCGCCTGCAAGTTTCCCGCCCGCGTAGGTGGATGAGTAAAATTTGCCGTTGATATAAACAAGCCTGCTGTAAGGGATTCTGCCGCCTTGCGGGTCAAAGTTGTAGCGGATATTGAATGCATTGCTAACCGGCTCCCATTCATAAATATAACCTTCGCCATTTGGCCCACCAATGCCTACGGAGTACAATTTGTCATTCAGTAGAGTCATATGCGGCGCATTCAAACCGTCGCTCTGATTTTTGTAGGCGGGCAGGTCTATCTTCTTGGTATAGACATTATTGGCTGGGTCCCATTCAAAGAGTACACCCGAGTTGTTAGCGCCGCCCCTGCATGTACTGCCGTAAAACTTATCGCCTTTCAAAGTAAGTTCGAAGAGGGGCGTGTAACCATTTAGGCCCTGGGTGAACTGCTTTTTGATCGTGTAAGTATTTGCAGCTACATCCCATTCGAACAGTACGCCATTGCCATTGGCTATGGATGCGCCGATACCGTACAATTTGTTGTTGTAAGGAACCATTGCACGGTAAGCGCCGGGTTTGTTACCGTCGGGGATCAGGAGCGTTTTGGTGAAATTATTGGTTGCAGGATCCCATTCGAAGAACACGGTCTTTTCCGCGTTCTGTATTACGTCCATCACGACGCCGTAGAACTTCCCGTTCATAAAGCTGAGCGCGTGACCAGAGGGATATGACCCTTGCAGCAAAGTGCCTAAATCCTTCTTTTTGGTAAACGACCCTGTTGCCAGGTCCAGCTCGTAGATCATGCCGGAGTCTTTCACGCCACCAAACATAGTGAGCCCATAAAGCTTCCCGTTGCGGAAATAAAGGTTGCCTTCGGGGCCATAGCACGATGCATCGAAATCGTGCAGCTTGGTGAAAACATTGGTGACAGGGTTCCATTTAATGAGCGCACCCCAGTTTCCCTGCCAGGCCGTGGCATAGAGCTCGCCATTGTATTCGAAAAAATCATGACAGCCATTTTCACCGGGCCGGGCGAGGTCGAAACCGTACTCCTGCCTGATGTTCATACCACGAAAGTTGGCGCTGAAAATAGAACCTTTGTAGAAGTTGCCTTGCTCGGAAGTCATGCCCCAAAACCGGTAAATACCCTGGGACCATGCTGCTGGGGAAAGAAGAAGGAAAAGAAAAAGAATCGGGGCGATGCGGAAAGATTGTCTCATAGTAGTGTATCATGTGAATTGGTAAATTGATATAAAAGTAACCAATTGCATACACAAAGAGACCTGGCATTATCGAGCTGATTATTCGCCGGTCTGTTTCTACAACGAACGGCGCAAAATCACCGAAAACGGATTGGCAATGTGCCTGCCTACACCTGTCAGAATCAGATCCGCGGCCGATTTTCCCATAGCCTTCAGGTCCGAGGAAATAGTGGTAATGCCATTCAGCATGGCCTTTTTTGCATCATTATCCTGGTAGGAAACAATGCCCACGTGCCTGCCTGCTACCAGATCGGTGCTGTTGATGATCTCGCGTACGAGGAACATCAGATGCTCGTCGGAAAGGACGATGAATGCCTCTCCGTCGCGGATCATTTCTTTGGGAAGGTCGGCGGAAACGCGGCAGACGAGGTTGCGCTTTGCGCAGGCCCGGGTGAATGCCTCCGCGAGTGTGCCGGGGTAGTAGGTATGCTCGGGGAATATGAGGTTAATGCGCTGGTATTTGCGCAACGCCGGAGCGAGTTCATGAATAGCCTGGTCGATATCGCGACTGAAATGCTCGAAAACGGTGCCGAAGCACTCATGGAGGCCTGGTACTTCCTTGTCGAGGAGGATCAGCTTCTCTTTCGGCAGGCGCAAGATGGCCTGGTAGCCGCTTTCGGGATCGTCGAGGAAATGCGGGATGACGACGATATGCGAGTAGGACGCGTGCTTTCGCTTGACGAGTGTGCGAAAATGCGCGGAGCTGTTATGGTAAATATGAAAGTCGATCCCCGCTTTTTGCCCGATACGCTCTGTTAATGCGTCGTAAACGGCTTTACTGTACTCATTGAGCTGATTGAATAGTACCAGCACTTTGAGTTCCGGTGCCGGATCGAGGCGGCTGATGTAATAGCTCTTGCCGTGTTGCGAGGCCAGGATGCCCATATCCCGCAGGTTGTTGTAGCTCTTTTCGATCGTACTTCTGGATACTGCGTAAAGGCGACTCAGTTCGTTGATGGACGGGAGCCGGTCGCCGCGGTCGATGAGGCCGGTTTTGGTCGCATGCAATACTGCTTCCACGAGTTGCTGATAAACGGGTTCGGAGGAGTCGCGGTCGACGGTGAAGTAGTTTTTGAAATTGATCTTTCTCATGAATATCGGGTCGGCGGGCAATGCGTTTCCGCAAGGTTAAGTTAGGGGGAATCTCAACGCGGGAGGACGAGTGCGGACAGAGAGGAGGAAGTCATCCGCAGACGCCGCTATTTTATCCTTTAAATCGTTTTAGCTCCGACAGCTCCGGGTAGAAGAAATGGTTTTGGCTTGGAGGGGAAATCTTTGGAATTGGACTGCTAAAAAAGGCTTTCCATCGATTTTGTTTGCGGTTTTTGCCAATTGATCTGAACTTGTAAGGTAACACGCCGATCAGCACCCATGGGATCCAGAAATAACTTCACCGTTCTTACCCACGTGACCGTCTGGTCACTGCTGGGATTTATCTTGCTTTTTTACCCTCCATTGAGCTGGAATTTTTCGGTACCGCCCAACTTTTGGGTCAAGCAGGCGCTGAACCTGGTCATTATGATTGGCGTATTTTATGTGAATGCGCTCTATGTTGCACCCCGGCTGCTATTTGAACAAAACGGTAAAGTAATGTTCGGGATTTGGCTGGTGGGTGTTGTGATCTGCTTCCTGGTCGTCGCACGGATAATCGAAGTGAATCTGGGGGTGCTGGCGGATATGTCGAAGGTGGCGAATAAAGGACCGAAAGACCCTTACCGGCTCGATTTTCATTTGTTTATGATCATGCTGCTCGTGATGGTGATCAGTACCAGCCTGGCCATGGCGCGACGTTGGCAGGCCGACGCCCAGACGCGCGAGCGCATCGAAAAGCAGCACATCGCTTCCGAGCTTTCGTTTTTAAAGGCGCAAATCAACCCGCATTTCTTTTTCAATACCCTTAACAATATTTACTCGCTTACCTATTCCGACATTCCGGTGTCAAGGGAAGCAATCCTGAAACTCTCGCGCATGATGCGCTACGTGTTGTACGACACACTGAGCGATTCGGTGCCGCTGCAACAGGAGCTGTCGTTTCTAAAAGACTATATCGCGCTCATGGCGCTCCGCCTGCACGAATGCACGACGCTGGAATTCAACGAGCCGGTATCGGGCAGGGATTACCGGATTGCCCCGATGCTGCTGCTGCCTTTTGTAGAAAATGCATTTAAACATGGGTCAAGCGCAATGCAGCGTTCCCGGATCGTGGTGGACTTGAAAGTTGCAGACGGGACGCTCTCGCTGCGTGTTTTTAATCATATTACGCATGAAAAAGATGACTATCAGCTAGACAAGGGCGGAATTGGTCTCGCAAACACCCGCAAGCGACTGGATCTTTTGTATGTTGACAAGCATACGCTGATGATCCGCGAGGAACCGGAAGAAAAGACCTATGAAGTTTTGCTGACATTGCAGCTCGATCATGAGAAGGTCGGGCAAATTGCCGAACCCGTATGAAATTAAACTGTATTACCGTTGATGACGAGCCTTTGGCGCTGAACCTCATCAGCGCTTTCGTAGAGCAGACTCCGTTCCTGGAACTGAAAGGCCGGTTTGGTAACGCCGTTCAGGCATTACAGGCGCTGCACGAGCAGACGATCCACCTGATATTCCTCGATATCCAGATGCCGGACCTCAATGGTATGGAACTGGCACGGGTACTCAGCCAGTCGGGTGCGTCTGTGCAAACCCGCATCGTCTTTACGACCGCCTATAACCAGTTTGCCGTGGAAGGCTACAAGGTCGATGCACTGGATTACCTCCTGAAACCTTTCGGTTATGATGAATTTCTGCGGGCGGCCTCGAAAGCGAAAAGGTATTTTGAGGTTTTGCAGGACAACGGAGCGGGAGAGGTTTCCGAAAACTATATGTTCGTAAAAGCGGATTACAAACATATTAGAGTCGATTTTGATGCGATTACGCACGTCGAATCGGTGAAAGATTACGTCAAAATTCACCTCATGCCGCCACTCAATCCGGTTGTGACGCTGAGCAGCCTGAAATCCATCGAAGAAAAACTTCCGCAAGCCCGTTTTCTGCGCATTCACCGTTCGTTTATCGTCTCGGTCAGTAAGGTAGATTCGGTCAGCAAAAATGCCGTACAGCTCGGCCCGGTCGAAATTCCGGTAGGCGAGTTGTACAAAGATGCATTCAAAACACTGCTAGCCCGCTGGATCTGAGGAGATCTCAGCGGGCAAACCAGGCAGGGCTATTCGACCACTTTTACCAATGCGGCAAGCTCCTGATCCGCCAAGCCATCAGATTCCGCTTTTTGCAACAGGTCGCTGATCGTTTTGACAAAATCCGGCCGCGTACCCGCATTTCGAAATGCATTGTGAATGCGCTGCGTCGCTGCCATACTGATTGATAGTGGGCTCTGACTGATCGTAAAATCGCCTTTTTCCACCACACCGATCTGATGTTTGAAAAACTCGGTAAAGCCGGGAGTGATTTCAGCCAGGATTTCGCTGAATGCGCCCAGCGACAGACCGGTTTTTTGTGAAAGGACAATACCGTGGATGAGACCGGTATAGGATCCGTACAGCCAGGTCAAGGTAGCGAGGTCCATCGCCGAGGCCAATGCAGCGCGGTCGCCGAGGTATTTGATATTTCCTCCGAAGACGGTCAGGGCGTCGCGGCTGCGTTCGAAATGCTCTGGCTCGCCGGAAACGATGATCGTGGTTTCCGGCAGGCCCATCTGGTCGGGTGCGACCTGGATAGCGCCATTGATAAACCCTGCACCCAGGTGGGTGAGCATTGTTTCCAGCTGTTCGGCTTCCTGAGGATCGGCGGTCGTGAAGTTGATGAGCGTTTTGCCGGTCAGAATGGACTGATCCGTAATACTTTCGAAGATACGATGTACCGCTTCGTAATCCAGGACGCATATTACGACCAGCGGACTCTGACGGATCGCTTCGTCGAGGTTTTCAAATACTTTTACACCGGCAATAGCGTCGGCTTTTGCCCGGGTGCGGTTCCAGACGGAGACCGAATAACCCTGTGTAACCAGCAACTCGGCGAGCCGTGTTCCCATTTGCCCCAGACCTATAACGGTAATTTGTTTTGTGTTCATTTTCTGTTCGTTTTGAATTGATGAACACAAAATTCGGGAGCTGGCGGGCGGCTATCAATTACCGAAAAAAGATTCGGTAACCGAAAAACTATTCGGTATTACGTAAATTGGGCTAAATAAAGCGATATCCCATCAACTCATTCATCAGCATCATGTACCAGCGGAAAACACCGGAAGACCTCGAATGCGGCATTACCATTGCCATGAAAGTTTTCGGGGCAAAATGGAAGCCTTGCCTGCTCGACGCCATCCAGCGCGGGTTTCGCCGGCCCAGCGAAATGCACCGCGAAATCAAAGGTGCTACCCCGCGCGTGCTGGATATGCAGCTGCGTGAGCTGGAAGCGAGCGGGATCGTCGAGAAATGTCAGTCAACAGGTTTTCCGCTTTATACCGAATATACACTGACCGACGTCGGGCGCAGTATCATGCCCGTTATCGACAGGATGAACGAATGGGGCTTAGGGTACAAAGAGCTTCTTGGCGAGCAAAGCCTTCAATCCATATCCTTGTAATGGCTTACCTTCTGGAACATTTCGATCAGCGTGGTTACATGAAGCTTTTCGAAAAGTCGAGCCTTATAGGTGCTGACAGAGCTTTCTGTCAGATCCAGTTTCGAGGCTATTTCCTTGATCCAGAACCCGTCGATCAGCATGTCCATGATCGTTATTTCACGTGCTGAAAGGTCCAGGAGCGGATTGTCGGCCCGGTAGTTATGTTTGTCGAGCTGATTCAGCAGTTCAACCTTGATTCTCGGACTTACATACCTGCCAGTGTCCGCGACGGATAAAATCGCCGTACGAATATCCCCGGTCTCCGAATTTTTGGAAACAAAACCGTTTGCCCCTGCACGCAGGTAATGGATCCCGTAAATCCTTTCCTCAATGGCCGAGAAAATAAGGATACTCACGTTCTTCTGAACGGCACGCATTGCTCCAATCATTTCAAATCCCTGGCCCTCAGGAATCTGAACATCCAGGATGACAAGATCCTGAGGATGTGCGGCAAGTTCGGATAATGCCTCATTAAAAGAGGTAGCCTCGTGTATTACCGCGGCTTTGTACAAATCCTGAACGAGTATTTTGGTTGCAAGTCTGATAATCTGATAATCTTCTACAATTAAAATGTTTTTCATCCGGACATTTTCTAATTCAAAAAATTAAATTTTTTGTGGAAGGTCCAGAGAATGAATGAGTGACTGAGTATGAACATGGTCGATGCTCTTTTCAAAAATCTTTGGATAGCTGAGGGGTAATTTTATGCCGTTTTTCAACTGATGTTTCAATATCCAAAGGAAAATCTGAAAATAAAAGTAAAATAACTTCTAATAAAATAATTTGACAGTAGTTGTACTTTCTTCCTCGATTTATGAAGCGGGTGAAACTTGTTGCCAAGTAATTGAAAAGAAACTTGTTCGGTGATTTCAATGGTGCGGATTCCTGACGCTCGCATATATACGGAGGCGAGGGCGCGCGGGTATCAGGAGCTGAAATACCGGACCACGTTGGCAGAGTCCAGTTCCAGTTCCAGATCGACGCTGAACTCGGATTCGGACTGCTGTACCGACAATTTGTGTCGGTCGGGATAGAGCAATTGGAGTCTTTTCGAGGTGTTGCTCAGCCCGAATCCGCCCACTTTATCTTCCCTGGCTCTGGGCGGGCTTTGGCGGGTATGCTGAGGAATATTGTTTTTTATTTTGAAATACAGCGTGTTTTGATCCAGTACGATGGAAATGTTTACGTAAGATGCATATTTACTTTTGGCCGTACCATGTTTGAATGCATTTTCAACAAACGAAACCAGCAGGAGCGGGGCGATGAGATACTCTTCCGGATTGCCGGTTAATTGGTATTCAATGGTCACTTTATCGGAGAAACGCGCGCGTTCGAGGTCCAGGTAATTTTCGATGTAACTGATTTCCTTGGATAATACTACATTTTCTTTGCTCGATTCGTAAAGACTGTATCGCATCAGATCCGATAATTTAAGAACGAGGTCGGCTGCTTGCTCATCAACATCCACTGTTTTGGTGTAAATAGCATTTAGGGTATTGAACAGGAAATGTGGATTGATCTGCGATTTTAGAAAGCTGAGTTCGAGATTAAGGTTGTTTTTTTGTAATTGTAAACTTTGTGTTTGCAGATTCAGGTTTACTTTTTCGAGTTGGAGCCGTTCCATTTCCAGCTGCATATTTTTTGTGCGGGAATTAATAATGTCACGCATTACTTTGATGGCAAGCAAGGGCGTGATGTAATACAGGCTCCACGCATAGTCGGTATAGGCAATGTCAAAGTCGGTGAAGCAACTCGTCCATCGGCTGCGTGCCTGAAAGAAATCCCATAACTTGGTAACATAGAAACCGTTTTCCCCTGAGCCGTTTGTAAGCGATGCCAGGTGCCTGAACTCATAATAGTTGGTGATATGCACCAGGAGAAACACGATAACCAGGCTTATAACTAACGGCAGTATTTTCCTTGTGTACAAAAATCGGGGGAAGACCACATAGCCCAAGAGATAGAAGACGGAAATGGATTGAAGGAACACCGCTGCCGAAGCATGCCATACCACGGACACGTTGTCTTTGGTAAGTGCTGGAATGCTGTAATAATGCGCGATGCACCAGAGCGCAATCCATGCCAGTATGTGATAAATAATCCTGGTTATTTTTGCGCTTTTTTCAGATGAAATAGGATTGAAACGCATAACCTGTCAGATTCTGTTCTTTTGTAACGCAGCGAGCACATTGGCGCGGTACGTTACGCCAATCGGGATCTTTCGGCCACTGTTCGTGGTGATTTCATTTCCTTCAATTTCCCGTATTACTTTTTTATTGACGATGTAAGAACGGTTTACCCTCAGAAATTGTGCCGAAGGTAATGCTTCTTCGATTTTGGCCATCGTCATATGAATAACTGCAACACGGTCCGACCAATACAATTTCAGGTAATCGCGCATGCCCTCAATAAAATGTATTTCACCGGGGGCTACTTTAATGAGTTTTTTATTCTCTTTTAATAATAGAAAGTCATTTCGCGCACCGGAGAACTCCGTATCCGGCAACTGTTCCTGCGATTCTTTCGTCGATGAAACCATGTTGGACACCGGCTCGGATGCACCCGGAGAATGCTTCGGGAAACGTGCCCCGTCGACCTTGTTGACGGCTTTCAGGAACCTTTCGAACGAGACGGGTTTGAGAAGGTAATCGGTGAGCTCATGCTCGTACCCTTCGAGCGCATAAGAAGGGTCGGCGGTAATCATGATCATAGCCGGACGGGTGGCTGGGAGAAGCTTTAATAGCTCAAATCCGGTCATTTCGGGCATTTCAATGTCCAGAAACACAATGTCCGGCTTCATATCCCTGATCAGGAAGAGGGCATCGGTAGCGGTCTCGGCAATGCCGGCCAATTCGAGAAAGGGAACTTTCTGCACATATTTTTCAATCAATCGGCGTGCATCAGCCTCATCGTCTACTATTATACACCGCAACCTGCCGGGAGACAACATACTCTGACCTTAACTACTGTACTAAATTTCATTCGTCTGCAATAATATAGGTATTGGTCGAAATAAATGCATAATTCGGCGAAATTATTTTAGTTCAACAGCTATTTAGGATTACTTTAAACTCGCTAAGGAATGAATGCTTTGTGAAAGAATAAAAGTTGCTATTGGCCATGACAAAAACACTTACTGGAATTGGATTTAAAGGAGGGTTAAATGGACACCCCGCTCTGTTTCATACAATACACTATTACACTTCATTTGCAACGATCGCCGGTAATCCGGCTCTTCACGGTTTGATTTCGACAGAATTAAACAGGTGACTTCCTGCTTCCAGGTACTCCCGGTCATTGAATAGGTTGTTTAGTTTGGATTTGAACTGGAAAAAAGCAATTTTTATCTAAGAAAACAACGATCCGGGCTGGTACTGGAAAACGATAACTTTTATAAGTAAAATGGGTGCTTAAAAATTGAAAAGCTTCTGGCATTTTGCCAGGGGCTTTTTTGTTTGGAATTACTCCAAACCAAATCAATTAATTGGTTCAATTTTGATGATTGGGTAGAACTGTTTTTGTAGCTGAATATTGACAGGATTGCAAGTGGGATGGGTGTCCTCCTTTGGCACGGATTGTTGATTTGCGTATAGTAATATACGTTCAAGTTGTCGAGTCTGGGTTCTGTTTCTTAACTTTCACTTAACGATCCGGTCAAACGGATTCGCTTAGTTTGCGGGCCTTTTCATACTCCTTTTATTGCTATGACTAAACCTTTGACCTTTTCACTCTTTATGCTGCTCACGCTGACCAGTTTCGCCCAAACCGGCCATGCGCCGAAACAGGATTATCAGCTGATTACCGGCAACTCTTTTGTCCAATCCAAAAATTGGTATTTACTGACGCTGTTCGAGTCACTTCCGGATGTGAAGTCGCTGCTGGAAAAAGATAGTGAATTGGCCACATTGGCGGGGTTGAAGTCCGAAAACCTGGAAAGGTCTGTGAAGGAATGTAAGAGTGATTTTCTGTGCTATACCGGCAAAATGAAGTTCTCGGCCGCTGAAGTCGATGCAGTGGGGGCGAGACTGGAAGCACTTTACAGCGAGAACAACGCGTTAGGCAAGTTGGTAAAGCAGCACCTGATTCCCTCCGGGACCTATATTTTGTTGAAAGAAGCGAGCGAAAAGGCATTATTACGTAAAGCCTGGGAGCAGGATGCCAGAGGCGTTAATCACACCATAGAAGTATACGCAGAGGGGAAAAAGCCCAACTACCCCGCCATCGATTCAATCGAATTTAAAATAACAGCCAAAAGCTACCCGGTACTGGTGTATGATGCCACGGATATTGTGCGTCAGGAGAGGAAAGGCGGAAAGCTGTTTTTTGGGCCTTCCATGCATTATGCGCTCCAATTTCTGGAAGTGAACGAACGCCACGAGGCTGCCGATTATGAGCCGATGGTTTCGACGGTTAACAAAGCGGCAGTCGACCGCGTGAAGAAAATTGATTGGAACAAATTCAAATACACGCTGATACTCGTTCCAGGCGCGGGGCCGGATACCTACGACCGCGCGTTGAGCGAAGGCGGGATGCTGCGCTGCCGGGTGGCGGCGTTGCGGTATTTTGAAGGGCTGGCGCCATACATTCTGGTTTCAGGTGGCCGTGTACACCCTTTCAAAACGAAATACAGCGAGGCATTTGAAATGAAGAAGTTTCTGATGGAAACTCTGAAAGTGCCTGAAAGTGCGATTATTATGGACCCGCACGCGCGCCACACGACCACCAATATGCGCAATGCGGTGAGGTTGCTGTATCGTTATGGCATGCCGGTGGAGAAGCCGTGCCTCGTTTCCACCATGCGGTCGCAAAGCTATTCGATTTCGAGCGATGCTTTTGTGAACCGTTGCATGCGTGAAATGAATCACGTGCCTTATAAGCTGGGTAAGCGGCTCAGCGAAACGGATGTCGAATTCTATCCGGTGCTGGATGCATTGCACATCGATGCCGATGAACCGCTTGATCCCTAGGCATTAGCCGCCCTGTTTCACGTTTTTAAGGTCATCGTTGCTGATCTTGCGTCCCGAGCCCTGCTTGAACAGCCCGCCGAATTCCCAGTTGAGAGAGAGTTTCACGGAGCGCATCAGGTATTGGTTACGCGTGATCGAGTAAAATTCTGGAGAGCTCACCACCTCTTTCTGCGGACGATAGGCACCGAAAGGGCTCACCGTTGTGAGCGTAATCGAGAGCTTGCGTGCAGGAAGCTCCTTCTTGGCTGAAAAACTGTAATACAACCAGGCGCCTTCAAATCCTTGCAGTTCGATACTGCGCGCATCGTAGTCTCCATAGGCCTGTACGCTGTAATTTTTGGGTAGTTTCAGGCTGGTATTGATATTGATTCCCCAGGCCGCACCCTTGTTATCGATACCGAGCGCCCCGCTCTTGAATCGAGCCTGGCGAATGTTGGCGTTGCTGTTGATCTTCCAATCGGGCAGGGGCGAGAACGAGGTCGAAAAGTTGATGCCATATTGTTCATTCGACGCGAGGTTTTGCTTGGTGGTGGTTGCTACGCCTTCTGCGTCCATCGTGACAATGCTTTCGATGGAATTGTCGGTTTTCCTGCCAAATGCCGAGATGTTCAGAAACAGGTCGGAGTTGGTTTGCAATGCATAGGTGAACTCCATCTGGTTTACTTCCTCCGGTTTCAGCGAGGGGTTACCGACTACGATATTCTTCGGATCCTGGCTGTCGCGGTTGGGGTTAAGGTCCCAGATGGATGGCCGCGAAATGCGCTTGGTGTAGCTCAATGTGAGATTGTTGTTCGCATTGAGTTTCTTGAAAACAGTCGCGCTGGGCACGAAATTCCAGAAGTTGCTGGTGAAATGTACCTTGGCATCGCGCTGGTCGCCTTCAAGGAAAGTGCCTTCCATGCGTGCCCCGGCGTGTAAAGCCCAGCCGCTGCTCCATTTGAATTTGAACTGACTGTAAGCCGCGAGCACATCCTGGCGGTAATCGAAGCGGTCGGTACGGGAAGGGACGATGCTGAGTTGATCGGGCATGCCATTCGCGCTGGCCTGCACCTGGTAATCGCTGCCTACATTGCGCAATATCGCTTTTACACCGCTTTCCAAGGCATGCTTGCCCGAAGGCGTGAGTGGCAATATGTAATCGCCCTGGAACGTCCATTCGCGGTTATGCGTGGTGTTGTCGTTGATTTCACGGTAAACGAGGAACTGCTCGTCGTCACGCTGGCGGGCATTATAATTGAAATCGTCGATAGAACGGTTGTGTTGCGCCATCAGGTAGAGTTCTTCGCCCGGTTTTCGGAATTTTTTGGTGTAACCCAAATTCAGGTCGATGCCTTTGTTGGGCGCTTTGGTTTTGACTGACTGGAAAAACTGATCGATAACCTGGCCGTCGGGTGTGAGTCGGCTATTGTGCTGTTCGCTGTTCTGCGGCCAGTTACCGAGCCAGCCATTGACGGAGAAATTGAAAACATTGGCGCTGTCGGCCAGGTATTCTATCTGCAAATCACCCGAGCTGTGGGGCTTGGCGTTGTCGCGCACGATCTCCTGCCGCACTTTGCCGGTTTCCATACCATTTTCATAGGTGGTACGGTCCACATTCGATAGTTCTTTGTTGCGGAACCGGTGCAAATGCAGCGTAGAGCTAACATTCCATTTGTCGCGGTTTACGGCAATGCGCGGGTTAATGGCCTGTTCGAGGTTTCCGCCCACGACTTCGATTGTCCCGCTCGTGCTCTGATTCCCTTTTTTGGTGATGATATTGATAACGCCTGCCGCACCTTCCGCATCGTAACGTGCCGAAGGACTCGTGATCACTTCTACGGATTTGATCGATCCTGCGGGCATCATATTCAGAGCATCGGCAGCATTGCGGGCCATTTGGCCGGAGTATTTGCCATTAATGAGAATACGCAAATTGGAATTCCCACGCATAGTTACATTTCCGGCGGCATCCACATTCAAAATGGGTGCTTTTCTGAGCACATCCGCAGCAGTACCGCCGGTATTGCTGATGTCCTTTTCCGCATTATAAATGAGCATTCCCGGCTGTTGCTCGACGAGCTGCTTCATGCCCGTAACCGTCACCGCGTCTAGCTGTTTTACGTCTGAAATCAGTTTCACAATTCCAAAATCATAGGGCGTTGTGGACGTGATTGTGAAAGCAAGACGCTTCTGTCGGTAGCCTACAAACGAAAGGTTGAGGAAGTAAGAGCCCGTTTTGATATCTGTGGATTTGAAAACACCATTTTCATCCGAGTATGTCAGGGCAACCACCTGCTGCTGTTCATCCAGAATGCTGATTGTCGCAAATTCAATGGCTTTGGAAGAGGTAGAGTCAATAAGCGTTCCTTTAATGAGGTAACCGGGTAATGTTTGAGAAAAGCTGGAATGTACGGTCAGTAAAGCAATCAGAACTGGCAGGAAGAGGCGGCAATTGTATTGAAATTTCATAGCTGTAAAAGGGCTTACCGGCGATACTGCCGGGAAATCAGGAGTTGATGAAATGTAATAGATAATTGAATGTAAATATCAGGCTTTGTTGGTAGAAACCGAAAGGTAGGGGTTCGGTGACAATGCTTTGCCTCGCTTTTTGGTTTTAGTCTTTTTGCCCCACCAGATGTAAAAGCCGGTGATAGGCAAGCTTGTACAGATCAGACTGGCCAGGAAAAACAGGATTTTGGTTGGCATTCCACCGATTGCTCCCACGTGCCAGGCATAGTTTGTCCTGCGAAGCCATTGGGCCACATCCAGTTCGGCAATCTGGGGCTGGCTCGCAGGGAGTTCTTCGAGGGTGTGCTGGTCGAGGTATACGTATCGCCATGAGCCGTTGTGCATATCGGTGCAAAGGTCAATGGGTTCGGAAGGCTTATCGGGAAACGAAACAATGATAGCCTCCTTATTGAGCACCCCGATTTCGGTAACGCCCTTGCGCCACGCCGCGTCGACATTGGACAAGCTCGCGAGGGGCAGATTTTGGGTAGTATCGGAAAACGCCCGCTCATAGCGTGGAGGCTCCTGCCCGCCTGAAACCAGCGAGTAAAAACCTTTATTAAACCATTGAAATCCCATGATCAGCCCGGTAATCGTCAATATCAATGCGACGGTGAGTGAATAGAAACCCAGCACATTGTGCAAATCGTAATTGACCCGTTTGAATTTGGCCTGCCATTTGATTGTCAATGCCTTTTCTCTTTCCGATTTCGTCCACTTTTTGGGCCACCAAAGCACGATTCCCGTGATGAGCAATATGAAAAATATCAAAGTCGCGTAGCTGACGATCCCCGTTCCGATCTTTCCTTCGATCCAGAGGCTTGTGTGGCCGTCGAGAATGAAGTGGAAGAAATCTTCATGGTCCACCATAGCCACAACTTCCGCGGTATAGGGGTTCACGTACACGAGCGAATCGGAGTCAAGACTGAAATGGGCCGTCTGGTTTTTACCATGGTACCAGACACTGTGGATTTCCTTGTCGGGCAGTGCGTGTTTTACTGATTTCCAAAGCACTGATGGCGGCAGCATAGCCTTATTTTGAGTGTTTGGAGCATCGAGATGCTTCATGGTCAGATCTTCCAATTCAGTTTCAAATACGAGAATACAGCCTGTGAAACCTACTATTACCACTACAATTCCGGAAGCCAGTCCGAGCCAGAGGTGGAGCCAGGCATTGATTTTTTTTAGGATGTTCATTGAATATCGATTCTTATTTCGCCAATCTTTCGAAGTTTCCAAAAGGAGGATACCCCTTTTGGAAATGAGTAGCACAATCGCTCGTTTACCGAAGGCCGCTTGGTAAAAAATGACTGCTGTTCGATCATTGTATGATAGCCGCCGGAATGCTTCCCTATAAATTGAACGGTTAACAATCTCTATCCGCACGCACTATGGAAATGCATGAAATGCCTTGCGGCCGGTTCATCGACCCGCTTTCAGACTTTGGTTTCAAACGGATCTTCGGTACGGAAGCCAACAAGGATATCCTGATCGATTTCCTGAATGTCCTTTTCGCGGGAGAAAGGCACGTGGCGGATCTGACATTCAATCAGAATGAAAACAATGGACAGCTTTCGATTTTCCGCAAAGCTGTTTTCGATTTGTGCTGTACCGGGGCCGACGGTGAGCAGTTTATCATTGAAGTGCAGCGCGTGAAGCAGGAATATTTCAAAGACAGATGTTTGTACTATTCGGCTTCCCTCGTCCGAGACCAGGTTACGGCAGAGATTGCGAATTGGAAGTATGACTTGAAACCGGTGTATTTGATTGGTTTGATGGATTTCTGCTTTGAAGATTCCCTAGATGGTCAGTATCTCCATGAAATCAGGTTGGTTAACAGGAGTAGTGGCCAGGTGTTTTACGACAAATTTGGCCTGACATTCATTGAGCTGCCCCGCTTTAAGAAGCATGTTCCTGAGCTTTCGACCGAGCTGGACCGGTGGCTGTATTTATTGAAAAATTTAACTAAATTCGATCAAGTTCCAACGTTTCTCTCGCAGCCTGTTTTTGGCAAGGTTTTTAGAATAGCAGAAGTTTGTAACCTAAATGAACAAGAAAAGATGGCATGGGATGCATATTTAAAAGCTAAATGGGATAATGAAAATTCCATGGAGTACGCGAAAAAAGTAGCAACAAAGGAAGGAAGGGAGGAAGGAATAAAAAGGAATAAAAGAAGGAAGAGAGGAAGAGAAATTGAAGATCGCTCGTAATATGAAAACCAAAGGTTTTGATATCGGGACAATTTCAGAAATCACGGGTCTCACGCCCGAAGAAATCAAGAATGCATAGGGGAGAGCTAATCAGTCAGGGGTTCCAGCCGCAGAATATACTCCGTATCCTCACTGAACTTCAATCCCTTTTTGAGTGCACCTGTTTCGGGGTTAAGCACCCACACATAACACCCTTCATTTCCCGAATTGACGGTAATATACGCCTTTCCATCTTCTACCAGTACGCACTGGCGGGAAGTTCCCTTGTCCAGCGGAAGAGGGAGCCGGCTGGTAGTCTGCTTTTCAAGATCGAGCAGGTAAAAGTCGAAATGGGGGACTTTGTAGTGATCCTTCATCCCCGTATAAAGGCCTTTACGCTCGGTTCTTACGATCGCTTTGCCTTTCCCTACATACCAAAAGCCATAGCCGTGGTTCTTAATCGCTGATGCTGAGATATTGAAGAAATAAGCCGGGTCGATTTCTTCATGCGATTTTTGGATGCGGAAAATCCCGGTTGGTTTTTGCGGGTAATTTCCTGATGCAATTCCAGGGCAGGCGATGAAGTAAAAATCCCCATTCTCTGTCACAAATGAATGGCTTTGACGGGTATTCACACCGCCAGGATATACGGACCGGGTATCTTTGAGTGTTTTTAGTGGTTTCAACTCGGGATAATCCAGTATGGCAGTGTAAATCGTATCGCCGGTCGTGTAGTTGTCGAGCGTGTAGGTGTGGTAGCAGTAGCCAATGTACAATTTGTTTTCCAGGAACTGTGAGAAGCCAATGGAGAGCCAGTTATAGTTGCCGAATGGCGCGGGAACAGGCACGGTACCCTGGGTCACGCTCAGATTTCGGACATCGATTTTGACATAGCGGACCTTACGTGCATCGTCGTCATAACCGAGGATCATCAGCGAATCCTGCGACAGCCAGTTGTAGTTTTCAACAGACGAGAAGCCGGTGATTGCAACAGCTGTATCCCTCACAAATTCGCCATCGGCAATTTTGTACCGCACAAATGCGCTTTTGCGGCGATCGATGCTGTAATACTGGCCATCACGGACGATGAGCTCATAATAAAGCGGCGCTGGCACAACCCGCGCACCTGATTTTTCCGGGTTAATCTCACCCGAATGAAGGGAGTCGGTTTGAAAGATATACTCTTTGCCATTTTTCATCATGGCGTAAATACTGTATTTCTTTCCGGTAATAGGCTCTTTTTCACTGGATTGCTTCCGGCAGCCGGGCAGGAAAGCAACGACAAGCAATGCGAAAATGACGAAGTGGACAGGACCCCGGTAACGATGTATCATGAGTGAGGTCAGATATTGAACTGGTGCATGAGCTGCTTCAAAACGAGCGGCGGAAGGCTTGCCATCGCCCCTTCTTCGACGACGATCACTTCGCCGGTTTGGGCCTTGCCACCATAGTTGAGCGCGATGTAGTTTTGTCCTTTTTTCAGCGAAACCTTTTCCCGGTTCTGAGCAGGGTTTGCACAAGTGCCTTGAAAAGTAAGTTCAATATCTTCCTTCGGGTTAATCAGTACTGCCCCGCAGAAGTCCATAATGCCCGTTTTGCTATTGATGGCCACATTGCTTTTCGGTGCAATGGAAAGGGAAAATTCTTTCTCGTGAAGTGCCTTGTTCTCTGTGCCGGAGCTATTGTTCAGGGAAATAACTTTTTGAGTAGCCGAGTCGTGTTTCAAACTGTAAGCGACCGACCCCAGCACGGCGAGCAGGCACGCAGCCACGGCCGGTTTCCAGAGCGAACGCATAATCGTGCGCTCAACCTTCGGTGCAGGCATTTCGGCGGAAGAAGGGAGGATAGCAGCAATTTCATTCCACATTTCAGATTGCACGGCCGTTTTTTCCTCCGGTAAGCTCCATTCCATCGTTTCGTCGGCATCGTCGTTCAGCAGCCATTCCTCTACTGCGGCCCTTTCTTCGTCGGTGCAGTGGCCATGATGGTATTTTTCAATAAGTTCTTTACTGATCTTCATTCAAGTACTCCACAGTTCGGTTGGTGATGCTTCCTGAAAGTAAAAGTAGCATAAATTGAGTTTAGCCGTAAGCCGCACCGCGATTCTAGTGCATATATTCGGTGAGGTTGGCGCGAAGCGTGGTGAGCGCCCTGGTAATGTGGTATTCGACTGCCCGCTCGGAGATCAGCAGCGCCGACGCGATCTCTTTGTTGCTGAGCCCTTCTTCGCGGCTCATTTTGTAAACGCGCCGGCATTGGCAGGGCAGGGTGTCAACCAGGCCGTCGACTTTGTTTTTGAGGCTATTATAAAGAATGTCGTTTTCGGTACAGTGCGTGCGGTCGCAATAGTCTGCAAATGCGATCTCGTTATGCTCCTTGCGGGACTTCGTGTTCCGCAGGTATTCAAAAACCTTAAATTTGGCCGACCGGAGCAGGTAGCGCTCCACCGAAGTGGTAATTTCAAGCTCGTCCTTCCGTTCCCAGAGTGATTTGAAGATTTCCTGTACCATTCCTTTGGCCGGTTCAGGATCGCGGACGGTGTTGTAGCAAACAGCATACACCTTCTCCCAATGAGCCAGATAGATCTGCTTGAAAGACGTCTCGTCTATCCGGAAAGGGGCGTTGTCGGTTGTATTGACGGTCATGCAATCGTAGGCGCAAGCGGAATGAATAAGACAAATATAGTCACTTGTTTATAATAAGTCCAAATAAGTTTGTCTCCCGGCCGCCGGAAAAGCATTGACGATTCCCCGAACGCTGCCACCGTTTCACCCACGGATCTTTACGGTTGGCCTCTCCCGGCATTTCAAACACAGCATGTTATGCCGTATTTCGGTGCATCAATTCATAAAAATTAGCCAATGAAAGCATTACTATTAGCCATGACATTTCTTTTTGCTGCCAACTTATATGCGCAGGAAGGTACGCAGACAATCCGCGGGACAATCCGCGACGAGGTTTCCAAATCGCCGGTGATCGGGGCGTCGGTATTGCTCATTCGGGATGCAGGCGGCAGCCCGGTGGGGGCCGTTACCGATGTGCGGGGCGATTTCGTGATCGCGGGGGTGCCGATGGGCCGCCAGTCGTTTCAGATTACGATGGTCGGGTATGAATCGCAGCGCTTGTCCAACATCGTCGTGACGGCCGGCAAGGAGGTGGTTTTGAATGTAACGCTGACGGAGTCGGTACAGAACCTCGACGAGGTGGTGGTTATCGCTGATCGCAAAAACGATAAGACCAAAACCAATAACGAGCTGTCGCTGGTGAGCGGCCGGTCGTTTAATGTCGATGATACCAAGCGCTATGCCGGTGCACTGGGCGACCCGTCGCGGATGGCAGCGAACTTTGCCGGGGTGGTGTCGGGCGATGATTCACGCAACGACATCGTGGTCAGAGGGAATTCCCCGTCGGGCACATTATGGCAACTGGAAGGTCTTAATATCCCCAATCCCAACCACTTTGGTTCGTTCGCAGCTACGGGCGGGCCGGTAAGCATGCTGAACAACAACGTGCTCGGCAAATCCGACTTTCTTACGGGTGCCTTTCCCTCCCAGTACGGAAATGCGCTGGCGGCGGTGTTTGACCTGCAACTTCGCGAAGGCAATAATCAGAAACATGAACTGATGGGCCAGGTAGGCTTCAATGGTTTTGAATTGGGTGCCGAAGGTCCCTTTGCAAGAAACTCCAAGGCATCCTTTCTTTTGAATTACCGGTATTCCACGCTAGGGCTGTTCAAAGCCCTGGGATTGCAGTTCGGTACGGGAACAGCCATTCCCGATTACCAGGACCTGAACTTTAAAGTGGCTGTCCCGACTGGCAGCAAAGGAAAGCTGACACTTTTTGGGGTAACAGGAAGCAGCGACGTGAATTTCCAGGGCAATGAGGTGGACACTACGCTTTCAAATATGTATGGCACCGAAAACACCAACACCCGGGTCAAATATGGTACCAACATTTTCGGATTGGCCTATGAACACAATCTTACCCCCAAAACTTTCGCCAAACTCACATTAGGTATGAGCACAACCCGCGAGCGGTTCAGCGGTGATTCCATCAGCAACCCTGCGCGCGAAGCTTTCCTGAGCGGCGAGGCGAAATACAACACTTCCAAATATTCGGCAGTGCTGAATGTAAGGCATAAAATGAATGCGAAAAGTAGTATTTACGGAGGGATTACTGTGGATTTGCTCGACTTCGACCTGTACAGCCGCTCCCTTCACCAGGGTGGGAAAATTGACACCGTTCGCGCAAATGTGAGCGGCGAAAAAACAGTACTTACGCAGGCTTATACGCAATGGAAGTACAGGATTTCACCGGGATTGATCTTTACAACCGGACTCCATTTTCAGCATTATAACCTGAACAACAATGTGGCTGTCGAGCCGAGGGCCGGTTTGCAATACGTATTTGGAAAAGGCCAGTCGGTAAGTGTGGGGTATGGTTTGAATAGTCAGGCCCAGAACATTTACACCTATTTTGTACAAACTCCCGGGGAGTCGGGGCCGGTACGTACCAACAAGGACCTGGGTTTTACCAAAAGCCACCATTTCGTGCTGAGCTATCAGAACAGGTTGACCGAGAATCTCCTGCTGAAAATCGAGCCGTATTATCAGCAACTGTTCGACGTGCCGGTAGAGCGCCGGGCTTCCACTTACTCCGCATTGAATATGGGCGCTGCTTTCGGACCGTCGGACCGCGACAGCCTGGTGAATAGCGGCTCGGGCCGTAATATGGGTTTAGAATTGACTTTGGAAAGGTATTTCAGCAAAGGTTATTACTTCCTGCTCACCACTTCGCTGTTCGATTCGAAATACAAAGGCAGCGATAACGTGGAGCGTAATACCGCGTTCAACACCAAGTATGTGCTGAATGTGCTTGGCGGCAAAGAATTCCGCTTTGGTACCAACAATATCCTGAGTGCGAACATCAAGACGTCGCTGGTCGGCGGCAAGTACATCACGCCACTGAACCTCGCTGCGTCGCGGGCGCGGGGTGCAGCTGTTTATGATGAAAATCGTGCTTACTCGTTGCGGCAAAGTGCCTATTTCAGAACCGATATCCGCTTCTCCTATCGCCGGGAAATGCGCCGGAGCACCATGGAATTTTCAATGGATTTGCAGAACGTAACGGCGCGTAAAAATATCTTCCAGCAAACCTATAACCCGAGAACCAACGAACTGGTGAATCAGTACCAGGCACCGTTTTTCCCTGTGCCGTATTTCAGATACACATTTTAATTGAATATTGGCGGGTAAACGAGTAGTTTGCCCGCCAATATCAACTCGCAATGAAGGAAAAGGCTTACACGCTCAATGACAGGAAATGGCGCATTATTGGCATCCCGCTTATGGGGACCGTCATTGCCATGATGATAGCCTTTGAGGAGTTCCTGAAACTGAGCCAGCATTTTTTCCTGAGTGTGCTTTTTTCCACGTTGCTTACACTCACATTCTGGGAGGGTAACCGGTGCATTATTATTTGGATGCGCCGGATTTTTCCCGAATACGGACAAACCGGCAGGCGGGTAGCTGCGGAGGCTGCGCTGGCTGTGGCCTACGTGTTTCTCGTGTCGTTGTTGCTCGATGAGCTTTACTACAAACCGGTTTACCATGTGAGCGCGCTTGCGATGGGTTTTCGGATTAGCATCGTACCTACGGTGATCGTGTACCTGGTTTATGAAGCCGTTTATTTTTTTGATGCCTGGAAAATGAATGTACGGAAGACGGAGGCGCTGATGCGCGAAAATGTGCAATCTCAGCTGGAAGTGCTTAAAAATCAGTTGGATCCGCATTTTTTGTTTAACAGCATGAACACACTGGCGGCGTTGATCGACGACGAGAATACCGCCGCGCAGGATTACCTCGAAAGGCTGTCGGATGTGTACCGGTACGTGCTCGTGAGCAGGAACAAGAACACGGTATTGCTGAACGAGGAAATAGCGTTCGTGGATGCTTATGTGTATTTGAATAAAATCCGTTTCAGGGAAAATTTGCGGGTAGAAAAGCACCTGTCGACGACGGCATTAGGGCAGTACATTGCTCCGTTGAGCCTTCAAATGCTGATTGAAAATGCGATTAAACACAACGCGGCTTCACGAGAGAACCCGTTGCATATCGTGATCCGTGACGATAGCGATGGGTATCTGGTGGTCGAGAATAATATTTCGGAGAAAACCATCCTCGAAAAATCAACCAGGGTAGGGTTACAGAACATTATCAATCGATACAGCCTGCTGACCGACCGGGAAGTGGAAGTGAAACGCGAGGAAGCACGCTTTGTCGTGAAGATCCCGCTACTAGGCCAATTGACAGCATAAATGATGACACCGGGGCGGCTGCCGTCCTATTTGCTATGAAAATACTGATTATTGAAGACGAATACCCGGCCGCGGAAAGGCTGGAAAAGCTGATTAAAAAACTTGATCCGCGCGTAGAAGTGTGCGCGGTGCTGGAGAGCGTCGAGGCGGGCCGGAAATGGTTCGCGAACGCGGAGCCCGTGGATCTTATCTTTTCGGATATTCAGCTCGCCGATGGCCTGAGTTTCCAGATATTCGAGGAATTTCCCGCACATAGCCCGATCATTTTCACGACTTCCTACGACGAGTACGCGATTAAGGCATTTCGCGTGAAAAGCATTGATTACCTTTTGAAACCCATTAAGGCGCCCGAACTGGCAGAGGCTATCCGCAAATACGAGAACATTCGGGAAGACTTTTCGCCCAAAGCCTACGCAAGAAAGGTCGAAACGCTCCTCGATAGCCTGGAAATGACCAAAAGACCTTTCAAAACTCGTTTTCTCGTTAAAAATGGAGAACAACTGATACCGATCAATCAGGAACACGTCGCCTATTTTTATACAGCCAATGAAATGGCGTGCCTCGTGGCCACGGACGGACGGCAATATCTGGTAGATTATAAGCTGGAAGAGCTGGAATCGCTGGTCGACCCATTGAATTTTTTTCGGCTGAATCGTCAATTTATAACCCGTATCGACGCTATTCAGAAGATTCACACCTATTTCAATGGTAAATTGAAAATAGAACTCCGGCCGCAAACTTCGCAGGAGGTGGTCGTCAGCCGGGATAAGGCCCCGGCGTTCAAAGCATGGCTTGAAACGTAGGCTTTATCAGGGATGTGTAACTCATTCGAGCGGTTTTGTAGACTAAATAATAGGTAGCGGCGCATGGCAGTGTTTTGTGTCCGCTTTTTTACCTTTGTCGTAATTAACCCTCAAAATATCGGTTTTCCAGGGAAGAAGGGAAGAATCGACGGACTTACACATCATGAAAATCCCTTTCCGCACTTTATCCAGGGCGTTTTTTGTCTGGACCATCCTGCTGGTCATCATACTTGGCTCATTCGTTTTTATGCTGTTGCTCACGCGCGGTAAATCGCAGACCATCCGCGAGAATATCCAGGAGCTCCGCAAGGATATGAATGGTTATCAGAAGGTGGATACCTGCATTTCACTCCTTTACGTGGCCGAGAACAATAGCAGGCTCTTTATCATTACGCAGGATTCCACTTATCTTAAGGCATTTGCCGATGAACTGCAGACGGTTTCCCGGATCCTTAACGAATTCGAAAATGAACGTGCGCATCAACCATCGGCGCTGTCGGGCCTGATGGAAAGCAAGCGGGAAAGCAACGAGGAATTTATCCGGATGAAGATCATGGTCGACAGCCTTTTTGCGCTTTCGGTACAACGCAGCGAGCAAATTCAGCAGGAGCAAGCCAAACCCAAACCAGCGCCTATTCGGGTAAAAAAGACATCCAAGGTGGATTCGGTGGTATTGGCGGATCCTCAAAAGAAGAAGCGCGGACTTTTCAAAAGGTTGGCCGATGCCATCGCAAACAAGCGGGGTGACGAGGTGGTACAGGAGAAAACGAAGGTAATCACGCAGCGCGATTCGCTGGTCATGCCGTATCTGATGGCACGTGAGCTCGATCTGAGCCGTTACGACGAGTATAACCGGGTAAAAAGGCAATTGAACGAGGCGGAGCAAAGGTTGTTATTTCTGAATGGGGAATTGTTTGCCAATCTGCAACTGACCCTGAAATCACTGAAAGCTGCCGAGGAAGAAAAAGCCAGGAAGTTCAGAGGATTGCTGCTTACCGAAACATCCGACAAGTTTGAGGAAGTGAATCACCTTTTTTGGGCGGGGGCCATGGTGGTATTGCTCATGACGATCATCATCATCCGGAACCTCGTTAAGTTGTACCGCAACGACGTGACGATCGTCAAATATGCGTCGATGGCGACGGAGGCTGCGAGAATGAAGGGGGAATTTCTGGCGCAGGTGACACATGAAATCAGGACGCCGTTGAATGCGATCATCGGTTTTTCCCAACTTATGGATTCCGACCGCCTTGAAGGCCAGATGAAGGAAAGTGTTGATGCTATTCAAAGTTCTTCCCGCATTTTGCTTACCCTGGTAAACGACCTGCTCGATTTTTCCAAATTGGAAAGGGGCAAGCTAACGCTGCAATATCAGGTTTTTAACCCGGTGGAGCTCGTGAATGAGGTAATGGCCCTGATGAGCGTGCTGGCAGGTGAGAAGGACATTGAAATTGTATCCAAAATCAACATCGGGCAACCGGTATACCTGTCGGGCGATGAGTTCCGGATTAAGCAGGTGCTCATTAATTTGCTGAGTAATGCGGTCAAATTTACGCCGGCTCATGGCAAGGTGCTGGTAGAAGCTAGCCTGGAAAGTGCCGATGGGCAGAAAAAGCAGCTGAAAATCCGGGTTAAAGACTCGGGGATTGGTATTGCGCCAGAGCATTTGAAAGAGATTTTTGAAGATTTTAGTCAGATAGACAGCGCTTCGGTAGGTAAGCAGGGGACCGGGCTCGGGCTGGCGATATGCAAGCGGATCGTGGAACTGCACGGAGGGAAAATTTCGGTCGAAAGCGTGTTAGGGAAAGGCTCCGAGTTCAAAATAGCGATTCCGATGCAGGTGGCCGAAAAGCAGAAAGTTACCCCAAGCGGGTCGCAGGCAGCTACGCAGGTGGAGTTGCGGGGTAAAAAAGTGCTCGTAGCCGACGACACCAAACTGAACCTCGTGCTCATGAGCAGGTTGCTCGAAAAGCACGGGCTTACTTACGATCTCGTCGGCTCGGGCGACGATGCGCTCGAACTGTTCGAGAAGCAGCCTTACGACCTGGTGATTACCGACATCAATATGCCCGGCATGGACGGTTCCGAGCTGACTCGCCAAATCCGCACCAGCCCTGACCCGATCAAAGGTGCGACGCCGGTAATAGGCTTTACGGGCGACTTGTCCGACCGCGACAAAGACTTCTACGCCGATCTGGGCATCAATGGCGTGTTGGGCAAGCCATTTTCTGAGAAGGAGTTTCTGTCCGTATTGGCAGCCGTTTTCAGTTCGGGCAGGACGAGCAGCTAGGTACTACCGGATTTCAACCCGGCTCCAATAGGGGAGCGAGTATTGCTTGTTATCGAGTACCATCCTTGCTTCGTACTGTCCCGGCGGTAAATCGGCCGGAATGCGATAGGCGCCGTAATAGATCCTTATCGAGTTATCTGCATATTTCGTGTCTTCTTTTACGGCCCCTTTCAGAACCGTGACTTTCCCATTTAGCTTTAATGCCAGATCCGGGATTTTTTTCTTGTCGTCGAATGGCTTGGACGAAGCATCTATTATTGCCGGGAAAGGGTTTGCGAAAAGCTCCTGCCCGCGCGAGATGGCAATGGGTAGGGATTTCCATATTTCGTCCCATTGAAGGCCCGGGCCTCCGGTCCACATTTGTCCGATTGCCTTCACAGTCGAATCCCTGGCGATCACGATTGAGGCTTCGGTAATCAATTGCGTATTTTCGAAAAAGGATACCTTATACTGGCCATCGGGAATGGTGGCCGGAAATTGTGTTTTCAGCGTCGAAAGGTCGGTGACCGTAGCGGGAAGGGTTACTTCCGGGGAACTCGCGTCGTTGTGCAGTTTCAATGAATACTTTTGAGCATTCAGAAATATACCGCCATCGAATGTAATGCTTTTGCCTGTTTGAAAAACCCTGAAAAGGCGATCGGGTTGAACGACGTACAAAACGACCTTCCCTCTCTTTAATTTCAGCTTTTCAGGGAAGGAAAAGGCCTTTTCGCCGTACTCAATACTTAGAACTGTGCCTTCCGTTTCCATCAAACTAAAAATGTCTTCAAAATAGATCTGGCCGAGGCCGTTGTCGAAATATCCCTTTACATTGGCATTCTTGGAGCTGTTTTTGAGAAATGGAAGTATTTGTTGGGACGCATCCGGACGCGCTGGCAATGACCCTACACCGGATTTGAAGCGGATGTTAGCAACCCCAGTGGCCGTATTTGCGCCGCCGATCCGAATATCTAAATCGGAAAGTAACTCGGCAGTGAGAGGCCCTTCCTGTTCTACAAAAACTTTGTACGATTTGGTTTGATTATTGCTCTTGTTAGTAATGGTGAAATTCTCGGGGTATGTAGCCCTGAAATGGTATTTTACATGGCCTGGACTGTAAAGCGGTGTCCATGAATTTAAAACGAGCTCTGCTCCGGGCGCGGCATTCAATTGCAGGTCAATGATATCATTCGTGTATGCTTCGGGAAGGATAATCTGAATGTAATTGCGGGCCGTGTCTATTGTTACCTCCCGTGCGCCGGCGACCTTTATCGATCTCAGAAATGAATTTTCTTTCAAAGTTTCTTCCGGATCAAGTTCCTTTTCCTTTTTACAACCTGCTCCAAGGCAGATCATCGAGGCGAAGAGGAAATAGCAGACTTTTTTCATGGTATAAAACTTGTTCATTGGTAATCAGTGTGTTAATATTTTGTTTGAAAATAAATAAAATGCAATGTAGTAAGAATTCGACAACTTGAATAAAAAGACCAAACCGGTTAAATCCCGCTGCCTGTATGCTTTTTAGTAACGGAAACACTCATCAAAAAGACACAATCGGCATGGCAAAAACAGATTTTAAATCCATAGACGAGTACCACGACACGTTCCAGGGAGAAAAGAAGGAGCGGCTGGCGGCGGTCCGCAAAGCGATCAGAGAGATGGCGCCGGATGCAGAGGAAGTGATCAGTTATCAGATCCCTGCTTACAAGCATTTCGGTTTTCTAATCTACTATTCGGCAGCTACCAATCACATTTCGCTATCGTATCCTTACAGTCAGGCGCTGCTGGATGAATTCAAATCGGAGCTTTCGAAGTACAAAATGAGTAAATCTGCGCTCCAACTGCCCGATAAGGATCCATTGCCGCTCGACCTCATTAAACGCATTGTCGCATATCGAATGAAGGAAAATGAGCTGGCCGAGGCTTCGAAGCCGCAGAAGACCAAAAAGAAATGACCTGATCCCAATGGCATGACGTTTCTCAGTATCGCAGCTAAGCAGCGTCAGTTTTCGGGCGGGGGTGGCCACGTACTTTTGGATGAATTATCAAGACCTCATCCAGATATGATGCCGCATACTTTTCATATCCCGGTCCTCGGGCTGGGATACTCCATAGATACCCCCATTAAGGTCGCCAAATACGGCATTTCCTCGGTCGCATCCATTGTCGACGACGAGTTGATCGAGCGCATGCGCGTGCATTACGCCCGCCAGCGCGGCGAAGACGACAGGCCCATTACGAAAGCCGAGCCCGATTACCGCAGCCGCCGGATCACCTCGTACCTCGACCTGATGCAACGCATTGTGGAAGAAGAATTTGAAAATCTGAAAGGGCAGCCCTTCGGTGTGGGTAGTGATATAGATCGTTATTTCAGCCTGTTGCCAGCGGATTCGGAGCTGAAAGTCAGGTATGAAGCAATGATCGCGATGCCCGAAGGCATGGAAAAGGACGCAGAAGCGTTCGGGCTCCGTGCACAGATCGTGCCGGGCAGTATCGATGTGAACATCATGTCGAAGGTGGATAAAATGAATACCGATTCGGAGGGTAACCTGCTCGACGATATTTATACGGATGCGTTGGCAGCGCTGCGCGGCTTCGCGCTAAGCCGGTTGTCGTCGTCCATTATTCTTTCCGCGGGCATGAACCCGCATTTGTACAGCTATCTGGAAGCTTTTGCCGATTTTCTTCCGGACGAGGATGGCAATTTTCGGAAAAAAGTGATCCTGAAAGTGAGTGACTATCGATCCGCATTGATCCAGGCGAAGTTCCTGGCCAAGAAGGGTATCTGGGTTTCTGAATTTCGCATTGAATCGGGGCTTAATTGCGGCGGACACGCATTTGCGACGGAAGGTAATCTGCTCGGGCCGGTGTTGGAAGAATTCAAAAACCGGCGTGACGAAATGTTTACCGAGTTGCTTGCGCTATATGAACCTGCGCTCAAAGGCAAGGGCATTACGTTCGCACATGCGCCACACACCCGCATATCCGTGCAGGGCGGCATTGGTACCGCAGCCGAGAATGCCTTTTTGCTGGAACATTACGGCATAGAAGCCACGGGGTGGGGGAGTCCTTTTCTGCTGGTACCAGAGGTTACCAATGTAGATAAGGCCACGTTGAATGAGCTGGCGAATGCGGATGGTGATGCCTATTACGTGAGTGATTCATCGCCGTTGGGCGTGCTTTTCAATAATTTCAAGAAGAGCACCGCCGAAAAGCAGCGTCTCGAACGCATTGCAAAAGGCCGTCCCGGCAGTCCGTGCAACAAGCGTTACCTGGTTTCAAACACCGAATTCACCAGTGAGCCAGTCTGCACTGCTTCACGCGAGTATCAAAACCTGAAAATTAAACAGTTGCTCGCACTCGATCCGCAACCGGCCGACCTGCAAATGCAAATAAACGCAGTCACCGAGAAGCTATGCCTTTGCGAAGGACTAAGTACCGCGGCACTCATCAAAAACAACCTGATTAAACCGCGGGAGAATAGTGCGGTAGCCATTTGTCCCGGACCCAATCTGGCTTGGTTCTCCGGCATCTACTCATTGGACGAAATGGTGGGACATATCTATGGGAAAATAGACCTGCTCGCAAAGCACTTGCGGCCCAATATGTTCATCAACGAACTGAATTTGTATGTGGATTATCTCAAAAAGGACGTTGAGCGGCATGCAGCTGCGCTGAACGATAAGAAAGCCAAGTATTTCTCGAAATTCCGCGCTAACCTGATCGAAGGCATTAATTACTACAAAAAGCTGATCCCTGAAATTACCAATCAAACGGTGGCTTACCGGCAGGAGATGATGGCGCAGTTGGAAGCGATTGAGGCCAGGCTTTCATAGTTTGCCTGTTTTATCCATATCACCCGAATGGAAGAGACTGATCGCGGCGTCATAATCAGGATGGGTCTTCGGGAGCAGGATGGAGGCATATACGGTTAATTCTGATCTGGTTAAGTGACCATTTTCGTCGACCTTCAAATCTGTTACTGTGAACGCCCCGTCTTGCTTTTCGATTGACGGGTCATTGATCAGATCAAACCATCTGTTGAATTTGAGGAACCGCTTGTATCCTTTGCCGTCAAATGGGTCGCAATAGTAGACGATTATCGCGTCGTTCTCTCTCAGAAAATTGGTCAGGATGTCCAGCACAGTATTTCTGAGCCGGACATCCAGGCCGATGGACGGTTTGTTTGTTTTAATGACGAAACTGTGAACCCCCGCTATCTCCGGATTCAGAGGAAACCATCTTCCGTCGAGAGATAAGTGAACGGAAACGACGATGTCTTGTTTCGTAATAAACTGATAGACATCCCCAAAGTGGCGGTAGTTATAGATGTCCAGCAAATCTTACGCCCAATGCATGTAGTTCCTCCAATGTCATTTCGCCTCTTTGGTACGCGTCGATGTCCCGATGTGTTTGCATCATTCTGGCAAGCAGAATTTCCATCGTGAGTTTCTCCGGACGTTGTTCGGTTGTAGATACTTCGGCAGTATCCGACGCGTTTGTAGGTGTTGTTTGTTCCATAGTTTGAAAGATTTATATGAAGTTCTTGTCAAAACTAGGAAATGCAAATGAAGTATTTCTGCCCCAAAACCAGGGAATGATCAACCGGAACCGATGAGTTATCAACGGTGAAAAAAGATGCTAATTTCGCATCCGCGCCAGCTTCTCATACTCCAAAACCGTGATCTGGCTGCCTTTCATGTCCACCAGGCGCTCGTCCTTGAAATCTGAAAGTGTACGGATGACCGTCTCCGTGGCGGTTCCTACCATAGAGGCAATATCCTCCCGGGTAACGGCCATGGAGAAGGGCTTCGAGCGGTCTTCCTGATAACGTTGTACCAACATTACCAGCGCCTGCGCCACGCGCTTCCGCACCGAGTTGTAGGCGAGTTGTAAAAGCCGCTCTTCCCGCTCCTTGATCTCATTGGAAAGCATCCGAATGAACTTGGAGGCCACTTCGCGGTTGCCTTGCAGGAGGTTGAAGAAATCGTCTTTCGGGATCATAGCCACTTCCGACTTCTCCAATGCGATAGCGGTTTCTTCGTAAGGAGCGCCTTGCAGGAGGTCGAGGTAGCCGAAAAACTCGCCCTCTTTCAGCAGGTCGGTAATGTATTCTTTACCGTTTTCGTTGGATTTATAGGCCTTAACCTTCCCTTTTTGAAGAAAAAACACATGCGACGGGAAGCTGCCTTCGGTGTAGATCGTCTCTTTTTTTCTTAACATCTTCACCTTCTTGTCTTCCGCAAGCTTCACGATCGGATCGAATGCCTGTGCTTCCTTAATGAACTGGTCGAAGCCATCGGCGGAGCGTTCGAACTGCTTTTTGAGCCGGTCGCTCTTTTTGAGGCGCATTTCAACGGCATTCAGCAATTCTACATCGTCGTAAGGTTTGGTAAGGTAATCGTCGGCCCCCATGGTCATTCCTTTGCGGTAATCCTCCTTTTCGGCTTTGGCGGTCAGGAAAATGAAGGGAATGGCTGCCGTACGTTCGTCCTTGCCGAGCATATGCAGCACACCGTAGCCGTCAAGCTCGGGCATCATAATGTCGCAAATGATCAGGTCGGGATTGTGCTGGTTTGCCTGTTGCACGCCTTCCTTGCCATTTTGAGCAGTGATTACTTCAAAGTTGGCGAGTTCGAGGATCTCTGCCGTATTTTCCCGCATTTCGGGATTATCTTCTATCAAAAGTATTTTTCTCGCTTCCAATTGGGATACTGTTTGTGTCAGGATTCGATTTTAACGGATGCCGGCTCGCGGTTGGGCAGTTCCACGAAAAATGTAGTGCCTACGCCGATTTCGCTTTGAAAGCGGACAGTGCCGCCCATGAGTTCGATATAGTTTTGTACGATATTGAGACCGAGACCCGTTCCCTGCGCATTGCCGGCATTGTTGGCGCGGAAGAACCGGTCGAAAATATGACCCTGGTCTTGCTGCGGGATACCGATACCCTGATCCTGCACTTCGATGCGGATTAGCCCGCTCCAATTTTTGACCCTTAAAAAGATCGATTTACCGGGCTCCGAATATTTGATCGCATTCGAAAGCAGGTTAAAAAGCACGTTGCGTAAAAGCTGCTTGTCGAGCCAGGCCTGGGCTTCCCCGTCATAGGTCACAAACATCTCCTGACCATCCTTGCAAAGCCCGCGGATCTCTTCAATCAGGTTTTTACAAAATGCGCTCAGATCGGTAAGCACCGGAATGCAGTGAATGCGGCCTTCTTCGAGCTTGCCGATCGAGAGAAAGTCATTAAGGATCTCCGTCAGGTTGGTAACGGTCGATTTGATACGCTGGACGTGTTTCTGACGCTTGTCTTCTTCCTCCGTGCGCGGGTACCTGCCTATAAGCGAGGCCGACGACAGAATGGTTGCGAGAGGTGTCCTGAACTCATGCGACGCGATGGTTACGAACTGGCTTTTCATATTGTTCAGCTCGCGCTCTTTCGTCAGTGCACGTACCACCTCTTCCTGCGACTGCTCGATGCGCCTGATCGCCGCAGCCAGCTCCTCCGTACGTTGCTGCACACGGATTTCCAGTTCGGCATTCAGTTTTTGAATTTCAAGGTTAGCCTCTATAATGCGGCTTTCCTGCTTTTTGCGCTCTGTAATGTCGATCACAAAGCTGACGACGAACTCGCCGTCGCTGGTTTTGAAAGGGCTGAGGCTGACCTCCACGGGAAACTCGCTGCCATCCTTGCGCCGGGCGAAAAGATCCATCATATGCCCCATACCACGTGCGCGGGGCGCTTCGAGGTACTCGTCGCGATAGCCCACATGGTTTCTGTTGAACCGTTGGGGAATCAGCGTTTCGACTTTCTTGCCGATCAGCTCACGATCGGAGTAGCCAAAAAGTTCTTTGGCCTTGGGGTTAAGCATTACAATGTTCGCCTGCTTGTCCACCACCACGATCCCTTCGGTCGCGTGTTTGAACAGGGCATCCAGCATCTCGATGTGCCGTGTCATCACTTGCGTATGAATTAAAATATCCGTATCAAACATACCAAAGTACAGGACACAGGTGAACACCGCAAGAATTCATCATTAAACTGTTTGACTAAAAAGAGTCGTTTGGGGTAAATCGGCCCATAGGCGCGCATCAAAGGCCATACACACATTGCGTACGAAGGCCTTGCCTTTCTCGGTGATTCTCAGGCGGAAAGGTTCCACTTCAACCAGGCCGTCGAATTCCATTTCGGAAAGCCTTTCCAGCGCCTGATACAGTTCCATACAAACTTCCGAGGTGCTGCCCCAGGAAGTTTCGAAATTGGTCATCAGCCGTAGAATATGCTTTCTCAGGATCAGGTCTTCGCGGCTCAGCTCGTGGCCGCGGAATATAGGCAGCTCATTTGCAGCGAGCTTTTTGTAATAATCTTCCACTTTCTTCTCGTTCTGGGCATATCCCCACCACGAATCGGAAATAGACGATGCACCGAGGCCGATCAACAATTGGGTTCGGGTATCGGTATACCCCATGAAGTTTCGGTGCAGCCGTTCTTGCGTGGCCGCTTTGTAAAGCTCGTCGGACCGGAGCGCGAAATGGTCCATGCCGATGTCTTCATAGCCGGCAAGTTCCAGTGCATTCCTTCCGGTTTCATAAATCGCAATTTTATGGTCCGCATCGGGCAGGTCGTTTTCGGTATAGCTGCGCTGGCCGGGTTTGATCCATGGTACGTGAGCATAGCTGTAAAATGCGATACGGTCGGGTTTTAGCCGGATTACACGCAGCATGGTCTCCATCATAGAGCAGTTTTTTTGCTGCGGCAGGCCGTACACGATATCGTAATTCACCGAAGTGTACCCGATTTCGCGGGCTTTCAGGGTGAGGTGTTTAACCTGCTCAAAAGTCTGGTGCCGGTTGATGATGGCCAATACGACCGGATTGAAATCCTGTACACCAATGCTGATGCGGCGGAATCCGACCGAATATAGTGCTTCCAGGTGGGCATCGGTGGTATTCCCCGGATGCGCCTCGAAACCGAAGCGGGCATCATCGTGTATCAGAGCATTGGCAAGCAGGCCGTTTACCAGTTTCACCAGGTTGGCCGGACTGAAAAATGTAGGTGTGCCACCACCCAGGTGCAATTCCCGGATCACCGGTTTTTCAGTCCCGAACAGTTCACAATACATTTTCCATTCCTTCAAAACGGCCTGGATATATTTGCTTTCCACCGCATGATTGATCGTAATGCGCGTGTTGCAGCCGCAATAGGTACAAAGACTCTCGCAGAATGGCAGGTGAATGTACAGGCTGATACCTTCCTTCTGGTTTGAAACCGAGAAGGCGTCCTGTACCAGTTCTTTCCATTTGCTGACGGCGGGAGGTGTTTTCTGCCAGTAAGGAACGGTCGGGTAGCTGGTATAGCGTGGCCCCGGAATGTTGTATTTAAAGAGCAGGTCCTTGTCCATTGGTCAAAGTTTTGATGTAGATCATTGATCAAAACTACCGAGGACGGGAGGGGAAAAACATGATTTTGATCATGCAAAAAACAGACTTCTAACCGGCTTTTACGTAGCTCCAACCTTCCTGTTGCAAGATGACGAGCTCAGCTATTCCCGACGGAATAACTTCAATGCCCTCTATCAAGTCGGTGGGGGCCGCGCCATTGGCAACTAACATATTGCGGCATGCCGCAATTGTAACATGTTGGTTGAGCAATGCCGTGATATCGCCGGCGAACGTATTCCCGGCCGAAATGCAAAATGGCATGGAAGCACCGTGGCAAACGATACGGACATCGACTGTTTTGCCCAAGTGCGCCAGCAGATTGCCGATTTGCCGGATCATGCTGCGATGGACTTTGGGGTCGTCGGAAGTGAGTTGGATAATGGCTTTGTACGTTTTCATGCCGGCAAGGTAAGTCATCCGGCGCGCTGGTTCAAGCCGTTCAGCGGCAGATTGTGATTCCGGCAGCTGGTTTGGAATGATCGGAGTAGGAGGTCGTGACTCCGCGTGCTACGAGCCAGATCCCTGCAATGGCCATCAGCAGCGGTGTGAGTTTGCGGATGCGCGTTCTCAGCGCGGGAGTGAACTGTTGGTTTGCAATACCCAATGCGAGCATGGCAGGCATGGTGCCCAGTCCGAATAGAGCCATAAAAGCACCGCCTCCCCAGGTACTGCCCGTGGCGACCGAGCTGACGAGCGCCATATACACCATTCCGCAAGGGACGGCGCCATTGAGCATGCCGAGCAGCAGCAAGCCCGGTAAGTCGGCTCTTTTGAGATAAAAGCCCATTCTTTGCTTTAAGCGATGGATTGTTTTTTGCCAGAACAACGGCATATGCAGCCGCTGTTCCAACCCCGGAGGCCAGAGTACATAAGCCAGCATCGCCGCACCGACGGCTATGGAAGCGTACCGAAGCACACCCAGCCATGCCAGTGAAGCGCCCAAAGTACCTATGACCATACCGAACGTCGCGTACGTAAGCGCGCGCCCTGCATTGTACGCCAGCACGCCCGCGATCTGGCGCGCATGCGTGCCCTTGTGAACAGGCAATGCGAGCGCGATAGGCCCGCACATGCCTACGCAATGGAAGCTGCTGATGAGCCCCATCGAAATGGCGAGGTACGGCAGGACGGTGATCATGGGTTAAAGATTGTTGTGGTCAACCACCACCACGCCCTCGCTCCAGTAGGTTTCATTTCCGCCTTTCCAGTCGACCTGGATTTTGTAGCGTCCTGCCGGGATTTGCGACAATGCCACGGTCTGTCCGTTACCGTTCGAGTCGATTGCAAACTGTCGGTCGTTTCGGTTGTCGGACGGGCAATACATGCGGATCTGGCCCGAAATGCTCGAATCGGCAAAGGTTGCCGGGTATCGGATTTGTAAGGCATTATCCTTGATTTGCCAGGATAATGGCTCTGCAAGCTCCGCAGCGCGTTGCAGCTTGTCGATCTTCCCCTGGAATTTCAGCTCTTCCTCGTAGTAATGATCCGTGACAAGATCGATTTTCTGCCCGGCGCTCATTCCGACCAGCAGCAGTATCATCGATACAAAGCTGATATAAACGGCGGCAATAAGTGCTTTCCAATTGACTTTCATGGTGATTTATAAATAGGTTAATACATTATTCTTCCGGTGCGATGAAGGTGGTCTCGAAGGTCTCCAACTGCTGGTTACCCTGTGAAACCGAAAGTTTTAGTACCGTTTTTCGGCTTTTTAATTCAGATTTTGGAATAATCACAAACACGGTTCCCTCGGACATCCCCGCAGCTTCGAGCGTCAGATCGGGTGATCCGGCGAAAAGAAGCTTGCCGTGCGGGGAGTCGAGGTGGAGGGAGGGCTTGATGATATGATTCGTTTTGTTGAATATTTTGAAGGTGTACAGGTTGCTGATCGTGCCGTCGCTGTTCTCGATGTAACGGCTGCCCGGCGCACGGAAAAGGGTGGTTTGCGTGTCGGTGCGCGTGGCCACCACGAACCCCAATGCCGACCAGAGCAATAACAGCACCGCCGCATAACCCCAGGTTCGCGGGGTGATTACCTTGGCGGTTTTCCTCTCGATCACATTTTCGGAAGTGTATCGGATGAGGCCCCTGTCAAATCCCACTTTTTCCATAATCGCATCGCAGGCATCAATGCAGGCCGTACAGTTCACGCATTCCATTTGGGTACCATTCCGGATATCGATGCCGGTAGGGCATACCGCCACGCATTGGAAGCAATTGATACAATCGCCTTCGGTACGGTCGGAGCCTTTGTGCAATTTCCCTCTCGGCTCACCGCGCCCGTGGTCGTATGCGACATTGATGGAGTTCCTGTCCAGCAGCACGCTTTGCAGGCGGCCGTACGGGCATACCACCGTGCAGGCCTGCTCCCGCAGCCATGCAAAGTTCCAGTAGAATACCCCTGTGAAAATGACAATGCCGGAAAAGAGGCCGATATGGTCTTCAATGGGCTCGGAAATGATCTTGTAGAGCTCGTCGGTACCCAGCACATAGGCCAGTAGCAGGTTGGCGATGGCAAAGGAGATGATCAGAAAAATGGTGTATTTCAAACCCTTTTTCAGGACTTTCTCCGAAGTCCATGGCGCTTTGTCCAGCAGCTTTTGTTTCCCGGCGTCGCCTTCAATGGCATATTCGATTTTACGGAAAACCATTTCCATGAAAACGGTTTGCGGACAAGCCCAGCCGCACCATAACCGCCCGAAAACGGTGGTGAACAACACGATGAACACAAAAAATGAAAGCATCGTAAGCCCGAAGAGCCAGTAATCCTGCGGCCCGATAAAGATCCCGAAGAGGATGATTTTCCTTTCGAGTACATTCAACAGCACCAGCGGCTGCCCATCCATCCGGACGAACGGCGTAACGAACAGCAATGCGATAATCACAATGCTGAACACTACACGGCGGTTATGCCATTTACCTTCCGGGCGTTGGGGGTAAAGCGGACGACTTTCCGGGCTCGTTTTCATGGGTACTTACTTTTTGGCCACTGTTTCGTCGTTGAAAAGCTCGCCTTGCGGCTCTTTGGCGTTGGCTGGTTTAGTGCCTTTGAGGGACAATACGAAGCTCGCTACCTTCTGAATGTCGGTAGGGGAAAGCTGTTTCTCCCAGGAGATCATCCCCTTTTCAGGCACACCATATTTGATTACCTTGAACACATTGTGAATACCGCCGCCGTGCAGCCAGTAATCATCCGTGAGGTTGGGCCCTACGGCACCGCCACCTTCGGTTCCGTGGCAGGCAGTACATTTTTCCTGGAAGATTTTCATCCCTGCGTCCACTCCGGCCTTGTCGGTGAGCAGCGTGACGGAGTTTTCGTCCATGCTCGCACCTACTTTTTCCATGTAAGCCTTTTTCTCGGCTTCGGCAGTGGCAATTTCCTTTTCCAGCTCGGCAATTTGAAGGTCACCGAGTCCGCTGAAATAGTAAGCGGAGTAAACCACGGCAATGAAAATGGTGGTGTAGAATAGGAATTGCAGCCAGGGGGGCATGCGGTTGTCGAGTTCCTGAATGCCGTCGTAATCATGACCGTCGATCAGGATATCTTTTTCGTCCTTCAATGCCACGCTGATACCCCTGAATTTCTTCCACCAATGCGCGCTGAAAATGTGGGTAGGTTCCTGGTTCGATGCGTGGGCGGTTTTATTGAGCAACCGCATGGCCGATGCCAGCAATACCGCCAGCTGAATCATCAGGAAAACCAATCCGGCGAGCACCACGCACAGGATCAGGTCGAGCCCCGAAATCGCGCGGGTTGGCTCAGTGGTCTCCTGCGCGGAGGCAGGCAATGCAATACAGGCGAGCAAAAGCAGAGATAGTAGTGTCTTTGTCGCCACGCCGTCGTTCAGCGGAATGCTGCGCATTTTGTCGAGCTTCCTTTTATCCAGCCCCCACACATAAATGAGCAGGCCGACGAAGAAAACAAAGAAGATCAGGAGGGATATGAGGGGATAAATGCCTACCCCTGCGATGGTTTCGAGATAATTCCGGAATTTCATATAGTCCGATGGGTTGAATGAATGGGTGGTCGGGTGGGGTTAGGATTTGTCATGTGTGGTCATGTGTGGTCATGTGTGGTTAAGAAGTCTTTGGTTATTCCTTGACAATTCTTGACAAAACCTGACCATACTTGACTACACATGACTAAACTTGACTTACTGACTGTTGCCGTTTTGCTTGATATCCGTCCCAAGTCGCTGCATGTAGGCGATCAGCGCGATGATCTCTTTATTCGCCGCGGTTTTGATGCCGCTTTGTTTCAGGCGTTCCTGGATTTCCTGTTCCTGCTTCACGAGATCCGTATTAGCCTGGTGTTCGTATCCTTTTTCATAAGGCACACCGAGTGTTTGCATGGCTTTGATCTTCGCTTTGGTTGTGGTCGTATCCAGGTCGTTTTCGAGCAGCCAGCCGTAGCGCGGCATAATGGAGCCCGGCGACATTGATGTCGGATCTTCCATGTGGTTGTAGTGCCAGGAATCGGGGTATTTACCGCCTACGCGCTGCAAATCAGGTCCGGTGCGTTTGGAGCCCCATTGGTGCGGGTGATCATATACAAACTCCCCGGATTTGGAATACTCCCCGAACCGCTCGATCTCGGACCGGAACGGACGGATCATCTGCGTATGGCACACATAGCAACCCTCGCGGACATAAATGTCGCGCCCCTGCAATTCCAGCGGTGTGTAGGGTTTTACACTTGCGATGGTAGGCACGTTGGATTCGACGAGGAACGTAGGGATCATCTCGATCATCCCGCCGATTGCGACGGCTATCAGGGAGAATATGGTCAATGCCAAAGGCTTGCGCTCCATTAAGCGGCGGTGCCAGTATTCGCTCTTTTCGGCGTGCCAGATTGCGCTCAATGGCATGGCTTTGGCGGTTTCAGTGGCCACAAGTTTGCCTTTCAGGGCGGTCATCCAGAGGTTGTAGATCATCACTACGAAACCTACGAGGTACAATGAGCCACCTACACCACGGAGGAAATACAGCGGTTTGAGTGCCGTTACGGTTTCAAGGAAGTTGGGGTATTTCAAAAGACCTTCCTGTGTAAACTCTTTCCACATAGAGCTTTGTACCCAACCAGCCCAGTACATGGGGATGGTATAGAATATGATACCCAGCGTACCGATCCAGAAGTGGAAATTGGCGGCTTTGGTAGAGTACAGCGGGCGGTTGTACAGACGGGGGAAAAGCCAGTAGAGGATACCGAATGTCAGGAAGCCGTTCCATCCGAGTGCGCCCACGTGTACGTGTGCCACGATCCAGTCGGTGTAGTGGGCAATGGCGTTTACATTTTTCAATGACAGCATCGGGCCTTCGAAAGTGGCCATACCGTAAGCGGTAATCGCTACCACCATGAATTTGAGCACTACATCTTCACGAACCTTGTCCCATGCACCGCGGAGCGTCATCAACCCGTTCATCATACCACCCCATGACGGCGCGATAAGCATTACCGAGAACACCGTACCCAGCGTTTGCGCCCATTCGGGCAATGCGGTGTAGAGCAAGTGGTGCGGCCCGGCCCATATGTACAGGAATATCAGCGCCCAGAAGTGTACGATCGAAAGCCGGTAGGAGTAAATAGGCCGGTTGGCTGCTTTGGGCAGGAAGTAGTACATCAAACCCAGGTAAGGAGTGGTCAGGAAGAATGCCACCGCATTATGCCCGTACCACCATTGCACCAATGCATCCTGCACACCCGCATACACGGAGTAGCTTTTCATGAACGAGATAGGAAGCTCTATGCTGTTCACCACGTGCAGCATCGCGACGGTCACAAAGGACGCAATGTAGAACCACACCGCGGCATAAATATGTTCCACACGGCGGTTAATGGTGGTCATGATGATATTGACCAATGCGGAAACCCACACCACGGCAATCGCAATGTCGAAGGGCCATTCCAGCTCGGCGTATTCTTTGGAAGTGGTAAAACCCATCGGCAGCGAGATAGCCGCGCCGAGGATGATGGCCTGCCAGGCCCAGAAATGGAAGCGGCTCAGCACGGGGCTCCATATGGGTGTCCGCAACACGCGCGGAACGGAATAGTAAAGCCCGGTAAAGAAACCGTTTCCGACAAATGCGAAAATCACCGCATTGGTATGCAGCGGCCGGATGCGGCTGAATGTCAGGAAAGGCAGGTCAAAATTCAGGTTCGGGAAAACCAGCTGTAAGGCAGCGAGTAAGCCCACGAGCATGCCTATGAGCCCGAACAGGATGGTGGCGATGGCGAAGTCCCGGACAATGCGGTTGTCGTATTGAAATTCATCCAACTCAACGGAGGCGAGGCCGGGATGGGGAACGTTTGACATAACTTGGTGGTGATAAATGGTAAAAATCAGTTCAGGTTCTGGTGGTTATGGCTTTTCGGAATCGTCGAGCAGGATGCGTACGGAAGGCGTGTAGTCGTCGTCGTAGTGGCCCTTCCGCACCGACCAGATGAATGCGCCCAGGAATCCCAGCGCCACCAGCAAACTGGCGATGATCAATAGATACAATGCACTCATGATGAGGATTGGTTAGGTGTTTTTTGATAGGTCAAAACTACCGGCGGCGCGGCCGGCAAAGGATGATGCTTCCTACGTCGTTTTTATGACATTGGTCAGTTTTTTGAGATATCGCCGTGCCGCGGCATTGCTTGCAAGCGTCGTGAACGCGACAATCGTAATGGAACTGACCGGCATCAGTATGGCGGCGATGACGGGCGAAAGGTGACCTGTTACCGCAAAGGAGAGCCCGACTATATTGTAGATCAATGAAATAGCGAAGCTCTGGCGGATGATCCGCTGCCCGCTGCGGGCGAGGGCAATGTAACCGGGCAGCAAGCTGAGCTGGTTGCCTTCCACGATCGCGTCGCAGGAAGGAGAGAAGTTGTTGATATCATCCGAAACCGCCAGCCCCACGTCGCTCTGGCGTAACGCACCGGCGTCATTCAGCCCGTCGCCCACCATGAGCACATGGCGGCCTTCGCGCTGCAGTCCGCGCACGAAGTCCAGTTTTTGTTCGGGTTTCTGGTTGAAAAGCAGCAACGCATCCTCCCCGAAAAGCGGTGCGAGCCAATCGCGGTCGGTGGGACGGTCGCCGGAGAGGAGGTAGGTACGGATACCCGCCTGGCGCAATGCGGAAAGCGTTTCGGGCAGTTCGGGCCGGTACTTGCTGCGGATCGTGAAATAACCCTTTACGACCTCGTCGATAGCCACATACACCCGGCTCGACTGCCCGGTACTTTCCTCATTGCTTACAGCCCCCACCCAGCCGGCAGAGCCGACCTTCACCATTCGTGCACCCCATTGCGCGGCCATTCCCTTGCCGCTCGTTTCCGAAAAGCCTGTCAGAACACGCCGGCTGGCGGGAATATCGGCCAAATGCTTCGAAATGAGCCTGCTCAGCGGGTGAGAGGATTGTCCCACCAGGGTTTTGATCATCACCAGTTCATCCCGCGTCGATGGCTCACCGGTAAAGTCGATTTCCGCGTCGTCGGGGAGAGTAATGGTGCCTGTTTTATCAAAAACGACCGCGTCGGTTTTCGCCAGCCGTTCGATACTGTGTGCATTTTTGGGGTAAAAGCGGTTGCGGCTGAAAACGCTCAGCAAGTTACCATTTGTGAAAGTCGACGAAAGCAGCAATGCGCAAGGGCAAGCTACCAGCAGCGTGGTCGTGAAGGCAAGGAACGCAGTTTCCGGATTTTTGTTGACAAAAAACCAGAACGCAAAAGTGACTGCCGCAATGCCCAGTACGATCAGCGAAAAGTAGCGGTTAATGCGCGCCGCCAGCGATTTATTGGCATCGTCCTTCTCGCGGGTAAATGCTTCGTTGTTCCAAAGCTGCGTCAGGTAGCTTTGTGAAACTTCGCGCAATACTTCCAACTCGATGGCCGCACCTTTCTGCTTGCCTCCGGCGTAAATGGTATCTCCTTTTCGCCTTTCGACCGGCTGCGATTCACCGGAAACAAAGCTGTAATCGACCATCGCCACCGGGCTTTGCAGCACCGCGTCGGCGGGGATCAGCTCCTCGTTTCTGACGAGCATATGGTCGCCCTTTTGGAGGTCGGTAATGGGTTTGCGGGTTTCAATGCCGTCATTCAACACGGAAATGGCGATCGGGAAGTAGGATTTATAGTCACGGTCGAACGAAACGCCTGCGTAGGTTTTGTCCTGAAAATAGCGTCCAACCAGCATGAAGAACACGGCTCCCGCGAATGAATCCAGGTATCCGGGCCCGGTTTGCGTGGCGAGCTGGTAAATGCTGATCAGGAAAACGCAGCTCAATGCAAGGGCGATCGGCGCATCGATGTTCAGATAGCGCCCTTTCAACGCCGACCAGGCCGATTTGTAAAAATCCGCCGCGCAGTAAAACAGCACCGGCAAGCTCAAAGCCAGGTTCAGAATGCCGAAAAGCGTGCGCAGGTTTTGGTCCGAAGTGTTTTGCCCCAGATGAAAATATTCGGGGAAGCTCAGCATCATAATATTCCCGAATGCAAAACCGGCAATGCCGATTTTGTAGAGCCGGGTACGGTTCCATTTACCGGCTTTCTTACCCGAGAGGTCATCCATGCTCAGGTAAGGCTCATAGCCGATGCGCGTGAGCAGCGCAGCCAGTTCGCTTAGCCGTAATGCGGGAGTGTCGAATGTAATCCTGACCTTTTTCTCGGGAAAATTCACCACCGAGCTCCGCACCGCGGGGTTGAGCCGGTAGAGGTGTTCGAGCAGCCATATGCAAGAGCTGCAATGCATTTTCGGAAGGTACCAGTAAACGGTGGTCAGGCGCCCGTCCGTGAACTCGATCATCTTGTCGTGTACTTCGGGCTGATCGAGGTGGTCGTATTTGCCTTTGTAAAATGCAGGGTCGGGCGAAATGCCTTGCGCGCCTTCGATCGCATAATACTGACAAAGATCACTTTCTTTCAGAACGCTGTAAACGGTCAGACAGCCGTCGCAGCAAAAATCGTGGTCGTCTGCATGCAGGACTTCATCGCGGCAATCCTCGCCGCAGTGGTAGCAGGCATGCCGTGTATCGGAAATGGCCTCCGGGGCCGTCAATATGCTCATGGTCATGGTCTGGATTAAACCTTATCCAAAATTGGAGCATACGACCAGCCTAACGGATGACGGAAGGGAGTGAGAAAAACTGACTTTGGTCAGGAATTTACCAATGAGTTAGCTCAACAAGTATCTACGGCTTCAAAACCTGGGGAATCCCGATTTTCCGTGTCGATGCTGCGGCGGCGTTGATGCCCAGATTCTTCATGATGTCGGATGTCAGGTTGGAAGTAGAATCGCGGGCGTAGAGGACGACGGGCCAGAGGTCGCCGCCATCCGGGTTGAGGTCCATTCGGAGAAGGAATGCGTAACCCTTCTGGCGACCGGCAAAGATGATTGCTTCATTGACTTTTTGCTTGATAGGCTCGAATTTCTTTGCGTAGTAGTCGCGCAGCTGCGCCATGGAGTTCGACTGGAAATCTTCGTAAGACTTTTTCAGGTTTTCGAGCTCGATGGCCTTGTCACGGAGAATGGCCTGATCGGCCTTGCTGGCGACGAGTTTGTCGAAAGCGTCCGATTTTAGTTTGAATTCCTCGTATTTCCCTTTCAGAATCTTGTCGTACTGATCGCTCTTCACAACGATCTCTTCATTCAGCTTCTTGAACTCGGGCATGTTTTCAAGAATGTGCTGCTGGTCGACGTAGCCGATCTTCTGGTCGGAAGTTTGTGCAAAACTGGCCGCAGTGCAGCACAGTACCATCAGAAAAAGTACAGATAATGCTCTCATTTCGAAAGGTTTGTTTGAGGTTTACAATACTCATTTAACGGTTACATAGGCATCCTGTTGTCTTAAAGATTGTTAAAATTCTCGTAAGATACCGTCGGTTTTAACCGACGGATCAGCGAACTTGCGGGCTCCAAACCCTTTCTGACAACCATCGCTTCCGAAAACCCAAATAGCACCGACGATATTTTGCTCGCCCGCATGCAAACGGGCGACAGTGAGGCTTTTGCCGCATTGTACCGTAAATACTGGCGCCGGCTTTTCGATGCTGCATACCGGCGGATCCTGTTACGCGAAGAAAGTGAGGAGATTATCCAGGAAATTTTTGTCGACCTATGGGCCAAGCGCGAAACGCTGCTGATATCGGTTTCGCTGGAAGCTTACCTGTTTGGCGCATTGCGGTACAGCATTTATAACCTGATCCGTTCCCGCAAAATCAGGGAAGCTTATCTCGAACATTTGCTGCAGACGCCCGGCGAGGAGGGTAACTACATTGAAGATCGCCTGCATTACGACGAGCTCGCACGGGCGCTGGAAAGTAGTGTCCAAAACCTGCCGGAGAAATTGAGGAAAGTGTATATGCTCAGCAGAAAGGAGCATCTTACCTATAAGGAGATTTCGGAGCGGGAGCAAATTCCGGTGGATACGGTCGAAAAGCAGATGGGTCGTGCGCTGAAAATCCTGCGGGAAAACCTGAAAGAGTTTGCCTGGGCGTGGATCGTGCTGGAAATGTGGGATTTGTATCCATAGAAAAAAAAACTGCGCCGGTCGTGGCGGTAACCGCGCCGGAATGTTACTATATCAAAAGCGGAGAAGTATATCGACGAATGGACAAAGATCGCTTGCTGTATTTACTGGAAAATGACAAGAGCGGACAAAACTCGCCCGCGGAGGCCGATGAGCTGGAAGCCTGGTACCGTTCCGCGGAAACGCGTCCGGCATTGACGGATGGGCTGTCTGCCGATGGCTTGTCGGCGTTGGAAAACAAGATCTTCGCGCGGATAGAAAGGGCAAATATTGAGTCGCAGGAGTCGGTGGAAGAACTGCCGGTTGGTAAGCCCGGCTGGTTTGCCTGGGGCAAAGTTGCGGCCGCAGTATTGTTCCTGATCGTCGCGGGGATCGGCTTGTATATGTTTCAGCGGCAAAGCGGCCGCATTACCGAACGCACCGCCTTTGGGGAAACCCGTGTGCTGACGCTGCCCGATGGTTCCGAAGTGACCCTGAATGGCAACTCGGTGCTTTCGTATGATGCCGAATGGTCGGATTTGCGCGAGGTACTGCTGGAAGGCGAGGGGTATTTCAATGTCGTTCATACCAAAGACCACCGGAAGTTTCGCGTGCGCACAGGAGCAGATTTCAGCCTCGACGTGCTCGGTACCCAGTTCAATGTCAGCAAACGCGAAAGCGGCACGCGGATAGTGCTCGACGAAGGGAAGGTCCGTTGTAACCTGGGCGACTCCGAAAAGGATACGCTGGTTCTACGGCCGGGCGAGATGGTGCAGTTCCGCAAGAAGCCATCGGACTACCAGCGCGAACGCGTAGAAACCGGCCTTTACTCTGCCTGGAAAGACCACAAGCTGGTTTTCAAAAACACTTCACTTCGGGAGGTTGCCGGGATATTGCGGGATACCTATGGCCTGGAAACGGAAGCCAGCCGCCCCGAACTGCTCGATCGCCAGATTTCCGGCTCCGTTCCGACGGATAATGTAGACCTCCTTCTTCAAGGCCTCGCCGAGGCATCAGCAGTAACCATCACGCGTGACGGCGACCTGTTGACGATCGAATCCAAATCAAGATAATCCCAGAACTTACATACACCGGTAAGGATAGCTTTTGATTTTCTAGTTAATAATTTAATTTAGTAATTATTAAAATTTACTAAGTATGTATTTTAAATGGAAGTAATATGATGCTTTTGTACTGCTTAGAAACGGACATTTAAAAAATTTTCAAAAAAAGTTAGACCCAGCATGGCGGTAGGCCAAATGAAACGGTACTCTATGTTTAGAATCGCGAAATAATGTGGTACGCGTTCGGAATTTGGCCATTTAAACAAACCCTGTTAAAGCGCTTTCGCCTATGAAACGACTGTTCACTACTCTTAACCTGATCGCCATTTGCTGTTGTGCCGTGTTTGCGGCGCACGCGCAAGACGTTGCGCTGTCGAAGGCGACCCCGTCGAAGGCGACCCCTTCGCGGCTTGCCTCCGTCAGTTCCGGGGGCGACGCCCGGCCCCGCCAGGCGGTAACCCTGGAATCGAAACTTCGTGAGCTGGAAAAACAATTCAATGTATCCTTCCTGTACAACTCGGGCTATGTCAACGGTAAAACCGTGAAGGAATCCGGCAAGGCTGGCTCGCTGGAACACTCGCTGCGTAAAATTCTGGAACCTAATAATTTGTCTTTCAAGAAGCTGCGCGACAATTTCTATGTGATCTATATTAAAGACGAATCCACCGAAAAGACCGGTGACCGGCCCGATGCAGAGCGGAAAACATCGTTGGAGCAGCAGCCGACCAGTCAGTTGCAATCGACGCAGCCGGTGAATACCCTGGCCTCCCTGTTTAAGGGTGCGGCGGAACGTAAGGTCGCGAATGTAGCGCTGACTGTCTCCGGTGTGGTAGCCGACGCCGTTTCGGGCGAGCCGTTACCTGGTGCCAGCGTGATTGTAAAAGGCTCGGGTACAGGTACAACCACAAATGGGGAGGGGCGGTATGAGCTACCTAACGTGCCAGAGAATGCGACGTTGGTCTTCTCGTTTATCGGCTACCTGTCGGCTGAGACACCCGTGGAAAACCGTTCGGTGATCGATATGAAGCTTTCGACGGACTCGAAGTCGCTTTCGGAGGTGGTGGTCGTGGGATACGGTACTGTTTCCAAAAAGGATGTGACGGGCTCGGTGGCCTCGATTGGGGGTGACGAGATTCGGAATATGCCTGTGCGCTCTGCTACGGATGCGTTGCAAGGCAAGGCTGCGGGCGTGATGGTGATGCAGTCGAGCGGGAGCCCGGGCTCTGCGGGTATCGTGCGTATACGCGGGATCGGTTCGATCAATAACTCCAATGAGCCGCTCTACATTGTCGACGGACTACCTCAAACGGGGATCGGATGGTTGAATCCGAACGATATCGAGACGATGGATATTCATAAGGATGCATCCGCCGCTGCCATTTACGGTTCGCGTGCTTCGAATGGTCTGGTGATCATCACCACCAAAAAGGGTTCCAAATCAGAGTCGATGAGCGTTTCGTTCGATAGCTATTACGGCTTGCAATCGCCCTGGAAGCGCCCGCATATGCTGAATGCGGAGGAGTTTATCGATTATAAAAACCGTGCAGCCCAAGCGGTAGGCGTTACTCCGCCGATTTCTCCGGATATGAAAACACAGGCGCTCAACTTTGTACGTACGAATACAGGTCCCAATGGTACCGACTGGTGGAAGCAGATTATTCATGAAAATGCGCCGGTACAGAGTTACAACATCACGGTTTCGGGTGGTAGTAAAAAGGTCGATTTTGCTTCGGCATTGGGTTACATGGACCAGAAAGGGATCGTTCGCGGTTCGGATTACCGTCGCATTTCGTGGCGGAACAATGTGAATGCGGACATCAACGAGCGGGTGCGCCTGGGTAGCAATATTGCCGTGGTTTACGAAAGTCGCCGCAATATCGATGAGAACAATCCTTATTCCGGGACGATTTTCAGCGCGATGACGGCCGATCCGATCACGCCCGTTTACCGCGATAATCTGCGCGATGTTCCATCTTTTTACCAGACGATTATGCAGGGGTATGATGCCAGCAACCCGTTTTCGCGGTACGCAGGGATATTGTATTCCAATAAACCGAACCCGGTAGGGCAGATCGAGCGGATGCGGCAGAGTATCTGGGAGGGTATCAGCATGAAAGGCGGTGCCAATCTGGAAGTTAAAATTTTCGAGCCGCTCAAATTCCGCAGCAATTTTGGCCTCGATATTCACAGGGGCCTATCCAAGGGCTTTACGCCGCAATATTACCTCAATGGGTATGATTACGCGACTTACAACACGATCAGTAACTATTCTTATTGGTCCAACTATTTCGTTTGGGAGAATACGCTGGCATTTGATCAGGTATGGGGGCAGCATCGCCTGAATGTGCTCGCTGGTACTTCGGCGGAGCTCACGAAAGGATTGGAGTACGGTGCTTCCAAGCAGGGGGCTGTGAATAACGAGGAAGATATGCGGATTATCAATGCCGCAACGATCAATCCGGGAGCCTCAGGTTACACTTATTCCAATGCACTGAACTCCTATTTCGGAAGGGTAAGCTATTCATTTGGAGGTAAATATGTATTAACAGCTAATGTGCGCCGTGACGGTACTTCCCGCTTTGCGAAGGATTACCGCTGGGGTACATTCCCTTCGGTGTCGGCAGCGTGGAATTTCACCAATGAGGAGTTTTTCAAAGATGCCGGGCTGAAATGGCTTTCGGAAGGTAAGCTGCGTGCCAGCTACGGGCAAATCGGTAACCAGAACATCGCGAATGGTGCTTACCTGTCGACTTACGGTAATAACAGCCGTTACCTTTTTGGGGATAACAAGACCTGGTACATGGGCGCGGGTCGCGGCAGCATCGGGAACCCAATGCTGCAATGGGAGACTTCCAACCAGACCGATATCGGTATAGATCTCGCGTTTTTGAATAACAAACTGATACTCACCGCGGATTACTTCAAAAAGGCAGTTGATAATATGCTGCTTATCGTGCCTCTGCCGACTACATTGGGCTACCCCAATTTTCCCTGGTCGAATGCTGGTAAGATGGTGAACAAGGGCTGGGACTTTGCGATCGGATATGATGATGAAGTGGCTGGTTTTCAGTATGGTATCAAGGCTACGCTCTCTACTTTCAGCAACAAGGTTACCACACTCGGCGGCGGTGAGCCGATCTATTCGACGGCGCATTTGGGTGAAACCATTACCAAAACTGAGGAGGGGATGCCTGTGGGTTACTATTTCGGATGGCAGACCGACGGTATTTTCCAGACGCAGGATGAGGTTAATGCCAGTGCACAGAAAGGCCTTTCGACGGCAGGAGATATTCGTTTCAAAAACATCAATGGCGATCAGTTGATCAATGCTGATGACCGGACGAAAATTGGTAACCCATGGCCGGACTTCATTTACGGGCTTACCGTGAATGCGGCTTACAAAGGATTTGATATCAGCGCATTTGTGCAGGGCTCGCAGGGTAACGATGTGATGAATATCCTTCGTTACGACACCGAATCGGGTACGGGCTGGTACAATGCGCCGAAAGGTTTCCTCGAAAAGGCCTGGAATGGCCCCGGTAGCACCAACCAATACTATAAAATCTCGCAGAATGCCGGGTTGAACACCAATGTGTCCCAGTATTTCGTGGAGGACGGCTCGTACCTGCGCATGAAGAATGTTCAGCTAGGTTACAGCTTGCCGGAAGGTTTGTTGCAAAAAGCAAAAATTAAGCAGGTGAGGTTGTATGTAGGCGCGCAAAACCTCTTTACGATCACCAAATACAGCGGCCTCGATCCGGAAATGGGCTCGGCGGATCCCAAGCTGACGGGGATCGATCAGGGGTACTTCCCGCAGGCGCGTACATGGATGTTTGGTATCAATGCAAAATTCTAAAATATTCACTATGAAAAAGTTATCAATCATAATGCTCGCGTCGTGCCTGGTGCTGGGCGGGACGTCCTGTTCCGAAGAATTCCTCGACCGCACGCCTCCGGGCAACCTTACCGACGAAACATTTTATAAATCGCCCGATGCGGGATTTAAATCGCTGGTGACCTGTTACCGGGGTTTTGTGGGCAACTTCTGGGGCTATGAGGCGGCCCGGGCCGAACTGGGTAATATGGCTACGGACGATGCCGACAAGGGTGGTTCCGACGCCGGCGACCGCCCGTTCGTAACCGACCTCGGTTTTGGGCGCGCGCTTTCGTCCAACGAAACGCTTGCGGGTTACTGGACAGCGCGTTACAGCGCCATCGGGAACTGTAATGTGTCATTGGAGCGCCTGCCCGAGGCAAATCTCATCGACGCGAGCGGCGCACCGCTCGATCCTGTTCAGAAGAGTCGTTACCTGGCAGAAATCCGGTTTTTGAGGGCATTTTTCTACTTTGAACTCGCCGAGGTTTTTGGCGGTGTACCCCTGGTGACGAAAACACTCACTGTGGACGACCGTACCAAACTGAATCGCGCATCGGCCAAGGAGGTGTTTCAGTTCATTGAAGCCGAACTTACGGCTGCGGCGAATGATCCGGCCATGCTTTCGGCCGCCAAGTTGCAGGCTTCCGAAGTCGGGAGGGTTACCAAAGAGGCTACCTGGGCATTGCTGGCGAGGGCTTACTTGTTTTTTGCCAAAGATGATCCCGCACTTTTTGCCAAGGCGCGTGACGCCGCAAAGAAGGTGATCGACTCGGGTGCATTTGCTTTGCATCCCCAGTACCAGGAGATATTCCTGGAAAATGGGTATAAGACTAAGGAAGCCGTGTTTTCAATCATCATGGGCGATGATCCGGCGATACCGATTTATGGTAGCACCATTAATGTGTACTGTTCACCGCGTGGAGCAACCGGCGGCTGGGGTTTCGATTTGCCGACGCAAGACCTTGTCAATGAGTTCGAAGAGGGTGATCCGCGGCTGTTGTATACGGTGCTGCAATCGGGCGACCAGTTTCCGAAGGCGAATGGTACGAAAGAGGTGCTGGATTTTTCGACCTACCCGAATACCGGTTACCACAGCCGGAAAGTGTATCTGCCGGAATCGCGCCGCGGGCAAGGTTGGGGGAATGATGCCTGGACTTACCACCCGATCCGCTACGCCGACGTGCTGCTGATGTATGCGGAGGCATTGATCGAGAGCGGAGGGGATAAGAGCGAAGCGGCCGGCTACATTAACCAGGTACGTAAACGCGCTTCTACTTCGGCAAGGAAGGATATGGAAGCGGCATCGCGGGTTTTGAAAGTGGCTGAAAAACAGTTGCCTGACGTGAAAGCGGGCGATGACCTGCGGAAAGCCGTACGGCACGAACGCCGTGTAGAGCTGGCCATGGAGTATCATCGCCTGTATGACCTGATGCGCTGGAACACCCTCGTGCCGACCATGAAGGCCTATGCCGCCAAACCGTTCTCGAATGGTAAAGGCGGGAATTTCACGGCAGGGAAAAACGAGGTATTCCCTATTCCGCAGGTGGAGATCGACCGCTCGGGAGGCTCGATTGTGCAGAATCCGAACTATTAGACTAATGAGTGAATAGCCAAATGTGGTCAGGGGTTGTCAGGTTTGGCCATGTGTTTTCAGGTGTAGTCGTGGGCGAGGAATAGTTAGATAGCCCTTGGTGATCCCTGACCAGGCGCTATGACAATTCTTGACAACACGTGACAACACCTGACCATTCTTGACAACACCTGGCAATTCGTGATAATTACTAATTCAGAATTAATTACAATATATCGCCATATTTCATAAATCATTTTATTAAGTTTATTGGGTGAAAAAACTGAAATCTTCCATAGGTCTTTTGTTTGCCGGAGGGCTGTGCCTGGCTTCGGTGGGCCGGAACGACAAACCGTTGTTCCGGGATGTAGAGAATGCACGGCCGGTTCGCATGGCCGGTGTTTCGGAAGGGCCGGATTCGAGCCGGTTTACATACACCAAACTCGTGTCGGGCCTCGATGAGCCGATGGAAATGGCGATCCTGCCGAACTACGACATGGTGGTGGCTGAACGGAAAGGGGCGGTACGCTATTTCAACAATGCCACCAAAGAGCTTTCGACGATAGCGCAGTTCAATGTTTTCAGCGGTATCGAAGACGGGCTGCTCGGCGTCGCCGTTGACCCGGATTTCAAGCAGAATAACTGGATTTATTTCTACTACGGCGTTGGCGGCGAGAAGAGCGTCAGCCATTTGGCGCGCTTCGAGCTGAAAGGGCAGAACCTGATCCAGGAGTCTAAAAAAGTCCTTTTGGAGGTGCCTACCCAGCGCAAATATTGCTGCCATTCGGCGGGGTACCTCACGTTTTCGGGCGGGTTGCTCTATCTCTCGATCGGCGATAATACCAATGCCGAGGAAATCGAGGGGCATACACCGATCGACGAGCGGCCAGGTCGCGAGCTATCGGACGATCAGGCTGCTACGGCCAACAGCAATGACTACCGGGGTAAAATCCTGCGGATCAAGCCGGAAGCGGATGGTACTTACACCATTCCCGATGGTAATCTTTTTCCCAGAGATGGTTCGCAGGGCAAGCCTGAAATTTATGCGATGGGTGTGCGGAATCCGTTCCGCATTTCCGTCGATCCGAAGACTAAATACCTCTATTGGGGCGATGTAGGCCCTGATACCGAGGTGCCCGGTAGCGAGGGCAAAATGAGTTACGATGAAATCAACCAGGCCCGCAAGCCCGGCTTCTTCGGCTATCCTTATTTTTTGGGTGATAATGAGGTGTTTCCCGATTACGATTTCGCAACAAAAAAGGAAGGTCCGGGGAAGGACCCGCAAAAGCCGATCAACGATTCGCCGCATAACACGGGAATCCGCGAGCTGCCTCCTGCCCAGCCTGCGTTCATCTGGTACGGAAAAGGACCGTCTAAGAAATACCCGTTGGTAGGCAAAGGTGGCGCCAGCGCGATGGCCGGCCCGGTGTATTACAGTGATTTATATCCTAATGCGCCTTACAAGCTGCCGGAATACTACAATGGTAAGCTCTTCATCTTTGAATGGATACGGAAATGGATCATGGCCGTGACTATGGATGCGAATGGCAACTACGTAAGCATGGAGCCGTTCCTTCCTCAATTGAAGGTTGTCGCACCGATTGACATGCAAATCGCGCCCGACGGGGCCATTTACCTGCTCGCTTACGGTACCAATTGGTTTGCACGTAATACCGATTCGGGCATTATCCGGGTGGAGTATGCCGAGGGTAACCGCAATCCGATAGCGGCAGTGACGACAGGCAAGACCATCGGGGCCGCACCATTTACAGCTACGCTTTCGGCCAAAGGTTCGAAAGATTACGATGCCGCCGATAAGCTGACCTACGAGTGGAAGATCGGGACTAAAAAACTCGCGGGCGAAGAGATCAAATACACCTTTACCAAACCCGGCACTTATAATGTGGTATTGACCGTCTCCGACCAGAACGGGGGAAAGGGAACCGCTACCACCGAATTCAAGATCGGGAACACGCCGCCGGATGTAAAAATCGAGACGAAGGCGAACCGCAGTTTTTACTGGGATAATGCTCCGTTTGATTACAGTATCAAGGTTACGGACAAGGAAGACGGCAATATCCAGCGTGCCAAAATTCATGCGGGCTTCACCTACCTCGCTTTCGGAAAAGACCTTGCCGGAGCGTTGTCGGGCTCGGAAGCGGAGAATATCCGGTATGCAGCGACGGCGAAATTGTACGCTTCGCTCGATTGCAAGGCTTGCCACACGCTGGAAACCAAGTCGATTGGCCCGGCATTGAAGGATATTTCCAAAAAATACACGGGTAATGCAGGCGCTGCGGATATGCTTGCGCGCAAGATCATTACCGGCGGGAGCGGAAACTGGGGTTCTTACCCAATGCCGCCTCATGCCGATCTGCCCGAGAAAGATGCGAAGGAAATAGCGGGTTATATTCTTTCATTGGGCAAAAATGCGGAGCAGACGCCGCTTTCAGCCCAGCTGAAACTGACGGAGCATATTGGTAAGGGCAACGAGGGCGCTTACGTGTTGCAGGCTTCCTACACCGATAAGGGCGCGAATGGTATCGGTCCGCAAAAGACAGCCAGCCATATTGTGCTGCGTAATCCGCTGGTGCAAATGGAGGATTACCAGGAAGGGAATGTGGGTGTGGTGATCGCGACTCAAAACACCGGCTACGTTTCCTATATCGCGAACATTACCAATGGAAAATATACGCGGTTCAACCAGATTGACCTCACGCACATCCGCAATATCCGTCTGCGCATTCAGGAACACGGCGCCGGCGGTACGATCGAGTTGCGCCAGGGAGGTCGTGAAGGCCAGCTGCTGGGCAAAGTAGAGATTCCCGGCGGGCGGCTGGACGACCTCAAAGCCGGTTGGAAAGAAGTATTGTTGCCGGTAAGCGGTAGCAAGGGCGTGCAGGACCTTTACCTGGTTTTCAGGAATGAAAAGGCCAAAGGGGCGCTGTTCCATATCGATTGGATGTACTTCGAAAACGATTTTAATCCCTAACCTTTAAAATGCAGGACTATTCCTGAACCTTAACCTAACCTTTCATGCAACCCGAAAAGTATATTGACCAGTACCGTCACGCACTGCTGAACGATGTGATTCCTTTCTGGATGAAAAATTCCCCCGACCGCGAATCGGGTGGATTTTTCACCTGCCTCGACCGCGAGGGGAAGGTGTTCGACACCGATAAATTTCTTTGGCTCCAATGCCGGCAGGTATGGTGCTTTGCCATGCTGTACAATCAGGTGGAGGCACGGCAGGAGTGGCTGGATATGGCGCTTTCGGGTGCGAAATTTTTGCAGGAGCATGGGCGTGAGCATGGGCACGGGCGAGACGTCCGCGCCAGCTGGTATTTTTCGCTGGACCGCTATGGGAATCCGCTTATGCAGCCGCATAGTATTTTTTCGGATTGCTTTGCTACCATGGCATTCGGCCAGCTGTATAAGGCTACGGGCAATGCGGAATTCAAAACCATTGCCACGGACACTTTTTACAATATTTTGAAAAGGCAGGGCAACCCGAAAGGGATTTACAGCAAGGCTGTGCCCGGTGCGCGGCCGCTGGAAAGTTTCGCCCTGCCGATGATCCTGTGTAACCTGGTATTGGAAATCGAGTCGTTGCTGGAACCGGCCTTGGTGAGCGAAGTGATCGAACGCGGTATCGACACCGTGATGAACAAGTTTTATAAGCCCGAGCTGGGTGTAATCCTGGAAAATGTCAGTCCGGACGGTTCTTTTTCGGATTCGTTCGAGGGTCGGCTGGTTAACCCCGGCCATGGCCTGGAATCGATGTGGTTTATGATGGACCTGGCCGAACGTACTTCCGACGAGCAGCTGGCACAGCGGGCGGTCGATATCGCGATTCAGCTGGTGGAATACGGCTGGGACCATGAACATGGCGGGATCTTCTATTTTATGGATGTAAAAGGGAACCCGCCCCAACAGCTCGAATGGGACCAGAAGCTCTGGTGGGTGCATATGGAAACGCTTATCACGCTGCTCAAAGGCTACCTGCACACGGGCGACGAGCGCTGCGCACACTGGTTTGAGCGCATGCATGAATACACGTGGAGCCATTTCCCGGATCCCGAATACGGCGAATGGTTCGGTTACCTCAACCGCCAGGGCGAGCCGCTGCTGACATTGAAAGGCGGTAAATGGAAGGGTTGCTTCCACGTGCCGCGCGGATTGTACCAATGCTGGAAAACGTTGGAAGCCATTCAATCGAAAGTGTCCTTAAACGTCTGACTATGGCCCAGGTTCCAGTTGCCGCCACCCAGCCTGCAGGCATTGCCGACGGGCAAAGTTACCGGCCCGCGTTGGTGACGCTCGCCGTTTTGTATTTCATGATGGGGCTCATTACTTGCCTCAACGATACCCTCGTGCCGTTTTTTAAGAGCAGTTTCCAGCTGAATTATACGCAATCGGCGCTAGTGCAATTTTACTTCTTTGTGACCTACGGGGTGATGTCGATTCCCGCCGGGGTTATTGTCAGTAAATTTGGTTTTAAACAGAGTATGGTAGCCGGTTTCGCGATCGCGGCGGTGGGAACGTTCCTATTTTTCCCGGCGTCGCTGATGCACCAGTATTACCTGTTTCTGGCGGCGCTCTTTATACTCGCGATCGGCATTGTACTCTTGCAGGTGGCCGCGAACCCCTATATTACCTTGCTCGGACCGCCGGAAACCGCATCTTCCCGGTTCAACCTCATTCAGGCACTGGGTTCACTCGGAACTACCGTGGCGCCGCTGCTGGGGGCATCTTATATTCTTTCGGAGGTTCGCGATGGTATGCAATCCAGCGAAGCTGTGCGGCTGCCTTACCTGTGCATTACCGCCCTGGTGATTGTGATTGCCTTTGTGATCAGCCAGCTGAAATTACCTTCTCCGGTCTCGCAGGCAGCTGATAGCGGAGATGAGCAATCAGGAATTTTCGGTTTCCGGAACTTGCGGTTCGGTCTGGTGGCGTTGTTCTGCTATGTAGGTGCGGAGGTTTCCATTGGCTCTTTTCTAACCAATTATATTGCCGATACGGCGGGCATTGTGGAGAATGAGGCTGTCACCTACGTCGCATTATACTGGGGGAGCATGCTGGTGGGCCGGTTTGCAGGAGCCGGCGTGCTGAAAATCGTGCGGGCACCGCTGGTACTGAGCATTTGTGCCATTGCGGCCGTCGTGTTGATCCTCGTCTCCATTACAAGCACCGGAATGCTGGCCGCCTGGACCATGGTAGCCGTCGGGTTGTGCAATTCCATCATGTTCGCGACGATCTTTTCCTTGTCCGTAGCAGGGCTGGAAGAACATGCGACCAGGGCTTCCGGCTGGCTGTCCACCGCCATCGTCGGCGGGGCGATCATATCATTTTTGCAGGGCGTCCTGATTGACCATTTCAATTGGCAGGTCGCTTTTATGCTGCCGTTGCTGTGCTATGTTTTCATCCTCTTTTTTGGCTTGAACGGATATAAAACAAAGTAAATATGTCCTTAATTTAGCCGCCCCATTTGTTTTTACACCCTATGAGCAGACCCCTTCGCGTTGCAGCCAACTATAAAACCAAAGACCCCGCGGGAATCATCCTCGGGTATCTGGCCAATCATGGCAGTATGACGCTGCCTGAGCTGGGGAAGCGGTTGAATATCAGCGTTCCCAAGGTGACGGTGCTGGTGAACGAGCTGCGAAATGAGGGTCTGGTGAGCGATTACGGAAAAGTTGATTCGTCCGGGGGGCGCAAGCCCAATTTATACGGCGTTGCCGCGGAGGCTGCCTATTTTATCGGCGTGGATGTGAAGCAAAGCCACATTACGATCGGTTTGCTGAATCTGGACAAAACATTGGTCAGGAACTCTGGTAAAATGGACTATGAGCTGACCAATGCCGTCGAATCGCGGGACACGCTGTGTGGTCATATCCTCGATTTTATCAACGGACTTTCTGTTCCGAAAGACCGGGTCAAAGGGGTGGGTATCAATCTCTCGGGTCGGGTTAATTATCGCACCGGGCACAGTTACAGTTACTTCCATTTCGACGATCGTCCGCTGAGCGAGATTGTCGAGGAGAAAATAGGCTTTCCCGTATTTCTCGAAAACGATTCCCGGGCGATGGCTTACGGCGAGTTTTGTCTCGGAGCCGTTGAAAATGAAAAAGACGTGCTTTTCCTGAACCTGGACTACGGCATCGCAGTGGGAATCCTGATGGGCGGCGAGTTGTATTATGGGAAATCGGGTTACGCCGGGGAGTTTGGGCATATGCCGGTTTTCCAGAACGAATACATTTGCCGATGCGGTAAAAAAGGCTGCCTGGAAACCGAAGCCGCCGGCTGGGCATTGGAAAGAATGTTCCGTGATAAGATCCGGGAAGGCTCTTCTTCACTCATTACGACCAAAATAGCCGAGCCCGACCGCATTACCATGGACGATATCATCGAGGCAGCCATTGCGGACGACGTGCTTGCCATCGAACTTATCGCGCAATTGGGCGACAATATCGGCCGGGGTATCGCTTCGCTGATCAACGTTTTCAATCCTGAACTGGTCATCCTTGGAGGCGGCCTGCTTGCTACCGGTGATTATATAGGTTTGCCTATTAAAACAGCCATTAATAAATACTCGCTGAGCCTGGTTAATAATGACACCAGGCTGATGCATTCCAGACTAGGCGAGGATGCTGGATTGTTGGGAGCTTGCCTGCTCGTCAGGAACCGGTTCTTAGGTATTCACGACTAGCCACAGAGTGGCTTCCTGTTTATAGCAAGATTGGCCACGAATACCGTTCGGACTCCGTAGGAGTCTCCTCCGGAGACGTCAAATATAACCGACCTTCAATTTCTATAAACAGGATGCTCCTCCGGAGCACGTTACGGCTGCTTCAACAACCATACATCCGAAATCTTCGATTGCTTCCGCCAGTTCAGCTGCGATTCTTCCGGGCCATCGAAGGTGACCGAAATCTTGCCGTCCTGGGTGAGGCTTAGCGGCACAATCCATTCTTTGAATGTTTCCGACTCTTTGTTGTAAACGATAGGTGAGAGCCTTCGCCCATCCACACGCAGGAGTGCGTCGCCTTCGCCCGCTACGCGTATGATGTAGCGTGCGCGAGGATCGAGGTTTTCATAATCCAGTTCCGGCTCGCGTTGGAAAAGTTGGGTCGACAGCCTTTTGCGGCTCATGCCATTATCCCACCATGCCACATCGGTTGCATCCTCCGAAATTGTTTTGACGCGAGGCCCTTTCGCTACACTGGAAATATCATCGTAATAACTTCCCGGTCCCGGATTTTCCCAAGATGCGATCGTTTTCAATCTCGCTAACTGCTGGTCGGGATCAGTCATTTTTTTGATTTTCTCGAATTCATCGGCCAGCCACCAGCGGTTGTTAAGCGGGTAATCCACAAAATCCATCACCACGCCGCGTTCCGGGTTTCTTGGCTTGTGTTTTTCGGTGCTGGTTTGCAGGCCGATGGAGGTATAGAGGGCATCGCTTTGCTTTTCGAGCCACTTGCGAAGGTCTTTTGCCAGCAGGTTGGGAGTTGGTCTGTTCACGATTTCCAGCGATGAATCCATGGCCTGGCGGAGATTGCCTTGGTTGGCCGCTGCAAGAACCTTGTTCGCATCACGTTCCATTTTTTGCTCATGAATCAAACGGAGACGGGTATACTGATCATAGTAGGCCCGGAACACCAGCATTTGCCAACGCCAGTTATCTTTTAAACTCGGTTCCGAACTTTCGAGCCCTTTCCAGTTCAGATAAGTCATTTCCACGCCCCCGTTTTCGGTCAATGGCCCTTTCCAGTTCTGTTCCAGTCCTTCGATACCGCTTGCGGCAGCCGACGCCACCGTGTGATTAAAGAAAAAGGCCGAATACTCCTCCATGATCCCGTGCACATCCGCCTGCGGATCCCATGAGCGCATGCTCCAAAGCACCTTGTTTACATCGTCGTGGCTGCCGTCGGAATAGGAAACAAAACCATCCGTGAAGGGGGCATATTTCTCCTGGATTTTGGCAAATGCAAAAGGCCGCGGATTGACGGACTCCCTGCCGAGCGTCAATGCAAACGCCTGATCGAACTTTTCGACCGGGAATTCGCAGCGCACGGAATGCGTAATATCGGGGTACTGGCGGTGCTGGTATTGCTTCGGTAACCGGTAGCGGGTTTCGGCCATGGGCGGGCTGCCGGGGCCGGATACCACGCCTTGCAGCCAGGCCGGTTTTTCTGTTTCAAGGTATTTGTAAAAATAATCGATCTGTTCGGTGTCGAAGCCTTGCAGCGAAATCCACATTTTGGCTTTCGGGTGGTATTTCACCAGTATGGTTTGCAGTTCTTTCAGGAAAGGCAACACTTCGGATGGGTGGTTGTCGCCTGGATCGCCGCCGGGGAAGAAAATATGGTCGAGGCGGGGGCATTCTTTATAAAATTGCTCATGCAGGGCCAGCTCAGCCTGACGCTTTGTTTTGTCCGTCAGTTCGAATGTCGCGGGCGTCCATACCCAGTAATCCATGTCGTATTTACGGCATATTTCACTCATTTTAATGCGCATTTCCCTGGCCGGAATCTTGAAATGCGGGCTTGGTTTGTCGTCCTCATGGAACGGAATACCTTCCACCGCATTGCTGCCGAAAACAGCGAGTTCGCGGATGTACTGGTCAAACTGCGCGACGGTCCAGGCATCATATGTATTTGCAGTGGACCGGTAGCCGAGCTGGTGCCCACGGATCGGATAGGCAGGCGAGGATGCGACCTTGGTCGGCCCGGCGAGTTCCAGAAGCGGTTTCCCCATAAATGCCTTGCTCATTTTCAGATGCCGCAACAAATATCCTGTACCGAAAAGCACGCCGCGCGCATCGGCGCCGATGATCCAGACGGTCTTGTTCGCGCCTGCCGTTTCAGTCACAATCCGGTAGCCTTCCGGCTTGAATTCCGCGCTGTTTTCGTCGCTTGCTGGCACATTACGCGATAGCAAGGTTTTGTCCGATGCCAATGCAAATGCAATAACCGGAGCATTACCCTTGGGCCATGCCGCGGCACTTTTAAGCGTTATACCCGTCCGTTTCGCGATTTCCTCTGTTAACACCGCCGGTGCCGTTTCTTTCATAGGTGAAGTAATGCCCGGCGAAATGATCCACGTCGCATTTTTCAGGTCAATGGACTGTGCAACGCTTTGAAAATAGATCGCCAGGAAAAGCAGGATGGTAATAAATGCCTTGAAGCGGGTTTGGGAATGCATGACAAATGGAAATCGATGTTGTTGTATTTGCATTACTGTGTTTGAAGTATTTCAGGCTAATTGATAAAAGTATGGTTTGAAGATCAACCTTCAAACAAACTATTCGCAGGCCTCGGGCCGATCGGACATGCAGGACCGGCCCGAGGCCTGCAAATAGCGCGTCCGAACGTTTACGTTCGAACGATTTTGTGCTCGTAACATTCTCATAAAGTAGAAAAAGCCTCCTTTCGCTACTTTTAGGATTTGAAAACATGTATACCCTTATGGCATTTTTTAAAACGCTGTTATCCTGCACCTTTCCATTGTTTTGGCTCACGCTCGTTCCGGCGTTTTCGCAGACGCTCATGCCCGCGAAGACATTTGATGTAAAGGAAGCCAAGCAGGCGGTGGCGGTCGACGCCCTGCATTTCTACGTGATCAATAACAGCACCATTACGAAGCATTCCAAAACCGACGGCAAGCTTGTCGCGACGTGGGATGGGACGAAAGAAGGGATAGTCCATTTGAATAGCGGGGTCGTAATCAAAGGGCGGCTGTATTGCGCGAACTCCAATTATCCCGAAATCCCGATGACGAGTTCGGTCGAAATATTCGACGTGAAAACGCTGACGCACGTTGATACCCACAGTTTCGGCATTGCGCAGCACGGTTCGCTCACCTGGCTGGATCAGAAGGACGGGCACTGGTTTATCGGTTTCGCGCATTATGCGGGAAAAGAAGCGAGTGAGGGGCGGGATGTGCGGTGGACGTCGCTGGTGAAATGTGACCTGGAATGGCGGCAGGTGGAGGCGTGGGTTTTTCCGAAGAACCTGGTCGATTTGTTTACGCCTAAAAGCAATTCGGGAGGAGCCTGGGGCGCGGACGGCTTGCTGTACTGCACCGGCCATGACCGCGCGGAGGTATACGTCCTGAAACTGCCGAAATCGGGCTATACTTTGCAGCATATCACTACATTGCCGGCACCTATTGAAGGGCAGGGCATTGCCATTGACCGCTCGGTGGCGGGAAAAACGTCGCTGTACGGCATTCAACGCAGCAAACACACCGTTACCGTTTCTGAAATCCGATAATCCAATGCATTGATGAAGCTACATTTCCGTTACCTGCTCTGCCTTTTTCTGTTAACTACGCTCCAAGCGGCGTATGCACAGGGTACGGCTCGCGGCCGTTTCGAAGTGAAAACACTGATCGTGTTTTTCGACGGCTTGCGCCCGGACTATATCACGGAAGCACAAATGCCCAACCTGTTTGCATTCAGGCAGTCGGCGGCGTGGGGCAAGCAGCATCACAGCGTGTTCCCGACCGTTACGAGGGTGAATTCGGCTTCCTATGCGACGGGCTCGTATCCCGGGACGCACGGCTTGCTGGGTAACTCCATTTACATTCCCGAAGTCGCAGCGAATAAGCCCATCGGGACTACTTACGAGGATCTGAGTAAAATTCCTGCCGCTACATCAGGGCCGTTGCTCACAGCGAAATCATTGGGGGAAGTACTGGCCGATGCGGGCCAGAAAATGATGGTTTTCAGCTCGGGGACAACCGGGCAGGCTTTTTTGCAAAACCATACGGTGAATGGGGCGGTCATTAACCCGGGGCTCATATTGCCGGAAAGCTTCAAAGCGCAGGTGTTGAATGATATCGGCGCATTGCCGGAGACCGGGCATGAGGGAATGGAGCGCCACAAATGGATAACGGATGCATTGTTGAAATATGGCCTGGTTAAAAATGGGCCGCTCGTGAGCGCGATCTGGTTTTCGGACCCCGACGGCGCGGCGCACGAACACGGTATCGGTTCGGAGCAGGCTGTGCAGGCGATCCGGTACGTCGACGCGCAATTCGGGCGGATCATGGAGGCATTGCGGGCGAAAGGAACCGACGAGCAGTATAACATCATTATTTCAACCGATCACGGATTTGTGACGCATGTCGCCAGGCAGGGACTGGCCGATTTTCTTATTAAGGAGGGTTTTAAAAAAGATAAGGAATCGGATGATGTCGTCGTGGCAGAAGGTGCTATTTATGTTAAAAACCATGACGAAAAGGTCATTAGCAACATTGTAGCAGCGCTGCATAAGCAGGAGTGGGCAGGCGCTGTTTTTACGAAAGGCCTTAAAAAAGGGGATACTCACGGAAAAGTGAAGGGAACGCTCTCCTTCGATCTGATCCATTACGATCATCCGAAACGCTCGGGCGACATTCTCGTAGCTCCGAATTGGAACGACGCAAAGAACGATAACGGATATGCAGGTACCGACTTTGCAGGCGGTGTCGCGGGGCACGGCGGGGCAAGTCCCTACGAGATCAATATCGCATTGTTCGCTTCCGGGCCGGATTTTAAGCATCCCGCGACCACCGAGTTGCCGACTTCCAATGCCGATATCGTTCCGACAGTTCTTGCCATTTACAACCTGCCTAAGCCAGCTGGAATGGATGGAAGAGCGGTGGGCGAGCTGCTGCAAAAGTCCCGGAAAGTGAATGGCACTTCCAAGAAGAAACTTGTAAAAACGGAGGCAGCCTATCCGTGGGGTACCTACAAATTGTCGGCCGAAATGTCTGTTTTCGGCGATTACCAATATTTCAATTATGCCAAAACAGAACGAACGCCAGCCCGCTGACCGGACCGGCGTTCGTTATAGGCTTACCTGAATATCAGTTTTTAGCAAAAGCGATTTTAATGCTCCTTACCTCGCGGATCCAGCGCGCGGGCTTTTTGTCTTTCGGGGTGATAATGCGGAATGGCCCTTCGCCGGCAGGCAGCGGCTGGCCGTCTTTTTCGGTAGCCAGCAAAATCAGCTGATCCGCAAACTCAGGGTCGATTTCCGCCAGGGCGTAAAGTACTTCATAGCCGTCGGCGGCAGTAATGAGCACGTATTTGACCAGATTTTCACCCCGGAGTTTCGCGCCGGTCGTTACTCCGGCTTTTTCGAGGATTTCAATCAGTGCCACGCCTTTGAACTCATGCTCTTTGCCATCGCGGTCTTTCACTTTATGGCTGACTTGCTTCATGGATGCCAAGTCCTGCGCTTTGAGTTCGAGCGGCGTGGCTACTTCGCCGGAGACAGTTAGTGTAGCCGCGGTTTGCGCGTACGTATGCGTTATGAGGGCGCACAGGAGTGCTGCGCACAGGAAAAATTTGCTGTTGAATGTCTTGATTCCTTGCATGTTGTTGGGCTTTTGAAATGGAATGCGGATTGGTAAATGCGGGATTGGTCATAAATGCCGAGTCGGTGAGCATACCCAGGAATGCGATGATATCCTGCTTTTCCTGCGGTGCGAGGCTGAGGCTTTTTCCACCTTCTTCATTGGAAATATCCTGTAAAAAACTGCTGAGCGTTGCGCTTTGCTGAATGTGTTCGCTGTAATGGTCGAGGACAGATTCGATGGTTTTGAAGCGGCCATCGTGCATGTAAGGCGCTGTAAGCAGAATATTACGGAGTGTCGGCACGCGGAAACGGCCTTTGTCCATGGACTGAGCGGTAACCTTTTCGCGGCCGGGATCGGTAAATGCGCTGTCGAGGCCGTTGTTGTGGAATAGTTCCTTGAAAGTTTTCGGGCCGCCATGGCAATGCCCGCAGTTGGCGCCGCGGATGCCGCGCCGGGGATCAGGGCCGTTCTCGAAGAGCTGCATTCCCCGTAATTCTGTTTCTGTGGGCTGGTACCGGCCTGCCATGTAGCGATCATAGGGTGAGTCGGCCGAAATCAATGTCCTTTCAAACTGCGCGAGCGCTTTCAGGATGTTTTGCTCGGTAATGCCGGTTTCGCCGAATGCGCCCTGGAAAAGGGCGGGATAGGGAGCGGTTTTTTGCAGCTTTTTCACGGACTCGGCCAGTGTTTGCCCCATTTCATGCGGATCGGTGAGCGGAAACGCCGCCTGTGCTTCGAGGCTCTGGGAGCGGCCGTCCCAAAAGAAGTTGCGTACCCAGAGCAGGTTGGCCAGGGACATCGAACTGCGCGGAGTGAAACTGCCGTCGACTCCCATGCTTACCGGGCGGCCGTCGGTGAATGCGCGCTTTTGCTCGTGGCAGCTTTCGCACGATAGCTTGTTATTGGCCGAAAGCCGCTTTTCGTAAAAAAGCATTCTGCCTAGGTACACGCCTTCCTGTGTGGTTGGATTGTCGGCGGGAATGGTGAAACGCGAGCCGAAGTTGGCCGGGTATTTCAGCTCGTAAGGAACCGGTGCTTTGTGCGTAACGGAAACCATACCGGCGAAGACGCAGAAAGTGGCGCTCAGGATGGTGACAATCCACCCTGAGCCCCCCAACTTGTACTTCGTCAATACCTTGCGACGTCCCGACATTGTTTAAAAATAATTGAATACCAGGTTCACGAAGAAATTCCTGCCTGCTTCCGGGAAGCCTTCCACGAGGCTGTAATTCTTGTCAAAAATGTTGTTGACACCGGCTTCGGCCGAAATGAATTTATACAATTTTACCGAGGCTTTTGCATTCACCAGCGTGTAGGCACCTGCTTTTGTACCATAACTGGTGCTGTAACGGCTGCTGTTGTTCTCGACGCTGGCGAGCAGGTTGGCTACTTTCAGGAACGAGAAATCGGCGTAGGTAAATACCTTGTGTTCCGGTACATTGGTGAACAGAATGGCCGGGTTCGTTTTGTTTTTCCGTTTGATAAACGAATAGTTCGAGCCGAGCTTCAAGCCGTTGATGATCCGGTAATCAAAACCGGCTTCTGCACCATAGAAACGGGCTTTTCCGGCATTCTGCAACTGGAAGCGGTTGGGCTGCACGTTGTCCACTTGCTGGATAATATCGTCGATATTACTTTGGAAGACGCTGGCTTGCAATGCAAGCTTTTCGGCTATTTTGCCGGAATAGCTCAGATCGTAATTCAATGCTACCTCGGCATGCAGGTCGGGATTGGGAATGGCCTGGCCCATGCGGTAAGAGTAGCGGTCCTTGATCGTGGCGAAGCGGGTTTTGCGTGCCACGCTCCCGCGGAGCGAGTGACTGTCATTAATGTCCCAGAAAAGCCCTATTTGCGCATTGACGGCGTTGTTTTTACTGTCGGCAAAGTCGCTCAGTTCTTTGGTAGTGGCATTGTATTCCTGCGCCTTGCCGGCATTGCGGGCATTGAAACTAATGCCGGGCACAACGGCCAGCGACGGGATGATCTGATAGGTGTTTTCGATGCCGATTGAAATGGTATTGTCGATGTAGGATTGCACTGGCTCGCCTTTGTCGTGCTCGCGGTGGATGTCGCGCTTGTATTGCACGTTGAATTTGAACACATTGTTATCCCAGGCCCGCGATTCGAACTCGGCATTGCCGCCCAGGGTATAGTCGTCGTAGAAGCTCTGGAATGCGTAGCCTTTGGTTTGAGCCGTGTAGGTAGTGTCGTCGTAGCTGAACAGCGAGTTCACGAAAGTATCGTAGTAGAGTCGCGTTTTGACTTTGTTTTTCTCGCCGATGGCGGTATTCGAGATAAAATACAGGCTCTGCTTGTTCCATTTCGGCCATTTCCAGAAGCGGGTGGTGATTTTGGAGTCATCTCCGACATAAGGCGGCGTCCCTTTTTCGCCGCGCTGATTGACATACCCAATCACATATTCGTCTGTCGCATTGGGGGTGAAACCGGCTTTGACGCTGAACTTGAGATCGTCACGATAGGCATTCTCCCGGTCGGTTGTCTGCTGGTATTTCCGGGGTTTGAAATCATCGGAAAGCGGGTAAGTGTCCTGTTTGAGCTGCGAAGCGCCGATCTGGTAGAAGAATTTGCCCAGCCTCGAACCCGCATTCACGTTCCACCGGTAACCATCGCCGCTGAAAATGCCGGCCCGGCCATTGATCTCAAACTTGTTCACCGGCTTCCGCGAAACGAGGTTGATCGCCCCGCCCATGGTATTGGCACCGTATAAAATAGAAGCGAAACCTTTGGAAACATTCACCTCGGCCAGATCGAACGTGGTGAAACGGCCCATGTCCACGTAACCGTCGTAAGGCACATACACGGGCACGCCGTCGATGTACACAGGCACCTGGCGCAGGTCGAAGCCGCGCACGTACACGACCGATTCATTGCGCGGCCCCACGTTGGCAATGCTCACGCCGGGCAGGATATTCAATGCATTGGAAAGGTCATTACGGTTGAATTGCTCGATGGTACGGTAGGAGAGGCGGGAAGCGATGCTGTCGCGGTTGCTGATGCCCGACACCCGGACTTCGCCCAGCTGGAAGGTACGATCGGTGGAAGAGGGAGTTTCCTGTGCCAGTGCGGCAAATGCAAGATGAGTGAGTAGTGGTAATAGCAGTTTTCTCATTCGAAAGCGATATGTATAAACGGATATATCGCAAATATAACGAGTCCCTGCCAATAGAGGGGAAAAAATTGACGAGTTGCGTCAGATGAGTGACAACAGTGCCTGTTCTTCTGCCAATGCGGCGAGGAGCTTGTCGTTGAGTCGTTTGTAGGCGGCCATCACATCCCGGGCCGTGTCGGTGAGGACAGTACCGCCGCCTTTGGTACCGCCTTTTTGGGTGACCACATACGGGCCTTTACCCAGCGTATTGAGCGCGTCGACCATCGCCCATGCTTTTTTGTAGGATAGCCCCATCTCTTTGGCGGCCTGCGCGATGGAGCCCGTTTCGGCGATGCGTTCGAGCAACTCGTAGCGTCCGGGACCGAAAAATTTGACCTCGTCCACAAACACCCAATGCCGGACCCGAATCTCGACATGTCTTTCCATATGATCTTTTGTTGCAGTGACTATTCTTTCCGATTTGATGCCGCAAACTAGGACTAAATAGTAACTTTGCGCCCCAAACAAGTTCTTTAATTTATTTTCCAACAGGAAAAGGTTTCACATTCAGTGAATTAATAGGGAATCGTGTGCAAATCACGAACTGTCGCGCAACTGTAAGTAACGAATGCAGTTTATGCCAGATGATGTCCACTGGTACTGTAATGTTGAATGACCGAATGATTGAATGATTGAATAGAAATCTATTCGGTCATTCGGTCATTCAGTCATTCAATCATTCAACATTGTACCGGGAAGGACGGCATAAATGTTACAAGTCAGGAGACCTGCCTTTTTCGGATCATTACTCACCTTAAACGGTTAAAAGTATGTTCAGTTTTACGACCCGCTGCCCGCGGTATGGCAGAATCGGGGAGGCCTCTCTGTGTGCCCTGCTGGCAGTGGCACTGGTATCTCCTTGGAGTAGTGCATTGGCACAAACCGCACCTGTAAATCCTGCCGACAGCGTGGCCCGACCAAGCGTGGCCCGACCAGACGTGGCCCGTACCCATCACTTGTCGGAAGTGACGGTTTCCGGTACGCACCGCAATGCGTTTTCGGGCATTAATAAAATTGACGTGCCTTTACGGGACATGCCGCTGACGACCTCGGCCGTTTCGGCGCGCACGATCGAGCAGCGGGGCATCGACGATTTGCAGGAAGCCATGAAAAACACTACCGGCGTGCGTGCCAACAACACTTACGGCGGCTTTCAGCATTTCACGATCCGTGGTTTTTCCAATTTTGTACTGATGGTCGATGGCGTGCGCGATGAGCGGCATAACATTTCTACCAGCGCACCTAACACCAACCTCGCCAATGTGGAAAGCGTGGAGGTACTGAAAGGACCGGCTTCGGTGCTGTTTGGGCATTCGGCTTTGGGAGGGATTATTAATATTGCCCGAAAACGGCCTTCGGCGGATTTCAAAGCTGATTTTTCGGTGGCTTATGGCAGCTTCAATACGCGGCGCATCCGTGCGGGCGCGGGCGGGCCGATCAACGACAAGCTGCGTTACCGAATCGACTTCGGGATGTCGGATACAGACGGCTACCGCCACTCGGGCTCGAATACCAACAACGGTTACCTGGCATTGGAATACACGCCCACAGAGCGCGACCTGTTTTACCTCACTATCGGTGCTAATAAGGACATTTACGACACCGATACCGGCCTGCCGATGCTCGAAGGCAGCCGACTCGCACCGGGTATGGACCGCGGGACGCGCTACAACGACCCCGCTGATTTCCTGAAACACACGCGCTACGATTATCAGCTCAAATATGTGCACCGTTTCAATTCCGGCCTGACGCTTTCGGACCAGCTTTCCTATTACGACGATAACATCGACTATTTCTCGACCGAGGAGCTGTCGTTCAATACCACATTGGATTCATTAAACCGATCGTTTCCGTTCTATTTCAATCACCTCACCAAGCCGTTACAAAATCAGTTGGAACTGACTTACGAGTTTGATACCAAAGGGATTTCACACAAGCTGCTGGCCGGCTATTCGCTGAGCTTGCTCGATCGTAAGACCTATAACGGCGACGTTTTCGGGCCGGGGAAGAATGCAACCGTAGCCGTGCGTAACCCCATTCTGAATCAGGGTTATATTGATTTTAAGGATACCTACTACCGGGCTACGATGGAGAATGTGCACGGAATTTATGTGCAAGACTGGATCAAAATCAGCGAGAAACTGAAAGGTTTGATCGGCTTGCGCTACGATATCTTCCGCGGCACTTATTACACGGATCAGGTCGATACGGATCGGCATGTGACATCGCAAGGCCCCGAATCGAAGATTTCAAAATCGGCATTGACCTACCGCGCCGGACTGGTTTACCAGCCTGTGGAAGTGCTTTCGGTGTACGGCTCTTACTCGACCTATTTCAAACCAGCCCGCCGTGTAGCGCCGAATGGCGAGACGTTCGATCCGGAAACCGGGTATCAGGGAGAAGTGGGATCGAGGCTGGAAATGAGTGCGAAATGGACGGCTAACCTGGCATTCTACTACATGCGTAAAAACAACCAGCTCGAAGCGCTGCCCGGCGGCATTTACAAGCGTATTGGATCTGCCGAGTCGAAAGGGTTTGAGGCCGAGGTGAACGGAAGCCTGGCGCGTGGCCTGGACGTGACGGCAGGCTACACCTTTTCCAAAGCGAAATACCTGCCTTTTGACGGCGCGGAACTCAATCCGGTGGCCGGGAAGCAGGTAGCATTTGCACCGGCGAATATGGTGAATGTGTGGCTGAACTACGAGGTACAGAACGGCGCGTGGAAAGGGGCGAGCTTAGGCGCGGGTGTCAACTACATGGACGAGACATTTACCAACAGCACCAACACATTCGTGATGCCGGCTTACACACTGGCTGATCTGGCATTGGGGTACCGCATTGGGCGCGTGGGTATTCGGTTGAACATTAATAACCTGTTCAATGAGCGGTATTATGCCAATGCGATCTATGCGAACCAGTTCTCGCCGGGAACCACGCGGAATTTTCTGGTTAGTTTGAGGTATAGTTTATAGCAAATGGTTTCCACAAATCAAGAGATTTGTACGGGCTGAATAATGAAAAAGCTGGTAAAACTAACTCTGCTTGTCCATCGCTACCTGGGCTTCGCGTTAAGCCTGCTCTTCGTAGTCTGGTTTCTCTCGGGCTTCGCGATGATGTACGTGAAATACCCGACCATGCGGTACCATGAGCGGCTTCAACGCCTTCCGGCTCCCGATTTCAGTAAAGCAAACCTTACAATTGCACAGGCACTCGACAGCGCGGGAGTCAAAGATACTTTGCGCTCCATTCGGTTGGGAATGCTGCTCGATCGTCCGGTATACCGCCTCACCACGACCAAGGGCAGGTATCAGGCTGTTTTTGCAGATGATGGGGCATTATTTGAAGGTGCGGATTCCGCTTTGGCCGTGCAGCTGGCTGTTCGTTTCATGAGAGGAGGGAGCATCGAAAGAGTCGAATTCCTGACGGAAATAGATCAATGGATGGCCGCTGCGCGTTCGCAGGGGTACGCCACGCCGGTGTACCGCGTGCATATGGCCGACCGCGCGCGCACCTACGTGTATGTGGCTGCGCAGGCGGGCGAAGTGGTGCAAATGGTGAATGCCAAACAAAGGTTCCTGGCCTGGCTGGGACCGATTCCGCATTGGATTTACCCGACAGTACTGCTCAGAAATCGCCCGCTTTGGAATGATATCATCGTATGGTCATCCACAATCGGCTGCCTGATGTGCATTACGGGTATGGTGATGGGCTTCGTGCGGTACAAGCGCAATCGCGGGGTGGCATTCAGCCCTTACAAGAAGAAATGGTTTCGCTGGCACCATTACACCGGCTTCGCATTTGGGTTGTTCGTTTTTACATGGGTATTCAGCGGGCTGCTTTCCATGACTCCCTGGGATTGGGCGCCGTTTACGCGGCTCGAACCGGAAGAGTCTTTCATGTGGACGGGAGGTGTACTGGATGCGAAAAAGTTCAGCATTTCATCGGTCGTCGCAGCGGAAAAACTAGGTTCGGTGCTGGATACCAGGGAGATCCATCTGACGCAATGGAATGGGAAGCCTTATTATACCGCATATGCCGACGAGCATCATACGCAACTGCTCGCAGCGAACGACATACACGCAGCACCGCTTGCCCGACTGCCATTGGAACCACTTGTTTCAAAATTGCAAGAAATGAACGCAGGTGTGCCATTGAAGGAAGCAGTTATGCTGTATGCATACGACGATTATTACTACGCTAAAAACCATGAAAAACGCCTGCCGGTGCTTCGGGTGAAAATGGCGTTGGAGGACGAAAAGTGGTATTACGTCGATCCCGCTACGGCACAGGTTGTTTTGAAACACCAGGACCTGAGCCGGCTGGAACGCTGGCTGTACCACGGCTTGCACTGCTTTGATTTCAGTTTTCTGGTTTACAAGCGACCGCTGTGGGACATTGTGGTGATGGTGCTGATGATCGGCGGAACGCTTGTGAGTATTACCGGGCTGGTTTTGACGTGGAAATGGGGAGCGAGGAAGGTTAGCAAGGCACGTAATTGATAGCTCTACCTTTTGGTAAAAAAATAACATGGAAGTATTTGTTATTTCCATTATAGAACTAATTTTACGTCGTGTGAGAGCGCGAAATTATTAGTTATCTGATGGTCAGGATAATGGGTAAAAAACAGCTCGTAACAGCACAGATTTTCAGATCCAAGAAAGAATAATAAGCCGATAAACGAACAGTAATGTAGAAGCGTGTCATGGAGCTACCATAGCACGCTTTTTGTCATTTTAAGGGCGGGAATCTGGACCGTTCACTCAATCCTTACAAACCATTTTTGTGGTATTTACGACATCATGTTTTCAACAACATTTGTTAGCCATGAAAATCATTTGCTTCCTTCTCAGTTTACTTTCTTTTCAATACGCATGGGCACAGTCCGATGCGACATCCGGCGACCTGACAAGCGCTGCACGCATCGTCTGGCGTGCGGAGACGCAGGTGCCGACCAGCGACATATACGCGATACGCAATCTTGGCGGGAAACTTTATGCGGCCGGCGCCAGCCAGGTATATGTGGCCGATCGGTGGGGAACGTCGTGGACGGCATCCTCGGAATTCAATCCGGCACCCTCGGGAATCGACGACCTTGCCGCCTTCAAAGGCAAGCTGTACGCTACCGGCTATGGAAAGGGCATTTATGAAAGTACCGACAATGGCAAAAGCTGGCGCTTCGCCTCCCAGGGGCTTTCCGGGACTGCACCGGTCCGGTTTGCCGAAAGAAAAGGTACCTTATATGTAGCCACCGACGACCAGGGTGTACAGCAGCTCAATGCGGCTGGTACCGCCTGGGCGGCATTTAACAACGGTCTCGATTTCAGGAGTAGTTACAGTTTCAATGCAATTATCAACACCGACAGTTGCCTGATCGGCGGCATGGGTGCGAATGGTACGCTTGCCGTTTTGGATGATAAAACCGGCCGGTGGGACATCCGCTACCATGGCGGTCGCATTCTTCCCGGGCTCATTACCTTCGATTTTGTACAAACGGGCAAGCATATCTGGGCATTTACCAATTCCAAGGCTTTTGCGAGTGCCGACAACGGCGCTACCTGGACACACGTACCCGCGGGCATGCGGAGCGGAAGCGTTTCGCGGGCAACAGCTACTGCCACACATATTTATGCGGCAGTGAATTTTGGGGATAACCATACAATCCTTTACAGCCGGCGCATTGGCGCCCCGCTTTCGGAAGCCTGGACGGCGGTGGATACTTTGGCAGGGTACTACACCTATGGCTTGGCGTATGCGAACGGGCGTTTGTATGTGGCTACGCAAAGGGGGCTCATCAGCACTTTTACCGGCCCTTCCGTGGAGATGCCCCGGCAGAAGATCCCGCTAAAAGATTTCATTGTGTATCCTAATCCATCCAATAGTCAGGTTACGCTGGCGAATGGGCTGGCTGTCGGAGGGGGCGAGTTCCAGCTGAGCGATAGTAACGGAAAAGCCGCATTATCGCTCAGCATTACTTCCGACAGCCAGCTGCTGGATATTTCGAAACTGGCACCAGGTACCTACTATTATACACTCACAGGCAGAGGGGCAGGAGAGTCCAAAGGCCGGTTGGTGGTGGGAGAACCATAACTTCACACCCCGAATTTCCTGAGATTGTACACAAGGCTGATCAGGAAATACCGCTTCAATATCCGGCTGCGGACGTCTTCGATATAGGCGTCGCCGGTGTTCCGGATAAGGCTGCGATTCTGGTTGAGGAGGTCGAAGACCTGCAACCGGACCTCAGCTTGCTTCGTACGTAAAAACTGTTTGGAAACGGAGGCATTCCAGAGGAGGAAACGCTGGTTGTATCCCTCGGCGCGGCCGGTGTTACCGGTGTAGGTAAGGTCCGACGCGATAACAATGTTACCGGGAAGCTGCCAATGCACGTCTCCCGTCGCATATTGCGACCAGTATTGCATATTTTGTTGGGATAAAAGGGAATACCGAGCCTGCTGATACGTAATGCGTGCACTCAGGCCATAATCGATCCGGCCGTTGTAATCGGATTGCAGCCGGATACCCTGTCCGATGGAGGTAGAAGTGGTTACGTTGTCCGATTCATTGATAACATTCGTATTGCGGGCAACGCTTCCCTGCGTACTGAGGTTAACCGAAAGCCGTAACGGCTCTATCTTTTTACTTAATCCCACAAATCCATTGCCCGATATAAACCCTCTCGTATTGATCGGCGTTGTAACCTGCGCCCCCGAACTGTTGGTGGCAGTGGAAACGCCGATGCGGTTGTTGCTTTGATTGAAACTGCTGAAAATAAAGAGGTTGTCCGTGCCGCCCCGCGACGAGGTGCTGAATGTGAGCGTGAGGTTGTGGTAGTATTCAGGCCGCAATGCAGGGTTTCCAATGCTGATATTGAGTGGATTGGAATTGTCTGCAACGGGAATGAGCTGTGTGATGCCCGGCGAGACGACGCGCGTCCGGTATTGCAGCCGCAGGTTCTTGTTTCCTCTGAATGTGTATGAAAAAAGCGCATTAGGCATAAAGTACCCGTAACGCGAGCGGTAACCGGCGTCGCTGGACCGGTCGACAGGCCGCAGGGATGCCAGCTGCGCGTCTGCACCCAATGCGATGGTGTAGCGCAACCGCCGGGTTTGGAAAGTGGCGCCCAGCCGGTTGGTTTCAAAGGTATTCACAAAGTTTCTGCTCAATGAAGCGTCGGGCCGGTCATACTCGTCGGTTTCCTCGGTTTTATTGGCCACATTTCGGAATAGCTTTCCGAAATTGTTGCTATATGCATACCTGAATTCCAGTTTTTTGGTAAAAGAAATGGGCTCGGTGAAAGAAACGGTCATGGTGTTCTGGAAAGCCGATTGCTCTTGTGCGTTACGCTGGTCGATGTTTTGCCGGGCGCCGGTCGTCAGTGTGTCGAAGAAGGTGTTCTCCGACCGGTTGTAGGCCGTCGTATTGCTCGTGGTCAATATGGTGTTCAGGTTTGCAGACAAGGACCGGCCTTCTTTCCGGAGCTTCCGCATCAGCAACAGATTATTATAGCCATTCAATCCGGTTCCATGGAGGTCGTAATGGGTGAGGCCTCTATTTAGGGAATCTGTTATCGACCGGTACGAATAACTGTTGCTTTGGCTTAGCAAATCTTTCGTTTGGAAACTGACATTGGGCGTGAGCCGCAGACTGGTCAGCGAGTCGATCGGCAGGTCGAAGCGGCCATTGATACGGTGCGTAAGCTGCGTGTTTTTGGAATAATTGCTTTGGTCGGTCAGGAACGACTGGCCGGGCAGTATGTTTTCCCGATGACTTTGCTGATCGGTGATGGTGACTGCGCGGTTGGCGAAATAGCTGGCGGCCATTTCAGAGCGCTTGCCCCATTTGACTGCGCTACTCTCGGTCCGGTAGTTAGCGCCCAAAGCGGCTACCTCGGTGATATTGGATGGCGCGGCTGGTCCATCGTCACCGCCATCGCCGGGCTGGCCTATTAATTGCGGACCGCCGCCTCCCGCCGACATCGTGAAATTCTGCTGGTTCAGGTTATTGGCCTGCCCAATGACCGAAATCTGCCGGTTAGGCCCGCCATTGTGGTTGTTGAAGCGGTTCACGTTCAGCTTTGCCTCGTAGCGCGCCGACTGCTCGCCGTTTTTGGTACCTGCACCCAATGCATTTTGCCCGAAATAGCCTTTCCCTTTATCCTTCTTAATGGTAATGTTGATCGTCCGCTCGCGGTCGCCGTCGTCCACACCCGAAAACTGCGATTGATCGGATGATTGATCGAACATCTGGACCTTGTCGACAATGTCGGCTGGCAAGTTGCGGGTCGCCATTTTAGGATCGTTACCAAAAAACGGCTTGCCATCCACGAGCACCTTGTTCACAGCCTGGCCGTTGGCCTTAATGGAACCGTCGCGTGCTACCTCCACGCCCGGCAACTTGCGGAGCAACTCCTCCACCTGCGCATTGGGTTGCGTTTTGAATGAACCCGCATTGAATTCGATTGTATCCTGTTTGATCGTCACCGGTGCGCGTTCCTGTTTGATCACCACCTCATTGAGCTGCGTGCCCTGCTCGGTCATGAGCAGCGTTCCTACGTTCAAGGAGGCGTCACGCGTTACAGTAATGGGTAGGGATATATTTTTATACCCCATAAAAGTGACGAGCAGTCGGTAGGAGCCTGGCGCGACTTTCCGGAACAGGAAATCACCATCGCCGCCGGTAGTCGTCGCGGTTACGTATGCGGAGTCCCGTGCGTGCAGAAGGGAGACGGACGCAATCCTCAGGGGCTTGCGCGAAGCCGAGTCGAGCACGATGCCGCTGATTCCACCTGCCTGAGGGCTGCCTCCCGGGGTAACCTTTTGTGCAAACAGGGGCGAGAGCGAAAGCAGCAGCAAGCAGCAAATCAGTTTAAATGCCTCCACCGCCAGGTCCCATTTTTTGGTGAAAATCTGCCATTGCTTTCTGACGGATGTCGGTCATTTGCTCCGTACTCACATTCTCGGCCTGAACATCGGGCATGACAGCCTTATCGTCGACTTTGCCCAGGCTCACTTTCGTAGCCCTGAACTGCTCCTTGCTTCCTTCCACAAGCAGCACCACTCCTTTTTCGGGTGTGAGGTTGGGGACCGGCGAGTACCGGAACGGCAATTCGGTTGTAAACCATACCGCATAGGGTTCTTTGTGGTAATTAACCACCGCTTTCTGGCACAAATAGCCTGCGATTTTCCTGGTCTGTTGCGTGAGCTGCCACCCGGCTGTTGTTTCAATCGGCGCTTCGGTTTTGTAGGTGCGCGCCTCTTTATCTTTTCCTACGGTCACAAACGTCAGCACTTTCTGGCCGGCAATGTCGATCACCGCATATTCTTCAAACGGGCGACCTGCATTAGTCACCTGCGGCATACCGCCGGGTTCTTGTATGACCCTTTTCATCGTGTTTTCCTCATCGCGGTTTTCGCGCACAAGGTTTCCCGCGAACAGCACTTTCTGGCCGATCGTGCGGGTGTCGGGCACGTCCGTCGGGAAGTTGGGGTCGCCCTGCTTCACCTCTTCGCCGTTTACCATAAAGCGTAACCGCGATTGGTCGATTTTCCGGACGACTTCGTAATTGATTTGTCCGGAGGTTTGTGCGAGCATGTCAGGAGCTGCGGCCAGGAGCAGCGCAATGATTGTCAGGAGCTTTTTCATAATGTCACCGTGTTTTTGATTTGATGGATCAAAGGTCAGGCGACGGTTTGTAAGGTTCTGCTATTTAATGTTAAGTAGTGTTAATACGAAATCCTGAAAGAGTTCAATAAAAAGCGCTCTTGGTACCAATTCCAGACCGGAAACTAAGAAAAGTTACATTCCATAGCGCATTATCAGGGGGCCTGCCTTATATTGGTTTATCGAACTCAACCTTAAGCAACCCTCTGTTAACTAATGATTTATAATCTCTACTTCAAACTATTCCTGTTTGTTGTTTTTTTTCTATCGACTTTGTGGATTTATAAGGTGTATATCAATGACCCCAAACGCAAGGTTTCCGGAAAAGACGCAGCAGCAATAATCGCCATCATGCTGGTGCTGGTATGGGCTGTAAGATTCCCGTTTTTGCGGGATAGGGAGTATGATATCGATACAAGCACCTGGCTCAGCGCGGTGATAGCCATCAATCATTACCCCGATAAGCTCTGGACATTACTGAACTACACCGACGCGCGTCCGCTGACGGTATTTCCGTTGCTCGCGGGCTCATGGGCAGGGATGCCGGTTAGTTACAGCAGCGCTGAAATCATCGGTTTGCTGCTATGGACGGGGACGGTACTGCTTCTGTATCAGATATGTAAGTTGTTTGCTGGGAAAAGTCTCAGCTTGGTACTCACTTGGAGCCTTGCGCTGTTTCTGGGCACAATCTGCCATATTTTCGCCGCCTACAATTCCGAGCATAGCAGCATTTTCATGGTGACTGCGGGCGTCGCATTGTTCTTTTTGTACTTCTACCGCCGATGGACGAGCCCTGTGGTTGCCACTTTTGGGGGTGTATTGCTGGGAAGTCTTGTTTATGCCAAATTTCAAAATGCCCCGATGGGATTGCTCACCGGAGCATTTTTACTACTCGCCATGGCGCAAAGGAAGGATTGGCGAAATATGGCGGCATTAGTAGTTGGGTGCCTTTTGCCCACCGTGCTGATCAACGTGTTTTATGGTTTACGCGGCAAGCTGGACGTTTTCTGGAACAACTATTTCTGGAACTACTTTTATTATTCCTTTACGACACAGTTTTCTTCCATGCCCATAGCCGAACGGTTCAGTCCCGGCCGTGTTGTGCGGTTTATTTTTTATGCGACCAGCTCGGGTATTTACGTGCTCACGCTGGCTATGCTGGCTGTTGTATTACCCGTTTTGTCGTTCAAAAAGTGGCGTTCAGAGTTCAAACCCAATTGGATGCCGTTTGTTTTTACCTTTTTGCTCTTACTGCTAAGCATTTACGCGGTGCTGCAATCGGGCAATAATTTCGAGCACTATAAGCTCTTCCTCTTCGTTCCCTTGCTGATTTTTAATGCACTATTCCTGTCGGTAACCCAGCCGGAGGTTCGGAAATATGCCGTGGGCCTGCTGCTGCTCGGCGGCGTTGCACAAACGCTTGTAAGCCTTAAATACCTCGATAAGGATGTTGCTTACGATAAACGCGACGATATCGACAAAAAGGTGGTGGGCCATATCGTACAGAATAGCCGCTCTTCGGACCCGGTGGTGGTATGGGGCTGGCGCGACGGGCTGCTCGTGGAAGCGCAGCGTCCCATGGGATACCGCGATGTGCATACCTTTCATTTTTCGATGAAATCACCGCTCGTTCCAAACTGGACGCGTGATTTTGTGGAAGATATGGAAGAAAACAAACCGAAAATCTTCATTGAAGCGATGATCCGCGACTATTCGGAGCGTGGGGATCTTTTTCTACCCCACGACAAAGTGCCGGTCGTGCGCGAGTATGTGCGGCGCCATTACCGGCTGGTGAGGGAGCTGAACGGCGTTCGGATATTTCACCGCAGGGAAGCGCCGGCGATTTCACTCCTGCGCTAAAAGGCCTTATTAATCAATGCTATTTTGTGTTAAATAGTGTTAAGGTTCCGGAAATCATCCGTCGGGAAAGCGTAGCTTTGCGGTATGACGAACCGCCGTATCCGATCGATTTTCTGGCTCATGACCGCCTGCATTGTCGCGATCAATGCATTCCAGGGATATTGGCTTCTGACGACCTACCGACTCAACAGGCAGCAATTCGCTAATGTGGTTCAGGACGCATTGTTTCAGGTTGTGGAGGGACAGCAGCTTGACAATGCACGCGTTTTAATGAGAGAGCAAAATGCCCCTTCCAAGCCGCCCGGCGGTGATGTCCCTAATGAACCTCCCCGCGGCGATGTTACAAAAAAGGCGCCGGGCAGTGTTGCCCGCGATGCGCGTGTGGTGGTCAGGCGCCTGGGCGTTCGCAGCGGCGAAGCATCCCGGTTTTATTACCAGTTCAACAACGATAGCGTTATAGTCGCACCGGCTGATACGCTTGCGCGCCGCATTTCCAGATTTGTGGTGCAGGAATGGAGGGAAGGCGGCAGGGTAGATCTCAAGAAAATTTATGCAGCTTATCAGGCCGAATTGGCAAGAAGGGATATTCAGGCGGCTTTTTTGCTGGATACCTTGTACATTCATCCGAAGGCGGGAGCTAATAACGTGATCATTTTTAATGGTTTGAGGAGGCAAAGTGATGACCGATTCAGGACTTTACCCTTGCCCATCAATCCGGTGCGACATCTGTTCGTCCAGGCCACTTTTGAAACGCCTGTCCCATACCTGTTGAAACGTATGGCGTGGTTGTTGGGCTGCTCCCTGATGCTCCTGCTCCTCACGACAGGCTGTTTTGTGTTTATGCTTCGGACGATCCTGCGCCAAAAGAAGCTCTCCGACATCAAAAACGACTTCATCAACAATATGACTCACGAACTCAAAACACCCATCGCGACCGTCAATGCGGCTGTGGATGCGCTATTGAATTTCGGTGTGTTGAATGATCCGCGCAAAACGGAAGAATACCTGCAAATTTCCCAAACCAACCTTCAAAGGCTGTCGGACCTGGTGGAAAAAGTGTTGAACCTGGCCGTGGAAGAGAAGCAGGAATTCGAATTCCGCACAGAGCCGGTGAGCCTGGCCGAAATCTTGTGTGAGCTGGCCGCCAGTCACCGCATCAAAGCCGCGAAAACGGTGGTTTTTAATATGCATATCCCATTCGGTACCATGGTGCAGGTGGACAGGATGCATTTTGGAAATGTCATTAATAACCTCATCGACAACGCGATCAAATACTCCTATGACCGCGTGACCATTTCCTTCAACTATGAGCAGGAGCCGCATGGCTGGCAACTCACCGTTGCCGACAATGGGATCGGTATCCCGAAGGCTTACCAGGCATCGGTTTTCGATCGTTTCTTCCGCGTCCCGACGGGCGATTTGCATCAGGTGAAAGGTTTCGGCCTCGGCCTGGCGTACGTGCGGCAGGTAGTAGAGAAACATGGCGGTAGCATCAGTCTGGCCAGTGAGCCGGGCAAGGGGAGTGCATTTGTTTTAAAATTTTGAAAAATGGCTACCGTACTATTCATCGAGGATGAGCCCGCGCTGGGAATGATTGTGAAAGATAGTCTGGTTTACAGAGGGTTCGATGTGCTGTATGCCGCCAACGGTACGGACGGCCTCGCCCAATACCGCGAGCATCATCCCGATATTGTCGTCGCCGATATCATGATGCCCGATATGGACGGATTCACGATGGCTGAACAAATCCGCCGCGACGACCCGCATACACCGATCATGTTCCTGACCGCCCGTTCCCAAACATCGGATGTCGTTCGTGGTTTTGAGTTGGGAGGAAATGATTATTTGAAAAAGCCATTCAGCCTCGACGAACTCGTCGCACGCATCAACGCACTCCTGCGTACAGGAGCGCAGCGCATGAATGCGAACGGAACGCTCAAAATAGGCCGCTACATTTTCGATCCTGCCAAACAAAAACTCTCCGTCGACGACCACGAGGTGACATTATCCCACCGCGAAGCCGAACTCCTCCGGCGCCTTTACCAGCAACGCAACGAGGTCCTGGGCCGCAGCGAAGTCCTCACCGAACTCTGGGGCGACGATTCGTTCTTCAACGGCCGCAGCCTCGACGTCTTCATCACCAAACTTCGCCGGTATTTACGGGAAGATCCTAAAATTCAGATTATTAATATCCGGGGAAGAGGGTATAAGCTGGTGCTTTGAGATGTGCGGTAAAGCAAAAATTTGTAACACTGCGTCACACACAGATGCAACCGCGTACTGAGGCGTAGTTAACAATTCTGCGCACCAATCATAACTCAGTATGAACCTCCGAATTTCACAGTTTACAAGGGCCGCATTCGCGGCGCTGCTCGTGGCGACATGTCTCGCTTGTTCCAAAGACGACGATAGTACGGTAGATCCGGGCAATACCAATGCCGATGGCTCGATTAATATCGATAGCGTCAGTTTTGTCTCCGCCGCGCCGGAAGGTGACACGGGCACAGCCGCCGATGAGGATGACCTTTTGGCTAACTCTGCTTTTTCATCGGTTGTATCCATCCAGTTTGGAAGTGCTGTCACTATCACCAATCCACTGGCGGGCAGTGGGGTGACGGTAACGGAGTCGAACGGTGATGTGATAATCAATGCCACGGTAGCGGAAGTAGAATACGTATTGTCGGGAACTACAACGAATGGTTCTGTCAAGATTTACAGCGATAAGAAGTTCAAGCTTACGCTCAATGGCGTTAGCATTACCAATGCCGATGGTCCGGCAATTAATATCCAGTCGGAGAAACGTGCCTTTATTGTTTTGAATGATAATACGACGAATTCGTTGACCGACGGAGCGAGCTATACCGCCAGCGGGGAGGAAGATATGAAAGCGACGCTATTCAGCGAGGGGCAAATGATTTTCAGCGGGGCAGGCGCGCTGAGCCTGAAAGCCAATTACAAGCACGCCATTTGCAGCGACGATTACGTACGAATAATTAGTGGTAATATCACGGTCACCGGAGCGGCGTCCGATGGTATTCACACCAACGACGCGTTCATCGCCGATGGCGGCACGGTAAGCATCACCGCAGCAGGTGACGGCATTCAGTGCGAGGAAGGTTACATTGTGATCAACAATGGCAACTTCACCGTCAATGTGGCCGATAAAGCCATTACAGCGAGCTACGACACCGACACCAGCATCGATCCGTTCGTGACGATCAACGGCGGAACATTCAATATCAAATCATCGGCAGGCGAGGGGATCGAAAGCAAAAGCGTACTGACGATCAACAACGGCGACTTCAATATCCAAACTGCCGACGATGGGTTGAATGCAGGCAGCTTCATTTACATCAATGGAGGCAATATTTATGTGTACAGCACCTCCAACGACGGTATCGATTCGAATGGCCCGATGACGATCACGGGAGGAAGGATCATATCCATAGCAGCGGGCGGCCCGGAAGAAGGTTTCGATTGCGACCGGAATACCTTTAAAATTACCGGGGGCATACTCATCGGTACCGGTGGAGCAACCAGCTCACCGACAGCAAATGTCAGTACCCAGCCTTCGGTAATTCTGGGTTCCGGCTCTGCAAACCAGTTGATGCACATTCGCTCTTCGGATGGGGAAGCGATGACATTCACCATCCCGAGGGCCTACAACACAATGCTGTTTTCAAGCCCGAAATTGAAACAGGGAACAACCTATCAGGTGTACACGGGCGGTACGACAGCAGGTACGACCGACTTTTTCGGACTATACACATCAGGTACTTACACGGCCGGTACCGCCGGCACCAGTTTCACCACGAGTTCCATGGTGACCAATGCAGGCGGCAGTTCGGGACGTTAGTAGATTGCTATTTTGAAGGGGCCTGTTTGCCCGGTTTTGGAAATACCTGGTGGGTATTGGCCCATTGGTGCCAAAGGCCTGCCAGGTGTTTTACCTTTTCGGGATGGGCAGCCGCCAGGTTTCTGGTTTCCGAATGATCGGTGGAAAGGTCGTAAAGCTGCCAGGTGGGATCGGCGGCAGGCGACACGAGTTTCCAATTTCCCTCCCGTGCATAGCGGGCACCAAAATGCTCGTTGAACAGCTCTGAATGGCCTTTGGAAGCCTTGCTGGAAAATGAACTGACCAGACTTGCGCCGGTAGTGGGCTTGATGTCGTTGTTTTTGAACTGTGTGGGATATTTCGCGCCGGAAAGTTCACAGAATGTAGCCATCAGGTCCATCACATGGCCGGTATGGTCGCTGTAACTTCCTTTTTTGGCCGTAATACCACTAGGCCAGAAGGCGATCACCGGCGTATTAATGCCACCCTCGAACGACTCGGCCTTCGCATAGCGGTAAGGGGTGTTGGCTACACTCGCCCAGCGCGCACCGATCGATGCGTAGCTGGTCTGAGGCCCGGGCATTACCTGTTTTTCGGTAGCGTAGACGATCTTGCGGCCGTCGCGCGTTTCGCTCGGGCGGTCGAAACCCGGGCCATATTTGGCACAGTTTTCAGGGCTGGCGCCATTGTCGGTCAGGAAGAGGATCAATGTATTATCCAATTCGCCGGTCTGTTTCAATGCCTGGATAATGCGGCCGATTCCCTGATCCATGCGGTCGATCATCGCAGCGTGGACGGCCATGGCCCTGGCATCCCATTCGCGATCAGGATTTTCTTCCCACTTCATAGCGCCAGCCGGTGTTTCCGGTAACGGCGTAACTTTCGGGTCAACCAGACCCATTTTCACCATTCTTTCATAACGCGCCTTGCGCACGGCTTCCCAGCCACCTTTGTAAGTATCCTTGTATTTTTCGATGTCTTCCGGTTTTGCCTGCAAGGGCCAATGAGGCGCATTCTGCGCTACATAGAGGAAAAATGGCTTGTCGGATATTGCAAATTCGCGGATATACGCGACCGTCGTATCGTTGATGGCGTCGGTATGGTAATAGTCTTTGGGAACGCTTTTGACCGGCTCCTGGCCATTCACCAGGCTGAAAGGATCGAAAAAATCGATGACACCCCAGATGGTCCCGAAATACTTATCGAAACCACGGCTGGTGGGGTATTGCTCAATGGGAGAAAAAGGGCCTGCTTCCTTCTGGTGATTCAGCCAGGCGAGCTGCTCCTGCGGTGTTTTTTGGGTAAAAGTGTTGGAAACGTGCCATTTGCCGGTCATTCCCGTCTGGTATCCCGCGGTTTTGAGAACCTCTGCGAGCGTTACGGTATTTTCGGTAATATGTCCCTGGTAGCCCGGCTGGTTTTCAGCCTCGGTCATTTTTCCGATTCCGGCCTGCTGGTTGTAGAGGCCCGTAAGCAGGGATGCGCGCGTAGGGCAACAGCGCGAGGTATTGTAAAACTGCCGGTAACGCAGGCCGTTTTGAGCGAGGTAGTCGAGGTTAGGCGTATGCACTTCGCCGCCGTAGGAGCCCATATCCGAATAACCCATATCATCGGCAAGTATCACGATGATGTTAGGCCGTTTGGCAGCATTTGGTTTTGCCGGAGCATTCCGGCTTTTGAGGGCAACAAGGCCCAGGCCCGCTATCAACGCGAGCGAGATCAAGGATAGTTTGGTTTTAGTCATTTCCGAAAGTAGAAATTTTTGCTAACTTCTCGACTCATTTATACTAAGGAACATGGCCGCAAAATCCCACTCGATAGATGAATACATCGCTACCTTTCCGGATGAGGTGCGGAAGGCATTGCAAGAAATTCGGGGCGTAATCAGGAGCGCTGCACCTGAGGCTGTGGAGACGATTTCCTACAATATGCCCACATTCAATTTAAACGGTACATATCTCATTTATTTTGCCGGATGGAAAAAGCATATTGCGCTTTACCCGGTTACAGGAAGAATTGCCGAGGTGCTTGCAACGGAACTTTCAGGATACAAGGGAACAAAAGGCTCGGTGCATTTCCCGTTGAACAAACCCATGCCGCTGGATCTGATTAGGAAGATTACGGAATTGAGGATTGTCGAAAATCAGGAGGCTGCGGGCAAGCATGTAGCGGATTAACTGCCCGCTTTAAAACCATATTTCTTTAAAATGTCGTCAATCCGCGGATCGGGAACGAGGTCCGTAACATCCACAAGCGTCACGCTTGAATAGTCGGGATGGAGGGTGTTGATGACAAAATTGGCTGAAAGAGGCATCACTGCCGAAGGTACTTTCAGCACAAGCGCCTTACCCGTGCCGAACCAACGGTCCCCTAACGGCTGGCATTGCGAGTAATCGTTCGGGTCATGCCAACCGGCTTCCAGGTCGCTTTCGGTGATCGATTCGGTCACGGCATCATCGGGTATTTCAATAAACATAATCTTGAAATCGCTGTTGAACCCGACGCCCTGCCTTCTTACCATATTTTCGAGCAATGCGAGTGTGACCGTCTCCGACGCGTAAATTACTTTGTTGCCTGGGCTGTTCCATCTCCCCCGCATACCGGAAGCGAACAAAGAATGGGCATATAGTTTGTGGACGATCCGGAATACTAGCATCTTTTACGCCGGATAACCTTCTGCCATTTTATCGAGCTCCTCGCTTAGGAAATCCACACCGCCGCCGGTCGTCAGCCAGTCAGCAGGCTTTTCCGTCGAATTCCAGAAGGGCTTTTGCAGCCAATAGTTGAACTCGTCGATCGTCCCGAAGAATTCCTCCCCTTTTTCAAAAAGTGCGATTAGTTTCAAAAGATGCTCGCCGTAAAGCGGTTCCAACGGCTTTTGAGCCTCCTTGTAGTTGCTGATAGTGCGGGCAGAGACGTTCATGATGGCTGCCAATCTCCGTTCGGGCATTTTGATAGCCTCCGCGAAATCATAGAAAACTTTCGTGTGCAGGCCTTTTCGAGCGGAGAGCACAATTGAAAAATTGCTGTTCATGTCAATGTGATTGAATTTAGATTTCAAATTTGACCCGGGCTGAGCAACGGTTTTCATAACAAAGGAGATTGAGTACTCAAATGTATGAATTTTTTCAAAAGCAAAAATGAATTTTTTCAAATAAGTATAAACATAGTGCCGCCCTCCTTTATTCCTCAACTTTTAAAACAGAAATTCCTAAACAGTTCAATATGATCAGGTTGACACACATGCTCGTCCCGCTGGCATTAGCCATGGTGACTGTACCCGCGCAGGACTCCCTCGCGCAAAAAACGACTACCACACAACCCACTGAGAAGTTTGATCGGGACTATGCACTGGAAGCTACCATGCTCGGCTTTTTTGCCAAAGATGGTTCCCGCAACCCCACGTTGAAAGCCAACAAAGGCGACCGCGTGAGGATCACCATTACAAATGGCGAGCTCATGACACACGACATCGCGCTCGAAAAGCTGGGTATCAAAAGCAAAGTGATCATTGAAAAGGGTACCAGCACCAGCATTACCTTCAAAGCCGAGCAGAGCGATACCTATTTCTGTTCTGTGCCCGGGCACCGCGCCGCGGGTATGGTCGGCAGTTTTGAGGTAGTGGAAGGGGTTATCTCCAACGAAACGGTGGCTGGGCAGCTTCCTTTGAAGGACGGGCAGCCGCTGAATCTGGGTTTTGAAACAGGTGACCTGAAAAACTGGACGGCAACGGGCGATGCATTTACCAATGCGCTTTTCAGTTCCGATCCTTCTCCCGTGCACGAAAAGGACATGAATATCGGCTACGAAGGGAAGTATTTCCTCAGCAGCGGGGGGACGCTCAATTACAAGCAAACGGGTACGCTCACCTCAGTGCCATTTCAGGTAACGCAGCCGTTTGCGGCATTCAGGGTGTCGGGCGGGGCGTTGCAGGATACGCGCGTGGAAATTGTGACAGCCGCCGATAACAAGGTTGTGTACCACATTACCGGCCAGGGCAGGGCAACATTGCAGCCGGCCGTGGTGGATTTGCAGCCGTACCTGAACAAGGAGATTTTTATCCGTATCGTCGATAACGAAACGGGCATTTCGCAGATCCCCTACATTCCTAACGACAAATGGGCGCACATCAATTTCGATGATTTCCGCTTTTACCCCAGCCGTCCTGACTTTCCCAATGAGTTGAAACAGAAGGATATTATCATTCTTCCGCCATTGGATCCCGTTTTGAACGCGGGCTTGTCCGGCAAGGATGCAGCTAAGGCCATGACCCCTCCGCCGGGCTTCAAGATTACGCTTGCCGCTGCGGAGCCGGATATTATCAGGCCCATCAGCTTCACGGTAGATTACCGCGGCAGGCTTTGGGTGGTAGAAGGACATACCTACCCGGTACGCGCCCAGGAAGGACAAGGCAGGGACAAGATCCTGATTTTTGAAGACACCAACGGCGACGGCACCCTCGACAAACGCAAGGTATTTGCCGAAAACCTGAACCTCATCAGCGGTATCGAAGTGGGCATGGGTGGAGTGTGGCTGGGTTCGGCGCCTAATCTGCTGTTTATTCCCGCCGATTTTAAAAATGACAAACCCGCCGGGCCGCCTCAGATACTACTCGATGGCTGGGGCCTGGAAGATACCCACGAAGTTCTCAACAACCTACGCTGGGGGCCCGACGGCTGGCTTTACGGCACGCACGGGGTATTTACGCATTCCAATGTGGGCAAGCCCGGCGCACCGGATTCGGAACGGACCAAAATCAATGCCGGCGTGTGGCGCTACCACCCGACTACCCATAAATTCGAGGTTTTTGCAGAGGGATCGAGCAATCCGTGGGGCATCGATTTCAATGACTACGGGCATCCGTTCATCACCGTGTGTGTGATCCCGCACATGTACCACGTGATCCAGGGTGCGCGTTACCAGCGGCAGGCAGGGAAGCATTTCAATCCTTATACTTACGACGACATTAAAACTATCGCCGATCACGTGCATTGGGTAGGTGAGCGTGGGCCGCACGCTGGCAACTTTCGCTCGGCATCCGCGGGTGGCGGGCACGCGCATGCGGGGGCGATGATTTACCTCGGCAACAGCTGGCCCAAGGAGTACCGTAACGATATTTTTATGAACAATATCAACGGCGCGCGTCTCAATATGGATCATCTTACCCGCTCGGGATCTGGTTATGAAGCAACCCACAAGAACGACTTCATGGCAATGAACGACTCCTGGTCACAATGGCTGAACTTCAAATATGATGCGAGCGGGTCGGTATGGGCGATCGACTGGTACGACAAAAACCAGTGCCACAGCCCGAATCCGGACGTGCACAACAAAACCATGGGCCGCATTTTCAAAATAACCCATGACAACGACAAATGGGTGCAGGTGGATTTGTCGAAGGCATCAGATATGGAGCTGGTCAACTACCAGCTGAATCCGAATGAATGGTACGTCCGCCAGGCGCGCACCATTTTGCAGGAACGAGGTCCCAACAAAAAGGTACACAAGGCATTGAAAGAGATACTTGCGAAGAATCCGGACGAGACCCGGAAGCTCCGTGCGCTATGGACGCTCCACGTGACGAAAGGGCTCACTGAGAAGGAGCTTGCGGATTTGCTTTCAAATGACAGCGAATACATTCGCAGCTGGTCGGTACAGCTTCTCACCGAAGGGAAATCGGTATCGCCGGAAACACTGAAAAAATTTGCGGAAATGGCACAGAAAGATAATTCCAAACTGGTAAGGCTATATCTGACCTCGGGAATGCTTCGCCTCGATCCTTCCCAACGCTGGGATGTGCTGGATGCATTGGTGCAGAAAGCCGACGACAAGGACGATCATAACCTGCCGCTCATGGAATGGTATGCCGCCGAACCTCTGGCGCCGATTGACGCGAAGCGCGCATTGCAGCTGGCCGAAAAATCCAAGTTTCCGAAGATGCTGCCTTACATGATCCAGCGTGTGGAAGCGATTGGTAGTGAGGAATCTAAAAAGGTCCTGAAAGACTATCAAAAGGTGGGCAAAGTCGAAAACCCCCACCAACACGGTGACCATGCGACCGGAACCGCAATGAAACATTGAAAATCAAAAGGGCTTCACGAAGAAGCCCTTTTTTTAATAACGTTGAGTAAAATTGATTGAAGTACTTCTACAAATATATGCGAAGAAATTTATTTCAAAACATGACAAAAGTCATGTTTCTGATTTTGGTGCTGTTTTGAGTCGATGGTAGCGCATTGCTTTTGGAAAGGAATAGTTGCTTTGCGATAATGCGGATGTTGCCGCCGCTCATCGGAATGGCATATTTTTTATCTGAAAATCAGGCACAGAAATAGAATTTCAGGCCAAAAGGTTCGAGATTGCTTTTATCAACAACATTTATTTATGGAAAGGGGAAAAATTAATTTTTTTGAGAAAATGGCTACCCGTATTACGGCCTGGACGGGTAGTTCAATGGCATTCGGCGTGGCATTCGGTATCATACTGGTTTGGGGGATTACCGGACCGATCTTCGGGTATTCCGATACGTGGCAGCTGGTGATCAATACCGGTACGACGATCGTCACTTTTCTGATGGTTTTCCTCATTCAGAAATCGCAGAACAAAGATTCAAAAGCCATTCAATTGAAATTGAACGAACTCATTGCTGCCAGCCGTTTCGCAAGCAATCGAATGGTGGATATCGAGGACCTGAGCGAGACGGAACTCGATGTACTGCGCAGATTTTATCAGAAACTGGCCGAAATGTCGGAGGCGGACAACGACATCCACACTTCGCATTCCATCGATGCAGCTCAACGGCTGCACAAGCACAAGAAAGGAGTTGTTTCCGGGTTGACAAACGGTGATACCGGTTCACAGGAATAGCTATTACTCTTTCTTCTCGCTCTTTTTGTCCTTCTTGTTCTTGTCATCGCCTCCCGAGAAGATCTTTTGAAAAAAGGTCTTCTTCTCTTTTTTATCCTCCTTCACCGACGCAATACTGATCTCATTGTCGATGGAAGGCTGAATGGCGTGGATAAATGCATTTTGCAGGATGTTGGTAATAGCCACCCATATATTTGTTTTGGGATCGTCGAGCCGGCCTTCAAAAGGCACTTTGGTCGCTACCTGGTCCTTGTTTTTGTTCTCGAACAGCTTGCCTGCTCCGCCCGCAACGGCTTCCCATAGTTTTTGGAGCAGATTGTCCTTCCGGTCTTCTTTACCCAAAATATCCAGGTTTTTGACTACCGGCTTTACATATCCCTTGAATTGTTCGTCTTTTGCCGCCACCTCGGTGTATAATCCGAAGCGTCCGTCGTTGACATCGACCTTGGCATATGCCTGGAAAAAGTCGTTCAGCTTCACCAGGTTGGTGTTGTTGAGCTCGGCGCTCATATCGAAGGTGGGGGAGTCGGCGAGCGGATTCAGCCTGGCGTCGAAGCGCATTTTCCCCTCGTACACATCCGCCGTCGCGTGGATGCTCGCGGGCAGAACAGCCGATGAATCGTAACTGTTTCGGAGGTTTTCAGCGAGCAGGTTCACGTTGGTCATGGCAATATCGACATGGGGTCTGGAACTGAAATCCTTGTATTGGATTGCTCCTCCCCGAAGTTCGCAGCGGTTGATGTTCAGGGGCATGAACTTGTCCAGTATCTTGCGAAAGTCGGCGGAGTCCTTCACCACCTCTTTCGGCTCGACTTTGTCTTTGGTAAAGAGCAGGTAAGGCCGCTGAAATACCAGTTCACCGACGATCGAGCCTTTGAACAATGCCTTCCATTCAATCGATAGGTCGATCTCTCTGGAAGCGAAAAAAGGTGTTTGCTTCGCTCTGATATTATCTTCCGAGCCGCGGTCGACTTTGTTAATGTAGATGCTGTCGATCTGGTAAGCCCCACGTATAATGGCCAGGTCAATGTCGTCGATATGCCCGTAATAGCCGTTCATGCCGGCGAGGCTCTTATTGGCAAAATGCAGGATTACATAAGGTAGGATCAGCCGGATTACCACGATGCCGACCACAATCCCGATCAGTATTTTAGCCGTACGTCTTTTGGTTGAATGCGTGCGTGTGATGGTCATTCCAAAGTCTGTTTTGCGATGGTATGCGCTTGATTTTACGCCGTTTATTGAAACAATCGTACCAGGGTGAATGACCGATTCTGCTATTCGGTGATTTTTTTCAAGAAAAAGAATTAAACTTTTGTCCAGTTCCGCACGGGTTGCTCGTCAACAGATTTTAAAATTTAAACCTTTTATGCTAATGAAAGACTTCATGTTTGTTTTCAGAAATGATCCCGCAGTAATGGCTGGCATGTCGCCCGGAGAACTACAAACCAGCATGCAGAAATGGATGGACTGGATTGGTGGTATCGCAGCCCACGGCAAGCTCGTGGATAGGGGAAACCAACTGGCGAATGAGGGCAATGTGGTGAGGCCGGCCAAGGTTGTCACAGACGGGCCTTACATCGAAACGAAGGAATCTATCGGGGGCTTCATTATGGTGCGTGCCGAGTCGTTGGACGAAGCAACCGAAATGGCCAAAGGCTGTCCGATTCTGTTTGCCGGTGGCAATGTGGAAGTAAGACCTATCATCAGAATGTAGTTTTTCAAAAAAAGCTAAGCTTTTGTCCAGTCCGGTGCGGGCTGTTCGTCAACAGATTTTAAAACTTAAACCTTATATCAAAATGAAAGACTTCATGTTTGTTTTCAGAAATGATCCATCTACTTTGGCCGACCGTTCACCCGAGGACATGCAGGCCAGCATGCAAAAATGGATGGACTGGATCGGGGGAATCGCCGCACAAGGCAAGCTGATCGACCGGGGCAACCGGTTGAACGCGGCGGGCAAGGTGGTAAAGCCCTCGCAGGCAATCGTCGACGGTCCGTATATCGAAACGAAGGAGTCGGTAGGCGGCTACACGATGGTGCGGGCGGAGTCGCTGGATGAAGCGGCCGAAATGGCTAAGGGCTGTCCGATCCTGCTCTTCGGCGGTAATGTCGAAGTGAGAGAAATAGACCGTATGTAGCCGGGAACCCGAATGTTCATAAGCCTTTGTAACCAGCAAAGGCTTTTTTAATTTAAGGCGATGGAAAACCAGGAATTGATACCACACTTGTTCAGGACAGAATACCGCAAGATCACGGCGGTGTTGAGTAAGACCTTCGGCTTGGGACACATCGAAATTGCCCAGGACATTGCCAGCGATACCTTTTTGCTTGCTTCCGAAATGTGGGGGATCAAAGGGGCTCCCGATAATCCCGTGGCGTGGCTTTACACTGTTGCACGCAATAAAACGCTCGATTACCTTCGGCGCGACAAGCTGTTTAAAGAAAAAGTCAGCGGTCAGGTGGCCAAAAATAGCCGGGAAAGTGACGAGATCGACATCGATTTGTCCGCCAGGAACATTACCGACAGCCAGTTGCAGATGATGTTCGCCATTTGCCATCCGTCACTTCCCGTTGAATCGCAGATCGGCCTTGCGTTGAATGTGCTTTGCGGGTTAGGGATCAACGAAATCGCCAGCGCATTCCTGACGAACAAAGAAACCATCAATAAGCGACTTTATCGCGCCCGGGAAAAACTGCGTACCGAGCAAGTGAAAATGGAGTTTCCCGAAGAGGCCGAAATCGGGTTGCGTCTGGACGCGGTTTTGAAGACTTTGTATTTGCTTTTCAATGAAGGCTTCTACGCAGCCGGAAAGGATGTCACGCTGAGAAAGGACGTCTGCATTGAGGCCATGTGGCTCACAAAAATGCTGACGGAAAACCCAGGTACCGACAGACCGCCCGTCAACGCGCTGCTTGCGCTGATGTGCTTTCACGCTTCCCGCTTCGAAGCGCGCACCAATCCGGAAGGCGAAACCGTGCTTTATCAGGACCAGGACGACAGCCTCTGGGACAAGGAGTTGATCTGCCGTGGCGAATACTACCTCAACCGTGCCTCTAGCGGGCAGCAGCTTTCCCGCTACCACCTCGAGGCGGCGATCGGCTATTGGCACACCATCAAGGCTGATACACCTGAAAAGTGGGAGCGCATCCTTCAATATTACAACGAACTGCTGATCCTCGAATATTCGCCCATCGCGGCTCTGAACCGAACCTATGCCCTTGCCAAGGCCCGTTCCAAAGCCGATGCCATCCGCGAAGCCGAAAAACTGAATCTTGCCGACAACCATTTATACCACTCGCTACTTGGAGAGCTGTATTTAGGGATTAATGACGGCAGAGCTTTGGAATATTTTAATGCAGCGCTAGGATTGGCGAAATCGCGCGCGGATCGGCAGCTGCTGACAGAGAAGATTAGGAAGGTAAGTGAGGTGGGATAATGCCTCGTTTTACCGCTTGATTTTTATTCGTAACAGTTGGGTGGTTTAGATGAGCTGTTGGGAAAGCTGGTATTTTAGATCTATCCAAAATTTCGGTATATTTGGATATAGGGATTGGTTATCATGAAAGATTCACAAGCAGCAACTACGGACGTTCCTCAAAAGGCAGATGCGGCGAAAGTTCAATTTCGACGCATTATTGGTCAGGCTCTAAGCACGAAAGAGTCGATCAATGCCTATTTCAAGGGCGAGATTACAATTCAGGAGTTGAATGCACGAGGAATCAAATTTGTTAAGACCATATAGCTATTTTCACAATCCTGCTTCGGGGACTTACCACTTTGACACTGATCATAATGTAGATTTTACCGTCTATTTTGTGCTCGACTCCTCGTGGTTCCCGCTGTTCCCGGAGCTTTCAGATGACATCTACACATTTGGATTTTGGTCAAGTTGTGCTGGCCGGCGCGACAGGCGCGTGATGCATACTTTGGCAAAAATCATCAAAGAGCATTTCCAATTGAACCGCGATAGCATTCTCACATTTGTATGCGACGATGATGACAAAAAGCAAATGAGTCGTCGCCGTAAGTTTAATGGTTGGTATCTGCTACAACGAGGTACTGGTGTAATCAAGCTGGATAAGGATGTGGTGTTCGACGGAAAAACCAAACATACATCTATTTTAATGCACGAAGATAACCTTTTTTTTTCGGTGGTGAGCGAAGCATATTTGAATGCAGATCCCGATGTTACCAGCAAAATATTGGATTAGGTCAACCTTTTTCACAATTCCGCGCTCCATTAAGCTTTTATTAATATCCCTGTTAATCCTGCCCACTTAATTTGCCCATCGTTTTCCCTGCTGGCCAGCAGCGACATTCTCCGAACTGAGTTTGATAGACAACCATCGCCGATTAACCAAACTTTAACAATCCAAAGCATTAAAAATCCCCGTTTGTGTCCTCTTAACGCAAAGGACCACAAGACATTTTTCATGAAACACCTATTCCTAAGCCTGACTCTTTTTGCTTTTGCCAATCCAACTTTTGCTCAAACGCGGGGAGCGTTGAAACTCTGGTATAAAAAACCGGCCGGAAATACCTGGACCGACGCATTGCCCGTTGGAAACGGCCGGTTGGGTGCCATGGTGTATGGTAACCCCGAAAGAGAGATCCTAAAACTCAACGAATCGACGGTGTGGGCGGGCGGCCCCAACCGCAACGACAATCCCAATGCCCTGGCCGCATTGCCCGAAGTACGCAAACTGATTTTCGAAGGAAAAAATGACGACGCCGCTAAACTGGCTGCCGAAAAAATAGAGTCGAAAACGACGAACGGGATGATGTACCAGCCCGTAGGCAACCTAAATCTCGACTTTCCCGGTCATGAGAAGTTTACGGATTACTATCGTGAACTGGACATCGAGAAAGCCGTAACCATCACTTCCTACACGGTCGACGGCGTGAAATATACCCGACAGGTCATTGCATCGGTGCCGGATCAGGTCATTGCGATCCGCCTCACGGCCGATCAGCCCGGTAAACTGACATTCACTTCGTTTCTGAACAGTCCGCAGAAAGGAGAAAGGAAAATGGAGAAGGGCGGAAGGATGATTTTTGCAGGAATCAGCGGAGATAAGGAAGGTATCAAGGGCCAGGTGGCGTTTCGCGCGCATGTGCTCGTAGCACCTGAGGGCGGGCAAATGAGCGCAGGAGACACCTCGCTGACGGTTAGCAAGGCAAATGCGGCTACGATTTACATTTCTATTGCCACCAATTTTGTGAATTACAAAACCCTGACGGCCAACCCGCAAGCCAAAGCGGACCAGTACCTCAGCGAAGCGGCCGCCAAGCCGTTCAACACAATCCTGAAAAGCCACATTGCGGCCTATCAGCATTATTTCAACCGGGTAAAGCTCGATTTGGGGACTTCGGAGGCTGCTCAATGGCCTACGGATGAGCGTATTGTGAAATTCGCTTCGGGTTATGATCCGCAATTGGTCGCGCTATACTTCCAGTTCGGGCGGTATTTGCTGATCTCTTCTTCGCAGCCGGGCGGTAACGGAATGCCGGTCGGACAGCCCGCCAATTTGCAAGGCATCTGGAACCATCAAATGAACCCGCCGTGGGGCAGCAAGTATACCATCAATATCAACACCGAAATGAACTACTGGCCCGCGGAGGTCACCAACCTGACCGAACTGCACGAACCGCTGGTACAAATGGTGAAGGAACTCTCGGTAACGGGGCAGGAAACGGCCAGGGTTATGTACGGGGCGAAGGGCTGGCTGGCACACCACAACACCGATTTGTGGCGCATTACCGGCCCGGTGGACCCGATTTTTTACGCGATGTGGCCGATGGGCGGAGCCTGGCTGAGCACGCATTTGTGGGAAAAATACTGCTATTCGGGCGATAAGGAATACCTCCGATCGGTGTACCCGGCTTTGAAGGGCTCGGCGCAGTTTTTTGTCGATTTCCTGGTGCCGGAGCCAACACACCAATGGCTGGTAGTAGTGCCGGGCATGTCGCCGGAAAATGCACCTTCGATCCGTCCGAAAACGACGATCGGGGCGGGCAACACGATGGATAATCAGATCGTGTACGACATTTTTACCGCCACGATCCGTGCAGCGGAGGCGCTTGGAACGGATGCCGATTTTGTCAAAACATTAAAAAACAAGCGCGCGCAACTGCCTCCGATGCAGGTAGGGAAATTCGGACAGTTGCAGGAATGGCTCGAAGACCTCGACAGTCCGGAGGACAAGCACCGCCACATTTCGCATTTGTACGGACTGTACCCGTCGCATCAGCTTTCGGCCTATCGCACGCCGGAGTTGTTCAGTGCTGCAAGAACTTCGCTGGAACACCGCGGGGACGTTTCTACCGGTTGGTCGATGGGGTGGAAAGTGAACTGGTGGGCCCGGCTGCTCGACGGAAACCGCGCTTACAAGCTTATCACCGACCAGCTTTCGCCGGTGAATGCACCCGGCAAAAAGGGTGGAGGCGGCACTTATACCAACCTTTTCGATGCGCATCCTCCGTTTCAGATCGACGGTAACTTCGGATGTACGGCCGGCATAGCCGAGATGCTCATGCAAAGTCACGACGGCGCCATTCACCTGCTTCCGGCCATTCCCGACAGTTGGAAAAACGGGTCGATCAGCGGCTTGCGGGCACGCGGCGGTTTTGAAATCGTGACATTGGAATGGAAAGAAGGAGAGGTTTCGAAGCTGGTGATCAAGTCCAATCTGGGTGGAAATTGCCGGCTACGACTTCCGAATGTATTGAAAGGCCATTCCTTGTCGCTTGCCGCCGATGGCAGCGCAAACAGCAATCCTTTTTATCAATTGCTTGATATTCCAAAGCCGATAGTTTCGCCCGCTGCGAAAATGACCGCTTCGACGCTGCCCGAAACGGCTTTGTATGATTTCAAAACAGAGAAAGGAAAGACCTACACATTTACCCGCTGACCTAACCCTTATTAAACCTATCACCATGAACAAGAAAATCTGGATCGCCGGAGTGCTGGCGGCCACACTGGTTACCTGCCAGGTATCGCGGCAAAACGGTTTCAAAAGCGATATGCTTCGTACCACGGATGCATCGGTCGGCGCTATTCCCGCATTTACGGATAATCCTTCGCCTACGCACCTGACGCCCGAGCAGAGTATTAAAACATTCAAATTACCCAAAGGCTACCACCTCGAACTGGTGGCCAGTGAGCCCATGATCCACGAACCCGTGGCTATCGCCTGGGACGGCAATGCGCGCATGTACGTGGCCGAGCTCAACACGTATATGCAGGATGTGGAGGGCACCGACGAGCATGCGCCTACCAGCCGGGTAATGCTGCTGGAAGACACCGATAATGACGGTAAAATGGATAAAAGCTCGGTCTTTATCGACAAAATGCTTTTGCCCAGAATGCTGCTTTGTGTGGGGAATGAATTGCTTGTGAATGAGACGGATACTTATAATGTTTACAGTTATAAGGATACCAACAAGGACGGTGTAGCCGACGAAAAACGGCCTGTGTACACGCCCGATAAAAAAGCACCCGGAAACCTCGAACACCAGCGCAGCGGTCTCGACTGGAATGTCGATAACTGGATTTACATGGCCGTGGACGCGGTGCGTTTCCGCTATGCCAACGGTGTTTTGAAACCCGACTCCATTCCCAGCGGTTCGAACGGGCAATGGGGGCTTACGCACGACAACTATGGTCGCTTGTACTTCTCGTCGGCTGGCGGTGAAACGCCCGCGTTGGGTTTCCAGATCAACCCGGTTTACGGGCGGATGGAGTTTGCAGACCAATACAAAGAGGAATTCAATGAGGTATGGCCGATTATTAAAACGCCTGACGTGGAAGGCGGTCTGAAACGTCTGCGCTCCGATACGACGCTCAATCATTTCACGGCCAGTTGCGGGCAGGTGATATTCCGCGGAGATAAGCTCCCTGCCGATCTGCAAGGCGACCTGCTGATCAGCGAGCCCGTAGGAAGGCTGATCCGCCGGGCGAAGGTGATCAACAAGAATGGCAAAATCACGTTGGAAAATGCATATGATAAGGAAGAATTCATTGCTTCCACAGACATGAACTTCCGCGCGGTGAATATGTACACCGGTCCGGACGGCTGCCTGTACATTGTCGATATGAACCGTGGAATTATTCAGGAAGGTAACTGGACCGGGCCAAAAAGCTACCTGCGCCCGCAAATCAAGCGGTTGGGGTTGGATAAAAACATCCAGCACGGTCGCATTTACCGCCTCGTTCACGACGGCATGGCGCCAGGGCCGAAGCCTAAAATGCTGGATGAGACTTCGAAAAAGCTGGTAGGGTACCTGGGCCATCCCAATGGCTGGTGGCGTGATAATGCGCAAAAAGAACTGGTCGTGCGCAACGATCAATCGGTGGTACCGCTGCTGAAAGCGATAGCGGCAGGTGAAAGCAATGAGGTGACCAAGTCGCCATCGGCGCTCGCACGCCTGCATGCATTGTGGACGCTGGAAGGACTGAATGCATTGGATCAAAACAGCATTGTCCGCGCATTGAAGGACAACGATTTCGAAATCCGGAAAGCGGCCGTGCGAATGACAGAGCCCTATCTGAAAAAGAACGACGCGATGATAGAAACACTGGCAGCATTGAAGTCAGACCCAGTCGCCGATGTACGTATGCAGCTTATTTTCTCACTGGCGTACAGCGAATCGCCGAAAGCGAAAGCATTGGCAGGTGAAATTGTCAGGAATGCCAATGGGGCGGAAGTGCTCGCCCGTGCACAGCGCAGCGTGGAAAAGAATGAGGATGCCAAGAAGTTCGGGATGAAACTGGGACGGCTCGATGCACCGGACAGGACGTTGGTCATGAACGGCTCTGTGATCTATAAATCGCTGTGCGCTACTTGTCACGGTGCCGACGGAAAAGGGCTGACCAGCAAAACCGCACCTCCGCTTGCCGGATCACGCCGGTTGAACCGGAACAACACGCAGGCCTCCGTGAGGATCCTGCTCCACGGCCTCTCCGGACCGATCGAGGGTAATAGTTACCCGACTGAAATGCCTTCAATGAAGGATAACGACGACGAATGGATCGCTTCCGTGCTCAGTTATGTGCGTTATGAGTTTACGAACTCGCCGCCCGTGCGCCCGGCCGATGTGAAAACGATCCGGGAACAAACTGTATCACGTGACAAAGCATATACCCTGGACGAGCTGTCGATCCAATAACTGAAACTTTAACCGAAACTTTGAAATTAATGGGAAGCGAGCAGTTTTTGCAGTTGGCGCTTTGGAAAAAGGGCATTGGCTTGTCAGTGGGTTCATTGTGCGTGGCAGTTATGCTGGGCAGCAGTTTTTCGGGCCAGGTACCGGCCGGACAGGTGGGTCCAGGAGCGGATTGGCCCAATTACGGTGGCAACAAGGCCGGAAACCGTTATTCGCCGCTGGATCAGGTTAATATTGATAATGTGAAGAGCTTGCAGGTAGCGTGGATGTACGACGCTTCCGAAAAGCCCGATCCTGCGAACCCCGGCCGCCAGCGGAACAGGGCCATTCAGTGCCAGCCGATTGTGGTCAATGGCGTGCTTTACGGTACCACCCCGGAGTTGAAGCTTTTCGCCTTGAAAGCGGGCACCGGAGAACAGATATGGAAATTTGAGCCATTTAAAGACGACCGGCTCAATTCCAACAGGGGTGTGGTGTACTGGGAGAATGGCGATGATAAACGTATACTGTACACGGTCGGGTCGAGCTTGTACACAGTGAATGCCGTTACCGGAGAGATTGTCAGGGGTTTTGGAAAAGATGGTCGGGTGGATATTCACGCCGGTTTGCAAACGGGCCTCGATCATGATGTGAGCAAGCTCTCCGTGAATGCAACGAGCCCCGGGATTGTTTTCAAAAACACATTCATATTAGGCTCCGCCGTTTCCGAATCGGGTGACGCTGCACCGGGGCATATCCGCGCATTCGATGTCGTGACCGGTGATTTAAAATGGGTTTTCCATACCATACCGCAACCGGGCGAGTACGGTTACGACACCTGGCCGAAGGATGCCTATAAGAAAATCGGCGCTACCAACAATTGGAGCGGGATGAGTCTCGATGAAAAGCGTGGTGTGGTGTATTTTGGCACAGGATCACCAGCCTCCGACTTCTATGGCGGTGCCCGCAAGGGTAGCAACCTTTTCGCGAACTGCATTATGGCGCTCGATGCCGAGACGGGCAAGCGGAAATGGCATTACCAGACGGTCCACCATGATCTCTGGGATCGCGACCATCCAAGCCCGCCCAATCTGACAACCATAACACACAATGGCAAGCGGGTGGATGTGGTAGTTCAAAGCACGAAAGACGGCCTGGTTTACGTCCTGGATCGTGATAAGGGAACTTCTATTTTTCCGGTGGAAGAGCGAAAAGTTCCCGTCAATGGTCTTCCGGGTGAGCATCCTTACCCAACCCAGAAGTTTCCGCTGAAACCAGCCCCGCTTTCACGGCAGGTGTTTACAGAAGCGGATATTACCGATATTTCTCCCGAGGCGCATGCCTATGTGAAGGAGCGCTATCTCAAAATCAAAACAGACCACAAATTCGCTCCGCCCAGCACTACCGGCACATTGTTGTTCGGTTACAGCGGAGGGGCCGAGTGGGGTGGTAATGCGGTCGACCCCGACGGAGTTTTCTATCAGAATGTGAATGAAGAGCCCTGGGAGTTGATTATGATCGACGCAGCGCAGAAGAAATCCGAAGCGCCGCGAACGCTGGGCAACTCGTTGTACCTGGCCAATTGCGCGGCCTGTCACGGCCAGGATCGCAAGGGCAGCGGCCCGGAGTTACCTGCATTGGTGGATATTGGCAAAAAGCTAAGTCCCGTGCAGATCAAAAGCATTCTCAAAACGGGCAGCGGCCGGATGCCTTCTTTCGGTCATTTGTCTGATAAAGAGCAAAATGCATTGATCGATTTCCTGCTGAACCGCGAGAGGGAAGGGGCGGCGCCCGTAAAATCGGCTGGCGCAGCCGCTAAGCCTGCCAGCAAGGACGGCTTCCCGTACATGCCCGCCTACGTAAGTAAAACCTGGCAGCGCTTCACGGATCAGAACGGTTATCCGGGTGTAAAGCCACCCTGGGGGACATTGAACGCCATTGATTTGAATACCGGCGAATACCTCTGGCGCGTGCCATTAGGCGAATATCCGGAACTTACGAAGAAGGGCATTCCCATTACCGGTACCGACAGTTACGGCGGCCCGCTTGTGACGGCTGGCGGCCTGGTATTCATCGCGGGTACCAAAGACGAAAAAATCCGCGCATTCGATAAGAAAACAGGTAAAACTGTTTGGGAATACCAATTACCTGCCGGTGGTTTCGCTACGCCGATCAGCTACCAGATCGATGGTAAACAGTACATCGTGATCGCCGCCGGTGGCGGCCGCGGGCAGAAAATCGGCGGGAATTACATCGCCTTTGCATTGAAATAACACTAAACCTGTACATAATGAGCAAGAAAGAAAACCCCACCGAAAACAGCCGCCGGAATGCAATGAAATTGCTCGCGGCAGGCTCTACGGCTGGACTGCTGTCGCTGTTCGACAGCCCCAAAGCCCGCGCCGAGCGCCATGTCACTCCGCAATACGCCAAAGGAATGGCACCGGTGACGATTACCAATGTAAAAGCGATTACCACCGCTCCCGGCGGCTCCAACCTCGTGATCGTGAAGGTCGAAACCTCCGAGCCGGGTTTGTACGGGCTGGGTTGTGCCACATTCACACAGCGTGCGATGGTGGTGATACCCGCAGTGAATATTTACCTGAACGAGTTTTGCGTTGGCAAAGACGTAGACAATATCGAGGATATGTGGCAGTCGGCATACGTGAGCTCGTACTGGCGCAATGGGCCGGTGCTGAACAACGCATTGTCGGGCCTCGACCAGGCACTTTGGGATATCAAGGGTAAACGTGCCAAAATGCCTGTTCATCAATTACTTGGCGGGAAAGCGCGCATAGCGGTGGATACCTACACGCACGCGAGCGGGCCTACGCCTGAGGCCATTGCGGATAAAGTGCAGCAATATATGTCGGAAGGTTTCCGTCACATCCGCATCCAGCAGGGCGGTTACGGCGGGGTGGGGGCTATGGAGGAAATCAAGCCCGATTTCAAAGCGGCAGGTTTTGGCCGGTCTACCGATGATTTCAGCGATCAGCGCACGTACCTGAAACGTGTGCCTAAAATGTTTGAAATGGTACGTAAGAGATGCGGCGAGGACATCGAGTTGCTGCACGACATGCATGAGTTGGTGGAGCCGATGGACGCGATCAATATGATCAAGGGTTTGGAAGAGTACCGCCCGTATTTCATCGAAGACCCATTCTCGCCCGAGAATATGGGCTGGTTCAAACAGCTGCGTCAGAGCACGACGGTGCCGATCGCGATGGGTGAGCTTTTCAACAATATCAACGAGTTCCGCGACCCGATGGCGCACCAGCTCTTCGATTATATCCGGTGTCACATTTCGCAGATCGGCGGAATCACGCCTGCTATGAAAGTCGCGCGGCTAGGCGAATGGTTTAATGTGAAAACGGCATGGCACGGGCCGGGCGACACTTCACCGGTAGGGCACGCGGCAAACAACAACATCGATATCGCTGTGTGGAACTTCGGTATCCAGGAATCGCAGCGTTTCAGCGAAAAAGTGCAGGAGGTCTTCCCCGGCTGCCCGACGATCAAGAACGGTTATTACTACGTGAATGAGACGCCGGGCCTCGGGATCGATATTAACGAGAAAGAAGCGGCCAAATATCCGATCGGAACCAAGTCCCGGTGGACGGTCCGGAAGAGCGATGGTACGCTTTTAAAGCCCTGATAACCAGTATTTAAATGCTAATGGCCAATTTATTATAGGAATTGTTTAAAAAAGCGGCCCGAAATGAGGCTTGTTAATGCTTTGTTAAGCTTTTTTTAAGGGTGGGATTTTAGGTTTGCCGGACTTATCGACCAATTTTCCGGCACCATTTCCTATGAATGATTCAGACTTGTGGAGAAGTTTCCGAAACGGGGATGAAACGGCTTTTTCAATGCTTTACAAATCCCATATCGACATGCTTTACCGGTATGGACATAAACTGACCGTCGACACACAGCTGGTCGAAGACTCGATCCAGGACATGTTCATCGAGCTCTGGAACAGCCGTGAACGACTGTCTGATACCGATAGCATCAAGTATTATCTTTTCCGGGTGTTGCGCCGCAAGATCACGCAGCACCCGCTAAACCGAAACGTAGCCGGTGCCGGGGTGGAGCTTTCCGCCTTCGAGCACCGGTTTTTTTCCCTCTCCACCGAAAGCGAGCTCATCGATACCGAAAACGAACTGGGTCGCTCGCGGTTGCTCGGACGTGCCTTGACGCTCCTGCCCCCGCGCCAGCAAGAGGTCGTAAACCTTCGTTACTACCACGAGTTCAACCACCAGCAGATCGCCGAAATCATGAATATCTCGCTGCAATCGGTGCATAACACGTTGCAAAAATCGATGAAAGGATTGCGGGAGCTGCTTTTTCAAAAAAACTTTCATTTCTGAGGGTAATCTACCCGCCTTCTCCCCATTTGTCTTTGGAGGATGAGAAAACCAGATTTTTCCATGAATTATTTGTCATTTGAGCCGGAGGATTTTGCGACCGATGCATTTTTTTGCAGCTGGGTGCTTCATCCTACTCCCGAAACGGAGCACTTCTGGCTCGACTGGCTGCGTAACAATCCTTCCAAAGCCCGGGACATCGAATGGGCGCGGCAGATGGTGTTGCTGGCCTCATCGGATGAAGGCATCGCGCCGGCTGCCGAATCCGTCGACCGTATCTGGCGGGGAATTGAAGAAGGCAAAAAAGACAAAGTCGTTGTTTTCAGGAACCGCGTGATCTGGGTGAAGGCCGCGGCTGCGGTCGTGTTGCTGCTGGTCGCATTTGGCGGCTATTTCTATCGGAAAGGACAGAGTCATGTTTACCACACTGCATTCGGTGAATCGCGGCGCGTGTTGCTGCCCGACGGCACATTGGTGACGCTGAATGCGAATTCAAGCCTGCGTGTGGCCGACCGCTGGGGCAGGCGTACGGAGCGGGAGGTTTGGCTGGACGGGGAGGCTTTTTTTAGTGTAAGTAAATTGAAAAAGGCAGGCCAGGCGATCAAATTCACCGTTCATACCCACGACTTGAATGTGGAGGTGCACGGGACGGAATTCAATGTGAATACCCGGCAGGACCAGACGCAGGTGGTACTCAGTGAAGGCCTCGTGCATTTGCGGCTGAATGACCGCCCGGGCAAGGAAATTCAGATGAAGCCCGGCGATCTGGTCGATTTTTCGAGAAGTAAACAACAGCTGCATATCCGCCACCTGCCGGATGCGAGCCCGATGTATTCCTGGAAGAACAATCGCTGGACTTTGAATGACGCATCGCTGGCCGAAATCGCCGTGCTGATTCAGGAAACGTATGGAGTAACCGTTACCATTGAAAACGATTCATTGAAAAGACAAACCGTGAATGGCGTGGTCCCGACCGACAACATGGGCGACCTGCTCAGCGCGCTGGAAAGTATTCTCCCTATTACCATTACACACCAGGAGCAACGGGTGACGATCCGTGGCCGCCCTAACTAACAGCTAAAATTTTTTCGAAACCTTCAACCAATGCTCATGAAAAAGATCAACTTACTCATGATGGGAATGCTATGCGTTGGCGGTTCTGTGGCCAATGCCCAGACGTTCGCCCGCGGGCAGGTCCCTCAGCCCCAGCGCAGCGAGCAGCCATCCTACCGAAGCCTCGATCAGGTCCTGCGTGACCTCGAAAAGCGGCATTCCGTATATTTTATGTATCACAATGACAAAATCAAGTCATTGCAGGTGCAATACCAAAGCCGTAACGGCGAGGGCATCGAGGAAACGCTCGACCGCATTCTGAAAGCCAACGGTTTGGAATACAAAAAGCACGGCAAGATCTACGCTATTTTCCCGAAAGACGCCGATGCGAATTCGATGCGTGAGCTGAAACAGAGCCTTAGACAAACCCAGCTGCCGCCGGCTAATACAGTACCTGCGAACGCAGAAAGCTCGCTGGATAATCAGCCGGGTGCAAGTACAATCAGCCCTGGAAGTGCTCCGCGAGTGATTAATATCCGTGGCCGAGTGACCGACGAGAAAAACGACGCATTGCCCGGTGTGAGCATTGTGCTCAAAGGAACGCAACGCGGTACCACCACCAATGCGGAGGGCCAGTATGAGCTCGAAATCCCCGACGAATCTATTTCCGGAGCGGTGCTGGTATACAGCTTCGTGGGCTATGCAAGCCAGGAGGTGGTGGTAGGCGGGCGCACGAGCATCGACGTGGGCATGCAGGTGAGTGAGCGCGGGCTGGATGAAATTGTGGTGGTAGGGTATGGCGAGCAGCGTAAAAGCGACGTTACCGGTGCTTCCAGCAGTGTTTCAGCGCGAGAAATTGCCAAGCGGCCGCTAGTGCGCGTGGAGCAGGCATTGCAGGGCACCACTTCGGGTGTGACGGTTTCCAGTTCGAGCGGGCAGCCGGGACGCGGGTTGAACGTCCGTATTCGCGGTGCTAACTCTATTACCGGTTCCAATGAGCCGCTGTATGTGATCGATGGTTTTGTGGGCGGTAATATCGAGTCCATCAACCCGAACGATATCGAGTCGCTGGAAATCCTGAAAGATGCGTCGTCGGCCGCTATTTATGGTTCGAGAGGATCGAATGGGGTGGTTTTGATTACGACTAAAACGGGTAAGGAAGGCAAGGCGCGCGTCAATTTCAGCACGTGGTTCAGCAAGGCGAGCATTCCAAGAAAGCTCGACCTGATGAATGCCTATGATTTCGCGCGGACCGTGAATGCGCAGTTCGCTTCAACCGGCAATGCGCCTGCATTCTCCGATCAGCGTCTGTCCGAGCTGAAAGCCAGTGGCGGTACGGACTGGCAGGATGAGCTGCACCAGGAACCCTGGATCCAGAATTACCAGCTCGACGTATCGGGTGGTTCTTCCAATGTCCGCTATTTGTTTTCTGCCAACTACCTCGATCAGCCCGGTTTGATTTTAAACCAATATTATAAAAGGACTACCCTGCGTGCGAACATCGATGCAAAGCTGAACGACAAAATCGATTTGAAATTCAATGTCGCAGCGATGCTGCCGAAAAGCCGTAATAATGGTTATTCCGGCGACCTGGTCGATCCGTTCACCCAGGCTACCGAATGGGACCCGACCTCACCTGTGCGCGACCCGGCTACCGGTCAGTTCATTTACACGGCGCCGTATGGTTCTATCCAATATAATCCTATTGCGAGAGCGACGAATCAGCAGTTCGATAACCGCCAGGCGAATGTGACCGGAACGGCAATTTTGACCTATCGTATTTTGAAAGGGCTTTCGTTTACTACCATTAATACCTACGAAATCCGCACGGGCTTCACGCAGAACTTGTTCGGGCCGGGTACCAGCAACGGGGTATTGTATGCAGAAGGCAATGCGTCGCGGGGAGGTTTTTTTCAGAATAGTAATTTTTTGACTTACAAAAACACCTTCGGCGACCACTCGATCACGCTCACGGCTTTGTATGAGCAACAGAACGGGAACAACACTTCCATTAATGCGCGCGCCAATAATCTCTCATCCTACGCTTTGGGATATTATAACCTGAGCCTCGGTGCTACCCAGCTGACCAATTCGGGCTATTCGCAGGATGCATTGCAGTCGTACATGGGACGGGTTAACTACTCCTACAAAGACAAATACCTGCTCACCGCTGCAGTCCGTACAGACGGTTCCTCCCACTTAACCCAGAAATACAGCACTTTCCCGTCGCTGGCATTGGGCTGGAACGTGGCTAATGAGAATTTTATGAAGGATTCCCGCGTGTTTTCCGATTTGAAGCTGCGTGCGAGCTACGGACAAACCGGTAACCAGGCGGTAGGCGCCTATGCGACCATCGCGCAGATCAGCACAGGCGGCCCGCAACCGGCCTATTACTACGACGGTTCCACGCCGAGCGTGTCCACACCGCTGGGTGCACCGGTTTCGAAAAACCTCAAATGGGAGCGTACCGAGCAGTTTGACGTCGGTTTGGATGCATCCTTCCTCCGCGGCCGGCTGACGTTTACGGCCGATGCCTACAAGAAGAATATTTCCGACCTGCTTTATAATTACCAGGCACCATTCTACATGGGCGGTGGTGATTACCTGCGCAACATCGGAAGCGTGGAGAACCGCGGTATCGAATTCTCGGTGGGTGGAACGCCGGTAAGCTCGGGGAAACTACGCTGGACGACCAATTTCAACATTTCATTTAACCGAAATAAGGTAACCGACCTGGGCGGGCTTGACAATGTGATCGTGAACGGGATAGGCTCGGCGGGGAACAGTGCTTCCATTCTTCGCGTAGGGCGTCCATTGGGCGAGTTTTACGGCTACCAATTCCTCGGAACCTGGAAAACCAGCGAAGCCGAAGAAGCGACCAAGTACGGTATGAAACCCGGCGACGCCAAATATACCGATGTGGATGGCGACCACGCCTACACCGCAGCCGACCGCATGCCGATCGGGAATGGTACGCCCAAGTATTCGTTCGGGTTTATCAACGATGTGAGTTATGGTGATTTTTCACTGAGCTTCATGTTCCAGGGTACGCACGGGAATCAGATTTACTCGCAAACCCTTGCCTATCTCTGGGGCGGTTTGGGTGACCAGCGCAATGCCACTACGCAGGAGGCGCTCAACATCTGGACGCCGCAGCATGAGACCGACAATCCGGCTTTCAGCAATACCAGCAAGAACTTCAACAACAGCAGCCGGTACGTGTACAATGCAAGCTATATCAAGCTGAAAAACGTCTCGCTGACCTACAAGCTGCCTGCCGTGGTTTTGAATAAAATCAAAATCCGCAACCTGGAAGTGTACGTGAGCAGCCAGAACCTGTTCATGATCACGAAATACCCGGGCTATGATCCCGAAGTTTCAAATGGTTTCAATGCCATTACGCAGGGTTTGGAAATGGGTGTGATCCCGAACGCAAAGACTTACACGGCGGGTCTGCGGCTAGGATTGTAACGGTTTCATGACATTTAAAAAGAGCATTATGAAAATCAGATATTCAATATTATCGATTCTGTTGGGCGCGATGGCGTTCTCGGGGTGCCAGAACCTGACCGAGGATCCGAAGGCCAACCTGACGCCCGGGACCTATTTCAAAACGCAGTCGGACCTGGATGGCGCCGTGTCGGCGATCTACATCCAGTTTGCCCGTGATGGTGCCTGGGGCTTTACCAACCGGAGTACTTCTTACTTTGGCTCCGACGATTTTACGACCGATCCCGGTTTGAATAAAGAGGATTTCCGCCTTTTCGACCGCCTCAGCGGCGGCAGCGGTAACGGGAGTATGGTGGCGCAATGGCAAGGACCATGGCAGGGCATTTACCAGGCGAATAACGTGATCGCGAATTATGCGAAGGTGAATTCAACGGAGGAACAGAAAAATCAGTCGGCCGGACAGGCTTACTTCCTGCGTGCGCTGGGCTACTATTACCTCGTACGCACATTCGGGCCCGTGCCGGTGATCCTCACGCCGATCGACGTCGACGACCGTCCGGACCGCGACCCGATTGAGAAAGTGTACGAAGCCATTATCGCCGATTTGCAGAAAGCGAAGGAACTGCTGCCCGTCAAGTTCGATAATGCGCCCGGAAAGGCCGATCAAATGGCGGCCCGCTCATTGCTCGCTGATGTGTACCTGACCATGACCGGCTGGCCGTTGAACCAAGCCAGCAACTATGCACAGGCTGCGGCGGAGGCCGATGCCGTGATCAAATCGGGGCAATTCAATTTGAGCACACCTTATGCGCAGGTTTTTACGACCAATAATGGGCCTGAATCCATTTTTGGACTACAATACAATGTGAATGGCGGCTTGCCGTTGCGTAGCGCGGGCTCGTCGTGCGTACCCCTGGACGAAGTGGCTACGAACGGTTCGAGTGGCTGGGATGACTATTATCCTGAAATCAACTTTTACAAAAAGGCCCCGAAATGCAAGCGCACTGACGATACCTTCTATACGACTTTGAAACTGCGCCAGCCGGACGGTAAGACATTCAAACTTGTGCCGTGGGATTCGCCTGAAACGCATGCAAGGCATCCGTACTACAAGAAATTCCGCGCGGGTTTGAATGGCGACGGTGTGTCGGAAACGGAGACGGCCATTAATTCGATTAATCCGAGTACTAATAAAGTGTACGACATTATCCGCTACCCGCTCGTGCTGCTGGCTTATGCCGAAGCGTCCGCGATGTCGGGAGGCGGCCCGACGCCGGCCAGCTATGCAGCTATCAACGAGGTACGGAAGCGGGCGGGTTTGCCCAACCTGACGCCGGGGCTTTCGGCCAATGCGTTCCGCGATTCGGTCGTGTATGAGCGTGCGTACGAGTTTGCGGGTGAGTTTGGCGTGCGCTGGTTCGACATTGTGCGTTTGCAGCTCCTGCCCAAAATCGTAGCAGAGCGCAGCCCGGAAGAGAACCCGATCCCGGCCAATACCAACTTCGCGCAGAAATACATCGCACCGATCCCGGTAAACGAGATGGCGCGGAATCCGAAGTGGAAACAGAATGACGGTTATTGAGCGGGTACCGTCAGCCTGAGCGTAGCCGAAGGCATCTTGCACGACGCCTTCGACTACGCTCAGGCTGACATGGCGCGTGTCAACAAATGGAGGGACAAAACATCCAACATGAAAGACGTAACCGCACACTGGTGTTCAAAATCATCAGCGTTGCGGTTCCTTTTTGCCTTTTGGCATTGCTCGAATGCGGCCTGCGGCTGTTCCATTATGGGTACGACCTCAGCCTTTTTATCGAATACCCGAATGACAAAAATTACCTATACCTAAACCCTGACGCGTCCAAACGATACTTCATTAACCAGAAGAATGCGACGACCGGTAACGTGGAGCCTTTTCGAAAAGAGAAGGCGCCCGGTACCCGTCGCATTTTCGTTTTGGGCGAGTCGACCACCATTGGTTATCCCTATTTTCACAATGGCTCCTTCCATCGCTGGCTGCAATACCGCCTTGCTCATACATTCCCTGACCAGCATTTCGAGATTATCAACCTGGCACTGACGGCTGTGAACTCCTACACCGTGCTCGGTTTTGCGCGCGAGCTGGTTGATTACCAGCCTGACGCGGTTTTGATTTACACCGGACACAACGAGTATTATGGCGCCATGGGCGTGGGCTCTACCGAGCAATTTGGCGGGAATCCCGCTTTGGTAAATGCCGTTTTACGATTACGCTCACTCAAAATCATGCAGCTGACTGCTGATTTATATCAAAAGGCATTGGCACTAGGCTCGTCGCAAAAACCGCAGAATGACGGTACGCGCATGCAGCGGATGGTGGCTGAGCAGCAGATTCCTTACCAGTCGGAGTTGTATAAGCGAGGCGTAGCGCAGTTCCGGACGAATATGAGCGAAGTGCTGAATATTTTTGCCCGGCAAAATGTGCCTGTTTTTATCAGTAACCTCGTCAGCAATGAGCGTGACCTTAAACCTTTTGTAAGCTTTCCGGTTGACAGCACACGTTTCCCCGGCTTCGCGCAGAACTATCGCATGGCACTGGATTTTCTACAAAAAGGGGACAGTACGCAAGCATATCATTATTTCAAAAAAGCGGCTGGGCATTACCAGTCACATGCGCTCTGCCATTATTACCTGGGGCAACTCGAAGCTGCCCGAGGCAATGCGGCGGGGGCACGCGGGCATTTTTCGATAGCGCGGGATCTGGACGGACTTCGTTTCCGTGCACCGGAAGAATTTAATCAAATCATCAGACAGCTTGTTGGCGGGTATTCCAATGCGCATATGGTGGATGTGAAGCATATTTTTGAAATGGCATCGCCCCATGGCACCATTGGTAAAGAGCTCATACTAGAACACGTTCATCCTGACCTGAAAGGTTATGCATTAATGTCTGATGCATTTTACGAAGCATTAAAAAAGGCGAAATTCATCAGTCCGGTGCCAGATTCGGAAATGTCTTTTGCTCAACTGCGGAGGGAAATGCCGGTGCCGTCGATCGACTCGCTGGCTGGGGTTTATAAAGTAGCCAATCTGAAAAGCAGCTGGCCATTCAATGCCGCATTGGATCGGGATTCGGTCAGAACGGAGACCTTCGAAGAGCGTGTCGCATTTGACCTGGCTTACCGGCGTATTTCGTGGGAAAATGCGATGGATCAGGCCTATAATCATTACATCGAAGGGCAAAACTACCGCGAAGCGCGGGAGATCGTGGAGGCGTTGATCCTCGAACAACCGGGAGATGCTGCATTGTATTCTAAATCCGCCATGCTGAGCGGCCAGCTGGGCGATGAGCGAAGTGCCTTGTTTAGTTTTCAAAAGGCGTTCAGTATTGTACCCTCGTTCGAGACGGCCCGGTACCTTTTCGTATTACTCCTCAAAATGGACCAGCCGGAAAAAGCCATTCCCTATCTCGACTATGCGATTCGTTACAACACATCGGGCCTCAACCTCACGCCAGTACGTGCGCTTGCGCAGGAGGTCGTTGCGCTGCGAGCCAGTTTTTCAACCGACTCCGCCAACGTTTCAGTTCTGAACCGTATCGCTTCGGCATATTATAAAATGGACAACCGGGACGGGGCGTTGTTGTACGCTAGAAAGGTGCTGCGGTTGAATGCGCGGAATGAGGCTGCGTTGCAGTTGGTTACGTTGCTTAGGCTTCCGCGCTGAGGTAACGGTTATCTGCAACAAATGGATGGATTTGAATTTGTCAATGCTTGCCGAGTTTTGTATTTTTAGCATATGACAACAATCACACTACAAGTACCCGACAGCCTCGGGGAACATCAAAATGACACCGTCCGATTCATCGCTGCCAAGTTGTATGAATCGGGAAAGCTATCATTAGGGCAGGCGGCTGAGATGGCCGGACTGACGAAACGTACATTTGCAGAGCTATTGGGGGACTATGGAGTTTCATTGTTAAATTATCCTGTCTCAGAAATAATAGCAGATGCAAAAAGAATATGAAGTAGTCATTGCAGACACCAGCTGCCTCATTCTTTTAGACAAAATCGGAGAACTGAACCTCCTCAGATCCATCTTTGGGCGTGTCATCGTAACGCGGGAAATCGCAATGGAGTTTGGTAGCGATTTGCCCGAATGAGTTCATGGGCTAATCACCCGCATCACCTCCTCCTTATAATTCCGCCCGATCGGAATCTGATAACTCCCCCATATAATCCGGTTACGCTCAATGCGCCTTATTTTATCCAAGGCCATAATGAATGACTTGTGCACCCGCAGGAAGCGAGTGGGCGGGAAGATATCGAGCATGGCCTTGACGGAACCTTTGATGACTACTTTGCCGGTAACGGTGTGGATGATGGCGTAGTCTTTCAAGCCTTGTATATGGGAGATATCGTCGAAAGCGAGGCGGACGCGCTGAACGCCGCTTTTGACAAATACAAAGTCAGGTTTGTCTTCCGAGAGGTTCTGTTCGAGGTTGGTATTCTGCTCTTTGAGTTGGAGGAAATCGCGTACTTTTTCGAGGGCGTGTCCGAAGCGGGGAAATGAAATGGGTTTTAAAAGAAAATCAATGACGCCGAGCTCGTAGCCCTCGAAGGCATAGTCGCGGTAGGCGGTGGTGAAGACGGTTACGGGCGGTTGTGCGAGTGATTTCAGGAAGTCGATGCCGTTCATTTCCGGCATTTCGATGTCCAGAAACAGAACATCGGGCTCGCGCGTTTGCAGGTACGTGAGCGCGTCGCGGGCGTTGCCGAACTGAACAACGCCCGTAACGCCCGATTTGATCAGGTACCCTTCCAATATTTCTCTCGCGAGAGGTTCATCGTCGATGATCACGCATTGCAGCATACGTCACGTTTTTGTCCAGGAAAAAATCAGTTGTTGGCCCGGTCGGAGACCCGGTTGGAGACCCGGTTGGTAACCCGGTTGGAGACCCGGTTGAAAGTATAGCTCAGGTAATCTCCTCCTACCATGAGTTTTTTTGAACCATCGAGTATAAATAGCACATTTTCGTCGCCTTTCAACAGGAATATCGATTTTTCGGGTTGGTCGGGGTCGAGCTGAATCACGGTGGCGTCCGGGTTTTCGGCAGTGCCTTTCACGAGCGCCCATTTGCCGGTTCTCGGTTTGTCGCGAAAAAGCGAACCGTCCCACTGGTAGGTCGTGGGTTCTTTGGTTTGTGGGTCCTGATAGAATGTGAATCCCCATTTCAGTTTTTCGCAATTGGCCTGGACGGAAACATGCATGACGGGCGCCATCGGCTGGCAGGGTACGCGGCCATGGAATACGCCCCACACATCCGGCCCCTCGGCAACGGGGTTGCGGGTGGTTGTTTGGGAAGGTACGTTAGCAGGTACCACGGATTGAGCCATCACGTTTTGAAACGTTAAGATGCATGCAGCGAGGAAGAATAAGGTTTTCATGGCTAACGGACGTTTGTTACAGATTCGCATTCTGTTTGTTGAAGGTATAACTGAAACCCGCATTGCCGATCATTAAATTACCTTGTGTATCCAGCAAATGCAGCATGCGGTCGCTCATTTGCAAAAGGGTGATTTTGCTTTCGGATGCAGTTGGCTCCAAGGTGAAAATCTGCTTGCCGGGTGTTTTGCCGGTGTTTCCGGAAATAACCCATTTACCCGAAATCTCTTTGCTGAAACCATCGTTCATGAAGCCCTGCGTCCCGGGCTTGGTGATGCCGTAGGTGTATTGGAGTTTGAAATCGTCGCGGCCGAGGTTACGTGGGTCGCGGCGTAGCGTGAGGCGCCATTTAATCATTTCACAATCCAGATTGTCAGGAATGGCCAGCAGGTGCCTCGGAACGGCATCGCAAGGGGTGGCGGCAACAAATACCTCAGGCTCGGGTGAGACCAGGTATGCGGGTGCGACCCAACCGGGTGCGGTCCAACCGAGTGCGGTCCAACCCATGAGCAGTAAAAGTGAAAACCGGATGGATCTTTTCATGACTGATTCTGATTATACATTGGCCAAATTGATTTCCATAAAAACACTGAAACGCTCCTGTTGATCATCGATCCGCAGGCTGTGGCGCGAGGGGTACAGCAGTTCCAGCCGCTTGCGGAGGTTGGCGAGGCCGATGCCCCCTTTACTATCATTGGCCGCGGCGTTTCGCGCGGGACTCGATTTACTGTTTTCAATCGTCACTTCCAGGGCCGAAGGACCGATGTGAATCTTGCCATGCAACCAGCCTTGTTCCGACTTGCGGCTTACACCGTGCTTGAATGCGTTTTCGACCAATGGCAATAGCAGGAGCGGGGCGATTTCCTTTCCGTCGGTGTTACCGGCTACTTCCAGCGAAATGTCCGGATTATTATCGTAGCGGATCCTTTCGAGTTCGATGTAGTTGTGCAAATAGCTGATTTCCTTGTCGAGCGAAACCGTACTGTCGTCGCTGTCGTAGAGCATGTATTCCATCATTTCGGATAGTTTCAGTACCACTTCCGGCGCCAGATCCGATTTCTTCAAGGTTAATGCATAGAGATTGTTGAGAATGTTGAAAAGAAAATGCGGGTTCACCTGCGAGCGCAGGAAATTCACTTCCGCATTCAGCTTTTCGACCACGATCTTTTGCAGGATACGCTGCTGCTCGTACCAGTCGATGCTCAGTTTGAGGGCGACCATCAGCGCCAGGTACCACAGGGTGCTGAAAAAGTTATAGGACAGCGCTTCCACGATGTTGCTGTTCCGCATGGGGCCGATCACGTACCCGTACAGATAGTAGTCAAAGAAAGATTGAATGAAGAGATACCCGAGGATGGATAGCAGCACCATCCCGAAATACTGACCGTACTTTTTCCCTGACAGGTATTTGGGCAAAAAGTAATGGAGGTTCAGGTACGCGATGACGATCAGCAGGATCACACGGGCGGCCACGCAGATCGCGAAATAGTTAAGGCTTGCCTTGAAAATCAGGTAGCGCTTTTCATACAGGAAAAAGCCCGTCACCAGCAGCCAGTAACAGGCATGCACCAGTGCATATTTGACTGAAACCGTCCGGTTCGAGAACGGAAGCCGTACTTGCTTTTCCAGGAAGGCCGTGTCCATAGGCGTGTTTTTGAAATGATGTGGTAAATGAATGGAAAAGATCGGAGGAGCTGAAATTATATCGACCAACGCCCGAAAAAGTAGAGGAAATGCCGGAATGCCGCAAGTCACTATTTCTTAACGTTTTATTGATCCGGATTTCCTGCAACTATGCTTATTTAATTGTAATTTTAAAGGAATACTTTATATAAATCTTTCAACTCAACCCAACAAAACCAAATGATGAAAGTTCTATCTAAGTTTGGACTGGTATGGCTGCTTGTCGCGCTGTTCGCAGCATGTGACGACCACGATACCCCGCAGGATGTTGTCAGGCAAAATGGTTTACCGCTGAGCGGTTCGCAGGAAACGCCGGCAAAAGAAACCCAGGCTACCGGCTGGGCCGATGTATCGTACAACAAAACGACGCACTTGCTCACATTTACGCTCAATTGGGCCAATCTGACAGGCATTCCTACGGGTGCGCACATACACGGGACCGCGGCGCGCGGAACCAATGCAGGTGTCAAATTCGATTTCTTTTCGGCTATTCCGAAAACAACAACGGGTATGTACTCGACTTCGGTGGTCGTAGATGGAACGGCTATCAACGAAAGTGACCTGCTGAACGGGCTCTACTATTTCAATATTCACACACCTACCAACCCGGGTGGCGAGATTCGGGGGCAAATCGAGTTTTACGACCAGCCGCATATTGTGGTCGCCAAGGGTTTGCTGCTCCAAGGATCGCAGCAGGTGCCGCCCGTTGTTTCCGCCGGAACGGGAACCGTGGACGTGATGTACAACAAATCGACCAAATTGCTGAGCTATTTCATCAAATGGAAAGACCTGGAAGCGACTCCGACAGGCTCCCACATTCACGGTACAGCGGCGCCGGGCGCCAATGCGCCCATTCAGCACGACTTTTTCACCAATTTCCCCAAAACCTTATCGGGAGAATTCTCCAATTCGGTGATAGTCGACGGCGTGAAGATCAAGGAAACCGAGCTGCTGAACGGGCTGTATTATTTCAATATCCATAATGTGCTCCATCCGGCCGGAGAAATCCGCGCTCAGATCGTGTTCTGATCTTTTCGGGGCATTTGAATGCAATCCCGTTCCTGGTCTACTGGGGCGGGATTGTTTGTTTAAATACATCAAAAAAACGACGAATGGCGCATTGAGGCAATAGTACGACATTTTTATTCTACAAATGCATTTGGCCGATACTTGGGGTCGTTCGTCGACAGTGCGGTTCGCTGCTTTTACTATTCCGTAAGATGCTGTATCATTGTGTTATAACTCCTGACTAGATCGTTCCAATGTATCCGTTCCTCCTTATTTTGCACCATGCCGCCCGGTCCTTACGCCGGTGTCGGCCGCTTTGCGCTGCATTGGTATTGGGTTGCGTATATAGTGCACAGTCACAGCAGGTTGATCCGAATGTCATCTCGCTGATAGCAGAGGAAAAAGCTTTTGCGGCGAAGGCCGAGGCCACGGATGTACCCACCGCTTTTCTGGCTTACCTGGATAGCTCGGGAGTTATCTTTAACGGAGAAGGAGCCGTGAATGGCATCGCGGAATACGGCAAGGCGCCCAAAGGCAGTAAGCAGCTGCTGAAATGGTACCCTATCATAGCCCAGGTTTCGCGGAACGGCGATATTGGTTTTACTTCCGGGCCTTTCCAGTTCATTGCCGAGCGCGGGCAGAATGCCGTCGGCTCGGGGTATTTCTTTTCAATTTGGAAAAAGAACGCCGCCGGCCAGTTCAAGGTCATGCTGGATGGCGGTGTGATCCATTCCCAGGATCGAAACCACGTGGAGGCATTCCGGAGCGATCCGGAGCCTGAACGGGAAACGGATTACGACTATATTTTGCCGGCGGGACAAGGGAAAGACGGAGACCCGCTCCCCTGGAAAACGGAAGATGCATTTCTGTCGGCAGCTGGCAAGGACGCCGGACAGGCCTACCAACAATTTTTGGCCGATGAAGTTGTGTTACTAAGGAGCGACCGGCCATTCGGAAAGACCAAGGCGGAGGCGCTTGGTACAATAACCCAGCAGGAGATTCAATCATACCAATTTATCAGGTCAGGACAAGGAATTTCCAAAGCAGGTGACCTCGCTTATTGTTTCGGCAAAGCCAATGCCGTGAAGGGCGATAAAACTGTGGAAGGATTCTTTACCCGCGTCTGGCAGCACCGGCCCGAAGGCTGGAAGATCGTTGCCGAGCAGGTTAGCCTGTTTCGTTAAAAACTAACGCATTTCATTTTACACCGGCCACACCGCCGGTGCAGGGGAGCATTTTGCCTGTTGCATTGCTTCACTCCTCGCCGCGTCCTACCCGCCGGCATACGTGCGTATTTTTTATCAATCCATATATACCATGAAAAATATCTATTCACTATGGTGCATGCTTTTGCTGCCGGCAATGCATGCTATCGCTCAGGAGAGGACGGTGACCGGCTCGGTGACTGCCCAGGACGACGGGACCCCGCTTGCGGGGGTTAACATCAAGGTCAGAAATGCAAACATCGGGACTCAAACAGACGGCAACGGCGCATATTCCATTAAGGCGGGAGGGGATACTACTGTGCTGGTGTTCAGTTACATTGGTTTTGTAACCCAGGAAATCAAGGTGGGCAGTCGTTCGAAGCTGGACGTCACATTGGCGGAAGACACGCGGCAGCTGGGCGAAGTGGTGGTAACCGCGCTGGGGATCAAGCGGGAGGAAAAATCGATCGGTTTCGGGGCGCAGAAGCTCGATGGGGGAGAACTGAGCAATGTACGGGAAGCCAACCTCGTGCATTCGCTCTCGGGTAAGCTCGCGGGCGTACAGGTAGCGGGTAACACCGGCTCGATGGGCGGCTCTGCGAAGATCAATATCCGGGGTATCAACACGATTTACGGGAACAACAATCCGCTCTTCGTGGTGGACGGCATGCCGATGGAAAACCGGAACACCAACTCGCTTGAACAGCAGCGCGGTGCGGGAGGCTATGATTTCGGAAACTCCATTCAGGACCTGAACCCCGCCGACGTGGAGAATGTGACCGTGCTCAAAGGAGCGGCTGCAACAGCTTTGTACGGAAGCCGGGGCGCGAACGGAGTTATTGTAGTTACTACCAAAAAGGGAGGTAAGTCGGCCAAACCCAATCTGTCCTATTCTTTTGGGTATAATATCGATAAAGTATACAAGCTGCCCCGCTACCAGAACAAGTATGGCGGTGGCTTTGCTTTTCAAAAGCTTTATTACAACCAAAACCCCGAAGCATTCCCGGCCGACCGGAAGGGTAGCTACGACGACAACGATGGGCGCGGCCCGTATGATCTGCTTCCGGAATATGCGACGGACGAATCGTGGGGGCCGAAGTTCGAAGGACAGCTTTACCGACCTTACTGGAGCTGGGACAAAGACCACGGCAACCCCGATTTCGGTAAAGTGGTGCCCTGGGAAGCGCAGCCCAACAATATCAGGAGCTTTTTCGAGACAGGCGGCACATTTAACCACAACATTGCGCTCGACGGGGCCACCGACAAAGGCTCCTACCGCATTTCGTATTCTAACTTTGACCAGAAATTTATCCTGCCCAATTCCAAACTGGTGCGCCATAATGCAAGCATTAATGCCAGTTACCAGGCCATCAAGAACCTGACTATTTCAGGTTCGGGTAATTTTGTAACGCACTCGGCCAAAGGCAGGCCGGGTACCGGCTATGGCGACGACGGCGGGAATGTGATGGTACAGTTTACCCAATGGGGCCAGCGGCAGGTTGATTTCAACAAAATGAAGGAGTACGAGCTTCCGGACGGTACGCAACTGACATGGAACCGCTCATCTTGGTTCAACCCGACGCCGCGGTTTTCGAATAACCCGTACTGGGTAAGGCACAAAAACTACGAGACGGACGGCAGGACGCGCGTATTTGGGAACCTCGGCGCCAGTTACCAGCTGGCCCAAGGGCTCACCGCGGAGGTGAAATATATGACGGACACCTATTTTGAAACACAGGAAGAGCGGGTGGCCATTGGTTCGCAGTATACTTCGCAATACTGGCTGAGTAAATACAGCCATTTGGAAAACAACTTTCAAGGGTTACTGTCCTATAATAAATCGTTTACCAAAGACTTTTCCTGGAATGCGAATGTGGGTGTGAACCGCATGACCCGCAGTGGCTCCACGCATATTTCGAAGACGGTGGATGGCCTGAGTTCGAATGTTTTCAGCCTCGAAGCATCGATCGGACGGCCGGATATTACCGATTTGAAAACCAAAAAGCGGATCAACTCGGTATTCGGGAGTTCTTCATTAGGATATAAGGATATGCTCTTCCTAGATCTGGGTGCGCGGAACGACTGGTCGTCGACCTTGCCGGTGAAGAACAATTCCTATTTCTATCCGTCGGGCTCGATATCCTGGATCGCATCCAGCCTGATCGACGCCAACTGGCTGAATTTCCTGAAACTCCGAGCGGCGCTGGCACAGGTGGGTAACGACACGGATCCTTACAATGTGACGCTCGCATACCTGCTCTACCAGCCCTTCGGTACTTATTCGCGCGTGGCGGTCCCCAACACGTTGCCAAACCCGGACTTGAAACCCGAAATTACCTCGGAGTATGAGTTTGGTACTGAATTCAAAGTCTTTAATAACCGCCTGGGGTTAAACTTGTCGTATTATAACCGCCGTACGCGTAACCAGATCATTCCGTTGAGCCGCTCGGCAGCCACAGGGGCTACTTATAAGTATGTGAATGCGGGTTTGCTCGAAAACAAGGGTATTGAGCTTAGCCTGAATGCGTCTCCGGTTTCTACCGAACAATTTAAATGGGACATTACGCTTAACTGGGCGAAGAACAACAACAAAATCGTGCGGCTCACTGCCGATCAGAAGACGATGGTGTTGGCCAATGCGTCATTTGCGGTACAGCTCGAAGCGCGTGAAGGGGAATCGTTCGGCTCCATTGTGGGGTATGATTTCATGTACAATGACAAGGGGCAGAAGGTGGTGAATGAGGAGGGTATATACCTGCGTTCCGATGACCAGAAAGTGCTTGGCTCCGTGCTGCCTTCGTTCACGGGCGGCGTGATCAACGCATTCCGTTACAAAGGTTTCAATCTTTCGGTCCTGATCGACTTCCAAAAAGGCGGGAGCTTTTTCTCAACCACCCAGATGTTTGGCCGTGAAACCGGTATCCTGGAAGAAACCGCGACCGGAAGCATTCGTGAGGACGGGATCATTGCCGAGGGCGTGAAAGAGGACGGTACGCCCAACGACGTCGTGATTTCGGCCCGCGATCATTACAGCAGCAATGGAAACGGGGGGTATAACATCAATTCGATCGACGTGATCGACGCGAGCTACATTTACCTGCGCGAGATCAACCTGGGTTACAGCCTTCCCGCTGAATGGGTTTCCAAAACACCGTTCAGTAAAGTACGTGTGTCGCTCACAGGCCGGAACCTGTGGCTGATCAAATCAAATTCCAAACACGTGGATCCCACCGCGATCACTAACTCCATCTCCAACTGGCAGGGGCTCGAAGGGGGTGCATTGCCGTCCGTCCGTTCGATGGGCGTGAATGTTTCTTTCGGATTTTAAATGAAACTACCTATGAAAAATTTCAGGAAAATAACCATTGCTTCGCTGCTGGTGTCGACATTAGCTTGCACCGACGGTTTTGAGGAAATCAATAAGGATCCCAATCGGGCAGTGGATGTCACTTCGGCTCAGCTGCTCACCAATGCCCAGTACAATTTTTCCAACAACATTACCGACGAGTGGAACAACGGCCGTTTCGGAATGTACTACGCGCAATACTGGTCGTCGACCTACTATTCCGACGAAAGCCGGTACCAGATCCGCGAGAATACGAACCAGATCATGTGGAACACTTTTTACACCGATGTGCTGAGTGAGCTGCAAGAATCACAAAAGGTGGAAGAGAAGTCGAAATTCCCTGGTTACAAGAACCGGATCGCGATTTCAGAGATTGTGAAGGCCTACACCTACCATTTTTTGACGGACATTTACGGCGGTCCGATTCCTTACACCGAAGCGCTGAATGCCGATGAGGTTACCCCGGCCTACAATACCGGCGAGGAGGTGTATGCCGGCCTGCTGGCCACGCTGGACGAGCAGGTGAAGGTATTGGATGCGAGTGAACCAAGCTATGCTACCGGCGATGTGTTATATGAAGGTGATGTAAATGCCTGGAAGCGTTTCGCAAACTCGCTCCGCATGCGCATTGCCTTGCGGATGATCGACGCGAAACCCGCCGAAGCGACCGAAGCGATCAAAAAATCGCTTGATCCTGCCAACGGCGGCATTATTACAACCCAGGAGCAAAGTGCGCTGTTTCGCTGGTTGTCTTCTCCGCCTAACAACAACCCGATGAACCAGTCGTTCAAAGTGCGGGTGGATTTCTCGATGTCCAAGCCGTTCATCGATTACCTCAAACTGTACAACGACCCCCGGCTGCCTTTGTTCGCGCAACCGCTTTTGAATACCAATGACTACGTGGGCGAAGCGTACGGTATGGCAAGCAGCGGAGCGAGCTCCAACGGCGACCCGACCGTAGTGAGTTTACCTTCGAACTACGGGGTAGGCGCCACCGCCCCGACGATCTGGCTGGATCTGGCCGAAGTGAAATTCATGCTGGCCGAAATCCAGGCCAGGGAACTGAAAGTGGGGCTCACCGGAACGGCGGCTCAGTATTACCAGGAGGGAGTGTCGGCGTCTATGCATTTCGCGGGCGTAGGCGAGGCAAACATTACGGCCTACCTCAAAAAAGTACCCTACAATGCGGCCAAATGGAAAGATAGCATTGGCTCCCAGAAATGGATCGCTATGTACACCCAGGGCATTCAGGGCTGGCTGGAACGCCTCCGTCTCGATTTCAAGGACCCGATCACGGGCAAGGCCATTTTCGCCCTCCCTGCATCCGGTTCTCTCGACCCGGACGTTACGGATATCTCCAAACGCATGACTTACCCCCTCGTGGAAGCCTCTCTCAACGGCGCGCATTACCGAACGGCATTGGAGAAACTGGGCGGTAGAAATAGTAAGGGGGCGAAGAACTGGTGGGACAAATACTAATTATCAGCCGGTCGCAGCGACAACCGTTCGTTGCGACCGGTTTCGGTAATTTTGTTCCATGAAGAAAATATACACACTATCATCAGCTTTCATATTCAATGCGACGGGTGAAAAGGTCGATGCGATTGCGTCACCTGCGAGCCACAAGGAATTAACGGCTTCACGGAATGCATTCCATTTTGATTTCAATGCCCTGATCAGACAATTTTCTGTTTACAAACTTCAAACATTGCGTGACCCTACAATCCAGGGATTGGTAGCATTCAGACCGGAGATTGGAATTCTCGAATGCACAAACATGGAGATTTGTCACGCAAACAAACATGGAAATCCAGTATATAATGGCGTGGGAAAGGCTATGGTTGCGCTATGTTGTAAAATATCTGTGGATCAAGGTATGGATGGCTTCATTTATTTCGATGCTAAAAATAGATTGATGCCCTATTACCAGCGGTTTGGAGCGAAACATATGTTCGGGCTTCGAATGATTGTCGAGTCTGATGCTGCCAGGAAATTGATTGATTTGTACTTTAAAAATGATTAACTTCAACTATGAAACGACTACTGAATAACATGAAACCTGAACCATTCGTGGAAGACGAGGATATGCAAGATCCGGTTGGCCCGATGATGGTTTGGAATGGTGAAAGATCAAAAGAGGATCGGCAATTTATGAGCGATTGGGCAATGGCGAGGAGAGTAGAACTCGCGAAGGAAGCAGCCCGATCGGCTGAAAAAGCCGACTAGGCTGCATTATCTGTTTTAAAAACTCTTCACATACCGCACCGACAACGCCCGTCCGGGTAGGTTGTAGCCTCGTTTTTCGTAATAATTTTCGTCAGTTACGTTGTTTAACTTCAATGCGATGGTATGACCGCCAGCGATTTTGAATTGGGCGGCGAAGTCGAGTACCATATATTGCGGGTATTCGATTTCGGGATTGATCGGGTCGGTGTAATCGATGTCCTTCCTTGTCCCTACTGCTCTCCCTGAAAGCCGCAATTGCAGCCAGTTTAAATTATCATAAGCCACTCCGAAATTGAAAGTATTGCGGGCGACGTTCTGAATGTCGCGGCGTATTTCGGAGGCGTCGGTACCTACGATGAGCTCTTTCGCTTTTATTATGGAATTACCGTTCCAGAATGCCTTCAATGAATAGCGGTAGTCGCTTTTTGCACCGAAATCATAAGACAACTCGGTTTCAAGACCCGTGATTTCGGCATCGGCTGCGTTGACAAATGTAGCCCGGGAGGTAATCACGTCGCCGTTTTCCAAAGGTTCGTTTACAGTTTTGATGATTTTGGCAATGCGGTTATCGACCTTGGTGCTATAAAGAGTCACATTAGCTGCGAAACCGGATTGGGGTTTGTTGAAATCCAGACCCAGATCCCAGCTCAGGCTGCTTTCGTTTTTCAGATCGGGGTTACCGGCTGTGACGGCAACGCGGCCTTTGGAATCACGGATTTCATTGTATCCGGCTACGCTGTACGCATCGGTGGTGACGAACGCCCGGCCTATATTGGCTTTCGCGCGGAGCGATGGCAGCAGGGCGTAGGTAATACCCAGGCTGGGGCTCGTAAATGGTGTTGTCTTTTTACCGGCTTTGTAGGTAGGCAATAGCGGCGTTTCGCGCACATCGAAGGTAATATGATCAAGACGGATGCCTGGTTGCAGGGTCAGTTTCCCGATGTTCAATAGTGCTTGTCCGAAGAATGCACTGGAAATCAACGCGTATTCAGGCTGGGTAGGGGCGCGCTCGGTGGTGTCGTTGGTCCAGCGACGGCTATTGGTAGACGCATTGAGATAATCGTAACCCAGTATTACCGAGTGGCGACCAAGTTTCCAGACATCTTTTACCTGAATACCCTTCCATGCGTTATGCCCCTGTGCGGAACGGAATGGCACGACTGGCTTGCCGGATACATTCTGGGTGTAGTTTTTGGTGTTTTCTTCCGAGGCATACACTTTCACGCTCGGACTGTGTTGCCCGATTTGCCCGGTCAATGAAACATCGATGGCCTGGCGGTCAACGTCCTTGGTACTGGCTTCGGTGCTTCCGGAGGACAGTTCGCCTGGCGATTCCACATCCCGCGCCTGAAATTGCTCCCCGCGCACATCCACACGCCAGCGATCGTTGATCTGATAGCCTAGCCTTAGTGCGCCAGAGAAATAATGCAGTTTGGTAAATGGCCTGCGGTTGCCGTCACCGGTTGTTTCGTCGGTTTCAACGACCGGGCGATCGGCGTAGTTTTTCTGAGCGTGCTTGTAGCCGAATGCATTACGCAGCCAGTTGTCCTCGCCGATCTTGTAATCTTTCGACCTTTCCAGATAGCTGAAAGACAGGTCGTAATCCAGTCTGGATGTGATGTTGCCTCCTGTATTGAGTCCCGCCTGCAATGTTTTGAAACTACCGTATTCCAGGAATGCATTGCCGCCAGGGGTACCTTTGGAGCGTTGGGTAATGACGTTGATCACGCCGCCCATTGCCTGCGAACCGTACAGTGACGATGCCGGACCTTTCAGCACTTCAATCCGTTCGACGCCATTCAAATTGATCTGTGAAAGGTTGGTAGCACCGGCGGGGCGTCCATCGATGAGCAATAGCGTCCTTTGATTTAACCCCGAAAACTGCGGACGAAACCCCCTGATGCCGATTCCGGAGGACAAATTGGGATACTGGATCACATCCACCGCAGCCGATTTCCGGACAATGTCGGTCAGGTCGTTGGACGGCGTCATTTGAATATCCTCTTTGGAAATGATGTCGAGTTTCTGAGCGATCTTCTCCTTTTTAGCTTCGAAACGGGTAGCCGTTACCACGACCGGATCGAGCAGTTTTTTGCCGGAGGAATCAGCGCTGCTTTCCTGAGCCGATACTATCGAGGTTGGGACCGCTGAAATGGCCAAAATTGAAAGAATCAGTCCGCCAGCTGAAATGCGGGTGGGGCGGTAGAATGGAATATGCATTGTTAAAATTGAAATGATTCAAAGAGAGTTATCGCGCCGATCAGGATTGAGAATGCACCGACCACGTAGTTGACGATCATCAGAAAACGCTCGCGTTTCCCGGCAAAGCGGCCGATGGAAAAGGCGAAAAAATAGCCATAAGCCGACATGGAGAGGATAATGCCGATGCTTTGCATGACAATAATCCATACGGCCGTCATGGCATCGCGCGCGGCGAGGGTGAGTGCTACGGCACACGCGCCGCCCGTACCTGCGAGGCCATGCACCATGCCCACCCAGAACGAACGGCTTACCTTGCGTTCAGTAGGGGCGGATGCAGTTACTTCGTCTGCTTTGAAATTCCGCCGGATCGCCAGAATGCCCAGCCAGACCATCAGTGGGCCCACCAGCATTTCTACCTTGTCGGCAATGTGCAGCGACAACGTCGATTTGAGCAGGAGTACCAGAACAGCAAATAAAATCAGCGTCAGCGAATGTCCGAGGGCCCAGTGAGACGACCGCCAGATGAGCTTCCATCGCAGTGCCGGATTTTTGTTTTCTTCTGTTGACAGGACCGAAACCGCAGCCATATGGTCGGGTTCGAAGGAATGCTGCACACCAAGGAGCAGGGAATCGATAAGCAGATACTGAATCATTTGGTTTTCCGCATAAATTAGAAATTAACTTATGGGAGAATGCAGGGAGTAGCGTGGCCGCAATGCAGCCTGCCGTTTCCTCTTGCCTTTCTTCCCGAAAGCAAAACCGGATTATTCAACGGCAGGTCTTCTGGCTCGTTCAGCTCTTGCGCCTTCCCGGGAACATCCCAGTGACATCATACAAGAGTATTGTTTTGAACTTACAGCAGCGGGTACTGCTCCGGATTTACACCGGATTCCCTTTTAATCACGCCGGAGGCGCGAACCAATGAATATGCAAAGCTAGGTGTTTTTGTCGGAGATAAACCAGAAAAATAACCGAATACCGCTAACTTTACGGCATTAAAAGTTCTTTAACATACTTCTCCAACAGGAAAAGGGATTGCGTATCAACGCATTTCAGGGGAATCGTTACGGCCGTTTATGCGGTCAATCACGAGCTGTCGCGCAACTGTAAGGGGCTTATGCCCGAGCCAGAGCACCTGTCTTTTCCTTGTTGACAATGCTTTCGCGGTATGAAGCAGGGTCTGGTTTGGATATTTGTTGGGCTTCTTTCACAGCGGCGGTCCGACAATCGCCTGGTAGCGCCGCTGCCGGGTAATGCCTTTCTACTTTCCTGCCGATTATTTTGACGACCTGTCAGTGCGCCTCAAATCTTGATTTTTCTGGTGGCTTTGATTTTGGAAGGACTGCGACTGCTGTGAATGATGTTCAGGACTTCAACACGTTCCGGTTTGACACGGTATACCACCAGGTATTTGCCATGTTGTAAGTTTCGGTAAATGCCGGTTTTGGTCGGAACAAAGCGACAAATAGGATGATGAAAGTATTCGACCGAAAGTTGATTGATGCGAACGTAAAGTTCTTCTATGAAGAGCGTCGCGGAAGCGTAGGAAAATGTTTCGAGGCCGTATGTGTAGATGTTTTCCAGACTTTCGATAGCCAGATCGCTAACGACTACCGGGCGAATTTCGACTTCCATTCAGCGATTTTCTGTTTTAGATCCTGCATAGAATGAAATTTCCCTTGTTGAGTTTCTTGAAGCATGCTTTTCACTTCCTCGTCGGTCATAGGCTGACCGGGAAGTGCGTAATTGGTTTTGAATGTTTTGGTTTTTCCCATAATCAAAAATAATAAGGATTTGACTCAAAAGAAAATAGGTGTCCGGAAGATAACTGCATCATGACCAATACAAAATCCAGTTTCCTCATCTCTGCGCCATCGAGCAATTCGGGTAAGACTACGCTGACGCTGGGGCTGCTGCGTGCGTTGAGAGACCGGGGGCTTGCAGTGCAGGCGTTCAAATGCGGGCCGGATTATATCGACACGATCCACCATACCACTGCTTCCGGCAGACCAGGGCTGAACCTGGATACTTTCATGGCTTCGGACATGCATATGCGTGACGTGTATGCACACTATGCGTCGCGCGCGGATGTGAGCGTGACCGAGGGCGTAATGGGCCTTTTCGATGGCGCCGATAAAATGAAAGGCAGCAGCGCAGAGATAGCGGCATTGCTGGATATCCCAGTGGTGCTGGTGATCAACGCCCGATCGATGGCCTATTCGGCGGCCCCGTTGATTTATGGGCTGAAGAGTTTTTATCCCGGCATTCGCGTGGTAGGCGCCATATTCAATTTTGTGAGCACCGAATCGCATTACCGGTTTTTGCAGGATGCATGCGTGGATGCCGGCGTGGAAGCATTGGGATATTTACCCAAAAATGAGGATTTACACATTCCATCCCGGCATTTGGGGCTGCATATTTCGGCCGAGACAGATTATGAACAGATTATCCAAAAGCTCGCAGCGATTATCCCGCGAACAGTGAATCTCGACAGGCTAGTGGAACTTACCGCTGTACATTGCAGCGGCGAACCTGGGTCGGTTTTAAATCCCCAAAATCAATCATACCATAAAAGTAATCCCCGGAACCTGCGCATTACCGTTGCCAAGGACGAAGCATTTACCTTCCTGTATCAACAGAATATCGAATGCTTACGTGCCTTTGGAGAAATCCAGTGGTTCAGTCCTTTACATGACGGCGATTTGCCAGAAACCGACCTGCTTTACCTCCCGGGTGGCTATCCCGAACTATTTGCCAAGGCATTGTCGGAGAATCGGACGATGCTGGAAAGTATCCGGAACTACTGCGCGAATGGCGGATTGGCCTATGCGGAATGCGGCGGGCTGATGTACCTCGGCAGGGGAATCATCGACGGCGAAGGTAGTGCTTTTAATATGACAGGCGTACTCGACTTGTCGACAACGATCCGGCATTCGAAAATGACGCTTGGTTACCGGGTCATGCATTGGGAAGGGCTGGAAATCAAAGGACATGAATTCCATTACTCTTCATTGAAGGAACAATTGATACAGGCGCCGCTTGCACCAATGACCAATGCGAGGGGTGTTCCGGTTGATACGCAGTTTTTTAGAGTAAAGAACACTTTCGCGACATACGCACATTTCTATTGGGCCGATAAGCTTGAATTCATTCAGCACCTCATCAACAAAACAAATATTGAAAATCCACAATGAAACGCCAGCGAGTAACCAGGTCCGACGGAAAGTCCATTAACCTCGTCCAGCGGCGCGGGCATCTTTCCTATTGTTACAATGCATGTTGCTGCGGGCGCGTCGATCGCGGGTATGCGCCCATTCCCGTGGAATTGTATAAAAATGAATGGCTGAGGCGGAAGCTACGGAATGTGGTGCATATGACCAAGGGCGGCTGCCTGGGTCCGTGCACGCTGGCTAATGTGGTGACCCTGCTATTCGATGGGCATTCGGTGTGGTTTCATTCGATCAATTATGAATGGCAGATCATCGCGATTTTTGATTACATAGAAAGCATGGTAAAGGCCGATCGGTACCTGGTGCCGCCCTCGGATCTGGCCGAATATGTATTTCAGTTTTACACCTGGAAAGGCTCAGAGGCTTCGACCGAACTTGGTCAAACGGCCATTCCTACTGACGGGATCGTGTTCCTCACACACGCGGATACGGACTTGCTCACGCTCGACCGCGCGATGCAGCTCCTGCCGGATGATTTCCCCAAGACGACGGGTATCAGCCTGATGGCGATCAAAAGTGAGGAGCAGATGCAGCAGCTGTTGCAGCGCGAAATCGCCGAGGCGAAAATCATTATTATCCGCATTCATGGGCGGCTGAGCAGTATTCCTGGGTTTAATGAACTGGTAAAATTGGCCGGGCAGCGGGGCCAGCACCTGATCGTGGTGAGCGGTACCGGAGAGCTGAATCCCGAATTTGCCGCCGTATCAACGGTTTCGCCGGATATTTTGCATGAAACCCTGGCCTATTTGCAGGCCGGCGGTTATAGTAACCTGATTTCACTCCTGAGCTACCTTTCGGATCACTTGTTGATGACCGGCTTCGGAGCAGAGGCACCCGTTAGCTTGCCCGAGCAAGGTATTTATCATCCCGATTTACCTGAATTTGCAGACCAGTCGGATTGGCTGAAATACCGTAATCCGGATCGGGCGACGATAGGCATTACCTTTTACAGGGCGCACTGGCTGAGCGGAAATACCCACTTTGTAGATGCCATGATCCGCGCGCTTGAAGAAGGCGGTGTGAATGTGCTGCCTGTATTTACTTCTTCGCTCAAATCGGTCAATGCTGAAACCGGTAAGCCGCTTGCATTTGAATTTTTCGAGACGGATGCGGGGATGGGAATCGATGTACTGGTCAATACAATTTCGTTTGCGATGACGGATATTCAGCCGGTAGGGCAGGGTAGTGAGCCTTCGCAGGCGTTACTGGACCTGAACGTGCCGGTTCTGCAGGCGATCACGAGCGGTATGGGACGTGGCCCGTGGGAATCCTCGGCACGCGGACTCAATCCGCTCGATACTGCCATGAATGTGGCTATTCCGGAGTTCGACGGCCGCATTATTACCGTTCCTGTTTCATTTAAGGAGAAAGGAAAAGATACACGTGGGTATGAGCCGCTGGATAACCGGGTTGATCGTGTCGCTGGATTAGCTATCCGGTTTGCACGTTTAAGGCATTTGCGGAATGCGGATAAAAAGGTTGCATTCATATTTACCAATTCCAATACGAAAGCTTCGCAAATCGGCAATGCAGTGGGGTTGGACGCGCCGGCTTCGCTGATGAATATATTGCGGGCAATGCAGGACGAAGGCTACCGCATCGACAACCTGCCCGCTACGGGAACGGAGCTTATCCATGCTTTGATAGACCTGTGTGCCTATGATCAGGATTTCCTGACGCCGGGCCAGCTTGCACAGGCCGCAGCCAGAGTTCCTGCCGCGCAATATGCGGGCTGGTTTGAGGAATTACCGGAGGCAGCCCGGCAAAAGATGCTGAAACAATGGGGCGCCGCGCCCGGCGAGACTTACGTGCACGACGGCCATATCGCATTGGCCGGCCTCGATTTGGGCAACGCATTTGTGGCATTGCAGCCGCCGCGGGGCTATGGTATGGATCCGGATGCGATCTATCACCAACCCGATTTGCCGCCTACGCATCATTATTACGCATTGTACAGATGGCTCCGCGACGGCTGGGGCGCCGATGCCATTGTGCACGTGGGTAAGCACGGAACGTTGGAATGGCTGCCCGGAAAAGGAATAGGGCTGTCGGAGAACTGCTTCCCTGATGCATTCCTGGCCGATTTGCCATTGTTTTACCCATTCATTATTAACGATCCCGGCGAAGGTTCGCAAGCCAAACGGCGCGCGCATGCTGTGGTTGTCGATCATTTGACTCCCCCGATGACGTCCGCGGACACCTACGGTGAATTGGCGCAGCTCACGCAGTTGGTGGATGAATATTACCAGGTTGAGAGCCTGGACCCTTCCAAATTGCCTTTGCTGCAAAGACAAATCTGGGATCTGATCAAACAGACCAACCTTGACGCTGACCTTTCGGCCATGTTGAGCCGCGATCACGGAGATCATAAGCATGACTGGGACGACGATATGACGCCCGAAGGCGTGCCGGTTAGCCTGGCGGAAATGGATGGAAAGGATATTGCGCATTTGATCGAGGATATCGACGGCTATTTATGTGAGCTGGGGGCCGCGCAAATCCGTAACGGGTTGCATACGCTGGGTGAAATGCCGGAAGGCGATGCCTTGCTGGATATGCTGCAAGCGCTCACACGGCTTCCAAACGGGCCTGTACCCGGGATGCAGGCTGTTTTAGGAAGTATGTATGGTTTTAATATTGATACACTTCATCAACAAAAAGGTCAAAAACTCCTCGTGCCTGGCGATAACCTGGCGGCATGGGCTGGCCGACCGGTCGTAACGGCGGCGGATGCGCTGGAAGTCCTGGATGAAATGGCGGCGCACATGGTCAGGCTGTTTGAACATTACCGATTTGACGGAGCGACGATTGACCGGGTCATATTTGAATCGATCGGGTGCAACCCGGATTTGCAGGAAGCGGCAGGCCTTCGCAAGATACTGGCATTCATATCGGAAGAGCTTGTCGCGAACCTGGCCCGCACGGACGAGGAAATTACGAATCTCCTGCATGGTCTCTCGGGTGGGTACTTACCTGCGGGCCCCAGCGGCGCGCCCACGCGCGGGATGGCGCATATCCTGCCTACGGGAAGGAATTTTTATGCCGTCGACCCACGGGTGTTGCCGTCGAAAGCGGCCTGGGAGGTGGGGCAGCAATTGGCCAAAGAGGTGTTGGACCGTCATTGGAAAGAGGCCGGGAGGTATCCCGAAAGTGTGGGAATCAGCATTTGGGGAACAAGTGCCATGCGTACGCACGGTGATGATGTGGCCGAGGTGCTGGCATTGCTGGGTGTACGGCCCCTTTGGCAGGAGGAAAGCCGTCGGATCAATGGTTTGGAAATCATTACTTTAACGGATCTAGGCCGTCCCCGGATCGATGTGACGACACGGATCAGCGGCTTTTTCCGGGACGCATTTCCGCACCTGATCGAATTGATGGATGAGGCGGTGCAGATGGTAATTGCCGCCGATGAGCCATTGGAAGAGAATTTTGTGAAAAAGCATTATTTGGAAGAACTCGCCGAACTGCAAAAGGACGACGCATTATCCATCGAACAGGCCGAGGAGCGGGCTGCCTACCGCATTTTCGGAGCGGCGCCCGGCAGTTACGGGGCCGGCATATTGCCTTTGATCAATGAAAAAAACTGGCAAACCGATGATGATTTTGCGCAGGCATATATCAATTGGGGCGGCTACGCGTATTCGCGCAATGTGCAGGGCACCGATGCCCGGAAGGAATTCACCCGTCGCCTTGCAGGCGTGGAAGTGGCGTTGCACAACCAGGATAACCGCGAGCACGACCTGTTTGACAGCGACGATTACCTGCAATTTCACGGTGGGATGATCGCCACAATCCGTAACCTGACAGGCCAGCAGCCCAAGCATTATTTTGGCGATTCGCAGGATCCTGCACGGCCGGTAGTAAGGGACTTGAAAGAAGAGACTTTGCGTGTTTTCCGTTCGCGCGTCGTAAACCCGAAATGGATCGAAAGCATTCAAAAACATCGTTACAAAGGTGCCCTGGAACTCACTGCCACCGTCGATTACCTCTTTGGCTATGATGCCACTGCAGGGGTAGTCGATGACTGGATGTACGAGAAAGTCGCCGAAACTTACGTGCTGGACGCTGCCATGCAACAATTTTTCGAAGAAAACAGCCCGTGGGCGCTTCACGCAATCGCTGAGCGCTTGCTGGAAGCGGCGCAGCGGGGACTTTGGGAAAAACCATCGGAAGAAGCTTTGGAAGGTTTGAAGGATTTGTATCTAAAAAGTGAAGCGCTGCTGGAATCACGAAGCGAATAATGCCTTTTTAAATGAAAAATGAAATGAATTTATACCCGTTTTCCGCGATCGTCGGGCAGGAGAAACTGAAAAAGGCATTGCTGCTGTGCGCGATCAATCCAGGCATCGGCGGAGTGCTCATCAAAGGTGAAAAAGGCACGGCCAAAAGCACCGCCGTGCGCGGTTTGGCGGAGGTAATGCCCGCATTGGCACACACCGGCGAACCGGTACCATTCGTCGATTTACCGCTGGGCGCTTCTGAGGACCGGGTACTCGGTAGCCTGGATATCGAGGCGATTCTTTCCAATAAGACTAAAAAGCTGCTTCCGGGCCTGCTCGCGAGTGCGCACGAAGGGATTTTGTATATAGATGAGGTGAACCTACTCGCCGATCACCTGGTGGATGTGCTGTTGGATGTAGCGGCGTCGGGAGTTAATACGGTTCAGCGGGAAGGGCTTTCGGTGAGCCATCCGGCACGGTTTGTGCTGATCGGGACCATGAACCCCGAAGAAGGAAATCTCCGTCCGCAATTTTTGGATCGCTTTGGGTTAATGGTGGAGGTTACGGCTCAAACCGATGTGCAGGCCAGGACCGAGGTTGTGCGGAGGAGGATTGCATTCGAAAGCGATCCGGCTGCGTTTGCAAGTCGATGGATGAGTGGGCAGGAAGCCGAGAGAGAAAAAATAAGCAAGGCCAGGGCTTTGCTTCCGTTTGTCCAAATGCCGGACGGATTGCTTAAAATGATCAGCCAGCTTTGCATTGAATGGGACGTGAGCAGCTTGCGTGCTGATATTGTGCTGTTCAAAACAGCGATTACCATTGCTGCATTGAATGGACGGACGGTAGTAACCCCGCAGGATATACGTGAAGGAGTCGAGCTGGTTTTGACTCACAGGAGGGGTAAAAAAGCATTGCCGCCACAAACTAATCCGTCGATGGATGATCATCAGGATAGCTCCGGCGAAGATGATACCGGGCAGCAAGATGAACGGCCTTCAAACCACCCAAAAACGGCGGCAAGTGACCAGGAAAAAGGCGAATGCGGCGAAGGAAATTGCGAGACGGAAGGCAACGAGACTGTTGCTGGTGTTGATTTTAGAATGAATATTCCAGAATTGTCAAACGCTGAACCTGTCACCCTACCGGTTACTAACAATGGCCGGGCAGTTAAAGCCAGGCAAAGCGAGAAAGGCTTTCAGGTAAGAGCCGTCAAAAGCGATACCACTACGGACATCGCTTTAACTGAAACGGTGGTACACGCCCTGGCGCGCGATCCTGACCAACTACATATTGGTAGGCAGGATCTGCATCAGAAAGTCAGAAATGGCAAGGCTGGTCACCTCATTATTTTTGTGGTAGATGCCTCGGGATCAATGGCAGCTGGTAAGCGCATGGAGGCCGTCAAAGGAAGCGTGATGCATTTGCTGCAAGACGCTTATCAGAAACGTAATGAGGTGGCGGTGATAGCCTTTCGCGGCGTGGAAGCGACCGTGCTGCTTGAACCGACCCGGAGTACAGAGCTCGCAGAGTTGGCTTTGGAAAAACTGCCGACAGGGGGGCGCACGCCATTGCCGCACGCATTGCAACTGGCGGGGAAAATGATCGCCGCTATGGCAAAAAGTGATCGGATTCAGCCGTTTCTGGTGATATTAAGTGATGGAAAGGCCAATGTACCTTTACAGGGAGCGGGCGGGGACGCCTGGGGGCAATCGGTGCAACTGGCCGGAAACCTAAAATATCCCGCATTGGTGCTGGATACCGAAAGCGGCTACGTCCGCTACGGAAAAGCGAAAGAACTTGCGGCGGCGCTGGGTGGCGAGTATTTGTCTTTACAGGGACTTTCGGCCAGTGAAATTACAGGCTCGATTGCAGGTCGGATTGATATTTAAATGCAATGAATACTAAGAAATTACGCCCGATCATGTTTGTGGGGACGGGCTCGGATGTCGGAAAAAGTGTGATCACCGCCGGTTTTTGCAGGATATTCAAACAGGATGGCTATCAGCCGGCGCCATTCAAGGCGCAGAATATGTCGCTTAACAGCTTTGTGACAGCCGATGGCCTCGAACTTGGACGTGCGCAGGCGGTACAGGCAGAAGCGGCCCGGGTTCCCTGCGAGTCGGATATGAACCCTGTGTTGCTTAAACCGACGAATGACAAGACGTCGCAAGTCGTTTTGAATGGTAAACCCGTTGGTAACCAGTCGGCCTACGAGTATTTTATGGCGAACGATCGCCGGGAGCTGTTTTCGGCCGTCAAGGAGGCGTTCGACCGGCTGGCTGCCCGGTATTCGCCTATTGTGATGGAAGGAGCGGGGAGCATTTCGGAGCTTAACCTCAAACACCGGGATATTACGAATCTAAGAATAGCCGCACATGCCGGAGCGGCTACCTATCTGATCGCAGACATTGATAAGGGAGGCGTTTTCGGCAGCGTTTATGGAACCATCGCATTGCTCACGCCCGAGGAGCGCGCGTGTATGAAGGGAATTATTATCAACAAATTCAGGGGAGACGGGCGATTGTTCGAAGAAGGGAAAAGAATGCTGGAAGACTTGACGGGACTGCCTGTGGTGGGTATTTTGCCGTATTTCCGGGATATTCACATCGAGCAGGAAGATTCTGTTTCGTTGGAGCTCAAATACCGGTCGGCAGTGGAAGGCAAGGTAAATGTGGCGGTGATTCTGCTGAAAAGGCTTTCGAACTTCACGGATTTCGACCGCCTTGAAAAGGACCCGAGAGTGAATTTGTACTATACCAATGAGCCCTCTGAAATTGCCAAAGCCGCGGTGATCATTATTCCCGGAAGTAAAAATACGATAGGCGATATGCTGGCGATCAAGAACAGTGGTGTGGCCAAGGCCATTTATGATGCACATAAATTGGGAAAGACTGTGATAGGCATTTGCGGAGGCTATCAGATGCTCGGCGAAAGCATTCTCGATCCGCACCATGTTGAAAGTGATATGGAAGAATTGCCGGGGCTGGGATTGTTGCCTGTAAAAACTATCCTGCAATCTGAAAAGACGACGTTGCAATGCACATTCCGCTTCCGCCAAAGTGACGAGCAATGCTCCGGTTACGAGATCCACATGGGCGAAACCACTGCATTGCAGCCTGGGGAGCCCGTTGCCGTATTCTCCGACGGCCGTCACGACGGCTACTTTCGCGATGGACGCACGTGGGGTACTTATCTTCACGGTATAATGGACAACCAGGTGGTTATCGATCATATTTTAAGCCCTTACACTAATGAAGAAGGCGTCCGGTACGACTACCAGGAGTTTAAGGAACAGCAGTACGACAAGCTGGCGGAATTGTTGCGCGCGCACATTGATATGGAATTGATTTATAATAGTATAGCTGAGTAGGATATGTTAAATGGGCACGGCGACGATGGTTATCGGTATGGCAAGAAGATCGTCGCGGATTTCAGCACGAATGTCTGGTACGGAGGTGAACCGGCCGGTTTGAAAGACTATGTTTTCGAAAGATGGAGTGAAATTAATCGCTACCCCGAGGTGCTTTCGGAGAGTTTGCGGGAAAAGATCGCCGGACACCATCAAATGCCCGTCGAGCGGCTGCTCGTATGCAGCGGCACGACGGAGAGCATTTACCTGATCGCGCAGTTGTACTCCGGGAAGCGGACGACGATCGTCACTCCCTCATTCGCCGAATACGAGGATGCGTGCCTGTCGTTCGATCATGAAATAACCGGTTTGAGCTGGCAGGAAGCGCTGGAATTACCAAGATTGAAAGCGGACCTAGTATTTATTTGTAGTCCGAATAATCCTACCGGGCTTATTTTTAATGACTTACAGTATTGGCTCAAACTAAACCCGCAATGCCTCTTTGTGGTAGACGAGGCCTTTATTGATTTCACTGACGGTGCAATTTCGGCTGTTTCGCTTATGCAACGGTTTTCGAATCTGCTCGTTATGCGTTCGCTCACAAAGGCATACGCGATTCCAGGGCTACGTCTTGGTTATCTGCTTGCGGGAGAGGAAATCGTTGAATCACTGGTGAACATTAAACAACCCTGGACGGTCAACACGCTGGCTATGGCGGCGGGGCATTACATTTACGATCATTTCGATCAGGTTCAGCCACCGGTTTCGCAACTTATTAGCGATAAAAGAACGCTCGTTCAAGAATTGCAGAAACTGGAATGCATAGAAGTGCTGGATAGCGACACACATTTCTTTTTAGCCAGAACGTTAGTGCGGAACGCGGCCCAATTAAAAGACTTTCTGATCGAAAAACATGGCCTGCTTATCCGCGACGCGGGCAACTTCCGTGGCCTTACGCGACAGCATTTCCGCCTTGCTACACAGCGGGCGGAAGATAACCAGAAGATGATCAATGCATTGAAAGAATGGCAGAAGTTGTACTATTGATTGTGCCGCTCATTGCGGGCTATCTGCTGGATCTGTGGCTCGGTGATCCGGACAACTGGCCGCATCCCGTCCGGGCGTTCGGCAATGCCATCGCATTTGGCGAAAAGTGGTTGAATCGGGGCCGGTACCGTTTTGCGAGAGGGGCGATGTTGAGTGTTGTGTTAGTCGTAATGGTGTTTGCATTTTTTTACGGGCTTAATGTAATGCTTTTGCAATTACCGGCATTGTATCTGATCGTTAATAGCATTTTGGTTTACTATGGCCTGGCTAACCATTCGCTGATCGCCGAGGGTAGGAAGGTATTTTCAGTTCTGGAAAATGAGGGCCTGGAAGCTGGCAGAAAGCAGCTTTCCAGGATTGTCGGAAGGGATACTTCAAAATTGAATGCACAGCAAGTACGCATTGCGGTGCTGGAAACGATGTCTGAAAATCTCAGTGACGGAGTGATTGCACCGCTTTTTTACTACGCGCTGGCAGGCATTCCGGGCATGATGGCTTACAAGATGATCAACACGATGGATTCGATGCTGGGGTACCGTAGCGAGCGATACGAGTGGTTCGGGAAATTTGCTGCAAGGCTGGATGATGTGGCGAACTTTGTTCCTGCGCGGCTGACCGCCTTGCTGATGGTTTTGGTGACAGGAAGCGGGCGTGGACTTCGGTTTGTTTTCAAATTTGGCCACAAGCACAAAAGCCCGAATGCCGGGTATCCCGAGGCAGCGTTAGCAGGGATTTTAGATTGCCGCTTCGGCGGCCCTAACGTGTATCATGGGAAGCTAATGGAGAAGCCGTTTATCGGCGAGAACGACCGGGTGATCGAACCGCAGGAAATAATGAGAGCGGCACGCGTGAACCAATGGACATGCCTGATGATGGTGGTGATAGTTAGCTTAACACTTCTGGGTTTGGGCGCTGCATATCATCTTTGATTTTTTGAACAAATTCTGTCGATACACCAACTATTCGGGCGATTTTTTCAATAGAAAAAGAACTCTCCCTTAGCAGGTTTTCGGTTGTTTCAATAGCAAACTCCTCTTTAAATGCGCTCTTAACAAGTTCCTCGATACCCATAGACTTATTTTCTTGTATTAGATGATCGACTGCTTCTTCAAATTTAACACCACTTTCACGGTTTTCAAAGCGAATGTACAATCGCAGAAAGCCTAGTAATCTTCTGATTTTCGTTTTCGAAAGTTTTCTTTCCAAGAGATTTTTGGCTATCTCAATTTTTAAATTAAGTAGTTCATCCTCAGTAATGCGTTTGCGTTTCAAGATGACTTTTACCGTCAACGCCACAATCGCAAACGGATTGTCGCTTTGCCCCAGGATTTCCTAATCCTGTTCCATGATTTTGAATGTATTATACCGGTACAAAACGCTCGTACCCATAAATTCACGGTAGTATTCACAAGGTTTGAATGCCAGATTGTTCTCCGTGAAAATGGCAAATGCAGTGATCGGCTTGTCATATTTATCCAATATCCGCGAATAGTAGGTGAACATGCGCCGACCAAAATCAGGGTCATGGTAACCCTGCACCTCGATATGAACGAGTATCCATTCGTTGTCACCGTTTTGACAATGCACTTTTACAAGTTTGTCTACAAACCGGGTCTGGTATAAGTTATCCTCCGGCGGGAATAATTGTTCAAGCTCTTTGTCGAGGTATTCGAAATCTTTGGAGAAATCGAAGAAGGAACCTGCGTCGGGGTAGAAGAATAACAGGAAGTCTTCGAAAATATCTTCGAGGATCGATTTCCAGAGGGTATCGTCGCGTTGCATGAAGGGTGTGTGTAAATGAAGCTCTGCAATGATAAGCAATAAAATATTGCTAGTTTTGCGGTCATCCAGGTACGCGCTTCACGCGTGATTAAAAGGGAATCCGGTGAGAATCCGGAACAGTCTCCGCTGCTGTGAGTTCAATACGAGGCTCTTGTAAAATGCCACTGGGCTGAGCCCGGGAAGGTGCAAGGGTTGAACGAGTCAGAAGACCTGCCTGCAAACATTGTTAATATGGCTTTCGGAAGAAAGGCCGGTGACTACATGATTATCAGAAAAACACTTGCATTCCTGCTGCTGTGCGGCTTGTTGGCCGGTTGCAGCACCTCTTCGTCGCTTTACGAAAAAGGCGAATCCCATTATTCAGGTCCCGATCTGTTTCCTGAAAAAGCCAAAGTGGCCCACGCCAAAGGCTTTAAAATCTCCTACCATAAATACTACAAGGTAGTCAAGATCATGAGCCCGTTCGAGAAATCGACGGACACGCTTACGTACGTGCTCGTGCAGCGCGGTAAGCCGCGGCCCATCGGGTATAAAGACAGCCAGCTCATCGAAATTCCGGTACGGAGCATGGTAGCGATGTCGTCGCTGCACATCGGGTTGATTGGTTTTCTGGGTTGTGAGGATATTCTTACGGGTATGGGTAACCTCAAATATGTTTCCTCGGCCAAGGTGCGTGATCGCATTAAGTCGGGCAAGATTTTCGAAGTAGGGAAGGACCAGGGACTCAATGAGGAATTGCTTGTGAGCATGCATCCTGACCTCATTATGGCTACCGGTAGCCCGGTTTCGAAGGTAAGCCGGTACGAATCGTTGCATCAGGCGGGGATTCCGGTCATGGTCAATTCGGAATGGGTGGAGACAACGCCGCTCGGTCGGGCGGAGTGGGTGAAGCTCCTGGCCGCGCTGATCAATAAGGAAGCGGAGGTGAACCGGAAATTCGCCGGTGTGGAACAAGAATACGGACGGCTGGCCCGGCTGACCGCGAAGGTTAAGGTACGTCCAAGCCTGATTACCGGAATGAATTCCAAAGACGCCTGGAATGTTCCGAACGGAGACAGTTACGTGAACCGTTTTTTCCAGGACGCGGGAGCCTCTTATCACTGGTCCGGCACAAAGGCAACCGGAAGTCTGCCCCTGAGTTTTGAAACCGTTTATCCGATTGCATTGCAGGCCGATTTTTGGCTGAACGTGAGCATCGGGAATGTACAGACCAAGAAGGATGTCCTCGCACGTGACGTCCGCTATGCCGATTTCAAGGCATTTAAAACCAATCACATTTACAGTTATAACAATCGCATGAATGCGCAGGGAGCGAACGATTACTGGGAGTCCGGTGCCGTAAATCCGCATCTGGTCCTGGCCGACCTGATCCGCATCATTCATCCCGAGCTGTTGCCGAATCACGAGTTGATCTACTATAAATCAATTAATTAAATGAAAATATATACCAAGAAGGGCGACAAAGGCACCACAGGGCTATTTGGCGGAAGCAGGGTAAGTAAAGACGACGTTCGCATCGAATGCATCGGAACGCTCGATGAAGCGAATTCGACGATCGGACTTTTGCGCGTAAAGCTGGGAAGCCAGCATGAATGGCAGCCCAATTTGCACAAAATCCAAAAAGACCTGATGGACATGATGTCGCACCTGGCGCGACCTTCGGATGCCAAAAAGGAGAACAAAAACCCGATGCCCGTGGATGGTGCCACTTTTTGTGAAGAGTGGATCGATTCGCTGGAAGCTGCTATGACCTCGCCATCGGACTATTTTCTGCTGCCGGGCGGGAATGAGGTATCGGCGCTTTGCCACATCGCACGTACGCAAATGCGCCGGGGTGAGCGCCGGTTGGTATCGCTGATCAAAACCGACGAGGTGCATGAAGCCATTCCAGCCTACATCAATCGCCTTTCGGATCTGTTTTTCACGCTCGCACGCGCCGAAATGGATAAGGCAGGTGTGGCAGAAGAAAAATGGCAGCTGTTCCTGTATAAACGCTTCAAAAGTGCTGAGCCGTCATGATCATCTACGTGACGGGGGGAGTCCGTAGCGGGAAGAGCCGCTTTGCAATGGATCTCGCCTTGCAAAAAAGTGCCCGGCCGGTGTACGTGGCCACTTCCAGGATTTGGGACGAGGATTTTGCCCGGAGGGTGAAACGGCATCAGGACGAGCGCGGGCCTGAATGGGCTTCGCTGGAAAGCGAGCGGGATATTCACCTGCTACCGCTCACGGGAAGCGTAGCGGTGATCGATTGCGTCACATTGTGGCTCACCAATCTGTTTGTCGCGTTTGAATATGATGTTGAAAAAGCGCTGGCGGCATTTAAAGCGGAAATCGATGCGCTGTCGGCTGTTGACGCCACTTTGATCATCATTTCCAATGAAATAGGCATGGGCGTCCATGCGGAAACGGAAGCGGCCCGGAAATTTACGGATTTGCAAGGCTGGGCCAATCAATATGTGGCCGCTGTCGCGCAGGAAGCGATTATGATGGTGTCGGGGCTTCCATTAACCTTAAAAACAACAAAATAGCTATGCATACTGCTACAATTACTACCCAGGAAATTCAGGCTAAAATTGATTTGAAAACCAAGCCGCTGGGGGCATTGGGGAGTCTCGAAAAACTGGCATTTCAGATTGCTTCGGTGCAGGATACCTTGTCGCCGGAGCTTGTAAACCCGCATATCATCGTTTTTGCGGCCAGTCATGGAATAGCTTCGGAGGGAGTAAGTGCCTATCCGTCGGAGGTAACGCCGCAAATGGTGCTCAATTTCATCGGCGGCGGTGCGGCGATCAACGTTTTTACGCGGCAGCATGGCATTAACCTGCTGCTGGTGGATGCCGGCGTGGATTATGATTTCGGTCAGAATGCAAAGCTGATCGACGCGAAGGTCAATTTTGGGACGAAGAGTTTTGCGCAACAACCTGCGATGACCGCGACAGAATGCCGCCAATGTCTGGAAAAAGGGGCCGAGCTGGTCCGGAAAGTGCAGCAAACGGGATGTAATGTCATCGGTTTTGGAGAAATGGGCATTGGTAACACTTCTTCGGCCTCGGCGATCATGAGCCGCTTGCTGAACATCCCAATATCCGAATGCGTAGGCAGAGGTACCGGGCTCGACGAGGCGCAGCTGGACAGGAAAGTGGCAGTGTTAACCGCCGCATTGAAACATCATCAGCAAGTGCCTGACGATGCCGAATCGGTGTTGACGGCATTTGGCGGGTTTGAGATTGCTATGATGTGTGGTGCTATGCTGGAAGCTGCGCGACTGGGCATGCTTGTGCTGGTCGATGGCTTCATTGCGTCCGTCAGCTATTTGTGTGCATCAAAAATGGATCCGTCGGTCGAGCGGTATGCCGTGTTTTGTCATCAATCCAATGAAAGAGGTCATCGTTTGCTGCTTCAATCATTGGGCGTGGATGCATTGCTGAAACTGGATATGCGCCTGGGCGAAGGAACCGGCTGCGCGCTCGCTTATCCGCTGTTGCAAAGCGCGGTCGCGTTTTTGAATGAAATGGCGAGTTTCGAAAGCGCGGGCGTGAGCCAGAAAACGGAAACGCCTGCTTAAAACCGATAACCGATGTCCTACGCCCGTCACCAGTTGGATTTGTTTTTCACGGCATTGCAATTCTATACCCGATTGCCAGCGCCAAAATGGCTGGTTTACCGGCCCGAAAACCTTAGCCTCGCTACGGCCTACCTGCCATTGATCGGCTGGGTCGTGGGCCTGACTGCCGGAGCGGTTTGGTTCGCAGCAGATTATCTCACAAACCCTTCGATCGCGGTCCTATACTCGATGGCCTTTTCCATTCTATTGACCGGGGCATTTCACGAAGACGGTTTTGCGGATGTATGTGACGGTTTCGGAGGAGGATGGACGCGTGAAAAGATTCTGGAAATCATGAAGGACAGCCGCGTGGGTACTTATGCTTCCGTGGGGCTGATATTGATTCTTGCATTGAAGTTCGCCTTGCTGCAATCCATCGCAGGCCGGGAAAGCATCATCATGGGCGTGCTGGTTAGCGCGCACGCATTGAGCAGGCTCATGCCGGTTTTTGTCATTTATATGCTCCCTTACTCACGCGATACCGACAGCAAAGCGAAACCCGTCGCAGAGAAGCCGCCTTTTTCGGTACTTGTTTGCGCCATTGTGTTTGGGGTATTGCCGTTATTCGGAATGGTGGTGTATCTGGGACAACCGCAACTCTTGGTGGCAATCCTGGTTTTAGGGTTGATCACGATCCTGCTGGCGCGGTATTTCAAAAAATGGATCGGTGGCTATACCGGTGACTGCCTGGGTGCTATTCAGCAGGTTTGTGAAGTTGCATTCTATTTTTTTATCGTCGTGCTATGGAAGTTTATCTGATCCGCCATACGACGCCGGTCTTCGAACCGGGGCTGATTTATGGACGGAAGGAGCTTTTGTTGCACAATGATTTTCCCTCGGAGCTGGAAGCCGTCAGATCTCAACTCGATAGGGATTTTGATATAACCTATTCCAGCCCGGCATTTCGATGTACCGAACTCGCCCGCGCACTTTCTCCCGCATTTGTGACTGACAATCGCTTGCAGGAACTGGATTTCGGAGACTGGGAGGGGAAAACCTGGGACACCGTCGATCAGCAAGCATTACAAGCATGGATGGACGACTACGTGAATGTATGCACACCCGGAGGCGAGAGCATGATCCAGATGCGCGCCCGCGTGAGCGAGTTTTGGGCTGAACTAGGGGCGTCGGGGTACAAGAAAGCCGCCATTGTGACGCATGCAGGTGTAATTCGCCTGATCCTATCGATCGTCAATGAAATAGCGCTGACCGATATTTTCGATATTAAAGTAGCTTACGGAGAGGTGATCCGGGTTGGCATAAGCGAATAGCAATTTGTAATTTGGGGAATATATCTCAAACCCAAAATCACAACGCCATGACTCAGGAATACATCGAAAGCGTCAGGAAACAGTTTGAATACTATAAAATGCTGGGTGAAAAGACGATCGCGCAGCTCAGCGACGAACAGCTTTTCTGGAAATACAATGAGGAAAGCAATAGCATTGCTGCCATTGTGAAGCATTTGTGGGGTAATATGTGCTCTCGCTGGACTGATTTCCTGACAACTGACGGGGAAAAAGAATGGCGCAATCGTGAAGCCGAGTTCGAGAATGATATCAGTAACCGGGGCGATCTTCTGGCGAAATGGAATGAGGGATGGAGCTGTCTTTTCGGAGCCCTCGACTCACTGAATGCGTCGAACTGGGACACCATTGTTTACATTCGGAATCAGGGGCATTCGGTAATGGAAGCCATTAACCGGCAACTGGCGCATTATCCGTATCATGTCGGGCAGATCGTATTTATAGGGAAAATGGCGCTGGATAAAAAATGGGCATCGCTTTCGATCCCGCGCGGCAGATCGCAGGACTACAATAGCGAGAAATTCGCCCAACCCAAAGCCCGAACGCATTTTACGGATGAGTATCTCAAAAAGTAGGAGTAGTTCGACTCACGCCATGAGCCAGTAAGCGGCCAGTGCAGCCAGGAGTACCAAAGTAATTGCAACAATTTGTATAAACGAACCCTTACGGTAGAACGGGAGCGGCTGCTCGTTCAGGGTTTCTTCTGCGACCATACTTTGCCGCAAGCGTCCCAGGAGCCGGCTGGATACCGCCGGTTCGATTTCTTCGCTTTTTGTAAAGATTTTACCAGCCTCCGAGGTCATTACTTCATCAAAAACCCACTTGCCTGCCGGCGTTTGCAGGTGTCGGAGCAGTTCGTCCTGCTCGTGCCCATCGCATTGGTTCGAGATGTATTTGTAAACGAGGTTCCTGATATGAATTTCTTTATCCATTGATCTGGCCCGGTTCGGAATGGTCAAAGTTGCAGCACAGCCTGTTCCTTGCCCGCACGTGTAAGCGTGTGGAAAATGTGGCTTTTGCAAATTTTAAGCAGGTAGCATTTCAGCGAAGACTCATTATTCAATCCATCGCGATTCTCCCATAATTTCAGGAATACATCGTGTACAGCTTCTTCGGCATGTTCTGTGGATTTCAAAAACCGTAATGCAAAGCGGAACAAATAGGCGTGATAGGTTTCGTAAACCCTTGTAAAAGAGGGTATGTCGCCATTTCGGATGCTTGCTGCAAGGATATGATCCTGCATGATCGGTTCTTTCATATTTCAGGTTTTGCGGGCTACGTTTGAATTTCAGATATAAGCAAGTTACTAATAATTTCTACTTTTTGTAACCTACAACGCAGTAGAAACGAATCCAATTGTGTCGAATTATACATATAACGTTCTGACGGTGGCGCAAACGCCCCCTAATACTGCCGTTTTTACACAGCGCCCAACCTTTTGGCACCTATTAGTTTTGTATCAACCAATCAATCAAACAAAACCTTTATAAACCAAAAGAAATCATGGAAGCTGCATTCGTTCCCCCAGTCACAAAAACTCGTATTGATAAGGCCGCGCTCACCGGCAAGATCATCAGCGCATTATGCATTTTGTTTCTCCTTTTCGATGCATTAGGGAAAGTATTCAAAGAATCGCATCATATGGAAGGCTCCGTTGCGCTCGGCTGGCCGGCAGACCAGGTTCAGAGCATCGGGATCGCGCTGCTGATCTCCACCATCCTTTATATTATTCCCCGCACATCCATTCTGGGAGCCATTTTGATCACCGGGTACCTCGGCGGGGCGATCGCGGTGATGGTGCGCGCAGGGCAGCCGCTGTATTTTGCGTCCGGGTTCGGTGTCCTTGTGTGGGCGGGCTTGTACTTGCGCGACGAGCGGGTGCGTGCAATGATTCCGTTTAAAAAGTAGCAGTCAGATTACATTTCATCGACAAAATTTATGAGGCCGGGAGCATTCGTGTTTTCCGGCCGTTTTGTTGTTACATACCTATGGCATTTCGGTGATCTATATTGGCATATTGTTTTCTACCAAATTTGCATCGCTAACGCGATTTTACGGTCCGGTCATATGACTGCGCAGGTTATTCCGTCGGGTAATGTCCGACATGACTGAAACTGACAGTCGCCGAGTGCCGTTAGGCACGTAATATTGGTAGCAAACATATTTGCGACACGATTTCCAAATGCCGTAGGCATGCAACAACAAATCCTGGTTAAACAACGCCACCCATCAGCGGGTCGGTTTTCGTAACGGCGCCGGTTTCGACGTGTCCAGCGAAACGTTCTTCGTAATCGTCATAACCTTTCACTTTGACGCTGAAATCGTACCATTGAAATGATTTGCCCAAGTCCAGCACGAGCGAAGCCTTGCCGCCGACGGCGAAAGTTTTGTTCTTAACAGCTGCTTTATAGCTATTATCCCCGATGGATACTTCATGTGATTTGGAATCCAGGTTTTCGATTGTTACCACCACATTACCAGTCGGTTTTGAGAATTTCAACTCGTACTCGCAGCTCACTTTCAGCTTCGGGTTGGCTGCATTGCCGGTGAATTCGCGGTAGAAACCATTCGGTCCGTAAACGCGCAGGTGATAGGCATTGTTTTCAAAGTCGGCCAGTTGCCAGTCGTCGGTGAGTTTGTCGCCGGCAGCGACGCTGTAATCCCAGGAGCGGAGCGCCTCTTTGCGGTATGGATTCATCGCATACACACGATACGGAATACCGCTGGCCCTGGTACCGAAAAGCTGATTGCCCGCCTTGAACGACAGCTGCAATGCATTTCCGCCCTTACTAAGCTGCGCATTCACGAACGGTTCGTACGGCAGCGCGCAGGCAGGGCGCACGCCTTTTTCCTGAACCGGAAATAGTGCCGACTTTCGCGTATCCTTATTCAATTCAGCCAATTCGGTGGTGCCAAGCTTTTTGAAATTTTCGGGAGCCTGTTTGAACTGCGCCTGGTGAATGCTTTCGATGAACTGCTTTTGTTCCAGAAAAACCGGTTTTTCGATTTTTTCCCCGTTGTAAGGCCGGAACACCGACGTGAGGTCGCCGCAGATGGTGCGCCGCCATTGGGTGATATTCTCTTCGTGGACCTTTTTATTAAACTTCTTTTCCAGGAAGTTTTCCAGGAATTGGAGTGACGAGGTGTGGTCGAATACTTCGGAATTGACATAACCACCTCTAGACCAGGGTGAGGCGATGATCATCGGCACGCGGTAACCGAGGCCGATAGAGCCTTCGCGGATGCTGGCCGGATTGGCCGATGGGTTGGTTTGCTGGTCAGCCAGCGCGAAATCCATTTTCGGATCGATACTCGCTGATACTTTGCCGGTGTTTTCTTTATAAGGATTTGGGACCGTAAAGGGTGGCAAATGGTCGAAATAGCCGTCGTTTTCATCATAGGTCACGATGAAAATAGTCTTTTTCCAAACCTCCGGATTTTGTAGCAAAATCTCCATCGCCTCGCTCACGTACCACGGCCCGAACCACGGCTCACCCGGGTGATCGGAGAAATGCGCAGGCGGCATCAGCCATGAAACGGTGGGCAGTGTGCCATTCTTCACATCTTCCCGGAACTGGTGGAACACGTCTCCCTTGGGCACTTGCAATGTCCTTTCGGTACCATTGTCGGAGTACTGCATCGAAGTGAGCTCATGGAAATGGGGATCTTTGATGTTTGTGCTGAATGCCTTGTCATTCAGTTTTTTATCCTTGTCTGAAAGGCTGGCGTAAGTGTCTTTGTTAAATTTGGTCTGGGCTGTTTCGATGTTTTTCAATAACCTTTTAGCTGCCGCAAGTTTTGTGGCCACGCGGGAATCGTTAGCCGCCTCTTTTTCGAGGTCTGCAATGGTTTGGACTATCGTCTGCCGTTTGCTTTCAAGATTGGCGATCCCGCCTTCATGGAACCGCACATTGTAAGCTTTGAAATACTCCAACACGTTGGTGCCAAAGTTGCTGAGCCACGCGCTTTCCTCCCCTTTGAGGCCGTAACCCATTGTGAGCTCGTTTTGGTACACTTTCCAGTTGATGCCGTGCTCTTCGAGGCGTTCGGGGTAGGTTTTCCATTCGAGTTCGGGGTATTCGTAATTGCTGATATTCCACAAATGCGCGAGGCCGTTGGGTTCGTTTTTCTCGCGCACGGTGCCCGTCATCCAGTAATAGCGGTTCGGGTGTGTACCGGTGATGCTCGAACAGAAATTGTGGTCGCAAACGGTGAATGCATCGGCCAGGGAGTAGTAGAACGGGAAGTCCGAACGGTCGCAATAGCCCATGGTGAGCGGGATATGCGCATATTGTTTGTTGCGGGGCGCTTTCACGTCGAGCCAGCGGTCGTATTTGCCGTTGTTCATTGCGTCGGTCTGGTCGGTCCAGCCGTGGGGAATGGAGCCCATCCATGCCACTTTGGTATCTTTCACATTGAGCCGGAAAGGGCCGTAAGTTTCGCCCGCTTTGTTGGTTTGGAACCAGACCTTGTTTTTATCGGCCAGGTCGATGGCCCGCGGATCGTTAAAACCCCGCACACCTTGCAGCATACCCAGCTGGTGGTCAAACGAGCGGTTTTCCTGCATCAGGAACACAATGTGCTCGGCATCGTAAAACGTACTGCCCGGTGCGGGATCGATGGCCAGGGCTTTTTGTATAACCGGCGGGAGTGTGTTCGCCATTGCGCCCGTGCCCGCGAGCAGGGCCGCTTTTTTAAGAAAGTCTCTTCTCGAATCCATTAAATCGGTGAGTTTAGGATGTCAAAATTACCGGCGGTACCGTTACCGGTTGTTACCCGAGGGTTATGATTTGATCATTTTTATATCGTTATATTTGAGAAAAGCACTTTCAACAGCATATCTATGGCAGCCATCGAATTAATTAGGGAAAAACCGCTGAATCCAACGGCCGGGCAGTTCATTGAGCACATCGAAGCATTCCGTTCACCGGTTGAGGCCATGAAGTTGATGCGCTATTTTAAAACCGGCGAGGGGCAATATGGCGAGGGCGATGTGTTCATGGGCGTGCGTATGGGGCAGATTTTTGAAATGGCGAAAGCCTATATTCATATGCCTTTGGAGGAAATCGAGGTGCTGCTTCAAAGTCCTGTTCATGAAATCCGCACGGGTGCATTGAGCATTATCGATAAGCAGGCCAGAAGTAAAAAGACCACGCTGGATCAGCGGAAGCTGCTATATGAGTTGTATTTGCGTAACACGCACCGGATCAATAACTGGGATCTCGTGGATATTTGCGCGCCGCATGTAGTAGGAGGGTATTTATATGTTTCGGGAGAGCCGAGAGATGTGCTTTACAAACTGGCGGTGTCCGAAAATATCTGGGAACGCCGGACGGCCATCGTTGCCACGGGTCATTTTATCCGAAAAGGGGATATCGGAGATACTTTCCGAATCGCGGAGCTGCTGTTAAACGACCGGGAAGATCTTATTCACAAAGCTACCGGCTGGATGCTGAGGAGCGCCGGACAAGTGAACCGGGCTCAGTTGCAGAAGTTTCTGGATAAATATGCCGCTACCATGCCCCGAACCCTCCTGCGTTACGCAATCGAGCATTTCGATACGCCCTTGCGCAGTCATTATATGGGTTTGAAAAGGGCAGGGTAGCGGCTGTTGAATGGTTGCCTCCTGGCTGGTTACTTCGCTGGTGTGATTACGATGTTGCGGTATTCAACCGGACCGTGGTCGCCCTGGATGTAAAGCGGGCCCGCTTCGCCTTCATTGCTGTCCAATGCACCACCGGTAATGCCGGGGATTTCCTGGTTGCTGATCACCGTTTTGCCATTCGCCACGAGTGTAAGCATACGGCCCACCAATGTGATATCGAATGTGTTCCACTCGCCGGCTTCTTTGGCTACCATTTCGCTTGGCGTAATGAAACCGTAGATGGCGCCCATCTGGTCGAGGGCCGGCTCCATGCCTTTGCCGTCGGTGATTTGCACTTCGTAGCGGCCGCGCAGGTACACGCCGCTGTTGCTGCCTTTGGGAATGCGGAATTCGATATGCAGTTTGAAATCATTGAATTTTTGGTCGGTAACCAGGTTAGCACCCGATTTCGGGCTGCGGAGAATGCCGTTTTCGGCAATCCACTGGTTTTCGCTGGTTGCGTGCCATCCCTTGATTTCGTTGCCGGCCGTCAGTTTGATCGGCGTTCCCCAGGCGGGTGTAGCTTTTCCGCGCAACGACGGCGCGCGTACGCCTTTGTAGCTGTACGTCTTTCCATCGGGTGTGGTCAATGACCCTGTAATGGCATCGCCCGAAACGGTTCCTTCCACTTTCAGGTCGCTTTCCCCACGTTCCCACTGCGGCGGGATCGCGAAATCGAATTTACCTTCTTTGAAATGGATTACGGAAATAGGCCGCGCGCTGCCCGAGAAACCGGTAAACTGGCCTACGAGCGTTTTGGTGCCTGAGTGGCGCACTTCCAGCCACGACGGCAATACTTTGCCGTTCGCATCTACGGAAATGTCCCAGCGCCCTTCGATCGGCGAGGCAAGGGGAGCATTGTCAGCTTTGGTCGAAAAGGTTGCCATCAGCAGAGCACCTGCTGAGAGCATCAAGTTCCGGGAAATCCGGTACAGGTTGGTTTGGAATACTTTCTTCATAAATTTTTTAGGTATTAAAGGGTGGGAAAGTTAGAGATAAAAATCAATTTTCAGGAATACTTAGGCGATAACTGGTACTGCGACCGCCGCCGGAAGAGACAATGCATTGAATTTCTGCCAGGTGTTGCAAGTCACGCGTAGCCGTGGCTTTGGAAGTCTTTGCGATCGACATGTATTTTTTTGCAGTCATGCCACCTTCGAAGCCATCAGGGCCGGTTTCGAGCATTTTCTGGATAACTTTCGCCTCCCGGTCGTTGAGTAAATCCTTGAACTGATCGAAAAACCGGGTTTTCTTCAAGGTAAAGTCCAGCATATTCCGTGTCTCGACCTGGGCGTCGACAATGGTTTGTGCGAAATAGCGAATCCACGCGGTAATATCGATGTTCTTTTGTGCTGTTTCCAGTGACTGGTAATACTTTTTACGCTTCGCTTCAATGGTCCGCGACAGGCTGAGCGTAACCGGCCTGCCGAGTGTTTGCGACAAGGCTTTTTCGGCAATTACGCGCCCGATCCGACCGTTACCATCTTCAAAAGGGTGAATAGTTTCAAAATACAAATGCGCAATGGCCGAGCGAACAGGCGCTTTGGTGATTTCTTTCGAGCCGCCTGGCGCGGTATTATTGAACCATTCGATAAACCGCGCCATTTCAACAGCTACGCGCTCGGAAGGAGGTGCTTCGAAATGCACTTTTTCCTTACCTATTGAGCCGGAAACCACCTGCATAGGAGCTGTATCCTTCCGCCAGGCACCGGTGGTGATGGTTTTACTGTCTTTCAGGAGTGTGTTGTGCCAGGAAAAAAGCATTGCTTCCGAGAGTGGCTCTGCATAGGAATTCCGCGCATTCACCATAAGCTCGGCAGCGCCTTGCGCTTTGCGATCTTTGACGGGTTCTGGTTTTTGCGGAATGCCAAGGTTGTTTCTGATAGAGGAAACTACGTCTTGCCGACTCAGGAACTCGCCTTCGATTTCAGAAGTTTTGATGGCTTCGGCAACAAGTGTGTTGATCAGCGTTTCAATTTGAAGCGCATTAGATGCACCCTTTAAAATTCCACTGATATGCCCCGTTTCTTCGGCAAAAACGAATAGTAGATCCTCCATGCCGGTCAAGTCATATAGGAATTCAGGCCATTCAGGATGTTGCCAGATATAAGTCATGAGCCAAATAGGAATCTTATTCGGCTCAAATATAGATAAAATTTGAGCCGAATAGCTCAATTATTCGGCTCAAAAAAATCAAGCAGGAACTTGATAGCGAGGAACAGTACACTTATCTATCTCCGACAATACCTGCCTATTCCAGATAACATCTGACTCCATTACCATGATATTGGCACCTCGTAAATCGCTGGATTGGATCAGTTATTGCAGGAATTTTCTGACGAAATTTGAAGTAACAAACTGACAGCTATGAAACAGATTGCGCAGATAACGGATATTCATTTGATGGAGGAATGGTCGGCCAGGCATGGGGCTGATACGGATTCGAACTTAAAACTGATTTTGCAGGATGTGGGTGCGCGTGGGATCCGGGATGTGATTTTTACAGGTGATATCGGACATGCGGATGCCTACCAGCGATTTTTTGCATTGCTGAAAGACTTTCATTTTACAGTTATTCCAGGCAATCACGACAAGTTTGCCGACATTAAGCCGCATTATTTTCCGGAGTATCTGAAAACGAAACCTGAAATGTTCCATTCCACGGAGGATGAGCATTTTAAATACATTTTCCTCGATTCTTCGTCCGATTCCATCAGCGCGATTCAATTGCAATGGCTGGAAAATGAATTGGTTACGGCCAAACACGTGCTGCTTTTTATTCACCATCCCGTTTTGCAGGTCATTACGGCCGTAGATTTTAAATACCCATTATTGAACCGCGATGCGGTGAAAGAAGTGCTCGTGCGCAGCGGGCGCGAGGTCACGATTTTTTGCGGGCATTATCATACCGACGATTTTACCAAGGAAGAGAACATTACCCAATACGTGACGCCTGCGGCATCAGTGCAAATGGAAAAGAATCCGTTGGAAATTGTGATCCACAGCCGGTACTATGGCTACCGCATTATAGAGCTGGAAGGCAGGGCGGTGAGCACGCACGTGGTGCTGAACCATGGAAAGGGGTTTGATGTGGTTGATTAAAGCAAAGGGACACGATACTGAGACAGGGGGGCCTTGCATTGCGGTTCGGGGGCGTTAGGGGTGTTTGGTGAGCTTTTGGGTACCCGGGACTGAAGGCCCGGGTTAGAAAATCGGACGTGCCTCCGGCACTTTGCGAGTTTTCAACACCGCTTACTAACTGCAATATCCAATAATGCATTGGTTTTTAGGTAATTCGCAGTGGGATGTCGCTTTTTTACAATACAGGCGTCAGGAATAAGCCTAGTTTTGTAGCGTCAATGTAAAAGCCCTTTTCGCAAACGATGAGCTCAGGTTATCAGGAATTTAAACCATCTGCCGAATTACAGCCCTATGTGGAGTGCTACTGGCTACACCGGTTCGAAACGGTGGGCGAGTGTGAGTCGCCGGTACAGCGCTGCATGCCGTTCGGTACGTTGGAGTTGATTCTTCACCTGGATGATAACCGTTGCAATGCGTTTTTCGACGGGCAGTGGGAGAAGTTACCGCCCGCGTTCCTGGTAGGATTGTACCGCGATGCCGTGCAATGGAAAACGGTCGGGTCGTGCAGGAAATTCGGGATACGGCTGCGGCCGGAAAGTGCGCTGGAATTGTTCCGGATACCAATCGCGCCGCTGTTCAACCAGTTCACCGATGTCGAGAGCTATTTCGGAAGCGAGATAAACAGACTCGTGGACGACGTATATGGAGTACAGGACATGGAAGAGGTCGTGCGTATTACGGAGAAGTTCCTGTCCGGGCTTTTGAAAAACACCCGTTCGAAGGAGCACCATATTTCACAAGCTTCGCGGCTGATCCGTCAAACGCAGGGCCGAATATCCATCGATACGCTGAGCGAGAATTTATACATCGGCAAACGTCAGCTGGAAAGGATTTTCAAGGACCATTACGGTACGACGCCCAAGATGTACCAGCCTATTATCCGTTTCAGGAACGCGTATGAATCGTTTTCAGGCATGTCGTCGACGCCCAACTGGGCCGAGGTTTCGTATAAATTTGGCTATTCAGACCAGGCGCATTTTATCCGTGACTTTAAAGAATTTACCCGGGAAGTACCAACCAATATATTTCAGGATCAATATCAGTATTTCAGGTTGCCCGACAAGCAGGTGCGGTTTGCCTGATCCCAGTTTTTAACTTTAAATCTATTTACCATGAAACTTGTTTATTTGGCTGCTTCGGCGGCTGTATGGTCCATTTGTGCTTTTACAAAACAACGGGAAGCACCCAAAAGCGTAATGCTTGCCCCGGCTGAAAGCGTGTCGAAGCCAACCGTTGCCGATTCGAAAGACGACGTTGTGAAAAGAGGACAATACCTCGTTACCATCATGGGCTGCGCGGATTGCCATGCTCCCAAGAAAATGACGGCGCAAGGCCCCGCACCGGATATGGACCGCTTTTTGTCGGGACACAATAGTGCCCAGCCACTGGGTACGTTTGACAAAAGCATTCTCAAAACCGGTGAATGGGTGGTGTTCAACGGGCAGAGCACGGCGTTCGCAGGGCCCTGGGGTATGTCGTTCGCTGCTAACCTGACGCCCGACGAAACCGGTATCGGTAACTGGTCGTTCGAGCAGTTCAATACCGCGATGCGCAAAGGGAAGTTCAAAGGTCTGGAAAACAGCCGCCCGCTCATGCCGCCAATGCCCTGGTTCAACTACGTGAATATGGCCGACGGTGATATGCGCGCCATTTTTGCTTACCTGAAATCCATTAAGCCGGTCTCGAATGTTGTACCATCGTACATTCCGCCGGCGCCCTGAGTGGGTTACGGCTGTTTGACAGTCATTACTTTCAGTACCGAATCCTCTTTTAAATAGAGATATTGTTCGCGGATCTGGTCGGCCATGTAGGCTTCCAGGTCCGCCTCCGATTCAAAACTGACCAAATGTACTTCATAAGGCGCGTCAAGCTCGCCTTCTATCAACTGCTCCGGGCCGGTGCGCAGCCTCAGGAGCAGTTTTCCGTTATATCGGGGTATCAAGGGCAGCACCATTGACTCGAATTGCTGGAAAATATCCTCCTTACCTTCTTTGATATAGACAAATTGTGTGATAGTTACCATGGTCGTTCGGTTGTTTTGTTACCCAATCTCGAAAAGAATTTACATTCGCTGCAACTTTCATATTTGAAACGTCCTCTTTGAAACAAATTGATGGCCATCAATCAAAGGAATGGGAAAGCTCTTCCCATTGAGTACTTTTTGTGTTTTTGTTCAAAAAATATTCCACCCCTTGATAGCCATGAAAACGAAAAGAATCCACTTTGCCCTTTTGCTGGCGCCCGCCCTCTGGCTGGCCAGCTTTGTACCTGCCGCCGGGCAGCTTACCGCCGGGCAGCTCGCCGCCGGGCAGTCCTATGTTGAATCCGATAAAGGTTACTGGCAGGTCCACACCGACCCGAACTCGCGCAACACCGTAGTACAGTTCTTCGACGGCAGTAATCAATTGTTGTACCAGGAATCAATGGCGCGCAAGTATGTTAAGCTGTCGAGGCGGAATGTCCGGCTTTTTGATGATTTGCTGGCCAAATTGATGGCGCGCGAATTGTTGTCAGAGAAGGTGAAAGCCTATGATATCGTGGCCGATAGCCGGACAGATTACCGGAGCATGTCGGAACCGGAATGGGCCGAACCCAGTGTAACCATGAAGACGGCCACTTCGAACGTGTATGTGGTGCAGAAGGGGAAAATGAAAGTCATTCTTAAAAACCCTGCGCAGGAAAGTTACGATATCCGAATTGTCGACAGCGATCTGCGCATGATTTACCACGAGCAGATCAAGGATCTCAGTTACGGGCGCTGGTTTGATGTGTCGAAACTCGCGGCAGGGACATACAGCGTGCACATCGCGAGTCCGAGGAAAAAATTGAATTACAAGTTGGTTGTCGACGATTTTCTCGGCTACCGGCTTGAAGATTTAAAATGATGTTGTAGTCAGATTTGTGAATTGAAAAACGGCCTCCGGTTTCCGGGGGCTCTTTTTTTGAAGGACCCGGGTATTGTTTATGTCAAAAGCATTAGTTTACTTTGTTATACAAAGTACTTTTTGTTATGCAATATAAAAGTAAAAATGATCTTGCCGGTACTGACAGAAGCGGAGAGTTCGCTGTGGAGGCTTATTTAACTGCTGCACTGGTGATTTTCTTTGTTGAAGTGTTCATTGCGCTTTACGTGCACGACGATTTCGTGCGGCCCTGGGGAGGCGATGTGCTGGTGGTAGTGCTGCTATACTGCTTTGTACGTGGTGTTACCCGATTGAATGTACTGTCGGCGGCATTGGTGGTTTTGGTATTTTCCTGGTTGATAGAAATACTGCAATACCTGCAAATCGTCAGAATACTCGGTTTGGAAGGTAATGCATTTGCCCGGACGATCATCGGGACGACCTTCTCGTGGTCGGATATCGTTGCTTATACATTGGGCATTGTATTGGTGATTGGAGTAGAAGTGATGATGAGCAAAAGGCAAGCAGTATGAAATGGTTTGTGGAAGAAGGTTCGATTGTGCGGGAAATCTGGGGAAAGGCGGATACGATATTGTTCATTTTCGCAGGGGCATCAGCCGAATTTGCACTTAACAAGTCCGTCGACTGGCTCTATTTTACCGGAAGGCTTCCTGCGGACCCGTTGGGAAGGTTGTTTTCGACCGTGGGCTACGCGAGGCAGATCGTATTCTCAGAATATGATGATGCGATGCGGGCTATTCACCAGATTGCAGCGATACATCAGGGCGTGGAGCGGAGCCGCAATGCGCGTATTCCCGACAGCGCCTACCGCGACGTGCTTTTCATGCTCATCGACTATTCGATCCGTTCGTTTGAGCTACTGGAAAGGAAACTGACCATCGCGGAGAAGGAGGAATTGTTCAACGTTTTTCACGCGGTGGGCGAGGGGATGGGCGTGCAAGGCCTACCCGCGAGCCTGCGCATGTGGGAGCGGATGCGTGCGGAGCATTTGCAGGAAAACCTCGTCCAAAGCCATTTTACCATTGATCTTTACCAACAATACCGGAAACATCTTGGGTGGTACCGGTATCATTTGCTGCGGAATGTGCAAATGCGGCTCGTCCCCGAGCGCGTGAATGCATTGCTCGGCCTGGGGAAAGGCTGGGTTGTGGATTTGTTGCTTCCTGCTTACAAATTCAGCCGGCGACTGGGTGTCGGTACATTTTTTCGCAACATGCTCCTGCCCGAAAACTACAAAATGCAGGTTATTGACCTCGATATGGCCGTGCATTGATCACCGGAAATCCCGGGATGCCGGGAAAATTTCTGCCTGCACGTTCCTGTGGGGCTGTAACTTCCGGGCTTTGGCTTGTGATTCGTATTCATCCTTTTCATCGGCCCGCGACAATGTGAGCACATCGGGCTCCTGTTCCCCGCTTGCCGCAAGATTTCGCAATAGTCCGGATGCGTTGATGCATTTACTCACCACGACGTGGATAACAGAGCTCTCCTTTTGTACCTTGCCCTCGACCATCAGCAATTTGGAGCGCAGCACTTCCTTGCGATAGGTATCGAACATATTTTGAAAAACGACCAGGTTTGCCGTGCCGGCTTCGTCCTCGATGGTGATAAAACAAATGCCGCTGGCTGTGCCCGGTCGCTGCCGCACCAGTACCAGGCCCGCTACTTTCACGATTTTGCCATCGCCGATATTTTCGAGCTCCTTGCTGGTTACCGCGCCGAGCGCATTCAATTGCTCGCGCACAAAACTGACCGGGTGTTGTTTCAGCGAAAGCGACGTGGCGGCATAGTCATGGATGACGTGCTCGGAGAGCGTCATTTGCGGTAACTGCACATTCTCTTCACTGGCGCTGGCCGACGGTTGTCCCTGGAAGAGGCCAATAGGCCGGTCGGCCAGAGCGGAGGCTTCCCAGAATGCCTGCCGGCGGTCGAAGCCGATAGACCGGAATGCGTCGGCGTCAGCCAGTTTTTCCAATGCGGTATGTGAAATTCCGGTTTCGAGCAATTGATGAATATGGGTGAATGGCCTGGTGCGGGCAGCGATCAGAATTTGCATTTCTTCCTCCTTCAACCCTTTCACCTGTCGGAAGCCCAGTCTTAATGCACATCGTTCGCCGGGAATATTTTCAAGGGTATTATCCCAAAAGGAGTGATTAATATCGATCTCCCTTACTTTCACCTCATGGTTCCGGGCATCGATCACGATCTGCGCCGGGCGGTAAAAACCCATGGGCTGGCTGTTGAGCAGCGCCGCCGCAAAGACATCCGGATGGTGGCATTTGATCCACGAAGAAACGTAAACCAGCAAAGCAAAACTGGCTGCATGGCTTTCCGGGAAGCCGTAGCTCCCGAAGCCTTCGAGTTGCTTGAAAATGCGCTCGGCGAAGTCTTTTTCGTAGCCCTTTTTTATCATACCTGACACCAATTTATCTCTTAGTCTGGATACAACTCCTTTGGCTTTAAAAGTTGCCATACTTCTTCTTAGCTCATCTGCTTCTGTGGGAGTAAAATTGGCAGCAACAATGGCAATATTCATCGCTTGCTCCTGAAAAAGGGGGACTCCTTTGGTCTTTTCCAGAATTTTCCTCAGTTCTTCACTGGGATATTCTTCTTCCTCAATCTTATCCCGTCGCCTTAAATAGGGATGTACCATATCGCCTTGGATAGGGCCGGGTCTGACGATGGCGACCTCTATTACTAAATCGTAGAAACACCTTGGTTTTAATCGGGGCAGCATGGACTGCTGGGCTCGGCTTTCGATTTGGAAAACACCGATTGTGTCGGCCTTGCAGATCATATCATAGACGGCCTTGTCATCTGGAGGAATACTTGCGAGGTTGTGGCTTATATTATAATGCGCTTTAAGCAAATCAAAAGCTTTGCGTAAACATGTAAGCATACCCAAGGCCAGCACATCTATTTTGAGAAATCCCAATGCATCAATATCGTCTTTGTTCCATTCAATACAAGTGCGGTTTTCCATTCTTGCATTAAGAATAGGGCAGAGGTCCGAAAGTTTACCTTGCGTAATCACAAAACCACCGGTATGTTGGCCCAATTGGCGAGGGAAGCCCATATATTGCTTGGTGAGGTCAAGGATTTTAATCAAATGCGGGTCATTGGGATTGAAACCATGCTCGGTAATGATCTTGCCGTCAAACCATTCATCGGTAAATTCCCATAACGAGCTCGAAAGACGGTTAATGGCATCCATAGACATGCCCATGGCCTTTGCTACGTCCCGCACGGCACCTTTTTGATGCACTTGGGTAACGGTAGCGACTATGCCAGCCCGGTCGCGGCCGTATTTGTTGTAAATGTATTGCATTACCTCTTCCCGTCGCTCATGCTCGAAATCAACATCAATGTCAGGCGGCTCATTTCGGGAGGAAGAAATAAAGCGTTCGAAAAGCAGGTCAATTTCAACGGGATCCACAGCTGTAATGCCAAGGCAGTAGCATATCGTAGAATTGGCTGCGGAACCTCTTCCTTGGCAAAGAATATTTTGGGACCTTGCGAACCTGACAATGTCGTAGACAGTCAGAAAATATGGAGCATAATCCATCTCTTCTATGAATGTTAACTCATGTTCAATAGCATCTTCTACTTTTTGAGGAATGCACGCATCAAACCGGTCAACAGCTCCCTTCCAGGCCAGAATTTCAAGTTCCCGTAAAGGCGTCCGCCCCTCGGTAGTCAGCTCCTCCGGGTATACATATTTCAAACTGCTCAACGAAAACCGGCAGGCATCCGCGATTTCCTGCGTGCGTTCGATGGCTTCCGGGAATTTTAGAAACAGTCGCTGCATTTCGGCGGCTGGTTTCAAATACCTTTCCGCGTTTTCATGCAGCCGGTAACCGGCATTGTAAATGGTGCATTTCTCCCGGACGCACGTGAGCACGTCCTGTAATTCACGCCTTTGCAGGTTGTGGTAATGCACATCGTTGGTCGCGACCAGCGGAATGTTGAATCGTTGGGAGAGCTGGTCGAGGCGATAGAGTTTTTTCATATCATCGCCCTGGTACGAGCGTATAGCGCCGAGGTAGAGGTTGTTGCCCAATGCCTCGCGGTATTCTTTCAGGTTTCGGGCGAAGGAAGGGTCAAAGTCAAAAGACTCATTTAATGCGGACGGCGGTACCGCGATGAACTTGATCCCCGCCGAATGGCTGAAAACGTCGGCCTTATAGAGGTCGCATTTGCCTTTTTCGGTGCGGAGGTTGCCTTCGGTCAGCAACGCGGAAAGGCGACTGTAACCCTCCCGGTCGGTAGGGTAGGCAAGCAGGCTGGGGCCGTCGAGCAGGTCCAGGCGGCAGGCGGGGATAATGCGGAAGTCCTTGCCCTTCGCGGCCGCATGCGCGCGTACAATGCCCGCGAGCGTGTTGCGGTCGGTAATGGCAATGGCTTTGTAACCCAGTTCAATGGCATGTGCCACCAGTTCCTCGGGGTGCGACCCGCCGCGGAGGAAGCTGAAATTGGTGGTGACCTGTAATTCAGTGTAATGCATGATGATGAAGTGTAATTCGGGTAAATCGCCTTCCTTTCAGGCGAAAAAACCATGTATGAACCATTCAGGCTTTTTATCTTCCGCTTCTTCGGAATATGGGCCCAGCCTGAAAACCCAGTAACGCTGTCCCTCCTGATCTTCCAATGTATAATAGTCGCGGTGCAGGCCCTGTTGCAACCACCATTCCTGCTCGATGCGCTCGGGGCCTTCCGATTTACCTATGTAATGTACCTTACCCTGGTAGCTGAAAACGGTAGGAGGATAATCCGGGACCGGTGCGGTCACTTGTATACTTTCGGGTTTTGGGAGCAGGAAAACAGGCCTTTGCCGGTCGGTACGCCAGCTTGTATGCGGCTTTTCGCGCAGGGAGGTCACTGTTTTGACGGACCTTTCGGGCCAATGGTGTTCATCAGGCAAATACCTGTGAACCGTGTCGGTCCCGGTCCGTCCTATGACGGCATCGAGTAATTCGGTAATGGCCGCATTTTCAAAACCGCCTGTGGTGTCCCACATCGTTTCCTGTGTCACGTTCATGTCTTCTACCTCGGGCGCTTCAAGAAGGAACAACTCGATTCCAAAACCGGGCGCAATGGTTTTGATTTTCAATTCAAAAAGCCTGAAAAGGTGCTTGATATGATGAGATGCGCGGTTCGTTACTATATCGATTTGCTGCGTTTTGCCATCCACGCGGAAGCAGCTTAAAACACTTTTGCGCAGCCCCTTACCCTCCTTTACGAGGCGGGTACAAAGCATTTCCAGTAGTTTTTGCAAAGCTATTTCAATGCCTGTGGCAGTAACAATGGGTTCCAGGCAGGGAAGCCGTTCCTGGTAAGGGATAGCCTGCCGGATTGGTTCGATGAATTCCTGCGAGTACCCGAGCGCTTTGTTCAGTTTTTCCAGCAAATCTTCCCCAAAGCGTCGGCGTAGCATTCTGGCAGGTATCTGTATGAAACTGCTGATGGTGTAAAATCCCAGCTTCTGCAATTTTTCCAACGTTTCGGGTGGGAGACGAAGTGCTGCGGGAGGAAGTTTCAACAGTGCATTGTGTTGTTCCCCCGGCGGAATAATTGCGCCCAGGCGTCCATAATGCGCATGGGCCCAGGCTGTTCCAATGGTATTGGCCATAGCGGCACGTATTGTGAAGCCAGCCTGGTTAAGCCTGCTTATGAGATCATTCATGTACGCACGCTCGCCTCCCCACAGGTACGCGCACCCGGTCACGTCGAGAATAAGGCCATCCGGCGCATTCAGCGCGACGGTCGGGGTGTAACGCAGGCACCATTCGGCGAGGGCCTGCAACGCCTGCCTGGTAACCTCCGGCTCATCGTCCAGGACTATCAATGAGGGGAGTATGGCCCGGGCGTCCGCCACGACCATACCAGGCTCAATGCCTAATGCCCGGGCTTCGGCACTTACCGCGGTCACTACCATTCGCCCACGTTCGGGTGCTGCAAGCGCAAATTCAAGCCCATATAGCTCCGGTCTGACCCGAATCTGGCGGTCCGTTGCGAGGTTAGGGAACCATATGGAAATGAAGCGGGATGGCATTTTAATATTCTGTTGATGAGGTTATTAATTATTTATGATACTTTTAATATCTTAAAATAGATTACAATAATATCAAAACACTTTGAAAATTGCCAGCAATTTTTTTGCTTTGTTGAAAGCTTTTTACACACTTAAAATTTGAATAGTATGACTTCACATCAAGGCCCCTCGCTCTTCGAGCAAATCAGAAAATCCGACGACAACGGTAACGAGTTTTGGAGTGCCAGAGATTTGGCAAAAGTGCTGGAATACACAGAGTATCGGCATTTTAAACCAGCGGTTGAACGTGCCAAGGAGGCATGTGCGAATAGTGGACAGAACGTCAAGGATCATTTCGAGGATATGCTCGGAATGATCGAATTGGGAAAAGGAGGAAAACGAAGTGTCGATGATATCAAGCTCTCCCGCTACGCCTGCTACCTGATTGTCCAGAATGCGGATCCCGCAAAAGAAGTAGTTGCCCTGGGGCAGACTTACTTCGCTGTACAAACCCGTTTGCAGGAAATCCGGCAAATGGAGGAGTACAACCGGTTGAATACCGAAGACGAAAAGCGGGTTTTCCTGCGAGGCGAACTGACGCGGAATAACCTACTTTTAGCAGAAGCCGCTAAGACGGCGGGCGTTGTTGAGCCGATCGACTATGCGATTTTCCAAAATCATGGCTACATGGGGCTGTATGGCGGGCTTGATGCCAAAGCAATCCGTGAGAGAAAGGGTTTGAAAAACAGCCAGAATCTGCCTGATCATATGGGTAGTTCCGAATTAGCTGCAAATGTCTTTCGAGCTACGCAGACCGACGATAAATTGAGGAGAGAGAATATAGTTGGGAAGGATAAAGCCAATCAAACGCATTTCGAAGTGGGCGCCAAGGTGCGTCAAACGATTCAGGAGCTGGGTGGTACCATGCCTGAGAACCTTCCGCCTGCGGAAAATATCAAAAAACTCGATAAAGGGTCGAGGAGGCGCCTCAAATAGCCTGATTTTCATGATTGACAAATTTTTGAAAAAATTCTGCTTCGGAAATTTGCGTAAGTGAATACTTACATATACTATTATGTAAGCAAATACTTACATGTATGTCCGTTGAAGCAAGAAGAGATGTTTTTCAGGCGATTGCAGATCCTACCCGCAGGCAGATTATTAACCTCATAGCCTATCAATCCATGAACCTGAATGCTATTGCTGAGAACTTTTCGATCAGCAGGCCTGCTGTTTCCCAGCACATTAAGATTTTAATGGAATGTGGGATGGTGATGGTGAGGCAGGAAGGGCGTGAGCGGTATTGCGAGGCGAAGCTGGATGCTTTGAAAGAAGTATCTACGTGGATCGACCAGTACCGGCAGTTCTGGAACACGCAGTTCGATTCACTCGATCACTATCTGAACCGAATTCAAAACAACAATCAATCCGATCAATAACATGGAAAACCAGATAACACCCAAAGCGGAATTAAAAATCGTACGCCAATTCAAAGCGCCACAGCCATTAGTGTACAATGCTTTCGCTTCCAGGGAGGCGTTTGCAGCGTGGTGGGGGCCGGCGGGATCTACACTCACTGTGCTGAGTTTTGACTTTCGTGAAGGAGGGAGGACCCATTACAAACTCGATAACAACGGATTGCTGATGTGGGCACTCTTTCGCTATCAAAAAATTCAACAGCCGGATTCTATCGAATTCCTGAGCTCTTTCACCGATCCGGAGGGTAATATTACTTCGTCGCCATTCCCGATCGATTTCCCATTGGAAGTGCATAACCGCATTACTCTGAGTGAGGCCAATGGCGTTACCACACTGACCCTTTACGCCGAGCCGGTCAATGCGACACCTGAACAGGAAAAAACTTTCGCGGATTTGAATGCCAGCATGAACCAGGGATACGAAGGTACCTGGGGACAGTTGGATACTTATCTTGCCAAAGTGCAGGGGTAATGTCTTTTGGATGTGCCGTTAACTCAATTTATTGTGAATCAATGGTTTTGTGGCGAGGTTGTGCCCTTGTGTATATTGCGTTTGGTTGATTGACATGATAAGTTTGCGGTCCGGTTCAACAATGAGCCGGACACTGCAATCTTGTTTCGCACATCATCCATACACGCATGAAAGTGATCATTCAATCGATTACCCTGGCCACAGCTTCTCTGCTGTTGGCCTCGGTTCAAAGTTTTGGCCAGAGCAATAAGCCGGCGGTCAATTACATGGGCATTCCCGGACCTATTCTATTCCAAAAGAAAAGCTACCCGTTGAAATGGTCGTCGCATCCGGATGTTTCGCTTTACAAGCAGGAGTACCTGGTGGCCGGCGATGATTTTCCGAATTACAAATCAATGATTACGATTGATTTTGTAGTGGCAACGGCGAGCGTGGATGATGCGGTACGGACCAAGCTCCGTGAATTGGATCAGTTGAAAAAGACGCTCGATGTTAATTACGAGGTGATCGGCAATGCAGCTACCGGCGAAAAGATCATCGATTGCCTGCTCGGGCAGACGGCGGCCGACGACGCAAAAAGCATTTACGAACACGATGTATATCGTTTCAAAGCAATTACGGCGAAGTTGGGGCAAAAGGGGATATTGCTGTATGCACTTAGTAACCGCGCTTACGGCAAAGACATTCAGCCGTTTCTGACCCGGCTTAAAGTTGAACGTAAGGCATTGATCGCAGACGTTGCCAAGGCATCTGTTCCCGATATTACTATTAAAAAGTGACGACATGGAAAGTGAAGCTAACCGTTACGTAGGCCCGCCTACGACGCGTTACGCGTATGCAAAGGAATTTTGGGTGGAATGCCCGAAATGTGTCCAAGCAGCGCGGGTGATTAAGAAAGACCTTGTGGGGATTGGCGACGACAAGCTGGTGTGCCATCATTGCAACTATTCGGAAACTGCCGACAAACGTTTGCGATACACGGCAACTATCAGTCGCGCTTGCGGCCATTGCGGGGAGTCGATCGAGGTGAGTATTCCGAATAACAGGGAGAAAGTCGCCGAGCTGAAATATTCTTGTCCGCATTGTCATGTGCCGGAAGTGTATAAGCCCAATAATGTGCCTTATCGATTGAAATATAGCGCAGAAAGGCTTACGGACCCGGTATTTGGTCTGCCGCTTTGGTTTCAGGAAAATGTGAAAAGCGATACGCTTTGGGCCAGTAACAGGGAGCATTTGCTCGAAATCCGTAATTACGTAACCGCAAGGTTGCGGGAAAGGCAAACGATGCGAATTACGACGATGGTCGAGAAACTTCCGCAATTTATTAAAGCCGCGAAGAACCGGGAGGCGGTTCTGAAGGCTATCGAACGAATGTTGAAAAGGTAGTAAAGGGAGAAAGGAGTAGGGAGTAAAGGGAAAGCGCTTATCATAACGGTATTAATGCAAAACGCTATTATGGAAACAGTTAGACCCGTTTTTGCGCCTCAGCTTTACATCCCGAATGGTGTGAGGGATGTCGATTTTTACATTAATGGCCTTGGAGCGGTTGAGCTTCGCCGTTTCAGCAACGACGACGGCACCATTCATGTTTCGGAGCTATCGATTAACGGCGCAATTTTCCATTTGCATGAGGAAACCCGAAACCCCGCTTCATTCAGCCCGTTACGTCATCAGGGATCGACGGTGACGATCGGGTTATTTGTAGACGATGTGGATGCCTACATGGCAAGGGCAGTAGCCGCAGGAGCAAAAGTTACCTCGCCGGTGCAGGATTACGACTATGGCTACCGGCAGGGAGATGTAATGGATCCTTTTGGGCATGTATGGATGTTTGAAAGCAGGATTTGATTGATTTTGGTCCAAAATTTCCTGCCCGCTATGTAACTTGCATGAGCACAATTCAATTTCATCGTCCATGTTCAAGCAGCTACTTTTCACACTCCTGATCCTCGTTGCGTTTTCCGCCAATGCCCAGCACGTGCTGGATTCATTATTAATCGATGGACATTACCGGGTGTATGCCTATAATCCTTCTGTGAAAGTGAAGCAGGGAGCCAGTATGGTGTTTGTCATGCACGGGTCCGGTGGAGAGCCATTGGGCTTTGCGCGCAGGGGCGCGAAACTGGAATCGCTTTCGGAGTCGGAGAACGTGTTGGTGGTTTATCCGGGCGGATATAAAAAGTACTGGAACGAATGCCGCAAGGCTTCCACAGCAATAGCGAATACGCAAAACCTGAACGAGGAGGCATTTTTCACCGCGTTGATCGACCTTTTTGCTTCAAAATACAAAATTAATAAGAAGCAGGTTTTTGCAACGGGCTTTTCGGGCGGCGGACATATGGCCTATAAGCTCGCACTCACGATGCCTGGGAAAATCCGGGCGGTTTCGGCGATCGTAGCCAACCTTCCTACCGATGAAAATATGGATTGTGCTTCCATGAATGTGCCGCTTCCGGTGATGATCACCAACGGCACGGCGGATCAGACCAATCCTTACAATGGAGGTGAGGTAACAACGCCGGGTGTTACGTTGGGAACGGTACGGTCTACGGACCAATCATTCCGATACTGGGCAAAGCTGGACGGGTATTCCGGTGAGCCGGTGAAATCCATCATGCCGGATGGCGATACTTCCAACAATATCACGGTGGAGAAATACACCTATCAAAAGAAAGGCAAGCCCGAAGTCACTTTGCTGAAAGTAATCAACGGTAAGCACGAGTTCGTGACGGATTTCGATATGTTCGAGGAGTCGTGGAAGTTTTTTAAACGACAAATAGGAAGATAACGGCCTAGCGGTCACGGTAATCAAAAGGTATTTCAAGATAATGCCTGACACTCACCGGTATGCCGTCTTTGACTGCCGGTTTCCATTTGGGCATGTGATTGATCAGGTCCAATGCAGCTTGATCGCAGTTGTATTGCAGACTTTTAACGATCGAGGCTTCTTCGATTACGCCTGTTTCTGAGATGATAAACGACGTGTATACCTTACCGGTCACTTTCAGGCGCCGGACTGCGCGTGGTATTTCGAGGTATTTGTTAATGTATTTTTGAAGAGCGACTTGACCGCCGGGAAATTGAGGCTCGGTATCCACATCAATAGGCACAAAGTCTTCGGGGACCATCATTAATTCTCCGTCAAAGGCGTTGGGCATATTGTCGTAAAACTCGCCTTCGAACGCCTGTGTACCGATTTCTTCGATGATAGTGCCGGTTGTGTCGGTTGCTTTGTTTGTGGCGACGTTGGGAGCCGATTTTTCGCAAGTCAGCAATGCTGCATGAAAAACGAAGGCGAATGGAAGCAGTAAGTAACGCGTCATGGCTGTTCAGTCAATTTTTAGTTTATAAATATAAAATAAAATTATATATATAAATTAAATAATTGAAACAAACTTAATGCGTATTCGATCAACCGGTTTGTCGCAAATAAACCGGCGGCGTTTCCGCAACCTCTTTTTGGAGGTATTCGAATTGCCCGCTAGCCCATTGCATTTCCCATTCTCCCGGCTCTCCATTCCGGATCTTTTGCAGCTGCACACGCCAGCACGGATGCCCCACGCCGGGCATGCCTTCTTCCAGTTGGCTGGCTATCGGGGTGATTTGCCAGCGTGATACACACGCAAGGGTATTCACTGTGCGCGGATTGCAGCGATGCAGGAAACCGGTAACCCGGCTTTGCTCCACAGCCAGTTGCAGGCGCCGGGATTCCGTAAATGTGATTTCACGAAGCTCCCCGACCACGGCCGCCAGCGATTCGCATTTCAATGCTTCTTCCACGGCCCATATCACATCCTTCTCTTTACTGAGGTCAATGAAAATTACGCGGTGCGGTTCCACGCCAAATGCTTTCAATGACGCCGCGAACACGATAGGCCGTATGCCGATCCACAGGCATATACCATATTCCCCCATCAGTTTCCCCAGCAGCGCTGCGATAAAGCCGGTCGTCGCCGCAGCGCTTTCAGGGTCGTTACTGATAAACTCATGTACAGCTCCCGTAGGAAATGTATGATTGGGAAACGAGGTATTCATAGCCCCTAATCCGAAATCGATCTTCCTGGCCCCAACAGGCGCACGAAAGCCCTGCAATGCAAGAATATCTTCTTGCAACCTGCTAAACATGCCGTTTTTCAGGAGGGGGAGTGCCATAGGAACGTTTGAGTTACTTATTGATATTTTTGATATCAATAATTTGGTATCAAAAATAACTATTGCTCGTATTTGTTCCAACAAAAGCGGATTTATTATTCGTCATATTGCGCCAAGCAAACCTGCAATTGTTACGTCTGCCGGAAGCCACCAATGGACTATTTTGGCATCAGGCGGAACTGGGCAAGGGAAGTATCTGTGACATTGCATTGTATTATGCAGGGTATGACATTAATCATCTGCAACAGATCCGGGCAATCATGAATAGGTAAGGGTGATAGGATAGTGGCTTTTAGCGATGACAACCATGGCATGAAGAGCTGTGTCATGCATTAAAACTGCTATTTCTATGAAAAAACTCCTGGCCCTCGCCGCCATTGCTCTGGCCTGTTCCGAAAAGAAAGTGGATAAACGTGATAGTTGCGTGCCGGTGGAGCAGGTGGCGGTTTCGGCGAATTGTTACTCGGGTACCGACGGGCTGTTGCTCACGGCCGATTCACCTTCCTCCGTAGCCCTCGATTGGGTGCTGGCGCCGTTAAAAGATACTTCTGGCGCGCAGACGTACGTGCCCTATTACGCAAGCACGACGTCGAATCAGCTGGTTGTGCCGGATAGTATTGTCCGGAAATACCCGAAAATAGGAGTCATGTTTGTGGGTGCCTACGGATGCCCGTCGGATATGTATTTCAGCTTCGTCCGGCGGATGGACGGCGATTCGTGCGTGCGTTGGTATTTGCAGGAGCGCTTTTTGAAGGGCGACTAATAAAAAAGCCGGAGCATGGCCCCGGCTTACTTCCTACAATTTCCTCAGCTTGATATTGCGGTACCAAACGGTGCTGCCCCAGTCCTGCAAGCCGATGCGTCCCTTGTAATTGCCCTTGGAAATTGGCGCCGCTTTCAGGCCACTGTTGGCAATGCGCTGTTTCCAATCGGTGCCGTTGAGGTCGTGCTCCTGCACCGTGAACTCGTTCTGGTACACGGTCAGTTTGCCTTTTTTGACAATGAAATGGATCTTGTTCCATTCGCCTTGCGGGTTGCCTTCGCGGAGGCGGGCATTCGCAACACCGAAAAAGTCGCTTGCGCGGTGCGTATTTTCTTTGGCGCCTTCATAAATTTTATCGTCGATCACCTGCAATTCCAGCCCGGTATCGTGCATATTTTTGTAGGTAGGGGATTCTTGTACAAAAAAGAAGATGCCGCTGTTGGCATATTTGCTCACTTTCCATTCGGCTTTGAACTCGAAATCGCCATTTACGGCCTCGTTGATCACGATGTCGCCGCCGTTCTTGGCCTTGTTGCCTGCTCTTTCGGGCACATTCAGTTTAATGGCGCCATCCTCGATCAGCCAGGCGGAGCCGGGTGCCTTGCCATTGTATGCATGCCAGCCTTTCAGATCTTTGCCGTCGAACAGCAATTTCCAGCCTTCTTTCTTCTCAGTGGCGGTGAGGGTGTTGAGTGCTTGCGAGTAGGTGTTCAGGGAAAGCAGCACAGCAGCTGCGGTAACGAAAAAACGGGTCATAGGGGCAGATTTAAGTGTTTCTGGTTCATTTGAGTCTTGCAAAATACTGATAAATTTTCATGAAATTACCTTATTTTTGGGCATCCTAACTGACCTCTTAACTATGCGGCCTTATCTTTTCGGGCAAAAATGGCTGCTGGGTTTCGCCCTTGCACTGGTTTACATTCCGCTCCGAACCTATATAAACGTCCCCCAGCAATATTGGCATACCATCCCGCGTAACCTGCCGCTGTTTGGGCTGGAAATCGTGATCAGCACCGTTTTTTATACCTCATGGATTTACCTGATGGACTGGTTCCTGAGAAAACAGGCCTCCCTCACCGGCACCGACAAGTCACCCGCATTCAGTATCCGTGATCAGCTCATTGCATTGATACCCGCCGTGCTGCTCGCTGTTTTGTTCAATATGATCCTGGCGCGCACCTGGGGCCTCATGAGCCAATGGTGGAACCCTTACCCCAGGCCTATCTGGGGGGACCTTCGCACGCGCGACCTCATGCATACGCGTTGGCGTGCGGGGCAGGCGCTCACGATCCTCGCGCTCATCGCCGCCTATTACCTCTGCGTGAGCAATCAGGTGCAGGAAAAGATGAAAAAGCTGCTTGTAGACTCCGAGCGTTTGGAAAAAGAGAATATGCATGCGCGTTTTCTGGCATTGAAAAACCAGGTCAGCCCGCACTTTTTGTTCAACAACCTCAGTGTGCTATCGTCGCTGGTGGAGTCGCGGCCGGAGCAATCGGGGGAGTTTATACAGGAGCTATCGGCGGCGTACCGTTATATTCTGGAACAATCGGAACTGGATAAGATTAGTTTGAAGGAGGAAATGAAGTTCCTCGATACTTATATGTACCTGCTGCGGACGCGTTTCAAGGAAAAGGTCGTGCTCGACTCGACGCTTTCGCCTGCGGACCAGGAACGGTATGCCATTATTCCGTTGACTTTACAGCTGTTGGTGGAAAATGCAGTGAAGCACAATACGATGTCGTTGCTCAATCCTTTGATTATCAGCATTAAAATTATTGATCAAATGCTTGTGGTCAGCAATCCTTTGCAATTGAGGCAACAAGATCAGCCTACAACGCGTCTTGGGTTAAAAAACATTATCAGCCGTTATAATCTGTTGCAGGACAGATGTGTGGTGATCGAAAGGACAGCCACCCATTTTACTGTCAAAATCCCTTTGTTGTCATGAATGTACTGATTGTCGAGGACGAGGAACTGAGTGCCGAGCGCCTGCAAAACCTGATCCACCATATAGATCCTTCCATTTGCGTGCTCGGCATTATTCCGTCGGTTTTCGAAACCATTGCTTATTTACAAAACAAGGCCAACACGCAACCCGACCTTATTTTCCTGGACATTCACCTCGAAGACGACAATGGTTTCAAGATCCTCGAAAGCGAGGGGCTCATGACCCCGGTTATTTTCACAACGGCATTCGACGATTACCTGCTTCGAGCATTCAAAGTGCATAGCATCGACTACCTGCTGAAACCCATTAATCCGCTCGAATTGCAAGCTTCGCTGAACAAGTTCAGGAAAATCAGAACGAATGAGGGCCAGCCTACAGAGGAAATCATACATTCGCACGAGAAATACAAGGATCGCTTCCTTGTAAGCGCCGGCACGCGGATGTTCACTTTCAAAACATCTGAAATCGCCTATTTCACCATCGAAGAACGCGCCACATTCCTGCGGCTGTACGACGGGCGGCATTTTGCTGTGGAATATAGTTTGGAAAAGCTTTCGCAAATGCTCGACCCCGCCGAGTTTTTTCGCATTAACCGTACCATGCTGCTATCGCTCCACGCGATCCGTGAAATGCATGCGATGTCGGCCGGAAAGCTGAAAATTGATCTGAATCCGGCCGCTGCGCAGGAGACATATGTGAGCTCCGAGCGGATGACGGAGTTCAAAAGCTGGCTCGGGAAATAACCTCTCGTTGACTTCTGCATTTAAAATTGCCGTTTCAGCCCCGGAAAACGGGCGTTCCGCGATTTGCATTTTCATTCCAAATATGGCTTGACCAAATTGGGTTCAAACAGCAGGAGGTTTGTGTTATGTCAGTAATTCAGTTTAATGCCCACAAGAAGTACCATGTGCTTCAAAGTAAAACCCGCGTTTGGGAAACCCACAATGATCTGACCCCGCATTATCGCATCCTTTTTATCCGCAGCGGGGAGGGGCATTTCAGTCTCGACGGGAAATTGCATGATTATGCTGAGCACGGCGTCATTCTGCTCCGCCCCGGACAACATCCGATATTCCAGGAAGACAGCAGTGCCGAAATCTTCCTTATTGCATTCGATACCTGGCTTTCCGAGGATTTTTTACAAAAAAAGGAGTTCAGTCCCGATTTTGCCGACATTTACAAACAGGCCGAACACCTCTGCGACGGCCTACGCCTTACCCAGGGCAAACCGCTCCAAAACGAGCGCGACGCCCAAACGATTACCTACCTGATCAACCAGATCCTTTTTGAAGTAACCCAACAGCCCACATCGCATAACAAGCTGATCCGCGGAAGCATCGACCTGATCGTTACCATTCTCGCCCGGAATAATTTTGAGAGTAAAAAGGTCGAGGAAGCCACTTCGCGCCAGCGCCTGGCCGGGGCCATTATCGATTACCTGCGGCAGGAATTGCATCAGAACAAGAACATCCGGGTGCCCGAATTGCTCATGCGCTTCAATATCTCCGAGGACGTCGCCAATCTCTGCGTGCTCAACCAGACCGGAATGTCGCTCCGCAACTTCATTTTCAAATACAAGGCCGACCTTTTCAAAAGCAGAATGCTGAAAATCGACATTTCGGAACTCACCGGCTATCTGCAATCGGGCGGCCAGCAAACGCCTCATTTGTCTATTTAAAACGTCGCTTGTCGATTGCTGGTTGAAGCCGGCCATTCGCACATTTAGATTTGAATTCGTCGGGTAAATGCCCGGTGTATTTCAAATGTTCTAAATGTGAATTGCTATGAAAAAGCTGGTTTTTTATGCACTGGTGACGGTTTGCGGCTTGCTGAATGTGAGCGCGGGTTGCAGCGAGAAAAAGGCGACGACGCCCGAACCGGATAACTCCGCCCTGTTAGGTTATTGGAAATTGAAAGAAGGCCATTCGGAGTGGCTGAAACGGAATACCGAGGATCAATGGGTGAAAAAAGCGACTATTAATCCAGGCGTGATCGCTTATGAATTCCTGCCGGATAAAAGCTTCATCAGCTACGATCTCACCGGGAAACTGCCGGCTGTGAAGGGCACCTGGAGAATGGAAATTAAATCGCTTGACGGCAAAAACATTGAGTTAGCCACTCTTTTCCTTTTCAGTGATACTTTTAAAGACATCGCCGATACGGGTGTTCTGGAAAAGGATGGTTCCATGAGATTTGTAATTTCCATGTCGGCCAGCGCCGGAGTGGAATACCTGAATATGACATCTCCGCAAGCCTCCATTGACGAGGGAATGTATTCAGGCCTCCGCAATTATATGTCTTTTACGAAGGGAAAATAAAAAGCCCGCATCTGACTTATTTTACGGAAGTATGTGCCCTGGCGAATTCCGGGTAAAAATCCCGACCTTCGTGCATTCGATAACACACATACTTCCAGTAGTTTACGTATGAGGCGATTCTCCATCCTGATCATTCTTTTTGCATTCATTATCAGCCCGGTTGCCGCGCAGCAGGAAGCGCCGCAGACCTCACTGAACCATTATGTCGAGTTTTTGAGCCAGTCGTCGGAACTGGTTATTTACCGGTTCAAAATGCTTCGCAATTACCAGGACGACGTGACCCGTTACCGGAAAAAGCCGGATTATGGCTTGCGCTTGCCGTCGTCGGGGCCATTGGAAGAATTTTATTACAAAAAGGCAATGGGAGGGCTGGGTGTCGAGGCCGGGAAGCGGAAGCAGCTCAACGCCGGATTGGAAAATGTCTGGAACGTGCTTAACAAGCTCGATGAAACCTGCAAAACGCTGGAAACCTATGTACGCCTGAAAGACTACGAACGCGACAATCTGAAAAAATCGGATGCGCTGGGCACGGAAATACAGTCGCTTTTTGAGCGCTATGCGCACGATAAGAACGCATTGTACACGCAAATCAGGCAGGTTTATGGCGATGTTCAGAACCGCCCGGTTACCGATCCGTACGTTGTAACGGAGAAAGCAATGGGCGAGGTGATCGCTTCTCAGCAACGCCTGTTGGAAGCATTACCCTATTACCTGAACGAAGAAAACAAAGCAGAATGGCCGGTTGCGCTCGTGCGGCAAAGCATGCTGGACGACGAAAAGGCATTGGCGACCATCGGCAATACCGCCTCGCAGCTTCAATATCCGGCGTCGGATATGGTAGGAAGTTTCAAATCGGCGCTGGCTTCGATGCAGGATATCAAACGACGGGCTCTGGATGATCACAACTTCGCGGCGCAACAGTCGGCGCAGCATGGCAATGCGGTGTATCTGTCGCTGGTAGAGCAATTTAATCATGATATGCTCGAATTTTACAAGGCGTTTGTCGGGTACAGCAAACCCGGGCACCTGTTATTGAACTATCCGTTTTTCAGCCCGGTCATGAAGGCGGAGGGTTCGGCGGAGGTTGCAGATGCAGGCAGGGGCACCCCGCCATTTCAGGATAAATCCTTTCAGCCGCTGAATGTGAAAAAGGCCAATGCGCCTGCCAGCGCTGCGATCATTAAAACTTTGAATCAATATGTGGACTGGATCAACCAGTCGCTGCGGCAAATGCATTTGCTGCAAATGATCGTCCGTAATTACCAGAGTTCGGCGGAATATTACCGCGACCCGTCCAAGGCGCAGAAGCGGGCCAATCTCAGCTATTCGCATGACGATTTTAAGCTGCCGTTCTCGGAATATACCTTACTTCTGAATGCGAGTTCGGCCATTCCTGAGCCTTACCGCAAATCGGTGACCGGCCAGACGGAAGTGCTCATGAATGTTTTACAGGAAATGGACGGCCTGAGCATCGAACTGATCCGTTATACTTCCGAAAAACGATACCTGCAAGACCAGCTCAAACGATCCGACGCCATTCTCGATCGCTACCTCGTTCTTTTCGATGTTTTGGATAAAAAGAAAGAGCTGCTCTACAACGACATCCGCCGCATTCACGAAAGCTACCCCAATGCTACACCCACAAGTTCGTGGTACATCGCGGGGAGTGCCATGCTGAAAACCATTGATAATGGGCATGATGTGATGTTCGGTATGCGGGATTATCTGAAAGGAGAGGCTTCCCAACTCCCGGAAACCGACCGGTTGGAGGCCGATAGTCGCCAGTTGATCGCGGACGAGTACAAGAACATGAAAGGACTGCAACGCTACGGTCGAAGCAACGGGCTTTGTCCGTACACCCCTTACGAGGATCTGGGTGCCAATGCGGGCCGGTTTGCCGAGAGCGTTCAGAAATACAAACCGGCCAGATCCGGTTATGCGGCGCATCCTTATGAGTCGTTTTATTATTTCTATAACAATGAGCTGGTTTATGAATACAATAACTTTATAGAGTTGTCGAAAGCCGGGCTTCTGAAAACGATTAACCAGCCTGATGTTTTCGCATTCCGGCGGACTAACCCTCAAAAAACGGATGCGCCTCCGGTGAAAATTGAGGAGCCGAAAGTCGAAAAACCCAAAGCGGAAAAGCCGGTCGAAACCACGGCGCAGGTTCAAACCAATACCAGCGAAGTCCCTGCTGCGCCGAAGCCTCCCGTGCGCCAGGATACACGCCCGCTCACGAACGAGGGAGCACCTTCGCCCTTAGCACAGGTGAAGCGCGATACCGTGTACGTGGAGCGCGTACGCGTGGATACGGTGTACGTCGACCGCAATGCACAGCTGCAAAACGTTACCCGATCGCTCGAAGGATTTGCGCCGAACAATATGGTTCTCCTGCTCGATGTATCGTCGTCGATGAACTCGCCTTATAAGCTGCCATTGCTGAAATGCTCCATCAAATCACTGCTGACGCTCGTGCGGCCCGAGGATATGATTTCCATCGTGCTTTATTCCGGCAAGGCGAGGGTCGTGCTGAAACCCACTTCGGGCGCCAAGGCATCCGAAATTTCAAGGATGATCGACCTGCTGCAATCGGACGGCGACACCGATGGTAATGAGGGTATTAAGCTTGCCTACAAAACTGCCAACAAACAATACATCCGGGCTGGCAATAACCGCATTGTACTCGCAACCGACGGCGAGTTCCCCGTCAGCGACGAGGTGGTCGATATGATTCGTCAGAATGCCCGTCAGGACGTGTATCTAAGTGTTTTTACCTTCGGACGCAACGAGCATACCGGTCAGAAACTCAAAAAACTAAGCCAACTCGGCATGGGCTCCTACGCCCACGTAACCGACGCCAGCGCCGATCTGCAACTTATCCTGGAAGCCCAGGCGAAGAAGCTGGCCGGTAAATAATGCCGTGAAGGCGTCAAAGATCAACGTAATGTTTCACAAAACTGACCCAATCCGCGCCGAAAGGGACGATAAGGTACTTACCTTCCGGGGTTACTAACAGCTTGGTAGGGTAACCGGCCACCTTGTAGGTTTTTTCAATTTGATTATCCGACATCGCTACCGGGAACGTAAATTTCTTTTCGGCCATGTAATTCACTACTTTATCCTCGGTATCGTGACAGGCGATTGTCAAGAACGTGATTTTGTCGGCGTTATTTTTGAGCGTCGAATCGTAGAATTTTTGCATATCGGGATGTTCGCTGCAGCAGGGTCCGCACCAGGTGCCCCAAAAGTCAACCAGCAGCCATTTGCCTGCTCCGGATTTGCTCGAAAACGTCGATTTGTCAAGCATCGATAGCGAAATAGGATGGGCTGCTTTCGCATGCTGATTGACATTTTCTATCCAATATTTTCCAAAATTTGCGTCACTACCTTTTACTTTAATGTAGGCAGCTTTGAGCTTTTCTTTGTATTCCGGCTGCTGCAATGTGATTTGTAATAAAACGGAAAGTAAATCTTTCTGATTTGCGGCATGATCAATTAAGAATGTCAGGTAGTCATCCCGAAAAGAATCTTTCTCTTTTTCCAGGATCAAAATCATATCATAGAAATAAGCCGTCTTGCGATTGATGTCGGCCAGATCAGGACTATAATCGAACGCTTTTTTGAGATAGTCCTTCTTTTTGGACAAATCTGTTTCTTTTCCAGATTGAAGATAATTAGCATAGGCATAAAGATATCTGTACCATGCACGCTCCTCCGACTTGAACCGATCGAGTGTTTCCGAAGCCGGTATTTGCCCTTTTTCAAGATGATTATACACTGTCTGAACAAGTTTTTGGGATAGCGATTTCAATTCCGGTATTGAATTGATCTTTTTATAAATCATCAACCCATATCGGCCGGCACGGTTGGAGTAAATATCGGAATCCGACAATTCTTCTTGAATGAATTGTTCCGTGAGACGGGCCAACTGGGCACTGTTTCCAGCAGCATCTTCAATTTTGGAATAGAGAAAAAGCGTGTTAGTTGTTTGGGGTAGCACCTTGCTGGTGTCCTCCATAATCTTGATTAGCAGTATTTTGTTGAAGTCCCGTACCCTCATTCGTTCGCGGATTACAGTGCTGTCCATCCCGGGTGGAAAAGGACGATTGATAACCACCTGTGCATAGGAGTTGTGTATAATAAATCTAACGGATTCGATCGCCTTCTTATTCGATGCCAGTTTTCGAATATTGAGTAATGCCGAGGCTTCATTCAGATTTTTTTGAGTGAATGTGTTAAAACGATTAAAGTAATCGCTGGGTGTATCCGCAGGTGCCGATTGCGACATGGCTTTCGGAGCTAGGAAATGGGTGGTTATTAAAATCAATACAAATGTTTTAACACACGTGTTTTTCATAGCCGTTAATTGGTTTTGATATGAAGGATCGATTGAGGTTATGTAGCCAAGTCAATTAGATAATAGAAATGTAGTGATTTTAGTATTTATTAATGAATTATTTGTAATGATTGGCCACTTAAACTGACGACAAGCCGACTGTGTAGGAGAAAGTGAAATCGTGAAGGATGTTTTCTTTATTAGAATACGCATAACATTTCCTTCACCAACCGCTTCCTGTCATGACATCCAAGCCGCTCAGCAAGGAGTTTTATTCCTTCATTATTTTCTTTCTGTCGATCCTGGTTATTGTTTCGGTGATCCAGTCGGTGGCGTTGCTGGTTATCGGATCCGCGATGATGGGCCTGGAATCATTCAATTCCTGGGTTTGGCTGGTTCTTGGGGTGTTCGTGGTGACCAATGGAGCCGTAGTACGCTATCTGCTGCATCAGCGGTACGGGCTGGCAGCCATCGCGTGCGTGGTTTCATGCGTGACTGTACTCTTTCAATATCTGTTGATCCTCAACCGCGAGCTGCGGGTATTTTACCAGGAGCATTACCATGCCGTGACGCTCACGATTTTTGGTACGGCCGTGTTATGGGGCTTAACCCTGATATTCACAAAAGCAGGGGAGAACAGGTGGTTGAGGATCAGCGGTATCCTGATGGTACTTTTCTCGCTTTTACTTACCACTATATTTTTGCTCTACTTTCAGACTGGCGAAGGCAGCACAAAACTGCTGCTTGATAAGACGAGCAGGTGGGTTTCGTTTTTCGAATTGACCGTGCCGCTCTGCATTCTCATTCATTTTTATCGGGAAAACGAGCGGTTGGCGGTTACCGACAACCGGCCAGCCCCCACTATTCCCGCACTCGTGAAACTGACTGCATTCGTCGGGCTGCTGTTTCTGGGGTTCAACTTTTCTGTGGAAGCATTACGGTACAGCATGCCTTACAAGCCCTCAGCTACCGACATACGTCGTTCGAAGGCCATGGAATCGTATCATTTTGTCGATAAAAGCGGTGATTCCTTGCCTTACCGCCTGCTCAAACCGCTCGACTACGATTCGACCAAACAGTATCCGCTCATCGTGTGCCTGCATCACGGAGGTGCGCACGGGAATGACAATATGCAGCAGCTGTCGGCCGATCCCGCCCCGTTTCTTATGGAACTGCCTACCAGAACCAAGTATCCTGCATTCATTTTTATGCCCCAAAGTCCGCGTAACATGGGTTTCAGCGGCGCGTACGGGAATGCAAGTGTGGATTCGCTCGTTTTCAGGACGATCCGGCAATTGCAGGGCCAGCTGCCGATCGATCGTAAACGTATTTACGTCCTGGGTGTTTCCGGAGGAGGTTATGGCTCGTGGCACTTCATCAGCGCCCATCCCGAGATGTTTGCCGCGGCGATCCCCATTTGCGGCGGAGGCGAGCCGAAATATGCCCCGAAGCTGGTGAATGTACCGATTTGGGCTTTTCACGGTGCCCGTGACAAGCTCGCCCCTGTGGCGCATTCACGCGATATGATCGCTGCGATCCGCAAAGCCGGCGGCAACCCGAAATACACCGAATACGAGTTCGCCGGCCATGGGATCTGGGAGAATGTACGCAAGGAGGGAATCATGGAATGGATGTTTGCGCAGCATAAAGAATAATCAGGCGAGTGTGTGACGAAGGATATCGCTGGTCGTGGTACTTCTGGTCAATTTGATTTTTAAATGAATATGATAGGCTTTGCTCTCGTTCAGGATCGTCAGTTCGTGACCGGGATATAATGCATCCAGCCGTTTGCGCACGTTCATTAAACCGATTCCCCCCGTTTGTTGCGGGGCATTGGGTGTCTTCTGGTTGCTGATCATCAAAGTCAGTTCTCTGTTTTTCAAACGGATTTCCAGTTTAACCCACGATTTCCGGGTGGTATTGTGCACGCCATGTTTGAATGCGTTCTCCACGAAAGCGATCAGTATGAACGGTGCGATCTGCAAATTTTCATCAGGCTGTGCAGGGAATACCAGTTCGAGTTGCAGCCGTTTGGAGGTCCGGAGCTGTTCCAGGCCGACGTAATCGCGGATGAACGACAGCTCTTTATGAAGAGGCACGAGGGCACCGTCGGTCTCGTATAGGGAATACCGCATCATGGCCGAAAGCTGATCTACAATGCGGGCCGCGCGCGGGTTGTCCTCCTCCGTGAGCACGTAAATGCTGTTCAATACATTAAAAAGAAAATGGGGATTGACCTGGCTTTTGAGGAAATCCAGTTCGAGGCGTGTGTATTGCTTTTCCAGTTTAAGATTTCGAGTGTGCCGACGGTAAACCTCTATCAACAACCTCAGAGCCAGCGGATAAAATGCTCTTTCAATGATGAACAATAAATGGAAAAAGGTGATAGGGTGGAACAACGCTTCGCTGAACGACAGCTGTTCGAAGTGGTTAATAGAGCCTGTATAATCATCAGGTAAGCCGAAGTAATGCTTCACCACATAAGATGCATAATAGTAGCACGTGAAAACCACAAAATAGTAAGCTGCAAATCCCGGGATCAATACGAGCGGCTTCCGTGCGTAATGCTTCACCAGGTACACCAGCATATAATACTGCACCATTACACAAAACGCATCCCGCAAAATTGGCCCGGCATACGTCTTGAACGGAAGATCCGTGGGTGATGCGGGGTAGAGAAACCACGGGAGGTAGGCGGAAATGATCAGCAGTAATACGCCGACGATCAGCAGGCCATGGAAAGCAATGCGGGTAAGGCCGCGGTAGCGGTTTTCATCTGTGATAAGGTTGAGGATGCGTTGAGCCATGTGCGATTTTTGAATGCATGCTAAATTATCTTCTTTCAGCGTTGCCAGGCGCATTGTTTCGATAAGTACTGCCGGATTTTCGATCAAAATGCAAACCAGGCTTTTACCGAAAACGCGGGCAGGTTCGTCGAATAAATTCAGTTCCCTGATGCTGGTGCGATACCTTCGTTTTGCATTTGAATGCAGCTAAAAACAGGCGGATATCATGAATTGGCAAGCCACTTTTTCAGCAGGTTCCGGACCTCATCCCGGTAATTGGGGCCGATCAGCAGCTCCTTCCCGGAAGACAGGCGGAGCATATTGCCCTCCATGCTCCGGATATGTTGAAGCTGTACGATATAAGACCGGTGTACACGAACGAAAAGCCCGGCGGGGAGTATTTCGAGCAGTTTCTTGACGGTCAAATGGGTAACGATGTTCCGGTCGGACAGGAAAATTCGCAGGTAGTCGCCCAATGCTTCCACATACTCGATATCCGCAAAAAGTACCTGTTCAATGCGTTTGTCGGTTTTGAAATAGGCAAAGGTGAGTTCGGCTACGAAAGGTTCCTGCTGTGAAACGGCTGTGGACGAAGTGACCTGAGCTGCCGGTTTTTCAGAAACCTCGGCCATCGCCGGAAACCGTTCGCGAACGCGGCCGATCGCTTTCAGGAACCGGTCGAAAGTAATGGGTTTCAGCAGGTAATCGGCTACGCCCAGTTCAAAGCCGTCGAGGGCATGGTTTGGGTTGGCGGTGGTCATGATCACAACCGGGTGCGGCGCGGGCAGGGCTTTCAGGAACTCGATGCCGGTCATTTCGGGCATGTTGATGTCCAGGAAAATGATATGAGGCGCGAGTGCGGGCAATTCGGTAAATGCGACGATCGCGTCGTCGAACGTACCTGCCAGTTTCAGGAACGAAACTCGGCGGACATATTTTTCTAGCAGTTCCTGCGCCAGCGGTTCGTCCTCAATAATGGCGCAGCGAAGTGTCTGGGACATGCGGGATCAGATTTGTGACGGTCTTACGGCCGAAGGTAACCGCATGAAAGTAGCAAACCTTTTCATTTAAATCAAAAACAGTTACATCACCTGACGCAATGAAATCTCTTTATTTATTGAAAATCTGCATGTTCGGTCTGCTATGCCAGATGAACGCGGCCATGGCGCAATCCGATCATGCGCAATCGAAGTTACTGACTGCCAAATGCGGCTGCGAAGGCACTTTGGAACAGGCCATCGACAAGGTAGGCCGCATTTACGCCGGATTTGACGATAAAGTGACAGCACAGGCACGTCCCGCTTATGATAAACTGGTCAAAGACCTCCGCCGCCGCGCACCTGGCGCAAAAACAGAGGGCGAATGCCTAAAAATCCTGCAAGATTACACCGGCTTTTTCAAGGATAGTCATGTTTTCATGATCTGGCAGGAATGGAAAGGCCAGGGTGCGGCTGCCACGCATGGCCATACTACGAGCACGGATCTGGTGCAGTTCAAACAGCTGAGTGCCGATTTTCTCTATTTGAAACTGGGCGTGTTCAACCAGCGGGAAGTTAACCAGGTGGACAGCATCCTGGTTGCCAACAAGGCACTTTTGGCGAAAACACCCTATTTGATCTTCGATCTGCGTGGCAATGGTGGCGGCAATGCCGGTACTTCCGACGAAATGGCTAAGCTGATCTACACAAACCCGATTGTCTATCCGTCGTGGGATTACCGGTCGAGCAGGGAGTATATCGCCTCCATGGAAAGAGAACTCAAATCACAAAAAGACACCACTAACCCTTACTATGCGAGGGCGCAGCGGCTGTTGAAGGCAGTGAAGGAAAACCCGGGCAAGCTCGTAACCGACGGTGAGGATTTGCAGCGTACCTACGACATTGATCCTACGGTATATCCGCGGCACATTGCTTTCCTGATGGACAAAGGCTGCGGCAGCGCAACGGAGTTTTTTATCTATGAGGGATCACAAAGTAAAAAAGTAACTACTTTCGGGGCTAATTCGCACGGCGTTATGGATTATGGCTCGGATCAGAATTTTGATCTCTGCGACGGAACATTCAGCCTGGCTATACCGTGGGGCCGTAATGGCTGGGTGCGGGAATTTCGAATCGATAATGTGGGCTTCTCGCCTGACGTAAGGATTCCTGCGGGCGAGAAGGATTGGGTCGCTTTTGTGCAGCGGTATTATGCCGAAAAGGATAATACGGGAAAGTAATGGAAGGGATTTCAATAGAAAAAGGCCGGTCCGCATCTTCGGGAACCGGCCTTTTGCATTACAACTGTACATTATGCGCCTTGCTGCGCGGGGAAATTGATCATCCAGTTTACACCGAACTTATCCTGGAAAGCGCCGAAATAATCGCCCCAGAATTGGTCTTCCATCGGCATTTCGATGGTACCGCCTACCGATAGGCCATTGAAAAACTCGTCGGCCTGCTCGCGGCTGTCGGGGAAAATAGAAATGTAGTTATTGTTGCCGACTTTGAGCGTCTGGCCCATGGAAGGCATAATGTCCGAAGCCATCAGCAACTCGTCACCCACTGGAAGGGAAATGTGCATGATGCGGTTTCTTTCGCTTTCGGGCAAATTCTCAGTTCCAGGTGCGCCGTCCATTCTGTGAACACCTGTGAATTCTCCGCCGAACACGGACTTGTAGAAATTGAAAGCCTCTTCCGCAGTTCCGTCGAAGTTGAGGTAAGGATTGATTTTGGGCATAGCTAAAAGATTTAAAGGTGATTGGACTTGATTTTAGATTGTTGACGGATGCAAAAGTATGGACTTGCACCGTCACGCATGCTCCCTAAAACGGACATTCACAGGGGGCGGTCGCGACAAATTGAAGCCCTTTTTCCGAGACTTCAAAATTAACAAATAAATATTGCGCAAGTAAATACTTGCACATATATTTGCAAGCAAATACTTGCATGTTATGAGAGCACGAAGAGATGTATATCAGGCCATTGCCGACCCCACGCGCCGGGCGATCATCGGTATGCTGGCCGAGCAGCCCCAGAATGTGAATGCCATTGCCGAGCAGTTTGATGTGACCCGGCAGGCGATTTCGCTGCACGTCAAAATCCTGAGCGATTGCGGGCTGATTTTTATCCGGAAAGAGGGGAGGGATCACATTTGTGAAGCCCGCCTGGATAGCCTCAGCGAGGTGTCGGTGTGGGTGGAGCAGTACAAAAAGCATTGGGAGAGCAAATTGGATTCATTGGAAAACTATTTGGAACAACTAAAAAAAGAGCGATATGGAAAATGAAAAAAGCAGCACGCACGACCGCGAACTGATCATTACCCGCAAACTGAACGCGCCCGTGGAGCTGGTGTGGGAGGTATGGACCCAGCCGGAGCACATTGCCAAATGGTGGGGGCCCAACGGTTTTACGAATACGATCACGACAATGGACCTTGTGCCGGGCGGCGTTTGGGAGCTTGTCATGCACGGCCCCGATGGAAAAGATTATCAGAACAGGAGTATATTTAAAGAAGTTATTCCCTTAAAAAAGATTGTATACCAGCATTTTGCGCCTAACTTTCTGACCACGGTAGCGTTTGAAGCACAGGGTGAGGAGACGTTTCTGCGCTGGCATATGCTGTTCGAATCGGCGGAGCAAATGATCCGTATCGTGAAGTCGGCCAACGCGGCGGAAGGTTTGAAACAGAATGTCGATAAGCTGTCGGTGTATCTGGAACGCAGGAAAGCTACACCGCAGCCATGAAAACGCTGGCCGCTACATTGCTCGGCACAATGCTGAATTTATCCGTTCAAGCACAACAAACTCATATGGAACAGCCAAAAGCAACCGGTTATGCGCCCGTGAACGGGCTGAAAATGTATTATGAGATTTACGGTGACGGTGCTATTCCGCTGGTACTCATTCACGGCGGCGGCTCGACGATCGAAACGACGTTCGGTAACATTCTGCCCAAGCTTGCTGCATTCAGTAAGCTCATTGCCGTTGAGTTGCAGGCCCATGGGCGCACGAGCGACCGCGACGCGCCCGAGTCGTTTCAGCAGGATGCGGATGATGTGGCTGCATTGCTTCGCTACCTGAAAGTAGGGAAAGCCAACATCCTCGGTTTCAGCGACGGCGGCTGTACAACCATGCAGCTCGCCGGCCGCCACCCCGAACTGATTAACAAGATCATCGTCGTAGCTTCCAACTACACCCGCGCCGGGATGATCGACGGTTTTTTCGAAATGATGGATAATGCATCGCTCGATAATATGCCTGCGCCATTGAAAGAATATTATCTCAAAGTGAATCCCGATCCCAAGGGCCTCCAAACGATGTTCAACAAAGACCGCGAGCGCCGCCGGACCTTCGCCGACTGGCCCCAAAGCGACCTCACGCGCATACAAGCGCCTGCATTGATCATGACGGGCGACAAGGATGTGATCAAAACCGAGCACATTGTCGAAATCTCCAAGCTGATTCCGAAGGCGGAGCTCGTGATCCTTCCCGGCGTGCATGGTGCATTGCTGGGTGAGATTTGTACCGCGAAAGCGGGCAGCAGGCAGCCGGAGATCACGGCGACGCTCGTCAGGGAGTTTTTGGAAGGAAACTAATCGGCCAATACCTCCCGAATCCTTGTCCATTTAATTTCCGGATAACGTGCATTATCCAGCGGCTCCAATTTCGGCAAGCCGCTGAGCATGTCATGAAGGTACTGCATGCCCTGCCAGGGCGGAAATACTTCGTCCCGGGCGGGCGCAATGGTGCGCATGATGTGGATCATCGTTGCGAGAAAGCCCAATCCGCCGATCCTCCACAAACGAAACTCCTTCCCATAAGCCTGGCTGGCTGCCCTTTGCACGTCCCGTATGGTTGCTATCTCACCTGCAACGCGCAGGAACCTCGGCGCCTGCGAATCCAATGCGGCGGCGGCTGTAAATCCAGCGGTGTTGGCCATGGTCGTGAAATCCATGGGCTGGTCGGCATTGCCCCAGTAAATCACGCGATTCAGTTTGGGAAGGATCAGTGGCGCCTGATCTTTGAGCAAGTCCGTAAACATGCCATTGAGAATGGACGTAGCGTGGATCGGCGTGTTGTCTATGACCGACGCAAACGTGCGACGGAGGTCGAGGTTACGGTTGGAGCCGTTTGGCAGTTTTGTGTAATCAATGCAATAGTCGGAAGGAATGAAGCGCGGAACGCCGGCATTCAACGCGGCTTTCAGGAGGTCGGTTTGCGTGTCGACGATCACCTCCTGCAAACCCGACAATGCAGAAACAATGCATTGCGCATTGCGGAGCGCTTCGGTGAGCATCACCGTGTTCCGGTAATCGACCGGGATCACTACTGCTCCTGCTTTTTCCAGCGGGGCTGTCCTGGATAGCTGCGTATCTCTTCGCACGAGCGCCTTCACGTGCGCATGCCGCGCGAGAAGCTCCTGGACGATCAACGTTCCGAGATGCCCCGTCGCGCCGGCCACGACGATTGTTTGAGGTGTAGTATATGGTTGTCCAATCATATGGTGTCGTTTCTGTAACTATTCGTGGTTAGTGCACGGTTTGAGATACGGAAACAATTATGCCAATTGGAATAAAAAAGGAGAGGGGTTGGCCTTTCCGGGGTCGTTCGTCCGGAAGCTGGATCACTCGCATTCAATAACATTTTTACTTCCCGGCCATAGGCCATGCAAATGCGATCTTCGGGGCCAATGGAGGATAATAGTGCATTCATAATTTATTGCGTTTAAAGGTGTTGATAAAAGCCCTGTCTTAGGTGCCTTTATGCACGCAATCCGCATCCGGGGACTTTCGTCGTATCCGCACCATAACAGGGCATTTCTTGCAAGTTTTTTCATGATTAGTCATTGCGTTTTTTAAAGGTGCATGCATATTCGAGAGAAATATGGGGCTGCGCAAGTCAAAAAGCGCATGACTTTTCAATCGGCAACGACTTAATTATCAAATGCCTATCTCTTAGTTAACAGCAGAATTGTTTTGGTGTGGGACCAATGCGCCTTGCTACAAATCCAGAATGTAATCATGCCGCACCACGTCGCCTTCGGGTACTTCCCGGAAAAAGCGGAACTGCTGTTTGGTAAGAACATGAATGGAAGCCTGGTTTTCGGGGGCTACCAGGGCGACAAGCGACTCTACGCTGCCGCATTCGCGGGCGTAAGCGATGAGCCTGCTCGTGATTTCGGAAGCGTAACCTTTGCCCCAGAATTCGGGGAGTAATGCGTAGCCTATTTCAGTAAAACCGTCCTCGAAAGGTACGATTTTGCCTAGGCCAACATACAAATCGCTGCATTGCTCGTAAACAGCCACAAAGCCCATCTCGCTTTGCTGGCCGTCGGCGCGGAGCGATCTTTCAAATCTTTTGCGGGCGCCTTCCATGTCGAGCCCGGTGCCGCTGATATGCAGCATGACATCCTGCTGTGAAACGAGCCGGAAGTAATCTTCGAAATGGTCGCGGGTGAATTTTTCGTAGCGTAAACGTTCTGAATAAAACTGCATTGTGAAGTGTAGAATGGGATTTTTAATGGGTACATGGCGTGGAGCTGACGAGTTGGGTGTCGTAGCCCTGTCACTTATTTTAACAAAAAGTTGACAGAAAGAATTTGGCTGTTTGCCGGATTTTCACATTTGTTGACAATTTTTTGTCATCCATTGGTCTTGAAGGAACCCATAATGCGGCATCCTGACGCTGCGCTAACCAAATGTATAGCGGGTTGAATGGATGGTAGGGGGGCTGTTTTTTGTTAACTAAAAGAAGCCTACAAATGGCTTCATGGATTCAAAAAGGAAAACAGATCATGGAAAATCAAGGCATTGCCAGAAATATAATCAGCATTAAAACACCTCCTGCCCAACCCGGGTTTCTCGGTCCGGACCATACTGCGCGGGCGGTGGTTTACGGTGAATTCGAACACAGCGACCCATTCATTCTGCTCATGGACGATTTCCTGGATAAGAAAGATGACGAGCCGGCAGGAGGGCCGCACCCGCATGCGGGCTTTGAAACCGTTTCGCTGTTGCTGGAAGGCGAAATCGGCGACGAAACGCACAGGATGAAACAGGGGGATTTTCAAATGATGACAGCAGGCAGCGGCATTGTACATACCGAGACGATTGAGGGTAAATCGCGGATGCGCTTACTGCAAATGTGGCTGAACCTGCCGAAAGCTGATCGTTGGGCGACGCCGAGAGTGCAGGATCTCGCATTTGAAAACGCGCCGGTGGTTGAAAAGAATGGCGTGAAAACGGTTTTGTACAGCGGTTCTTTTGCCGGGCTGCATTCGCCTGTGAAGAATTATGTGCCGCTCATCTTGGCCGACATTCAGCTGCAACGCGGTGTGTCAATCAACGAAACTTTGCCGGCTTCGTACAATGCTTTTTTGTATGTCATTGAAGGAGATGTGGTGGTAGGTGATAACAGGAAGGTTTTGAACATCAACCAGATCGGTTGGCTGAGCCGCGGCGCGGCGGGCGAGTCAAGCACGTTGAGCGCCACGGCAGGCGCGGGAGGTGCGCGCGTGCTCTTGTACGCGGGCGAGCCGCAGAACGACAGTATCGTTTCGCACGGGCCGTTCATTGCCGATCGTCAGGAAGAAATCAAGGATCTTTACAATGATTTCCGGCATGGTAAGATGCGGCACGTTTCGACGTTATCGGACGGACAACGGTTTAATTACTGATCCGCATTGAATACCTTTTTTACAGGCGGTTAATCTTTCTTAATTTGGGGCACATTCAAACCTGATCTGCAATGAAAAGAAAAAGATTGACCGCCTTTTTGCTTGTGATCCTGCTTGCACCTGTTTTCGCATTCGGGCAATCGCCGCTCAAAGGATCGGTGGAGCGCGTTAAAGTACATGGCAAATCACTGGAAGGGAACCTGGAAGGTAATCCGGCTGATCCCGACGTGTCGATATACCTGCCGCCGAGCTATAAAAAGGAGTCGAAACGCCGGTACCCGGTTGTGTATTTGCTGCACGGCTTCACGGATACGCAGTGGTATGGGTTCGTAAAACACTGGATCAATCTGCCTGTGATTGTCGACAAGGTGTTTACTTCGGGTCAGGCGCAGGAGATGATCATCGTCACGCCCAACGCGCTCACGCGCACCGGCGGTAGCTACTATTCCAATTCCATTACGGCGGGCAACTGGGAGGATTTTGTTTCCAAAGAACTCGTCGCTTACATTGATCAGCATTACCGGACGATTGCCAAAGCGGCTAGTCGCGGTTTGGCCGGACATTCGATGGGTGGTTATGGCACGATCCGCATCGGTGAGCGTCACCCGGAGGTATTTTCGAGTATTTACTTGCTGAGCCCTTGCTGTCTGGCGCCAGGGAACGCACGTTCTGCCGAAGCGTTGGCCAAAATAGAGGCAGTGAAAACCCCCGAGGACATCGCGAAGGCTGATTTTATGACCAAAGCCGCCCTGGCCTATGCCGCCGCCTGGTCGCCCAACCCGTTGCGCCCGCCATTCTACACCGACGCGATTGTAGAAAATGGGAAGCTCAACCCCGTCGCGGAAATCAAGTGGAACGCCAACATGCCGCTGACGAGCATTGATCAGTATATTACCAATTTAAAACAAATGAAGGGGATCGGTTTCGATGCCGGCGATCGTGACCAGCCGATTGCTTCCAATATCAAAATCCTGCACCAGGTGCTTGACAATTACAAAATCGAGCATTCTTATGAAGAATACCAGGGCGACCACATCAATAAAATAGGCGAGCGGATCGAGACGAAAATGCTGCCGTTCTTTTCGAAGAATCTGGCAACAAAGTAACCGAATAGGCTAACTGATCACCGGTGCGACAGGGTTCAATTCGTTAGTGAAAGAGTCGATGTCGTCCGGTGAAAGGAGGATTGCCCTTTTGTTGGCGGTTTTAATTAATACCAAATGGTCGCGGCGTGTGATGAACCAGATCATTTTACCATAGACCGAGTTATAAAAATACCCGTAATACCCCCAAAGTCCGCCGACACCGAAAGTCCGGATCGTGAATTGCAAATCCTTTTTTACGATTACCTGAACCGATTCCAATACTTCTCTTGCATAGCGGACATTATTAATAGGCCGGTGGATAATTAGCTCATGTTCCGTGATTGTGTAACCAGTTGGGCGATAAAGATATGCCGAGCCATAAGTGATTGCCAGAATGGCGCTAATAATGATAAAACCTGTTTGCTCACTTCTGTTAAATGTTTGCAATTCATAAACCAGGATTCCCGCGAATATTAGGGTAATCGCTGCGGTCATAATTTTAGTCGTGTTGTCGAGCGAAGCGCTGTACTTCATGGCGGATAGGTAGGAAGTTGATCATGCTTAAATGTAAGCAATTGATTTCAGTAATTTCCCTCCATCGACCAGGGATTAAAACAGAAGCCAATTATTGAGCGGCTTCTGTTTTAATAACCAGACTAATGTTTTAAATGAATATTTATTCCACCACCAGTTTCTCCACAGCTCTGGATTCTCCCGATTCGGCTTTCAAAATGTAAATGCCTTGCCGAAGCGACGAAATGTTCAGTATGCGCTCAGAAGATTCTATACTGTTGTTTTGCAGTGAATTCCCACTACGATCGAGTATTTGCACAGCAACCGGATATTTCCAGTTACCTTTCAAATTAAGCCGGACCTCTTTGGAGGCAGGGTTTGGAAAGAGCGTCAGGCTGGTAGCTGGCTCGGTTACCTCGCTTTCTACTTCTCTCTTTTTGCTGGAATAGACGAATGCGACGACCTTGCCTTTTAATGCCGGTTTGGTGAGATCTACATTAGCCACGTGCTTGCCCGATGCATCAACGGCAGTGAGGAAATCGCCGTTGCGGTTAATGGTCAATGCCTTTGTGTTGTACCGGATTTGTTGCGCGTGGGCCGTCAACGCGGAAGCCGAAAGGAGGCCAGCGGTTAATAGTAATTGGGAGATTTTCATAGCGTGTTTGTTTAGATTTTAAGATTTATTTGATATCCAGGATAATATCTGCGAACTGGAAGCCTTCCTTCCATTCATCAAAGCTTGACGCTGGATTGAAGATATCGAACGTAATGACATGGTTCAAAACGACAACCTGGTCGTTGAGAAAAACTGAGAAACGGGGTTGATCGAGCGGATAATAGGTGTTGGGCGGGAAAATTTTGGCCAATTTGAGTCTCAGTTTGTACTTCCCCTCGGGGACATTGTTGCCAACAATGATTACCCCTGAATTTTCAGAGTCGACAAGCAGGCTTGTTACCTGCATACTATTTGGATCGAAAAGTCCCAGCGTATTGCCATCGGGGTCGATGAGTGCGATGCCGAGCTCATAATTGGATGTCCCATAGGCAGGAGGAATCGATAATGCATCCGGATCGTTGCGGAAGCCTTTTAAGTCAATCTTGAAGTTCACAAGCTTAGGCTGCGGGGGTTGATTTGAACCACCTGAACCGACAGCCGAAAAGAAGGTTACAGGCAATGATAATGCTGCGCAAGAGGCTGAATTTTTAACAGTTACCGTATAGTTTTTGCCATTTATAAGCGTACCTGCGGACACGAGCATGAAAGTGCCGGTCGTGGGTTTGTTCGTGAATCCTGGCAATGCGTTGATTCCGGCCTCTTTGATGGTTACTAAAAACTGGCTGCCGGGAGGAAACGACTCGCTCGGAAACCACTCAACTTTAAAATCTTTGGTCGGATCGACTTTGCCCAAATCACCGGGGAAGAATACTGCGGGGTGATCAGGGCATATCACGTAATCAAACGGTTGGCAAAGAGCTGTTTTTGCGCCAAGCGCGTTTACCGCAAGCACCCTTGCCTGTAAACCTTGTGGGTCGTTAAATATCAATGGATCCTGAACGAATAATTGCATTGTCTTGCCTTGCGAAGTAAAAATGGAGGTCAACCCCGATGTCTTTTGGGTAAGGTGAAGTTCAAAATGCTCGACCGTATTCATGTTCAGCGTCCCGCTTATCCAATCAAAACCGGCGGCGGCAAAGTTTTTAAATGGGAAGGTTGTGCCGTTTGCAGGGGATTTCATGGCGGGCAATGCGGCACTTTCGTCTATTTTGATCCGCCACACATTGCTGCAAATGCCAAAAGCCAAGTTGTTTTTGGGTAGCACCCGAACAAATAAGTTTGTTTGGTTGGGCAATGGCGGAAAGAGCAGGATCGTGCTGGTGTGATTGCCACCTATTGTTACCGATGAAATAATATTACCGAAAACATTGTCCTTCGCAACTTCTACGACGAATCCGTCTGCCCCTGGTACCGGATCCCAACTTATGAATCGGCCGAGGCTTCCTACGGGGAGTGGGGGATCATTTAGTTTTTGCGTTTTGGCTTGAATGATTGTAGTGGAAGGTGTGGACGCCTTAATGGTTAGTGGTTTGGACTAGAGCCCATAATTACTTTTGAGTATTGGCTTATTCAGTCGCTTCGCGGCGACGCGTGCATAGTATGTCTGGCCGATCTCCAGAGTGGCATTAATCAACCCGGTTTCCGTAAAATTGCCGGTATGCGGTGAAAATCCTTCGTAGACGATGGAATTAAAAGAAGCGTCGCTGGCTACCTGCATTAGGTATAGCTCTGCATCTTTCTCTGATTTCCATGTTATTTCCGGATACCAGGGTTTCACAGACGTATAGGTTGTGGCGGGCCAGAATTGAACCTTCTTATCACCCAGTTTAAAGGCATGCGTTGGACTGAATTGTTGATAAATCTGGCAGAGCGGATTCAGCCCTTTGCAAAAGTTGGAGTCAGCCTGCGTTATTCTCGCCCGTACATATACCGTTTCGTCAGGCCGAAAATAACCGCTCGCACTGCCTTTGTAAAATACTCCTCCCCCATACTTGAAAAACATATCGAAGTTGTTCACCTCGTATACCTGCGGGTTTGTGAAGTTGTAATCAGAGGCCATTTGCACCTCTACTTTTTTGACGCGCGGGTCGTTATCCCAGGAAAAATTGACTTTAACCGCAGGCCAGGGATCGATGTTGGAGGATGCATTGGGAGGGTAGATTTTAAAGAACGGCAGGTTGTTATCGCATACCCCCACCGCGCACCAGGCCTTTTCGACTGCTTGATATTCCGTTGAGTTTGCGCCGTAAAGTTGCGTTGCTACGTCAAGCGTAAATGCCTTGAAAGCAGGGTAATCGGAGTAGTTTTTTAGTTTAGGGATTGCGTCCCAGACAATTTGAATTGCCTTTTCAACACCGATTCCCGTCAGGTTGCTGTATTGATAACCTAGATCATTCGTCGCTGAGCCTGCAAAACCGGAAGAAAGTAAGTAGAACCACTTTGCCAAGACGCCAGCTCCCGCATCGTAGTTATAGTTATCAGAGCAGCCGTTATCGAAGTTTTTACCTCTGTAAGTATCGGCTCTGCCATGTGATTTAGGATTTGACATATCATGTGGTATTGTCTGAATCTCTTTCAAAAGTAGCCAGTTGTAATTTTGAGGAGTTGATTGCAGAAACTTGTTCTTCACATATATCCCAAATACATCTGCGAGGCCCTCGTCAATGGACCTGTATTCCGTACATAGGCTACTAAGGGAGGCAATATTGCTCCGGTATTTCATAATCGCATGGCCTAGTTCGTGGGATACAATATCAATTGACGAAGGCAGGGGTGAATTATGTATGAAACTTTTGCCAAAACGGAAGAAGGGGTTATTTAAATCGCCCGAAAAGCGCGCGTAGCTATAATCATTCTGGGTCCCGTCAGAATTCTCAATCGATATTTTGATCGGATTTGTGTCGGTCCCATCCATACCTTTCCATCCAAACCGTTGATCGAGAATCTTCATGGCGGTTTGGAATCCAAAATATAATTGAACCGCTTCAGTGCTTAGATAGGGGGTTGGATTATCCGCAAACGTATTATCATAGGGGGTCTTATCTTCGAAAAATACGGTGGAACCGTTATCTGTTCCATAGATTTGAATGCCAGGAAAACCGTTTTCGGGTAATGTTTGCAAGCGATAGATTTTCTCGCTCACTGGATCAGGATTGATGGTGTACTCAAGTGCTCTGAAAGTCCTTAACCCGTTATAGTAACTCATTGCCGTGCGATCGACATTTTTGGCATTGTACAAAGTTTGGGATACTGCCGTGTACTGCTGAAAGAGGAGAAAGGCTCCTGTTAGGACGAGGTGTAGCTTTTTCATCATGATAGTGTTGTGTTAAGTGATGTTGTTTACTTGATGTCCAAAATGATATCACCGAACTGAAACCCAATTTTCCATTCATGGGAGAAGGAATTGGGATCGGCAAAGTTGGCGGTGATCACATGGGGATTTATGATCGGCTTCCCGTTAAGGAATACAGAATACCTGGGCTGATCGAAGGGGTAGTAAAGGAGAGGGCTGAAAATATCCTTCATTTTGAGCCGCAATTTGTATGTGCCCTGGGGCTTGTTGTTGCCGGCCAGTATGACGCCTGAGTTTTCGGAATCCACATCTAGTTGAGTGATCTGGTTTCCATTAGGGTCATTGGGATCAATGAGCCCCAGTACATTCCCATCCGGATCAAGTAGTTCGAATCCAAGGACATAATCAGAGGTTTCCCATGCGAGGCCGTCCTGATCATTTCGGTATCCTTTTAATTCGATTGTGAAATTGACGAGCTTGGGAGGCTGCGGTTGATTGGAGCCTCCTGATCCTACTGTGGAAAAAATGTTTGCCTGGAAGACGATTCCCGCACAGGAAGGCGAGTTCAGGACCGTTAGCGAATACTGCTTTCCGTTCATGAGCGTGCCGGCAGGTACCAGCATTGAGGAGGCAGTAGTTGATTTATTATTGAATCCCGGGACAGGAACACCGCCATCTTTAATAGTAACCTTGTATTCGCTTCCGGGATCAAACCAGAAGCTATCTTTCCATTTGACAACGAAATCCTGCAGTGCATCGACTTTACTGATCTGATCGACTGGGAAAATGATTTCCGGATGGTCCGGGCAAATATTGTAATTAAATGTCTCTGAGAATCCCGACTTGGATCCGTGAGGACCCACAGCTAACACTTTTACCTGAATCCCCATTTTGTCATCAAACATGAACTGATCTTGCAAAGCAAAATCGAAGACTTTACCCTGGGTAGAAAAGATGGATGTCAGGCCGAAGGTGTTTTCGGTGACCCATACTTCAAAGTGATCGACCAGATTGAGGTTGAGAGTCCCGCCTTTCCACCCAAATACGGAGACGAAGTTTCTGAATGGGAAATTGGTGCCTTTGGCCGGGCTTTTCATCGCTGGGACGGTAGCATTTTCATCTGTTTGAACCCGGTAAGTATTATTGCAAATGCCAAATGCGACCCCTTTTTGCGGTAACACCTGAACGAAAAGGTCGGTTTGGTTGGGTAATGAGGGTAAAGCAAATTCGATTGTGGTGGTATTGGAAGGGACTGTCTGAGACCGGACAATGTTTGTGAATGCGGCATCTTTGGCAACCTGAATGACATAGCTTGTGGCGCCGGCGTAGGCATACCAGGTAATCCAGAAACCAAGGCTCGATACCTTTTTCGCAGGATCGTTCACACTCTGACTCAGCGCTTGAATAACAGAAGTCTGAGGAGTCGAGACGTTGACCGCCTCCGTTTTAGACCAAGCGCCATAATTGTTGATCAAATTTAGTGTGTTAAACCTTTTTGCTCTGACGCGGGTAAAGTAGGTTTTACCTGGATCCAGCATCGTGTTAATAGTGCCTGACGCCGTAAAATTGCCGGAAGCTGTGGTCGTTTCTGTAAAAGCTATTTTTGTGAATGCTTCATCTTCACCTACTTCATATACATATTGTTCTGCGTTTCCGACCGATTTCCATGAAATGGATGGATCATCCCATGGATTGACGGTCCAGTGGTCGCTGCCGACTGCATGCCAGAATTTGACTTGTCTGTCATCGAGTACAAAAGCATGAGCCGGGCCATATTGCTGAAATAGCGCGCAGAGCGGGTTATACCCTTTGCAGAAATTGGCATTGGCCTTCGTGATGCGTGCGCGGGCGTACACACGCGTCCCTGGGAGATAGTAACCTGTTGCGAACCCCGAATAGGCACTTCCTCCTTCCGGCTTAATCACGACATTGAAATTTTTGATCAGTACATTCTGGACGTTTTCGGTGAATGCTGCGTTGGTAGCCATTTGAACTTCCCATTCATCCACAGGCAAGCCCTCCCACGTTACATTTACATTTACGCCAGGCCACGGCCCGACGCCGATAGTACCATGCGCCGGGGACATCGAGAACGGCCCGAGATTGTTTTCACAAATACCTACTGCGCACCATGCGTCCATTACTGCGAGGTATTCGGTAGAGTGCAGGCCATAAAGTTGTTCGGCCGCTTTGCGCGTGGCATCTTTGAGGTCGTTGAAATTCGATTTCAGGTCGAGGAAGTCAATGCATTTCCAGACAATCTGAACAGCCTTGCTGACACCGATGCCGTTCAGTTTATAAGAGTAGCCCAGGTCGTTAGTTTCTGTTCCTGTCGTACCGGCTGCCAGTAGATAATACCAGTGGTCTATGACGGTTGCATTTTCATGGACCGGGTAGTCGCCGTCCTCCGGGCAGGAGCTAAGGTAAAAGTTTCCGTAGTAAGTGTCTGGTAGATTTGAGGCATTAGGATCGGCAAAAGGTCTGCCCTGATACACAATGCCCTTGGACCAGTTCCACTGGTATAACGCGGGAGAATTTTGTTCATATTCATTCAGAACGTATAACCCGATAATATCCCCAATGGATTCCTCTAACACATGCCTTTCACTACAAGGGTCAACTCCAACCAGTGTCGCATTTCCGATTTTCGAATGAATGATAGCATGGACGATCTCATGGCATACAGTTTCGATCCTGGTGACTTTCTCTAGCTCGTCTCCGTTTGCGAAGAGGAAAAATTCTTGTTGGACGGGGCCGTACTTGGGCGCCGGGATAGAATTTGGGTTGACCGTTTCCACAACATTCCATATAATTGGCTTACCATTGACGGCCTGATTGTCGATTCCGATCCAACCTAATTTATCTTTAATTACATTTAGTGATACTTCGGTGCCATGCAGTAGCGTAGCGGCTGTTTCTGCTATTTTAAAGTCAGGAGCTCCGTCATCGAATAGTGCGTCAAATGGTGGTGCATTAACAAAAGGGAATACTGTAAGATTTTCGTCTAGCCGCGAGACCTTTATCGACGGTAGATCATTCTCGGGCAAAACTTCCAGTTGGCGTCGAATTATAGTTCCTGCCTGATCTGTGGAATATTCCATTACACGCAACGGTTTTGAATCGTCATAGTGTGTCGTCAGAGCGTCCTGCGTCACATTCTTTTGATTGTAAATGGGCTGTGCATTAACCCAAGAGGCTCCGATCCAAAAACTTAATAGGCAGCAACCAAGCAATAGTAATTTTCTCTTCATAATGCGTGTAGTTTTTGTACTAAATACATATTGCAAATAGCCTGAAAAAACGCCGCATTCTGCCACTTTTTCCGGTGGTTAAGAACCAGTCTGGTGATACTTTTAACTAGTTGTTGACAGGAGTAGAAATAGGAGTGTACACAGGCTAATCAATCGGTTGCCGATTGAAAAGTGGGAGTAGGAACGAAGGGTAACTAATGCCCTTTATTCATGTAAAGAACTGTCAGTGGCACCCCATGAAAGAACATAAAATTCCTATCGGTGATAATATACGTCTCGTGCGTAACCGCCTGGGCTATTCGCAGGAATATGTGGCCGGGCGGCTGGGGATTTCCAAGCAGCGTTACCGGCAGCTGGAAAATGAAGAGCAGGATTCCATTACGATGGGCCGGCTTTCGGAGATTGCCGCGGTGCTGGAAACAGATGTCGAAACATTGGTAAGCCTGCATAAGGTGAAGTTTTTGAAAGCCGATTTGCAAAGCGATGACAATCAGGTATTACATCAGCTGATCCAAACGCAACAGGAGCTGATCATCGCCCTTAAAGGCAAGACCAGCTCCGAATAATGATAGCAGGTATTTTGAAAACGTGTTATTCGCTGCGAAGGCTTTTCACCGGGTTGAGCAGCGCTGCGCGGATTGCCTGGTAGCTGACAGTCGCCAGCGATACCGCAATCGCCAGAATGCCCGATACGGCGAATATCCACCATTGAATGCCGATCCGGTATTCGAAATCATTCAGCCAGAGGTCCATGACATACCAGGCAACCGGCACCGCGATGACGATGGAGATAATCACCAATGCCATGAATTCGCCGGAAAGCAATGCAGCAATGCTCATCACGCTGGCTCCCAATACCTTGCGTACGCCGATTTCCTTCACGCGGTTTTCGGCCATATACGCGGCCAGTCCAAATAGCCCGAGGCAGGAAATGAAGATCGTCAGGCCCGCGAAAATCCCGGTCAGTTTAGCTACCCGGCGGGTATCTTCAAATTTTAATGCATAATCCTCGTCCACGAAATGGTATTCGAAGGGATACTCGGGGTTATAGCGGCGGAAAATGGCCTCTACCGCAGGCATGACGTCAGCGGCCGGCTTATCGGCGGTGAGCTTCATGTGGATCACATTGAAATAGCTTTGCGCCCCTTCGATGATCAAGGGGCTCGGGCGGTCATAAGGCGACCGGATCACAAAGTCCTTGACCACCCCAACGATTTGATATTGAGCACCGTTGTCTTTGATCGTTTGCCCGATCGGATCTTTGAAGCCCATGATTTTAGCCGCCGTTTCATTGAGGAGGGCAGCCGCAGAGTCGGAAGGGAATTTGGTAAGGTCCATATCGCGGCCCTGGACGAGTTGCAGGCCGGCAGTTTTAACGAGCCCTTCATCTTCGGTGAAAATATCGAAATCAATTTTTTCGGCCATGTTTTTGCCATGCCATTCGATGCCCCATGTATCGGAAGAGACGCTGCTTAGCGGGGAAGAGGTTTTGGTAACCGATGTGGCAATGCCTGCACTCAACAGCTCGCGTTTGATTTGGGGATATTGTTTGCCCAAATCGCCGGTAATCCAATGGTACACCACCTGTCCGCGGTCGTAACCTGCGTCGCGGTTCTGGGCGTGGCGGATCTGCTGTACCACGATGAGCGTGGAAATGATGAGGACGATCGCAAAGCTGAACTGCACAACCACCAGTACTTTCCGCGGACTGAATGCCGAATGGGTCCTTTTAAATGCTCCTTTGAGCACGCTGATAGGCTTGAACGACGAGAGGTAGAATGCGGGGTAGCTTCCTGCGACAATACCTGTAAAGAGAATAAAGGCAAATGCGGCAGCCCAAAATGCGGGATTGGCAACCGGCACTTCCAATTCCTTGCCGATGAGCGTATTGAATGCGGGTAATATAAGGTAAACTGCCAGCAAGGCGATCGTACCGGCAATCATCGCGATGAGGATCGATTCGCCGATGAACTGGCCAATCAAAAGGCCTTTGGGGGCTCCGGCTGTTTTGCGGATACCCACTTCTTTGGCGCGTTTTTCGCTCCTGGCGGTGCTCAGGTTCATGAAATTGATGCAGGCGATCAGCAGGATGAACGCTGCAATGATGCCAAATAACCGCACAATGGCGATGCGCCCGCCAACGACTTTGCCATTCTCGAAATTGGAATACAAATGCCATTGGCTGATGGGGTGAAGGAATACTTCGTGTTCTTCGGTTTTGTTCGAGTGGCGGATCGTGATATCCCTGATCTTCCCGGCAAACGCTTCCGGGTTGGTGCCAGGTTTCAACTGAACGTAGGTGTTCACGGTATTGAACACCCAGCCGTCATCGGCCGAGCCGATCCTTTTCAGGTATTCGATCGGAAGAATGTACTCAAACCTGAATGCGGTGTTCGGCGGGAGGTTCTGCATAACACCGGTGATCGTGAAGTTGTCCTTGTCGATCGATATGACTTTGCCCAGCACATCCTCCGTGCCGAACATTTTAATGGCCATTTTCTGTGTAACCACCATCGAGCTGACCGAGTTGAGGGCAGTCCCCGCGTTTCCCCGCAGCAGCGGGAAGTCGAACATGCTCAGAAAAGCAGGATCGGTAATGATGGCTTCACTCGAAATTTTCTTGTCGCCCACGCGCGTCACAAACCAACGCGAGTAATTGCGTGAAATGTCGGCAACTTCGGGATATTCTGCTTTCAAAGCAGGGCCGAGAACCTGCGGGGTGGAATTCCAGCATTGCAGTTTCCCATCGAACTTTCCACGGTTCCACGCTTCGTAGAGGTAATCCTTATTCTTATGGAAGCGGTCGTAGCTGATTTCATTGTACATCCAAAACAGGATCAGCACGGCGCTCGCCATACCCACCGATAACCCCAGGATATTGATCGCCGAAAAAGCCTTGTTTCGGAGCAGGTTCCTGAATGCGATTTTGAGATAGTTTTTTAGCATCTTTTTGTTCTTCCAGACAAATCTGAAATAGTTTGAATCAAATAGTCTGCCAAAAAATCAAATAATTGATAATCAGTAATTTGAATAATCTAGAAGACGCAGTCACTGTCCGGTAACGAACAATGCGCGTTCGCGCCGGGACGCTCCCGTTTCGCTCCGTAATATCCTTTCAAAACAAAGGATAAGAGCGCTACCGGTACAATTCGAACTCCATTATTCCCATTCCCCGGCCTGTTTCGCCCTGTTTTTCAGGTTTAAATGACCTGATTTTAAAGTAGCGCGCATCAATGGGGTCGAACTTGATGTCAATGGTCCGGTCCGAATTGTTCTTTTTCTCCATCAGCGTTGTCCACGTTTTATTATCCGGGGAAGCCATCACCTGGAATTCCGTCGAGTAGGCCGTTTGGGCAAAGGTAATTTTCGCTTGTTTGAGGCCGGTCTCGACCTTCGTAAGATCTAAGAATAGTGTCCAGGGGTATTGACCTCCTGCCGCCGCCATCGTATTAAAGTCACCATCGACGGCGTTTTCCGCGAAATAGATTTGGCTCGCCGGGCCGAGAGCGGCTTCATTGTTAGCCCGCAAAAATGCTTGCTTCCCAAGTGCCAGGTTAATCTTTGCTCCGCTGACATTCACCTTTTCATATTTCAAACCAAGTAGCTGGCCTGTTTTGTCATCAACGATGGGTTTTCGGGTGCCTTGCGCGCTCAGAATGCTATATTGGACTATCCGATAGTCTGCGAAAGAAGGTGCATTCTTTAAATCGTCGGGTGCAAACTGATCGGTAGCGTTTTCGCTGATGCCGATCAAATAGGCTTTCCCGGCTTCCAACACGGTGGGAGGAATGGGCGCATATTGGTAGCCGTCATCGGCAATAGGGAGTATCGCGGTATTTAATGAAGCGGTCAAAATCGGCTGATCGTCGGTAAACCGTCTGATGACGATCGAATGGCGATCCTTGTTTCCCTGCAAGTACTTCCGGCCAATGTCCGTGAGCCGGATAGGCGTAGGGCCTACAGTAATGCGCATCCCTCTGTAAAATCCATTCGGTTCGGTTTTCCCGGCCGCTTCTTTGGTCGCCAGCGTGGCGGCGGGAGCAGCGGAACGGGCATTGGCGGCAGTTCTGTTCGAGTTAGTCAAAACGGTGAACGTCTGGTCAAACACTTTGCTGGCAGGCTTTCCCGCTTCAACCGAAATAGCCTGTATGCGGCAGGTCTTGCTGACCGGAATAGGCGTTTTATAGAGTTTGGAAGCGGTCGTCGGCCGGTTTCCGTCAACGGTATAGTATATTTTTGAACGTGCGGATGCAGTCAAGGTCAACTTCTGTGCTTTGTCGTAATCAATTGTATCGGAAAGGGAAGCACGCGGCGTCTCACTCCATCCCTGATTCTTTTTGACAAAACTGGCGATCTGTTTCAGCTCGTCCCGGTAGATTTCCGGTAAAATATCCCCATTTGCAGGCACCGGGTAACTAAGTATATAAGTCGCGCCCGCCTCCCAGTTTTTCTTGATATTACGGATCATCATATCGAGTGGCTTTGGATTCCTGAGCTTGGGATCTTCCCGCCATGACCACGTATTGTCCAGCAAATTATCTACCTCGATAGCCAGCTTTTTCTTGACCGTAGTCGGTTTAGCCACTTCCAGTGCTGTTTCAAACTGAGATGTACCGCCTTCATAAATGATTACGTCCGTATTGGGATATTGCAGTACCGTGCCGCCATTATATATGCCGGTGTTGTTGGCAAATATCAGTTTGGGGTTGTTGGCCCGCATGATCGGGATCATCTTGTTCCACGGGAACCAGTTGTAGTCAAAGTTATAAAGTTCCGTTGCCGAGGTCATGTCGATCCATAAGCCGTCCACACCCATCAGCACAAGTTCTTTGATTAACCCCAGATTGAGCGTGCCGTAGGTGCCGTCGAGGCCGGTGTCGACCACATCCTTGTTCCAGGCTTTGTCGGGTGCGAAATAGGCCACGAACTTGATACCCTTTTTGTGGCAGGCGTCGATCAGCTCCTTGACAAGGTTGCGCTGGGTTTTCAATTCCAGCTTGCTGGGAGTTGTGGAAGGCCACAAACGGACCCCGTCGCCTGCATTGATAGTGACGGTCAATACCTTCCCGCCAAGGTCGATCACATTTTGCGCCCATTCGTCGGCATTGAACTTGGTGATTCTTTTCTCAAACTGTGCTATGCCGTCCTTTCCTTTGAGCGAAGGTTGTGTGAAGACTCCCCATTGAATAAATAAGCCGAATTTGGCATCCGAAAACCATTTGGACCGATACGGGGCCGCTTCAAAAACAAGTGGTTTGGTAATCGAGGCGCCCTTCGAATCGGTTACCTGGGCGGTGAATGCGTAGTTGCCCTCCTTGCTGGCCATACCCTGAATTTTTCCGGTCTTATCCAGCCGGAGTCCCTTTGGCAAATTGCCGCTGGCTATTGACCAGGTATAAGGCGGCGTGCCGCCCTGGGCCGTCAGTTGAAAGAAAGGCGACGGTCCGGCCTCCGTCCATGACTGGTAAATGATGTTATCGACGAATGCAGGGTAAATCGAAGTTTTGGGGCTTTTACTGTATTCGCTGGAAGATGTGGTCGTGATTTGAAGGTTGGGATTTTGTCCTGAAACAGACAATGAAACCGCTAGCAGTGTGAACAAGATACCACTCATCAATTCAGAAATCCTTTTCATAGCATCAAGGTTGTTTTGGCAAATATGGCTAGAAATATTGTGCCAAAGCGGCGACAAATGAAAAAGCCGCCTCACAAAAGGCGGCTTTCGGTTACTTATCGGAATGTCTTTGGCCTGAATTTTAGAATGAATAGGTAAAATTAGCCAGAAATGCACGTGGCGTCTGTGGGGCGATCGTCGACCACCCTTTGTAGTATTCCTTGTCAAATGCATTGTTGAGTTTCAACCCGATGCGGTAGTGCGCAGCCTGGTAGAAGAGCGATGCATTGGCCACCGTGTAAGCAGGCAACATAAAGTCGCCGGTTGACGTATAGTTGATCGCGTACCGCTCGCTCGCGCCATTGAAGCCGGCGCCAATGCCGAAGCCTTTCAATTTTCCTGCCGGTAACTCGTAATTGGCCCACATATTGTAAAGTGTCTTGGGACCTGCACCTAACGGACGCTTGTTCAGAATCTGCTCATTATCCGACTTGGTTGTCTTGCTTTCATTGTTGCTGAACCCAGCCCTGATATTGAGCCCTTTTACCGGATTGGTATTCAGCTCCACTTCAAATCCCCGGCTGAATGCTTCTCCGCCCTGGATTTTGTTGAAAGGTGAGGCCGGATCGGTGATTACCTGATCTTTCACTTTGATATCGTAGTAGCTGACGGTCAAATTCAGTTTGTTTTTAATGAGATTGGTTTTGAAACCGAACTCGATCTGGTTTGCCTGCTCAGGTCTGAAAGTCTTGATGGTTTGCGGACCGTCTTCCGGGTTACCGACGAGTTCAGGTGCTACATTGGTGAAGCCATTCTGGTAGTTGGCGAAAACAGAGAGCCTGTCGACCAGCGGCTGGTACAAAATCCCGAACTTCGGCGAAAGCGTAGTTTGGTTGTAATCATCGTCCGGGTTGGACACGCTGCCCACGTTGTCGAAATGGTCGAGGCGGAGGCCTACCATAACTGACAGCGCCTTGGTAATATTCAATACATCGGAAGCATAGGCGCTGTAAATATTGTACTTCGATTTGGCGTTAGCCACCGCTTGTGAGGCCAGCACGGCGTCCACAGCCGCTGCGGAAAGGGGATAAGCAGTAGTTTCGACACCTGGTGTAAATGGATTGTCGCCATTGGAACCGCCGTCCGCCGTCACGTTCCCGTAAAATGCGTAGCCCGTACCGTTGCTGGTGAAAGTGGCGGTAAAATAATCCAAACCTAACACGACCCGGTTTCTCAGCGAGCCCAGCTTGAAATCGCCGATGAAGTTCTGCTGGATGTCGGATGTTCCGGTGTATTCATTCTGTTTGTTGAGGAAGCGGGAGAATGTGTTGCCCGGCAGGATACCGTAGTCGTAGAGATAGGTGTAATAACCCTTGGTAGAAGTGGCGCTTTTGGAAACCAGCGTTTGGGATTGCCAGGTGTCCGACAGCTTGTAATTCATTTCAACCCGGTAATTTTGGGTAGGATTTTGCAAAGTCAGGTCGTTGCTGGTGAACGAGAGCTTGTAGTTGTATCCCAATTCCTTCATGTTTTTGGCCACGGAAGGAGCTGCGCGGTTCAGGAAAAGGAACATCGGGTTGGTTTGCTCGGCCTGGGTGATTTCGCCGTAAAACGAAAAGGACAACTTGTTGTTCACTTTGTAAGAAAGCGAAGGCGCCACGAAAAACGACTTTCTGAAACCCGCGTCCTGGAAGCTGCGCTCGGTGGCGTACGAAGTGTTCAAACGAAAGTAAAGATTCTTTTCCTTGTTCAGAGCGGTGTTGAAATCGCCGGTAATCTGGTTTAAGCCGAAAGAGCCGGTCGTAAACGAGAGCTCGCCGCCGGTTCCTACGTAAGGTTTTTTCGTAACGACATTAATAAGTCCGCCATAGGAACTCACCGCATTGCCGAACAGCGTCGCCGAAGGCCCTTTCAGCACCTCGATCCGCTCGATATTGGCCGGGTTGATCGTCCCGTTCGTTAGCCCCGGAAGGCCATTTACAAGCTTTGGCTGCACAGAGAACCCACGAAGCGAATAGTAGCCGGCCCCATCTCCGCCGCGGCCGGTCGAAGTCCAGAGGTTATCGACCCCGGCTGCATTTTTGAGTGCGTCGTCGAAATTGGTCACAATCTGCGATTGCAAAAGGTAGTTGGTGATCGTGCTGTATACCTGGGTATTTTCAAAGTCCTTCAAAGGCAGCTTGGCAACGTATGCCGTGTTACTGCGCGAGAATTTGTTCTCCCTTTCACCCTGCACAACTACCTCCCGCAAAATTTCATCACCCTCATAGAGCGTAATCGATCCAAGCTCCACTTCATGCTGCGAAATAGCCATCGGTAATTCACGGGTTTTAAAGCCAACAGACGAAATGGATAATGTGTAACTGCCATCGTTGATATTGGATATTTCAAATATGCCATTTTCGTCGGTGTGAGCACCGAGTCCGGCCCCCTGAACAACAATACTGACGCCGGGTAACCCGCTTTGCGTATTGTCAACAACCTTTCCTTTTACTTTTCCTGTTTGGGCAAGTACCAGTGAAGGTAAAAGCAGCCAAATGGAGAGCGATAGTAAATATTTCATTTATTTAGACTTATTATAATTTGAGTGCTGCAAAAGTATTTCCTGAATGCAAGAGTTCCAAGCGTTTTTGTAATATTCCGGTAACATGGAAGTGGATGGGTGTCGCTGCGGGCACAGGCATAGCAAATGAAAACAAGCCGGTTAATGAAATAATGTATATACATATGTACATATACACTATATTTAGGAAAAATTGGACTGCGGATGAGAAACACCACGCTGACTTTAGGGATTATTCTGACTTGCCTCGCGTATGCGTCCGGGCAGGTACGCAACGGTGTGAACGGGTTGAATGTGAACGAGTTCACGGCTTCACCCGCGCCGGAATGGTCGGACCTGTTCCTGAGAAAATCGGGCTGGCTGGGCGGCGACGGCATATTTGCGATCCCGTTTTCCGGCCGCGACGCACAGAAGGAGGATAGCATTCTTTTCCTTTTCAGTGATACAGTGCTGGGGGAAATTGATGGTGCCGCACTGAAATCCGGGTTCTCACTGGTAAACAATTCGGTGGCATTGTTGAGGGGGAAATCACCCGATACGGGCAAAATTACATTCAGGATTGCCGGCGAAGGGAAGGGGCACCGGGCTGTGTTTATTCCAAAATCTGACAAGCCCGACAAGGATACCTATTTCTGGCTGGGAGATGGCTTCGTGAATCCCGACGCGGGCAAAGACCTTTTTATTTTTGCTTACCAAATCACTAATACGCACGATAATTCGGCATTCCCATTTAAGGAAACCGGAAATTCGGTGATCAGGATACCCGCCGGTAGCCATTTTCCTTACACGGGTCAGGAGCAATTTGCGCTGCCGTTTAATGACTATCAGGCCGGTGGTGAAACAATTTCGTTTGGTGCGGGCATTTATAACAACAGCCGGGCAGCCGGGGAGGCCTCGCCCGATGGCTTTGTCTACATTTATGGTACCAAAGGGCCCACCAAAAAACTGGTTGCAGCGAGGGTGAAGCCGGATCGGCTTACGTTGTTCGATCAATGGGAGTTTCGTGGAAAAAGGGGGTGGACGCAGAACGCAAGTGAGGCCGCAGCTTTAAGCGACTCGGTTTCGAATGAGTTAAGTGTGAGTATGTTGGCGCCGGGTAAATATGCATTGGTGTATCAGCTTGGCAGCATTTTTCCGGAGATTTGCATGCAGGTAGGACCGACGCCTTACGGGCCTTTCGGGCCGAGAATTGTGTTGTATAAAACATCCGCGGATATCCGCGACCCGGATCTGTTTACCTACAATGCCAAAGCGCATCCCGCATTGTCGGCCCCGGGCGAATTGCTCATTTCTTATAACGTCAATACATTCAAGTTCCTGGAAGTGCTGCCGAAGCAGCCCAATCTTTACCGTCCGCATTTTGTGCGGATCCAATTTAGCCAAAGCTCCAAATCAAAATAAAAATGTCTTCGAATTACGATAAATACCCTTTTATAGAAGTAAGCAAATCATCCTGCATGTGCTTTGTGGGCTGGGAGGAAATTTTTGGGGAGATAGCATGCTCTGTTCAGAAAACAAGCCGGCCGAAATGCGTGATTTGTTTGGATGTATACCACGGAGTCGATACCGACTCAATACACGAGGCAATCGAGCGGTACCTGGGGCCTGCCGCGGTGATCCATACCACCGATATGCTCAAAAGTATGGCGGATATCGGGGAGATGGTGTACCCGTTCGTGACCGACGACCAGGTTTTCGGGAAAATGAATGACCTGGAAATGGTCGATTTTTTTGACACCGACGAGCTGGAAAGGGCACGCGAGCAGATTCGCAGCATTGCGTCGGGCACAGTCGTTGTTTACGGCGAAGGCGCGGCCCTTTTTGCTGACGCCGACCTGCTTGTCTATGCCGATCTCGCGCGCTGGGAAATTCAGAAGCGAATGAAACGCGGCATAGTCGGCAACTTCGGTATGGAGAATGCCGATGACCAGTTTGCATTGAAATATAAGCAGGGCTATTTCCTCGATTGGCGGGTTTTCGATCGGCACAAACTCCTTTTCTTCGATAAAATAGATTTTTTCATTGACGCCTGCCAGGAAGACGAACCCAAAATGGTGGATGCACAGCTTTACCAGCAAGGATTGGATGAGGCGGTCAGGCGGCCATTCAGAGTTGTGCCGTTTTTCGATCCCGGACCGTGGGGAGGGCAATGGCTGAAAGAGGTGGCTGATCTGGATCGCGGAGAAGTGAACTATGCGTGGGGATTCGACTGTGTTCCGGAAGAAAACAGCCTGCTTTTCAAGTTTGGCGAATGTATTTTTGAGCTGCCCGCGATCAACCTGGTGCTTACCCGGCCGCGGCAGTTGCTGGGTAAGCACGTTTACGGCCTGTTCGGTGCCGAGTTCCCGATCCGTTTCGACTTCCTCGATACCATGGATGGCGGCAATCTGAGTTTGCAGGTGCATCCTACGAGGCAGTATATCAAGGAGCATTTTGGAATGGATTACACCCAGGACGAAAGCTATTACTTTCTGGAAGCCGGGGATGATGCGTGCGTATACCTGGGTACGCGCAAGGACGTGAAAGCGGCCGATATGATTGCTGATCTCGAAAAGGCGCAGGGCGGATTGGCGGATTTCGATGCAGAAAAGTACGTCAATAAAATGCCTGTCAAAAAGCATGACCACATCCTGATCCCAGCCGGCACGATCCATTGCTCCGGCAAAAATGCGGTGGTGCTCGAAATTTCGGCCACTCCTTACATTTTTACATTCAAGCTATGGGACTGGGGCAGGCTGGGGCTCGATGGCAAGCCGCGGCCGATCAATATCGAACACGGTAAAAAAGTGATCGACTGGGGCCGGGACGAGGATTGGGTGAAGGAGAACCTTTTCAACAATGTCGAACAGATTTCGGTGAATGGCCATTCGATGGAAGAGTCGACTGGGCTGTTTAATACCCAGTTTATTGAAACCAGAAGGCATTGGTTCGACAGCAAAGTAACCCATTACACCAACGGCAATTTGAACGTAGTCAATTTGGTAGAAGGCGATGAGGCGGTGGTGGAAAGCCCCGACGGTCTTTTCGAACCATATGTGATCCACTATGCCGAGACGTTCATCGTGCCGGCAAATGTACCGTCGTACACGATAGCACCCTCGGGAGCGAGTGTGGGAGGGAAGTGCGCCACGCTGAAAGCCTACGTGAGAAAATAGGAATTTCGTTTATTCAAATGTTTAGAAGAGCAACATTATTGTTTTTGATGGCGCTGGCTTTGCCGGCGTCGGCGCAGAAGAGCGCAGCCGATCATCCGAAGGTTACGGATATCTGGCTGGTTTTCAAGACGCATTTTGACCTCGGTTTCACCGATTTACCCGAAAATGTATTTCAAAGGTATCGGGGCGAAATGATGGATGGGGCGCTGAAAATAATTGACGATAACGCCAAACTCCCGCCAGAAAAGCGTTTTGCCTGGACCGTGCCGGGCTGGCCGCTCAGCGAGCAGATTCTGGGACCGTTGCAAACGCCGGAACGCAAGCAAAAAATAGAAAAGGCAATCAGGGAAGGAGCGATTGCTGTGCATGCATATCCGTTCACGACCCACACCGAATCGCTGGATTATGAAGATCTCGTCCGCGGGCTGGGATTTTCATCCAAAGTAGCCCGGACCTACGGGCTGCCCTTACCCATCAGCGCCAAATTAACGGATGTGCCGAGTCACTCGTGGGTGTTGCCCACGCTGCTGAATCACGCGGGCGTCAAATTCCTTCAAATGGGGTGCAACCCGGCGAGCCAGTACCCGCGGGTGCCGCCGCTGTTCTGGTGGGAAGGTGCCGACGGTTCGAGGATATTGTGCCAGTACACGGCACTTTACGGGTCGGAGATTAAACCGGGAGTGGATTGGCCCTGCCGTAATTACCTGGGAATGATCATGACCAACGACAATGAGGGACCTCCGGCAAAGGAGCACCTGGACGCTATTCTCAGAAAAATTGCAACTGATATGCCCGGAGTAAGGGTGCATTTGGGCACGCTGGACGATTTTGCCCGCGCGGTTTTGAAAGAGAACCCGGAACTTCCTGTTATCAAGGGGGATATGCCCGATACCTGGATACACGGGATTATGGCCAACCCAAAAGAAACCGGAGTTGCCAGGAGAGTACGGCCCCTGGCTCCTGCACTGGAAGGTTTGAATACACAAATGAAAATATGGCAGCTGCCCGTTCAGTCCGTTTCAGCGCAATTGGCAAAAGCATATGAGCAAAGCCTTTTGTACGCCGAACACACCTGGGGAATGAATGCGGAATACGGGCCGCGTTACAGCTATGGTGAAGATTGGAAAAAGTGGATGCGGGAAGCAGAGGCCGAACCGATACCTGCGAATGGCGATTATTCGCAGTTAAAGAATAGCTCCGCCCGCCACCCCGAGACGGGCAGCAAGCGAAAATGGCTGCATTCCTATGATGAGAAACGGCAGTACATGACGAATGCAGCGCAGATTGTGGAGGGCGAGTTGGCCAATCACCTTGATCTGCTGGCCAGGTCGGTCGGTATGGAAGGAAAGCGGATGATTGTGTACAACCCGTTGCCGTGGAAGCGGTCGGGAGTGGTGGAAATACCCTGGAAAAAGGGGGCTTACTTTCTGGCCCGTGATGTGCCGGCTTCGGGTTTCGTGTCGTTTTCGGAAAAAGAGATCGGGGAGGCTGCGGGGGCCACAAGCACGTATTCAATATTGGAAACGCCTCATTTCAAAGTAGTTTTTGATCTGAAAAAAGGAGGGATTTCGTCACTTGTTGAGAAAAAGAGCGGTAAGGAACTCATCGATAGCAGTCAGGGATATGTGGCCGGGCAATTTTTGCACGAGCGATTCAGCAGCAATGAGGTCAATGCGTGGTTTAACGAGTACAGCCGAATTAAGGAGGGCTGGGGGCTGAATGACCTCGGGAAACCCGGCATGGCTAATGCGGCGCAGGTTCCGTACCTGGCCGTAACCCCGCAGACCTGGCGTATCGAGGTCGCCCGATCCGACGCGGCCGATATTGCGACGTTGACCCCCGCGGATACCAGAGGACTAGCCAAGGGCTATAAGATCGCATTCTCATTCCCAAAGCACGAAGGTTATGTGGATGTGGAATGGTTTGTGGATTCCAAAACACCGGAAAAGCATCCGGAAGGCGGCTGGCTATGTTTCCCGCTGGCAGTGAAGAAACCGGTTTTTACGATCGGGCGGCTGGGAGGAATGCTGGATCCATCAAAGGATATTATTATAGGTACCAACCGGTACCTGATGGCGGTTAGCACGGGAGTGGCCGTTACCGCTGCTGACCATTCAGGTGTGGGTATTTCCCCGGTCGATTCTCCGTTGATCAGCCTGGGTGAACCGGGGCTTTGGAAGTATTCGGAGGAGCACACGCCCCGGAAAGCTGCGGTATTTGTCAATATTTACAACAATATGTGGAATACTAATTTCCCGCTCTGGCAGGGTGGCTCGTGGAGTGAAAAGGTGAGGATTTGGGGGATCGATGGAAAAACCGGTGCAAACGAGTCGCTCGCACACAGCGCCTGGGAAGCGCGGTTGCCGTTGCTCACAGGCGCGGCCGATGGTCCCAAAGGCCAGTTGCCAAGCCGGCAGGAGGGATTGAAGGTTTCGAATAAAGGTACGCTGGTAACCGCATTCGGCGATAACCCGGATGGTGCGGGGACTGTGCTGCGCTTGTGGGAGCAGGCGGGTGAGGCAGGGGATATTACAATTACATTTCCCGAAAAGTCGAAGTTTACAAAAGCTACACCGGTCGATCTTCGCGGAGAAGTGGCGGGAGAACCTATTCCTGTGAGGCATAGCAAGCTCCGTTTACCTTTGCGGGCGTACCAGCCTGCGAGCTTTTTGCTGGAATAATGCCCCGGTGGTTGCGGGACTTTGAAGGGATCGTTTGGCTTATTATTTCCGGGCGTGGTCAAAATTGCTATTTTTGCTTTTGTCTATCTGCAATCCGTCAATATGAAATTTAGTATCGATCACAAGAGTCCCGTTCCTTTGCATATCCAGGCAGAGAACCTATTGCGCAATATGATCAACTCTCCGGAGCATCTGGATGGGAAGTTCTTGCCGAATGAGGTGGAGCTGGCAAAGCGGTTGGCCATTTCCCGGTCGACCTTGCGCCAGGCGCTCAATAAGCTGGTATATGAAGGGCTGCTTATCCGGAAAAAAGGGGTCGGTACGAAAGTGACGGAGCCGGTAATTAGTTCAAAATCAAAAAACTGGCTCAGTTTTACGCAGGAAATGAATGCGCGCGGGATTATTGTCAAGAATTTCGAGCTGCATGTGACCTGGGTGACGCCGGATGAAAAAATAGCCAACTTTTTCGATATCGGTACGGACAAAAAGGTGCTGAAATTGGAGCGGCTACGGGGCAAAGCCGAGGGGCCCTTCGTTTATTTTATATCCTATTTCCATCCAAGGGTAGGGCTTACAGGCGAAGAAGATTTCAAGCGGCCATTGTACGACATTCTCGAAAAAGACCATATGGTGATCGCTACGCTCTCAAAAGAAGAGGTGAGCGCGATTTCCGCCGACAAGTTTACCGCCGCAAAACTGGAAGTGGAACCCGGAAGTCCCATTCTTTTTAGAAAACGGTTCGTCTTTGACCAGGGCGAACGACCTATTGAATACAATATCGGCTATTACCGGGCCGACAGCTTTGTATATACAGTTGAGAGTGTAAGGGAGTAGCCGGGGAGAATTTTGAAGCCTGCTCAGGGAGCCGCAAGTCCGGACATTGCCGGATGCGGCTCCCTGTCTTTTAACCGCCATCCCATATTTAACGTTAGCGATGTGTATTGGCAACAGGCTATCATAACACGTTAAATGAGTATTAATCTGCCTGGATAATTGTAGATACATTACCGCCCTCCTACACGCATAGTTCTACGGGTTTTCATTTTTTGTCAAACAAAGTTTACTTATAAAATTCATACAAAATCAATGAATTATTATTTCTGATAATATTTGTATGTTCGATTATATGTTTATATGTTTGTACATATTAAAGTGCGATTACCGATAATATCATAACCGAATAACGTGAGCCCCGCTCCGATGGCTACTGCATTGCTTCTATTTCAGCGAAAAGCAAAGCGGAATGCCGATAGGGCCGCCTGGTCGAGGAATTGCGGCATGATGACCGCATGTCAACCGTGCGGGATGCATTGACGTTTACTTATTACCGTTATACATATCATCAGCAGACCCCAAAGAATTTAAGATCATAACCCGGCAGGTTTTTAAACCTACCGGAAGGGACTTTATTAATTAAACTTTCCTTTTATGAAACCAAAACTACTGACTGTAAATGGGTACGGTGCATCGTGTACCTTATGGGGGATTGCGTTGATGGGTTTTCTCGCCCCCATGACGTGGGCGAATGCCGGTCCGCTCAGTCGCGCGCCCGGCGTAGCGACGCTCGGCGTAGCGACGCCCGGCACGGGTACACATGCGGCGTACAGGGGGCGGGCCGACCAAGTTGTTTCCGGGAAGGTTACGGATGAAAACAATGCCGGGATACCGGGCGTCAACATCCTGGAAAAGGGGACTAACAACGGCGTGGTGTCCGATCAGGACGGGAACTATACCATCCGGGTAAGGGACGAAAACAGCCTGCTGGTTTTTTCGTATATAGGCTATACGAGCAAGGAGGTTAAGGTTGGCTCGCAGTCGACCATTGCGGTGAAGCTGGATGTGTCGCCGCAGGAGCTGAATGACGTAGTAGTGGTAGGTTATGGCACGCAGAAGCGGTCGGAGCTGACCAATGCCGTTGTGCAGACGACCGGTGCCGAGATCAAGAAATCCAATGCGGTGTCGCTTTCCAACTCGCTCGCGGGCCGCATGGCGGGCGTGTATGTGACGCAGAGAAGCGCTGCGCCGGGTTTTGATGATGCGCAAATCCTCGTGAGGGGCGCCAGTACGTACCGCAACACTTCGGCGCTGATCGTCATCGACGGGGTGGCTAATGCCGACCCCGACGGCCTGAACCGCCTCGATCCCAATGATATTGAGTCTATTTCGGTGTTGAAAGATGCCTCAGCGGCCATTTACGGCGCGCAGTCGGCGGGAGGGGTTATTCTCGTCACCACCAAAAGAGGAACAACCGGAAAGCCCGCATTCGACTTCTCTACGACACAATCATGGCAATCTCCAACGATGAAAGTGAAGTCGGCCGACGCATTCCAGTACATGAAGGTGCTGAACGACAGACGTGCATTGGAAGGAACACCGCCCGACTTTCCCGATGCATTGGTGGAGGCCTTCCGGACAGGTCAGCGCAGGCCGGAAAACTGGTGGAATGCCCTGATCGGCCCGCCGGTGCGGCAAACGCGCTACTCGCTGACCATGCGCGGCGGAACCGACCGCGTGCGGTATTTCTTGTCGCTGGGTACGGCGTCACAAGGCGGTATTTTGCGCGGCGACACCAAATCGAAGCTCCGGCAGTACAATGTGAGAAGCAATATTGATGTGACGGTAACGAAAGACTTTGAGGTTGGCCTCGACCTGTCGGTTCGTGAGAAATATACCCAAACGCCCCAGGGCGGTGCAGGCGGGGAAGTGGGTGCGCTGGCTAGTACGAGTCCATTGCAGGAAGCCTATATCGGTGGGGATTACCGGTATCCCGGCGAAGGGTGGTCGCATTTGAACCCGGCCGCTCGTCTGCAAAGTCCGGGCTATCGCAGGTTCAAGGCTGATGTCGCCAGCGGAACGCTGCGGGCTAAATACAGCATCCCGTTCGTAAAGGGATTGGTGCTGGATGGTTATCTGTCGCTTGTCAAAACGGTAGACTACAATAAGCAGTTTAACTACGTATGGCCTTATTACGAACGCGCTCCGGATGGGTCCATCGTGAAAAAGCAATCCAGGACGGTGGAGGATATCGGTCTGCGGGAGGATTTCAAACAAAGTTTGCGCACCACCGGAAACGTAAAGCTCTCGTACGCCACTACGTTCGCCAGAGATCATAAAATAAGCGCATTTGTGGCCTATGAGCAGATGAGCTACAACGACAACCTGTTTTGGGCGCAGCGCCTTGGCTACGATTCGCCGCTGATCGATCAACTTTTTGCGGGAAGCACCAACCGGGCAAACTGGAATAACGATGGTACCGCTACGGAGTCGGGTCGCCAGAACTTTTTCGGACGCCTCAGCTATGACTTTAAGGAAAAATACCTCTTCGGTTTCAGTGCGAGGTACGACGGCTCGCCGATCTTCCCGAAAGAAACCCGGTTTGGATTTTTTCCACAAGTATCGGCGGGCTGGGTAATCAGTAATGAAGCGTTCATTCCGAAGAATATCATCAGCAACCTGAAACTGAGAGCATCGTGGGGTCGCCTGGGTAACGACCGCGTTAGTCCGTTCCAGTATGTTGCCGCCTATGGTTATGACGCGGGCTGGGTAGTGAATGGGGTAGATGCGCGCGGAATCGCCGTGAAGTCGACCCCGAACCCCAATATCACCTGGGAAGTAAGTGAAAAGACTGATTTGGGTTTGGAGGCGGCATTTCTGGATAATCGCTTGACGTTCGAAGCCGACATTTTCAAAAACAAAACCTCCAATATCCTTGGCAGACGACAAGCCTCGATTCCCAGCTACACAGGGTTGATCCTGCCGGACGAGAACATCGGTAAGATGAACAGCCAGGGTATCGAATTGCAGGCGGGTTACCGTCATAACTTCTCGAACTTCACGCTGCGCATCAACGGAAATATTTCTTATAACAAAAACAAGATCATCTATTTCGACGAAACTCCTCAGGCTGAGCCCTACCAAAAGCTCGAAGGGCAGCCGTTCGGTTCTCAGCTGATGTACAAGGCCATTGGTATTTACCGCACGCAGCAGGAGCTGGACAATAGCGTGAAATATCCCGGGGCGACATTGGGCGGGCTCATTTTCGCGGATTTGAACAATGACGGTAAAATCGACAGTAACGACCGTTACATGTTCAACACCACCAGTAATACAGCCAAGGACCCCGTTACAGGATTGGATGTTACGACCATCTTCCCAAGTACACAATATGGTGTAAGCATAGGGTTGAATTACAGAGACTTCGATCTGACGATGTTGCTGCAAGGGCAAAGTGGCGCCAAATTCCGTTTGAGTACGGGATTCAACTCGGGTGCGGGTGGTAATGGTCTGGAATACGTGGCACTGAACAGCTATTCCAAAGAGAATGTAAACGCGGAGCTTCCGATGATCGCTCCTACGGGCGTCGCAGCCTCGGAGGCCGACTTCTATTACCACAAGGCAACGTGGATGCGCATGAAAAACATGCAGCTGGGCTATACGCTTCCAAAAAGCCTGCTCTCGAAAGCAAGGGTTACCGCTTTGCGGATTTATGTTTCCGGTGATAATGCATTCATGCTGTTCAATTCGCTTAAAAAGTACGGGAATGGTGACCCTGAATTCCTGAGCGGAAACGGCGGCGCATACCCTAATATGAAGACCCTGAGCTTCGGCCTCAATCTTACTTTCTAATTCAGATAACCTATGAAATATTTAGTTATAAAAAATCAGGTGATGAAGCGGGCGTTCACGATGTCGGTCATCGGCATCATTGCCGCGGCTACTTCCTGTAATGTGCTCGACAAGAAGCCGCTGGATGCGATATCGGATGAGGCGGTGTTTAATGACGCGGTTTTTCTTCAAAACTATGTGTACAACATCTATAACGGCATTAAACCGCCCTGGGCGCCCGGTACCGGCGGTTACGATGCGCTGACGGACATAGCGGTGAACCAGCCCGAAACCCACGAGAGGTCGACGGGCATCCGTAACTATATCGAAGGGAATATGACGGCCGACAATGTTTCGGATCTAGCCGCCATGCAGGATGCTACGCCGCTTTGGAATTATGAATACGGCTTTATCAGAAAGGCGAATGTGTTTTTTGAGAATATCGAGAAATCGAGTATAACGGCCGATAAACTGGATCCTATGAAGGGGGAGGTGCATTTTCTCCGTGCCTGGATGTACTTGGAATTGATGCGCACATTTGGCGGGGTGCCCATCATTACGAATAGTTTTCAGCTGAACTCGGAGGGGTTCGATGTGCCCCGGAATACGTTCGACGAATGTGCGAAGTTTGTGCTGGACGAGGCGGATAAGGCGATCGGATTTCTGGATGGCGTGCCGGTGAATACCGGGAAAATCAGCAAAGCGGCTGCATTGGCACTCAAAGCCAGAGTTCTGCTTTTCCTGGCGAGCCCGCTCAATAACCCGTCCAACGACATGGCCAAATGGAAAGCCGCTGAAACGGCTACAAAGGCTGTCCTGGACCTGGGATTTACGCTGCACCCGGAGTATGCAGCGCTGTTTAAAAAGCCTTTGAAAACTGATGAGACGATTTTTGGGAAGTCGTTCACGCCTGCTACCCGGATACCCGGCTGGGGTTACAACTACGACTACTGGCCAAGCGGTTTCGACGCGCAGCAGCGGATCGTACCGACGCAGAACTTTGTCAATATGTTCCAGATGACCAACGGTGAGTATCCCTACCTGGCAGATGGCGTGACCGTGAATGCGGCTTCGGGTTACGACCCACAGAAGCCTGAGAAAAACCGGGATCCGAGGTTTTATGACGCGGTGATTTACCCCGGAGCTGGTCCGCTGAATATCGTCGACGGCTCGAAAAGTACCGAGCGCCTGTACGAATACTGGGAGGATGCTAACCCTAACGCCGACAATGCTCCCCCCTATATCAATCCGAATAAGGTAGATCCGAAAAATGGCCAGAACCTGTTCGATTTCGGCCGCGATTCGAAAACGTACTGGGTAAAAGGCCTCACGCCCTTTCACTGGCGGGTACAAACGGGTTACACATTCAAAAAGACTGACGACTTTGCGGGACCGCGTGCGAGCTTCGATTATGACTACAACCAGGTGGTGGTGTTCATGAGATTGACGGAGTTTTACCTGAACTATGCCGAAATCCAGATGGCATTGGGCAACGAGGCTGTTGCAAAGGAATATATCAATAAGGTAAGAAAGCGGGCGTCGGTGAATATGCCCGATGTTAAAGCTGCCGGCGCAGAGTTGGTACGGGTGTATCGCAACGAAAGGGCGATCGAGCTGCATTTGGAGGATTCCCGCTTTTTCGACCTCATGCGGTGGAAGGCGGCCCCCGGAAATGTGGATATAGCGGTGCGAGGGCTCACCAAAGTGACCATGGACTGGACAGGCACCAAGCCGGGGGATGCCCTGGGGAAACTATCCTATACCTACGGCGTAATTCCCGAAGCCGAGGTGCGGAAGCCTTGGAAGGGCGATCATTACTACTTATTCCCGATCCCGAATACGGAAATCCGGAAAAGCAATGGCGCGCTTAAACAGAATCCTGGCTACTGATCCGGCATCAGTTCTCATAGAGTGAATTAGTAAATAGTTGAGGTATTTTGGACCAATGGCGGGATATACCCGCCATTGGTTTTTTATAGCTGATTGTCCTGAAACGTCTGTCCACGGCTATGGGGGCGGGGTTCGTCAGCCGGCTGGTATGAGGGGCGGGAGGTATGTATAAAATGTATTTTAATATGTATATACATATCATACATATTGGCTAGATTTCGACGAGAAATTTCTGATTTTATTCGAGTTTGTAGAACTAAAATACAAAATGGTATTTGAAATATATTTTATAATAAACTTATAATCAATATATTATATTAAATATGTGTCATTTTTGTATGTTGATTTAGTGCAACTTTTTTGACTGTTAGTGATATGTTTGTATATTTGAACATATATTACAAAGTCCCTTATGAACGCGCCAAATATAAGCCTGGGGTTGGATGTCGGAGGAAGTCATGTTACGGCCGGTGTCGTGGATATGTCCTTCGTCGGAGATCCGTCGCTGTCGTTGGTGCGTAAGGAAATGGATAGCTTTGGTACTGCTTCCGAGATTGTGGCTGCAATCGGCGATTGTATCCGGCAGGCGCTTGCGGGCCGGGGGCCGGTTGCCGGAATAGGGATTGCATTTCCCGGGCCTTTCAACTATTCCAAAGGGATTTGTACGGTCCTTCACGTAGGCGGGAAATTCGAGCGAATGTTCGGGCTTCACCTCGGGCAGGCACTCAAAGACGCTACCGGCATGCCCGATACCGCATTCCGGTTTTTTAACGATGCGCATTGCTTTGCCGTAGGCGCCTATATGCGGAATGGCCTGAAAAGTAAACGAACCGTTTTGCTCACACTCGGGTCGGGCTTTGGGTCGTCGTTCATGGAGGACGGCGAGTTGATGACACACCATGCTGCCTTACCCCGATTGGGTGCATTCTACAATGAGCCGTTCAGGGAAGCCATTGCCGATGACTATTTTTCAACGCGCTGGTTTCATACTGCCTACCAGCGGGCCACCGGGCAGGCTATTAAAGATGTCCGCGAGCTGGCGGAAATGAATTCGGAAGTTTCAAAAAGCATATTTGATGAGTTTGGTGCTAACCTGGGCGAATTTTTGCTTCCCTGGCTGAAAAATTTCGGCTGCGATGAGCTGGTGATCGGCGGGAACATCGCCAGGGCTGGTCATTTGTTTTTCAATGCATTAGAAAGTCAGTTGAAATCGCTTGATAGTAATGTGCGTGTGATTTTCTGTGATGATACCGAAGCCTGTATCCTGACCGGCGCGGCCTGTCTGGCCGAACGGGAAGCAGAGGGTTTCGATCATATTAACGAGGCTCCGACCTCCTATGATACCAGTTATTGGGTCGGACAATTGCTTCATGAAAAAACAGTGGCGATCGACGGTCTCGAAGTTCGTGCCTGGGAAGCCGTCCGACGGAAGCTGCATGCGGCGCTCACGTCAGCTGGACGCAGTGTTTTTTGGTACGACATAGATGCCTGTCTTAAAACCCCGGCCTCGGATGAAAGCCCTGCCGGAAATTCATCGAACGGATTTCAGGCATTCGATGATCACAAAATGAGGGTGTTGCGCCCCGATCCCTCTGCGGATTTGTGCATAGTTTACGGCGCCGGAGCAGCCTTGTGTGGTTGGGAGGGGAAACAGGTGAACCTCGATGCTGCCCTTGAAACGAAACCCGTTTGCTGACCGAAAGCTGGTCATAGAAGAAAGCCCTAAATCCAAGAACACCTTGCAAACACAACACGTAAAACACTTTACCTTTCTCATTACGCTCATTGCGGCGTTGGGGGGCTTTCTGTTCGGGTTTGATATGGCCGTTGTGAGCGGGATCATCGAGCCCGTCAGAACACAATATGGCTTGTCGGCGGCGGAAGAGGGATTGTTTGTTTCGTTTGCCTTGCTCGGCTGCATTATTGGGGTGGCATTCTCGGGCTACCTGGCCGATAAAATAGGCCGGAAGAAAGTCCTGTTTGTGGCGGCCCTGCTCTTTTTAGTAAGCGCGATAGGGTTTTCATTTTCAAATACTTATACTATTCTCATTATATTCCGCATCATAGCCGGGGCGGGTGTGGGCGTGGCCTCCAATGTGTCGCCGCTTTACATTTCGGAAATAGCACCGGCATCCAAGCGTGGCGGCCTTGTTACATTCTACCAACTGGCGATCACGATCGGCGTGCTGGCCGCTTACATCAGTAACTTGTTCCTGCACAGGTACTCGCTCGCTCATGCGGGCGCGGGAAGCGGCGTTTCGCACTGGCTGTTTGTAGAGGAGGTATGGCGCGGGATGTTCTTCGTGAGCGTGATCCCGGCGGCAGTGTTTTGCATGTTGCTCGTGACGGTGCCCGAAAGCCCGCGCTGGCTCGCCAAGCACGACAGAAATGAAGAAGCACTCGGGATACTGGTCAAAATAAGCGGGGAAGACCATGCCCGCACGGAGTTCGCAGCGATCAAGGAAGCGTTCACGCAAAAAGAGGGAGGCGCAAAAGAGTTGATGCAATATCCTTTGCGCGGATTGCTGGTGATGACCATGGTCCTGACCGCCCTTTCGCAGTTCAGCGGTATCAATGGCGTGGTATTTTACGGCCCGACGATCCTCCGGTCCGCAGGTATCGTGATCGGCGACGTACTGCTGTACCAGGTTATGCTCGGCCTGGCCAGCATGGTATTCACGCTGATAGCGATCTGGAAGGTGGATACGCTCGGGCGGAGATCGTTGTACCTGATCGGCTCTGCCGGCGCGGCGGTATCGCTTGCATTGACGGGCCTGTGCTTCGCTTACGGCATCAATGGCTGGGGGATGTTGGTGTGTATCATGCTGTTCCTGCTGTTTTTTGCCTTCTCGCTGGGGCCATTGAAGTTTGTCATCGCTACGGAAGTATTTCCAAATCATATACGGGGAACCGCATTATCTATCTGCATTATGACGATGTGGGTGTCGGACTGGATCGTAAACCTGCTTTTTCCGCTCATGCGCGACGGGCTGGGAGTAGCTAATACATTTTTCGTTTTCTCCTTCTTCTGCGTCTGCTCCTACGTGTACGCGAAGCGGAACCTGTTTGAAACGAAAGGAAAGCGGCTGGAAGAAATAGAGCAGTTCCTGAGTTCGGAGACTGTGAAAGGCGAAGTAAAGATTGGTTGATTGTGTAAATAATTGCAAATGAAAAAGAAGTTCTTGTATCTGGGGGTACTATCCGGCGCCGTTGCTTTTCTGGCGGTTTCTTGTTTCAAAAAGAACGGCGTGTTACAATCTCAGTCGGGTAGTGAAGCTGTGAGTTACAATTTCGACATCCGGCCTATTTTGTCTGATAAATGTTTTGCGTGCCACGGACCTGATTCTAAAAAACGGGAGGCAGGGCTCCGGCTTGACATTGCCGAAAGTGCCTATGCGAAGCTGAAAGACGGAAAGGGTGTGGCGATTTTCCCCGGCAAGCCGGAGCAGTCGGAAGTGTACCGAAGGATTACTTCGCCCGATCCGTCGTACCAAATGCCGACGCCGGAGTCGCACCTGGGCTTGCTGAATGAAGGTGAAATAGGGTTGGTGAAGAAATGGATCGAGGAAGGTGCCAAGTACGAGCGGCATTGGGCGTTCACTACTCCGGTCTTGCCCGCTGTTCCCGAAGTTTCCAAGGAAGATTGGCCTAAAAACGAAATCGACAACTTCGTCCTGCGTAAAATGGAGGGTGCCGGATTGGCACCTAATGACGAAGCAGCTAAAAGCCATTTGCTAAAAAGGGTCGCACTGGACCTTACGGGCCTGCCGCCGACCGTGGAAATGCAAAAGCAGTTTGAAGCGGATAACAGCGACAAGGCTTATGAAAAAATAGTGGACCAGTTGCTCGCACAGAAAACCTACGGCGAGAAAATGGCCGTGCACTGGCTGGACGTAGCGCGTTATGCCGATTCGTACGGTTACCAGGACGACGAAGTACGTACGCAATGGCCGTGGCGCGACTGGCTGATCAACGCATTCAACAAGAACATGAAATACGACCAGTTCCTGATGTGGCAGATCGCGGGCGACATGCTGCCCAATGCCAACAAGGAGCAGATACTGGCCACCGCGTTTTTCAGGAACCATAAATATACCGAAGAGGGCGGCGTGATCCCGGAAGAATACCGGATCGAATACAATATCGACAAAACGAAAACTTTCAGTACCGGGGTGCTGGGCCTCACCGTCGAATGCGCACAATGCCACGACCACAAGTATGACCCTATTTCGCAGGAAGATTACTACCGGATGTTCGCATTTTTCAACAATTCCAAAGAGTCCGGATTTGAAGGGGATATTTCGCAGACAAAACCGGCGAAGAATCCGATCATGACCATTTCGGATGATGAAGCGAAGACATTGCTTTCGTTCATCAACCGGCCGGACACGAGCCGCCTGATGGTGTCGGTACTGGGCGACCTGGACACGCTCCGGCCTACGCACATCCTCAACCGCGGCTCATACGACGCGCCGGGCAGGGTGGTTACCGCCTCGGCGTTACCGGCGGTAATGCGTTTTGACACGATCAAATTGCCGCAAAACCGGTTGGGATTAGCTAAATGGACGACCAGCAAGAGCAATCCGCTCACTGCCCGGGTATTCATTAATCAGATATGGCAGGAGTTTTTCGGAAGAGGTATCGTGAAAAGTACGGGTGATTTTGGTATGCAGGGCGACCTGCCCACGAACCCGGCATTGCTGGATTGGCTGGCCGTGGATTTTATGAACCATGGCTGGGATATCAAAAGGCTCGTCAAGCAGATCGTGACTTCGGCTACCTACCGCCAATCGGCCAAGGTTACCGACGAAAAGCTGAAAGCCGACCCGGAAAATATTTACCTCTCGCGCGGCCCGCGCTACCGCCTGCCAGCGGAGCTCGTACGTGATATGGTACTATCAACCAGCGGTTTGCTGAATCCCAAGATCGGAGGCCCAAGCGTGAAACCTTACCAGCCGAAAGGCTTGTGGGAGGCGGCTACGTCAGGACGCGGTACCCTTCGCACCTACCAGCAGGATAAGGGCGATGCATTGTACCGCAGGGGGATGTACACATTCATCAAACTGACAGTGCCGCCGCCGTCGATGATCATTTTCGATGCCAGCAACCGCGACCATTGCGAGGTGAAACGTTCCAAAACCAATACACCTCTGCAAGCGCTGGTGATGCTGAATGACCCTACGGTGCTTGAAGCCTCACGTGTATTGGCTGAACGCCTGGTAGCGAAATCGACAGATATTGAAAGCAATATCCGTTCGTCGTTCCAGACGATCGTCTGCCGCCAGCCGACGGATAAAGAAGTAGAGTTGCTCAAAAAGTATTACAGTGAAGAGGCTTCCATGTTCTCGAAACAAAAAGACAATGCGGCGAAAGTCCTGAATGTGGGTGAATTCCCGCATGAAGCGAAGGCCGACAAGGTGCGTGCGGCTGCATTGATGCGGGTGATCAACACGCTGTACAACATGGAAGAGACGATTACAAAAAGCTAAAACCGAGATATCATGGAAAAGCCAATATTTGATTTTGGAATGAATACCACACGCAGGCACTTTCTCTCCAAGCTGAGCCTTGGTGTGGGCAGTGCTGCGCTGGGATCTCTGCTGATCCCGGACCTTTTCAAAGGAGGCGGTGGCGAACCGGATGTGAACGAGCTGATGGCCGGCCTGCCGCATTTCGCCCCGAAAGCCAAGCGGGTAATCTATTTGTTCCAGAATGGCGCCCCCTCGCAGCTCGACCTGTTCGACTACAAGCCGATGCTCAACAAAATGCACGGGCAGGATCTGCCGGAGTCAATCCGGGGAGGGCAGCGCCTGACCGGTATGACCGCCAACCAGGCCAAATTCCCTTTGGCGGGTTCAATTTTCAATTTCAAACAGCACGGCAAGAGCGGTGCCTGGATGAGTGAGCTGCTGCCGCATATGGCCGGCATTGCGGATGATCTTTGTATTATCAAAACTCTTAATACAGAAGCCATTAACCACGACCCGGCGCTGACTTTCTTCCAGACAGGCGCGCAAGTGGGTAACCGTCCGAGCTTCGGTGCATGGCTGAGCTACGGGTTGGGCAGTGAAAACCAGAACCTGCCGGGTTTCTGCGTGTTGCTATCGCGCGGAAAAGGCAATGGGCAGGGAGTTTATTCCAAACTATGGACCAACGGCTTCCTGGATTCGGTGCACCAGGGCGTGCAGTTCAGCAGCGGTGAAAACCCGGTGTTGTATCTCAATGACCCCGATGGGATGGATCGTACCCAGCGCCGCAAAATGCTCGATAACCTGGCCGAACTGAACCAGGGCACATTCAACGACTTCGGTGACCCTGAAATCACGGCCAAAGTACAGCAGTATGAAATGGCGTTCCGGATGCAGACAGCCGTTCCGGAAATCACTGATATGAGCAAGGAACCGGAATCGATCGTGAAAATGTATGGCCCGGAATGCCTCGTGCCCGGTACTTATGCAGCCAACTGCCTGCTGGCGCGGAAACTTTCCGAGCAGGGTGTGCGGTTCGTGCAGCTTTACCACCAGGGATGGGATAGCCACGGTGGGCTGCCGACGGAAATCAAAGGGCAGTGTATGGATGTCGACCAGGCATCGGCCGCATTGGTTACCGATCTTAAACAACGCGGATTGCTGGACGAAACGCTGGTAATATGGGGAGGGGAGTTCGGGCGTACCAACTACTGCCAGGGAACACTCACCAAAGACAACTACGGCCGTGACCACCATCCGAGGGCATTCACCGTGTGGATGGCAGGCGGTGGTGTCAAACCGGGCATTGTATATGGCGAGACCGACGAGTTTGGGTACAATATTGTCAAAGACCCTGTCCACGTACACGATTTTCATGCGACCATTCTCAACCAACTGGGACTGGACCATGAAAAGCTGGTGTACAAGCATCAGGGCCGCCGCTATCGTCTCACGGACGTAGCCGGTAAGTTGGTGAAAGGAATTATTGCGTAAAGTATTAACCTCTGATACAGTGAGTAGAATATTGTCGGATTGGAAAGGGTACGTCTATAACATCGCCTTTTTCCTGAATGGATTGCTCGTATTTCTGTTGTTCTTCGAAAGCCGGTTTGCCGTTCCGCAATGGATGCAGGCTTTGGGAAGAATGCACCCGCTTGTGTTGCACTTTCCATTGGTGGTACTGATTCTGTACAGCCTGTGGGTCATGATTGTGCGGAAGCCGGATTCTCATACCTGGAATGAAGCGCTGGCCGACAGCCTGCTGGTCATTGGTACAGTCACTGCTGCGGTGGCGGCATTTTCAGGGTTTGTGCTCTCGCACGAGGAGGGCTACGAATCGGATACATTATTTTGGCATAAATGGCTGGGTATTGCCATTTCCATTGCCGCGGTTATCTGGTATGGGGCAAGAAAATCCCTGTTACCGTGGACAGCCGGTGCAAAAGTGGTTGCAGGAGCATTCCTGGTACTGCTTTTTGTGGGTGGTCATTTAGGAGGTAACCTTACCCACGGTGAGGACTTTCTGATATCCCCGCTGGGGCCGTCGGGAGAACCGGCGCAGCACGTGGCTTTCGAGGAGGCCAAGGTGTACGAGCATCTGGTGAAGCCAGTGATCGAGCAGAAATGCCTTTCCTGCCATAACGAGGAGAAATCGAAAGGGGGCTTGCAAATGCAGACCCAGGCGCTGCTCACGAAGGGCGGAAAAGGCGGTGTGCTGTGGGACACGACCAAAGTGGATCTTGGCTTGCTGATCAGCCGCCTGCATTTGCCGCTCGATGACAAAAAGCATATGCCTCCGCGTGGTAAAGTACAATTGACGGAAGAGGAAGTGGTGTTACTAGCAGCCTGGGTAAAAGCAGGCTCACGTTTTGACCAACTGGTAAGTTCACTGCCGCCTCAGAACCCCATTTACTCCTATGCTCAGAACGTGCTGGGCGGGGACCGTACCGAGGAGCAGTACACGTTCAGCGCGGCATCGGCCGACGAGGTGCAGAAGCTCAATACCAACTACCGCCTCATCAAGCCATTGTCGGCAGGATCTCCGGCATTGTTTGTCAACTTTTACAACAGGGCGAATTTCAAAAGCCAGGACATCGAAGGCCTGATGCCATTGAAGGATCAGATTGTGTCCATGGATTTGAGCAAAATGCCTGTGAAGGACGAGGATATCAAAGCGCTGGCCAAATTTCCCGAGTTACGCAGGCTAATACTGAACTTTACCGATATTACCGGCGGCAACCTGACCGAGCTGAAAAAGCTGGCCAGTCTGCGTGAGCTTTCATTGAGCGGTACCGGCATTACCATGGCGCATGTCAAATCGCTTGAAGGCTTCCCGGCGCTCAGACGGGTTTACCTGTGGAGTACGGGCATTGGTCCGCAGGAGTTGGAAACGTTGAAAAAGGGGCAGAAAATCGCATTTGAAACCGGTTTCCGAAGCGACACCCTGGTGATGGCGCTCAATCCACCTGTGATCATCAACGAAAAGCAGCTGATCGGCAAGGGAGAAACGGTCGCGATGAAGCACCAGATTGCCGGTACGGTGATCCGTTATACGCTGGATGGTTCCGAGCCCGACAGCACGAGTTCTCCTGTTTATGACAAGCCGATTGCCATCAACGGAAACTTGAAGCTCAAAGCAAGGGCATTCAGAAAAGGATGGTACGGCAGTACGCAGGTGAGCAAGCTGTTTTTCAAAGAAGGCATTCATGTTGACAGCGCGCAGCTGATTACGCCGGTCGATCAGCGGTACCATGCCAAAGGCGCTGCGTCGATCTCCGACGGGAAGGTCGGCGACACCGAACGGGTGAGCGGTACCTGGCTGGGGTATGTCGAGAACGATTTCCAGAGCTATTTGTTCTTCAAAAAACCTGTGAAAGCCAGTGTGGTGACAGTGAGTACATTGCGGAGCTTCGGAAGTTTTATTTTTGAGCCAACGAGGATCGAAGTGTGGGGCGGCGCCGATCCGAAAACCCTGAAATTATTGAAAGTGATCACTCCGGGCGTGCCGGCCAAAGACGTTCCGGGCACGGAGAATATTGTTTATGAGGCCGGTTTTGAGCCTCAGCAATTGAGCTGCATCAAGCTGGTCGCGAAGCCGCTGAACAAGATACCGGCCTGGCATTCGGGCAAAGGCAATAAAGGTTGGCTGTTTGTCGACGAAGTAATCGTAAATTAAGGCTGTTATGGCATAATCATGCTATTTAGTCCATTAGGTTAATCGGTGATGCATAAGCCCGCAGGTCTTTGACTTACGGGCTTTTATTATGAAAAAGGCCCGCAGCTTTTGCCACGGGCCTTTTCCTTAATGTGCCGATCGTTTGAGTGTGCAGAATGGCCTGCTGTTTTTACCGTCAAGGTCGGTTTTGAAGAGCTTCCAGCTATCCTTGTCGAGTTCTTCGAGGTGAAACTGGTTGGCCGGGTCGGCAAGCTGCTTTTTGACCCATCTTGGAAAAGCATTGGCAGCGCGGGCATTTTCCCAGGTTCTGATAGCTTTGAAAATCGCATATTTCTCCGTGCAGGCCTCCACATCCTTCTGGTTGATTTGAAGGCTGTACGTAGAACCAATGCCTACGGAAATGGCTTGTACATGCTCATATTGCGCCACGGTGGAACCCGCCTTAATCGGAAAGTTGCCGCCCATTCCGGACGGGAAGAAATTGGCGTAGGTTACGTCGCGCAGGTCTTTGCCCTGGCTGGTGCTGCTGCCCCATTCGCGTGTATCTATATCGTAGAGGTTTTTGCCGCCGCCCACATTCCAGATACTCTGATAATGCCAGGAGCCCTCCGAAAGTGTCGATCCGGTGAAGCGAATGTACGGCACACCCAGTGCTTTGGCTTTGTCAAACATACGGTGGAAAAAGCGTTTGACGGAGTAGTAGCCGTGCCCGTTGTTGAACAAGAACTCCTGGCCGTCGAAATCGTAGTAAGCCAGGCCGTTGACTTTGCAAACGGTTGCGTAGTACTCGGCGATCTGGTCCTGCAACTGCATATTGGGAATCAGTCCGTCGTAGCCGTAATTGATCGTCACTTGCAGCTTGTAAATGGTATCACCCGCCGCGTGATTGGCAGTTGTCGTATTCCAATAGCCGCGTTTGACGTTCAGCAAACGATAGGGGGCTTCTTTGGAAACGCCCAGGTAATGAATCAGCTCCTTGCCGATCTTGATCATATTCAGGTTCTTGCAATGGCCCTCCCAGCTGGCTATTTCATCGAGGTATTGCGGATCGTTGACGAATATCAGTGTGTCGGAGGTTCCGATACTTTTTGTCAGAATGCGCTTTTGCTGATAGCAAAGGCTGTCGCTCGGGACCGGGCTGGCATCGTGGGTACCGGGAGCGAGCGCCGTGGTAATGGGAGTACGGCCGATGATAATGCCCAGCCGCGCAGCTATTTCGGAAAGTTCCTTATGGGATTTAGCCCCGGCAGCCATTTTCAAAGGTTTCTTCTCAAAATTCTTTCCGTCGATATATCCTCCATTGCCACGGTCGGGGCGGATAAATCCCTGGTCATAAAGGCTGATAGCCTTGAAACCCAGTTGATGCGTGTAAGGCACGATGCTGTCGTACACGCCTCCGCTGGTGAGCACGTCGGGCGTAAATGCGGAAGGATCTTTGACCCATTTACCATTAAAAGTAGGGTAGGGCAAACCTTCGGACAACACGATATTTTGTACCACATCCAGTAATGCGGTACTGTCGGGGCTACCCCAGAAAGCCACCGAGGACCCTACATAGTCGATGCCTGGCAGCGGCTGCACGTCGAGGTGGTTCGGGATGTTGGCTTCCATGTTAGGGATCAGGGAAAAGAATACGGTCCGTTTGGGAGCCCTGTCCCTTGAATTGTAGGCAATGGATATCTGGCCCTGTGGGTCAATTTGCGCCGCATTGCCGTAAAGGATCCGGTAATAGGGTTCCTTATGGGCATAGAACGCTACGTCGCTGATCCCGTCACCGCCGATAGGGAACACCTGGCCTTCGTGCAGGTGGGCGGGAAGCGGGAAGCGCTTTTTGTCAGGAGTGTGGATGATATACTGGAAAGGTGCCGCATCGGCCACAGTTTCGGACAAGCCTCCAAGTGTGTTATCGCTGAGGGCCAGCATTCCGATGGCATAGTTGACGGCCTCGCTCGTATCGCGTGCTACCCCGATGATCTCCCCGAAGAGATTGGTGATGTTGGTATGATAAGCGCCCCACTGTACATTATCGACGCCGTTGCGGGGAGCGAGCGATTGCAACGTTAGTTTGAAGTATTTTTTGTGAGGGATCACCGACACGCTGGCCACCGAGCCATTGGCATAATGTAGCGTGTAGGTCTGTTTGGTTTTATTAAAAATGGCCTTGGTCGGATGGTAGTACTTGTTCTTTTTACTGTCAAACAGCGACAACAACGGCGATGGCTTGTCGGCGGGGCTGAACTCGCGCTGGTGGGTTTTGCCCGTGACGTTTTTCATGCTGGTGATCCATCCCTTGTTGTTGATATGGATTTTAAAATAGCTGGTACTGAAATCGTGCTGGGCATGGGAATAGGACGCCGGCAAAACGGCAATCAGGAGTAAAATAAGTGTTTTGGGAATCTGAAATCGCATAGCTGGTTAATTATGATTAAACACGCATTCTCGAAGGTAAACCTTTATAAAAAAGCGATGATGCCTATTCTTTCAGAGTAAGCATCATCGCCCATAGGACCTACTTTTATTTTTATTCTAATGGATTAAATGTTCCGCCCCATTCCGCATTTTGTTTCAATGCCGAGCTGGCTTCAAGGTTGGTCTGGCTGATCGGGTAAAACCAATGGTTCGTATCAAGATTGAACTTGTATTGCGGATCGCCGTCGAGATTTTCTATGAATACCGCGGTGAATTTCTTGCGCACAGAGGCATCGGAAATGTCGTCGGTCCATTCAATTTTTGCGCCGTCTTTCAACACGAAGTAAATGCCCTGGCGGAAACCGGTTTTATTCACTATATCAAATCGCTTCCACCGGCGCAAGTCACCCCATCTCTTGTTTTCAAAAGCGAACTCCACGAACCGTTCCGCCAAATAGGCTTCGCGGATGCCTGCCTGCGTGGTGGCGGTAATGCCATATTTGCCCGACGTGCCCGGCGTAATGCCTGCCCGCGCACGGATATCCTTCAATACCTGTATGGCTTCTTCCTGTTTGCCCACCTCGTTGGCAGCTTCGCCGTAATGCATCAGCACCTCCGCGAAGCGTATTTCCACCCAGTCGGTGGCGGCGTTGCCGATAACCGTACTGGTAAGCGTATTGTCGAGGCCTTTGATTTGGAAAAAGCCGGATACACCCGCGCCGATCGTGACGGATTTCTGGTCGCTGGCCAGCGATACATATTTAAAGCCGCCCGGAGAACTTGCGTCGGCCGCCTTTCTCCAAGCACTCCAGTACCGGGTACCGGTGGGGAGGTCGGGTGTGGGGTATGGCGTGCCACCGGTGAAAATGGTTGCGTAGAACCGGTCGTCGCGGTTGGTGACAAAGTCCGTTATATACTGCTCATTATAGGCCGGGTCGGCGGCGAGTTTTGCCGCATCGAATTGCATCGGCGAGCCGTCTTTTTTAGGATAGGCGTTCAACAGGGGCAATAACGGCTGGTTCTTGTTCGCGTCACCCTGGGTGAGCGGCTGGGGACGGATGCCCGCCTGGTTGAAGGGGTGATCCGGATACGAAAATTGATTGACCATAATCACCTCTTTATTACGCTCTTGCTTCCAGATCTGGCCGTAAGCTTCGAGCAAGCCTTTCCCTTGGGCTTTCAGGAAGTCGACGGCCGCTTTGTTGGCTTCGTAGGCTTTCTGCCACCGCACCTGGTCGTTCGACGGGTTGAACATCGGACTCGCGTACCAGAGCAGCACTTTCCCTTTGAAGGCCATCGCCGCTCCCTTATCGATTCGCCCGTAGTTGGCATTATCCCATTGATCGGGCAATGCGGCAATGGCTGCGTCGAGGTCGGCGAGAATCTGCGTTACGCATTCGGATGTTTTACTCCTCGGTACGAAGAGGCTCTCCTTGTCGGCAGGGTCCTGTGGTTTCAGGATCAGCGGCACACCTCCGAACGTCGCCACCTTCCCGAAATAATCCCATGCCCGCCAGAAAAGCGCCTGGCCAGCCATTTGCTTTTTCTTTTCCTCGGAAAGTATCGCAGGCGACACATCGGCGATGCGTGCGAGAAAAAAGTTGATCTTATCGATATTGGTATACACCAGGTTCTGGCCGTCGGAAGTCACGCTGATGACTCCACGGAGGTAAGTGCCCATCGAACCGGGCGCGTTCATGCCCTCGTCGCTGCTATTGCCATTGACGGGCCAGGATGGAATCATGTTGCCGTGGATGTCGGACAAAAACGCCGTAATCAGCTTTTCATCGTTCCAGACGTTGTCCGGGTTGATCGCATTCGTATTCTCGTAGTCGAGGTTGGGTTCACATGCCTGCGGTACCATCATGATGGCCGCAAAGAGCAATGAGAACGGGAGGTTTTTTAAATATCTTTTTCGCATGATTAAGCCCTTTTAAATAGATCAGAATGTGACATTGACGCCGAAGTTGAAGTTCCGCATGACCGGGTAAGCGGTGCCTTCGCCGATTTCGGGATCGTAGTACGAAAAGCCCGTGAGGTTAAACAGGTTGGTGCCTGAAAAATAGAGCTTCACGCTTTCCAGTGCCTTGCCGTATAGCGGCTTAGGAATGGTGTAGCCCACTGTGAGGTATTTCAGGCGCATAAAACCCGCGTTTTTGTACCAGAAGTTCGACTCCGCCCCGTAGGTGTTGGACTGGTTGGCTGAGACCCGTTTAGGCAAAGTCGCATTGGGGGTTTCGGGAGTCCAGGCGTCGTCGTACCAGGCAGAATACATCCGGTTCCATTCCACTCCGCCCGCCAGGTCGCGGAACGACTTCTGCTGTTTCAGGCTGCCGTTGAACATCAGGTCCACGCTGAAACCTTTCCAGGAACCACCGAGATTTAGCCCGTATACAATCGGGAAATTGCTGGCCTTGATCACCACGCGGTCGTACGTATCGATGATACCGTCAGGGCTGCCCTGCGGACCGCTCAGGTCCTTGTAGGTCATCATCCCGAGCTCGGGAGCAATGCCGTTGTATGAATATTTAGGATGCTCGCTGTTGAACTTGTCGAGGTCTGCCTGTGTACGGATAATGCGGTCGAACTGGAATCCTCTGATGACGGTCATGGATCTGCCGGTCGGGATGTCGATCGCCAGCGCATTTTGCGCATAATCCTGTGTGACAACCTTGTTCCATCCATACGACGCCGTGAGGCTGCCGTAGTAGCTCAATGCCTTGTCTTTTTTGTTTTCATAACCAATACTCAGGTCGAATCCCTGCGCTTTAATCACCCCGTAGTTTTCTGCCGGTAAGCTCAGGCTGAATGTCGGTGGAATGGAGAGCGTTCTTGGGCCCAGGATATCGTAGGACTTACGTTTCCAGTATTCGATCGTCGCTGTCCAGTTTTTCAGGAAGGATACGTCGGCTGCGGCATTGTAGGTCAGTGCTTTCTCCCAGGTGAGATTCGGGTTCACTACCGAACCATAGGTTATGCCCGTTGCAGTTTTAGGTTCCGTACCAAAGTAAGCAGAAGTACCCTGCTTGTAGGATTCCTGCCAGAGCCAGCTGGTCAGTACCGGGCTGCCGTTCAGCCAGCCTATGGCATCGTTTCCGGTGAGTCCGGCCGATACCCGGAGTTTCAGTTGATCGATGCCGGAAGAGGCCGGAAAGAAAGATTCTTTGGATACCACCCATCCCAACGAACCTGCCGGGAAAAAGCCCCACCTTCTGTCGGGCGCGAAGTTCATCGAACCGTCCTTCCGGAAAGAGAAGGTAGCCAGGTACTTTTCGTCGTAATCGTAATTGAACTGACCGATATAGGAAGCGCGCCCATTCACATAGTCGCTGCTTCCGCCTGCGTAATCGTCCGCACGCGCGCTGCTAGCCGCCCACCATTGGTCGGTCGTGTATACCGGGAAGGTTTCACGGCCGGCATAAATACCACTTCCGCTGGTTTCCGCTTTTTCATATACAAGGATTCCCTGTACGTGGTGAATGTTGTTGAAAGTGTTTTCGTAATTCAGTTGGAGGTCAAGCTGGTAATCCTGGCCCCACGACACGTCGGTCCGGAGGTAGTCCTTTGAAATGTTGGTAGAAGCCTTGGTGCCGATAATGCTTGCGTCGTCGGTATGGACAATATGCTTGTTGGCGCCGTCCCGCTTCATGATGTTCATCTGATAGCTCTTCTGGAAAACCTTTCGGCGGTAGCTGCTGAAATTCTTGCTGAATATGGCTTTGGCGCTGAGTCCCTTGATCACCGGGATGTTGTACGTCGCATTCAGGACGACCTGCGGTCTCAGGAAATTACTCTTGTCGTAGCCGCCGTGCCCGTTGACGGTCCCACCCACGTTGGCGATCCAGCCGTAATCCAGCAGTTTGCCGCTGTCGGTATACACCGGCTGGTCGGGCTGCCATACGAGCAATTTCCTGTAAAGCGACTGAGGCCCTTCCCAGGTAACATTTCCCTGAAGGTTATTGCTGAGGCCCAATCCGACGAAGAATTGCAAGTCCTTGGTAGCGTCGACGGTCGTGTTGAGGCGGATGTTGTATTTGTCGTACGTCAGCGGTTTCAAGAAGCCATTCTGTTTCACGTAAGAAGCGCCAGCGAAGTATTTCACTTTCTCGGTGCCGCCGGAGACATTCAGGTTGTGCTGGGAAGTGGAAGGGTTACGCCATACCGATTCCAGTTGATCGTAGCCCCAGCCATTGTTGATGGTTTTGTAATGGTCAATTTCCTCCTGCGACCAAGCCCAGCCTGCGGGATCGGAATTGCCGTTGATGCGGTTGTACAGTTCGCCCGCCTGCACGGCGCTGGTTAAAGGCACATTTTTGGTGCGGGTGTCGAATCCGGTGTTGAACGAATAGTTGAAAGTCGGAATTCCTGTTTTACCTCTTTTGGTAGTGACAAGGATTACACCACCGGCAGAACGCGATCCGTAGACAGCCGCGGAAGCAGCGTCCTTCAACACGGATATGGTTTCAATTTCGTTCGGGCTCAGGTTATTGAAATCCTCCCAGGTCCTGATAATGCCGTCGATTACGTAAGTTACCGGCTGTGCATTGAGTGAAGAGCCCGTCCGGATACTGATTTGCGGGTTCGTACCGGGTATACCGTTAGGCGTGCCGATGTAAACGCCCGCGAGCTTGCCGGAGAGCAAATTACCCGTAGAGGTGGTAGGGATATTCTGCATTTCTTCGGTCACATTCATCGAAGCCACAGAACCGGTCATCAGCGATCGTTTCTGAGAGCTGTAACCAACGACTACGAGCTCTTCGAGCGCTTTGGTATCGGTTGCCAGGGTTACATCGATGCGTGTTTTATTCCCGACAGTCACTTCCTGCGATAGAAACCCAACGAACGAAAAAACGATCACGGCGTCTTTGTCGTCCGCCTCTACTTTGAACTCGCCGTTCTCGTCGGTGATCGTGCCGCGCTGGGTACCCTTCACCACCACGCTTACGCCCGGCAATCCTGCCCCTTTTTCATCAGATACCTTGCCTTTGAGTACGATTTCGGCTGTCGCGCCCGAGGGTTGCCCGCCCGTGGATGCAAAGAAAGAAAGTTGCCGCAGCGGGCTGTCGGCTGGTTGGTCGGTTGCATTCGATACCGGGGCCTGCTGGGCTTTCCTGTCACCTTTCAATGGTTTGATCACGATGTACCCGCCGGTTTTGGACTTCCGGTATTGCAAGCCGAGCGGTTTCAGGATCCGTGAGAGGGATTTTTCTGGATTGGACTGAAAATCCAACGCGCTTAGCGGCACTTCGTAGCCCTGAACAACGCTGTCGAAATAAAGGATGTCGACCTTGTAATGGGTTTTGAAATCCTGCAACACTGATTTCAGGCTTCTGGTAGATTGCTGGGCCACGAACGCGTGTTGCCGCTGCCCGAGGGCCGCCAGCAACTGCGCATGGCCGGGGGAACCGGCACCCGCGGCCGCCAGCACGAATAGAAGGGATCGTAACGGTCTTTTCATAGAAAATGGGTTTTTAAGCAGAGTAAGAAAAGATTAAGGGGTTGGTTTATGAGTCAGTGGTTTAGTAATCGAGCGTAATGACTTTCCCATCCTCCGAGCGCGAATAGGATAGCCCGGAGTCGTCGGCCAGTATTTCGAAGAGTTCTTCGGCATTCAGCGCTGTGAAAGAGCCGGAGACAGTCTGGGCAGCCAGGGTGGAATCGGGTATTTGGATTTTGAGTCCGAAATTGTCTTCAAACAGATCGCATATCTCGCGCAGGCTTTCATTTTCAAAAACGAAGCGATGCGCTTTCCAGGCTGAGTAGTTGGCCGGGTTGGTTGTTTTCCTGACCGAAGCGTGGCCGGGGGCGTCGAAGGTTACAAGGTCGCCGGGTCTCATCACGATCTGATCGCTTTCCGAGCCTTTCAGGTAATGCAGTTTTACCTTACCCTTGTTCAGCACCACGCGCGAGCGCCGCGGTCGCGCATATACGTTGAACTCCGTACCCAGCACCTCCACTTCAAAATTCTTTTCCGTGTGCACGATGAATTTCTGGTGATTCGCGGTGTGGGTAATGGCGAAATCCGCTTCGCCGGTCATGTACACATCCCGGGTGGTTTTGCCGAAACCGAATCGCGGAACGCGGAGCGTGGAGTTGGCGTTGAGCACGACCTTGCTGCCGTCAGGCAATGTCAGCCGCTCGATCTGACCGAAACCGGTTGTGTAAATCTCATAGCGTAAGTGGTCACGCGTGAGCCAGCCGCCCGCGAGTACCAGCAATGTAACTGCTGCCGCGATGAGCCATGATTTTCCCTGAACGTGTAGTCTTCGCATGGGTTGTGCTGCGGCTGGCTCGTCCCATGTTTTCGCAGGCTGCTCGTCCATGCGTGTGAAATGGCGGTTAATTGCCAGGTCCACGTTGGCATTGTACTGGATGTTCTGATTTTCCCATTCCACCAGCCAGATAAACAGTTGCTCCCTGGCCTGCGAGTCGGTGGTCCAGCGATCGATCAGGTCTTTTTCAAGTGCCGTCGCATTGCCCGAAAAATAGTTGAAAATCAGTTCTTTACTTATTGGATCTTTCATGGTTAATCTTGGCGGATAATGTGTTCCATGCCGTCGGGGGCACGGCTTAGTTAAATAGGGCTAGCAGCGCGAATAGCCATTTGGCTTTGATAATCCTCCGAAGCTCCTGCATCGCCGTGTACATCTGCGACTCCACGGTCCGGTACGACACGCCCAGTTCCGTCGCGATCTCACTGTATTTTTTACCCTCATAGCGGTGCATGAGGTACACCCGGCGCTGCTTTTGCGGCAGGGCGTTGATGGCGTTCTGCACATCGTTGTACAGATCTTCGTATTGGGTGATATGATCGGGTTGCTGTTCCGGCTGAAGTGTTACGTATTCGGCATGTTCGAGAGAGGTATTCCGTTTCATTTCGAGCCGGGCGTAATCGAATGCGCTGTAACGCACCGCCGAAAACAGGTAATTCCGGAACGACGTCTCCACGTTGGCGAAGACCTTGTCCCTGTGGAATTTGTAGAAAACTTCGGATACGATATCCTCAGCAATTTCTTTCGACGAGACATAGCGTACCACGTGGCTGCACAAGGGCCGGTAGTACCATCGGAAAAGCAGCTCGATCCCCGTATTGGTGTCCGATTCAAATGCCTTTTTCAGCAGCATCTCCGATTCGGCAGGAAATTCAGGCCGGCGCGAAAGCCTGTCCGGGCCCTGGCCGGGAGGTGCGGGCTGGCCGGGACCATCCTCGTGATGATCAGACAATTCCAAACTATCCATGGTTAGCGGGTTAAAAAGTACCGACAGCAGGCCGGTTCAGGCGGCCTGTTATAGTAATGTCGTTCTCACCGCCAGAAACACTTAGAAGAAAAATAGATTTTTTATTAAATAATCTACAAATGTACGAATGTCCGAACAAACTTTCATCTCCAAGACGTGCACGGAAGTACGTTTGGAAGTGGGTATTCGTTATTAATAGGCAAGTATTATTTATCCAGTAGTTTAAACTATTGATTATTAATGTGTAGGTGATATTTGGTTACAAGGACATTAGTTCCTAAATTTCGTGACTAGCACCCCAATTAGTTTGTATGGCAACAGAGCTACGATGAGAGCTCAGCGGCAGTTTCTTCAAACTAATACCACATTGACTACCCTCGAGAATCCGGAACGGAAACGGGCCGCGATCACTATTTCCATCTCTATTGATCAAAATATAAATCAAAAGGATCTCAGGATCCCGGTGAAATATGACCAGTATAGACCAACGTTAGTTATGAACAAAAAGGTAGATGTCAGCATCGCATTTTATGGTAAACCCTACCAGGCAATAGTTACCATAAAAACACTGATGAAACACAGTGGTGCCCACATTGATAAAATCTATTTCTCAAGGGAAAGAAAGCAGCCTCACAACGATTACGTCGGAATTTTCAAAGTCATCGACTATTTCAGAAATGACCCCGATGTGCGGTTGGTCGTTCAATACCCTTATCATCATTTGGGGCTGGGCGTGATGGATATCGAGCGGGCCAAAACCGACACGCGATGGCGGCAGAGCATTATGTATCAATATGCCTTGGAAACCACGGATAAGCCGTATCTGTGCATTATGCATAATGATATGCTGTATTCCAAAGATATGATCGGCGATATGCTCAGGGAATTTGACGCCGGTGGCCCCAACTTAGCGGGTGTGGGGTCAATCGGGCAGTGCTGGTCTTGCCCTGCCGGTCCTGCCTGGGCGAATAAATGCAACTCGAATACCTATCAGGAGTATGTTCCGTCCATCGACGAAGCCCTGGAAATAACGGCTGCCTACGCCACTCCCAGGCAAAAACTTCAGAAGGACGTCATTCAGCACGGCAGGGTTCATATGCTGCCGGAATGTCGGTTAAATGAGTATTGCGCGCTGATCGACGTGAACAAGTACCGGCTCGAAACAGTCCCGAACGGGAAAATCGGCTGTTATGGCGGAAACTGGGGTGGCGTCGATACGGCGACGGTCTGGTCTCACGACATGTATAAAAAAGGATATGTGTTCAAGCATTTGTGCCTGGAAGATTATGCGCTCCATGCCCCATTCGACAGGACCGGAAGCGGTACACAGGCTAATACGAGCCGGGATATTTATGAGAACGCCGAAAGAAATGCCAAAGCGTATATCGAACAACATTTCGGAGAGATCAGGCAGACACCTTATGTCGGTATAGCGAATTTCTTCGATTCAGTTAAGAGGAATGTGTGGTTGGCCATCATCCACACGTATGGTTTTTTGAAACGTGTGTTTGGTAAATAGGGTGAGTCGCCTCGGGCAACGTCATGTATCGGGCCAGTGATAGTTCCATACCGTCAAATTTATTAGTTTCAATGCGGAAACAACCCTAACCTAAATACGACCTCCCGTGAATGTACGTCAAATCAAAGCTGGCTTTCATGCCACCAAACTATTTTGCTGTTCTTTACTTTTCATTTTTCTGATTTTATCCTGCAAAAAGAAGGAGGTTGACAAACTGGATAATGTTGAGCAGGTCGAGAAAGACAGCACCTCACTCATTGGAAAGGGAGGGGTTTATTATAACAACGATATTGTGAGTACACCGCCGAAGGAAGTGGTCTATAAATTCATCACGTACAAAGGAAGGGTTGGAGAGCGGATGGATCCCGGACAATACGTATACACGATTGGTGTTTTGGGCTACCGTCCGTGGCTGAGTTTTAGCCTGCGACCAGACAACTACACTACTATGAGAATGGGCCTACCGTCGGAGGAAATGCATCCTGTCAAACAAGTGCGTGAGTATGTTAACGCGTTTGAGTTTTATAGGCCGGTAAATGAAGAGTTTACATTAACATCCACTCTTAAAATAAACGCGCTTAATTTATCAGTATCCCGCTCTACGAAAATTAAAATTGAGGTAGTTGAAAGGAACGTAGATGTGATTCATACGAATTTTGGAATGTCTCGCGAGGAGGTGAAAAAAGTAGAAAAGGATGAATTAAATGTTCCCGATTCGGAGTTCCTGCAAGTCAATCCCGACCTAATCTTAAAAAGCCTTCTGTTTGATCCCCAATTAGGGGCTACAAACTTCCTGGCATTCGCTTTCAAGGATAACAAACTAGTTTCCGTGACGGGGATTAACAAGTATTCGAGCGATCTTTCTGTTTTTGACGACTTAGCGAAATATTTCGGATATGAGTCGACTGTATCCGGTTTGACCCCGGTAAAATGGCAAAAAAATGGATTGCAGTTTACCGTTCAGATGAAAGAGGTTAATATAGGGATGGCAGAGAAAAAGACGGCACCCTGTTATGTGATAGAAAAGGTTCCATGAGGGTATCGTGGATGTAATTCTGCCCATCAATGTAATTCTTCAGATTTGGACAGGTGTGTATAATCTTTCATCAGCTCGGAAAATAAATTTGTCCCGCCAATTGTCCCGTAAACGAAAAACGCCCCTGCTGTTACCAGCAGAGGCATTTTGCAGAGAGGAAGAGATTTGAACTGTCTCTCAACTTGCTTATAATGAGTTATTTGGAAAGCTGATTTTTGCCTGCTCCCGAATTGCTCACCTGATTTGTGATTGGCAATTGATTCCCCGAAGTTACAATTTTTCGTGCAAATTATAAATCGTTGTAAAGGTTATAAGTTCCGAAAGTGATCCAATAATAAGCTCCCCCCATGGTTCTGAGAATTCAAGATGGCACCCGATCTATTCATCCGGATACTTATTTCTAGGAGAGCTTTTATTTCGTCCCGGAGATAGCTCACGACCGGCTCTCCGCTCTCTCGCACTTCAAGCCAAATGGGTGACTGGTTGTTTAACAGAAAAATGATGTCTTCAAATTCGGTACTCCAACGTTCATCATTTCTTCCGCGGCTTTCAAAAGCTTCGATCTTTGAGGCCAAAAGTAGACAGGCCGAAAGTATGGGTTGCAGTACTTTCGTGAAGATTCACACTCATCCCGTTTTGAACTCCTGCCCTTTACATCGGTTGGTAAAGCCCAGGATTGTCTCTGACGCTCGCATTACATCGACGGTCACGCCTTTATTTTATATCCGTAAATCACTCCAGATTCTAGGTCATTTAAAAGCCCTTGCTGCGCAGCTGCTATTCTAGTGCGGCATAGTCGACGTGTCCTGTTAACTCGATCAAAATATCGACATCATCTGTCGGACGAACCTCGTCAGCATCCGGTCAGTGCAAAGCGATACCGTCGCACCGCCTACAAAAGAGCCGTTGGCAAGTTCTCCTAGCGTATTATGGACTATTTTGATTCGGGTCATATTGTCCTTGTGACTCATAGCAGATATTTCCTAACATCTTCAATGCAAGTTGTATTTCCCTGCGTTTTCCAACGCGTAAGATGTCCATGCTGGCAAGATACTTGCAGAGTTCTTCATCTTTAGTTGCCGCTATTGCTGCTCTCTTATATCGTGGCGAGATGCATTGACCCATTGCCTCTTTTTGTTTTGTACCGACTTCCTATTCCACTCTGAACCAATGAAAAGTGCTTCGAACCGGGCGGCTGAAAAATAGTATTACAAAAGCAAACAAAAGTAGAGGATCGAGGTAATGGCAAAATCTAATTTTGGATTTGTTAGTTCATGCCAAACCTTCTAAGCTCAATGCTATGCAAAAGAAAATATTACTACATCTCTTTCACCGGAAGCCCTGTTTATTATTTTTATTGATTTGCTTTTGTGTACCTGCTGCTCTCTCTCAAACGGCAGTTCGGGTTTCGGGGAAAATTGTTGACGAAAATAACGAAGCACTGCCGGGCGTGAATATTCAGGTGAAAGGAACCACTACCGGCGCCAGCACAGATGTGGATGGAAATTATACCGTAAGCGCCGCCCCCGGATCTTCCCTGATATTCTCCTTTATAGGTTACCAGAGTCAGGAGATCCCGATAGGTAATAGCTCGGAGGTTAATGTGACATTGAAGGCAGACGTGGCGGTGTTGCAGGAAGTGCTGGTGACGGGATACGGGGTGCAGTCGCGCGAAACGTTGACAACGTCTATCTCGAAACTCGACACGAAGGTGCTTGAAAATGTTCCTTTTGCCAATGCGGCCTCGGCTTTACAGGGTACCGTGTCCGGCGTGCGGGTCCAAAGTACATCCGGACAGCCCGGCGCGGCTCCGCGCGTGATCGTACGGGGAGGAACCTCTATCAACAACCCCAATGGGGCCAGTCCGCTATACATCATCGACGGGGTGATCCGGACCGATATGAATGATATCAATTCGGATGATATCGCTTCCATGCAGGTATTAAAAGATGCGGCTTCCACCGCAATTTATGGGGCCAGGGGATCGAACGGGGTGGTAATCATCACCACCAAAACGGGCAGGTCAGGGCAGACGAGGGTCAGTTATTCCTATGACCTGACTACCTCCAAGCCCGGTAAAATGTTCGAGCTTGCCAATGCACGGGATTATCTGACGATCAACAGGCTAGGTGTTTTTGGGGCTGCGAAGTTCGGAGATTATACTTCGAGGCTGACCTTGCCTATGGGTTACGGAACAGGGAATGACCTGACCAATAACACCGCATTTACAACCCAATACCTGACACCTGCGAACGAACATAAGTTGAAGGAAGGCTGGCAGAGCATGCCGGATCCAGCAGATCCCACCAAGACACTGATCTTCCAGGACACCGATTTCCAGGCATTGAATTACCAGACGGGCATTTCCCATAACCACAACCTGTCCGTTTCCGGTGGTACCGAAAAAGGATCCTTTAATGCAGGGGTGGGGTATATGACTGCCGATGGGACCGTAATCACGACGAAATACGACCGCCTCAGCTTTAATCTGAACGGGGATATCCAGGTGAAGAAAAACCTCACTGTATTTTCAAAAGTGATTTTTTCAAGGTCTTCAACGAACACACCCTACGGTTCCACCGCGGTTACGTTCTATCGAAACGCCGGTCTGGCGCCGACGGCTAAATACAGGTTTGAGGACGGTACTTTGGCTCCCGGTACCAACAACGGTATCGGAAACCCGGAATACCAGATGAATACCAGGAAGGCCGAGAATTCAAATGAAAAGCTGACGGTGACGCTGGGTTCGCGCTGGAATATCCTGCCCGGTTTATCGTTTGAACCGCAAGTGTCACTTTATAATGTCAATGGAGATGGATATACGTTTCAGCCGGGATTCTGGAACGGGCCGCTTGCGTTTGTGGATGCACGTGCAGCCTCCGCAACCAGTTCCAGGTGGCGCCAAACCCAGGCGGATGGTGTTTTTGCATACACCAAGTCATTCAAGGACCATAACCTCGACGCAAGGGCAGGGATATCCTATTTCGGACGTACCAATTCCAGTCTGAGCGCCAGCGGAAGAGGGGCCTCGACCGACCTGATCCCGACCCTGAATGCTTCTGCGGAAGCAACGGCAGTCAGCAGTTCCATCAGCGACCAGCGTATCCTGGGGTATTTCGCGAGTGCCAATTACAATTATCAGACGAAATACCTGTTGACGTTGAATATGCGCTACGATGGTGCGTCCAATTTGGGGGAGTCGCATAAGTGGGGCTTTTTCCCCGGAGTTTCCTTAGGCTGGAACATGCACAAGGAAGATTTTTGGGCCGGAATCTCCCGCGGCGTTTCTCAAATGAAACTGAGAGGTAGTTATGGTGAAAATGGAAATATCAGCGGATTGGGGGATTTTACCGCCCAAGGTGCCTACGGCGTGGGATCCAGATATGGAGGCGCTGCCGCAATCCAGAATACAGTCATTCCGAACAAGGATTTGAAATGGGAACAGTCTAAGACTTTCGATATAGGTGCAGACCTCGGTTTCCTGGACAACCGGCTTACCCTGATCGTGGACTATTACCGGCGCGTAACAAGCAACCTACTGACAAGCCTTCCTTTGCCGCAGTCTACGGGATTTGCCAGTGTGCTTACCAACCTGGGCACACTTGAAAACAAGGGTTTTGAGATTGAGCTCGGCGCACGCGTACTTCCCGCCAATTCTCCCTTTCAGTGGAGTGTGGCTTTCAATGCTTCCAAAACGAAGAATAAAGTATTGAAATTGCCCTATAACGGGGTGGAGAATAACCGTGTCGGCGGTGTGCTGATATGGGACGATGCGCGCCAGGATTATGCCTGGAAAGGGGGAATTCAGGAAGGCCAGAAGCTGGGGGAAATGTATGATAGAAAACAAGTGCGCATTTATCCCACCGATGAAGATGCGAAAAACGGTCCGATCGCTTCCTACATCGTAGGTGCGGATAAAACCCAGTACGGGGGGGACGTTGAATATTACGATGCGGACAAGAACGGCATAATCGATTCGCGGGACAAAAGGTATATGGGGAATGCCTATCCCCTGTGGACGGGAGGGTTGTCGAATACATTGAGCTATAAGAATTTCAATTTTTATGTGCGGCTTGACTATACCACCGGCCACACGATCTTCAACTGGGGCAGGATGTTCCTGGACGGAAATATGTATTCGGACGGCAACCTGACTCAGCGAATGGTAGAGCGCTCCTGGAAAAAGCAGGGTGATATTACTGATATGCCCAGATCGTATTGGGGCGGCGAGAGGGTTCAGCGTAACCTGTTCGACGGGGTCACCACCTCAGGCAACTCGATGTACAATGAATCCGGCGACTTTCTGGCCATTCGCGAGGTAACGCTGAGCTACTCCGTACCGTCGAAGATATTGAACAAGCTGAAACTGGCCAGTTTGAGATTCAACGTAACCGCCAACAATATTCACTACTTCACCAAATACCTCGGCCTGAACCCGGAAGAGGGCGGCGTCGACGATGGGCGTTATGCAATGCCTAAAAACATCATTTTCGGGGCCAATATTTCATTTTGATAATCAGGAAATTATGAAAAAACTGAGACTTATACTCTTTACCCTGCTTGTGTGTTTTTGCGGAGCTTCCTGTGATGTTCTGGACGTGGCACCTGTCAGCGTTATCACCACCAATTCTTTCTGGAAAACGCAGGAGGATGCGGAAGGGGCATTGAATGGTATGTATGTAAACCTCCGGAACGTTTCCGGCGCGATTTACACTCTAGGCGAACAGCGGAGCGAGGTTTTTGAAGGCGGCATATACGGTAGCGGACGGAACGATCTTTTTCTGAACGAGCTCAGCGGCGACCAGCCTCACCATCCCGATTGGAGCGGCTTTTATGCCACTATCAACTCTGCAAACCTGATCATTAAATATGTTCCAGGCATTACATTCAAGTCGGAGGCGGTGAAGAACAGCATACTGGCGCAGGCGTACAGTATGCGGGCATACACCTATTTCGTGATGACGCGGACCTGGGGGGACCTGATCATCCGGACGGAGCCAACCGAAACGTCCGGCGCGGAAGTAACGATCAAGGAGCGCGCACCCCAGGCAGAAGTGTTTGCGCTGATCAAAAGCGATATTGAGATGGCGCTCACTCTTTTTCCCGACAATAATTTTGCAGCCGGCCGCTCTAAATGGTCCCGCGCAGCGGTAAATACCCTGAAAGCGGATGTGCACTTATGGACAGGCAAAAGAATGAACGGCGGCGCGGCCGATTTCACGAAGGCACTGGCCGCAATCGCAGAAGTAGAAAAGGCGGATGTTTCGCTCCTGCCGAATTACGCAGACCTGTTCGAATATGCCAACAAGGGTAATAAGGAAACCATCATGACGATCCGATATCAGGATCTGGACGGTGCCTCGAATAACCAGTTTTGGCTCCACTGGATTATTGATAGCGCGATACCCGCAAATATCGATGCTGCTACCAAGGCATTAATCCAGCCGGTGGGCGGCGGCCAGGGGCTGCTTGTGGTCACTTCGCTTGTTCGTAACCAGTTTACCGAAGACGACACACGGAAAAAAGCCTCCTTCCACGAAATTTTCACCTATGATGCGGAGGGTAAACCAACCTTTTACACGACTCTGTCTATGAAAGGCCGAGGGTTGCTGACGGGCGGCACGAGACTCTTTCTGAGCGATATTGTGCTTTACCGCTACGCGGACGTCATATTGCTCAAAGCAGAGGCTAAAAATGCGCTGGACCAGGATCCTACCGAAGAAATTAACAAAGTGCGCCAGCGGGCTTATGGAGCAAATTACAGCAAACACGTTTTTGTAAAAGGGGCGAAACAGGCGAACGATGATGCGATTTTGAAAGAAAGGCTTTACGAATTGCTATACGAAGGAAAAAGATGGTGGGACCTGGTACGCTTCGGCCAAGTGTTCGATTTGGTGCCGAATCTGAAGGCTCGAAAAGGACAGGACCATTTGCTATTGTTCCCGATCGCGAATACGGTATTGAGCCTTGAACCGAAAGTGAAGCAAAATCCGGGCTATAATTAGCCTTTGAGCATTGATTGCATTCATTTTAAATATAGTGAAAAATGGATTTTAGATTGATCAAAAGAAAATTTGAAGAAGACGGCTATGTCTTTCTGCCTGGATTCCTTTCAGAGGAGGAAGTGGCGGAAGTGAACCGCAGACTGGAAGATTTTATCGAAAATACGGTTCCCGGACTTCCTGTGAGCGATGTCTTTTACGAAGACAAAAACGATCCCGCCACGTTAAAGCAGATTATGCACGTGTCTGACCATGCGCCCTATTTCGCGCCAATGCTGAATGACAGTAAGTTCAGCCGGATCGCGGGGGAGCTGCTGGAAGACACCGTAGTGCCGAAGATTCTGGAGTATTTTAACAAACCTCCGAAAATCGGAAAGCCTACCCCTCCGCACCAGGACGGCTACTACTTCATGCTCAAACCCGCCAAGGCGGTGACGATGTGGATGGCCCTGGAAGACGTGGACGAGGCCAACGGTTGTGTGCGTTACGTACGGGGATCACATAAATTGGGAATGCGCCGGCACGGGAGAACACAGACCCTCGGCTTCTCGCAGGGAATCACGGATTTCGGCTTGCCGGAGGATCTTGAAAATGAGATCGCATTCCCCGCCAGACCGGGCGACCTGCTGATCCATGACTCGCTGACCATCCACCGCGCCGACGGTAATCAAACGACCGACCGTACTCGGAAGGCGCTGGGGTTTATCTACTTCGGCGCGTCGGCGCAGGAAGACGTAGAGGCCAAGGCGGCCTATCAGGCACAATTGCGGCAGGAAATGCGCGAAAGAGGCGAGTTGGTGTCAGAGTGAATTGATCTCTATTCAGTTTTAAATTTATCAGGAATGATTAGAATAAAATGGTATTTACTGGTCTTGATTTTGACAGCCACTAGCTTCGCATTTGCGGGTACAGGACTTCCGGCCGATTCGATCCGGGTCACCCGGGTTTGGGACAAAGAGCCGCACAACGCTTTTCCTGATCTGGTTCAGTTCAAGGATTATTTCTATATCACTTTCAGGGAAGGTGCGAACCACGTCGGGAATGAGAACAATGGAAAAGTAAGGATCGTGAGGTCGAAAAACAGAAAGGATTGGGAATCGGTGGCCTTGTTTGACATGGACGCCGAGGATGTGCGCGAAGCCAGGCTGTCTGTGCGGCCGGATGGCACCCTAATGGCCATCGTCGCCGCGGGTATCTTCAAAGACGGAAGGTATCTCACGCTGGCACCCTACGTTTCTATCTCAGATAAATCGGGAACCCATTTTTCAGAGCCCGAAAAAACGACTTTCAGCAAAGAAATTACGCCCGCGCTGGACTGGATCTGGCGGATTACCTGGCACAGCGGGGTAGGGTACGGGATCATGTACACGGCCGATTACAAGACCGTCGACGGAAAGGGGGTCCGCACGATGTCGGCCCGGCTGCTCAAAACCAAAGACGGTAAGTACTACGAAAATGTACCCGGGTTTGACCTGGACGGAAGTCCCAACGAATCGACGATCCGTTTTGATAAAAATGACAAAATGTATGTGCTGGTAAGGCGCGAAACCGGTGACCAGATGGGCGTACTGGCAGTAAGTGACTTTCCCTATAACCAATGGAAGTACAACAAGCTGACCGTCCGGCTCGGCGGCCCGAATTTCCAGTTCCTGGGCAGCGACAGACTGATCATAGGCTCCCGATTGCATGAAGGGAAAGAAGCTTCTACCGCATTGCACGTGACAGACCTGGAAGGTAAAGTGTTAAAAACCATGAAGTTGCTGAGCAACGGCGATAGCAGCTATCCGGGGCTGATTGTAGAAAAAAAACAGTTGTACGTGGCCTATTATTCCAGCCACGAAGGCAAAGCGATTATCTATCAGACCCAAATCCCTTTGAAAGACCTGTAAACCGGGCGTTAAGCGGTGCATGCATTCAATCGGTATTTGCTTCTTTCTCAACAAACCCACTTCCCTATGTCCACAGTCGAGGCCGCACCATTAAAAGCTGAGTATACATTGCCTTCAGGGGCGTGGCGGATTGTTATTTTATTATGTTTTGTAGGCTGTCTCAACTACCTCGACCGCACGATGATCACCACTATGAGAACTTCGATCATCGAGGCAATGCCAATGTCCGATGCACAGTTCGGGTTGCTGACTTCCGTGTTTTTGTGGGTGTATGGTATTCTAAGCCCCTTTGCAGGCTACCTGGCCGACCATTTCAACCGGAGCCGGGTGATCATAGGCAGCTTGTTTGTTTGGTCCGCGGTGACCTGGCTCACCTCTTATGTAACAACCTTTGAGCAACTGGTGGCGACGCGCATTTTAATGGGTGTAAGTGAAGCCTGCTATCTTCCCGCAGCAGTAGCACTGATCGTCGATTATCACAAAACCACCACGCGCTCCCTCGCATCAGGCATTCATATTGCCGGGGTAATGGTGGGACAAAGCCTGGGATTTGTCGGCGGTTGGATAGCGGAAGACCATGACTGGACAGCACCTTTCAGCGTATTCGGGCTGGTAGGGATCGGGTATTCCTTTGTATTACTCTGGCTACTGCGCGACGCGCCGGAAAGCAATCAAGCGGAGGAAAAAGCGGACGAGCCGAAAATCGAATTTTTTCAGGCACTCCGCAGTCTTTTTGGTCAGTGGTCGTTTATACTGCTCGTTGTTTTCTGGTCTTTGCTGGGGATTATCGGCTGGATGGTGATGGGATGGATGCCAACTTACTACAAAGAGCATTTCAACTTGTCGCAGGGCATGGCCGGGCTTTATGCCACGGGTTATCTTTATCCCGCTTCCATCGCCGGAGTAATCCTAGGCGGCTTTTTATCCGATCGGTTTGCAAAAGGGAGTGCCAATTCGAAATTCCTCATACCCGTGATCGGACTATGCATTGCGGCGCCGAGCATATTTATCGCGAGCAATACCTCGGTACTGCCGCTGGCGATCGTCATGTTTATGGTGTATGGGCTCACCCGTATGTTCAGCGACGCGAACCTGATGCCCATTCTATGCCTGACCGCCGACCCGCGCTATCGTGCAACCGGTTACGGCGTGCTCAATTTTTTTGCCTGCGTGATCGGCGGGATTGGTTTGTATGCAGGCGGGGTTTTGCGTGACATGCAGGTTGACCTCGGCCAGATTTTCCAGTTTGCCGGTGTTTTGATGTTTGTTTGTGTAATGATCCTTTTGCTGATCAGAAAGCGGACAAATGCAGGCGCGGCCTCATAAGTAATTGTTTCAAAAGCATCTATTCCTAAATCCTTTTTAATATGAATACCAACAAATTCTCCCGTTTACTGCTCTTCGGATTTATGCTTGCTTCCGGTAGCCTGTCTGCACAGGAAGCCGCTAAACCCGCGTCCGGGCATACTCAGAAACCGATGCTCATTTCAAAAGGCGGGGATGCGGGTGATTACCAAGCCTTCCCCGATGCTTGCCGGCTCAAAAACGGGGATATTGTAGCGGTATTCTATGCAGGCGACGAACACGTGACAAAGCAAAGTGAAAGGTATCCGAAGGCTGGCCGCATTTGCCTGGTACGCTCCAAAGACGAGGGGAAAACTTGGTCGAAACCCGTTACGATTTACGATGACAACGACGATAACCGTGATCCGCATATTGCCCAACTGAGCAACGGTTCGCTGGTGGTGAGCTTCTTTTCCTTGCGTTATCCCAGTTTTGGGGCAAAGGAATATAAAACACTGGGAAGTCCGCAGCTGCTGTGGTCGCGGGATAACGGCAGGACCTGGGACAAGGAAGCAACCTTGCTGGAAACCGGTGACATAGACTGGCTTTCGTCAGCCCAGGTGCGCGAAATGCCCGATGGTACCACCATCCTGCCGGTATACCACCAGGAAGGCAGAGGCGGTTTGAAAGCCTGGGGCGGGGTAATGCTTTCACGCGATAAAGGCAAAACCTGGGGACCGGTGATTACAATCGGCGAAAAGGCTAACCTTCCCCTGGCGGCGGAAACCGATGTCATACTACTCAAAGACGGGACGCTCTATGCCGCATTGCGCGCACAGCAGGAAGTACCTATGCATTTTGCAAAAAGTAAGGATATGGGTAAAACTTGGTCGGATGTGGAAGACATTGGTTTTCGCGGACACTCGCCGTCGTTTACCCGCCTGAAAACGGGCGAAATACTGCTCACTACCCGGGCATTCACCGATGCACCTTCCAAAAAAGGTTATACCGGCCTGCGGATCAGCCGAGATGAAGCTAAAACCTGGGAAGGGCCTTATATGGTCGATGAAACGCTGGGGGCTTATCCTTCCACGGTTGAGCTGAAAGACGGCTCGGTGCTGGTGGTTTATTATGAAGAAGGGCAAGGAAGCGGTATACGTGCCTACCGGTTCAGGGTTCCTGCAAAAGCGGCGCCATTTGCAGAACCCAGGCGGCTGGAAATGCTGACCGGCAAATGACACCTCTCCTTTTGCTTTTAACCTAACCCGCATTTATATGAAATTGAAAGAAATATCAGCGCTGTTACTGCTCTTTTCAGCAATAGAATATCAAGTCCCGGCCCGCGCGAACGCTTACCCCGGTCCCGGCGCCCAACTTACTTTTACCGACAGCATTCCAGGCGTACGTAAGGTAGAGGATGTGGTGATTTACCGGAATGAAAAATTTCACGCCGCATTTCCTTCCGTGATTAAAAAGAAGAACGGGGAGATTGTGCTCGCATTCCGCAGGGCACCCGACAGAAAGGTATTTGGCGAGAAAGGTACCAACCACGTGGACCCGAACAGCTACCTCGTGTCCGTGAAATCAAAGGATGGTAAGACCTGGACGTCCGAGCCTGAACTGATCTATTCCCATCCGTTCGGCGGTTCACAAGATCCTTGCTTGTTGCAGTTAAAGGACGGGACTATCCTTTGTGCAAGCTACGGCTGGGCATTCCTCCGGCCCGACGGTATGGAGAATCTGAAAAAACCTTATTTTCTGGCAGGTGGGGCCGTATTCCTGGGAGGATATGTGCTCCGCTCCACAGACGGCGGCAAATCCTGGCTGGGGCCATTGTACCCGCCGCATATTGAGCAGGAGATCAACTACACCGCCATGGGTGAAAAACTCCCGGCTTACAATAGGGGCGCAATGTATGAGGGGAAAAACGGACGGATCTTCTGGGTAGTGGCAGCAACCGATCGCCAGTCGCCGAATAAGACTTCCAATCATTTACTGATCTCGGACGATAAGGGGCTAACCTGGAAATACTCGGCGCCTGTTGCAGTGGACGAAGAGGTTTCGTTCAACGAAGCTTCCGTTTACGAAACGCCGAAAGGGGATGTTGTGGCCTTTTTACGAACGGCCGGTTTAGACGATCAGGCTTGCATTGCCCGGTCTGTCGATGGGGGAAAAACTTTTACCGCCTGGGAAAAAATGGGTTTTCAAGGTCATCCGCTGCACGCACTGCGGCTACCGGATAACCGCGTATTGCTCTCTTATGGTTACCGCCACAAACCATTGGGCATACGGGCGCGTATATTGAATGCCGAATGCACAGACTTTGCCACCGCCCCCGAAATCGTGTTGCGCACCGACGGCGGTACTACCGACCTGGGGTATCCCTGGGCTGTCCAACTGGACAAAAACCGCGTATTAGTCAGCTACTATTTCAACGTGCCCGGCGGGCCGCAGCATATTGCAGGGAGTATTCTGGAAATCAGGTGAACGCTTTTTTGAACCGACTTTGCGTATGATTTGCAAATGCCTTCACCTACGGATAGCTGCCGCTCAACTGCTGCTGGTAGCCGGGCAGACTTTCGGGCAGACCGTGGCATGGGACCGTACCGTCCGGCCGGATGTCTACGCGCCGCGTGTTGCGCTGATGAGGTCCTTCACGCACTCTCCTAAGGACATTGTTTTTCTTGGAAACAGCATCACGTTCTGGGCAGAATGGCAGGAGTTGCTGGGCAACAAGCATATCCGCAACAGGGGCATTCCGGGGGATACGAGCTATGGGATTCTCGACCGCCTGGACGAAGTGACGGGAGGGAAACCTGCGAAGGTGTTTCTTATGATCGGCATCAATGATCTGGCCCGCAACACACCAGCAGCAGTGGTGGTGAATAATTGCAAACGCATTGTCAAAAGGATTAAAACCGAATCCCCACGGACAAGGGTATATCTGCAAAGCCTGCTTCCCACCAACCACTCTTTCAACAAGCTCCCTAACCACTGCAACAAAGACACGCTGATTTTGCAAGTAAATAGCGCCCTGGCAGTGTTGGCAAAAGAAGAAAATGTCGGCTTTATAGATCTGTATACCCATTTTTCAGACTCCGCAGGGAAGCTGAAAAAAGAGCTGACCTGGGACGGCGTGCATTTGACTGCCGCAGGGTATGTACTGTGGGCAGATTTGCTGCGGAAGGGTAAGTATATAAATTCAAAACGATAAACCGCCTGTGCGATGGCAAATACTGAAATTCCTATTCTAAATCTGAAAGACAAGCATATATGGGTTTTTGGAGGGGCCGGCTATCTCGGACAGGCTGTCGTTTCGGCCCTGGATAGATGGGGTGCTAAAGTGCTGTGTGCGGATCTGGACGATAGAGCGGCGGTTTTTGCGGAAAAGGAAAAACTCGTGAATACCACCTGCGCCACGCTGGATGTAACCCATACCGAAGCGGCTGAGCAGTTTGTCGAGAGGCAGATTGCTGCGCTTGGCGTGCCCGATGGGTATGTGAACCTTATCACCGCGAGCACCGCTAAGAAAATGGAGGAACTGTCGGCGGAAGATTTTGATATAGTAAATCACGGTGGGCTCACTGCCGCTTTTATTCTTACCCGCGCTTTGGGTATGGAAATGGCTGCCCGGCAACGTGGCAGTATCGTGTTGTTCTCGAGTATGTACGGTTCGGTGTCGCCCTACCCGGATGTATACCAGGAGCCCATGAACAAAAACCCGCTCGAATATGGCGTGGGAAAGGCGGGTATCAAGCAAATGACGCGCTATTTTGCTGTTCACTGGGGCAAATACAACGTGCGCTGCAATTGCATTTCCCCCGGGCCGTTCCCTAATCCCGAAGTACAGAAAACGCATGCGGCTTTCGTTGCCAGGCTTGCCGGTAAATCACCGATGGGGCGCATCGGACAGGCGTCGGAAATTGTCGGCTCGGTGGCCTTTTTATTATCCGATGCCGCTTCCTATATCACCGGGCAAGACCTGGCAGTGGACGGCGGGTGGACCAGTTGGTAACATCAATGCAATATTTATGAAGCTTCTTTCAATCGTTTTTAACCTAATTTTTATGACCGTGTTGCTGGGCGCTTGCAATAGTAAAAAGCAGGATTTTCAAAGTTCTGTCGAACTTGAAAAGCAATGCATTGCGGCTTTGAGGGATGTGTTGGCAGCGCAGCAGGAATGGGTAAAAGTCCATGCAGCTGAATACCTGATCTGGGCGGGGCATCCCGAGGGTATCCGGGAGGCTTATATAGAGGAAGAGCGAATGTGGGCTGCAAAGCCGCAGTACCGCATCGGGATCTGGCGTGTGCTGGCGCAGGTGGCCACAGCGGACGTTGATAAGCAAATCTGGACAGACAAGATTTTAGGGGTTTTCCTGGACTCTACGGCCACCGACCGCATTCATGCTGCCGAAACGTTGGCAAAACTGGGGATCTCGCCTTTAAAAAAGGACTGGAAACTGACCGAAAACACACTTCAGAGCGAGATAAAACCACTGGCACTATACACCTTATGGAGTACTGCATTTACCTCCCCGGATTCACGTGCGACGGTCAAAGCCCGATTCCTGAAAGCAGCGCTGAATGCGGATACTGAAGCCGCGGACAAGGTGATTCCCGCCTATGCCCTGCGTCAATTGAAGGGGATTTCGCAGGAAGAATCAACGATGCTGGCCGTGGCAGCATTGGCGGAGCCTGCGGATTCACCGGCAAGGATATATTTGCTGAGCGCGGCTTTTACCAACAACGATCATAATCTGGGCCAGTTAGAAAAGTTGCATGCCGCGCTGGTAAGCTACAAAAGCGCGATATCGAAGGGTGCTATTTTGGAGATGGCCGCCGCTTTGGCTGAAAGGGGCAAAGCGGAAGATATTTCCATATTAACGCCGCTGCTTACGGGTGCCAGTCAGCTGGAAAATGAGTCGGACCGTGCGGATGTAGCCGCGGCCGCTGCACATGCCATTTTACAAATCGGAAGCCGCACAGAGTAGGTATAAATGTCTTTGAAAGATAGTATCAGAAATAGGGATGAAAGTAAAAGACCGGCCCTGAGCCGGCAGTTAATTTTGTAAAAAGATAAAACCATGAAAATGCGCGAAAGCAGGGTCCTTAAAAAGCTGAGAGCAGGGGAGATTGTAAGTTGTCTCAAAATCAATCTGTCAGACGCCCGCGTCGCTGAAATTGCCGCTATTTCCGGTTTTGACTGCGTTTGGACAGACCAGGAGCATATCGGTCAGGACTGGTCGATACTGGCATCCAATATCTGGGCTACCAAGGCACACGATACGGATATCCTGGTCAGGGTTCCAAAGGGAAGTTACAGCGATTTTATACGCCCTCTTGAACTGGACGCTACGGGTATCATGGTTCCGCACATTATGAATCTGGCCGAAGCCGAGCTGATCGTCGGTATGACACGCTTTCACCCTACCGGGCGCCGGCCAATCGACGGCGGCAACTCCGACGGGGCTTACACGGCGCTGGATTTCAACGAATACCTGGTGCAGGCGAACCAGCAGCGGTTTGTGATTTTTCAGATCGAAGATCCGGAACCACTGAACGAACTGGAAGAAATAGCGGCCCTGGACGGTTATGATATGCTGTTTTTTGGCCCCGGGGATTTCAGTCAGGGAATAGGTGCCCCCGGTGAATGGAACCACCCCGAGCTGATCGCCGCCCGAAAGCGGGTGGCGGAAGTGGCACGAAGGCACGGAAAGTTTGCCGGAACGGTAGGCGGGCCCGGGAACGCCAACGAGCTGATTGCAATGGGGTACCAGTTTATCAGTATGGGCGCTGATGTGGTCGGTATTAAAAATTATTGCCAGGACCTGGTGAGCGCTTTTACAAAATCCTCGGCTGCGGGATCGAAAAATTCCTATATGAACACCTGACGAAATTATCACTTTAATATTTACAAGAATTGAAGAAAAGACTGCTGGGAAATACCGGGATAGCGGTTTCTGAAATTGCTTTCGGCGGTGTAGAAATTGGCATGCCATACGGCATCGGTGTGGCGGGTAAAGAAGATATGCTTTCTGAAAAGGAAGCTATATTACTGTTGCATGAAGCGCAAGACAGGGGGATCAATTTCTTCGATACTGCCCGGCTTTACGGTGAAAGCGAGTCAATCATGGGGAAAGCTTTCGAAGGCAGGAGGAATGACATTGTCCTCGCTACCAAATGCAGCCATTTTCGAAAAGACGGGAAACTGCCGCCCGACTGGGAGCTCAGGCCGTTTATCGAGCATTCGTTACAGCAGAGCCTGGAAATGCTCAAGACAGACTACCTGGATGTTTTCATGTTGCACCAGGCCGATGTGGAAATTTTGCAAAATGAAACCATTGCGGAAGTTTTTTCGGAACTGAAAGAAAAAGGCATAATCCGGGCCACCGGGGCGTCGACCTATGCTACCGAAGAAACTTCCCTGGCGATCGGCAGTGGGAGATGGGATGTGATCCAGCTGCCTTTCAATCTCATGGACCAGCGGCACGGGTCGTTTTTTCAGAAAGCATCCGAAAATGGGGTCGGCCTGGTCATTCGCTCCGTTTTGATGAAGGGATTGCTGAGCGACAGGGGCAAAAACCTGCATCCCGCCCTGGCCGATGTGGAGCGGCATATCCAAAGCTATCATACCTGGACAGGCGACCGTTTCCCTGATCTGCCTACGCTCGCTACCCGGTTTGCATTGTCATTTGAAGAGGTATCCTCGGTATTGGTAGGGATCGACAAAACAGCTTATCTGGAAAAAGCCCTCGCTACGGCAAATGGCAGCTATATGCACGCAGCAATGCGAAAAGAGGCCGAAAATCTCGTATATCCCGATCCGGAATTCCTAAACCTCCCGCATTGGGACCGGATGGGGTGGTTAAAGTAAATCGAATATGTTGAAACTTGGAATCATTGGCATGAGCCCCGGCAATGCCCATCCCTACTCCTGGTCGGCGATCATCAACGGGCAGTTCGACGGGGAGGAGATCACACGGATCGGCTACCCCGCAGTGGCCGCTTATCTGGAAGCTAACCGCGATACGCTGGGCTTGCCGGCGGCAAAGGTTACGCATGTATGGGCGCAGGAGCGCGAAATCGCTGAAAGCATTTGTAAAGCGGTCGGGGTGACAGTTATTGTAGACGAATTGGCCGAAATGATCGGTGAGGTAGATGCAGTGATCCTGGCGCGCGATGATCCTGAAAACCACAAGGAAATGGCGCGGTCCTTCATTGAGGCAGGCATCCCGATTTTCATTGACAAGCCGCTTGCATACTCTGCCGAAGATCTGGATTGGTTCTCGGCCCAAAGCGCGGCCGGCAGTTTCATTATGTCCTGTTCGTCGATGCGTTACGCAAATGAAGTGCGGGTGGCCAGGCAGGAGCTGAAATCGCTCGGCAAGCTGGAACTGGTCACCGCTGTGGGCAAGAAAGACTGGAAGAAATACGGGATACATTTACTCGAAGCCATTTTTGCTATCCTGGACGATCCCGAAGTGCGCTCGGTCAAAAGCATCGGCGAAGCGGACCGCGAAATCGTACACCTCCGACTTGAAAACGGGCCGGACGTGACGCTTCACCTCTTCAACGAGATATCGGGCACCTTCCAGGTTTCGCTCTTTGGCAGGAATGCCTGGAAACTGATCGATATACGCAACTCATATTCGATGTTCCGCGACAACCTCATTGAATTTATCCGGTCGGTGGAAGAAGGAAAGCCTAGGCTGGACTTCGGCAAAACCGAAAGGATTGTGAGGGTGATTGTGGAGGGTAAGGGAGGAATTGGCTGACAGCCGTTAGTCAAAAGCCGTTAGCCGCCCGCCAATAACTGACAACCAAAAAAATGCATATCAAAGACCTATTTAGCTTAAAGAACAAAGTAATCCTTGTGACCGGAGGGTCGGGGAATTACGGGAAATGTATTGTGGAAGGTTTGGCCGAAGCGGATGCTACGGTAATCACTACTTCCCGTGACATTGTCTCTGCCCGGACTACCGCGGCGATTTTTACGGAACGCGGCCTGGATGTACATCCGATGCAGGCAGACCAGAGCGATCATGAATCGGTATTGACTTTGAAGCAATACGTCCGCGATACCTTCGGCAGGCTGGACGGGTTTGTAAATAATGCGGTTTCCAGGCCAATGAAAGGATATAATGCACCTTTGAGCCAGTTTGAGGAGTCTATGCATACAAACGCGACGGGGATGGTGGATTTATTAAGGGAAATGACAGATCTGATTATTCAGAGCGGTGGCGGAAGCGTGATCAACATTGCTTCGATGATGGGTATGTTCGGCCCGGACCTCTCCAATTATGACGGTACCGAGAATATGGGCGACCTACCACCCGATTATTTCTTCCACAATGCCGGACTTATCAACCTCAACCGGTATATGGCGCAGATGCATGCGGGGAAGAATATCCGTTTCAATTGCATTAGTCCTGGCGGGCTCTTTAACAACCAGCCTGCTGCATTTCTTCATAATTACATCAAAAAGGTGCCGCTGCGCCGCATGGCCAATCAGGATGATATCAAAGGCCTGGTTGTGCTGCTTGCTTCGGATGCAGGTGCTTACATCAATGGCGAGAATATTCTCATGGACGGCGGGTTGAACGCCTAAAACAGCGGATAAAAGATAGTATCAGTAATCCACACAAAAGTAGGAGAACGCAAAAGTGGGTGATATGTACTTTTGTGATGTAGTTGTTTTTTGAAATAATATTTCGTTTTTATGACAAATATAATTCATCCCGATCGTGATCCTGCTTTTGCTACCGGTGCTTATTCTGATGGTATTGTGGTAGATGGATTTCTCTTTGTGAGTGGTCAGGCTGCCGTGGATTTTAAAACCTCTCAATTTGTACTCGGTACGATTGAGGAGGAAACCGCGCGCACGCTGGATAATATCGCAGCGATTATTAGTGCCGCCGGCGCCTCTATGGAAAACGTGGTCAAATGCACGGCTCACCTGGCCGACATACAGGATTTCGACAGGTATAATGCCGTTTATGCCACCTACTTCCCCGGCATTAAGCCTGCGCGTACAACCGTGCAGTCTGTTCTGGCAGAAAACATCAAAGTGGAAATCGATTGCATTGTAAAACTGCCAGCCTGAGCGCCGCAAGTATGGATGAACAATCGAATGTTGCGGCAATACCGGTGGGAGTGGTGGGCCTGGGATTGATGGGTAGCAGCATAGTCGCTGCGCTGCTGATTTCCGGACACCCGGTAAAGGCGATCGCTCCGATTGCTTCCGACGCAGAAAATGTACATGAAAGGATCTATACCCAACTTCATTATTGCCAGGAAGCAGGGCTGACAGATTCGGATGAAGATCTGAAAGCGAGACTCGAAATATCTCAGGATTATGCAGTACTGGCAGACTGCCAGGTTGTAATCGAATGTGTAGTCGAAAAGCTGGCCGTCAAATCGGAGGTTTACAGGAAAATCACCGACGTAGTCAGCGCCGAGTGCATCATCGGCAGTAACACTTCTGCGCTGCCCATTAGCGAGCTGCAACCTTATGTGTCCAATCCGGGCCGCTTTCTGGGTATTCACTGGGCCGAACCAGCGTTTATGACGCGTTTTCTGGAAATCACCTGTGGTAAGCTGACCATGCCAGTTTTCGCCGAGCGCATATTTACATTGGCTCACCAATGGGGCAAGGAACCCACCCTTTTGAAAAAAGATATACGCGGCTTTATTACGAACCGGCTGATGTATGCGGTGTATCGTGAAATATTCTATCAGATGGAAAGCGGGAATGCAACCCGGGAGGATCTTGACAAGGTATTTCGCTACGATGCAGGCTCATGGATGACTTTAATGGGCGTTTTCAGGAGAATGGATTATCTGGGGCTGAAAGATTACGCTGCTGCCCTGGATAATATTTTCCCGCAGCTGAGTAACGCGGCCGGCGTGCCGGAAATGATGCAGGTAATGGTGGCTGAAACAGCCCGGGGCATACACAATGACAGGGGACTGTACCCCTATGGGCCCGGTGAGGGCAAGCAGTGGGACGAGGCATTTACTCGGTTTAATCTTGAAATACATAGCCTGGCTGCCAAGTATTCGGAAGAGCAGGTGAAAGGGCATTTATACAAATTATGAAAACTTACTCAAAATCCGCCGCCTTGCTGGAAAGGGCCAGGAAAGTACTTGCCAGCGGAGTTTCTTCTGAATTCAGAAAATACAACCATCCGCATGCGCTGTTTTATACGCACGGGAAAGGAAGCAGGATCTACGATGTCGACGGGAATGAATACCTTGATTTTACTCTTAGCCAGGGACCGCTGATCCTCGGGCATTCTCACCCGGAGGTTTTGAAGGCGGTCGGAGAATATTCCGAAACGGGGCAATTGTTTGCGGGCCAGCATTTGAAAGAAATAGAATTGGCCGAAAAACTCAATGAACTCATTCCTTCTGCCGAGCTGATGCGTTTTTGTCTGGACGGTTCTGAGGCAGTGCAGACAGCTTTCCGCGTCGCGCGGGCAAAAACCGGGAAAAATAAATTCCTTCGCTTCGAAGGGCATTACCATGGCTGGATGGATAATGTATGCTGGGGTATTTCCGCACCTTCGCCGGAAGCACTGGGCAGCCGTGAAAAGCCGCATGTATTCCCCTGGACGCAGGGCCTGCCCGAGGGGGTAGAAAATGACTTTATCATTTTACCCTGGAACGACCTCGAGCTGGTACGTAAAATCGTGGCTGAGCGGGCTGCCGAAATCGCGGCGATCATCACAGAGCCGATTATGTGTAATAATGGATGTATTGAGCCTATCCCGGGTTTCCTGCAGGGGTTGAGGGATATTTGCACAGAAAACAATATTGCGCTCATATTCGACGAAGTGATCACTGGCTTCCGGATATCCCTGGGAGGCGCACAAACGTACTTCGGTGTGACTCCCGATCTGTCGATTTTCGCCAAGGCCATCGCCAGTGGTTATGCGATCAGCGCAATTGTTGGTAAATACGAATGGATGCAACTGATTGAGCAGGCGAAAGTGATACATGCCGGCACGATGAATGCCAATAACCCGACCGTAGCCGCGGCGCTGGCTACCATAGAGGTTTTGGAAAATGAACAGCCGCACGAGAATATGATCCGGCTGGGCCGCAAACTCATGGAAGGGCTGAGGTCCGCCGCCGCCGCAACTGGTCACGCCATGCTGGTGGAAGGCCCTGGGCCGATGTTTGCGATCAGTTTCACAAGCCTGAAAAAAACTGCCGATTATCGCGACACGCTCATGGCAGATAAGGCCAAACTGGGCAGATTCATCGCAGGTATGCACGACGAGGGCATCCGGGTGATCGGTCGGGGCTTGTGGTACATCAGTGCGGTGCACAAGGATGAAGATATTGATCGGGCTGTCGCTACCGCGGAGAAAGTTCTCAAAAATATTTGACAAGAAGTATTAAGCTGGAAAAATGACAAAAGGGGGACAACAATTGGAACCTGTATTGCTGGTAGGTGATCATATGCTCGCGAGCGGCATCGCAACTTGCCTGCAACAATCGGGGCTTGTTTTTACAGCGGAGAGAGACATTTCTGAGCTGACCTGGCATCAGGCAGGAGAACCGTTTGCACTTGCAATATTAGTCACGGAAGAAGACCTGGCTGTTAAAAAGCAGCAACTGAGGGTATTGGAAGACAAGCTGGGCGGAAATACGATCATTGCAATCAATACGGAAACTATCGGGCTGGACCTGTTGCAGGAAAACGCGGCATTTCCCAGGCGGATCATCGGGCTGAACTGGGTGGAGCCGGCGGATACTACCTTTTTTCTTGAAATTATCACGAATCAGGTAACCGATGAAGGTATAGCCGGGCAAATTAGCCAGACCGCTGAGAAGTGGTGGAATAAGGATCCGTATATTATCAAAGGGAACGCCGGTGTTCGTATGCGACTGATGGGCGCGCTGATCCGGGAGGCTTTTTATCTGGTTGAAAATGGTTTCGCCACAGTAGAAGATATCGACCGCGCATGCCGGAATGATGCCGGATATTATCTGCCGTTTGCGGGGAATTTGCGTTACATGGACCTGATGGGGACTTATGCTTATGGAATGGTTATGAAAGACCTCAATCCGGAGCTTTCCAACTGCACGCGAATCCCCGACTTTTTCAGGCAAATGTTGTCGGAACGGAAATCCGGAATGAGCAGTGGAGCAGGTTTTTACGCGTATGCGGCCGGAGAAATGGAAAAATGGCAGGAATTGCATCGGAAATTCAGCGTTCAGGTAAGGGAACTGATTGAGAAATATCCTTTTAATTACAGCACGGAAGAGGTAGCGGAAGTTCGTAACGGATTTAATTTTCGGTAAAAAACGATGAGCAGACTGATTTTCGACGGCCACCTGGATTTGTCTATGAATGCCATTGAATGGAACCGGGACTTGACCCGGCCACTGGCTGAAATACGGCAGCGCGAGATGCACATGTCGGACAAAAATGACCGCGGCAAAGGGACCGTTTGTTTACCGGAGCTTAGAAAGGGCAATATTGGTCTGGTAGTAGCAACCCAGTTGGCGCGTTACACCCCGCAGGGAAGTGCGCTGGCAGGCTGGAATTCGCCTCAGCAAGCCTGGGCGATGACGCAGGCGCAGCTGGCCTGGTACCGGGAAATGGAGGCGCTTGGCGAAATGGTCCAGATCAGGAACCTGACGGGATTAAATGCACACCTGGCGCTTTGGAATGATCAGTCAACGGCGGCGGAATTGAAGCCTGTCGGCTATATTTTAAGTCTCGAAGGGGCCGATTCCCTGGTAGATATTTCTTATTTGCAGAGAGCTTATGACGACGGCCTGCGGGCAGTTGGCCTGTCGCATTTCGGCCCCGGGAGGTATGCTCCGGGGACAAAGATGCAGGGGCCGGTGACGCCGGCGGGGTTTGAGTTAATGCGTGAAATGTCCCGGCTGAATATGATCCTGGATACCACGCATCTGACAGACGAAGGCTTCGAGCAGGCACTGGATTGTTACGACGGACCTATCTGGTCGAGCCACCATAACGTCCGCAAAATTGTGCCCAACCAGCGGCAACTTGCCGACCATCAGATTAAAAGGTTGATCGAGCGGGGCGCTGTGATTGGCGGTATGCTCGATTGCTGGGCCATGGACATCCGTTTTATCGATATGGTTTCCGACCCCTGGCAACTGGATATCCGGCTGGAACATCTGGTTGATCACTGGGATCACATCTGCCAGCTGGCGGGAAATAGTCATCATATTGCCATAGGGAGCGATCTCGACGGCATTTTCGGCACAGAGCAATCACCCTGGGACCTTAATTCGATTGCAGACTTACAGAAGTACGAATCCATTCTCGAAAGAAGAGGCTACTCGGAGACAGATATCGACAACATCTTCAGCGGAAACTGGCTCAGATTCTTGAGGGAGGCGTGGAAGGATGATCGAATGATTGAATGAGAGAATGAGTGAATGAACGAGACGCCCAATCCAATCAAACCCATGCTACAATCCGGAGCTGCACAAGTTAAAACTACCCCTCCGCTGGGGACCCGCATTAATGGGGATTTTATCACGCATTATGCGACTTACATTCATGATGATCTGTATTCCAAAGCGCTCGTCCTGAAATGTGACGATACCGTCGTTGCTTTGGTGGTGGTGGATATTTGCGTAATGCCGAGAGAGTTTCTCAATCCTGTTAAAGCGGATATAGCCCGGATAACAGGCATTCCGGCTTCCCACATCCTGATTTCGAGTACGCACACGCACGCGGCGGGTTCGGTAGCGGATGTGCATCTCGGCAGCGTTGACCCAGCTTATGCGCAGAAATTGCCGGGGCTGATTGTCGAATCCGTCCGGTTGGCTATCCAAAATCTCCGCCCTGCACAGCTGGCATTCGGAAGTGTACAGGCTCCGGAGCATTTGCTTTGCCGCAGATACGAAATGCAGACAGATTACCGCCCGTTCAACCCGGTTTCGGGCGGGGATGATCTGATTAAGACCAATCCATTTGGCGCAGAGAGCAGCATTTTCAGAAGTATTGCACCTACCGATCCGGAGCTGGGTTACCTGGCAGTGCGGGGTACGGACGGTCGTTGGATTGGCTTACTGGCAAATTATTCGCTGCATTATGTGGGCGATTGGGAAAATGGGACGATTTCAGCAGACTATTTTGGGGTATTTGCCAGGACACTCGGCGACAAACTCCGGGCAGGGCCGGAGTTTGTCGGAATGATGAGCAACGGTACCAGCGGAGATGTTAATATCTGGGATTTTATGTACCCCGAGCGGTATCCCAAGGCGCATTTTGCAAAAAGCGAATTGATAGGTTCTGATCTGGCGAGCCGGGTTTTTCAGAGTGTGGATACATTGGAATGGAAATCGGATGTATTGCTGGATGCGACTTTGGAGAATGTGTCTATTCCCGTTGCCAAACCCAGTTCCCGCGAACTTGAAACAGCAGCCGGGCTCCTGGCCGGCGCGCGTTTTGAAACCATTGAACCGGATCAGGAAGGGTTGAAGCAGATATATGCGAGAGAGCAGATATTGCTCAATGAAATGCCCGACCGGCGCGAATGTCCTGTGCAGGTGATCAGGATAGGCGATGGAATGATAGGTGGACTGGCAGGAGAGTTTTTTTCGGAAACGGGACTGTACCTCAAAGAAAATTCCGTGGCAGCGCATTATTTCACGATCAGCATGGCCAATGGGAACGTAGGTTATGTGCCTCCGGCGGAGGAAATCGTCAAGGGAGGATACGAAACCTGGCGCTGCCGTTACAGCTGCCTTATGCCGGGAGCGGAAGATACGATTCGTGAAAAGCTGCTGGTATTGGCGAAAAGCCTCGCCGATGCCCGCCGCTAATACTATATTTCAGTAGTACTACCAGCGAAACCACACGACTTTATCGGATTGCCAGCGTTTTGCGGTAATCGCTCGGCGTCATGCATTTCAGTTTTTTGAATTGCCGGTTGAAATTCGCCAGGTTATTAAAGCCGCATTCATAAGCTACTTCCACCACGTTCCGGTCATTTTGTGACAGTAATTTGCAGGCGTGACCAATCCGGACCGTAGTAAGGTATTCTACAAACGTAACCCGGAACTGTTCCTTAAAAAAATTACAAAATGCAGTGACGCCCATGCTACTTACGGCGGCGATTTCACTGAGACTAATATCCTTGTCAAAGTTTTGCATGATATAGCCGGTGATTTTTTTGAAGCGGTCGGAGGAATCGTAATGGAAGTTTTGAACGAAGCGCGGGCTAGCCAAAAGATCATATTCCGACGTGGTCGACATGATATCGAATATCAGGAAAAGGTTGGACAGTCGCTGTAACCCACTCATTGGGGGCATTTCACGGATCAGTTTGTTGATCCGGGTACGCGTATCACCGCGTAATGCAAGGCCGCGGTCGGCCAGGGCGAGGACTTTTCTCAAATTATCGATTTCCGGAATATTCATAAAATCTTCCCCCAGAAAATCGTCGGTAAAGTGGATCACCAGCGCATCGGCTTGCTCTTTCGCTTTTCGTTCCAGGTAAACAGGATCATTCACCCATACGTGTGGCAGCAGCGAACCCATGAAAACGAGGTCATCCTCTTCAAAATAGCCGATATGGTCACCAACCATCCTTTTACCTGTACTCTTATTGACCAATACAAATTCAAAATGCGCGTGGTAGTGCCAGGGCGCAGGAAAGAAATCGCCTTTTTCGCGGAACACGATGAAGGATTTATCGACATCCTGAGGCAGGTGGAATTCAACAGCTTTCATAGTCCAGGGTTTTAGTGCCTATGTAAACTAATACAAAATTTCAATCAGCGCCAGTTTGTGAAAGATAGTATCAGAAATAACGATAAAAATAGCAGGTGAGCTGGTTCTGGCGGTGGTTTGGAATCTACGGGGCGGATTCTTCCAGGTAATTAGTGTGATTATTTAAGCTGTGCGCAGCAAACACCCGCTGATGATCTCGGGACTACTCAGCGGGGATATATTCTCAACACTCATGCGGATTCAATCGGTATCCCGATATTGCGAAGATCTGTTTTCCCACAAAACAATCTGTCAGAGGACGATCACGCCCTTGGGGCTCATGCCATTATGTGATGTCATACTTCAAAGCTGGTTTTTTGTTCGCGATTTGCAAACAGAAAACAACTAATTGCCCATTTACCGTAATGTAAGTCTAATAATCGATGGAATAACAGTCAGTGACGGTTATTCCATCGAAAAAACTATTAGTAGTCTACGAAAACATGACCTTCATATTCACTGTACCCTTCTAAAAACAGGTCTTTCGCGAAAGCTTCGTAGTCAAAATATTTTTCGAGCGCGGATGGTACGCCTGAGAGTAGTCCCGTCTCTTCGATGTATTGGTAGGTGTATTCAAGTGTAGCATCTTTCCCTGAACCGCCGAAGAATCCTCGGTAGCTTTCCCGGAATCCATCAAGTTGGTCATCTAATTCGTACCCGTTGGATGGCCAATAGTTAATCTGTTTGCAGTAAATCTCGAATGCTTCGGCAGTCTCATGATCCATTTCACCGATGGCCTCGAAATATGTAAATGCCTCTTTATGTAGGCTGCATTCTGATATCAAAAAATCCGGGATGTTCTCCCAGTCCTGGAGCATCAGCTCCGGGTCCAGTTCATTTCGATGAAATTCGTAGCAGTCTTGCAGGAATTCTTTGAAGTCAGCGAAGTCCGTCAGGTCAAACCACTTACCAAACAGTGACCCATTGTTGTACTGGCTGTAGGTTCCCACATAGATTTTAGGAGTACTTTCAAGATTTCTCATGATTGAAAGGCATTTAAGTTGCTTTGGCCCCGGCTCTGTGCTCAGGGCAATCGCTGCCTATCGATCAAAGAAAAAATGACGGGGCTTGTCCCTTGGTTGCAAGCCTATCCAGCGGTTTAGGGTGCGGCTGGCTGCCGAGCGATCAGCTAAAAAGCCGGATAGCGGAGTGCAGGCTTGCAACCGTTATTTTTTGCTTTGTAACTTTCGTTTGCACTGATCATGATCTGGCTGATGTCCTTCGAGTGGACAGCGACTTAGCCCCGTCTCCAGCTTTGACCATATGTAAGCTATATGTTTGTAGCAGTCCCAATCCCAATATGGATTTGTATAAGAGCGACTGAAAGTGCCAAGTCGATTTGCAATTTATGACCCGAACACAATCCGATTATTGTAACGTCTTTTCAGGTAAGAAGTCCCTGGGAGAGAGATTGAAATGCTGGGCCAACTTATCAATGTGTTTGAGATTGTATTTAGCCCGATGATTGGTGCTTTCCGCATTACTGATGAATGCTTTTGTGGTTCCAAGGATGGTGGCGATGTCCTCTTGAAGTAAATTGTTACTCACACGTAGTTCCCTTACGTAATCGATTACATACTGTTCGATTCTGCCGATGTTTTCTTGGTCCTTCATGCTTGGGACGAAGTACGGGAAGCCTAAAAATTTTCAGTACACACATGTGTGTCTTTTGGTAACTTTCGATATATTTGTTTTAACAATCGTTCGCATAACGTGTGCAGACGAATGATTGTCGGCACTCATAGAGTTGCTATTTTCTTTTGTCAAGTTATCGTAAATGCTATGCCACTTCATGATCTCTCCAGGACCTCCGCACGCAACGAACAGTACCTGCTGCTTTTCCGCAGCGGCGATGAGCGTGCGCTCAGTTATTTTTATAAGCGGACTTACGATAGCCTACTTTATCTTGGTAGGGGGCTGGTCAACGACGAGTTCCTGGTGAGCTGCATCCTGCACGAATGTTACCTGAAAGTCTGGGCACATCGAGATAAGATTGAAAGCCTGCCTCACGCATACCGGTTTATCCGTCTCAACCTCCGTTGGCAACTCTTGAAACAGGTCCAAAAGCCGTCCTACCAGGTATACCGGAAAATGACTGAAATAGACCATCTCGAACCTTCCCTGGGCGAAAAGCCAGATCTGGATAGTTACTTCGAGGACGGCACCGAAGGGAAAAGGTGGAATGAAATCTCGAAAGCAATCTCATTTCTACCCAAACAGCGCCAGTTAATAGCCAGCCTTCATTTCAGGGACGGACACAGCGCGCGCGAGGTTGCGAAAAGAATAGGAGCCAGTACGCTGCATGTGACCAGCGAAATCCAAAAAGCCGTGGAGGAGCTAAAAAAAATGGTAGCGCCCCGTGCGACTGTGCCGATAAGGCAAGCAAAGCAGCCGTTCCCTTACGATCATATTCTGAGTAGTGAGCAGGCTGAGGTGTTCGAGCTCAGGCAAGATCAGAAGAAGTCTTTTGCTGACATCGCCTCCATGCTAGGCTACCCGCAAACCCAGGTTCAGCAGCATTACATCAAAGCATATCAGCTTATCAAAAATCATTGGAAGCAAAATGGGCATTAGGTTATGGAAAAGCTTTTCACCACGCGGAAGATCCGGCTTTTGATCGATTCGGACGACATCGATCAGAAGAACAAGATTATCGATACCCTCTACCAATGGCGCTACATCTGCTTCAAAGCCGCTAACCAAATCTTTACTCATCATTACGTACAGAAGCAGCTCAGAGAAATGCTCTACCTGACCGAAGGTGTAAGAGCCAGGCTTTCTGACATCAAGAAGGACGAGCATGGGATACTGTCGACATCGAGAATGAACACCAGCTATCAGGTGCTCGCTCAAAATTATAAGGGCAGTATCCCAATGCACGTCATGAGCGCCTTGAATGGAAATTTGGTTGCCAGTTTCAACAAGATGAGCAAAGCGTTAGCTAGCGGCGAAAGCGCAATGCCCAATTTCCGAAAGGAAATCCCGATCCCGTTTAAAGGAACCGATGTCAAGAAGCTAAGAAGCAGCAAGGAAGGGGCAGTGTTTCACTTTTCGTTATTCGATTTTCCGTTCAGGACATACCTGGGAAAAACAGGCCATGACAAGCGGGAAATGCTTCAAAGGTTACTGGCCAGTCAGGTCAAGCTTTGCACCAGCTCGCTGGTGCTTGACAAAGGAAAGATTTTTATGCTCGCTGTTTTTCACACAGAACGGCAAGGGCAACAGCTTGATCAGGATATCATTGCAGAGGCGAGTTTATCGCTGGATTACCCGATCATCGTTTCGGTAGGCAACAAACGTTATACAATCGGAAGCAAAGACGAGTATCTCTATAAAAGACTTGCGATCCAAGCTGCCATCCGGCGGAAGAGAAAGGCAATGGCCTTTATGAATCAAACCAGCCGAAGGCAGCTCAGGAAAACGAGCATCGATCAGTTGATACAATCCGAGAAGCGGTATGTGTCGCACAAGCAGCACGTATACAGTAAGAGGTTAATTGATATATGCCTTAAAAATAAAGCAGCGACTCTGCTGCTCGTAGATCAGACAGAGAAGGAGCAGCTAGCAAAAGACGACCCGTTCCTTTTCCGGAACTGGGGATATTACGGTCTCAAACAAAAGATCGAGCGAAAAGCCGAGAAGGTTGGGATTGCTGTACTGGTAGAATGAATTTTCACAGAGGCTGCTTGTGCAGCCGCAGGATGAAACCATCGGTGGTTTCATCAAGTGCCCAGGGGCACATACAACTGGGTTAGCTTAATTATCAGTAAGCAAACGTGGCCCGAATCAAGCAGGTAACCGGGACCGGTTACCTGCATTTTACAATTATATTTATTCTGCTTCAACCGCAGCCTTAGGCTTTCTGCCACGGGGCTTTCCGGTATACTTAGGCTTTGGCGCTTCGGTTTCGATGGCCAGCTCGAAGCCTTTGGTATTTTGATCAAAATCAAAGGTAGAAATCTTAAAGATCAGCTTTTCGCTTTCGAAGTTGACGTTACCTTTTTTCAGAATAATCGCCAATGGAATTACGTGGCCTCTGCCACTTTTCTCAAAGGAAAAAGTTTGATCCGAACCCACTGCCGGAACAAGATATACGGATTTTATTTTTCGCTTGCCTTGCTGGGTTCCAATTTTGAAATGGGTAGATTCAGGATCAATTCCCAGGTCGCGTAACGCGGACGCAGGGAAAACGAGCTTGCCGGAATTAGAAATGTAACCTGTCGGAAGTGGTGCGGCCTTTTCGACCACTTTGGATTTGGGGACGTTTTCCTCTGGGGAAAAGAATTTAATTGCTTTCAGTTTCATGAGTGAACGGGGTTGTTTTGGGCTAAAATAGATTATTCTTTGCGAAAACTTGCCATTACAAGCTCAAACCACGTTTTTTCTGTTTTTGAAGGTCCTGCCTTAGCTCTTTTTTGAGGCCGATTTCCAAATTTTGAGCCAATCGCTTTTCAAGAGAAGAAAGCGAATAATCACGGCCCAAATCAGAACCCTTGATCTTAATTTTCTTCTGCATATTAAAGAATGCAATGCCGCGTCCGATGTAAGATTTATATCCCGCATTTACGAGTTCCTTTTCAAGCTCATCGATAGATTTTACGCTATCTAACAGCTTGTCAATCGTCTGTCTAAGCTTCAAATGTGCGTGGTCGGTTACCGATAGTTCCTGTGTCCTTCGCTGGTTAATGCGCATATCAGGTGCTTGGACTAATCCTAGTTTATGCTCCATTTTGCGAGAGAAAGTTCCGATCCGTGCGTAGTTCTTAAAGTGATCGGCTGTATTTTTTCCATTGTGGTTAAGCCGGTTTGCGACGATGTGAAAGTGCAGATTACGGGTGTCCTCATGCTTGAAGACGAGCATTTGGTTCTGTTCAAACCCAAACTCCCTGGCAAACTCAGTAGTGATGCTGGTGATGGTCTCGTTACCGGGTCTTTCGCCCGGCGCGAAGCTAAACGATTGATGCCAGATGTATTTAGACAGCTGCTTATTCCGCGAGTGGTTACCCTCAAATTGTTTGATCAGATATTCCAGGTCCAGCTTTCCATCTGGCTGTATTTTAATTCCCAGGTTCTGTATGTAGACCAGTTCTCCACGGACTTCTTTGATATCCAGCTTTCTTTGCATTTTCGCTGAAACCTTTTTGTCATAGTAGCAGTACTCGATAAGCCTTTTGGCGCTACTGCCCAAACTTGCTTTCCCAATCATACCTTGATCTTTTTAAGTAACGTGGTAAGTGAACTTTCAATCTCGTGATGGACAGCGCTGGCGTCAGCCTTCACTACTTTCCAGGCCGGATCCAGTTCTGATAGTGGGGCCTGATAGTAGGCTTCATATTTATCGAGCAGGTCACTTGCAAGCCGGGTGTTCAACCGGCACTCTTCAATAAGCTGCTGCTTGCTTTCAAGCTCATCAGGAAACAGCGACAAAAAGCCTGTCAACCCATTTAACCATGAGCACAGGCTATCAAGCGTCTGCTTTATGCGACGGATCTCAAAGGATTCAAATACCCATAAGGTGATAAGGTCAGCAAGTAAGCGGACACGCTGACTACTCTGTTGCCATTGAGCGGAAAGCATCTGTTGATCTTTGGTCTTGAGAACCGCCAGCGACAGGATACCTGAGAGCTGTTCCAGTATTCGGACTGTGTCTGCAGTCGCCTTTGGGAGCGATCTTTTCTGTGGTTTTTTAAAAGGGACGTCCAGCGCCAATGTCAAGAAATACTGACTGGCGGAAAGCCCGCTTTTTTCGATCATTTGAATGATCTGGGTTTTCTGATCAGCGCTCACCCAGACTGAAAAGTGTTCCCTTTTAGCAGTGCCTTTGTCTTTGGGCGGTCTGCCTTTCGTTTTCTGATTTTGCATATGTCTTTTGGGATTAACTATGAGCCGGAGGCGAATAGCAGGGGTCCAGGGGTTTCTCCTGGCCAGCTCCGCCGGGGAGTCGCATTTTGCGACGTACCGGCGATAGCTGGCTAGGGAGAAAACTACAGCCCATGTTCGAAACTGTTCGAAAGCGTTCGCTTCCGTTCTAAAAAATTCGGATTTGTTTGAAAGTGTTTGAATTCGTTCGAAAGCGTTTGAAGTTGTTCGCTTTTGTTCGAAATCGTTTGAAAAACAAGCTGTCCTATTCGGCCCCGAGCGGCACCAGCACCCGTTTGCCCTGGGAGTCATAGATGTAGTGTTTGCCGATCTGAGGCTGACCTTTTTTAGGTAAAGGCGTCAGTTGCAGGTACTGCATCCTATTGTACTCAACAATCTTTCCCTGCTCCATGATCTGCCTGTAAGCGGGAGCATTTTCGTACTCATCCAAAATCCGTTGCCGCTCTACATACTGCTGCCCATTGCGTATCAGTACATAGAATAAAACAGATATGACAATCCCTGCAATGGAGTAAGGAGCACTTACTCCTAAGCCGTAAAATAGCGCCTGGTTACGGTCTTGAAACTGCAAGAACCGTTTCCTGCCTTTCAGCTCCAATGCAGCCCGGTCGATGGCTGCAATGGATTTGCCGACCCTGATTTCCAGGTTTTGAAAATGCTCCTGGGTTTCAGTCAGAAACAGGGCTGACCAGTCATCGATATCGTGGCCGTACTTGGCCGCATACTTACCCCTGGTCTGGGTAAGACGGTTGGGCTCCGGGCTATTCATCGCTGAAATTTTCTTTGAGCTCCTTTTTCAGCCTGAGCCTTGCGCCTGGTGGGTAGTCTTTCAGCGCATAGCCGTTACGGATGCCGTCAAGGATCTGTCCGCCCAAAAGTGAAGCTGGCTCGAAATCTCCGAAGCGTCTGAGGTCAAGTCCGAGTGCGGTGCAGTTGTCCTCGAGCTCTTTGGACAAGCCTGGAAACTGGTTAAAACCAAACAGGTTTTGCCAGATCACGATCTCAAATTTTGATCTTAATGCTGCCCGCATCTTTTCCAAAAACTGTATACTGGCCAGATACGCTCCACCACCGCCGATGATGATATGGAATATGGCTTCAATGCCAAGCTCGTCACACCATTCCTTCAAATCGATATCCCGAGTGATCAGAGCAGGCAGTTGCTCACTTTCCGGAGCCCCGAAATCCATATACACTTTCTCGAAGGGGCTATCTACCAGGCTTTCCACGTAGCCTATGAAGAGGTCCCGCATTAGCCTTTCGCGGTTGTCCAGCAGAGAGAAAGCTTCAAACCGGTCTTGTCCTAGAAAGGCGAGTTGCCTGGACGAGGTTTTTGTAGAGCTGTCAAGGTCAACAAAGAGAGAAGAGCTGCCCGCTTCGGAAAGCGCCCTCAGATAGGTGTGCAGGCTTTTGCCCACGCCGCCTTTGGCCTGCACGATGAAGTGAAATTGCTTTTTCATTGTTTGGCTGAATGTTTTGATTTGAACTTAAATTGGTCTTCTAGCTTGATTTCACCCGGATCGGTTACCTTGAATGCGCTCGATTGAAAATTCTCAGCATCTTGGGATTGATCCGGCTTACGTATTGTCTTTTCCACAGTTCTGGGAATTCGCCTAGTTTTTTTGTCCTTGAAGTAGAACCGGCAGTAGCGCACATCTTCTGCTGTGATAAGCCCTGGTCTGCCTAATTTGATATTAATCATATCTGCAATCCTGGCACGTGTCAGGCTGGCAAAAAGATCCTCTCGGAAAAGCTCAAACAGGGCCTCTCTACGTTTTCGGTCTCTCTGTTCGAAGAGCTCGATTAACAGCTTCTCATCGATCATCATCCGAAGAAACCGTAGTTGCGGTCAACACTATACGACTCCCTTGTTGCGGGTGAAAAGAAGGATGATAGTCCAGGTAGCCGTAGCTGACCAGCTCCCGTAAACATTTGTGATAAGTCGCCCCGGATTTAATCCTGGAAAAACCCATCAACTTCCGGCGACTGGCATAAAACGGAAGTTGTCTGATCCCTTTGCCGTAGTTGGAAAATTCGGTGAAATTGACCACCCCGTTTCAGTTTAAACTGACCACCTGTTCCGGGCGAAATTGACCACCCCGTTTCGGAGCAAATTGACCA